>CAXXEF010000002.1:0-53242 GCA_963677825.2 uncultured Sporobacter sp. | reverse complement strand
ACAGCACGTTGGCGTAGTCGGCCACATAGTACTCCGGGCTTTGCTCAACGACAGCCAGTGCCGGCACGGCAACAAGTAGCGCCAGTATCACCGCGGCCGCTACTGCGATCAGCTTTTTAATCATGATTAATCCTCCGGTCCGAAATATTCCGGAACCCTTACAAATGCTAGTATTTTAATCGCGTTGACGGGAAATGCGCTCAGCTCATCGCGGAATTCAGCCACGACATAGTTGTAGGCGCTATGATCGATGACGCCCTGCGCGCCATTAAACGTGTAGGCGTAAGCGTCGGCGGCGTCCGTATCGTCCGCGCCGATCCCCTGCGCCGTCATTGCAGCGTAGAGCGTCTCTACGGCCGTCTGTAAGCGGATGTTCGCCTCGTATTTCGCCGCAATCGAATCGGTATCGAGCAGCATATTGCGCGCCTGACGTACGGCATCGGCCTGCTCGTCAAGCCCGTCGTAGTGATTGGCAATCGTCACGAGGCCAAGCGCGGAAAATGCCCGCTCGTCAAGCTGTTCACGGATCGACGGCTGCAAATATGCCTCGTCTGCCAGATAGATACCGTCGTTGAACATGGATTCAATTTGCTGTGTCTGCGCAGCGATGCTCCGGTGTACGCCGAACAGCGTCCCCAGAATGATGACGACAGCCGCAATAAGCGCCGCGGTCGAGCGTTTTTTAAGCACGCTCATCGGCTACTTCCGCAGATCCATCAGTTTTTGCTTCAGCTCACCCTCGATACGACCGAGTTCAACTTCGGCCTCGCGGCGCTTAGCGGCGCCCTCGACCTGGATCGTCCGCACTTCCTCCAGCGTTTCGATGAGCTTCTGATTCGTCTCAACAAGCGTTTCGATATCGGCCACGCCGCGCTCGGACTCCTTGGCAATCTCGATCGTGCCGGTTTTGAGCGTATCGGCGTTTTTCTTAAGCAGCTCGTGGTCAGATTTGTTACCTCGCGCTGCGCTTCCATCGCCTGCTGGGCATGGTGCATCCCGAGCGCGAGCACCATCTGCGACTTCCACAGCGGGATCGTATTCACGAGCGATGTCTGGATCTTCTCGACCATCAGGCTGTCGTTGTTCTGGATGAGCCGGATTTGCGGCGACATCTGGATCGAAATGGTGCGCGTGAGTTCAAGGTCGTACAGCTTCTTTTCAAAGCGGTTGATCATATTGGCAAAGTCGTTGACGGCCTGCGCGTCCTCCGGCTTGCCGGAGGCAGCCGCTTTGGCCTTAAGCTCCGGCAGCAATACATCGTTACATTCGGCAAGCTTTTCCTTGCCGGCGAGGATGTACATCGTCAGTTCTTTGAAGTACGCCTGATTCATACCGTACATTTTGTCAAGCATCGCCGCGTCTTTGAGCAAAACGATCTGATGCTGCTCCAGCATCTCGGCAATCTTGTCGACGTTGACCGACGTTTTGTCGTACTCGGCCTTAATCGTCGCGATCTGATTGCGGATACGTCTGCCGAGACCGAACAGTCCCTTTTTCTCGTTTTCGCCGTAATTAAAGCCCTTGAGCTGCACGACGAGGCTGGACAGCATGTCGCCGACCTCGCCCATGTCCTTCGTGCGCACATTGCTCAACGTACTCGACGAAAAGTCGGCAATATTTTGCTGTGCGGCGGCGCCGTACGTTAAAATGGCGTTGGTATCCTTGATATCGATCTGCTTTGAGAAGTCATGGACGATCTTTTGCTCTTCTTCCGTCAGATTGCTGATATCAAGCTTGGCGACCGGTGCGTCGGCCTTAACGGGTGCCGTTTCCTGTGCCGTCGCCTGCGCTGCCGCCGCATCCGGCGCAGCCGGTGCGTCGTCGGTGCTGAGTTTAAGGGTCGGCTTGTATTCGGCGGCGTTATCTGGCATAGTATTCTTCCTTTCTGTTGTGAACGCGAATTATTTGTGCTTGCAGGTCTGGCCGTTTGCCTGCTTGTTGACCTGGCTGCCTAAAAGTCTTTGCCGGCAAGCCCCTCTTTTTTCAGCATACTCTCCAGCACGACGATATCCGTTTCGATGTCGAGCGCCTGATTGGCAAACAGCGCGTCGAGCTGTTTTTTATATCCCTCAATCATGGTGTCGAGGATGTCATCAATGCGCTGCATTGTACTGGTGATGTTTTTACCGGTACTGCCAAGGCTGCCCATCCGGTCGTATGTGTGCAGGAGCTTGATCGTGGTGGGCAGGTAGTAACCCGCGAAATGCTTGACCTGCCTATAGTCGGACGGATCGTGTATCAGGTCTTTGAATATCTTGTCCGTCAGCGAGATGATCTCGTCGATCTTCTTGCAGGTAGCCTCGCTTTTGATTGACGCGCAAAGCCGCGCCATCTCATTAACCGCGACGGTGCCCTCGGCTAACAGCGCGTCAATATCTGGATTGCCTGTCGTGACAGGCTGCTCCGGCTCTTCGACATACTCGGTTTTTCCCGGGAATAGTATGGAAAACACAAAGTACGACGCCGCACCAAGGCCGATCAACAGCACAAAATGCCACAGCTTGTACAGCGGAAAAAACAGACAGTACCCAAGCCACACGGCAGCCAGCCCGTAAAAAGGCGCCGGGGATTTAATTTTGACTTCTCGCATCATTTTGTTTCGCTCCGAATTCTGCGCTCAACCTAAATATGGCAGCTTGTCCTCTTATTTTATGCGCACGTGACGAGTGTGTCAAGATAAGCCGACGCATTCGTATTGACAGTGTTTGATTTATTATATTATAGTCGGTATAATACCGATTATAGTACCGTATTTTCCAGCTGTTGCCTTACGGACGCATTTATATGACAACGCTGAAGAAAAGCCCTTGGCTTTTGTCCGGATGCCACTTCGGGGCTGCGCCCGAAAAAGATCGGACGCAGCCCCTATATGAAAGCAAGCGGCGCGCCTGCCGCTTATTCAATACTATGCCGGTGCGACGTTTTCGTGAAAACGCCCGCCTGCTCATCTCAAGATAAGGACTAATACCATGATCAAGATTGCGCCCTCCATTTTGTCGGCCGACTTTACACGCCTCGGCGCGGAGATCGACAGCGTCTCCAGCGCCGACTACCTGCATTTTGACGTGATGGACGGCATGTTCGTTCCGAACATTTCCGTCGGCATCCCCGTACTCGAGTCGGTGCGGCGGTATACGGACATGACGCTCGACGTGCACTTAATGATCACCGAACCGATCCGGTACGTCGATACCTTCATCGATGCCGGCGCCGATCTCGTCGTTTTACACACCGAAGCCGACACACCGGAAAACACGGCGCAGGCACTTTCCAAAATCCGCGCGCGTGGCAAAAAAGCCGGACTGTCCATCAAGCCCGGTACACCGGCCGAGCGTCTGCTGCCGTATCTTGACGCGATCGACCTCGCGCTCGTCATGACGGTCGAGCCGGGTTTCGGCGGCCAGAAATTCATGGCCGATATGCTCCCCAAAATCACGTTTTTACGCAACGAGTTCGACCGGCGCGGTCTGAAAATCGAGTTGCAGGTCGACGGCGGTATCAACGCCGAAACAGCCAAACGCGCCGTCGGCGCTGGGGCGGATGTGCTGGTGGCCGGCAGCGCCGTGTTCGGCGCGAGCGACCGCGCTGCAATGATCGCTACACTTCGCGCACTGTAACGGCTGACGTCGTTACCGAAAGGATCAATATTTATGAGTTTCTTCCCCGCTCTGCTCGAGTCCCTCATCGAAAAATTTGCCGCGCTGCCCGGCATCGGGCAAAAAACGGCGCAGCGCTTAGCTTTTTACGTGCTCGCCCTGCCCGACGGTGAAGCGGAGGCGTTCGCGCAGGCTATTATCGACGCCAAGCGCAACGTGCGCTGCTGCACCGTCTGCCAGAACCTGACCGACGGCGAAGTGTGCTCCGTCTGTGCCAGCCCGCGGCGCGATGAGCGCACCGTGTGCGTCGTCAGCGACCCGAAAGCCGTCATCGCCATCGAACGCACACATGAGTATAACGGGCATTATCATGTATTACACGGCGTCATTTCGCCGCTCAACCACATCGGACCGGACGACCTGAAGATCAAAGAGCTCGTCAACCGCGTCGCCGACGGGCGCATCGAGGAGGTCATCATGGCCACCAACCCCGACACCGAGGGCGAAACGACAGCCAAATACATCTCGCGCCTGCTCAAGCCGTTCGGCGTGCGTATCACGCGTCTGGCATACGGTATGCCCGTCGGGCTTAATCTGGAATTTGCCGACGACGCGACGCTTATGCGCGCGATGGATGGACGTCAGGAGATATAAGCAGAAGCATCCGCCGACTGGAAAGGAATCGCCATGCATCAGTATCGGAAAATTATCACCACCGCTGCAAGCGTCGTCCTTGTTTTCGCCGCAATTGTTGGTCTTGCTTATGTGCATCTAGAATTACAGGTATATGCAGCTAGATTTGAAACAGCCCTTCATATTTTCTATTCAATCGTCGCATCCTTTCTCGTCTTCTTAATCGCGTTTCTAAGTATGAAGAACTGGTTTTTATATTTTACGCAAGGCAACATATCGGTCAACTTATGGCTGCTCATTCCGTGTATCGTTCTTTTGATATATGCGATGGTTCCTTCAATGGTCTGGGTCATGACATTCGGTTTGCCGGGTCCATGGTACAAAGCCGTCATGTTATCATCCTTCGCCAGTCATGCCATCGCCGCAGTCTCCGGTATCCTGATCGCCCACGCATTTACCACCAAAGCAGCATCAAGCGTCGGCGATAAAACAGATTCCGACTAAGCAAAAGATCTAAAATCTATATTGTGTTTTTGTTACAAGAATATAAAGTTGACTCTGCTCACTTGCCGACTGGAAAGGAAACGCCATGCATCAGTATCGGAAAATCGTCACCACCGCCGCAAGCGTCGTGCTGATCGCCGCCGCGATTGTTTGTCTGGCGCAAACGCATGTCCAGGTGGAACGGCACGGGTATCGGTTTGATATGACGCCATATATCCTCTATTTCATCACCGGATCGTTGCTCGTTTTTCTAATTGCCGCGCTGAGTGCGAAAAACTGGTTTGAGTACTTCGCCAACGGACATGTCGCGGTTAATCCCCGGCTGCTCATACCGGGCATCGTCTTGTTTATCTACGCCATGATCCCAAGTGTTTACTGGATCATGTATTGGGCAGCTTTGCCGGTGAATTGGTTCAAAACGATTTTCTACTCGCCATTGACACCGCGCGCCATCGCCGCGGTCTCCGGCATCCTGATCGCCCGTGCATTTACCACCAAAGTAGCATCAAGCGTCGGCGATAAAACAGATTCCGACTAAGCAAAAGATCTAAAATCTATATTGTGTTTTTGTTAAAAGAATATAAAGTTGACTCTGCTCACTTTTCATACTATAATACTACTGTTTTAAGTTTTGGGTATAATAGGATTAAATCCTGCTTATATAATAATTGAAGCCACAAGGCGATACTGACGCCGGTGGCATTAAGATCTAATTTTGGCATTATGTACGCATGTACTTTTTATTAGGACGAACACCGATGATCAGATCAAAGCAATGAGCCGGTCGGGGCGATTCAGGGCCTCGGACCACCGTATATGCTTTGAGCTGTTGTTGACGTGTGTTCAAATACCCTACATAACGCACCCAACTAATTTGTAAGGAGAACACTTATTTCATGGCAGAAAAACTAAAAATCATATCACTTGGCGGTCTCGGCGAGATCGGCAAGAACCTGACTGTGTACGAATATGGCGGCGACATTCTGCTCGTCGACTGCGGTCTCGGCTTCCCCGACGACGAGATGTACGGGGTTGATATTGTTATTCCCGATTTCACCTATCTCGTCAAGAATAAAAACAAGGTCCGCGCGCTGGTTATCACGCACGGACACGAAGACCATATCGGCGCCGTGCCGTATCTACTGCGCGAACTGAACATGCCGATCTACGCCACCCCCATGACAACGGGACTGCTGCAAGTCAAGCTCACGGAGCACGGCCTGTTAAAATCAACAGAACTCAATACGCTTCAGCCCGGCGAGTCTTTCAAGGTCGGGTGCTTTAAGGTGGAGCTATTACGCATCAACCACTCGATTCCCGGTGCTGTCTCGCTGGCAATCAAGACGCCGCACGGCATGATTATCCACACCGGCGACTTTAAAATCGACACAACACCGATCTCCGGCGGGATGATCGACCTCGCGCGTTTTGGCGATCTGGGCAGCAAGGGCGTCCTTGCCCTGCTGGCCGACTCCACAAACGTCGAGAAGCCGGGCTATTCCGTCTCGGAAAGTAGCGTCGGCAAGCGGTTTGACGAGCTGTTCCGCAGCTGTACCTCACGCATCATCGTCACGACGTTTGCCTCCAACGTTCACCGCCTCCAGCAGGTCGTTAATTACGCGGCCAAATACGGACGGCGCGTCGCCGTGACAGGGCGCAGCATGGAAAACATCATCCGCGTCGCCACAGAGCTGGGCGTTATGACGATCCCCAAGGGCGTGCTCGTTGAACTGCATCAGATCAAGGGTATGCCGCCGGAAAAGGTCGTTATCGTCACCACCGGCTCTCAGGGCGAAACCATGAGTGCTTTGTACCGCATGGCGTTTTCCGATCACCGGCAGGTCGAGATCAAACCCGGCGACACGGTTATCATCTCCGCGTCGGCAATTCCCGGCAATGAGAAGACGGTCAGCCGCGTCGTCGACGAGCTGTTCCGCCGCGGTGCCAACGTCATCTACGACCGGCAGTCTGAGCTGCACGTGTCCGGCCACGCCTATCAAGAAGAGCTCAAAATGATCATGGCGCTTGTCAAGCCGAAGTTTTTCATTCCGCTGCACGGCGAGTATCGTCATCTGCGCACGCATGCCAAGCTTGCCCAGCAGATGGGCATGGATCCCAAAAACATCCTCGTCTCCGAAATTGGAGACGTGATGGAGCTGACGCCCCGCAGCCTTAAGAAAAACGGCACCGTTCCATCGGGCAAGGTGTTCGTTGACGGCACCGGCGTCGGCGATGTCGGCGCGGTCGTGCTGCGTGACCGCAAGCACCTCGCGGAGGACGGCATGATCGTCGTGCTCGTTAACGTCTCCAGCGAGGACGGCAGCTTAATCACCGGACCCGACATCATCACACGCGGCTTCATCTATGTCAAGGAATCCGAAGACATGATGCGCGAGCTCAAGGAGATCGTCACCGCCGCGCTCGACCGATGCGCCGCGAACAAGATTACCGACCACGCCGCGCTCAAGGGCAGCATTAAGACCGACCTATCCCACTACCTGTATAAGAAAACCAAGCGCAACCCCATGATCCTGCCTGTCGTAACCGAGATTTAATCCACATCAACAAAACGAGCATTCCCCCGCCGCAGGCATGGGAATGCTCTAAACTTTATTGTATGGAGTATGGGCATGAACATACAAATATTCGGAAAATCCAAATGCTTTGAGACAAAAAAGGCCGAGCGGTACTTCAAGGAACGGCGCATCAAATATCAAAGCATCGACCTCGTCCGCTACGGGATGAGCCGCGGCGAATTCAACAGCGTCCGCTCCGCCGTCGGTCTCAGCGCCATGATTGACGATAAAGCGAATGGTGCCGAGCTCGTTGCCTATCTTGCCACAGATGACGCGAAGGCCGAAAAACTCTTGGAAAACCCGCAGCTCATCAAAACCCCGATCGTCCGCAACGGCAAAAAGGCCACTGTCGGCTTTCAGCCCGACGTCTGGAAAGACTGGGACTAAGCAAACACTCTGATATTTATAAGGGGGTTTTGGTTTTGATAGAAGACGAAGACAAAATTACGATCAAAGTATATGTTGATGCAATCACCCGCGAAAATAACCTCATCAACCATCGGCTTACTTGGCTGGGTACATTCCAAGGCTTACTGTTTGCTGCACTTGCTTTTGCTTTTGATAAAAACGCTTGTCTTGTTTATATCATTTGTGTCGTCGGTCTTTCTATAGGCATTTCAGTCGGTATAGCCACAAAAAAAGCAAACTCAAGTATTGATAAACTCAAAGATCTATATAAAGCAGAAACAAATAATGCAGATAAGGAATTGCTTTATTGGGGGATAAATGAAGGTCGTTGTTTTTGGCTAATGCCAGGTAGTTTTATACCTTGGTTAATTTCAGTCGCTTGGATCGTAATAGCAATTATTAAATGCTTTGGTAAATAATAAAGGAGCGGATGAATCCGCTCCTTTTCTCTGTTATTTGAACTCCTCGGCCATATTGTCGATGATGCGGCCGAGCAGCTGACGCAGCGTGTCGATTTCTTTTTTCGAAAGACCTTTTGTAAACGTTTCTTCCATCTGCTTTTTGTCTCTGCGGGCAACCTGCTCGATCTCATGTGCCTTGTCGGTTAGAAAGATGTCCTTAACGCGCCGATCCTTCTGACTGACGGCTGTGGTTATAAAGCCGTTTTTCTCCAAACGCTTTAAAATGCCGCTGACCGTCGGGTGCTGCAGATTAAAATGCTGCTCAATACCCTTTTGCGTCAAATGCGGTTCAGACGTGTTGTTCAAGTATTCCAAAACCAGCCCCTGCGACATTGTCAGGTTGAGCCGTTTCAAGTTTTTGTCCGTCTCTTTTTTTATCCCGTGGGAAATCCGCCTGAATAACAAGCCAAGCTTTTCTTCTTCCACAGTAATCCTCATTTCCCGACTAATTACGTTATTCTTGTATGGTAGCATGCTTCCTATTAAATGTCAACGCGATTTACGACGTGCGGCAGCTTCTCGCGGCCTGTCCCACACGGCTTGGCATGCAGGTATTTCGATGCCGATCGGGACGCCGATGAATAATATGCCCCGTTCCTCTAAATATCCGTGTTATTATATATAACCCGACGGCGCCAAGACGTGCAATTTTCCACAAAAGTTGCACTTGTTGTCGTGTTGTGTTTATGTTACAATCTTCTGAGTAACATACAGGAGGGCCGCGCATGAGCACTGCGTATTTGATATTGGAAAACGGCGCCGTCTTCGAGGGAACTAGTTTCGGCTATGAAGCGGAATCGATCGGAGAGCTCGTTTTCAACACCGGGATGACCGGGTATCTCGAAACATTGACAGACCCGAGTTATTACGGGCAGATCGTCATTCAAACCTTCCCGCTTATCGGTAATTACGGCGTGATTTCCCCCGATTTTGAAAGCGGCGACGTTCAGGTAAAAGCGTATATTGTCAGAGAGTGGTGTCAGGAGCCTTCGAATTTTCGATGTGAAGGTGAACTTGACACTTTTTTGCGTGATCATAAGATCCCCGGGCTCTACGGCATCGACACGCGCGCCGTCACCAAGATTGTGCGCGAATCGGGCGTCATGAATGCGAAAATATCGAAAAAGCCGACGCTGACGCAAGCCGAGTGGGATGAGCTCCATGCCTACGTTATAAAAGAGAGCGTCGAAAACACCTCGACAAAAACGGCGTATACGCTTGAAGCGGAGAATCCCCAATACCGCGTCGCGCTGTGGGACTTCGGCGCTAAAAGCAACATCGCGCGCGAACTCGCGAAGCGCGGCTGCACCGTCACGGTCTTGCCGTGGAATACGACGGCAGAAGAAATCGCCGCAATGAAGCCGGATGGTGTTATGCTCACCAATGGCCCGGGCGACCCGGCCGACAACGTACAGATCATCTTAGAGCTCCGAAAGCTCTGTACACAAAACATCCCAACGTTCGGGATCTGTCTGGGGCATCAGTTGCTCGCGCTCAGTCAGGGCGCCGAAACGAAAAAGCTGCACTACGGGCACCGCGGCGCCAATCAGCCGGTGCTTGAAATAGACTCAGGCCGCGTGTTCGTCACGAGTCAGAACCACGGCTACGCCGTCATGTCCGACTCGCTGCCGGCGAGCGCACACGCGTCGTACGTCAACTGCAATGACGGGACGTGTGAAGGTGTCACCTACAACGATATCCCCGTTTTTTCCGTCCAGTTCCATCCCGAAGCGTGCGCCGGTCCGCTTGACTCAAAGTGGCTGTTTGACAAATTCATCGACCGGATGAAGGAGGCGAAATCGAATGCCGCTCAATAAAGAGATTAAAAAAGTAATGGTCATCGGCTCCGGGCCGATCGTCATCGGCCAAGCGGCCGAGTTCGACTACGCCGGTACCCAGGCCTGCCGCGCTTTAAAAGAAGACGGCGTTGAGGTCGTGCTCGTCAACTCCAATCCGGCGACGATCATGACCGACAACCACATGGCCGATAAAATCTACATCGAGCCGCTGACACTGCCGGTGCTTGAACGGATCATCGAGAAAGAAAAGCCGGACAGCCTCCTGTCCACCCTGGGTGGTCAGACAGGCCTCACGCTCTCAATGCAGCTGGCTAAAGACGGATTCCTCGATCGGCAAGGCGTGCGTCTGCTTGGCGCCAATCCCGAAACGATTGACAAGGCGGAAGACCGCCAGATGTTCAAAGATACAATGCAGGAGATCGGCCAGCCGGTCATCCCGTCGAAGGTCGTCACAAGCCTTGACGACGCCAGAGCATTCGCCGCCGAGATCGGCTTCCCGCTCATCGTCCGTCCGGCGTTTACGCTCGGCGGCTCGGGCGGCGGTATTGTTGCCAATATGGACGAGCTGAGCGAAATCGCCGCTAACGGACTGAGAATGTCCCCGATCGGCCAGATCCTTGTTGAGCAGTCCGTTGCCGGCTGGAAAGAGATCGAGTTTGAGGTCATGCGCGACAGCATGTCCAACGTCATCACCGTGTGCTCGATGGAAAACTTTGATCCCGTCGGCGTGCACACAGGCGACAGCATTGTCATCGCCCCGGCCGTCACGCTATCCGACAAAGAATATCAGATGCTCCGCACCGCGGCGCTGGACATCATCAACGCGCTCAAGGTTGAAGGCGGGTGCAACGTCCAGTTTGCGCTCAACCCCGACAGCTTCGAGTACATGGTTATCGAGGTCAACCCGCGCGTGTCGCGCTCGTCGGCACTCGCGTCGAAAGCGACGGGCTACCCCATCGCGAAGGTCGCGACGAAAATCGCCATCGGCTACACGCTCAGCGAGATTAAGAACGCCGTCACCGGTAAAACAAGCGCGTGCTTCGAGCCTGCGCTCGACTACGTCGTCGTCAAATTCCCGAAATGGCCGTTTGATAAATTCGTCTACGCCAAGCGCACGCTCGGCACGCAGATGAAGGCCACAGGCGAAGTCATGGCCATCGGCACGACGTTTGAAAACGCCGTAATGAAGTCCGTGCGCGGTGCCGAGATCGGGCACGACAGCCTGCTTGATAAGATTTGCATGTCACAAGACGACGAAACGATCCATGCCCGGCTGCATGACTGCACGGACGAGCGTATCTTTGTCGTTTACGAAGCGCTCCGCCGCGGTGTTGCTATTGAAGAGATATTCAATATAACAAAAATTGACCGCTGGTTCCTCAGCAAGCTCCATAATCTCGTGAAGATGGACGCACAGCTTGAGCGCATCCGCCAGAGCGCCGACGGTATTGACGCCAAGACGTATCTAACCGCCAAGCGCATGGGCTACACCGATGCGCTGATTGAGAAACTGTCCGGCAAGAAGATTCAGACACCGCGCCGCGGCGTGTTTAAGATGGTTGATACGTGTGCCGCGGAGTTTTCCGCGGAAACACCGTACTTTTACTCAACATTCGACGACGTTAACGAGGCCGAGGAGTTCATCCAGGCTAAAGCGAGCGACAAAAAGACGGTCATTGTCTTTGGTTCGGGCCCGATCCGCATCGGCCAGGGCATCGAGTTCGACTACGCGTCTGTCCATTGCGTGTGGGCGCTTAAAGACGCCGGATACGAGGTCGTCATTGTCAACAACAACCCCGAAACCGTCTCCACCGACTTTGACACGGCCGACCGGCTCTACTTCGAGCCGCTGACACCGGAAGACGTGTGGAATATCATTGAAACAGAAAAGCCGTACGGTGTCGTCGTCGCGTTCGGCGGCCAGACCGCGATAAAACTGACAGGCTTTCTCGAATCCAAAGGCATAAAAATACTCGGCACGCCGGCCGACAGCATCGACGCTGCGGAAGACCGCGAGCGGTTCGACGCACTGCTGGAGGAACTCGACATCGCCCGCCCCGAGGGCGACACGGTCATGACCGAGGACGAGGCGATCATCGCCGCCGATAAAATCGGCTACCCGGTGCTGATGCGCCCGTCGTACGTCTTGGGCGGTCAGAATATGATCATCGCGTTCTCCGACGAGGATATCCATGAATATATGAATATTATCCTCGCGCAGAACATTGAAAACCCGGTACTGATCGACAAGTACTTCATGGGCACCGAACTGGAGGTCGACGCCATCAGCGACGGTGAGGAGATCCTCATTCCCGGCATCATGGAGCACGTTGAGCGCGCAGGTATCCATTCCGGCGACTCGATCGCCGTCTACCCTGCGTGGAACATCGACGACGACATGCGCGAGATCATCGTTGACAGCACAAAGAAGCTGGCGCTGGCGCTGAAGACCATTGGACTTGTGAACATCCAGTACCTCATTTCTGACGGTAAGCTGTATGTCATCGAGGTCAATCCGCGCTCGTCGCGCACGATCCCGTATATCAGCAAGGTTACCGGCGTACCGATGGTCGAGCTGGCAACCAAGTGTATGGTCGGCCAGAAGCTTGCCGACATGGGCTTCGGCACGGGGCTGTATAAGAAATCACCGTATGTGGCCGTCAAGGTTCCCGTCTTCTCGTTTGAAAAGCTGCTGAACGTCGATACCCATTTAGGCCCCGAGATGAAATCGACGGGTGAAGTGCTCGGCATCGCCACAACGCGCGAAGAAGCCTTATATAAAGGGCTGCGCGCCGCAGGCTACAAGCTGCATAAAAAGGGCGGCATTTTCGTCACCGTGCGTGACCGTGACAAAGCGGAGATCATCCACGTTGTGCGCAAATTCGCCAATCTCGGCTTTACCGTCTACGCAACGGCGGGCACCGCCGAATCATTTAAAAACGTCGGTATTGACGCGATTCCCGTCGCGAAAATCCACGAAGGGACAAACAACGGCCTGGCACTCATTGAGAGCGGCTCCGTTGACTACGTCATCTCAACCTCGACGAAGGGCCGCATCCCCACGCGTGACGGCGTCCAGATACGCCGCAAGGCCGTCGAGCGGGCGATCCCGTGCCTGACAAGCATCGACACGGCCAACGCCGTCGTCGACTGCCTGATGAGTAAGTACTCCCAAACGACGATCGAGCTCGTCGATATCAATAACATGCGCCGTGAAAAGCGCAGTCTCTCGTTTGCCAAGATGCAGACGTGCGGTAACGACTATATCTATTTCAACTGCCTCGACGGCGAGCCGATTGCGAGTCCTGAGAGCCTGTCGATCCGGCTGAGCGACCGGCACCTCGGTATCGGCGGTGACGGCGTCGTGCTCATCCTCCCGTCTGACAAGGCCGACGCGTCGGTGCAGATCTACAATATGGACGGCACGAACGGCGGTATCGGCGGCAATGCGCTGCGCTGCGTGTGTAAATACTTGTACGATACCGGTGTCGTTCAGACGAAGGATATGGTGATCGACGCGAACGGCAGCCTGCGCAAGATGCGCGTTTACACGACCGGCGGCAAGGTCTCCACGGTCACGGCCGACATGGGCCGCGTCGCGTTCTCTCCCCCGCTCATTCCTGTCAATCTCCCCGGCGACAAAATTGTCGATAAGCCTGTCACAATCGGTGGCTCGGAGTATAAGGTAACGTGCCTGTCGGTCGGTAATCCGCACTGCGTCGTGTTCATGCCGAACCTGCACACACTGGATCTGACGACGATCGGGCCGTTGTTTGAGTATAATCCCCTGTTCCCCGAGCGCGTAAACACCGAGTTCGTGCTCGTGATGAACGAGACGACGCTCAGTATGCGCGTATGGGAGCGCGGCAATGGCGAGACGCAGGCCAGCGGCACCGGTGCGTGCGCAGCAGCCGTCGCCGCCGTTGAAAACGGCTACTGTAAAAAAGATACGGACATTACCGTCAAGCTCGTCGGCGGCGACCTGAAAATCCGCTACACGGACGACGGCGTCTTCATGACCGGCAGCGCCATCAAGTGCTTCGACGGCAGCGTCGAGATCTGATACACACTTGGATACGGGGCGGCGCTATGCCGCCCCGTTTTATGCATGAACTACTTTCAGGCGCTCTTTTAATGAGCTGACGCTGATCGGACAGACTATAAGCGTAAGAAAAAGCACACTGAGGGATTCGTATGTCGTTTCTATTATTAATACTTGGGCTCGGCGTGACGATTTTCAGCGCAAGCGTGCTCATCGACGCCTCCGCGAAGATTGCGCGGCGGTACGGCGTATCGTCGTTCATTATCGGCATCACCGTCGTGGCGTTCGGCACGAGCGCGCCGGAGCTGGCCGTCGGCATCGCCGCGGGTACCAGCGGCATCAATGAGCTTTCTCTGGGTAATGTCGTCGGCAGCTCGATGTCGAACATCGGCATGATTGTCGGTATTGCCGCTGTCATCTCAACGCTGCGCGTCAGAGACTCGGTCGTGCAGCGCGAATTGCCGATTCTGCTCGGTATCCAGTTCGTGCTTGGCCTGCTCATGCTCATTGACGGCGTCCTGAGCCTCTTGGACGGTATCATCCTGCTCGTTTTATTTGTATTATTCATGGTCTATATCGTCAACAGTGCGCGTCTGTCTCGGCGTATCCGCATTGACGCCGAAGGCGACATCGACACCGACGGCGACAATAACGGCCTCGTTATCGAGCCTGTTCAAGACGACGGTTCAAGCATCGTCAAGCTGTGGATCTTCTCGATCCTGGCGCTCGGCGGGCTATTTCTCGGCGGACGGCTGACTGTCACGAGCAGCTCGGATATCGCCCAAAGCTTCGGGCTGTCCGAAACGCTGATCGGCTTAACCGTCGTTGCGATTGCGACGAATATGCCTGAGCTGATTACCAGCATCATTGCCGCACGTAAAAAAGAGCCGGAAATCGTGCTTGGCAACTGCATCGGCAGCAACATCATCAATACACTGCTCGTGCTCGGAGTCACAGCAAGTATTTCGCCGATCGGCGGCGCACGGTCACTGCGCTTTGATATGATCGCACTGGAAGCCCTGACGCTCTTCGTCTTCATCGTTGCGCTGCGCCGGCGCGAGATCAAGCGCTCGGCCGGTATCGTGCTGCTGACGGCCTATGTCGCGTATCTCGCCATTAAAATCTATACGTCGATGGCGTAAGCGCCGATCTTGACTGATTTGGCGCCGATACGCGTATAAGCCCGGAAACTGCAACTTTTTTGTTGACAGCTGTATAAAAGTCTGTTATTATTACGTGGCGTTCCAAAGACAGCAGGTGCGGCTTGCCGCGTAAGTCCTGCCGAGGAGACGGCATTCAGATTATTGATTGCTATTGTCCCCTGCCTTTGGCACGGGGGCTTTTTTATTTGGACGCTACTTGATATTAGCGGAGGTGAATTGAAAACCATGCCCAATGATAAGGTACTCAGCGAGAAACAAGCAATCGTCGCAGACTTGACAGAAAAACTTAAGTATGCCGGCGGCGTGCTCGTCGACTACTCCGGCATCACTGTTGCGCAGGATACAGAAATGCGCCGTGCGCTGCGCGCTGCAAACGTCGACTATAGCGTCGTAAAGAACACGCTGACACGCTTTGCTGCCAAAAACGTCGGTTTTGACGATCTTGACCCGATCCTCAACGGTACGACGGCCCTCGCCGTCTGCGCAGAAGATCCCGTCGCATCGGCAAAAATCCTCAGCGAATACGCCGGTAAAAAAGACGCCAAGATCAAGATCAAGGCCGGATTTGTTAACGGCAAGCTGATCTCACCGGCAGAAGTTGACGCGCTCGCGAAGCTGCCGTCAAAGGAAGTGCTCGTGGCCCAGGTGCTCGGCACAATGATCGCACCGATCACAGGCTTTGCAACTGTACTCAACGCCAACATCCGCGGCCTTGCCGTCGCGCTGCAGGCGATCGCAGACAAAAAGAACGACACAGCCGCATAACGCGGTATATCCGGCGAACGCGCCGTCACTATTTTAAAAATGAACATTATGGAGGACATAATAATGGCAAGCGAAAAAGTAACCGCTCTGATTGAAGAAGTTAAGAATATGACTGTTCTTGAGCTCAGTGAGCTCGTCCACGCGCTGGAAGAAGAATTCGGCGTTTCGGCTGCTGCCCCTGCGGCTGTTGCTGTTGCCGCGCCGGTTGAAGCCGCCGCTGCTGCTGAAGAGAAGACCGAGTTCGACGTCGTCATGACCAGCTTTGGCGCCGAGAAGATCAAGGTCATCAAGGAAGTCCGCGCGATCACCGGCCTCGGCCTTGCCGAAGCTAAGGCGCTCGTCGAGGGCGTGCCTGCGAATATCAAAGAAGGCATCAGCAAAGACGAGGCCGAAGAGCTCCAGAAGAAGCTCGCCGAAGTCGGCGCGACTGTCGAAGTCAAATAAGAACGCTTTAATTAAAACGCCCGCACCAAATGGTGCGGGCGTTTTTTATTGTAATAGGACGGAAAATCCACTATATAGCCGCCCCCTGCAGCGGCATAGCGGCCGGTACGTTGTCTACAGCGTCCTGCGTCTCAAAGAGATAGAAAGCATGACAGGCAAGCTGTCATGCTTTCTTGACTATTATTGTATTCGGGCCGGTGTGGTGTGCCGGTTCGTTGTTATAGTCTTTATTGTACGCGCTTTAAGACCACCGGTCAAGTACGTTCACGACATTGTAATAAAACAGTAACAAGACAGGATTATGCCAGCCGCATCAGCCAAGTGGTTTTAGGTTCGACGACAGCCAGCCCTTCTTTCCACTCCTGTGTGGCCTTGTCGCGCATTTTCGTATCGGCAAGGATGGTGCTGTACGCCTCATTTTGACCGGCATAGAAAACGATATAGTAGCCGGCATCGTCGGTTGCAATCATGTCATAGTCGCCGGCGGCACGATCCGTATCGAACAGCCATGTGTTAACCGGCTCACTGAGCTGGGCTTGATGCACAGCTTCGAGAAGAGCGCTGTCTGCGCTGCTGATCTCTATGGCGTACGTCTCGGTCAGTTCAGTGAGCTTTTCCTGCGTCGCACCGGCTTCGACCCACTCGTCGTAGATTTTTTGTGCCGTATCTTTAGCTACCTGCTCTGCG
The DNA here is from genome assembly GCA_963677825.2 of uncultured Sporobacter sp. Lineage (GTDB taxonomy): Bacteria > Bacillota > Clostridia > Oscillospirales > Oscillospiraceae > Sporobacter. The sequence goes on along the minus strand of CAXXEF010000002.1, from coordinate 36,164 downwards.
TCTGCAACAGCCGCGTCGTACGCGTCGGAGGTTTCTTCGTCCGCGTAATCGGCCGGGTCGATCTCTTCCGGCGTCACAACGATTGTCTGGACATCGACAGTCGGATAATGGTTGTCCGAACGCCCGAGGAACATGACCACATAGCACCCGTTCGACGACGCGATGGCCGTCATGTCTCCGGCCTGGCGGGCCGACTCGCGCAGCCACGGACCGTAGATAGAACCGAGCATATCACCTTGGTAGACACGCTTGGTCGCATCATCGTCAGCATTTGTTTCCGCATTGTAATCGCGTGCGGCATCAATGAAGTCCTGCTCGTCTGCGATGCCCTCGATATACGTGTTGCCGCGCTCGACCGCCGCGTCAATAGCTGCCTGCTCGGCGGCTTCGATTTCTTCTTCGCTTAAATCCGTCTCGTCGAAGTCCTCGGCCGTGATGTGGAAATACCGATAGGTAAACTGGTCAAGCATATCGGAATTTTCATCGTAATACGTTTCAATTTCCTCGTCTGTATAGGAATAACTGTTGTACAAATACTGCGTGTAAGAGTCAATTAAAAATGAACGCTCGAGCGCCTTACGATAAGCCTGTTCATTCATACCCTTACCGTACATCGACTTTAGGTACGTATCCAGATCTGCTGCGCCGTACATATAACCCGATTGCTCTACGCTGTCAATGCTCGACTCCATGTTCGCACGGTCCTCGTCCGTCAGCTCGTAGCCCGCGGCAAGCGCTTCAACATAGATTCTATTGTCTTCCTTCATCTGCCCCAGTGCATATACCTCAAAGAAGTCATACCATGTCTGGCCTGTTTCGGGGTCGTAAATCTGGCTCTTCAGGCTTTTTGACGCATCGGGCAGCATACTGCTGTCGCCCATGCTGCTCATGGTGCTGTAATACTGCAGATACGTATTTTGGAAATAATACTTGTAATCGGTCAGCGTATATTTCACGTCACCGATCGAAACTGCCGTCATGTTCCGGCGTACAAAGCTGGAGTTTAAAAACATCGCGGCACCAGCTAATATGGCTACGACAATTACTGTGATCAGCGCAGCGCGTGCCGTCTTTTTCGCCCGATCGTCCTCTTTTTTCTCATGCTCTTTATGCGCTGACAAGTTAAACGCATCTGTGCCGTTCTTATTATTATCTTTTTTTGCGCTCATTCATCCGTCATTCCTTCTTAATGATCTAGCCGACACCGCATTGGCGCGTCGTTCGGCCAATCAGCAACCGCAACACGCCGGATAACCGCCCTGCCGGACGATCACCGCACGCGGCGAAAGCATCGGGAGTAATTATACTTGAATATATCAACTCTTTCAAGTCAAATGCGGTCAAGTTCCTAAATTATTAACAAATCGGTGCGTTGTACAGGCTTTTTTTCAACCCATACAACGCACCGATCATGCCGGTGGAACAATCCGACCGGCTCAAACGTCTTTAACTATTAAAGACCCCGCCATGCCGTGTAAACCCATTTAAAAACCTGCACGTCTCGGCAGGTGGGTTTCCTCCCTGCAGCTTCTTTGCTCCCAACGTCCGAACGGCGGCTGGCGCCGGCCGGGAGGCCTGCAATTCACTGCAGGAGTTCAGAATCCCTTATACTAAATGTGGGTTTTAAATAGAGCCTATCACGAACACAGCAGGGACAAATACTGTGTGCGGCCAGCTTAAGGCCGTACGTTTTATCTATATTGATTATAGCATAAACCGGCGTAATTTTCAACGCCGACAGGCTGTACAAATACTGGCTGATTGCGATAACGGTGCTTTATTATTGCACGTCGTCTTCCTCGCTGAAAAGCTGCTCCATAAAGATTGTATAGACGCACTCGAGCTCCTTTTCATTGTCGACAGTTGCCAGCATCTGCTCGCCGTCTTGCTCCTGCGCCTTGAGAATGATCATCCCGTAGTCGTCGTCGTCCTCGTCCATATCGGCCGGTAAAAACGCCATGTAGATCGATCCCTCATGTTCTAATGTGTCCAAATGCTCCAGTTCAAATTCATTGCCTTCTTCGTCGGTGACGGAAATGTAGTCGTTGCCATATTCCTCTTTCATATGATAACCTCCCTTGATGCTGCGCCGGCTTGCGGACGCAAAAAAACAGCACAATGGTCATTGTGCTTTCAGTTTACTCCGCACCGGCAGATAAATCAAGCGTTGATCCCGATGATCTCTTTTTAGGCTGACGGCACGCTACGAGCCGAAGTCCTCCAGCAGCTTTAAAACGTCCTCGTACGAGTCGGCCGGGATGCCGGCCTCCAGCTTACCGCGATCAACAGCGCGCAGTCCGTCAACGCGGATAAGCGTCTCGGTGATCGGCTCGCCCGGTTTGTTGAAATCGAAAACGGCGACATAGCCGTCGACGCTGCGGACAAGATACGCACTTTGGCTGCTTTGCGTCATTGTCAGTGCGGCGGACGGCTCCGGCTTATCCGGTGCGGCCGTTAAGGCTGTCGCTGCCGCCGTCAGCAGCATCGCGGCGGCAACAAGTGACGCCAGCGCCGCCATCGTCTTTTTCGTAGCTGTGTTCATGCGCACGCACTCCTTTCCGAATTAGAGTCCTATGCGCAGTATTCCCATATTTTCTCAACCGCATACTAGACTGTTCCGCTACTACTCGCGCCGGGCGCTGGCTTTCAAGGTGAATTTCCACGTTTATCGATGCTGAATATCTGTGCGTTTCCATGCGTTGTTTTGCCGGATTAAGTCGCAACAGCACAGTGGACAAATACCGCAAAGATTTACAATTTTAATTTGACAAATGTGTTACAATAGCTGTGGCATTGTAAAATTTTTCTCATGATTGAGAGGTGATCCGCTTGTCTTTTTTAACAGGAGGCAAAGCGAATAAGATAGCCAAAACAAGCGTTCGGACCGTCGGCAGTGTTATCAACCTGATCTTAAAAATTATTGGCACACTCGTGCTGATTGCCATGACGACCGGACTGATTTTTTCATTCATATTCGTTATCTATGTTAAAACAAATGTCGTCAGCGAGCTCGACGTCAGTCTGAGCGACTTCAAGATGAACCTGTCGAGTGTGATCTATTACCAAAACAAGGACAACGGTAACTGGGACAAGCTGGTTACGCTGCAGGGCGATGAGTATCGCAAATGGGTCGACTACGACAAATTACCTGAATACGCCGAAAAAGCGCTTGTTGCCATTGAAGACAAACGTTTTTATGAGCACAAAGGCGTCGACTGGTATCGTACGTTCGGCGCGTTCGTCAATATGTTCCTGGGCATGAAAGACACCTTCGGCGGCTCGACGCTGACGCAGCAGCTCATAAAAAACGTGACATTGGAAAGTGAAACGACCGTGCAGCGCAAGTTGCAGGAAATTTTTCGTGCGCTGGAGTTTGAAAAGGAATACGACAAGCCACAGATCGTCGAAGGATATCTCAACATCGTTAACTTCGGCGGCACTGTTTACGGCATCGGCGCCGCGGCTGACTATTACTTCGACAAAGATGCTTCCGAGCTGACGCTTGCGGAGGCGGCGTCAATCATCGGCATCACAAACAACCCATCGCTATATAACCCTTATATCAACAAAGACGCCAATAAAGAGCGTCAGGAGAATATTCTCACCCAGATGTTTTTGCAGGGCTACATCAGCAAAGAAGAGATGAACGCCGCGATCGCCGAGCCGCTCGTTTTCAAACGCGGCGAAATCCAGCAGATACAGTCGATTCCCTATACGTGGTTTGAAGACGCGGTTATTAACGACGTGATCGCCGATTTGATGGCGGAAAAAGATATCTCGAAGGTCGCGGCAAGCAATCTGCTATTCAACAACGGCTATAAGATCTACAGTACATTTGACCCGGATATTCAGGCCGACATCGACGCGATCTATACCGACATTGAAAATCTGCCCGACGTCAGCGGCTCCAGTCAACAGATCCAGTCGGCGATCGTCATCGCCGACCCGAAAACCGGCGACATCCTCGGGCTGGCCGGCGGCGTCGGCGAAAAGACAATCAGCCGCGCCTTTAACCGTGCTACACAGTCACTGCGCTCCCCCGGCTCGTCCATCAAGCCGCTTGCTTCCTACGCCCCGGCGATGGAGCTTGGCCTCATCACGCCCGAGACACGCTTTGAGGACACGGCCGACGTTCGTCTGAGCGGCATCGACGACTGGATGCCAAATAACGACGACTGGAGCTACAGTGGTGTCGTAACGATCCGTGAGGCGCTGCGCCGCTCGATCAATACCGTCGCCGCGCAGCTGGTTGACAGGCTCACGCCAGAGTACTCCTATGAATTCCTGACAAATACACTCGGCTTCACGACCCTGTCGCCTGTTGGCGACGCCAATTACGCACCGATGTCACTCGGCCAGATGACGGAAGGCGTCACTGTGCGCGAAATGGCCTCGGCGTACACAATGTTCCCCAACCGCGGTATTGAAACGCGGACGCGCCTGTACACGCAGATTATCGACAACACCGGCGAGATCGTCATCGACCACACACTGCCGAAAACGAGCGTCGCCATCAGCGAAGTGACCGCCTACTGGATCACCGATATGCTCAAGGCGGCTGCCAGCTACGGCACCGGCTATGAAGCCAATCTCGGCAGCCTGATGCCCGCGGCTGGTAAAACAGGTACCTCTACAGACTTCCGAGACCGCTGGTTTGCAGGCTACACACCGTATTACGTCGCTGTCGTCTGGACCGGCTACGACACGCCCGCACACATGACCAGCCACGGCAACCCGTCCGCGCAGATCTGGAATCGCGTGATGACGCTCGTGCACGAGGATTTGCCGTATATCGAATTCTATAAGCCTGCCGACGTGTACCTGCCACCGGTGCCCGGCGTCGACGCGGAGATACAGTATACAATCCGCGGTGTCACGCTTGACGGTGACGTGCTTTACGAAGATGCTGATAATGCGTATATCAAAGGCAAGGAAGTCACCGCGAGCGCACGAGTGCTTGAAGCGTATGAGATTGTCGGCGCCGATCAGAAAACGATCACCATCACCGACGAGCCGGCCGACAATATCATCGAGTTCTTCTATAAGCTCATTGAAGAAGAGCCGTCGCCTGACCCATCCGCGTCGCCTGACCCATCCGCGTCGCCTGACCCATCCGCGTCGCCTGACCCGTCCGCGTCGCCCGATCCATCCGCGTCGCCTGACCCATCCGCGTCGCCCGATCCATCCGCGTCGCCTGATCCGTCTGCGTCGCCCGATCCATCCGCGTCGCCAAGCCCATCTGCGTCGCCAAGCCCGTCTGCGTCGCCCGATCCGTCCGCGTCGCCATCCTCTGAAACACCATAATACACAGGCAGCGGACAACCCTTGCGGTCGTCCGCTGCCTTTTTATCGTCAAATCAAGAATGGAGGGGCTTCAATGCTAACAATCTGCCGTAAGGATTTCGGCGAAATTCAATCCTGGCTTCATCGGAACGCACGCTGTCTGGAGCTCAGCCAGTGGCGGTATTACTTTGAAGACGGGCCGAGCCGTGATATTTTAGGCGCGCTCACGTATTACCAGAATGCCGACGGCGGTTTCGGTCATGCGCTTGAGGCGGACAACTGGAATCCGCACTCCTCGCCGTACGTAACACTTCGCGCCGCGCAGATCCTATGCGATACCGATCTATCCGACCCGCACAACCCGATGGTGCAGGGCATTTTTAAGTTCCTCAGCAGTGGCGTGCACTACTGCGACTGCGGCTGGAATTTTTCTATTCCGTCCAACGACGCCTATCCTCACGCGCCGTGGTGGACGCACAGCGATGAAACCAACGAATTCCAAAGCATTGGACTATCCGCATCGCTCAGCGCCTTTGTGCTGACCTACGGGGATGCCACGTCGCCGCTGTATCACAAAGCGCTGGACGAAGCCGGGCGCTTGTTCGGTTTACTTTCGGACTCGAATGACATTGGCGACATGGGGCTTGACGGCTATCTGGCGCTGCTGCACACTACGCCGATTACCGACCTTGGCGACCGGTACGATATCGACGCGCTCGTTGAAGCCGTCCGAACACGTGTAAACGCCGCAATCGAGCGCGATCCTGCCAAGTGGTCGGGTTACTGCGTCAGGCCGTCGCAGTTCATCACCAGCCCGGAAAGCCCTTTCTACGCGGAAAACGCCGACGTAGTCGACGCGGAGCTCGATTATCTCATCAAAACGCGGCCGCCGGGCGCTGTTTGGGATATCAACTGGAGCTGGTTTGAAAACGCCGACAAGTACCCTGACGCATTTGCGATCAGTAGAAACTGGTGGCGTGCCGAGCGCGCGATCACTTATATGCGCTTTTTACGCAGTTTTGAGCGCATCGATTTTCCGGGAAAATAACACCCGACAATAAAAAAGCCGCAGTCAATCGACTGCGGCTTTCACTTTGCTTAATTTGTTAGTTATCGAAAAACTTGGTGTGGATGGCCTGTACGGCGCGGTCAGCCTCCGACTCGTCCACGAGCACGGACACTTTGATCTCGCTTGTGGAGATCATGTGGATGTTGATCTTCGCATCGGACAGCGCTTCAAACATTTGTACAGCCACGCCGGACGAGCTGGCCATGCCTGCGCCGACCATGCTGACCTTGGCGACCTTGTCGGTCACGCTCATATCCTGAAAACCGATCGTTTGCTGATGCTCGCGCAGCGCCTGCTCGGCCTGCTGCAAATCAGATTTGGTGACGGTGAAGCTGATATCCTGCGTGTCGCCGCGTGCGGTCGACTGTACAATGATATCGACGCTGATGTTGTGCTTGGCGAGCACCTGGAAGACCCTGAAGGCGATGCCGGGCTCGTCTTTAACATCTTTTAGCGCGACGCGCGCAACGTTTGTATCCTTAGCGATGCCGCTGATTTTCGTCTGTTCCACTTTCGTGACCTCCTTGACTTTCGTACCGGGCTTACGCACAAAGCTGGAGAGCACCTCCAGATCCACTCCGTAGCGTTTGGCCATCTCGACCGATCTGTTATGCAGTACCTGCGCACCGAGCGACGCAAGCTCAAGCATCTCATCATACGTGATTTCCTCGAGCTTTCGCGCACCGGAAACCTTGCGCGGATCACTTGTATATACACCCTCGACGTCTGTGTAGATCTGGCACAGGTCGGCGTTCATCGCCGCGGCGATGGCGACCGCCGTCGTGTCCGATCCGCCGCGTCCAAGCGTCGTGATATCGTCATATTTGTTGATTCCCTGAAAGCCGGCTATCAGCACGATGTGCCGCTTGTCGAGCTCGTTACGGATGCGCTGGCCGTCAATCTTGACAATGCGTGCACTGCCGTACTGCGAATCTGTATGCATACCGATTTGCCAGCCCGTGAGCGAGACGACGGGCAGCCCCATTTTCTCCAGGGCCATCGCCATGAGCGCGATGGAAATCTGCTCTCCGGTTGTCAGCAGCACGTCCATCTCACGCTTGGACGGGTGCTCATTGAGCGCCGCCGCCTTAGCGATCAGATCATCTGTCGTGTCGCCCTGCGCGCTGAGCACGACGACGACGTCGTTGTTGTCACAGTATGTGTCGGCAATAATCCCGGCCACGCGACGGATACAGTCGGTGTCGGCCACCGAGCTGCCGCCGAATTTTTGCACGATAAACGCCATGATTAGTCCTCCGTTTACGTTGAGCGGCGAAGCCGCCGTCAGTCGATGATGCGAAACGCGGCGCGCGCGTCGAGCCCAGCGAGCCGCTCGTTCATCTTAACTTTATTCATCGGCTGCGCTGTGAATGCCGTAACACCGTCGCGCTCACAGATGACGGTAATGTCGCCGAAGACAGCCGACAGTTCGTCCGGCGTGCCGGACGCGCGGACATACCACGCCGACTCGATCAGGTTCGCGTCGTAGATGAGCTCCGACGAGCCGTCCTCCCACTTAATCCACTTGCGCGCATTCTGATGCTTGGCTGCATCAATGATGTCTGCCACAACGGCGCTTGCCGTCGGGAGCTTGCCGGCGCCTGCACCGTAGAACATCACGTCACCGATGGCGTTGCCGCGCACGATGATGCCGTTCATAACACCCTCGACGCCGGAGATCAGATTATCGCCGCCGACGAGATGCGGCGCAACGTAGGCCGATATCTTGCCTTCTGGCATTTGGATGGCGCGTCCAAGCAGCTTAATTTTGTAGCCGATCTGCGCGGCGCAATCGACGTCCTCGAGTGTAACGGACTCGACGCCCTCCGTGGGTACTTGTTCGGGATAAACGTGCCGCCCGAAGCACAGCGCCGACAAAATGCAGATCTTGCGGCACACATCGTACCCCTTGACGTCGGCATCCGGATTGGCCTCGGCGTATCCTTTTTCCTGCGCCTGCTTCAGCGCCGTCTCAAACGGCAGCCCGTTTTTAATCATTTCCGTCAGGATGTAGTTCGTTGTCCCGTTCAGGATCCCGTATATCTCATTAATGCGGTTGGCCGCAAGGCATTGTGTGATCGGCCGGATGATCGGAATACCGCCGCCGACGCTGGCTTCAAACAGATAGTTGGCATTATTCTGTTCGGCCAGCTGCGTCAGCTCGTAGCCGTGCGTGGCGACAAGCTCCTTGTTCGACGTGACGACGCTCTTACCCTTCATCAGGCTGCGCTTTGTGAAATCGTATGCCACGGTTGCGCCGCCGATCGTCTCAACGACGACCTTGACGTCCGGGTCATTTTCAACGATGGAAAAATCCTTAACAATCAGCTTCTCATACGGACTGCCGCTAAAATCCCGGATGTCGACAATATACTTAACGCGCACGTCCTGTGCGGCATTCTGGGAGACCATGTCGGCGTTGCGCTCCATGACTTCCATCACACCCGAGCCAACCGTCCCGAATCCCAGAATTGCAATATCAAACATCCCGTTCCCCTCCGTTATCTTTACACCTATCTTTACGCCGCTTTGATAAACAGCGTATATACCTATTCGTAGATTAGTATACTACCATAGGTTGTTTTATTGTGCAACCGTTTTGACGGCTGCAAATGCCATAAAAACAGCGCTTGCGCGCGCATCCTGGATGAGGTGGTGCACTGTGCCGGAAAACAAGCATCTTCGCCGGGCGCTATATGTGCTGTATGCCGGTTTCGCCGTGCTCGCGCTGTGGCTGTTATTGCGGTACGCCCTGCCCTGGCTGCTGCCGTTTCTCGTCGCGTTCGCCGTCGCCAGATTCATCGAGCCGGCGGTGAAGTTCTTATCGGAACGCTACCGCATCAGCCGCGGCTGGATTTCGGCGGCGCTGACAATCGTCATCTTTGCCGCGCTCATCACCGTAACGGCGCTCGGCATCGCCCGTGCCATCGTAGAGCTGACGGCACTCGTCAAAGACCTGCCCGCGCTGCTGGCCAGTTTAACAAAAACAATCACCCTGATCGGCGAGCGGATCGACGGTTTCATCGCGGCCGCACCGGCGGAGGTGCAGGCGTACCTGCGCCAAGCGCTCAATTCGCTCGCCGCACGCACAACGACGCTGCCGGCGGAACTGTCCGGCTCAATCCTGACGTTTGTATCGGGCGCGGCAAAGTTCACACCGAAGCTCGTCTTGTTCTTTTTTACGACGGCACTGAGCATGTTTTTTATCAGCTGCGGTTACCGTCAGGTGACGTCGTTCGTCCTGCGGCAGGTGCCGGCGCGCCGGCACACATCGTTGCGTGACTTTAAAACGGATCTGCTCAGTACATTCGGCAAATGGGCCAAGGCCGAGCTGATGCTGGCCGGCATCACGTTTTGCGAGATGACCGTCACGTTTTTATTCATGCGGATTGAATTTGCCGTTTTGCTCGCGCTGCTCGTCGCCGTAGTTGACGCACTGCCCGTCGTCGGCTCCGGCGCGGTGCTCATTCCCTGGGCGCTCGTATCGCTCATCGGCGGCAGCTACGGCACCGCCGTTACGCTGCTCATCGTCTACGGTGTCAACATCGTCGTGCGCAGTATCCTTGAGCCACGGCTCGTCGGCCGGCAGATCGGCCTGCCCCCGATCGCGACGCTGATGGCAATGTATATCGGCTTCATGGCTGTCGGCGTGCTGGGGATGGTGCTCTTCCCCATCGGACTGATCATGGTCAAGCATCTCAATGACAAGGGCTATGTCAAGCTGTGGAAAAACTAGTCGACAGCACTTGCAACACAGATAAACGGAGGACAAGCCATGCATCCCAAACTCAAAAGCGCCGTTGCCGGACTGTGCGCCGGCGCGCTGAACGGTTTTTTCGGCGCAGGCGGCGGCATGGTACTCGTCCCGCTCTTAACACGCTGGGTACGTCTGGACGAACGTGCGGCGTTTTCCACGTCCGTGTTTGTCATCCTGCCGCTGTGCGTCGTTTCCGTGACGGTGTATCTGCTGCGCGCACCGTTTGACCTGCTGACGGCGCTGCCGTACCTGCTCGGCGGTGTCGCCGGCGGCTTCATCGGCGGCCGCGTGTTCAAAAGCATTCCGTCGACGCTGCTCCACCGCGTTTTTGGTCTGCTGCTCCTGTACGGCGGCATCCGCAGCCTGCTGGGCTGAAAGAGGTGAATTTTGCAATTTGTTTTTGCGACGCTCGTCGCACTGATAACGGGCGTTTTATCCGGATGGGGCGTCGGCGGCGGCTCGCTGCTGCTGGTGTATATGTCCGGCGTCGCCGGAATCGCCCAGCAAACAGCGCAGGGCATCAATCTAATCTATTTTCTACCGACCTCGATTTCCGCGCTCGTATCGCACATCCGAAACCGGCTCGTTGACTTCTCGCTCGCGTGGCCGGCCATCGCGGCCGGTGTTGTCTCGGCCGCTCTGACGGCCATTCTCGTCACCGGGCTGGATACGTCCTTGCTGAAAAAGTTTTTCGGCGTGTTTATCATGATTATCGGGCTCAGCGAGCTGCTGCGCAAGCCGGACAAAAAAAGACGCCCGAGAAACCGGACGCATACGCCCCGCGACGCAAAATGAAAAGCGCCCAACGGGCGCCATTCATTATAAACTCGCCAGATACCCCTCAAGAATCAGCGATGCGGCGACGGCGTCGACCGTCCCTTTGCGTTTTTTACCGCTGATTCCCGACTCATTTAATATCCTGTGTGCATCGATTGTCGTGCGCCGCTCATCCCATAGGACGACGTCGAGACCCATGCCGCGCAGCATCGCCGCGAGCGCCGCGCTTTTTTCCGCGCGCGGCCCGAGCGTGCCGTCCATATTCTTCGGGTTGCCGACGACGACGCGGCTAACACCGCGCGAACCGACAAGCGCCGAAATCTTTTCCGCCAGCTGCTCCGCCGACCATTCGTGTATGACGAGCGTCTCGCCTGCCAGCATCCCAAGCGCATCTGAAATGGCGATCCCCGTCCGGGCGTCGCCGTAATCCACAGCCATAATACGCATTGTTTGTCTCCTTTTACCACTGTGCTTCCTGCGCCGATTATACACGAAAATAATCCTTGTAGCAATGACCGCTCAATTGGCTTGAAGCGTGTACCATAATTTGATAGAATATGATTAATAAAGGAGGTTTCTCCATGAATAAACAATTACAATGCAATGTCTGCGGCTATATTGCCGACGCCGGCGAGGTCAAGGGTGTTTGTCCTGCCTGCGGCGTCCCCGCGAAAAACCTATTAGCCTACAGCTCAAAACTATCACGTAAACGTGAGAAGACACTCAGCCTTCACCTGCATCAGATCGCCGTCCATTTCCCGATTTCACTGGCGTTTCTTGCTGTCTTATTTAACGCGGGTGTTTTAATTTTCGGCGAGTACGGTCCACAGAGCATTACCGTCGGCGCTTGGATCACGACCGTACTGCTCCCGGCTGCCGTGCTTGTCGCGATGCTCTGCGGCTTGGCCGACGGCCGCGCCCGTTTCAAGCGCCTGACAACGCCAAAGCTGAAACTCAAGGTCGGCCTCGGCTTTACGCTGCTTGTGATCTCTGCGGCAGCTGCGCTCGTTATGCTCATTGTGCCGGTATCCGTCACAATGCGTATTATCACCCTAGTTTTAACGATTATTGCACTCATTCCTGCCGTCAAGCTCGCCGACGTCGGCTCCGGCCTCGTCTGCGCCGCGATGCCCAGCTGACACATGCAAAACAAAAACTGCCGTCCGGATGGACGGCAGTTTTTTTACGTCAATGCTTACTTCATGAACCTGTCGAGGAAAACCAATGCTTTGTCCGTAATATCCGGCTCATTCCAGCGTGGATCAATACCCCCGTGATCGTACTCAGCCAAGATATCCATTTCGGCGCGACCCTCGCCGCAGATCTCCCGGACTTTCTCCTCCAGAAGATACGCCTGCGGGACGGGCACCGTCTTGTCGGCTGAACCGTGCAGAATCAGCACGGGCGGAAAATCGCTCGTGATAAAATGCAGCGGGTTGGTGAAATACATCAGCCCCTCGATCTCATGAGGCTGCGCGCCAAGCAGCATATTGTAGATATCCGGCAGCATCGGGTCGCGCCCGCCGATTTTTTCTTCCTCTTCTACCTGACGGATAAGGTCGAACACGCCAAACCAGCTGACAACGGCGCTGACAGCGCTGGAATAGGCCGGGTTCCCCATCGAATAGTCTTCAAATGCGCTGTTGCCCTGCGTCGCCGCCGCCATAACAGCATAGAAGCCGCCGGCACTGTCACCGCATAAAGCGAAGCGATTACCGTCGATCATATACTTCGACGCATTGGCACGCAGAAAACGGATGGCAGCCTTCACATCATACAGCGCAGCAGGATACTTTGCTTCGCCTGCCAGTCTGTATTCAACGGATACGACCGCGTAACCGCGATTGATGCCCTCGAGTACGTGCAGCAGTTGCGCGTCGCGTTTTTCTCCCAGCACAAATGCACCGCCGTGGACAAATATGATTGTCGGGAACGGGCCGCTGCCGTCAGCGGGCGCATAGATGTCGAGTGTCTGACTCGGCGAATCAGACGCATACGGTACATCAAGCGCTTTGCGCTTGATGGTCTTGACGTCAATCGTCGGCGCTTCCATCGAGCCTTCCGGCGGATCAATGATTGTCCATGTATCCATTTACGCATCCTCCGTATTAATTAATATCTCGCCCGGCCGCTCAGGTCGGCCTGCGGATATATTGAATATGTATTCAGGGGTTCTCCGCTTTTTCTGCAAGATCCTGCAGTATCTCGCCGAACTCGTCGTAATACTGCTGTTTGCTCTCGTGTGATGTCAGGTGCTGCTCCATGCGCGTCAGATTTGTTAAAACCGTCGGTATCCAGCGGTACGGGATGCTGACGAGCATTGTATCGTCCGGCCAGAGCTCACGACCGCGCGGACCGTGCACAAGCGCCGGGACGACAAAGTTGACCTCGCCCGTTACGTACGGGTACAACAAGAAAAACGCGCAGCCCATCACGGGCGTACAGGCGGATTTGTACATCTCCCCTGTTGAATAGGTCACGGCACGCATTATAATCTCGGCCTTGTCCGGCGGCGCGGCGACGACGAGCACGTCCGGCTCGCTCGTCAGCTGATCAAAGGGGGCAAACGTCACGTAATTGGTAACGCCGCGCGCAAGCTTAGGCACATATTGATAGAAGTGCTCATTAGCGCGCGCCTCCTCAAAAACACCCAGCCGCGCGCCGATCTGCCCGCTCTCGGCAAACGGTGCCATATCCTCCATACCGAGCAGGATCTTACCGACACACGTTTCCGTATGGTCTTTCGAAAAATAAAACGGACGATTTTCTGTCTGCGACTTCTGGAACATCTCGCATAAAGACAGCGCCGCGTCCTGTTCAAGCGGCTCGACGCCCTCCGGACGGAAAAAGCTGAATTTAACGCCGATGGGCGGCAGGGTCAGCCCCAATCCGCCAAGCGGCGAATAGTCGTTACGCAGTGATTCGGACATTCGTCAACCTCCTTATGTTTGTCATTTATTCCTATTTTAATCGTCCGGCCGCAAATAAGCAACCGCTGTTTTGTTTTCTTTACGTTAATACGGCTGTTTTTTTGTAATATTTGGAGATGATCCGGTTGTTTTTCAGACCTCTTATGATATGATGTTACCAATAAAATATGGTACACGCGGTACACGCGACTGCGTGAAAAGGAGTTGTAGAATTTGGACATGCGCGCCCGCTTTACCCACACCAACGCCTCGATCGGCCAATATTGCCCGCCTCGATGCTTCGAACTGGCCGGCAGGCGCTTCAACCTCGTCATGGATGACGGACGCGACTATCACCTCGATATCACCGACGGCACCACGCTGTCCTGGTGCATCGACGACGGCACGGAACAGACTGCGCCCTACGAGTGCCTCAAGGGCGACGATACGACGTATCTCGTTAGCTTCGTGCTGCCCGGCATCGAGCCGCGCGTCAACCATACGTTGGTGCTCGACCTCGAAAACAGCCTTGCTACGCGGATCATCGCCGAAATCGGGCGCAATCCGCGCTTGCCGTATCTCATCTACACGGACATCGAGTTCGGCGCGATTGCGCGCGACGGCACGGCGCTGCCATTCAAGCGGCACGGCTACACATCGGATCTCATCGGCACTGTCGTCCAGTGGGCGTACGGCAGCGAGATGGCAACGGTGCACGTCTACTTCTGCGCCGACTTTTACCGCATCACCTTCCCGCGCAAAAACGCCGATCCCGTCGACGCTAAAGACGCCGATTGGGCGTTTTCGGAGGAATCCAAGCTGACGCCCTCGTCAGACGAACCGGCGCGGTACATCAAGATCAAGGACGGGCTGTACTTGTTCACGCTCATCGAGCAAAATCAGGAGCGTGTGACGCAGGGCAAGGTCAAATACCGCAGCAACACGCTGTGCTTTCTGCAAAACTACGACCGGCTGTATCAGGTCGGCCGGGGCTTCGGCACGCTGACGACAGACAGCGGCGACGAACCGATCCACATCATGATCGGCGCCGTGGGCAAGTTCGTCGACATCGACCCCAGCTTTTTAACCGACCCAAACCCTTACGTGATGTGAAAGGAGATGATACCCATGGTTAATACGTTTCGGTTTGAATACCCCATCCCGACGCGGGAAGCGCTTGAAGGTCATCTCGCAGACGCGCCCGTGCGCCCGTCTGCCGCGACGGTCTATTCCGAACGGCTCGACGGCCGGACGATCACCATCGTCACAGACGATGGCCCGCGCTTTGAGTACACCTTTTCCGACAACAGCTGCTTCACGCTCACAACAGACGGCAAAACGTACAAGGGCGACACCGGTGTCCTGACGCTCGGCGATATGACCCTCGTGGCGCATCGCCTGCCCGGCACCATGACGAGCCTCGTCACGCTCCTGGATCTTGAGCAGTCGCTGGCGACCGTCTTTGAGTGCTGGTTTGGCAGCGAAACCTTCCCGACGCGTGAGGTTCAGCGCGTGATTTATCACGGTTACATAGAGGGCAACGACATACCGTCTGAACGGCATAAACCGACGCGCCGGCTGACCGGTAAGGGCATTGTCTGGACAGACGATACCGGCGCCGAGGAGCTGACGATCTGCGCGTCGCACTACTGCATGTCTTTTGTGCCGCTCAGCGTGCCAGACGCCGGTGACACGTTCACCGCCCCGGCCGACTATATCGTGCTCGACGAGCGGTATTATCTCACCGCGCGTGTCGAGGTCGAATTTTCCGGCCGCCTTGTGCTCGATGTCATCGATCTGTTTTCAACGTCGGCCGTCGGCGTCCGGCTCGGTTTGGACGAAAACAGCGCGCTTGACTTCCGTATGGTCACATCGACCGGCCGGCTCGTCGGCCATCTGTCGGCGTATGGTCCGTTCGGATTGGCCGCTGCCGATCCGATCCCGCCGTGGCCGGGCCAAGAGGCACAGGACAGTCAAACACAAGAAAGAGGTTTCCGTCCGGCGTACCGCCCGTTTCAGTCCTCGCACCCGATGACACTGGCAGAAGTTGACGAGGCCGTCACAAACGGCAAACTGTGGGTCGGCGGCTTTCAGGGCGCAAACAACGAGCACAAGGAAACCATGCTGCCGCCGACAAATAAGCTGTCCGGTAAATCGTTCATACTACGTTTTGACAGCGGCTGCGCGTGGGAGTACGAGATCACCGACGCCTTCGGTCTGCGTTTTCGCGATGTCGGTGAGACGATGTGGCGTGAGGAGCGCTGCGAAGTGTTTGAATCCGACGAAGACCTGTACTTTCTGACGCATGCGCTCACCGGCACGCTGCCGTTTGAATCGCGCGCGATCACCCTCGATTTCCGGGAGGGTCTCGTCACGTGCGTATCGGGCGTAATGGCCAACGAGCAGCATCCGCGCGAGCCGATCCAATCGTTTTTATTCGGCGTGATCGACATGCCTGGCGTTGAGATTCCCAAATACAAGCGCCACGGATACACGGCCGAACTCGTCGGTACGTCGTATATGTGGACGTACAGCCGCCAGATCACCTCACAGCATATTTACACGACGCCCTGGTCGTACTCGTGGACGATCGTCGTCGACGGGATGACGCCCTCCGTTATGTGGAGTTCCCCCTGCCGCTATGCGAAAATCCGCGACGGTATTTACGTCATGTCATGGGTCGAAGACCGCTCGCAGGGCATCATGTCAACGATCTTGTTCAACACGAAAACGATGCACGACTGCGGCGTCGGCTTTGGTGTCAATCACGATCAGGTGTTCGACTTTAACACGTTCGGCGCGGAGGCGCGGTACGCCGGTACGCTGGATATCGCGGACCTGTTCTAGCCAATGATAAGCACAAGAAGCCCCGCTGTCCAGCGGGGCTTCTATTTGTTTGACAACGGCGTCGGCGCATAATACAATAAATCAATCCGTTAAGCCTTTGTGGCATACTATACAGATCGCCGGAAATCCCGGCGTTACACCTGGGAGGTCGATGTTTTGGCGCAAAACGAACCCGTATTTTGGCCGCTCATTCTGCAGCTGATATTAATCGCCGTTAACGCGGTCTTTGCCTGCGCGGAAATCGCTATTATAACAATTAACGACAACAGGCTCCATAAGCTCGCCGCAACCGGCGACAAGCGCGCCATCCGCCTTGAAAAGCTGACGGCACAGCCGGCCCGGTTTTTGGCGACAATACAGGTCGGCATAACGCTGGCTGGATTTCTTGCCAGCGCCTTTGCCGCAGGCAACTTTGCCAGCCGTCTCGCGCTGCTGCTGTCCGACTGGGGCGTCGGCCTGTCTGTCGATACGCTGGAAACAATCTCGGTCGTACTCATTACGCTTGTTTTATCCTATTTTACGCTGGTGCTTGGCGAACTGGTGCCCAAACGCGTCGCCATGCGCTACGCTGAAAAGCTCGCGCTCGGGCTGTCGGGGCTGGTCAGCTTTATTTCAAAGGTTTTTGCGCCCGTCGTGTGGCTGTTAACCGCCTCAACGAACGGCCTGCTGCGCGTTTTCGGCATCAATCCAAACGACGAAGCCAGCACTGTCACCGAGGAAGAGATCCGCTTGCTCGTCGAGGCCGGCAGCGAAAAGGGCGCGATCGATCCGGAAGAAAAGGACATGATCCAAAACATCTTCGAATTCGACGATATCACTGCCGACGAAATCATGACGCACCGCACAAACGTGTCCGTACTCTGGCAGGACGAAACGGACACGCAGTGGGAGAAAACCATCAACGAGAGCCGCTACTCCGTCTACCCCATCTGCGCGGAAAGCACCGACCACATCGTCGGGCTACTATACATTAAAGACTACTTCCGTCTGGAAGACCGATCGCGTGAGAATGTGATGCAAAACGCCGTGCGCCCCGTATATTTTGTGCCCGAGACAGTCCGCGCAGACATTTTGTTCCGTAACATGAAAAATAACCGTGTCCATTTCGCAGTCGTGCTCGACGAATACGGCGGTATGAGCGGTATCGTCACGATGTATGATCTGCTCGAGGAGCTCGTCGGCGACCTGGAAGACGATATCTTGACGCCGGAGCCGACGCCGCTCATCGAGCGTATCGACTCGAAAACGTGGATGATTCAGGGCGCCGCGCCGCTGGACGCCGTTGTCCGTCAGCTCGGTGTGCCGCTGCCTACTGAAGAATACGAAACGTTCGGCGGGCTCGTGTTCGGCATCCTCGGCGCTGTGCCGGACGACGGCAGTACACCGGAGGTCGAGGAATACGGTCTTGTCATCAAAGTGACGAAGATCGCCGGGCATCGGCTTGAAAGCGCCGTCGTCTATCTTACGCAGGACGCGGCTGATGACTAATACGCAGGCTGAATAAAAAGCTGCACCCAAAATAAAAAAGCGCCCCGCCGAACGGCGGGGCGCTTTTTTGGTTTGCTTATTTGAAGTAAATCTTGTTCTGATTGCGGACTTCGTCCATAATGCAGTCGTTGACGCCCTCGAAGATGCTGCCTTCACCGCCGTACGTCAGGCACGGGATGAACATGCCGCCCTCGTGGTACTCCTTGCACACGCGCGCGACTTCGGCACGGACGGTTTCTTCCGTCCAGTCACGCCGGTCAACAATCGACGCATCGATGCCGCCCATGAGCGTGAGCTTGTAGTCGGTATCCTTCTTAATCTGCTGGATATCATTGGACGGCAGGATGCCCTCCCAGATGTCGATACCAATCTCGACCATATCCTTGGCGATCGGCTGACAGAAACTGTCGGCGTGGTGCATGATCATGATGCCGTTATCCTTGATCATGGTGTAAATCTCGCGCCACGGCTCTTTGTAGAACTCACGCCAAACCTCCGGCGACATGAACAGCGCGTGCTTGGAGCCCCAGTCGTCGTGCGTCATGATAACGTCGGGATGGAGGTTGTCGATGATAAGCTGTAACTGCTTCATCTTGAAAACCTTGATGGCATCGATCAGCTCGTGCATATCGTCCGGCTCCATGAGCAGGTTGCACAGCGTATCTTCAAAGCCCATCAGAAAGTGTGACTGCTCAAAAAGGCCCGTCACGTTCCAGACCATCGCAAGCTTGCCCTCGGCACGGAATTTTTCCGTGTCGGCCTTGGCCTGTGTCCAGTCGAATTCGACGGCGTCGAGGTCGGGGAACTTGACGTACGTGCGCCACTCCGTCACATCCGGGCAAACTTTTGTCTCCTCGGTGACGATCGGCATCGCGCCCGGCTCTTCCTCACCCCAGAAAAGCTTAACACCCAGCGGGTTGATGGCTTCTTGTCCGGGGGCAACAGGATTCATGTAGAAAAACACGGGATCCCAAACCTGGGGGAACGGCTCCCACTCGTTGACAAACGCGTCCGGCTTGCCGTTGTTCATGGTCTCATACAAATTCTCTTTTAACGATAACACGATGATCCTCCTTAATTGCATAAATAAACCGCGGTGTGTAAGCGACTACACCGACGCGACGACGTCTGCTACCGCAGCATTTTAAAACCTAAAATCATAATAAACTATAGGTTTCATTTTGTAAACAGGCAGACCTTTGTTGATAATGACGATAATTCAAGCGTCTTTTGTTCCCGGTGACAAAGCAAGCTCTCCGGCGCAAAAGTAGCGGCGTCGCCGCGTCAGCCAGTCGTCATATTATGCTCAAACTACAATACAATACACTTTTTTTTGGCATATGCGACGGTCATATCGCATTGTTGACTTATGCTATTTGTCGTGTTTAAATGGTAATATCTGATAATAACGTTGTCAAAGTTCGTCCAATTTAACGGAGGCTCAATGACCATGAAGAACCGGATCATCCCCGCGCTACTATGCGGCATCCTTCTGCTGTCCGCATGCGCGACAAGCGTCACGGATACATCGCCTTCGGCTTCCCCGAGCGCATCGGCTGGCAGCACGGCGGAAACAGCATCGCCCGCACCCTCCCCCTCAACGTCACCGGACGCAGCCAACGCGTTGCCGTCGCCGCTGACGGAGGATGACGTGCGCGCCATGTACGAGGAGCCGTACATCGTCCACGCGGTCACGCCGTACGAGGGCGACTTTCTCGTCCAGTACAGTGGACTCGAAAATCTTGGCCCATGGTTTTTCGACTGGGTCTACGGCGCCACTGGTAATCGCTGCAAGCTGATGTTCTGCGACGAGCATATCCGCGAAATTGAGATTTTTTACCCTGGTGTACTGCGTGTCGTCACGGACGGAGAATACTGTGGCACCCCGGGATGGCTGTTTCCTAATATTCTAACCGCGTACGCATGCGTATATCTTGACGAAAACGGCAATCCCCTCTCTTATGAGAATTCTTATACCAGCGAAAGACGAACAACCTACTGGGCAGACGTTGCCGAGACCAATTACTTCGGCACCCCCGATAAAACAGCCGCCGTCGCAATCGCCGAGGTCATTCCCGCAGGCCTCACGATGACGTTCGGTCCACCTTTGGATGTTGAGGATAATGGTTCGGTTTTCGCCGGTGCCGACTTCAATCCTTTAATTGAATTCAGCTATGACGAGGATCGCCGTGTCATGACAGTCACCTGCCGTCAAACAGTGCTTGAAAGCGGATTGTTGCACCCCGAAACAGATGCCGACTGGGCCGCAGACATCAAAAAATGGCTGGACGCCGACGACCTGCCCTACCCCTTCGGCGTCGACGCCGGCGCGCTCGGCGGTATGAGCGCGTTCATTGAAAATGCAGAGATCACCGAGGTCGGCGACGACGTCGTCGTCACGCTGGGGCTGACGGATGCCGCTAAATACTTCACCGTTACAACGACCTCAAGCATGTTCGAAAGTTCTGCGCCGGGCTTTCGGCTGACGTTTAGCGATCTTGAGTATAACGGCTGAGAATCAACAAAAAAGAACCCCGCCGGATGGCGGGGTTCTTTTTTACGTGTAAGATGAAAACTATCCAAGCATTTCCTAATATAACCGCATCTTAAATGTGCAGCGCCGCCTGGAACGCGCCGTTGACGGCGCCGGAGATGTTACCGCCGACACGCTTGGCGTCGCCGACGATATAGACTTCCGTTTCCGGCGCACAATGCCGCAGCGACTCGATCAACGCTGTATTCGGACGCATACCCATTGCCAGCAGAACCGTATCGGCTTCGATCTCGACCGTTGTACCGTCCGCCTTGTTGGCGACGATACCCGTATCGGTCACTTCCATGAGCGATGTCTCGAACTGTGCTTCAATACCGACTTCTTTCATGATCGCCGTCATCTCGTCGAACATGTTTACGGGCTTTGGCATCATGTCGATGATCGCAGCGATCTCACGGCCATCTTCAAGGAAGTCATGCGCGGCTTCCATACCCACGTCGCCCGCGCCGACGACGACAATCTTCTGCCCGACCTTGTCTCGGAACTTTGTCTCCGCGTCGGATGCCCACAGGACGTTGTCACGCGTGATACCGGGGATACTCTTGGGCGCGATCGGCTCGGCACCGACGGCGATAATGACCGCGTCATAGCCTTCGACGTCCAGCATCTCTTTCGTCACTTCTGTATTCAGCAGCAGCTTCGCCTGTCCGGCTTTGACGGCCTTCATGGCTTGCAGCTTCGTCCACTTGAGGTAGTCTTTCATGTCGATTTTAAGCGGCGGTGCCGCCGCACCGTTGAGGCAGCCGGCGATGTCGCTGGTCTTCTCATAGACGGTGACGTCGTGTCCGCGCTCGATGAGCGTGTGCATCGCCGTGAGGCCTGCAGGACCGGCGCCAATAACGGCGACTTTTTTCTTCGTTTTAGCTGCCGGCACTTCCCCGTCTGGCAGGTATGTGGTCATACCGGAGATCGGATTAATCGCGCAGTTGATAACACGCGGCATGCCCAGCCGCTTCGCGCACGCGTTGCAGCGCAGGCAGGGGCGGATATCCTCGGAACGGTTGTGTGCCGCTTTTTTAGGCATATCCGGATCGGCCATGAGCGGACGGCACATCGCGACAAAGTCCACCCAGCCTTTTTCAAGGTATTCCTCGGCAAGGTCGGGGCTCGTGATCGAGCCGACGGCCGTCAGACGGATGTCGCCCTGGAAATAGTCTTTGGCCTTCTGTGTCCAATGGACGTTGAAGCCGCGTTGCATCGTCGAGCCTTGCAGCCAGTATTTAAGGTAGGCAAACATGCCCTCGGAGTGCAGTCCGGCAGAGACGTTGAACATATCGACGCCGTGATCCATGAGGATTTTCATGAGCTTGAGCGTTTCGTCGAAGTGCATACCGTCGCCGATGATCTCGTCGGCAGAGATGCGGTAATCGATAACGAAGTTCTCGCCGCACAGCTCGCGCGTCTTCTCGACGACTTCGATGGCAAAGCGCGCACGGTTTTCGAGCGAGCCGCCGTATTTATCCGTCCGTTTGTTGTAGTGCGGTGACGTAAACTGGGAAATCAGGTTGCCGTGACCGCCGTGCAGCAGTGCAATGTCCATACCGGCGCGCTGCATGCGCTTACAGGCCATGGCGTATTTCATAACCGTTTCGTCAATCTTCGCCTGGTCCATTTCGATGGGGATATACGGCTCGCGCCCTTCCATCTTGGCGCGCATGAGTTCGCTGTCGCCCGGGATGGCACTCGACGAGAACGGCACGTGGCCGACAGCCTCAAACGTCGTGTCCTTACCGTTGTGGTTGACCTCAAGCGAAGCGTGGCAGTCAAACTCTTTGGCCATCTCAGAATACCAAGACAACGGCAGCACGCAACTGTCTTTGCGCAGATCGAGCTGACACTCCTCGTCTTTACACTCGGTGATGTCAATGGATGAGTTACCCACGTATAAAATCGACGCACCGCCGCGCGCAAACATACGGAACCAATCGACGAACGGATGTGTGACGAGCCCATCGGGGCTCGCGAGGTTCGGCGACGGCGGCGCAAGGATGATTCGGTTCTTAAAATCGACTCCGCGGATTTGGATCGGATTAAACAAATGCGTGTAATTTGATGCCATATTCCTATTCCTTTCACGTCAGCAAAGGCTGAAATTGAATACAGTTATCATACAATAAATCCGATTAGGTAGCAAGCACCTGATCGGCCAAAAAGCCCGTATTTGCAGCAAAAATAGCCCCAAAACGACGTCGGAGCTATTCTTTATCGGCGGCGCTATTCCGCCGCAGTAATACCGCTGAGCGCTAGGCGGTCACATCGTATCGACGTCACCGCCGTCGAGCGTGAGCAGCGGGCCGTAGAGATCTGGCCGCCTGTCACGGAACAGCCCCCAGTCAAACCGCCGCTCGGCAACCTTGTCAAGATCAAGCGTCTGTGTCAGCACCGCGTACTCGTCACGACCGGCTTCGGCAACAACGACACCTGTTTCGTCTGTAATGAACGACGAGCCATAGAATGTGATGGACGAGCCGCCCTGCGTCTCCGTGCCGATCCTGTTAGCCGCGATCACCGGCACAAGATTACAGGCCGCGTGTCCGATCATGCACCGCTGCCAGTGATCCTTGGAATCGACGTCGGGCGCCTCGGGCTCTGAACCGATCGCCGTCGGGTATAATAGCAGCTCCGCGCCCATCAACGCCATGCATCGCGCCGCTTCGGGAAACCATTGATCCCAGCAGACACCGACGCCGATGCGCGCGTAGCGCGTGTCCCAGACCTTGAAGCCCGTATCGCCGGGATTGAAGTAGAATTTTTCCTCGTAGCCCGGTCCGTCGGGAATGTGGCTTTTACGGTAGACGCCCAGTATTTGCCCGTCCGCGTCGATGACGGCGAGCGAATTGTACAGGGCATTATTCTTCTTCTCGTAAAAACTGATCGGCAGCACAACGCTCAGTTCTTTGGCCACGCCCTGAAAGTGCGCGACAGCCTTGTTTTGCGCGAGCGGCGTCGCGTAAGCGTAAAAAGCGGCATTTTCCGTCTGGCAAAAATACGGCGTCTCGAACAGTTCCTGCAGCAGGATGATCTGCGCGCCGTCGGCCGCCGCTTCGCGCACCAGCGCATCGGCGCGGCTTATGTTGTCATCGATGCTGTCCGCGCAGCGCATCTGCGTCGCGGCGACTGTAACTGCTCTCATTCAAACACCTCATTGATGGTCACAAACTCGTATTTACGTCGGATACGCAAGCCCTCGGGCACCTGCTGCGTGATGCAGTGGACGTTACCGCCCTCACGCACGAGCGGTACGCCGTCAACCGTGCGGATTTTACGCTCCGGGAAAACGCCTTGCAGGATCGAAACGACTGTCTCATCGACGTCAGCCGCGTCGCCCCCGAAAACCGGCAGGATGATGCCGCCGTTAACAAAATAGAAATTTAAGTAACTGAGCGTCAGTCGCGTATCGCGGTAGTACCGAGCCGGCGGCTGCGGAATCGTCACGATCTCAAAGCGCCGACCGTTCGCATCCGTCGCGTTTTGCAGTATTTCCAAATTCTCAGCGGCGATACCGCAGTTTGGATCATCGTCGTCGTCGCACGCCTGCATCAAAATAACGCCCGGGCGCGCAAAGCACGCGAGATTGTCGACGTGGCCGTCCGTCTCGTCGCCGTGCAGACCGCGCTTGAGCCAAACGATTGACGTAACGTTAAGCGTCCGCTTCAGCTCTGCTTCAATGTCCGCGCGGTTAAGATGTTTATTGCGGCTTTGATGGAGCAGACATTCCTCCGTCGTTAAGAGCGTACCCGCCCCGTCAACGTGGATCGAGCCGCCCTCGAGCACAATCGTCGAATCGAAACACGGCATGGCCAGCTGCTTCAGGACGGCCGGCGCGACGAGATTATCCAGCTCAAAGTCGGGATACTTCTCCCCCCACGCGTTGAACCGCCAGTTGACGCCGACAAGCTGTCTTTTCTTGTTGAGGAGCATCGTCGGCCCGTTGTCGCGTATCCACGCATCGTTATGCGGTATCGTCATATACTCGACGTTACCGCCGCCGCACAACTGTTGCGCCAATGCCGCCGTGTCCTCATCGACAATGACGCTCACCGGCTCAAATTCGGCGATCGCGCGCACGACGTCAGCGTACGCCTGACACGTCACGTCGAAATTGTCCGGGTGGATCATCGATGCGCGCACAGGCCAC
Organism: uncultured Sporobacter sp.; assembly: GCA_963677825.2. Classification (GTDB taxonomy): domain Bacteria; phylum Bacillota; class Clostridia; order Oscillospirales; family Oscillospiraceae; genus Sporobacter. The sequence continues at coordinate 11,342 of CAXXEF010000002.1, read as the reverse complement.
GCACTCAGCGTTCTTTCATGCCGATCCCACTCGGCCGGCATGGCAAAGTTCTTAATATCCAGCATGATGGCACCCCGCTTCGTCCGGCAAATACCGGCAGATTTTCTACTTAGAATTATAGCATATGCGGTAGATTATTGCATCTGTGATTTGGCAGTCTTTATCACTGGATACTATTGCCAAAGGCTGCATTTGAGCGTAAAATTAAAATAGGCTGTAATGAGCTATTACGTATCACTAATATGGAGGTCAATCGGATGATTATAGGCGCTGTGACAATCGACTCGGACAACGCGGAAGCGTTATCCACCTTTTATCAGAAGCTGCTGGGCTGGGAAAAAGGCAGTAATACAGAAGACGGCCAGACCTTTATCTTTTTATACGATAAAGCTGGTCGGGGCCCGCTGTTAGTATTTCAGGAGGATCCTGATTATGAGCGGCCGGTCTGGCCTGCTGAACCGGGCAAGCAGCAGACAATGGCACATTTGGACTTCTTCATGACGAAAGCCGAATATCACGGCGCCGTAGAGCACGCGCTTGCCTGCGGCGCGACGAAGGCACCGGTACAGTATTCCGAAGGCTGGACGGTCATGCTCGATCCTGCCGGTCATCCGTTTTGCATCGATCCGGTGCTGCCGGATGAAGAATAGCCGCTAAATCTGAATGACTAATAACACAGCCCCACCATTTGGCGGGGCTGTGCTTGTTGTTTTTGTGTTATTTCATCCACTTACACTGTTTGCTGCTTACATAAGAAGAATGATTTGTTCTTGTATAGAATCTCTTAGCATTCTTAACAAGCTGTTGAGCGAAGCAAACCAGATTTGAAGGTATTTCTCTAAATTCACTTCATCTGTTCTGTTTTTTATGAAGGTTTCAAAAGCATTGTTTTCATTATTAACCGCTTCATCAAATCCCAATTGTATTTCTTTACTTACTAACGGCTTAGCAATTTGTGTGTATTGTAAGAATACTAATCTTTTTTCCGAAGCTTCTTCAACCGTCTTTTTTGGATTGTCAGGATAGGTGCGGAATCCATGTTCCTTCTCTATTTCCTGTAAAATACGATGTAGCTCTTTATACCTATATGCTTTTATTTGATTCTTGTTCTTTATACGCTGTAATAAGAGGTTAGCAACAACGCTTATAATTGTCGCTAAAACAGTTGATGCTACAATTGAACTCCAATCCATGCGCTGCCCCCAAACTACAAATTAATAAATATATATCTTGCCATACAATGAATTCGAAAAAGAACAGATTTGTCAGCACTAAAATTGGGTTTTAGCGGATGTAATCAAACCGCTAAAACCCAATTCAAATACCTTACTTCTCGTCTTTCAGCGCTGCCTGAGCCGCCGCCAATCTGGCGATCGGCACGCGGAACGGTGAGCAGGACACGTAGTTGAGCCCCGTCTTGTGGCAGAACTCGATCGACGACGGATCGCCGCCGTGCTCGCCGCAGATACCGATCTTCAGGTCGGGCCGCGTCTGACGTCCGAGCTTAACGCCCATCTCGACAAGCTTGCCGACGCCGGACTGATCAAGCCGCGCAAACGGATCGGACTCGAAGATTTTCTTCTGATAGTACGCGTCGAGGAACTTGCCGGCGTCGTCTCGGCTAAAGCCGAACGTCATCTGCGTAAGGTCGTTCGTGCCGAATGAGAAGAACTCGGCCTCCGTGGCGATCTCGTCGGCCGTGACGCACGCGCGCGGCAGCTCGACCATCGTGCCGACCTTGTAGACAAGATCGGTGCCGCTTTCGGCAATAATCTTATCCGCCGCCTCGACGACAATATTCTTGACGTATTTGAGTTCTTTGACTTCACCAACGAGCGGAATCATGATCTCGGGGATCATCTCCCAGTCGGGATGCTTTTTCTTGACAGCGATGGCGGCCTTAATGACAGCCTTCGTCTGCATGGCGGCGATCTCCGGATACGTGACGGCCAGACGGCAGCCGCGGTGACCCATCATCGGATTAAACTCATGGAGCGACTCGATGATCTCCGTGATCTCCTCGACGGTTTTGCCGAGGTCACGCGCCAAGAGCGCAATATCCTCTTCCTCTGTCGGCAGGAACTCGTGCAGCGGCGGGTCGAGGTAGCGGATGGTGACCGGCCGGCCCTCCATCGCTTCGTAGATGCCTTCAAAGTCGGACTGCTGCATCGGCTCAAGCTTCGCAAGTGCTTTTTCGCGCTGCTCGACGGAATCCGCGCAGATCATCTCGCGGATGGCCGGGATGCGGTCGGCTTCAAAGAACATGTGCTCCGTGCGGCAAAGGCCGATGCCCTCAGCGCCGAATTTACGCGCCTGCGCCGCGTCACGCGGGGTGTCGGCGTTCGTGCGGACTTTGAGTGTGCGCGCGGCGTCTGCCCAGGCCATGAGGCGGCCAAACTCGCCGCCGATGATGGCTTCCGTCGTCTTGATTGCTTCGCCGTAGACGTTGCCGGTCGAGCCGTCGAGGCTGATCCAGTCGCCTTCTTTATACGTTTTGCCGCCAAGCTCAAACGTCTTATTGTCTTCGTCCATCTTAATCGCGCCGAGGCCGGCCACGCAGCACGTGCCCATACCGCGCGCGACGACAGCCGCGTGCGACGTCATACCGCCGCGAACCGTCAGGATACCCTGCGCGGCAGCCATGCCCTCGATGTCCTCCGGAGAAGTTTCAAGCCGGACGAGAATGACCTTTTCCTTGCGTGACGCCCAAAGCTTGGCGTCCTCCGCGGTAAACACGGCACGGCCGGACGCAGCGCCCGGCGAAGCGGCAAGACCGGTGCCGATGATAGACGCTTTTTTGAGCGAGTCGGTATCAAACTGCGGATGCAGCAGCGCGTCGAGCGCTTTCGGGTCGATCACGAGAACGGCTTCTTTTTCACTGATCAGGCCTTCGTCGACCATGTCACAGGCGATCTTCAGCGCCGCTGAAGCGGTACGCTTGCCGTTACGCGTTTGGAGCATGAAGAGCTTTTTATCCTCGATGGTGAACTCCATGTCCTGCATGTCGCGGTAGTGGTTTTCAAGGCGTGCGCAGATATCAACGAACTCGTTATACGCGTCCGGCATAACCTCTTTGAGCTGGTCGATCGACTGCGGCGTGCGCACGCCGGCGACAACGTCTTCGCCCTGCGCGTTCATAAGGAATTCGCCGAAAAGTTTTTTCTCGCCTGTTGCGGGGTTACGCGTAAAGGCGACGCCCGTACCGGACGTATCGCCGAGGTTGCCGAAGACCATTTCCTGCACGTTGACGGCCGTACCCCACGAGCCGGGGATGTCGTTCATACGGCGGTAAGAGATGGCGCGCGCGTTGTTCCACGAGCGGAACACGGCCTTGACGGCGCCCATCATCTGCGCGATCGGATCGGTCGGGAACGCGTCGCCCGTTTTTGCTTTATACTCGGCCTTGAACTGCTCGGCGAGCTCCTGAAGATCTTCCGCCGTCAGCTCGACGTCGTTGACGACGCTGCGCTCTTCTTTCATCTTGTCGATGAGCGCTTCAAAAAACTTCTTGCCAACCTCCATGACGACGTCGGAATACATCTGAATAAACCGGCGATAGCAGTCCCACGCCCAGCGGGGATTGTTCGATTTTTTGGCAATGACCTTGACGACGTCCTCGTTGAGACCGAGGTTGAGAATTGTATCCATCATGCCCGGCATCGACGCACGCGCGCCGGACCGAACCGAAACGAGCAACGGGTTGTTGTGGTCGCCGAACTTTTTACCGGTCTGCTTCTCCAGCTCGCCGACATAATGCATGATCTCGTCTTGTATCTCCTGCGAAATCTGCTCGCCGTCTTCGTAATACTTAGTGCATGCTTCCGTCGAAACGGTGAATCCGGCCGGCACCGGCATACCGAGATTAGTCATCTCAGCCAGGTTTGCGCCCTTGCCGCCCAGAAGCTCTTTCATCTTGCCGTTGCCCTCGGAGAACAGGTAAACGTATTTTTTACTCACAGTAAATGCCTCCTAATCGAATTTTTATCAAATCGTACTGCCGATTTATGCTATGAAAGGAATATCCATTCATTGTTAACAGATTCCGGTGGTTTTCCCGATTTTTCATTATAGCACCGTGTCCACTTAAAAACAATCATCAGGTATGTCAAACCGAGAAAACAGCCTATTGATTGTCCGGCTTATTTGCCGACGCAAAACCGCTCAAAGATGCGTGCCGTGACATCCTCACGGATCGTTTTGCCCGTCACCTCGCCAAGCGCCGACGCCGACGCCTCCAATTCGACCAACACGGCGTCCGGCGTCACGCCGGACGTCATCGCCGCTGACGCTGCGCGCAAGCTTTCCAGCGCGCGTGAAACAGCATCCGCTTGGCGTGCGTTTGTAAGCAGCTCGCCGGCCGGGGCGCTGCCATCTAGCCCGTACAGACTGCCGACCGCCGCGCCGAGTGCGTCAAGACCCTGCCCTGTTTTCGACGAGACGTGCACAATCGCCTCGAATTTTCCGCTCAGCGCCGTTGCGTCGATCTGCTGCGGCAGATCGGCTTTTGAGGCAACGGCGATGGCGTTTGGCGCGGCGATGGCTGTGGCGATAATCTGTTCGTCGTCCGACGTGAGCGGCGCGCTGCCGTCAAAGACAGCGAGCACAAGCTGCGCGGACGATGCCGCGTCGATCGAGCGCGCGATGCCGAGCCGCTCAATTTCGTCACCGGCATGTCGGATCCCAGCCGTGTCGACAAGTCGCAGGAGTGTGCTGCCGATCCGCACCTTTTCCTCGACGGTGTCGCGCGTCGTCCCGGCCGTTTCCGTCACGATGGCGCGCTCAAAGCCGACGAGCGCGTTGAGCAGCGACGATTTACCCACGTTGGGCCGCCCGATGATCGCTGTTTTAACGCCGTCTTTGAGCACTTGCCCGCGTGAGAACGTCGCCAGCAGCCGGCTGAGCGCCGTTTCGGCTTCAGATAGCTCGTCGGCGTAGTTTTTCATCTGGAAGTCGTCGATATCCTCGTCAGGATAGTCGATGACGGCGAAATAATGCGAGGAAATGTTGACAAGCCGGTCGTAGATGCTGTCGATCGTCCGGCTGATTGCACCGCCAAGCTGCCCGGCGGCGTTCGCCGCCGCCGCACTCGTTTCGGCTTCGATCAGATCAATGACGGCTTCAGCCTCAGCGAGATCCATCCGCCCATTTAAAAACGCGCGCTTGGTAAATTCACCGGGCCCGGCTTGACGTACGCCGATTGCCGCAAGCGCGCGCATCACTTCAGCCAGCACGACCGGCGAGCCGTGGCAATGCAGCTCCGCCGTGTCCTCCCCCGTATAGCTGTTCGGCGCGCGGCTGACAGCGCAAAGGCAGATATCTGTCACGAGGCCGTCAGCACGGACGAGCGCGCCGAGGACGAGCTGGCGATCCGGTATGTCTTTCATTTTTTTACCGCTTTTTGCGCGAAATATACGCGCAGCGGCGTTGATCGCATCGTCGCCGGATAAGCGTACGATCCCGACGGCGGAAATCCCCGCGCCCGTCGCGATCGCGGCGATGGTATCGGGCATAGAACAGACCTCCCACTAAGCGAGATTTATGTATATGTTATTCAAGTCATATTCATCTCGAATAATTACGAGCAAATCATTTTTCAAGTAGAACGTTGGCTTAACCCTAAGATATGTAAACATATATTGATAAACATATGAATCGAATAATGACATCTCTTCAAAATACTCCTTTTCTGATATTGAAGTATAATGAATGATTTCATCCGCCTCATCGGCATCTATTGGTGGTGAAAAATCAGTGCTATATTCATACGATACAATTTCACCTCTTATTTCTTCAATATTTTCAACGACATCGGAAAGATATAGTCTTTTCCCTGTTTGCATATCTACGGTTACACCAACATGGATATACATTGTCTGGTTATTAAATTCATAACCCAGGCTATAACATAGAGATAGAAGTTCCGATGTTTTACTAGTAACTTCTATCTGAAATTCATTTGCCCAATCACAGTTACTATTTATCCACTCAGTCATAGAAACCATTAATGCTTCATTTATTCGGTCTTCAAGATCAATATTACTAACACCTGACACCTGTGCATATGTTACCTGAAACATATTATTATAATCATCATATGTAGTATACGACGCTTCAACTACCTCATAGTCGTTTAAAATGCCGTCAGTTGTTTCCGGGGTATTTGTATACTCATCAGAGAGGCTATCATTAGGTTCATCATCCTTTATGTCGGCAGATACACTCGGCGTTAACAAATCATTATAATGTATATTACTTGATTGACACCCAGTTAATAATATAACTGCGAGAACAAGGAGAGCTATCAGCATTTGTGCTACACGAAAATGTTTTGTTATAAATCTATCTTTCATATATCCCCCCATTCTTCCGCAAGAGGCTGCTCAAATCAGAGCAGCCTCTTGTAACTTAGCCAATAAAATTTTTACAGCGCGAACAGGCCGCGCTTTTTGCGCCCCATCGACCGCTTGGCTGCCGCGACGATAGCCTCCGCGGTGAGGTTGTAGGCTTTGCGCAGATAATCCTCCGTACCGACCTGGCCGAACTCGTCAAAAATGCCGACCATCTCGATGGGCGCCGGTGTTGTTTTCGCAAGCGCCTCGGACACTGCCGAGCCGAGCCCGCCGTAGATATTATGGTTTTCCGCCGTCACAATCGCCTTCGTCTCCCGCGCGCATTGGTCGACTAGCGCCTGATCGATCGGTTTAATCGTAAACATATCGACGACGCGCGCGCTGATCTTATCGTTTTTGAGCATCTCCGCGGCACGGAGCGCCTCGGCGACCATGATGCCGCTGGCGATAATCGTCACATCCTTGCCGTCACGGAGCACGTTGCCCTTGCCGATCTCGAACGACGAGCCTTCCTCGTACACGCCGGTGACGCTTTTACGCGGCATCCGCATATAGTGCACACCGTAAATATCGGCCACCTGACGGACGATATCGCTGACCATCACAGGGTCGCACAAGTCAAGAATCGTGATGTGCGGGATCGAGCGCATGACGCCGATGTCTTCAAATGGCATGTGCGTGCCGCCGTTATACGCCGCTGTGACACCCGGGTCGGAACCGAGAATTTTGACGTTGAGCTTGGCGTACGCGGCCGAGATCATGACCTGATCACATGTTTTACGCGTCGCGAAGCAGCCGAAGCTGTGCGCAAACGGGATTTTGCCTACGGCAGACAGTCCCGCAGCGATGCCCACCATGTTCGCCTCTGCGACACCGACGTTAATCGCACGGTCGGGGTATTCCTTAAAAAACGGCTTCATGCCGGACGAGCTGACAAGGTCGGCGTCGAGCGCGACGATGTCGTCATTGTCGGCCGCAAGATCCATAAGCGCTTTACAGTACGCATCGCGCATCAGGACGGGACTTTTTTCGAGTTTCTCGGCAAGCTTATACATGCTGCCCCTCCTGTTCCGCGGTAACCGCCGCCTGGGCTTCATCGAGCCGCTGTGTTGCCAGACGGCATGCTTCTTCCATAACATCCTTGCCGAGGCTCATGTGGTGGTTGCCTTCGATACCGGCGGCAAACGTGGCATTACCCTTGATCGTATCCAGTATAATCATCGACGGGCTGCCCTTGTAGTCCTTGGCCGCCTGCACTGCGTTGAGCACGGCCTGAATGTCGTGGCCGTTCACAGTCTGTGTGTGCCAGCCAAACGCGCGGAACTTCTCGCCGATGTCGCCCATGTCGAGAATATCTTTTGTGAAGCCATCAAGCTGCTGTTTGTTGTAGTCAACGAAGCCGATGAGATTGTCAAGCTTATGGAAGCCCGCGAACAGCGCGCCCTCCCAGATTTGACCCTCGTTGCATTCGCCGTCGCCGAGGATGAGATACGTGGTGCTGTCGGATTTGTTCATCCGGCAGCCGAGCGCCATCCCTATGGCGGCGGAGATGCCCTGACCGAGCGAGCCGGTCGTCATATCGACGCCGGGTGTCTTGTTGCGGTCGGCGTGGCTGGGCAGCCGTCCGCCGCCCTGATTGAGCTCACTGAGCATCTCTTTTGGGAAAAAGCCCTTAAGCGACAGCGTCGCATACAGCGCCGGGCCGGCATGCCCTTTTGACATAACGAGCCGGTCGCGCTCTTCCCAGTCTGGATTCTGCGGATCGCACCGCAGCTCGCTGCCGTATAGCACCGCCAGCGTCTCGATGATCGACATCGAGCCGCCGATGTGCCCCGAGCCGAAGCCCTCAAGCGTCTGAAGCGTTACAAGCCGGATGCCTTCGGCAATAACGCGCAGCTCGCAGGCTGATTTCTTATGTTCCATGTCACACCTCATTTATTGAATAGTGGTTCAGTTCTTTCTTGATGACCGGTTGGCGGTCAAGTTGCGATCTTCTTGGCCAGATAGTGCGTCAGTTCGTCGATCTTGACGCGTTCCTGCGTCATCGTGTCGCGGTCGCGGACGGTCACGCAGCCGTCTTCAGCAGATTCGAAGTCATATGTCAGGCAATACGGCGTACCGATCTCGTCCTGACGGCGGTAGCGTTTGCCGATCGAGCCGGCGTCGTCGTAATCGACCATAAACGACTTTTGCAGTGTGTGATACAGTGCTGTCGCCGGCTCGGAGAGCTTTTTCGACAGCGGCAGAATTGCGCATTTGAATGGCGCAAGCGCCGGATGCAGCCGGAGCACGACGCGTGTGTCGTTTTTCTCTGCGTCGACGACTTCCTCGTCGTACGCGTCGATTAAAAACGCCAGCAGCACGCGGTCGACACCGAGCGACGGCTCGATGACGTACGGGACGTATTTTTCGTTCGTTTCGGGATCGAAGTATTCCATGCTTTCACCCGACGTCGTCTGGTGCGCCATGAGGTCAAAGTCCGTCCGGTCGGCGACGCCCCATAATTCACCCCAGCCGAACGGGAATAAAAACTCGAAGTCGGTTGTGGCGTTGGAGTAATGCGAAAGCTCCTCTTTTTCGTGGTCGCGCAGGCGGACGCTCTCATCGCGCAGGCCGAAGGTTTTCAGCCAGTCGCGGCAGTACGAACGCCAGTAATCGAACCACTCAAGGTCGGTGCCGGGACGGCAGAAGAACTCCAGTTCCATCTGCTCGAATTCGCGCGTGCGGAAAATGAAATTACCGGGCGTAATCTCGTTCCGGAACGACTTGCCGATCTGACAAACGCCGAACGGAACCTTTCGACGCGATGTGCGCTGGACGTTCTTGAAGTTAACGAAAATGCCCTGTGCCGTTTCCGGGCGCATATAGATCTGTGCGGCGGTATCCTCGTTGACGCCCTGGAACGTTTTGAACATGAGATTGAATTTGCGGATATCGGTAAAGTCGGCTTTGCCGCAATCGGGACAGGTGATGCCCTTGTCGCTAATATACCCAATCAGCGTGTCGTTGTCCATCGCTTCAACGAGTACGTCCTCAATGCCGTTTTGATGATTCCACTCTTCGGCAAGCTTGTCCGCGCGATGGCGCGTTTTGCAGGCCTTACAGTCAATGAGTGGATCGTTAAAGGTGGCGACGTGCCCTGATGCCACCCATACCTGCGGATTCATCAGGATCGCCGAGTCAAGCCCGACGTTATACGGACTTTCCTGCACGAATTTCCGCCACCAGGCGTTCTTGATATTCTTTTTAAGCTCCGCGCCGAGCGGACCATAGTCCCAGGTGTTCGCGAGGCCCCCGTAGATTTCACTGCCTGCATAAACGAAGCCGCGCCCTTTACAGAGCGCAACGAGCTTATCCATCGATTTGTCCGTGTTTTTGAGCATGCCGTCCTCCAGAGATCGTACTTTGTATGCCTGTATAAGCGCCTGACCGGGAAAAGCACCCTGAAAAGCGCGCAATTGCATAAGGTTAAATTATACCCGAATACCAAGGCTTGTCAACAGTCGGCTTGCCCATATTGGTACTCTTTTCACTGCGTCTCTTGCAATTATAGAGCAGATGGCTTAAAATAATCCTCACCTTTGCCGTAAAAAGGGATTTTTTGCGCTTTGACGCTGTTTCGCTTCGCGGCTATATTATATAATGAATATATTTAAATTTGACACGCGTTTATTCTGTAAGGAGACACACCCATGACGTTCGACGCCGGACAATTTGATATCGCCGTCATCGGCGCGGGGCACGCGGGCATCGAGGCCGCGCTTGCCGCGGCGCGTCTCGGGCTCAAGACCGTCTGCTTTACGATTAATCTCGACGCCGTCGGTAATATGCCGTGCAACCCGTCGATCGGCGGGACGGGCAAGGGACACCTCGTCCGCGAGCTCGACGCGCTCGGCGGCGAGATGGCGCGCGTGTCTGACCGCACGTGCATCCAGTTCCGGATGCTCAACCGTGGCAAAGGCCCGGCCGTGCACTCTTTACGCGCACAGGCCGACCGTCGAGCCTATCAAACCGCGATGAAGCACACGCTGGAATTACAGGAAAACCTCAGCCTGAAGCAGGCTGAGGTCACCGATATCCTCGTCGACGACGGCGCCGTCGCCGCCGTCGTGACGGAGACGGGCGCGACGTATCGCTGCCGCGCGGCGATCTTGTGCACCGGGACGTATCTCGGCGGCCGTACAATCGTCGGCGAAACGGTTCGCGAGGGCGGGCCGGACGGGATGTTCGCTGCGACGCAGCTCGGTGCGCGTCTGAAAGACCTCGGCCTCGGCATCCGCCGGTTCAAGACCGGCACACCGCCGCGCATCAACGCCAAGGGCGTCGACTTTTCCAAAATGGAGCTCCAGCCCGGTGACGACGAGCCGGTCCCCTTCTCGTTCGAGACGACAGCGCCGCCCGTCAACCGCGCCGTGTGCTGGCTGACGTACACCACCGACGAGACGCATGAGGTCATCCGCCAAAACCTGCACCGCAGTCCGCTGTTTTCCGGCGTGATTGAGGGCGTCGGCCCGCGCTACTGCCCGTCGATCGAGGATAAGGTGGTGCGCTTTGCCGACAAAAAACGCCATCAGCTCTTCATCGAGCCGATGGGTCTGGATACGGAAGAATTGTACGTGCAGGGCTTTTCGTCGTCTCTGCCGGAGGAAGTGCAGCTGAAGATGCTGCGGACAATCCCCGGGCTTGAACAGGCCGAGATGATGCGCGCGGCGTACGCCATCGAGTACGACTGCGTCGACCCGACTGAGCTGCTCCCGACGCTGGAAACCAAAAAAATCGCCGGACTGTACGGCGCGGGTCAGTTTAACGGCTCGTCCGGCTACGAGGAGGCCGCCGTCCAAGGTTTTGTTGCTGGGGTCAATGCCGCTCTTAAACTGCAAGGGAAAGAGCCGCTCGTCATCGGCCGCGACGAGGGGTACATCGGTACGCTCATTGACGATCTCGTGACCAAGGGCACCAACGAGCCGTACCGCATGATGACGTCCCGCTCGG
>CAXXEF010000001.1:0-2724817 GCA_963677825.2 uncultured Sporobacter sp. | reverse complement strand
TTTTCAGAAAACGAAGAGTCTCGTGGTTACTATGGCTTTGTCCTTCCGCGTGAATGCGGGGACACTTTGAAACCGGTCACGATACAGGCATTTGCGAAGCATAGCATGTTCAGTCTCCTTCCGGCGCTCCCCGGCCGGGTTGAGTTGCAATTAAGATGGCAGGTCTCCTGACTTGCGGGTCTTCGCGTTACCGACCTTCCCGAGCAAAGAATCCAGACAAAGCTGGGGCCCAGTGGCTTTTCGGAATTGCTATCCGCCTACAGTTGCGGGGGCAGTCATGGATTTGTCGCACAATACGTCGCACCATGTTCCCTTTTCATCCTGACAACCTCGAAAGGTGATCAGGAACCATCTGTCGGTGATGATGCAGCCAAAATCCCCAAAGGCAAGACTGGTCTTTGGGCTAGGTGCAAAAGGGAATTCTCGGGCCTCGCTTGGGAAGGACGCTCACGGAATACCATCTCCATTTCAATGGATTATTTCAAATAGGTAATAAAAATCAATAATCTATGGAGGGTGACAGCTCTGCGTGCATATCAGATTTCTTGGTGCTGAATGGAGAAAAATCCAGGTCCGCTCAGTCAATCCTGCATGGGAGCCATGCCTGTTTCAATTGGCCCTGCTGGGGACTGCAATTGCAACAAAAGGATGCGCCATGGGCGTTCGAGACGCCCAACTTCCCGCTTGTATGAAATTGTACCGAATGGCGGGTGACTAATTGATTACAACTAAAAATAGAGCAACAATTATTCTGATTTTTTCAGTAGAGTAAAGTTTTGATTTTTTGAATGCACTTAATAAGAGTATTATCGGTGCACAGTATGGCAAAAAAAAGATTAAGGACTTCAATTTCAAATTTTGTTGCAATAATAGATGATAACACGCAATAGTTTAATTTTTTTTCGGGGGCGTTGGCGACTGAGCAGCAGGTTTTTCTGAAAAGTGTCAGATATTCGGGAGAAAATGAGGTTCTCTTCCAACAGCGCTCCGTTCTTGAATGGCATGAAGAGGGTCAGGCCTATCTAACCGCCCATATGCCAAGATATGCTCGCCTCTTTGCGGCGCCAGCCTTAAAACGAGGAGATGATGGCGCCGTAACAACCTATGCTTGGTACGGATCGGAGCCGGGTCAGCCCACGCCTTGGGGCGCCCTTGGTCAGACGGATAAAGTTAGAGTTGCAAATTTTCTGCGCGGTTTTGTCAAGGATCTGATGGCGGTGGTCGGGCGATCACAGGACCCGTACGCCCGTTTGATCCTCTGCTGGTTGCCGGTCCTTTCCCTCGATCAAGACTTGCTGGTGGTCAATGGCCACCCTATCCTGACCAATTGGGGTTTGGTTCCCCATGGCACCATGGATTTCACCGACAAACTGGCGCACCATCTCATGCATGGCATGGGGCAGTTTCTGCCCGAAGGTGTCGATGTTGCCGACGTTGCGGATCTGATCGCCGCTGAAGACCGGGCAGGGGAGCAGAGTAAGCGAGATCAGTCGGAAGGATCAGAAGGCCTCCACCCTGATCCTAACGGGATTGCCAACGAAACAATGGCTCAGGCAGTTCCGAGTCAAGCAGGTTCGAGTCTGACTTCCCAGAGTCATGCTCCTTCAAGTGAGGCAACAATTGCACCGGCAAACGAAACGACCTCTGCATCCAATGCGTCAACGAACCCGGAGCGTCAGTCCGCCGCCTCTATTCCGCCGTCGATAAATGCGCAAATAGCCGAGCCCGAAAGGAACAGGCGCTCCCCGCGCTGCTGGCTGCCGGTGCTCATTGCCTGCATTGTCACCTTGCTGGTGTTGCTGCTTTTGCTGCTGCCGGGCATTCTGGTCTTCCCCAAGCAAAGCACAGCCAGTGCAATGTTGGGTAATCTGGCGTTAGAACAATCCGAGGCGGCGTTGCGCAACCGGATCAAGGATTTGAAATCCGAACTTGCCAATCGCTCCTGCCGTGCTCCAAGCCACGCGCCAGACTTGCCCGCGGTAACGCCGCAAGGACCAGTGCCATCGACCCCGCCTGCTCCCGCCAACGCTGCTCAACCAACGATCACAGATGTCGTCACGATGCTTGATCAGGCAACCGTGCTGATTGTTGCTGGCGATGGAGTGCGCAAAATGGGCAGCGGCAGCGGCTTTTTCATCGGACCGGATTTGATTGTCACCAACCGTCATGTGGTGGAAGCCTCGCCCAAGGGCCATGTCATTGTCGTCAACAAGGCGCTTGGCGGTGCCCGAAAGGGCAAGGTTATCGCCACCAGCGCCAACAGCAATCTGGGCGAGCAGGATTATGCGCTTATCAAGATGATGGGTGATCCTTTCTCGCATCATCTGTCCCTGTCCAAATCCGGCGCAAAGGGACAGCAGATCTATGCGGCTGGCTATCCGAGCATTTTCATGGAGACCGATGAGCATTTCCTGAAACTGTTGGCTGGAATGGCCACCGCCGCTCCCGATATGGTACTCACCCAAGGGATTGTAACAGTCCTTCAGGACAGCCCGTCCGGCAATCGGATGGTGCTACATAGCGCGGATATTTCGCCAGGCAACAGTGGCGGCCCGTTGGCAGACAAATGTGGCCGGGTGATCGGCGTCAACACCTTCGTCAAAACCAGTTCCGAACAGCAGGTCCGGCTAAATTTGCATTGAAAAGCGACAGCCTCCTCTCCTTCCTGTCCGCGCAAGGCGTTACCTTCGACCAGCAGGATGCTCCTTGCATGACAACCGCCCCAGTGAACGAAACTGTGAACCAGACTGAGGCGGCTGAATGAGATGAAGCAAAGCCAGCAGATTGCCTCCACCGCAGCCATCGATCTTGTGCCGATCGGCGGGCGCAAAGAGCGGGATTTTGAACGCCTCACCGATTATCTGACGTCAGCCTTGGGGCCGGATCATGCGGCCATTTTCAGCGAACCCCAAAGCAGCACCGACGGTACCCGCATCCACTGGTATATCGACCGGCCCGGCCCGGTCACCCGCCTGGATGCCATGGACGAACAGGCGGCGGATGCGGTGCTCGGCCATTTTAATATCATGGAGCAGGATATCTTGCGCCTTGCGGACAAATTGGCCACCAGCAAGGATGCCGCCGACCGGGCCTTTGGCCGTGCGCTTGCCAATGCCATTCGCATTCCCGATCAATCCTACATCTATGCCCATAACGGCAATCCAATCCTTGTCGGCTGGGGTCACCGACTGGCCAAGACGTCTCGTGGCAATGATGAAATCGGCATCCGCGCGCCTGATCGGCCCCGTGTGGCCGATCCTGCAGAGACGCACATCATGGCGTCGATCCAACCGGACGAGCCAAATCCTGATCAGGAGGAACCTCAGAGCCCGACTAAGGAAAAGGGGGGCGAGAAAGAGCCGCGCCACACATGGGCGCGCTGTTTGACTGCCCTTTTGTGGTTTATGTTGGCAGGTTTGATCGCAGCGATCCTCTATCTGCTGTTCATGGCCTGCGCCATTTCCTTTCTGCCCTGGTTTTCCTATTGCAATCAACACCCCGCAGCCATCGCGGGCCTCGCTGATCTGCAGCGCGAGGTGCGCGTACTGGAAAATGCGGTCGCCTTCAAGAAGGAGAATTGCGCAGAAGTTCCGCAGGTTGGAGCCAATCTGAACAATTCTGAAATTTCCGATCGTCTTACGCAACGCAGTGCAGGCAATGGCGCTTTGCAGATCTCGCTAGCGTGGAACGGACTGGCCGACCTTGATCTGGCCATCAAATGCAACAATGGCTTGGTCTGGTTCCGCAGCCCATCGGCCTGTGGTGCGAAGCTGGATACCGATTCCAACGGCGGCCGCAACAAGACACCGCGCCCAATTGAAAATATCGTCTGGCAAAGTGCAGACGCCATTCCAGAGGGTAATCTGCCAATTTTCGTCACGCTCTATAGCCATCGCAACCAGCCACCACAGGACATTCCCTACACCATTCGCGTGGTGCGGCGGCAGGGTGAGCAAATCACCAAACAATTCACGATCGAAGGGGTCGCTTTGCGTCAAAGCGTCAAGCAACCCATGCCGGTCGGCTCCGCAAATCGTTAATCCGAAGAAGGTTGCAGAATGACAACGCAAGCAAACATTTCCCTCGTTCCCTTCTCCGGTATCCAGTTTGTCACCCGCGAACTGGATCTCAGTCAGCTGACCGCCTTCAAACCCTATTTCATCGAGCGGATCTATGAGGCTGACTGCCCTGGCGAAGACCCTTATCGGCGTCTGTTGCAAGGCTGGAATGAGGATGACCCCGATGGCGACCCACCCCATGAAGAGCAGGGCAATGACATCGGTTATGGTATTTCCAAGACCGCTGCATTGGAGCCTTTCCTGGGCAAATGGTTCCCGGTGCCCTATTTGCGCCGGACCGAGGCACGCACTGCCGATGGCGGGTTGAATTTTGCGCTCGGCCCGAGCAACTGGGCGCGCGCGATGATCGTCTCCGACAGCGAAAAAAGCACTGAAGATGGCCTCTGGTACAAGGTGATTTTCGCCTTTGATACTGCCCTCGATCTCGATGAAGACGATGATGGGGAAAAACTGGAAGGTCATGACGAGGCTGCAATCGAAACCGGCCCCTATGTTGCCCCGCGCCGGTCCGACGTGCGCAAGGCGCAGGAATTCCATTTCGTCTCCTCGATGAGCAAGATCGCCTGGTTTCTCTCCAATCCCCAGACCAGCACGCAGGATGACAGCGTTCGCGATTATCAGATCTGGGTGGCAAACTGGATTGAGGAATTGTTTGAAGCTTTCCTTGAAAAGAAAAGCAAAGGCAAACGACGCGAGCGCGAGAAGTTCCTTGAACATATCGCCCGCTGGATCACCCTGATCCAGATGATTGACAAACTGGTTGTGCCCGAGCCAGTCCGCTTTGTCGATACGGTGTCCGACGACAAGACCATCCGCCCGGTCGAGGTTGATCTGGTGCTCGATGTCGGCAATTCGCGCACCTGTGGGATGTTGATTGAAAATTACCCCAACGAGGATGCGGTTGAACTCAACAATTCTCTGGTGCTCAAGCTGCGGGACTTACAACAACCATGGATGACCTATGGCGAGCCATTCGAAAGCCATGTCACCCTGTCTCAGGCCGATTTCGGGCCGGAAAATCTTTCCCGCCAATCGACCCGCGGTGATGCTTTCCTCTGGCCGACCCTTGTCCGTGTCGGACCTGAAGCCATGCGCATCAAGCAAAAGGAACCGGGGTCAGGCTCGATCATCGGTATGTCCGCCCCCAAACGCTATTTATGGGATGTGGCCGCTGCCAATCAATTCTGGCGCTTCCCCCAATCCGATTATGGCATCGATGAAGGCATGCCATGGATTGGTCGCATCGCCCGACGTCGGTTGAATCCCAATGGCGACGTTCTGTCTCACGTGCAGAATGACATGCGGCTCTATGCCTCGCTCTATCCCGGCACCAAAAAGGCGGATTTCTCACGCCCCAGCACCAAACTGAGCTACTCGCGCTCCGCCTTCTATGGCTTCATGCTGTCAGAACTCATCTATCAGGCTTGGGTGATGATCAATGATCCGCAAGTCCGGGCGGAACGGCGCCAAAGCGAAGCACCAAGAAAGCTCAACCGCATCATCTTGACCCTGCCGACCGCCTTGCCCATTCAGGAACAAAGGATCATGAAGGCTCGCGCCGAAAGTGCCGTTCAGTTGCTCTGGGACATTTTCGAATGGGAAGGCAATCAGCCGCCGGGAGTTCACAAGCCCTCAGTCCATGTTTCTTGGGACGAAGCCAGCTGCGTCCAGTTTGTCTGGCTTTATGGCGAGGCCAGCCGACGCTTCCGGGGGCATATTCAGGAATTCTTCGAAATGACCGGCAAGCCACGCCCGCGCTTCGAACCTGACGAACTGCCAAAGCCCGACACGCCCGCGGAGCCATCCTTGCGGGTTGCCTGCCTCGACATTGGCGGTGGGACAACCGATCTGATGATCACCACCTTCTTCCAGAAAGAAGACCGCGCCATCCTGCCGGTTCAAACCTTCCGAGAATGCGTGCGGATTGCGGGAGATGACATCACCAAGGCGATCATCGAACGTTGCCTGATGAGCCTTGCAGCGCTCCTGCGCCGTCCGGAGCTCGACTACGCGTCGCTCGCACCGTTCGACCGCGCACGGCCGGACTTGCCGCGCGTCGTCGCCGAGCAGGCGGAGATCGCCGTCAAGTACGACGGATACATCAAGCGCCAGACGCGCCAGATCGAAGAGCTTCGACGGATGGAAAACGTCCTCCTGCCGGACGATATTGATTATACCAACATGCAGGGATTGCGGCTAGAAGCGCGCCAGAAGCTCGCGCAGATCCGTCCGCGCAGCCTCGGACAGGCCGCGCGCATCTCCGGCGTCTCCCCCGCCGATGTCGCCGCGCTCATGATTGGGTTGGGGAGATGAATGTTCAGATATATGCTTGTGAATCTGTGTCAACGCCAAGTCAAAGGAAACCGCGGAGGTGCAAATGCCTGAGAAAATAATCGAAACGTATCTTGATTACGCAAAGAAAATCGGCGATCGGCGTTCTCTATACAAAGCCGTCGCCGAAGCGTTTGATATTCATTCTGCGATTTATCCCGGTTCTCATGTTGATATTGCACCGTCATTGGTTATACCGAATGTCACGTATATTGATAGTTTTAAAGGCGCCATTAGTTTCTTTAAGCATCTGGACGTGATTAAGGACTATGTCGAACAAAACAAAACATATCCCGAGCCTTGTGAAATCAGATTTTTCGGGCAAGACTATCATCAGGCGCTGACCATTGACCCGGTTGACTTAATCATCTCTCAGTATGCCGGTTTCGTTGGACAGGCGACAAAAAGCCTGCTTAAAGTCGGTGGGATTCTGCTTTGCAACGACAGCCACGGCGACGCGACGCTCGCAAATTTTGACGAAGACTATGCACTTGTCGGCGTCATCGACTCACGCAATAAGATTAGAAGCAGCAATTTAGATGCCTATTTCGTATTACCCGGCAACAAACCCGCGGATCTTGATGTTGTGAAACAGAAGATGAAAGGCTTGAAATATACGCATTCCGCCGAAAATTATCTGTTTCGGCGAATACGCTAGGTGCTTTAGTGTCGAAGCACGGTACGAAACGCATCTCCGGCGTCTCCCCCGCCGATGTCGCCGCGCTCATGATTGCCCTGGGGCGATAAGGACTACATCTCAATCTCAACTTTTAAGTTATCGACTAAATCAGTGAAACTAATTTCAATTTCAGCATGCCAACCTGATGCGCGCGCTATTGGCACACTGATTCCTAATGAACCCTGTGTTAAATAATAATAATCCTGTGTTAATTCTTTCCCAATCTTACTGAGTCTAAGGATCCATTGTTCGTCGGTATAAACACTTAAGCCTAACACAACGGCTTTGCCCTCCGGCGCTTCAGGGTAGACAAGTTTACCTTCTCTGTAAAGCTTAATAAAGTCATCATTCACATCCACCAAATCGGTCAAGGCAAGTATTTTTTCATTTGCGATATCAATATTTGTTGCTCTAAAGACATCGCAATACCAGTTTTGACCAATATCTGATCCGGTGTAAATAATGCTAAGTATTGATGCGTTTTTAAAGCTTATCTTATATTCAATGTCGTAGTTCAGCGACGCTCTATCATCATCTAATAAGTTGGCTAGAAAACCGTATGCGCCTTCCTTAATAATATCGTTGATGCGCTCCTGCTTATCACCATCATGTAAGTTGCATATTTGAGGATAAGTAATTCTGATATTGTTTTCTGAATATATTTCTGATGTTATTTCGAATTCATTGTTATCAGAATCGGTTAATTCCTGTTGAGACGGCTGAGCGCTTGTATTATTCAAATTATTCGTCCCATGTTCAGATGATTCAGTTCCTAATTGACTGCACGATGTTGCAAGTAAGCATATTAATAATATAGAAAATGTAAACATTTTTTTCAACACACTAACCTCGCTTAATATACAATGAAGTATATGATATACTAAAATTACCAATCTGAAAAGATGATATAGAAATCAAACGATACTCTGCTATGCATCCACACACAAATCCCCCTTTACAATCCAACACCTGTGTGTTACAATACGTTAGCTTGGCGTACTGCGTCAAAATCTTCCACCCGCCACTTGGTTTCGGGACAAAGCCGGACAAAAATCCGGTTCCTTTCCGCCCGCTACTCAGTCGCCGGGGATGAGTAAAGAAAGGATCTACACACATGATCACCAAAGACCAAAAGACCGTTGTCATCACAGACAACCGCACCCACGAGACCGACACCGGCTCGCCGGAGGTGCAGGTTGCCATCCTCACCGAGCGTATTAACCAGCTCACCGAGCACCTCAAGGTGCATAAGAAGGACAATCACAGCCGTCTCGGCCTACTCAAAATGGTCGGTAAGCGGCGCAGCCTGCTCGACTATCTCGCCAAGAAGGACATCGAGCGCTACAGAACCCTGATCGCCAAACTCGGCATCAGAAAGTAACAAATTACATTGCGGGGCTGATCTGAACGTATCAGATCGGCCCTGTGATGCAATAATACAAAACAACACAGATAACTGAGAAGCTCCGGTCCCATAGCAGTTGAAAATGCATCCGACTGATTCGGGTATATTTTCAAGTGCTAGGTGACTTGGACCTTCCAAAAATGAAAGGAGCACTCCATGATCATCAAGCAACGTGAATTCCCAAACGTGAAACGCTACACCATCGACCTGGCCGGCCGGCCGCTGACGATGGAAGTCGGCAAACTTGCGGAGCTGGCCAACGCCTCCGTGCTCGTCACCTACGGCGCGACGACTGTCCTCGTCACGGCGACGGCATCTTCCCGCCCCAGAGATAACATTGACTACTTCCCCCTCGGTGTCGACTTTGAGGAAAAGCTCTACGCTGTCGGGCATATCCCCGGCGGATTCCTGCGCCGCGAAGGCCGCCCGTCTGAGCGCGGCGTTCTGGCTGCGCGCATGATCGACCGTCCGATGCGCCCGCTGTTCCCCAGCGATCTGCGCAACGACGTCATCATCACCTGCTCGGTGCTCGCCGTCGATCACGACAACGCACCTGAGATCGCCGCGATGATCGGTGCGGCTGCCGCCGTTTCGATCTCGGACATCCCCTTCAACGGGCCGATCGCCGGCGTCAACCTCGGCTATAAAGACGGTAAGTACTTCATCAACCCCACGAGCGAAGAGCGCGAGACGAGCGATATGTTCTGTACCATCGCCGCCACGTCCGAAAAGGTCGTTATGATCGAAGCCGCCGCCAAGGAAGTACCCGAAGACATCATGCTCGAGGGCATTTTAAAGGCACACGAAGCGATCAAACCGATTGTCGCGCTCATCAACCAGATGGTCGCCGAGGTCGGTAAGCCCAAGTTCACTTACGCACAGGCTAAATTTAACGATGAACTGTTTGGTAAAATCGTTGACACCTACCTTGAAGACGTTAAATACTGCATGGATACCGACGACAAGAACGTACGCGAAGAGCGCTACAACGCCGTCGTCGAGAAGATGATCGCCCAGTTCGGTGAAGAGTACCCGGAAATCACCGCGCAGCTCGAGGAGATCACCTATCGCATCCAGAAGAAAGTCGTCAAGGCGTGGCTGATGGCCGGCAAACGTGTCGACGGGCGCGCGATGAACGAAATCCGCCCGATGGCGAGCGAAGTCGGCGTCGTACCGCTTGTGCACGGCTCGGGTCTGTATACCCGCGGCCAGACGCAGGTGCTGTCGATCGCGACGCTCGGCACCGTGTCCGAGTCACAGAAGCTCGACACGATCTACCCCGAAACAAGCAAGCGCTACATGCATCACTATAACTTCCCGTCATTCTCCGTCGGTGAGGCGCGGCCGAGCCGCTCGACCTCCCGCCGCGAGTATGGTCACGGCGCGCTGGCCGAGAAAGCCCTCGAGCCTGTCCTGCCGCCGATTGAAGAGTTCCCGTACGCTATCCGCGTCGTGTCTGAGGTGCTGTCCTCAAACGGCTCGACGTCGCAGGGTTCCATCTGCGGCTCGACGCTTGCTCTCATGGACGCCGGTGTACCGATTAAGGCGCCTGTCGCCGGTATCTCCTGCGGCCTGATCTCCGACGGCGACGACTGGACAACCTTTATTGATATCCAGGGCGTTGAGGACTTCCACGGCGAGATGGACTTCAAGGTCGGCGGCACGAAAAAAGGCATCACCGCCATCCAGATGGACCTGAAAAACGACGGTCTGACCGGCGAAATCATCAAATCCGCACTTGAAATCACACGCGAAGCGCGTGTTGACATTCTCGATCAGATCATGCTGCCGGTTCTTCCCGCGCCGCGCAAAGAACTTGCACCGACAGCTCCGAAGATGATCATCATGAAGATCAACCCCGACAAGATCCGTGAAGTCATCGGCTCGGGCGGTAAGATCATCCAGAAGATCGTCGCCGACACCGGCGCGAAGATCGACATTGAGGACGACGGCAGCATCTTCATCTCCGGCATTGACATCGAAGCATGCCGCGCCGCAAAGAAGACGATTGACAACATTGTCTTCGAGCCGGAAATCGGCTCGCTGTACTACGGCAAGGTTGTCCGCGTTATCCCGATCGGCGCGTTCGTCGAGCTGGCACCGGGTAAAGACGGCATGGTGCACATCTCCAAGCTCGAAAACCACCGCGTTGAAAAGGTCGAAGACGTGCTCAACGAGGGCGACTACACCTGGGTCAAGGTCACCGAAGTTGACGACCGCGGCCGCATCAATCTCTCGCGCAAGCAGGCTATAAAGGAACGTCAGGACGCCGGCCTGCCGATTGACCGCGCATAACAAGCAAAAACCAATAAAACAAAAGCGGGGCGATGTACGCATCGCCCCCTACTTATAGTCAGAGGTCATTTATGTACGAAAAAATCGTTTTACCCAACGGGGTCCGGATCCTGCACGAACACAACCCGTACGTTCGCTCGGCCGCGCTGGGCATCTGGGTCGGCACCGGCTCGCGCTACGAGCCCGCGCGCATGGGCGGCGCGTCCCACTTCATCGAGCACATGCTGTTCAAGGGCACTGCGACGCGCTCGGCTGCGGAGCTGGCCGGCATCATGGACGCCATCGGTGGCCAGTCGAACGCGTTTACGACGAAGGAATGTACCTGCTTCCACGGACGGGTGCTCGACATCCATCTTGACCAGCTGACCGACGTACTGTGCGACATGTTCTTCCATTCGCAGTTCGACGAGTCGGACGTCGCCAACGAGCGCGGCGTCATCCTCGAAGAAATCGACATGTACCGCGACACACCGGAGGATCTGGCCAGCGAGCGGCTGTTCGCGGCCGCGTTTAAAGGCTCGTCGCTCTCGCGGCCGATTCTCGGCAGCAAATCGTCACTGAGCCGCATGACGGGTCAAGAGCTTTGCGCCTACAAAGACGCGCATTACAGTCCGCAAAGCATAGTGATTGCCGTGTCCGGCAGCTACTCGGCGGCCGACATCGACCGGCTGAAGTCTTTGTTCGCCGGTATGACGAAAAAAACACGCCACAAGCTCAAAGGTGCCGAATACACGCCGGCATTCTCGGTTAAACGAAAAAGTCTTGAGCAAAATCATCTGATCTTATCATTCCCCGGCGTCTCGGTAACCGATAAAAGCCGCTATTCGCTGCAACTGCTGTCCGATATCCTCGGCGGCGGCATGTCCTCGCGGCTGTTTCAGACGGTACGCGAAAAGCTCGGTCTATGCTACAGTGTATTCACCTACGGCACGAGCTATATCGACACGGGTCTGTTTTCGATTTACACGGCGCTCAACAAGGAGATGGAAAGCAAAGCCCTCACCGTCATCCTTGAAGAGCTGCGCAAGCTGCTCGATGGCGGCGTCACCGAGCAGGAGCTTAGCCGCGCACGCGAGCAGATCAAGGCCAACGTACTGATGAGCCTCGAGTCAACGCACGCGCGAATGAACAGGCTGGGCCGCAGCGAACTGTACTTCGGCTATGTCCCCGACCCTGACGAAATCATCGCCAACTACGACAGCGTCACGCCCGACAGCGTACGTGCGATTGCCGAGCGCTGCCTTGACCTATCGCAGGCATCCTTCTCGGCCGTCGGAAAAGTCGACGATGCCGACGCGTACCGCGCACTCATCGGCGCTTAAACTAATAGTCAAAAACAGCAGACCGGATACACTATCCGGTCTGCTGTTTTTTACACTTAATAAATGTTTGTTTAGATTTCTTTAGTCTGTGTATATTTACTGAGAAGCAGCCTGCATTCCGCACAATGCAAAGTCTCCAGTTTCGGTGTTTTGAAAACGCCGCGATCCAATACAATCTCATTTCCGTTGGGTAAAAGTGGAGTTTTCTTTTCTTCTTGCCAGCAAATGAAGCCGTGCGCTTTTAAGTAACCGTGCATCATTTCTTTGCCACATTGCGGACAAACCATAAGCATCACCTTCAATTATTTATATTGATTTCAGTATATACTTTTTACACACTAAAATGAACACTTTATCATCATAGCTTCTTTGAACTGTACCGCGTACCATTGACGAAAAACCACACGTCACATATAATCATATCGAATAAATGTTCAGGAGCTGATTTCATGATCTATCCCATCACTGTCGCCGGCGTCAAGCGCGACCTGCCGCTGTGCAAGCTCAATGATACAATGTATATCGCCGCGTTCGTTATTTTCGGTGACGTGGAGCTCACCGTCGCGTCGGCCGCGGCACTGCTAGAAAAAGCGCCGGCGTTTGACTATATCGTCGCCCCGGAGGCCAAGGCAATCCCGCTCATCCACGAGATGGCGCGCCAAAGCGGACGTAACGAGTATTTCCTGGCGCGTAAAGCTGTCAAGCTCTACATGAACGGCGTGTTCGAGTCTGAGGTCAGCTCCATCACGACCGAGGGCGCACAAAAGCTCTACATGGACGGCGCGGACGCCGCGAAAATGCGCGGCAAGCGCATTTTGATCGTCGACGACGTGATTTCCACCGGGCAGTCGCTCGCCGCCGTCGAGCAGCTTGTGGCGCAAGCCGGCGGCATCGTCGCGGGGCGAATGGCGATCCTCGCCGAGGGCGACGCCATCAAACGAGACGATATCATCGTCCTCGAGCCGCTGCCGCTGTTCGACGGCAACGGCAAACCTCTGTCCTGAGAAGGGATGTTACATGAAAACTAAACGTCTGATATCGATATTGATGCTCACGGCAATCTTCCTTGCAACATTTGCCGGATGCACCACAAAGGCGGACGCACAGACCACCAACATAAAAGCTTTTATGCTCAACCAGAGCGTTGTGCTGGCATCCGAAATGCAAAACGCCATATCGGCGGCCAACGAATCGGCGGAAGTTGAATCAGACAGGCTGACTATATTGGGCGATATGGATTTATCCGCTCCCCAAAACGCCGTTATCCTACCGGTTGACACCGATATTACTACGGCCTATCTGTCCAGCGAATACCTGTTCATACCCAACGCCTCCGACGAATTAGTCGCTTACTTAACGCCCTCTGTCACGAGATCCCTCGGTAACTTTGCGCTAAGCGCCTTAAACGACAACGACAATGGATATAACCTGTTGGACCTCTTTGCCACCCTTAGCTTTTCGGCGACCCATATATCTCAGGCACCCGAGGGACTAACCGACGCCGTCGTTTTTATGACGTATGCAAACGCAACGTCAATTACACTTTTCAGCCGGTATGACGACTACGTGCAGTGCACCTGCAGTCTTATCATCCCGGATATATCCGCCGATGAGCTGTTACAACTATATGACGACTTTTTTGAAACGCATGCCGGCACGCCGTTGATAGCCGGCCATACAATAGCAGTCGAAACGGCTGAGTTGGATAAGCTTCTGAACTGATTCGTTGCTGACGCATCTCCGCAATAATGCGTAACACAAGCAACTGTTTATTATTAAAAAAAGCCTCCGGATAATACCCGGAGGCTTTATAAATCAGTTTTTTGCGTCAGCCTTTTTGTCCGTACGGACAGCTGTACAAGCACAGTCCGCACACAGCTTGACCGAGCGTTTCCCGCCTGCTTAGTAAATACGCTTCGCATTTATGCACATCATATCGTGCTTCGCGCGGCTCGTCCTCTCTGAACACGCGGCCGGTGAACGCGCCGGGCGGACAAGCTGTGACGCATACGTCGCACTCGCCGCATTGCGATTCTAGAATCGGATCGTTCGCCGGCAGCGGTGCGTCCGTCAGCACGCTCGTCCAGCGTACGCGTGGCCCGAACTGCGGCGTCACAAGTAAACAACTCTTTCCGATCCAACCGTGCCCGGCCAGTCGTGAGATAAATTTATGCGACGCGCTCGCGCACACACGTTCACTATCAATACGCTCAGCCGCTGGCAGCGGCATCGCACGATGACCGTACTGCTGCAAGACAGACGCGACGATAGATGAAAACGCATCGAGCCTTGTGTTGATCACGCTGTACGCATGCGTCTCGTACAGCAAAGCACTTTCATATGTATTGCTCGGCAGCAGATCGACGATCGCGTCCGGCAGGCGGATACCGATCGATACGGCGCGCGGAAATACAGCTATGACATCGCCGCCGACATCCGTCAGTTCTTGATGATATGGTGCGATATCCGCCGCGCCGACAAAGTCGATGGCGTGCTCGGCCGCAAGCCGCTCCAGATGCGTCATCAGTTCCATACCGTTTTCTCCTTTGGATAAAAGTCCTAATTATATTTAGTCCCCGGCGCGCAAACCCTTAAAAAAGTCCGTCATGAGCGATCGGCACTCGTCCTCCAGCACACCGCCGACGATTGCCGGGCTGTGCCCGAACGGCTCCATGAAGAGATTGAGCACACTCCCGCACGCACCGCTGACGCTTTCTTTTGCGCCGTAAAAGAGCTTCGGCACACGCGCGTTGATGATCGCGCCGGCGCACATCGGGCACGGCTCGAGCGTAACGTACAGGCTGCATCCACTAAGACGCCAGTCCTCGAGTGACCGGCAGGCCTCGTCGATCGCTTCGATCTCCGCGTGTGCGAGCGCGCTGCGGTCTTTCTCGCGGCGGTTTCGTCCACGTCCGACGATCGCGCCGTTTTCGTCGACGATCACACAACCGACGGGCACCTCGCCCTCGGCCATCGCCGCGCGCGCCTCGTCAAGCGCGAGGCGCATATAATCTTCATGATCCACCGGCGTCTCCCCTTTCGAGCGTATCGTACCATATCGCGCGACGCCGGGCAACAGCGCCGCGCGTTTTGTATATAATATGCCGCTTCTGAGAATAATCAACTTGCGAAAGCATCCATATTCTTATCGGGAGGCATTACTATGCTCGTATCGGATTTAATGACTGACAGTGTAATCTCCATCGCTCCGGACGAACCGGCGTCGCTGGCCGCGCGGCTTTTGTATCGGCATAATATCGGTTCGGTCCCCGTGTGTACGCCCGACGGCAAGCTGCGCGGCATCGTCACCGACCGCGACATCGTTTTGCGGTGTGTAGCGGCCGAGAACAATCCCGAAACAACGCCCGTCAACGAGATCATGACGCGCCATCTCGTCACTGTCGCCC
This sequence comes from uncultured Sporobacter sp., assembly GCA_963677825.2. Taxonomy (GTDB): domain Bacteria; phylum Bacillota; class Clostridia; order Oscillospirales; family Oscillospiraceae; genus Sporobacter. The sequence continues at coordinate 2,709,299 of CAXXEF010000001.1, read as the reverse complement.
CGAATGACGACGTGCGCGAGGCCGCGCATCAGATGGCCGAGGCGCAGGTCCGCCGTCTGCCCGTCGTCGAGCACGGCCGCCTGATCGGCTATCTGGCCATCGGCGACATGGCCAAAACAAAGCTGTTCGACATGGAAGCGTCCAAAGCGCTGTCGGAAATCTCGCTGAATCTGCGTAACCGTTAAGTACGGACCGAATCGGCTGCATAAGCGCTCTTTCCGGCGTACGCCGGACGGGGCGCTTGTGCCGTTTACGCTTATTGACAAGCCCTTGGCTTTCAGTATAAAATACCATTTGACTTATTATAAAGATTGTTTGCAGCGCGCCATCTCCGGCGCGCTTTGGAGGTATAAATGATGAAACAATACGGATTGAACGAGCTGCGTGACCTTTTCCTCACGTTTTTTGAAAAGCAGGGACATCTGCGCCTGCCCAGCTTCCCGCTAATCCCTCAAAACGACGCGTCTTTGCTGCTGATCAATTCCGGCATGGCGCCGATGAAGATGTGGTTCACCGGCGAGCAGGAGCCGCCGAGCCGCCGCGTTGTCGCCTGCCAGAAGTGCATCCGTACCATCGACATCGACAACGTCGGTAAAACGTCCCGGCATGGTACATACTTTGAAATGCTGGGCAACTTCTCTTTCGGCGACTACTTCAAACGTGAAGCACTCTCCTGGAGCTGGGCGTTTTTGACCCAGACAATCGGTCTTGATCCGAATCTGCTCTATCCGTCCATCTACGAGAACGACGATGAGGCGTTCGACATCTGGACCAGCGAGGTCGGTGTCGCGCCCGAGCGCGTCACGCGGCTGGGTAAGGCCGATAATTTCTGGGAACACGGGGCAGGTCCGTGCGGCCCCAGCTCGGAGATTTACTTTGACCGCGGCGCGGACAAAGGCTGCGGCCGCCCGGATTGCAAAGTCGGGTGCGACTGCGACCGCTTTGTCGAGATCTGGAACAACGTGTTTACGCAGTTCTCGAACGACGGCAACGGCAACTATACAGAGCTTGAACAAAAAAACATCGATACCGGCATGGGGCTGGAGCGTCTGGCGATGGTCTGTCAGGGCGTCGACAATATCTTCGAGGTCGATACGATCCGCCGCATTACCGAGAAGGTCACCGCGCTCACCGGCGCGATGTACGGCCAGTCCCGCCAGACGGATATTTCCCTGCGCGTCATCACCGACCATATCCGCTCGTCGACGATGATGATCTGCGACGGCGTCCTGCCCTCCAATGAAGGGCGCGGCTACGTCCTGCGCCGACTGCTGCGCCGCGCGGCGCGCCACGGCAAGCTGCTCGGCATCTCCGGCACGTTCCTGTGGGATGTCTGCGCGACAGTCGTTGAGATGAACAAGGGCGCGTACCCCGATCTTGTCGAAAAGCAGGATTACATCACGCGTGTCATCCGTACGGAGGAAGACAATTTCAACAAAACGATCGACAGCGGCATGTCTATTTTGACGGGTGTTCTCGACACCCTGGCGTCGTCTGGTAAAAAGACGCTGCCAGGCGCCGACGCGTTCAAGCTTTATGACACGTACGGCTTCCCCGTCGACTTGACGGCTGAAATCGTCGAAGAGCGCGGGCTCGCGCTTGACCGTGACGGCTTTGACACGCTCATGCAGGAGCAGCGCGAACGCGCGCGCGCGGCCAGAGCCGCGCTGGGCGACCTCGCGTGGGCCGGCGTCGACCTCGGGCTTGACGGCACGCCGACTGAATTCACCGGCTATGACCGCTACACGGATGACGGACGCATCCTCGCCATCGTGTCCGACGGCGAGCTATGCTCGTCTGTCCGTACCGGCACAGAAGCGACAATCGTCCTCGACAAAACGCCGTTTTACGCCGAAATGGGCGGCCAGGCATGCGATACAGGCACGATCACGGCAGAAGGCGCTGTCTTTGCCGTCAAGGACGTTCAGAAAAACAAAGGCGGCAAGTACCTGCACACAGGCGTCATGGCCTCCGGTGAGCTGACAGTCAGCGACGCGGTCATATCCACCATTAACGAAGAGCGCCGCCGCGCGATCATGCGCGCACACTCGGCGACGCATCTGCTTCAAAAAGCACTCAAAGACGTGTTGGGCGATCATGTCCAGCAGGCCGGCTCGCTCGTCGAGCCTGACCGTCTGCGCTTCGACTTCACACATTTTGCCGCGATGACGCCGGCGGAGATTGCCGACGTCGAATCGCGTGTTAACGCCGCGATTTTAGACGGTATGCCCGTCAAAATCGAAGAAATGGCCGTCGCCGACGCGCGGAATATGGGCGCGACGGCGCTGTTCGGTGAAAAGTACGGCGACACCGTCCGCGTCGTGAGCATGGGCGCGTTTTCTTGTGAGCTGTGCGGCGGTACACATCTGGATAACACGGCCAAGGCCGGTGCGTTCAAAATCACCAGTGAGTTTTCTGTCGCGTCGGGCGTCCGTCGCATCGAAGCCACCGTCGGCCGGGAAACGCTCGACGCCATGACGCGCAGCGCGGCGCTCATCAACGAGGCTGCCGCGGCCATCAAGGCAAACAATCCCTTGGAACTGGCACAAAAAATTGACCAGCAAAACGCGGAGCTGCGTGAGCTGCGCCGGACGGTCGAGCAGTTTTCAGCCCAGCAGGCCGGTGGCGACGCCCAGCGCCTGCTCGACGGCGCTGTAGCCGTCGGCGACCTCGCCGTTATCACGGCTACGCTCCGTGATGCCGACGCCGACAAGCTGCGCCAGATGGGCGATTATATCAAGGATAAAAATGACGCCGCTACAGCGGTACTCGCTTCGACAGCCGGCGGCAAACTGACATTTTTGGCCGTCGCCGGCAAGCAGGCTGTCGCCGCCGGCGTGCGCGCGGGCGATCTTGTCAAGCACGTGACAAAAATCTGCGGCGGCTCCGGCGGCGGCAAGCCCGACAGCGCCATGGGCGGCGGCAAGGACCTGTCGAAACTCGACGAGGCGCTCTCGTCTGTCGAGGCATTCGTGAAGGAAAAGCTTGGACTTTAAACTACTGAAAAGGAGCACACCTATGTCGGATTGTTTATTTTGCAAAATCATCGCCGGAGAAATCCCCTCGACGATGTTGTACGAGGATGACGACGTCGTTGCCTTCAACGATCTGTATCCGCAGGCGCCTGTCCATTTCCTCGTTGTACCCAAGCAGCACATCGGCTCGGCGGCCGACATCACGCCGGATAATTCAAAAGCTGTTGCCAAGTGCTTTGAGGCGATCGCCAAACTGTCTAAACAGCTGAAGCTTGAAAAAGGCTTCCGCGTCATCAACAACTGCGGTGAAGACGGCGGCCAAACGGTCCATCACATCCACTTCCACGTCCTCGCCGGTGTTAAAATGAGCGAAAAGTTCTGCGCGGAATAATTGAATTTTGATTAAATAAGAAACACCCGCCGGACGGCGGGTGTTTCTTCTATTATCCTATAATCCCAAACGATTTGCGCAGAATGTCTGACCTGATTTCCCCTGCCGTGAAGCTGTTACCGCTGTCGAGATTACACAGCCAGACGACGGCCGGGTTGAACTGGTCGGGGCTGAGATTAAAAAAGTTGTCGTGCTCGTCTTTCGTTTCGTTGTACGCCTTTCCATATAGGGGGGCGGCGCAGGACGGCACGCGTCCGACAATATCGCGGAGTACCGCATCGTCGTCATGGAGATTATATAGCACTGTTGAGCCGTATGATATCGCGTCGTTCGTGCGCCCGAGACCGCTTTTCGTGTCACCGGTGACGGGCGACACGGGGCACGTCCCGAAGGCCGATTCTATGCGGCCGAGCTCGTAGCCAAGACGGCGCAGCTTGAACAGTCCCGTCTCGAGCGCGCGCGCGGCGACCTGTACCGTCCCGACGAGTGATGCCGTCGGCGCGACGAGCACATAGAGGTTTTCCGGTGTGCAGCCACACTCGCCACACACGAATTCGATCACATCCGGCGGCGGTAGTTTGGCGCATTCCAGACACAAGATAACAGTCTCCGATTTATCTGCATAGCCAAGCATTTTGAACAGACTCCCCCGCGCGACGACGGCGCATGCCGGTCCGGAGCCCATAAAGATGCGGCTGCCGCTCTTGATCGGCCAACCGGCATACTGCGAGGCCATACACGCGCGTACGGGATGGTCGGAGCGCACCTCGACCGCCGGCCAGCGCAAACCGCCGAAATCTTGCCATGTTAAGGCGACGTCCGCAAGGCCGCCGAGACAGATTTTCGAGAATATTACCCCGGCCTCGTAACCGCCTTCGACGTCGACGCCGCAATCAACGACCGTCGCGCCGGCAATTTCAGTGACGGCGACCTGCAGCTTGTCGGCGCGCGATATGAGATCGTTCATCAGCGCATACGCCTGCCGATTCGGGCTGAGTTCGGGGATTTGGCTAAGCGGAATAACCATATATTTTGTCTCCTTGCGTGATTGTATCCTTTGATCAGATTGTACCGCTTTGCGTGAGCACCGTCAAGCGCACGCCGCCCTTTCCCAATGCAATTCTTCATCCCGAACGTCATAAAAAGCCGGGCAAATCATAGAGCCTCCAGTAGAACAAGCTGGGGATATGATCGGAATGCCGGAGCACGAGCCATTCCGTCGACCATGCGCATTTCAGCAAACTGTCCACAACGCAGATCACCGCCGACATTCAGGCCTGCAACGACAAAATCGCCGCCGTCACCGGCGTCGTGCCGTCTCTCTTCCGCGCACCGCACGGTGAGTACGACGATCACGTCATCCTTGCGCTGCGCTCGATGGGTATGTATACGATCCGATGTGCTTCTGATACGTCCGTAATATAAATAATGTCTGACTACTCTTTCTGGCTCTACATCTCGGCCCAATCTAAACAGAAAGAAAAAGCACCACAAACGTGATGCCTTTTCTTTTTTTAATTTACAGACTTAATCTGCATTGCAGTTGCGTTTTGCACAACCATTCCTTTTATTTCGTCTTCGGGCGCTTCATGCCCTTGGTGCTTTTGTTCCTGCGTCTGCTTTTGTATTTGATCCTCATATACATCTATAGGTATATCTAAATTGAAACAGTATCCGTTCTCAATCCAATAAATACTTTTCGCTAAAACCATATCGGGTTCACTTGGATGAATAATGTTAAAATAGTAGTAAGAACTTCCTTTATACAGTGGTTCTAATGGTATTACCTCAATATATCTGTTTAACCAAGAATCAGCATCATCAACCCTATACCAAACGAAACTAATCGTATTGCCCCACATTGCACGCTCTTTCTCGTGCGGATCATCAAACTTCTCGTAATCTATGTCCTTAACGTCGTAATTTAGAGATACATACGTTTGCTTAACTCGGATATGATTAATGTTCGCCTTTGTTAATTGAATTATCTCAGTGGGAATATAGTAACTATTCAACCCGCCTAAGTTCACATCACGCAAAGCACCTTCACTTTTCATTTGCGTTTCAAAATCTTCAAAAGACGTGGCGATAAATGGCAAATCATCTGAATGCGGGCTAACTATTGTATTTGAACTATCAATATGGTCATCAACCTGACCAGCAGGAGTTGCGGCGCATCCAGAAACTATAATAAATACAAGCGCAATGTAAATAGAAATTCTTATCCGCATAATCTCTCTCCTTTACTTACAAAATGCTTATTGTGAGAACAGCTGAAACCTGCTCGCACAAGCATCACACCAAACACAGTCCAGTTGTTTGTTTTAAATTATGCTTCTAACTGCCAATTAACTTTTACTTGAAATCATTTCTTTAATATTCATTATTTCTTCTGTATTTTCAAGGGGTACAACACTTTGATTTTTTGATGAAAGTGTAAATACTTCGGAAGAATCACTAGATCTATTTAATAACAGCAAATACTCATCGCCAGGCTGAACTTCTCCTTTGGGAAACACAACAAGAATCTCAGATTTTACTTCACTTTGTTCATAATTTTGCTTAATCATTTGTTCCACTGTGCAACAATATGTCTCCACATCATTGTAAGCCCCTTTAACAAAGAATTCACCAACACTAACAGCAATAATATACGGAGTGTCATCGACAACCTTTTCAAGATCATCATCTACTGAGTATTCCGAACCGTAAAATTCTATTGATGGCTCTGTTGCGCGTGATAGTATGGAACTAACATATTCTTTGACATTGCTATATTTTGATTGATTGGCAAATTCAACATCTGCATGTATATTAAGTGGTTCATTATACATTGAGCTATTTTCAATGTCAGATGTTTGCATATAAATATCCCCAAGCAGCAAATACCTGTCGTGTTCGTAATAAACAGAAATACGACGTTCAAGTACAAGGAGATAATCTTCACCTACAACGAATTTATCTTCTTCAATAATATAGCTCTTGTCAATCTCGTCAATCGCAACTACTTGAGGAATTACTGTTACGAATATTGTTTTTTCAGTCGTACTTCCTTTAAGTAATTCATTTACAGTAAACTCCAGCTCTGAATATGTATCATACTTATGGTAGCCTACAAACCTCGCATCAATAATATCTGTGCTTCTCAACAGCGCTTCTTCAAAACTAAGATATTCAATTGAGCCTTCTCCCGCAAGCACCTTCGCATTATCCGTTGTTGGAGTTTCATTGTTTACATTGTTTACATTGTTTACATTGTTTACATTGTTGCTGCACCCAACGCAAAAAAGAGTTAGTACAACCAATGACAGTATACCTATTGCCTTTTTCATCATGCGCTCTCCTTTTTACATCTTTATAACGTTTTAAACTCGTATTAACAAACCTGACTTAGATGCGAAATATCTCTATCGTTAAGTGTATAACTTTGCTTAACACTTTGGTACATTACTCCAGATAGTTGATAGTTATTATCATGCCCAATCCACCCCAGCGCATGCCCCATCTCGTGTGTTGCAATACTCTGATAAGCTACAGTAGCTAAATTATTATCGACGACGCATGCATCTATTTTTTGATATGCATAGCCATAGTAAGTGTCATTGTTATATGTATAATAACCAATACAATCTATATCAGTATACTGTGCATATCCCATATATGTAGATGAAAACACAAATATCCCGCGATCGATGAGTTCCTCGTAAGTGCCGCCAAACATGAATATCTTGGCCAAGCTAAAAGTGTTCCATATTAAATATGTACTGATATAGGCATATCGGGACATATTTATACAAATATTTTCATTTGTTTACCGCTACTAAAAACAAGCGATTCATTTCACTCATAACATTATGTATCAGGTCCCGTTGATTAATCCGAACCTGCGGCCTTTTCACATTTGGAGTCCACTTCATTATGTCAGTCGTCTCGTTTTTGTTTACATAGTATCATTCAAGCAGAATTTTGCGCAATCATGTTACTTTTCGTCGCTGCTGATACATTATAAAGATGAGGAGTTTATTTGAAATCCATTCATCACGGTCTTCAACTTTTTTCATTCTCTCCAAAACGGTAAGGCCATCGGATTAATCCGATGGCCTTACCGTTTTTATGCTGTTTCTAACCGCTTACTTGTAAATTGCTACCCACTAACGGTATATCTCTTTCGCCAAAGGCGATTTGTTCGTCTGCAAGAATACGCATGTGGTTGAATCTTAACCACATGGATACAGCCTATTGCTAAAATTAGTCTCTATATTCAGGCAGTATCGAATATTGATAGGATGTCTTAATTAATAAGTTTTCACAAGCGTCACTCAGCCCTTCAATTTTTAAGCGGGCGTTGTTTTCATGAAATTTCTCCAGAAGCTTATCAAAGGCATCCGCGCCTGATTCGTCCCAAATTCTCATGTTACTCACATCGATTTTCACATTGATATTATCCACATCAAAGTCAAATTTCTCAAGGAAATGCGTTGTTGAGGCAAAAAACAGTTGGCCGACGCATTTATATATAACGGCGCCTTCTGTTTCTATCTTCTTTACACCTACTTTTGAAATATTTTTTACAAAGAAAACAGAACTCATAAGAATTCCAACAATGACACCATAAGCTAGGTTATCCGTTGCAAGCACAACAGCGACAGTAGTAAGCATAACAATCGTATCCGTTACGGGAACAAGTTTCATCCTTTTTATACAAGACCAATCAAAGGTTGCTACAGAGACAACGATCATAACGGCAACTAGCGCTGCAATTGGTATGATAACAACCCAACGATTCAGCACTATAATGAGAAGCATCAGGACAAGTCCGGATGTCAACGTTGATAATCTGCCACGACCGCCGGACTTGAAGTTAATAACAGATTGGCCAATCATTGCGCATCCGGCCATACCGCCAAAGAGTCCGGCGACAACGTTTGCTGCGCCTTGTCCGATACACTCTCTGTTTTTATTGCTGCAAGTGCCTGTGAACTCGTCTAACAAACGTGCTGTAAGTAAAGATTCGACCAAACCGACAATCGAAAGTGATAGCGATACCGGAAATATGATCTTCAGTGTCTCCAGATTTAAAGGTACATCCGGAAACAGAAATTTAGGTAGGGTGCCTGATATATTTCCCATATCACCAATTGTTTTTGTATCTGTCTTCAACAATAGCGAAATTCCAGTTAGCACTAAAATCGTGATTAATGGCGCCGGGATCGTTTTGTTTATTTTAGGAAAAAGAAGTATAATTGAAATTCCTACCAACACAAAAACATACATCATAATATCTGCGCCTATAAAATAGCCTATCTGTGCACGGAATATCATGATACCAAGTGCGTTAACAAATCCTATCATGACGGGCTTGGGAATAAATCGTAAAAGCGCGCCAATTTTTAATACGCCAAATAAGATTTGCAAAATACCTGCAAGTATAGTTGCAAGTAACATATATTCAACACCGTGGCTTTTTACAAGACTGACTAATACAAGTGCCATTGCGCCGGTAGCCGCTGAAATCATACCTGAGCGTCCACCCAAAAAGGCAACGACTATAGCAATACAAAACGATGCATATAACCCAATCATTGGGTCAACGCCTGCAATAATCGAGAACGCAATGGCTTCAGGTATTAAAGCAATCGCAACGACTATTCCCGATAGAATATCTTTTCGTACATTTCCAAACCATTCTTCTTTGATACTTGCCATAAAATCTCCTATAATAAATCATGAAAATTTATTATACCAATATATCATCAACAAATCAAAGCCAAATAAATATAATCTAAGATTTGTGAAACGGCAGTACGTTCAGTTAGAATCCTGGAGGAAAAGGGATGCTGAATTAATCCCAGAAGCTTCACAGTATAGCAACATTGGGAAGTACGAAAGATGCAAGTTTTCTCTTGTGGATTAAAATTTGGGAGGACAGTTATGGATGGGAACCTCATTAAGATATACGAATCAGAGGGCATCGAAAAAATTTGGCTACAAGAAATGCTTGAAGACGAAAACATCCCATACGAGGCGGTGTTTGAGGAATACTGGACAGGTATAAAAGCAGGTAAATATCATGTAAAGCAATGTATTTTTGTTGATGCAAGGTTTAAAAAGTCAGTAATGGGCTTTATCGATGAATATAATAGTGCTGATTTTGTTATTCATGAAGACGATGCGTTATGTGGTGATTTTGAGAATGTATTACCTCAAATCACTTGTCCAGCTTGTGGCAAAAAAATTGATTGAGATTATCCCAAATGCCCTTTTTGCAAACATGAAATATAGGCATTTTCGCGCTACCTTATGTATCAAGAACAAAAATAGCCACTAGTCACTTTAATACAGAAAGTATGGCACGCTGTCGGTGTGCTCATGCCGTGTGACGCTGCTTTCCGGTATAAAGCCGCGCGTCCATGAGTCGTCCATATACTTGTCGTTCGCGCCCTCCTGCCACAGGCCGCAGCGCTTGATGAGCCACTCACGGATCTTCTCCGGGTCGTCGGAACCGAAAGCAATGCTGTGCTCCGAGATAATCTCCTCGAGCAGGATGTCGCTGTATTCTGTCGGCTCGTGCAGCATCGGATTCGCTTTCGGCAGGTTCCTGATATCGTGCGGATCGTCAAGCGTCCGCCGCCCTTTCCCAATGCAATTCTTCATCCCGAACGTCATAAAAAAGCCGGACAAATCATAGTCTCCAGTAGAACAAGCTGGGGAGATGATCGGGATGCCGGAGCACGAACCGAAACCAACAAAAGTATTTGTCCTGACAAAAAAGTGGATTGCTGTCGCCGCGACTGTTTTAGCCGTCGTGCTGATTTTCGTTGCCGTCAACGATCCGGCGATCGTCGGTGCGTCGGCGACGAAGCGCGAGCTGCCGATCTATTGCGTCCAGCGTGACAATAAGGCTGTCTCGCTGACCTTTGACGCCGCCTGGGGCAACGAGGACACGCAGGAACTGATCGACATTCTCGGGCGCTACAACGTCAAAGCGACGTTTTTTGTCGTGGGTATGTGGGTCGACAAATACCCCGAATCCGTCAAGGCGCTCAGCGATGCCGGGCACGAAATCATGAACCATTCCGTCGACCATGCGCATTTCAGCAAACTGTCCACCACGCAGATCACCGCCGACGTTCAGGCCTGCAACGACAAAATCGCCGCCGTCACCGGTGTCGTGCCGACGCTCTTCCGCGCGCCGTACGGTGAGTACGACGATCACGTCATCCTCGCGCTGCGCTCGATGGGTATGTATACGATCCAATGGGATGTTGATACATCCGTAATATAAATAATGTCTAACTACTCTTTTTGGCTCTACATCTCGGCCCAATGTAAACAGAAAGAAAAAGCATCACAAACGTGATGCTTTTTCTTTATATTAATTTAAAGACTTAATCTGCATTGCAGTTGCGTTTTGCACAACCATTCCTTTTATTTCGTCTTCGGACGCTTCACGGCCTTGTTGCTTTTGTTCCTGTGTCTCCTTCTGAATTTGATTTTCATATACATCGATGGGTATATCTAGATTAAAACAGAATCCATCCTCAACCCAAAATATACTTTTACCTAATACTTCATTAGGCCTACTGGGGTGGGAAATATCAAAATAATAATATGAACTACCTTCATAAAGTGGTTTTAACTCAAGGTTTTCTATTCTTGTACTTAGCAGTAATTTTCCATCTTCACTTCTAGTCCACGTCAATTTGATCGTGTTTGACAATCTGGCAACCTCTGCATCACCTGAACTCTGGAATTCTTCGTAATCGACCTTTTTAATACTAAAATACTGGGATACATATCTTGCCGTAACTCTTATTGAGTCAATGCTAGCATTTGTATTATCTACTATATCAGCAGGAGTATAGTAATAGTTTAATCCTTTAAGATTAACATCACTCTTTGCATTATCACTTTTCACCGCATTGTTAAGTTCTTCAAAAGATCTAACGGTGAATGCATCAACTTGTGGATCCGAATACCCTGTAACAGTTGCTTCAGGATTATCAATAGGTATGTTTGTATTCTGAGCATCTGTATTGACTGAGCATCCGGTAAGTACCAGTAAAAACACAATACAAGCTATTATTCTTAATCGCATAGATTATATCTCCTTTCAAATTCTATATTAGTGACAAAGTGCATCAAATCTAGCTGTACAAGCAGGGCACCAAATCGTATGCTGGTCATAAGTTGTAATATCATCGAAACCACCGTTAAATATACAATCATACCCAGGTGTGCAATAGTACGTGGTATTTGCTGGATAAGTGTCCCGGCAACCGAACAAATGAGATAATTCATGTTGCATTACTCTGACATTTAAGTACTCCGGTCGACTTTCTGCGCTGTACGTAAATGCCCAATCCCCCCCTGTCCGGGCTAGTCCAAGAATACCGTCTGAATGAATCCCATCACCATTATAGTAGCACATGCGTTTTGATGTTGCTGTCAAACAAAGATCATAAATACCGATATCAGTTTCATCTATTACTTCATCAAGCGCTCGGTACATATTTCTATGATGGTCAATGTCAATAATATTTCCGTTACCGTCTTTATAATCGTTTGAACAAGTAGTGCCACAGGTACTGTTGCACGCAGTGTAAATCGGTAATGTACAGTTATCAAGATCTAGATCAGTTATACTTTGGTATGAAGGATTAAAGTATATACCAAATTCATTGAAGAAGGGTACTCCTACATATGCCATTAGTGCTGCATAATCCCCTGTTTCATTATAATAATCAGCACAAAATGAATTATCCATTTGACAAAGAATTGACACATGATTCTCTATACATGAATTACACGAGAACCATCTGTCCGGATCGGTGGTGCCAGTTGGTATTTTTTCACCGCAATTTAGGCAATTCCGATAACCATAATGTGGATGGGCGCTCTCATAATATATTTGGCTTAATGAATGTTGATCATTACAACAATTACAGTCTGGCCAAACACCCGGGTATACTCCGCTTGATATACTATCGCCACACACGCACGTCCGAGTCCCCTCATGTGGATGTGTTGGACTATACGTCGGCGCGCTCCACGTACACGTACCGCAGTCAGGACAGGTGCCGCTGCCCCATGAGCCATCGCCATGGTCTTTTGTTACATAAGTACCTAAATACAAAGGCCTATAGCATCTAATGCATTGAATAAACTGCTGATGTGGGTGTGCCGCCGCACACCAGATCGTACCTCCGTAGGAGTGTCCATATGGGCTTTGTATAGCACCACAACTACACGTACCACTCGTTACACAAGTCGTTCCAACAAAGGTACATGTCCCACATGACGGGCATGTGCCACTCCCCCAAGAGCCGTCTCCGTGTGCTTTTGTTGCATATCCTCCTATATAGTCTTTTTCACCACACAAATTGCAAATTCTAAAATACGCGTGTGGGTGTGCTGCTTCACACCATGTCGTCGACCATTCGTGTGTGCATGTTGCTAATGCGGTTATTGTCAATGTACTTACTAGTATAACAACTGATAGTACTATAGCCAATGCTTTCTTCATGTAGACACTCCCTCATTTCGTGTTAATGATGATCTGCAAATAATATTTTGCCCGCCTTTCTCTTACAACCAATACGATTAGCATTGTACTAACCTGTAGCATTTGTTAATCAAGTTGCTTAGTAAAAACACTCCTACTTACCCCCTTTATAACTCCTATATAAAAAACATAAATCTAACATGTCTCGCGTATCAGTTAGTCAGTTACTTTATCAGAATGCTAATCCATAAGGATTATCAGGAATTTTGAATTGGGTGCGTTTTCTAACTGCCGGAAGTTGATTTATGTTTTGCGACAAGGCCACCAGCGTCACCTGATGGCCCTACCACAAAAGAGAAAATGAGAAAAGAAGCAGCCGTGATATTAATGGTTATGCCCCTTCTCTTAGTATGTGGATTAAGAAGCAAGAAATGTTACATGTTTTCTAAATATAATAAATATGACCGCGAAGGTTTAACCCTTCGCGGTCTTCATTCGTCAGATTAAAATATAGCAATGTGAAATACAGCACTTGATGGATACAACGGCATAATATACAATATATATGAGTTTATGTAAACATTTGTTTAACACTGCTTATTAAGGGGGGCTTATGCAACATCAAAATAAGTGGTTTGATAAACTATATATCGAAAACTTCCCCAGGATGCTAAAATTAGCCACTTACTTATTACACAATCAAGGAATCGCCGAAGAACTTGTGCACGAGGCTTTTTTAGTTCTTCTCTGCAAACAAAATCAACTAGTAGATCATCCCAACTTACCGGGATGGTTGAATCAAACACTTAAGTATCTGATTTCTGATGAACTGAAGTCTGCAAGACATCGGCTTGAGCTGCCAATATTTGAAATTCCAGTTGAAAATACATATGAACCCGTCTTATCAGATCTGCTACCTAACGGATTAACACAAAAGGAGCAGGAAATCTTAATACTTTTCTATGAGAAACAACTGTCGCATGAGCAGATTGCATCTAAGTTGAATATCTCGATTATGAACTGCAGAACAAGACTCTTTCGCGCAAAAGCGCATTACAAAGAATTAATTTAATAATATCTATAATTCCTGTAACAAAACAGCTCGCTGAATCCATATAAGTAAGAGGAGGTGCCAGGATGTCTGAGCATTTTAATTCCTTCGATAACGACAGAGACGACAGGGAGACCGCTCAAATCCACGAGCATCTACATCGAATGAAAACGGACAATCTGATAGACGAAATGACTGAAATATGGGACTCGATGGATGAAGATAATTTTAATCCGCAGCTCATTGATACTTATTTAAATGCATTGTCAGAAATGGAACCGGTAGTCAATAGTCTTGATACTGAAGCTACGCTTTCGGCTTTCCATGAAAAACATGCTTACTTATTTAAGAATATTGATTCTGCTGCGATGACATCGGAAAAGTCACCAAAGCCCATTGTGCGTCGACGTTGGCATGCGTTGCGTCTTATTGCTGCCATAATTGCAGTCATGCTAGGGTGTATGATTACAGCTCAAGCGCTCGGTGTCGATGTGTTCGGTACCATTGCCCGATGGACGGAAGATACATTTCATTTTAGCAGTTCAACTAACCAAAATATCGAAGACGTCAATGAAAGCCCCATAAATGAGTTTTCAACCTTGCTGCAGATTCTTGATGCCAATGGCATTCCAAAGACCGTCATCCCTAGCGATTATCCTGACGGTTTTCAAATGATCGATGTACAGATATCCGAGACCGTGGATTCCCTTCAAATACGCACGGCTTATGAGTCCGGAGAGCGTTTTTTTTCTCTTACCATCTGGCAGTTCGACTCAGTTTACGCAGCAGATAGTCATATATTCGAAAAAGATAGTTCAGATGTAACTGTTTACGAATACGCCGGCATTAGGCACTATATAATGTCAAATAACGAGAGAACACGGGTTGCATGGACCAACGAAAACACTATGTGTTCAATATCCGGTGACTTAACCGAAACAGAAATAGAAAATATGATTGCCTCAATATATGAAAGGAACTAATCCTATGCTTAAGAAAATCTCAATTAAAGCCTTGGGTGCTTTTATAGTTTTATCCCTTTTAGCGGGATCTATGATTAATGCTTACGCAATAACCGCTTCTACAAGAGCGAGTGATTATCTCGATGTCTATGCGGCTTCCGCCCAGAGCGGTATAAACCACGTTGTTGGCGTTAATTTTGAAGTCAATGCGACAGATTATATGGATCTTGTTGGCGCTAGTCGTATAGTCTTTCAAGTAAACAATAGCGGCGTTTGGACCAGTGTGGCAACATATTACGGTTCAACATCCAATGGGATGCTGGCCGCCGATAACTGGTTTAAGGTAGGAGCGAGATACTACGCGGGAACTGCAGGGATGCAGTACAGGGCTATTGTAACTGTATACGCGGCAGACAGTTACGGTTCAGATTCACGGACGCTAACAACAAACGCTGTTACAGCGTAAGGCACTAAATAATACAAAAATAAAACCGCGGGGCTGTACCCCGCGGTTTTATTTTCATGCCTGCTTACATTATACCGGTCTACTGTCAATGTAGCGTTTGACCATCTGCCAGAAGCGGAAAAAGAACACCGCCACCATTTCCCTGGTGCACGGGCTTTTATACTTCATGTTGCCGGCGCCATCGCCCTTGAGGAAGGCCTCGCCGTCCTCGGCTAACTGCTTGGATGTTTCCGTGGCCCAGGTGCGGGCGTCCTCGCTCCAGCTTGAAGGATCCGCGGCAGCCTTTTGAGCCTCGTACTCTTTGATGATGTCCAGCACTTCATCTTTTGTAATATCGTCCTCCTTATACTCTGGATGGCCGTAGCCAAGGATATAGCTGTAGGTCAGCGGATAGCTTTTTGCCGCAACGCCGCCGCCGTTTGCTATGTAGTCTGACCCACCGCTGGTATTACCCTCGACGGTGTACACGCGCCCGTCCTTAACGTCCGTCACAATGCCGGTATGCCGGGCGATGCCACTATCACTAAAAAAGATGACGTCGCCAGGCTGCGGATCAGCGCCGCCTCGCGGCTTCCACCGCCCGTGGCTCTTAAACCAATTCATGCCCTCGGTGCTTGAGTGATACTTTGGAATAATGTCGGTTGATATTCCGGCACGGTCAGCGCACCAGCTCACAAACATAGCGCACCAGGCGTAGCCGTTCATGCCGTAACACTCGCCGACGAGATCGCCGTCGAGCCACGCCTGACCCCAGCTACCGTTGATGACTCTTGTTGCATTATCCATCGTGCGCCTCCTTAAATCGTGATCGCGAGCGTGATGTCCTCAATGGCGTCGAGAATCGTCACCGTCGCCTTGAGATACACCTGGTCGCCCGTGTTGGCCGCGCGCAGCTCGGCCTCCGTCATGCCTGTCGTGTCCTCGCCCTGCGACTGCAGGTACGTGTCGACCGCGTCAATGTTGATCTCGACGGTGCTCGTACCGCTCTCGAGGATCCCGGCCGCTTCCATCGACTGCAGGTACTGCTTAATCGCAGTGATGAGCAGACACTTGTTGTCGTAGCTATTCGAGTATTTGCCGATGTAGCTGTCCTCGGCCGTCGCCTTGATGTCGCGCCGAATCATGTCGACCGCCTCGACAATCTTGATCTTTTTGAACGACGCGTCCTTCGTTGACGAGGTCGTCGTCAGGCTGTTGACGCCGCGGCCGACCTTGACCTTCGTGCCGTCGTGCATGAGGATGAACTGCCCGGCGTCTATTGCCGCGTCCATCGCCGTCTTCGTCAGGCGTGTCAGGCTTGTGACCTCCGGCAGCACCGAGAACGTCGACGAGATGCTCATCGGCGTGCCGGCCAGAAGTCCGGCAATGCGTGCGCAGAACTGCGCCGTGTCGTATGTGTCGGAACCCACGACAATCGCGTCCGACGTG
Source organism: uncultured Sporobacter sp. (assembly GCA_963677825.2). Taxonomy (GTDB): domain Bacteria; phylum Bacillota; class Clostridia; order Oscillospirales; family Oscillospiraceae; genus Sporobacter. Next base: position 2,692,521 of record CAXXEF010000001.1, on the reverse strand, counting down.
AAGTTGACGATCGCTTCGCTGTCGGCCGCCTTGTCCGGCAGCACGGCCTTCGGCGAGAAGCCGTCCTCGCGCATCGACGTGATCCACGCGTCAATCTCGGTGGCGTCTGTCGCGTCCGTGTCCGGCGGTCCGACAAGATAGTCGACCTCGCCGACGAGCGTTTCAAAGTGATCGAGCGCAGCGCTGAGGTCTGACGCGTCCGTCGCGAGAACGTACAGCAGCACCTTCTTCGGCGGGTTGACGTTGCCGATGAGCGCCTGCGTGATGTACGTCTGATTGGCGGTACTGAGCGCCGCCGGGATCTCAGACGCTTTCGTCACCGTCGCCGCACCGTTCGCGGCCGCGTCTTTGAGAATGATCGCGACGACACCCTTCTGCGAGCGCTGGATCGCGGTCGACGCTGCCGACGCGAACGAAATGTTGATATTCGGAAGTGGCATGTTATCCCTCCTGTTTGATTGTTGTTGTCACGGCCGCGGCGACCGGCAGCGTCTCCGCTGTACCGTACCGCTCGTCGTTGAATGTGAACGTCACGTCGACGGCCGTCATGTCAAATCCTGTGCTCCCGATGGTCGCGCCGCATTTGAGCGCCCGATCGCCTACTAAGACATAACGCTTGTCGAATACGGCCATCATCGCATCCTGTGCTGCGCGCAGCTCCGCCGTATCCGATATGGCGTGTTCGTCGATCGCGCCGAAATACGTGAGCGCCAGCAGCGTCGTCACGCGCACTGTCGAGAAATTGACGTCCTCTCGTGTATAACGAGGGTTCTCGATAAAAAGCGCCGGGCGCTCAAAGTCCTCCGGCATGACGTTGATATGTACCTGTTTAATGGCTTCTATCGCGTCGACCATCAGTACGTTGACGGCATTGATAATCTGCTCAGATGTAATCACGCTGCGCGTCTCCTTTCGTCAGTCCGAGAGCTTTCCAGCAATCGTCTTAGCGTATCGCTCAGCCTCACTGTAAGCGACCCGCTCAGCGTCGCGCCGAGCAGCGTCGTAGAAGTGATAGCCGTCAACGTACTGCTTTCTTGCTCTGGACTTCCGGCGCACCGCCGCGTTGCCGGTCGGTCGCCGGATGCTGTGCCCTTTCGCAAGATAGTTTGTAATCGCGCCGGGGCTGTCGGCCGCACCGTTCGGCCCCTGCCCCTTCACCGCGCGCACAGCGGCGTACCCGCCACCGGTACCGACGTAGTCCTCCTGGTACCGTTTGATGTGCCCGCTCGCGTCGTTGATGCCGGATGCGTCGATCTCGGCGCGTACACTCGAGAGAACCGCCGCGCCGACCCGCTCGTGCATTTCACGCCGGGCACCGGGGATCTCGCGCAATACATTCTCGAAATCGCCGGTGATCGCTTCAAGTTGTTTCAGGTCGACACTTTGCATTTTACGGCTCCTCCCTGCGCGTTAGCTCGTACTCGTTTTTGTGCGCGTCAAGCGTATGCGCGAGCAGTACGGCGTAACTGTGACCGCCAGCCGTCACAAGCGCACCGCTGTCGACCGTAATCGCCTTCGGCGTGATAAGGACGTACGTAATCTTATTGACGGCCATCGGCTCGTCCTGCACGCGCCCGAGGTACTTTTCCGTCAGCACGCCTGGGAACGTGATCAGCGTCGTGCTTTTCACAACCCGCTTGAGCTCGTCGCTCGTTGTCGTCGTCACCGTCGCCGTGCAGGTGACCGTCTCTACAAGTGCCGCCATCACTTCAAGATACCGGCGGTCCGGCGTTTCTACGATGTTTGTTATAAAACAGTGCTGACCAGCCCATCGGATGGCGTTGTGCTGCGTCAGCGCGCAGCGGCGCAGCGTGAACTTGACCGACTGCGGCGCGGCGCGTCCGACTGTTGAATATACATTCAGCCTATTTTCACGCTCTGCTTTTACCCAAACGGTAGCGGACACCATCCATGAATAGACGGTGTCCGTATTTCCAATGGTCAATATGTCGATCCTGCTGGTCAATTTCCCGGCATTCATGCACTACACCTCTTCAATCACTTCAGCTTCGTAACTGTTCGCCAGCTGCACGATGAGACTTGTCACCCCGAACGGAATCGGCACGGATGAGACTCCGTCCTTGACAACGCCCCGATTATCGTACCAGTGGGAGACCAGCATCTTGACGCACAGACCGTACACCGGGTTTTCAACTAACGTCGCTTCGGTTTTGAGCTCGATCGCATTGATAACGTACAGCTTAGCCGCTGCGATCATATCCTCAACATCCGCATCCGCAGCGTCGTCAATCTTGCAGTAGTTTCGGACGCTTTCAACATCCAGCGCCATAGGTGCCGCCTCCCTTTACTGTTATTCGCTCGCCAGCAGGCCGGCGGCTCTGAGTTTTGCTAAGAGCGCATTAAAATCCACGACGGCACCGGCGGCGTCCGTCGCGGTGCTGTCAGCCTGCGCCGCCGCTGGCTGGACTTCAGTTTCACCGAACAGTAGCGATCCGCCCGTTTCGATAACGAGACTGCCGCCGTCCTCAACAGCCAGTTCGCCGCCGATAACAGTCTTGTCCGGGCCGTCGCTGTGATTTTTAGACGTATACATCGTTTACCTCCTAAACGACAGACGTGACGTCGATCTTCCCGTAGATCACAGCCGCCGCGTCGAACGCCTTGACGTCTTCGCGCTCGATCACGCGCATTTCCGTCCTGTTCTTGCGGAAGGCCGTACCGCCGATATTTGTCGTGGCGATCTGATGGCCCTGCCGCTCGAAGAACTTGACAAGCTCCTTCGGGTCACCGACGAACATCGGTGCGAGCTTCGTCGTGGTGCCGGTCGTCGCCAATACGGAGTTGCTGATAACCTCAACACGTTTTCCGGCAAAGAGCTTCTTTGTCGGCGCCGTCACGTCGACCTGCAGGATGGGCTTGCCGCTGCCGTCCTCAAGCGTATCGAGATACTGGAAGCCGTCCTGGTTGGTGATCACCGTGGCGCTGTTGGCGATCATCGGATCAAGTGTCACATTTAGCGCCTTCTTGATGGCCTTGTAAGTAGAAAACGTCACCGGCGTCAGCGCCGTGAGGATCGCAAGGATCAGCGTGTTGCGGGTTACGACGGATTTCTTCGCGATCCACTGCGCGAGATACGCGCTGATGTTCTGGTCACTGTCGTTCACCAGATCGTTCGGGATGGGAATCCAGCCGGCGTAATCCTTGATCGCGTAGCTGATCTTGTCAAAGGTCGGCGCCGTCATCTCGGGGATGTCCGCCGTGTCGTCCGTGATGTTCTCAAACGCTGTCAGATTCGCGACTTTCTCAAAGACACGGCTGCCGGTGAGCGTACCGACGGGGATCGTATCCACAAGCGGCTGCAGCTGCGGCAGCGCGCGCTTAAACACGTTGATCGCCGTCTGGATATCCTGCGGCACGAGCAGCCCGCCCGCCTCGTCGCTGCTTTCGCTCAGGGCGTTGTACGTCTTGATGGCGCTGTGGTCCTCCGCCGTGAGCTTTTTGTTCTTAAACATCTTGAAGAAGGCACCGCTGTACTCGTTCTTAAGCTCCTCTTCGTCCTTCTTCTCCCCGCCCACGGGTGTGCCTGCAGACGCGGGATCCTCGTCCTCGAGCTTTGCCAGAAGGTCGGCTTTGTCAGCTAAGTTTTCAGCTTCAAGCGCCTTCGCCTTTGCTTCCGTGATTTTATCCTCAGAAACAAGGGTTCTGGCCTCGTTTTTCAGCTGCGTGATCTGCAGCCTCAGTTCGCGCTCTTCTCTGGTCATTCTTTTCACCTCGTCATAAAATTTTGGATATAACAAAAGACCTCAAATGAGGTCTATCTGCACGAGTAGTTTTTCTTTTTCCGCGCCGCTCATCGGCGGCGGTTCCGACTTCTGCAGCGCGACGATGCGCTTAAACGCGTCTGTCGAGCTGCCAAGTATCGCACCACGGTTAAACGCCATTTCGATCGGTTTAACGGCGCTGTCTTCATACAGCATACCGTCCGCGAAGCCTTCCTTGATGGCTTTCTTGGCGCTCATGTATTCTTCGTCGTCCATCATGGCCGATATTTTATTGCGCGGCCGTCCGGTTTTTAGCTGATACGCGTTGATGATCGTTTCTTTCACTTCGTCCAGCACATCTGCCAGCTTGCGCAGGTCGCTCGCGTATCCGTAAACTTCCGTCAGCGGATTGTGGATCATCATGATGGCCACCGGCGACATAAGCAGCTCATCGCCCGCCATTGCGATTACCGTCGCAGCGGACATCGCCTTGCCGTCGATTTTTACCGTGACGGTTCCGTCGTGCGCTTTCAGCGCGTTATAGATACCCGCCGCCGCGAACACGCTGCCGCCGTAGCTGTCGATCCAGACCGTTATTGGCAGCCCGGCATATTGGGCAAGCTCGTTCTTAAACGCGTTTGGTGACGCGGCCGGGATACCGAACCATTCGTAGATCCACGCGTCCTCATTATCCACAATATCGCCCTCGATACGCAGCTCCGCGTGTTCCGGCTGCGTTTCCGTCGCCGCATTTCTTACAAAGCTCCAAAATCTCATTGCTTGTCCCCTCCTTTCTTATAGGCTGCGCCGGTCTTCAGGATAGACAGCGGCACAAGCGCCGCGTTGCCGTACAGCTCGTCCCCGCCGTCCAGCGGCTCGTCCTCCTCCAGCGCTCGGCACTCGTTCGGCGTTTTGACACCGCTGAATACCGCCTGCCGGTACATCTCGTACCGTTTTTCCGGGTCGGCGCGCAGGATAACGTCGGCGTTGAACTTCACGTAAAAGCCCTGCCGGATCTCCGCCGTCGTAAAGAGCTTCCAGTTGAGCTCCTGCTCGTAGACGGTGAGGATCGCCAGCAGCGTGTCCGAGTAAAACTCCCTGTTGGCTTCTGAGGTGGATGCGTAGCTCGTTTTCGTCTGGTCGTTTACCTGATGCGGCTTAATGCCGTAGGCCGCCGTCAGCTGCTGGATCGTGAAACGCGAATTTTCGAGGAACTGCGCATCCGTCATCTTCAGCTCTATCGGCTGGTAGTTATACCCGACCGGCAGCATACTGATGCGGTTGGCGTTTTTTAGCCCGGCGGCCATCGTCTCAAATTTTGTCCGGAAGTTTTCCTTCGCCTTCTCGTCGAGATCCCCGATGTAGTGGACGATACCCCCGCTCGTCATCCCCTTCTTATAGCTCGTGTTCAGGAAGTTAGACGATGCCTTCGCATTCTCAATCGTCGACCGGAGCGTTTCGATCGGATTCATCCCGGCCAGGCCGTCAGTGGACAGGCCCTTGAAGTGCAGCAGCTCGTCCGGCAGGATCTTATACTGCTTGCCAAGCAGGTCGGTGTAGATGTACCAGACTGACTGCTTGGACGAGATCAGCCCGACATCGTCGACGTATATTTTCATGCGCGTCGAGTCCAACGGATAAAACCCCGCCAGCTTGCCGGTGCGCATCGTCTCTATCCAGGCGTACGCGTTGCCGTGGATGTTGCGCTGCACCTCAAGGCACTTCCAGAAATCAATGGACGACATGTACGGATTCGGCCGCAGTTTCAGCAGCGGGTAGATGTAGTGCTCGGTCGCTTTCCGCTTCCCGTCGACGTCCTGATATACTTTGATCGGCAGCTTCCCTAGCGCCTCGGACAGGATTTTAATACAAATATATACGGTCGCCTCTTTCAGCGACCGCTTTCCCCGTATGTCCATATCGTCCGTCAGTCCGAACCACTCGATCAGGCTGTTGAATCCTGCGCCCCAATCGTCTTCGTTGCGTATCCGCGGCCTCTGTATGCTCCGAAAAAGCATTTAATCACCTCGCTTCATGTTCTGTTTTGATACAAAAATATATTTCCGCACAAAAGCGACAGGTTAATCCTGTCTCTTTTTGGTATTTTTTGTTGATTGTAATATTCTTGCGTGATATAGTTTTCAATTATAATCGCCACTAATCTTCGATATGATAAATATTGCGAACGTCTTCCAAGTGCACATTAAAGCAATAACGCGCAGCTCATACTTGTATTATTTCAATTAAAGATAGTAGGGGAACTGAATAAGAAATATAGGGCGATGAAGTATTAACAGATGGCATCAAGAAGTTGCATTTTAGCTTTTTTAACTGCGGTGGATGGCCGATTTATAGACACCAATAAGTAATACTGTATGATGCCAATTCGGAAGGACTACTGTGAAAAAACACCACAACGGAGGAGCGATAATGGAATTCAATAAACTTTCAATAAACTCGAAAAAGCTACTTGATGAAATTGTGAAAGCCGAGAATCCTACTCAATTGTTATGTGAACGCTTTGAAGATTCATCTTCAAAGGAAAATGAAGAGCTACGCAGCCTTATTAAGGAATTGAGTCATTCAAAATATATCGAGATTCCAATGTGGGCTGATAACAAGCCATATCATGTTGTTGTTAATAATTCTGCAAGAACATATGATGAGCAGCTTGCGGAATACGAAGAAGAAAAAAGAACACAGAGAGGAACAACCTATATTGGTACCGTTAATGATCATAGCGTGAGAATTGGTAGTGGGAACAAAATCAGCAACTCTAACATTGCTGGGAAAAATGAGAATCATTCAGGTACCGCACCATCTGATGTAAAAAAATCATTCTTTGAAAAACACCCTGTTATTTGTGGCATTTTAATTTCTCTATTGGCAGGAATTGTTCTGCTTTTTTCGTTCTGGACAAAAATTGTTGAGTTTATAGAAGGAGTATTCTGATGGCAAGAAGTAAGATTATACAGGATTTAGCAAATAGCAAAGTTGACACAATGACCGCATTGAAACGTGCAAAAGTTTTATTTTCAGAATTAGGAAATAATGAACTGCTAAAATGGATCGATTATGAAATTGCAGGATATCCTAGGGAAGTTACACTACCTGATTATAGAATTGAACGTGGTAATCTCATAGGATCATATTTCAAAGGATCAATGGCATCACATATGAAGTGGACTAATGTTTCCCTGCCATTAGGAAAAATGCCAGATGATTTAAAAGAGGTTATTTTGAGCGTGCAGTTACGTGAAGGTGTAGATGCATTAAAGCAGTTATCTGAAAGCAGTACAGATGGCAGTGGACAATTAGGAAAAGTTATTCCCGCAGATTTCTTCCCCACAATCGCAACATATAATGAAGATCAATACATGATGATTACATCTGCACAAGTAGTGATCGGTCCCCAATGTATTCAGAACATCTTTTCAGTGATAGAGAATAGATTACTGGATGTTTTGATCTTATTGGAAAAAGAATTCGGAAATCTGGATGAGTTGGATTTAGACATATCAAGTAAGACTCCGGAGGAATTGAAGGATATAACTAATAGAATAATTGTAATTGTATACAATGATCATAGTGTAAATATTGGTGACGGCAATAAAATTACGAGATCCGATATTGCATCATCTATAGAAAATAAACTCGACTAAATTGATCATTGTTCATTCTTGGTTTGTTTTTTCACTTATTCCCATTATGTTTATAACACCAAGATGTACATACGCAAACTGAATCACCCCGCTTCCCCTCCCCCCTATCCACCGCACCTCACCGCTGCCCACACACCCAGCCCCAGCAGACACGCGCCGGCGGCGTAGAGCACCGCAGTCACGGACAACTGGAACGTAGGGAATACGATAAGCGCGAGCCCGCTCAGGATAAGGATATCTTCAATGTATTTCTTCATCAGTTCCACAACCTGAAACAAGGTCTTGAGGTATGCGCCTATGAATATAAAGAAAATCGAATGCAGTTTTTCAGTATGCAAATTGAAAGATATATCTGCAATAGATTTAAATGGCGAGTTCTTCTTTCTTGGAAAAACAGATGAGGAACTATATTTGGTTTGCCCAACAGAAAATGTACCTTCAAATGTAATTAAGAGAGAAGATGGTTGGAAAGCCTTTAGAATACAGGGGTTATTGGATTTTTCGCTTGTTGGGATATTATCAAAGGTTACGAGTTTGTTGGCTGATAACGATATAAGCATTTTTGCAATCTCGACATTTAATACAGATTACATTCTGATAAAAGCAGAGAATTACATAAGAGCAATACGCTCGCTTGAAGAGGCGGGATATAAAGTTGTTGAGTGACTATAGCAAACAAGCTCTATAACCAGCCCGAAAAGCGAGCACTGTTTGCATAGAATGCTCGGTGGCTGTTGAACCCTACATCCCAATCGTCTTCGTTACGTATCCGCGGTCTATGTCTGCTCCGCAAAAGCATACAATCACCTCACTGCATGTTTTGTTCTGATATAAAAGAATATATCCGCTAAAAAGCGACAGGCAAATCCTGTCGCTTCTTGGTATTTTTTGTTGATTGTTAATTTCTGGCGTGATATATTATACTCTAATTATAGGCTACGTTTTCGCAAATAATAGGAAATCACACACACAACGTAAATCTAATGGAATAAACTAGATCAGTTCAATAATCTATACTTGTAGCTAACTTAGAAAAGCATAAGTTAGCTAAGTATGCAATTCTTAAGCAAAATTATTAACACCAACAAGAGTATGTTATGCTAACAAAAAACAGGGTCAGCATTTCTATGATTGGCGCACGGTGTCTACCACCATATTTTGCCACAACACCTATCTCTACCAATGCAAGCTATTAGTATGCAGAAATTTTTCGTTCCCCACTATTTTAGTCAAATGAAATGAGGTGACTACTATGAAGAAAGCATTAGTGATCGGCATCGATGAATATCCATCGTTCCCTTTAGAAGGATGTGTAAATGATGCTAATGCAGTAGCCGAATTGTTGAAAACAAATGGTGATGGCTCACCTAATTTTGATGTTTCTTTAAAACTTAATGTTAAAACAAAAGCTGAGTTCCTCGATTTACTTGATCGTTTATTTAGTGGCCAAGCAGATGCTTCTCTACTATATTTTTCAGGTCATGGTAGTGCGTCAGGTCACCTTGTGACTCCTGATTATCGCGGTCGAGATCTAGGGGTATTAATGACTGAGGTTTTAGCGTTAGCAAACAGATCATTATGTAAAAACAAAATTGTTATTCTAGATTGTTGTTTTTCTGGAAGATTCGGAGAATTGTCAATAACAAACAGCAACGAGTCCGTTCTTGGCGAAGGAATCACTATAATGTCATCAAGCTTGAGTGATGAAGCATCTGCCGAGAGCAACGGACAAGGTCTATTTACAAGTTTGTTCTTGCAGGGACTAAGAGGAAGCGCTGCGGATATTACAGGTAGAATAACACCCGCAAGCATATATTCTTTTATTGATCAATCACTTGGCGCTTGGCAACAGCGCCCTGTTTTTAAGACTAACATCAAGCAATTTCTTTCAATCCGTGATATTGAACCAAGAGTGCCAAAAACAATTTTGCGCAAACTAGGCCAATATTTTAGTTCTCCAAGTGATGACTTTAAATTGGATCCGTCTTTTGAGTTTACTAACAATCCGAATTATGAACACGAAATTATTAAGCCTTACGCATTAGATGAAAATGTGGACAAGTTTAGAGAACTCCAACTATTTGAAAGTGTTGGACTCGTTGAACCGGTAGATGAAGAACATATGTATTTCGCAGCAATGAAAAGTAAATCATGCAAATTAACGGCACTCGGATTACATTACTGGAAATTATCAAAGGATACTAGGTTTTAAGACTAGTTTTGGAGGCAAAAAATGATTAATGTATTTATACCACATCGGTGGAACAATAGTGATTATTCCACAATCAGTGCGCTTCTCGATCGCACTAAATTCAAAGTTAGAGATTACTCAGTACCAAGTAGTTCACCTTTTGATACTGTGGATAGGAGATTCAACGTTGATCCACAGATTCAGAAACAAATTCGGTATGCTAGCGTGGTAGTGTGCTCAAATCGACCAGCAAATAACACGGGAATGTCAATTGACGAGATTAAGTTCGCCAAAAGCATCGGGAAGCCAGTAGTAGCTGTTAGAATTACCGATAGCACTAGTTCGACAATTTCAGCGTTAAACATAGCGGTTGTTGCAAATAGAAAAGATTCATTAGAATTATGGATTAGGCAGAATGTGTAGGCCTGATAAAGCTTTTTCCTCTTACACCAATAAATATATCCCTCTCTTGATTAATTGATTATCCCCCCTCCTTCGCTGCCCACGCACCAAGCCCCGGCTGGCACACGCCGGCGGCATAAAGCCGCGCCGTCACCGAAAGGTGGAACGTCGCACAAATGTAACAAGCCACCTATACATCGGGAGGTTTAGTACTTGGCAATTAGAAAGCGCATATATCAAATAATCGAACCAGCCACGGACAGTGATATATACAGTAAAATATATGACCTCACGATGATGATCGTCATTGTTGTGAGTTTAATGCCATTGGCCTTTAAACAAGAATTCGCTGTTTTCAGAATTATTGAAACTGTATGTGTATCGATATTCATAATTGATTACGCGCTGAGACTAAGTACCGCCGACATTAAGCTGAGCAAAGGTGCGGCGTCATTTATCCTTTATCCAGTTACCGGATGGGCCATTGTTGACTTGCTGAGCATACTGCCATCCTTTAGTATTCTTGGCAATGGGTTTAGAGTACTTCGTATATTGAGACTTATTCGTAGCGCACGGGTGTTTCGTGTATTTAAAATTCTTCGCTACTCAAAGAACTTCCAAATCATAGCCACAGTCTTGAAAAATCAGAAAGGGCCATTGATTGCTGTCGGTGTTTTGGCGGTTGGCTACATAATTATCTCGGCACTTATCGTCTTCAATGTAGAACCAGACAGTTTCAATTCGTTTTTCGATGCGATCTACTGGGCAACCGTCTCACTCACGACAATGGGCTATGGGGATATTTATCCAGTTACGATGGCCGGCAGATCTGTGACTATGATATCAGCGATTTTCGGTATTGCGATAATAGCCCTTCCAGCTGGAATTATCACCGCTGGGTATATGAAGGAAATCAGTAAAACACAAGGAGATGAAAGGTGAAGAAAAACAGATTGAAAATCCTAATTATATCAGCTGGGGCATTACTCATAATTAGCGGATGTAATAAATCCGAGCCAACTATTTCATCTTCTTCACAAATTTCATTAGCTCCAACTATCACATCAAGTATTGAACCTTCGTCAACCCCAACGATCACACCAACAACAGCACCGGCGCTTACTATAGAAAATCTTTCGATGGAAGCCTACGAAAAATTTCTAAATAATGAAACGACTGTATTGTTTGACCGTTTTATGCAAACAGACTATATGGGGGTACCTCTATATAATCCAGAAAGCGATTATACACTTTCGGAAATACTCAGCATAGTCACAGCACATTATTTTGAATACTCCGAAAATCAGAAAATTAAACACATTAATTACAGCTATATCGATTGTGGTAATGATGGCGTAAATGAGCTCGCCCTTTGCTTTTATGGTGTGGACAAATATTATGAGGATGATGACAGCACTCTTGTTTATGTCTTGAAATATATCAACGGCAAACTATCTCTTTGTTATTATTATGAGACATGGGCTAGAAGCGAAACCACAATTAATGAATACGGATATTATCAATCTGCCGGTAGTGCTGGAGCGACAAATCATATTAATGAGTATGGTCTAATTGACAAAGATGGAAACTGGCAGTTCATTTTATCGATTAGCCATGAGCTCGATATTCATCAGCTTGTTATGAGAGATATTTTGAATAATATCCCAAGTGTGGCTGACGCAAAAGGGATAACCGGCGGAATTATGTTAGATTCCATACACTTTGTTAATAGTCAGAATGCTACTAGTACATATGATATTGATAAAGAAGAATTGTTCTATACGTTCTACATTTACGACGATAATATGAACTTTATTGATGATGTGAGCCTTTATACGAATAGCATATATAAAGAAATCTTCGATGAGGCAAATGTACCCTTTATTACGCCAGATGAGATATTGACTTTAATTTCAGAAAAAGAGGAAATGGTTGGGGCTACTGCGGAAATTAAAGAAGGCGCAGAAGTGATATGGAATACTCTTAGCGGAAACATGTTTTTAGATTATGTCGGCAGATAGCAAGACGCTGTTACTGCCAATTATCAATCGCAAAAAGGTTCCTGTAATGTGAACTCACAGTTATGTGATTATACCCATCATGCTAGTCCCCCTTTTCCCCTCACCTGCTCCCGCACTTCACCGCCGCCCACACGCCGAGCCCGAGCAGGCACACACCGGCGGCGTAGAGCCCCGCAGTCACCGAGAGGCGGAACGTCGCGAATACGATAAGCGCGAGCCCGCTCAGGATCAGGATATCTTCAATGTACTTCTTCATCAGTTCCACAACCTGTCTAAAAATTCGGCGTCGGCGAATTCCGCCACGTTGACCTTCACTTCACTCAGGGCCGACAGCCTGACCATACAGTTAATCGCGGCAGCCAGCAGGTCAATCCTCTGGCTGTCGTCTTTGTTTTTCTTGGACAGCCGGATGTTCTCGTTCGCGTCCGTGTACTGAAAGGCATTCGATACGCACCAGTCCAGGCACGGATTCTCCTCATGAATGAGCTCACCTTTAATCGTCATTTCCCGGAATAACTTCGTCGCCTCCGACAGCGTCGTGATATTCTGCCGGACCTCAACCAGCTCGTATCCCTGCTTAATTATCTCGTTACCATAGGACGTCGCGAGGTTCGCGTCGATATCAAATTCCAATACCTTGATGCCGAGATCCGTCTCCTGCTGATGGACGTCCTCAATAAGCCAGTCATAGTCGATCACGTCCCCCTCGGTGATGATCACATGTCCCTGCTTCGCCCAGTGCCGATATGGCACGCGGTCGGTGTGTTCATGCCGCTTGACGCCGCTTTCCGGTATAAAGCCGCGCGTCCGCAGCGCATACCGCCCGTCCGCTAGCCGATACATATACGCCTGCCCAGTCAGGTCGATCCGTTTAGACAGGTCGTCGCCGACGAGGCACGGCAAGCCGCGCACCAGCTCCTCGAACGCCGCCCGGGTAACCGCTCTGGACTTCCAGACGTCCATGAGTCCGTCCATGTATTTGTCGTTCGCGCCCTCCTGCCACAGGTCGCAGCGCTTGATGAGCCACTCACGGATCTTCGCCGGGTCACCGGAGCCAAAGGCGATGTTGTGCTCCGAGATAATCTCCTCGAGCAGGATGTCGCTGTATTCCGTCGGCTCGTGCAGCATCGGATTCGCTTTCGGCAGGTTCCTGAAGTCGTGCGGATCGTCGCCATTATCGAGCTGCCGGATGATACAAAAATAATCCTCCTGGTCGATTTCACCATTGAGGATTTTGCAGCAGATATCATATTCGATTTTGCAGGGATTGTTTTCGGCGTTGTTGCCGGCCGTCGTGATGATGTACATCAGGCATTGCGGCCGCTTACCGAAAGACGACTGGCCGATATCGTAAAACATAGACGTTGGATGCGCGTGGTACTCGTCAATCTCGTAGATGCACGGCGCTGCGCCGTCCTTGTTCTTCGTCTCTTTTGAAAACGGCCGCATGATGCCCGCACGCGTTTTGTGCGTGATATGCGCATTGAGGAATTTGAGCCTCTTGCTGATGTCCGGGCTGGCCTTCCCCATGGTCACGGCGTCCTGCCAGATGATTTTCGCCTGCGGCTTATCAACGGCGGCACAGTCGATTTCTGGGGATAGCTCGTATTGCCTCAGCTCCGGATGCCCCGGCGGGTAAACACAGTCGGAACACATGCCGTATAGCCCGACGCCGGAGAGCTTGACGGACTTTGCGTTGCCGCGCCCCTGCATATCAAAGGCTTTCTTAAACCGCCGGCGGCCTGTGTCCTTGTGAACCCAGCCGAAAATGCACCCGAGATCAAACTTCTGCGAGCTGTTGAGCTTGATAAGCTGGCCGGAGAACACGCCGCGTGGATGCCGGCAGCACCGCTCGAACCAATCGTAGATGCGCTGCGCCCGGCTCTCGTCAAAGACGTACGGGAAGTCTTCCGTCCCCTGGCGAGTCAGATCGCTGAGATGCCGCTTGCAGGCTTTTATCTCCCACTCACAGCAGACAAGAAGGCCCGCGACAACCTCGCGGGCATATCGTTCCGCCGGATGCATCTGCGCTGTAATATCCGGCGCTCTATTCTTTTTTGTAGTCTCCATGGGCCACACCCACCTGGCTAATTATGCCTTGTATGTAATTTTCTGATGTGATATAGTTTTTTAAATTAATTGATTATGTGAGGTACTAAATATGAGAAAAGAGTTCAAGGGTTTCCTTACCGGTGTATTGCTGATGACCGTTCTGGTCATATTGTCCACAACCGTCTTTGCCGAATCAATATCTAAAATGATCTCTGTTGCCTATCGAGATATTCAAATTGTTGTAGATGGCGACCTCATTGAACCACAAGATGTAAATGGTAACGCTGTCGAGCCCTTCATTTATAACGGCTCAACATATCTACCGGTTAGGGCTGTGTCCGAAGCACTTGGTAAAGAAGTCGAGTGGATCGGTGAAACGAGCAGTGTTTATATCGGAACACCACCTACACAAGAAATAATAGTGAGTACAGCACAAGAGTTTGTCGATGCAATTGGTTCAAACAGAACTATTATTCTAGAACCAGGCATATACAATCTGTCTAATGTCGACCAAACCAATGATGATGACTACACTGTTGTTTGGGGCTCGCTATATTACGAAGAAGGCTACGAGCTAAACATTCGAAACATTGATAATTTAACGATAAAAGGTTCAGATACGGGAACAACCGAGCTTGTAGTTTCTTCAAGATACGCTGAGATTATAAATTTTAGGTATTGCAGAAATATCAAGATTCAAAACATTACTGCCGGGCATACCCCAATGGAGTATCGATGTGATGCAGGCGTGCTAACGTTTGACCACTGTCGTAATGTCGATATAAGTAAATCCGAGTTTTATGGCTGCGGTAGTATTGGTTTAACAATCGGCCATACAACTGATTTAACTTGCTTGGATTCGGATATTAACCACTGCTCCTTCAAAGCTTTGTTAATTGAAGGTTCTGATAATATTTCATTTATCAACACTAAAATTCAAAACCATGAAGCCTATAGCGATGTTATTTATGTCAACAATTCCCCGCGTGTTTCATTTACTGGGTGCGATATGATAAACAGCAACAGCTTCGAGTGGAGTTTCTTTAGAATCATAGGCACCTCAAAAATCCTTATTGATAGCTGTAAGATTGATAATAATACACAGGAAAGTGAGTTAGACTGGGACGAGCCCGCGTATTTCTTTGAGTTTGTTGGATTCTACGGGTATAGAGGTGGAGCCGTCAACATTATCAATACTGAGTTCACCAATAACAGCTGCAATTATCTGACAGACTATTATCCCGCTATTGCATTTGAAAATTGCACAGTAGACGGGAATGTTTGGACGTACTAATTACCTTGGCATCATTCAATCAAACATGTCGGCGTTGCCGTCGATCGGCTCCTTATCCGGTTTCATCGGCACAGCGCCCGCTCTCGCCTTGGGCGTCATGTACAGCGCGATCGCCATCTGGTTGAGCAGCTTCGTTTTAACCTCGATGCGTGTTTCGAGCCGGAGCAAGGTGTCCAGATACGTCTCGGGCGTGATCTTGATTTCGTTATACGCGCCGTCTTTTTCTTCGTACAGATTGTCGACGGCTCGGGCTTTGTAATAGCCGGTCTTCCGATACGCGTCCCGCTCTCCATACAGTTCCTGCAGATTGTGCTTCTCGATGCAGTACCGGGCCAGCAGATCGCTGTCGAGCGCGTTGAGCAGCTGCGTCCCTTTGTAGAGCTTCAGCGTTGCCTTCCACACACGCATGTATGAGACGTTTGACTTGATGACATCCGGGACCTGAAGCTTAACGGAAGGCGTCACACTTGCCTTGCTTTTTTCCCTGTTTTCTATCTGTTCTTGCGTAAAATGGCCGCGATTTAGCGACATATCTTTCGCTGCCGGCAAAACGCCCCTCCTCCCTTCGGCGATATATTAATATAATCTTCGATTATATTAACGACTTCAAACGTCTCTACGATTCAGCCCATTTCACTTGATCACAACCCTCTGCACCTCGGAATTCTTCTATTTGGAATCTATCTCACACACGAGGGGCTATGGGGTTTCGGCAAAATCAGTACAAACTTATTAGCCTACCCCTGGGGTGGGCTAAATTCTTTTTCCCAACGTCTTAACAGCTCAAAAAGCTGGGATTGTGCTTGTGCTTTTTTCTTTTCACTGCTTCGATATGCTGCTTCGACTTTCATGTGCACCGTGTGCGATAGCGGGATTAAATTCGATAGCTCAAGCCGTTTGTTCCAGGCCTCTCTTATTGGCTCGATGTGGTGAACTGCATCAGCCGCAACTATTGCGTGATCGACTAGATACGACCAGGCGCAGAGCCCTTTGAACTTTTGGTTTATGAATGACTTCGTTGCATGCCATTCTTGAGATAAGTAAAAAGCATGAAGTGCAGCATCGCGAACCAGTCGCACGGTCTTGTCGTAATGTGATTGCCGTGCCGCTTGATAGCACTTGTAGATTTCGGCGTGCCGTGAGCAGTATTGCTCGCTAGATAATATCGTTTCATGACAGCCAATGTAGGCACGCGGATACTGCATGCAGAAGTATTTAAGCTCTCTGAATGCAAGTACGTCTATCTCGTATTTATCTAGCTTGATGTCCCAATGTCTGCTCATTCCCGCTTACCTCCGCGCTTCTTCTTCCCTTCTGGCTTGATGCTGCGCACGTACTGATACGGCTGCATCGGATCATACGCTGACTTGAACGTCACTTGCGCACCGCGCGGCGGCTTGAGTTCTTCTCTGATCAGTACAATCTTCTCGGTGACTGTCGGCTGCTTCATGCCCTGGCTGACAGTGTACTTCTTCGCGTCCGGCTGCCGGCGCGCTTGCTTGACGATGTACTCCGCGAGCGCTGTGTGATCCTTGCGGTGATCCAACGGCGAGAAGTTCGTATACTCAACAGGCCAGTTCTTTTCGACGAGCTTACGGATCTCTTTCGGCAGGATCAGGTGATGATGAACTTTCACATATTCACCCGTCGAGCTGTCAACGTCCGAAGTCGACGCTATGTAACGAAGCTTTTGACCCGACCTCTCGAGCGTCCGTCTGATCCGGCGTATGAACCGGTCACGATCAGCAATCGCATACTCACGTAAAGAATCCGGTGTCACTTCTTTTTCGTCTCCGATGATTCGGGCTTTGAGCGCGGCGAGTTTCTCCGGACCGTACTTGAGCGTGATGAAAAGATCGCCCGGCTTGAAATTGCAGTGTATCACTCTTGCCAGCCGTCGAGCTGCGCTTTTATCGTTTTGGTCCTGTTTGCGCGGAGGTGTTGCACCCTTCCGCTTTCCGCGCCTCGGTTTTGTCGCGTTCCCGACCGGAAAGAAGGACCGCTCTACAACCTCGCCGGATTTCGTTTCTCTGATCATGTACCGATACCCCCGCAAAATAATTCACCTCTGTAAGTCATGGTCGTAAACTTAGGGCGTTTAAGGGCCCTACAAGATACGCGCGCACGCGTATTTATATTGTATAAGCGTCTTAACATGAAAAAGGTGCACCCGCTCGCCTTGAGCATTTTGTAGAGAAGACGACAACTCGTCCCCTCTACAAACAGCTCAAACTATAATCTCCGTATTGGCTTGTTCCCGTACGCGCACAGACTGTACTCAATCAGCGCGCCACCGCTGTTGATATAGTCTGGCAGAAAAGCAACTTCATCGGCGATCGACATCATTGTCACGCAGATGGTCATGTATTCTTCGTTTTCAAGTCCTGAAGGCAATAGCGCAGGACTAAGGACAACATGACCCTCTGCCCTTAGCTGCTCCGCTGCCCTCTCGAACTTGTCCTGGTACGCGGGATCTCCGGAAATCTTGCCGGCTATGTATATTTTCACAGGCTATCCTTCCAACTGTTCGCTGAACTGCGCCAGCAACGCTGATACGGCGTTAATCTTATCGATTGCTGTTTTTTGAATAGTAGTCACTGCTTTATCCTCCTCTGCGATTTTCAATTATTCTCGGCATTTACGCGACGGTCTTTGTACGTTATCCGGTTAATGTACCGCCGCTCCCGGGCGGCGTTCTTCTCGCAGATCGGGCAGCGGCGCGCAGACGGTGATGGAGACGGAAACTCACGGCCGCAGCGGCACGTCACGGTATACGCTTCCGACAGATACTCGACCTCGCACTCCGACGCGATCGACGCCCAATTTACGCCCCACAGCCGCGCCGCTTCCATGATGGCGAGTGCGTCCTCGTCGATCTTCGCCGGGTTATCGAGCCCGACGAGGATCTTGCCTTTCTCAGGATGGCACACCTGATAAGCTTTGCTCTTCACTGGCTTAATTGTCTGATTCATCGTAGAGCTCCTCTATTCCCTCTCCATCAACCTCAACGCGGACGAACCTAGCACCTCGCTTTATTCCTACGTTTTTCCTTATTCCGCGCTTCTCTTGTGATATTTGACCGTGTACGGTGCTAAGCGTTACGCCGTACTTCAACCCCAGCTCACGCGCCGTATCTGCCACAAATATCGGCAGTTCGAGCTTGTCCGGCGTCACAGCCATAAATAACAACCTAGTCATGACTTACTCTCATATGGTCTCGGCAGGCTCCAGTCCCATCGCTGGGCCGCCGAATGCATTTTCACCCGCTCGACTGTTTGGATCTGCTCCGGTTCACACGCGACTATGTCGTTGCTGACTCGGGCATTGATAACGGTTATGTACGTCAGCACAATAAAAACGGCAACATAAAAGACGATCGCAAAAATCTTAGCTGCAAGGACAGCTCTGGCTCTACGCCGGATTCTTTTTGATCGTCTCGGGTGAATGATTAACATATGCATGATGCGCCCCTCCTTCTGCAACGATGACGAATCTCTTTTCATTGTCGGACCATTGGTACAGCGGTGACTCCGGATGACAGTACGGTACTGTAGGGTAAAACCTATCTCCAATGCGATGAAACAACACGCCCTGCAGTTTACTCATGACGCCCCCTCCGAATATTTGACCTCCGCTGCCGCTTTTTCAACGTCGGCAAGCTCTTTCATAATGATTTCCCAACGAACCCGCTCATCATCGTCAATAACACCGTCGCTGCCAATCTCTATGAGCTCGTCGCGCAGCTTGATCAGATCGTTGACTTCTTTGAGCAGCCGCAGGATTGCCGACGGCACATCGCGCTTTTCAATCTCTGGCAGAATCGTTTTGCCGAGCACCGACCGCTGCAGATGCTGGTACGCCAGATGCTGTGTGACGTAGACGTCTGCCATGCGCAGCGCTGTCTCGTCCGATGGCGAACGCGCTTCCGCTTCGTATGCACGGATACTCTCGACAGAGATGCCTATCAGCTCGGCGGCCCTTTCCTGCGTCAAACCTTTCGCTTTTCTGGCGCTTGCGTAAATATTTATGTATTCGCCCGACATTCCCTTTTCCGCCTTCCTATGATTAAATATGCCTATAAAACGGAGGTGCGCTCACATGACTAAGATCACGATCTCGGTATCTGACCTCGCTGACATGGTAAAAGAGCTGAAAAAAGACAAGATGAACCTTGTCGTTGTGACCATTGAGGATCCCGACGGCGACATCCCTGCATGCCTGACTTTTCACGGCACGACGTATCGCGACTGTCCCGAGCTCGTCGACTACGGCGAGATCGACGCGCTGGAAGATATCAAGCTGTGACCAACAGCTTGTCCACTATTACGGCGCTGCCTGTAATCCGGCGCTATTGTGTTTTTTAAATATGTACCCAGTCCGGCACGGGGCCCTTGTAGTTACCGTCAAGGTCGGCAAGATACGGGTTTCCGTCAGCGTCTTTCATCACCGTGCGGAGTATGCGCTTTGCCCGCTCCTCGTCTGCAAGGACGTACGGGATAAACTCACGCTGTAGGATCTCATTCGTGTGCGCTTGCAGCTCGGCGTCATGCCCTACGATTTCGCGGCCGTTCCATATTGTTTTACATGTCATGGCGTTCGCCTCCTCATAGGTCAATCTATTCGCGACTGCTTGTCCGCAATGCGGTTGTCGTTTGGTAGATTTTGTCGTATACTCCTTTTAAAAGGAGGTCTACTATGAATTCACATCAATACTATCTTCATTTCAAAAGCGATCTGCCGGCAGAAGGCCTCAAAATGCTCGAAGCCGAAAGCTTCTATTTTAGACAGGTTTTCGACACCTCTTATGAATTTGCTACTGCGCTTTCCCGCTCTAAGATAGTGCACATACTAAAAAGCTCAATACCCGAATCAAATTATTACCTTGCCTATTTGAAAGCAGGTTCCGAGTTCCACCCTGCTGACGAATCAGATTAGCCCCTCTTTTTCAGCTTGTTCTAAAAACGCATTCAGGCGATCTTCAAATTCCGGTATTACTGCAACAAATGATCGACTTTCCACTATCTTGCTATGTACGATTTCTATACGGATAATTCCCAACTGGTCACCGATCGCCATACCCTCTCACCTCACGCTATTTCGGCCGGCGGCGCCGGATCGTCCGCAAGTAGCTCGTCGATCGTGCAGCCGAGGACACGCGCGAGCTTCGGTAGCTTTTCCGCCGTCGGCATCGACGCACCAGTTACCCATTTGCTCACAGAAGTCTGATTAACCCCAACCATTCCGGCGAGCCCTTTTTGGGTAAGCTTTCGTTCTCGCCTTCTCTTCTCAATCGTATTCATCGTCATCACCTTCCATAGGACTTACTCGCCTATTTAGCTCTCTAGCGCCTATTCCGGGACTTTTGCTCCTGCTAGTCAAGGACTATTTAGCCTGTTTTAGGAATTTTGTTGATTTTTATGAATATAGCTCCTATTATTTAGCTATAAAGCGAGGTGCTTGCCATGACACGTATACGCGAGTTGCGTCAAAAACAAGGTCTTTCGCAAGCCGCATTAGCTAAATCTGTAAACGTTGATCAAACCGCAGTAAGCAAATGGGAGCTCGAAAAGTCTTTTCCAGACATCGCTGTCGCGCTTCGTGTTGCTGACTATTTCGGTGTGTCAATCGATTACTTGCTTGGCCGCGACGAAATAAAAAAAGAGCCTGTCACCAATAATGATGACGGGCTGACAGAGTTTGATAAAGATATTATCCGGAGGATTCGGAATCTTCCTCCTGAGAAAGCAGAGATCGTATACACGGTCCTTCGAGGGTTTGAAGAAGATCACAAATAATGGTCTTCTGTGCTGATGTGAGATTAACGATGATTTTTTCGAGTTCTTCGCCACGCATGCCAAACCTTCTTTCTTTATAGGTAATGACTGTAAGAGAATTGTAATTATACCTGATATTTATAAATGATACAAAGGTTACCGTCCGTTTTGCAGGACAGTTAGCGAAGTATGCGAAGTAATAAGCAAAGATAGAAAGGACGAAACGTGTTGGCATCTTTAATAGTTGAACAGAAAATTACTGTACCACATTCTAAAGCACAATGTTTTGCCGCTGCGCTATCGGTTATCAATAACGCTGAAGGATACGTGTCTATTGATAGCAGCGAACTGACGGGCAGCATTCAAGCAAAACGTAAATTCTCCGGCGTCGGTTATGGTGAAAACATTTCAATCATCGTTTCCTCCGCTGCAAACGGTGAAACACAGATTTATGTTTCGTCGAGTCCGAAAGCCCCCTACATGCTATGGCGTTCTAAAAGCGAGAAAAACGTGAGATTTATTCTCAGTGAATTGGATAAAGCACTCCGAGAACTCGATGTTGAACCCGCTCAGCCTGCAGCTGAACAACAAGACAACGAATCATCAGTAGAGAACCGTCTCATTCAGCTTAACGATCTCAAAGATAAGGGCCTGATTACAGACGACGAATATCGCCGCAAAAAAGAAGACATTCTTAAATCAATATAAATGACAAAAGCCCCGCTCCTTTCGGGGCGGGGCTTTTGTGAACACGAAGGATTTGATATTATGTCTAAAAATGGACAAAAACTTCAAAGCGCAGCCATTATCATTGGCACTATTGAGATTATTATTGTAATAATTGTTGGTGCATTATTATGGATGCAGCTTAAAGGCTGGATTGGATTCTTATGTTTTTTTGGTATAGCAGGTCTTGGCGGTCTCTACGCTTATGCTCAGATGATGCTTTTATCTTGTGTGGGTGAATTAACAGATTTGTCTGCCAGACAGCTAGATATCCTTAAGAGCATTAAGCTTTCGGCATCAGCGAAAAAAACACCCACTCAATCAAACAAAATGAATACTAATGATAACGCCAGCGAAGCGAACGAACACGATGATGAGGCTCAATCTCTGGACAGCTCAGAAGATACACTACAAAAAGACTTCTCAAAGAGTAACGCATACTTTACGTCCCGTTCTTTGGGACAGATTGAATGTCCGATGTGCGGAAAAAAACAAAGCACCAAATCTAATCACTGTATAATATGCAGCTGTAATTTTGTTTTTAAAGATGAGTAGTAAAAAGCTCACAGCAATATATGCTCGGCAGAGCCTCGATAAAAAGGACAGTCTGTCGATCGACGGCCAGATCGACATGTGCCGCAAAGAGGCCGACGGGCCTGTCGAGATTTTTGAGGATAAGGGCTTCTCCGGCAAAAATACAAAACGCCCTGCGTTCGAGCACTTAATGAGTGAGATCGAAGCCGGGCGTATATCCAAGCTTGTGTGTTATCGCCTTGATAGGATCAGCCGCAGCATCCTCGACTTCGGTCAGATATGGAACGCACTGAGCCGCCACGACGTCGAGTTTGTTTCCGTCAACGAGAAGTTTGACACATCAACACCTGTCGGCCGCGCGATGCTGTATATCATCATGGTGTTCGCGCAGCTCGAGCGTGAGACGATAGCCGAGCGCATAAAAGACAATTACTATCAGCGGGTTAAGAATGGCGCCTGGCCCGGCGGCCCAGCACCCTTTGGTTATCGAATTGCTGAAAAGCGTAAGGACGGCGCAAAGACGCTCGAACCCACAGAGCAGATTGAAATTGTTAAACGCATCTTTGATATGTACGCACTCCCCGGCGCTTCGCTCGGCAAGGTCGCTAAAATTCTAACAGAGGACGGCGTGCCCTGTGCCAGGCGAAAGAGCTGGGATAGTATATCGGTATTCCGCGTCCTGCGTAATCCTGTAAGCGTTAAGGCCGACACCGACGTATATGCCTATTACAAAAACAAAGGGATGATTATTTACAACGATCCCGATGAATTCACGGGCAACCGTGCTGGGCTGATTGTTGGCAAGCGACTTTCTAACGATCGTAAGTATACGGATTTGTCTGATCATTTATTTGCTTTGGCTTCTCACCCAGGTATTATTGAGTCCGCTCAGTTTTTGACGTGTCAATATAAACTCGATGCCAATAAGCAAATTAAAAACACTGGCAAAGGCAAACTGACATGGCTATCCGGCTTGATGCATTGCGCAGAGTGCGGCTATAGTATTAAGGTCATGAAGGATCGCGACTCCGGCAAGCTGCGTCTGCGGTGCAGCGGCAGAACTAACTTTCACGTATGCGACGTTCGTCACACTGAGAGCCTTGAAGATATTGAGGCGTTTGCGGAGAGCGAGATCGTGCGATACATAAAGGAAGCGCAAACCGAGAAGCGCGCCCCGGAGGCAGCATCCGGTGAAGATGCCAACGCCGTCAAGCTGTCACTGTATCAGATCGAAGAGAAGATCGGTAATCTTGTAAACGCACTGGCCGAGAGCTCCGCCGTGACGGCGAAGTATGTAAACAGCGAGATCGAGCGTCTTGAATCACAAAAGCAAGAGATCATCGCAAAGCTGTCCAGCATGGCCGTTTCGTCGTCTCCACTCCCGCTCATCATCGATTTTCCCGGGCTTGATTTTGAGGACAAAAAGGCTGTAGCTGCAATGATTGTCAAGAACGTCATCGTTTCTCCAGACGAAACTATTGTTGTCCGTAAGTGACTTTATTTTTGCATGGGATGTTGACAGCCTGGACTGGAAAGATCTGTCCGGCTCGGAGATCACAAAGCGTGTGACGAGCAAGGTTCAGCCAGGCAGCATCGTGTTGTTTCACAACGCGGCGCTACACACGCCCGAGGCGCTGCCGGCGATCATCGAGTACCTCATCGCCGACGGGTATGACATCGTACCCGTATCGGAGCTTCTGCTTCAGGGCGAGTATACGATCGACCATACAGGTCGGCAAATTCCAGCGTAAGCGCCAGCGCTAAATAATTCTTCCTCGACAAACACTTTCAGTATGTCCTCGCCGAATCAGGGAATAACTCCCTGAAACACCTAGTTTATACATTCTCCTTTCCCCCTGTGGTAAAATATGCTATAATTCATTGTACTGTTTAACTGGCTATCGGACGCCTATGCTTAATTACCCAGGTCCTATGAAGAGAAAGGAGATTATCATGCGAAAATTAGTTACACTACTAGTAATTGTATTTCTGCTCATGTGTCTTACTTCCTGCGGCCTTCTTCCATTCGGCAACGCCAACTCTCAGCAAGGACAACAAAGCACTGCCAGCAACAACGGAACCATTATGAATAACGGAGGCGAAAACGATCCTTCGAGCGGTTCTGTTCCTTTCGGCAAGGATTGGCCGTCGGAGCTTAATTCTGTTCCTGAGTTCTCATACGGCAAAATACAAAGCGCTATGCAAGAGGCAGACGTTTATGACGGCATCCAGTATAATGATTACCAAGTCAGTTTTTCCAATGCCGACGCGAACGCGGCGGAAAACTATGCTGCAGATCTTGAAAGAGCCGGCTTTGATATGGTTAGTGATCCATATGAAATGACTGGCACCAGTGACGCCGACAGCTATATTTCATACGAATTTGAGAAGTTTGTTTTTGAAACGGATGATGCGATATTCAACGTAGACGTTGACTTCTGGGTAAACAAGGATGGTACCGGCATCGTCTTTGTTTCTATCCCGGTAAATCCGGGAACTGGCAATAATCAGCCCGCTGTAAACGATCAGCCGGAAGACCCCGCCAACAATACCGATTCTGATCTCAACTGGGATACACTGAGCGAATCCAGCGTCCCGGAAGGTTATCCACACGACGATGTCCCCCTGATTGGACTCGACAACAGCACCATCCTTGGTGCCAGCAAGCAAAGCATGGGTGACGAGGGTACGGCTTATATTATCGTCTACGGCATGAACGACGCCGTCGATACTGTCGCAGAGACGATCAGCACTCAGCTCGAACAATATCTGACGTCTCATGGCGGCACTTTCCAGTCTATCATGAGTCAGATGCTTATGGGAGAAATCAATAATTGCCAATACACCGTGAGCATTGGAGACGGCTCTGCCGACGGTTACACAACAGTTATATCCTATACGGTCATCTGCAGCTGATCTCAATTTAATCAACAACTAGACTTGCGGCACGGGCAGAAAGCCCGTGCCGCTTTTATATCAACTAACCCTGTCGATCCGCTGTCGGTCAAACTAACAGTATGTACCGTATTTCATAAAATATACACCTATTAAAGCGCCTGCCGCGTCTTTTCCAAAAAAGTATTAAAAGCACTCCCCGCGGAAATACTGACCTTGCACGGCATATTTGCCAAACAGGGAGGTAGATCCGTTGGCAGGCAAGGTCGAGATTTGCGGTGTCAATACAGCCAAACTCAAGGTCTTGAAAAATGACGAGACGACCGAACTGTTAAAACGCAGTAAAACAGGCGACAAAAAAGCCCGCGAAGAGCTCATCGCAGGCAACCTGCGCTTGGTATTATCGGTAATCCAGAAATTCGTTAACCGCGGCGAAAATGTGGACGACTTGTTCCAGGTCGGCTGCATCGGGCTGATGAAAGCCATCGACAACTTTGATACAACGCTGAACGTACGCTTTTCCACTTACGGCGTGCCGATGATCATCGGCGAGATCCGGCGGTATCTGCGCGACAACAGCGCCATACGCGTCAGCCGCAGCATGCGCGACACGGCGTATAAAGCGCTGCAGATGAAGGAAAAGCTCACAAACGACACGCAGCACGAGCCATCCGTCGACGAGATTGCCAAAGCGCTTGGGATCAAGCGTGAAGACGTCGTCTTCGCGCTTGACTCGATCTCCGACCCCGTATCGCTCTACGAGCCGCTGTACACCGACGGCGGCGAGAGCATCTGCGTGATGGATCAGGTCAGCGACACGAAAAACACCGACGAAAACTGGCTCGAGCAGATTGCCCTCGGCGACGCGATCAGCCGCCTGAGCGACCGCGAAAAGCACATCCTCGCCCTGCGCTTCTTCTACGGCAAGACGCAGATGGAGGTTGCCGGCGAGGTCGGCATCTCACAGGCGCAGGTGTCGCGGCTCGAGAAAAACGCGATCAATCAGATTAAGAAGAATTTATAACAAAACCGGCGCCTTGGGCGCCGGTTTTTACGTGGTGCTTTACAGTCACAGTCCTAGACTCTGCACAATAACACTAACCGAATTGACTAAGCCGTGCGTCACCATGCTGCCGGCAATGGACCGCGATTTCCACGCAATTATACCGAGAATGCAAGCAGCAATAAAAACACCAATTAAAGATCCCGGGTTCTGCGTAATATAGTAGCTGTGTCCGATCATAAACAAACCGGCTTGAAATAATAGAATCCAAAGATTCTTCCAGCCTTTAAGCATTAGGTAACCCCATAAGAAGCCTCTGAACAGCGGTTCTTCATTTACTGCCGCATAGAATAACTGCCTGATGAACCGCGAAACCATCTGCGGGAATGTATGCGTCATGCTGCCTTCTGATGGCATAAGCCGCGAATAGACATACCCCATCAATGACCCGATAACAATGCCGACAGCTATCGCAATAATGATCCACAGGACCGACTTCATCGTCACTTTTTTCAGTACAGGCCGCTGGACAATCAGCGTAACCAACAGTAAACCCGCGACAATCATCCGGAAAAGCGGGTAACCGAGACGATCAATAGTGCCGTATGGGTCATAAAAATGAAACAGGATCGAATAAACGAACGGGATCAAGATGATAATGCCCAGTGCAATGTAGCCGATATGAAACTGCTCGAGCCTCTTTCTTTCCCACCAGATCAGCACGGCAGTTATCAGATACGTGCCGTTTTCAAAAATCGGCATAACCCACAACGACGCCTCATAGAAAAAGACGCCTATTACTGTCATAAACGGCAGGCGTAAAGCCAATAGCAATAAGATGAGTATCAGTGTCATACGATTATGGTTTTTATCTGTCTGGTTAAGTATGGCCGAGCTGTTGTCCATATCAGCACCCCCATGATCACTATAAAATACCATAATGTTTATTCTATTACAATAATTCCCTTCTCATTTTCTCAATCATTACAACATCGCCCCCGCTACTTTGTGCCGATTGTTATTGAAGTTGCCGCTCTGCATTGGAATAATAGCTTATCATAAAGCGTATATCCGAAACATAACACACATATGGAGGTCGCCGGCGAGGTCGGCATCTCACAGGCTCAGGTGTCGCGGCTCGAGAAAAACGCGATCAATCAGATTAAGAAGAATCTATAATAAAACCGGCGCCTAAGGCGCCGGTTTTGAATGTGGTGCGTTTTGAATCACAATCCTAAGCTCATTACAATGTCACTAACCGAATTGAATAAACCGTGCGTCACCATGCTGCCGGCAATAGAACGCGATTTCCATGCAACAATACCGAAAATGCAAGCAGCAATAAAAGCACCAATGAAAAATCCCAAGTTTAGCGTAATATAGTAGCTATGTCCGACCATAAACAAACCGGCTTGAAACAGTAGAATCCAAAGATTCTTCCAGCCTTTAAGCATTAGGTAACCCCATAAGAAGCCTCTGAACAGCGGTTCTTCATTTACTGCCGCATAGAATAACTGCCTAATAAACATTGTTACCATCTGCGGGAATGTATAACTCATGCTGCCTGCTCTGGGTTCAAGCCGCGAATAGACATACCCAATCAATGACCCGATAACAATGCCGACAGCTATCGCAATAATGATCCACAGGACCGACTTCATCGTCACTTTTTTCAGTACAGGCCGCTGAACAATCAGCGCAACCAACAGTAAACCCGCGACGATCATCCGGAAAAGCGGGTAACCAAAACGATCAATAGTGCCGAATGGGTCATAAAAATAAAACACTATTGAATAAACAAACGGTATCAAGATGATAATGCCCAGCGCAATATAACCGATATGAAACTGCTCGAGCCTCTTTCTTTCCCACCAGATAAGCACGGCGGTTATCAGATACGTGCCGTTTTCAAAAATCGGCACAGCCCATAACGACGCCTCATGGAAAAAGACGATTATTCCTGTCAGAAACGGCAAGCGTAAAGCCAATAGCAATAAGATGAGTATCAGTGTCACACGATTATGGTTTTTATCTGTCTGGTTATGTATGGCCGAGCTGTTGTCCATATCAGCACCCCCTTGATTACTATAAATTACCACAAAGTTCGTCCTATTACAATAATTTCCTTCTCATTTTTCAGTCATCACAACATCGCCCCTGCTACTTTGTGCCGATTGTTATTGAAGTTGCCGCCCTGCATTGGTATAATAGCTTATCATAAAGCGCATATCCGAAACATAACACACATATGGAGGTCTACACATGGAAGTAAGGACGATCGAGTTCGGCGAAGGCAAGCTCGGATTAAAAGTATTCTTCGCGCCGGAGAGCGGATTCTCCGTCGCATCCGTGATCGTTTACGGCAAGGAAGACGCCGTCGTCATCGACACGCAGTGGACGCGCTCGAACGCGTATCGCGTCTGCGCCGAGATCTGTGAGCTCGGCCGCGAGCTCAAGGCGATTTTCGTCACGCATTCGCACCCCGACCATTACTTCGGCACAGCGTACATCGCCGAGCAGTTCCCTGGCGTCAAGTGCTACGCGCCCGCCGATTGCTACGACATGATCAACACCCAGTTCTACGACAAGATCGACCACTGGACGGAAGTCATCGGCAAGATGAACGTGTGCACCAAGAGCGTTCAGCTCGAGCCTGTGCCCGACAATGTCATCATGCTGGAAGGCGAGCGTATTGAAGTCATCCCTGAGCGCATGGGCGACGTGAAGTACAACTCCCTTGTCTGGATCCCCTCGATTAAAACCGTCTACGGCAGCGACATTCTCTTCTCCGAGTCGCATCCGTTCACGTGCGAAGTCTCTAAAGACGAGCGCCAAAAGTGGCTGGAAGACCTCGACCTGATCGAGAGCCTCAAGCCCGACGTCATCATCCCTGGCCACGCCAAGCCCGGCCAGCTGTTTGACAATCGCTCGGTCGATTTTACGCGCGCGTATCTGCATGCAACAGAAGAAGTGCTTGAAACGACGAAGGACGCCGGCAACTTCTTCCTGGAGATGTGTCACCGCTTCCCGACGGCCAATCTCGTCATGCTTTCCAACGAGATGAACGCGACCGTCTTCAAAGGCGGGCGCGACTGGAACTGGCGCGACGACGGCGTCGATCCGACCAAGGGCGAGTAAAACAGCTGCTTTAAGAGCCAACGGCTCTTAAAGCAATAAACCGCAAGACGTCTGCTCCACCGCATCCACCTTGAAAAGTGTCATTTCCGAGGCACTTGTCCCCGGAAATGACGAATGGCATTTGTTCCGCCGTGTGTAGCAGAACTCTGCGAGGCTAAAAAGAGCGCCCCGATCGGGGCGCTCTTTTCTCCGTTTATTAAGTTTCGCATCAAACAATGCCGGACCGGCATCGTTTCGAATTTATTGGTGGTCAACCTTATACATATGCTCGACGAGGCTGAGCACCTTGGAGGAATAGCCCCACTCGTTATCGTACCAGGAAATGAGCTTCATGAACGTGTCGGTCAGCTGGATGCCGGCGGCCGCGTCAAAGATCGAGATGTGCGCGTCGCCAAGGAAATCCGATGAGACAACCGGCTCGTCGGTGTAGGCGATGATGCCTTTGAGGTCGGTATCGGCGGCGAGCTTGATCGCCGCGCAGACATCGTCGTACTTCGCCGCTTTTTCGAGGTTGACCGTCAGGTCAACGACGGATACGTCTAGCGTCGGCACGCGCATCGCCATACCGGTCAGGCGCCCTTCAAGTGCGGGGATGACCTTCGTGACGGCGAGCGCCGCGCCGGTCGACGTCGGGATAATATTTTGTGCGGCGCCGCGGCCGAGCCGCCAGTCTTTAAGTGACTTGCCGTCGACTGTTTTCTGCGACGCGGTCGTCGAGTGCACCGTCGTCATCAGGCCTGATGCGATGCCGAAATTATCGTTGACTATTTTAGCAATCGGGGCCAGACAGTTCGTCGTGCACGACGCGTTCGAGACGATCGTCATCGACGGATCGTATGTATCGGTGTTGACGCCGGTAACAAACATCGGGATATCCTTCGACGGCGCCGTCACAACAACTTTTTTCGCACCGGCGCGCAGATGCGCCTGCGCCTTGTCGATCGATTTGAACTGCCCCGTCGAGTCGACGAGATATTCTACCCCAACACTTTCCCACGGGATTTTTTCCGGGTCGCGGTCCGAAAACGTCGGGATCTCGCGCCCGTCGATCACCAGGTTGCCGTTGCTGTATGTAACATCATGTTGAAGCCGTCCGTGCATGGTGTCGTACTTCAGCATATAAGCCATGTAATCGGGCGCGACGGTAGAGTTGATGCCAGTAACCTCGATATTGGGATGATCGAGGCTCGCGCGAAGGACAAGGCGGCCGATCCGCCCGAAGCCCGTAATACCGATTTGAATGCTCATAGTATACCTCCGTTGTCAATATGTATCTTGTACGGCCTGATTATACCAATTCCGCGTCAAGAATAAAAGACCTTTCCCGCCATTAACCGACAAATTACGACGAAAACTATTGTAGAATTTTTTTATTTTTGATATTATGAGAAATACTTACGATCGGAACACTTGTGGAAAAATCACGTCTAAATAGTTGCATTGTCATTTTTTTGCTCGTATGATTTCAGATTGATTTTATAAATATAATGGCAGGCAAAGCAAGGAGTGACGGCGATTTGTTAAGTCATTTTATCAAGATGTACGACAGTCTCAACGATGCGGTTGTCGCATTGAAGGATGGACAGATCTTTTTTTATAATGAAGCGGCTGCTAAGATGATCCCTGATCTTGACAAAGTAGCGCCTGAAGATATTTTTCCCGCACAATATCTTCGGTACGACGCAGAGCGCTTCGCCGGTGAGATGAAGCTCGGCGGCCTCAATGTCAACGTGCAGGTCACTGTTGATGGATCGTACCGCGTCTTCACGATCACACCGGCCGACACAGACGGCATCGAAGATATGTCGAATTTCTTCTCATCATTCAGCCTTGAGCTGAAAAACCATTTGTCAATTCTAAAAATGACTACCGAGCTAATGCTCTCGCACATCGAGCAGCAAGACGACCCAAAACTGACCCGATACGCGTCTATGATCTATCACAGCTACTATAATATTCTGCGCGTGACAAATAATGTCGTCAGCATTGGCGAGAAAACATCCGGCAATAAGACCTTAAACCGCACGATGTTCGACCTGATTGCAGCCATCTCCGGCATCGCGAACACAACGCAACATTTTGTTGCCGAACGTGGTGTTACAATTAAATTCGACTCTGCACTTGACAGCTTATTCGTATATGCCGACCACTCGATGATCGACAAGCTGCTGCTCAATCTGTTGTCCAATAGCCTCGCCAACACACCTGCAGGCGGCGAGATTACCGTTGCTGTTAAAAAAACCAATGACCGTTTTATCATCACGGTCAATGACGCGGGCACCGGAGTGAATCCCGATGTCCTCAAAAACGTCTGGAAGCGTTACGCCGCCGAGCGTGACCTGACCGACCCTCAAGCCGGCGTCGGCCTTGGTCTGTCGATTGTACATTGTATTGCGCTGATGCACGGCGGCAGTGTCGTTCTGGAAAGCCGGCCCGGCGCCGGCACGTCCGTCGCCGTGTCGATCCCGCTCGTCGAGCCGGGAGAAATGACGCTACACACGCAGGTTGTCCCCTACGAGGACGACCTGCAGAAGTTCTTAGTCGAGTTATCCGGGGTCATAACACCCGAACATTACACACACAAATATATGGATTGACGGCAATCTGCGGCTTCTACACGCCGCACGCCGGAGGAACCAATGGAAAAATATCTTGGCATTTATGTTCATATTCCCTTTTGCGTCGCCAAGTGCGCCTACTGTGACTTTTACTCGCTGGCCGGTCACGAAAAGCAAATGCCCGTATATCAGCACGCGCTGCTGCATCATATCCGCGAATACGCACCCCAGCTAGACGGTTATCTGGCCGATACCGTCTACTTCGGCGGCGGGACACCGAGCTTTTACGGCGCCGACAGGCTTATCAGCCTGTTTAATGCGCTGAAAAAATACGGGCACGTCTTGCTCGAGTCTGAAGTAACCGTTGAAGTGAACCCCGGCAGCGTCACAAAAACCGACCTGCAGCGTCTGCATCGCGCCGGCTTTAACCGTCTGTCCGTCGGTGTGCAATCGACGGACGATAAGCTGCTTAAAAGCCTTGGACGAAAGCACACGTTCGCGGACGCTGAGGAAACTGTTCACAACGCACGCGACGCCGGTTTTAATAACATCAGCCTCGACCTGATTTACGGCCTGCCGTCGCAATCGCGCGACGACTGGGCGTCCACGCTTGGTCGGGCCGCTGCGCTCAAACCGGAGCATATTTCCTGCTACGGCCTGAAAATAGAGGAAGGCTCGCAGCTTTACATATACCGTAACTCCCCCTATATGCCTGACGACGACGCGCAGGCTGATATGTACCTGTACGCCATCGAAGCACTCAGCCGTTTTGGATTCAAGCAGTACGAAATCTCCAACTTTGCGCGGCGCGGCTACGAATCCAAGCATAACATGAAATACTGGACCGGTCAGGACTACCTCGGCTTTGGTGCGGCAGCGCACTCGTATGTCGGCGGCCGGCGTTTTAACTATATCGCTGATCTTGAAAAGTACGCCGACCATGTGCTGCAGGGTAAAAGCATCATCGATCTCAGCGAGGAGATTTCTGATTTCGAGCGCGCCAGCGAATATCTGATGCTGCGGCTGCGGACGACAGGCGGCATCTCCGAACGTGAATACTATGACATCTATCCCTGCAGTATGGACAAAGCTGTCAGTCTTCTGCGCTTTTACGAATCACAGGGCTGGGCGCAGCTGAAAGACGACCGCTGGATGCTAACGCCGCAGGGTTTCCTGCTGTCCAATACACTCATCGGAGAGATTCTCGAAGCGCAGACGAAACAACGCTCGGCCATGACCAAGCCCTGGGAGCGTCCGGAGGATCTGCTGTATCGCTCGCAACTGACGCTATTCGACCGCCAACCTCAGGAGGTTCAGCTTTTCCGTGGAATTTAGCTGTTGCGCGATACGCTGGCCGGCGTGTTTTACGTCATATGTTGTAAAACTCTCACGAAAAGGTTACAGCTTCTGTAGCAATATGTAATAAATATCTAATTGAATTTCTTGTAAATACACTATAGAATGTGTTCTAGAGCACTTGCATAATAAAAGGATGGGATTCACATTAACAGTACCACTAACAATAAAGCCTCCGGTAACGGCAAGAAAAAAAATAACGGTAAAATGCCGAAAATGAAACCGGCAATTCTCGGCGGAATCATCGCCGGTATAGCCGTTGTTGTAATCGCCGTCGCCGCGATCGTCATGGGATCCTTCGTCAATAATCTTGATACGATCTATCCAAATATCACCATCGGCGAGGTCGACGTGTCCGGCATGACCGTCGATGAGGCCGAGCAGGCACTGACCGACGCCGGATACGGCGACAACGCCGCCAATGTCTCGGTAACGATCCGCTTCCCCGACGGGCAGACCATGACCATTACCGGCGAAGAGTCCGGCATGAAGCTGCAGCCGGCCTCTGCGGCGCTGCGCGCATACAATTACGGTCGCGACGGATCATTTTTCGCCAACGAGCTCCAGTACATAAAGAGTCTTTTCAGCAAGCAGGCGCTCGACGGCGGCTCGGCGCTGATCAACGAGACGTATGTGCGCAACGTTGTCGAAGAATATGTACATGATTTCAACCTGGCGATGATGGACGCCGACAGTACAGTCGGTGCGAGTTCTATCAAGATTGTTAAGGGCAGCGAGAACGCCTTGGCCGACGCGGACGAGGTTTTTGATCTGACCATAAGCAGCCTGACGGATTCGGCCGCGCAGAGCGCGCCCGTCACCGTCGACTATACCATCACCGCCGGCGATGAAACCGATAACGATTTGCAACCGCTCTATGACAGCATCTTCGTCGAACCGGTCGATGCCGTATATGATCCGGAAACCGACACGATAATCGACAGCGTTACCGGTGTCAGCTTTGACCTTGCCGACGCGGAAAACAAGCTTGAAGCCGCGCAAATCGGTGAAACTGTCATCATCCCGCTCATCTTCACCGAGCCTGAAATGAATACCGAGACGCTGCAGGAACTACTGTTCCGCGATGTGCTGTCTGAACGGCGCACTTATGTCTCCGGCACCAGTAACCGCATCCACAATGTTGGACTGGCCACCGAAGCCGTCAATGAAACGGTTCTGATGCCCGGTGATGAGTTCTCCTACAACGAAACGCTTGGCGAACGCACGGCTGAAAAGGGTTATCGGGAAGCTGGTGCCTACGTCAGCGGCGAGGTCGTCCAAGAGATCGGCGGCGGTATCTGTCAGGTATCCTCAACGTTGTACTCCGCTGTCTTACACGCAGACCTCGAGGTGACCGACCGCCGAAACCACATGTTCACCGTCGGCTACTTACCGTATGGTCAGGATGCAACGGTCAACTGGGGTACGGTAGACTTCAAGTTTAAAAATAACACCGACTACCCCGTCCGCATCGAAGCGTATATGGACGGCGGCTACCTGCAGGTGCGCCTGCATGGCACGAAACTCGATACGAATTACATTGAAGTTCAGTACGCCACGATCAGCACGACGGAGGCGGGGCTCGTCGAAAAAGAAGATGAAAGCGTCGAGCCGGGTACGACGGTCGTAAAGACCTCCGGTCACGGTGGTATTGTCGTCGACACCTACAGATATTTATACGACGAAGACGGCAACCTTATCGAGCAGACTTATATCACACGCAGCTCCTATCGCGCGCAAGACCGTGTGGTCCTCTATGCTGTCGGCGAACTGCCTTCAGACGATCCGAGCGCATCGCCGTCCGGCTCTGAGTCGCCATCCGGTACGCCATCAGCGTCACCGTCGACTTCACCGTCTGAATCCCCATCAGCGTCACCGTCACCGTCTGAATCGCCGTCGGCCTCACCGTCCGAATCGCCGTCGGCCTCACCGTCTGAATCACCGTCACCCTCGGTATAAATACTTAAACAAAAAGCTCTCCTGCGCACCAGCGCCGGGAGAGCTTTTTTGCCGGACCAGCCGCTTCGGACTGTTGATTTCTTTCTCATTTGACGGGCATCGGCGCGTCTGGTATGATACTGCGCAAAGGCACCTGCACTTCTCTGTCTACAAAGGATGTATCAAAACATGAGTTTTGCTGACTTACTGCTTGTCGCGTTTGGTTTGTCCATGGACGCCGTAGCCGTATCGATCTGTAAGGGTCTGTCTCTCGGGCGCGTCAGCGCCAAAAACGCGGTGATCGTCGGGCTATGGTTCGGCGGCTTTCAGGCGCTGATGCCGCTTATCGGCTACCTGCTCGGCACGCAGTTTTCCGTATTCATCGGCCGGTTTTCGCATTGGGCCGCGTTTATACTGCTGGCCGCGATCGGTCTGAACATGATCCGCGAAGCGCTGACACGTAAAGAAGAAGACAGTGACCCGGACACCTGCACGACGACGCTGTCGGCCAAGTCGATGTTTCTCATGGCTGTGGCGACGAGTATCGATGCGCTGGCCATCGGGGTCACCTTCGCTTTTTTAGATACAGCAATCGTTCCGGCTGTCGTGACCATTGGTGTAATGACCTTCGCGCTGTCGATTGCCGGTGTGCGGCTGGGCGGCTTTCTCGGCGAGAAGTTTGAGATGGTAGCGGAGATCGCCGGCGGCGTTATTTTATGCGCGCTCGGCGTCAAAATTCTGCTGGAGCACTTTGGTGTTCTATAGCGGCATAATGTCTGAAATAAAAAGAGCGCCCCGTTTAAGCGGGGCGCTCTTTTTATATTATGATACATCCGGTCTTACTGCCTGCGTCGTCGTACTCGGAGACGCGTCCGGTGTTGTTTCCGGCTGCGTGCTCGGTGCTGCATCGGGCGACGCGTCCGGTGTTGTTTCTGTTGCCGGATCGGGTGATGCGTCGGATGACGTCACCTGAGGACCGAGCCACGTCACAAGCATGTCCACGCATGCGTTGTACGAGTTGATACCGAGCTCCTCGCCATTGGCGACAAGGTAGCTGTCGTAGACAGCCGCGACGACTTCTGCCGCCGTCGTATCATACTGCGCCCAGTAGTCATGGTTATCGCGCCAGTCGGTCAGCACATCGTCATTCAGGCCGGACAAAATGCGTGACGCCGCGTCGGCGTCGGCCTTGTACAGCGCGTCGGACAGATAAATCAAGCCGCTGAGGTAGCCGGAATACTGGTAGGTCGGGATGTTGGACGTCATACACGCGGCGATACCGGCAAAGTTAGCCTCCTGCTCGGCATGCACGCCGCGCTGGTGCGCCATCTCGTGCGCAATCGTCGCCGGCAGCAAGCAGCCCGGCGCGTCCACGTTAACGTTGGCTTCGCCGGTGAGCGCGACGTAGACGCCCGTAAAGCCGGTCAAGCTCATCAGCTTGGAGTAGATCATCGGCTTAGGCCGATGCGCCGGGCCGGACAGCGCCGGGAATGTTTTTTCGATATTGGTATACACGCCCGTCGACTGCGCGAGCATGTACGACGTGTCCGCGTTGAAATGGCCGCCCGCATCCCGCTCGACTTTACCGGCGTACTCGTTGGCCTTATCGGCGAACATCTGCGTGACGGCTTCAAGCTGCGCGGTTGTCACGCCGGGCGACTGCAGGCCTGTCTTTTCTGCAAGCGTCGTCGAGCGGTACCCAGCGCCCCACAGCAGCGCGAACGCTGATCCAATGTATAAGCCGACAAGCGCGAGCGCAAACAGCCGCGACAGCAGGCTGTACAGTCTGCTCGGCCCGCGTACGACGATCACGATCGTCTTGATGAGGAAAAACAGCGCCCATAGTATCAGTATTGTCAGCAGCACTTCCATAACGGAAAACTGCTCCAGCGGCCCGAAGGACGTGACCGCCGCCGCGCCGTTCATGTACGGCTGCGCAATATGCCGGGCGATCCAGTCCATCAACTCGCGGTTATCTTGGAGGAAATACAGCACGGCAAGCAGTGCAATCGGGATGGCCGCCAGAAATATGTACAGGGACACGCGCGGTGCCGCAGTATTTCTGATACGGCGTTTTTTCGCAGTCTCTTGTGCCATATAAACCTCCTTTCAGTCTTTAACCACAGTATAATGTGGTTTGCGCCATTTGACAAGTATAAAAAGCTGGCAGGACTGTGCACATACAGCAAAAAGGGCCGGATCATAGATCCGCCCCTCCCCATATACTGCGTGGTTAAATCTGCCGCGTGATCTCGCGCCGCAGGCGCAGGATGATCCGCTTTTCGAGCCGGCTGATGTACGATTGCGAGATGCCCATCTGATCGGCCACTTCTTTTTGCGTGCGCTCCTCGATGCCACCAAGCCCGAAGCGCATCACGATAATCTCCTTCTCGCGCTCGGACAACCGGTCGACGGCATCAAGCAGTAGCCTTCTGTCAACATCGTCCTCCATCGGGCGCATGATGATATCCGCGTCGGTACCGAGAATGTCTGATAGCAGCAGCTCGTTGCCGTCCCAGTCGGTGTTGAGCGGTTCGTCGAACGACACCTCCGACCGGCGATTGCTCGTCTTGCGTAAAAACATCAATATCTCGTTTTCAATACACCGCGAGGCGTAGGTCGCCAGCTTGATGTTTTTCTTCGCGTCGTATGTATTGATCGCCTTGATCAGCCCGATCGTCCCGATCGAAATAAGATCCTCGATGTTGATGCCCGTATTGTCGAACCGTCGCGCGATATATACGACGAGGCGCAGGTTGTGTTCAATCAGCGCCTGCTTGGCCTCAAACGATTCGTCGCCCAGCAGCGTGATATAGTGCGCCTCCTCCTCCCGTGTCAGCGGCGCCGGCAGCGTTTCGCTGCCGCCGATATAATGAATGCCCGCCGGCAGCGACAGGCCAAGCCGGTCGAAAATCCGGTACAACCGTATTGACAGAGCAATCTTTATGCGCAGCAGTTTATTCATGATAACTCCCCTCTCGTGAATACGAATCCATTTATGCCCCGACGAGCGCCGAATACGTCCCGCTTTCCGACACGCTGTTGGGTGACAATGCAACGAGCATCCCCGACTTCAATTTGCCGTCAATTGTGACGGCGTCCGGACGGAAAGCGAGCAGCATCCCGCCCGATACGCCGACGGCGCTGTACGGGATGAGCTGGAAGCGCGTCGTCCGCCCGCCCCTTGACAGCGTTTCGAGCACATCGACGGCGCTGCGCTGCCCGAGCAGCGTCAGCGCTTGCGCCACGTCGCGCGGGAAAAGCGCACGCACGTCGCCGGCGCCGGCGATGACGACGCCACGCCCCGTCATCGGGTCGGTCAGCGCATTGCCGGTATCGCGCAGGGCCCGCACGTGCACCGTCCGCTCGCCGTGCCGCACGTCAACGGCGACGATATCCCCCGGCTTCGAGCGCGCGGCACGACGGAACACGAGCGTCAGCAATGCATAGGCGCCGATGAAGCTGAAAAGCAGCACACGGAAGTTGATCGTCATCATGAACCCGTCTGTCAGCCGCCGGCCGCCGAGCATGGATGCGGCAGCGACGAGTCCGCCGAACGCGCCCGTCACCGCCAAAAACACAAGCGCCGAGCGAACGAAGCGCGGCTGGCCGACAAATGCCGCCATGGCCATTAGCAGCCCGACTGCCACCTTTAGGATCGGGTGCATCAGAAACCCCGCGCCCGGCATCACGACGGCTGCCGCGTAAAACGCGCCGAACGCCGCGGCGGCAACCAGCTGGAGCCGCCGCGACGTGCTGCCGCAGATTTTAGCCGTGACCAGCAGTAGTATGTAATTGACCGCGAGATTGACCATAAAAAGCACATCAACGTAAACCGTTTGCATCTACCCGTCCCCCTGATGCCGCCATTATAGACCAGTCCGGCGGAAAAAAACGTCAAAAACAAGCACGCAGTCCGACGGGTATTTCTGTCGGTCTGCGTGCTGATTCTTATGAATTTGACGGTTATGAAGCTTTTAGTTCGGCGAGCACTTCGTCGATAGCGCAAACGAGCTGGTCGGCGCAGGACGTCGGCCTGTGGCCGCACGTAACGCCGCGGAGGAGCGCTCGTACACGCTCGGTCTCCATGCCGGTGACGAGGCGGGTGATGGCCTCCAGATTGCCCGGACATCCGCCGACAAACCGCACCGAGCGTACGACGCCGTCTTCAATATCTACTTCGATCTGCCGCGCACAGGTGCCTTGCGTATTGTAAAGCTTTTTCATGTTTTTCTTTCTTCCGGTTATACGTATTCACGCCCTTGGCGCTTAGGCTATCTTAACACAAAGCCCGTATTATGACAACGGGTCTAACACCTCATCCCGCGTCATATATTTGTACAGACACACCGCGGCTTTGTCCGCTCGCTTTATGACACCGGAGGTGACCGATTCTTGCATAAACGCCCAAAACGTCCCCTGCGTGTGATGGCTGTCAAAACACCTGGCGCCGTCAAAGGGCTGGCGCTCATCTTTTTTCTATGTATCGCCGTACGGCTGATCTCTCAAGTCGCGCCGGACACGCAGCCGCTTGCGCGGCTGGGCGGATTGTGCTCGAATGCGCGCTTTGTCGAAGCCGTGCTGGACTTTGAATTCGGCAAATCCATTCGGCCGGACGGTACATTTGGGCTCGTCGCCGCCGTCTTCGGCCCGACCGTCCGCACCGCCATACCGGACACTGAGCGCTCGGCAGAGACCATAACCCCGTCGCCGGACGTGACGGCGCCAGCTGTCCAGCCGTCGTACCCGGTTAACCCGTCCGACACGCCGCTCTATTACACGCTCCCAGACGAGCCGGAGGAGACACCGTCGTCGACCGCGCCGCCAAACGTCATTTCGGAGCACGCCGAGACAAACACCGGCATCACGCTCGACAACCGCGCCGGTTACTGCGTCGACATCCCGGCGCTCCTCACTGCGCCGATCGGCTTCACGATCGCGCAGGACGCACCGTCGGTGCTCATCATCCATACGCACGGGAGCGAAGCGTACCTGCCGGACGGCGACGACCAGTACGTCGAGTCCGACCCGTACCGCACGCAGGAAAAGGCGCAGAGCGTCATTCGCGTCGGTGACGAGCTGGCCGCGGTATTCGCCTCAAACGGCGTCAACGTCATCCATGACCGCAACGTCTACGACTACCCGAGCTATCAGGGCTCGTACACGCGCTCATACGAGGCGATTCAATCGTATCTATCGGAGTACCCAAGCATCAAAATTGTCATCGACCTGCACCGCAACCACATTGAAGACGACGACGGCAACATCTATAAGACGCTCGCCCAGATCGACGACGCAAAGTGCGCGCAGATACTGTTCGTCATGGGAACCGACGCGTACGGCCTTGAGCATCCGGACTGGCAGGAAAACTTCAAGCTCGCCCTGCGCATCGAAAACGAGATGAACGAGCTGTATCCGTCACTGGCTAAGCCCGTCGAGCTTTCGCAGTACCGATATAATCAGCAGGCGACGACCGGCTCGATGCTCGTCGAGGTCGGTAGTACGGGCAACACGCTCCAAGAAGCGCTGGACGCCGCTCGGTACTTCGGTGAGGCGGCCTCGAGCGTGCTGCTCGAGCTGGCCGAATAAACCGTCGCGCGCTGAAAATCTGCTGTTGACAAAACGAGTGTTCGTGTCTATAATAACTCTTGCACTATCTGCGAGAGTGCTGGAATTGGTAGACAGGCACGTTTGAGGGGCGTGTGTCCATGGCGTACGGGTTCAAGTCCCGTCTCTCGCACTAAAAGATGAACCCAATGTGTTCAATAAAAGCAGGCCGACGTTAACGTCGGCCTGCTTTTATATACTCAAGATGACTTCTTTTTAGTATTAGTTGAAAAACGCCAGGGGCAATTGGTTTATATAAATTGAAAATCTTTTACAAACTACAAGCTAATATGGCGTATTACCGCACAACGCTTGAGCGCTTTTAACTTTTAATCCTTATTTCCGCGTCACGATTACCTGTATGCAGTGCGTGTACGGCTCGGAGAAGCTGACGAGCTCGGCGTCGGCCTCGTTTTCCGTGATGCCGCCGAGCGAAAAGTCGGCCTTGCCGAACTGGACGGTCTTGACCAGATCGCCCCTGTCGACGACGGTAACATCGAGCTCGACGCCGAGCCGGTCGCACACGGCGCGCGCGACATCGATGTCAATACCAACGATCCGCCCCGCGCCGTTATGGAACGAATACGGTGGAAACGACCCGTCGACGGCAAGCGTCAGCGTCCCGTTCGAGCGATCGACATCCTCCGGCGACGTATACTTGTAATCCGTACCAAGCATGTATCCGTCGATGATGTTCTGCAGCGTTTCGTCTTCGCGCAGCGCGTCAAGCGCTGCATTGACCGCCTCGGCAAGGTCGGGGTTTTCGTGGGCGATCGCAAATCGGAAATCGTCTTCAGCCAGTGGGTCACGCAGGATTTTCAGCCCTGAGACTTGCTTAATCGTCGATTTCGCCAGTCCCTCGTCCATCACGGCGCAGTCGATGACGGCGTTCTTCACCTCGACGAGCATCGTCTCGGCCGCCAGATACGTCGTCATCGTGCCATACGGTGCAGCGTACACGCTGGCCGCCGAGCCGGTCACGACGCCGATCTTAGCGCCATAGAGATCCGCCTCGTCGTTAACAGTATTGGGAACAGCCCTGCCGCCGCATGCCGCCAGTACGGCGGCGCAAACCAGCATTGCTGCAATCAGTAATATTTTTTTCATCCGTTATCAGCCTTAATCAATGATACTGCCTCTTCTGGGCATCCTTAATTATAGTGAATAACGGCTGAAGCCGCAAGTCGGATTTACTTCAAGTGTCGACGTTTCACAAAATGTTTACTTTTGACCGACGGCGCGGTCGTCGCAATCGCGCGCAATATCCTCAAACGCGATACCAAGTTCTTTTGCCGCCTCGGTGCTGTAGCTCTCCGTCTTGATGCGCAGCGCGCTGCGCTCACGAACCGGCGCAACGGTGACGCTCCCCTTCGGCGTATCAAAGCGCAGCCCCGCCCCCATCCTGTCGTCTGATAGCGCGCCGGCCGACGCCAACAGCCGCATAACCGCGCCGCGACCGCCGCTCAGCGGCAGCTCGCGCGTCTCGGACGAAAAAGCCGGCAGCCGCCGACGCAGTTGTGCGAGCGTCCCGCGCGTTTTCATCAAATAGGCGGCAAGACGAACACCGGCAAATATCGCGTCACGCGGGAGAACGGCAACCGAGCCGTCGTTTTCCGCCGCCTCGTCGGCGCGGATGAGCGACGCACCGAAAGCGACGGCGACGGCGTCCAGCGCCGCCGGTACGTCTGCCGGCACAAGGAGCGTATGCGCACCGTCCGACAAGGCGGCAAGCGCGACGGCAGCTTGTGTCTGCGCCGCGGTCAGCCGATGCCCGTCCTCATCGGTCGCAACAAGAGCAAAACCGCCCGGCAAGGCTTCGAGCCGGAACGCGCCGGGTCTTCCGGCTGTCACGCGGCAGCCGAGCATTCCAAGTGCGTGGCGGAGCGTCTCGTTTTCAGCGCCGCTGCCCGTAACGGCAACGTCCAATGGATAGTCCGTGCGCACAGCGCCCACGGCGCGCACCGCTTCGGCCGCGTGCGTATCGGCAACGCCCGATATCGTCCGGCTGCGCCCTAGCCTGTCCGACAGCTGGCCGCTCCCATCCTGTCCGGCTTCGAGCTTGCGCTCAAGTTCGCGCGGCAGCGCGGCGCCGCCATGCCCAAAAAACGTCAGCCGGATGCTGCCCGCGACCGTTTCGGCAAAAATACTGACCGTCCAATTGTAAAACCGTCCGACAAGCGCCGCATGGGCGGCGCACGCGCCGTCGTGGCGGACGACATCGCCGCCGGTCAGACGCACGCCGATGTCCAGGCTGTCCGCGGCTAACTGCGCACCGTCAGATCCGTCATCCGCCACACCGACGACGCCGAGCGCGGCGGCTGCCGCTCCGAGGCGAACACACGCCGCTGCCGTCAGCGTATCGCCCAACGTACCCTCCAGCACACCCGGACGAATAAACGTCATTCGCGTGGTAGCGGGTGCATCCAGAACGCACCCTGCAATCGATGATCCCGATGCAATTTCCTGCGCCGGCCAAATTTTCGCCGCCGCCTCGATACGGCAGTTCTCGCCGACGACGCAGTCTTCACCGACGACCGCTTCCTCTTTTATTGATGTACCCCGTCCGATTTTGGTGCCCCGACAGACGACGGCGTTTTCACACGATACGCCCTCCTCCAGTTGTGCGCCGCAAACGACCGATCCGGTGACAACCGCGCCCGGGCCGACCGCGCTGGCCGCGGCAATCACCGTATACGGGCCGATCACCGCGCCAGAGTCGACTTTTACGCCGTGCCCGATATACACCGGCGGCTCGATCGTCACATCCTCCGGCAGCGAACCGGCACACCAGACCCCGTCGCGCAGCGGCTTAACATCAAGCGGCAATTGCACAGCACCGCGTAAAATGTCCATACAGCATGCTCTGTACGAGTCCGGCGAGCCAATGTCGCACCAATAGCCGTCCAAGCCGATACCGTACAGCGCACGATTTTCGGTTAGCAGACGCGGAAACAGCTGCCGGCCGAAATCATAGGGCGCATCGGAAGGGATCTCATCGAGTATGCTGGCTTTCATGACGTAAATGCCGGTATTGATCCGATCCGTCACCACCCGCTCCCAGCCGGGCTTTTCAACAAAACGCGTCACACGGTCTGCTTCATCCGTCACGACAAGGCCGTATTCAAGCGGCTCGTCATGGCTATACAGCGCAAGCGTCACCTCGGCATTTTTCTCCTTGTGAAACGT
This sequence comes from uncultured Sporobacter sp., assembly GCA_963677825.2. Classification (GTDB taxonomy): domain Bacteria; phylum Bacillota; class Clostridia; order Oscillospirales; family Oscillospiraceae; genus Sporobacter. Next base: position 2,648,462 of record CAXXEF010000001.1, on the reverse strand, counting down.
CACAAGCTTTTGTAAATCAAAATCGCAGACGCAATCGCCGGAGACAATAAGGAAATCGTCGCACCCGATAAAATCGGCGCACCCCTTGACGCCGCCAGCCGTGCCGAGCGCCTCGGTTTCAACCCGGTAATCCAGTCGCATACCAAAACGCGCCCCGTCACCGAAGTAGTCCCGAATGGTGTCCGGCAAAAATCGGAGCGTCAGGCACGCCTCGGTAATACCATTGCGCTTTAATAGCGCAAGAATGTGCACCAGCACCGGTTTATCCAACAGTTCAACCATGGGTTTGGGCTTGCGCGCACTGACGGGCCGCAATCGTGTGCCTTCGCCGCCGGCCATGATAATCGCTTTCATATTATCCCCCTGTGCGACGGCGCCGAACGCCCCGCCGCCGTCAATACAAATCGATACCAAGCGTACGCTCCATAGCGCGGCCTGGCATGACCAGTATTTGCGCCGAAGCGTCTGTTTATCCGTTTTTCGCCGCGTCGGGCACGCATGAACACGGCGCTTTGAACCTATTTACCAGATGCGCGCACTGTGCTATAATGAACTATCAACGCCGCGACATATTGGCGATCGGAGTGACGGATTTGAACAAAAAGCTGCTTGAAAAATTACAGCCTAATGCACGCGTCACAATTGTTGTGCTGCTGCTGTGCGGTATCATAACGTATTTTTTCGGGCATGAAATCAGCCGTTATATCGCCATCGGCGAGTTTGTCTTCGTGTTGTTTTTCGCCTTGTACATGCCCCTGTCGATGCGTAAGCGTTCGGCCAAGCTGATCAAATATATCGAAACCGTCACCAGTAACAGTGAAACGGCCTCCAAAGACGCGTTTTTAAACTGTCCGCTGCCGGTCGTCATCTTCAGCCCGCAGACACAGGAAATCTTGTGGTCAAACGGGCGTTTCGTCGCGGCTACGGGCGCAAAAGAGCGCTTCTTTGAGGTGCGCATGAGCGATATTGTCCCCGGCTTTGCCGGTAAGTGGCTTTTAGAGGGCAAAACGGAAAGCACCGATCTGTACACGCTCGGCGACCGGCGCTATAAGGTGTTCGGCAGCCTGATGCGCTCTTCCGGGGATCCCGATAACATCATGGCCGCCGCCTATTTCGTCGACGTGACGGAATACGCCGAGACGTTTGACGAATTCGTCTCCTCGCGCCTGATGTGCGCGATCATTATGCTCGATAACTACGACGAGCTTATTAAAAACCTCAGTGAGAAAGAAAAATCCGCTATCTTGTCGGCAGTTGATGATAAAATCAGCGACTGGATCATCGGATGCGACGGTATCCTGAGCAAGTACGACCGTGACCGGTACATGTTCTTGTTCGAGGGCCGGCATCTTAAAAACTTTGTTGACGGCAAATTCGACGTACTTGACGGCGTCCGCGAATCCATCAAGGCAGGCGGCGTTCAGGCAACGCTTTCGATCGGCATCGGGCGTGACGGCAAGACGTTTGACGAGACATACCGCTTCGCATCGTTGGCCATTGAGATGGCGCTCTCGCGCGGCGGCGATCAGGCTGTCGTTAAAAACCGCTTTAATTTTGAGTTCTACGGCGGGCATTCCGCTGAGGTCGAGCGGCGCACAAAGGTCAAATCGCGCGTGATGGCCAACGCCTTCGGCGAACTGATCGGCGGCGCGTCGGAGATCATCATCATGGGGCACAAGCACGCCGACCTCGACTCGCTTGGCGCGGCTGTCGGCGTGTGCTGTATTGCCAGAAAGCGCGGTAAACCCGCGCATATCGTCACCGACCTCACCTCAACCGTCGCCGGCGATCTCGTCGGGCAACTACGTCAGACGCCGGAATACGAGGACATCTTCATCACCGCACAGGAGGCGATGATCTCGGCCGACAGCCGCACCCTGCTCGTCATCGTCGATACAAACCGCCCCGAACAGGTTGAGTCACTGGAACTGCTTGAATCGGTCAATCACGTGGCCGTTATCGACCATCACCGACGCGCCGCGCAGTACATCGAAAATGCGACGCTCAATTTCCATGAGCCGTACGCATCGTCGGCAGCTGAACTGGTCTCGGAGATGATGCAATACCTCGTCGACCAGACGGATATCCTGCGTATTGAAGCCGAGGCGCTGCTCGCCGGCATCGTGCTCGACACGAAGAGCTTTTCAATCAGAACCGGCAGCCGCACGTTTGAGGCCGCATCGTTTCTGCGCCGCTGCGGCGCGGACACGACGGAGGTCAAGCGGCTACTGCAATCGGATTTTGAAACGACGATGGAGAAATTCGCCATCATCCAGGGCGCGCGTATTTATAAGCCCGGCATAGCCATCGCATTTTCAGAAGTATCGGAAAGCCGCGTCATCGTTGCCAAGGCGGCCGACGAACTGCTTAATATCGCCGGCATACAAGCCTCGTTCGTCATTTCGCCCGAGGGCGAAGACGTATTCGTATCGGCCCGCAGTATCGGCAACATCAACGTGCAGGTCATCATGGAAGCGCTCGGCGGCGGCGGCAACCAGTCGACAGCCGGCGCGCAAATCGCAGAGACAACCGTCTCGCGTGTTTCCGAGCAGCTGACGGCCGCCATTGATACGTACCTGGCGGGTTTTGCACAAAACACCTGACAACCGCGATGAGAGGATTACGGAGGAAAAAACATGAAAGTTATTTTACAGCAGGACATTAAGGGACAAGGTAAAAAAGGCCAGCTTATCGATGTATCCGACGGTTACGCACGCAACTATCTGCTGCCGCGCAAACTCGTCGTCGAGGCCACGACCGACAACCTTAACGCGATAAAGTTCAAGGAAAAAGCACGTCTTAAAAAACTTGAAGAGGACAAGGCACTGGCTAAAGAGGTTGCCGACAAGCTCGATGGTGTCATCGTGCGCGTGACGGCTAAGGCCGGCTCATCCGGCAAGCTGTTCGGCGCCGTGACGTCTAAGGAGATTGCCGAGGCGCTTGAGCAGCAGCACGCGATCACCATCGAAAAAAACAAAATCGTACTCGACGAGCATATTAAGACCTTCGGCTCGTTTGACGTCAAGGCCAAGCTTGGTTTTGAGATTTCCGGCACCGTACACGTGCTCGTTACAGAGGGCTAATAACCGTTTAATATGAGGAGTCAATTACCGTGGACGATTTGATCGCCAGACAAATGCCGCATAGCATCGAAGCCGAGCACGCTGTACTCGGCTCGATGCTTTTGGACGCGCGCTGCGTCGGCGACGTGGTCGGCGTACTGAAAACCGACGACTTTTATTCCAGCGTCAACCGCGATATATTTGATACCATTTACACGATGTTCACCTACTCGATGGTCATCGATCCTGTCACCGTGCTGGAACAGATGCGCGTGAACAACGTGTATAATGACAATGCCGCGTCGTATCTGGTCGAGCTGGTCAATATCACGCCATCATCGGCCAATGTGCTCGAATACGCAAACATCGTGCGTGACATGTCGCTGCTGCGATCCATTGCCGATTCCGGCGGTGAGATCGCCCAGATGGCCATCGAGGGCGCAGGCGGCGCGTCCGTCATTCTTGAAGCGGCGGAAAAAAAGATCTACGCCCTGCGTCAGGGGCGCAGCACCGCCGGGCTTGAACCGATCTCCAAGATCATGCAGGACGTATACAATCAGCTTGCTGTGCTGTCTAAGAGCGACAGCAAGTACCCCGGCCTGCCCAGCGGCCTGGACGATATCGACCGCATGATCATGGGGCTAAACAAGTCCGACCTGATTTTCATCGCCTCACGCCCCGGTATGGGTAAAACAAGTATCGCGCTCAACATCGCGACGCATGTCGCGCATGCGTCGAATAAAACAGTCGCCGTTTTTTCACTGGAAATGTCGCGCGAGCAACTCGCGCTGCGTCTTTTATCATCCATGAGCTTCATTGACAACAAGAAGCTCCAGACCGGCCGACTGTCCATGGACGACTGGCAGAAGATCAACAAAGCCGCTACGCACATCAGTACATTTGATCTGCTCATCAACGACAATCCGTCTCTCACGGTTGCCGACATGAACGCGCAGTGCCGCCGTCTCAACGACCTCGGCCTTATTGTTATCGACTACCTGCAGCTGATGCGCAGCGCCGGCGGACCGTCAAAATCATACGGCGAGAACAGAACGCAGATCGTTTCGGATATCAGCCGAATGCTCAAGATCATGGCCAAGGAGCTTAGCGTACCGGTCATCTGCCTCTCTCAGCTCTCACGTGCCAACGAGACCCGGCAGGACAAGCGTCCGCTCTTGTCCGACCTGCGCGAGTCCGGCTCAATCGAGCAGGACGCCGACATCGTCATCGGGCTGTATCGCGACGAATACTACGACAAAGAAAGCACGCAGCATAACATCGCCGAGGCGATCATCTTAAAGAACCGACGCGGCGAGACCGGCAAGGTCGAGCTGCAGTGGATCCCGGAATATACAACGTATACCGGCATCGACCACCACCATGACGAATAGCGCGATGGAAACGATCGATAAAATCAGAGCGTTTTCCGACGTGCATGGACTGCTGCCGCCCGGTGCGTGCGTGCTCGCCGCCGTCTCGGGCGGCGCTGACTCCGTCTGCCTGCTATCCTGTCTGCTTGCGTTGTCCTCAGAACTGGATCTAAGCGTTGCGGTGGCGCATTTTAACCATCGTTTGCGCGGTGACGCGTCCGACCGCGATCAGCTGTTTGTCAGCGATTTATGCCGCGATCTTCACATCCCCTTTTACACCGACGGTGCCGATGTCGCGTCATACGCGCGTGACAATAAGCTTGGTATCGAAGCGGCGGCGCGTAACCTCCGATACGCCTTTTTCGAGCAAACCGCGAAAAAAATCGGTGCAGACAGGATTGCCACGGCGCATACGGCAGATGATAATGCTGAAACGGTTCTGCTTAATCTCACGCGCGGCACCGGCTTGCGCGGGCTCGGTGGCATTCCGCCGATGCGCGGATCGATCGTGCGCCCGATGCTGACTGTGACCCGCCGAGAGGTGCTGGCACATCTTGAAAATAACCGGTTGCATTACGTTGAAGACGCCACGAACGCGCAGGATATTTACGCGCGTAACCGCGTGCGCCGCCACGTTGTACCCGTGTTGTCGGAGATCAATCCGCGCTTTGCTGAAACCGTCACCGCCGCTGCAATGCGCGCCCGTGAGGATGACGCGTTTTTATCAAAGCTCGCGCAGGATTTTATCGATGAAAACGTCGACGGCGATGCACTCATCGTATCGGCGCTCCTGTCACAGCCCCGCCCCGTCGCTGCCCGTGCGATACGCGCGCTCGGCGGCAGCGCTTTGACAGCCGGTCATGTCGACGATATTCTCGCGCTGTGCCGGTCGGATGCCGGCTCGCAGCGTCTGAGTCTGCCCGGCATTACGCTTATACGCGAATATGACCGGCTCTTGTTTAACGAAGACGCACAGCCCACAACCCTTACGCCGATCAACGTGTTTGACGGCCTGTCGGCATCTTTACCGCAAGCCGGTATAACCGTCACTTGTCGGGCCGGCGTTATCAGCGAAAAAATTAATAGTTCATTCATTACTTTGCTATTCAAATGTGATAGCATTTGTGGTAAAATCGTCATTAGATCCCGCAAAACCGGCGACAAAATGACGCTTTTTGGGCGAAACGGTACGAAGACACTTAAAAAGCTATTCATCGAAAAACGCATCCCCGTCAGCAAACGGTCTTTGATCCCCGTCATCGCCGACGACGTGGGCGTGCTTGGCGTCTATGGTATCGGCATAGACAAACGGGCACATGGCCGCATCGGGGACGCCGCGCTGGAAATCCGATTCGAGGAGCCGACTTATGAGAAATGACATCGAGGAAGTATATTTCACACAAGAAATGATTCATAATCGAGTAAAGGAGCTTGGCGCGGCACTGTCTCGTGACTACGAGGGCAAAAATCCGTTGCTCATCGGTGTGCTGAAGGGCTCCTTTATTTTTCTGAGCGATCTGGCCCGCGCTGTTGACATCCCCTGCCAGATTGAGTTCATTGCCGTTTCGTCGTACGGCGACGGCACCAAGACGTCCGGCGAGGTGAAGATGACGAAAGCGCTCGGCTCGATTGTCGAAGGGCGGCACATCATCGTTGTTGAGGACATACTCGACACCGGACTCACGCTTGATTATCTGATTAAGTACCTATCCGACCTAAACCCCGCATCGCTTAAAACCTGCACATTCCTGGACAAACCGTCGCGCCGAAAGGCGCCGGTTCAAGCCGACTACGTCGGCTACGAATGCGAAGATTATTTCTTCGTCGGTTACGGTCTGGATTACGCAGGAAACTACCGCAACCTGCCTTACATCGGCTCGCTCAAGCCGGAAATTTACTCCTGAGTTATCACACGAGGAAAGAAGTGACATTTATTTGAAGCCAAAAAACAAAAACCCGCGTGACATAGGGTTTTACGTACTCGTCTTTATCATCCTCATTGCATCCGTCTATTTGCTCACAAGCAGTCAGGCGGACACCGGCGTCGATATCGAGTACTCGGACGTTCGCCGGCTGTTTATCAGCGGTGAGGTCGAAACCTTTGTCCTCAAAGACAACACGCTCACAATGAAGCTTACCGAGCCGTATACAGATCCCGACACTGATGTCAAAAGCGATATCGTCACGCACGATTTGTACGACTTGGACATTTTTTACGCAGACAACAGCGCGTATATCGACAAGATGATCATCGAAGACAATAACTTCGATTACGATTACGACATCGGCTGGATCACGCCTTGGTGGGTACAGCTGATACCGTACGCGATCTTCATTGTCATTCTTGTTCTTTTGTGGAACGCGATGATGAACCGCTCCGGCGTCGGCGGCGATAAAGGCGTCATGAAATTCGGCAAGGCCAAAACGCGCCTGGCCAGTGAAGACAAGAAGAAGGTCACCTTTGCCGACGTCGCAGGCGCAGACGAAGAAAAAGAAGAGCTGCAGGAAATTGTCGACTTCCTAAAGGGGCCGCAGAAATACATCGCACTCGGTGCGCGCATTCCGAAGGGCGTATTGCTCATCGGACCGCCGGGTACCGGTAAAACGCTTCTGGCGAAGGCCGTTGCGGGCGAAGCCGGCGTGCAGTTTTTATCGATTTCCGGCTCCGATTTCGTCGAGCTATATGTCGGTGTCGGTGCCTCGCGCGTACGCGATTTGTTCGATCAGGCTAAGAAGCTTGCCCCGTCAATCATCTTCATCGACGAGATTGACGCGGTCGGACGCCAGCGCGGCGCCGGCCTCGGCGGCGGCCACGATGAACGCGAGCAGACGCTGAACCAGCTGCTCGTCGAGATGGACGGCTTCAACACCAACGAGGGCGTCATCGTCATGGCGGCCACGAACCGCTCCGACATTTTAGACAGCGCGCTGCTGCGTCCCGGCCGTTTCGACCGTCAGGTCTACGTCGGTCTGCCGGACATCAAAGGCCGTGAAGCGATTTTACGCGTCCATGCGCGCGGTAAGGTCCTCGGCGACGACGTAAATCTCGCCAGCATCGCCAAGGGCACGACCGGGTTTACGGGCGCCGATCTCGAAAACCTCCTCAACGAGGCAGCGTTACTCTCCGCACGGCGCAACCGCCGGTTCATCACAATGCGTGAGATCGAGGAAGCGGTGATCAAAGTCATCGCGGGTCCTGAAAAGCGCAGCCGTGTCATCACAGAAAAAGACAGGAAGCTGACAGCGTTTCACGAAGCTGGACATGCGGTTGTCTCTCATTATCTTGAACACTCCGACCCCGTCCACCAAATCACGATTATACCGCACGGCATGGCCGGCGGCATGACGATCTACCGCCCCGCGGAAGACAAAACGTTCAACTCCAGAAGTGAGATGTTCGAGAAGATCGTCTCCTCGCTCGGTGGACGCATGGCAGAAAAGCTGATGCTCAACGACATCTCGACCGGCGCGTCGTCCGATATTCAGCACGCGACGGCAATCGCCCGATCGATGGTTACAAAATACGGTATGAGCGAGCTTGTCGGTCCCATCTCATTTGACGACTCAAGCCATTCCGTGTTCATCGGCCGAGACTTCTCACAGACGAAGAGCTACTCTGAAAAGATGGCTGCGCTCATCGACGACGAGATCAAGCACATTTTCGACGAAGCAATGGCCGTATGCGAGAAGCTGCTTCTCGAGCATAAGAACATCCTCATCGCAACAGCCGATTATCTGCTCGAATACGAGACAATGGACGGCGAGGACTTCAAGTACCTGTGCGAGCACAACGGTGTCGCCCCGCCGAGAAAGCCCGATCCCAAACCGGATCCTGAAACGGAACCGACCGTCGCACCGTCAATGGATGACGTTGACTCAGCCGACATGTCCGGCGGCTTATCGCCCGACGAATCCGGTCCCGGCGACGACCTCCCCCACTAAAACACAAACACCGGCGGCTCGATCGAGCCGCCGGTGTTTTCTTGTATGGCGCCTTCTGTATCGTCTTTAGCCCAGGTTAAAAAATTCTCTGGATTTTAATTACAAATCATGATATAGTGTATGTATGTGCACCACACACCAACAATTGGGGGATGCCCGATGACAAACGTTACCATCACCGGCGGTTCACTTACTCAGGATGAGATCGACGCGTACGTCCGCCGGGCGCGTGAGAATTATCCGGATAAGGCCATCTCCGCTATCGACATCGCCGTCGACGGCGACTTTGTAGACCTGACGTATCACTGGAAAACGATCCCGTTTGAACGTATACGCCGGATTACCGGGTACCTCGTCGGCACACTCGATCGCTTCAATGACGGCAAACGCGCCGAGGAGTCTGATCGTGTTACACACCACTAAAGCATAAACTTTAAACACCTTTAATACGCACAGTAAAGCGCCGGCCTTAAAGGCCGGCGCTTTACTGTGCGTTTTTTAATGCCAGAGAAAAGCCCATCCGGCGGATTTCTCCGCCGGATGGACTTGACTAGATATGAAGGGATAGTGCTTTAACTAATTTATTCGTCCTGCAGCGCCGCGTAGCCTTCGTCGCCCGTGCGGACACGAATAACGTTTTCTACATCGTAGACGAAGATCTTACCGTCGCCGATGTTGCCGGTGTACAGGGCTTTTTTCGCCGTTTCGATAACGGTGCTGACCGGGATCTTCGCAACGACAATCTCCGTGCAGACCTTCGGCAGAAGGTTGACTTCGACTTCAACGCCGCGATAGTACTCGGTGTGGCCCTTCTGAATGCCGCAGCCCATGACGTTGGTAACCGTCATACCGGTGATCCCAATGGAATCCATGGCCGCTTTCAGTGCGTCAAACTTGGCCTGGCTGGTGATGATCTCAATCTTGGTGATCTTAACATCCGAGCCGGAAGCCGGTGTGGATTTCTTAACTTCAACAGGAATAGCCGTGTCCATGCTGACTGTGCCGGTACCAGCAGAAGCAATACCTTCGCCCGTAGCCATTACGGGTACAGCAGGCATAAAGTCGGCGTAGCTGGAAACGAGGCCGTGCTCTTCGATGTCCAGGCCGGCGATTTCTTCCGCAGCGGAAACGCGCAGACCGACAGTTTTCTTAATGAGGAAGAAGGTGATGAACATGGTCACAGCAACCCAAGCCGCAATGGCGAGGACACCGATGACCTGCGTGCCCAAGAGGGCGCCGCCGCCGCCGTAGAACAGGCCGCCTGCGAAATCTTCGCCAGGAACCGCAAAGAAGCCAACCAGGATCGTACCGACGCCACCGCAGATACCGTGGACGCCGACCGCACCGACGGGATCGTCAATTTTGAGAACTTTGTCGATGAATTCAATACCGAAAACGATAAAGAACGAGGCAATCAAACCGATAAGCGCTGCGCCGCCGGGTGATACGTTGGCACAACCGGCCGTGATGGCAACAAGGCCGCCGAGCGCGCCGTTGAGCGTCATGGAGACGTCAGGCTTTTTGTACTTGATCCAAGTGATGATCATCGTGCCGGCAGCGCCTGCCGCGGCCGCGAGGTTTGTTGTCACGAAGATCGAGCCGACCGCAACTTCCTGGCCCTCAACACCCAGCGTCGAGCCGGGGTTAAAGCCGAACCAGCCGAACCAGAGGATGAACACGCCGAGCGCGCCAAGCGTCAGGCTGTGGCCGGGGATCGCCTTGGGTTTGCCGTCTTTGGTGTACTTGCCGATACGCGGACCGAGAAGCGCCGCACCGACTAAAGCCGCAACACCGCCGACCATATGAACGACAGAGGAACCAGCGAAATCGACGAAGCCCATTTCAGACAGCCAGCCGCCGCCCCATACCCAGTGACCGGAGATCGGGTAAACGACCAGACTGATAACAACGCTGTAAATAATATATGAAGAGAATTTCGTGCGTTCCGCCATCGCGCCCGATACGATCGTTGCTGCCGTGGCTGCAAAAACCGTCTGGAAAATCAGGAACGTATGTGTCGGGATTGTCGAACTATAATCGCCCATCGTGAAGAAGTCGATGGCGCCGAAAATGCCGGTGCCCGTCCCGAACATGATGCCGAAACCGACGAACCAATATGCCAGAGAACCAAGCGAAAAGTCCATCAGGTTTTTCATGATGATGTTACCTGCGTTTTTCGCCCTCGTAAATCCGGTCTCTACCATCGCGAAGCCTGCCTGCATGAGGAAGACAAGTGCCGCGGCGATTAGAGTCCAAGCGGTATCAATTGATGAAAACATGTGTAGTGATCCTCCCTTTCAATACTTTCTTTGTAAACAGCCCCGGACGCCGATCTACAAAAATAAAAAAATGCAAGGCAACAATCAATAATGACGCGAATGATCATTATGGATAGCACCCTTGCATTTTCATGATTAACTTACACTTATTTCCGCGAGTTGTCAACACATTTTTGAATAATTTTTTATCAAAGTTGCAATTTTGGTGTTACTGACCATGGTTTGCTTCATTTTTCCCGGTCTTTTTGATCTCTTATACTAGTAAAATGAATTATTTGCCCTGACAGGTTGCACAATTTTCAAAAACCGGTGATCGGTCATTGACAAACAAAAAAACCACCTATATAATGTAGCAGATACTGCGGCAAAGGCGTCGGCGTATAGCTTATTCGCCGTTGCCTTTTTTAGGTTTTAACCTGTCAATACAATATTATATTGGGGAGAATATCAATATGGTAAAAGTAAACGAAATATTCGGAAGCATGGTGTTCAGCGATTATGTCATGAAGCAGCGACTGCCCAAGGAAACGTATAAAGAGCTGCGCAGGACGATCAATGACGGCGCGTGCCTTGATCCCGCAGTCGCAACAGTCGTTGCCAACGCGATGAAGGACTGGGCGCTTGAAAAGGGCGCAACGCACTTTACGCATTGGTTCCAGCCGATGACTGGCATCACCGCTGAAAAGCACGACAGCTTCATCAACCCGACGAACGATGGCCGCGTACTCATGGAGTTCTCCGGCAGCGAGCTCGTCCGCGGCGAGCCCGACGCGTCGAGCTTCCCGTCCGGCGGCATCCGTGACACCGCTGAAGCGCGCGGTTACACTGTCTGGGATCCGACCTCTGCCGCGTTTGTTAAAGGTAAGACGCTATTCATCCCGACGGCTTTCTGCTCATACACCGGCGAAGCGCTTGACGCCAAGACGCCGCTGCTGCGCTCAATGGAATCGATCAGCCGGCAGGCCATGCGTATCCTGAAGCTCTTCGGCAACAAGACGTCCTCGTCCGTCAAAACGACGGTCGGACCCGAGCAGGAATACTTCCTGATCGATAAAGGCATGTATGAACAGCGCCGCGACCTCGTCTTCACCGGCCGCACGTTGTTCGGCGCACCGTCGCCAAAGGGCCACGAGCTGGACGACCAGTACTTCGGCTCGATCAAAACGCGCGTTGCCGATTACATGAACGATCTGAACGAGGAGCTCTGGAAGCTCGGCGTTTCCGCCAAAACGCAGCATAACGAAGTCGCCCCGGCTCAGCACGAGCTGGCGCCGATTTTCTCCACGACAAATATCGCCGTTGACCACAATCACCTGACAATGGAGCTCATGCAGCGCATTGCTAAAAAGCATAACCTGATCTGCCTGCTGCACGAGAAGCCTTTTGCCGGCATCAACGGCAACGGTAAGCACAATAACTTCTCCATTGCCACCAATGACGGTATCAACCTGCTCGATCCCGGCTCCACGCCGCACGAGAACGCCCAGTTCCTCCTCTTCCTCGCCGCTGTCATCAAAGCTGTTGACGAGCATCAGGATCTGCTGCGCATCTCTGTCGCGTCCGCCGCGAACGATCATCGCCTCGGCGCCAACGAAGCGCCGCCGGCTATCATGTCCATCTTCCTGGGCGACGAACTGACGTCCATCGTTGAATCCATCGATAACGGATCGACTTATGACGCGAAAGAAAAAGTGCTCATGAAAATCGGCGTGGACATCCTCCCGCCGTTCCCGAAGGACACGACCGACCGCAACCGCACCTCGCCGTTTGCCTTTACAGGCAATAAGTTTGAGTTCCGCATGGCCGGCGGCTCCATGTCGATCGCCGATGCGAACATCAACCTTAATACGGCTATTGCCGAATCGCTGTGCCTGTTTGCCGATCAGCTTGAAAAGGCTTCCGACTTCACCGCCGAACTTCAGGCGATTGTTAAGGAAACGATCAGCAAGCATAAGCGCATCATCTTCAACGGCAACAACTACGCCGCTGAGTGGGTTGATGAAGCCGAAAAGCGCGGCCTGCTCAACCTCAAGTCGACGGCGGAGGCTCTGCCGTATCTGCTGGCCGATAAGAATGTCAAGCTTTTCGAGAAACACGGTATCTACAACAGTAAGGAACTGCACTCTCGCTTTGAGATCGCGCTCGAAAACTACTGCTCGACGCTCTCAATCGAAGCGCTGACGATGCTTGACATGGCTAAAACCGCCATTCTCCCCGCTGTTACGACTTTTGCCAAAGAACTGGCCGACACGGCGACTGCCAAGAAATCCGTCATGGCCGACGCTGACGTCACGTACGAAACGGCATACCTTACTAAGATCAACGCCCTGACCACCGCGATGTATAAAGGCATCGGCGAACTGGAAAAGGCGCTTGAGACGGCCGAAGCCATCGAAGACACCGCCGCGAAGGCCGCCAGCTTCAGAAACGGCGTCATCGCTGTGATGGACAGTGTTCGCGCTGCCGGCGATGAGCTTGAAACGATCACCGCCAAGAAGTACTGGCCGTTCCCGACTTACGGCGATATGCTCTACAGCGTCCTGTAAGTTCACTCCGAATAATGCACAAATCCCCGGTAGCGAGAAATCGCTGCCGGGGATTTTTTATGACTAAACGCCTGCCGCGAGCAGGTCTTATACGGTTCTTATAATGTGTGGGGTGCAGTAATCGTTGTTGTCGATTAAAATATCACAGCGTTCGTCCGGCTTAAACGCCTCGACATACCTCTTTTGAACGGGTATGTATTTGTCGATGTATTTTGATAAAAATGCTTCCCCGTATTTCGGCACATCTCGGACCCTGGCCCGTTCGAGCACTTCTTCAAACTTAACATCCAGAAATACCGTACCGTCTAGATACGCCAGCAACGGCGGCCGTAATAACAGCACACCCTCGACAAGCACAACTGTATCCGCATCAATATCAATACGGCGATGCGCGGTGTAAGTATCTGTGTCCAGGTCCAGACACATAATATCTCGATGCACCTGACCGGTTTTTTTGAGCGGATGCAGTACCTCATCAATAAGCCGCTCATAATTGAACGCATTGTTATAATACGCGTCAATTTCCGTCTTGCCTTGACGGCGCTGTACCAATGGATTGTGGAAATCATCGATGCTGATAATCTGACACGTATAACCGATGCTTTCCACGTATCGCGCCAGCTCGGCCGTAAATGTCGTTTTGCCGGACGCATCCACGCCATTGATGCCGATGATACGGCGTCCCTTTCGCACCAGACAGTCCGAAACCGTTTCATAAACAGCAATCCTATTGATCAGCGGGCCGATATCACCCGGTGTGCGGGCTTCAAACGTCGCACCGGATAGATTGCTCTTTTGTCCATAGCCGTAAAGTGCCGCGATGGTCGCGATCCGGTTTTCTTTGCCGGCATCGATGTCAGCCGCTGTATCGCCAATAAAGACGCTCGGCTGACTCAGATCGAAAGCCCGCGCCACGCAATCCGCCTTTGACGTGTTATATTTGGCACTGACGACATATGTAAAAAGCTCTTTTATGCCTGTTTTCTCAAGAACGGTATTGATATAGTCAATACTGCCGTTTGAACAGATTGACAAGGTGTGCCCGATCTCGGCGAGCTGCTTCAGCATGGGCCGGACACCGTCAAACAGTTCACCATGCGTCCGGACGGTCATCCGATCCAGTGTACTGAACCGCTCACGAACAGCGGCCGGCTTAACGCCGGCCGGGAGAAGATTTGCTAAAAATACATCGGTTGGTTCCCCGATTTGCCCCAACACAACATCGTCGGAGGGTGGCGGGAAGCCCATTTCTTTAAATAGCCTATTGACGGCCTGAAGAAGAGATCGTTCTGTTTGAAACAGAGTGCCGTCAAGATCAAAAATGCAGTGCAGCATACGAGCCCTACACCAACTGGTCAAGATAATCGTCGATTGATTGGTACGCATCGTTCCAATCATGAAACGGGTCATCCAAAATAAGCTTTTTAACCGGCAGACTGTCGAGAAGCTGTAGTGCGAGACGCTGGTTCTCTTCAAGGCATGCGACGTAGCCGTCAAATCCGGATAATGCGTTTCGCTTGCCGTAGCCCTGCGATGTGTACCATTCAATCTCGCCGCTGAGCCAGTCAATTGTGCGTGACGTTGCAACCTCGCGCACACGCGTGGGCACATCCGAACTTCTCAGGTAGACGACAACCGGCTCCAATTGCGCTACCGTATCGTATAACGCGTGAATATATGTATAGATATCGTCGTATCCGGCCCCGTGCCGGGCGAAAAGCTCACGCATCGGATTATCAATGATGCAGCCGTTAAATACATACGTGCAGTTGCCGACGCACGCGCCATTCGTAAAGGTCCGCCAGTTTTCCAGAATGACCGGGCTAGCCAATTCCCAGTCGAGCTTATCATAAATCTTGTAGGGCATAACCTTATTGAACAGATTAACGCTGATTTTGATTAGCGGCACGACAATACCCGTTGTCATACGGATACACTCATCGCCCAACTGCTGTCGTTCCATGTCCGGAAAGCGCTCAATCTGATCGTTCGTTAAAAACGCATGAAAAGTGAATTCCGCCGGATGGTTTAGATCGGCCTTATCGTACCATTGCGCATATTTCCCTCTTTTGGTTAATGCCCCGGAAATATACTCCGCGGCAGTGCTTTTCCCGGTACCCGGCAGACCTTCTACGATAACAAGTTTGCTTCTGATTGTAACCACCCCACACAGCTTACAGTCTCATACCCACAACCCAACATTATCAGTTGTAAATAATAGACATTGTCACTATAATACCATATATTATAACATCTTGCTGCGAAAAATGAGACAAATTTTAAATAATTACACACTTTTTCCCAGAGCACATTTTCTCGTAATTTGATGGCTTCTTCATGCATTTATAAAAAACACGCCTTTCAGCGTGTTTATATCCCTGCATTTCGAGGTGGATCTATTAAATTGCAACAATACTGCCTGATTAGTACTGAATATATCCTTCAAACTTCGGTTATTAATACATTGGGACGCGTACTCGCCGGCACATTTTGTCATTTTTTCTGATAGCTGCCGGAAAGAGGCGCGCTCCCCTTCTTTACGCCTAAAGACGTCTTGCACCCGTCAGACGAGCGGTGTTTCAAGCGTGCCGATCCCGTCGATTTGGACGCGCACGACGTCGCCTGCCTTGAGCCATTCCCGCTCGCTTTCCGGCTTGCCGAGGTTGACGCCGGACGGCGTGCCCGTGAAGATCAGATCGCCCGGTTTTAACCGAAAATAGCGAGATGCCGCACTGACTATTTCGGCGCAGCTGAAGATCATATCCGACGTCACGGCAGACTGAACAAGCGCACCGTTGACAGTGCAGGAAATTTTATTGGCCGCATCGGGCTGGAAGCTGTCGGCCGTAACAATCAGCGGTCCTGCCGGCGCGAAACCCGGGAACGACTTACCCGACAGCCACTGTCCTGTTAAAAACTGACTGTCACGCGCACTCAGGTCGTTGCCGCAGGTGTAACCGAATACATAGTCTGGCGCCTGCTCGCGCGAGACATTCCACGCCGTTTTCCCGATGACGATTACAAGCTCTGCCTCATAATCGTAGCAGCTCTGCCATTGCGGCAGCGTAACGCTTTTTCTGGCTGGTGTCAGCGCGTCGTTAAATTTTGAAAAGAAGACGATGTGCTCCGGCTGGCTGCCGGCCGCGGCGGCCATCTCCGTGGCATGCGCTTTGTAATTGAGGCCAACACACAGGATCTTTTCCGGATTGGTGACGTTTGCAAAGTTGATCGTTCTCAGCTCGTATGACGCAGCCGCAGCGTCTGCAAGCGCGTCTGCAATCAGGCCCAGCATCGTGTCGCCGCGCGTAATCACATCGTTCATCGTCTCCGGGCCTCCCAGCGCCGTCACATCGACAACGCGGCCCGCTGCGTTGATTGCACCGATACGCGGCTTACCGTTTTTCGTAAAGCTCAGCAGCTTCATGATCGTCACCCCTTAACCGTCGAAGCGAATATCCTTCCCGAACAGCGATGCCATCAGCACCGGCCGAGCGGCCTGCCGCCGCCGGTAACGCCCCAGCTGGGACGCAGCGTAATCAGCGCATCGATCTGCGCATTTGTCATCGGTCGCTCGATGCCCATCATCCGCGTGTACATCTCAACTGTCGCCGTATGCTCGGCGCGCTCCATGCGATACAACGCCTCCTGAACGCTCCTACCCCAGCAAACAGCACCGTGATGCTCAAGCAGTGCACCGTTGTATGTGCCGACGAACGGCGCAACCGCTTCGGCCACCATGCCGCTGCCCGGTATCGCGTACGGTGCAACAGGTATGACTCCGACCAGTACAACGCTCTCCTGCAGCAGCGCCGTGTCCAGCGCGATACCTGCCGACGCAAACGCGGACGAGACCGGCGGATGTGCGTGCACAACGCCGAGAATTTCCGGCGATTTTCTATAAACAGCCAGATGCAGCCGGATCTCTGACGAGGGCTTGCCGCCGCTGACGATGTGGCCGTCCAGATCGAGCTTGACCAGCATCTGCTCGGTTAACTCGCCCTTGCACACGCCCGATGGCGTCGCCCATACGTACCGATCCGACACACGCGCCGTGATGTTGCCGTCGGTGGCGGCGATATAGCCGCGCGCATCCAACCGGCGCCCGGCGGCGATGATCGCCTGCCGCGCTTCTGTGTCTGTTGGGTAAACAATGCTCATGTCTTCTGCCTCCCCTGTCCAAAAAGCGCCGCCAGACTTTCGGTATACGGCGCGCGGCATACGCCCTTTTCAGTCACGATCGCCGTTATGAGACGGCTTTCCGTCACATCAAAGGCGGGATTATAGCATTTTACGTCGTCCGGCGCCGTCGGCCGGCAAAAAAACTTTTCCTTGATCTCGGACGGTTCACGCTGCTCGATGGCGATATCCGAGCCGGTCCGGCAATTGAAATCAATCGTCGACGACGGGCAAAAGACATAGAACGGAATGTTATAATACTGCGCGAGGATTGCCACGCCCGACGTGCCGATCTTGTTGGCGGTGTCGCCGTTTGCGGCCACACGGTCACAGCCGACAAAGACGGCATTGATCTTTCCTTCAGACATGACGATGCTGGCCATATTGTCGCAAATGAGCGTACAGTCGATACCGGCGCGGCTGAGCTCATACGTCGTCAGGCGCGCGCCTTGCAGCAGCGGGCGCGTTTCGTCACAATAGGCGCAGATATTGAGTCCGCGTTCCTTGGCAAGAAACAACGTGCCGAGCCCTGTGCCGTAGCGCGACGTTGCCAGCGGCCCGGCGTTGCAGTGCGTGAGGACCGTGTCGCCGTCTTTCACGAGGGCGAGACCATACTCGGAGATGGCGCGGCACATGTCCATGTCTTCTTGATGGATCGCGCGCGCCTCGGCCGTCATCGCCACGACGATGTCCGCTACGCTTTTCTCTTTATTATGAAGGACGGTCTTATCCAGCCGGTCAAGCATCGTACGCAAGTTCACGGCGGTAGGGCGTGCAGAATCAAGGTACAACTTGTTGCTGGAGAATTCACCGTAAAACGCGTCAAAATCGGTTTTATCCGACTGCGCGGCCAAAACGGCGATCGCATACGCGGCGAAAATGCCAATCGCCGGCGCCCCGCGCACGCGCAGCGTGTGGATCGCCTCGAATAGCGCTTCACGCTCACTGAGGGTTCGATAGACCGTTTCTCCGGGCAGCAGGCTTTGATCCAAAATGATGACGGCGCGCCCGTCTTCACGCAGACGTATGTTGTCGATATGCGTAACGTGCTGTAAATCCATCGGTACCCCTTCGTCCGTCACGCACAGGCTTTTAACTGTGCGGTCGCTGATTTTCTATATTAATTCATTATATCACTGCAGTATTCGACAGTCCATATTGTATCAAAACGTTTTAGACGGTATAATGTGTCTATTAGAGAACCGGCCGGACAGGGCGGCCTCTGAAAGGAATGGTGAATTATGAAAGATACCTCAGCCACCGCGCCGATTTCCTGCGCGGACGCCAGCCGTGAGCTACACGAAATGCTCGTACTGCGTTACGAGCCGATTGCCGTCACAATGATTGAAAACGATGCCGACGTGCCGGAAACGGCAATCCGGCCGATGCGCGATTTCGGTAAACATATGGCGCTATGCCAGGCGTTTACCTCAACCCGGCGCAACAATAAATCGTTTTATCTGGACAAAAAAGCACAATGGTGCTGGAACCCGCTCGTCGGGCTCGGTCTCGTCGATGCCAGCGAGGGCACGGACAGCTTTGAACTCATCTCGCGTGTCATCGGCATTCCCGATCCGGACGAAGCACGTGCGTTTTTTGCCAAATTCCCGCGCTTGCCGCTCGGTAAATATGAGGGCATCCTCGTCGAGCCGTTGTCGACGTGCAGCACCAAGCCTGACGTCGTGTTGATCTACGCCAACAATGCCCAGCTGCGCAGCATGGTCTGGGGTATTAAATCCATGACGGGCAAACTGCTCTCAACGGAGCTTGACGCGATCGACTCGTGCGTCTATGCAATCGTACCGCCGATGCAAACAGGCGACTACCGCGTTACGCTGCCGGATCCCGGCGAACTCGAGCGCGCCATGGCCGAGGACGATGAGATCATCCTGTCGGTGCCGGGTGACCGCCTTTCGGAGCTGATTACCGGCTTGCATGTACATTATGACCGCGGCATGGGCTATACACAGCTGGAGCGCGAGCTGCCGCTGGATTTCAAGCGTCCGCCTTTTTATAACGAGCTGTACGAAATGTGGGGTCTCGATAAAGGCGAGGACTGGGACAGATAGTCGTACTGGGGGGCTTACAGCCTCCCAGTTTCTCATGAAATACGCTGTAACAAACGATTTTACGAAATACTACGGCATTGGTTGGCTTCATTTATGTCACAAACAGCCGTCATCACGCTGTTTGTCTTGAAACGCAAACGCCTGTGATATATAATGGCAGGGCTATATTTATCAGCGACGCGCCAACCGATTTCGACTCTTCCCTGCTATACAGAAACGCGCCGCTGTCTATTGAAAGAATTTATCTCGTCAAGGGGGTGTACAAGTCGTGTATCTTGACGTCATTAAAACCATCGCAGAAGCTGAGGAACGCGCGCGCGCGCTGAAGGCCGACGCACAGTCCGAAGCAAAGGCGATCTTGGCTGACGCCGAAAAGGCCGGACGTGCCGCCGTTGCGGATGCCGTTGCAAAAGCCGAACAGGAAAACAAAAACGCCCGGCAGGTCGCTGAGCAGAAAGCTGCCGAGGCCGCACAGGCAACACGTGACGAAACAAAGGTGCGTGCCGAACAGCTGCGCGCCGACGCATCACAGCGTATTGACGCGGCCGCCATTTTGATTATGGAAAGGATCGTGAACGCCTGATGGCCATTGTAAAAATGAAGAAAATCAGGCTTTTCGCCGTCCGCGATCAAAAAGAGCAGCTGTTGGCAGACCTGCAGCGGCTTGGCTGTGTGGAGTTTTCCGAGCAGACGGCGCTGACCGGTCAGGCTGAGCTGGCCTCGATTCTTAAAAAGGAATCCGGCGGGCTGGACAAGCTGCGGTCCGATCTGTCCGTGCTGTCGCGCGCGCTGGAGCTGCTCGATCACTATGCGCCACAAAAAACAAAGATGTTCGAGCCGCGCCCTGAGATCAGCGAGAAAACGCTGCTCAACGAAGCGGCGCTTTCGGACCTGTTGACGCTCTGTGCTGACATTGAGCACAAAGACGCGCAGCTCAAACGTCTGGCGGCGCTTGAAACGCAGCACAACTCTCTGCTGGAATCCCTCGAGCCCTGGCGTGATCTGGAGATCAATTTTGACTTCTTGGGTACAGCTGCCACATCGATTGTTTTTGGCACACTGCCTGTCGCCGTCGAGATCGGCAACGCCGAGCACCTGCTGGGTCTGGCCGTGCCGGAAGCGCAGCTGCTGCCCGTTTCATCGCATCACGAACTGCACTACGTCGTCCTGATCGCGCTGCGCGATCGGATGCCGCACGCGCTCGAGTCACTGCGCCTGCTTGGTTTTTCGAACGCACCGCTCAAGGATCTTGAGGGCACGGCCGCTGAGAATATCGACCGCGCTACGCAGCGTCTTGACGAAATGGCTCAAGAAAAATTGACCATTTCAGAAGAACTGACGGCGCTTGCCGACTGTAAAAGCGAACTCAAGCGCGCTGTCGACCTGCTCAGTGTCAAGATCGCCAAGGGCGAGGCCGCCGAGCAACTGCTCGGTACGGAACGCGCCGTCGTCATGACGGGCTGGGTGCCTGCGGAAGCGGAAAAAGCACTCGCCGACACCTTATCTAAATACGCGTGCGCGTGGGACCTGTCCGACCCGACGGAAGAAGA
This sequence comes from uncultured Sporobacter sp., assembly GCA_963677825.2. Lineage (GTDB taxonomy): Bacteria > Bacillota > Clostridia > Oscillospirales > Oscillospiraceae > Sporobacter. The sequence goes on along the minus strand of CAXXEF010000001.1, from coordinate 2,627,468 downwards.
AACGGCGGACGTGCCCGTCGCGCTGAAAAACAACAAGTTCACCGCACCGCTGATGATGGTCACGGAAATGTATAGCCTGCCGTCCTACGTCGGCATCGACCCGAATCCGCTGATCATGTTCTTCTTCACGGTGTTCTTCGGCATCATGTACGCGGACTTCGGCTACGGGCTCATCCTACTCACGCTCGGTATCCTTGCAACGAAACTCTTAAAGCTGCGCGGCACAATGAAATACGCCGCCGGACTGCTCATTTTATGCGGCACAACGACGACCATTTTCGGCGTTTTATTCGGCAGCTGCTTCGGCGACGCAATCCCGGTGTTCACCGAGATGATCGGCATCGGCAAAGTGGAGTTTTTAAGTGACCTTAGGGCAATCGATCCACTCAAAGAGCCGATGCAGATGCTTATCATCTCGCTTGGAATCGGCGTCGTCCACCTCTTGTTCGGCATGGGCATCAAAGCTTATTTGCTCATCCGTGACGGCAAGCCGCTCGCCGCGCTCTTTGACGTGGGCTCCTGGTGGCTCTTGTTTGCCGGCATTGCGCTCGGCGCAATGGGCATCACGTGGTGGGTAGCCATTGGCGGCGCGGCGGCGTTGATCCTGACGCAAGGGCGCGATAAGCCGAACATCGTGGGTAAATTTTTCGGCGGTATCGCCAGTCTTTACGACGTCGTCAATTTTCTGGCCGACGTGTTGTCCTACTCTCGACTGATGGCTCTGCTGCTGGCCAGCAGCGTTATTGCCAGCGTCGTCAACGTGCTTGGCAGTCTCGGCGGAAGCGTCATCGGATTCATTATTGTCTTCTTAATCGGACACACGTTCAACATGGCCATCAACATCATCGGAACGTACGTGCACGCCGCACGTCTGCAATATCTGGAGTTTTTCGGGAAATTTTACGAAGACGGCGGCCGCGCGTTCAAACCGTTAAAAATTAAAACGAACTATTACGACATCATCAAGGAGGAAAACTAACATGACGTTTATTGAGTCTTTCGGGGGCATTGCCATCGCACTTGCCGGTGCGAGTCTGGCCGTCGTGCTCAGCTGCGTCGGCAGCGCAAAAGGTACAGGTATCGCCGGTGAAGCCGCCAGTGGTCTTGTTTCAGAAGATCCTTCTAAATTCGGTAAAACTCTGATTTTGCAGGTTCTGCCGGGTACGCAGGGGCTGTATGGCCTCGTTGCGTGGTTTATCGCCGTCAACAAGCTCGGTCTTCTCGGCGGCACCGGCATTATCCCCGTAACGCTTGAGCAGGGCTGGCAGATCTTCTTCGCATGCCTGCCGATGGCACTTGGCGGCCTCATCTCGGCAATGGCGCAGGGTCGTGTCGCGGCGTCGGCGATCAACATTCTCGCCAAGAAGCCCGATGACTGGTCCAAGGGCATCCTGTTTTGCGTCATGGTCGAGTTCTACGCCATCTTGTCGCTGCTCGCCACGTTCCTGATGCTCAACGGCATTGCCGTTTAAGCGCGGAGCCGGCGATATGAACGGAATAGAAAAAATCATCACACATATCGAGGCCGACACGCAGGCGGAAGTGGACGCCATCCTGGCCGACGCACGTAAAAAAAGCAAAGCGCTGCGCGCCGAGTTCGACGCGCAGGCCAAGGCAGAGCAGGAAGCGCTGATGAATACCGGCGTCCAAGAGGCCGACATGTCGGTCGAGCGCGCGTCGCACGTCGACGCTTTAGAGGCAAAAAAGCAGCTGCTTACTGTTAAGCAGGCGTTGGTGACGCAGGCGTTCGAGCAGGCCGCAGAACGGATCACAGCGCTGCCGGACGACGACTACACGTCGTTTCTGTCGCGACTGGCCGCAGACGCATCGCGCACCGGCAGCGAGCAGATCGTTTTATCCGCGCGCGACAAAGCCGCGCACGGCGACACCGTATGTCAAAAGGCCAACGCACTGCTCGAGAATGACGGACGCACCGCAAAACTGACGCTGTCGGATCAAGCGGGCGATATGCGCGGCGGGCTGATTCTGCAAGCCGGCGACATTGAGGTCAACTGCACGATTGAAACGCTCATCGCGCAGCAGAAGAACCGCCTGTCGCCGCTTGTAGCCGATATTTTATTTGACTGACGCCGAGGAGGCGAGAATTTGTCGAAAAACACCATCAAAGACACGGATTTATTATATCTGGGTTCGGTGCTCCGCGCACGCGAAGCGAAGATGATGACGCGCGACAAGCTCGAGCGTCTGCTCGACGCGTCTGATTACGACGACGCAGCTAAAATCGTCGCCGATAACGGCTATCCGGATATGTCCGGCATGAGTCACACGGAGATTGATAACGCGCTCGGCGAGTATGCGGCAGCGCTCTTCAATGAGCTGTCAGCCGTTCCGACGGCACGGCCGATCATCGATATATTCCGCAGCCGCTACGACTACCACAACATCAAAGTGCTTGTCAAGGCCATGGGCGCCAACACCACGGGCGACCATTTGCTGTCAAAGTCCGGGCGCGTGCCGGCCGGCGTCATCACGGAAGCGTTCAACACCGGTGAACGCCGTGATCTGCCCGAGCCGATGCGTCACGCGATCAGCCACGCCGTAGGGATTCTCTCGCGTACGTCCGACCCGCAGCTGAGCGACATTGACGTCGACCGCCGGTATTTCGCCGAACTGCTCGACATGGCAAACGCCATCGGCAACAGTTTTGTGACCGGCTACGTGCAACTGCTGATCGACAGCGCGAACCTGCGCACGCTTGTGCGCATCTTGCGTATGAAAAAAGATGCAGGCTTTCTAAAAAACGCACTCATCGACAACGGGACCGTCAGAAAAGACCGGTTGCTGGCCGTCTCACCGTCCGGTGAGGAACTGCGCGAGCTCTTTACGGCCTCGGTGCTTGAAAAAGCGGCAGAGCTGGGGGCGGACGCCGTCGGCGGCGGATCGCTGACGTGGTTCGAGCTGTCCTGCGACAACGCGCAGATCCTCTATCTGGGTAAAGCCAAGCTTGTCAGCTTTGGCAGTGAGCCGGTCGTCGCGTTTGTCGCGGCGGCGGAGGCTGAGATACTGGCGCTGCGTATGATTTTAACGGGCAAACGCGCCGGCATCGCGCCGGACGTGATCCGGGAAAGGCTGCGGAGCACTTATGTATAAGATTGCCGTCATCGGCGCAACCGATACTGTTATCGGCTTCAAAGCGCTCGGCCTTGATACGTACCCCGTGTCCTCACCCGACGAGGCGCGCAGCGCGTTTCACTACATCGAGACCGAGTCACCCGATTGCGCCGTTATTTATGTTGAAGAAAACTTGTCCGACGCACTGAGCGCCGAAATCGCCAAGTATAAAAGCTGTGTCCGTCCGGCCGTTATCCTGATCCCCGGCCGTGAAGGCTCGACCGGCCGCGGGCTCGACGCATTGCACGAGGCTGTCAAACGCGCCATCGGCGCGGACATATTATGAGTTTATATCCGCCGGCCATTTGTGCCGCTCCCCTCTGCGCGGGAGCCGGCTGTCGGCAGCAAGCAAAATACACGCTGAGGCGCAGCAGCGGAATGGAGCAGAAATATGAGCGGTAAAATCGTCAAGGTTTCCGGCCCGCTTGTCGTAGCGGAGGGTCTGGCCGACGCAAACATCGCCGACGTCGTCCGCGTCGGTGAGCAGGAGCTGATCGGCGAGATCCTGACCATGACCGGAGACTCCGCTTCCATACAGGTCTACGAGGAAACGAGCGGCCTCGGCCCCGGCGCTCAGGTCATCACGACCGGGTCGCCGTTGTCGGTTGAGCTTGGCCCCGGCCTTCTGGAAAATATCTACGACGGTATCCAGCGCCCGTTGACCAAGGTCCGTGAGATGACCGGTTCAACGATCACGCGCGGCGTGAACATACCGGCGCTTGACCGCGCGTCGAAATGGGCGTTTAAACCCGTCGCCAAACCCGGCGACGCTGTCGTCGGCGGCGACGTGCTCGGCACGGTCGAGGAAACGTCTGCCGTAAGCCATAAGATCATGGTGCCGCCCGGCGTGTCCGGTGCGGTCTCGTCGATTGAGGAAGGCGAATTCACGGTTGAGGACACCGTCTGCGTCCTTAAAAAAGACGACGGTACGGAGCTCGCTCTGACGATGATGCAGAAGTGGCCCGTCCGTGTCAGCCGTCCTTACGGTAAAAAGATGATGCCCTCTCGCCCGCTCGGCTCCGGTCAGCGCGTTATCGACACGCTGTTCCCGCTCGCCAAGGGCGGCACAGCCGCCGTCCCCGGACCGTTCGGCTCGGGCAAAACGGTCGTGCAGCATCAGCTGGCCAAATGGGCCGACGTGGACATCGTCGTCTACATCGGCTGCGGCGAGCGCGGCAACGAAATGACCGATGTTTTGATGGAGTTCCCGGAACTTAGCGATCCGCGCACCGGCGAGCCGCTCATGAAACGTACCGTCCTGATCGCCAACACGTCCGATATGCCGGTCGCCGCGCGTGAAGCGTCGATCTACACCGGCATTACCATCGCAGAATACTTCCGCGACATGGGCTACGACGTTGCAGTCATCGCCGACTCCACGTCACGCTGGGCAGAAGCCTTACGCGAGATGTCGGGTCGTCTTGAGGAAATGCCCGGTGAAGAAGGTTATCCCGCGTACCTCGCGTCGCGTCTCGCGCAGTTTTACGAGCGTGCCGGCGTCGTCGAATGTCTCGGTGCAGATGCACGGCGCGGCACACTGACGGCCATCGGCGCCGTATCACCGCCGGGCGGCGATACGTCCGAGCCGGTTTCGCAGGCCACGATGCGTATTGTCAAGGTCTTCTGGGGGCTTGACGCGTCTCTGGCATATGCGCGCCACTTCCCCGCCATCAACTGGCTGACGAGCTATTCTCTATATCTGGACACGCTTAAATCCTGGTATGACGCCGAGCTCGGCAAAGCCTTCATGCTCGGCCGCGAACGCGCGATGAGCCTGCTGCAGGAAGAAGCCGAGCTGCAGGAAATCGTCAAGCTTGTCGGTCAGGATTCACTGTCCGCGCCCGATCGTCTGACGCTGGAGACGGCGCGTATGATCCGCGAAGACTTTTTGCAGCAAAACGCGTTCGTCGATCTCGACTCGTACTCGTCGTTTGACAAACAGGCCGGTCTGCTCGGTCTGATACTGGAATACAACACGCTGTGCCGAGACGCATTGGCGCGCGGCGTTACGGATGTCGACGCGCTGTTTGCGATCGATGCGCGTGAAAACATCGGCCGTGCCAAAATGAGCCCGCCGGAGGAATACGAAGCGGCGTATCAGCGCATCTCTGACGAGATGACGTTCCAGATCGGTGACATTATCGAAGGAGGCGGCGAATAATGCTCAGAGAATACCGCACTATCAAGGAAATCGTCAGCCCCCTGATGATGATCTCAGGCGTTGAAGGCGTCACGTATGATGAACTGGCGGAGATCGAGCTGCCGGACGGCACCGTCCGGCGCTGTAAAGTGCTTGAAGTCAACCGCGACACGGCCGTCGTGCAGCTGTTTGAAAGCGCCGCCGGTATCAACCTCGCGCAGTCGAAGGTCCGCTTCCTCGGCCACCCGCTGGAGCTTGCCGTCTCGGGCGACATGCTTGGGCGCGTGTTCAACGGCATGGGTCATCCGATGGACGGCGGTCCGGAAATCCTCGCCGACGCGCACATGGACATCAACGGCCTGCCGATGAATCCTGCCGCGCGCGACTACCCCAACGAATTCATCCAGACCGGCGTTTCAACGATCGACGGACTCAACACGCTCGTCCGCGGTCAGAAGCTGCCGATCTTCTCCGGCTCCGGTCTCCCGCATGCCCAGCTGGCGGCGCAGATTGCCCGTCAGGCCAAGGTGCTGGGCGACGATACGGCCAACTTCGCCGTCGTCTTCGCGGCGATCGGCATCACGTTTGAGGAATCGGAATACTTTGTCCGCGAATTCAACCGCACCGGCGCCATCGACCGCACCGTGCTGTTCACAAACCTCGCCGACGACCCGGCCGTTGAGCGCATCGCGACGCCGCGCATGGCACTGACAGCCGCCGAATACCTAGCGTTTGAAAAAGACATGCACGTGCTCGTTATCCTCACGGATATCACCAACTACGCCGAAGCGCTCCGTGAGATTTCGGCAGCGCGTAAGGAAGTCCCCGGCCGCCGCGGCTATCCCGGCTACCTATACACCGACCTTGCCACCATGTACGAGCGCGCCGGCCGACGCATCGGCAAGTCCGGTTCGATCACGATGATCCCGATCCTTACGATGCCCGAGGACGACAAGACACATCCGATTCCTGACCTTACCGGCTATATCACGGAGGGACAGATCATTCTCTCGCGCGACCTGTATCGCAAGGGCGTCACGCCCCCGGTCGACGTTTTGCCGTCGCTGTCGCGTCTGAAGGACAAGGGTATCGGCAAAGGCAAAACACGTGAAGATCACGCCGACACGATGAACCAGCTGTTCGCGGCATATTCGTCGGGTAAAGACGCCAAGGAGCTCATGACCATCCTCGGCGAAAGCGCCCTGACACCGACCGATCTGCTGTTTGCCAAATTCGCTACCGAGTTTGAAAACCGCTACGTCACACAAGGCGCGGAGGAAAACCGCGCGATCGAGGAAACGCTCGACATTGGCTGGGAGCTGCTGTCGATTCTGCCGAAGGCGGAGCTTAAGCGTATCCGTCCGGAGTACATTGCCAAGTACATGCCTCAAACGGAGGACTAAGTTATGGCAACGAAAACAATCACGCCGACGCGCATGGAGCTCACGCGGCTCAAAGGCCGCCTGAAGACCGCCACGCGCGGCCATAAGCTCCTCAAGGACAAGCGCGACGAGCTGATGCGCCAGTTTCTTGATATCGTCCGGCGCAACCGCGAGCTGCGCGAGCGTGTCGACGAAGGGCTCAGCCGCGCCGGGCGCGCCATCGCCGTCGCGTCGGCGATCATGTCGCCAGACGTTGTGGAGCAGTCGCTCTTATACCCCAAGCAGAGCGTCCAGCTCGACATGACGTTTACGAACATCATGTCGGTGCATGTGCCGCAGTACACCTACAGCACAACGAGCATGGATCCGGCCGATATCTACCCCTACGGCTTCGCGCAAACGTCGGGTGAGCTCGACGACGCGCTGGAAGCCATGACGGCGGTCTTCTCGGACATGATTGAGCTTGCCCAAATCGAAAAATCGATGCAGCTCTTAGCCGACGAGATTGAAAAGACGCGCCGGCGCGTCAACGCGCTGGAGTACGTGCTCATTCCCGAGATGCAAACAAACATCAAGTATATCTCGATGAAGCTCGAGGAAAACGACCGCTCGACGAAGGTTCGCCTCATGAAGGTCAAGGACATGGTGCTTGAGAATAAGCATTCAGCACTTTAAAAAGCAACCTGTTATATAAAAACGGGGGTATTCTCCCCCGTTTTTCTTTGTCCCCGCCGTCTGCGTGAATCACTTCGATGAAATTATCTTGAAACACGCGCGTCAGTATTGTATAATGACAAGGCTTTATCCGGATGTAGCGCAGTTTGGTAGCGCACCTGCTTTGGGAGCAGGGGGCCGCTGGTTCGAATCCAGTCATCCGGACTTACCCCGTCGAATCGATATGATTCGACGGGGTTTATATATTTTACATAATCATTATTTACAATTATCACCATTTGTGATATACTGTCAAAAATTAGTAATGCATGTTATTCGGAGGCGTTATGAGAAAAATATTGACTTTAGTTATTGCTCTATTTTTTATTATTAGTATTACTTCCTGCAACGCGTCACCAGAAATGCCTGCCAGATATGATCCCGACGGCGTTTTGTCTACAGTTAACTACTTTGAGCAGATGACGAAATCAACTGTCGAGGTCGAGCCGGATGCGTATCCCGACGATGAGAATCCGGATGATATACATAGACCCTCCGCTTTTATAAATAATGAAGGAACGATCACTTATTCATTCGAGGGCGAATCCCTGAGCAAAGTCAGTTATACAACAGAGAACGTACAGCCAAATGAAGTCAAGGCTATGTTCCGTTTATATGATAAGCAGTATAAGTGTACCAATGCGACTATGTTTTTTACAAGCGACAATATTTTTCAGGACCCACGCAAATGGGATATGTCATGGTTAAGCGACAATGTTTTACCGGAACCACTCAAATGGGATACGATTGAAAAAGCTCTCGCGGACGGTCGTGATTTTGTTTGTGTTGTATACTGGCAAAATGACAGCAGGTATATCCGTGCCACCTATGCTTATACAGGTGACGACTTTTCACCCGAGCTAGAAGAATTTATATTGAACGTTTATATCTTAGAAATCTCATAAATAGCGTTGCCCACAACCATCAGACAGACTGCCGCTTAGCGGCAGTCTCTTTCTATACTCTATTCAATCGTATTCTTCCGATTAAATTTTGATGAAAATACTGTGCAAGCAGGCAAATAACGTCTATAATAAATAGAGGATTCCGCTGTACAAGCCGGAGCCATACCGAGGAGGTTATTTGTGAGCGATAAAGTTGCAAAACGCAAAAGTCTGATTATCAACGTTTTATTTTTCGCCATGCTTGCCGCACTGATTTACTTTGCCGTCAAGTATGCGCTTGGTTGGCTGATGCCGTTTTTGATCGGCTTTCTTGTTGCGCTGTTGATCAAGCCTGTCATGCAGTTTTTAAACCGCAAAATCCGTTTACCGCTCAAAGTCTCGGCGATCGTGCTCGTTTTACTGTTTTATGCGATCGTGAGCTTTCTGCTGTTTTTACTCGCTTCAAAAATCGCGCTCATGATGATAGCCGGCTTCTCGCAGCTACCGCAGGCGTATTCAGAATACGTCGCGCCGGCGATCAACAACCTGATCGTGCAGTTCAACGATATGATCGCCCGTCTGGATCCCCAGATTACCCAAGTATTTAAGGATCTTAACGTCTCTTTTACCGACTCTATTAGCTCGACGGTTTCGAACGTATCGACCAAAGTTGTCAACTTCCTGACCAACACGGTCATCTCCGTACCCGGTATTATCCTGTTCATCCTGCTGTCGATCATTTCGTCCATCTTTTTTGCGCTGGACTATAGAAAAATCGTTGGCTATTTGACAGCGATGCTGCCCAATCGCGTCCAGTCAAAGATGTCTACGCTGCGCTGCATGGCCGTCGATATCAGCGGCAAGTATATCAAATCCTATTCAATTATCCTGTCTGTCACCTTCATCGAGCTGGCGCTTGGTATGTTAATCCTCGGTGTCAATAATGCGATTATCATAGCGGCACTTATTGCATTTGTCGACATCTTGCCGGTGCTCGGCACCGGCGCTGTGCTGCTGCCGTGGGCGCTCGTCTCTATGCTTATCAACAACTATACCATGGCCATTGGTCTGATTGTCTTGTATGTCGTCATTATTGTCGTGCGTAATATTCTCGAACCGCGAATCATCGGTAAGCAGATCGGCGTGCACCCGCTGGCGATGCTGGCCGGTATGTATGTCGGACTGCAGATCTTCGGCGTCGTCGGCATCTTCGTGATGCCAATCGTGCTGCTGATCGTCAAGGGTTACGTCGAGCGGCGAAACGCTGCCGCCAGTAAGATGGACGGCGCCGACGACGAGGCCCTCCCTTTTCCCGTCGGCGACACGGAGCGCTGTGAAAGCAAGACGCAAAAGGACGATTAGTGCACCTGTGTATCTGATGGCTTTTCTTGACAAAGCTGAAGACAAAATGATAGGCTGAATTATTAATAATCACTGGGAGGTAGCTGCCGCATGAATCCAAAAGAAGGCTTTATGTCTGCTCTGCGTGGCGAGAAACCGATCAAATGGATGGGACATGCTTTTGAAGCGTTTCCCCAGGAAGTCGTATTTGGTCCGGCCGGACCAGAAGTACTATTCCATGCCGTCATTGATCCCATCTCCAACTGGGACATACTCCAGTTCTCAGGCGAATGCTATAAAGATCTTTGGGGCGTGACGCACCGTTACATTCTCGGTGTCGACCCCGGCATCATCCCACTGACGGATACGAAAAACCAGGTTATAAAAGACATGGAGCACTGGCGCGATTACGTCACTTTTCCGGAGATCCCGAAGGATCTCGACTGGTCGTACGCGCAGGCCCAGTGCAAGGCGGCGCATGAACGCGGCGAGCTGGTCATGGTGCCGACATTCCGCGGCCTGTTCGAGCGCTTTCACTCATTGCGCGCCTTTGAATGCGTCATGGAAGACCTCATGCTGTATCCCGATGAATGCGAGGAATTTTTTGACGCATACACCGACTGGAAGCTGGAAGTCTTAAAGCAGCTGTGTGACAACCTCGACTTTGACATGATTCACAGTCATGACGATCTGGGCGCAAAGGAGAAGCTCTTCTTTTCGCCAAAGCTTTTCCGCGAAATGTTCAAGCCCCGCTACAAGAAGCTGTATGATTACTGCCACAGCCGCGGCCTTCTCGTCCAGCACCACTGCGACAGCTATATTACACCGTTCGCCATCGATTTTGCAGAGATGAGCGTCGACATGTGGCAGGGCGCGCTGCCGTCAAACGACATCGTGAAGATTCAAAAAGAGCTCAACGAAAAAGGCTACCACATGCTGCTGATGGGCGGCTTGGAATCGGCGATCGTCGACAATGAACACGCCACCGAAGAGGAAATTCGCGCCGAAGTTCGCAGAGCCATCGATACGTATGGACCGGGCGGCCACTTCCTGCCGTGTATCGGCTCGATCAACTGCCTGTACGAGAAGAACGAAGAAATCGCCGTCGACGAGATGAACCGTTACGGTGCCGAGTGGATCGCCAAGCAGCAGGCATAACACCGTTTAGTTAAAGCCGCCCCCGAATGCCGGGGGCGGCTTCTTCATTGTGTAGGGTGGCGCTTACTCCTTCGGCAGTTCAAACAGCGCTTCCGGTTTATAGCCGAACGTATTCTGCGTATATTCGTCCAGGAACAGTGCCGGCGCTTTGACCGAGTTGTCCGACGTTTCGCCCGTCAAGGCCTCATAAGCCGCTTTGAACGTATCGTAGGTCGCGAAAAATAACGACGGCGTAATCGTATCGGTAAACGGATCATACGTGTAGTCGATGCGGTCATTTTCCTCACCAATCATGATTGTATAGAGCTGGTCTGGATAACTGACGATAACGCGGCAGGGTTGCCCGTAGATTTCAAACACGCTGTTGATGATGTTTTCGTCGTTCCCCCACTCGTGCTTGGCAACAGCCAGCCAGATCGTTTCGTCCTCGTAGCCGCACGCCTGATCGTAATCATTGAAGCCCAGGCCGATCAGCGTGGCCGAACTTGACGCAGCGTAATCCGAAATCATTGTTGACGTGCCGGACAGCCACTGTCCAACACTAACGACCTGCTCGTCATCGTTGAAAACTAAGTCAACCGATAAATCGCCGAAGTATCGCCGGATGCCGTTATTCGTCTGTTCCCAGTCGGGATCGTTCGTCACGGCCTGCTTGAACGCCTCGTAATCAGCCGGTGCGTAATAACGCTGTGACTGGACACAATCCCGGTTGAGGTTGACCCGAACCTCGCTTGCAATCGGTGCCGAAAGACCAAGGCCGTCCGGCAACGCGCTGTCGGCGGCGGCATTGGTGTTCGCGTCAATGAAAGCGGTGTACTCGTACGCGCTGTCCGCAACGGCATTAACCGTCAGGCAAACTACAAAGCCCTCGACGTATGTATAGTCTTCGTCTTCCGGATCGGTCGGGATGATTTGCACGCTCGCCGGCAGATCGGTGTTTCCCAGCATACCGTGTGTACCGACGGCGCCATCGTCACGCAAATAAGCGAGGTTCTGCGCGAGGTTTTCCTCAGAATCGTCCCCAAGTAGGCTCGAGAAATACGCCACGACATTTTCGTCCGTATCCTGTGCCGTCAGATAATACCGATACAGTGTAAACTCACCGACCTCAAGTGAAACTTGATACGGTGTGTAGCCGTCCGGCCAATCGTCAACGGGAATCTGATTATATGGAATATGAAAGATCTGTGCCGGGTAAGGGCTGCCATCCGGCACCGGCGACACGTCCGGCACATCTGCCCCGGAGGGAGACGGCGACGCCGACGGTGATGGGGACGGGGATACCGTCACGGACGGCGACGGATCGCTTGACGGCGCCTGCTGCGTTTGGGCGCAGGACACCAGTAAAGCTGTCAACACAAGCACGAAAGCAATTAAATGAATTTTCCTCATACAAGCCACCTTCTCTGTCTTTTCTCGGATCTGACGCGTCATCGCGCAGGCGGATCTGACCGCCTTATGTAGCATACTCCAACATTTTTTACAAGTCAATATTTGGATATTGCAGGCGCACCGTATGCATCCCCGGATTCGCCCTTTCTTTGTTTACCCTTTTCTCTAATGGCGCTTTGTGATATAGTTTCTTACAATAATATTAAAGGAACCTGATTTATGAGTCTCTCCGTCATTTTCAGCCAAATGGCCATGCTTTTTATTGTCGTGGCCGTCGGCTTCGCAGCCAATAAATTCAACATTATCACAGCCGATTCCAGCAAGCTGTTGTCAAAGCTCGTGTTGAATATCGCCATGCCCTGTACGATACTCAGTTCTGTTTTAGGCGGAAACGCAACAGCTTCCGGAAGCGACGCCGTCGTGTTCCTCTTACTGGCGTTCGCGTTTTTTGCACTGATGTTTCTGGTGTCAGTGCCTATTCCCAAGCTGCTGCACGCGCCGCGCGAGGACAGAGGCTTATATAGATTTATGACCGTATTCGGCAATGTCGGCTTCATGGGCTTTCCGATTATCACAACACTTTTCGGCGCCGGCGCGGCTTTTTACGTCACACTTTTTAACATCGCGTTTAGCCTGCTGTGCTTCTCCGCCGGCATTCTTCTGGTGTCCGGCGGCCACGGCGGTAAGATCAATTTTAGGCTGCTCATCAATCCGACGATGATCGTATCGATCTTAACCGTCATCATTTTCTACACGAAGCCGCTTGTACCCGCTATTATAAACGACACAGTCGGGCTCATCAGTCAGTTGACTACACCGACGGCCATGCTTGTGATCGGCTCGACGCTGGCCGTCGTCCCCTTTAGAGAAGTTTTTAGCGAATGGCGATTGTATCCGCTGACGCTCCTTAAGCTGATCGCTGTGCCGGTGGTCGTGTTTTTCTTGTTGCGGCTCGTGACGAGCGATCCGCTCACGCTCGGCGTGCTGACGGTCCTGTCGGCGATGCCCGTAGCGTCAAATGCGACGATGCTGAGCCTAGAATACGGCGGCAACGAAAAACTTGCGTCGAAAGGCGTGTTTATCACGACGCTCATTTCTGTCATAACTATCCCGCTGATCGTTTCACTGCTATTATCGTAATTTTCATAAAATCACGATTGGCAACCATACATAAACAGCCGATATCTGCTCATGATGAGTGTATCCGAATCGCCACGGTTATTGACGTTTATACTGAAAATGATAATTTTCGCTGTTTTAACAGAATTTGTTTGAATAGATCATTGCGGTGCGGCAATACTGGTATCGAAAGGTGCAACAGTGCCTGACAATTATCATTCTTACAAGGAGATGTCATTCAATGGCGAACGCAAGTCTGAACCCGAACGCCCGCGGTGCTCTTGATAAATTCAAGATGGAAGCGGCCGGCGAAGTCGGCGTCAATCTCAAGCAGGGCTACAACGGCGACCTGACCAGCAAGCAGGCTGGCTCGATCGGCGGCCAGATGGTCAAAAAGATGATCCAGGCCTACGAAAGTGGCATGCAGTAACGGCTCAGTTGAGCTACCAAGCTTAATCTGACGAAAAAGCGCGGCATCCGTATTCCGGATGCCGCGCTTTTATACTCATTTTTTACCTAGTTCAGTGTGACGCGCTTAAATTTTTTCTTGCCGCGCTTGACGACGATGCCCTCGCCGTTCAGCTCGTCGCAGCAAAAGCACTTACCGAACTCCGTAACCTTCTCGCCGTCCGCTTCCACACCGCCCTGCTCAACAGCACGCCGCGCCTCCGATTTCGACGGACACAATCCGCACTTGACAAGCATGTTCAAAATATCGATTTTACCGTCGGTCAGATCGTCGTGCGTGAGCGCCGCCGTCGGCATGTCGCCCGCGCCGCCGGACGAAAACAGCGACCGCGCTGTTTCGAGCGCCTTGTCGGCGTCCTCTTTGCTGTGCACAAGGCTGGTCAGCTCGTGCGCGAGAATCTCCTTGGCGCGGTTGAGCTCGGCGCCCTCCCACTTCTCCATCGCTTCGATCTGCTCGATCGGCAGAAATGTCAGCATTTTCAGACACTTAATAACGTCGTCGTCGCCGACATTGCGCCAGTACTGGAAAAAGTCAAACGGACTTGTTTTATCCGGGTCGAGCCATACGGCACCGCTTTGCGTCTTGCCCATCTTCTTGCCCTCGGATGTGAGCAGCAGCGTGATGGTCATCGCGTGCGCATCCTTCCCGAGCTTACGTCGGATGAGTTCCGTGCCGCCGAGCATGTTCGACCACTGGTCGTCACCGCCGAACTGCATGTTGCAGCCGTATTTAATGAATAGCTCGTAAAAGTCATAGCTTTGCATGATCATGTAGTTGAACTCGAGAAAGCTCAGGCCCTTCTCCATGCGCTGCTCGTAGCATTTGGCGCGCAGCATCGTGTTGACGGAAAAATGCGGCCCGACGTCACGTAAAAACTCAACGTAGTTGAGCCCCATCAGCCAGTCGGCGTTGTTGACCATGATGGCCTTGCCTTCAGAAAAATCGATAAACTTGCTCATTTGCTTTTTAAAGCATTCGCTGTTATGCTCGAGCGTTTCAACGGTGCTCATCTGGCGCATATCTGTGCGCCCCGATGGGTCACCGACCATCGCCGTACCGCCGCCGATGAGGGCAATGGGCTTATTGCCTCCCATTTGAAGGCGTTTCATCAGGCACAGCGCCATGAAGTGGCCGACGTGCAGCGAATCGGCTGTCGGATCGAAGCCAATATAAAACGTCGCCTTACCGTTGTCGATCAGTTCTCGGACTTCATCCTCACTCGTGACTTGAGCAATCAGCCCGCGCGCGACGAGCTCGTCGTATAATTTCATAAATATCTCCCCTAAACACTCGGATTCTCGCAGCCGGCGATGAGCTTTTTTGCAGAAAACAAAAAGCCTCTGCCCCGGTCGGGACAGAGGACGGCTCACGCCGTGGTACCACCTCTATTTTCCACCGCCTCACAGCGCGCGGACTTACTAAGTCATCGACTTACGTGCTGTAACGCGCACACGCGTCCTGCCTTGTGGCGACCCGCTGGATCGTCTTTTCGGCAGGCAGCTCGGGAAGCGTATTCAAAGCGCTGATCCACGGCCTTTCACCAACCGGCCGCTCTCTGAGAGGACCTGACACTTCTACTAATTTCCGTTATTGCCTTTGTGATGCGATGATAGCACAAGCAGCGGCTACTGTCAACTCAATGCGCATAAAATCAACATCTGGTGTGCTCAAACATTCGCCTTCAATTGATATTGTGCCCCTACACGCCCTCGTGTTATAATATGACGCATTGGCGGCCGTCATAAACTCACCCTGCGACACGGTGCCGCCAGACGTGACGCCCTATATACAAATACCAATCGCCCCCTGGAGGCCCGAATGAAAGAGCACATCACCGAACGCATCTGCCAAAAGCTTGACGAGCTGGAACTGCCCTATACCATGACAGACGGTACACGGATCGAGGTTAGCGCGGAATTTTACGACGTCGGTTATGGCATGCAGCCTAAGAAAGTGCTCTACGAGCTGTCGGCGTACCTCGACGAACCGCGCCGCGCCGTGTCACTGTCGGTACGGACAATGGATTTCAACTTATTACCGGACGGCACGCTTGAAGCCGCGCCGTCCGTGTCGATCTTTCGCAAGGTCAAGCGCGTATCGGTCGGGCCGGACGGTCAAAACATGGTCACGACCGTTGATCTCGGCGCAGCGCCGAACGCGATTAAAAACCTGTCGTTTGAAAACGGCTGGAAATTCCGCACGACGCTGACCTTGTCGCGTCGCGGTAAAATTGCCGACAATGCCGATCTGAAAACCGCCTCGAAGACGCCGGTGCCCGTCGCAATCAGCGAGCCGGAACCAGATGCGGCAGAGCCGTCGCCTGTTGACGACGAGCCGGACGCACCGATTACACCGGTTCAAAAAAAGTCGCTGTTCTCCCGCGCCTTGCGCCGGATCGGTCGGCGGAAAAGCACGGACTAAGGAGCCTACATGACACCAAACATCATCTTCGACATGGACGGCGTTCTCATCGACTCCGAGCGGCTGTACGACCGCGCCTGGCGTCAGGTTAGCGCGGACATGAATCTGCCGGATGTCGACGATTGTCTAACACAGTGTGTCGGGCGCAACAGCCGCGATACCAGCGTTATATTAATGGAGCGCTACGGCCCCACGTTTAATGCAGACCTCTTTCGCGACGAGATCAGAGCGGCCTTTGCCGCGATCGTCGAAACGGAGGGCTTGCCTCTTAAGCCGGGCACCATCGAGCTTCTCGACTGGCTGCGCACGCAGGGCTGGCCGCTCGCACTGGCAACATCGACGGGACGCCAAAGCGCCGAACGCCACCTAAAAAGCGTTGGGCTCTTCGATTACTTCTCTACCATCATCACCGGCGATATGGTATCCGTCGGGAAGCCGGCACCCGACATCTATCTGCTCGCTGCCGAAAAAATCGGTGCGTCGCCGCAAGACTGTATCGCTATTGAGGATTCGCCCAACGGCGTCAAATCTGCTTACACGGCGGGGCTTAAAACGATCCTCGTACCGGATATGCTGGACCCGGACCCGGAAATCCGGCAGCTGGCATTGCGTGTGTTCCCGTCGCTTGTTGAGGTGAAGACCTTCCTTGAAGGCTTGTCATACTGACTGGCAGTTACGTTACATCAGCCATCCTGGCCACGCTTAAATTTGATGTCGGCAAATCCAATTGTATCCCGATAGCCGATCTTTCGGTAGATACCGCAGGAAATCGGGTTGCCGGCATCGGCAAACAATGCACAGTATGTGTAACCTCTGTCCAACAGTAGCTGCGACAGCTCAGCAACGCAGGAGGTGGCATAGCCGCGTCCTCGATAATGCGGCGGCGTATAAACACCGTTGATAACCGCGCCGTTGGGTGTTACATGTCCGACGGCGGCCTGTGACACAGGATAAGTATCCTCCCAAATGTAGCAGGTGTCTTTTCCTAGCTGATCCCGGAGCTGCTCGGTGGTCTCTGGAATGCTGTAATATTCCACGCGGCAGTCCTCTCCGAAGGCACGCTGCCAGTAGGGCGCAAAAAATAAATCCTCCTCACGGATCGGCCGGATATATCCGGCCGCTTTTTTCATATCCGAAACCGCATCCAGACGCATAAGCGTCATCGTCATATGAAGATTATACGCATCCCCGGCGTAAGCTTTGCCAAATCGCTCAGCCAGTCCTTTTTCCGCTAAAACGCCGGGCAGCGGAAACGCAGCTCTTTTAAGCTCATCAACCAGAAGCGTCACCGCCGCGTCGTTCGGGCGGTTGTTCGTTTCATACAAGACGATATTGAACGGCGGCGTACAGGCCGCCGTCAGGACAACATTTCCGTCCTCATCACACACCGAGGTGAGCAGCCAGTTTTTAACGGCATCGGTCTTATTGTCGAGAAAACTAAGCATCAGAAAATTCTGGGGCTCATCCTTTAGCAAAACATCCTGCACATCCCGCAAAAAGCTGTCCGTATCCGCGTATCGCTGGTACTTCATTTTTATCCTCCTTCATAAATACTAAAAGCGGTACAAAGCTGACTTTAGCTTTGTACCGCTCTTCTTCTGCCGATTAAAACTATTCCGGCATAGGCGGACAAAGCCCGGCGTCCATAATGACGGCGAGCTGGCACATAATCTGAAGTTTTGCATTTAGCGTCCGCATAGCTTTGCCTCCGGGAATAATTACCATCAAATGTAGCACCATACGCGCTGGATGTCAAGCAAAATGTGAAGCCGTTCTACTTTCTATTCCATGCAGCCATACATACAGCCGGTTGCCAGCCGTCCGGGCGCAGCTGCCTAGAAAATAACTTAAAGCGGCCCGCGCGGGCCGCTTTTTATATTGAACAAATATTCATTTACGGCGGTCGGCCTTGTATCCCGACGCTGATGCGATCTGCTCAGCGGCTGATTTCAGCGTCGTATCGGTGATGTTTTCACCGCCGATGAGCCGCGCAACTTCGCGTTCACGTCCGTCGTCGTCAAGGACACAGACATCGGTGAACGTGTGTCCGTCGCGCACGGTCTTGCTGATCTCAAAGTGCGTATCGGCCATGACGGCAATCTGCGGCAGGTGCGTCACGCACAGCACTTGACGCGCGCGCGAGAGATCAGCCAGCTTCTCCGACACGCGCTGCGCGGCGATGCCGGATACACCGGCGTCGACCTCGTCGAAAACCATCGTGCCGACGTCCTCGTTTTCCGTCAGGACATTTTTAAGCGCGAGCATAATACGCGACAGCTCACCACCGGACGCGATGCGGCTGATGCGCCCCGGCGCCTGCCCGGCGTTGGCGGACATCAGGAAACGCAGCTCGTCTCCGCCGGACGGGCCGAGTCCGTCCGCGCTCTTCGCCGGCTCGAATTCGACTTCAAACCGGACGCCTGCCATGTTGAGACCGCCGAGCTCGTCACGGATACGTGCCGTGAGCAATTGCGCCGCCGCGCGGCGCTTGTCCGTTAAGCCCGCAGCCTTGTCCTTTGCCTGTTTTATCAGCGCAGAACGCTGCTTTTCCAGCCCCGCAAGCTTGTCTGACGCAAATTCGATGTCATCCAGCTCGGCGCGGCAGCTTTGGCTGTATTCCAGCAGCGACTGCTCGTCCTTGCCGTACTTGCGCATAAGGCGTTTGAGTATGTCTAGCCGCGCGTCGAGCCGATCCAGTTCGTCCGGTGAAAACTCGAGGCCGGCGCGGAAGTCGCGCAGTTCCTCCGCGGCATCTTCGGCAGCAAAGCCGAGGTCGCGCAGCTTTTCAGCAAGCGAGCTCAGCTCCGACGAAAAGCGCGCTGCGCCGTCAGTCTGCTGCGCCGCATCGCCGATGAGCGCCACCGCACCGGGTAAGTCCTCGCCGCCGAACAGCGCGGTAAGCGCGCCATCCAGCCCGCCGGTCAGCTTGGAGGCGTTGCGTAAGAGCTCTCGCCGCTCGGTGATTTCATCAAGCTCGCCCGGACGGATATCAGCGCGCTCCAGCTCGTCGAGCTGAAAACGCAGCGTGTCGATCCGGCGCTCTTTTTCGCCCTCGTCCATCGTCAGCTTTTCTATTTCCACCTGCTTGTCGCGCAGTGCCTTGTATGTATCGTAGTAGTCCGCTACGTCTTGGCCAAGATCGCCGAATGTGTCGAGATACGCGCGGTGCGCGTGCTCGTCGAGCAGCTTGCGCCCGTCATTTTGCCCGTGGATGTCGACAAGCATCGCCCCCAGCTCGCGCAGCTGCGCGACGGACACAGGGCAGCCATTGACGCGGCAGGAATTCTTCCCTTCGGCGGTGATTTTCCGCAGGATGAACAGCTTGCCGTCGTCATCGGGTGTGATGCCGTTATCGTCGAGCCACTGCGCGGCGTCAACGCCGTCAAAAACGGCCGTCACCGTCGCGCCGGACGCACCGGTACGCACAAGCTCACGCGACGCACGCCCACCTGTCACTGCCGACAGCGCATCGATTATAATCGACTTACCTGCGCCGGTTTCGCCCGTGAGCACGTTGAGGCCGCCGCCGAACGTGACGTCCGCTTTGTCGATCACGGCGATATTCTCGATGTGCAGCAGTTGAATCATAAAGACATCCTTCGTGAAAACTACATATTTATCTAGCTAAACGGCTTGCACAGCCGACATTTACAGCATCCGCTCGATTTCTTTACAGAAACGCTCGGCGGAGATGTTGTCGCTCATCGCCAGAAACGCCGTATCGTCGCCGGCGATGGTACCGGCGAGATTGCGGATGTTCATGCCGTCAATCGCGCTGCACGCCGCCGGTGCCAGACCCGGCAGCGTCTTGATGACGATGAGGTTCTGGGCGCACACAAACGACGTCACGCTCTCCTTGAAGATCGACTTCAGGCGCGACGAATAATTCTGGAGCTCCTGCTTTTGCCCGACGACGTAGTGGTATTTCCCTTGCGGCGTCAGCTCCTTGTTCAGGTGCAGCTCCTTGATATCGCGCGACACCGTCGCCTGCGTGCTTTGTATACCAAGTGCCTCCAGCTCCTCGATCAGCTGATTTTGCGTTTCAACATCTTTGGAGGCGATAACTTTTAAAATAGCGTTTTGTCGTTTGCTTTTCAATATTTCTCACCCAGCTTTTCCCTAACTTTTTTATAAAAGCTTCTGTTGGACAGCTGCACGAACAGCGTCTGCTTTTTAGACTTAAAAACATTCACAATATCACCGCGCTCCAACTCACGGTACTCATCGCCATCAACGGTCAGGTACGCCGGGTTGACCTTGGCGCCCTCCAGTTCGACCGTCACGCGCCGATGAGACGCCAGCACAAACGCCTTAGCCGTCAGCACATGCGCGCAAATGGGCGTCACGAGAATCGTATCGGCGCTCGGCTCAATGATCGGCCCGCCGGCCGCCATCGAGTACGCTGTCGACCCCGTCGGTGTGCAGACCACGGCGCCGTCACCGGAAAAGTGCGAAATTTGATCACCATCAGACGAAAGCGTCAGGTCGATGCTTTTCGTGATTCCGGCAACAACGACGTCGTTGAGCGCAAAGTCGCGCTCGATGACGGTGCCGCCGCGCATCAGCTCAACGTCGAGCATCATGCGCTTGTCCAGCCCGAAATCGCCGCAGACAGCGTGCGGAATCAGCCCGACGTCTTCCTGCTCGAGTTCGGCCATGAAGCCCTTGTCGCCCATGTTGACGCCAAGCACCGGTACGCCTTTATCTGCAGCCGCGCGCGCCGCCCTTAAAATCGTGCCGTCGCCGCCGAAGGTGATGACCATATCGGCATTGTCGAGCTCACTGTCAAGATCGGAGACGGTGACGCCTGTCGGCGGCGTCGTCCCGCCGTCGTGATAAATCGGACACAAAACGATAGACGCGTCACAGTTTTTCAGCAGGCCTATCACGTGCTGCGTCAGCCCATAGGCTGTATCGCGCCGCAGATTCGGGCACAGCAGTATACGCTTCATAGTACGAGCCGCCTTTCTAATCGATATCAGCCATTGAGCACTTTGTGCGCGTCGTCGACGAGCCGGTCGATATCGACAACATCGGATACGCCGGAAACGGCCAGATGGCCGAGAAACTCGATATTGCCCTCCGGGCCCTTGATTGGTGAGAATGTCAGTGCGCGAACCACAAAGCCGAGCCGCTCTGCCGTTTCGGTAAACGCGCGTAAAACCTCGGCATGCGTTTGTGCTTCGCGCACAACGCCCTTTTTTCCGACCTTGTCGCGCCCGGCCTCAAACTGCGGCTTGACGAGGCAGACAACCTCGCCATCTTCTCCAAGCAGGGCCCGGACAGGCGGCAGTATCAACCCAAGGGATATAAACGACACGTCGATGACGGTCAGCGAAATCGGTTCGGGCACCTGTTCTTTTGTTAAGTACCGCACGTTCGTGCGCTCCAGAACGACGACGCGCGCGTCGTTTCGGATCGTCCACGCCAGCTGCCCGTATCCAACGTCGGCGGCATACACTTTAACCGCGCCGCGCTGGAGCAGGCAATCTGTAAATCCGCCTGTCGACGCGCCGCAGTCGAGGCATATCCGGCCCGCCGGCGAGACGCCGAAATGGTCGAGCGCCTTCTCAAGCTTCAGCCCGCCACGGCTGACGTATTTCAGCGTTTCGCCGCGCACCTCAATGCCGGCGTCGGGTTTTACTTGTGTGCCGGGTTTAAGCTCGCGCTGACCGTCGACGTAAACATCACCGCTCATCACGGCCGCACGCGCCCGCTCACGGCTCGGGAACAGCCCCTTGTCGCACAGCAGCACGTCCAGACGCTTCTTGCTCATACCGCGTCGCCCTTCGCATCGGCGACTTGCTCTAAAATCGTTTTAACGACGCTGTCCGTATCGATACCGCACAACGCGCGCAGCTCGTCTACCGTCCCCTGCGGGACGAATCGGCTGCCAAGGTTCATCAGGCGCACGCTTTCGGCCGGAATGCGCTGACAGGCCATCAGCCCGGCCAGTCGCTCGCCGACGCTGCCGGCCTCGACGACTTCCTCTAAAACGAGCAGCCGTCCCGTCTTTTTTACGGACGCAATAATGGTATCGGTCTGCATCGGGCAAATCCTACCGAGTTTGATGATCTCGACCGATACGCCCTGTGTGTCAAGCCGTTCCGCCGCCTCAAGCGCCGTATTGATGCTGACGCCGTAGGTGACAAGCGTCACGTCCGACCCCTCGCGGATCGTTTTAACGGCCTTGGCACCGCCGCCGTTGTAACGGCCCTCGGCGCCTCTGGGGTATCGCACGGCAACAGGACCTTTCGTCTTTAGGACCGCCTCGCGGAGCATATCGCGCAGCTCCGCGTGCGACGCGGGGCTATAAATCGTCATGTTCGGTACGGTCGATAAAAAACCGACATCGTAGATGCCCTGATGTGTTTCGCCGTCGCTGCCGACGAGACCGGCGCGATCAACAGCCAGCACGACGTGCAAGTCACTAAGCGCGACATCGTGCACGAGCATGTCGTATGCACGTTGTAAAAACGTCGAGTAAATCGCGGCAACCGGGATCATGTCCTGCGAGGCCATACCGGCCGCCATCGTAACGGCATGCCCTTCGGCAATACCGACATCGAAAAAGCGATCGGGATACTTCGCGGCGAAACCGGAAAGCCCGGTGCCGGCCGTCATTGCGGCAGTAATAGTGCAGACTCTACAATCCTGCTGCGCCAGGCGCAGCATCGTATCGCCGAATGCCTGCGAGAAACACGGCGCGTCGGCGCAGGCGGCGACGCCCTTTTTGTAATCAAACGGGCTGACGCCGTGGTAAACGTCCGGCGTCAGCTCGGAATAGACATAGCCCTTACCCTTCTGGGTGATGACGTGCAGCAGCACCGGCTCTCCGAGGCTTTTGGCCCAGTGCAGCGACTCGGTCAGGCGATCAAGATCGTGCCCGTCGATCGGGCCGGCATACTGAAGCCCCATTTCCTCGAACATGCTGCAATGTAAAAGCGCCTGCTTGACAGCGCTTTTAATATTGTGTGTAAATCGGTATAAACCACGACCGCCGGGAAGCTTTTCCATCAGGCGGCGATAGCGTTTTTTGAATGCTGTGTAAGACGGCTTGAGGCGCTGGCGCGACAGGTACTTCGCGATGCCGCCGACGTTGGGTGTGATCGACATCCCGTTATCGTTGAGGATGATCACAAACGGCTCGCCGCTTTCGCCGGCGTCGTTAAGCGCCTCGTAGGCCAGCCCGCCCGTCAGCGCACCGTCGCCGACAAGTGAAATCACACTGTATTCGCGCCGGCCGAGCGATCGCGCGCGCGCCATACCCAGGCCGACGGAGATGGCGTTTGACGCGTGACCGGCAATAAATGCGTCGTGCCTTGATTCGTCGGGCTTGGGGAATCCGGACAGGCCGCCGAGCTGCCGGAGCGTCCCGAATTGACTGATCCGTCCGGTGAGCAGCTTGTGGATGTAGCTTTGGTGGCCGACGTCAAACACGAGCCGGTCTTTCGTCGTATCAAATACGCGGTGCAGCGCGACCGTCAACTCGACGACGCCGAGGTTGGAGGCTAAATGCCCGCCGGTCTTGGATACATTATGAAGCATAAACTGCCGCAGCTCATTACACAGCGTTTTGAGCTGACGGTCGTCAAGATTTTTAATGTCTGAAGGGAGTGCGAGTTTGTCGAGTAATTCCAATGGACACCCTCATTTTTTACGAAATAGACTGTTCTTGAAGTGGACAATCCGTCCGACCTTGAGCACGATGGCGGTCGAGTTATCGATAGCCATTGCCTTGCCCAGTGCCTTGCCGCCGACAGTCAGCCCTGTCACAAGGCCGGAGATACCAAGCTGTAAAATCACGTTCGGCACGGACATATCGTTGGCCAGCCGAGCCACGATGATCGCCGCCGTCGAGCCGCTGACGATGCCGGAAATGTCACCGACGACGTCGTTACAGATGCTGGCGACCTTTTCGGCGTTGCGGATCAGCCGGATCGACTCGGACGCGCCTGGCTGCTTATGCGCGGCCATCGAATGGAACGGCGCAATCGACGCCGCCGTAACCGACACACCGATTACATCAAAAATAATGCCGAGCAAAATAAAAACGGCCAAAACCACAAACGCCATGACATAACCGACGCTCCCGAGCGCTTTCGAGGACGCGAAGGTAAATGCCATGGATACGCTGACGCTGATGAGCGTCACCTTGACGACCCATCGTGGTTTTCTTTTTGTTTTCATGCCAATAACACCAATGAACGTACGGTAATAATTATAACGAAACAAAGGACGCGCTGTCGAATGACAACGTCTCCCAATAAGGATACATGCAGCGGCAACAAGCTGAGTAAATCTTACGGCTTAGGTACGGGCTGGATTTCCCCCGCGACTACCCCTCGTTGCCGATCAGGCGGTTTCCCTTTAAAGCCGCGTTCGACGCGTTACCGTCGCCGCTGCCCGATTGCCACTTAGTCCGCACTGCAATCCCCAGCCTGTCACGGGAACAGGTACTTCCCGAACAGCCTAGGTGTTTTCCACCGCAGTCAAACCGTCTCTTAGCCTCTTTTGCAGAAAATATTTCAAGGGGCAATAGCGCCGGACGATGTGGCCACAAAGTCCGGCATTTAATCCCCTATCCGCAGATCCCACTCAAGGCAGGCTACTCTGCACACAGCACACAGCTTTCGCTTGTGCACCGCAATACAGGTTCAATCCTGTCCCGTACGCGTGACCGCTCTCACCGTGTGAGCTCGGCACGGCACGCAAACAGGTCTCCGCACAGACAGGGTCGGATCCTCCATGCCATTGGAGGCCGCCCTGAAAGCGCAAGCGCGGCAAAGCCGCGCTTCCCCCCAGCATCCACCCCAAACTGGGCGTTCAAAGCAGACACAAGGGGTTTCGCAGGTGTGCCCTTCAAAGGATTTTTAGGCCCTTCTTGGAAGACGGCAGATCTGACTAGGATACTGCGCCGCTGTGCTTTATATCTTATCAATAATGTCCCAGATTATCAATACTTTCTTTCTGCCAGATTCCGCGCGAGTGCCTCTAAAAACCCCGTGTTAGCGTAATGACCGCGCAGCGCGGCGATAGCCTCGTCCGTTTTAGATCGTACGAGCTCTTGGCAGTGTTCAATACCATAAAGCGTCACAAATGTCTTTTTTCGGCTTTCAGAATCCGATCCGGCCGGTTTGCCGAGCTCGTCTGTCGAGCCGGTCACGTCGAGGATATCGTCGCGGATCTGAAACGCGAGGCCCAGCGCCGTGGCATACTTAGTGGCCGCGCCCGTGAGTTTGTCGACGACGACGTCCGCGTCGTTCCCGCGTGCGGCAAGCACCCCCAGCTCCGCCGCCGCAACAAGCATCGACGACGTTTTAAGTGTATGAATTTCACGCAGCGCCGCTTCGTCGAGCGGCTTGCTCTCACCCTGCATATCCAGGGCCTGACCCTGACACACACCGTTGAGCCCGGCCGCGCGGGCGAACACGCGCCCCATCCGCGCCACGACGTCTCCGGGCAGTTCGGTCGACAGGAGCGACGCGAACGCCTCCGCCTGCAGCGCGTCGCCGGCAAGCGTGGCGATGCATTCGCCGTACACAATGTGATTGGACGGACGGCCGCGCCGCAGCGCATCGTCGTCCATACACGGCAGATCGTCGTGGATGAGCGTATACGTATGCAGCATCTCGACGGCGCAGGCGGCCGGCAGCGCCTTATCCATATCGCCGCCGGCGGCGTTGCAAAATTGCATCAACAGCACCGGTCGGATACGTTTACCGCCAGCCAGAAGGCTGTAGCGCATCGCTTCCTTTAGCGTACCGTCGCGCGCGGCGGCACAGCACGTTTCAAGACGGGCATTAATCTTGTCGAGCGTCCGCGTATACTCACGCTCAAACTCTTCAGCGCTCAGCATCAGTTGTCCCCGTTGTCAAACGGCAGTTCCTCGGGTGTGCCGTCCTCGCCTTTTTGGAGTTTAACGACCTTCTGCTCGGCATCATCGAGCAGCTTGGCGCATAATTTGATCAGAGCCGTGCCCTCCTCGAACAGCGACAAAGACTGCTCAAGCGGCGCGTCGCCCTTTTCCAGCGCCTTGACGATCTCGTCGACACGCGCGACGGCCTGCTCAAAAGATTGTTTTGCCATAATGAATTCTCCTTTTCAGCCGGACGCCATATTGTCACAGCGTCAGTCTCCTATTCGTAAAGCCAGGCGCTTAGTCCGCCGTCGCGCTGATTTGATCCTTCTTCAGCCGGATGGTGAGCTTGTCGCCCTTTTTCACGTCCGACGATTTCCTGACGACCGAACCATCCGACTTTGTCGCCACGGCGTAGCCTCGACCAAGCACCTTTAAAGGGCTCATCGCATCAAGCGACGCAGCCAGCTGTCCGTACCGCTCACGCGCGGCGGATATCTTCTTATCTGTGACGGCGACGAGCCGAGTTTGCACGAAATCGAGCGCAAGGCGGCGGTCGTCGAGCATGTTTTTCGGGTTTTCGAGTACACGCTTGCCGGCCAATTCGACGAGTCGCTGGCGCATGGCCTTAAACTCACGGCGGAGCGACTGTCCGGCGCGCAGCTCATAGCTGCCGAGCGCCTCGCGCATATCGTTTTGATCGAGCACCGCGAGCTCCGCCGCGTTAGACGGCGTCGCAGCGCGTAAATCGGCGACAAAATCGGAGATCGTCACGTCCGGCTCGTGCCCGACGGCGGAGATGACGGGAATGTCGGACTCGAAAATCGCACGCGCCACGCGCTCGTCGTTAAATGCCCATAAATCCTCGATTGAACCGCCGCCTCGTCCGGTAATGATGAGATCGGCGACAGCGTGCTTGTTGGCATACCGGATCGCGCCGGTAATCTCCGCCGGCGCCTCAGCGCCCTGCACACGTACGGGCAGCACAATCACCTTGCTGAGCGGCCAGCGTGCGTTTAGAACGCGGATAATATCACGCACGGCCGCACCGGCGGATGACGTAATCACGGCAATTCTACCCGGAAACCGCGGCAGCGGCTTTTTGTGCTCAGGCGCAAACAAGCCTTCTTTATTCAGCTTCTCTTTGAGCTGCTCAAACGCGACGTACAGGTCGCCGACGCCGTCCGGCGTCAACTCG
Organism: uncultured Sporobacter sp.; assembly: GCA_963677825.2. Classification (GTDB taxonomy): domain Bacteria; phylum Bacillota; class Clostridia; order Oscillospirales; family Oscillospiraceae; genus Sporobacter. Next base: position 2,600,259 of record CAXXEF010000001.1, on the reverse strand, counting down.
CCGACGTACAGCTGGTACGCGCCGTCGCGGACGTAGACGGCTACCCGCCCGAACGCGACGGCTTTCATCCCGTTTTCAGGCCGGAACCGCAGCTTGGACGCACTGCCCTTAAAAAACACGCACCGCAGCGCCGATTCCCCGTCTTTCATCGTAAAATAATGGTGACCTGATGGATAAATCTTATAGTTTGACAGCTCGCCGCGCACATAGATGCCACTAAGCATCCCATCGCTTTCGACCAGGCGCTTGACGTGCTCATTGAGCTCGGAAACGCTGAATATCTTATTGTCCATCTGCGGTCACCGCCCTGTATGTTAGTATCGCCGTCCCGAGCGCGTTGTCCGTGCTGTATCGCGGCTCTGCGAAAATTCCGTCGGGATTTTCCGCGCGTAAAAGGCTGTTGGACGCGACGCCGCCGGTATACAGCACCGGCATTTCTCCATAACGTTCCAGCGCCACGGCCGTCACGCGCCGTACTGTCCGTGCAACGGACAGTAGCGTAAAATGCGCGACATCCGCCGGTGCGGCGCCGCGTTCGACCATGGCTTTCATTTTATGCTCAACGCCGGACAAAGAAAAATCCAAATTGTTGAACTTAGGTTCAAAATAATCGTATTCTGCCGCTTTCTTCGATAATTCGTCGAGCGCGCGACCTGCCGGAAACGCGCAGCCGAGCGCAACGCCGGCGCGGTCGATGAGCTGTCCTGCCGATACATCCGTCGTACCGCCGACGATTTCACAGCGTACGGCGACACCTTCAGGACGTACAAGCAGCAGCTCCGTCGTGCCACCGGATAGATGCCACGCCAAGTGCGGCCGCTCAAGCAGATCCGTCTTTCCGGCCGACCACGCGGCAGCGGCGATGTGCCCCTGCTGGTGGGAAAATTCAAAAAGAGGCACGCCGAGCGCGTGCGCTGTCACAGCCCCGTGCGACACGCCGGCTAAAAAGCATGGCATGTACGAATCTGCTGTCGCGCGCGGGGCGTTCGACGTGCCGACGGCGATGATCGTCTTTTCTGTCAGATCAAGCTGCCGGAAAATTTCTGGCAGACGTCGAACGTGCGCAAACAGCGCGTCTGACTGCCGAAGTCCGAGTTGCCCCGGCGCAACGTCCAGTAAGCGCCCGGCGTTCTGGCCGAGCTGACCGTCAAAGACGGCACAGCTGGTGGTGTAGTTACTCGTATCGAATGCGACGACACACGGCGTCACGTGCGCACTTCGCTTCTCGAGAAGCTGCCGAGTACGCCGTTGACGAACGGCACCGTCTCCGGCGCTTCGTATTTTTTTGCAAGCTCCACCGCTTCGTTGATGGCCGCCTTGTTCGGCACGTCCGGCATATACAACACCTCGAACATTGCCGTTTTCAGGATTGCCAGCGCCGTGCGCGAAATACGCCCGAACCGCCAGCCGACGGCGTATTTGTCGATGTAGCCGTCGAGCTCCGCGGCGTGCTGCTGCACACCGAGCACTGTCCGGCGGATGTACCCGAGCTGCTTGTCATCGGGATACTCCTCGTACAGCGTGTCCTCTCCGGACATCGAATCGTAGTAGTCGCGCTCGAATACGCGCTCAAAGAGCGCGTCGGGCTGTATTGGATTTTCACCCAGTGCAAAGACCAGCCGGACGGCGATCTCGCGGGCTGCAGTTCTTGTCATGCAATTCCCCTCTAATTAAGCGCTATACGCGCTAACAACCGGTCGGCGGAAAATTCCCGCCGACCGGCATTTTTCATCTTAACGCCGGATGCGGCGCTTATTTCTCGCGATGGAGCGCGATACCGCAAATGTGGATGTTGACGGCCTCGATCGTGAGCCCCGTCGACGATTCAATCGCCGTCGCGACGGCTTCTTGAACAGCCGTGCCGACATCGCTCACCGCGCTGCCCATCTCCGCCATGATATAAACCTCGGCGGTAATCTTCTTGTCTTCAATACGGATTTTCACGCCGCGTGACAGGCTCTTTTTGCCGAGCAGCTCGGCGATGTCGCGCCCGTGCGCGGGATACAGCCCAGCCACGCCGTCAACCTCCGTTGCCGCCGTCGCCGCAATCACGGCCACGACTTCCTCGGAAATATTTACGCTGCCCTTCTCCTCGGAATATGTGATGTACTCTTTATTTTCACTCATAACGGCACCTCTCATCCATCGGATTTAGCTGCTTCGGACTTGCCGGCAACCGGCAAAAATGGCGTATTATAGCTATAAAAAAGTATAATACCTGCTCTCGCAGGTATTATACAACAAAGCAATCTGAAAATAAAGCTATTTCACCGGAATTATTGTCAGGTCCGTCGCCGCATACACGGTCTGAGATGTTACGGCGTCCATGATCCGCGCAACGGCTGCAGCCTCAAGGCCCTCCGCCGGCTCCGGCACCGTCACAGTAATATTGTCGTTGGTCATATAGACAACGCAGTCGGCAAAACCCTTGGCCTTGATCAGATCTTCAAGCGCCGCCTCCTTGATCGCCCGCTCGGCAATCTGCGAGATCTCCGCGAGCGCGGCATCGATCGCCTCCTGCGATGCGTTTTCCGTCTCGCTGACCGTTGAGAGCGTGGCAACCGATGCGTCGCGGGCCTGCTGCCGGTTCAGACGTGCCGAGTCAAAGTACGCCGTGTCGATCGACGTATCCGGCTCATAAAACAGCCCCGCGTTGTTCGACGGCTCTGCCGACGCATTGGCCGACGGGCTGGCTCCTGTGGGCGACGCGCTTGAAAGCGTTTGGCTGTCGAGCGTATTGTCGGCGTTGTTATTGTACGACCAGTTCAGATACGCCGCAACGCATACAAAGAGCAAAACTGTAATGATGACCGCATTTCGTTTGAAGTTTTTCACGCAGATGCCTCCTCAAGATTGATTCATTTTTGTTACGACGATCTTGTCTGTGCCAAGGCCCGTCAATCCGGCGACCGCCTGTACGAGTGCAAGCTTGACAGCCGGAGCGTCCGCCCCCTCGGCGACAATGAGCGCGCCACGGTATTCCGGGTATAAAACCTTTAGCGTGACCGGCTTTTGCTGGGAGCTCCCGACGTTGATGATGACGGTCTGGGTATCGTGCTGGACGCTGCGCTCCTCCGTCCCGTCCGAACTGCTTGAGTCCGACGCGACCGACTCGTCTGTCGCGACAACTTGCTCCGCGCCGCTTTTTAGCGCCAGCACAACAGTGACCTTCCCCGCGCCGTCGATTCTGGACAGCGCTTCGGCGATACGCGCCTCCTGCTCGGCGAGTGAAAACGAGACCGATTCGTCCGGTATCGTCTTGGTCGTGTCGGTTGAATTATCGCGCGTTCCGGTCGGCAGCAGAATGAGCACCAGACCAATCAGCAGCACCGCCATCACAAATTTGTTTTTCTTAATGACCGCCCAGACTTTGCCGGCGATCTCCGATACATTTTTATTCGCCATGATACATACTCCAGCTCAACTCCTCCGGCGGTATTCCGAGTTCCGACGCGATACCCCGGCTCAGTTCACGTCGCAGCGATTCGTCGGCGTCCGTTGTCAGACTGGCGCCGCTCGGATACCAGTAACCGTCTTCACTCCACACGGCCTTTACCGTCACCTCCAGGTCCGTGATGCCCAGCGAAGCACCTTTGTCCAATATATATGTCGCACACCGGTCCTCTATGATACGTCTTGTCAGGATTTCGTTTGTTTCATCGATCGAGCCGGCGATAACTGCCGCTTCGCTTTTATACTGCGCGAGATTTTTTGAAAAACTGTCGTAATCAAAGCCGACAATCGGCTTGATGAGCGCAAGCACCGTCATCAGTCCGCAGATGAGCGCAACGACTTTTTTAACGCGGCCCTCCGGTGTCACCGTCATGGCGACAGCCGTTACCATCGCCGCGCCGGCGATTCCGACGATCCAGCCTCTGAGCGCTTCCGTCATGCGTCCATCCCCCTTTACTGCCGCGTCACAGCGCGACCTTTATCACCGAGATGATCGAAATAAACAGCATCAGTCCGCTTGCGCCGACCAGCCCAAGCATCATCCCAAACGCCGTCCCGACAGCGCCGACCAGCTTGGATATCCGGCTGTCGGCAATCGCGCCGGACATGCCGGCGGCGGCCTTATACAAAAGATAATTAACGCCAAGGCGTAAAAACGGCAGCAGACACGTCGCCGCGACGGCAAGCAATCCGAAGATGCCCACAGCGTTTTTCAAAATCGACGCACCGGCAAGCACCGTCTCCGCGGCGTCCGAAATGATGCCTCCGACGACGGGCAGCACCGTCGAGATTGTCGTCTTGAGTGCTTTGGCTGTGACGGCGTCCGTCGCGCCGGAGATGACGCCCGTCAGCGACAAATACGCGATAAACAAGAGCATAATGATTGTCATGATTGTTCTAGAGAGCCATTTTAAGAGATTCGACGCACCGGAAAGGCTGTCGCCGCCGAGCGCCGCCTCGGCAATGCTCGTGGCCGTATACGCGTAGATGAGTGGGACAATGATGTTGCGCGATACGCTCATGAGCATGTCCATAAAAAGCGCTGTCGCGGCGTATTTCGCCGCCGCCGACGTGACGGCGCCGCTTGCTGCCGCCGCGGCCGTCAGCGTGGGCAGCAGAACTTTTGAATATGTATTCAGTTCTTCCAACGTCTTGCCGCCAAGCCCGATGAACGTATTGATATTCGACACACTGACAGCCGCGATCGCCAAAATGCCGGCCAGCAGCGCGTACTTTGCGCCGCCCTCGAATGCCGCGCCGACCACCGAGCACAAAATGGCGATCATCAGGATCGCGGCGGCGCTTTTTAGCCCGCGCGACAAAACATCCCCGATGTTTGCGCGCAACGTATCGTAGAGTTTTTGCACGCCGCCGGAAAGATCGAGGCTGTCGGTAACCTTCAGCCCGTCCAGCGTGTCAGCGGCATCGTCCGGCAGCGCGTTTTGAAGTCCGTCCGTATCGAGTGCCTCCGCCTGCTCGTCCTGCACGTCTTCAGCCGACATCGGCTCGTCCGACGTATCGCCGATCGCCGATGTCGGCGGCGCGAGCACGAGCGCTAAGGCAAGTGCCAACGCGAACACAATCAGCATTTTTTTCATTCGTATCTCCAGTATCAGGCCAACTCGTTGATCATCGTCAGAACAGTCTTAAACAGCGGAATAGCGATATATAGCGCTGTAAACGCCCCCGTCAGCTCGACGCCCGACGCAATGGACGACTGCCCGGCGTCGCGGCAGACGTCGGCGGCCAGCTTCGTAATAATCGAGATGCCGACCGTTTTGAGAACAATCGACAGCACCGCCGGCGCAATTCCGGCCGATTCAGCCAGCGTCGCCAAAAATCCGGTGACGGTTTTAATGACGTCAAACGCGAGTGTGAGCGCAACAATGGCCAGCGATATCGTCAGCATCAACGCCATTTCGGGGCTGTTTTTACGGATCACGAGCGTCAGTACCGTCCCAACGACGGCAATGGCGGCGATCTTGATGAGAACTGCCATCGCTAAAACCCAAACAGGCTCTTGATCGTTTCGAACAGGCCGTTGATCTCCTGCACGATGATGATAAGTACGACGACAAGCCCCGCGATGGTCGTCATCAGCGCCTGCTCCTCGCGCTTGGAGTTGGTCAGCAGCAGATTAAGCACCGCGACGAGGATACCGACGGCCGCAATTTTAAAAATCAGATCAACATTCATAAGTACCTCACAGGGCCGCGCTGTGCGGCCTCGTTCGTATTACAGCAGGATGACAATTGCAAACAGCCCGGCCGCGACGCCGAGAAAAGCGCGAACCTTGGAGTTGGCGTCCCTGTCGTGCTCAGCGCGGCGGATGCACTCGTCAAGCCGCCGCTGCGCATAGGCGATTGCGCCGGCCTGCTCCTTGGCATCGTAGCGCCCGAGGCTTTGCCCAAGCTCGAGGAGCACCTGTTCCTCGCTGTCTGTCAGCAGCAGCTCCGGCGTGTTTTTAACGGCGTGGTTCCAAATGAACGAAAACGGCTTGGTATCGAGCGTGTCGATCTTGTCCGCGACGTTTTGAAACAACACCGACGCCGGGTACGCCGCCTGCTCGCTCAGCGTTCGGACAAGCTGCGTCATCGGCGTCAGCCGGTCACAGATCTCACTTCTGATGACACCGAGCGCACCTGCAATCGTGCGTAAGCTGCCCACGCGGCTGCGCAGCTGCATGACGCTTAAAATCCCCCATCCGGCGGTCGAGGCGGTGATCAGTACCGCACCAATGATGCGCAGCAGATTCATACTATCCCCTCCAAGTCGCGGGCTTCATAGGACCACACACCGTCCGTCCGGACGATTTGCACCGTCTTTTCAAACACGCCGCACTGAAGTAACCGCCTGTACAGCGGCCTTTTCTGAAGATCGTCGACGTCTGAGGCGTGCGCCGTAGCAATCAGCTTCACGCCGCAATTGGCGGCGCTTTCGATCGCGCTGATGTCTTCGGGTGCGGTAATCTCGTCCAAAGCGATGACCTGAGGATTGAGCGCGCGCAGCGCCATCATGACGGCCGCGGCCTTCGGGCAGCCGTCGAGCACGTCCGTACGTGCCCCGACATCGAGCTGCGGTTCGCCGTCGAACACGGCGGCAACCTCGCTGCGTTCGTCGGCGAGCGCGACACGCAGTCCGTCGAAGCCGAGCGATGCGTCGCCATCCGATAAAACGCGCACCAAATCACGTAACAGCGTTGTTTTGCCCTTGCCGGGCGGCGACAAGATCAGCGTCGAGCACAGCAATCCGTTACGCATAAGCTTCGGCGCGACAGGCCGCGCCGCGCCCGTCGCTTCGCGTGAGATACGCACGGCTGCCGACGTGAGCGCTTTATAACCCTCGACCGTACCGCCCTTCGTCAGTACCGATCCGCCCAGGCCGATCCGATACCCGCCACGCACCGTGATAAAGCCAAGACGGATGCTGTCGCGTGCCGCGTAAGCCGATGCGCCGGTCGCCATGTCCAGTACAATATCCAGATCACGCCGCGTCACCGGCATACCGCCGAGCGACGTTTCACCGTCCGGCAGCACAACCGATATCGGCCGCCCGACGCGTAGTCGCAGCTCCTCGGCCTGTGCCCGTCCGGCGCGTCCGACAGACCGCGCACGCGTCCGGAGTGATTGCGGTAAAAGCATTACCGCGCCGTCATACCGCGCCACCTGCTCGTCCTGACCGGTCACTCTACCGCCTCCTCTTTCGTTGTTTATCACTATTGTATTGTGGCCTGTCCTCAAATATGAGTAGCTTGTCTGTCAAAAAGCTCGACGCTGAACAAATAAAAAAGCCGGGCAAAGCCCGGCGCAAAAAAAAGCGGAGCCGTTTGGCTCCGCTTTAATCAGATCGTCTATTTGTATTCGCGGCGCTGCAGACTCAGCCTGTCTGCAATCATCGCGATGAATTCGCTGTTTGTCGGTTTACCTTTGATGTTGGATACCGTATAACCGAAAAATTTCTGCAGGGTTTCAAGCAGTTATTGGTTCGTTCATAGCCTTGTAAACATATTATTTATTGGTGTCTTTATTATACTACTTTTCACAAAAAAATCAATGTCTTTATTGTGGAGTGGCTATATTGCCACTCCACAAGCCCGTAATAAGCAATTAAAACGGCAAATCTCCATCATCATCTTCATACTGACCTAAAGCAAAATTGTATTTTTTTTTACGAACACTAATTGTGTCATTAACATCATATTCTGATATACAGGCGTGCTCATTGCAACTATCCAATGGTTTCGGCTGCTTATTCTTTACTACGCCCGTAAGAATTGCAACAGCTCTACTTTCTCCGAAAAACATCGTATCAATATTACTTCTAATATAACCTTCATGCTTCTTGAGCAATCGATAAATCTCATTAGGAGTATATCCTTCATTAATCAGTTGACTATTAAGTATTTTCCCAATATGCTCATCTTCATGATATCCAGTAAAAGACTCAACCAACTCAACTAAGTCATAAAAATCGTACTCAATACTATCGCTTAACCAAGTGTTTTCGCGAACACTATCAATATAAAACGAGCTTTCATTATTGTCTGACTCGTTTTTTGTTTTGCCTTCACTTTCTAGTTTTGTTTTTATTTCTTTTTTAGTATTAGTATTGGTTTTAAGGTTATCACTGGTTATTACTGCTTCTTTTGTCGAAACATCAATCAGGTCAGATATGGAATTATTCGATTTAGAGCTATACTTCCTCATCACGGTCTGAACAGTACTATCGCAACAACCAAGTTCGTCACATATTTGTTTATACGTATAGCCGTTCTTCCTTAGCTCAACGATTCTGTCATCATCATATTTCTTTGGTGCGCCGCCCTTCGCCCCATTTTCTTTCGCCGCTTTATACCTTTTTGCAGTACCAACCTGCCCCGAGCGGCACATTCTAACTATAGTATTAACATGCTTGTTTTCACTTAGCATCAAAGTATTTGTTAGGTAGTTGTATATTATCAGAAAATATGCTTCAGCCTTTTCATCGGCTGTCTCTAAATCATTTTCGATTGATAAAAAAGTATCCTTATATATCACCGCAGCGTCTTCAATAAAATCAAACACATTAAATTCTAATTCTCTCATTTTCATTCCTCTTTCATAATAATTTGTTTTTACGGTAATTCAATCCGTTTTATTATCTTATTAAGCGTGATAACGCTCTTGACGAACAAAAGAGAGCAGAAAATTACTGCTCTCTTTTGTCAGATATTTTCACTTTGATCTTTCTACCATTGAGTCGCGGTGTAAATATGCGTAAGCTATGTTTACAATAACGCTTTCATTGTTTATGTCTGGCGCATGCTCTTGTATCATACTACAATGAGTAACATTAAGAGAATCCGCTAAATAATGCTTGCTTGGATTATCAACTATTATGCTTAAACACTCTTTCTTACCCGCATATTCGATACTTTGTATCGTTCGTTTGGGGGCAGTTTTTCCTTCTCTGTACTTACTTCTATGCTTTTCGGAAGATAAAATCATAATATCGTTTTGAATTTTTATATGAATACTGTGTAATGGCAAGCAGTCTTTTTTTAAGCCTTTACGATAAACGCATTTCCTTTTAGCCGTTGCAATTTTCGCTGTTCCTCCTAAAGATTGAACCACAAACTGGATATCTAAGCATAGTTGATACGAAGTTGATGAATAATAAATCTGGCTTCCGTTGACATTACCATCAGTATCGATAAGTCCGCGCAATAATTCAATTCTGTCTTCTATCGAAGATAACATGTACTCCAAAGGTATAAATTTTTCATTAGATTTTTTACCAATTAAACCTAGCTTGTATAAAGAGTACTTGAGTCTATTCTTATATTCGCCTTTTCGGTTATGTGTGTTTATTGGGAGATTGTCTTTTATAGTCCAATTTGATTTTTTATACCCTACTAATGAAAATCCTTCTCCCAGTAGTCTTTCAAATTTATGAACTATATCTAACTCTGGATTTGATAATGTAATTGACCCCGCCGTTAAGCATCCGTCCCCAAGTAACACTCCTAAGACATATGGATGGATAGACAGTTTCTTCTTACTAAATTTCAGCGGTTTTATGAGGGGAGTAAAGAATTTCGAATTCTTATCTCCCCTACTAGTGTTGTACCACAATGGTTGTTCTATAATTGCCTTTACACTTTTCATCCGATATTGCCCTTTTTTCTTATCATATTGACTTTGATATGTCAGTAGATTCTCAGCACAAGATTGTATTGATGAACCGTCACTAAACATAATGGTGAATACATCTCTAGCTCCACGAGTATAAACACCAATAATATCATGTAATTCACCATCTTCACCGTAAACTCTCATTCCAACACGAGCTTTTTTCGCATCGATAAATCCTTGTTCTGTGAATATCTTTGTATCCACTGGCTGCGCTCCTAATAAAATATTATTATCTTTTTTAATATTAAACACTCCCATAAGTTTTATTTCATTGTGAATCAGTTTCAGTATTATCACCTCTTCACTACGCTTGTTAATGCTTGCCCCATGACATGTACTCATAAAATTTACTTCTCGATTTCAAAATAAAATGGGGTAAAAAAAAAGAGGGCAATCCCGTGCCTCTTGGTATTACATCAATTGGCACAGATTTGTCCTCTTTTACTTGTCTATAAAATTATTCAAATTCTTTTTGATACCGTCATTTTAATAAGCCGAGTTCGATATAATCGAATTTAGTCTAGAACCTTCAAAACATTCTACTTAACATTCCTCACACTCCTAACTATTCAGATTTTTTTGCTTAATACCGCTTTAGCTTTACACCTCCTAACTGGATTTGTCCCTCGCGTTTTTCGGCATAAAAAAAGCCCTACTCTATGTAGGACTTTTTTAGAACATAACGCTAATACTAAGTCAAATTCTAAACGGCAAATTATAACCAAAACATCAGCAATTTCTCAAAAAAGATTATTTTCTTATGGTTTCTATTAAAACTACAATTCCATATTTATTTATCAAGAAATGCTTTACTGATTTGGCTAAATAAATAAGTATGGAGGATATATGACCAAGTAGAACCCAATAGAACAGCTTATACGCCAGTGTACGTGCGTATAAGCCATAATTATGCAAGCCATCCTGCCGTACGCTCAAAGAGCGTACGGGGCGATTACGAGGCTTCTCATGGTGCTTGATATGAATATGCATGTAAATTGATTTATTCGATTATTTGATATAACCCCATTGTTTAACACATAAGGTGAAGCTTATGAAAAAGATTGTTGTTTTTATGGTGTTTATTATTCTGCTTACGAGTGCGTGCAGTATTAAAAAGAATGAAGTTACTGCAAATGAATGTTTCACTGTGATTGATGCTACCTGCGATATTGTTAATGCGCTAAGTATCAGTCGTATGATTACCGTGATGAGATTTTTATTTATCACTTACTCAAAGACGCAGTAGGCGGATTATCTGAAAGCATGAATAAATATTATAAAGTAATTAATTCTTTTATGATTATAGACGATTGTACATATCTAATAGATGATGTAAAAAATCATTTAATGAATTAAGTGAACCTGTAGATTATGCAAAATCGTTTTATAAATATGTTTCCACCAAAACAGACGGTTATCCTTCTGAGGCTTATATCGAAAAATGTTATAAGTACAACTGTACTATTGTTAGGAAACAGCTCTTATATAAGTCCAATTCTGAAAGTCAGATTATAACCGCAACTATAATAATGTAATAAAATTTAGATGATTTTCTTACTATTTCTAGTAAAACCTAAGTTTCCACTATACTAATCGGGAAATGTTTTACGAGAGTGAAATAACATAACTATTTTAGCTAGCCCTTTAAATGGGGATGATTAAATGTAAAATCACCCCGTACAAAAGAATGCCCCCTATAAAGAGATCAGCATCTGTTAGCCAAGCGTCGCTATGATTTTTACAATAGATTGATGAATAAACAATATCAATATTGGTTTACTTGTTTTATCTCTATAATAGGTCTGCTTTTTCTTTCATTATGTCTTTTGTTGGATTACTATACAAAAGTGTAGTGTGAATATTCGAATGCCCAGCTTGATTAGCTACTTCATGAATCGAATATCCGCTTTCGATAGCATTTGAACAGTAAAAATGTCTAAGCGTATGGGGAGTTATTTTGTCAGAGTATTTGTTGAATATCTGATTAATCCTTGTTCGATTGATTTTTTCTCTCTCGCGGCTTACGAACAAATATTCACTGTTAGATTCCCTCTCCATTATATATTCTTTTACAGCGTTGATAATCTTGTCATTTATATATACAATCCGTTGTTTATTGCCTTTGCCATTAGAAACTCTAATTTCCTTACTGACAATATCAACATCACAAAGGCTAAGATTGAGTACCTCGCTTATTCTTAGTCCTCCATAAGCCATTATAGTTACTATCGCATAATCTCGCCGCCCTTGTTTTACTAGTATTTCTTGCCGAAACTTATCGACCTCTTGTTTAGTAATAAAAGACGGACTAGCATATTGATTCTGAACCTTGATATTGTCTTTTTTTGATATCGCCATATCGTTTTGTATGCCTTGTTCTATCAGAAACTTATTATAACTCATCAAAGCAGACAGCTTGGCGTTTATCGTCCTCGCGTTGGCTTTTTTTATATTGCGGAGATATGCGATATAGTCAAGAACGTTCGTCCTGTAGAGGCTCGGAGGGGCTTCTCCGCACGTGTCCTCAACCCATGATATATAACCATTGATATGAAGTATATAAGAACTGACTGTGTTATCAGATTTACCCTCACTTTGCAGTAAAGCTCTATAACCGTCCAACATGATAAACCCTCCGTAAATTATGTTTAGCAAGTTTTTACGGATATTCCGTAATTTATGTTTAACTGGGTAGGCTTATTATAGCATATGGATTCCGTTAATTCAACATAATTATTATTATGTTGAACCCACAACGTACCTGTTATTTATATCTATACATATAAACGAAAAACGTTCGTATTCCATCTTTGAAAATACGAACGTTCGATTATTGACTTCTACAATCTATTATACTGTCATTTCAAATTAACAAGCAATGATATTTAGGTATACCTCTTTTGTTTTCAACTTTTATCGAGTTAACCATGTTCTCTAAATACGATAGTCTTACAACAAATGATAAACACTTGTTGCTCACATAACTTCACCTTCCTTGTTTTAACCTTCGACGAGACTGGTGCTATATGTCACTCTTCCGGCGGTTACAATCCACACAAAGCATTTGGCAGTTTTCTGGTGTGGTTTTACCGCCCTTGCTCCACGGCGTAATATGGTCTGCTTCCATGTCCTTTATTTCATAGTGCTTTTTACATTTTGTGCATATACCTTTTTGCCGCTCATATGCCGACCGTTTTTGGTTTTCCGTAAAAGCGCGTATACTTAAATGCTTTTCTTCATGGGTTAAGACATAGGAATAAATGCCCTTTTTATTTGAGACATCATCATCTATCATAAGTACTGAAATACTACGTTCGATTTCATCAGGGTCTAGTTCTGCATCTTTGAAATCATTGTAGAGCAACCCCCATTCAACACCTTTCATTGCAGCACGCTTCTCAGGGAAAATTGCTTGTATCCATTCAATAACACGCTTGAAGTAAATCCATATTTGATTTGCATTTTCATCGTGTTGGTGTAACGCCATATAATCCTCGATGGTTTTTAGCCCGTCACGGGCAGCATTCCATATAATAGCCGTTTCGAGGTATTCTTGACGAATAGGCGAACCGTTTATGTAATCTTTCGCCATATTGTACGCTGCACAATTCGGCTTTGAAAAGTGCATTTTTGCATCTGATAACCAAGTACCCGTATAAGCAGTATTACGCAACTCTTGCTCAGATAACCGTACACCCGCAATGTTTATAACCTTGAACCATTCATGTATTTCTGATGGTGTACCGTCACAAACATAAATATCAAGCACATAGCCCAGTATTCTTTCCTGCTTATCCTGTTCAAGATTGAAAAAATAATGATAGTCGACCGCAAACGTGCGCTCACTTTTTGCGGCGTATCTGCAAATTGAAATAGTACGCTGTTGTCCGTCCATTAACTCATAATGTTCGTCATCCACTTTCGACCAGTACATAACATTAACAGGAAAGCCCTTCATTACGGAGCGTATCACTTCATCGCGTTCTTTGTCCTTATAGACATATTCGCGCTGATATGCTGGGCGCACATCGAGTTTGCCGCTAAAAGCAACCACACCCTCTATGCCGCTTTGTCCATTCTCTTTATACCCCTCAATCAGTTCCTTAATGGTTATTTGCTTACGTTCAATTTTCATTTTTCTTTCTCCTGATTAGAATGCGCGCATATGTTTCTTTGTCATTGATGGTAAATCTATGACCATATCTCGGATTATCCTGAACATAGCGGTCAACGCCAATCATTTCAAATTGTTCTGGGCTATATTTATCAAGAAAAGTGATAGGGACACCCATAACGCCGTTATAATCATCTGGGATATCGGTTGTTTTATTGATGTTAATCGCCTTATATTGGTCATATTGGGGATAGTATTCCGGCGTGTAGTGCATATATAAATCAAGCGGTTGATGTCGTTTATCTATATCCATGTTGGTAAACCAGCAGATATTCCCCATACGACGCCATTTCTGCCCTGTTTCGTCAATTTTGAAATCTGTTGCTTTTGCTTCATAGTAATCGGGAACCATAAACCAAAAATGACCGCTATTATATCCAAGCCAGACCTGATTGTCTTTAAAATAAGCAAAAATTTCTCTCAGAATTGCATGGTTCATATTACCAAGTATTAAAAACTGTTTACCGCTATTAACAATAAGCGGCAAATATTCTTTCATAAGTGAGAAAGGAGGGTTAGTAACAACAATATCGCATTCTTGAAGAAACTCTAGACATTCTGGAGAGCGAAAATCACCGTCACTCTCAAGCAAGGTTAATATATTCTTTTTATTTTTCAACAGATGTTCTATATCAGTTAAATCGAAAGCCCCATCACCGTTTTCGTCGGTCACTTCTGTTATGACAATTTTGTATGGTTGTTTCTCTGATGAAAACTTGCCTTTAAGATTTACAATATCAAATAGCGTTAATTGTTCGCCCATGATGGGAGACGTTGCATAGCAAGTCGCAATCAGTTTTTCAAGCCCCAATGTATTGAAATTCATAGCGAAGTATTTAAAAAAGTTGCTTTCATATGGGTCATCACAGTTGCACAATACAACCTTGCCTTTGAAGTAATGCCGATAATGGCGAAGTTCGTCTTCAATTGTTGAAAGTTGTGTATAGAATTCATCAGTCTTTCCCGCTCTTGAAATATGTAAGTTACTATTGCCCGCCATTGTATTCCCTCGCAATCATCCATTCACCAAAACTCTGGTGCTGTATAATTATTTATCCATCAGAAAGATACAATAAAGTATAACAGATTTCGCTAATAAAACAATATTTCTCCATATATATGTATACAATAAGAAGTTATTGCGTAGACTTTAATAAACCCCTTCAGCTCAATATATACAGCAATAATGACGTTATAAGACCCCGTTTAGCTATTAGTAAGCCCCCTGTAAACAACAGGGGGCTTTGCTTTGCGCACTAGTATACTTCAACATATATGTCTATCTTGTTTCTTACAGCTGCCTTATATAATCACTCGTTAGACGATAAGACTTTAGTTACCAAGTGTAACCGCAATTGTTACACTTAAAACTCTTATTTATTTTGTTACTAAATAATCCGAACAGAGATATGGATGAAATCCTTTTTGCATTACTAATTCTCGATACATTTGTGGATTTACATGTTAGGCATTTTGGAACATTATTAATATCACTTTGATGACGAGTTATATTTTCTTCTCTTTTCATCTGTTGAGCCATTTTTTGAATCTGAGCTTCATAATTCATCGTCGCTGTTCCATGTATTCCATAATAAATCTCTCTATTACGCTGAAACTTTTCATCATCAATTATCAAGCCCATAGACTCAATGTAGTTTTCATAAATATCTCTCTTTATTGCATTTTCCTTTTTAAAATCGTTTGCTGAATTACGTTCAAAGTCATCAATAGTGTATTCGATTTCGCTCAAATCATTTTTGCAGATACCACATTGATTTAACAAATATCCTGGAGAGGTCTTATCAGGATTTACGGCAGCACAAAATGGACATATTTTTAGATTAATCATTTTTTCATCGGGAAAATATCTCTCGTGAATCTCGTTTACGGCTTGTTGCAATTCGGAACTTAGACTCCTTAATATCCCTTGTTGTCTCTTTCTGTTAATTTCATCTCTATCACCCTTAAACTGTTCCATCAGCCATTCTGGATTGGATTTAAGTGTCTCATTTAAAGGGCAGCCGCAATGTATACAATTCATTGATTTATCGCTGATTTCTTTACCACATTCTGAACACATTACTAAAGACATAAATATCCTCCAATAGTTATTTTTAATATAATAACATACAATTGCACAATGTTGAAGAACCTTCTATTCGTTCCATATTTTTCAAGATTCACATCATGTTTTCAAGTGGACTAAACCTTTGATAATTCGTGCCGATGTCCATATCCGTTAGGTCTAAATACGCTTTTTCCGTTACAGTAACACTGCTATGCCCTAAAATCCTTGATAACGTGTAAATATCCATTCCTGACATAAGACACCTTTTAGCAAAGTTATTCCGTAAAGCGTGTGGCGATAGTTTCTCTTTTAGACCCGCTCGTCTAATATAGTTCTTGAAATTCGTTTCTACAGAAGCCACAGATATTGTGTCAATACTCTGTCTGCTTGGAAACACGCATGTAGTTTCACTATACCGGTCTTTATACTGAAGCCATTTTTTCAATTCAGCAGCCATCTTTCTAGAGAAGAAAACAGTCCTGTCTTTTCTACTCTTGGTAAAATCTCCGGAGAGGAATATAGTCTTGGAGTTCAGATTTATGTTGTCAATTCTCAACTCAAGGCACTCCCCTAGCCTCATGCCCGTATCCATAAGTAGATTAATAATTATATAATCCCGATATTCGGAGAAATAGCTTTTATCAAGCTTGCTTATTAGCCGAGAAAATTCGTCATCGGTTATGAAATCTTTTGGTTTTCTGTTGCTAGGAAGTCGTTTGATTTTCAACATAGGACTTTTGTTTACTACGTGCTGCTCTTCAAGCCAAGAAAAGAACACTTTAATATTGCGGATATAGTTATTAATTGTTGTATTGCTTATTTTACTTCGAAAGTCCCGCCGTCTCTCAGGGCAATTGGATAATTTTGCACTATCATTTGCGTAGAAGGTGTACTTGCCCCGCTGCTGTAAATCTACAATATACTTTCTCATCGTCTGCTCTTTAACCAACTTAACATCATCGATATTCAATTGTTCATTCAGCCATCGTGCTAATAATTTCAGTGATTGCTCATATGATAGCATCGTCTTCGATCTTAATTGCTTGCTTTGGCAGTAGTACATGAATTCGTCAATCATCCGGTTAATAGACATAATAAAAACACCCCTTATTTATCAGAATTTACCCAATAAATAAAGAGTGTTTATAGGCTTGAACAAAAATGTTTATAGGTTTTGAATGCTGTTTTCACCCTGAATTTCTAAATGTTCATAGGGTTAGCACCATAATCATCCAATCCACGAATCCATTGTGGCACTATCCTTACATACATCTATTTGTATTCGCGGCGCTGCAGACTCAGCCTGTCTGCAATCATCGCGATGAATTCGCTGTTCGTCGGTTTACCTTTGATGTTGGATACCGTATAACCGAAAAATTTCTGCAGGGTTTCAAGATCACCGCGATCCCATGCAACTTCAATCGCATGTCGGATGGCGCGCTCTACCCGGCTGGGTGTCGTCGCATATTTTTTAGCAACGGTCGGGTAAAGAACCTTTGTCACAGCGTTGATGATGTCCATATCGGTAATCGTTAGAATGATTGCCTCTCGCAGATATTGATATCCCTTGATATGTGCCGGAACGCCAATCTCATGAATGATCTCGGTGACAAGGCTTTCAAGGCTTTGCTCCTGCCGTGTCGGCCTGGGCGCCGTCGCGACCACAGATCCGGCGACGCGTGTTTTACCGGAAACCATTCGAATGCGTGACAACAGAGCCGGTATGTCGCACGGTTTCTGCATGAAATACGACACACCGAGGCTTGACGCTTCCGAAAGTGCGTGCTCACTAGAAAATCCTGAGATGATGATGACAGATGGTTTGTCACTGTCCGGCAGTTCTGCAAGCTGCTCCAGCACCGTCAATCCGTCAAGGCCAGATAAAATCAGGTCCGTTAAAAAAACATCCGGCTTTTCGCTTTTAGTAAGCGAGTACGCCGTTTGACCATCTCC
This sequence comes from uncultured Sporobacter sp., assembly GCA_963677825.2. Lineage (GTDB taxonomy): Bacteria > Bacillota > Clostridia > Oscillospirales > Oscillospiraceae > Sporobacter. Next base: position 2,582,438 of record CAXXEF010000001.1, on the reverse strand, counting down.
AGTACAGCCAACTACCTCAAAATCGCCTTCCGACGTCAGGATTTCATACAGTAGTAGCCTGTACTCCTCGCCTGCGTCGGCAATGACGACCCGCGTTTTGTTGTCCATCGAAACTCCTCCGTAATTTAATTTTCATCACGGCTTTGCATTTTCTCTTTTTATCTGCGGCCTTGTCTAACAATCTAGCACAATCAGACGTCGTTTTCAAGTATATTATGGCAATATTACTATTTTTTTCCATATTAATTTCCGTCGATAAGAAAATCATAAGTCACATTGAAAATTGAGGCGAGCGCGCGTAATTCGAGATCGGTCACGTAACGTCGGTTTGTTTCGATTCTGGTAATCACATTCTTATCCATGTCGACACCAAACAACTGGAGCTGGTGAGACAGTGCGCGCTGTGACAGTCCGTTTTTTTTACGAAGGCCTTTGAGTCTGTGACAAATAAGGTTCTTTTCGCCGTTCTCCCCACACGGCTTGGGCATATTGAGATCCTCCTATGATTTAAAAAATTATGAGCTGTTTCGACAATAAACACAAAGCATCCCATAATATATCATAATTACTAATTTAAGCCTCATTGTATTATCGGCAGGTTGTAAAAGTGATACGAGATGACATAATGTATGAAATTTCGGCGTATTTTTATCAATAATATCCAAACGCGGCTGTCATCCCGGAAACAAGAATACCGAGGCAATCATTGTATATGTCCAAAAATTGCTGCAGCGGCAGTGGTGATATCCCTTCCCCGGCCTCAATCGTGTAGCCCGGACGGTCATACGCGGCAATAAACCAGTCTTTATAACCGGCAAAACCCGATGCGTACGGTGTCTGTTCGATGGCATAGCCGCTGACTTCAGCAAATTCCAATGCAATGTCGTATGAATTTTTCGGCTCAAAATCGAGATACTTCCAATAGATGACTTTTCCCTGCGTGTGAAAAGACAGTGTCAGAAAAAAATCGTTGGCACGCGTCCATTCATATATCGCGCGGCTTTCCGGCGCGACGAGCGGTCCTGAGCCGACGTAATCGCGTGGCGCGGGTGACGTATAGCCCTGCTCAAATTTGATGGAACGCGCGTTTTCCCATCCGGCGGGATATTGCAAATTTAAGTCAACGCCATTGATGTTGGCCTTCCAGCCGAGCGGAAACCGGATAGCCGGATAATTTGCAGCGTATGAACGTGCTTGCTCATACCAGCTGCCTTCCGACAACTCACCCGTCACGAGATCGACGCCGTCCGGGTTGACCATCGGCGCAACGGACAGCGTCGTCTGCTGATACAATTCGCGGGCCGCAACGCCGAAAATCTCATCGCCGGACGCCGTCGCCGAGGCATACTGCTCCAAAAACTGCATCACAAGCGGCGTTGTAATCCACTCGTTGGCATGATGCGCCGCATTATAAAACACGCTCGGCGTGCCTTCGCCGATTGAGAGCAGCGCGATCGGGCGGCCCATAACGCTCACACCGGCCGCACCATACCGCAAAAACGGGTACCGCGCCGTCAGACCATCAATCATGATGTCCAGCACGACCGACGAGAACCGGATCGTCGTCGGTACGACGTCAAATCCCAGCGGCACGACAAGCGTCTGTCCAATCGTTAGATTCGTTTCGTTGATGTCCGGATTGGCCGTTTCGATCGCCGCGACGCTTGAGCCGTATACTTGCGCCAGTTTCCACAGCGTATCGCTGGCACGGACGGTATGCTCTATGTAGCCGGTTAAAAACGGCAGGAGCGCACGCCACGTTATGGGTCCGGCGATGCCGTCCGGCGTGAGGCGGCGCGACGACTGAAAGCGCTGGAGCGCGTCGTCTGTTTTCGGGCCGAAGATGCCATCGGTCACCACGGCATAACCTGCGCGAGCGAGCGCCAGCTGCAGCAGCTGTGTCTGTGGCCCGCGTGCGCCGAGCCACAACGTTTTAAATCGAGAAAATTCTGTCATTATTTTCCCCCTTCATGATGAAAGCCATATAAACATTCAATAAAAATATGACAAATCAAGCGAAAAAATACTGCGGTGCTTTAAAAAATCCCGACAGCATAATAAGTCCATAATAATCCAGCCCAGTCGAGATAGATATTGTCTAATCGACAAACCGTTTTTTAGCGAATCCACGGACATACTGACAATGCAGCAAAATAATTCAGGGGGGAAAAAATGATGATAAACGCTGCCGATAAAAAACGATTTTGATCGACGTCAAACTGCCGGATGGCGGTCGTTTTTTATCGGCAGCGCGAATCAGTTTCGCTTTTTCTCTTCATATCAAAAAGGAGATCGCTGATATGGAGATTATTCAATATCTTAAGAAAAAAGCCGGCGCGATTCTAATTGCCGCCGTGCTTGCCGCGTCGCTTGCGCCGGGCGCCGCGGCTTATAACGCCGACACACTTGTACCGGTCGGCAGCACGGTAGGCATCAATTTGCAATCCGAGGGCGTTATTATCGTCGGCGTACCGGACGTTTTAGCCGACGGCGCGTCTGTCAGTCCGGCCCGGGACGCCGGACTTGCCGCCGGGGACATCATCACGCGGGTCGGCACGTCGCCCATCTCGTCGGGTGACGATTTACGCGCAGCGCTCGGCTCGCTCGACGGCTCGCCGGTATCCGTAACGGTCAAACGCGGTGAGCGCGCCGTCAAGCTGACGGTGACGCCGCATAAAAACGCCGAAGGCGAATGCGAATTAGGCTTATTCATGCGCGACGGCGTCGCCGGCATCGGCACGGTGACGTTTATTGATCCGAAGACCGGCGTATTCGGCGCGCTCGGTCATTCTGTTAACGACGCGGAGACCGGCATGATTATCCCGCTGCGTACCGGCAGCATATCACGCTCGGTCGTCACCGACGTCATTCTCGGCAAGGCCGGGATGCCCGGTCAGCTGCACGGCACGTACAGTTTTGACACCGTGCTTGGTGCGCTGACAAACAATACGTCCGGCGGCATTTTCGGCACCATGGCAGACGGCGAGAAGCTTGGCGGTAAAAAAGCGCTGCCGGTTGCATCAGACGCCGAGATCAAAACAGGACCGGCAGTGATTTTGTCTAACGTTTCCGGCGCCGACGTCCGCGAATATGACGTGGAGATCACGCGTCTGTACTCGGGCGCGGAGGCCGTCGGCCGGAGCATGATGCTCTGTGTGACCGACCCGGAACTCATCGAGCACACCGGCGGCATCGTACAGGGCATGAGCGGCAGTCCGATCATTCAAAATGGCAAAATTATTGGCGCTGTCACACACGTGCTTATTAATGACCCAACACGCGGTTACGGTATCTCAATCGAAAAAATGCTGGGTATGATTGATGACGCAGCAGACAATAAAGCGGCATAAAAGCGCGGCGCGGCATAAACGGCAGTCATATGACTGCCGTTTATTGTTGAAATCATCGGTAAAAAGGCATAAAATACCTTCAAAACCTTAAAGGAGATTACAATGCAGACAACAACGTTGATTGATGTTCGCTTCCCCGAATGTGACCGCATGGGCATCGTTCACCATGCGGTTTACCCTATCTGGTACGAGGTCGCGCGCATGGATTTTTTCGCCGCGATCGGCCTGTCGTTTATCGAAGTAAACGAGCGCGGCCTCAACCCTGCGATGGTCGATTTGCACCTGCAGTATAAAGCCTCGGCGACGTATCCTGGCACGGTGACGATCACAACACGCATGGGTGAGTACGCGCCGAAGAAGCTCGAGCTGCTGTATGAGCTTAAAAACGAACGCGGAGACGTTATCAATACGGCGCGGACGTTTCACATCTGGACAGGGCCGGACAACCGGTCGTATAACCTGGAGGAAAATTGCCCGGACATGTATGAAAAAATCAAAAACGCTGCCGATTAACAGTGCGTTTTGATTTTTGACGGAAGAGAGCGCATCCAATATGGACAACGCACAGAAGCACGATTTTTCTAAGGGAAGCATTTCGCGCGCCATCGTTCGGCTGGCCTTTCCGATGGCGCTCGCGCAGCTGATCAACATCGCCTATAACATCGTCGACCGGATGTACATAGGCCATACGCCGGACGGCCGCCTCGCGTTTACCGGCATGGGTCTTGTTTTGCCGATCGTTATGATCATTATGGGCTTTGCTAACTTATGCGGCAGCGGCGGCACGCCGCTGGCGTCGATGGCGCGCGGGCGCGGCGACCACCGCGAGTCCGGGCATATTCTCACCACGTCGTTTTTAATGATTCTGGCGCTTGGTGTTACCTTGACCGTCGTGTTTCTTGCGCTCCGTCAGCCGCTGTTGTATCTGCTCGGTGCCGACAGCGAAACGTTCGTCTATGCCGAACAGTACATCAGCGTCTATCTGCTTGGTACGGTCATGGTGATGATCAGCTTCGGCATGAATCCGTTTATCAACATGCAGGGCTTCGGGCGCATCGGCATGATGACCGTCGCGCTTGGCGCTGTTGTCAACATCGCGCTGGACCCGCTGTTCATTTTCGTGTTCGACATGGGCGTCACCGGCGCGGCGCTGGCCAGCGTCATCGCACAGACGTGCTCCGCCGTCTGGGTCCTTCGTTTCCTGACCGGTAAAAAAGCGACTGTCCTGCTGCGCTTAAAAGATTACGTCTTCAAGCTTGAAACCGTAGGCCGGATCGCGGCACTCGGTGTGGCAGGACTGGTCATGTTCTTGACGACCAGCATTGTCCAGATCATTTGTAATAAGACGCTGCTGGCGTGGGGCGGCAATCTGTACGTCAGCGTCATGTCGGCCATCGGCGCCGTTCGTGAAATAGCAGCCGTCGGCATGATTAGTATCACAAGCAGTGCGGTTCCGGTGCTCAGCTTCAATTACGGGGCCAAGCAATATGAACGCATCCGGCGCGGCATCCGGTTCACAACGCTTGCCGCCATTGTCGCCGGCGTCATTCCGTGGGTCTTTATTATGGTGCTTCCCGCTGTTTTTATTAAGATCTTCAACGCCGATCCGGCGCTGCTTGACGCCGGTGTACCGGCGTTTCGGATCTACTTTTCCTGTTCCTTCTTCATGGCGTTTCAGCTGACGGGTCAGATTGTGTCGCAGTCCCTCGGGCGCGCAAAATCCGCCATCTTCTTCTCGCTATTGCGTAAAGCGATCCTTGTCGCACCGCTGACGCTGCTATTACCGCGGCTGTGGGGCCTCGGAACGACGGGCGTCTTTCTTGCCGAGCCGATCTCCAACGTCGTCGGCGGTCTGTCGTGCTATATCACCATGATCTTCATCGCCTACATCCCGCTCGGCCGGCTCGCGCGCGAAAATCAAGAGGTTTTATCGTAAACCCATACACGTATTCGTCGTCCGGATACAAAAATTGTAGCCGATTCTTATTCGTTATGCCGTTGGCGAACACGGCGTGATGTGCTATACTGATAATAGCTGAATTATTAAACATAAATAGAATACATAAAGCAAAGATGCTTTTATGATGGGTCATAAAAGCATCTTTTTGTTAAATAGCCAGCTGCGCCCGAACCTTGTCAATCAGCGGCGGCTGGATGTCCGGATACGTCCAGCTGTCCGGCAGCGTGTCAAACAGTTTCACTTCTGCCATCTCCAGCTGCGGCAGCGGACCGAGCCGGGTAATGTCGGCTATGTACAGCATCCCGAATGTCTCGACACCGTCTTTCGTGACGGAATAGACGCATACCGGCGTGAGTTCAAACGCTTCCGCGCCCGTTTCCTCCCACAGCTCCCGGCGCGCTGTTTGCTCGACCGTTTCGCCCGGCTCTCGGTGCCCGCCTGGAATCTCATAGGTTGTGCGCTCCCGGTGACGGCAGAGTACGTATTGGTCTTTGTATCGGGCCACGGCGACGGAAAAGCCGATCAGCGCATCGTCAACCGTGTCGTAATAGCGGATTTCGATCATGTGTTTTGGTCCTTGTCTTTGTCTATTTTATCGCGCATCGCGCCGGTCACGGTCTGACGGATCGCCTCCGTGACATCGGAAAAAGCGGACGCGTCGGCACCGTAGGTGAAGTTAAGTTCGTACTCCAGCGGCAGCCACGTGGAAATATCAGCCTCATTATGCTGGAAAAGCGCCTCAAGCTTATCGAGCGCATTCGCGAGCTTCGCTTCTGTCGTTTCCCCGGCCTCCATCTCGCTGAAAAGCGCCGTCAGTTCGCCGTCAAACGGCGGCGGCAGACTTTTAACGAACCGATCGGTTGCTTCTTTTTCCACTTTTTCGTGGACGTCTGTTTTATCGAACGCCGGAATGTCGCCGGTGAAAATTTCACCGAAATCGTGGCACAGGCACATGAGGATAACCTTGCTGATATCGACGTCCGGAAAATCGTCCTTTACAAAATACGCCGACAGCGCGAGCCGCCAGCAGTGCTCGGCGACGCTTTCGCGCCGTCCCGATGTCGTCCAGGAATGGCGCTCGGCGCATTTGAGCTTTTCAAGCTGTGCCATCAGTTCAATCAAACGTTCCGGCTTCATGCATCCTCCTTGTCGATCACGCGCGGGCTAATCGTCCACTCCTGCCCGCCGGACCGGGCGGACGCGTTTGTATATGCCAATACGAACAAATCCGTTGCGGCGGCCTCAATTTCAAATAGCGAGCGCGCCGCGCCGCTAAGCTTTTTCGCTTCCGCCGGTTTCGTAATCACCGGCAGCGGCGACACCGACTTGATCTCGCGGATCAGTGCCGCGCCGCGGCTGTTAAACGCCAGCACACGGATATATGGCGGTACGTCCGGCCGGTCGGCGCTGGATATGCCGAGCGCCGCGCACAGGAGCATCCGGCGCAGCCGCGCCATCGGATAGCGCTTTGTTTTGGCCTCGTCCAGAACGGCGGTAAGCGTCGGCTGTGATCTGGCCGCACGCATCAGGCGATGCCCCAGCCCTTCCGTCGCGTCGGGCAGGTTATCATATGCGTCTTCCGTCAGCGACCGCAGCCGCGATAAAACCGCCTGCTCGGCGTGCTCGATAAAAACCGGTCCGCGTCCCGCGCCGATTTCGTCACGGCAAATCGCCGCCGCCGGCGCCGGCATGAGTGCGAACGCATCACCCGAGGATTTTAGCAGCCGCCGCAGCTGTGACGACGACTCCGCGCCCTGTCCGTCGTGCGCCGACCCGACGCGCTTGATTGTCAGCGGCGTTAGCGATGATCCCAGGGATTTGATCGCCTTGATATATTCGATGCCGAGGATGTTGTTCGGCGTTTCCAGAAGCGTCGCTTCGTCGCCGATGAGCCGTTCGGCGGCACGCTGCCGCGCCGTCGGAAACGACACACCGCGCCGCAGTTCCTCTTGAATCAGTGCGGACAATTCGTCTGATAAAAGACAATCGGCAATGGCCGCGAGCGGCGCGACCGCGCCGGCCTCGCTCCCGAATGATACATGCGAAACGACACCGAGGCTGTCCAGCAGACCTACGCCCCCGCGTGCAAACCCCTCGGCTGAGCTCAGCGCGTAAACGACCGGTAATTCAATGACAAGATCAGCACCGGACCGTACGGCTGCCTCTGCGCGCGCATGCTTGGCAAACACGGCAATATCGCCGCGCTGCACAAAATTACCGCTCATCACACAGACAACAGCCGCCCCGCCGCTAAGCATGGTACGCGTTTGAGCAATATGACGTAAATGTCCGCGGTGTATTGGGTTATATTCACAAATAATTCCCGAGTTTTGCACAATTATTTCGCTCCAGCATAAAATTTTACAAGAAATCTTGAAATTTTACAAACATAGTAATACAATAGCGTCTGTTCTATTGTATTTTATAGATATCACATAATCAAGGGGTTTGGAAAATGAATGTATTAGTCATCAACGCAGGCAGCTCTTCTTTGAAATATCAGCTGTTTGACATGTCCACCGAAGAAGTCGTCGCTAAAGGTATGTGCGAACGTATCGGTATTGACGGGCGTCTCAAGCATACACCAGTATCGAACGGTAAGCCCGTTTTCAAGGAGGACGTGTATCTGCCGACCCACGCAGAGGCGATTAATGCCGTCATTGAAAAGCTTACAAGCAAAGAGTACGGCGTCATTGAAAGCCTGGACGAGATTAAAGCCATCGGGCACCGCGTCGTACACGGCGGCGAAAAATTCTCCGAGAGCGTTCTGATCGACGAGGACGTCATACAAGCGATTACCGACTGTATTCCACTCGGCCCGCTGCATAATCCGGCCAACCTGATGGGTATCAAGGCTTGTCAGAAAATAATGCCGAATGTGCCGCAGGTCGCCGTTTTTGATACGGCTTTTCATCAGACGATGCCGGATTACGCCTACATTTATCCTCTTCCCTACTCCTTTTACGAAAAACACGGCTACCGCCGCTACGGGTTCCACGGCACGAGCCACCGCTACGTGTCGCAAAAAGCGCTTGAGGTACTTGGTATCCCCGCCGAGGGCTCGCGCCTGATCACCTGTCATCTCGGTAACGGCGCGTCTCTGGCGGCCATCAAAGACGGCAAATGCATCGACACGACGATGGGTATGACCCCGCTCGACGGTCTGCCGATGGGTACGCGTTCGGGCAGCATTGATCCGACGATCATCGCATTCATGGCCGACAATGAAGGCCTGACAATCCATCAGATCATGGAAATCCTCAACAAGGACTCCGGTGTACTGGGCGTATCGGGCGTTTCGTCCGACTTCCGTGACGTTGAAGACGAGGCTGCAAAGGGTAACAAGCGCGCGCAGCTGGCGCTCAACATTTTCTACTATGACGTTATTAAATACATCGGTGCGTATGCCGCTGCAATGGGCGGCACCGATGCGATCATCTTCACGGCCGGTCTCGGCGAAAACTCACCCGAGCTGCGCGAGTTCGTCATCGGCGCGTTCAATACGATCGGCATCAGCATCAATAAAGAACTTAACGACTTTAAAGGCAAGCAGCGCGACATCACCGGCGAAGGCTCGACCGTCAAGGTCCTCGTCATCCCCACAAACGAAGAGCTCATCATCGCGCGCGACACGAATCAGATCGTCGGACTGTAAATAAATATGGACGACGCCGGCAGACGCCACACAGTGTCTGCCGGCGTTTTTTGCTCTAAATGCGGCGGCGCAGACATAAGTTTGGGTTGACAGGCTATCGCCGACAGACTATTCTATTCGTAGTATTTACTGTCGACACGCGTCCAATCGCCCGGCCTGGCAGGCCGCCGTACCAACAAGTCTTTTCGTATAAACGCGCTGCGCGTGATAAGGCTGGTGACAGATCAGAAGCTGACGCGCAGCGTCGGAATGGATGTTGATGATGGATATATTTGAAAAATGTTACAATTATACAGCGGCCGACGAGGCGAAAGCACAGGGGATCTACCCCTATTTTCACGCCTTGGAGTCCCGGCAGGACGTCGAGGTCATCATGGAAGGCAAGCGACGGATCATGCTCGGCTCAAACAATTACCTCGGCCTGACCACGCATCCGGATGTTATCGAGGCCGGTATTAAGGCCTTTGAAAAATACGGCTCAGGCTGTTCCGGGTCGCGTTTTCTCAACGGCACACTGCAAATGCATCTGGAGCTCGAAGAGGAACTGGCCGAATTCGTCGGTAAAGAAGCCGCCGTCACTTTCTCGACAGGCTTCCAGTCGAATCTGGGTATTATCAGCGCTGTCGTCGGCCACGGCGACTACGTCGTGTGTGATCGCGAGAATCACGCCAGTATCTACGACGGCTGCCGACTAAGCTTTGGCAAGATGGTCCGCTATCAGCACAGCGACATGGAAGATTTGGAGCGCGTGCTGCAGAAAATCCCCGAAAAATCCGGCAAGCTGATCGTTACCGACGGCGTTTTCAGTATGGGCGGCGACATCGCCAACCTGCCCGAGATCGTCCGGCTGGCTAAAAAATACGGTGCACGCACGATGGTAGACGACGCGCACGGCCTTGGCGTTATGGGCCCCGGCGGTCGCGGCACACCCGCCTACTTCGGTTTAACTGACGAGGTCGACATTCTCATGAGCACGTTCAGCAAATCGCTGGCAAGCCTCGGCGGTTACATGGCCGCCGGCGAAAAAATCGCCGACTATGTCCGCCACAACTCGCGCCCGTTTATCTTCTCGGCATCGATGACGCCGGCCAGCTGCGCGACGGCGCTGGCGGCGCTGCGCCACCTGAAAAAGCATCCCGAGTTGCCCGAACGGCTTTTATCGCTGTCGGCCTACGCGCGCGACGGTCTGATCGACCGCGGATTAGAGATACGGCTGTCCAAAACACCGATCATCCCGATTTTTACATACGACACATTGAATACGCTCATCAAGTCCAAGGCGCTGTATGACGCGGGCGTTTACGTCAATCCCGTGCTGCCGCCGGCCACACCGCAGGGCGAATGCCTATTGCGCACAAGCTATATGGCCTCGCTCACCGAGCCGCTGCTCGATGAAGCGATGGACATCATCCGAGACGTGCTTCTGGCGGGCTGATATGGGAAAGGTCGTAATCGTCACGGGCGGCAGCCGCGGCATCGGCCGCGCCGCCGCAGCAGCTTTTGCCGAAAAGGGCTGCACCGTCTATGAAATCAGCCGCCGCGAAACGGACAATACCGGCGTCGTCCATCTACAGGGCGATGTGACGGATCCCCAGTCCGTCGAGACGGCGGTACAGACTGTTATCGAGCGTGAAGGCCGCGTGGACGTGCTCGTCTGCAACGCCGGTACCGTGCTGTCCGGCGCGATCGAATTTACCGAGCCGGATGAGATCCATAAGCTTTTTGAACTGAACGTTATCGGCGCAGTTAATGCGTCGCGCGCAGTCATTCCGCAGATGCGCAAGCAGGGCGACGGACGCATCGTGTGCCTGAGCTCTGTCGCCGCCGTGTTCCCGATTCCGTTTCAGGCTTACTACTCGGCGTCGAAAGCCGCCGTCAGCGCGCTGACTAATGCACTGCATAACGAATTAAAACCGTTCGGCATCAGCGTGTGCGCCGTATTGCCCGGCGATACGAAAACCGATCCTGTCCGATGCAAGGTTCAGGTCGGCGACGATATTTACGGCGGGCGCATCAACCGCTCCGTTTGCACCATGGAGCGCGACGAATCCAACGGCATGCCGCCAGAGAAAGTCGGCGCGCGGATTGCCGCGATCGCGCTTAGAAAGCGCGTGCGGCCGTACTATGCGGTCGGGGCCGCGTCCAAGCTGCAGATTTTTCTGTCCAGGCTGCTGCCGGCATCGGCGGTGCGTCGCGTCGTCGGGATGATCTACGCAAAATAATCAATTCAAACAACAGGCGGCCGCGAGTCGCCTGGTTTTATGACGTCACTTGACTAACAGGCGTATAAAAGCCAGTTGACAACGGTCGAGCGAAATGATAAACTATGCAAGCCGCTTTGAACGGGTTTTAAGTGAAAACATCGTTTTCCGCCCCGAGAGCGAGCTTCTGACAAACAAGAGGTGAAAACTAGTGTACGCAATAATTGAAACAGGCGGAAAGCAGTATCGCGTCAGCGAAGGCGACGTTATTTACATCGAAAAACTCCCGCTCGAGGCTGAGGAAAAGGTCACGTTCGATAAGGTCCTTGCCGTCATCGGCGACGGAACGCAGAACATCGGCACACCTACAGTCGACGGCGCGACGGTGACCGGCAGCGTCGTGAAAAACGGCCGAGCGAAGAAGATCATCGTTTATAAGATGCATCCGAAAAAGAACTACCGCAGAAAACAGGGACACAGACAGTCCTACTCTAAGGTACAAATCGACAAGATCTCCGTTTAGGAGTTACCGGAATCACGACACTGGAGGTGTAACGTTATGGCACATAAAAAGGGTATGGGTTCGACAAAGAACGGTCGCGACAGCGAATCGAAACGCCTTGGGCCGAAAAGGGCCGACGGTCAGTTCGTGCTCGCCGGCAACATTCTCGTTCGGCAGCGCGGCACAAAAATCCACCCCGGCACAAACGTCGGGCGCGGCAGAGATGATACGCTCTTCGCTACGAAAGACGGCACGGTCCGCTTCGAGCGGATGAAAGGCGACCGCAAACGCGTCTCGGTCTACGAGGAAATTGCGCAGTAACAGTCCAATAAAAAAACACGGCTGAATGATCAGCCGTGTTTTTTGTTGTCCTAACCGCGATAAGCGCGCAGTACAACGCACATCCATAGCCTGTGTCAATTCCATTTTCAGTGGACACCGCAATGGACATCTCTTGAAAAATTCCGCGCCGCAGGATGTACAGCAGACTTGCATTCCGCTATCTTCACGCGATATAATGCCATCATAAGATTTGACATTTGCGAGGGGGATCCGCATGCGTATTAAAGTAACGTCCGACAGCACTTGCGATCTGCCGCAGGAACTGATCGGCAAGTATGACATTCACATTTTCCCGCTGACGATTATCAAGGACGGCAAGGAATACCTCGACGGCATCGAAATACAGCCGCAAGATATTTTCGACTACGTGGAGAGCGGCGCCGGCGTCACCCTGACATCTGCCGTCAACGTTTCCGACTTTGACGAGAAATTTACCGAATTCCTAAAAGACCACGACGCGGTTATTCACGTCAGTCTCGGCAGCGAGTTTTCCGCGTGCTGCCAGAATGCCGTCATCGCCGCCGCCGAGATGGACAACGTCTGGGTCGTTGATTCGTGCAACCTGTCGTCCGGGATCGGCCATCTCGTGCTTGACGCGGCCGAAATGGCCGACAGCGGCATGGACGCGGCTGAAATCGTCGACGCGCTCAATGCGCGTAAGGACAACATCGAGTCGAGCTTTGTGATCGATACACTCAAATATCTGCACCGCGGCGGCCGCTGTACGAGCCTCCAGGCGCTGGGCGCGAATATGCTCAAGCTCAAACCCTGTATCGAGGTCACCGACGGCAAGATGGATGTCGGTAAGAAGTACCGCGGCAACTTTGATAAGGTCATCCTACAGTACGTCGAGGACAAACTCGGCGGACGAGACGACATCGACTATCGGCGCATCTTCATCACGCATCCGCCCGGCATGAATCAGGCAATCGTCGATTCGGTAGCCGACAAGGTGCGCTCGCTCGGTGCGTTTGACGCGGTCATCGAGTCCTACGCTGGCTGCACGATCTCGCATCACTGCGGCCCGGTTTGTCTGGGTGTGCTATATTACTCGAAATAATAATTGCCGACCGCTCCTGCCAATGGGGGCGGTTAGTTTTTTCATATGCATTGTCATTAAGTAGTAAATTAGGTATAATTAAGTGGGCTTTCTAAAAGTATCCTTGGAGGTAAACTATGAAAAGAGTACGCCTGCTGCTTGCTGCTGTTATATTGGCTTTCAGCCTTAGTGTTTTATCCGCGCCTGCAGCTTCGGCGGTGACGGTGACTGCAACTCCGACGAGCGCGTCTGTCATTGTTGACGGTGAAGTGGTCGTTTTTGAAGCGTATAATATTGACGGCAATAACTATTTCAAGCTGCGCGACATTGCCATGGTCATCACTGATTCGACAAAGCAGTTTGACATTGACTACAACGCGGAGACTGCCGCTATCACGCTGATTCCCGATATGCCTTATACAACTGTCGGCGGCGAGCTATCCACCGTACAAGATACTGAGCCGCGAGCCGCAACTATCTCGTCTTCTCGCGTATTTTACGGTGATGAAGAGGTCTTCCTGCAGGCCTATCTCATCCACGGCAATAACTTTTACAAACTGCGTGACCTCGGCGCGCTGTTTGATTTCAGCGTGATGTGGGACGGGCTGAATAGAATCATCAAGATCGATACAGCCTACCGTTATTTTGAGGACAAAACTGCCGCTTTTTATGACGCAACGATCAATTACGACGAAAACGAACGATATCATATTATGTCGCTTACTCTCGAGCCGTATGCTTACTATGATAAATATAATGATGTGTATGCACAGTGGGCGTCTCAAATGAACTGTAATTTCACGACATACTCAGCCAATCGCGATTCGGCACTTCTGCTCGACATGATTGAAATAAGTGCACAATACGGTGTAGATGGTTTCTTAATCGACACCTACGATAATTATGCCCGGGTTGATGAGATTTTGTCCGAACTTGGCATACCTTGGATGCCAAATAACGCCGCGCCTTATGATTATAGCAGCGCCACGCTATACCATCCGTTTCTCAGTTTGGATCGCGAGATTCTCGGTGCGCAAATGGCCACTTGGGCGTTCGAGTATGCCAAAAACACATGGCCGAACGCGTCGCCATCCAGTATTGGTATGCTCGCTTTTGATTACTCTCCATTATCTAATTATCAAAGATTCATTGCAGGCGTTGTAAATACCTGGCGAGAGAGCTATCGGGATACTGTGTCGAATCTTTTTGTCATTGACTTACTTAATTCCGGTGGCAATATAATAACGGCCTCTACATTAGACAACAATCCAGATATTAAATACTGGCTTGTTTGCTCCTATAGTTTCAATGATGCAGATGGTGCAACCCGTGCCTTTGAGAATCGCAGTATAGTAGAAAATGCCTGCATTATATCGTATGCAGACGAAACTACAATCGATTATTGGGGTTCTTATACCAGCAATTGTTGGAAGGCAAACGCGTACCACGATATTAGACTATATACTGAACCTAAAATCTGTGCGCTGTACAATATGATGACCGGCACAATAACAGCCGATCAGCTTTGGACGGAATGGATTCTTGAAAGCGCCGGCTATTCATATGCATCACTTCAAATTCCGCATTCGATTCTTGATCGGTTCAATTACACCGAATATCTGGAATGGGTCGACACCACCACCGGTATGGACTACTTCGACTATCCTTACTATGGCACGCAGTTCCCTCTTTACGCCACAGTGCCCGACTACTACACCAACTAGTTGCATAATAGAAAGCCCGAAGCATCGTCGCTTCGGGCTTTCTATTATTTATCGGTATTGCCGCCCAAACCGCATCGGGCACACGGTACGGCAGGCACTGCAATTAACAGTTTCAATCCCGCGCGCGTCGTTAAGTTCGACATTCATGAGGCACCTACGCGCGTCAACACCCTCGCCGGTGAGCGCGCCGGCGGGGCAAGCGTCGACGCAGACGTAGCAGTCGTCCGGGCATAGCGGCTCGGCAGGCGGATCGGACGGCAGATCAAGATTGGTCAGCACCGCGCCGAGGCTGAGCGTATTACCGTATCGCGCATGCAGCAGCAGTCCGTTTTTACCGGGCATACCGAGCCCCGCGAGGATCGCGGCGCGGCGCGTTGAAAATCGGCCGCCTGTCGGATCATCTTCCCGTCTGAGATGCAGACCGCCGGACGGGATCGGTACTGCCAGCGCGCTCAGTGTCCGCTCAAGCTTGATAGCCCCGTCGTAGCCGATACGGTCAAGTTCAATACGCATAATACCTGTAAACTGCTTGAATACGATGCTCGGGTGGACCGACATTGTCCCTTTCGGCACGGCCATGCCATAGACAATGACCGACCGGCACGCCGGGAAAAGCTCAGCCGGATGATGGCCGTCTGTCCCGTCGAAATCGCCGGCAGCGGCAATGCCGACGGCATGCGCGCCAAGCCGGAAAAATATCTTTCGAACCTCTTCCTTGATGGCCGACGCTTGGCCGGCCGGATTCTTAAACCACCGGCCCATAGCCGTCCGGGTTGTTTTTCTGCCAGCGCCACGTGTCGCGGCACATATCCTCCAGCGTCAGCGACGCTGTCCAGCCCATCTTCTCACGCGCTTTCGTCACGTCGGCATACGTCTCGGCGATGTCACCGGCGCGACGCGGCGAGATGACGTACGGGATGTCTATCTCATTGACCTTGACGAACGCCTTGACAATATCGAGCACGCTATAGCCGACGCCTGTACCGAGGTTGAACACCTCGATGCCGGGGTGTTCGAACGCATACTGAAGCGCCGCGACGTGTCCGCGCGCGAGGTCGACGACGTGGATGTAATCGCGTACACCCGTACCGTCATGCGTTGGGTAATCGTCGCCAAAAACGCTGAGTTTTTCAAGCTTGCCGACAGCTACCTGTGAAATGTACGGCATAAGGTTGTTTGGGATGCCGCTCGGCATCTCGCCGATCCGTCCGCTCTGATGCGCACCGACGGGATTGAAGTATCGCAGCAGCACGGCTGTCAGGTCTGTGCGCGCGTCCGCCGCGTCCCCGATGATCTGTTCGATGAACAGTTTTGTGCTGCCATACGGATTCGAGCACGGGCCGGTCGTCATGTCCTCACGCAGCGGTAATACGGTCGGTGTACCGTAAACAGTAGCGGATGAGCTGAAAATGATCGTATTAACAGCGAACTTTTCCATCGTCTCAAGGAGCGTCAGCGTGCAATCGAGATTATTACGGTAATAGCGCAGCGGCACCTTGACCGATTCGCCCACGGCCTTGAGGCCCGCAAAATGTATAACACCGCCGATGTCGTTCTCCTCAAAAACGCGCGCAAGCGCCTGTGGATCGGCGACGTCGGCATCGTATACTTTCACGCGTTTTCCGGTGATCTCTTCAATGCGTGAAATAACCGCCGGTGAACTGTTGGAGAAGTTATCGGCGACAATGACGTTAAAGCCAGCCGCGAGCAGCTCGACAGCCGTGTGCGAGCCGATATAGCCCGCGCCGCCTGTTAGTAAAATATTCATGTCGGCGCCTCCGATTTTATATATTTTCAAACTGAACACATGATAACACACAACACGATGCGCTTCAATCAGGGTTACGAAGAATTCAAAAACTCGTCATAAATCGGCCGAAATAGTTCATCCTAGAAACAGAAAGTTTCAGAGGTGATTTTTACGAGCACAAAGCATGTCGGCGCGCAATCGGTTAGCCTACCCACTCCCCCGTCGATCGCGGCAGGCGCGAACATCGTCGGGCGCAAAGAGGGCGACGGACCGCTGCGCGACGATTTCGACCTCATTATTGATGACGCGTATTATGGTGAAAAAACATGGGAAAAAGCCGAGAGCGCCATGCAGAAAACGGCGCTGAACAAGGCGCTGGAAAAAGCGAACCTACCGCTGAGCGGCGTCGAGTTCGTGTTCGCGGGCGACCTCTTGAACCAGTGTATCGGCTCGGCGTTTGGGATGCGCGAGCTGAACATCCCGTTTTTCGGTGTCTACGGCGCATGCTCGACGATGGCCGAGTCGCTGGCGTTAGCCGCAATGACAATCGACGGCGGCTTTGCCGACTGCACAGCAGCCGTGACATCGTCGCATTTTTGCACGGCGGAGCGCCAGTTCCGCTTCCCGCTCGAGTATGGCGGGCAGCGCACGCCGACCGCACAGTGGACCGTCACCGGCGCAGGCGCCGTCGTACTGACGTCCGACGGGCCCGGTCCGTACGTCAAGCATGTCACGTGCGGTAAAATCGTCGATCTGGGCATCAAGGACGCGGCCAACATGGGCGCCGCGATGGCGCCGGCGGCCTACAGCACCTTGTCCGCACATTTTACCGACCTTGCGCGCGCGCCGTCTTACTACGACCTGATCGTCACGGGTGACCTCGGTGCGCTCGGCGGCGGTATCCTGCTCGACTTTTTCCGCAACGACGGTATCGATCTGTCGGCGAACTATAACGACTGCGGCCTGATGATCTTTGACCGCGACGCGCAGGACGTGCACGCCGGCGCGTCCGGCTGCGGCTGTTCGGCCAGTGTACTGACCGGTCATCTGCTGTCGGGCATGCGTGCCGGCCGATGGCAGAACATCCTGTTCGCGGCGACGGGGGCGCTCCTATCGCCGACGTCGACGATGCAAGGTGAGAGCATCCCCTGCATCTGCACCGCCGTGGCGATCTCGTCAACTAAGTAGGAAGGAGTAGCTTCATGGAGATTTTTTGGGCATACGCCAAGGCGTTTTTGGTCGGCGGCGCGCTGTGTCTTGTCGGTCAGATACTCATTGACAAAACGAAGCTGACGCCGGGGCGCATTCTGACGTCGTACGTCGTTGCCGGCGTACTGCTCGGCGCCGTCGGGCTGTATAAACCAATTGTCGAGTGGGCCGGTGCCGGCGCGACCGTACCGCTGACCGGCTTCGGGTACGTGCTCGCCGAGGGCGTGCGCAAAGCCGTCGAGGAAAAGGGCGTGCTTGGTATCTTTACCGGCGGGCTGACTGCCGCGGCCGGCGGCATCTGTGCCGCTGTCGTGTTCGGCTTTTTATTCGCACTCATATCCAAGCCCGGCGAAAAAAACTAATTGCATATAAAAAACCGCCGGGGATTTCTCCCCGGCGGCTATTATTAATGCTTACGTGCCGGACGGTGCTTCAACCTTCTGTGCCTGTTCCGGCGATTTTTCCACCGGGACGGCCTTCAGTTCGATCTTGCCGTCGACGGCGGTAATCATCACCGTGTCGCCAGCCTTGACGGAGCCGTCAAGAATCTTCTCAGCGGCAGCGTCCTCGACCGCGTTCTGGATAACGCGGCGCAGCGGGCGCGCCCCGTACACGGGGTCGAAGCCCTCTTCGCTTAAGAGGTCGAGCGCCAGGTCGTCCACCTTGACGTCGATGTTCATCACACGGATGCGGTCGATGACGTTTTCGAGCATCTTGCCGCTGATCTCGCGGATGTTCTCGCGCGTGAGCTGACGGAAGACAATGACATCGTCGACCCGGTTAAGAAACTCCGGACGAAACGTCTTTTTCAGCTCTTCCATGACAGAGGCGCGGATATTTTCAAACTTTTCCGCTTCCTCGTCCTCAGCCGCCATCGCAAAGCCGAGCTTCTTCTGCTTATCGGTGATATTGCGCGCACCGACGTTCGACGTCATAACGATGATCGTATTCTTGAAGTCGACACGGCGGCCCTGTGCGTCCGTCAGGATGCCATCCTCCATGATCTGCAGGAGGATGTTGAACACGTCCTCATGTGCCTTCTCGATTTCATCGAACAGCAGCACCGAGTACGGGCGGCGGCGGATTTTTTCCGTCAGCTGACCGCCCTCGTCGTAACCGACGTAGCCTGGCGGCGAGCCGATGAGCTTACTGACCGTGTGTTTTTCCATAAACTCGGACATATCGACACGCATCATGGCGTTTTCGTCGCCGAACATCGCTTCTGCAAGGGCCTTGGACAGCTCTGTTTTACCGACACCCGTCGGGCCGAGGAACAGGAACGATCCAATCGGGCGCTTCGGGTCCTTCAGGCCGACGCGGGAGCGCCGCAGCGCCTTGGCGACAGCCGTGACCGCTTCGTTTTGGCCGACGACACGCTCATGCAGCACGTCTTCCATTTTCAGAAGTCGCTCAGACTCGTCCTGCGTGATGCTGGTGACAGGGATACCTGTCCAGCCGGACACGACGGCGGCGATGTCTTCCGATCCAACGCTGTTGCGGTTGCCCGAACGGTAGTTCTCCCAGTTTTTGCGCGCCGCTTCGATCTCCTCGTCAAGCTGGCGCTCACTGTCACGGATGCTGGCCGCGCGCTCAAAGTCCTGGCTTTTAACGGCCGCTTCCTTCTCGGTTGACAGCGCTTCCTTCTTACCCTCAAGCTCCTTGAGGTCGGGCGGCAGCTTCAGATTTTCCATACGCACACGGGACGATGCCTCGTCGACGAGGTCGATGGCCTTGTCGGGCAGGAACCGGTCGTTAATATACCGGCTGGACATCTCCACAGCTGCCTCGATGGCTTCATCCGTAATTTTCAGTTTGTGGTGCGCTTCATATTTATCGCGTAGTCCCTTGAGGATCTGGATCGACTGCTCCTGCGTCGGCTCGTTGACCGTGACCGGCTGGAACCGGCGCTCGAGTGCCGCGTCTTTTTCGACGTGCTTGCGGTATTCATTGAGCGTCGTCGCGCCGATGACCTGAATCTCACCGCGGCCAAGCGCCGGTTTAATGATATTCGCAGCGTCAATCGCGCCTTCCGCGGCACCGGCGCCGATGATGGTGTGGAGCTCGTCCACGAACAACACGACATCGCCGGCTTTGATGATCTCGTCGATAGCCGCCTTGATGCGCTCTTCAAAGTCGCCGCGATATTTCGTGCCGGCGACCATACCGGACAGGTCAAGCGATACAATACGCTTGTCCTTCAGCGTTTCGGGCACGTCGCCGCTGACGACGCGCTGTGCAAGCCCCTCGGCGATCGCCGTCTTACCGACGCCCGGCTCGCCAATGAGCACAGGATTGTTTTTTGTGCGCCGCAAAAGGATCTGGATAACCCGTTCAATCTCTTTTTCGCGGCCAATGACGGGGTCGAGTGCGCCGCGCCCGGCCATTTCGGTCAAGTCGCGGGAAAACTGGTCCAGCGTTTTTGTCTCGGACTTCTTCGCTTTGCCGACGGGCGCCGTCGGTCGCGATTTATAATCGCTCGAGCCGAAGATGTTGAGTACGTCTGTGTACAGCTTGTTAAGATCGACGCCCGTGGAGACGATCAGTTTGGCTGCGACGCTGTCATACTCGCGCAAAATACCCAGCAGCAGATGCTCTGTGCCGATGTAATTGTGTCCAAGCCGGTTCGCCTCGACGACCGCCAGCTCGATGACGCGCTTGGCGCGCGGCGTCAGTCCCTGCGGCGGCACTTCGCCCTGACGGCCCTTCCCGATGTTCTTTTCAATCATGTCCTGAATCAATCGGCCGTCGAGCCCAGCCTCACGTAAAACCTTAGCGGCAACA
This sequence comes from uncultured Sporobacter sp., assembly GCA_963677825.2. Lineage (GTDB taxonomy): Bacteria > Bacillota > Clostridia > Oscillospirales > Oscillospiraceae > Sporobacter. Next base: position 2,561,925 of record CAXXEF010000001.1, on the reverse strand, counting down.
CCGCCGCCTTCGCGCGTAAGCGCAAGAAGTATATGCTCACTACCGACATAACTGTGACCAAGTTCACTCGCGGTGCTGTGCGCTAAATCGAGCACATTTTTAGCCCGCTGTGTAAATCTGTCTTCAAATCGCATAGTTATTATCCTTTTCTCCGACGGTATATCTATTCATATCACTGCCCGCCGGTGGAGTGATACGCGCTCTTTCTGGAGCTGTAATATCTATACTGAATGGCCGGCGATACGCCGGCCTTCAGCCTCGTTCTAAAATGATTTTTTCCGTATCGGGGCAGATTTATAAGCTTTTATCCGCCTCAAGCTGCTTGATTTGATCGCGCAGTTCGGCTGCTTTTTCGTACGCTTCCGACTCGACTGCCTGTCTGAGCTGCTCACGTAATATGTTCAGCTCACGGCGCTGCTTCATTTGTTCGTCAACGACGGCGTTTTCATCTTGCTTGATGGTAGCGTCCGTCTCCTGCTCGGCAGACGGTGCCGGTGCAGTATCTGCCGGTGTGCTGTCCGGTGGCGCGACAAACGCAACCGTCGGGATGACGTAGGTCGGGAAAACGATCCCGTAGCCGTTCATCATACGCCGTGGGGGCGTCATGCCGAACAGATCGGTGAAGATCTCCTCAAAGCTTGACTCCGAGTCCGCGACCGATTTAGTCGGGTAACCGAGCTGCGCGGCGCACTCCGAACACAGATGCTTTTCTGTTATGTTGCCGTTGATGTTGGATGTAAAGTGGTAATTAACCTGTTCTTTGCCGCAATTTTCGCATTTCATAGTCGTTCTCCTTTCGCTCGGCATTTCTTGTCAGTGTTATTTTATGATGTGGATTAGAATCTGCTTAAAGATGCTCGCGCGGACACCGTCACGCTCTGCGACCGGTACAGGCCGCAATGCGTTGTTGCTGACAGCGGCGACGATGAGTCGCGCCGCGTCCTTATCAATAATGCCGTTTTGCAACAGATTGGCCGTCAGTGCCTTAAGGGTCGCAAGGTCGATTTCGTCGCCGATTGAGTTTACAGTGTGCATAATCAGCGATTGTGCGTCCATGCGCACGCGTGTAATACGAATAAAACCGCCGCCGCCACGTCTGCTTTCAACTATATACCCATGCTCCGGGGAAAACCGTGTCGAAATCACATAATTTATCTGGCTTGGTACGCAGTTAAATTTATTCGCCAGTTCTGAACGCTGAAGCTCGGCACAGCCGTCCGCCTCGTTAAGCGCGTTCTTGATGAAACCGGCGATGATGTCGCTCATACCGATGTCGACCACCTCCGCATTGTCTGACATTGACTATCTTTGACCATTATGTTAATTTTACTCTGTTTCGTCAGACTATTCAATAGCGCCAGTATAATGCAAAACGGATTCTCGTCACTTTATGGTCATTTAACGCTGATTATCTTCCGTTTTCTCACTTTTACTCTCCCGTTCTTCATCTGTCATTGTGTTGACGGTATTTGAGGCGACGGGAGCGGCAACGGCGCTTTGTCCGAATCGACCGTCGTGCTGCGCGCTGACGGGTATGCTGGTAAGTGACGGGCATTCGTCACCGAGAAAAGGCCTGCCGTCTTTGGTCATAAGATCCTATCACTTCCCTCTTGCTTAACGTCTGATTTCGCGCGCCCAACTACTAATGCTTGCATTTTCGCGTAAACATGGTAAAATACTCGTGATTATGCAGCCCTTGTTACAAGGGCGCGGACACATTATTTGGAGGTATCATCATGGCATACAAAATCAGCAGCGATTGTGTTTCCTGCGGAGCATGCGCTCCCAGCTGTCCCGTTGAAGCGATCTCTGAGGGCGCAACCCAGTACGAAATCGATCCTGATAAGTGCATCGACTGCGGCGCCTGCGCCGACACTTGTCCTGTCGAAGCCATCTCGCAGTAAACGGAAGATTTCCAAAACGCCGTCGTTTATGAAAAGGCACGGGCACGGCCCTCGTCGATTCATTAAGGGCGGCGTTTTTTACCGTCGGAGGACCTATGCTCACAGATGAATTATGGCCGGATGGACCGGCTTTTATCCGCGATCATGGCGCATTTCAGCTTGGTACTGACGCGGTGCTTCTGGCTGATTTCGCAGCGGCCGACGGCGCCAAACGCGCGTGCGACCTCGGCTGCGGCACAGGTGTCGTCGCCATACTGCTCGCGCTCAAGCAAGCCGCATTGGCCGTCGACGGCATTGAACTTCAGCCGGATTGGGCATCCGTTGCACGCGAAAACGTCTGCCTCAATGGTCTGGACGGGCGCGTCAAAATCATAGACGGCGACCTGCGCCGTCACCGTGACTTTTTAACGGCCGGGGCGTATGATCTCGTCGTAGCCAATCCGCCGTACTACCCGCCGGCGAGCGGTAAGCTGTCCGGCAGCCCCGAAGCGGCGACTGCTCGTGCGGAGCTGTCCTGCACGCTTGACGACGTGTGCGCCGCTGCTGCATACCTGACGCGCTGGGGCGGCCGCTTTGCTCTTGTGCACAAACCGGAGCGACTGTGCGATATCGTCCGCGCGCTCTCGGCGCACGGTCTGGAGCCCAAGCGGCTGCGCTTTGTCCACAATCGCTGCAACGCGCCGCCAAGCCTCGTGCTGATTGAAGCCCGGCGCGGCAGCAAGCCGTCGGTCGCCGTCGAGCCGCCGCTGATCCTAACAGACGCGTCCGGCGGAGACAGTCCGGAAGTCAAACGCATCTATCATCGCAGCTGACCATCACGCAGCGCTGCACAGTAAACGGAGGGAATCTATGAGCGGTACTTTATATCTTGTCGCCACACCGATCGGTAATCTTGGCGACATCTCCGCGCGTGCAGCCGACGTGCTCACGGCTGTCGACTTCATCGCTGCCGAGGATACGCGTGTCTCGCGCAAACTGCTCAATCACCTGTCAATAAAAAAACCGCTCGTCAGCTATTATGAGCACAACCGCGCACAAAGCGGCCAAAAAATCGTCACGCGGCTGCTGGACGGCGAATCGTGCGCGCTCGTGACAGATGCCGGCATGCCGGCCATCAGCGATCCCGGTGAGGATCTCGTTCGCTTGTGCGCCGAATCGGGCGTAACGGTTGTCCCCATCCCCGGCGCGTGCGCCGCGGTAACGGCCATCGCAGCGTCTGGTCTGCCGACAGGCCGGTTTACGTTTGAGGGCTTTTTGTCAACGGCAAAAAAAAGCCGCTTCGAGCATCTTGACATGCTCAAAACGGAACGCCGAACGATGATTTTTTATGAAGCGCCGCACAAACTGCCGGCTACCCTGCGCGATATGCTGGCCGCCTTCGGCGACCGCCGCATCGCCGTCTGCCGTGAGTTGACAAAGCTGCACGAGCAAATTCTGCGCACGACGTTGTCGGCGGCGCAAACATACTTTGAGCAAACAGCGCCGCGCGGTGAGTTCGTGCTTGTTATCGACGGCGCGCAGCCGGTTGACGAACCGTCCTTCAGTCTCGATGACGCGCTCGCGCAGGTTGCCGTACTTCGTGACGACGGCGTGTCGCTCAAGGACGCTGTCAAACAAATTGCCGCCGAAACCGGCCTGGCCAAAAACGTGCTGTACGATGGCGCTGTCAAACTTCAAGACAGCCAGTAGGCAACACCGCTAGCGTAAATAAAAAAAAGCCTCTGTCCTAAAAGGACAGAGGCTTAGTTGCGCGTACTTAGGCTTTTTTCTTAAGTTCCTTCATACATGGAGCACAAATGTTTTTGCCTCTATAGTTTGTCACATTCTTAACATTGCTGCAAAAGATACAAGCTGGCTCGTACTTTTTCAGGACTATTGCGGATTCGTCCACATATATTTCTAGTGAATCCTTTTCGGCAATGTCTAATGTGCGGCGCAGTTCGATTGGTAATACGATGCGCCCAAGCTCATCAACCTTTCGAACAATACCCGTTGATTTCATGCAACCGCTTCCTTTCTGCTAATATTTCTCATTTTCTCTTTTTACTGTATATTCCAGTTCACTAACCATACCACAATTGTCCGAAATTGTCAATCGTTGTCGATGCATTATTCGAACTATTTTTTGGGTTATTGTCACAATTTTTTACGTATGTTTAACTAATTATTATACATTTCGACATACGCAGCGGAGGACGCACAATGGCCTTGGCCTGGATATGGACAATCATGATCGCCGTTTCTGTCATCTTTGGAGTATTGACAGGTAGAGTGGACGCCGTCGGAAAAGCCGCTTTAGACGGTGCCGGCGCCGCCGTTAACCTATGCCTTGCCATCGGCGGCATTACCTGCTTATGGACCGGTGTAATGGAAATAATGCGGCGCAGCGGGATCTCCACAGCATTGAAACACCTGTTCCTCCCGCTGCTCAGGCGCTTATTCCCTGCCTCGCGCGGCAATAAGGATATCATGGAAAATCTTGCGGCAAACATGTCGGCCAATCTGCTCGGCCTGGGCAACGCGGCGACGCCGCTGGGTATAAAGGCCTCCGAAGCAATGGCGCTGCGCGCGCCATCCGAAACCGCATCAGACGATCTTTGCATGCTCGTTGTTGTGAACACAGCGTCCATCCAACTGATCCCGGCGACGGTTGCCGCGCTGCGGGCCGCCAACGGCGCGACTGAGCCGTTTGATATATTACCTGCTGTTTGGATCGCCTCTGCTGCGTCGGTCACAGTGGGCGTTATTGCAGCTAAGCTACTCCGCCGGTTGTGGAGGTAATAACGTGTCGGCTGTATTTTCAATGATCGTACCTGTGCTGATCGGCACCGTTGCCGTCGTCGGGCTGCTTCGAAAAGTTGACGTGTTCCAAGCGCTGACAGCCGGCGCACTGGAAGGGCTGCATATCGTTGTGAAAATTCTGCCGGCACTCGTGGCGCTTTTAACCGGTGTGTATATGCTGCGAGCCTCCGGTGCGCTCGATGCGCTTGTCTATTTGTTTACGCCGGTTTTCAACGTGCTTGGCATCCCGCCGGAAACGGCCTCGCTTGTGTTCATCCGGCCGATCAGCGGCAGCGGCGCGCTGGCCGTCGGCTCGGAAATCATCAGCACTTACGGCCCCGACTCACAAATCGGCCGGACTGCCGCCGTCATGCTCGGCTCAACTGAAACAACCTTCTACGTCATTGCCGTTTATTTCGGTGCTGTGGGCATCAAAAAAACGCGATACGCGATTCCCGCAGCTCTGTGCGCCGATCTGACCAGCTTTATCGCCGCGTCTCTGGCTGTCCGATTTCTGTATTCCTGACGACCAGCGATCAAGCGGTCACTGCCGGATCACGACCGGCTGACCTTCCGGCGCCTGACACAGCGCCGCGCACGCTTTATCCACCAGTACGTCAAAATCACCTGCTGGCGGCTCGGTAATAATACAGGCACATTTATATTCCAATAATTCTTCCTCGTAGTATTGAAAGAACGCCAAGTTTCTGAAACGTTTGAGCGTTTTTTCGAGCAGCTCAAGGATAGTTTCTTCTGAGCCGGCCTGTGTCATCAGCGCTGCTATTATGCCGTCGCCCTTGTAGCTGATGATGACATTCGACTGAAGACTCCTGACTGTCTTAACAATGGCCGTGTTAACCAAATCGTTCGTCATGATCGTCCCGTGCTGTTTGAGGATATCTTCATAGTTGCAGATGCAAAACAAAATCAGCGCACAGGACGGTGTCACATCGCTGCTGCGCAACAGCGCTTGACCAAAATCGCGCAGTGACGCATATGGATAATAAAATAACTCCGGCACCCTCTTCAGCGGAGTACCAAGACGCTGCTCAACACGCTTGATGGATGTTATGTCTTTTATGAGCATAAAGCATATGGACGAGTTTTCATAAATAATTTGATGCAGTGAGCCTGAAACATTAAGCCAAATCCGTTCACCCGTCTTATCTAGGCAGGCATACTCATCGGTTATCGACATGGCGCCTCGTTCGAGATATGTTTTTAAATTCTCATGGCTGAATTGGTCTGCAAACTTCTCTTGCGATTGGGCACCATCAAGCAGCGGCAGCAGATGGGCTAACAAATCGGCATAGTCGCACGCCGTTTCGTCACAGTCCGGTATTAATTGATTCTTAATAACCGAAACAGATCCGCTCAGCAAGTCGATCCTCGCAGCAAGCAGCATATCCTCAGACCAGTACTTAATCGCTTTCTCAACGACTTTAACACGCAGCATCGCGGCTCTGGAACCATCGAGGTTTTCCGCGACACCCAAGGCTTTCACCAGTCGTCCTCCGTCGTCACGCACTGTAAAATAAGTAAAAAGCTCCGGCGAATACAAGTCATCCGATTTCTTTGTGCGAATGATTGCGCTACCCTCAGAAACACCTGAATAAATCTCGTTATACATCCGCCGGCATTCATCGGCCGATTCGGGGTGGATCGCGCCGGTTTCAATCATCGATTCGGGCACATTACTGATTTTCAGCAAATCATGGCCGTAATGTTGGGCTATTTCTTTGTTGATATATAACGCTCGCTCCGCAATATCCACCTCAAAGGTAATCACATTACTGACGCGCAAAACCATCTCAAGATGCTTTTTATCGCGCTCATACAACAGCTCGGTTTGCTTGAGTGTCGTCACATCCGTCAAAATCGCCAACACAACAGGATAGGCACTTTGTTTATAGTCAATGCTGACAGCGCACAGATGGAACCAGCGGACGTTTTCGTTGGATAATTGGAGTTTAAACACATCTTCGACCGTGTTGCCTGCGTCAGCCCCGTTGCGCAGCGCACATTCAATGCGCTCAAAATCCTCCGTTGCAAGTAGCGTGAGTATCTTGTTGTCGGCCGCCAGTATTCTGTCGTAGCTTAGCTCCATCAGGCGTACAAAGTTGCGGCTGAGATAGATTGAACGCACAGCATCACCGAGTTCTAAGAGCGCAATGCCGCCGTCGATGTTGTCAATAAGCGCTTTAAGCTGGATGCTGACAGAGCTCTCGCACAGAGCCGAGCATTCATTGCGGACGCTTGCGTCGGAGAATGCCGCGTTGTCAAAGTGCCGAAAGCAACCTTTGCCGGCTGTTTTAGCACGGTACAACGCGTCGTCGGCCTGTTTGTAGAGCGCGTCAAAGTCCTTGCCGCTGCCGTCCCACGTTGCGATACCGATGCTGGCCGTCACCGTAACGGAGTTGCCGTCGCCGTCCATCATATACTCAAGCGCCGCAAGCAGCTCTGCAGCTTTCTTCATAACGCCGGACGACTCTTGCGTATATTTCATAAGTACGATAAACTCATCGCCGCCTAGCCGCCCAACAATATCCTCCGCACGGAAAACGGCCTGGATTTTACCGGACAATACCTGCAGGACCTTGTCGCCTTGAAAATGGCCGAAGGTATCATTGATGTCTTTGAAATTATCCAGATCAATAATCATCAGCGTATGGTGCGCGCTGCGCGTCTGCGTCTTAAGAAACATACTGATCTGCTCACGAACCGCGGCGCTGTTGAGCAGGCCTGTCAGCGCATCGGTCTCGGCGCGCTGACGCATATTCATCAGGACATTATCGCGCTCGGAATAGTGCATTACCTTTTCGCGCCGTTCAAGCAGCGCGTGCACAATCCCCATCAGGAAAAAGACGGCTAGAACTATAACCATCATCGTATCCACGGACTTATGCAGCGGTCCGACGTTGGTTTCCTGTCCTACTGTGTGCAGCAGCGCTATGGCAACAGCGATGCCGGTAGCCGCTAAGATGACTTGGATAGTAACACGCAAACGCTTTGTCCACTTACTCATGCGATAACCTCTCTCTGATTGTGTTTCAGTGCCAGCTTCTTATAATATCGATAACTCTTAACAAAAGTTAAGCTGTATTTCAAATTAGTCCTATAAAAGGCAGCGGCATACGCCTAGCGTATGCCGCTGTAATTTGTTCTGATTTATTATTCGGCCGCCGTGACACGTACGATGCTTTCGCCGGGTATACCGTCAACATAGCAGTATAGCGTGGCCGTCCCCGGACTGATGCCGGTGCATTTTCCATCAACAACTTGGAAAATATCTTCGTCGCTGCTCTCCCAGGTTGCTTCTGCGTCTTCAATCGCCGGCTGGGTTTTGAAGCCCATCTGAATTGATTCGTTGACACCAATTGTAAAGTCGTTCGTAGTCGTACCTTGATAGGTAATTACAACAACATCGACCACTGGCGACGGGCTTGGCGACGGAGACGGGCTCGGGGACAGACTTGGCGAGCTGCTTACGCCGGTAACGCCGTCTGAACCGTCGCTGACGCCAGGGCTCACGCCCGTCGGCGATGCGGACGCCTCCGGGTCGGGCAGGTTGGTAATGAGCAGCACCATCGTTGCGCCGATGAGCAAAACGAGCAGTACGACGCCGATGATCAGCTTCGCTTTGGCGTTATCGGCTTCGTCGGCGTGTTTTCCGCGCTTATTGCGGCGCGCACCGCAGTACGGACATCGGCTGCGAAACCCGGAATAACGCCGGTCGCACCGCCCGCACTTGACTTCAGAAATGACAGCCATTCGTACCCCCCGTTTCCACCTTATTAACCACTTAAAAGTGTACAACAACTTTGCTGCTTCGTCAATGATTTTAAGACATGCTGATGAATATACAGCTTCTTAGCGTACGCGTCTGGACACAAACGGACTGCCGGCCGCCGTAAAGCGCCACGGTTTGTCCCGCGTCTCGCGCGCATAATCGATGCCGATGCGCGGCGACGTATCGACATCGCCCGGCGGCGTACCCGCCAGCACCGTCAGCTGTGGGCCGGCACAGACATCCGCGCCGTACAGGTCACGGCTGATGCCAAGCGCCATACATAGCTTACCCGGCCCGCTGCACAGCTTCTTCACGTCTGTTGTTTTGCGCCGCTCGCCCATCAGTTCAAGACCCGATACCGGCTCAAGCGCCCGGATGAGCACGCACTCCGGCGCCCCGACCGGTCCGGTCGTAATATTCAAACAGTGATACATCCCATAGATGAGGTAAATGTAAGCCAGCCCGGCCGCATCGTACAATACACGTACACGCTCGCTCGCGCCGCGATAGCTGTGCGCCGCGTCGTCACGCGTTCCAAGATACGCCTCTGTTTCGACGATAATGCCCGACGCGATGCCCTCGGGTGTCTCACAAACAAGCATCTGCCCAAGCAGCGCCCGTGCAACCGTGCACGTATCGCGCTCAAAAAACGACCGCGGCAGGATCATGTCGCGCCTCCCGATTGGTCAAGCCCCAGACGCGCCTGCACCGCGCGTGCAAGCGATAAAAACTCCGGGATACCGAGCGCCTCGCCTCGGATTTTTTCGTCGAAGCCGCACCCGGTGATGAGCTCGCGCAAGGCGTCTTTCTTCAACATACCGCCGAACGCTGATTCCAATCCGTTGACAAGCGTCTTACGGCGCTGCGCAAACGAGGCGCGCGTCAGGCGAAAAAACATCTTCTCCAGACTGCCCGACGCCGGTTTAGTAGCACGCGGCACAAGCCGGATGACGCTCGAGGTCACCTTCGGTGCCGGCACAAAGCTCTCCGGCGGTACGTCGAACAGGATCTTCGGCTCGGTATAATAGCGTGTAAAAACGGAAAATGCGCCGTAATCTGCCGTTCCGGGCGCGGCTGCCATCCGCAGCGCGACCTCACGTTGCACCATAACGGTGATGGACTCAAACACCCCGGCCTCGATCAGCGCCGTGACGGCCGGAGTCGTGATATTGTACGGCAGATTCGCGCAGGCGGCGTATCGCCGATCCGGCATCATCTCACGGACGATCTCGGCGATATTCAGCTTTAAGATATCGCCCTGCACGATCGTGACGTTATCATAGCCCACCAGCGTTTCATCGAGTACCGGCAGCAGCCTGTGATCAAGTTCAACAGCCGTCACCGCGCCGGCGGTGCGCGCAAGCGCGCCCGTCAGCGCACCGATGCCGGGGCCGACCTCCAGCACACCAAACGACTCGTCAATCCCGGCGCCGTCTACAATCGCTTCCGGCACCATCTCGTCGACGAGAAAATTTTGCCCCATTGCCTTAGAAAAATGGAAGCCGTGCCGTGACAGCAGCGTCCGTATGCTTTTAACAGAAAATAAATCCATGTGCTCCCCGCGCATCAGTCCAGCCCGACCGTCTCGCCGATATGGTAGCGCGGACGGTTTTTTGACTCAATGTATGTGCGCCCGACGTACTCGCCCACAATCCCGAGCGCAGCGAGCACCAGCCCGCCGACCGCCCATACCGAGATCGTCACGATTTTCCAGTCGAGCATCGTCTCGCCCATTGCCGCGCGCACGATGGCAAAAATCAGCAGCGCAAACGCTGCAATCAGCATCACAATCCCCGCACCGGTGATAAACCGCAGCGGCTTGAGGCTCAGCGAAAAAACGCCGTCGGATGCAAGCGCAAGCATCTTTTTCAGCGGATATTTACTCTCGCCCGCAAAGCGTTCACCGCGCGCGTACGGCACGACAGCCGTTTTAAACCCAAGCATCGGAATAATGCCGCGGATAAACATATTCTGTTCGCCGTATTCACTGAGCGCATCGAGCGCCCGCGCCGACAGCAGGCGGTAGTCGGCGTGATTAAACACGACGTTGCAGCCCATCCTGCCCAGCGTTTTGTAATAGCTCTCGGCCGTCAGCTTTTTAAAATAAGTGTCTGTGCCACGTTGGCTGCGCACACCGTAAACGACGTCGGCGCCGCCGAGGTACGCGTCTACCATCTTGTCGACGGCGTCAATGTCATCCTGCAGATCGGCATCCATCGAAATCGTCATATCGGCGCGCTCACGCGCTGTCATCAGGCCGGCCAGCAGCGCGTTTTGGTGTCCGCGGTTACGGCTGAGCGAGATACCGGTAAAAACCGGGTCGCGATCGACGAGCTCTTTAATCATCCGCCACGTTTCGTCTGTCGACCCATCGTCGACAAGCAGCACGCGGCTGGCTTCGCCGATCTTGCCGGCGGCCGTCAGCGCCGCCATCTTGTCTTTAAGACGCCGGACCGTTTCCGGCAGCACCTCCTGCTCGTTAAAGCAAGGAACAACGATATACAATGTCTGGCTCAACGCTATTTCTCCTTAAGGCAATTGCGCCCGGCGCGCCGTGTGCGACGGCGTCTGTGTCTAAATTTTTACGATCGGTTCAAATTCATAATCAGTATAAACAAATCGTCCGTTCAATGCAATTGTTTTAGTTATTACTCCCAAAACGTTTACAAATTGTGCATACTTTTTGAAGGTTAAGGGCATTTATTAGTATAAACAAAAGTAAAATGTTCATAAATTTTAGTTGAAATATCGCCCCATCCGTAATAAAATGTGTGGTGTTGCCGACCACCCGAATTTACACAGCAATAAAGGGCGGACGGCGAATTTTGCACATCAATATTCTCGTGGAGGACGTAATGAACTACGACAAGATGTCAATTACTGATATAGACGTTAAAGGGAAGAAAGTACTACTGCGCTGCGATTTTAACATCCCGCTCGATAAACAGACCGGCGAAATCACCGATGAAGGACGTATTACTTCCTCTCTGGCTACAATTCATTATTTGCTCGATAACGGCGCCGCCGTCATCGCCTGCTCTCACTTGGGACGGCCAAAGGGGCAGTGGCTACAGGACATGTCGCTCAAGGCCGTTGCCAATCGGCTGTCGGCGCATTTATGCAAACCTGTAATAATGTCAAAGGACGTTATTGGTGAAGACGCCAAGCGGCTGTCCGCCGCGCTGAAGCCCGGCGAGATCATGCTACTTGAAAATCTACGCTTTCATAAAGAAGAAGAAGAAAACGACCCGGCATTTGCCAAAGAACTGGCGAGCATGGCTGATATATACGTCGACGATGCGTTCGGCTCCGTACACCGCGCGCATGCCTCTACGGAGGGCGTCGCGCATCTATTGCCAGCTGTCGCCGGCTTTTTACTGGCCAAGGAGCTCGACCATATCGGCGGCGCGCTCAACGAACCGACGCATCCGTTTGTTGCGATTCTCGGTGGCTCAAAAGTTTCCGACAAACTCGGCGTTATCATCAGTTTATTAAATAAAGTCAACACGCTGCTCATCGGCGGCGGTATGGCCTTTACGTTCATCAAGGCACAGGGCGGTAGCATCGGTACGTCGCTGTGTGAAGAGGATAAACTCGACTACGCGCATGAGGTCATCGAGCGTGCCAAGGTTTTCGGCGTGCGCCTGCTGATCCCCGTCGACGCCGTAGCCGCCAAAGAGTTCAGCGCCGACGCAGAGCCTGTCGCTGTTGACGCGATGGCAATCCCCGACGATATGATGGGTCTTGACATCGGCCCTAAAACGGCCGAACTGTTCGCCAAGGAGATTGAAGCCTCGGCGACTGTCATCTGGAACGGCCCGATGGGTGTTTTTGAATTTGATAATTTCGCGCACGGGACGCGTGTCGTCGCCGAAGCGCTGGCTAACAGCAATACCATCTCGATTGTCGGCGGCGGCGACAGCGCTGCGGCCGTCCGCAAATACGGCTTGGAGGACAAAATCTCGCACGTTTCGACGGGCGGCGGCGCTTCCTTGGAGTTCCTGGAGGGCAAGATTTTGCCCGGCATCGCCTGTCTGCTTGACAAAAAACCGGTGCAGCAGCGCGTATAGATACCGTCGGCTAAACAGTAGCACTCAGCGCTAAAGAACCGTCTGCTGCGCAATTTCCAAAAGGAAGGAAGGCTTAATATGAATAGAAAATACCGCAGCACCGTGATTGCCGCCAATTGGAAAATGAATATGACGCCTTCCGAAATCCGGCCATACGCAGAACAGCTGAAGCAGATTCTGACACCGGCTAAATGGTGCGATATAATCATCTGCCCGTCGTTCCCGCTAATTCCTGCCGTACAAAAAGCCCTGCGTGACGTTCGCATTGCTGTCGGCGCACAAAATGTCAGCGAGCACGAGTCCGGTGCGTATACAGGCGAAGTATCGGCGCAGCAGCTGTCCGAGCTGGGCCTGCACTACGTTATCGTCGGGCACAGCGAGCGGCGCGCACTGTTCGGTGAGGACGACCTGACCGTCAACAAAAAAGTGCTCGCAGCGCTCGGCATGAACATCCGCCCGATTGTTTGCGTCGGCGAAACACTGGACCAGCGCGAAGCCGGCGTCGCTGCCGACGTTGTCACGCTGCAGCTTAAAACAGCGCTCAGCGGTGTGCCTGCCGCCAAGATGCGGCGCGTCATCGTCGCTTATGAACCGATCTGGGCGATCGGCACGGGCAAAACAGCCTCCACAGAAGACGCCGAAGAGATTGCTAAAACAATCCGAGCCATCATTCGCACGCTGTACGGTGCCCGCACGGCGCGCGCTGTGTCGATCCTCTACGGCGGCTCCATGCATGACAGCAACGCCGCCGATCTGCTCGCGCAGCCCGATATCGACGGCGGTCTCATTGGTACGGCCTCGCTGTCACCGACGGAATTCGCCGCCATCATTGAAGCCGCACGGCCAGCAGAAAGCAACGCGTAAACATACCGGCAAGACCGCGACAGCGGCAGAACGGATCATTTATGAAGATACCCACGACACTGATCATCATGGACGGCTACGGCCTCGGGCCGCAAGGTCCGGGCAATGCGATCGCCGCATCTGAAACACCCGTACTGGACAAGCTTTTCCGCACCTGCCCGAACACGGTCCTCTCCGCCTCCGGTGAGGACGTCGGCCTGCCGGACGGGCAGATCGGCAACAGTGAGGTCGGCCACACGAATATCGGCGCGGGGCGCGTCGTCTATCAGGATCTCACACGTATTACACGCCAAATTGCTTCCGGCGCTTTCTTTACGAACGACGCGTACATCAGCGCCATGGACGCCAGCAAAGCATCCGGTAAAAAACTGCATCTTATGGGGCTGATGTCGCCGGGCGGCGTACACAGCCACATCGACCATTTATGGGCGTTTTTAAAAATGGCCGCCGACCGCGGCGTTAAAGACGTATACATCCACTGCTTCATGGACGGACGCGACACGCTGCCGCACTCCGGCAAGCAGAATATCGAGGCCATCGAGCAAAAATGCGCCGAGCTCGGCGTCGGTAAAATCGCGACCGTTATGGGCCGGTTTTACGCGATGGACCGCGACAATCGCTGGGCGCGCGTTGAGGAAGCATACAACGCTATGGTCTTCGGCGACGGCATCCGCAATTCCAGCCCTGCCGCCGCCATACAAACGTCGTATGACGAGGGCGTGACAGACGAGTTTATCAAACCTGTTATTTGTAATCCGAACGGATTGATCGGCAGCGGCGACAGCGTCATTTTCATCAACTTCCGTCCCGACCGCGCACGTGAAATCACGCGCACGCTCGTTGACGAACATTTTAAGGGTTTTGATCGGCGCGGCGGCTTCTTCCCCGTGCATTTTGTATGCACGACACAGTACGACGAAACGATGCCGAACGTGACGGTCGCCTATCCGCCCGAAGAATTGCACAACACCTTTGGCGAAACACTCAGCCGCCTTGGCCTGACGCAGCTGCGCGCAGCTGAAACGGAAAAATATGCGCACGTGACATTCTTTTTCAACGGCGGCTCCGAAGAAATCTATCCCGGCGAGGACCGGCTGCTGATCCCCTCGCCGCGCCAATACCCGACGTATGACCTTATCCCCGAAATGAGCGCCGACGAGCTCACACACGAGGTCGTCAAGCGAATCGAGAGCGGCCGATACGACGTGATTGTCGTCAATTATGCCAACTGCGACATGGTCGGCCATACCGGCGTATTCCGCGCGGCCGTCAAGGCTGTCGAAGCTGTCGACGCTGGTGTCGGCGCACTTGTTGAGGCCACGTCGGCAATGGGTGGCATTACCGCCATCACCGCCGATCACGGCAACGCCGAGTCGATGATCGACCCGGACGGTGTCACGATCCAGACGGCGCACAGTACAAATCCGGTTCCGTTCATCCTTGTCGGCGCCGACGTCAAGCTGGAACCTGGCCGTCTGGCCGATATTACGCCGACGCTTCTGGAACTGCTCGGTATTGAAAAACCCGTGGAAATGACAGGCCACTCGCTCATCGTCCGGCCAGGCGTATAGTCAGGCTTTCATGCAACCTGCAATACGTCCCGGCCTGCCCGCAGACCGGAATCGGACGTAATCAAATAACTATTCATAGACATGCGGACAAACTGCATTCGGCTGCTGCCGATTTTGGGGAGGAACTATGAACAATTATCTGGAAATCATCGGCGTCAAAGGCCGCGAAATCCTTGATTCGCGCGGCAACCCGACTGTCGAGGCCGAGGTTTGGCTGTCCGACGGCGCTGTCGGGCGCGCGGCGGTGCCGTCCGGCGCGTCGACAGGTCTGCTTGAAGCCTGCGAGAAGCGCGACGGCGATAAAAACCGGTATCTCGGTAAGGGTGTACTTGGTGCCGTCGCGTCGCTAAACGGCGAAATCAACGATGAGCTGACGGGGCAAAACGCGCTTGATCAAGCCGCGCTCGACCAAATGATGATCGAGCTGGACGGCACGGACAATAAATCGCGTCTGGGCGCCAACGCCATCCTCGGCGTGTCGCTGGCCGCCGCGCAGGCATCGGCGGCGTCACTGGGCATCTCGCTGTACCGCTACATCGGCGGCTCTAACGCCGTCACGCTGCCGGTACCGATGATGAACGTGCTCAACGGCGGCGCGCATGCCACGAACAGCGTCGATATCCAGGAGTTCATGATCATGCCCGTCGCCGCGCCGACCTTCCGCGAAGGTTTACGCATGTGCACAGAGGTTTTCCATACGCTCAAGTCTGTCGTTAAGTCGACCGGCGTGGGCGATGAGGGCGGCTACGCGCCCGACCTCGCTGCCGACGAAGACGCGCTTAAAGCGCTGATGACAGCCATTGAAAAAGCCGGCTACAAGCCCGGCGACGACTTCTATATTGCCATGGACCCCGCCGTATCCGAATGGTACGACATGGGCGACGGTAAATATCACCTGCCCAAGCGCGGTGTCGTCATGACGAGCGATGAGCTCGTCGACATGTGGGCCGAGTTCGTTCAGAAATACCCGATCATCTCGATCGAAGACGGGATGGCCGAGGAGGATTGGACCGGCTGGGTCAAGCTGACGGAAAAGCTCGGCGACAAGATCCAGCTCGTCGGTGACGACGTCTTCGTCACCAACACGAAGCTCATCAAAAAAGGCATCGACATGGGGGCCGGCAACGCCGTTTTAATCAAGCCCAACCAGATCGGCACACTCACCGAAACGATCGACGCTGTGCGCATGGCCAGTAAAGCGCGGTATGCGTCTGTTATCTCGCACCGCTCGGGCGAAACGGAGGATACGGCGATCGCCGATATCGCCGTAGCACTTGGTACCGGACAGATCAAAACCGGCGCGCCCAGCCGCACCGACCGCGTCGCCAAGTACAATCAACTGCTACGCATCGAAGAGGAACTCGGCGCGCTCGCTGTCTACCCCGGAAAAAGCACTTTCTTCAGCATCGGCTGACGAAATTACATCCATGAACCGCCGCATTTTTTGCGGCGGTTTTTTGCGCCATAAATGTTATCGAACCGTAAAATTCGATTGAAATAAGGCTTGTTCTAGAGTATAATTCAGCTATAATTTAATTGAGGTGGATAAAATGAAAAAAATGACTAGAATCCTGGCTGCCGCACTGGCAGTCGTCCTTGCGCTCGCTCTGACAGCGTGCGGC
Source organism: uncultured Sporobacter sp. (assembly GCA_963677825.2). Lineage (GTDB taxonomy): Bacteria > Bacillota > Clostridia > Oscillospirales > Oscillospiraceae > Sporobacter. The sequence goes on along the minus strand of CAXXEF010000001.1, from coordinate 2,545,323 downwards.
GGCTCGAAAAAACTCGTTATTCTCGACACCGCTTACGCGGAGGAACAGTACGCCATCTGCATCGCGAAGGATAATACCGAACTGCTTGACAAAGTCGACACCGCGCTTGGCGAACTGACGGCCGACGGCACAGTGCAGGCCATCGTCGACAAGTACATCTCCGGCGTCAGCAACGACCTGACTTTCCAACAGGATGCCGACGGTATGCCGGAGCTGAAAATGGCCACGAACGCCGAGTTCCCGCCGTATGAGTTCTACGAGGGCGGAGAAATTGTCGGTATCGACGCCGAAATCGCGGCTGCCATCGCCGACACGCTCGGTATGAAGCTTGTCATTGAGAGCATGGAATTCGGCTCAATCATCGCTTCTGTTACGAGCGGCAAATCCGACATGGGCATGGCCGGCATGACCGTCACTGACGAGCGCCTTGAGAGCATCAATTTCTCCAACTCCTACGCGACCGGTATCCAGTCGATCATCGTGCTGGACGGCTCGGAGATTACCTCCGTTGACGACCTGTACGCTGACGGCGCAGAATACACCGTGGGTGTTCAGCAGGATACGACGGGCGACATTTACGCCACCGATGATTTCGGCGATGAGAACGTCCAGCGCTACAACAAGGGCGCCGATGCCGTTCAGGCGCTTTTAACCGGCAAGGTCGACTGCGTCATCATCGACAACGAACCGGCTAAAGCGTTCGTCGAAACCAACAATAAATAAAACAAAATGATAGTGGATCGAGTAGGGACGGGTCAAACCGCCCCTATTCGGCCTTATACGGGAGGAGGGCAGGCTCATGCCGACTTGGCTGATGGACCTGCGGGACGAATTTGTCCTGAACTTTATAGACGACGACCGCTGGCTATATCTTACGCGCGGGTTCGGTGTCACATTGCAGATCACATTCGGCGCGCTGATTATAGGCATCGTCATCGGCGTGATCGTTGCAACGGTCCGCTCAACGCACGACAATACGCTTGAATCGCGCCGTCCGGGCTTTGGCACAGGCTTGCTTGTGACAATTAACGCGATCTGCAAGCTCTATCTGACGATTATCCGGGGCATCCCTGTCGTCGTGCAGCTGCTCATTGCGTATTTCATCATTTTTGCCACATCAAACAACGGCGTGCTCGTCGGCACGCTGGCGTTCGGCATTAATTCCGGCGCGTACGTCGCGGAAATTTTCCGCAGCGGCATCATGTCGGTCGACAAGGGACAGATGGAAGCCGGGCGCAGCCTCGGTCTCAGCTACGTTCAAACGATGCGCTACGTCGTCATTCCGCAGGCGTTTAAAAACGTGCTGCCGGCACTATTAAATGAAATGATTGCACTGATGAAGGAAACGGCCGTCGTCGGTTACATCGCCGTACAGGATCTCACGAAGGGTGCGGACATCATCCGAGGCCGCACTTTCTCACCGTTTATGCCGCTGCTCGCGGCCGCCGCGATTTATCTGCTACTTGTCATGCTCTTGTCATGGCTGGTCGGCAAGCTGGAAAGGAGGCTGCGTACCAATGAACGCTGACAGTCTCATCAAAGTCACCGGTTTGCAAAAACATTATAAGGGCGGCACGATCAAAGCGCTCGACGGCATCGACGCTGAAATTCAGCGCGGTGAGGTCGTCGTCGTTATCGGACCGTCCGGCAGCGGCAAATCAACCTTTTTGCGCTGCCTGAACCTGCTCGAGCACCCGACGGGCGGTACGATTCTTTTCGAGGGTACCGACATCACCGCGCCCGACGCCGATATCAATCTCCACCGTCGCAAAATGGGCATGGTGTTCCAGCATTTTAATCTGTTCCCGCACATGAGCGTTTTGCGCAACATGACCATCGCCCCGACGACGCTGCTCGGCCGCTCCAAGGCCGATGCCGAGGCCAAGGCGCGTACGCTGCTCAAGCGTGTCGGTCTTGAAGACCGCGCGAGCGCGTATCCAAGCCAGTTGTCCGGCGGACAAAAGCAGCGCATCGCCATCGTACGTGCCTTGTGCATGGACCCCGACGTCATGCTCTTCGACGAGCCGACGTCCGCGCTTGACCCAGAAATGGTCGGCGAAGTGCTCGAGGTCATGAAGCAGCTCGCCCACGAGGGCATGACAATGGCCGTCGTCACGCACGAAATGGGCTTTGCCCGCGAAGTCGGCTCGCGCGTGATTTTCATGGATTCCGGTAAAATCGTCGAAGAAAACACACCGCACGAGCTCTTTTCCAACCCGCAAAGCGACCGTCTGAAAAGCTTCCTGGCTAAGGTTTTATAATCGACGTAAAGGAACATTTTCCATACGCGGCCGTCTCAAGTACGGCAACCTTATAAATGAAGGAGGATGAAAAATGAAAAAAGTTCTGGTAATCCTGCTGGCTGTGATGCTTGTGGCTTCCCTGTTCACCGGCTGCAACGCGTCAAGCAGTCCCCAAGAATACGACGGCAGCGCCCCGACCTACAGCAGCTCTGAATCGTCAGCGGGCAACGATTACGAGCCGAGCGAAGGCGGCGACGCACTGACCGAGGGCGGTTCGACCGTCTCGTTCACGGAAAAGATCATCTACTCCTATAGCGCCACGGTGGAAACAAAAGCCTTCGACGAAACGATCGACAACGTCGACGTGCTGTTGGAGCAATACGGCGCGTTCGTCGAAAACTCCTACATCAGCGGCAGAAGCTATGGCAACACGACGTATCGCACGGCTACCTACACCCTGCGCGTGCCCGTTGCCAATTTCGCCGGCCTGACCGGCAGTCTTGATCTGCTCGGCAACGTATTCAATGAAAACACGTCTGCGCAAAACATCACCATGCAATTTCTCGACACGCAGTCGCGCCTAGACACGTATCGCACAGAGGAAGACCGCCTGCTGGCGATCCTTGAAAAAGCCGACACCGTTGAAGACATGATCTCCATCGAAGCGCGCCTGTCCGATGTGCGCTATCAGATCGAGTCGCTGACGACAACGCTGAACAACTGGCAGAATCAAGTCGATTTCAGCACCGTGACGCTGCGTATCGAAGAAGTGCAGGTACTCAGCGAACAGCAATCGGTGCAGCGCACCTACTGGGAAAAAATCAACGACGGGCTCCAGGCAACAATCAAGGGCATCGGTGAGTTCTTTAAGTCCTTATTCATGAGGCTCGTAATCGCGCTGCCGGTGATCCTGCTGCTCGGTGTGATCGCCGTGATCGTGATTATCATCGTCCGGCGCGTTCGTAAAAACCGGAAAAACAATACCGGTCCGCGGCCACCCATGCCGCCGGCACCGCCTAATTCTCCGCCACCGCCCCCCGCTCCGCCGCAGCAATAGCGTAGCAAAAAGCCCCGCCTTTCTGGCGGGGCTTTTATATTGTGGGTCTGAACTGTCACCCCCATGGATCAAGTCCCAACCCGTTCCCCATACAGTGGTTGTTATTTTTCTGGAATTATTCCGGTGTAACCGCAAAGATATACCGGGCCTTTAGCCCGGTATATCTTTTAAGTATATTTGGTTATTTCGCGCTTGTCTTTCTTCGTGACTGAATGTTCAGCACCGCACCAGTCAGCACCGCGCCAACGCCAAGCAAGCCAAGCAATGTTGACAATGCAATTCCGCCAGTAGCCGGAAGCTCATTATCATCCTCTGTATCTGTATCACCGAGGAGTTCAGCGTCAAATTCATTGTTCACCGTTACAAGAATCGGTGTCACATTTTCAATCGTACCGGTACCGTGTTCCGTTCCGACGTAGAACCAACCATTGTCCCCTTGTGCGATAGTCAACACTTCGGTAACAGTATACGTTGTACCCATAGGAATATTAGAGAACTGAATGGCCTGTCCATCAATCAACGTAAACGTGTACTCGCCGGAAGCGCTGACCGGCATACCACTATCATTTTTAATATCTGAATAGGAGCCGTTTGCGCCAAGCATAAATTGGACGGTAATTTCAAACGCTTCATTCGGATCAGGTGTAAGCGTGGTGCTCAAATTCGTAACGCTTTTCGTGACGTTCAGAACACCGTAATCCGGTGGTGTTACAGGCGGTGTGTACCTGTTCGTAATCGTGACACTGTCGCTCCGATTCGTATAGGTCAGCAGCGCCGCATCGTCTGTGCTCACCTCTCCCGATACATAGGCCCAGTTCATTGGCATTGCACCTGTTTCAACGACGGTATACGTTGTGTTCATCGGGATTTGTGTAAAGTTCGCAACTTCACCATCATGTAGGCTGACTGTGTAAGTGTTATTATTAATCTTTGTGACGTCGCCTGATGTTTGAATACCCGCAAGACTTGCGTTATTGGCAAAGGCCACCGTCATTGTAAATTCCTGAGTCGTGCTGGCGCCTGTTCCCGTAACAGCTTTTGTCACACTGAGGGATCCGTACAATGTTGTAACCGGCGGCGTATAATTGTTCGTGATGGTGACGCTGTCACTCGTATTTCCTTCATCAAGGATCATGTTGTCTTCTGCAACAACATTACCGGATACATAGGCCCAGTTCGACGGCAGGCTTGTGGATTCAACAACCGTATATTGTGTTCCCATCGGGATCATAGAGAACACCGCATTTTCGCCGTCATGCAGACTGACCGTGTATTCTCCATCGGCTACCTTCGTCACGTCTCCCGTTGTCTGGATATCGGACAAATCGGCTTGTCCATTTGAGAAGATCACATTTATCGTGAACTCCTGAGAAGTGCTGGCGCCAGTTCCCGTTACTGCTTTTGTAACTGTCAGATCAGTATATACCGGTTCCGGCGGAGTGTATACGTTCGTCACTGTCGCACTTGCCGTAACATTCGCGGCGATCGTCCCTGTGAGATTGTTCGCGCTCGTCGTCATCTCCCAGTTCGCGGGAAGCGGCATCGCCTCAGAAACCGTATAGGATACACCGACTGGGATGTTGCTGAAGGTAACGGAATCGCCGCCCTGCATGGTCAGTGTATACACACCACCAACGCCAGTTTTACCTGCTGTGTTTGAGATGTTGTTGAGATTGATGCCCGCATCGTCACTTTCAAACGTCACGGTAATTGTAAAGTCAAGGGGATCGCCTTGATAACCGGAAACAACTTTATTAACTGTGAGCGCACCATATTCCGGCGCATCATAGTCGTTTGTAATCGTAACGGTATCCGTTGTATTTGCGGTAATCATCTTATCTGTGTTGCCAAATACAGTACCGGTATTTATCCAGTTGTCTGGCAGCGGACTCTGCTCTGTAACGGTATAAGTTGTGCCGGCAGGAATGTTTGTAAATGTCGCTGCATTCGCGTCACCTGCTGTATTCCCAGTGAGGGTTACCGTATATACTCCGCTATCGTAACTGGCACTAGCCGGTGCAATAATCCCCGTATCATCCGAGAACATCACATCAATCATAAAGTCTTGATCCACATCCGCACCGGTTCCGGTTACTTCTTTGATGATTGACAGAGATCCAAAATATTCCGGCGCTTCATAATCATTTGTAATCGTAACGGTGTCCTGATGATTATCACAGTTGATTGTCCCGCTGACTGTTCCGGTTAAATCAGACCATCCATTGGGTAACGGTGTCTTTTCAGACACTTCATACGTTGTTTCAAATGGAATGTCCATAAATTCCGCACTTTGTCCACCCTTCAAAGTTACAGTGTACGTATTTCCATTCAAAACAGCAGTTTGCGGCGCCGTGATTCCGGACACATTGGAGAACGTTACATCAATCTGGAATGTTTGCTGCACGTCAGCGTTTTCACCAGTGATCTCCTTCTCCACTGTAAGCGCACCGGTTCCGGCTTCATACGAAATGCTTGTCACATGGCTGACGCCCTTTGACAATGTATACGTATGCGCGGACGTGTCAATATCCACCTGTATTTGATACTGAGGACCGCTCTCGCCAATTGCGCTTCCAAAGAAAAACGATGTTGTCGAGACAACGGCCGAATAATTCACGCTGTTGAAGATTGAGCTGTCCAAAGCAGCAACAGCATCAATAATATCCTGCGCAGTATCCGTAACAGTAGCGTCATGCCAGATGACAACAGCATTCGCCTGCTTGAACGCTAGAATATTTGCGCTCGCCGGGTAGCTGTACGTTCCGGCGCTTGTCGGCGTTTCATCCTTTTCAACATATGTATATGTTCCGCAGCCTGATTGGTATGTATCATCTTTTACTGCAAAAGCGGTGCCATTAGAAAATAAACTGATTAGAATTGACAACACCATCACAATGGTAACGACAGACTTCTTTTTCCCTTTCATGTTATACCCCTTTCTTTTGTAGAAACATGCCGCTGAAAATCAGCACCATTGCTTTCGGCATGTACCGTCTTATATGTGATTTGATACATATCTTATAAACATATAATGTTGAAATATTGTGCTGTGATTCTGCGCGTATATACAGCTGGATCTAATATAAAACTAGTAACTAGCTGTATCGACCAATTATGGTAATTATGTCCATTTTTGCGCTCTTTTTCGCCTCTATTATTGTCACTATTAACAGTATTTTAGCATATTCGTTTACATGTGTCTACATAATTATGATAATCCTTGGCATTATTGCGAATTGTCGAAAATCTGCCCGGTGCTGTTAATTCGAAACATTTATTACACCATAAATATCCCCAAACCAAAAAAGGATGGTAGCGTATGAATACGCTACCATCCTTAAGTTATTAAATAGTGAAAACACACGATACTAGGGATTTCAAGGGATGCCATTTGAAAACCCCTATATTATTACCCACGTTAAAAATGCGGGGCTTATGTATGACATCTTTTACGGGGTATATTCGACGGCTGCCGGTGGATCGTACGGCAGGTAATCGTTCGGGCCGAACCCGAAGTGGCCGGACATATACAGATCACCGTCGACAGTGATTTGCACCGTTGGTGTCATAAAGTAGACACCCAGCGTATCACCGATGCTCTCAAGTATCATCCCCTCAAGGTACGCGCCGGCCGTCATCTCTGTGATGAACGACGCCGATACGTCAATCGTTACGACGCCTGTGTTCTCGCTGCATGTGATCGCGTTAATCGTCGCGTCGGACGCCATCATGGGCGTCAGCGTGCTGTCGGGCGGGACGTTTTTGAACAGCGTTTCTATCGCGTCTTCAATCGTATCGTTGGTGTTGAGCGGTACGCTTTGATCGGTGATGACGATCTGTTCGTTGTTGAAGTCGGGATAATACGTACGGATCGTCTGCACAAGCGGCGCCGCCTGCTGATATACAATCAGCTCACTCTTTATGATGTCATTCGGCGCCGCGTTCGGCTCAAAGTCTCTTTTGATCAGCCCGATACCGGGCGCGTAGTAGTCTTTGCCCACACCGTCGGTATAGTCTGTCGTGACTTCCAGTGCGGTATATTCGCCGAACGGTACGGTAATCTGCGCGTCCAGCGCGGTGATGGCGCGCTCAGCACCGCTGGGCAGCGTCCACGATGTGCCGACGGCGATCGGTGCCATAATAAGCGCTTCGTTAGTATTGGTCTGGGCGGTGTAATCGTATCGATAAAACGTATCGCTTCTGAAAAAGGTCTTGGTAACCGCGTTGGCCGTGACCGTGTATACGCTGACCGTCTCGGTGCCCCCGTTGTTGGTGCGCATCTGTATCGTATTGCCGGATATATAGTCAACATACGCATCAAAACCGACAAACTCATTGCCCTCGCCCTGATAGATCAGGTGTACATCCGGTGTTAGCGGAAAGTAATCCGCCAGCGTCGGCGACGGACTTGGGCTCGGAGACGGCGATGGGCTTGGGCTCGGCGATACACTCGGCGACGGCGACGGCGATGGCGACGGGCTCTGGCTCGGTGATGCCGACAAACTCGGCGTCGGGCTGGGTGACGGCTGCTGCCCATTCGCGCAAGCGTTGATTGTAAAAACAGCTAGTACGATCAGAATCGCGACGATTTTTTTCATACGTTGCCTCCTTTGAAACGTCGAGACGGCAAAGCCGCCGATGCCGGAGCTTAATGGCTGATTTATGCTGAAACGTCAATATTTAGACGAATTTGCCGAAAACGATCTTGGCACACTAATTTTAGCATTTTTCATGCGGGAGGTCACTATGGAAAAACAAAAAAAAGGTATTTCCGCCATACAGCTAACCATGCTCGCACTTGGAACGGTCATCGGCGGCTCATTTTTTATGGGCTCGTCCGTTGCAATCAACGCTGCCGGCCCTTCCATTGTCATCGCCTATGTCTTCGGCGGTGTCCTCGTTTATTATATTCTTTACGCTATGTCGGAAATGACGGTGGCCAATCCCAGCTACGGCTGCTTCCGAGCGTTTGCGGCGCAGGCGTTCGGCGAGCGGACGGGCTTTCTTGTCGGCTGGACGTACTGGACAGGTATGGTGCTCGGCATGTCCAGCGAGGCGACCGCTGCGTCAATCCTTCTGCGTCAGTGGCTGCCGGACGTGCCGCTGGCACTGCTCGGCAGCGTTATTATCGCGGCTGTCACGCTCGTCAACCTAATCGGCGCAGAAAAGCTCTCCAAAATCGAAAGCGGCCTGGCCGCGATAAAAATAGCCGTCGTCATCTCGTTTATAATATCGGCGGTTTTGCTGGTAACGGGCTTGTTTGCGGGGCGGCCCGCCGTCGGCATCGGCGAAGTGACGCGCGAGCCGTTTTTCGCCGGTGGCGCGGGCGGTCTGCTCGGCAGTATGCTTATCGTGATGTTCTCGTACTGCGGATTTGAGGTGATCGGCTTTGCTGCCTCGGAAACGGCCGAGCCGCGTAAAACGATCCCGAAGGCGATCGGCTATACGGTTGCAAGCCTCGTAAGCCTCTATATTGTCTATATCGTCGTGCTGCTGCCGCTTATCCCGACAGCCGCGCTCAACGAAAACACAAGTGCCATCGTCGTGTCGCTGTCTCGGCATGGGATCGGCTGGGCGGGAACAGTTATTGCCGCCGTCATCGTGTCGGCAATCTTATCGTCGATGCTGGCCACAATGTTCGGCCTCGGGCGCATGATGCGCTCGCTCGCCGATGACAGCCATGCGCCGCGCTTTGTGCGCGATAAGACGGACGTACCGTACCGCGGTATCCTAGCGTCTGGCGCGGGCATGCTGTTAAGCCTCTGGTTCGGACTTTTACTGCCGCGCGTATATTTGTTTCTGCTCAGCTCCGGCGGTTTCGCGGTGCTGTTCACCTACGCCGTTATCATGGCCTCACATCTGCGCTTTCGCAAAAAATACGGCTGCCCGCCGGACGGACAATGCCAGATGCGCGGATTCCCGTATACGTCGGCATTCGTGCTCGTAGCACTGATCGGCGCGATCGTGTGTATGCCGTTTGTCCGCGGACAAACGTCGGGGCTGATCGCCGGCATCGTACTCATCATCTTTTTCGAAGTCTCGTATACCGTTATGCTGCGCACACGAAAAATACGGCACGGCGCGATGGGTCGTCGCGTCGGTGCGCCGATGACCGCTGAATTTTCCAAAGAATTGACGGATACGGACGATAAAGCGCCAAAAGGAAAATCTTAGCGCTATGCGTTGACTGCCCTGTCGACCTGCATCATGATCGCGCACTCAACGCGCTTTTTAAACAGCGCACATCCGAGCGTGTACACGCCGCCAACCGAGCCAGACGCGTGGTACGCATTGGCTGCGCAACCGCCCGCACAGTACAGCTTTGCCCAGCAGTCGCGGCATTCCGAGCGTGAATACGCATTGCACGCGGCGAACTCGCCGCGTTTTTCAGTATTTGTTACGCCCTTCCAGATGTCGCCGAGCAGATAGTCGTCCTCGCCGACAAACTGATGGCACGGGTACAAGTCTCCCGACGGCGTCACCGCGAGATATTCCGTCCCCGACCCGCAGCCGGACACGCGCTTATACACGCACGGACCGTTCTTCAGGTCGAGCATGAAATGATAAAACGTGAACGGATTGCCGCCCGTTTCGCGGCGTCGCATCTCGACGGCAAGCCGCTCATACTGCTCGCCGAGCGCCGGCAGATCGTCTTCGCTGAGAGCATACGGTGCATCCGGCGCGGAAACGACCGGCTCCATTGACAGCTCCGTGAAGCCGAGATCGGCCATATGCAGGATATCGTCAACAAAATCGGTATTATGCCGAGTAAACGTGCCTCGAATATAGTAGTTTTTCCTGCCGCGCCGCTCAACAAAGCGCTGAAATTTCGGCACGATATCGTCGTAACTGCCGCCGCCGTCCGGCGTACGGCGCAGATGATCGTGCACGGCTTTGCGCCCGTCGAGACTGAGCACGACGTTGTGCATTTCGCGGTTTGAAAAATCAATCACATCGTCGTCAATCAAGACGCCGTTCGTCGTCAGTGTGAAGCGGAAGCGCTTGCCGGTATCGGCCTCGATGCTGCGCGCATACGCGACGGTCTGCTTCACGACGTCCCAGTTCAAAAGCGGCTCACCGCCGAAAAAATCGACCTCGAGATTGCGCCGCGTACCGGAATGCTCAACGAGAAAATCGATCGCGCGCTTGGCGACATCAAGGCTCATGAGCGCGCTCGGCCCCTGATAGCGCCCTTCACCGGCAAAGCAGTAGCCGCACCGGAGGTTGCACGCGTGCGATATGTGCAGGCATAGTGCCTTGATATCGGTGTTTTTTTCTTTAAGCGCGCCGGCGAGGGGCTCAAAGTTATCCGGTGCAAAGAGCTTCCCGGCCTCGATCAGCGCATCGATCTCGCCGAACGCCTCTTCGATGTCGGTTTTGAACGGACCGTCTTCATCGTACGGCTTCATCAGCGCAAACGCGATTTTCTCACGCGGCGCACCGGCGTCGAGCATGCCGAGCATGTCGTATACCAAGTCGTCGACGGCGTGAATCGATCCGCTGCCGATATCGAGTACGATATTGTATCCGTTTTGTTTGTATCGGTGTATCATCGGTTATCTTCTGTGACCTCCGCTCAGGTATTAGAAAAAAGGGAATGCCGTTCTCCCCTGTTCAGCGAAAACGGCAATTTCTTTTATGTTGGTCTGATTATTTGCTTTGTTCGCAGGGCTGATTGGCGACGCCGCAGGAGGTTTTACAGGCCGACTGACAGGAGGTCTGGCATTCGCCGCAGCCGCCGCTCACGAGGCTCTCATTGAGGTCGCGCGTTTCGATGGTAATGATTCTTTTCATAGTGCTCTCCCCGATCTTTAAATCTGCGATTACGTTACCATAAAGAGGCCCTTTTGTCAACGTCCACAGCGGCAGTAACAAGTGTATCCGGCACGCCGCCGCACGTACTGCGCACCGACAATCCCAGCGCATTTGATTGCCGGACAGCCTGCACCGCCTCGTCCGTGACGCGCTCGCCCGGCACGACGAACGGCACGCCCGGCGGATAAGCCCAGACGTATTCAAGCGCGACGCGCCCGGCGGCGTCGCCAAGCGGTGTCGGCTCACCGTCGAGCAGCGCGGCATCCGACGGTGTCATCATCGTCTCCGGCGGCGGCAAACCGATCAGCGGTGCTGGATCACCGGCAGTCGCCGACGCGTCGATCTCGATCAAAGCGTCCGCGAGGCGGTGCATGATTTCTGGCGTGTCGCATACACTTGTCATGGCCAGCGCGTAGCCGTTTCCGGCCATCTCCAGCTCAATCTGATACTGCTCACGCAGCACGGACTGCAACTGCGCGCCGGTAATATCCGTCCCGCGCGTAACAATCACGAGTTTTCCCGGGTCAAATCCGAAAAACGCCGGATAGGACACCAAGTCGTCCATCCCGCAGCTCACGACACGCAAATGCCGCAGCGACGACATCCGCGCGCTGAAATCCTCCAGCCGCTTTTTATAATCCGAAAACAGCTGCTCACCACGCGACGCCATCAGTCTGACACATCGATCGATCGACGCAAGCAGGACATACGACGGGCTGCTCGTCTGGAATACCGCGAGCTCGGCGGCAAGCCGCGCGTCGTCACAGCCGCCGGATGTAAGCGTCAGCGCTGTCTGCGTCAGCGACGGCAACGTCTTATGCAAGCTCACGACGGCGATATCCGCGCCGCGCGTGACTGGACTAGGAGGAAATACGTCTGAGAACCCGAAGTGCGCCCCGTGCGCCGCGTCAACGAGCAGCGTTGCACCGCGCGCATGCGTGGTTTCGGCGATGGCGGCGATGTTACTCACAACGCCCTCATACGTCGGTGACGTGACGATCACGAGTCGCGCACCGGGATGCGCGTCCAGCGCGGCGGCCACTTGCTCCGGACGGATGCTGCCGGCTATACCGGTCATGGCATCGATGTCCGGCATCAGCCAGACGGGACGCAGCCCGCACAGCTCAATCGCGTTATAGACGGCTTTGTGGCTGTTGCGCCCGGCGATGACCGTGTCGCCGCGCCGTGTCATCGCGCGCACGGCGGCAAGCAAGCCGCCCGTCGCGCCGTTCACAAGCGGAAACGCGCGGCGGCAGCCATACAGCCGCGCGGCCGCGTCGGCGCTATCCTTGAGCACGCCCGTCCTATTGTGCAGGTCGTCAAAGCCATCGATCTCGGTGATATCGATCTCATACGGCAAATCACTGCCGAGCAAGTTGGTATTGCGCTTATGTCCCGGCATGTGTAACGGCACGATGGGCTGCCGGGCGTATTTTTTCAGTTTGTCGAACAGCATGGCGTGTCCTCCGTCAATTATGTTCAGGATACGTCACGCGCCGAATAAAGTCAAACGTTAGTCTATTGTAAAAAGCCGCCCGAATGGGCGGCTTTTTATCATTTGTTCTTCTTGACAGGATAGGCCTCAATGTAGCCGCGATATCCCATCGGTGCCAGCTGGAATCGCGGAGCAGCCTGCGCATCCCAATCGTACCCGTAGAGCGTCGGATCGAACGTCTTAACGTGTTCCCAGATTTCACCGATGGCTTCCTCAAAGTCGGCATCGTCGTACGGCTCGCCTTGAAAGACCATCATCGTACACGGCGGCAGCTCAATCAGCTCATACCCGTCCGGTACAACGCCGTCGTAATCAAGCGGCAGCTCGACGCCTTGGACATACTTCGATGTCCCGGGCGCGATCAGCTGATCCGGCAGCCAAAGCCCGACCGGCTCGTACAGCGCCTGTTTGACGCTGGTGAGCACCTCCCACACGTCGCAGCCGACCTCCTCGCAATATGCGTAATAATCTTCCGCCTTGACACCCCGTTTGAGCATCAACTTACGCGCCGGCCGCTCAATGACCTGCACAAAAATCGCTTTCGTTTGCTTGTCGCTCACTTGTTTCTCCTCCCGATGCTGATATAGGTAGGTATCAAGCGCATTACCCGGTAAAAACAGCCGGATTGGCGGCGCGTCTATACGGTATTGCTTCGGCGCAATGCCGAACTGCTTTGAAAACGCACGTGTAAAACCTTCGTGCGAGTCAAAAACAAAATCCAGCGCGACGTCAAGCACCTTGTCATCTCCGTCACGAAGCCGCAAGGCCGCTTGTGTTAAGCGTCGTGCACGTATGTACTCAAACGGCGATACCCCCGTCAGCGCGCTGAACAGCCGCGCGGCATGCCAGGGCGAATACCCCGCCGCACCGGCCAGCTCCTTCAAGGTGATCTGCCGTGTGATGTGCTGCTCGATATACGTCTGCATCCGCGTAACAGCCTTTGCCGATTCCAGTGTACTCATGCGCTCACCTGCCTTACGTGCAGTATACGGTATCTGCCGGGCGTGTTTCTTGACGTGCGTTGCTGTCTTATACCGTCAGCCACTGCTTCTGCGCGCCTTGCCATCGAGCAAACACCGCGCGTGCAATGAGCCGCTTGGGCACAAGCGCGCCGAAAAATCGGATCGTACGGTTAACGACGCCCGGCACGTAGAGCGCGCGCCCGCGCAGCACGCGTGTGATCGTCCGCTGCGTGACGGTCTCTAGGCGGTTGGTCGTCGCACCGCCCCAAAAGCCCTGCGCGGCGATGGCGCTGAGCGCCTGCTGCGTCGTCATCAGGCCGCCTGGGCACAGCGTCAGCACGCGGACGCCTTCCGGCGCGAGCTCCTCGCGGAGCGCGACGGCGAACTCGCGTAAAAAACTTTTAGACGCGGCGTATGTCGCCTTGAGCGGCATCGGGTAAAACGACGCAAGGCTCGATACAAACACGATGTAAAACGGCGCGCCTGGCTCCCTTGCTGCAAGTGCGCGATGCGTCACGCGCAGCGTCGCCTCGACGTTGAGCCGTACGATCGACGTGACCGACTCGGCATCCCGTTCGGCGAAGCCGCCCTCAAAGTCAATACCGGCGACGTTGAACAGCATATCAAAGTGCAAGCCGCGCTCAAACGCGAAGCGAAACAGCGCGTCAACATCCTCCGCCGTCGTCAAATTGCACGGATACGTCAAAATACGCACGGCATAGCGCGACGTCAGGCCGCGTGCAATTGTTTCAAGGCCGCGGGCGTTCAGATCGGTCAGCAGCATATTCCAGCCGCGCCGCGCGCACGCCACGGCAAACGCACGTCCAAGTCCGCCTGCCGCACCTGTAATCAGTACCGTCATGCTTCTTCACCTCCAAATCGGACGCCGCACAAATGCTCACTCAGGGCAAACAGTCTGTCGGCATTATGCTTTGTAACGTGCCGGCTGTGACGCTGCCGGCCTAATTGTCCGTGGTATAGTCCGTCTATGTCGCCGCCGGTGATGAGCTTTACGTAAATCTCCGCCGGGACGCTCGGGTCGGTACCGCTGCGGCTGCGCATCCGCCAAAAAGCCTCGACGATACCGCCTGTGTCCTTGCTGCCGATGTCCGTATTTACAAGACCGGGGTCGACGGCGGCGGCGCGCACGCCCGTCCGTCCGTATCGGTCGTTGAGCGCCTGCGCAAACAAAAGGTTGCACAGCTTCGACTGCTTATACGCCATCAGCGGGCGGTACCGCCGCTCGAACATCACATCGTCCCAGTTGATATCAAAATACCGATGCGACCCGCTCGACGTCATGAGCACCAGCCCATGCGCGCAGACGAGACAGTCCATCAGCGCGTGTGTGAGCAGAAATCCGGCCAGATGGTTGAGCGCAAACTGTTGCTCCACACCGTCGGGCGTCGTCATGTACCAGCCGCGTACACACCCGACGTTGTTGACGAGCGCGTCAAGCTCGCCGCCGGTCGCCTCGTCGAGAAAACTGCGGATTTCATCCGCGGCGCGTAAAACCTGCGCGCGCTCAAGCAGGTCGGCGCAGACGAAGTGCACATCACCTTCCGGCACCGCGGCACGAAGCGCTGCCAGCGCCTTGTCGATCGCCGCCGCCGAGCGCCCGACGCCGATCACGCGGCAGCCTGCGCGCACAAGCCCTTCACACACAGCCAGCCCGATTCCTGACGTCGCACCTGTGACGACAACAGTTTTCATCTTGTTCACACAAACCATCCCCATACATGCCAGAATCCGAGCGAGCCGGCGCTCACCGTCATAACGATGTACCCGACAATAAACGTTACCCCGAACGCGGCCAGCGCAACGAGCGTCACCGTACGCAGCCGCCGACGCGACACATCCGCGAGCAGCGGATGGATGCTGAGCGGCGGGTACTTGCCGTCAGAGCGCATGTTGCGGTGCCAGCGACCGTACGAGCGAATAAGCCGATACGTCAGCGCCCAGCTGTAGAAAGTCACGACGCCGAATAATACGGCCAGCGCAAGCAGACTGACGCCTAAGATCAGCGCCCCGGCGTACGGCATAACCGGAACCGCCAGAAAGCTTAGCTGTAGAACTGGACGGAGCATGAGTGCAATCGCCGCTCCGGCCGTACCAACTGCCGTCGCGCCGAGCACAAGCGTCCAGCTCAGCAGCAGGACGAAGAAGCTCCACACACCGATGTCGGCAAATACCAATCCCGTTGTAATAACGGCTTTCCGCGCCGATGCTTTTTGTTTCGGCGCACGCCCCGTATCGAATTGCTTTGCGATCTCTTTCGGGTCGCCGAGTTTACGGGCGATTTCCTCTTCGGTGTAGCCGTCGGCCGATTTGCGGGTAAAGTGCTCGTCGTATTCGGCGGCGATCTCGTCGATGTCGTCGATATTCAGCGCTTTAAGCTGCGCTGTGAGGTCATTTAGAAATGTCTGTTTCGTCATCGGTGATTTCTCCTTCCAGCAGTGTTTTGACGGTGTCGGTAAATCGGCGCCAAGCATCCTTTTGCCGCGCGTACTCTTCCCGCCCCGTCGTCGTCAGCGTGTAGTATTTGCGCGGCGGCCCGCCGCTGTTCTCGGACAGATACGTCGTGACGAATCCGTCGCTTTTAAGCTTGCGTAAAATCGGGTACACGGTGCCGTCGGCAATGTCGATGTGACGCGAGAGCACCTCGGAAATGTCGTACCCGTAATAGTCGTGCTGTGACAGCAGCGAGAGCACGCACAGCTCCAACACACCTTTTTTATATTGTGAGTTCATACGCATCCCTTTCCTCTTGACCGATCGTTGCCGGCCTCACTATTATTTATAATTCAATAGTTTGTTTTTGTCAATAGTGAATCATAGCAATTAGATTAAAATTGTGTTAAAAAGTACAAGGCATAGCCGAATAATTGCTTGCAATACTAATGTTAACAAATAAAACGTCGCCATGGGAGGGATGTTGATGAACGGCGCTTTATTGCGCACAGGTCTTATACGGACAGCCGCGCTGATTCTCGCGCTGGCCGCACTCGCAGCTGGATCAATGCCGATCGGCTCAGCTGCGGAGCCGACGACGGAGCCGGAAAAGAAAATTATAAAATGGGTTGATTTCAACGTACCGGCCGAAGCGCTTAAAAAAGCCGCTGCGCTCGATATCCTAACGCATGACGAGCCGGTGCAGCTTAACTGGATTGAAATGCTGGCCTATCTGGCCGCAAAAAACGGCAACAACTTCAGCCATTATAAGGACAGCCAGCTCGACGCACTGGCCGAGACACTAAAAAACGGCGAAACGATGCAAACGCTCACGGCCGACCTCAAATACTACGATTTCTACTATGAAGCGTATACGGCGGTGCTTGCCGGATTTCTCGGCGAATTTGAACTGGAAACGCCCGACGAATCCGGCGACGGTACGCACTGGGAAACGCACTACGGCATCAAGGTGTTCTCGCCGATCGCCAAGAACTTCCCCTACAGCCACAGCGACGACTTCGGCAACAAGCGCTCGTACGGCTTCTCACGCCCGCATCTCGGTAATGACCTGATTGCGCAGGTTGGCACGCCCATTGTCGCCGTCGAGGGCGGCACCGTCGAGGCGCTTGGCTGGAACCAATACGGCGGCTGGCGCATCGGCATCCGCTCGTTTGATACAAAACGATACTATTACTACGCACACATGCGTAAGGATTTTCCGTTCCGGAAGGACCTCGAGATCGGCTCGGTCGTCGAGAGTGGGGCCGTCATCGGCTATGTCGGGCGAACAGGCTATTCGATTAAAGAAAACGTCAACAACCTCAATACGTCGCACCTGCATTTTGGGCTGCAGCTTATTTTTGACGAGTCGCAGAAGGAGTGTCTGAGCGAGATCTGGATCGACGTATACGACATCGTCCGGATGCTGGACTCAAAGCGCGTCGAGGTTAAAAAGAATCCCGATACAAAGGACTATTACCGCGTGTATGGTTACAAGGATTTGTCCAAGTGCGGTAATTGACGCGGGCAGGCAGCATTCGTCTGCCGGAAAGGGTATGAGATTATGGAAGACCGTAAAGAAAAAGGCTATCCCGTCTACGCCGAGGATGAACTGGGGATGCTCAATGTCGCCTCGTCGAGCGAGTGCACCGGCCTGGAGCCGACACCGCCGGAATCCGACAACGAGGCCGAGTCGTACGCGTCGCTGTACAACAAGCCGCAAATGGCCGGCAAGGCTGACGACGAGCGCGTCGCGCAGCAACAACACCCGCAAAAGAACACCCCTGTCCTTTAGGACAGGGGTGTTCTTTTGCTTATTAAGGTGCACGTACGATTTGCGATCGGCCTGTCGATGGTCTGCGTTTTTAATACTAGTAGGGATACCGACGGCGGCGGTACGTCTCCTGTAATAGCAGTATCTCGATCAGATCGCGTAAAAAACTGCGGCTGCGAAAACCGCTGTCGCGCCGCCGTCCGTAGCCGGGGCCGTAGCCGTACGAGACGGCTTCACGCGCTTCCGGCATCGGCGATCCGCCATTGTCGGCGAGCGCACCGACTTCGGGGTTTGATTTCATGACGTTCGACTCGACATTGTCGGCGACGCTGTCCATGATCTCGCGCACCGGCGGCACGTCGTACGCGTCCATTCTGTCGCACGCTTCAAGGATGTGCGGCTGGAGCTTATAGTATACTTCCGGATAGACGGCGGCATTGCCGCCGGCAAGGTCATCCAGCGTCGGCATGCCGTTAGTCGTGCTGTCCACCGGCGTCATCGCGTCCGGCGTATTCTGTGCGGCATTATAGCCCGGGATGTGTCCATTCATCAGCTTCCTCCGATTATGTAAGATTTGGATCACCCTATTTTATGGGCATGGATGCGCAACTGACACAGCTGACATAAAAAAGCCCCGGGCATTCGTCCCGGGACATACGTGATGATTTTTTTGTTTTCTATAAATATCGGGTCGTACCTATTTTGTTACTGCACAGCCTGCGCGAGCTGACCGTCAAACGTGTCAGCGCAGGACGGCTCGAACACCGAAGCACGCGCAATCAGCACGATCGCCTCCAGGCACATCCGCAGACTGAAATACACATCCCTGTCAAGCGACGGGGCGCACAATTGGTACTCGCGCTGCATCTGTTCAAACCGATCGTCAAGATTGACCCCCTGCTCATTCAGTATGCGGCAGTCCGGCACAATCGCCCCCGAGTGCTCGATAATGTATTGGCGCAGATTCTTCTCGTGCAGGACATGGGCAGCAAGGTCTCCAGTGTAGTTTTTCTGGTGGGCATAGCAAAAATAATCCGCGTAATAATGGCAAATCACCCCCAGACGTCTGGTATACGTTTTACCAAAATCCGCGGCGGCGTGCTTGTCGTTCATCAGACGCCGGGTTCTTTTTCGTATCATACCAAGCGTAACGCCGACGTTATGCGGTCTGGGCAGAAAAGAAAAGCAAAGATCCGGCAGAATATTCCCGAATAAAAAACTTTGTTTATCGAGCCGGATACCGCAGACATCTTCTGCCGCCTCTAAGAGCAGCTTACCAAACAGGATATGCGTTCGTTTGTTTATAACAATCACCCCCTCATGGTTAGGATAGTACCATGAGGGGGTTGGTGATAGTTTACCTATGTTAAATTATCGTCAAATCTATCAAAAAACGACCGGATTGTCCGGTATAATGCTGATTCGGAACAAGCAACCGCTAGTCTTCCGGCATAAAGCGGACAAACCCGCCGCCCAGTGTTGATGTATCGTACCAAATGCGCAAGTCGGCGCGAAGCAGCTTACCCTCGTCGGCGATGTCGGCTTGGGCCACACCGAGCGTTTCGTCGCATTGCAGCGCCAGAATTGTCGTCCAGTGCCAGGAGTCCAGCAGCGGCTCGGCGCCTTTATCCAGACTTAGAAACGCGACCGGTGCGTCTGCCTGCAGCGCATCGCCGATAAATCGGCAAATCTCGTCAAACGCGGGGCGCAGCTGATGGCTTTTCGCAACGCACAGCTCGTCGATCCGGTACGGCAGGTGTTGTGCGTCAATATATGCACGCGCACCCTTGACGAGCGCCGTCGTCGTCGGGATACCGCGAATGCTCGGTGTGACATAACGCCATACGTCGTCCATCAGCGTTCGAAACGCCGACAGTGACGCGGCGTCGCCGCCCGCTTTACGCGTCAGGTAGTTAACAATGCTGGACACCACCGTCGGCCCGCAGCCGGACAGACGCTTCCAGAACGCACCGTACCACTCCTGACATCCGCCGCAGTAGGCAATATCCGCCCCGTCGGCTACACTGAACAGCCCGGGATTACTGATACAAACGTTGATCATATCTATTCGCCTTCTAAAACGTTGTCATTCCAGTGTATGCCGAATTTCGCACCGCTGTCCCTGTGCTTAATCAAGCGTGACGACATATTTTTCGAGTAGCTCGCTCGGATGATACGACAGCTTTGATGTGCGCAGGCCCTCGACGCCATCGTCCTCCTCGCGGTTGATACGCGTGACGTCGCCGACGGCGAACTGTCGCGCGTACTGGTTGACGAGCATCGGATAGGCGCCGGTGTAGTCTGTGTTCGCTTTCTCAATATGCACAAACAGCGTATCGCCGACAACCTCGCCGAGCGCCCCGCCGACGATTTCGCCGCCAACCTTCAAAATACCGCCGAGCAGGCGGTAGGCATCGTAATTGTCAAGCACCTCCAGCGTTTTCTGGTTACATTCCTCAAACGCCGGATAATCGTCGTGGTGTTCACGCGTATACGCCTCAAAAAACGTGCGCGTCTGCACCATGTTTGCCGGGCCGACCGTCTCGAAAACCCAATCGTCATATTGGCGCTGAAAGCGATTGATGTGGTTGCGCTGCCCGCTGAAGCGCCGTCCGGCCAAGTTCGTGATGGCGTCGACTTCGTACAGGTAATCCGACCAATCTCGATCGGTCACTGCCTGAAGATTCGGATACATCTCGCGCAGCTTTCCAAGGCGCGGCACCGATACGGCGCAAAGGCGCGGTCGGCAGCCCGTCTCGGTGCAGTAGTCAATAATGCGGTCGTACGCGGGCTTGTCCGGGCAGGGCTCACCGCGCGGCGGCGCGAAAGCGACATCGCCCGTCAGGTAGTGCACCTTAAGGTAGAGCGTGTCATCCACAATGGCAAACTGCGTGTCGAACATATCGCGCCAGATGAACGTACCGCCGATCGTACAGTCGCAAATACGGCATTGATTATGTGAAAAATACGGCCGGAGCAGCTCAATGTGCTCAAGGCCGAGTGGCTTGAAGTCCAAAACGGTCCCCCATTACTTTGTCCAGTTGAGCGAATCCTTATTTCTGATAAAGTACTCCGCACCGGAGTACACGGTCACGACGAGAATGATAACAATACACACCGTCACGGCAATCGGCGGCACCGGCATAAACATCACGAGGATGCTGAGCATCGTCGCCACCGTCTTGACCTTGCCCGACGGGCCCGCCGCGATGACGAGCGCCTTGTCGGATGCGACGAGCCGCAGCGCCGTTACGGCGAACTCCCGCACAATGACGATCAGCACCGCCCACGCCGGCATCAACCCGCGTTCGGCAAACCACAAAAGTGCAGCAATGACGAGTACTTTATCGGCCAGCGGATCCATAAATTTGCCGAAATCGGTTACCATACCGCGTCGGCGGGCGATCTGCCCATCGACGAAATCCGTCAGGCTTGCTACCGCGAAAACGATCGCTGCTACGTAATTGCTGCCATTAAAATCAAGATATAAAACGAGCAGAAACACTGGGATAAGTATCACGCGTAGCATGGTGAGTTTATTGGCTGTGTTCATCGCTGTCCTTTCACTTGTCGCTCTCGATGACGCCGAGCGGCTGATCGTTGATCGTGCCGGTAATGCGCACGGTATAAAATTCCCCGATGCTGACATCACCGCCGTCAAGGTATATCCAGCCGTCCACATCCGGCGACTCGGCATTGCTGCGGCCGACAGCGTAGCCGTCTTCAACACCCTCGGCAAGCACCTCTATAACCGTACCGATACGCCGAGCGTTGTAGTCATCCATGATATCATTTTGCACCGCACGAAGAATGTCGGCGCGGCGTTCAGCCGTTTCGCCATCTGCGCGCGGCATCTGCTCAGCAGGCGTACCCTCCTCGGGCGAATACGGAAACACCCCGGCGCGTTCGATCTTCGCATCTTGTAAAAACGCAGAAAGCTCATCAAATTCCGCGTCACCCTCACCGGGCAGACCGGTGATCAAGCTCGTGCGCAGCACAAGACCGTCAAGGCGTTCACGCAGCTTTTTGAACAGCACGCGGATCTCGTCACTCGTACCGCGTCGGCCCATTTTTGTTAAAACAGCGTCGCTGATGTGCTGAATCGGAATATCGAGGTAGTTGAGAATTTTATCCTGCCGCGCAATCGTTTCGATGAGTCTGTCTGTAATCTCGTCCGGATACAAATAGTGCAAGCGCAGCCATTTGAGTCCGTCAATCCCGCACAGCGCATCCAGCAGCTCAGGCAGACGACGTTCGCCGTACAAGTCAAGCCCGTAGCGCGTCGTATCCTGCGCGACGACGATAATCTCCCGCGCGCCGTTTTCAACAAGCGCTTCGGCTTCACGGACGATATTTTCCATCGGCCGGCTTCGAAACGGACCGCGAATATCGGGGATGACGCAGTACGCGCAGCGGTTGTCGCACCCCTCGGCGACCTTTAGGTACGCCCATGACTGCGGCGTGGCAATAACACGCGGCGTCTCATCGACCGGCGCGGACGTATCGCCGAACGCCCGGTACGTCTGGCCGCTGAGTGCCGAGCGCACAGCGTCGGCAATGGCCGCAACGCTCGCGACGCCGACGACGGCATCAAGCTCTGGCAGCTCGTCCATGATTTCGTCTTTATACCGCTCGGTAAGACACCCGGCAGCAACGATTTTCTTCAATCGCCCGTCGTTTTTCAGCTCGGCGAGCGACAAAATTGTCTCAATGGCCTCTGTTTTCGCGCTCTCGATGAACGCACACGTATTGACGACGGCGACGTCGGCGTTTTCCGGTGCGGCAACAAGCTCAAAGTCCGCTTTGTCAAGCAGATACAGCATCTGTTCGCTGTCGACCAGATTTTTCGCGCAGCCGAGTGATATGAGCGCGATTTTATTCTTCATCGGTAAAGTCCTCTTCGGCAAAGTATCGCTCGACCGCCGCGCGGACCTCGCCCCAGGCGAAGCCTCGGCGGCTCAGTGCGGCGGTGGCGCGGGCGAGCTGCTTTTTATCGGGTTTGATGCCGCCCAGCTTCGCGCGCAGCGCGGCGTAGGCTTTATCGTCCATATCGGGCATGTTGGTAAGTGCGTCGTCCCACAAGTCGCGGTCGATGCCGCGCCGGTACAGTTCGTCGCGGATGCGTAAGACGCCGTAGCCGCGCGCCGAATAGTGACGCACGATGGCTCCGGCGTAGTCGGCGTCGTTAATCATGCCGATCTGCTCAAGCCAGTCTGCCGTCTGCTCAGCCGTTTCGGGCGGTGTGCCCTTGGCGGTGAGCTTGTCGGTCATCTCTTTGCGCGAGAGGTTGCGCGTGCCTAAAATGCGCAGTGCGCGCTTCTTCGCCGCCGACATTTCTGCAGCTTTTTTAAGCGACGCAAACGCCTCGTCATCCAGCGTGCAGCCGGTGTAGAGGCTGAAATCGGCAATATGCGCGACCGTGACGCCGAGGGTTGACCCGTCGTCAAACTCGGCGGTGAACGCGTCGGGATTGCGTGTGGATTTAGTGAGCTTCACGAGCTCCAAAACTAGCCCTCAAAATCGTCGGCCGAGACATCGACGGCGCGGCCGGCGGCCTTGGCGGCGATCTTCTCCTGCTTACTCATCAGCTTTGGCGCTTCCAGACGGATTTTCGCCTCGATCTCGTCGGCAACCTCGGGATTGGCCATGAGATAATCCTTGACGTTATCGCGCCCCTGCAGGCGCGTTTCGCCGATGGTAAACCACGCACCACCCTTGTCGATGATGCCGAGCTTGACGCCGAGGTCGAGGATCTCACCCGAGCGCGAGATGCCTTCGCCATACATGATATCAAACTCCGCTTGTTTGAACGGCGGCGCGACTTTATTTTTTACAATCTTCGCACGCGTGCGGTTGCCGACGACTTCCGTGCCGTTTTTAAGCGACTCGATACGCCGTACGTCGATGCGCACACTGGAGAAATACTTGAGCGCGCGGCCGCCCGGCGTCGTTTCGGGGTTACCGTACATCACGCCGATCTTTTCGCGCAGCTGGTTAATAAAAATGACAATACACTGTGTTTTCGAGATCGAGCCGGCAAGCTTACGAAGCGCCTGCGACATCAGGCGCGCCACAACGCCGACACTGGCGTCCCCCATCTCGCCCTCAATTTCGCTGCGCGGTACGAGCGCGGCAACCGAGTCGACAACGACGACGTCGATCGCGCCGGAGCGCACAAGCGTCTCCGTGATCGCCAGTGCGTCCTCGCCGGTGTCAGGCTGGGAGATCAGCAGGTTTTCGATATCAACGCCGACAGCGCGTGCGTACGCCGGTTCCAGCGCGTGCTCGGCGTCGACAAATGCGACCTCGCCGCCGCGCTTTTGCGCCGAGGCGATGATGTGCAGTGCCAGCGTCGTTTTGCCCGACGATTCCGGCCCGTAGATTTCGATGATGCGCCCCTTCGGCACGCCACCGATACCGAGCGCCAGATCGAGCGCAAGCGAGCCGGTCGGTATTACCTCGACGTTGACGCCGAGGTTGTCCCCAAAGCGCATGATCGAGCCTTTGCCGTAGCTTTTTTCAATCTGAGAGATCGCCGTTTCCAGTGCCTTTTTACGGTCGTCGGCCCGTGCGGCCTGCTCAACCTTCTTTTTTTCCGCCACGTTTAGTCCTCCTGCTCTATTACTGTTCCGATAACGACGCGCTCAATATCCAGCGTGTCCTTATGTGTTTGAATATCTGTAAATCCGTTTTGCGCCATCAGCGCACGGATATCTTCAGCCTGTCCAATGCCGCACTCAAAGGCCAGCCGGCCGCCGGGTATGAGCACCGCGCGCCATTTTGACGCAATCGCACGGTAAAAATCGAGCCCGTCTTCCCCGCCGTCAAGCGCTTCGCGCGGTTCATAATCGCGCACAGACTGATCGAGTGTATCAATATCCGCAGACGGTATGTATGGCGGATTGCAGACGATTGCGTCGAATTGGCCCAGCAGCATCGGCGGATCTTCAAATGCGTCGGCTTCGATGGCCGTAACGGTGCGCGTGAGCTGATTGAGCATCGTATTCTGCCGGCACAGCCGCAACGCCTCCGCCGACGTATCGGCCAGTATCACGCGGCAAAACGGCACGTTTGCCGCGATCGCCATACCTACGCAGCCGGTTCCGGCGCAAAGGTCGAGTATTCTTTTAGGTTTCAGGTGCCGCTTATACAGCGCGATGACCTGCTCGGCCAGCACCTCCGTATCAATCCGCGGGATCAGCACGCCCGGTCCGACTGTAACCGGCATGCCGTAAAACTGCCACTGACCAAGGATATATGCCATCGGCTCGCCGGCAAGCCGGCGTGCCAGCAGCGCGTCGACAGTGGATTCGACCGTCGGGTCTGTAACGTACAGGTGCCGGTCTCTCAAAAACTGCTCCATTGTCTTGCCGGACGCCGCCGTCATGATCAGACGCGCCTCCGCTTCAAACGCATCAATGCCGGTCTGACGCAGCGCGCGGCGCGCGTCGAGATAGATTTCGTTATATGTTTTGATCGTCATCCCACCACCTTCACCAGGTGTCGTCTCCGGCCTTACCCGGCAGGACAAGTTTCAGCGATTCCAGTGCGACCTCAAGCATATCGTCATCCGGCTCGGCCGTTGTCAGGCGCTGCAGCGCCTTGCCGGGCGCGGAAATGATCCGTGTGAACAGATTGTCGGCTCGGCCGGCAAGCTTTAAAAGCTCGTAGCTGAAACCAACAACGACCGGCAGCAGCAAGAGCCGCAGCCCCATGCGCACCCAGACGTTCGTCCATGTTGTTAGCGAAAACACGAGAATACTGACAATCATCACGATGAACAAAAAGCTCGTCCCGCAGCGCGGATGCAGCGTCGACTGCGCGCGCGCGTTTTCAACGGTCAGTTCCAGTCCTTTTTCGTATGTGAAGATGGATTTATGCTCCGCCCCGTGGTACTGCCAGATGCGCTTGATGTCTTTCATTTTTGTTGCCAGCCATAAATAAATCAAGAAGATGGCGATACGCAATACGCCCTCCAGCAGATTCTTGACGATGGTGCTTTGAACAAGACTGTCCAGAAAGCCGGCCAGTAATGTCGGCAGCAGGATAAACAGGCCGACCGACATGGCGATACCAAGTATCACCGCGAAGGCGATGACAACTTTTTCGGCCTTTTCCGCACCAAAGCGCTTTTCAATCCATTGATCAAATTTCGATGGTTCTTCCTGCTCATCTTCAGGCATTTGCTCCGCTGAAAACATCAGCGCCTTGACGCCGGTGACCATCGAGGCCACAAAGTTGACCGAACCGCGGATGATCGGCCAGCCGACGACCGGGTACTTCTCCTTGAGCAGCTTGATATCCTCAGTCTTTGTGACAAGGCCGTCCTTCGTGCGTACGACGATGGCCTGCTTTTGAGGCCCGCGCATCATCACGCCTTCTATGAGCGCCTGACCGCCGATCGTCGTTTTAAAACCGTTCTTTTCTTTTTTTTCGGACATATTAATACAGTGTTCTCCTTGATTATATCCAGGGCCGATGCCGGTTCCGGATCAATATGAATCATCAATGGCCGTCGTCGCCGGCAGGCGGATGGTGACCAGCAGGCCGCCGCCGTCGGCGTTTTCAATCGTTAGTGTGCCGCCATGAAACCGGACGATCTCGTCGCACACAGCCAGCCCGATGCCGCTGCCGCGACCTTTGGCGTTTGCACCCTTGTAAAACTTCATTTTAACGTTGTCGAGCTCGTCTTCCGGAATACCGGGGCCCCAGTCTCGAATGCTGACGCTCACGAAGCTGCCGTCGTACCCGACGCTGACGCTGATACGCTTACCGTCGCGCGCGTATTTGGCGGCGTTGTCAAACAGATTTAAGAACACCTGCCGGAGACGGCTCGGGTCGCCCGGGATGAGCGGCATGTCGCCGTCATACGGGCTGTAGCTGACGTCGAGCTCGTCTTGTTGCAAAAGCTCCGTATACGCGTAGATGGAATCCTCAAGCTCGGCGGCGATGTCGATCGGCTCAATATTGAGCGTAAAACGCCCGTCCTCCATGCGTGTGAATTCCAGCAGCTCCTCAACCATTTTCGTCAGCCGGCGCGCCTCCTTGAGCATGATAGACAAGCCCTTTTTCGTCTCTTCGTCGATCTGTTCGTCGTCGATCAGTGTCTCACCCCAGCCGGTGATGGCTGTGAGCGGTGTGCGCAGCTCGTGCGAGATCGACGAGATGAATTCCGTTTGTATCTTTTCCGTCTTGGCGATTTTCAGCGACATCTCGTTGATTGAATCGACCATGTCGCCGATTTCGTCTTTATAATCCTTGCTGATCTGCACACCGTAACTGCCCTGTGCAATGCGCCTTGCCATTTTCGTGATGTCGCTGACCGGCTCGATGACCGAGCGGATAAACACCAGGTTGATGACAACAATGAACAGCATCACAACCGCACCAAGCGCGCAGGCGGCCAGGATACTTACAATAATCTGCCCGTCGGCTTCCTTCATGCTCGTTACATACCGCATGACACCGATGAACTGATTGTTCGAGAACATCATCGGGGCCGACACGGACATGATCCGCTCACCTGTTGCCGGGCTGCGTCCATACCATGACGAAATCGCGCGGGTCGAGAAGGCTTCACTGATGTCGGGCGTATTCGGTGACGACCCGGCCGTCAAACCGTACGTTGAAATAAGCACGCTTCCGTCAACGCTGATAAATTGCAGTTCCAGCTTGTCGCTGTCCGGGAAAGCGTCGGCGTATTTATTTGCCCTGTCGTAAAACGTCGCCGAGTCCGTTGCGTAGTAGTTGGCAAAAAAGTCGGTAGCCGTTTTGGCTTTGGCTTCCAGCCCCGTCTGAACCGTCGCGTAATAGTTGGAGTAGATGACAAGTGAGAACGTGATAATTGTGACAAGAACGATAATCAAAACGATCAGTACGCTGCGGCGGATCCAACGCTGCCGCAAACCGCCCGATCGGATCTTGTTGTTCATCATAGTCTCACCCGCTCCGATTTACGCGCGTTCACGCGCCGATAGTTCTTCAGTGTCCAGCCATAAGCACCCCGAATAGACAAGGATTTCTCCCCATCGGCGGGCGTTCCGGCGCTGTCCGGACACCGACGGCGGCTCAATGCCGTTCGTTTACTAAAAGCCCCACTTATATCCGTAGCCCCATACCGTCGTAATATAAATCGGATTGGTTGGGTCGTCTTCGATCTTAATACGCAGGCGACGGATATTGACGTCGGCGATTTTCAGCTCGCCGAAATAATCGCGCCCCCAAACAGTGTTGAGGATGTCCTCGCGGGAAAGTGCCTTGCCGGGGTTATCCATAAACATCTTCATGATGGAGTACTCGACCTGCGTAAGCTTGATGCGCTCACCGTTTTTTTCAAGCGTTCTGTTTCGGGTGTTGAGCTTGAACGGCCCTTGCACAATCTCGCCGTTATCCACCTGATCGCTGCCGCCGGTACGCCGATACAGCGCGTCGATACGCGCGGTAAGCTCCGCCGGTGAAAAGGGCTTGGTGACGTAATCGTCAGCCCCGGTCATCAGGCCGGTAACTTTGTCCATCTCCTGTGTACGTGCCGTGAGCATGATGATCCCGATATGCGGATCGGCCGCGCGGATGCGCCGGCAAACCTCGAAGCCGTCTGTATCCGGCAGCATAATGTCTAAAATGGCGACCTTGATGTCGGGGTTGGCTTTGAGTTGCTCAAACGCTTCAGCGCCCGTACCGGCCTCGATGGCGTCGTATCCGGCGCGCTTGAGATTGATGACGACGAAGCTGCGGATGCTCGTTTCGTCCTCCAGTACAAGAACTTTTTTCATCGCGGTTCCTCCTTTTCGGGATTATCCCTGCCGGCTCACATCATGCGCCGGCTAATAAACACCGGTGTTCCAGTCGGTATAGATCAGCTTAAATCCGTCCGTGACTACTGATGCCGAAATGGTCTGCTCGTCGGCTGCCCCGAGGATCTCATAGGCGTAATTGTAATCGGCATTGACTGCCATCGGATTCCGATTGCCGGCCCTTGCGCGGTCTACCCTGTTATCACCCGACAGCGCGTAGATCTTCAAGAAATCTGCCTGCGGCTCGTCGCCGTCCGGCAGCCAGGAAAAGATGATTGTCCGTTCGCCGGAAACGGTATCGTCACGCCGGACGGTAACGCGGTCTTTCCAGTCGTCGGGTAGCACGAGATACCATTTATCGGAAAAGTTGTGATAGGTCGTGAAAACCGGCGTCGCGCCACCGGCAGAATTGTAAGCGCTCCAGTCGACGACGTAGTAGGCCTGCTCGCTCTGTGAATCAAGCGGCCTGGATACCGGCACCTCCATAATTCCGTCGTTATTGATGTCGGCGCTATAGACGGCCTGAGAGCGCACCGTCTCGGCTGTGTACCCCTCTGCGGTGGCATCAAAGATATTGACAAGACTCTTGTCGACGCAGACAAAAACGTCTGTAATGACACGGCTGCCGGTAAACGCGCCCTCAACGAAGAGCGCCGTCGTCCCGTCGGACAATTCGCCTTTTTGAATGTGGCTGATTGATTCCAAACCGGTCGACAAGCGTGCCGGCGTTGGCATCGGGATCTCGCCGTCGGTGCGCATTGTGAATAAAAACGCACCGCCCGGGTCCTCTGAGGACGGCAGCCGCAGCACCACAACATCTGTGATGCCGTCACCGTCCATATCTGTCGTGGCGAGCTTATAGTAATCCGACTCAGCAAGCAGTACGTTTTGATTGTCGCGGATGGAATAGATCATCATGTGCAGCAGCGCCGAGCTCATCTGCCAGCCGACAATCAATTCGCTCACGCCGTCGCCGTTAAGATCTGCGTAACGGATGGAATCGATCGCCGAACCGTCGCCCTCGATGATGTCGACGGTTTCATACGCGTCACCAATCTGCTTGATAATATGGATTTTAAGCGGCTTGTCGCCGGCTACTCTAAAAAACGCGATGGCTTCGTTGTCGCCGTCACCGTCTATGTCCTTAAGTTGAACCACCTGTCTGTTCGGCCCGGACAGCGGCGCGGCGTATTCCGCGTCGGCATCCAGCACCGCGTCAATCTGCTCTTGCAGCTGCAGGTATTCCTCAGACGCCAGCGGCAGCCTGTACAGCTCGTCCGCCTTGGTGCTGTTGCAGCCGGAAACCGTTGCTGTAAGCACGCATAGGGCAACAATAACGGCGACATATTTCAGTCTCCGGTGCACGGCTTCGGCCCCCTTCCGTCGGTGTATTCATCCTGTTTTTGTTGAAAACACATCTTTTGTATTTTATCATAATTGTTTATAGATTGGTAGTATTATATTTAACCCTGTATTATAATGGATACACTGAAATACGGGAGGGAAAGCCATGCTTATCTGCTGTGCCGAGCGCCGTGAACGCCCCGGTTCCGAGACTGTTTACGCGCTGCTAAACTATGCCGTGCGCTCAGCTTACGATATCGATATGCCGGCGGTGCACAAGCTGCCGGGCGGCAAGCCCGTGTTCCCGTCTCGGCCTGACATTCACTTCTCGCTCAGTCACGCACGCACACATGTGCTGTGCGCCGTCGCCGACCGCCCCGTCGGCGTTGACGTCGAGACGATCCGCCCTGTGCGCGCCGGTGTCGCCGAGCGTATCTGCACGGCAGACGAGCTGTCGGCATTTGACTTTTTCGAGCTTTGGGTGCTCAAGGAGAGCTTTCTGAAGCTCAAGGGCGACCCGTCTGTTCCTGTTCGCCAGCTGCTTTTTTCACGTAACGGTAACGCAATCATGGCACCAGACGGGACAAGCGTCGCGCGGTTATTTGATGCAATTCCGGGCTGCACCGCCGCCGTCTGCGCCGCGGACGGCATCGTGCCTGAGATAATCGAAATGGTCGAACTGCCTTAATTTTCGGACAGCTATTGAAATTGACCGGCGTTATTTGTATAATTCTTAGCGAGGCGCGCTTTGCGTAGTGATAAGCGGCCAAATACCGGAGTTTTTTCGTCATGGCTGTCTGTACGCCGCACACGATAAACGATTTAGCGTAACGTTAATAGTAAATCTTACATAATACGGAGGAAACAACATGAAAGTTCAAGCAGCTGTTACCCGCGAAAAGGGTAAACTCGCCATCGAGACTGTCAATCTCGCCGAGCCGAAAGCCGGTGAAGTGCTCGTCAAGATGGTCGCCAGCGGCATCTGTCACACCGACACCGCCGTTATCGAGCAGTATCTGCCGGTCACTTTCCCTGTCGTGGCAGGTCACGAGGGCGTCGGCGTCATCGAGAAAGTCGGCCCTGGTGTTTCGTCGCTCGCGGCGGGTGACCGCGTCATTCTGACGTTTCCCTCCTGCGGCGTGTGCGAGCACTGTGCAGACGCACATCCCTACTCCTGCGACGATAACTTCACCATGCTGTTTGGCGGCAAATACCGCGACGGCACAACGCGCCTGACCACAGAAGACGGCAAAGACGTCAACACGATGTTTATGCAGAGTTCCTTCGCGACGTACGCTGTTGCCAATCAGGACAACGCGATCAAGGTCGACGTAGACGTCGACGAACTCAAAACGCTTTGCTCTCTGGGCTGCGGTGTCCAGACGGGCGCCGGCGCGGTGCTCAACCGCATGAAGCCGCGTCCGGGCTCCAGCATTGCTGTCTTCGGCTGCGGCGCCGTCGGCCTGGCCGCGATCATGGCCGCAAAGATCGCCGGCTGCTCGACGATCATCGCCATCCACGGCTCGAAGGGCCGCGAGCAAGCACTCGAATTCGGCGCAACGCATACGATCAACGGCCGCAAGGAAG
The DNA here is from genome assembly GCA_963677825.2 of uncultured Sporobacter sp. Lineage (GTDB taxonomy): Bacteria > Bacillota > Clostridia > Oscillospirales > Oscillospiraceae > Sporobacter. Next base: position 2,513,802 of record CAXXEF010000001.1, on the reverse strand, counting down.
ACACCGTCGCCCGCGTGATGGAAATCACCGGCGGCAAGGGCGTCAACTACGCGCTGGAATCGTCCGGTCAGCCGCCGCTGGCGAGCACGATGCTCGACGTTATGGCTAAGGAAGGCCTGGCGGTCACCGTCAGCGTCACCGCTGATGCGGAAGTGCCGATCATGCTGGAGCGGCAGATCATGAATCCCAGCGTTACCTTTGCCGGCTGCGTCGAGGGTCACAGCAACCCGAAAGTGTTTATCCCCGAGATGGTCCGGCTTTACAAAGAGGGCAAGCTGCCGATCGACAAGATGAACAAGTACTACAAGTTTGAAGAAATCGAAAAAGCGTTTGAGGAGAGCCACACCGGCGGCGTCCTTAAACCGGTTATCGTTTTCTAGATCGTTACTGCAAAACACCGGAGGGGGATTTTATCCCCCTCCAGTTTGTTACTGGCAGCAAGGGGTACATAAACATGCTTACAGATACGCGTGTCGGGCTGGATATACGGCTTTCTACGGCTATAAAAGGTTTTGCCATCATCCTGATGGTGGCGCATCACTGTTTTGGCTTTCCCTCATGGTATATCCAGGGGATTAATTACAGCGATGTAATACTCCTCGGCGCACCCTTGTCGGACTGGGTCGCCGAGTCGACACGCTTGTGTGTATCACTGTTCGCTTTTTTAACCGGGTGGGCATTTTTCTTCAAAGAAAAGCCGTCGCTAAAGTACACCCTTAAAAAAATCGTGAATTTTTTAAAATACTACTGGTTCATTCTTTTTGTGATCTTTATTCCGGCTGCGGTTGTATTCGGCCAGTACGTGCCGACGGCAAAGGAAGTTTTGCTCAACATGTTCGCGGTTAAAGTTAACCTTGTCAGCTTCGCCTGGTATGTCTATTTCTATATCTTCGTGATGTTGACTTTGCCTTTTGTCGTCAAATTATTCAGGAATCAAGCACTTTTTAATTTCTTTTTTGCGATCGCTTACTGCGTTTTGCTATACAATGTCACCGCACGTACCGTCATTTTCAGAGCGGACTTGACGAGCGCCCTACGCACCTGCCTCTACTGGTATCCATGCGTTCTGGTGGGATATCTTTTTGCCAAGCACGATCTCTTCACGCGTCTCCGTCAGCATTTTGCGCACCCATACAAAATCCTGTACGTTTGCACCATTATTCTTATCATGGGCTGCAGGCTCAAATGGAAAAGTGTTCTCAGCATAAACCTAGACGTGATCTACGCACCTATAGCCATTTTCTCACTGATCATGCTCCTGCAACGAGGCTCGGCCGCTGTCAGAAAACCGCTGGAATTTTTAGGCCGTCACGCGATGAACATCTGGTTCCTGCACTCGATTTTCTTCGCGGGCGTCACGCGCGCAACATTTCAGAAAATCGCCTTCCTCCCCCACAACCCAATCCTCGTTGTCATCTGGGTAATACTGCTTTGCCTGCCCTTTTCGATCATGATTAATTTCGTTTTCCGCCAGCAGGAAAAGCTGTTTAAATTTATAAGAGGACGTATGCACAGGGAAACACCAGTTCAATAAAAAGGCTTGAAAACGCCATGACCGTGTTGTATAATTTGTTGCACTCACATCACGCCGGTGTGATGGAATGGTAGACGTAGGGGACTCAAAATCCCCCGCTGGCAACAGCGTGCCGGTTCGAGTCCGGCCACCGGCATTACCGAAAAAGCTCAGGGTTCACTAATCATAAGCAGGCTGATGGTCATCCGTCTGCTTATGATTGTTTTATGCGATACTTCTTAATTGAATAAAAATATGATCAGGGAGATGAATCCATGATCCAGTATTTCGTTGTTGATGCTTTTACAGATCAAGTATTCAGCGGTAATCCGGCTGGTGTATGCCTTCTGAATACACCACTGGATGACGCCATGATGCAAAATATAGCTTCGGAGAATAATTTAGCCGAAACAGCTTTCATCGTACCGAAGGCTTCCGGCTATCATCTGCGATGGTTCACCCCCGAGGTTGAAATCGACTTGTGCGGGCACGCAACACTCGCAAGTGCTTATGTTATATCAAAGTACGTTAACCCAACTTTGCAGACGATACGCTTTGATACCTTGAGCGGTGTGCTGGAAGTTTCAAAGCAAGACGACCTTTTCAGAATGGATTTTCCGTCGAGGAAGCCCAAGCCGGTCCCAGTTACTTCCTTAATGGAACGGGCGATAGGACACACCATACTGGAAGCCAGTGTGTCAAGAGATTTGCTGCTTCTTGTTGATGAAGAAAGCACTTTGCTATCGATACAACCGAATTTTCAACTACTTCGGGAAATACCAGATTGCTTTGCTGTTATTGTCACGGCAAAGGGCGATAAGGTTGATTTCGTTTCTCGTTTTTTTGCACCTAATGCCGGTATACCCGAAGATCCAGTTACAGGTTCATCTCATTCCACTCTGATACCGTTTTGGGCAGAACGGCTTGGTAAGCAGCAAATGATAGCGAAGCAGTTATCAAAACGCGGAGGCACCATATACTGTAAGAACGATGATGAACGGGTAATAATCGCTGGGAAGGCCGTCCTGTATTCGTCCGGCGAAATCCATTTATAAAAACAGATATCACTAACAAAAAAACAGCCCTTACGGGCTGTTTTCTTCATTTTGTGACGCACTGGCTGCAGTGGCTTCTGCCGGCTTAATTTCCGGTGTTTCAAGCTGCCGCTGCTTCTTTTTACGTTCATAGCGCTTCCAGTGGATCGCCAGCGCCACGATAAACGCGCCGGCGACGGCAATCAGCGACCCGGCGACGATGAGCACGATCTTCAGCGTCTTGCCGGCAGCTGTGCTGTCGCCCGTCCCCGGCGCTTCCGGAGCGGACGGCGCCGACGGACTGGGCACCCCGTCCGACGGCGATGGCGACGCAGCAATCGGCACCAGTGAGCCCGTCACCATTGTTTTAAGGGTCTGTGCGGGCGTGTATGTTTCGTCAACAGGCGGCACAATCACCTCAACAGGGATCTCAACATCGCCCTCAGGTGACGCTTCCGGCTCGCCGTAGACGATCTGCACGTCGGACAGCGCCGCGCCGGCCGGCAACTGAATCGTCATCGCTTGCGTCGTCAGCGAGTCGGCTTCTATGGTTTCGTCCGGCTCATCCGGTATATTCATCGACTCGGGCGCGGCAGTCAGAATTTCCGAAGATGTTACGGTCGTCGAGGTGAACTGCTCGAAGCCGTAGTCAAGCAGCGCGACAGTATCGTCCCACTTGTCGGTCGAGACTGCGGACTTCATAACAACAGCAATCAGCGTCACGCCGTCGCGCTCGGCGGCAGTAACAAGCGTATGCTTGGCAACGCTCGTATAGCCGGTTTTACTCATCAGAATGCCGTCGTACTCGATGTCGCTGTTGTTGAATTTGTTGGTGCCGTTCAGGTAACGGATTTCCGGCTGCAGATTCGTCGGCCCGATATCGTAGCGGCAGGTATGAAAAATCTCACAAAAGTCGGGCAGTTGGATTGCCGCAGCGGTAATGCGCGCCATATCGTGCGCTGTGGTGTAATGGTTGTCGTCCGGCAGGCCGTTGGCGTTTGTAAAGTGCGTATCTGTCGCACCGAGCTCGGCGGCCGTTTCGGTCATCAGTACGGCGAAGTCATCCATCGTCCCCGCGACGTACTCGGCGATACCGTTGGCGGCGTCGTTGGCTGATGAGACAGCCAGCGCGTACAGCGCCTGCTCGAGTGTGATCTGCTCGTCGACAAACAGCGATATATGCGACGAGCCGGTCTCGACAGCATACACCGCATCATGCGACATTGTGATCGTATCAGACAAAGTGCCGTATGTAAGCGCGAGCAGGCCGGTCATGACCTTGGTGATGCTCGCGGGGAACATACGTTTGTCCATATCTTTTTGAAAAAGCACCTGACCGGTTGCCGCATCAATCAGCACGGCTGTTTCCGAACCGATTTCCGGCATCACGGCCGCCGTCATTTCGGGCGTCGTATCGGCCGTTTCGTCGGTCGTTTCAGGCGCAGCCAGTGCTATTGTGGGAACGGCCAAAAACACCAGTAATATTAGTGCAGAAATTAATCTTTTCATCGTCACCGCGTTCTATCTTATTCGACGTTTTTCTCTAAATCTAACTAAGGATAATACATTTTATAAATCCTGTCAAATACCGCTCTTGAATTTTCACCGGACATTCTATATAGTAGTTGGCATAACACTTTATCCAAATCTGGAGGTCAACTGAAAATGGGAAATCGTTTAAGCGGCAAGGTCGCGATCGTTACTGGTTCCGGTCAAGGTATCGGCCGAGCCGTCGCACTGGCCCTGGCAGCCGAAGGCGCTAAGGTCATCACCAACAATCGCAGCCCGGTCAAGAAAAACACAGCCAATCAGATCGACGAAGAGCGCCTGAAGCGTCTGACGCCCGAGCAGCTCAAATGGTACAACGAAGAAATCGAAAAATACACCGGTGACGCCGAAACAACGGCGCAGGCCATCCGTAACGCGGGCGGCGAGGCGACGGCGTACTTCTGCGACATCGCCGATTTTGAGCAGTCCAAAAAACTTGTCGACGCCACTGTTGAGGCATACGGCTCGGTTGACATCGTCGTCAACGTCGCCGGTGCTTTCGGCTTCGCCCCGATCGAAAAGATTACCGAAGAGCTATGGGACAAAGTCACCGGCGTCAAACCCAAAGGCTACTTCAACGTCCTGCACCACGCTGTGCCGTACATGAAGAAAAAGGGCTGGGGGCGCATCATCAACTGCTCGTCCCCTGCATGGACAGGCGGCGACCTGCGCCAGGCCGAATACTGCGCGGCTAACGCCGGTACCGTCGGCATGACGTGGGGGCTTGCCACCGAACTGGCCGAAGACGGCATTACGTGTAACGTTTTCGCACCGGCCGCGAAAACGCGCTCCTCCGTCGACATGGAGCTGTTCGATAAGGTCGTCGATAATGACGAGCACTCAACGAAATCGGGTCAGCCCTTCATGAAGTACGACGACGGGCAGCCGCCCGAGCTGTTTTCATCGTTTATCGCCTACCTCGCCTCCGACGAAGCCAAGAACGTCACCGGCTCCGTATTCATGACGATGGGCGGCTTCATTGGCAAATGGGCTAACCCGGCCATAGAAACAACCATGGTCAACCCCGAAGGCTGGACGTTTGACGCCATCGCCGAGCAGGCGCCCCAGACGCTGTTCAAAGACTACAAGAACATCAATCAGAAATAGCCGAATATAAAAAAGGCGTCAAAACACCCGCTCATCTGAGCGGGTGTTTTTTTGCCGTTTGCGGCAAAGTGTGCGAATATATGTCCTTTTTGTAAATACTGATCAAAGCCACTTGACATTTCAGGCACACCCCGTATTATTGTATTAATCGCATAATACAATCCAGCGCTTATACGTACGCTGTCATCGTCCCCGGCATAGTCCTGATTGCTGCTTGTTGTGTGCAAAACGTTCACAAGCCGATGTGATAGTGGTACAATACCAGTATGTTCAAGAAAGGCCAGGTGCACCCATGGGCTCCAAAGACAAAGACGCAAAGAAGAAGAAAAAGAACGACGGGTTATCGGCGGTTAATACGCCTGTTTTTCCTGATCAAGAAGCAGACGCACCGGCGAACGAGCCCGGCCAGCCGTCCGCATCTGAGCCGCAGCCGTCTTCTACGGCAGCGCCTGTCGTACCGGCTACGCCGCCCAAAAAGAAAAAAAAGCGCCGGACAGGCCTGATCATTTTTCTGGTCGTGCTTGTGCTTGCCCTCGTTGCCGGATATTTTCTGCGTCAGATGCGCCAGCAGCGCGTCAGCACCGCCGGTGACGACGTGGACACCTACACGGTCGCGCTGCAGGACATGACGGTCACACTCGGCGGCAGCGGCACACTCCAGCCTGCCGACTCGTACACGCTCACCTCGCTCGTCTCCGGCGACATTCTCGACGCGCCCTTTGAAGAGGGCGATATCGTATCGAAGGACGCCGTGCTCTATACCGTCGACAATGCCGACGCCGCCGTTGGCGTCGAGCAGGCGCAATCCGGTCTTGACAACGCGCAGATCAAGTATGATTACACTTGCAACCAGCTCAACCAACTTGATATAAAAGCCGACGGCAGCGGCATCGTCGTTTCGCTGCTGGTCGAAAAAGGCGATCAGGTAGTAGCCGGGCAGACGGTTGCGCTCCTTCGTGACAGCAGCGTTGTCCAAGTAGCTGCGCTGTTCCCGCGCAGCTTCACCGATACGCTGACCGTCGGCACTTCTGCCGACGTGACGCCCGTAGGCACCTCGGACGTCTATACTGGCACCGTCAGCGCGATTGACGTCGCCGACACCGTCCTGCCGGACGGCACTGTCGCGCGCGTCGTTACCATCAACGTATCCAATCCCGGCCCGCTCGCGCCGTCTGTCACGGCAGACGTGACGATCGGCACGGAAGCAACGCTCGCGCCCGGCTCTGTCGCGTATCGATACGAGGGTGCGGCCGTCGCGCGCGCGTCGGGCAAGGTTTCAAAGATTTACGTGTCCGAGGGCAGCGCCGTCACGAAGGGCGACCTGCTTGTCCGGCTGCAGAGTGACGCGCTCGACGAGCAGATACAATATGCCTATAACTCTCTGCAGGACGCCAAGCGCGCACTTGAAAACCAGACGGAAATTCTCGACAGCTACCTCATCACCTCGCCGATATCCGGTACGATCGTCGAAAAGCTCCTGAAGCAGGGCGATACGCTGCGCGCCGGCGAGATGCTGTGCACCGTCTTCGACCTGTCACACCTGACGCTGACGCTGAATGTTGACGAGCTGGACATCAAAAAAGTCGAGTCCGGCCAGTCAGTCACGATTACGGCTGCCGCCGCGCCCGGCGTCGAGTATTCAGGCGTCGTCACACGCATCAATATTAAAGGCACGACGCTCAACGGCGTCACGACGTATCCCGTCACCATCCGTATTGACGACACGGACGGGCTGCTGCCCGGCATGAACGTCGACGCGACGATTACTGTTTCTAATCTGACGGACGTCGTAGCCGTACCGGTGGATGCCGTGCTGCGCAACAACTTCGTCCTTATAAAATCAGACGATTCCGACGTGCCGGTAATTGACGGCGTGCCGGCCGGTTACGCCTATACGGAGGTCACGCTCGGTGAATCGAACGACGCCTATATCGTCGTAACCGACGGGCTTGCCGTCGGCGACGTAATTGCCGTTCTCGATACGACGCCGTCGTCGTACGACACGGATATGTTCACGCGGCCGAGCAACAGCATGCAAACGATGGACGGTGACGCCGGATGACGCCGCTGATCGAACTACGCGACCTGTACAAAATTTATACAATGGGCGACAATGTCGTCCGCGCGCTTGACGGCGTCAGCTTTCAGATCCAAAAGGGCGAGTTTGTCGCCGTCGTCGGGCAGTCCGGCTCGGGCAAGTCGACGCTGATGAACATCATCGGCTGTCTCGACGTCCCCACGTCCGGCGTGTACCTGCTCGGCGGCGAAAACGTCGGCGCGATGGACGATAACGAACTGGCCGAGATCCGCAACAAGATGGTCGGCTTCATCTTCCAGCAATACAATCTACTGCCGAAGCTGAACGTGCAGGAAAACGTCGAGCTGTCGCTGTTATACGCGGGCGAATCGAAAAGAGACCGCGCCGAACGCGCGCGGGACGTACTGGAGCGTGTCGGACTGTCCGACAAACTGAAAAACAGACCAAATCAGCTCTCGGGCGGCCAGCAGCAGCGCGTGTCGATTGCACGCGCGCTCGCGGGTAATCCGTCCGTCATCCTCGCTGACGAGCCGACCGGCGCGCTCGACTCCAGGACGGGCCGTGAGGTCATCGCGCTTTTGCAGCAGCTCCATCGTGAAGGCAACACGATCGTGCTCATCACGCACGACAACGCCATCGCTGCAGAGGCCGAACGCATCATCCGCCTGTCTGACGGCAAGATCATCTACGACGGCCCGCAGTCGGAATTTGATCCGGCCGCGCCAGAAGGAGGTGCGTCATGAGTCTGCACCAATCCTTTCTGCTGGCGCTTAAAAACATCGTTTCCAGTAAGGTCCGCGCGTTTTTGACGATGCTCGGCATCATCATCGGCGTATCGGGCGTGATGGTCATCGTCGGCATGGGCAACGGCATGGAAAACTACATGAAGGACAGCTTCAAAGAGCTTGGCACCGACCTGCTGACCGTCACGATCATCGGCACCGGCTCGTCTGAAAAAGTCACGCCCGACGATATGTACCGGCTCGTTGCCGAGAACCCGGACTATCTCAAAGACGTCTCCCCCATCGTCCGCCTCGGCGGCAGCGTTAAAATCGGCACGTCTACGCTCAATGAAACGAGCGTACAGGGAGTCGGCGAAACGTACGCCGCGATGAAAAAATATGAGATCGAATCCGGGCGGTTTTTACAGTACGCCGACATCCTCAACCGCTCAAACATCTGCGTCGTCGGCAGCGCCGTCAATGAGCTGTGGCTGGGCGGTGACGCACTTGGGCAGTCGATCCGGCTCAACGGCGTCAATTTTACGATCGTCGGCACACTGGCCGAAGAATCCGAAAGTGAGCAGGGCGGCACGGACGACGCCGTATACATCCCCTACACCACGGCCGCGCGCCTATCGATGACGGGTATGATTTCGTCTTACAGCTTTCAGGTCGTCTCGGAGGACGACATCGCTCAAACGAAGGAAATCGTCGGCGACGCGCTTTACCGCATCTACCGCACGGAGGACGCGTACTCGATCGTCAGCCTGTCGGAACTGCTGAGCATCATGACAACAATGCTCAGCGTGCTTGTCGGCGTGCTGGCGGCCATCGCAGCGATCTCCCTCGTCGTCGGCGGTATCGGGATCATGAACATCATGCTCGTGTCTGTGTCTGAGCGTACGCGTGAGATCGGTATCCGTAAGGCGCTCGGCGCCAAGCAAGGCGCAATCCTCACGCAGTTCGTCATAGAGGCCGGTACGCTCAGTGCGCTTGGCGGCGTCGTCGGCATCGGCTTTGGATACCTGCTCTCGTCGGTCGCGACGGTCATTCTCCAGCAAACACTCGACCCGAACCTTGCTGTTGTTCCGTCTATTTCAGCGATTATTCTCGCCGTCGGCGTTTCAGCCGCGATCGGTGTGTTGTTCGGCTTCTTACCTGCGCGTAAGGCTGCGCGGCTTAACCCCATCGACGCGCTGCGTTACGAATAAATTAAGACGAAAAGCCCCGTACGGCGATGCCGTACGGGGCTTTTTATATTTATACTACTCTGCCGGCGGTTTCTCCTCCGGCTTGACGATGGCCCGCCCTTTGAGCAATGAGGCCGTCATCGACAATAGCGCGATGAGCACCGCCACGCGGAACGTATTCTGCACACCGGTGACGAATGCGCTGTTAAACAGTGCGTCGCCCGTCAGTCCGGACGATATACCCGCGGCCTCCGCCGCCGCGTGGAACCGCTCAAACAGCGCGACGGATACGGCGACGCCGAGCGCCATGCCGATGTTGCGCATGATCGCCATCACGCTGGACGCCGAGCCGCGGTTTTTCATCGGGACGTTACCCATGATGGCGCTGTTGTTCGGCGTCTGGAACAAGCCGAACCCAAGGCCCGTCAGCGCGAGCGCGACGATCACATACGCGATGCTCGTCTCAGTATTCAGAAAGCTGAGCATCAAGAGACCGGCTGCCATCGTAAACGCACCAAACGCGCTGATAAAACGGCTGTCCATCTTATCTGACAGCGTGCCGGAAATCGGTGCGATGAGCATCCCCGCCAACGGCATCGGCAAATACAGCAGCCCCGAAACATCCGGCGCGAACAACCGAAGCTCCTGAAAATAAAACTGCAGAATAATCATCAACGTAAAATTCGCCATGTAGATAAACAAAGCCGCCGCGCTGCTCCCTGCGAACACGCGATTTTTAAACAGGCGGATTTCCAGCATCGGATGCCGGTGGCGCAGCTCATAAAACACGAACACAACGATCAGCAACACGCCCACAATTGCCATTAAAGCAAATACCGGCCCGCTTAGGCCTCCCCCGTTACCCGACAGACTCAGCGGAAGCAGGATCAGCAGCAGCGCCGCAAACACCAGCACACTGCCGAGGACGTCAAACGGCACCTTCTCATTTTTTACGGTGCTTTTCGGTACATTCTTGGCGATCACGACCATTGCCACAATACCGATCGGCACGTTGATATAAAAGATACTCGGCCAGCCGACGTGCGTCGTCAGCAGACCGCCGATTACGGGCCCAGCCGTCAGCCCGAGCGCAACTGATATTGCCGCGACGCTCAGTGCCCGTCCACGATGCTCCGGCGATACGGCGTTTGTGATGATCGCAGGCCCTGTCGCATACAGCATACCCGCCCCGAGCGCCTGGATGACACGTCCGGTGATCAGCATGACGATGCTGTTGGAAAGCCCGCACAGCGCCGAAGCGCCGATGAATATGACGAGCCCTGTCTGGTAAATACGCTTTTGTCCGTACAGATCGCTCAGGCGCCCATACGTGAGCAGCATGCTGCTCACGACAAGCAGATACGCCGTCAGCACCCATTCGACCGTCGAGCGCGTCACACCGAACTCAGCCATGATACGCGGCAGCGCAAGATTGATCACACTCGTATCAAGTGCGGACATAAACGTGCCAATTCCGACGCCAATTACAATGGCTATTGTTTTTCTGTCTTTCATATATAGCTCCGAATAAATTGATACGCATTTTGCGAGAATCGGGCGCAGTATGGCCGCTTAGTCACCTGCGCCTGTCGTATATCGCTTTGGTTTTTATTCGGCGCCTTTCAGCGGCACCGCGTCGATACATCCACCGGCACATATAGGCCGCCGAAAACGCGCCGCGCTTCGTCTGTTGCGCGCGTGATAAAGTCCGTCTTGGCCTGCGTATAGGCGTCGCGGTCGTGCCGATGGGCCGAAGCCAATGTCTCTTTAAGCTTGCCGTACGCAGCTGCCGCATCGGGCGCCGTGCGTAAATAATCACGGAAATACAGTTCGTTCCAGTCGCCGGGATACCGCACGTGCACGTGAAAAGCCTGACCCTCGAATCCGTTTGCTGTATAGCCGCGCAGGCACATCAAATGCGGCGGCGGATTTTCCGGCATGTCATTGACGAGATAGCCGGCGCGTTTCATGGATGCGCGCAGCGCGTCGAGGTCGGTTTCTTCGTCGATTTCCAACAGAATGTCGATCGTCGGCTTGGCGGCAAGCCCCTTGACGGCGGTGCTGCCGATGTGGCTGAGCCGCCGGATCGTGTCTACGCCGAGAAAATGGTATAATACATCCCGCTCCAATGCGTAGCGTACCGCCCATTCCCGTTTATGCTCAGTCAGCAGGATCGGGAAAATTGTCCACAACTCCTGCTGCGTCTTTTTAGACAGCTCCTGCTCGTCGCCGTTGGTGCCCAGCAGTGCGTAGACGCAGCTGTCGCCGATTTTTCCGTCTTTTATGATACTCTTCTTCAAAATGCCCTCAAGCACATACCCCGATTTTTCCAGTACACGGCACGAGGGCGCATTGTGCGCGAACGGCTCGGCAAAAATCCGTACGATATCCATCGTCGAAAAGGCAATCCGGCTGGCCAGATGGACCGCGCGGGACATCAGTCCGCCGCCCCAGTAGGGCTCACCGAGCCAGTAACCAATCTCGGCGCTTTTTCGGTAGACGTCGTCTTTTTTCCTGATGCCGACACTGCCGACTGCGCGCCCGTCCCGATCGACGGCATAATGCAGGTGCGTGTCTGAATCGCAGTTGAGGCAGTTGTCAATGAAGGCGCGCGCGTGCTCGCGCTCATACGGGCTTGGAAAAGCGTCGCGCAGGTTGGCGGCGATTTTTGGATTATCGGCGAGTATGGCAACGCTGGCTGCATCTTCCGGACGCCACGGACGTAAAATAGTATCCATAAGCGGCTTGCCGCCGGCGGCGGCCTCCTTTCATCGGCTTATTGCTGCGTCTATTATAACATATTTTCCATAAAATCAAGACCGGCAGGCTGATTGGCAGCCTGCCGGTTTGACTTTTTATCGATTTATTCTGCTTAATGCTCGCTCCGGCCTAAGCCAGCGGAAACAGCTGCAGCTTTCGCACATCAAGATAATCTGTGGCCCACCGCGGTTCCGAGCCGATGACGGTCGTCACCTTGACGTATATGCGGAACGAATTCACATCGTCGACAGCCAGCCTGTCCAGCGCATTGGCGTCCGGAATAAAGAACTTATACAGCCGCTCGCTGCGGATCGACTCAGCGACCTCTCCGCCGGACGTGTAGGTCACAAGGGCCTTTTCGTCGTCGCCGACTAGCGGGCTGACCGGCTCGTCGATACCGGCCACCTCATCGCCGTCCGGGTCGGCAATGTAGTATTCTACGCTGATTGACTTGCCCACCCCGATGTTCAGATCCGAAATGCGGAAGTACACAGCGCGTGTCTCGTCGGTCGCACCGAGCTCCTGCGCGAGGATCGTCGTGCCATCGTCGACGCCGCTGTCATCAACAGCGAAGTATTTGACGGACATATTCTCGACGCCGGCGGCATCCTTCTTGATGTAGACTGAGGGCGCCTGCAAGCCGGAACTGTATGCCGCAATCATCGTATTGACAAACAGCTTGGCCTCGTTGACGTATTCCGCACCGATATTCGAGCCGGTGTATAGGCTCGCAGAGGAGGAGTGCCCGACGCCGGAATAGGTAACGTTGCCCTTGTTGAAAATGTAATAAGCATTGACGCAGTCGTTTGGCACGTCGTCAAAATAGGAGTTGCCATCATTGCCGCCGGACATGCAGTACCATACAACGATATCGTCGGTGTTCATGTTGATCTGGAAGTATTGCTCGTGCGTCAAGCCGATTTTCATAAATGTATCACCGTAACCGGTAATCGTGCTGTCCGTACCGCCAAAATCGGCTGTGTTGACGTTATATGGGTATGACGTAATCTGGCCCTTATTGACCTGAGATACAAGCGTCGTCGAACGGTTCCGGTAGTTGTTGTTTGTGTAATTATATGAGTTACCGCCGGCCGCAAAACGGATCAGCGCATAGTTACTGTACCCCTGATATTCGTCCACCGTCACCGACCGGCCGCTTCTCGGCGCGAACGCAACACCTCTGTTTGCCGCAAGAACCGTACCGATCTCTCCGGGCGTCATCGTCCCTTCGTTGTCCACGATATCGCGCAGCGTCGGATTTGTAACACCGTATCGGTCAAGTCCGGCAGCGTCTCGGATAACGGTGTTGAAGTAATAACCCCAGTCGCTGATGTTGCTGGGGATGGTACTCAGCTCATACGAGCCGGACGGATCGCTGTCATAGAGCGTCGGATGCGGGAAACTCCCGGTCGCCGGCGGATAATACGTCGTCCCGCTGATCGAGTACACGCTGCCGTTATAGGAGCCGACGACGCTGTAATCGTCGGGTGTATTATCCATCGCCAAGCAGTAGACGAGCCAGTAGTAGTCATTGCTGGACAGTGTGTAGGCGTCTCTGGGGCGTCTTTTGTTATTGTCGTACTGATACGTCAGGTCCGAACAGGTGTACCGCGTGCTGCCGACAAACTTCGTAAACTGATATGTCGCCGACACATCGTATCGTTTACCGTTCGAGCGATACCAGCCGTCCGCGTCGCCGGGCGCGACGTAAACGTAAACAATCGTACCGGGGTGCGCGCTTTTGAACGACGACAGCGACGTCCCGGAATAGACGTTTGTGATCTGCGCGCCTGAAATGCTCGAGGTCGAATTGATATCGTTAATGCGGTAAATCTCATAGTTACCGCTCCATCCGGCTCGGGCGTTATAGTAGTCATTTTCGTTGCCGGACGACACGTCGTACGTTGTAAACACAACATACGTCGGGTGTTCTTGCTTCAGGTTCGGCGGCGATGTCTGTGAATCACTGCCGTACCAGTCGATGTTGCCGTCGATGCTTTTGTACTCGTTCGTCTGCGCGTTCCAGACAATATCGGTGTCATCAAGTGTGATGGAGTTCGGCGCGGCGCCGCTGACTGCCATCGGATACGTTCTAGACGGTACTTGTGACAGCGACGTCGTATCATGCGTGAACAGCACGCTCTTACCGCTGTCAATAAAGCTGACGATCGCATCGGCTGCGTCTTCACCGATACCGTCGTAGCAGTCGTTGAAGCCGATGATCAGCATATCGTAATTTTGATCCCTGAAATAGTTTGAGATGGTCGCTGCGTCACCGAGCGCTTCCAGATCATCGTTTTCGATGGCTGTGATATTGACGTTAAAGTCCTCCAGATCCGCGATAAGCTTACCGTAGATGCCGGTGTAATACTGCCCGTCAGACCCGAGCAGCTGGCTGTTCGATCCACCGGGGTTGACGTTCTGCTGCAGCGCCAGGTTCAGGCGTGTATTGTAGGTGCCACTTTGCATAATCTGCAGGACGTTGACCGTCTGCTTGCCGCCGGAAACGCGTGTAAAGCCTTCTTCGGACGCATGAATGTGCTCCGCGCCGTTTTTAATAACCGACAGCTTCCACGGGACAATGCCGACATAGTCGGTCGGCAGCTCGCGCATAACGCGGTAGGGTATATCGGCTGTCAGCGCATAATACTCGTTGCCGTCTTCGTCGGTCAGCGGCAGGATGCGCGCGCCATCGGCCTCTCGTATTACAACGAGGCCACCCAGCCGCTCGCCGGCACTATAGCGCCCATCGGCGTTGGCGTCAATAAACAGCCGGCAGTCATAAGTTGTCGTAATCGGCGTCGGATCGGTGACGTTACCAATGATAACGCCGTATTCCAGGTAGTAACTGCCGTCCTTCATCTGAAGTGCTGTGCTGCCGGGGTTATTATACTCTATTGGCTTCACGATGGTATCTCCATCGAGAAAAAACTCCAGTGTCGGTTTGGAGACGTTGAGGTACTTTAAGAATGTCTCGGCGTCGCCCGCGGCCGCCGTGCGGCTGAAGGCGTTGTCATACGTACCGTATACACTGGTTAGTGCCCGATACAGATACGAGCTGGAGTCCACGGTGCCGGTGTTCACCGCACCGCCCGACACGAGTGCGTCTGCCAGCACGATCGGATAGCCGGCCTGTGCGAAGCGCTGGATATCGGCGACCTTGACGGCGGAAATATCGTTGCCGGAAAAACGGAAGCGGTTGGCAGTGGAATTATACGTGCCGTCGATGGCGAGCGTACCGTCTACGTCAACGTAATCCTGCGCGCGGATGCCCGCCATTTCAAGCGTCGCGTAATATACGTCACCGATATTCGAATAAATCAGGCCGTTCATCGCGCCGTCGTTATAGACCGGCGCACCGCTATATGTGTTGAACGCTTCGGTCGACGCGCCGATGTAAACGACATCGTACGTCTCTCCCATGTCCTCAATTTTACCGATGAACTCGCCTGTCGTCATGTGTACGACCGTAATCTGATCGGTCGACAGCTCGCCGTCAGTCCAATCGCTGACCATCTGCGGCGTCAGCCACGTAGCGCTTGTCACCTTGGCCGGTTCGAGATCGAGCACGGTAATCGCCGTTTTCGGATTCGCCGCGCGCTGACCGCGGTAATTGATAACGTGGCGCACGGACGACGAGACCGTCACCGTCTCGGGCAGAAGATCCGTCTCGCCGGCGATCTCACGTAAAAAGTTTTCGTTTTCAATCTCCGAGAGCACCGCCGAAAAGCCCTCCTGATACACCTCGGACGAAAAGGCATCGGTGTCGTTAAACCGGTCGGATACGAGCGCCGTGATCTCCGGCGTACCGGTTACGGACGAGAGGTTGAACGGGTCGAAGCAGTAGATATTGTTGTTTACAAACGTCTTGTCGATATCGGCAGACATGTACGACAATGCCGACCAGTCAATGGCAAGCGCAGACAAGCTCGTCTCTTCTGTTTCTGTCAGCTCCGGCTGCAGGATGAGCAGGCACAGGCGCTCAAGCAGGTCGATGTCGCCGTCGGGCGTCGCCTGAGTCAGCCCTTCGATGACGGCGTAGTCGATGACGACAGGATACAGCTTTGCGGCATAATTGTATAGGGCAACGGCGGCCGTATCCGACAGGCCGCTTGGCGTCGAGTAATACGTCTGCGCGCCGCTTACGGTAATATCGGTACCGGTCGAGATGTAGACCAAATCGGCCGCGGCGATGTCGTCCGCGCTCACATCGGCCGGTGCCCTCACCGTGACGGTCACCGCCAACTGCCCGAGCGTTGCGTCGCTCAGGCCGAAAATATTTTCTTTAAACAGATTGTTGTTGACGTACCCGGCTTTGTAGTACACACTCGTAAAACGCACAGCCCAGGTTTCGGTGCCGGCTTCGTCGTATGCGTAGTCGCCGCCTGTTCCGACGTAGGTGAAACCGGAAATTGCGCGAGTGAAATAGGTGTCGCCCTCCGACGGCTGTGTGAATCCGTCGCCTGTATAATCTGACCCATCCGGCGGGACGGCGGCGTAGCTGTATTCGCCGGGCGCACCGATCTTCTCAGGGTCGACATAATAATGCGTCGGGTCCTCCGGATCCGAAACGTCGAAGCCGCCGGCGTCGATGACATCGCCGATCGTCAGCTGCTCGGGGTTGATGATGTAGACGCCGTCATCGTCAGTCTCATAAACAGCGTAGCTTTCTATGCCGACCAGATCCGTCTCGGCTGTGATCGGCGTAAAGACGGGATCGTAATAGTACGTACCGCTGGAATAATCCGGCGCCTCGTTATACTCAAAGTAGCTGATATCCTGTACATATCCGCCGCCGTCTTGACGGTTGTAGATGTAATCGGCACGATACGCACCGTCTTCCGCTTCCGTAAAGGTACCGGTCATATCAACGTATTCCGCCGATCCAAGCTGCAGCGTCTGCCAAGCTTCCGGGTCGTCGACAAGATACGCCTCGGAGTAGTAACTGCTCGTCGTATCGTTGTAATACGTCTGACGCAGCGGCGTTGTTCCCGCACTGCTCAGTACGCCCCTGTCACTCAGGCGCATGAACAGGTCGTTGACATAACTGCTGCGCTCTGACGGACTCGCCAGCGTTCTGAGTGTGTCGATCCAGCCTTGGGTCGGCTCTTCATCATTGATGTAGTAGCCGATCGACGCGCCAGCCGTATCCGGCACAATCTCAAGGATGTTAAACGTGCCGCTAGCCGCGACGATCTCGTCGATATGCTTGAGCGAGGCGGCATCAACTGTCATGTCCGGCTTATCCAGGGACGTCAAAGCTACCGCAAGCCCGATAACGGCTGCGGCAACAATAATAATCCTGCTTAAATGCGTTTTGTTCTTTCTGCGTGACACGACTAATCTCCTTTGAGATGACGCCAAGGCGTCAAGCGGCCGGGGCGTTAGCGCTGATATCTGTTACGCTGTTGCGAAACGCAATCGTCTGATGTGCGGTTGCTGTCTCTCCGCCGAGGGCGTATTCGATGGTGATGTCGATCGATGTATCATCGGCTGACAGTACAGCTGTAAATCCGGATACATACCGGGACATCGGCTGACCGCCCGTGAACAGATACGTCGAGACGCTTCCAGCGTCAAAATTGTCGGTGAATCCGCTCTTTGTATAAAACGTCAGCTCGCCGCCCTCAGAAAGGGTGAACAAGTATCCGTCGTATCTCCCGTCATCGCGCTCATTGAACAGGTACAGGCGGGAGCCCTTGTCGTCCGAACCGACGGCAACGAAGCCGTTACAGTCGATGGCATACTCCTGCATTTGGCTCATCGTCAGCTGCGACTCGTATTGCAGGTTAATATCCCGTGAGATGAACCCGTATGTATCGGCGCTCGTTTTGACTATTACACCGATGACGACCGTCACAAGCCCGAGTATGGCAACGGCGGCCACCAGTTCGGTGAGCGTAAAGCCTTTATTGTTGTTTTTCATTGTTTTCCCCACTAACCGAGAACAAATTTTCCCGTGTTGGGATAAATTGTGATTGTTCGATCGGTACCGCCGCTTTGCAGCTCAATGCTCACATAATACGCATCCGGATTCGGCGGCGTATAAAGGTTGGCGGGCTGATTGTGCAGCGCCCATGATTCTCCGGCCGTTAAAAAGCTGCCGTTTGATCGGTTGAACGCGATCACGATACCGGTGTCGTCCAATGTTCCGGCTGTATTGTCGGACATCGTATACGTAATGTTGACGGAGGGTCTGCCGATCTTGTTGCCGTCTTTGAATTCATTAGTCAGCATTGTACCGCTCTCGTAGATATCGAGATAAACGCCATCTTCTGTCCGATACAAACGCAGCCATGAGTCTCCCTGCTTCGTCAGCTGCTGAACCTTGGTTTTTTCCATCGCGGCAACGATGTCTGCCGCGCAGCGGCGCATATCCAGCCCGAAGATTGCATTGACGGACTGCCATATCGTCACGGTCATCGCCGCAATAATCGCGACGACCACCACTATTTCTATCAGCGTATAGCCCTTGTTTTTCACCGCTCTACCTCTTTAGTATCGTCGGGCCGGTCAGCCTGCGTTTTTGGCCCAGTTATCGTAGGAAACGAGACGGTTCATGTCCCAGTTGCCCAGATCAGACGCATTCCCGGAGCTGACGTTGAGCGGCGTGATATGCTCGGCGTTCAGGTGCAGGTACCGCTTGTCCGCATCCGTCGAATTGGGATCGACGAGCGCCAGCAGCGCGTCAGCCACGTCCGATCGGCTGGCTGTAATACTGGCATTAAGATGCACCGTACCACCCGACAGGATCAGTCCTGAAAAAGCGCGGTTCACCGTCACATCACCGGCGGCGATGACGATGTGCACCGAATCGGGCGTGTCGTCTGTTATCGTATAGCTGCCGCTCGTAACTATTGCCTTGGCGACGCCGTCGGTTTCGTAGGCGATCGTGCCGCCCTCAGCGGCGAGGATGTCCGTTTCAATGTCAACGTAGTATTCGTAAGGCGACGCGGCACCGGATCCCCCGCCGTTATCCGTGCGCGAAAGTGTTACGCGTAAATTCGTACTCGCTTCGACGATGGCTTCAAGCGTCGCGTCCGGTACATTCGACGCGTCGAGCATCTCCAGCACACCTGCATCCAAGTAGTAGCCCTGACCGGCAAGACTTTGCGACGTGCTGCTGCTCATATCTATGGCGTCGGTGTATATCGATAGGTACTTTTGAACTGTGTCTTTGTTGAACTTAAAATAATCTTTAAAATAGGCGTTGGCATCCTCCGTTGTCGGGAATTTCATGCAGAAATACGCGATGTTCGTTTGGCCGATTTGCTTGCGCATAACCAGAATGTCGTTATACACGTCTGTTATGCCATAGTCGGCCAGCGTCTCCGTGCTGTCTTTGAAAATCGGCTCGTCCGTCGCAATCGCCTCAAGCGCGGCAGTAATGTCACCTTCGTCGTTATAGATATACGGATTGGTCAGCCCGTATATCGAGTCTGTTTTCAGGCAGTTTTCCGGCACCAGATAGGCCAGCTGGTCGCTCTTAACGGCAATCGACTGACCCATCATCACGAACGGATTATCCGCTCCGGGTACGGGGGAATAGTTAACGAAACTGTGCCCAGCGAGAATGAGCGTCTTCAGCCCGGACAAATCCAGCGTGGTGTACTTGCCGTTGACCATAATCGAGCTACTGTTGTCGGGCACATACGCATACACGCCATCTTCTTCCGGTTCCGTCGCGTTGCCGTAACCGAAATACCGGCCCGACAAATACGCCTCCGCGCCCAAGCTGCTCAGGTTCAGATCATTTGATATATAAGCGTCGCCACGGATATTGGCTTTAGCCGAGGCGCCGACAACAATATTCTCCGCCCACAGCGACGATCCGGCTTCCAGCTCAAACGAGCTGCTGTCTTCGATTGTCACATTACCGCCGACGACAAAGTCGCCCGCCTGCCGGATCGTCAGCGAGTTGCTGTTGCCGCTGGTCTCAATCATCCCTGCATAAGCATTGCCCGTAACAACCAGTTTACCGAAACCCGTCTCAACACCGTCTTCGGCGATAATGGCGTAATCCGGCAGTGACGACTGAACCGTCGAAGTCGCTTTATAGAGTAGGCTCGGCGTCTCAATTCGGATATCGGCCGACACGCTTGTCTGGTAGCCGTTGGCGACATACGTCACGCGCACATCTTTAAGCTTGATGGCCAGCACGTCGTCACCGTCACGCTCTTCAACAACCGTCTGGCTGCCCTCAATCTCCACACCGTCGACGTCCTTAAGCAGCGCTTTGAGCGCCGCCGTATAATACGTCTTAATATCATCCGAACCATCTAACGGGTCAAACAGAAATTGACTGCTGCCAACCGTCGAGGTATAAAGCGCATCGAGAAACGCATCCCGGAATTTTCCTTCCTGCGTCTCGTCCGATGTCTTAAAAGCTTTTTCCTGCGATTCATCTTCTGTATCGTTATAATTACTGAGCACGTCGGTATACGCGTCGTTGATCGCGTCTGACACGAGCACCTGCACGCGTGCGCGCAGCTCATTCATGACCGACTCGGCGTCGTAAAAATTCTCTTTGCCGGAGCGATCCATGTTTTTCATCTGGATGTTAACGAGCGACAGATACATCACGATCGATGCGAGCACGACGATAAACGTCATCGTTACCAAAACGATAACGATTGACGAACCACGCTGGTCGTGCAGCGCCTTATTCACCTGTCGCATAGCTGTTTTCATCGTAAAATAAACCTCAATCCGGTGCTACTCAATGCTCGACGCGTCGAATGATGCAAGAATCTTGCCGCCGACGTCGCCGGGTGCGTATAGCTCGACGCGTACCGTATAAATGCGGTTTTGTGCCGTCTGGCCGCCGAGCTCGCCTGAACAATCGTAGGGATAGCGCATTCCATCCTGATAGCCCGATCCTGCAATGAGTGTCCCGGGGTAAAACCGAGCTTCAACAGGGAAATTCGTATACAGCGACATAGCCGGGCTATTCCCTTGTCCATAGTTTTTCTCCCGCAGACTGATCATCGGCTCATAGTTACTCGGTATTGGATCCTGGCAGGCCAGATATACGTTCATTTCTAAATTGTCGCGGTTAACGATGTTGATCTTATCAAATGCGGTATTATGATTCGGGTAAAAGAAAACGAACAAGCCGTATTCGCCGGCAAAGTCAGCACTGTAGGGGTCGCAGTACACGTCATTTGCCGCTGTGTACTCATACACCTCACCGTCGTATGTCGCCACGTATTCATACTCAGCCTGGCACTGCAGCCGGTCGTCGTTCTCATCGGTAAGCCAGCCGATCGTCACGGTAATAGTACGATCCATGCTGTATAAAAAGAAGTCGTCGGCGAGCTCGTCGCCGCTGTCGATCTGCGCCTGCTGCGCAATGTCTTTGGCGGCAATTTCATCCTTTGGCTGCTGAACAATGGCGCTCATGGGCTTGGCGTTGACGATCGGTTCGTCGTTGATCTCGGCATATTCCGAGGCCGCATCAAGCGTCACGACGGCGTCATATTTGTCTACACCCGACGGAACGTCCGTCAGATACAGCTTGTAGCCCTCGCCGGCGCGGTCAAGCTCGGCATCATCCGCCGGATTAACAGTTGCATAGTTGCCGAAATCGTCTGCGACTTCAATCTTCGGTTTAACCGTCCCGCCGCCAAGCGTCGCGCCGCCGTGCGCGAGCGCATCGATGATCGCTCCGATCGATGTTGCTTCATAAGATTCCAGTATATTTTGCGCCGCTACCGTCTGACTGCGGATATCCTTGGCCCGCACAGACGTCGACGCCGAGGTGATAAAGGCGCGGGCCAGCGGCACGGCGATAATTGCCAGAATAGCAACGCCGACAAGCAGCTCGACCAGCGAGAAGCCTTTGTTATTCATTCGCATGACCCAGCCTCCTTTCAGCCGGACCGGGACCGATTTGATGCCCGATGGCTCAGCCGCCCATCAGTGCGTCGGTGCCAAGATCAAAATGCGGGAGGGGTGCTTCGTGGTCGTCGATCCCGCGGCCGGTTAAGTAGTATTTGTCCAACGTAATGCTTGAAGAAATCAGTCCGCTCGTCGGGTCATAGCTGAGCGTAAGCGTCTGCAGTTTCGTCACATCCTGCTGCTTGTAGATGGTTTTAAGCGCTGTTTTCATCTGCTCGTACGTCATTTCCGCGGTGAATGTCGCGGATAACCTGTAGCACATCAATTCGAGCGGTTCAGGCGGTAAATCCGCCGCATCGTCCGTGTTTGCAAAGCCAGTCACCGGCGCAATGGTCTCCGGGTCATCAAAAGTAATATGCGGGACGCTTATGCCGATATCGTCTACCATCGACTGTGAGAGCACGATGAAATCCTCCGGCGTTTCCATACTGTAATACTTCAGCAGGTTGGTATCAATAAACGTCCGATTTTCAGCAATACTTGTCTCATAGTTATCGATCTGTGCGTTGTAATTCTCCAGTTCATCAAGCCGATCTGACAGCGTATCTATGTCCGCAAGCGTTTCGTCGGTCTTGTTCGTAAAGTCGATATATACAAGGAAGTAGCCGGCCAGAAATATCATCAGCCCGATGGCGATCAGGATAAATTTTGTCGTACCTTTAGAAATCTGCATGATGCCCTCCTACTGGTCCTGCGCCGTATCGGTTTGATCCTGCGTCGTATCGGTTTGATCCTGTGCCGTATCGTCCGGCGACTGTGTGACGTATTCACAACTGACGGAAAACGTCACGATCGTCAGCCCTGTATCGTCCTCCGGCTCATCGAGATCGCCGACGGTGATCACACCGATCGTCTCGAACGTGCGCAGCTGCTGAATGACCTTGGCCGCCGCGAGCTTGGACGTAACGGTGATGTTCATCTCAATACTCTCCGTGCCGCAGTTGGCTGCGATCACATTAATCTCCGGCGGCATCCGATTTTCGAGCTCCTCGATGAAACCCAGCAGCGCGTCGTTGGGCGATGAAATCAGGGTGTCAAGCGCGCGCAAGTCGTCGGCGGCTTTGTTGTAGGAGATGAAGTTGTTGTAGACAATCTCGGCGTGCTCCAGTTCGGCGACTTCGTCCGTCAGCTTCGCTTTTTCAGTCAGTGCATCCTGATAGCTCAGATATGCCGATGCGCTCAGTCCGCCGACGGCGAGAATACACATCACAAACACGGTCACACCGAGTGAGACAGATTCTTTTTTCTTCTTTTCTTTTTTCTTTTTCCTGTACCGCTCCGGTACAAGATCGACGGGCGATATCGCACTGCCCAGACAGGAGATATACTGCGGCAGCACCGATGCCAGCGAGTTCGACGCGCCCACTTTGTCCAGCTTTTGCATCACCGTGACCGGCATGCCCGTCGACTCTGCGACGGCCTCGCGCAGCCCGACAATCCGCGAGCCGATGCCCGTGAGCACCAGGCGTTCGATCGGCATTTCCCAGTTAGACGAGTTGTAGTAATCAACCAGCCGCGTGATGTTGCCGATCAGGCGCGAGAGATATTCGGCCAACTCATATGCCGGTGTCGTATCGCCGAACTGCGGCGTATAGTATTCGGAGCTCAGATCATGGATGGCGGCCAGAAACTCACTGTCGGGCTTTTCTGTGCCGGCCAGATACGCCAATACATATTCGTCAATGCCACTGGGGAATGTGCGCTGCATAAGTAGCTTGCTTTTTTGCATCACCGTCGTGATGGAGTAAGCGCTGCTGATATCGATATACATCGTCACACCGTCGTTCGGGATGACTTCAAGCAAATGGTACTGGCTGTTGCCGCTGTAGTCGAGCGCCTGCACCTGGAAACCGAGCAGAACCGACAGCGTAAAATAGCTTTCGAGGATCGTGAGCGGCGCGGCCATTACGAGCAGACGGTTGCCGGCATCCGGCCCCATCGTCTTGCGCTCCTGCAGCGAATAGGTGATGCGGTACTTGCTCATATCCACCGGGAAATAGTCGGACGCATTGGCCTCTACGAGCGATTTGATCTTTGCGTCTTTAACGGGCGGGATCGTGACCTCTCGCGTGGCGATGCGCGTCGATGCGATTGAGAAAACAACCTTACGGCTGCGGAGATTGTTCTTCTTGAGGTTGTCCCGGATCACCGTAGCAACGGCCTCGGCGTCTTGGATCTCCCCGTCGATCACGGCACCCGAAGGCGTCTGAAATGTAGCGCACGCGCTTGCTTTGCGCGCACTCGATCCCATATACGTTTCACAAACCTTGATCAGTCTCTCGCCGATCTCGATCGCCAAAATTTTCATTGCCATCGCTTCGTGCACCCACTCCCGCTTGTATTGGCTTTTCTATATATAAAGGTAGTCATCCGAATTATCACAGTTAAAACAGCGCCAAATAGCTGTCAATCAGCGCGCCGCCCCACATCGCGGCGGCAAATACGCCAACCGACAAATAAGGGCCGAGCGCCAGCGTTGAGCCCTCGCCTTTCACAGCCATACGAATCAGGTGTATGACCGAGGCGAAAATACAGCCGGCGATAAACGCTAAGACAATCAGCTTCCAGCCGATTATCAGGCCGCAGACGGCCATCAGCTTGATGTCGCCGCCGCCGATCCCGCGCCCGCGGGTAATCAGAAAGATTAAAAGCAGCGGTACGCTCACGGCAAAGAATCCGATAAGGTACGTTAAGTAGCTGCTGAAGTCGGTCGCGACGCGTAAAACGCCGATCCCGAGTAAAAACCAGTTAAATCCCGGAGGAATCTCAAAAACTCTAAAGTCTATGACACTCAGCGCCAGAAGCGCTGAGGTCATAGAACAATAGATGAGTGTTTCGGCCGATAATCCAAACCGAAAAAATATTAATGCGTATAGGATGCCGTTCGCCGCCTCAACAAGGGGATATTGGGCAGAGATCGGGCTGCTGCATCCGCGGCAGCGGCCTTTTTGCAAGACCCAGCTGAACACCGGGATGAGTTCGTACCAACTAAGTCTTTTGCTGCACGCCATGCAGTGGGAAGGCGCCGTCACTATGCTCTGTGCCGCCGGGATTCTGATGATGCAGACATTGAGGAAACTGCCAATCACCAGCCCCAGCAAGACAATCATGATATAGGATACTATGTCGAGAAAAAGCATGCCCGGCATCCTTTCGATTTGCTTGGGTTGAGTCTAAGGAAATTTTTCTTATTTAAGCTTCAACTTTTACGATCCAGCGCCCCAGCTGCCGGATACAGTAGGTATGCCGTCGGCAATCGCGATGGTAACCACATATGTATCATTATCATCTGCCGTGTACTCATTGGATTGGACTTCCGCCGTAGCGTAATCAGCACCAAGAATCGATGTTAATTGAGCTGTTATTGTAGCTGCATTATCCCCTGCAACTGTCACCGTGGATCCTGTCCAAGTAATAGTTCCTGTACCATCTGCAAAATTGAGATCAGGATCGACTGTCATGACCTGTGCGGCGTTGAGAAAGTTATCGGCGTTGGCTTCATCTGCGGACACTCTTGACTTCTCGACATACTTGAGGTACTGCGGTGCGAGGATTGCCACAAGGACGGCCATAATGGCGATGACAATAATCAGCTCTACGAGCGAGAAGCCTTTATTGCCGAGTTTTTTACGGTTTTTACGAAGCATTTTCATCTTTTCAACCTTCTTTCGTTAATCTGCGCCCGAAACCGGGCTTTTTTAATATTTTTATAAACGCACCGGCTCCCCTCAAGACGGTCAACGCTTATATCACAAGAACAGGCCGATGGCCTTTGACGGGCAATGCCCGAATTGCGCAATTTCACTAATCCAACAAAAAAACCTCCCACCCGAAATTCGGAAAGGAGGTAAACGTTGTGTACCTTCCAATTTCGGTAACCGGCTGTCTTGGCCTTCTCAGGCTGTAGACCCTTGGTTTTGCGTCCCTGCTTTTCAGCAGGTTTGCCTTTTTCGATTGAAGTGATCGATAGTTTTCGACCATAAAGTACCACATCGAATGAGATGTGTCAAGCGTTTCTCTCACTTTTTCTCATATTTCGTCTGATTTTTTCGTTTTTTGTTGAAAATAAGCTTATTTTTAACGATATCAGGCGGTTATTTGAGCGCGCCGCCGGATGGATAAGCCGACTAAATGTTCTGCAAACCGCTGTACATCTGCGCCATCGGTGAAATAATCGAAATGATAATTGTGCCAATGACGACGGCCAGGAATACGATAATGGCCGGCTCAAGCGCCGCCATCAGCGATTGGGTGGCGATCTCGACCTCTTCGTCGTAATAATCAGCCAGCTTGTCGAGCATTGTTTCCATGCTGCCTGCTTCCTCACCGATTTTCACCATGTGCCAGACAAGCGACGGGAATATTCGGCTGCGCTGCAGCGGCTCAGACAGTGATGTGCCCATGGATACGCTTTCCTGCGCGTCGAGCAGCGCCTCCTTGAAGTATATATTTGTCATCGTATTGGCCGTAATTTCCAGCGCATCCATCAGTGGCAGACCGGCCGCCATGAGCGTCGAGAGCGTGCGCGCGAATCGAGAGCACGCTGTTTTTACGGTCAGCTTGCCAAGGAGCGGCAGGCGCATCGCGAGCTTGCCGAACGTCCGTTTGCCGGCGTATGTACCGCTGAAATAGCGCAAACTTATCACCAGCAGCACAATGCCGCCGACTACAAGATACCAGAAGTGCTGCATAAAATCGCTGAGCGCGATGACAAACAGTGTAATAGCCGGCAACTGCGTACCGAGATCGTCAAACATCTCCTGGAATGTCGGTACGACGAAAGTGAGCATTGCGATGACAACGACAACGGCCACGAACGCCACAACCGACGGATAAATCGACGCCTTGCGGACAAGCGCCTTAATCCGCGCTTCCTTTTCAAACTGGACGGCCATGCGCATGAATGATGTTTCAAGACTGCCGGACGCCTCGCCCGCTTCGATCATCGTGATGAACATTTCGGTAAACACTTTTCTGTTGCGGCCCATCGCTTCAGCCAGTGATTCACCCTTTTCGACGGCGACCTTTGCCTCTGCAATAGCGCGTTTGAGCAGTTTGTTTTCCGTTTGCTCGGAAAGCATCTCCAACGCGTCAATGACCGTGACGCCGGCGCCGACGATACTGACGAACTGGCGGCAGAAAATGCTCATATCACGCGCCTTCGGCTTACCGCCGAAACTGACGTTGATATCTCGTGTCATCAGGTTCTGCTCGCCAATCGACAAAATAAAAAGCTCTTTGGCCTTGAGCAGCTCACGGGCTTGTTCTTTTGTCTCAGCGTCGATGGAGCCTTTCCGGTCTTTGCCGGCGCTATCGATGGCTGTGTAGCTATATGACGGCATCGCTGTCACCTCCCGGGTGCACGCTGTTAAACCAAGCGCTTCTTAACATAGACAACATCCTGCGCGTAGCGCTCGGCCTCATCGCCAGATATCACGCCCCTGGCATTCAGTTCACAGATCGCATCATCCATCGTGATCATGCCGGTTTTGCGGTTTGTCTGCATGACGGACGGGATCTGGAATGTTTTTGATTCGCGGATCAGATTGCGGATGGCCGGATTGATATGCATGACCTCGATCGCCGCGCACCGACCTTTGCCGGATTTTTTGGCGATCAGCTGCTGCGACACAACGCTCACGAGCACCTCCGCCAGCTGCGTTCGGATCTGCTGCTGTTGATGCGGCGGAAACACATCGATGATGCGGTCGATTGTTGCGGCGGCGCCGATCGTGTGCAGTGTTGAGAAAACAAGATGCCCTGTCTCGGCAGCTGTGACGGCGATAGAGATCGTCTCCAGGTCGCGCATCTCGCCGACGAGGATCACATCCGGATCCTCGCGCAGTGCCGCGCGCAGTCCGGCGGCATAACCGCCGGTATCGTTGCCGATCTCGCGCTGGTTGACAACCGACTGGTTGTGCCGGTGCAGATATTCGATCGGATC
This sequence comes from uncultured Sporobacter sp., assembly GCA_963677825.2. Taxonomy (GTDB): domain Bacteria; phylum Bacillota; class Clostridia; order Oscillospirales; family Oscillospiraceae; genus Sporobacter. The sequence goes on along the minus strand of CAXXEF010000001.1, from coordinate 2,486,046 downwards.
CTCAAGTGTAATGATGTGATACGGGTAGTCCCTGTTGAGCACGTTTATAAGCGAAGCGAGTGTCGTAGACTTGCCGCTGCCTGTCGGGCCGGTAACCAGCACCAGACCGCGCTGACGCTTGATTGTATCGACGACGCTCGTCGGAATCCCCAGCGCTTCCGGGTCTGGTATCTCGAAATTCAGAACACGCAGCGCGACAGCTATACTGCCACGCTGCTTAAAGATGTTGACCCTAAACCGCCCGAGGTTCGGTACGGAGTACGCCATGTCGACTTCTCCGAGCTTTTCAAGCTGCTCTTTGTCTTTATCGTTCATCACCGAATAGGCGATCGCCTGCGTGTCAGACGGGGACAGCGCGTCGCCGTCGGCTGGAACAAGTGCGCCGTCGATCCGTAAGGTTGGCGGTGCACCGACTGTTATGTGGATGTCCGAGGCTGATTGCTCGACTGCGCGCCGCAGCAGTTCGTCGAGTACGATCATAGGCGCTTCCCTCCTGTTGTCCGGCGGCTATTGATCAAAGGATACCTTGATCATCTCCGATATGGACGTAATTCCGTTGCGTACATAATTGGCTGCCGACATACGCAGTGTATGCGTCCCGTCTTGTACGGCACGCTCACGGATGCGCTCCGTCGATTCCTTCAGCGCGATCAGGCGTTTAAGCTGCGGTGTGACCTCCATGATCTCATAGACACCGATACGCCCGAAATAGCCTGTATCGGAACACAGGCTGCAAGCGCCGGGCGTGTAGACCAGCAGTTGCTCATTCGGGTCGACACCGAGCAGGCGCTTTTCTTCGATGGTTGCCGGCCGCTGCTGACGGCAGGCTGTACAGAGTCTGCGGACGAGCCGCTGCGCGATGATGCCGACGAGCGAGTCGGCCAGCAGGTAGGATTCCAAGCCCATGTCGATCAGCCGTGTGATGGTCGCGGCCGCGCTGTTGGTATGCAGCGTCGATACGACAAGATGCCCCGTAATAGACGCTTGAACAGCAATCGACGCCGTTTCGATATCACGAATCTCACCGATCATGATGATGTCGGGATCCTGACGTAAAATGGAGCGCAACGCGCTGGCGAACGTCATCTCCGCTTTCGCGTTGACCTGCACCTGATTGACCCCGGGGATATTTGCCTCGACCGGGTCTTCGACGGTTACGATGTTAACGTCTTCTTTATTCAATTCACTAAGCGCCGTGTACAGCGTTGTCGATTTACCGCTGCCCGTCGGACCGGTAACGAGAATCATGCCGTTGGGGTTAGCCAGAATGTGATCGAATTTTTCAAGTTCCCACTCGCGCAAGCCCAACTCGGATTTGGCGCGTGTGAGGTTCGTTGCCGAGGCCAGTCGCATAACGACCTTTTCGCCGTATGTTGTTGGCAGCACAGATACGCGCACGTCATATTCTGAATGGTCAACGATGAGCGTCAGCCGTCCGTCCTGCGGCTTTCTCTTTTCAGAAATGTCCATGCGCGCCAGTATCTTGATGCGTGTCACGATTGCGGCCAAAAGCGTCACGTCGTACATCATTTTTTCAGCTAATATACCGTCGATGCGGAAGCGCACGCGCACCTGCTTCTCGAGCGGCTCGATATGGATGTCACTCGCGCGCTGGCGTACGGCCTGCTCGATCATCGACTTGACGAGCTGGACGATCGGCGCGCTGTTGAGCTCATTGTCCTGCTGCGCAGCCGTTTCCTCGAGCATTTGCAGCTGCTGTTCGCGCTCCTTCGTATACTGCTCGGCGGCCGACATAACCTCTTCATTGCCGAAATAGCGGTCGAGCACGGAGTTGATGGCGCTGATGGTTGCCACGCGCGGCTCAATACGGCGGTTGGTAATGATGGCGATGTCGTCTTGTGCGTTCATGTCAAGCGGATCGGCCATCGCAAGCAGGAGTGTATTGGAGTCTTCCTCGTCAAAACCGACGGGTAGTACTTTGTGTTTGCGGAGAATCGAGCCGCTCACCAACCCGATGACCTCCGGTGGTATACGAATGCCGCGCAGGTCGATCATCTCAATGCCCAGCTGTGTATGCAGCGCGCTCATGATCTGCAGCTCCGTCGTAATGCCGGTTTCGATCAGGATATCGCCCAGGCGCTGTTTCGTTTTATGCTGAATAGCCATTGCTGCTGCCAGCTGTTTGTCGTCAACGATCCCCTGTGCTTTGAGGATGTCCCCAATTCGCATTTTACGTTTTGGCAGATTCAAATTAGCTCACCATCTCTCCGCGCGTCGCCGCAGTCGGCACGGCGTTTGTTTGGATCAGCGCCGCTACTATATATTGTGCCGCCCATTATCGGCGGCTCCGTCCGCTTTGCCCGCCTCTACGTTACGGCAGGCTGCGTAATAATTCAGTAAATACAAGATATTCAGTACCGGCCTTGGCTGCATACTTAAAAACCGGCCGCCCATGCCTATAATTTATTAGTCTTTTTCGATTAGCATATATTGTGCCCAACACCTAAAAACACTTTATTTTTCGACGTTTTGACGGTGTTTTCTGGCGTCTTACAGGTAATATTACTATATAATGTATCGATAACTGGATATCAATGCTGATTATACAATATATTGTTTGTTTTTGTCAATAAAATGATGCATTTTCCGACACGATTTTACAAGTTTTTCTATGGTTAATTCCCTGTTAATTATGGATCATTTCGGCGGACATCATCTAAAAAAGCAGGGCCTCCTGTTGGGAGGCCCTGCTGATGTTATAAAGAGAGCATCTTATTTTTTCGCAGAGAGTTTCTCTTTCGTTTCCTTGTCACCGGCGATATAGAGATACCAGTAGCTCAGGCCGACCATGACCGAGCCGCCGACGATATTGCCGAGCGTGACCGGCAGCAGGTTCTTGACGAAGAAGTTGCCCCAGGTCAGCATGCCGATGTTGGCGTTGGCAGCCAGATCGACGAGCGCCTGATTGCCGGATGCGAACAGGCCCGTCGCGATGAAGTACATATTCGCAACGCTATGCTCGAAGCCGCAAAGTACGAAGAACATGATCGGGAAGAAGATGCCGACGATCTTGCCGGTAACGTCTTTGGCGGCAAACGACATCCAAACGGCGATACAAACGAGGAAGTTACAAAGAATACCGCGGATAAACGCAACGTCAAATCCGAGCGATACTTTACCGACGGCGATGTTAATCATATCCTTGCCGACTTCGCCGCCGAACAGACCGGTCGTACCAGCGCCGACGACAAGCGCGGCGATGATAATGCTGCCGATGAAATTGCCGATATACACGAACAGCCAATTCTTCAGCATACCACCGACCTTAGCATGGCCGCAGCATACAGGCAGAACGATGATCGTGTTCCCGGTAAACAGCTCGCTGCCTGCCAGAAGCACCATCGCCAGCCCGCCGGGGAAGACGCTCGCGCCGATGAGTTTACCGACCGAGCCCTCAAGCGTCGAGGACGCGACCGTGTACGCTACGCCGGCCAGCGCGATGAAGATGCCGGCCAGAATGCCCAGCACGACCATCTTTGGGATAGAGATCTTTGTTTTACCCGCACCGATTGATATGTAGTTTTGTGCGATTTCTTTTGGTGAATTCATAATTTTCCTCCTAATACCCTAATCTGCACGTGAAGACGATCAGAATAGCCGGACTTATTAGCCCGACGTTTCGCTTCGTCTTCTTTTCGTGAATAACTCACCTCTTCAGTCAGCTAATCGTAACGCGCCGTCTCCGGAAATTCTATTAAAATTTTTTGGTATTTTGCAAAATTATATAATTTCACCCTTTTTTCACGTCCGCTTTCCCTGCTTTTTCACGAAAAACAAACGAAAGTCAAAAAAGATCGTTAAATTATCCACTTATTTTCATTGCCAAATGTATCACTGACAATTAAAATAATAACATGTGTTTTTTCTGAGGCATGCCGGGGATTTACAGATCGTTGAACAGTCCGAAAAGCTGCGTTCTGTTACGCACCTTCGTTTTAGCGTATATGTTCGACAAATGCTTTGAGAGCGTGGCGTGTGTGATATACAGCTGCTGGCACATCTCCTCGCTGCTCTTGCCGCTGCATACCAGCGCGACGATCTCGGTCTCGCGTTTGGTCAGGCCGAAGCGCGCCGCCGTCTTGGCGATCCGCTCCGGGCGGGACTTACCGCCGCTGCGGCGCAGCCGCCCTTCAAGCAGGCTGTAGAACTTACGCTCCAGCGGATCCTTGAGGGTATTCATAATGTATATGTCGCGCGCGGAGAAGTCTTCCTCATCCTTGCTGCGCATCAAACCGGCAACAGCCAGCGGACAATCTTTATACACCAGCGAGATAAACAGTCCCCAGTAGATGTCCCGCTTCTCCCAGATTTCTCTGTAAACACGCGTTTTCTCCATCTTGGCCGGCGTGATAATGTCCGACTGACGGAACACGATGCTGTATGGCGCCATGATGAACTCGTCCCAGTGCGGATAATTGCCCTCGGTAAAAAAAGCATGATCGGACGCATCATCAACCGGTTCGGTTGAGATCGGATGATCAAGCAGGACGCGGCCGTTTTCCCGATTGGCCTGAAAAACGATACCCGTGTGATACGGGATCAGCGTGCGCATCTGCTGCAGGATCGTATCACACGTTTCCGTGTATGTCTCACAGTAGTTGATGCGCGAAACCATTTGCAGAAGAAACTGCCATTCATAATCAAACAGCGTGGAACTCATTGTCTCATCCTTTCTTGGAACAGGAACTATCGTTTCAGGGCATTTGGGTAGCCCCTACATCATATGTTCTCATCAAGTATACCTATAATTATGTATCTCCGTTCATCTAATTTAGCATATGACAAGCCGTTATTCAAGAAATAGTGGAATACAAAATAGTAGATTTTTTTTAGAGAACATTTATAATAGATATGGCATTTTGCCGATAGACATCGCATACATTTGTTGATTTATTCGGATTTATACGTGAAATACGACTGATTCGGATCAAAAAATGATACAGAAGAACACAGGAGGAAAATCATGATTTTTTCTGAGAAGCATGAACTTGTCCGGAAGCTGGCGCGCGACTTCGCCGAAAAAGAGCTGACAAAGGATCTGCTCGACGAGATCGAAGAGACAGGCCAGTATCCGCAGGAATTGCTCGACAAAATGGCCAAGGCCGGATTCTTTGGCATTAAAACGCCCGTCCAGTACGGCGGACAAGGCTCGGACTACGTGTCCTACGTCATCACGATGGAAGAGCTCGCCCGCGCGAGCGCCGTCACGACGATCTGGGCCTCTGCGCCCAACTCGCTCGGCGGCGGCCCGCTGATGCTGGCCGGCACACCCGAGCAACTCGAAAAGTATCTCACCCCCGTCGCTAAGGGTGAGAAGATCCTCGCGTTCGGCCTGACCGAGCCTAACGCCGGCTCCGACGCCGGCGGCACGACGACGACCGCCGTTCGTGACGGCGACTACTGGGTGCTCAACGGCCGCAAAACGTTCATCACCACAGCGCCTGTGGCCGACTGGTCAATTATCTACGCCAAGACCGATCCGTCGCAAAAGGGCTCCAAGGGTATTTCCGCGTTCATTATGGACATGAAGCTGCCCGGCGTCTCCTGCGGCAAGCCCGAGCACAAAATGGGTCTCAAGGGCTGCCCGACGTCCGACATTATCATGGAAGACGTCCGCGTGCATAATGACGACATGCTCGGTGAAGAAGGCAAAGGTTTTACCAACGCCATGAAAACGCTCGACATTGGCCGCATCGGCGTCGCGGCGATGAGCATCGGCGTTGCGCAGGGCGCGCTCGACGAGTCGGTCAAGTACGCCAAAGAGCGTAAACAGTTCGGCCGCCCGATCGCCAACTTCCAGGCCATCAGCTTCATGCTGGCCGATATGGCCACCAAGCTGCAGGCCGCCAAGGAGCTTGTCTACCGCGCCGCGCAGCTGAAGGACACCGGCAGCAAAGAGGCCGGCATGGCTGCATCGATGGCGAAATATTACGCCACGGAAATCTGTAACGAGATCGCCGCCAAGGCCGTCCAGATTCACGGCGGTTACGGTTATATCAGCGAGTATAAGGTTGAGCGTATTTACCGCGACTGCCGCGTCTTCACTATCTTCGAAGGCACCTCGCAAGTTCAGCAGATGGTCATTTCGGGCAATCTGCTTAAGTAATTCGGAAGGAGATAGTGAATGATGAAGATTATTGTCTGTGTAAAACAGGTTCCTGATACCAACGAGGTCAAGATTGACCCCGTCAAAGGCACGCTGATCCGCGAGGGCGTGCCGTCCATCCTCAACCCCGACGACGCCAATGCGCTGGAGGCTGCGCTGGAGCTTAAAGCCCAGCACCCCGGCACGACCGTTTCCGTCGTCTCGATGGGTCCGCCGCAAGCGACGTACATGCTCCGCGAATGCCTCGCGATGGGCGCGGATGACGCGTACCTGTTGTCCAGCCGTGCATTCGGCGGCGCCGACACCTGTGCGACGTCGACGACGATCGCTGCGGGCGTGCGCAAGCTTGGTAAGTACGATGTGATTTTCGCCGGCCGCCAGGCTATCGACGGCGATACGGCTCAGGTTGGCCCGCAAACGGCTCAGCGCCTGGGCATCCCGTCCGTAACGTATGTGCAGAAGGTTCGCGAGATCAAAGACGGTTCCGTCATTGTCGAGCGTAACCTTGAAGACGGATACGAGGTCATCGAAGTTAAGACGCCTTGCCTGCTCACCGCCATTAAAGAGCTCAACGAGCCTCGTTACATGACGATCGCCCAGATCGAAGATGCCTATAAGCAGGACATCACCATCTGGGACGAAAACGACGTCGGCCTCGCGCCCGAAGATGCCGGCCTCAAAGCCAGCCCCACACAAGTGTGGCGCAGCTTTACGCCGCCCCCGAAGGGTAAAGGCGAGATGCTCCACGGCACCGTGCCGGAAATGGCATCGGCGCTCGTAGCGAAGCTGACCGAAAAGCACGTACTGTAACGATGAGAGGATGTGACATAAATGGCTGTTAGAATAATTGCTGAAAAATGTAAGGGCTGCACCAAGTGCGTCAGCGCATGCCCTTTTGACGCGATCACCATGCAGGATCGCCTTGCCGTCATCGGCGCGGCCTGCACCAGCTGCGGCGCATGTATCGACGTGTGTCCGTTTGATGCGATCGAAAAGGTTGACGATCTGGCTAAAGGCGTCGATGTGACGCAGTACCACGACGTCTGGGTTTTTGCCGAGCAGCGCGACGGCGCGCTGATGGGCGTTTCCGTCGAGCTGATGGGCGAAGGCAAAAAGCTTGCCGCCGAGATCGGCTGTAAGGTTTGCGCGGTCCTCTGCGGCGACGGTACCGACGATCTTGTCGACGAGCTGTTCGAGTACGGCGCCGACAAAGTCTACTACGCCAATGCGCCCGAGCTGAAAACATACAACACCGACGCGTATACAAAGGTCATCTACGAAGCGATCCTAAAGTATAAACCTGAGATTGTTCTGCTTGGCGCCACGCATATCGGCCGCGACCTCGGCCCGTGCCTGGCCGTCCAGTGCGGCACCGGCCTGACCGCCGACTGCACGAAGCTCGATATCGATCCCGAAGACAAAAAGCTCATGCAGACGCGTCCCGCGTTCGGCGGCAACCTCATGGCGACGATTCTGTGCCCGAACCACCGTCCGCAGATGTCTACGGTACGCCCCGGCGTTATGGAAAAGCCCGAGAGAGTTTCCGGCGCGAAGGGCGAGCTGATCACGCTCAACGCCAAATTTGCCGAAAAAGACATCCGCATGCAGGTGCTCGAGGTCGTCAAGGGCCTGACCGAGAAGGTTTCGCTGGTTGACGCAAAAATCATCGTCTCCGGCGGCGCTGGTCTTGGCAATCCCGAGGGCTTTGAGCTCATCAAACAGCTGGCCGATAAACTCGGCGGCGTCGTCGGCTCGTCACGTGCGGCTGTTGACGCGGGCTGGATTGACCACTCGCATCAGGTCGGACAGACAGGTACGACCGTCAAACCCGACCTCTACATCGCCTGCGGCATCTCCGGTGCGATCCAGCATCTGGCCGGTATGCAGACGTCGGGCACGATCGTAGCGATCAACAAAAACGAGAACGCGCCGATCTTCGAGGTTGCCGATTACGGCATCGTCGGCGACCTGTACAAGGTCATCCCGGCGATCATCGAAGAGCTCGACAAATAAACGCCCCCCCTATTAAGCCAAAAAGCCCCGATGGAAATCCATCGGGGCTTTTTTATGTTCAAATTTGCCGTTCACCTTTCGTCATTAAAGACCGTGCGCCCGCACGTCGGACAGTCTTTTCGGTGGACGCTGACATAACCGGCGCAATCCGGGCACGTCCAGCGGTTCCGCTCGCGGTCGAGAAGCGCGTCCATCCCTTTTTCCCGTATGTACGTCAGATTGTCAATCATACTCATGTGATATTTTGTGCGGTAGCGCTTGTCGAGGTCTTGAAGCCGCCGGCACATATTCTGGCACTCGAGGCATAATTGCGAATCGAACGCCTGCCTTTTCTCACAGGTAACAATGCTGCACCCAATGCAATGCGCCGGTTTGCTGTCATTATTGCTCCGGCAGCCCGGACATGGGTTTCTCTTGCGCTCGAACGCGTAGCACAAACGGCAGTTCATGCCGCACGGGGCAATCAGGTCGGCGCGCATATCTGTCATAAGCTCTCCGCCTTTTTAAACGGGCGCGCTGCCGAGTGCTATGATCCAGAAGCATGCGGCGATGACGGCGGAGACCGGTGTCATGACGGCGCGCTCTTTTTTGCTTTTTGAAATGGCATTCATAAAGATGCCCAACGTAAAGTATGCTGCAAATACAAAACAGACAATCCGCGTTACGTTGTACGGCAGCATCAGCGGCAGCGCGTACGCCATCTGCAAAACGACGACAATGGCAACCGCCTGAAAAAGCAGTGAGACAACATAAACCGGTTTCTTTTTATTCGGCACTGTCTTGTATTGCCCGCCCATGGCAAATTCGCCGTACGGCAGCCCGGCGATCAGCAATATGTACAGCACAGCGATAGCCGCGAGCAACACGGCGGCAATACTGGCGTAGATCATTCGTTCACCTGCTTTTCTTCATGGTCGTTTGTATATTCTTTGTCCGTGTTTTCTGCAACGCGGAACCGGACAATCCGGCGGATCAGATCGGCCGGCAGCGGCTCGCTGAGCGGCAGCTGCACCGCGCCTTTCGACGTTTTATAGTCCTTCAATTCTTCTTGAAACGCCGCAACGCCCGACGGCGCAGGGTAAAAACCAATGTGGGCCTTATATGCTGCAAAATGAACTAGATTGCCGTTTAAATAGTATGTTGGGATGGCATATGCCATTTTCTCGTCGGCGTCCGGCGCTTCCTGACGAACGATGGTACGTAGCGCACTTAGAACTTGCTGTACATCTTCAGGGAATTGGGCAATATACGCGTCGACGGTTTCAACTTTAGCGTTCATACCTATCGTCTTCCTCCCTTTTATGTCTAGTACACCCGCACATCGACGAACAGCCGCCCTTTACGCGTCTGGCGCGTGGCGCCCTCGTAGATAAACCGTCCGTAGCCGCGCACAGAAACGATGTCGCCCGCGTCCGGCACACGTCCGGGACTCGATACGAGCCGACCGCCGACGAAGATCTTGTCCTGCCCGAACAGCGTCTGCGCGTCGCCGCGCGAGAGCTTGAACACGGCGGCGACGAGCGCGTCGAGCCGCTCAGACGCGACGTTGACGCTCACGACGTCCGGTACGGCCGCAATAATGTCGGGCGCCGCGTCCAGCTCGACACAGGTGACGCTTGTACGGCGTACCTGTGTGAGGTTTTCCGTGATGAACCCGGCGATCGAGTCAAGGCAGAACAGATACGCAGCGTCGTCTTGAATAACGATGTCGCCCAGCACACGCCGTTCGATCCCCAGCCCGACGAGCGCGCCGAGAAAATCTCGGTGTGTCAGGCTTTCGGCAAACTTCGGCGCGCGCGGCGCAATTTTTATGCAGATAATTGGCGGATTTTTAGTGTAGCCACAAATATCCTCACTGCCAAACGCTGCGACGCGGCGCTCCGCACCGTCGAAACCGCCGTATAGTGTGAAAGACGCGCTTAATTCAGCCGGTGTGATACGGTACAAGGCGTCCTGCTCGGCAAGGCTGAGGAAATCGGTGTGCGTCCAACGATTTTGCGCCGAGGCACGCGCAGACAACTCTATAAATCGTTTATTCAGCTGATGGTCGTGTTCAGACATTGCTTAACTCCATCAAAATCGTATTGGTTTTATGGGTGGCGGATGGTACAATAGATACCATCATAATCTTATAACGGAAGGTGATAGCATGCCGGTCAACAGTTTTGTCAAGTACCACGGTCTCGGTAACGATTATATCGTGTTCGATTCGGAAAGTATACGCTTTACGCCGACGCCGAACGCCGTCCGGCGCATCTGTGACGTGCATTACGGCATCGGCTCCGACGGCATTTTACTCAAGACCGCGTCGGTCAAAGCCGATTTCGGCCTTAAAATCTTTAACCCGGACGGCTCCGAGGCGGAGAAAAGCGGCAACGGCCTGCGCATTTTCGCCAAGTTCCTCTTTGATTATGGCTATGCCGGCAGCCGGGAATTTTCGATTGAAACGGCCGGCGGCATTGCGCGCGCCAACATCTTCGAAATCAACAACAACCGGGCCCGATACGTCGCCGTCGACATGGGGCGGGCGATATTCAACGCCGCCGACATCCCCGTGCGCTCGGACAACAACGAGATTTCCGGCGAAACATTGCGCGTTTTGGACCGGGAATACAAGATCGACTGCGTCTCGGTCGGCAACCCCCACTGTGTGATTTTAACAGACACGCTGGACGTATCGGCGGTCAAACAGTACGGACCGGCGATTGAGCGGCATCCGATGTTCCCCAACCGCATAAATGTCCAGTTCGTCCGGCCCGTCCATCGGCATGAGGCCGAGATGCTCATCTGGGAACGCGGCGCGGGCTATACGCTGGCCTCCGGCAGCTCGGCCTCGGCGGTGGCGAGCGTGTTGGTGAAAAAAGGGCTGGCGGTGAGTCCCGTCACACTGAAGATGCCCGGCGGAGAGCTCGTCGTCGATGTCGGACCGGACTATACCCTGCTGATGACCGGCGAGGTCCGCCAGATCGCCGAAGGTGTTTTGAGCGACGAACTGATTCAGGATTTTGTATTGGACCTCGCCGAATAAGTCAGCTAATAAACCGTCACGCCGGCAAATTCAGCGCCGGTCAAAACCGCAAGACTGTCCGGATCAATCTCGACCTGAAAGCCGATTTTGCCGGCACTGACGATTAACGCGTCGAACAGACGCGCCGTTTCGTCGACGAATGTTCGGAACTGCTTTTTCATGCCAATGGGAGAACACCCGCCGTGGACGTACCCGGTCAGCGGCAGGAGCTCTTTTTGTTTGAGCATCGCGGCCGATTTGACGCCGGCGGCCTTTGCGGCCTTTTTCAGATCAAGACTGTCGGTCACGGGTATGACGAACACCAGATGCTCGCCCGTGTTCGCCGCGGTGACAAGCGTTTTGAACACCCGCTCGGCGCTTTCCCCGATCAGCTCCGCCACGGAGACGCCATCTGTGACGCTTGAATCGTAGGTATGCGTTTTATACGGTATGTGCTTTTGATCTAGGGTGCGCATGACATTGGTTTTTTCCATAACCGGCTCCCTTGTCTGACATTTCCTGCCTAGATATTACCATCGACGTGAACACGCGTCAATCCGGCATCGGCCGTATAGGCAAACCGCGATAAACATTGTTGCGGCGTCTTTCTTTTTAATAAGCCGCGTGATAAACTTAACATATAAATCCAATTAAGAAAACGGTAAAAACCATGAACTATGATTATTCCGTGATTCGATCAAAGCGCAAAACGCTCGCGCTCGAAATCACGAGCGACCTACGCATCGTCGTCCGCGCACCGATGCGCGCGTCGGCACAGTCGATCGAACGGCTTGTTCGTTCCAACACAGACTGGATCGTCACGCATCTGGATCGCCAGCGCGAGCGCGCCGCGCGGCGTGTCGTGTTGTCGGAAGAGGAAAAATGCGCATTGATTGCGCAGGCAAAAGAATCGATCCCGCCACGCGTGGCGCATTTTGCGGCAATCATGGGTCTGTACCCGTCCGGCGTGAAAATTACACGAGCGGAAAAGCGTTTCGGCAGCTGCAGCGGTAAAAACAGCCTGTGCTTTTCCTACCATTTAATGCGCTACCCGGACGCAGCCGTCGACTACGTCGTTGTGCACGAGCTGGCGCATATCCGGCACAAAAATCACGGGCGGGAGTTTTACGCGCTCATCGCGTCTGTCCTGCCGGATTATAAACAGCGAAAGAAGCTGCTCCGGCAACCGTCTGACTAACTTCGGACGGCGGCAAAACATCGAAAAGAAACAACTGTAACATGGTCACGGAAAATCGGCAGTAAATCTTTATTATAAGAGCATACACGCGCCCTACGGCGCGCCATTGATTTGTTGAGGTGACATATGCAGCAGAAAATCAGCGAACGCTATACCAAGGAAGCCGCTTCCTGCTCTAATCTCAGCTGCGGCAACAACCTCGAAGCGTTGAACATCGTACAAGGCGAGTCCATCCTCGACCTCGGTTGCGGCCGCGGCACCGATACGCTCGAAGCCGCGCGGCGCACAGGCTCCGGCGGTCACGCCGTCGGGCTCGACTTGACCAGCGCGATGGTCGTCAAAGCGACCGAAAACGCGATGGACGCCGGCTTTACAAACGCGTCGTTTGTACGCGGCGATATCGAGAAGCTCCCCTTTGCCGACGAAAGATTCGACGCCGTCATCTCCAATTGCGTCATTAACCACGCCCGGGACAAAGCGCGCGTCTATCGCGAAATCTACCGCGTCCTGCGCCCGAACGGCCGTTTCGTCGTGTCCGACGCGGTGACGAAAGAGCCGCTGCCCGAGTCTGTCAAGAACGATCCCGAGGCCTGGGCCGACTGCTTCGGCGGTGCTGTCACGGAGCAGGCGTATCTTGAGAGCATCCGTGCGTCCGGTTTTGACAGCGTAGACATTCTCAAACGTCGTGAGTACGTGAAAAACGGCTACGATTTTATCAGCCTGACCATTCGGGCTGTTAAAATATCACATCCAGCGAAGGGAGGTCTATCATGAAAAAGGTTACAAAGCCCGGCACAAAAGGCTGCTGCCAAACTTTTGTCACTGCTCAGTGCTGCTCGAAATCCTCGAAGGTCGTCGCAGGCTGTCACGACTAATAGACCATGGGGCGGCTTAAGCCGCCCCGTCACTTTGTACTTGGAGGCTATTCCATGATTCTCGCCAGAAACAATATCATTTTACCAATAAAAAACACCGAGCCGCCGGAGTTTGTGATCCTCAACCCCGTCTCCGGCAGCTTCGACATGATGGACGCACGTGACAACGCGCTGTTACAGGATATCGAAGCCGGTCTCACGGTTGCTGACACGGACTTCACCGCCTACATTCTTGATCGCGGCTACGCGTACGAGACGGCGGCAGACGAGCAAAAAGCCATTGACGAAGCGTATACGGCGTTCAGGCAGGAAATCGAAAACTCCCAGACGCAGCTGATGCTCATCCCGACGTATGGCTGCAATCTTGCGTGCACATACTGCTACCAGCACGGCATCGACGCCGAGTATGACATTATTACGAAGGACGCCGTCGACGCATTTTTCGATTACGCACGTAAAACGTTCGGACATTTGGAGCAAAAACCGTTTATCACGCTGTTCGGCGGCGAGCCACTTGTCTATTCACCCAGACAGCGTGAAATAATTGAATACATCGTCGGCCGCTGCGCTGACGAGGGCTACGAAATAGCTGCCGTCACCAACGGCTACGACTTCACGAAATTCGTCGACATCCTCAAGCGCGCGACAGTCAAAGAGATCCAGTTCACGCTCGACGGCAGCCGCGACGTGCACAACGCGCGCCGCGCACTGGCCAACGGCAACGGCACGTACGACGACGTTATCGCCGGTATCGGCGCGGCAGTTGACGCGGGCTTCCCCGTCAATCTGCGCACGGTCGTTGACGCGGAGAACATCGGCGATATCGTCCATCTCGCCGAGCATCTGGACAGCTTCGGCTGGCTCGATCTGCCGCCCGAGAAATTCAAGACGCAGCTCGGGCGCAACTATGAGCTGTTTGACTGCTACTTTAAACCGCAGCACCTGATGACACAGGCGGGCCTCTGGGCGGAATACGCCGCGATGAGCAAAAAGAACCCGATCCTCGCCAAGTTCCACCGCCCCGACTTCAAGGGCATCCGCCATATGATCGAGACGGGCGAACTCTACATGGCCAGCTTCGACACGTGTCCGGCCGCTAAAACGGAATGGGTGTTCGACCTTAACGGCGAAATCTACGGCTGTACTGCCAGCTGCGGCCGCAAAGAGTATCAGCTCGGGACATTTTATCCCGAGGTGCATCTCGATGAAAAAGCCGTCGCAACCTGGCAAAAGCGCGACGTGACGGCCATCGAAAAGTGCCGCACCTGTAAATACGACGTGATCTGCGGCGGCGGCTGCGGCGTCGTGTCCGCCAACAAAAATAACTGCGACCCGCTCACGCCGGACTGCCGTCCGATTCATGAGCTGCTTGAAATCGGCGTCAACCATTACATCGATGATATCCGTCGCATGACCGACGATCTTGAAGCCGTGCATGAATCGTCGGATGACGATTGCGGCTGCGGCACACCGTCGGCTACATCAAGCTGCGACTGCGGCAGCGATACGCATAATACGGCAGGCTGCGTCATCTGCGGTGCAGCACTCGCGTATCAAAATACGGCTCACAACGATACCTGCGCCATCTGCGGCAAAGATTTTCAAACGACGGTAACCTGTGTCACCGGGCATTACGTTTGCGACAGCTGTCACGGCGAGGATATTCTAACGCAAGTGGAGCGTGTTTTATCAAAGAGCACGTTCGCCGATCCTATGGCGCTGCTGCTTGAAACGTTCAAGCTGCCCGAGCTGAAAATGCACGGACCGGAGTACCACAGTATCGTACCGGCCGTACTCGTCACGGCTTATCAAAACCAACAGGGCTACCGCGACAACAAGCAGATTGCCGAAGCCATCCGGCGCGGCAAAGACGTGAAGGGCGGCAGCTGCGGCTACACGGGCGTGTGCGGTGCAGCCGCCGGCACCGGCATCGCCGCGTCGATTCTCAGCAAGGCGACGCCGTATTCCGACGAAGAGCGCGGCGAGGCGATGACCGTAGTCGCCAGGGCGCTGACGGCCTTGGGCGCATTCGGCGGGCCGCGCTGCTGCAAGCGCGACGCCGTGACGTCCATCAGCACCTTCGTCAAAGATACCGATTGGTTTACCAATAAAACAACGGTGCCTTACCGCTGTACGCAGTTTAAAACCAACAAAGACTGCATGGGCGCGCGGTGCCCCTACTTCCCCAAGATCAAAATCAAAGCGAAAGGACCTGTCCAATGAGCCATACTATTCAACACATCAATGCCGACGAATTCCAGTCGGTCGTCCTCGACAGCCCGATCCCCGTCATCATTGACTTTTACTCCGATGATTGTGCCCCATGCGAGGTGCTCGCACCGATCTTCGAAAAAATGGCCGGCAAATACGACGGCAAGATCAAATTCATCAAGATGTTCCGGCAGGATAACCGCGAGTTTGCCAAGAGCATCAACGTTACCGGCAGCCCGACCGTCCTGTTTTACCAAAACGGCAAGGAAGTCGGCTCGCGCCTGTCGGGCTTTATGAACAAACCGCAGGTCCGTCACGCCATCGAAGACATTTTAGGTGACGTGCTGCCTAAAGAACCGGTCTCACGCGTTGAGTGCGATGTGCTCATCCTCGGCGCCGGGGCGGCCGGCCTGTCCGCGGCCATCTACACGTCCCGCGCTAAGCTGGATACCATCGTGGTCGATACGAGCGTGCCCGGCGGGCAGGCATCGTCAACGTATCACATCGCCAACTACCCCGGCACGCCCGGGACCGTGCGCGGCAAAGATCTGATTGCCAACATGCGCGAGCAAGCCGTCTCCTTCGGCGCAAAGATCGATGATCTTAAGGAAATCTTTGACGTCGATCTCACCGGCGACGTCAAGCGCGTCTTGACCGAGGATACGGAATATTTCGCCAAAACCGTCGTCGTTGCCGCCGGCGCAAGCCCCCGCTCGCTCAAAGCCGAAAATGCCGACGAATACAAGGGGCGCGGCGTCCACTACTGTGCCACATGCGACGGTTCGATGTATCAAGACCGTGACGTCGTCGTCGTCGGCGGCGGCAACTCCGCAATTGACGAGGCGCTGTTCCTCACGCGCTATGCCTCGAGCGTAACGATCATCCATCGCAGCGCGTTCCGTGCCGCGATGAGCACGACTGAAGAAACGTTCGGCAGCGATAAGATCAAAGTCATTTACGATTCCAAGGTCAACAAGGTTAACGGGCTCGACTATTCGCTTGAGAGCGTCGAGGTCGAGAATATCAAGACGGGCGACGTGACTGAAGTCAAGACGGACGGCGCGTTCGTCTACATCGGCTCGGAGCCGGCCTCCGAACCGTTCAAAGACCAGCTGACGCTCGACGAGGGCGGCTACATCGTCGCCGGTGAAGACACCAAGACCAATATTGATGGCGTCTTTGTCGCCGGTGATATCCGCACAAAGGCCGTCCGCCAGGTCGTCACCGCCGCGTCCGACGGCGCAGTCGCCGGCATCATGGCCGAAAAATTCATCGGCGCGCGCTGACCAGGCTTTTTAGCGAGATTGCATCTGCTCCATCACGGCGGATCGTAAAAAATTCCGGACAAGTGTTTCGTTTTTACGCAACTTGACGTATACTATAACTGAAGCAACTATGTAAGGAGGCCGCATGATGATCACACTGCAACTGACTGAACAAGAAGCCGAACTGATGAAGAAGTCCATTGGCCACTGCCTCACAACATGCAAAGAGGGCGGCAGCAAGGATGGCTGCACCGACTGCGCGGCACTTGAAGCCGTGCTCCAGAAGCTTTCATAACACCATCGGATACTTGCGTTCAATAACAAGAAACGCCCACGGGACAATTCCCGTCGGGCGTTTCAATTTTGTTCATGTTAATCCGTCACGCTGCCGTCGCCGTTGACCGGGATCACCTCACCCAGAAACGTCGGCAGCGGCTTAATGACGCAATAAACGTAATCCTTAACGCGCGCAATCATCTCGCGCACATCCCGCAGAGACTGACCGGCGTGCGCCCGCGGATCCGACGTCACGCCGACTGCGTCCAGCCCGAGTGCGTGCGCAACATACAAAGCGCGGTACAAATGATACTCCTGCGTCACAACAACGATCGATTGCGCGGCAAAGATGTCACGCGCACGGTACATGCTCTCATAAGTAGAAAAACCGGCATGGTCTTGGAATATATGTTCGCCCGGTACGCCGGCGCGTACCGCATAGTCCTTCATCACCTTGACTTCGTTATAATTCACGGCGCCGTTGTCGCCGCTCATAAGAAGACGGTCGGATACGCCGAGGTTATAAAGCCGGATGCCCTCCTCGAGCCTGTCCTCCAGCATGGCACTAGGGTATTTATTATTGTAAACTCCGGCGCCGAGTACGAGAATGCAGTCGGTGACACGGAAAGCGCGCGCTTCGTCCTCCGTGACGATCCAGCGCATCCCCTCGGCAACGACAATGCGATTAATATAGATGACAGCCGTCGCACCAAGTATTGCGATCAGCACCAGTACTGCGGCGACGGCGCGTATCGGTCGTCGCCGTTTTATTGTTTTTTTACGCATAATTCCCTGCCAAATACAATTATAAACGCTGTCACCGATTTTAGTGACAGCAGCAGCCGTGACACGCTGACGGCACACGGTCATGATTTGTAAGTCTTTTCTATTTCCGATTTCAAGCGTAGCATAATTGATATTGCATTGCAATTATCAATCGGCACCATTTTCCGCCAGAAGCGATATTTGGACAAAATCTTGTCGAATAATAAATGTTTTATGTCACAAAATAAACTCGGACACGACAGGTAGCTTCGAAGCGTTGAAGCGACGGTGTTCATAGAGAGACTTATCGGGCAGCGTGTCATACCGGGAGATGGTTGAGTTGAACGACGTAAGGGGCCGATCCTGTACCGTAAACCAAATATGGACAATCGGCAGAAGCATCCGATAACAATATTATTTCTAAGCTGACTAAAGGCTCGATTGGAAAGACAGGGATTCTAACGAATCCCTGTCTTTCACTATCCATACTGCCGAAAAAACCTGCCCGTTGTAAATTGCTGCGCTTTTCGACGAAGTCGACACGTGTCGGAGCTAATTATAACGCATCTGTTTATTTTGCTGAATTTACTGGCTATTTGCTTCTTAAATGTGCTATTTCGATCTTTTCAGACGCAATTCTTACCCGTTAGCAAATTATGCATTAATTTTATGTCTATCTATCGAATTTCCGGACATATGTCATTATTTCTGGCATATCCGTACAATACTCAGCCTTCCGGATGATGATATTATCAACTTTCCCATTTTGCAGCGTTCTGCATTGTCGCAATAATGTTATGTTAAGTAAACAATGTAAGTATTTTGACGCTTTTCAGGATATTTCGTGATTATTTATGTATACCTTTTATTTACATTTTTTATATTTTATGTTATATTTGCCTTATGCAGGAATTCTGTATGCAAGGAGGGCGTGCTTAATGAGAGAGCGAGAGTTTATCCATCTGCAGAAGATCATCGGCGACACATCGATTATTCTTCAGATTCTAAGAGATTTACAAGATAACGAAGATACCGCAGCGCTTCCAGCTTCTTATCCTCAGTAAGCGTGCTGAATAATTCAAGGTTTAGTCTTGCCTGTTCGTCGCTCCAGTCCGGTGTGTCGAGCTTTTCTCCGGCCGTCGACAACAGCCGGCTCAGTATAAGCGCATCCTCTTCCGACTTAATATCGTCGTTGTCCCTGCCTGACAGATAGCTGACAGGCACACTGAAATACGCAGCAATTTTAACAAGCCGTTCATGCTTGGGAATACTGTTGCCGCGCTTCCACTCGCTGAGGCTGCTTTGTGATATGCCAAGATCTTTGGCCAGTCTATACGCCGTAATACCGCGCTCGTTTAACAAAGCGTCCAATCGTTCGTACATAATTTTGTCACCCCTAACAATGCTACAATATTGTAGCACTTTTTATTGACGTCATACAAAATTGTAGGTGTGATAGCACCGCACTACAATTTTGTACCGCTGTCTGTAACTTCGCTAAAAAACCTTGCGCCACAGTCCTTTAACGCAATTTCAAATCCTACTATATAGTATGCCAGCGGCGGCGTCAACAACAATTTTGTAGTAATTCGAGGCATACATCAACCAGATGCACATTGTGAAAGGAGTCCTAAATGCCTATTATTCCAGAACGCACACCTGTCGCCTGCCGGCCTGACTGCCGATTTTTCAGCACGTACACGAAAACCTGCGACTATATGCTGATTATGTACCGCTCACGCGGCTGTCCGCGCGAGGCGTGCTTAATGTACGAACCCGTGACGCAAAAGCGTGCGCCGTCTGCCGCGCCCTTCGACCCGGACGACGGCTTATACATCGACACGAAGGAGGCACCCATGGCCATCACGCATCCCGAGCCGCCTGTCGACGCGCCGGATGACGGCCGATTCGTCACCGCCGGATGCGGCCATGAGGTTTTCGAAGGCGAAGAGCTATACGATTGGGACGACGGTCAGACGCTCTGCGCTGACTGCCTGGACGAGCGTTTCAGCGAGCTGAGCCTCAACGAGCGTGCCGAACTGCTCGGCTGCGAGCACGCCCCCGTCTTTTTCCCGTCCGGCCACGCGATTTAACCCGCAGTAAACACCATAAGATTAAAGGAGATTGAAATGCCCCGCAGAAAACTGACGATCCTGCCCGGTCGCGAGTCTATGCGACCCAATTGCTTCGCTTTCTACATCGACAAGAGCGGAAAGCCCGCCTGCCGCGCGCTGTCCGACGTTTATTGCCTCAAAGAACGCCTCCCCTGCCCTTTCCAGGCTACACCTGCCGCCGCTGCGCGTGCCCGAAAGCGTGCATCGCATCGGCTGGCGGCAAGGGGGCGTATGTGAAATCAACCAATATACATAAATAAACCCTCGCCTAACAGCGAGGGTTTATTTAATGACGCAGACAGGTTGCTCGGCTTACTCCGGCAGCGGACGGCGAGCAAAGTCGGCTTCCCAGCCCTCAAGCGGATAGCGCTGCATCGCCCCGAAGACCTTGCTTTTTAAATCCGGATAGTCCGCGCTAAGCGTCTTGATGAGCGTCTTGACTTCTTCTCGCTTTGACTTGCCGTTCATGGGGCATACATTCTCAACGACCGGCAGGTCATGGCGTTTGATAAGGCTGCGCACAGCGCCCTCACCGACGTAAAGCATCGGACGGATCTGCGTAACGCCGGTACGGCTCATATACGTCACCGGCTGGAAGCAGCCGATGCGCCCCTCGTAGAACAGCGAGAGCATAAACGTCTCGACAGCATCGTCAAAATGATGCGCGAGCGCGATTTTCCGTATGCCCAGCTCAAGCGCCAAGTCATTGAGCGCGCCGCGGCGCATCTTCGCGCACAGCGCGCAGGGATTTTTCTCGCGTCGTTGTTCAAACAGGAGCGGCCCGAGGTTCGATTCGCGCAGCGTCAGCGGGATGCAAAGTTTATCGCACAGCGCGCGGATCGGCGTAAAGTCCATGCCGTCAAAGCCCATCGACAGCGTCAGCGCATGCAGCTTGAACTTCTTTGGATAGTACCTGCTCAGGTTATGCAGGGCGCATAGAAGCGCGACGGAATCCTTGCCGCCGGACACGCCGACAGCGATCGTCTCGCCGTGGTCAATCATATGGTAATCCTCGACGCATCGGCGCACGAGGCCTGTAAATTTGTTCATAGAGCGCCTCATTGTCGGTCATTTTGTGTCAAATAAAAAGTAAAATTGATATCGAGCATTCCGGAGTATATCGGAGATATATAGCGTATTTTAGAGTTTACAATGCGTCAAATTAAAATAGTACCAAGATTGCTTGACTTCACTTATACGTTATGTTATAACAGGAAGGCACGATTTACACGTATTTTACGTTTAATACGTTTTTTTGTCAAAGTATTCTTATCTATCATAATTGGAGGATCAGTCATGTCAACGACGCTTGCCAAAAAGGAGACCGTCGAGCGCAAATGGTACATCCTTGACGCGGCCGGAAAGCCGCTCGGACGTACAGCAGCGCAAGCAGCCGTTCTGCTGCGCGGTAAACACAAGACCACCTATACGCCGAACGTCGACTGCGGCGACTTTGTTATCGTCATCAACGCTGAAAAAGCGGTGCTGACCGGCAACAAACTGCTGCAGAAGTACTATCGCCGCCACAGCGGCTGGGTCGGCGGACTCAAAGAAGTGCAGTATAAGCGGCTCATGGAGCAAAAGCCGGAGATGGCCGTCACGCTTGCCGTGCGCGGCATGCTGGCTAAGAACACGCTCGACCGGGGCGCCCTGCGCCGTCTGCGCGTGTTCCGCGGCGCCGAGCACACGCACGCAGCACAGAAACCCGAAATTTGGACACAGGCATAAGGGAGGATCGACAGAATGTATACAAGTAAGAAACCGTATATGTACGGCACAGGTCGTCGGAAATCCTCCGTCGCCAGAGTTCACCTGTTCCCCGG
Source organism: uncultured Sporobacter sp. (assembly GCA_963677825.2). Taxonomy (GTDB): domain Bacteria; phylum Bacillota; class Clostridia; order Oscillospirales; family Oscillospiraceae; genus Sporobacter. The sequence goes on along the minus strand of CAXXEF010000001.1, from coordinate 2,464,372 downwards.
CGGAACAGGCACCATCACCATCAACGGCCGCGAAATGGACGATTATTTCGGTCTTGAAACACTCAAGCTGATTGTTCGCCAGCCGCTGGAAACGACCGCTATGTCCGGTAAGGTCGACATCGTCGCAACCGTTAAGGGCGGCGGCGTGACCGGCCAGGCCGGCGCGATCCGTCACGGTATCGCTCGCGCGCTGCTGCTCGTCGACGAGACGTACCGCCCGGCGCTCAAAGCCGCCGGCTTCCTCACGCGCGATCCGCGTATGAAAGAGCGTAAAAAGTACGGCCTCAAAGCCGCACGCCGCGCACCGCAGTTCTCAAAGAGATAATCAGCGGTATTCAGCGATATCGTACTCTATCAAACAACACACATTTATACAAGAAGCTCGATGCCATTTATGGCGTCGGGCTTCTTCTTTATGCAGCAGGCATGCTTACACAGGAGAATTAGACTTCATTCTTTGTTTGTGGTATTATCTGGTCAAACAGATTATATTAGCAAGGAGCGGTTGTAATGATTACACTGCGCAAATTTGCTACCGAAAATGATTATAGAGTTGCTTGTTACATAGAAAGTACTATTTGCAGGGAAAACGGCACAAGATTCTATCAGAATCATATTGGTGGAATAGGATTCGATAGATATATGTTTGGCAATGGGGCCCAGGATATATTTTCTTATGGCATATTGGTTGACTATGGAGAAATAACAATTGGCTATGCATTAGTCTATTTGGAAGATAAAAAATTCGAAATTCGGGTTCCACCAAAATATGAAGCTCTGTCTCGTCAAATTATTAGTGCAATTGAGTCATTATATAAAGAAAATGAAGAAATCTGCGCTGTTTCAAATAACATGAACAGTAAGCTGTGCGACACTCTTGTAGCACTCGGATATCAAAAAGGTAAAGAAGAACGATTTCAATCAATGTTAAAACTAACAGATTGGGAGAGCAAAAGACAAGCGTGGCCGGATGTGATCATCGAACCCCTTAAAGAAGCAGATATTCCTGATAGAGTTAAGTATGCTGATATACCAACAGGTGAGCCAATTACTGCAAAAATGTATATTGATTTCATGCATTCAGATTCATACATCAACGTAATGGATTATGTTGTCAGAGATAAGGCATCAGGCGAAATGGCAGGTTTTTATTCGTGGTGGATTGATAGGAATAGCCAATCGGCACTTTTAGAGCCTGTGGCTTGCATACCAGGCTACAGACGACGCGGCATATCTTTAAGAGCACTTTGCTTTGGATTGAATGAGATAAGAAAATTAGAAATACAAAATGTTTATGTTAGCACGTGGATTCACAACATGGCAGCACAAGCACTATATCAATCCGTGGGATTTATTAAAACTGGTGAAGCCAATGTGTACAGGAAAATGATAAAATAGGCTTCGGCAATGAAACAATGTCGTTACTTAATAATATCGTGCAACACTTTATAAAAAGCTACACGCGATATACGACGAAAGCAAAACACCTGCTTACAATAATCAACCATATAAGCCAAGACAAACTATATAAACTAATGTTAAACAGTCCGTTTAATACTCCAAGAGATAATCAGCCGATTATATACGAGCGCCGTCATACGACGGCGCTCGTTTATATTTGCGCATGGATTGCGTTAGGTGTATAATATTGTCAATAATACCATAAGGAGGTGCGACCGATGGCGTCCGATCCGTTTGAACAGGAATCTGAAATGCAGAGCGTAAACGATACAGTCGACATAGCGGCATCGAACAATAAAAAACAGCGCCGCAGATTATGGATCGCTTTGACCGTGGCGGTTGTAATGGTACTGTCCACCTTTCTGATTGTTCGGTTTTACGTTAAAAGCGAGGCACAAGACGGTAGCCCAAAATACTTGACGCTGCAACACGCTGTTGCCATTATGCCAACTGTGATCATCACGGGCGAGGAGTACGCACTAGCAGCCGCGCTGCTGCAGGACGACGCCGTGTTGACGTTACTCGAAACCGGCACGCCTAGCGTCGAGCTAGATGAAACAGTAACGGCAAAGTACGCCGATCAAATTCACTTTGATGAAGAATCCATTATTTCCATATCAATAACTGTGGCACAAAATCAGGTCTATTTTGATTACACAACCTCAGAAAACAACAGATATATACTTGGTTTTTCTTCGTCGGTATCAATTATTAAAACAGCCGCCCACTACAATAAATCAATGCAAGCCCAGTTCGTCCTTGAAAACACGGACAATTTGATCTTTCGGTATTATAAGTTTTAGAAGATTGGTTTTTGACGCATGCAAATAAAATGAGCGCTATCAAACGACGGCGCTCGTTTTTATTTGCAGCGACGGCAAATCGTGTTTATAATGATCTTATCAAACTATAATTACACTTGGGAGCCTTATGACACACTACACCACCATTCTGTTCGATCTGGACGGGACGCTGACCGACCCCGGGCTGGGCATTACCAATGCCGTCCGGTACGCGCTGGACAAGTACGGCATCGACGCATCCGACCGGACGGCGCTGTACCGATTCATCGGCCCGCCGCTGCGCGAGTCGTTCCAGCAGTTTTACGGCTTTTCCGCGCAGGACGCGGAGCAGGCCGTCGCGTATTTCCGAGAGTACTACAACGACAAGGGTCTGTTTGAAAACAACATGTACGACGGTATTGAACGCCTGCTTCAAAATCTAAAAGCGCTCGACAAAACGCTGCTCGTCGCGACGAGCAAACCTGAAATCATGGCGCGTCGTGTTCTGGAGCACTTCGGGCTTATCGACCATTTCCTGTTTGTCGGCGGCGCGACGCTGGACAGTTCGCGAGACGAAAAGGACGCCGTTATCCGCTACACACTGGAGCGTACAGGCGTGTCCGTATCGCCGGAAGCCATTATGGTCGGTGACCGCAAGCACGACGTGCTCGGGGCAAAGAAATTCGGTCTCGGCACCATCGGCGTCTTATACGGCTACGGCACGCGTGACGAGCTGAACGACGCCGGGGCCGTGGAAATCGCCGAATCCGTCACGGCGCTTGGCGATTTATTAGCCGCCCGTTAAGGTATTCACGGAGAAACGTCCTGCCCCCGCTCTTAACACCATATGAATAATGAAACGGTATTGCTGGAAAATAACATTTCAGTGATACCGTTTTCTTTGTCTATTTTTTATTCTTAACAAAACACGTGCGTTTTTAATAGAGGCTTTACCGTCGCTTGGTGATGATTTTACCGCCCGTTCGTATACTTGGCTTAACTGCATTTTACCGGCAGAACTTTTTACTGGAGATGATGAAATGACAAAAAAACTATGGCAGCGCCTAACGGCATTGACTCTTTCAGTCCTGATGCTGATGGTCGTGCTCACCGGCTGTAACACAAACACAACGACGGCCAGCCCGTCCGCAAGTGAATCCGCGACACCTTCCCCGTCTCCGTCGCAGGCCGCTTCGCCCACCCCCGAAATGGAAACCGCCAAGATGCCTAAATACATCTTCCTGCTGATCGGCGACGGCATGTCCTATGCGCAAATCAACGCCGCGCAGGTCTATCTCGGCGACAATATCTCCGGCGAAGTCGCCACTGAGAATCTTAACTTCACCCAATTCCCCGTAGCCGGCAACGTCACCACGCATGACTCGACGTCATTTTGTCCCGACTCGGCCTCGACAGCGACGGCGTTGTCCTGCGGCGTCAAAACGCACAGCGGCGTTCTCGGTCTGGCTGCGGACAAAACGACCCAACCCGAAAGCATCACGGAGATGCTCTCTGCCGCCGGTATGAAAATCGGCGTTATCTCCACGGTCACCATCAATCACGCGACGCCCGCAGCCTTCTACGCGCACATTGCTTCCCGCAACGATTATTACGACATCGCGCAGCAGCTGGCCGACAGCGGCTTTGACTACTTCGGCGGCGGCACGGTCAACCGCGCGACCGGCAGCGAAGGCGATCAGGAAAGCGCTTACGATATCATCGAAGCAGCCGGCTATACCATTGCCGACACGAAGGATGACATTCTCGCGCTCGGCAGCTCGTCCGGCAAGGTTTACGCCGTCACACCTGTCACGCAGGATTCCGGCGCGATGCAGTACGCGATGGACGCCGAGTCCGCTGATCTCAAGTTTGCCGATTTCATCCAGTCCGGCATCAACGTACTTGATAATGAAAACGGCTTTTTCATTATGGCCGAGTCCGGCAAAATCGACTGGGCCTGCCATGCCAATGACGCGAAGGCCGCCATTGAGGAAGTTATCGACTTCGCCGACGGTGTCCAGGTCGCCGTCGACTTCGCCAATGCCCATCCCGACGAAACGCTAATCCTGATCACCGGCGACCACGAGACCGGCGGACTGACGATCGGCTTTGCCGCAACGGGCTACAGCACAGCCTTTGACATTCTCGCCAGCCAGAAAATTTCCTACGTTGAATTTAACAACATCGTCGGCGCGATGGTTGAAGAAAATCCCGATCTGACCCTGGATGACGTGATGCCGGTCATCGCAGAAAACTTCGGTCTCATCCTTCCGTCCGATCCTGCTGCTGCCGAAGACAATCCGCTCGCTCTTACCGATTATGAATACGCAAAACTTGAAGCCGCGTTTGAGCAGTCCATGACGCCGCGTGAGGAACGTACAATGGACGAAGAATACGGCCTGCTATACGGCGGCTACGATCCGCTGGCTGTCACCATCACGCACATCATCAACAACAAAGCCGGCATCGGCTGGACGTCCTACTCGCACACGGGCACGCCTGTTCCCGTCTACGCGCTGGGCGCTGGCAGCGAGCTGTTCGGCGGCTCGTACGACAACACCGGCGTGTTTGATCGCCTCGTTGAAGCGGCCGGCCTGTAAGCGCTAACCGCTGCCCGGCAAATGAAGGAAACAGGCCGGTTCTGCCGGCCTGTTTTTAACGGAGGTTTTCCCTTGATGCAAACGCTGATCCGGCGTATTAATAAAAAAGAGCTCATTTTCGTTCTGCTATTCATCGTTGTGTTGGGTATTTTAGCAGCGCTGCCGACCGGCTTTGAGCAGCAGATCTATTACCATTCCGAGGGCGTACGCGCCACCGTGCTGTCGGTCGACAATTCAGCGGCTTACAACAACGGATTGATCCTGCAGGGCGGGCAACGCTGCCTCATCCGTATCGACTCCGGCTCGCACAAGGGCGAGGAGGTCCATGGCACCAATCTGTACATGGGCAAAATGGAATTTGACAAGGTTTTCGTCGCAGGCGATCGGGCTTGGGTGCTGCTAGAATTCGACGACGAGAACGCCATCATCAATGCCAACATGATGGAGCATTACCGCTTTGATCTGGAGCTGATGCTGATCGGCATTTTTGCTGTACTTATCATCATCTTTTCCGGCTTTACCGGTGTGCGTACGCTCTTATCCTTCGCGTTCGCGCTGATGATGATCTGGAAGGTGCTCATCCCGGTGACGCTGCGCGGTTATAATCCCGTGGTCATTGCGCTGCTCGTCGGTAATGCCATTACGATTGCAACGCTGCTGCTCGTCGCCGGATTTTCAAAAAAAGCGCTCGCGGCCATCCTCGGATCGGTGCTATGCTCGCTCGCGACGTGCTTTCTGGCGATCGCGCTCGGCGGCGTATTCAAAATCACAGGGGCCGTGATGCAGTGGTCGGAGTCGCTGCTGTACGCCGGCTTTGAAAACCTCAACCTGACGCAGATCTTTCAGGCCGGTATCTACCTTGCGTGCTCGGGCGCCGTACTCGATCTCGCGATCGATATATCCGCCGCGCTCGACGAGGTCGTCAAGAACTCACCGTCCGTCACGCGTAAGGCACTCGTGCGCTCGGGGCTGACGATCGGCCGATCGGTCGTCGGCAGCCAGACGACGACGCTGCTGCTGGCTTATATGGGCAGCTATATCTCCGTCATGATGGTTTACATGGCGCAGGGCACGCCGCTGCTCAACATTCTCAACTCAAAGATGATTGCCGCCGAGATCCTGCACACCTTCGTCGGGTGCATCGGACTCGTGCTCGTCTCGCCGCTCACATCGCTGCTGTGCGGCTTGATATACCGCCGTAATGTTCCCGACGCAGCGCCCGTTTGCCTCGAGCCGTCCGTCCCTGCCGAACCTACCCAATAATTACGCTTGTTTTCTCCTTTATCATAAAGCAAGCCCGCCGGCAATAGCTGGCGGGCTTGCGCATTATTAATATCAATCCGGCGTGTTTTGCCGGCAGCTTTAGTCATTCCAGCTCGACGGCCTTGCCCTGCTTCAAGCTTTCGGCAACGTCGATCAGACGCTGATTCGTACTGCCGCGCCAGCGTAGCGACAATGTCCGCCGCGCCTGCACAAACGGCCCGTCGACGAGCACGTCCGTCAAGCTGAGCAGCTTTTGGACGGCCGGATCGTCCATCACGCGCAGCTGCTCAAACGTCCAGCCGGTATACGTCCAGACATTCAGCCCCGCCGCTTTCGCGGCCTCGGCGATGGCTGCGGCGTCTGCCGCTTGCTGGAACGGCTCGCCGCCTGTCAGTGTCACGCCGTCCGTCAGCGGATTAGATGCCATCGCCGCAACAATGTCGCCGACGGCCATCTCCATCCCGCCGGACGGATCGTGCGTGTCCGGATTATGGCAACCCGGGCACTGGTGCCCGCAGCCCTGTGTGAACACGGCAAACCGCAGACCCGGCCCGTCGACGATCGAGTCCTGAACAAGTCCTGCGATGCGCATGGGCGCGCCTCCTTTTGTCGTCCGCCTATCAGTGATGCTTAACGCGGTCGGCTTCTTCGGCCCGCTTGCCGTTGTTGAAGCGGTCGAGCGTGCCAACAAGGTAGCCGGTAATGCGCCGGATGCGCTCAAAGCCGAGCGTGTCGGACGCTTCCGCGCGTCCGCAGTGCGGGCATTCGTCTTTAATGACGCCCGTGTAGCCGCAAATAGGGTCGCGGTCAACAGGATGATTAACCGACCCGTAGCCGACACCGCTTTTTTGCATATGCCGGATGATCTTTTCAAACGCATCGAGGTTATCGAGCGGATCGCCGTCCATCTCGACGTAGCTGATATGCCCGGCATTCGTCAGCGCGTGGTACGGCGCCTCGAGCCGGATTTTATCGAACGCACTGATCGGGTACCACACCGGGATGTGGAAGCTGTTGGTGTAGTAGTCGCGGTCGGTCACGTTTTCGATGATGCCGAATTTCTTACGGTCAAGCTTGACAAACCGGCCGGACAGCCCTTCGGCCGGCGTCGCAATCAAGGAGAAGTTGAGCTTGCGCTTTTGCGCCTCGGCGTCGGTGCGCGCACGCATATACCCGATAATCTCGAGCCCAAGTTCCTGTGCCCGCTCGCTTTGTCCGTGATGCTCGCCGATGAGCGCCGTCAGCGCCTCGGCCAGCCCGATGAACCCGACTGTCAGCGTGCCGTGCTTGAGCACCTCACGTACTTCATCGTCCCAGCTGAGCTTCTCGCTGTCGAGCCAGACGCCCTGCCCCATCAAGAACGGGTAATTGTACACATGCTTGCGGCATTGGATTTCAAAACGCTCAAGCAGCTGATCGATAACCATGCCAAGCTTGTGGTCCAGTGCTTCAAAGAACTGCTCGATGTTACCGTTTGCTTTAATGGCAAGCCGCGGCAGATTGATCGAGGTAAACGAGAGGTTCCCGCGCCGCGGATTAATCTCGCGCGTCGGGTCGTTGACGTTACCGATCACGCGCGTGCGGCAGCCCATATAGGCGATCTCCGTATCGCTGTTTTCGGGATTGTAGTATTGAAGATTATACGGCGCGTCAATGAACGAAAAGTTCGGAAACAGCCGTTTGGCCGAGCACCGGCACGCGAGCTTAAACAGGTCGTAATTCGGCTCGCCCGGGTTGAGGTTGATGCCGTCCTTCACACGGAAGATCTGGATCGGGAAGATCGGTGTCTCACCGTTGCCGAGGCCGGCCTCCGTCGCGAGCAGGAGGTTTTTCATGACCATGCGCCCCTCGGGCGAGGTATCCATACCGTAGTTGATCGACGAAAACGGCGTCTGTGCGCCGGCACGCGAGTGCATCGTGTTCAGGTTATGGATGAATGCCTCCATCGCCTGATACGTCGCGCGGTCGGTTTCCTTTACGGCATAGCGCAACGCAAGCTTCTGGGCATTCTTCGCGCCTTGCTCATCGCCGAATTTCTCGGTCAGTATCGGCAGCTCCTGCGCCAGATACGCGTCATTATCCTCAAACGTCGGCAGTAGTCCCGTTTCCTGCTCAATACCGGCAATAATCTCTTGGATTTCGTCTTCGACGTCCGTATCAAGGTCCTTCCAGAGCATGATCCCCTTGGCAAGATTCTGACGGTAGAGGCGTACAAAGGTCTTTTTGACGCCGTCAGCCATACCGTAATCAAAGTTGACGACGCTCTGTCCGCCGTGCTGGTCGTTCTGGTTGGATTGAATCGCAATGCAGCATAATGCCGCGTAGGACGCGATGTCGTTCGGCTCGCGCAGCGTGCCGTGCCCGGTCGAGAAGCCGCCCTTGAACAGCTGGAGAATGTCAATCTGTGTACACGTCGTCGTGAGCGTCAGGAAGTCGAGATCGTGTATGTGGATATCGCCGTCCTGATGGGCTTTGGAATGGTCGGGGTTGAGCACAAACATATGATAAAACTGCTTGGACCCCTCCGAGCCGTATTTAAGCATGACCCCCATCGCCGTATCACCGTCAATGTTGGCGTTTTCGCGCTTAACGTCGCTGTCGCGTGCGTCGGCGTAGGTGATTTCCTCATACGTCTGCATCAGCCGCGTGCTCATCTGACGGCGGCGGCTGCGCTGATCGCGATACAGGATGTAGGCCTTGGCCGTGCTGACGTAGCCGTTATCCATCAGCACCTTTTCAACAACGTCTTGGATGTGCTCAACGTCCGGCATCTCGTTACCCTCAAGCTCGAGGATCGACATGACTTCGGCGGACAGCTTATCCGCAACGTCGTTCATGTCCGGCCGGTATGTGGCGCTAAACGCCTTGCGGATCGCACTGGCAATCTTGCCCGCGTCAAACGCCGCTGTGCGGCCGTCGCGTTTTTTTATCTGGTTAATCATATATGTCACCTCGTGGTAGCGTTATCAATCATTCCACTATATATTGTGTTTCTTATCGCAGGGGAGTACATAATATAATACTACTGATGGTCTCACTGCGTCAAGCAAGCAGACACATTTTTAACATATTGTACTAAACAACAAGTACCATATGAGTGAAACGCCGTGAACGTGACACACTAGCTTTAGCAAATTGCCGCGAGTAACCACAGCGGAGGGTAACGCATGTTTGACCGACGGGCGCTTAAATCGCACGCTAAAAAAAGCCTGCGTGGTACACAGCCGAGCGCGTATTTGATCGCCAGCTGCTATGTTGCGGCTTTCGGCGTGTTCTCGGCATTGGCATACGCGCTGACAGGGCTGGACCGATATCTGGCGTACGTCAAGCGCGTCGTCGTTGTCGATCCGTTTATCACCGCCAGCATTTTGCTGAAAATGCTGCCTCGCGTCAGCGCTGTGTCGGCCGCACTTTTTTTCATTGTGCTCATCGCGCGATTTCTTGTAAATGCCGGATTTCAGTCTTGGTGTCTGAAGACGAGCCGCGGCGAGCCTTCCGGCTTTCAAACGCTGTTTGGCGGCGCGGCGCTGTACTGGAAGCTCGTCCGTTTGCAGGTGATGCGTACCGGCCTGATCGTTCTCGGGAGTTTGCTGGTCGTGCCGGGCGTGCGCGTCTACTACAGCTTACGCCAGGCGGTCTACATTCAGCTGGACAATCCAACCGCGCGGCCGATCGACTGCCTGCGCGCGTCGCACCGGATGATGCGCGGACATAAGGCCGAGCTCTTTTGGCTCGACGTGACGTTTCTCGGCTGGCTCGCCATCGACGTACTCGTGCGTCTTATTGCGACACTGCGTCTGTTTTCCATCTGGCTCGGGCCGTACCTCGGCGTCACGCGTGCGTCGTTTTACGACGCGCTGAACGTCCGCGACGCGTTTATGAATCGAGACAATTAAAAAAGCCGGACGCAGTTGCGTCCGGCTTTTTTTAAATTCAACCTTATTATCCAATGCCATAAGAGGCCATAATCCAATCCGAGTCTATACGCTCTTTGTAATGCATGAAATTGACGGTATTATTTCCGTTATAAAAAGTATTACGCTATTTTTCCGGTTCAATGGATTTCTTATTGTGCAACGCCCTGCGGATGTCGGCGGCGTAGCGGCCGTGCATGGCCTTGATGTACAAGAAAATACCGAGCGGTACAAGCGTCATATACTGGATCGCGTGCAGCAGAAGACTGGCCGACAGCGCCGTTTCGCGCTCAATCTCGAATGCGCCCAGCGCGACGACAGTACCGGTCTCGAACAGCATCACCGCGCCGGGCGATGCCGGGATCAGATTTATAATGTTCGTAATAACAAATACGGAAAAGCTCATCGGGATTGACTCGCCGAACTGAAATCCGAAAGCAACGAGACCGAGCCAAAACGCCGCGATCAGGATAATCCACGACAGGGCCACCCAAAGCAGCATCTTGATCATCGAGCAGTTCAGGTACTCCTGTACATATGCGCGCGCCTTCGGTACAAATACCACGATCAGCACCAGCGCAACGAGAAAACCTGCCATCGCGTATAAAACAATCCACATCAAGCGCTGTGTCGTCGGATTTTTAACAGTAATAAACGGCATCGACACGATCGAAATGATCAACACGACGAACGCATCGGCCAGAATCGAAATGAGCATCAGCTTCGTACGCCGGGCGACACTGTAACACGGCGGGAAAAACGCCACACGCAGCACCTCGCCGGCGTGCAGGGGAAGCACCATGTTGAGTGCATGCCCGAGCCCGATGATCTGAAAGCCCGTCATGGCGTCAATCTCCGGGTCGATGCCCTTCGTAAACGCTAAGCCGCGAATATAGTTGGAGTATATATAGATAATGATCGACAAAGCGACAAGCAGCCAGTTAACGTCCGAACGGAACACCAGACTCAGGTTCAACTTATCCAGCACAACTATGGAAAAATAGATAATGACAGCTGTGACAGCCGTTCCGATAATAAGCTGCATTTTAAATTTCTTCGTCATCTGTCTGCTCCCTATCCTTCAGCTTATACCGTCCGGCCGTCACTCGGCCCCGTTGGCTGCTTCAGCAATCGCATCGGCATAATATGGTTAACAGATATGCTATTATACCATATAATTTTCAAAAATCCACGGCGCGCTGATCAACCATTGCGATCTTTCTATACATATTCGCGTGTCACCGTTATCGGCACACGCGAAGCTTCAAAGCCGTAATTGCAGACATTGTACCATATTCTAGGACATTTACAATTAAAAAGAGATTAATGTTCGGATAATAATACCAACCAGACGCCGTAACACGTTTACTGATCTTCGTCTTTCAGCCGCTTGCCCCGAACCGCAGGATGTAAAAAAAAGAATCCGCCGTCTTATGACGGCAGATTCTTGATTTTGTTCACTTATATCCTGCATACGTGCTGATGTCGGCCAGCTATACAGCGCGGTATGTCGGCAGGATTACTCCGTCGCTTGGCTGAAAAACCGCTCGATTTCCTGTGCACCGTCCTCGACCGTATGCGAGCAATGAATCAGGTTGTTGACTGTGCTTCTTGCATAGTCTCCCCGAATCGAACCGGCCTGTGCGTCCTCAAATTTCGTCGCGCCGACGAGAATGCGCATACCCAAAACAGCATTTTCCCCCCGTACGATCATGCCAAGCACTGGTCCGGTCATCATGTGCTGCAAAATTCTCGGAAAAAACGGCTGCTCGGAAATATGGGCGTAATGCTCGTATAAAAACTTCGTCGTCGGCTTTATCATGCGCGCGTCCATAATTCTATAGCCCTTGCGTTCGATGCGCGTAATCACTTCGCCGACTAGACCGCGTTTCATACAATCCGGTTTAAGCATGATAAAGGTGTTTTCTTCTGCCATTGTGTGCTGCCCCCTTCTTAGTGACCGCTGTATAACAGCGACGATGTATGCTTTTTTAGGTGCTCCAATAATACACCACGCGCCGTCAATCCGCAAGACAGATTCTTACCCAGCACTGCCGTCGGCGTCAACGTATATGCGTGCGGCTTTAAGGCGTACCGATTTTTTAGTAGAACAATAATTGTACATTTATAAATTATATGTTATTATAACATCTACGGAATAGGCATTCACAAAACGCATGGCACTAGTCGCATTAGTTATTGACCTGTTGCGGCTTTTTCAGCCGGCCGACGGAGGAGAATTTTGTGTTCAACATTACTTTCCAACAAATAGAGGCTTTTTTAGCTATCGCACGTTACCTTAACCTGTCGAAAGCTGGCGAAGCGCTATACACTTCTCAGCCGGCGCTGAGTAAAACGCTCAAACGTTTTGAAGACGCGATCGGCATGCGTCTTTTTAACCGCAGTAACCAAGGCATGGTGCTGACTTCGGAGGGCGAAGCGCTGCGTGAGGTGCTGGAGCCGCTGTACAGATCTATTGACAAGGGTATCCAGTCCGTACAGAAAAATGCTAATACCTCCCCCAAAACGCTTCGGATCGTCGCACCGACGTCGTTCGACGACTCGGTGGGCTATCAGCCGGTACACGAGACGCTGGCCGAATACGAACGGCGTTACCCGAACGTTGTCATCAACGTTGCGCTTCTCGATCTGAAGGAGCTGCGTGAAACGCTGGTCTTCGGCAATGCTGATCTCGTAGTCTCCGAAGACTATGGTATCTGGGATCTTAAAAACGTATCCGCGCAATGCGTATCAATATTTATCTTGTATCTGGCTATGTCGGCCAACCATCCTGTTGCTAAAACCGGCCTGCTCGACCCGGAGATTCTCAAGAAAGAGTCGTTTTTCGCGCTGCCGCTCTCTGAAGACCCGCAGACCGATATTGACAACATGGTCAGCGTGTGCAAAGTCCTCGGGTTCAAACCGAATAAGGTCGAGTTTATGCCCAACTTCGTTACGCTGCTACATTCGATCAAAACGGGCAAAGGTATGAGTATCGTCGGCAAATCGCGTACCATCACCGAAGATAATGTTAAGTATTTTGCGCTCGATACTCTGCGCAACCCGCACATTCTTGCAGCCTGGCGGACTGGCCATCTCTCGACGGAAGCCAAAAACTTTATCAATCTACTTCCTGCGTTCCCTGAAAACGACGACTGCGCCAAGGCGCCCGCCCAGCTTTTGGAGTTCTTGTCCGTGCGCGCCGAAAGATTGATGGCAGCCGGCCGGAATACCGCGGATGAGCACCACCCCGCCAGCAACGATGAATCCGATTCGAATCTGTCACAAGAATAACCCTGTCGTATTAAATAGACGCCCCGCGGCGAATCGCGGGGCGTTTGTGTTTCTATTAAAGCCGCGTGCATGATTAGCGGGTTATGGACACATCGTAAAAAGAAAGACAAAAAGCGCTTTTCCCCTTGCGGGAATTTTATTTATTATTACAATAATATTAGTATTACTATTTTATATGGTATAGATATCCCACCCTACAGCGCGTGTGGTAAGATTACTGGGTGGCCGACAGTTCATCCGGTATCGGCGCAGCGAGCTGTGTTCTGCTGGTATCCTGATCGATCTTAAGACGGCACCAAGCGCCTGACGGATCGGCAATAGTTAAAATTTTTAATTGGATAAGACCCATGCGTCTGTTATAATAGATGATGAACAACTCCATCCATAATAAGGATGTGAAACAGCCGAAGAGCCTTGAGACACATCTGTTTGTCGGTCAAGGCTCTTTTTTCTACACGGCATCAAGCGCTATTGCAGCGCGCCGCCGGATGCCATTGTTTTTATGTAAATAACTATCAGGAGGACTATACATGATACAGGAAGATAAATCCGCCGCAACGAGCCATTCCAGCGACGCTTTTTCTCAGCAGGCGACGCAGGCGCAGGCCTCGGCGTCGATTCGGGCGATTCCTGAAACGCTCGGTGAGTATCGCTGCCCGACCTGCTCGGCCCGATACGCGACTCTTGGCGAGCTGCGCGAGCATGTGGGCGCCGACCATCCCGACACCGTGCTGCCCGAAACGATCGTTTTGCACATCAACGGGCGGGACTGTCAGGTACTCGTTGAGCCACACTGGACGCTGCAGCGTACACTCCAGTTCCGTCTCGGTCTGACCGGCACGAAGCACATGTGCGACCGCGGTGCGTGCGGCTCCTGCACGATCATCATGGACGGCCGCGCCGTACTCGCCTGCACGACACTGGCCGTCGAGTGCGCCGGCTGCGACATCATCACCATCGAGGGCATTGCCGCCGACGAAAAATGGAAACCGCTTGTCGACGCCTACTGCCGATGGGACGCGATGCAATGCGGCTACTGTACGCCGGGCTTTCTTGTCACGGCTAAGAATCTGCTGGATAAGAATCCGCATCCGACCGAGGCCGAAATCAATGAGGCGCTCGCGGGCAACATCTGCATCTGCGGCACATATCCGCGCCACGGGACAGCCATTTTAGAAGCGGCGCTGAAAATGTCAGAAGATCGCTAGTCGTACGAATACACTCCGCGTATGGGCAAAGCGGCCGACAACGCGAGCGGCATCAGCCTCTCACCGGCCAGCCACCCATAGGGTAATTATCGCTATTTACAACGCCGCAGACGTCTGGGGCGTTCCGCCCGACACGCCTGACAAAGTACTTATGGCACTTTGAACGGCATCACCAGTTAGGAGATGAGATTATGGCCGATTTAGAAGGCATTAACGGTCAAAGAGAGCATTTCAGAGTCGTCGGTAAACCCAACCTGCCGGGCGTCTTGTCTTATGCTATGGCCACCGGCATGGCAAAGTTCGGCGTTGATTATACGGCGCCGGATATGCTGCATGCCAAATTCCTGCACAGTCCATACGCCAACGCGAAGGTCCTCCGCGTCGATAAGGACAAGGCGCTGGCAATCGACGGCGTGGTGGACGTACTCACCTGGGAGGACGAGGAAATCAAAAACCTCGTCAGCTACGCCGAGCATTGGGGCGCCCCCCGAACTTGGCTGGACAACATCGCCGACCAGGAGGGCGCGGAAGTCGCCGTCATCGTCGTCGCGGAAACCGAGGAGCTGTGTGACGACGCGCTCAAAGCACTCGACGTCGAGTGGGAGGTTCTGC
The DNA here is from genome assembly GCA_963677825.2 of uncultured Sporobacter sp. Lineage (GTDB taxonomy): Bacteria > Bacillota > Clostridia > Oscillospirales > Oscillospiraceae > Sporobacter. The sequence goes on along the minus strand of CAXXEF010000001.1, from coordinate 2,449,238 downwards.
CGCACGTCATCGACCTAAACAAGGGCCGTGAAGAAGACGCGTTTGTGATCCGCCCGCAGGATCGTTCGACGCCGACTTTCGGCAGGCCCGACCCGGACGCGCCGCCCAATCCGCCGAAAAAAGGCAACGTCGCCTATTCCAATGTCTGCTGGGGCGATGTTGACGCAGGCTTCGCCGAAGCCGACCACATCATGGAATACGACTTATATATCCCGTCGTTTGCGTCGCTTGTTCCCAATCCGCCCGCGTCCATTGCCTGGTGGTCGAAGGAAAGCTACAGCGGCGAGGCGGACACGCTGCACATTGAGGGTGCCGTGCGGGAGCGGCTGCCCATCAGCCGGATGTATGACACCCCGCTGCAAAACACCATTCAAGAAGGTCTATTCATGGGCGGCCGTTACTGCGACTGGGGTCTGCGCCGCTCTCAGGAGATCACACCGCTTTTATCCAAACGGACAGGCCGTCCCGTCCGCTGCGTGATGGAGCGCGAGCACACGTTCGACTCGGTTATTCTCAGCCACCGGCTTATCCACATAAAGGTTGGCTTCAATAAAGAAGGCATCATCACCGCGATGGACGATCATTCGATCGCCGACGGCGGCATCTGGGGCAGCTCGTCGTTCGGCAACGTCGGCGACCTGAAGCTCGGTCCGTATAACGCCATCAAGTGTAAAAACATCCGTCAGCAGATGGAGATCGTCGACTCCAACCGCAACAAAATGTGGGTCAGCGGTCAGCATACGCCGTTCAACTGGGACATCGTCACCATGGCGATCGCGCTGATTGCCGACAAACTCGGGCTCGATCCCATCGAGGTGTCGCGCCGTAATCTGCACGGCCCGTCATCAAAAGACGATCCCAATCCCGTCCCGAGCTTTGAAGCGTGTATTGAGGCCGGTAAAAAACTGATGGACTGGGACTGGCACCCGACAGGCGCGAGAACACTGCCCGACGGGCGCATGCACGGCTACGGCTTCCGCTATCAGCTGTGTCCGCGCCACTCTGTTTCCGGCTACGCGTGCCGCCTGGAGTTCCGCGACGGTGCCGTCCACATGCCGACGAAGGGCCCCGTTTTCGGCGCGTATATGGTCGAGCCGAACGCAATGGTCGTGGCCGAGGAACTCGGTCTTGAATACGAAGACATTAAGGTCGATTTCGACTACCGCGCCCGGTTTTCACCGGTCGGCGGCGGCTCAGACGGGTCGACGGCCTCATCGTGGGCGATGAAGGAATGCGCCCATATCCTTAAAAAACAGATTCTTGAAGCAGCCATCGAATACGCCGACAGCTGGCCGCAGATGATGATGACACCGCTGCAGGAACTGCCGTACGACGAGCCCGGCCCGTTCAAAGGCCTCAAGGCCGACGATCTGGACATTATGGACGGCATGATCTTCGTCAAGGACGATCCAAGCAAGTCCGCGCCGCTTGCGCGCGCGACGAACCGTGAGCTCGTCGCCACGTATAACGGCCGGCCGCCGCTGGCGTCTTGGCTGATCGGCAGCAACGGCAATATCCTCGACACGATGAACACCGTCTACTGCGAAGTGGCGGTCGATACGGAGACCGGCGCGGTCGAGATTCTGCGCTTCGGCGCCGTCGTCGACCCCGGCAAGGTGCTCCGGCCGACGTCGGTGGAAAGCCAGATCGATCAGGTCATGTTCTTCAGTCAAGGCTCTCAGCTGCTGGAGGACTACGTATACGACCAGCGCACCGGCGTCAAGCTCAACAGCAATATGATCGACTATAAAAAACCGACCACCCTCGACGTACCGCGCGTCGAGCACGAACTGCTCGAAACGCGCAGCGGCAACGGCGCGTACGGCGCGAGCGGCATCAGCCACTCGATGGCCAACACCCATCTCGTCATTACGGCCATCTATAACGCCATCGGCGTGTGGGTCGATCCGCCGGCCACGCCGGATAAAGTCCTCAGAGCACTGGGGAAAGCGTAGACGGCATCACCGTCGCGCAGCCAAATTCTGAGAAAGGAATGGTACCGATATGAAGCCATTCAAGCATATAAACGCCGAGACGCTCGAGGAAGCCGCCGCCGCGCTGGGCGGCTGTACCGCCAGCATTAACGCCGGCGGGACAGATTTGCTCGGCACGCTCAAGGACAATATACTGGAAGATTACCCAGAAACGCTCGTTAACATTAAATCGATCCCCGGCCTCCAGTACATCAAGGAGGAGGACGGCCTCTTAAAGATCGGCGCGAACACGCGCCTGAGCGACATTGCGGAAAACGAGACTGTCGACACAAAGTACAAAGCACTGGCGGACGCTGCACACGCCGTCGCCACACCGCACATCCGTGAGATGGGCACCATCGGCGGCAGCATCTCGCAGCTGCCGCGCTGCTGGTACTTCCGCAAGCCGGATAACCGCTTTGACTGTATCCGCAAGGGCGGCAAGGAGTGCTTCGCCATCCTCGGCGACAACCGCTTCCACTCCGTCTTCGGCGGCAAACGTTTCAATATTACGCCCTGCGCGCAGGAATGCCCGGCGAATACCGATATCCCGGGCTATCTCGAGAAAATCCGCGCTGGCGACTGGGACGGCGCGGCGCGCGCCTTTCTGAAGCTGCATCCGCTGCCGATGATCACGGGCCGTATCTGCGCGCATCCGTGTCAGAACGGCTGCAACCGCAACCAGACCGACACGACCGTTTCGATCAACGCCGTCGAGCGCACGCTGGGCGACTATATCCTCGAAAACGCCGATAAATTCTACGCACCGCCCGCAAAAGAGACCGGCAAATCGGTCGCCATTGTGGGGTCCGGACCGGCCGGTCTGTCGGCCGCATACTTCCTGCGCAAGGCCGGTAATAAGGTGACGATTTACGACGTTAAGGATGAAGCCGGCGGCATGCTGATGTACGCGATCCCGGCTTATCGCCTGCCGAAGGATCTCGTCCGCCGCCTGACCGATATTTTCAAAAACATGGGCGTCGAATTCAAGCTCGGCACGAAGATCGGCGAAGACGTCACGCCGGAGGACCTCGAACAAAACTACGACAGCGTCCTGTACGCCACCGGCACATGGAAACGCCCGGTCATGGGTGTTTCAGGCGAAGAGCTGACCGTCTTCGGCCTCGACTTCCTTGTCGAGATCGAAAAATGGATGCAAGGCAAAATCGGCCAGGAGGTCTTCGTCATGGGCGGCGGTAACGTCGCGATGGACGTGGCCATGTCGGCCAAGCGTCTGGGCGCTAAAAAAGTAACGCTTGCATGCCTTGAGCCGCGTGACCGTATGCCCGCCAGCGCCGAGGAGATCGCGCGCGCGGAGGAAGAGGGCGTCATCATCATGCCCGGCTGGGGTCTTGCCAATGTGATTGAGGAAGACGGCGTCGTCAAGGGTATGCGTCTGCAGCGCTGCACGTCCCCGTGGGACGAGAACGGCGCGTTTAACCCGCAATACGATGCGTGTGAAATCATGGATATTCAGGCCGAAAACGTCATGCTCGCCACAGGCCAGCGTGTTGACACGTCCTATTTCGGCGAAAAATACGACATTCAGCTTTTCCGCGGCTACCTCGACGTCGATTCTGATTCGGCGATGACCTCGCGCGAAGGTATTTTCGGCGCCGGTGACGCGGTCAAGCCCGGGCTTGCGATCGCCGCGATCGCGACCGGCCGCAAGGCGGCGTTCGGCATCAACAGCTACCTCGGCGTCGACAATTATATCGAGCCGTTTGTCCCGTCTGCTCTGACGTTTGACGCCGAGGGCGTTCAAAACAAAGAGCCGCTGACGCTTCAGGAGCTGAGTGTCGAAAACCGTAAAATCGACGTGGAAGACTCGTTCTCCGCCACGCGCGAGCAGGCGACGACAGAAGCCGAGCGGTGCCTCAACTGCGGCTGCTACGCCGTGCATCCGTCCGACATCTCGCCCGCGCTGATTGCGCTGGGCGCAACTGTCGTCACGACAAAACGCACAATCCCGGCAGCGTATTTCTTCGACGTCGGCAAAGCGAGCAACACCGTGCTCGGCTGCGACGAGATCGTCACCGAGATTCAAGTGCCCACGCCGCCGAGCGGCACTGTGTCCGCCTTTAAAAAGTTCGCGTACCGCAAATCGATTGACTTCCCCGTCGTCAACGTCGCGATGCTCGTCGGCGGCGATGCGCCGCGTATCGTGCTCGGCGCCGTCGCGCCCAGCCCGTATCGGGCAACTGCTGCGGAGGCCGTCATCTCCGGCAAGGCCATTGATGAAATACTCGCGGAAGAAGCCGGACTCGCCGCCGTCGAGGGCGCAAGCCCAACGCGCGACAACAAGTACAAAATTCAGATCATCAAAACACTTGTAAAACGCACGCTGTTAGCTGTCGCGAAAAACGCTTAAGCTAAGGCCTGCCGAAATAAAAGGAGAATAGTATGAAAGATTTTGCCGGAAAAATAGCCTTTATCACAGGCGGCGCGTCTGGCGCAGGACTTGGTCAGGCTCAGATTTTTTCTGAGGCGGGCATGAAGGTTGTCATCGCCGATGTCCGTCAGGACCACCTTGACGAGGCCATGGCCTACTTTAAGGAAAAGGGTGCGCCCGCGCACGCCATCAAGCTCGACGTTACCGATCGCGAGGCATATGCCGCCGCGGCCGACGAGGTTGAAAAGGTTTTCGGCTCAACGGTTGACCTGCTCGTGCTGACGGCCGGCGTCAATGTTTTCGGCCCGGCCGAAGCCTCCACGTATGACGATTACGACTGGGTTGTGGGCGTGTGCTTCGGCGGCGTTGTCAACGGTCTCGTCACCTTCGTACCGCGTATGATCAAGGCCGGCAAAGGCGGCTGCATCGCTTCGACGGTTTCGTGGGGCGCGTTTAATGCCGGCCCGACGACGGCGCCCTACTCCGCCGCAAAAGCCGGCGTACTTAACCTGCTGGAGAGTTATCACATCGCGCTCAAGCCTTACGGTATCGGCGTGACGGCATTGTGCCCGGCCAATATCCGCTCGCGTATCTACGAATCGGCGATTCAAGGCCGTCCCGAGCAGTTTAAGAATACGGGCTACAACGTCACGGAAGAGACGCAGCAGTTCCTCGCCTCCATCCACGCCAACGGCATGGATCCGCGCGATCTCGCCGACTGGCTCAAGCAGGGCATCGAGAACGAGCAGTTCCTCGTCGTGCCGTATCCGAGCGGTCCGCGCATGGTCGAGGTCGCCGTATCGCGCTTTGTTGATTACGCAAGCCCCGAGGGCATGAAGCGGCTCGAGGAGAAGGCCAAGCAGCCGCCCAACGAGGAAGAAATCCAGTTTATGGCCGAACGTGAAGGCTATGACGCTTCCAAAGGCATGAAGGCCGCAAAAGGCCCGCTGAAATTCGAGGAAGTCGGATTCGGCAAGGCTAATAAAGACATCGACTGGGTCGATACCAGCAAGAAAAAGTCTTAATTAAACAAAAAGCCCTCCGCCTGTCGGCGGAGGGCTTTTTTTATAATGCTAAAACTTGACGTACAGTTCTTTTTTCGCGCCGCAGACAGGGCACTGATCGGGCGCTTCATCGAGCACCGTGTGCCCGCAGATCGGACAGATATACACGCATTGACAGTCGATGTCTTTACCGGCCTTCGCCGCGTCCTGCGCCTTCTGGAACAGATTGGCGTGGATTTTTTCCGCCTCCAGCGCAAAGTGGAACGAGCGCTCCGCGCCTTTTTCCATCTGCATTTGAGCGGTGTTGAGGTACACCGGATACATCTGCTCGACCTCGTGCAGCTCACCGTTGATTGCGCCCTGCAGGTTGTCGACCGTTTTGTTCGACCCGAAAACGGCGCCGGCCGTGACCGTCATGTCGGCCGTCTCCCCGCCGATCTCCTTAAAATGGTTGCCCGCGTGCACGCGTTCGGCATACGAGATCGCCGTGAACAATTTCTTAATATTGGGGAAGCCTTCTTTTTCTGCCATGTCTCCCCAAATCAGATAGCGCATGTGCGCCATGCTTTCGCCGCCGTAAGCCGAGCGGAGAAAGTCGGCGGTCATCGCGTTTTTAACAGCCATACTATCGCTCCTTTCATTTGTATAACGATCGGGCAGATTAAGTGCACCGACCGCCATTGTTGCGTCGCTATGCAAGTGTGCAGTTGCTTTGCTACTATTATACCCAAGATTTGCCGTCAATTCAATCTCCGACGGCGTGTTTTATCTGCCTTTGTGCTTAAACGGACGTCAAAAGCTCGCTAAGGTGTATCGTCTGATTCGAGGCGCGCGCCAACTGATAATACCGCTCTCGGATATATTGTTTTTCATATTCGGGATATTCCGTCAGGTGCAGTTTTTTCGTGAGGTCGCCGCTGTAGCGCCACACCTGTTCTTTGATGTCATGGCCATTGTCCCGGCAGATCGTAATAAGCGCTCCGAGGATCGCGTCAATGACGACGATATCCTTGAGACCATAGTGCGCGATCTGATTAAAGTGCTCAAACAGCAGCCGGTCGAACGTGATGCCCTGCACGATGAGCCGCACGTCTTCCGCCTCGTCAACATATCCCTTCGCTTCAAGCCCTTTGGCCGCTTTTTGGAGTAAAAAGCCGATTTGATCCACGCAGAATACGGCCGTGCCGGGGTCGTTGATACCCGGCGACAAGGCGCGTACGGCAATCTCGACGAGCTTCTTCGTCCCCGCGCCAATGTCCTCGTACAGGTTCGTCTCGTCACCGATCAGGACAAGCTCGAGCAGCTGTTCTTTAAGCTCGTCCCACTTATCCATCGCGGCGGCTTGGTAGACGCGCAGTACCACCTCATCGGCTGTGACGTGCTTGCCGATGCTGTTGACGCACGAAATGACAATATCGTGCTCGACTGCAAGCGCGTAAAGCTTCTTTTCATCGTAATACTGGATAAATCCGGACTGCTCCGCGGTGATTTCAAGCGCGTCACCTTCAAAAATATCGGCATAATCGTCAAGGTTACCGCAGGTGATGTTGGGATCGTCATCGACCTTTTTCAGATACGTATCAAGTCGGGCCGCCGTTTGCTTGACAAGATTCTGGATATAAATCGAGATCTGCACCGATTTGGCAATATAGTGGATGAAATACGCAAACAGAATAATCGCAAGAATCATCAGCAGCACCGCGACCGCCGGTGAGAGCACCGCACCGTCAGCCGGCTCGGCTTTTACGGAAAACAGCGAGATTACAGAAAAGACGAGCGACCCCATGAAGAAGCCGAGGATACGCAGCGTTGCCTTCTTTTCCAGAAAGTCCTGAAGCGAACGTGGTGAAAACTGGCTGCCGTAGATCGTCAGCACGACCATCATAATGGAAAACGTGATCGTCAGCATCGTTAGGAGACTGCCGGCAATCGTCGATAAGATCACGCTTGCCTGCGCACGCGACGTATAGATGAACAGCGCGCCGGACGCCGAGACAAACCGCCCCGTCAGCTCGTCGATGTACACGAACAAACACGCCAACGCGATGAAAAAGAACGTAAAAAGTCCGGGGATAAAGTACAGCTTTGTCCGCATTTGAAGCAGGAATTTCTTGATCACGTCAGTTCCTCCGTCATTCATTGCTGATTTGACTGTATTGTACTTAAAAACGCCCGTCGTGTCAAAGCTTATAAAACGAAGAATCCCGCAGCCTATGCTGCGGGATTCTAATATTTAATATTCTGCTACGCTGCCTTACGATCCGAACAGGGCCAGCAGGAAGCCTGCGGCGACCGCCGAGCCGATAACACCGGCGACGTTGGGTCCCATGGCATGCATCAAGAGGAAGTTGCGCGGATTGGCACGCTGGCCTTCCTTTTGCGCCACACGCGAGGCCATCGGCACAGCCGACACACCGGCGGCACCGATGAGTGGGTTGACCTTGCCTTTGGTAATGACATACATCAGCTTGCCGAACAGCAGCCCGCCGAACGTGGAGAAGCAGAAGGCAAACAGGCCGATGCCGATGATCGCCAGTGTTTCCCACTGCAGGAAGGTGTCGGCATTGGCTGTCGCGCCGACGGTGATCCCGAGGAAAATCGTCACGATGTTGATGAGCTCGTTTTGCACCGTTTTAGAGATGCGTTCGACGACGCCGGCTTCTTTGAACAGATTACCAAGCATCAGCATACCGAGTAGCGGCGCAACCGACGGGAGTAGCAGAATCACCAAAATCGATACAATGATCGGGAACAAGATCTTTTCGAGCTTGGAAACCTCGCGCAGCTGCTTCATTTCTGTCTGACGCTCTTTTTTGCTCGTCATCGCGCGCATGATCGGCGGCTGGATCATTGGGATAAGTGCCATATACGAATACGCGGCAATCGCGATGGCCGGCAGTAAAGCCGGTGCGAGCTTTGTCGTGAGGAAGATGGCCGTCGGGCCGTCCGCACCACCAATGATGGCGATGGCCGCAGCTTCCAGCGAGTCAAATCCGAGTAAGGACGCGAGAATAAACGCGCCATAGATACCAAGCTGCGCCGCCGCGCCGAGCAGCATGCTGGACGGACGAGCAATCAACGGGCCGAAGTCCGTCATCGCGCCGACGCCCATGAAAATCAGCGACGGATAGATGCCAAGCTTGACGCCCTGGTACAGATAATACAGCAGTCCGCCGGGGGCTGTGTGCCCATCGGCTGCGACCGACGGCCCATCCATCAGGCCCGAAATCGGCAGATTGATCAACAGCATACCAAATGCGATTGGCAGTAGTAAGAGCGGCTCAAATTTCTTGACAATCGCGAGATAAATCAGCACAAGTGCTACAACAATCATTATGAGGTGTGGGATATCCATCTTTATGAAGCCTGTTGACTCCCACAAGTTTTTAAGCGTATCTAAAAATTCCATCTTCCCAATCCCCCCGTCACTGCAAGACTACAAGCGGCGTTCCTGTTCCGACAGACGCGCCTTTTTCTACGAGCACCTGCGAGATTGTCCCGTCATGCGGCGCGACGATCTCGTTTTCCATTTTCATGGCTTCCAGCAGCACCAGAACTTCCCCTTGTTTAACCGACGCACCGACGCTCGTACGAACGTCCAATATCACACCGGCAACGGGGGCTTCAATCGGTTCGCCGTCCTGTGCTGATGCAGGTGCGGCGGGGGCGCTTTCCAGCGCGGACGGCTGCGGCGCAGCTTGTGCCGGTGCCGGTTTAATCGGCGCGGCCGGTTTAGAGGCCGATGCCGATTCGGCGGGTGCCGTGTCGGCGCGCTTGACGGCGAAACCTTGCTCCGCCTGCGTGACTTCGTAGGCGCGGCCGTTGAGTGTTACCTTATAATCCCTGCTGATCAAGTCGGACGGCGTATCGGACGCTTCAGCGTCTGCTGCAGCAGCCTCATTTTTAACCGGCGTCGCGGACGCGACGGCGACGTCGCCACCTATTTCCTGCGCGACCTCATAAGTGCGGCCATTGACCACGACTGTATACTCCGTCTTCGGCGCAGCGATTGGTTCGGGGATGCTTTCGGGTACGGCCTCGGCTTCAGGCATCGGTTCAGCTTCCGCAACCGGTGCGGCGACCGGCTTGGCCATAACAATCTTTTCGCTGGCAGCTTTTTTTCTGCCTAAAAACGAACTGGTCAGCGCTGTCTGTAAACGCAGTAACAGACTCAGGCCGACCAATACAACGAATACAACCGCTATCCCAAACGCACTGACAGAAAGACTCTCCATAAATGACATCTAGTGCACCCTCTCGTAATTAGTCTTTATATACTTAAAGCTACAAGAAGAATGGGCACCTGATTAAATCAGGCCCCCTTCTTCGGCTTTGATTCTTCACGGTTTTGTATTATAACATATATAAGGAAAATTACAATACATATACCTTATGCATTTTGCTGCCTTTCATCGGCCAATTTTCGGCTTATCCTCCATATGTCAGTCCCATTGGCTCGCTTTGAAATAAGCGTGGATCCATTGTTTTAAGATCCGGGCTGATCAGCGGTTCAAAATCCATTTTATCCAGCACGTGCGCTTGGAGCTCGATACCTGGCGCGATCTCTGTCAGCATCAGTCCGTCGGGCGTAAGCTTGAACACAGCACGCTCGGTGATATACATAATCTCCTGTCCGTTTTTCAGGGCATATTCACCAGAGAAAGTAATCTGCTGAACTTCTTTGACAAACTTGATCTTGTCACTGTCCTGATTAATTTTCAGACCGCCGTCTGCAAGCGCAATATCAGACTTGCCGGCAGTAAAATTCCCCATGAAAACGACTTTTTTAGCGTTTTGCGAAATGTCGATGAACCCACCCGGACCATTCGAGCGCCCGGCGAATTTTGACGTATTGACGTTCCCCTGCTGATCGACTTCGGCCAGGCCGAGAAACGTCATGTCCAGCATACCGCCGTTGATCATATCGATCATATCTGTCTGGGTGACGATCGCGTCCGCGTTCGCCGTACCCGGGAACGCTTGTCCCTCCTGTACGACGCCGCCGATGGCCCCGGCTTCAACGGACATAGCCAGACCCTCACTGAGCCCTTCCTCGGCCGACACACTACCAATACCGGCCGGCAGACCGACGCCGAGATTGATGATGATATTTGGCCGCAGTTCCATCGCCCCGCGCCGTGTAATGGCTTTGCGCACACTCATTTTCATCGGCTCGACAGCCGCGTTGAGCGTCTTGATATCGCCTGTCAGCTCGGGGCGGTATTTGATTGGGCAGTTGACGTTCTGGCGGTTATGATCTGGATTCTCCGCTTTAACGACATAGGTGACAAACTTGCCCGGCACACGCACCTGCTTGGCGTGGATCGTGCCCCGGCGGACAATTTCCTCCACCTGCGCAATGACAATACCGCCTCTGTTATACGTGCCCACGGCAATCTCCAGCTCCGGGCCCATAACGGCTTCATGCGCCATCGACAGATTGCCGTCCTCGTCGGCGTAGGTCGCGCGGATAAAGCACACGTCCGGCTTGAGCGCCTTGTAAAATAGGTACTCTTCTCCGTCAATCGTCATCAGCTCGACGGCTGGCGGCAGCGCTCTGGCTTTGTCATTGACGGCGCAGCCCTCATGCCTCGGATCACAAAACGTGCCGAGCCCGACCTTGGTGATGAGACCTGGCCGCCCGCCCGCCGACGTGCGAAACAGGTTCATGACGACGCCCATCGGATAGATGATACCGGCAATCTTATTATTGCCGACGGCCTTAGAAATCGATCGGGCGTCGTTGAGCAGGCCGACGCGAACCGTGCCGATCAGCCCGTCGGCGCGCAGTTGGTTCAGCCCGACATTAAGCCCTTTAAGCGGCTCGTCGACCTCTGTTTTATCGCCCGGCGTGATGCCGCAGACTGTTGTTATATTTTTAGGATGCCCCGTCGCCTCGTATCGCGCCGCTAGGCTCTCCAGCAGCGTCTCCGGCGTGCCGTAGGTGCTAAACCCTCCGACGATCAGCTCCATATTGTCGCCGACAGCGGCAACAGCTTCCTGAGACGTGACAAACTTCGGCATACTGTGTTCTCCTTTTATGATACTGCCCTACCGCATGAACGCGGGAGGTACAAACCTATTATAAAATATACGTGCGTATTATTCCACAAGGTGTTGCCTATTGCGTTATAAGAAATCGGTATCGCCTAAAAAAGGCCCGCGGCCATATAAGGTCGCGAGCCTTTAATATATATGTCAGTCAAGCAGCACAAGATCGTATCGATCAATCGTTTCGGCACGGCCGAACACGCCGACATCAAAGCTGCTAGAGTTTTTACCTTTGATTTGCATAAGCTCCGCCGACGAGTGCATCGTCTTACCCTGCGCGATGATCTTTTTGTTTTTATCAAGCACGGTGACGAAATCACCGCGCCCGAACGTGCCCTTGACGGCTACAATCCCGGATGGCAGCAGGCTGTTCTTGCCGGTCAAGAGCGCCTTGACCGCGCCGTCGTCGATCACAAGCTCGCCCTTGGATTTGCCGCAGGCGATCCACTGCTTGCGCGTATTAAGCCGGCTTGCGGGCTTAAATACCGTGCCGACGAAGCTGCCGCTGAGGATATCCTCAAGAATACCCGGTCGCTTTGACGAGGCGAGCACCGTCGGGATGCCATTGGCACCGGCTTTACGCGCCGCTTCAAATTTCGTGACCATGCCGCCCGTACCGAGCCCGCCGCGGGCACGTCCGGCCCTGCCGATATCGTCGCTGATCTTCTCAACGACGGGCATCAGTGTCGCGTCGGGGTCGACGTTCGGATCACTGGTGTACACGCCGTCTACGTCGGATAAAACGATCAGCAGGTCGGCATCAATCAGCACCGCTACGATCGCCGAAAGCGAATCGTTGTCACCGCATTTGATTTCCTCAACGGCCACGGCGTCGTTTTCGTTGATGATGGGGATAGTATTGTAATCCTCAATGAGCGTACGCAGCGTCCGCCGGGCGTTTTCAAACGCCGATTGATCATCGATGATATTCTGAGACAAGAGCACCTGTCCGACCTCGTATCCATGCGCCTCGAAGAGCTTCGAGTACAGATGCATCAGCCGTCCCTGCCCGATCGCGGACAGCGCTTGCAGCTCGTTGATTTTCGTCGGCCTTTTTTGGAGGCGCAGCTGGCACATACCCGCACCGACAGCGCCGGACGTCACGATGATCACGCGTTTTTCCGGGTCGGCGGCGAGCAAGCCGCTGATGCTGGACGTAAATCGGCCCAGAAAATCGTGGTTAATATCCATCGTCTGCTCGTCCTCAAGTGAGCTTGAGCCGACCTTGACGACAATCACCTTGCTCTTTGTTATTTGATTGTAAAGCGCATCATACATGCCGAGCATCCTTTGCTGGTTTCGGCCGCCCGCAGCCGGCCGTTTATTTCTATCGTTTCATTATAAAGTATCGCCCGACTGCCGTCAATCGCGGTATTGCCGTCTCGTCATTGTGCCGCGTGACTGCCGGCCGGCGGCTATCGCCGGTCACATGGTTAATTTATTGCCAAAGTTTTTCGATAATCCTTATATATTGTTGGTTATTTTTTCGTATTCCGTTATTTTCTAAATTATGGTTGCGGGATTATAACACCGCGCTATAATAAGATTATAAAGGCAAATCACCTAGATGCTAAAACGGATGCCACAGCGCGTGAGCGGGACAGCATCGTCATTTCGTCTGCGAAAGGAGAAAATCATGGACGCTTTATTGAAAAACTACTCCGACTCCGAACTTCTGCACGAACTCGAAACAGGTCATTACTGGTTTGCAGGCGGGCGGTTTTATTCCAACGAGGAAAAACCGAGAACCATTCAAACAGCAAGCGTTGAAAACGCGGTATATTTGCGCTTCTATTCTTAATGAGACGGCACAATGCGTGACAACCTACACATAGAAACCAGGCATTTCTAAGCCCCCGTATCGGAACGATACGGGGGCTTTTACTTACAGTGTACTGCTGATGCAATCGGTCGTCCGGCGATCAGCGTTTACCGTATGTGCGCACCGTGTCCACCATTGCCTCGACGTTTTCCGGCTTGGCATAATCGATACCGCACGCCGTCGAAAAGATATAACCGCCGCCGGGCGCGCAGCCGTCGATCAGCCGCTTGACCTCGTCGACAACCTGCTGCTTCGTACCGTAATCAAGCAGATTCGTCGAGAATCCGCCGGAGATGCACGCCGTATCGCCCAGAATCTTTTTGGCGTTAAGCATATCGACTTTCTCAAAATGATACAGCACCTTGCCCTTGGGGACCTCCTTGAGAAATTCCAGCCGACTGTCATATCCACCCTCGGTATAGATATACGGTACAAGACCATTCTCGATGATGGTGTGGATGATTTCACGCAGGTCGTCCCAGTAAAACTCACGGTATTGCTGCGGATTCATAAAGGTGTCCATCCCCTTGTGCAGCGGCATAAACACATGCTTGCCGGGCATGGCCGTGCCGATCATCTTCAGGTATTCTTTTGTTTTTTCAAGATCCTCCCGGCAGAAATCAAGCACCAGCTCGCGGCGCAGCATCATGTCCATCATGCCGTCAAGCGTACCGCGCAGGCTGTCACTGTAACTGTCATACGGCACCTGTGCAATTGCCTGCGCAAGTACGGGGTACCCCTTTTCTTCAATATCCTGATCAAACTGCTGCATCAGCGCCATAATTTGCTCGTTCATCTCGCTGATCTGCCAGAGTGTTTTGATCATTTTTTTCGACGCCGGGGTACTCAGGGACTGTGCGACGTCTCCATGCGCGCCAAACATCATCCTCCCGCTCAAATTCCAGTCGGCTATCGGCTCAAGCAAACCGGTAGTTCGCGCCATGGCTTTTTTTATAAACCAGCCGGTACGGTCGTGCGTAAACTCGTCAAACTCGTCGTCTTTGAGGATCGGAAACTCTATATACTGATGGATGGAGTTCTTGTCGATGATGTTGCCCGGCATCCCGGCCCAGCGCACCGTTTTTGGCTGTGCCAGCTCAAAAACAGGACCACAGCCGGCGTTGACGTAAGAATGCCCGATCATGTAGTCAGGCTCGTATTCGTCAAGGTACTTGAAGATGCTGTCACGGCTTTTAGAAAAATCAGTATCGTACAGGATTTCCGCCATTGTATATCCTGCGCGGATATACGGATAACACTGGGCAATCGGGATGAGCGGCACCGTGTCCGGCTCACGGAGCGCGATGGCGTCGTTGATCCGCCCAATCCTTTTGTCGTACAGTTCTTGATTCGAGGCCATAATACTACTCCTTACTACATCAATAAGACAATGGAACTACGCGCCTTTTTCTTGCTATTTCCTTGTATAAGTTTAACAAATTACACGCCGATTCACAACTGTTCCTCGTCTATTTTTCACGCCGCCCCGGCATGTTTAACACAATAACCGCCGCAGCTTGTAAGAATGGCGGGGCTTGACCCCGCCCACTCGGTAGATGCTGATCCCGGGGATACCGCTATGGCAGGCAATAGAAACTTGACCGCGTCCTCCAATTCTTTTACAACGTAAGCTGATCGGAGCGCCATGACGCAGCAACAAGATCTCACCCGCGAGCAGCTCGACGAGCTGTATGAAATCCTGCGACAGGCGGAGGATGGTGACATCACCACAACACCTTCAAACTAATCCACCGATGGCGGCGTGCTCCTTTGTGATGCACCATGAGCGCGTCGGCTGGTCGGACTAAGTAATATTCAATATTCAGCAAGGGCCGGACGCTTCAGTCCGGCTCTTGCTGTTTTAAACCTTATAGTTTTACAGCGCAACCTGCACAAGAACTGGCTCAGCCGCGCCCCATTGATATCTGGTCAAAAAAAGTGATACAATAGCAGCATCCTTTCCTGCATTGAGGTGGTATTTTGCTACACGTCAAGACACCCGACGAGGTTTTACAGATCATCCACGATCGGTTTTCACGCACAATTGATGGAGAGCTGATTGACATTTCAGACGCCTACGGTCGGATTGTATCTGCCGACGTCATCGCCGGGGAGTTTGTCCCCGACTTTAACCGCTCAACCGTCGACGGCTACGCGGTACAAGCCGGCGATACGTTCGGCTCGTCCGAGAGCATCCCGGCGATCTTGCCGCTCGTCGGCGAAATCACAATGGGCGACGCCGCGCCGGCGGCGCTGGCACCGGGTACCTGCATGGCCATCCCCACCGGCGGCGACGTGCCGGACGGTGCCGACGCGGTCGTCATGCTTGAATACACCGAGAATTTCGGCGACGGGACGATCGGCGTGATCAAAGCCGCCGCGCCCGGTGAAAATCTCATCTTCCGCGGCGACGATGTGAAGCCCGGCGACGTTTTGTTTAAGGCCGGTCACAAGCTGCAAGCGCATGATATCGGTTCGCTGGCCGCTCTGGGCATCGGCCGTGTTTCCGTATGTAAAAAACCGGTCGTCGGGATCATTTCAACTGGTGACGAACTCGTCGACTATAACCGGCAGCCTGAAAAAGGCCAGATCCGTGACGTGAACGCCGCGCTGCTGTCCGCCGCCGTGACGCAAGCCGGCTGCAGCGCCGTTTCCTACGGCATCCTGCAAGACGAAGAGACGCGCCTGCGCGACACCGTCCTGACGGCGGCGGCCGAATGCGACATGGTGCTCATCTCCGGCGGCAGCTCCGTCGGTATGAAAGATGCGACGGCACGGGTGATCGAGCAATGCGGCAGCCTGCTGCTGCACGGTATCGCCATGAAGCCCGGCAAACCGACGATCCTCGGCGTCATAGAAGACACGCCGGTATTCGGCCTGCCGGGGCATCCCGTCGCGGCGTATTTTGTCACGCAGTTGTTCGTGCTGCCCCTGCTTTATGAGCTATGCGGGTCGGAGCATCCTAAGCGCACAGTCCAAGCGATGCTCAGCACGGCGGTCTCCGCCAATCACGGGCGCGCCGGATACATAGGCATCCGACTTGAAGATGCGCCCGAACTGCCGCTGGCGCATATCGTCCACGGCAAATCGGGACTGATCACCAGCTTGTCCGGCACGGCAGGGTATATTTGCATCCCCCGCGATTGTGAGGGATTGCCGCGCCACGCGGTTGTCACCGTTACGCTATGGGACTAATGGATCGGGAGGTTTTAACATGGGCTTTGAATATCTGACGAATATCGCGCTGGACAAAGCGCGGGAAGAATATATAGCACTGCTGACGCAGAGCGGCATGGCGGCGTCTAGCGAGATCATCCCTGTCAGCGCCGCTGCCGGGCGCGTCTCCGCCGGACCCGTTTACGCCAAAATCAGTTCGCCGCACTACAACGCCAGCGCCATGGACGGCATCGCGCTGGACGCCGCCCTTACCTACGGCGCGACGGAAACGACGCCCGTGAACTTGCAAAAAGGCCAGTATCAGGTTGTTGATACGGGCGATCCGCTGCCGCCAGGCTGTGACACCGTCGTGATGATCGAGGATGTCATTGAAGACGGCGACGGCGTGCTGCTCTATCAGGCCGCCGCACCCTGGCAGCACATCCGTCAGATCGGCGAGGATATATGCGCCGGCGAAATGATCCTGCCGTCGTTTTCCGAAATCAGCCCGTCGGCCATCGGGGCACTCTTGGCCGGCGGCGTGCTTGAAATCAGCGTCGTTAAAAAGCCGGTCGTCGGGATCATCCCCACCGGCGACGAAATTGTCTCCCCGACGTCCGACCCGAAACAGGGTGACATTCTTGAATTCAACTCCGCCATCTTTTCGTCGATGCTGCGGCAGTGGGGCGCCGAGCCCGTCGTTTACCCGATCGTCCGGGACAAGCTGTCCGAGATCAAGGCCACCGTGACGTCGGCGCTTGAAACGTGCGACGTCGTGCTGCTTAACGCCGGCTCGTCGGCCGGGCGCGAGGATTTCAGCACACAAGTTATCCGTGAGATCGGCGCGGTACTGTACCACGGCATCGCCATCAAGCCGGGCAAGCCGACGATCCTCGGCCATAAAGGCAGCAAACCGATCATCGGCGTACCCGGGTACCCTGTCTCGGGTATCATCGTCATTGAAGAGCTGCTGCGTCCTGTGATCGACATCCTGACACAGCGGCGTTCCTATGAGCCAAAAAATGAGCAGGCCGTATTAACCAAGGCCGTCGTTTCCTCTTTGAAATACGAAGAATTCGTCCGCGTGCGTCTTGGCTATGTTCAAAACCGCCTGATCGCCTCGCCCCTGAGCCGGGGCAGCGGCGTCGTCAGCTCTTTTATGAAGGCCGACGGCATCCTGAACATTCCGCAGGGGTTGGAGGGCTACGAGAGCGGCGCGGCCGTCAATATCCGGCTGCTGCGCCCGGCGTCTGAGCTGCGCAGCAGCCTTGTTGTGATCGGCAGCCATGATCCGCTGCTCGACGAGGTCTCAGACCTGATGCGCACGTTCTGGAACGACACGTCGATGAGTTCGTCACATGTCGGCAGTATGGGCGGCATTATGTCCGTACGGCGCGGCGAAGCGCATCTGGCCGGTACACATCTGCTCGACGAAAAGACCGGCGAGTACAACACCGCTTTTATTAAGAAATACTTCCCCAGCGGCGGCGTTCGGCTGGTGGAATGTGTCCGCCGCGCGCAGGGTCTGATGGTTGCAAAGGGTAATCCAAAGAGCATCACAGGCATGCAGGATCTGACACAGCCGGGTCTGCGGTATGTCAACCGGCAAAAGGGCTCCGGTACGCGCGTTTTGTGCGATTATCTTTTCAAAAAGCACGGACTCGACAAATCGGCCGTCTACGGCTACAACCGCGAGGAATTCACGCATACCGGCGTGGCCGCGCTCATCGACGGCGGCTCGGCCGACGCGGGGCTCGGCATCTATTCCGCCGCTAAAATGTACGGGCTCGACTTCATCCCGATTTGTGACGAGCAGTATGATCTGCTCATTCCCGACTACGCCTGGGACACGCTCTTAACAAATCGGCTACTCAAAGTTTTACAAAGTGATGCATTCCGCACGCGGCTGGAAAGTCTCGGCGGCTATACGCTCGACGCGCCCGGCACCGTCCGCGAACGGTTTTAACCATGAATCAGTACGACGTCATTGTCATCGGCGGCGGGCTGCTCGGCTGCTTTACGCTGCGGGCACTGACCCAATACAAACTCAGTGCCGCCCTGTTGGAGGCGCGGGAAGATGTCTGCACGGGCATCAGCCGCGCCAATACGGCCATCGTCTACAGCGGATGCGATACAAAGCCCGGCACGCTTAAAAGCGCCCTATGTGTCCGGTCGGCGCAACGTTTTGACACGCTGTGCCGCGAGCTGGGCGTGCGCTATTCGCCCTGCGGCACACTGATGGTCAGCTTCGGCCCGAAGGGCGACGAAACGCTCCGCCGTAAGCACTCGCAGGGGCTTCAAAACGGCGTTCAGGGCGTCCGGCTTTTATCCGGCGACGAGGTGCTCAAACTTGAGCCGAATCTGAATCCACGTGTCACATCGGGTCTTTACGCACCCGAAGCCGGGACGGTCAATCCTTGGGAGCTGGGAATGGCGGCAGCTGAAAATGCGCGGAAAAACGGTGCTGATTTACTGTTCAATCATAAAGTAACCGCCATCAAACGTACCGGCGGCGGCTATATCATCGATGCCGGCGGCAAGACTTTTGAGGCTAACGGGATCATCAACTGCGCCGGTCTGTTTGCCGACGACGTTTTCGAACTGGTTTCTGAGCCGCTAGTGCGTATTTACCCCGTATCCGGTGACTATTTTGTGCTGGACACGAAAGCCTCCGGCTATATTAATCACGTCATTTTTCATGAGCCGGAGGAAAAAAGCAAGGGGCTCACACTTGTACCAACAGTTGACGGCAATATTTTGGTCGGCCCCTCCAAGGTTTCTGCTGCCGGTAAAGACGACGCCTTCCCTACCAGCGCCGAAGGTCTTGAGCATCTGCGGCGGCTTGTTGGCGACGTCATCCCCCCGCTGCCGATGCAGCACGTCATCCGATCCTTCGGCGCGATGCGGCCCAATCCGTTTTTCGTCCAGACGGACGAAAACGGCGTTTTGACGCGCGGCGACAAGGGCATTTCCGACTTTTTTGTCCACGAATCCGACGAAAACCCGAACTTTATCAGTCTGATCGGCATTAAAACCCCCGGCCTGACCTGCGCGAGTGAACTTGGGCAACATGTCGCGGCGCGTCTGGTCGAGCGCCTAGGCTTTAACGAACGCAACGCGTCTTTTGACCCACACCGTTCCGCGCCGATTCGCGTTTCTGAGTGCGCTATGGAGGAACGCGCGCAGCTTGCTGCGGAAAATCCGGCTTACGGCGCCGTCGTTTGCCGGTGCCGCGGCGTCACCGAGGCGGAGATTATCAACAGCATCCGGCAGCAGCCAGGCGCCGTGACGGTCGACGGCGTCAAGCGCCGGACGGGCGCCGGCTCAGGCCGATGTCAGGGCGGATTTTGCATGCAGCGGATTATAGAGATTCTGTCGCGCGAACTGGGGCGTCCGCCAACCGATATTCAAAAGGACAGACCCGGCTCGGCGATCGTCAGGGGGCGGCAGCATGATGGAGCGTGATGTGCTGATCATCGGCGGCGGGCCGGCCGGCATGGCCGCCGCGCTGAGCGCGAAACAGTCCGGCTGCGGCAGCGTGCTGCTCGCCGAACGCTCGGAAACGCTCGGCGGTATTCTCAATCAATGCGTGCACAGCGGCTTCGGCCTGACGTATTTTGGCGAGGAGCTGACCGGCCCGGAATACGCCGAGCGCTTTATGCGGAAAATCGACGACGCGCACATCGAGCATCTGACGAACGTCATGGCAATCAGCCTGCGCGCCGACGGCGTCGCGCTGCTGAGCGGCGCCGCCTGCGGTCTGCTTGAAATCCGGGCGAAAACCGTCATCCTGGCTACCGGCTGCCGCGAACGGCCGATTGGCGCATTGCCTGTCACCGGCGCGCGGCCGTCGGGAATCTTCACGGCCGGCAGCGCACAAAAGATGGTCAATCTCGGCGGGTATGACATTGGCGACCGCTTTATCATCCTCGGCTCGGGCGACGTGGGGCTCATCATGGCGCGTCAGCTGACGCTGCTGGGTAAAACGGTGCTGTCCGTCCTCGAGAAGGACGACCGCTGCGGCGGTCTGGAGCGCAACAAACGCAGCTGTCTGGACGATTACGGCATCCCGCTTATGACGCGGACGACCGTCACGCGCATTCACGGCAGCGCGCGCATCGAGGGCGTGACGGTTTTGGATCTCGACAGCGGCGCAAAATCTTTTGCGGCATGCGATACGCTGATCACCGCCGTCGGGCTGATACCGGAGCGTGATTTGATTGACGAAATCGCCGCGGACGGCGCGCTACCCGACTGGTTGTTTTTATGCGGCAATGCCTGCACCGTTCACGATCTCGTGGATGACGTGACCCTTGAGGGCGCTTACGTCGGGCAAGAAGCCGCCCGGTTCGTGCAGGAGGGCGTGCGGACTGATGCGTCAATCTCGCCATCCACGCACGAAGCAGATGCTTATGAAGGCATCATTTGCGTCGCCTGCCCCAAGAGCTGCCGACTTATTAAGACAGCCGATGGCTACGAGGGCGCTTTATGCGGCCGCAAAGACCCTATACCCTCAAGATAAAGAGTAAAAAACGCCGCGCATCTATGACAGATGCGCGGCGTTTTTATGAATTTATACTACAATTAGCTGTTCGGATACAAATCGCCGATGACCGCGTCCAAAGCACCGATGCTTTCAAGTGCTTCCAGCTTTGGTATACCGTCGGAAACATGCCAGCCCAGCGCCTTGTAGAAATTATCCGCCAACTGCTCGGCATCGACGGTGACGCCGGTATTCGGGCCTTCCGTCTGCGGCGGATCGCCGACGATGCGGCCGGATATCTCAAAGTCTTTGCGGCGCAGACCTTCGCGCAAGTTAAAAGCGTGGCGCATGGCAAAGGATCGAAGGCCGAGGTTTTTAACGTCCTGTTCGCTGTATTCAAAGCCGGTGATGGCCGTCAGATACTTGGCGACGGCACCGGGCGGCAATCCAAAATCGCCAAAGACGCAGAAGCCGGCCGCGTTCGTCAGCTCGGCGCCAATGACGCCGGCTATATCGCGTGCGCCGGTGTCCGAATAATTGTACTTGACTTCCGGCGGCTCGTTGCCGTACTGGATGCCGAGCCCGCCCTTGACGTGCCGTCCGGGCGTCGGGTCATATTTATACGTGCGGCCCAATCCCGGTGCAAACCGCGGGTCGTGCTGCGGGATCTCGATGCCGCTGGCGACGACAAGCGCTTCAAAGCCCTTCCCCATCGCCTTAGCGGCGGATAAAGAGCCGCCGGCCAAAATCTTGCCGATGCCTTCGTTCTTGCAGATTTTCTCCGTCATCTGGACAATGGCTTCGGCATTGCCCCATTTGAGGTCGATACCGTCCATCTCTGCCAGTGAAAAAACGCCGTTTGAGTAGTTCTCCATCGCCCAGGCAATTGTTCCACCCATAGAGATGGTATCAAAGCCGTATTCATTGCACAGCCAATTGCATTTATTCACAGCCTCGGGATCGCTGTTAAGCATCTGGCTGCCGAACATGCCTTGTGTTTCATATTCCGGTCGTGATGTATGTTCAATGGGCCACTTGCCGGTTTCAACGGCGTAAATCGCGCCGCAACCAAGAGAACAAGCGTTACAGGCATATTTTTTCTTTTTGTATTTGGGATCCATGGCCTCCGCCGTGATCGGTCGGATTGCTTCCTCCGTAATATCAGCAACCGATCCGGCCCAGTTTTTAACCGACGTATCGCCGGCATAAATAGACGACTCGTACATCCCGGCTGTGCCGTGCGCAGAAAATTGCGACGCCATGGGGGCTATCGGGCCCTCTTTCTCCCAGGCAATCGTCTCCTTGTTGATTGCGACAAGCGCCGGACGATCCTTCGGCTCGATTTTCAGATCACCGCGAACGACCAGTGCCTTGAGCTTCTTAGAACCCATAACAGCGCCGGTGCCGCCGCGTCCGGCCGCTCTGTGCGAATCGTTCATCACTGCGGCAAAATTTGAAAGGTTTTCACCGGCAGGGCCGATAAGTGCAATGCCGACGCGCTGGTCGCCCAGCTCGTCTTTGATCGCTTGTTCAGTTTCCGCAGTCGTTTTGCCCCAAAGCGCCGAAGCGTCACGGATCTCAACCTTACCGTTATCGACAAAAATATAGACCGGTTTTTCACTGATGCCTTTGACGAAAACAGCGTCAAAACCCGCTTTTTTCATCAAGGGGCCAAAGTTCCCGCCGGAGTTGGCGTCGTTCCAGCCGCCGGTGACGGGCGACTTGCTGACCACGGTGTACCGCCCGCCGAGAAAGGCGCCGGTGCCGTTGGTCGGTCCCGATACAAATCCGATCATACTGTCCGGTGAAAATGCGTGAACGTTCGCCGGCATCTCGTCGTAGAGGATTTTTGCACCCAGCGACGGGCCGCCGACATAGTTTTTTGCTGTTGCCTCATCGAGTGATCTGACTTCGTTCGTCGACGTCGTCAGGTCAACAAAAAGCAATTTACCTGTGTAGCCGTACATTATTAAGTTCCCTTCTTGTGTGTTTTCTTGGTGGCACACGCCTAACCCTTCGTCCGGAGTTACCCGCGTGCCTGTGTTTCTTATAATCTGATACTACCATCGAAATACAACAATTTCAATCTGGAATTAAAAACCTGCTGAAATTCGTATCAATATTGAATGATTCGGCTTGTTTGAAGCTGCTGTCGCTTTTGACCATTATAAAACAGTGCCGTCTCCCCGTTTCCGGGGAGACGGCACTGCCGATAGTGCAGTGTTTTACAGCGACAGCGGGATGTCCTCCCACTGACCACTTAAAAGATCAAATTCCAGAAACCGCCCATGGAGCAGCCCCGGACGACCGAGCAGCAGCTTGACGGTCTCTGCGGCCTGAACCGATGCCGTCACCGCGGCTGTGAAGCCGAGATTCCCCGACGCGATCCCGGCACCGTCGCTCCAGAGCGCGTCGGCAGTATCACCGGGCATCAGGATAAAAACGCGGCCGCGCCAGCCGGATATGGCGCCGGAGACAACCGGGATGTTCAGTCTTGATGCCGCGCTTGCCAAAATCCGACGTGCCGCGGCGTTGTCCAGCGCGTCGACGATGACATCGTGACCTGCTAAGATGCGTGCCGCATTTTCCTCGTCAATGAATTCACAGATCGGCGTTACCGCCACATCCGTGTTGACGATTCGCATCCGCTCGGCAGCGCAGATCGGCTTGGGCTGACCGAGTGTTTCGTCCGACGAAAGAAGCTGCCGGTTCAAATTCGAGTCGGCAAAAACGTCGCCGTCCGCCGCCGTCAGAAAGCCGACGCCGATCCGCCCAAGGCATTCAAGGACGTAGCCGCCCAGCCCGCCGCATCCGGCGACGAGCACGCGCTTGGATGCCAGCAACGTCTGTTCTGCCGGTGATATCGCCGGATGATTTCTTTCGTATCGCGCCATACGTCTGCCCCTCCTGATCAAAAGGAGCCAAGTGTTTGGCTCCTTTTTGTTATATCAGCCGCCGAGTATCTTGTACAAGACTCTGAGTTTATCGCCGTCGTGCAAAACTGTATCCCATGCAGCCGGCGTGCTGTTAACGAGAAAAACAAAGCTCTTTCGTACATCTTCGCTCAAGTTTTTACCGACTTCCTTTTCAGAAATCGAAATAAGCGCTTCAACCGTCGTCCCGTCCGGAACGTCGTACGCACCGTCGCGCATATCGCCGACGAGGTCGCGGACGCTGTACTTAATCGTCACGGTCATACGGCCGCTTCCTCACCGTATAGGTCGCGGATAACGCACTCAAGGCCGCCGACATCTTCCAGGAATTCTTTGGACGGCACGCCGGCATCGACGGTCCAGCCCAGCGCCTTGTAGAAGTTGTCCGCCATCAGCTCGTTATCGACGGTAATGCCCTTCAACGGCCCCTCTGTCATCGGCGGCTTGCCGACAAGGCGGTCAGCGATGTCGAAGTCCTTGCGCCGGAACCCTTCCCGAAGATTAAAGGCACTGCGGATGGCAAAGGCGCGCAAGCCCAGCTTGGTAAATTCTTCGGGGGTAAAGTCGTAGCCGGTGACGGCATTGGCGTACTTGTAGCGCGCGCCCGGCCCGAGTAAAAATCCGCCAAAGCTGCAAAAACCGGCCATATTGTTGAATTCCCATTCCTCCAGCCCGTTCTTGTCGCGCTCGCCGGTATCGGAATAATCGTATTTAACTTCCGGCGGCTGATGCCCATAGGGCACGCCGAGACCGCCCTTGACGTGACGGCCCGGTGTCGGATCATATTGGTACGTGCGGGCTAATCCGGGGTTATACCGCGAGCCATGCATCGGGATCTCGATGCCGCTGGCTGTGGCGAGGCACTCCTGCCCCTTGCCGAAGTGTTCTGCCGCGCCGCGTGAGGCTTTATTGAGCGTCACGCCGACGCCGGTGTAGTCGCAGATGCGTTTGGCAATAGCCAGAATCGCAGCCGAGTCGCCCCATTTGAGGTCGATCCCGTCGAGCTCGTCAATACTCAGGATACCTTTTTCATAGCACTCCATCGCCCACGCGATCGTACCGCCGAAGGACAATACGTCGTACCCGTATTCGTTGCAGTACCAGTTGCAGATGACGGCCGTGTCCGAGTCGCCGTTTAAGAGCATGCTGCCAAACGCGCCGAGTGATTCGTATTCGGGTCGGCTGGAATGGATGTCATAGTCGTCGTTTTTAACGTTATACAGCGCCCCGCACTGCACCGGGCAGGCGTGGCAGCCGTTTTTCCCGACCTTATATTTCGGATCCATCGACGCGCCGGTGAGATTCTTAATTTCCTCTTCCGTCATCTCGTCGGGTGTGCCAATCCAGTTTTTAATGCCCGCATCGGACATATAAACGCTGGAGTCGTAGTCTGACGACGTACCCGTCACCCGGAATTTCCCCACCGGGACGGCGCCGCGACCGGTGGCGTGCTCGTTCCATTCTTTATTAAGCCCCGATACCCGTGCTTCATCATAAACAGGGATCGTCTGCGCGCCGCGTGCGGCGACGCCTTTAAGCATTTTTGAGCCGATTACCGCGCCCGGGCCGCCTCTGGCAGCCGCTCGGTGGCAGTCGGTAATGACTGCTGCCATGTTCGACAAATGCTCGCCGCCAGGTCCGATGAGCGCTGTGGAAACACGCTTATCGCCAAGCTCTTCTTTGATGGCGGCGTCCGCTTCAGACACCATCTTGCCCCATAGCGCCGACGCGTCGCGGATTTCGGCCTTGCCGTCGTCAAGCAGGATATAGACAGGCGTATCGGAAATACCCTTGACGAACAGTGCGTCAAATCCGGCTTTACGCATAAACGGCCCGAAGTTGCCGCCGGCCGACGCGTCATTCCAGCCGTCTGTCACGGGCGACTTACTGACCACCGCATAACGTCCGCCCATAAACGCCTTCGACGCGTTCATCGGCCCGGATATAAACCCGACAACGCTTTCCGGCGCAAAAGCCGGTGTATTGGCCGGCATCAGCTCGTAGAGGTATCGGGCGCCCAGCGCGTCCCCGCCAAAATACAGCTTTGCCCAGTCCGGGTCAAGCGCGCGAATTTCTACCGTCTTATTTGTCAAATCAGCGATTGCAATCTTGCCAATATATCCGTCCATACTGTCACCTCATCTATTTGTCACTGTATTTAAAATAACACATTGAAAAACGTACCGCAACAGTCTTTACTATAAGCGCAGATCATCATTTTCGTTATAAATGACAAATAGGCGGCCCGGACATAATGTCCGGGCCGCCTACCTTTTTCTTGTTTTATTGACCTAAGAGCATCACGGCGATCATGCGCGCAACGTCCATTTTCGTCATCTCCGCCTGCGGCATCAGCATACCGCCGCCAACATCACCGATGTATCCCATGCCGACCGCCCATGCCATCGGCGCAGCTGCCCAGCTGCTGACCGCGTCCTGATCAGAAAACGCCGAAACATCGCCGGACGCCGACGTATCCATCGAGAAAGCGACGGCGTATCGGTGCAGAATCGTCACGGCCTGCTCCCGGGTCAGTGTATCGCCGGGGCCGAAGTTACCGTCACCATAACCGTTGACGATATTTTTCCCGGCCGCCCACGCGACATACGGACTATACGCGTCCGAATCGGCGATATCGTCGAAAGCAGACGTCGGATATTTGTCGGCCTTAATGCCTCTGGCCATGCCAAGTATCATCACGAACTCACCGCGGCTGATTAAAGTGGCCGAGCCAAACATTGTCTCCGATTCGCTCTGCATGCAGCCGTTGGCGATCACAGCCGTCACATAGTCCGCGTCATCGACCGGCACATCGTCATACGGGCTGGCCGGCGGCTCGGTGACGACGTCGGCGCTGACGGTGAATTCAAATACGACATCTTTGCCCAGCGTCTTGCTGGCATTGTTGCCCTGAATGTCCTGCCCAAAGACGATCACATAGTCCCCTTCGTCCAGCATACCGGCAGAAATCGTGATATTAGCCGAGCTGCCGCTGACATACGTCGGCGCTGTAACGACCGTACCGCCGTACGTATCGCAGACGGAAATCTGGGGCAGATTCGTCTCAATAAACGTCTCTTCGGAGAAATTGTTCATCCCGGCGCTCATGGTGAATGTGAAGATCACGTCCGATGCCGAATCAAACGGTGTATTGATCGTATTCAGATAATAATCATCCGCGCTTTGCTCCGTAATGTCGGACGGCGTCAGCATTGTAAGCGTCTGACCGTTATCCCCCTGTGCGCTGTATGCGGCGAGCGCTGTTGCTGCTACGACCGATATCAGCAGTACAAGGCTCAGCAGTATGCCTAGTGTCTTTTTCATTCGTTTCATGTTAACTCCTCTTTCTATTTTTTTGTTTAGCACTTTGTGTCAAGTATTATCACTTCTTCCGTCGGACTAGTAGGACGGTAACAGCTATCGCCGCCAGCGCGGCACCGCCGACGATAAACACCGTCGGTGAAATGCTTTCGCCGTTTTGGTCGTCTGCCGTGCCTTCCGGCGACGCCGAGGCTACCGACTCTGCCGACGGTGACGGCGATGGTGCCGTTGAGGCCGACGGTGACGGCGCAGCTGACGGTGTCGGTGACGGCGACGGTTCGGCCGGTGTCGCCGTCGGCGATGGTTCAGCCGTCACCGTGTCCGCCGATGGTGACGCGGATTCCGGCGCCGGTGACAGTGACGGCGCCGGCGTCGACACCACCGGTGACGGGTTCTGTGCCGGCGTCGACGGCGTCGGCTCGACGGACGGTGTCGGGGACGGTGACGAGATGGCGGCTGGCGCCGTTGTAAACGTCAGGGTGACGTCGCCGACCAGCGTCGAGCCGCTTTTAGACGAGATGCTGGCCGCAATCGTCAATGTATACGTCGTATCCGGCATAAGCGGATTGACCGGCTGGATCGTAATAATCCGCTTAATCGAGGGATCGACCTGATCGTCGCCCATGACGACGTTGATCGCCGTCGCGGCGCCCTCGTCACTGGCTAAACTGAAGCACGTCTTATTACTGTCTCGAACAGACATGTTCACAACGTTCTTATTAAAGGTCAGCGTGATCGACGCATCAACCGGCACATCCACTGCGCCGTCGGCGACCGAACTGGACGCGAGCATCAGCGGGTCGTCGCTGCCGCCGCCGCTGCCGTCACCATCTCCCTCGGCCAGCGCAGTAAGCGTCAGACCGGCACTCAGAAGTAAAATCAGTAACAATATTCGTATCTTTTTAATCATCCTTCATAACCTTTCATGCATTTGTAGTGATAGTCTCCACCGGCTATCCAGCGCCGGTAACGACAGTTGAGGCAGCTGACCTGTTCGTCGCTGACGCATTCGTCCTCATGATCCTCTTTAAATCCCGGGCAGGCGCCGGCTCGGGCAGCTGCCATCGTGAAGATATCCTTGTTGGTATGGTCCGCCATTCAGTCCACTACTCCTTTGAGCTCTTGGATCCCGAACGTGCGCCAGTCCGCCTTGCCGGTATAGTCCTTGTCCAGATACAGCATCGGCTGATGATCCCAAAACACGGCTTTCGTCGGTGTTTCAAACAGGACGGTATCTGTTTGGCTTACCGGATTCTTTTCCACGTCCATACAGCACGACACCGACAGCGTTTGGCAAAGTACCGCCGCCGATACGATTGCCGACTGCTGTTTTGGCATCAGCTTACCCTTGATTTTACCGTCGGCGCCCGTCAGGCGCAGGCCGCAGCCGGCCAGCGCGCCGATCACGCCGTCACCCGTACCGCCATGCTCCGACAAAAACACGGTGCCGTTGAACAGGGCGGCTGTATCGTATGCAAGCTTTTTCGTCAGGATCGTTTTTTTAGCTGCCAGACCGAAATGCTTTAGCGCGTCCTGATTGACGAGCCGCGCCAGATCGACAATGCAAAGGCCGGGATCGGAACCGTCGGCGCATGCCGTTTCCATGTAAGAACGGCAGAATGTCACGACGCGCGGCAGATCCGTCACCTGCGCCTCACAGCACATCGCGCTGTTGTGCGACGTATACGGGATGCTCTCATGGATGTAGAGCTGATGCCGCGTCACGAATCCGCAGTCCGCCAGTGCGTTTTCACGCAGCGCCGCGCCAAGATTCTCCAGCACCTCGCCGGTACCGATGCTTTCCAGATTGTCCGTATCGTCGATCGAGATTAATATCCGCATATAATATATCCTCGTTATTCTCCGGCCAGCGCCGATTTCGGTGTTCTGACGCCGACGCCCGTCAGGATGCTCTCCAACTCGTCGGCCGACAAGCTGTAATCATAAAACGTATCGTAGAAGCGCAGGACTTCGTCGCCGATATCTGTTTCAAACAGTGACGGATACAGCACCTCCGACAGCCATAATATCGCCAGCGGCGTCTCAATGCTCGTGGGGTGTCCCCACCGCGATATGCCGATTGGTATCTGATAGACCGTTGTGTCCAATACCGCGCGCAATCCCTGCCATTTACTGTCCGTGAGGATGTAATCGGCAACGCCGCTTTCGTTGCAGATAATAACGTCAGGGTCCCAGTTGTAGATCTGTTCGAGCGTCGCGTATGCCTTGTCCTCGGTCATGGACAGCGGCGTATCGAGCGATACGTTCGTGACGTTCATCAGCCCAATCCAATCCGCGCCAAGGCTGCCGGGATAGTCGGTGCGCACCGCTTCGTTCACGCTGTGGTACAGGCGGATCGCGTCCTCCGGTGCGTTGTCGGGGACTGTCTGTGTAACCAGGTCGATGCAGTCCTCATAATAATCCGTGTACGCCAGTGCTGTGTCCTCTTTCTGCAACGCCTCGCCAAGCAGCGTCACGACCGCTATTTGCTCGGCCATGCTGCTGTACTCGACGACGACATACGGAATAGCCATCGTGTCGAGCTTGGCTTTTTCGTCGGCGCTGGCATACATATCCGCACCGACGATAATCAGGTCGGTTTGATACTGCAGGACGGTCTCGGCATTTATGGCCCCGTTCGTCTTGACGATGACGGCGTCTTGGAGCGGCGGACAGATCGATTGCATCAAAATACTGCGTCCAACAGCGTTGACCGTCGTCGGCATGCGCTCGCCGAAACCCAGCATCACAACGATCGCGGCGGCATACGGATCGAGCACGCAGATACTCTGCGGGCTGTCCGGTACGGTCACGGTCCGTCCGGCCATGTCGGTGATCGTCACACCGGCGGTACCCGGCTGCCGTGCCGGCGCACAGGCCGAAACCGCCACGCTCAGGCACAGCAGGATTGCGATTGTCAGAATAATTTTTCGTTTCATCATGTTTCCTTACATCGATGCCAGCTTGAGGATCGTTTTAGTGCCGTTTTCGTCATCCCGAACGATTTTCGAATGGATGCCGTAAACGCTCAGTATATTTTCGGCGGTAATAACCTGCTCCGGCCGTCCGGTATACGCGACATGCCCGCCGCTCATCATCGCCGCCTTGACCGGCAGCCCCTGCGCCTCAAAGTAAAAGGCATGCTCCGGCGCGTGCGTGGCCATAATGGCGGTGATCGATTCATCGCGGCACAGCTCTGCGAGCGTTTGGAGAAAGCGCAGCTCGTTATTCATATCCAGATGCGCCGTCGGCTCATCGAGCAGAAGCAGCCTAGATTTCTGCGCGAGCGCTCTGGCGAGCAGCACCAGCTTGATTTCGCCGCCTGATAGCCGGCTGTACGGCGTGTCGGCATAATGCGCGATCCCAATGCGCTCAATGGCCGCGTCGGCCAGCTGCTCGTCCGCCTGTGTCGGTCGGCTGAACGCCCCAGCGTAGGCCGTTCGGCCCATCAATACGATTTCCCGGACGGTATACGGAAACGTCACATCGTGGATCTGCGGCACGTAGGCGATTTTTCTGGCAATTTCGTGGCGCTTGACTTGTTCGATATTCCTGCCGGATAGCATAACGCGCCCACTCTCGGGCTTATGGAGCGCCATGATGCAGTCGAGCAGCGTCGTTTTGCCGCAGCCGTTCGGTCCGAGCAGGCAAGTAACCTCGCCGGGCGACGCCGTCAGGCTGACGTTTGTCAGCACACGATGGCGCCCGTACGAAAAGATGAGGTCTTGGACTGATAAAATATCCGTCATCGCCACACACCGCCTTTTGTCTTCTTGAGCAGGTAGACGAAGAACGGCGAGCCGACAATTGCCGTGAGAATACCGATGGGGATTTCAGCCGTCGAAATATTCCGTGCGAGGATGTCGATAAGCACCAAAAACGCCGCGCCGAACGAAATGCTCATGGGGATGAGCCGGTCGTTATCGTTGCCGATCAGCATCCGGCAGATATGCGGGATGACAAGCCCGACCCAGCCGATGACGCCGCTGATACACACCGCCGACGCCGTGCTCAGCGTCGCCCCGCCGATCACGAGTCCCTTGTACAATCGGACGTTGACGCCCAGCGCCGCCGCTTCCTTATCGCCCATCGACAGGGCGTTAATTTTCCAGCGGCACAGCGTAATCACCAGGATGCCAGCTGCCATCGGCACAACAGCCGTCAAATGTATCGTACTGACAGACGCAAAACTGCCCATCAGCCAAAACGTGATGGCCGGCAGCTGCGTATACGCGTCTGCAAAGTATTTCATCATGGATGTCAGCGCTGCGAAAAATCCGGACACGACAACGCCGCCAAGAATCAGCGTCGCGTTTGACGTCGCGCCGTAAATCCGCCCCGACAAGTAGCTGAGCACAACGGCCAGCACCGCAAAGAAGAACGCAAACGGATAAATATAGATGCCGGCGCCGACGACCACAATTGCCAGCGCCGCGCCGAAACCGGCGCCGTTCAAAACACCCAGCAGGCCGGAATTAACAAGCGGATTGCGGAACACACCTTGAAATGCCGCGCCGCTGACGGCTAAAGATGCCCCAACGAAGGCTGATGCCAGCGTCCTCGGCAGACGCAGCTGCCAGACGACGCTGTAGACATCGGGCGTCGCGGCAGCAGGCTTCAGCAGGGTTTGCAGAACCGTCTGCGGTCCGACAACATATCGCCCGACAAACAAGCTGACAAAAACAGCCGCGAGCGGCAATAGGATCAGTACCAGATAAAAAACCGCGTTGTTTTTGATCGTCCTTGCCAAGCGTGATGCCTCCTCCCCTGCCTGATCGCGCAAAAAAGCCTCTTTCAGAAACACAACGACAAATTGCCGGCTATCGAAATGGAAATTTCGATGGCTCCGGCTGCGTTGAATTTCTGAAAGAGGCTCGTCCACCGCTCTCAGCGGAATATGCTGTGTTATTGTACATCAAAGTCGGTTTCTCGTCAAAAACCGCCTTGGATGATGTGCACCGTGTCGTTTACGGGCAGCTGATAATCCCCTCCGACCACAGGCAGGCGCCGCACGTGGGCTTGAGGTTACCCAAACAGTCGCTGATATTGTCGTCTCTATTATCGCATCCGCCGCAGCTGATGCAGGGCGAAAATTCAAAATTCGTAACGCGACGGCGAAAATCGGTATAGTCGGGGCTATTCCAGATCTCGTCCAGCCCGGCGTCCTTGATGTTACCGAAAGAATGATGATAAATCACGCGCTGCTGACCGTCCAGATACGTTGCGGCGCTGTGCAGCAGCGCCATGCATGGGCTGACGTCGCCGTCATGCCGGACAAAGGCGTTACCCTCTTCGATGAACCGGCAGTATTTCCGTCGGCGCATCAGCGATACGCCGTTGATCTGCACACTGGCGTCGGCATTTAAAAGCTGAAGCAGACCCTCGTTCACCGCAGGCAGCCGCGTATCCATCATCGGCAGATTGATGTTGGGCTGCGCGCCGCTATCCTCCTGCGTAAATAACTCCAAACTGACAATTCTGCCATACAGGCTTTCATTTAGTGAACTTTCGTCTGTCGGGATGACGTTGGACACGTTCACGTCGTTGACCTGATTTTCCGTCGCAAAGCGCGCCAGCTCGCCGATCTGGCCGATGTTACTTTTCATGACCACGACGGCAATACCGAGTCTGGCGGTGCAGTCTTCTCTGTCGGCCCGCTCGAGATTATAGCCGGCGATGTTTTTCTTAATCAGCGAAAAGCTGCTGTTTTGACGAATCCCCTCGTACGCCGACGACTCAAAGGAGTCGACAGACACCCACAGCGCCGTCAGTCCCGCATCGAGCAGTGCCGCCGACATCGCGCGGGTCAGGAGCGTCCCGTTTGTCAAAAGCTCGACCCTTTTGCCCTTTTGCGCGGCCGCGCGAACCATCCGGATAATATCCGGGTGAAACAGCGGCTCGCCCATCCCGCCAAAAAAGACCGTCTCGACACTGTCCGGCATGGTTTCCATCACCGCATCAAAAACGCGGTGTTCCATCTCACCGAACGGCTCGTCAATCCACGTCTTACGAAAGCACATGGTGCAGTTGAGGTTGCAGTTGGATGTCGGTTCAATATAGAGTTTTTTAAGTGTATCTGACATACCCAGCTCCAACACCGTATTTGTTTGCACACTATTGTACCATATGCTTAAAAACATATAAATCGTATAACGATACATTTTGACTGCATGAATCTTGTTAAATTCAATATATGTAAGCCATCCGTGTTGTTGTATAATAAGGTAGAATCCAGCAGTATGATTACTTAGGAAAGGTCGGGCGTCAAGATTATGCATGGTTACAACGGTAAGGTTCTCCACATCAACCTGACGGATTACACCTATGAAGTCGAGGACTTAAACCCCGAATGGGCCTACTACTATATCGGCGGCGCGACGCTTGGCGCGCGGTATCTTTATGAGCTGATGCCCCCGAAAACCCACGTTTTCGCCCCTGAAAGCGTCATCGGCTTTGTTGCCGGCCCTATGACGGGCACGAAAGCATTTTTAAGTGCGCGCGTCTCCGTCGTCAGCAAATCGCCGGTCAACGATTTTTGGAATGATTCCAGCTGCGGCGGCTCCTTTGGCCCGCATCTGCGAAAAACCGGCTACGACGCCGTATTTATCAAAGGCAAATCTGAAAAACCCGTCTACATCTACATCAACGACGGCGTGGTTGAATTCCGTGACGCGACGCCGCTGTGGGGCAAGAAGACCAGCGACGTTGAAGACCTCATCCGGGCGGATCTGGGCAACAGTCTGAGCATCATGCAGATCGGCACCGGCGGCGAGCATCTGTCATACATGGCTGCCATCATCAATGAAAAGCACCGGGCAGCCGGGCGCGGCGGCTCCGGCGCCGTTATGGGCTCGAAAAACCTCAAAGCGCTCGTGTGCGGCGGTACCGCGAAAATATCCGTACACGATGAGGCGGCACTTGTCGCCTGCAATAAAGAGTGTATCGCCCACGGTGCGGAGGGCGGACGCGGCGCGGCGCCTGTCGCACAGTTTAAGAGCACCGGCACCTCCGCTGAATACGATTCCTGCGTCATGCAGGCAGACGCCCCCATCAAAAACTGGGCCGGCGCGCCGGAAGACATGACCGAAGAGGAAATGGAAGCGCTCACCGGCATGATCATGGACCCGAAGTATAAAATCGCCAAGACCGGCTGCGACAGCTGCTACATCAAGTGTAGCGCCGTATATAAGCTCAACAAGGGCAAGTACGACCTCGAACATGCCGCTCGTCCCGAATACGAATCACTTGGCGCTTTCGGCAGCATGCTGCTCAACGGCGACTCCGCGACGGCCGTCATCCTTAATCATCTTTGCAACGAGTACGGCTACGATACGATCTCCTTCGGCAACACCATCGCCTGGCTGATGGAATGCTATGAAAAAGGCATCGTCTCCCAAGAGGAACTGGGCGGCATCGACCTCAAATGGGGCGACTCAGACGCCATCATCGCCATCGCCGAGAAAATCTGCGACTACGAGGGTATCGGCGTTGAACTAAACCTTGCCTCCCGCGGGGCGGCCAGAGCACTCGGCAAGGGCGAGGAATGCCTCGTGACAGCCAGCGGCATCGAGCTGCCGATGCATGGCGCGCGCTTCAATCCCGGCATGGCCCGCATCTTCCAGTATGACCCGACGCCGGGCCGTCACATCAAGGGCGGACGCGGCGTGCCCAACGGTCACGCGCCCTGGGATGTTAAATATAACTTTGAAAATACCGGCAAAGACGACGCCGCAGGACTCCTGGAATGGGAGTTTACCAACTGCGCCGGCGTGTGCGGCTTCGGTAACTTCCTGCTCGCGCCGATGATCGCCATCAAAATGGTCGAGGCGATCACCGGTAACCACTATACGGAAGAACAGCTGACGCAGTTTGCCTACCGATCCTTTACGCTGCGTCACGCATTCAATATGCGCGAGGGCTACCGCCGCAAGGACTTTAAAATCGACGGCCGTGCCGTCGGCAAGCCGCCGCTGGAGGCCGGTCC
Organism: uncultured Sporobacter sp.; assembly: GCA_963677825.2. Classification (GTDB taxonomy): domain Bacteria; phylum Bacillota; class Clostridia; order Oscillospirales; family Oscillospiraceae; genus Sporobacter. The sequence goes on along the minus strand of CAXXEF010000001.1, from coordinate 2,414,119 downwards.
GCTGAAAGACCGGACGGTCGACAATGAAAAACTGGGCGACAATTTCTACAGCTACCTCGGCTGGGATGTCGAGACGGCGATGCCGTCGGTTGACTTTATAAAGAATCAGGGCGGTCTGGACTTTTTACTCAAGGATCTGTATCCCGAAGCAGTCTGACGCCATTGACAAGTACATATTTCACCTAAGCATTGTTCGCCATTGCCTTTCCGGTAATGGCGAACAATGCTTTCTGATGACACAAAGAACCGTGCAGCGCGCTTTTGTCCCGGGCCGGCCGATGCGGCACACACAGCATAAAAGGACAGCGCAGAATTGTAGTCTGCGCTGTCCTTTTCGTCGCATAACACAACTTGTTTCTACTGACCCTGTCCCCCGGATGACTGACCGCCGCTGCCGGACGACGATCCGGAACCCGTCGCTGGTGCGTTCGCACCGCTTTGCCCGGTAGACGTTCCGTTTTGGTTGCCGCTGCCCGTTTCGGTGGGGTTATAGGACGGCTGCACCTGATTTTGGTTTTGTTCCTGCTCCTGCTCCGTGCCCGACGTTTCGACATTCTGGTTTTGTTCCTGCTCGGCATTGTCGGCACCTTGCTGGGTCCCTTGCTGGGCACCTTGCTGCTGTGAACCATTATCCGTATTTTGATTCTGGTTCTGGTTTTGATCCTGCGTCATATTGGCATAAGCGGCCTGCACCTGATTGGCGGCCTGCTGGATTTGCTCAAGCGCGCCCGTGTTATTGCCGTTTCCTGCACCGGCGCCATTTTGCATCATGGTGTTAACCGAGGTGATAATATCCGTTATTCTGCTGTTTCTGTACTGCTCGACGGTCGCGTCGTCAGACAGCGTCTGCAGCACTTCAATCAGCCTGTACTTGCCGGCCGACATTCCGGCCTCCTGCGCTTGCGTCCGCAGCTGGAGATCTACACAGTCGGTATAAACAATGCCGGAGGCGTTACCGTTGCTAAGCCCCTGATTGATGCCCGCTTCGCAGATGCTTTTGAGCGTTTCAGCGGCCTTTTCGTTGTTGGATACGGCTGTCGCCGCGATGACGGTTGAACCGTCCTCCAAGATATAGCCCTGCTCGGCGGCCTCCTGCACAACCGCGTCGACGGCGTCTTCAAGCCGTAAATGCTTGAAATCATTTTCCTTGAGAAGCAGCTGTCCGTCATCGTTGCAGGCTTCTGCCGATACAACTCTTTCAAACGCATTGACGCCAAGCTCGATGCTGGGATTAATATCGAGACTCACGTACTGGACCGGCGTATTATAGTAGGTGTACCCGCCGATGGCAAGCAGCGCACAGGCGGCCGTCGCCGCCATCGCTGTAATCAGTTTTTTCATCCTTGAGTCCTTTCTCTTAAAGTCAGATATATAGGTAATGTCCGCATTCTGGTCGGCCTTGTCCCCGAGCGCGCGCCGAATATAGGCGTCCGTGCTGTTTTTCAGCGCGTCATCAGCTTTAACTTTTGTTAAGTATTCTGTTAGCAGCTTCATAGTTCATCATCACCAACCTTATTTTTAAGTCGTGCCTTTGCCCGCCGGAGAATCGAATACACGGTGTTCACGTTTTTCTGTAAAATTTCAGCAATCTCCGGTATGGGCCGCTGTTCGTAATAATGCAGATAAACAACCGCTTTCTGGTCAGGGGGTAACGTCAGCACAATTTGGAGCAGTTCGCCCTGCTCCGGCGTTTCAACCGGGATCTCCAAGTCCTCAATGCTGACGACTTGTTTTCGCCAAAAGCTTTTACTCAGATCCTTGCATTTGTTGAAGGTTACACGGCAAAGCCATGCTTTTTGGTGCGCCTGATTTTCAAACGAATCGTAATGCAGAAAGAATTGGAGGAATACCTCCTGAAACACGTCTTCCACATCCGCGCTGTTTCTAAGATGGAGAAAGCAAATACGGCGAACCATATCGGCATGTTTGTCAATTGCCGCTGAAATATAATCGTCGATCGCGAACGACTGGTTCAAGTGTCTTCCTCCTTCCTGCTCTAAATACGATTGAAAACAACAAATCCGTTTCTTTTACGGAAAAATTTTTATTTTTAAGGATAAGCTTGTGAATAGAATATCAAACCACAGATTAATCGGCAATGCCGGATAAACAGCAAAATCCTGTAATCATAACGATTACAGGATTTTGTGTTTGATTTTCATGATGAATTTATCGTTACCGATTTATTCTTCAGCGCTGACCGCGCCCTCAAGGATCATTTCGGCTGCGATCCGCGCGGCCACGCCGACAACTTCGGCGCATTTGACTTCATGACCCGGCAGCGACAAAAACGCTTCATGCTCCGCGTCGTCATCCAGCCGATAGGTGCGTCCTAATACTTTTTCATGGATCTCGGGGCACATAACCGTCCCCATCTCTTTCACGAAACGCTGACGGTATTCGTGAAACTTCGATCCCCCGATTTGTTTAAGCTCCGGATTGGCACGCTCTTGCTCTACCGTCGCATTGTAATACAGCCCGACAGCCAGCAGTCCGCTGCAGTACGCCCCGCAGGACCCGGACGCGCTCCCTGTCCCGCCGGCCAAAGACATGCTCGCCGTCACCATGTCTTCCGGGATTTTATCGAACACTTTGCTGAGCCCGACAAGAACACTGCGCGCGCAGATATCATCCTGAATTTGTGCGTTTTTGGCTTCTTGTACGGCTTTTTCAATCATTTCACTTTTAGTCATCGTATAACCTCCGTCAAAATCGTGCGGGGAAGGGTTAAACCTCTGCTACTAATTCAATTTCGCACAGCACATTTTTCGGCAGCGTTTTCACCGCAACGCAGGAACGCGCCGGTTTGCTCGTAAAGTAGTTGGCATACACCTCATTAAACTGCGCGAAGTCCGCCATGTCGGCTAAAAAGCACGTCGTCTTAATGACGCTGCTGAAATCAACACCGGCTGCCTCAAGCACGGCCTTCATATTCTCGCAAACCTGCTGCGTCTGGCTCACGATGTCGCTGCCGCTGATTTCACCAGTTTTAGGATCAATCGGTATCTGCCCGGATGTATAAAGCAAGCCACGCGATACAAAAGCCTGTGAATACGGGCCGATTGCAGCGGGCGCTTTTTCGGAGTGAATTGTTTTCATACTTGATTTCCTTTCAAAAAAATAAATATTATTTCTACTGACTGTTTTCTGTTTCTCAATTGTCTTTTCTTTATATTTAGAGCCGCAATATGTGCTCGATGATTCAGTGTAAATACCGGCGCACACGGATAAATCCGCCTACGGGCGGCGGGTATGCTCTCGGTGCCCCGATTTCATACTAATAATACCGTTTTGCCAGGCCCTCGTCAACCGCCCGCGCATCTTCATGTAACCAGCTACGCGTCCAATTGCCTCGGCGGCCTGTTTGGGTCGTGCTGCAAATACCCCGGCATCGCCGTCGGGAAGAAATTGCAAACACCTGTACCGTCTGTCCGGCTAAAATCATCCGGGAAACATTAAACATGTTTCCCGGACAATCATAAAGCTCATTGATCGTATGATGTTTCAAGAGGGTATCGCTGTGCAAATCACTAGGACCTTTTATACACTTGATACCCCCTCGAAAAATCTGTTTGTTTTATTTCTCGCTTACGAACTGGTAAAGCACGAGTCCGGCAACGTTGCGCGGCCAGTTATAGTCCGGGTTCTGCAGGCTGGCGGACGCAAGCTGGTACAGCGGGCAAATTGCGGCGTCGCCAAGGATGATGGCTTCCATCTCTTCCATGGCTGCAATGCGGCCATCTTCATCCAGCGCAAGCTCGCCGATGACACTCTCGTAGAGGGCATCATATGCTTCGTTGCTGTAGCCGCCGTAGTTGAACGACGAGGTGGCGATCCACATATCGAGATACGTCAGCGGATCCTGATAGTCGGCGTACCAACGCGTCAGGCCGACCTGATATTCACCGGCGCCCATGATTTCAAGGCGGTTATTGTAGGTTGTCTGCTTGAGCTCAATCGTGAGCCCCGGCAGCGCATTCTGCCATTCCGACTGCAGGAACGCACAGACGGAGGACAGGACTGTGTCTTCGTTATACAGCAGCTCAAGCGTCAGGCTGTCTACGCCAAGCTCTTCTTTAGCTGTTTCCCAATACGCCGCAGCTGCGTCAACGTCATACGTGTTATACGTCGGGTTGCCAACGTTTTCACGGAAGGTTACACCCTCAGAGTCCGGAGCAAACGCAGCCGGAATGATGTAGTCGGCGGCTCTGGAGCCGTTGTTGAGGATGTTGTCAACGATCGCCTGCTTGTCGATGGACAAGGACAACGCCATGCGGAGGTTGTCGTTGGCAATAGATTCGTCCATGTAATTAAAGGACAGGAAGAACATTGCGGCCATATCACTGAGATAAAGCGCGGGGTCTTCTCTATATACGCTGACATAGTCGCCGCTGAGCGGATTGACATAATCAAGCGTATCGTTTTCCCAGCCCAGAATCAGCTGCTGGGCATCGGAGATGAACGAGAAGTTGATCTCGTCGACTTCGATGGCGTCGGCATCGTAGAAGTCTTCGTTTTTAGTCAGCTGGTAGTTTGTCGCGCCGACTTCCCAATCCGAGATAACGAACGGTCCGCAGGCCAGGTAGTTGTCGATGTCCAGACCGAACTGATCGCCGGCTTCGTTAAAGAACGCTTCGTTGATCGGCATCAGAACGCTGGAGAGCGCTGCGAGATACAGGAAGTAGGATTTGGGGCTGTCGAGTGTAACGACGAAGGTGGATTCATCCGGCGCGCTGACGCCGAGCGTATCCATCGGTGCGCCGCCGTATGCAACGCCGAACGCGTTTGCAACACCGCAGACGCCGAGCATGAACGCATAAGGTGCAGCTACTTCAGGATCGACGAGACGCTGCCAGCTGAACAGGAAGTCGTTGGCTGTTACCTTGTCGCCGTTGGTCCAGTAAGCGTCGTCACGAATGTGGAACGTATAGGTCAGGCCGTCTTCGCTCATATCGTAGGTATCGGCCATACCGTATGTAACGTCACCGTTGTCGTCAAACGCCATCAGGCCCATATTGGTCAGGGTAATAAACTGCATGGTGTAGGCCGAAGCGTTAAGCGTCGGGTCTACTGTGTTGAGTTCTTCGGGCATGGGCAAATTCAGTACAAACGGTTCGTCTGCCGAGGGGGATTCGGAAGCATCCGGCTCGCTTGCACTGGCCGAGGGGTCGGCGGATGTTCCGCCGTTGTTGCTATTGCAGCCAGCCAGCATTGTCGTTAATACGGCCAGACACATCAGCAGCGCCAAAAGTCTTTTCAAATTTTTCATTGTTTCCTCCTTAAATATTGGTCCTATAAACAGCTCATGCTGTTGTACCTTTTTTCGTCCATCGTTTTATTTCGGCATCGGTGCCAAGAACCATGTGCGTGTCGCTGAGATAGTGCTCCGTACCTGTCAAGTAATCTACCCCAGCCTCTACTCTGTCGTAGTCAACAAGCTTCTTACTTCTTTCGGCGATCGGGTTCGGTTCCGGGATGGCAGACAGCAGTGATAAGGTGTACGGATGTACCGGGTTATTGAAAATGTCCTCTTTTGTACCGACTTCCACTAGGTGCCCTTGATGGATAACACCAATGTAGTCTGATATATATCGAACCATCGACAGGTCGTGCGCGATAAACAAATACGTCAGCTTGCGCTCGGCCTGCAGGTCTTTCATGAGATTAACAACCTGCGCTTGTATCGACACATCGAGTGCCGAGATGCATTCGTCGGCGACGATGAGATCGGGCTCCATGATGATCGCTCTGGCGATGCCGATCCGCTGCCGCTGGCCGCCCGAGAACATATGCGGGTACCGGCAGGCAAACTCCGGCGACAAGCCGACGCGCTCAAGGATCTGACAGACTTTCTCCTCACGCTCCGCCGATGATTTGCACAGTTTGTTCGCATCGAGGCCTTCCGCGATGATGTCCATGACCTTTTTCCTCGGGTTCAGGCTGGACATCGGGTCCTGAAAAATCATTTGCATTTTTCGTGTGACAACACTTTTGGCCTGCTTATTCAGCTTGTCACCGATTTCCACGCCGTTGAACTGTACACTGCCGCCGGACGGTTTATACAGGCGTATCAGGGTTCGGCCGATGGTCGACTTCCCGCTGCCCGATTCGCCGACGAGGCCAAATGTACTGCCGCGCTGGATATTAAAGCTGACGCCGTCGACGGCTTTGACCGTATGGTGCCGGTCTACGTGAAAATACTGTTTTAGGTCTTTGACTTCTAAAATATTATCCGGATTACTCATCTTCGCTTGCTGCACCTCCCTCGGCACTGGCGTCCATCATTCGCGAAATGCGTTCTCTTAGGATTTCCGGCATTTCAGTTTTCGGTGCATCAGGATGCTCCAGCCAAGACGCCACTTCATGCGTCGGGGATATCTGATAAGTCGGCGGCTCCTCTTCGAAATCGATGTTGAGTGCATACTCGTTTCGGACGGAGAAGGCGTCACCCTTGACTTCATGCAAGAGATTCGGGGGCGAGCCCGGTATCGTATATAAGCGCTCGTCGGCCGTCGTCAAGTCCGGCATCGACAGCAGCAGCCCCCATGTGTACGGATGTCTCGGCTGAAAATAAATTTCGTTTGCCGTGCCTCTTTCCACGATTTTCCCGGCATACATGACGGCCACATAGTCGGCCACCTTTGCCACAACGCCAAGATCGTGCGTGATATAAATGACCGAAATATTATGCTTTTTCTGAATCTGCTTAATCAGATCGAGGATTTTAGCCTGGATCGTCACGTCCAGCGCCGTTGTCGGCTCATCGCAAATGAGGATGTCCGGATTACAGCTGATCGCGATGGCGATGACGACTCTTTGCCGCATACCGCCGGACAGCTGGTGCGGGTATCGATCCATACACAGCTCCGGGTCACAGATGCCGACCTCCTCAAGAAGTTCAACGCCTCTTTGCCAAGCATCTTTCTTGCTGAGCTTGAGATGAATACGCATGCCCTCGCTCAGCTGATACCCGATGGTTAAAAGCGGATTGAGCGCCGTCATCGGGTCCTGGAAAACCATCGCAATGTGTTTTCCGCTAAAACTCTTGACCATTTGCTTTTTTGAAAGCTTGAGTAAGTCTGTTGTGACTTTCTGGCCGTTTTTCATATAGGTGTAGTTGATCTCACCGGTGTTCACGATTTGGTTGCTGCTGCGAATACCCATAATCGCTTTGACCGAAACCGACTTGCCGCTGCCGGATTCACCGACAATGGCGACTGTTTCACCTTTTTTAAGCAGAATGTTGACGCCGCGGATCGCATTGAGCATGCCGCTGGACGTTGTAAACGATATGGATAAATCCGTCACCTCAAGAACAGGGTCACCCATTCGGATCTCGTTAGTTTGATCCATCATCATGCCCCTCCCTTAAACCTTCTTCTGCGTCGGGTCGAGTGCATCCCGAAGACCATCGCCCATTATATTTAGTGATAACATCAGCAGCCCAAAGAAGATGGCCGGTATCAGCATTTGGTACGGATACAGCAGCATGCTTTGATAGCCGTCATTAATCAAGGAGCCTAGCGATGCCTCCGGATTGGGGATACCCAGCCCGACAAACGACAGAAACGCCTCCATAAAAATCGCACCGGGCACCGACATCATCATCATAACGATGACCGAGCTCGTCAGATTCGGGAATATCTCTTTAAACAGTATCCGCGGCGTTTTCACACCCAGCGTTTTCGACGCCATGATGTGCTCCATCTCTTTCAAGCGCAGCGTGTTTGCCCGGACGAGACGCGCGGTGGCCGTCCACTGCGAAATAGCCATGGCGATGATAATCGATTTGATCCCGGGCTCCAGCACAATGACGAGCAGCGATACGATAACGAGGCTTGGTATCCCGTTGAGCACCTCGATGAAACGCTGCATCAAGATATCCAGCTTGCCGCCCTTATACCCTGAAATAAGACCATACGCAACGCCGACCATCATGTTCAGCACGGCGCTGATCGCACCGATCATCAGAGAGATGCGCGCACCCGAACAAAAGCGCGTGAACAAGTCTCTGCCCAAATCATCCGTACCAAACCAATAGTACTGATCATCGAGACCCTTCAGCTCATACATATTGACGCCCTTGAGCTCGCCCTTGAAAATCCCCAGGTCTTCTAATCCCGGTATTCTCGGTGGCAGATTCTGCCGGGTCAAGTCGATTTGGTCATACGTATATTCGTTTAAGCCGGGCCCAAAAACGGCCAGGAAAATCATAATCAGGATGAAGACCAGACTGACAACCGCCCCTTTGTTCTTGGCAAATATCTTGACAGTCTCCCGCCACTTCGGCTTAGCTGTATAGACTTCGTCCAGCACCGCGCCGGAACGTTCAGCAAACTCGAATTTTTTCGTTAAAGCGGTCATTTTTCGCCTCCAGTCAGGCGAATGCGCGGATCGATAACGCCGTACAAAACGTCAATCAGCAGCATTGTGCCGATAAATAGTGTGCTAAATATAAACGCCAGACTCAAAACAACGTTATAGTCGTTAACGGAAATGGCCGTGATAAAAAGCTTGCCGATGCCCGGTATGGAGAAGATGTTCTCGATGACCGTACTGCCAGCGATCAGCATGAGCAAAAACGGCGCCATGGTCGTAATCAGCGGTATAAGCGTATTCTTCAGTGCATGGACAACAATGACGCGTGTTCTCGTCAGGCCCTTTGTTTCTGCGAAAATGATATATTCGCTGTTGAGCACTTCGAGCATTTCGTTTCTGGTAAACCGCGCCGCAAACGCCAGCGGAAAGATCGACAGCGACATTGTCGCCAGCGCTGTAGACCTGATTGGTTCTGAATTTGAATAAACGAGCGGGAACCATCCAAACTTGAATCCCAAAACGTATACCAATCCCAGCGCCAACACTTGCGACGGGACGCTTGCGCCGATCATTGCCACAATCGTCGTTAGCGTATCTATAATGGTGTTATGGAACAACGCCGCTAAAATGCCTAATACAACGCCAATCGCTATACCCATGATCCCGGCCTGCAACCCGATACGAATAGATATCGGGAACTTATGTTCAATCAGCTTAATAACGGGGTAATTCGTTTGTATCGAATACGATACACCGAAGTCACCTGTCACCATATTTTTGATATAGATGATAATCTGCTTATACAACGGTTCGTTTAGCCCGTAATTTTCTTCCAGCGTTTCTCGTTGTTCCGGGGTGAGCTTCTCACTGTTAAATGGCGAACCCGGCATCAGCTGGAGCAGGCTAAAAAGCAGAATAATGATGACCAGCAGCGTTAGCACTGCAATAAATATTCTTTTTAAAATGTATTTTCCCATAAGCCCCCTCATCCTTTGAGAAGAAGTGATCGATTTAAAAACGCGTGATGTCGTTCTATTTCCTTAGTTTTAAGGCTGCATTCAGTCGTTCGAGCGCTTCTTGCAGCACGTGTGTCGGGCAGGCGATGTTGATCCGCTCAAATCCTTTACCGGTCTCGCCGAATAAATACCCTTCATCTAAAAACAAATAGGCTTCTTCTTTCATGAACTTTTCCATTTCCTGATCGTCTTTAAATAACGCCCGGCAATCCCACCACTGTAAATATGTGCCCTCTAACGGATAAACTTTAATCTCCGGAATATGCTCGGCCATAAACGCTTCGACCAATTTTGCATTGTGCGAAATAAGGTCAATGACCTGGTCAAGCCATGCGTCACATTGCGTATAAGCGATCTCGCACGCCTTATAACCCAGCGCGTTGAGCGTAAACATTGAATTTTTAAACATCTCTTGTGCAAGCTTCTCGCGAATCGTCTGGTTGGGCACAAGGATGTTGGAGGTGTGAATACCGGCCAGGTTGAACGTTTTGGACGGTGCGGTAAAAACCACACAGTTCTGCTCGGCCTGCTCCGATAGTTTGGCGTAAACCGTATGCTGATAACCCGGCATGATCAGGTCATGATGGATTTCATCCGACAGCACGGTCACGTCGCTGGCGAGACAGATTGCCGACAGCCGATCCAGTTCTTCCCGCGTCCAAACACGACCTACCGGATTATGCGGGCTGCAAAACAGCAGTAATTTGTTCCGCGCGTCTTTAGCCGCGGCCTCAAAGGCATCCCAATCTATTTCATAGTGCATCCCGGTGTCTACAAGCGGAACATCCGTGAGCACCCGGTCATTTAACTCAATAGCCATTTTAAACGGATAATAGACAGGCGAAAAAATGATAACACCGTCACCCGGTTGGGAAAGCGCGCGGATCGCAGCAAAAAAACCTGCGACAACGCCGGGGCTGAGCACATTCCAGCTCATATCCACATCCCAGTTATGCCGTCTTTTCATCCAGCCTTTTACGGCTTCTTTATAGCTGTCAGTCGGTGACGTATAGCCCAGAGAAAGCTGATCAACATCCAGATAATCGCGTAGTCCCTGAAATATTTCCGGTGCGTTTTTGAGTTCCATATCAGCAACAGAAAAAGGTACAATACCTTCTGGAATGTCCGGGTTTGCTTTGCTCATCGCTGCCCATTTGCTTGAGCCGATTTTACTGCGGTCAATAACGTGCTCAAAATCATACTTCATATGATATAACCTTCCACCGACGGTATAAGACGGATTTTAAAAATATATCTTTCATGATAATCATGTAAAAAAATAATGGCAAAAAGAATCATATGCACTCATGACCTCTTTGCCAATTTACAGTATTATGGAGGCCTTAATTCACGCTGGCGTTTGCCCCGGATGTAATATCTATGTTAAAAATACTACAATTCTTCTGCTGTGTGAATCCGCAAACGGTTGACTTTTCACCTGCTTGGCTTATACTAAGGATATAAACGCGTATTAGAAGGTGCTTAAAATGAAAATCAGTATGTGGATGCTTCACGACGCCATGTCAAGCCTGGTCACCGGTCATAATCTTAGCGACGCGGCGTCTTCCAGACATATAGCGGGCGCTTTGCCGTATGTTGAAAATGACAGCATGTCCACCGACCATGTTTATATCATGCCGGCTCATCTAATCAGCAAAGAGCATTTGAAAGACAACGTCTGTCTTGTCGTCTACGGCGCCGGGCAAACGGCAGCGCTCAGCGATCCGCTCAACCAGTGCCAGTACATTCGTCTCCAGCCTGGGCTGAGCGCGGCTGATTGTATTAAAAACGTTCTGATGGCGTTCGAACACTATAACAACTGGTATGCCGCACTGCAAAAAGAGCTCATAGGCAATCCAGATTTAACGCGTATTTGTGAAATCGGTTATAAATTACTCGGCAATTACATTACGTTATTCGATCCCGAGCACAATCTGATTGCCTACGCCAACATTCCGGACAAAATGATCGGCTCCGTTCTGGAGCGCAAAGACGGTCCCTATTATGTATTGACAGACCAATCTATTAAGTCGATGGTAGGCAGCCCCGGACATACAGATGACCTGCGCGCTGAGCACGCCGACTATTTTTATGATGCGGCAAGAAAAATGCGGATTTTATATGCAAACGTCGGGCCCGGTCGTTTTGAATGCCGTCTTTGTATAGGAGAACAGTATCGGCCGTTTAAAAACAGCGATATGCAGCTTTGCGAGATCCTGGCCGAAACGCTTCTGACGGCCATGCAGGTAGATCATTCAAGAGGCGCCGCGATAAAAACGCAATTGAGAGATACGTTACGCGATATTATAAACGGACAATTCATTACAGATGTTGAGATGGAGCTTGAGCGAAATCTTGAACTGCGCAAATGGGCCCGTCATGACAAATTCATTTGCATAGAACTTGTCAAAAGAAACCCAAGCAGCAGATTGGTATCGTCTGACCAGTATATCTGCTCCCGGATGGAGGAAATGCTGCCGGACGCCTGCTCCTTTATGCTTGACACAAAAATCGTTTGCATTGACAGGCTGCTGTCGAATGAGTCTGCCGATCAAACCATCGAGCGGCTGCGTGATTTTTTAACCGACAGTATTTTCATCGTGGGTGTCAGTGATGAATTTGACAATATAATGGATATCAGCAGCTATTACAAAGAAGCTTCTATCGCCATTGAAATGGGACGCTTGAAAAACGATAGCGATTGGTATTATAAGTTTTCAGATTATGCTCAAATGCACTTTTTCCAACATGGCACGTCTATCCTGCCGGCCGTCTATTATTGCGATAAGAGCATCCAACACCTCATGCAGCTGGATAAAAGCAAAGTGGATTATTGCCAGACATTACGCGTTTATCTTGAATGCGACAGAAACCTGCTGCACGCCGCGGAGCGGCTGCACATCCATCGTACGACATTGTTTTATCGCTTAAAAAGAATAAATGACATGATCGATGCAGACCTGGATGATACGGCCACAAGAATGCGGATGCTGATATCGTTCCAGTTAATGACGATTGACCAGAGCTTAAACGCCCCGAAAAACGCCGGCTGAACGCCTGACCTTAAACGCTTCAGCGTAGAAATGATCGGTCGAGCCACCGGCCTGCCGAATGCTGGGTATAGCAGCTCTTGCAAGAAATTAATCCCATCCAGACTGAATCTGGATGGGATTTTTATTAGAACGGCCATTACAACTTATTCTGTAACCTTTTTGTTCTGGTCAATCCAGTCGATGTCCGGCTTCGCCTTGGCCCAGCCCACTTTATTAGCTTCAACGATCGAGGCGATTTCTTCCGGCGGCATTTCAGCAGGCGGGGCACCGGCCATCGCGGCCTGTCGCTTCATGCCTTCTGGCGTCATGTAGTCAATCATGCGCTGGGTTGCCACACGCATGATCTCCTCGCGATCGTCGTTGGGAATGTAGATCACGACGCCCTGCTCAATGCCCTTCATGACGTGCTCGCCCACCTCGCGGATGTCCAGCCCCAGCACATTGTGCTTCCTGTATGCTTCGGCCGTCTCGTCCGTCTCGTAGTAGCCGGAGTTTTGAAGATGCGACGGTCTCGTTTTAGCCGCCTCGTGGATGTTTGTGTTCATGTTACCCGGGCAAAAAGCCATGGCGCTGATGCCGTAGGGTCTGAGCGCCACATAGTAAGATTCCATCAGGTTGATGACAGCAGCCTTGGAGCAGGAATACGGCGCCGTCGTCGCGCCGGGACCAAGCCCGCCCAGCGATGCGATGGTCACGATATGCCCGCCGAGCCCGGCTTTGATCATCCGGGGCACAAACGTTACCATACCGTTTATGATACCGTTAAGATTGACGCCGACGATCCAATCGTAGTCCTCGTATGTGGAGGCCTCGGCCGGCCCGAAAGCGTTGACGCCAGCCGACTGAAGCAGGATCTGCGGCGGTGTGCCGTACACACGTTCGATCTCGTCCGCCGCGGCGATGTAGGCCGCGCGGTCTGTCACGTCCAGCTGGATGGCATGCGCATCCGCGCCCTTGCTCTTAAAATATTCCATTGCCTGATCCAGATGATCCTGACGCACATCTGCGATGACAACCTTGCAGCCTGCCTCAGAAAATATTTGCGCCATACCGAAGCCGGCGCCGGAAGCACCGCCTGTAATAAACGCAACCTTGCCTTTAAAATCCGTCATATTTGTCTCCTTGCCTTCCATGTCGTTAATTTCTTCTGTGCTTATCATAAGCGCAGCAGTCTGTGGCGTCAACCACTGATTGAAAATTAGCGCAAGGCCGACCGAACCAATTTACTGATCAAAGTTGTGCTGGTATCAATCATCGTTCAGGCAGTTGCCGCCTATTGCTTCGTCAAGAAAAACCCGCACAATTTCAGGATCAAATTGTTTCCCGGCACATCTGCGTATTTCACTGATGGCCGTTTGCGCATCGATTGCTTTTTTATATGGCCGTTCGTTGGTTATGGCGTCATAAGCATCCGCAACAGCAATGATTCTTGATCCCAAGGGAATCTGCTCGCCTTTCAGGCCGCTCGGATAACCGGTGCCGTCATAGTACTCATGATGCGATAATACAATATCCGAAATATCACGGTATTCAACTGTGTTTTCGAGAATGCCCGCACCCTTGGCCGGATGGAGCTTCATCAGCTCCCACTCTTGGGCATCCAACTTATCCGGTTTGTTCAGAACGGCTTCGTCAACGACGATTTTTCCGAGATCATGTAATAATCCCGCCACTCGAACTTTGTCAATGTCTGATTGGCTTAAATGCATTTGCTGCGCAATGATTTCACATAGATTGCTGACGCGTTTGGAGTGCTTTTCCTCTCGTTCACTTTTTGTAAATAGTGCTTTCATTATGACATCAACCGTCTTACTTCTGGCGCTCTTGTGGCTGTAGAATTTTCTATTGTACATAAAGGCTTCTGCTTCTTCATTAAGAACATCGACCGTGTCGTCCTTATGCCGCTGAATACCATAGCCCCATGAAATGGTCGGTAATTTTTCTTCGGACGCGTCCTCCTGTGCGTTGTTATATTCCTGCTCCAGCATGTCTAAATACTGCTTAATTTCAGCTTCGGTTTTTCCGGATACAATAATAGCAAACTCATCACCGCCAATGCGGGCAAGCACATCTTCATTATTAATAAGCTTACTGACTCTCCCGGCTGCTTCTTTTATAATCCGATCCCCTTCAGAATGCCCAAAGGTGTCATTAAAGCTTTTAAAACCATCGATATCACCCAGCAACAAAGCAATTGGGAACTCACTGTTGCTGATGCGCCTTTCAAACTCTTCTTCAAAATATCGTCTGTTATACAGGCTCGTAAGATAATCATGGTACGCCAGAAATTCGTTTTGCTGTGCAATCTCTTCTCTTTTTGTCACATCGAATATAATTGAAAACAGCGCTTTCGTCCCGCCGTAATCGATAGGACTGCTATAAACGTCGACCATCTTTATTTCTCCGCTTTTAAGATGATGCGGTAACGTAAAACACTTCTGCCCTGTGCGCAAAGCTTTAAGGCGCATCGGTGCGATTTCATCGTCATCAAAAATAAAGATATCTTGGATTGTCATTTTCAAGAGTTCATTCTTGGAAAAGCCGTAAAAACTGGTCGCAGCACGGTTGGCCTCAAGGATCTGCCCCGTCGCCGGCTCCACGAGAAGCATGACGGCCTCGTGATCATTAATCATTGACTGTGTGCGCTCCAGCGACTGCTTAAGCTGTTCCTCGGCCCTTTTTCTATCCGATATATCCAGAATAATGCCTTCAAGTGCTTCTAGGCTGTTCTCATTATCATAGACGCCCTCGCCCATCTCTAAAACCCATTTGCGCTCCCCGCTTTTTGTCGTGATTTCATATTCAAACTCGAACGGCAATTTCCGGGGCAGGATCCGTTCCAACTCGGTCCATATATAATCACGATATTCAGGCGCAATTAGGCCGGCAAAGGATAAATCCCGGTTGTTGATAAGGCTTTCCGGCGGATAGCCGGTCAATTTGACGCTGCCGGCAGAAACAAACTGCATCGTCCATTCCCGGTCATAATTGCATCTGTAAGCCATACCCGGCAGATTTGCAATAAGAACCGATTTGCTGCGTTCGCTTTCTTCTAATGCTTGATCGGCCAGCTTACGTTTTGTTATATCCCTGGAAACACCTTGTAAAGCGATCGCATTGCCCAGCTGGTCGCGCAAAAACGAAACACTCATTTCCACCCAAATAATTGAACCGTCAGCTTTGTACTGCTGGACTTCAATCGTTCGCGACCGGGTCTTATCTACTGCCGGACATTTTTCTTTTTCGAGTTCTTCCTGCAACATAGACAAAATTTCGATTCGTGTCTGCTCCGGGAATTTTTCTTCCAGCGTCCTCTTCATATGCTCTTCGGCGGATTCTCCCAGAAGCTTTTCCACCGAGGGGCTGATATACCACATTTTTAAGTTTAGATCTGTCTGCCAGACAACATCCGAAACGTTTTCGGCAATATTCCGATACTTTTTTTCACTTTCAGCCAGTGCATCTTCCGCTACTTTTTGGCTGGTAATATCCTGCAGAATGCAGTGCGTTTGCTCGAACTGGCCATCCGCACCATATCCGATTTTACCGTTAAATGAAATAAATAATAGGTTGCCGCTTTTATGCAGCATCTCAAATTCACTTTGAATATAGCCCTGCTCTTTAAAGAGTGGAAACCGCTGTCTAAATACGTCTCTATAATCAGGGGAAAGGAAATCTCCAAACCATTTACCGATAACTTCGTCTTGGCTATACCCGAGAATATTGCACCATTGCTGGTTGACACCTCTAAAATAGCCGTCGCAATCCAGCGATTGGTAGCCGAGCGGGGCTTTATCAAACAATAGTTTGAACCGCTCCTTTGATTGCTTCAGTTCGTTTCGTGTCTGCCTGAACGCCTGTTGACGCAGCAAAAGCAGGCACAGCAGCAGCGTTGCAACAGGATATATTATCATCACCGGCGCCGCAATTGCACGAATGACATTCAGGCTGTCCGGATAGGGGAGCATCATCATGCACGCGAGCATTACAACATGGACACTGAGGCTCATGGCAAGGATATTCAGCCAGCGCCATTTCGTTGATTTTGGAAACAGCCAGCGCCGCCAGGCTAAACCGATCAGCGCACTGGTCAGTATTACGGCAAGGCCGGGCAGCGTTCCAGCACCACCGCTGCTTATTCTGACAACAGCAGCCGCGACCACCGTAATTGCTGTTGGGATTGGGCCGAATATCAGGGCGGTTACGCTTATCAATATCGATCGGGTATCGAATACTATTCCAGACTGAAGTGTAAAGGGCCTCAACATTACAGCGACGCATATCAGCGCAATCAAGATACCGCTCAAAACCGGTTGCAAGCGGCGAATCTTTGATCGAATAGAATATGTAATATCATAAATGACGGATAAAACTAGCAGTAGTGCGGCGTTGTTAAATAAAGCTGTTAATATATCTGGTTCCATATACACTCACTTTCAAAAGCTTAAGAGATTAAATCCATATACTTGCAATAATACCATAAAACAATTCTCATGCAAGCAGTTGCGTTAAACTTGCCTCCTCGTGCGCGCTATCCACTCTGCAAGTGCCACCGGATGCAAACTAACCGAAAGATCCTCCATATACATAAAACCCCATCCTCTTATGTCTGGACGGGATTTTAGTAAAACCGATTAAATAATTAATCGTTATGTTGTTAATTCAAGTTTAGATCCCGATCCGGCCACGGCCGGTAAGCCGTATTCCGACACCAGCATGTTCGTCAGTTTGAGGATATTCTCTTCCCAAACAGTTCGTTCGGGCGGCTCGTAGTCTCCCATCGGATACGGCAGGCCAAGAGAGTCATACTTTTCCGTCCCCATCTTGCGGTACGGCAGCAGCTGATACTGGACGATCTTCCCGCCCAGCTCGTCACGTATAAACGCACCGATAGCACGAATGTTATCCTCATCGGCATTATAGCCGATCACCACTGGCGTGCGGATGACAAGCTTTTTGCCCAGCTCGACCGTCCGCCGTATGTTGTCCAGAATCAGCTTGTTGTCAACACCCGTAATTTCACGGTGCTTATCGGGATCCATATGCTTAATATCGGTAATGACAAGATCTGTGTTCTTATAGACCGCTTCCATGTGTGCCGGCATGCAATGCAGCGCCGACTCTACACACGTGTTGATATTCTCCTTTTTACACTGCGCCAGAAGCAGCTCGGCAAATTCCCACTGCAGCATCACTTCACCGCCGCTGAGCGTGACGCCGCCGCCTGTTCTTTGGTAGAAACTGCGATCCTCAACGATGATTTTCATGAGCTCCTGGACGCTCATCAGTTCGCCCCATTGCTTGAGCGCACGCGACGGGCAGGCGTCGGTGCATTTCAAGCAGGTTTGGCAAAAGTCCGTCATATGGACAGCTTCTATTGTGCCGTTTTTAAACGCCAGCGGCGTGTCGTCAAGCGGGCAGACGCTCCTGCACGTGCCGCATTTATCCAGCGTCAGACATTTGGTGGGATATACACCGATCTGCGGCTGCAACGCCAGCGTTTCCGGATTGGAGCACCACAGGCAGTGCATCGGGCAGCCGCTGAAGAATATCTCCGTGCGGATACCGGGCCCGTCGTGAATCGTATATTTTTGAATGTTGCTGACAAGCCCGCACGGCTCGCCGGCTTCGTTTTTGTACAGCAAAACTGATCCTCATTTCTTTGAATCATGATCGGGCGCAAATAGACAGAGCGGCTTACGCCGCCCTGTTTATTCTAATCGAAAGACAGCTCTGTTCGCCCGATGATGTCATCTTGCAGCGCCTTGTTAAGTTCGACAAAGTAGGCGCTGTAACCGGCGACACGGACAAGCAGGTCTTTATAATTGTCCGGGTCGCTTTGTGCAGCGATAAGCGTCTCCTTATTGGCGACGGTGAATTGGCTGTGCATCCCTTTACGATGAATATATTCTTCAATCAGCGCGATGAAATTGTCGCGCCCTGTATCACCGACAAGGGCCGAAGGTGAAAACTTCCAGTTGAGCAGCGTACCGTTCGTTGCTCGGGCGTGGTCGAGCTTTGTGACCGACCTGCAGATGGCCAGCGGCCCCTTAACGTCGTGCGAGCAGCATTTTGTATGGACAGCGCCCATACAGTCGGAGAGCGGCTCGGATGCTTTTCTGCCGTCGACAGAGGCCCACTGGTTCTGGCCGTGCGCCACATTGACCGTGACGGAATAGGCACCGGGCTGGAAAAACCCGCCGTGCGCGTTCGGCCGATGCTCGATATGCTTGCACCAGGTGTCCATGGCAAATTTCGTGAGTTGATCGGCATAGTCATCATCATTGCCGTAGTGGTGGACACGGTCAGAGTTGACATAGGCGTAAAGCGGCTCGTGGCCCTCCCAGTCGGCGGTCACCGCGTCAAGCAGTTCACGTCCCGTGATGCGTTTTTCGTCAAATACGAGCTGCTTGATGGTCGCCAGACCGTCGCCGGCCGTGCCGATACCGACGCCCTGCGGACCGGTGAAATTATACTTTGTGCCGCCGGCTGTGATATCCGTACCGTTTTCGATACAGCCATCCATAAGTGTTGACAAAAACGGCAGCGGTCGTGTCGCCTGATGTACAAGGTCGACAATGTTTAAAAGCGCTACTTGGCGGTCACACCAGTATGCCATTTGTTTGTCGTAGGCCTCAAGCACCTGATCAAAAGAGGTGAAGTCCGCCAGGCTGCCGGTTTTTAAGCCGAGCTGGCTGCCAATGCCGGCGCATTGATCATAGCGCGCGCAAGCCGGTGAACAGTTGTAGCATTTGCCGTCGTTGATGGCCAGTTCGAGCACACGGGCGATGTTCATGTGGCCGCAGTCTTTCCAGCCGTAGGACTTGCCGGAAACATCCGGCTCCACACAGCCGACCACCTGATAGTCTCGCGCGTCAAACAAGTCAACATTGGATGTGAGCATGCTCGGGATGGTGACGTCGTCGTTAAATATCTTCGGGTCGCCTGTTCCTAAGCGGATCAGGTTTGCCAATTTGACCTTGAGCTCCCACGGCGTGTTGGCATGCAGGCGAACGGCCGTCCACGGGCACGGCAAACGCAGATGCGCGTGCGCGTCAAGCACCATAAAGGTCAAGTCGTTTGTGCCGTCATTGCCGTTTTTCACCAGACCGCCGACAGTCAGTGCCGCGCCGCCGACACCGCCGTTACCGAAGGTTTTGATCAGAACATGGTTTCTGAGTTTATTCAGATCCCAAATTTTAATAAAGAAATGCTCGATCAGCTCCTGCATAAATTCACGCGTCGCTGTACCCGATTCAATATCGCGCGTGTAAAACGGATACATGTACTGGTCAAAGCGTCCGTATGAAATGGAGTGCCCGTTGCACTCGATATGAACCATTGTCGTGGCAAGATTGACGAGCTGGATAGCCTCCCAGAACGTGCGCGGCGGGTTTTCGGAAATCCAGCGGCAGTTACCGGCCATGTCCAGAAGCTCACTTTTACGCGCTGCGTCCTTTTCTTCCCCCGCCATTTTTTCCGCAAGATCCGCGTATCGTGCTACATGGCGGATAGAAGCTTCTGCCGTAATAAGCGCCGACTTTAAAAACAACCGTTTGTTAATGTCCTCCGGCTCGGCCATCCCCAGCGTGGCCAGCTGCTCTTTAATCAGATCACGGATACCGCCGAAGCCAAGACGGAACAGGCGCTCGTATTCGAGCCCCAGATGGCCGGCACCGCAGAAAATGTATGCGTCGGCGAAAAAGACACCTTTGCCCGCGTGCGAACCTTTGAGGATTTCGTCGTCGCACATCGCATACGTCATGTCTTCAACAGTTTTACCGTCCCAGAAGTCACGCAGTGCTTCAAGGCGATCCTGTGTATCTTTCGTATAGCTGAAATAATCGTGCGTACGCTCCTCGCTGTAGTCCATGAGGCCGTCACGCATCTCGTCAACGACCCAGTTCAGGCCGAATTCGGGATGCACCGGTGCGCCTTTTTTTTCACAGCCGAGGCTGCCCGCGATGAGCTCGTGCGGGAAAATAAAGATCGGCGTATTGTCTAAGACATTGGCTATACCGTAGGCGCATTTTAATAACTGCGGCTCACCGGCGTGTTCTTGATACGCTTGGGTCACCAGTTCTGCCCGATCGGCCGATACAAAGCCGTTCGTCGACTTCTCCGTGATAGTCAGAATACTGTTAATCCGGTCAAATGGAGACGGATTGGGCGTATTGCCGGAAATGCCGATGCCCCACTCCTTATCAAATGGCTCAATCGCTTGCGGCGCCACGTCGATCATATGCGCATTTTTGTATGTATCGCGGTTATTTAAGACGTTTTCGTCGTTGGTAAGCGTAAATGTGGTTGTTGCTTTTTCCATCGGTAACCTCCTGTCAGCGGTCGATGCTGGCTTAGCCTGTCGTTAAAAACGTTACTGTTATAACGTTACGTCAATATCAAAATAGATGGGTCGAGCGGTTAATCAAATGACAGCTCCGTGCGTCCGATAAGATCGTTTTGCAGCTCGGGGCTCAGCTCAACGAAATAGGCGCTGTAGCCGGCAATGCGAACAACAAGATTTTTATACTTCTCCGGCTGCTTTTGCGCGGCGATCATCATATCACGGCCAACGATGGAAAACTGGCTTTGCATGCCCTGATTTTCAAAATAGGTGTCCATGAGGCCGATGAGGCTGTCACGTCCTGACGCACCGGAAACGGCCGACGGTGAAAACTTCCAGTTCAAGATGATGCCGTTGCCGATACGGGCATGGTCAAGCTTGGCGACGCTGTTGGCAATCGCCGTCGGGCCGCGCCGGTCATGCGAGGCATATTGCGTATGTACAGGCCCAATACAGTCAGATACCGGTTCGTAAGCCTTGCGGCCGTCCGGCGTCGCAGCGAGAACGGAGCCGTGCATGACGTTGTTTGTTACAGAGAAGACGCCCGGCATATACTCGCCGCCGTGCGGCGTCGGCCGATGCTCCGTATGTTTGCAGTACGTCGCCATGACGAATTTCGCAATGTCGTCGGCATAATCGTCATCATTGCCGTAGTGATGCATCCGATCGCTGTTGACGAGTGCGTAGAGCACATCGTACCCTTCCCAATTAGCCTTAAGCGCCTGGAGCAGCTCGGCACCGGACACGCGTTTTTCGTCGAAAACAATCTGCTTGATGACGCTCAGGCTGTCGGCTGCCGTCCCGATGCCGACGCCCTGCGGACCTGAATGGTTATATCGCGCGCCGCCTGCCGTGATGTCCTTGCCGACCTCGATACAGTCGTCCATTAACAGCGATAAATACGGCAGTGGCTTTAATCGCTGCTGGGCATAGTCGACCTTGTTGATGCAGGAAATCTGCAGGTCGCACCAGTATTTCATCTGTTTGTCAAACGATTCGAGAACGTCGTCAAATGTTTCGTAAGTTTCCAGGCTGCCCGTATCGATCGAAAGGCTGCCCCCTACTCCGGCACACTCACCGTAGCGCGGACAGGCCGACGTACAGTCGATGCAGCGCCCGTGATTAAGGGCCATCGTCACTACTTTTGAAAGATTAATCGACCCGGAATCGTGCCATCCGTAGGTTTTACCGGGCACACATGGCTCGACACAGCCGACCCCGACGTAATTACGGGCGTCTTCGATCGGTTTGCCGTAATTAAGCAGCGACTGGATCATCGGCTCATCATTAAAAATCTTCGGCTCTCCCGTGCCGATGCGGATCACGTTGAAGACCTTGATTTTAAATTCTTCCGGCGTCCCCTTATGCAGCCGCACGCCCATCCATGGGTTGGGAATCCGCGTATGCGCGTGTGCGTCAAGCACCATAAAGCTGACATCGTTAGTAATGTCGTTGCCGTCTTCGTCGACGCCGCCGACGTCAAGTGCCGTGCCGCCCATGATGGTTCCGCTCGAGAACGTGATCGCGTGCGTGTCGCGGATTTTACGCAGCTGATGCATTTTAATGAACGAATGCTCGATCAGCTCCTGCATAAACTCGCGCGATAAGCGACCGGCCTGAGTATCGGCCTTATAAAACGGATAAAACAGGCGGTCAAATCGGCCGTAGGTCACACTATGGCCGTTCGTTTCGATGATAATCATGTTGGTGGCGATGTGCCACAGCTGGATGGCCTCCCAGAAGTCGCGCGGCGCGCCTTCGGCAATGTGCAGGCAGTTGGACGCGATGCGCGCCAGCTCAGTCTGGCGGGCGGCATCGGCTTCTTCAGCGGCCATTTTTTCAGCCAGCTCACCGTAGCGCGTGATGTAGGCTTTTACGCCTTCAAGAATAATCAGCTCCGCTGCGTAGAACTCCTGCTTTTTGATATCCTCCGGGTTTGTGGTATCAAGGCCTGCCATCTTAGCTTCAACTTCTTTTTTAATGCCGCCGAAACCAATACGAAGTAGCTTTTCGTAGTGTGCACAGACGTGCCCGACGCCGGCATAGATAAACAGGCTCTCCAGAAGGATGCTCTTCCCGAGATGGGAGCCCTTGGCCTCCTCGTCCGTATAAGAACTGACGACGGCTTCTGAGACCGTTTTATTTTTCCAGTACGGCGCAATGCGCCGGATGTCATCTTTGACCGCGTCGCTGATCACGTACCGGTCATTTTTCCGCTCCTCCATCGGGCGGCTGTCAAATTCGTCAACCAGCCAGTCGATGGCAAACTCCGGATAAACCGGCGCCGAGTTCGGCGGTGCTGCCAACTCGCCGACAATCAGTTCCTCCGGCCAAATATTGATGGGCACGCGTTGGAACACCTCGCGCAGCGTCAGCGCCCATTTGATGTTCTGCGGATACATGGCGTATTTCTCAAAACACTCCGTTACGATAACCGCGCGATTGGCGTCGGCCGTCGAATCCAGCTGCTGTACCCATTTCAGCATTCTATTTATGCGCGGAAACGGCGACGGATTTTCGGTCATGCCGGAAATGCCGACGCCCCACTCGCGGTCATAAGGCTCAATCGCAAGCGGCTGATTGCTGCGTGTATAATCTTTCCCTGTGTTCGTCATTGTACCCTCCGGTTCTCCAATGAAAAATTGCTTTTTCACATTACTATCTGCTTGCAGTATAGCATAGAACTTTTGGGTTTAGTCATCACGGTTTTTAAGGCTTTGTAAATGATAGTTGATCGTACAAAAAGTCCGTATTACATCACTTTTTTCGGTATTCGCCGGGGGTGACTAGCTCATGTTTTTTCGATGCGCCAGCAGCAGCTGTTCAAACGCTTTTGCTTCCGGCGAAAGCGTGGCACCTTTGAGCTTGATTAAGTAAATATTCCACGCAAGCATGGGGTCGTCAAAAGGAATGGCGCGCAGATTAGGTCTTGCCAGCCGCTTTGCCAGCGGAATAACCGAGATGCCGGCAGACTGATTGAGCTCAGCCATATAGTAGACCAGCAGAATGTTATCCACAAACATGCTGACCATCGGTTCAAAACCGGCGTGCCGGCATAATTCCTGGTAAACATGATACGTTTTTGTTGTATCGCGCAGTACGGCGACCGGGACATCCTTTAAATGCTTAACAGAAATAGACTCGCGATTAGCCAGCGGATGATTTTCGTTAACAATCAACGCATGGCGGGACGAATATAAAACCTCATAGTCAAACTTTTTTTCATCAATCGGACCGATCGTCAACGCCAGCTCTACAACCTTGTTTTCCACAGACGTATCGCAAATAACATCGTACGTCTCCCGTATATCCAAGCTGATCTTCGGATACTTCTCTTTAAAGCGCGCAACCGGAATACCGGCAAATTCTTCAATTGTTCCGATCGACATCATGACCGACAGGAACCCTTCCTTATCCACGCCCTCTTTAAAATAACTTTCACATTCATCCACAAGTGTCAGTATCTGCTGCGCACGCGGATATAAATGTTCGCCCGCCGGTGTCGGCACCAGGCCTTTGGCTGTTCGGATAAACAGCTTGCAGGACAATTCCTCCTCAAGTCGGAGCATTGCCATGCTGATTCCCTGAGATGAGATGTAGCAGGCCTCCGCCGCTCGGGCAAAGTTTTTATATTTGTAGATCTCCACAAAATATTTCAGTTGGCGGATTTCCAATGCTAAAACCCCCTATTTGAGAAGTCTAAAGACGCGTCCATCGCACTGAGATCTGCACTCCGTCCTTAGTATTACCCCATTATAGCTCATCTGTCTATCTGACTCAAATCTTAAACACAGTCCGTGGCTTTCACAAGACCAAAAGACCTGCAGATCTAGCTGCAGGTCTTTTGGTGTAAACGATGCGCGTATTCAATAAAACCAGCGTCTCGTAATTTCTATGCGCGCTTCTCCCCGAGCTTACTCAGGAAAATTGCAAAGATAATAATGCCGCCTTTGATAACCTTCTGTGGATACGATGCCAGCCCGGCCAGATTCATGATGTTAGTAATCAGCGCCAGAATCAAAACACCGACAATCGTGAAGCTCACTTTACCTTTACCACCCGCTAACGAAACGCCGCCGATGACACAGGCCGCAACAGTTGTCAGCGCGTAATCGCTCGTGGAGATCGACGGCGCGCCAAGCGCTGTCCGTCCGGCGACAATAGCGCCCCCCAATGCAGACAGTCCGCCGCTGATCATATAGACGAGCATTTTATACTTGTTCACATTCAACCCGGCGAGATGAACGGCGCTTTCGTTGCTGCCAACGGCCAAAACAAATCGGCCAAAGGGTGTGTAGCGCATAATGAACCAGAAGATGGCAACAACCAAAACCACGAGATACACAGGCAACGGCACCCCAAGCGGGTCTCTGTGTGCAGCAAACCAGTTAAGGGCACTGGCTGCTGCATTCTCCGTTTTGAGCTGGATTTGCGCGCCGCCTGTCAGCATGTAGGCCAGACCCTCGCCGGCAGACATCATGGCCAGTGTGACAATAAAGGGCGCCATGCGCATTTTGCTGATCAGCACACCGTTTATCGCGCCGATCGCCGTGCCGAGAAGGATGGCAATCGCTATCGCGACAAACAGCATACCAGCGTTTTCCCGGCCCCAAGCCGTAATAACAATAGCGACCATGACGTTACCGCAGCCGGCTATCGCCGCAACCGACAGGTCGATACCGGCTGTCATGATTGTGAGCATGACGCCAAGCGAGATTAGCAGATACGGCACCTGCTGCAGCAGCACGTTGAAGATATTTCTTTTCGTCAAGAAAAACTCAGAGATTATGGACGATACAATGATCAATATCAGCATGATCACGATGGCGTTATATTTGATAAGAAGGTCTAAAACCGACTTCGATCGGATCTTTCCGGGTACATTTTTATTATTTACGGAGTTTTCCATTATGCTTTTACTCCCATCGAATAGTTTATTAGATTTTGCTCAGTTAGTTCATCCTTTTTCAGCTCACCGGCAACGCTGCCGCTGCGCATAACAATCGCTCTGTCACACATCCCGATGATCTCCATCATTTCAGACGAAATCATAATAACCGCATAATTCTGGGCAACAAGAGCGTTTATAATTTTATAGATCTCAATTTTCGCGCCCACGTCGACACCGCGTGTCGGTTCGTCCAAGATGACCACCTTGCAGTCGGAGGCCAGCATTTTAGAAATTGCAACCTTTTGCTGATTGCCGCCGGAAAGATAGGCAACGTCATTCTCAATCGAATTGAGCCTGATGGAGAGCTTTTCCACCATCTCGTTAATGTAATCCGTCTCTTTTTTCTTATTGATGATCCCAAGCGGTCCGGTAAAGGATTTCAGATTTGTCAGGGTAATATTATTTCGGATGGGCATATTCAGCAACACGCCTTGCGCTTTTCGATCCTCCATCAACATACCGATACCGTGCGCAACCGCGCTTTTCGGAGACGTAATTTTCACCGGCTGCCCATTGAGAAAAATGCGGCCGCTGCTGATTGGATCCGCCCCAAAAATAGCCCGCATCGTCTCCGTGCGTCCCGAGCCGACAAGCCCTGAAATACCTAGGACCTCCCCTTCCCGCGCTTCAAAGGAAACGTCTTTGACAGCTTTACCGCTGCTGATGTTTTCAACCTTTAGTACAGTTTTGCCGACATGAGACTCCCGCGCCGGGAAATAACTTTCCAATGCTCGTCCGATCATCAGGTTGACTAGTTTCTTATCGTCCATTTCAGCCGTCTCATAAGTACCGACGTACTGCCCGTCCTTCATGACGGTAATCCGGTCGCACAATGTGAATACCTCATCCAAACGGTGCGAAATGTATATGATGGCAACGCCTTCTGCGCGAAGCTCATTTAGCAGCTTGAAAAGCTGCTCGACCTCACTCGTCGCCAGCACGGCCGTAGGCTCGTCCAAAATCAACACCGATGATTTTCTGGCAAGCGCTTTACAAATCTCTACAACTTGCTGATGCGCAACACTAAGTTCGGAAACAATTTTACGGGCGGGGATATTACTGAATCCGAGACCGCTTAATGCGTCAGTGGCCTTATCCCAAAGCTTTTTCCAGTTGATGAGTCTGCCGTTGTGATTAAGATTATCAATAAAAATATTTTCTGCAACCGTCAGACTGTCGACTAACGCAAACTCCTGATAAATAATCGAAATCCCGTTATCGATACCGTCTTTCGGCTTGTCAATCTGTACCTTTTGGCCGTCAATATAGATCTCTCCGCTGTCTCGTCTGTAGGCGCCGGACAATATCTTCATTAATGTCGATTTGCCTGCACCATTCTCACCTATCAGCGCGTGAATTTCACCCGCCTTGATTTGCAAACTAACATTCTGAAGAGCTTTGACGCCGCCAAATATCTTGGAGATATTCTGCATGTCAATGTGGTACTGTGCGTCAGGCATTGCTATCTCTCCTTCTGGTAAGTCTATTGTCCTTGTTTATCGGCTGAATAGACATCTGTTAGAATTACCGCTTCATTATCGACAGATCTTATGTATCGCTGTCAAGTTTAAGTCCGGTAAGATATGTCATTTTTCTTGTTATATTGACCAGC
This sequence comes from uncultured Sporobacter sp., assembly GCA_963677825.2. Taxonomy (GTDB): domain Bacteria; phylum Bacillota; class Clostridia; order Oscillospirales; family Oscillospiraceae; genus Sporobacter. The sequence goes on along the minus strand of CAXXEF010000001.1, from coordinate 2,386,824 downwards.
AAGTCCTATAGATAGAAATCTATAGGACTTGCATCTATTGGTTACTTTTTCAGTTGCCCGTTAAATTCAGCCGATGGGCTCGAACACGAGGTCTGGCAAAGTTGTGAATTCCTGATCCGGGAGCCACTCATCGGCATTGTCCATCGTTATCATAACGTCTTCCAAGTAAGAGCAGCCCGGTAGATTTGTAGCGTCAAAGCCTTCATCAAAGATCATGTGAACGAGATCGGTGCAGGCTTTGCTCCACGTATAGGGGCTAGCCAGCGTGATGGCAAGATACGTGCCGTCTTTAATCATCTGGATGGCTTCCTTCGTGCCGTCACCGACGCTGACGATCTTGATGTCTGTGCCCGGTGTATAGCCGGCGTTCTGCATCGCTCTGATCGCGCCGAAGCCTTCCTGATCGTTATCGGTGAACACCAGGTTGATGTCGGGGTGGGCTGTCAGCGCGTCTTCCATCGCCTCTAAGCCGCCGTCCTGGCTCCACATACCGTCAATGGATACGACAACGTCGAAGTTGAGATCGTCATCCGTAAAGGAGGCGCTCTTAACCAGTTCCTGCTCCAGGTTGTACCCGTAAAGCATGGCGTCTTCTCTGGTCTCAAACGGCATTCCAAGCTGCATGGCACGCTCATATGCGAAGCCGCCCAAGAAGCCGTTAAGCTTGCTTTCAGCGATCGTGTGGCCGATCATACCAGGCAGTGTGGCCGCTTTAACGTCAATGCCTGCATATTCCTGTGCAGCGTACCGGCCGATCATAAAGCCCTGCTCATAATAGTTTGTCGCGCAGGTCGTGATTACCGAAGACTCATCCGGGAACGGCAGCCCAAGGCCAATAACGGGGATGCCGGCCTCTACGGCGCTGTTGACAGCGACCAGCTCGGCTTCAACGCTATAGTCACAGTCGATGATAACATCCACGCCTAATGTCACAAGGCTTTCAATGTTAGCGACCTGTGCGTTGATATCGCCGTCAGACACAACCATAACAAATTCGTAACCGTATTTGTCGCACTCGGCTTCAATCGTATCAGCCATCGCGGCAAAGAACGGTGTGCCCTTCGTCCATGTTGCATAGCCGACCTTCACCGTATCTTTTGTGTTGTCGGCGCTAATGGCCTTGTCAATATCTGCACGCGAAACAACAACGGGTGAAAATATGCCGGCCCAAGGCACGCGATTTTCCATCGTGTAAACTTCATGGTTGGGATCGCCTGCCGAAGGGGCTTCGGTCGGATCCACGTCGTCTGTGGGATCTGCGGTCGTATCTGATACATCAGGTGTATCCGATGCACTGGGACTCGGCGACGCCGATGTAGAAGGCTTTTCAGCACAACCGTACATTAGGGATGCCGCCATGACAAGAATAAGCGCAATAACCAATACTCTCTTAAACTGTTTCATTTTACTCTCCTTATTAAACCTCAAAAGACCTAATAGCTAACCTCATTATCAACTTACCTTTGTTTTCATACACCTCCGGGTCATACAGTTTCAGGGCTTCTTTCTTTATCTGTTTTCTTACTGGTTAATAGTCCTTCCAGTTTATTTTTATATGCTTGCACGAATAATACGCGCTGATATAATCTGTGGGTTTCATGGATAAATTCGCCGCCGGCGTTTTGGTAGTTTATGGCATTTTGTTAAAAATATATTAAGATAATATTAACAAAGTACCATACCACTGGCTTGAACACAAACAACATTTGTTTACATATCACAAATAATTGTTACGTGATATTCAACGTTTTGTACAAATATTATGCTTATGTATTATTCATAAATACTTATACTCATCGCCGCTGTTATTGATATCGCGCAATTGTCTCATAACTCAACTGTTGAATATGCTCAATATTTGTGGTGTGCATTTGATAGATTTTCTTGATGATTTGGTACGCAAAACATACTATTATCCTTCAATATTACCTAATCTTTTCAAGTGTATTGAACATCGCGTCCAGGTTTTCAGGTTTTGCGTTTTCCAGGCTGCCGCTAAAATCAAAAATATAGCCGCCGCCAGGGGCGCATGTATCAATGAGATACTTGCAATAATCGATGACAGCTTCTTTTTTCCCAAACTCCAACGACGCAATCGGCAAATTGCCGACGATGCATGCCGTGCCGCCCAGAATTCTCTTAGCCTCTTTCATATCTACCGTTTCAAAATGATAGACGACCTTCCCCTTCGGGACATCGGCAAGCTGCTCCAGACGAGTGTCATACTTCCCTTCAGTATAGAGGTACGGCGTGACGCCCATATCAATTAACGCGCTGATAACCTTTTTGAAGGGCTTCCAGTAAAGCTTTTCATACTGTTTGGGGCTCATGAAACCGTCCATCCCCTTGTGCATGGGGAAAATAACACGCTTTACAGGCATGGGCACAACTCTGAAGTATTGCATCGACGCGATCTGCTGGTCGGCGAACATCTCACAAGCCTTTTCAATCTCGTCTTCATATTCTAATAAATCTTCCATAATGCCGACTGTCCCGCGGAAATAGTCTCCCAGTATATCGTACGGCACTTCTGAAATGCCGCTCATCATCGGCGGCATACCGATATCCGCCAGCTTTGCTGTGTAGTCCAGAAGCGTCGCTGTTGCCTCGGCATCCATTTTCCCAATCTGTGACAAGGTTTCATAGATTTGCAGCATTTCCGGAGAATATAACGGCGATAAAAGCCCGGTATTCAGGACTACAGTCGGAGTAAAGCTGAGATTCCCGAGGGCCTTTAAGTTCGAATAGGCTCTTGGGATATACTTTCGGATCATGAAGCCGTTGAAATCATCCAAAAGCTCCGGATATTCTTCCGGCAGCAAGTATTCATGTTCGATGACCTGGTGCGAACTGTAATTTGAAACTCTCGTTCCCGGACGTCCCGGCCAGTCGATCATCGTCGAGCCGGCCAGCTCATTGGCGCGGCCGCTTGTAAACCCCGAGCAGTAGTGCGCATCGCATAGCGGATAGTCTTTATAGAACTTCAAGAAAGCGTCGCCGGCTTTCCGGAAGTCATAATACAGATTTTTATAGCTGGAATCATTAAGCCGCTGTACTGCAGACGCAAAAAACGGCGCGATGGGCACTTTATCCGGTTCCTTCAGCACTATGGCGTCTTCGACCCGGTTCAGCCGCTCCTCGAATTTGATCATCTCCGCCGTCATGACTTGTTCTTCCATTACGGGTGCCTCCTTAACAATAATTGTACGAACGTGTAAGATATGCCGCGCTACACTTGTTACTTACATTATAGAAGAAAGCTAATCACGCAGTAAATCGCACAGTAGTATTGATCTACCGCGCTTCGTTTAGTACAATGTGTACAAATAGGGAGCGGAGGGATTTCTCATGGTGCTCTGCATTGGTATTGTTGAGGATGGACTTTCACGAAATGTCCTGTGCAAAAGCTATATTCATACAAATAATCCGTTTGTCTTGGAAAGGGCCGAAGTTTATCAAAGAGGCACTGTTTTCAGCACAGGGGTCTTGTATATCGCGCAATCCAGCACCTTGCCTGAATCTTTCACCGCTCAAGACGGTGCCGCGCTGATATGCACCGGCATGCCGCCGGATGCCTATTTGAAGTCAGCCATACAAGTACTAGCATTGGATGCATCAACAGATTTACTAGATCTGCTTAATGATGTAAACCGCATTTTTTTTGAATACAATACGCTGGAGCAAAATCTGCAAGATTCTGTGAATAAAGGCCGCAGTATTCAGAATATGGTCGAACAAATGGCACCGTATTTTAACGGCAATGAACTGCTTGTTTGCAATGATGAATTCAGGATTGTTGGCCAGTCAAACGAAACCATACATCTGCATGAACTGTCCGGCTTAGGCCAGCCTGATAAAAACGGCATTATTCCGCCTGAAATCGTCACCTACTTCAAAAATGATGTTGTCTTTGCAAATGTCCGGAATGTGAAAGAGCCGTTTGTTTATGAATCCAGAATCTTTTCATGCCGCGCCATCGACATGAATGTTTTCTATCAAGGCGAGTATGCTTGCCGGGTTATTATTGCCGAAGATGTCAACACCTTCAGGGGGTATGAGGCCGGTCTGTTAAAGTTTTTCACAAGATTCGTTCAGTTAGTTTACGATCATGTGGGCGCAAGCCGCGATATATTACCGCGAGACCATATTACGGAGTTATTTATTGACCTGCTCAACGGTGACTCTATCGAATTACATCGGTTGAAAAACAGCTTTGTTCTGCGCGGCTGGCAAGATCCCGGCCCCTTTATTTGCGCCAGCATTTTGCCGAGCAACAGGGATTATTATAACCGAACCATTGCTTATTACTGCCAGATATTTAGCCGCGATATAGAAGGATGCTGTTTTTTTGAATACAACAACGTCATTGTTTGTGTTGCCGATCTTGAATACTATAACGGTTCATTAGATCGTTTTATAACAACGAATATTGAAACCTTTCGGGACGGAAATTTTCGTATTGGCTACAGCAATGTCTTTAATGATGTAACGACCGTAAGGCATCACTACTTACAATCGAAAATTGCCCTCGAAATCGGCATCGCCGAGTATCCCTCTATTTGGCATCATAAATTCCCTGAAATTGCGCTGTCATACATTCAATCAAAAATAACAGCGGATCTTCCGGGCCGATATGTGTGCGCCCCTGAAGTTCTGCTGCTCAACGCGTACGATAAAGCCAATCAAACGGACTTGCTTCACACTTTGCGCCAATATCTTAACAACCAAATGAATGCGATTAAGACGGCCAGCGAACTATTTATCCACAGGTCCACTATGGTCTACAGACTCGAGCGAATAAAGGAATTGACCGGTATTGACTTAAAAGACTCGGCCAAAACACTTTATCTGTCAATATCAATAAATTTACTATTCAACGAATGACTACCGACGACTAAGTATTAAAAAGCCGGCGACCTATGGTCTGCGCCGGAGTAAGGTCTGCTGCTTGAAGTGGGATAGCATCGACATTGATGCCAACACGCTCATGATTAGGCACACGGCGCAGACAGGCTTGCAGCTCGTTTTCAGCGTGATTCTTAAAGTGTTAGTAAAAAACGTTAAAAAAATCCAATTTAAAGCCCTTCTGTAAAAACAAGAAATCCTGTAACCGTTGCGGTCACAGGATTTCTTTTTGGTGGAGATAAGCGGGATCGAACCGCTGACCTCTTGAATGCCATCGCTTGAAATCCAGTAGTAAGTGCACACGGGTGGTCACGACTAGTCGCGAGAATTCCCCTTTATTTGCAACGGTTTAGCAGCATTTTCGATGATGATGTCTGATAACGCCTAGAGCGGCCTAAATTACCCATTTTGATCGAATTTTTGCACAAATGTTAGAACAGATGTTAGAACAGCCTACCATTACACCTCTTGAGGCCCGGTCAAGGGAGCCGAAATCCCGCCCAGATGTTGTCTGGGCGGGATTTCTGTTAGAATAGCGTCAGAAACGTCATAATAAATAGTACGTCTTACATAAAACATCTTCATCATCGCTGTTTAGCATGTAATTATTGCTTGACATCATTTGATTGTCTGTGTACTTAAAACTCTTGACGCTTTTATTGCCGCTTTGCCATAAAACAGCTGTTGGCCACCGGGCGGGAACTTCGCGATCAAAAAATACCGCGGCACCAAATACTGGGCAATCCCATTCTGCCGATGCTCCTGCAAACCCTTTACGCGCAAAATCAACCTCACCAGACGGACCTTCTCCGCGAGGATGAAACCTATGCACTAGCGATAGTACCGCATCAATACCGGGATTAGCTAACTTTTGATGACGAATTCCAAAAACATCATAACAAACCGCTAAATAGAAAACCTTTTCTCTCACTTTAAAAATCCGCTTGTACCCAATTTCTTCTCCACAAAAAGAACTAGAATAATTTATAGTGAATTTTTCTTCTTCTGTAGGATAAAACTTACGTCCTATAGCAAGTGCTCCTGATTGATTAATGGCTAAGGCTAACTGGTCATTGCTATTGTCAAAGTCAATACCTACACAAACAACAGTCTCGCTTGCTTTAGCTTTAAGTATGGTTGAGACTTTCTTAATGGTTTTGTTTATTTGACGCTCACTAAACCTGCTATGATAAAAAAATCCTGCTGGGAATAGAATTATATCATTACGAGCATATTTCGATACAACTTTTTCTAAGGTCTCAAAGTGCGCTTTGTTTATCTTATATTGCGAACTGTTTGCTTGTATAGTTGCAGTAACAATTGATGTCTCACTGTTATTTTTCTTTAAGCCTGTAGGCTGTGCGTTTACTTCATTATCCATTGGGGTGCAAGTTCTTCCTGATTTGATCTTAAGCAACGCATCTAAATGTTCTATTGAATTTTCATTTTCCCAGTTATAGTCTCCATGCATTATGCGAATTAGTTTATACCCGTTTTGAGCAGCCAGTATGTCCCGAATACTGTCATAGTATGCACGTTTTTCATCCCTGTTTGGTGGGTTGTTGTCTTTAGCTTGAATAGCTTCACATGCAGCTATCCATTTATCCTTGTTAAAATACAACGGAATATTCGGCGGATATGTTTCAAGAGCAATTTTTCTAGCTAGCGTAAAATGCTGCCGTTCATCATATTCAATTATTATTTTTTGACTTTCACAAACAAAATCACACCTTAATTTTTGCCCGGCTTTGTAAAATCCTGTTTTATTTCGGTATTCTTGTAACGAACTTATTAGTTTATTGTATTTATCATCATTTGGTGGAGTTACAAGCCAACTAAAAGTTTTCTCTGAGACAATATCTCCATCAAATTGTTTGTTTAAAACTAACTGTAATGCGTTTTTTTGTTCTATAACACCTTCGTGAGTTATCTTAACAGAATGTGTTATGCTATTTTTTCTTCTTAGTTCGTTCATTCCCTGCGTTGCTTTGCGGATTGTTCTTTGTTCTTTATCATTCACCGTTTGGGCTTTCATACATTTCCGTTGCGCTGTAGGGATATATTTCACTTTAAAACCAAGTTTCTCAAAGAAGCGAGCTGTTTCTTTTCCTCCGTGAAAATCAGATTTACTAATCGGACTACCATGCGCAACCTGATAGGAAATAGCCCTTATATGTTTTGCCGGATAAAGGTTACCATTAACCTCTAGAAAAGTGTTACGAGCCGCCGGATATTCTACTGAGTTTTCTTCAAAAATCCGGATCGCTTCTATCACATTTTCTTTAGTTATTCCGTTCCAATTCGGCCTCATGTTCCCTACTCCTATCAATGATATTTTCGCACCCTGTTTTCCTGTTTTTGAAATATTCTATCGCTTATTAACTTAAATTAATTTTGATTATAGCAAACTATCACAGAATATACCAACGGTCAAAAATGAATTGTCAAATTAAATCTAGCGCATGCTTTGAGGGCAGTTTGGGTGAAGCTTTCCGCGACGCTTGTGCCGATGAAATACGTCTTGATTCTGTAGACTACAGAAAATTGCTGAATGCTTTTGCTTAAAACTGACCTGCTCCCCCAGAACGGAGCCGATTGTTTGCAAATACAGGTAAAATGCCGCCAAGAGCATACAATTGGCGGCTTCATTAAATTAAGACAAATGCTGAAAGGAGGAGAGTTTGCCACGCGACCAGTGAACGCTGGTCTTTTTTTATGCCATAAACAAGGAGGTTAGAAAATGGTAGACAGCAAACAGCCCCCAAGCCCCAAGGGGCATATCACAACCGCAGCCACCGCACCGGATATGCCCGGCCCGGTTCCTAGCCCCGATAAGTCGGAAAAGGGTGTGCCCGCTCCGGAAACCGATAAGCCAGTGGAGCCGGAAAAAGAGCAGCCGACGGCGAAACCCACAGGGGCCGCCCGTCTCAGGCTGAAAAAGCGGTCCCTTGTGGAAAGCGTCAAAACGGGCGGCGTGAACCAGCCTGCGCTGGTGCGCCCCCGCGCCGAGGGCGGTTATGAAATCATCGCGGGGCTGTGAAAATTTCCAGTGTGGCCACACTGGAATTGCTTGCCGATACAGTAAAATTGTTAGGTCGTACTGATTTGCCAAAAGGCGTACGGGCGGGCTGCACCTAAGGGAAGGCCGTATTAGTATAGGAACATAGTGAGGTAGAAATAAGCTTATTAATGTTTTCCAAAAGTCAAAATCCATGTTATTATACATGTTATTATACTTGAGTATTCCCGAAAATAAGAGCTGAAGGAGGAATAAAGCGATTTGAAAATCATTGTGGAAGAACCACTGGGCTCTGAAGAAGAAATCATAATCAGATGCCATAATATGACGCCTGAGCTCCTTCGCTTTATTTCCCAAATTAAGGCGCAGGGTAATTTGATCGCATATGAAGGGGCAGAAATACACCGCATCCCACAAATTGATCTCTTCTACATTGAAAGCGTAGACAATAGAACCTTCCTATATTTGGACAAAACGGTTTATGAGTCAAAACAAAGGCTTTACGAATTAGAAGAAATTCTATCTGACGGCGATTTTCTTCGGATTTCAAAATCCATTGTTGTCAATATGAGTAAAATAAAATCCATCACACCCATGGGGAACGGACGGTTTGAAGCGCGCCTGGAAAACGACGAGAAATTAATTATATCCCGGCAATACATATCGGATTTAAAAGACCGGCTTGGGATATAGGAGGTGGCGGTATGCAATTTAAAGAGATATTAAAGAAAATGCTTCATTCATATTTTGTCGTCACAACAGGTATTGTGTTTTCAATGTATTTATACTGCTTGCTGTTTAATCCTGCGGCAATTTTTACAAAAGCAGACATTGGCAGAGTGCTACTCCTCGCGTTCTATTGTGCCCTTACATATATCGTGTTTTATTCAAAAAAAGAACTCGTTGGCATCCAACGAATTGTTCGGGAAATCATCTGTTTTTCCCTTATCACGTTTATTGTGTTGTTTTGCGCAAACCGATGGGAATGGATCAATATATCAAGCTGGGTTGAAATACTGTTTTTTCTACTGGTGATTCTAGTTGTTCGGGTCATAGTAATACTAGTCACACGATATCGGGACAAAAAAATGACAAATAAAATAAATGACAAATTGAAAGAACGTTACCATTCGTGACATGTATATTTCATAATGGCAGCAGAACAATCTTATCCAGAAAAGACGGCAGTCGATATCAGACTAAGCCGTCTTTTCTTTTTGCATTATCTCTTCAAATTGCAGCATGGCATATTTAATCTGCAACTTACCGTACCAATTGCGCAGCATACATGTTTTTAACTTGAACATGATATGTATACTTGCTAAGCTTAGTCCGATATATTTTCATTAACCTTAGTAAATGTGAAAACATGAGGAGAGCATAATGGAGAACAAAAACCCGTCATGACAAACGTTCTGCGGTATAGGAGGCATTTCAGTTGCATGGCATATGGAAAGAAATGATTCGCTCATACTTTACTGCTACAACGGGTATCGTTATCTCGCTGTATCTTGTTTGTTTGCTTTTTTACCCTGACGGCGCTTTCTCGCCCCCCGACATAGGGAGAATATTGCTAACGGCGTTTTTCTGCACGCTACCGTGCGTCGCGATTTTCTTATTAAAAAAAACCGGCGGAAAACGAATAATCATATTCGAGGTCGGTTATTTGACAACTGTCATCGTGATCGAATTATGTTGCGCGTTTCTGTGGGGGTGGATCAGCGCGGACAGATATCTTGAGGCTCTGGTTTTCATTGTGCCAATTGCGGCAATACACATTCTGGGTATGTTGATCAAACGACATCGGGATAAAAGTCTGACCGATCAGATAAACGACAGGCTGAAAGCGCGTTACCATACATGATCCTGTGTTCATCCCAGTAATCAAATACAATATGATGCGAAATAAAGACGGATCGGGCTTATGCCTGAACCGTCTTTTTTTCGTACCGTCACCGCCGCTGCAACTTAATGCACATAATCGGCAACTTACCGGGCCGATAGCGCAGCTTACCTTTAACCTACTTGAACGCGGCAAAAGTGCTTGTTAAACTTAACCAAATTATTTGTCGGATTTTACCGTTTTTATGGGAAAGTGTTTCGACACCGTATCAGCACTTTTTGCCAACAAACCAACGCAATCTACGGCTAGTACAGGGCATTACGGTTTTGGGGTTCAACGATGGAAATGACCGTGATAATTAAGAAACGATACAGAAAGAAGGAAGATTATGATCAGAAGAATAGGACGTAAAATCTCACTTTTCCTAACAGCGGTATTCTTAATTGGGTTAATACCCTGGTCTGTTTTGGAAGCAAGCGCATATACGACCACGCCTATGCAAGTTGGTGGCTCACAGAATACTTATATTTTGCAGGGTGACGGAACTGTGTGGTCATGCGGAGGGAACTATTATGGTGCTCTTGGAAATGATTCCGTAAATATTAATTATCTTTCAAGTCTATTTGTACAAGTAAAAGACCCGGGGGATGCAACCGGGTTTTTAACTAATGTAAAGGCAGTTGAAGGAAACCACCAGAGTGCAGTAGCATTAAAAGATGATGGAACAGTATGGGCATGGGGATCCAATTATGCAGGCAAACTGGGAAATGGCAGTGCAGATGAAGTGACACCTGTCCCCAATCCAGTACAAGTTAGCGGATTGACGGATGTTATCGCAATTTCTGCATACAGTCATCATTCTCTAGCCTTGAAAAGTGATGGAACGGTTTGGGCGTGGGGGTATAACGTTTTAGGCCAGCTTGGAGATGGGACCTACAATAACAGCAATCTTCCCATACAGGTTAGCGACCCAGGCGATTCGACCGGATTCTTAACCGATGTGGTCAAAATCGACGTGGGAATGCATAACTCGATGGCGCTTAAGTCCGACGGAACGGTTTGGTGTTGGGGAGATAATTCCGATGGGCAGATTGGTAATGGAACTACATCTCTATACGCGCCTAGCATTGTCCCCGAACAGGTTAAGGACACAAGTGACGCGACCGGTTTTTTAACCGATATAATTGAAATTTCAGCTGGTGGGCTTCACCATGCATTTGCACTGAAGACGGGCGGACAGCTTTATGCATGGGGCAATAACCAGTACGGCGAGCTGGGAGCCGGCCACAATTCTGATATGAACTTGCCTATAGCAGTTCCCGATATGACGAATGTGACGGACTTTGATGTTGGAGTTAATCATGTAGTAGCACTGAAGGATGATGGGACTGTATGGACATGGGGTAGAAATGAATACGGTCAGCTAGGCGACGGAACGACAGTAGACAGCATGAAAAAAATCTGTCTTTCCCTAAGCAATATCGCCTCGGTAACAGTTGGGGCCAATCATACTTTAGCAACTGAAACCGACGGTAGTTTTTGGAGATGGGGCTATAATTACAATTGCGAGTTAGGCGACGGAACCAGTGTTTTAGCGCTCTCGCCGAAAGAAATATCAATGGTCTCTGACACTGATGGCGATGGGCAAACCGACGACGTAGATACGGACGACGATGGCGACGGTGTAAGTGACGATCAAGAAGCAATTAACGGCACAGACCCGCTCGATCCAGACAGCGATGACGACGGGATGAGTGACGGGGACGAAGACATCAATGGCACAGACCCGCTCGATCCTGACACCGACGACGACGGGATAAACGACGGCGATGAGGATGCCAACGGCACAGACCCCCTCGATCCGGACAGCGACGACGACGGGATAAACGACGGCGATGAGGATACCAACGGCACAGACCCCAATGACGCCGACTCCGACGACGACGGGGTGAACGATGGGGACGAAGATACCAACGGCACAGACCCCCTCGATCCAGATAGCGACGACGATGGCGTGAACGACGGGGACGAGGATACCAACGGCACCGATCCGCTCGATCCTGATAGCGACGACGACGGCATCAGCGACGGGGACGAAGACACCAACGGCACTGATCCCAATGACGCCGACTCCGATGACGACGGCGTCAGCGACGGCGATGAGGCCACCAACGGCACTGATCCCAATGACGCCGACTCCGACGACGATGGGGTGAACGATGGGGACGAAGATACCAACGGCACAGACCCCCTCGATCCAGATAGTGACGACGATGGCGTGAACGATGGGGACGAGGATACCAACGGTACCGATCCGCTTGACCCCGACTCCGATGACGACGGCGTCCCGGATAGCACGGATACAGAGCCGCTTAATCCTAATGTAACTGGTGTCGACACTGATGGTGATGGCATTGATAATGCCATCGATCCGGACGACGACAACGACGGCGTTAATGATGAAGACGAGGATACCAACGGCACAGACCCCCTCGATCCAGATAGTGACGACGATGGCGTGAACGATGGGGACGAGGATACCAACGGTACCGATCCGCTTGATCCCGACTCCGATGACGACGGCGTCCCGGATAGCACGGATACAGAGCCGCTTAATCCTAATGTAACTGGTGTCGACACTGATGGTGATGGCATTGATAATGCCATCGATCCGGACGACGACAACGACGGCGTTAATGATGAAGACGAGGATACCAACGGCACAGACCCCCTCGATCCAGATAGTGACGACGATGGCGTGAACGATGGGGACGAGGATACCAACGGTACCGATCCGCTTGATCCCGACTCCGATGACGACGGCGTCCCGGATAGCACGGATACAGAGCCGCTTAATCCTAATGTAACTGGTGTCGACACTGATGGTGATGGCATTGATAATGCCATCGATCCGGACGACGACAACGACGGCGTTAATGATGAAGACGAGGATACCAACGGCACAGACCCCCTCGATCCTGACAGTGACGGCGACGGTATTAGCGACGGCGACGAAAACACCAACGGTACGGACCCGCTTGACCCGGACGAGCCCAGCAACGATGACGGTGGCGGCTCCTATTCCGGCGGCGGCGGCAGTCAACAGGGAGACGATGATTTTACGGCCGCCGACCTTAAAGACATGCAGGAAAACCGGGAAACCCTGACCGTTGAATTGGATGAAGGGGAATTTACCATCGATCCGAACGGTCTGAGCATCAGGGATATAACGGATGCGTTCGGCGACGATGTGGATTTGGACGATATCGTCATCGGCATTGAGATGACTCCTAACGGCGACGCCGCAATTGACGGACAGAGCGATGCGCTCGCGGAGTACAATTTCGACCTCGCCGTCGAAGCGACATACGACGGCACTTCCATAAACTTAAAGCCCAGCATAATAGGTACGATCAAAATTGAAATTGATCCGGGCATCAAGTTCACGACGGCGTTTATCGTGACAGGAGATGGAATCGTGCATGAACCCACATACATTACTGTGGACGATGGGCGCTATTACGCCGAGATCAGCAGCTTTGAGACGGGAACATTCGGATTAATCTATGTAACCCCCGATTTTGAAGACGCAATGGACACGCACTGGAGCCGGGAAGCCGTTTACGACATGGCGTCGAGACTGATCGTATTCGGAAGAGAAAACGATGAATTCGATCCGGATACAAGCATAACGAGAGCTGAATTCACCGCAATAGCGGTCAGAAGCCTCGGATTGACCGGCGACGGCATTGATAATATGCCGGAATACTCCGACATCGACAGCGGCAACTGGTTTTATGAATATGCCGTTATCGGCGATTATTACGGACTGATCAAGGGTTACGACGACGGGGCCTTCCGCCCTAACCAGAACATCACACGGCAGGAAGCCATGGCGATTCTCTCAAGGATGATGACGTTTATAGACTTTGACACGGATACGACGAATGCGGACGAACTGCTGGCCGCCTTTGACGATTCATCGGATATCGCCGCCTGGGCGGAGGACTCCGTATTGAGAAATCTCGCCGCGCAGCTCATCGTCGGCAGAGATGACGGTCTGGCGCTGAACGAGGATATTACCCGAGCCGAAACGGCAACGGTAGTTAGAAGGCTGCTGATCGCGTCGGTGCTGATCGACAGCCGCAATTATCTGTGAAAAAAGGGGCCCTTGACATGCTTTGTTTCAAGGGCCCTTTTCGAAATATTACAGGGAAAATTCCCCTGTAATATTTCAGCAATATAGCGTTATCGGAACTGTTTCTGAAAAAACAGTGCATCTATTTCAGGATAGCATAATAAATAGGGAGTTTGATAACGATGAGAGAAAATGCAAAAAACTGTTTCAAAAAAGCACCGCTTGTTTTCATCCTGATACTGGCTTTAATAGTAAATGTTTTTACAAGCATTCCTGCAAAGGCAGTTTTTACACCGTCTATTATTAAGGCCGTTGCAGGTGAATCACACATTTTGTATTTGAAATCAGATGGCACTGTATGGGGCAGTGGCCTTAATAATTTAGGACAGTTGGGAAATGGGACGACGATAAATAGCAGTGTACCTGTTAAGGTTGAGGGACTAACTAATGTTGTTAACATTTTTGCCGGACGGAATAGCTCGTTTGCAATTTTAAGCAACGGAGAGACATGGGCCTGGGGAAATAATATGTACGGCCTACTGGGTGATGGAACCAAAACAAATAGAGACAGGCCGGTAAATATATCGCTAAATGATGTTGTTGAAATTTCATCCGGCGGGTCGTTTACTTTGGCGCGCCTAAGCAGCGGAGAAGTATATTCTTGGGGAAAGAATGACCTTGGGCAGTTAGGAGATGGGACGACAACAGATCGAACTATGCCAGGTAAGATAAACGATCTGTCCGGTATCACATCTATTTCAGCCGGTTCTGCTCACGCATTGGCGTTAGACAGCAATGGAAAGGTTTGGGCCTGGGGAAGAAATGTCTGGGGCGCGCTTGGTGATGGAACATACAATGATCGATTAAGTCCGGTAGTGGCATATAATGCGCTCTTTAATAAAAATAAGGCAAAATCAATATCCGCCGGTGCGATACATTCCTTATGTATAACAAATAACGGAGAGTTATTAGCATGGGGCGGCAACGAGAGTGGACAGCTTGGAGACGGTTCGACAACCACAAGGAAGAACGAAGTTACAATACTTTCATCAGGCGTGGAAGACGTGCAGGCAGGTGTTTATCATACGGTCATATTAAAAACTGACGGTACGATATGGACTTGTGGAGAAAATTCGGATGGTCAGCTTGGAATAGGCTCAACGACAGATCAAACTTCTCCGGTACAAGTATCCGCAATCAGCGGCATTACTCAATTAGGGACAATATACAGTAACTCTACCATTGTATCAAACGGAAGTGTTTTATATTTATGGGGCGACAACACATGCGGTCAGCTAGGAGACGGAACAACTACAGATAGAACTATCCCAATAGAATTACGAGTTTTATATGCATCAACAACGGCAAGTTTAACAGAAGAAAATCTTGACGGCGCTGTTGTCACACTTACTTTAACTGGAGATGTTTATGCCTCGACGCTGGATAGCGCTCATTTTGAGCTCCAAAATGCACCGGCCGGCGTCAGTGTCTCAAGTGTGAGCAGAATATCCCATGAGGAAGCTGCGCTGACGTTAGCATTCGACGGCACAGATTTTGATGTCGATATAAGCAATTTTAGTATTAGTGTTGCAGCTAATCAATTCGCGGACAACATTTTTATACGCTCGACTGCATTAAATATAACCGCGACAGTGGAAGTTCCGCCAATCGCTGAGGATAATACTATTGACGCGGTCATGAATATGCCCTATATATTCACAGAAGCTGATTTTGGATATGCGGATGCAGATGGAGACCCATTAGTTTCTGTAATAATAACAACGCTCCCGACTGCGGGCTCTCTGCAATTAAGTGGTACGCCGTTAACTTTAAATCAAGCAATAAGCAAAGCTGATATAGATAATGGCGCATTAGCATTTATTCCTGAGACGGGGGCGGCGGGAGACGCATATGACAGCTTTGGCTTCAAAGTAAGTGACGACCAGTTTGAAAGCACAAGTGCCTATACGATGACGATGAACGTCGCTATAAAAGTTGCTGATATAATTCCCTTGCCATTAGCTGGTGAAATTGATAACGGCGACAGCGTCGCCTTATCTAGCTCATCAGTCGGGGCGGCGATTTACTATACAGTTGACGGGTCGACGCCTTCAGCCGCCTCAACGCCGTATACAGTGCCTATTACATTAAACACTGATACTACTATAAAAGCCATAGGTATAATGAGCGACTGTATAGACAGCAGTGTCGGAGTCTTTTCGTATACAATAAAAGAGTATTCGTTAAGATATGATGACAATTTATCTGACACAGGATCAGTGCCTGATGCAGTCAACAATCTTGTGAAAAGTGAAACAGTTCTTCTCAGCGGAAATACGGGAACACTTGAAAAAACAGGCTATACCTTTATCGGATGGAACACGCAGTCGGACGGCAATGGCTCAAATTATTATGCGGGAGACAGCTTCTCTATGCCGGCTGCTGATGTGACGCTTTATGCCAAGTGGGATTTAAACATTTACTCTTTAAACTATGACGGAAACGGACATACCGGCGGCAGTGTTCCTGCCGCAACGGACTGGGACTACGGTGCTGAAGCGACGGTGAGCAATAACGCAAACAATCTGGTGCGAACAGGCTTTACTTTCAACGGTTGGAACACTGCCTCCGACGGTAGCGGCACAAGTTACGGCGCGGGCGACACATTTTCCATGCCGGATGAGGATGTGACGCTCTACGCCCAATGGGACACAAACAGTTATACTCTGTCATACGACGGCAACGGGTATACGGGCGGCGGCGTACCCGCCACAGTGAGCGTCAACTACGGCGCGGAAGCGACAGTGAGCGGCAATACAGGAAGCCTCATTCGGACAGGCTATACCTTTAACGGCTGGAACACGCAGGCAAACGGCGACGGGGATCCCTACGGCGCAGACGACACCTTTACAATGGGTATATCCAATGTAACGCTGTATGCGCAATGGACGATCAACACCCACAACGTTACTTATGATGCCAATAATGCCACAACGGGCGACATCCCGACGGGAAACACGGATGTCGGCTACGGTTCGACGGTGACCGTCGCGGACAACACGGGCAGTCTCACAAGGACCGGCTATACCTTTATGGGCTGGAACACGGCTCCGGACGGCAGCGGTACGGGCTACAACCCCGGCGGCACGTTCTTCATGCCGGACTCGGATGTGACGCTCTACGCCCAATGGGACGTAAACAGCTATGCTCTCAGTTACGACGGCAACGGGTATACGGGCGGCAACGTTCCGGTTACGGTAAGCGTCAACTACGGCGCGGAAACGACAGTGAGCGGCAATACAGGTGGTCTGACGCGAACGGGGCATACCTTCTCCAGCTGGAACACGCAGGCCGATGGCAGCGGAACTTCCTACAGCACAAACGCCACCTTCACCATGGGTACCGGCAACGTGACGCTGTATGCCCAATGGACGGTTAACCAGTACTCGCTGACATACGACGGCAACGGCGCGGACGGCGGCAGCGCCCCTGCGGAAAGCGTGGATATGGACTACGGCTTTGCCGTGACGGCTGAGAGCAACACATTTACTTACACAGGACATACCTTCCTTGAATGGAATACAGCGGCGGACGGCAGCGGCACGACCTACGCTGTGGGCACGGAATTCTCCATGCCTGCCCATGCCGTAACGCTCTACGCCATTTGGGATACGAACATCTACACCCTGACCTATGACGGAAACGGCTATACGGACGGCAGCATACCGTCCTCTGAGCAGGTGACCTATGAAACCAGCACAACATTCCCCGACGGAAGCACTCTGAACCGGACGGGCTATACTTTCTCGGGCTGGAACACGCAGACAGGCGGCGGCGGAGATTCCTACGGCGCAGGAGCTTCCATCACGATGCCGGCTAGTAACGTGACACTGTATGCGCAGTGGACGATCAACAGCTATGCGCTGTCCTACAGTGTCAACGGCGGCACGGGAAGCGTTCCGGAAGCAAGCACGGATTATGAGTATGGCGCTACAGTGACGGCGGCGAATAACGCAGGCGGTATTTCCAAAACCGGGTACACCTTCAAAGGCTGGAGTACAGAAGCGGATGGAACCGGCACAAGCTACAGCGAGGGGACGGCGTTCTTCATGCCGGACCGTGACGTAACGCTCTATGCCCAGTGGGATATCAACAGCTATACCCTTTCCTACGACGGCAACGGGTATACAGGAGGCAGCGTGCCCGAGACGACAAGCTGGGATTACGATACGACGGTAATGGTCAGCGTTAATCCGAACGGTCTCGTGCGGACCGGTTATACCTTCAAGGGATGGAGTATAACGCCTGGCGGCTCGGCTGTATATCAGGGCGACACGGGAACGACGACCTTTACAATGGGCACAGCCAACGTGACTCTGTACGCCGTGTGGGAGTTAAATAGCTACGCGGTTTCCTACAGCGCCAACGGAGGAACGGGCGATGTCCCTGCGGCAAGCACAGAGTATAACTATGGCACTTCGGTAACAGCGCTGGATAACACAGACGGGATTGCAAAAACCGGCAACACTTTCAGGGGATGGAACACGGCTCCCGACGGTGGCGGCACGAGCTATAGCGCAGGAGATACGTTCGCAATGCCTGCCCACGATATAACACTCTACGCGCAGTGGGATACAAACAACTATACCTTGAGCTATAACGGAAACGGGAATACCGGCGGCGGCGTACCCGCCACGACGACCTGGGATTACGGCGCGGAAGCGACGGTGAATGACAACACGGGTAGCCTGACACGCACTGGTTATACATTTAAGGGCTGGAGCACGACGCCTGCCGGCGCGGTGGAGTATCAGGGCGATACGGGAAATAAAACGCTTACCATTGGCGCTTCCAACATCACCCTCTACGCCGTGTGGGAAGCCAACGCCTATGCCATCACCTTTAAATACGAAGACGGTGCGACATCCGACACAACCAAAACGGTCGCCTATGGTTCTCCTTATGGCCCTCTTCCGTCACCGACGCGCACAGGGTATACCTTCGACGGTTGGTACACACAAGAAGATGGGGCTGGAATAATCATTACTGCCGATTCAACGGTAACGACAGCTTCAGCACACGACCTTTACGCCTGCTGGGATGCAACAACCTGCACCATCTCGTTTAACACGGATGGCGGCACCGCCGTCGATCCAATCACGCAGGATTATGGGACAACAATAGACACAGCGCCGATAACGGCCAGAGATCTGTATGATTTTGTAAGCTGGTATACAGACGATACCCTGACAAATGAGGCTATCTTCCCCTATACGATTACCGGCGACGCTACCCTCTTTGCCGGGTGGACCAATCTCAACATCGACACGGATGGCGACGGCACGCCGGATGTTAACATCGACACGGATGGCGACGGCACGCCGGATGTTAACATCGACACGGATGGCGACGGCACGCCGGATACCAACATTGACGAAGATGGCGACGGAATTGCTGACGATTCCAGCAACAAGAATGTGACCATGACCCGGCAAGACGCGTACATCATAGTAAACGGCTCAACCCGAGTTGCCGGGACCTATAAGGATACGACCAATTCGGATGGTCAGTCGGTACGAACCGTAACGATCAACGGGTATAAGCTTCAAACGATTCTGGATGGTCAATATATCGACGCAAACGTAATCATCTCTGTGACAAGCGGTTTCGATGTAGCTGAAAGTGTCTTGACCGGAGAGTCGGTAAAGCTGCTGGAGCAAAACAATGCTACCCTGGAGATCCGGACGGGCTCGGAAAGATACATCGTACCGGCCTCTGAAATCAATATCGATGAAATATCTCGGGCATTTGGCACGGATGTCGCTCTGTCCGAAATCACCGTGACGATCCGCATTGCACAGGTCACGGATTCTGAAGCAACGGTCGTCGCTGATGCGGCTGCGGAAGGCGGCTTCACCGTACAGATTCCCCCTGTGGCATTCACCATCTTCTGCGAATATGACGGACAAACCGTTTCGGTTGAAAACTTCGGTTCCTTTGTGCAGCGCATAATGGAGCTTCCGGACGGGATCGATGTCGACAATATCACAACAGGCGTCGCGGTGTCACAGGACGGATCTGCTTATCATGTGCCAACCGTCATCACGGAAATCGACGGCGTATCCTACGCTGTCCTAAGCAGTCTGACCAACAGCATCTATACGGTTATCTGGAACCCTGTGGAGTTTTCCGATTTAGAAGAGCACTGGGCGAAAGATTACGTCAATGATATGGGTTCCCGGATGGTTGTCAGCGGTGTCGGCAACAATCGGTATGAGCCCGACAGAAACATGACGCGCGCGGAATTTGCAGCGATCGTCGTACGCGCTCTGGGCCTTGATTCCGGCGGTGGGGATACATGCTTTGCGGATGTACCTGCTTCTGCGTGGTATGCCGGATATGTGGAAACCGCTTATGAATATGGTATTATCACCGGCTATGACGCGAGCACCTTCGGACCGAACGACCCCATCACCCGCGAACAGGCCATGACGATGATCTCACGGGCCATGGCGCTTACCGGATTGACCGAGGACGCATCGACGGAGGTGCTGAAACAATTCGAGGACGCGTCAGATATTTCCGCGTATGCGCTGGCGGGTGTCGTCGCATGTGTCGATACCGGGCTTGTAACTGGCAGAAGCGAAACCGCGGTTGCTCCGCGGGCGCAGATCACCCGTGCGGAAGTTGCAGTGATCGTACAGCGGCTGCTGCAAAAGTCCGGCCTGATCAACTGACTCATTCCGGGGTTAATATCGTGACAGTGCCCTACGAGGATACATCGCCCACCCCTCTCCTATGAAAAATACGGAGAAGTACAGACAACACAACTTCGGGCCAACTTGGTTCGAGGTCATACTGAAGGAGGTTTCATAATGGTAAAAGATATTTACCTAAAAAATGTGGAGCTTTCCACAGAGCAGAACTGCAACATGATCGATGGCATCCCCAACAATACAGCTTTGCCCATCCCTTCGTCCATCCCCATGCCGGGCGTCAAGCCACTGGACAGGGTGAAGGAACCGCCCCCACGCAAGCGGAACCCGGAACTGGAACGGTGAGCGCCCATAAGTGCAACCGTAATATCCATTTGCATGTAATGGTAGTCTAGTTCATCTGTCGAAAGGAGTTTTTGAACTTGACAGGAAGCATACAAAGAAAGAACGACTATTATTTCATCAATTTGAATACACGAGACGTAAACGCAAAACGCTCATGTTTAAGCACCCGATGCGGGCAGGCTTGGCAGCTCATTTTTAGTGTGATTCTTAAAGTGTTCGAAAAAACGTTGGAACACGGTCAATTTAAGTCCTTCTGTAAAAACAAGAAATCCTGTAACCGTTTCGATTACAGGATTTCTTGTTGGTGGAGATAAGCGGGATCGAACCGCTGACCTCTTCAATGCCATCGCTTGAAATCCAGTAGTATGCTCACACGGATGGTCACAGCTAGTCACGGCAATTCCCTTGTATTTGCAACGGTTTAGTGGCGTTTCCATTGATAACGCTTGATTACGCCTAGAGCGGTCTAAATTACCCGCTTTGATCGATTTATTGCAAAAATGTTAGAACAGAAATTAGAACAGCCTACCATTACACCTCTTGAAGCCCAATCAAGAGATGAACACCTCCTGAAGACATTTCCTCAGGAGGTGTTTCATTTAATAACCAAGATATTATTGAAAAGTATTTTAACGAATAGACTATATTCGAAATTATGCGCATGTGGGACTTGAACCCACGACCCATCGCTTAGTAGGCGATTACTCTATCCAACTGAGCTAATGCGGCAAATATTGCATAAATTATTATATGCTAGATGTTTAATATTGTCAATTTCTTTTTTCCAAAGTTTGATAAACCATATTCGTTTGCTTAATATGTATTTCTTGATATTAGTTGCATTATATGCGTTTATTTCATTTCATCAATAAGATATTGCCGAAAGTTATCTTCCATTATGAATTTTACATCACGCCCTAAAAATGCAGCTGTATAAACTTTGTTAACCAAAAAAACTGGTTCAACAATCCAATTCTCTTTATCTTGTATACTAAAATGCTCTAAGAAATAATTTAGATTACTATTTACATATGCTGCTTTCTTCATGAGCTTTGAATAATAACCTCTTTCTTCCTCGAAAAAATCCCTGTGTTCAAGCTGAATATTATATGCTCGAATGCTTTTATTTCTGTTTTTTGCTTCACCAATAATTATTTTTTTTGCAGAAAGCAGAACTGCTAGTAAATCAATTTCACCACAGTCTGGATGTCTTGGCAGCTTATTATGGATTGAATCGTATTTCAGAAGTGGCGAAATCACATATTTATGTCCAATTGTTTTTTGAGCTATTTTTGCAAACCTCTTCTCAAGTTCTTTATCTTTTCTTCTATGGATTGCTTTTATAACCTCAATAATTTCTTTAGGACAACCGATTGAATAAGGAAAATCTCCGCTTTTAACAGTCCCGCTCCAAAAATTTGAAGAGGATATACACATTTGATTTCCCCAAATTACATCACCTGTCATTTTAATAAGTGGGCATAGATTTAATCGTTCTTTTTTTCTCATTAATACGGAAGGAATTAAAACACTATCCGCGTCATACGTTGCAGTGGTTAAGGTTAAAAACTCTATAATCTTAGTAATAATATTCACACTCATGTCAGGATAAAACTCAACTAATAATCTCGATAAATCATCAACTTTCATTATATTTAATGGATAATCTAGTTTGTGTTCAAAATCATTACTTCCCAGCGCATATAAAATAGTTATCATTTCGTGAAAAGTAAATCCAAACGAACCGCAAAAGGCTTTATCAATAGCCGATACATCCTCTTGCTCTTCAGACTCAGTACTGTTTGATAATAACTTCTGATTCACTTGATAGGCATATTCTTGAGCATTAAAAATTATACTGTTTGTTGGTTCTTGTATTTCATATAACTCAGAAATTGTTATTGCGTATTCCATTAAAGCATATTCAATATATTCATAGGTCTGTGTTATCTCAATAATTTGGTATGCAATTGCTAATATTGATCTCCATTCAATTGAAGTGATAGGTCCCCCTGCCTGGGGGTTTAACTTAATTATGCTTGTTATAATATGTTTAACTGCCATTGTATATAAAGATAGCTCAGAGTTATTCTCTGTATATTTGTGGACTACGTCAAAATCCGTTTTCGTTCGGCTGTCTATCTCTGCTTTTTTTCTAGAATGTTCACTTTCTCCTTCAATATATTCCAATTGAGTATATGCGTAATGAAGTATGGAACTATTGAACGTAGAAATAGTCGTTTCTAACTTTCCTTGCAATATTTTATATATGCTATGGATTATTTTTTTTGCTTCCTCACCCGAATACTCGCCAGGCAAAAAATTCATAGAAGCAATGTGCTCTGCTATGATGCGACGTATCTTCGAGAGGTATGTGTGTGACGTTTTAATATATGATTGATAGTTCGACAAACGTGGGTTATTAACAGATTTAGCTTCCACTCCATATCTACGTCGATCGATAGGTATATTACTTTCAACAAAATCATTTGCAATATCCTGCACTCTAGGATCGTCTAAATTAATAAAGTATTTCAACAAAGCTAAAACAAATTTATTAACTACGGCTCTTTCACCAATATTCATTGCATTAGAGAAAAGGTTATGCATGTTCTCCGCATCAAACAAAACGAAAATATGAGGCTCTTTCTCTTTCCGCCAGCGAACTGCAAAATGAACTGGGTTGTCGGCACTAACTACAGTCAATTCTTTCAACAAAAAAGAAAGCTTGTCATGACTTATTACTTCATACGGCAATAAGTTAATATAAATAATAATAGGCATAGTATCGGCTAAATATTTAAATATCAGTTTGTCTAACGCAGCATTTAAATGCGTTAGGTATTCACATAGCAGGGGTTTTAGGAATTTTTCTGATATTCTCATGTGGTTCTGATTACCTGTTATAGCTGAGTTAATAAAATATGATTTAGAATCAAATAGAATCACTGTCCCGCCCCGTAAGTCTGCTTTGTTGAACACTTCATAAGTATTATCTGAAATTTTCTCAATATAATCAAAGTAATAGGGCTTAAAGCTTTCCAAAAACTCATGTATTTCAATGTTCTCGCTGTATTCTCGAAACAAATGTGCCATATAATGATCATGCCAATAATGCGATGCGATCATAATGTAAGTAGGATATTTCCCTGCCTCTAAAAAAGACTTATTATTTTCTAGATAAGTAGCGAATTCATCTAAGTTATCTGTTTTTATAATACGCGCACGTTCATGAAGCTCCCTGCTTTCAGCCATATAGTCTATAAATTCATATGGAAAGTCTAATAGTTCAAATATTCGAATAATGTCATCGAAAGCGAAAATCGGAATGCTTAAATCATTAATTCCAAAAGGCAATGTGGAAATTCCTGTATATTGAAAGATAATAACCCCTTGGATACTAAGCACTTCTGATGGTGCAATAACTGCAGTTTTATTTGCTTCATCAGATACTAAAAAACTATTTTTCTTAATAAACTCCACTCTTTGTTTAACGTTTAATATACCGGTTTCCATATTAAAATCCGTTTTATGCCTAGTTCTAAGTATATGGAAAACTATAACCTGATCTTCTTCAACTCTGACGGCTACTTCATTCTGCTTCAATAATGACTCTTTATTAATGTCTACAAAATCAACCAAAGAATTTTTACCAAAAAAAGATAAGCAACGTTTGGTAAGCATAGCCTTATGCACATGATTTGTTGTACGCAAGTTCTCTTTCATAAATGAACCTTCGAATAATTCATTATTGAATATCTTATATAATATTTCAATGTGTAGTTGCGGTAACACATAAATCGAAACATCAGGAATATTTATAAATAGAGCATTGAATGAATTATAAATTTGAGTTCTATTATTATCTACAAAATCCAAAGTAAAGTCGCCAGGAATAACTGAATCGAGTTCATCACTTGAACTTCTATCTATAAAAAACTTGCCAAACTTATCAAGGTATTCTTCACTTGGTATATACAATCCTTCAGATGTTTCATAGGATTCATCGTCCGCAGTCAGCGCCTCTAATAACACTGTTTGAAAGGTCATAGACTCAATGAACCAATGCTCAATACTGTTTTCATTTTGGTATTTAGGTTTTAGATACATATAGTCCAGCTTGCTAACAAATTCCCACGGGCGCTCAAGGTTTCCATAAAAGAAATAGTATTTATGCCCATTAAAAAAGTATGGTATTAAGTCAAGCTGTGAAAACGGTTTAAAATCTTCTATCAAACGGAAATCATTTGATGAACTCTTAAAAAAAGCATGTATAAAATTCTTAAAAGCCGAATATGTGAGCGTGCGTTTTCTATATTCAGTATTTTTAATCGTAAGTGAACACCCTATCAAATATTCAAAACGCATTTGATACAGTTGATTATTGGGATGTATGGCTATCGCCTGAATCCATGAAATACATTTTAGAAAATCGTACTTTTTCATCCAAAGTACAATGTTTTCGGATTTCATAAGTAGTTCCGCCCTTCATGCAAGTAATGATGAATTAGATGACATTGCAGTAACCATTTTTAACATTTAGTGCGATTATTACTAACCAATATAATTCTTGAATTGTGTGATAGTTAAACGATAAAACATCGCTTAAAGGGTCAATAACCTCTTGTAGCATGATTAGTGGCTTGTTCGAATAACCAAGAGCACACTCACTTAGTTTTGAAAACGTATAACCGAATTGTTGAGCATGGGGATAATCAGGGTGAAGATATACATCTACTTCTAGATCACTTACCTCCATTGCGCTTATTTTTCCATAGATTTCATTTATTCCTTTGTCAAGCAACTCCGCAAAACACTTAATAACATCATGATTCTTTGAATCAGAAAAATCAGTCTGAAAGAATGATTTCATGTTATGAATCACTTCATCGTAATAACTATTATTTAATCTAGTTTTATTTTCGGTTTCCAGAATTGTCAATTGTTCTATAGGATCATTTACCTTATCAATCACAATAGATTTCTTTTGTGAAAAATGATCATCAACTATTTTCTCTATAGCTTTTTCAATTTCTTCAAGATATCTATATCGAGATTCAAAAAAATTTGTTAACTGCTTTATCTTGAATCCGAAAGGCACATCATTATAACCTTTACGTCCGCTATATAGTAATACAGCATAATCGTATTCATTATAAATTCCAGATGTTGGCCAGCTCGCATATCTAATTGTTTCTGTTCCATCTTTCTTTCTACCTTCCAGCAAATTTACTGGATGAGCACCAAACGCAGCACGTATATGCATAAAATATCTATTGTCATCTAGCCCAAGTCTTGTATCTTGAAAAATTGAGTTATCGTCTTCAAAAGGGATGGTTTTTTCATTAATAAGCATTTTGTGAAGCTGTTTAATGCTCTCCCAAACAATATCGACGAATGAAATATGCATATATATCTGTAATGAATATTGATGCCAATCGACATTATCAATACTAGATACTTCTATGTGTTCAATAGCCAAATCGATCCAATCCATCGCAGAACAAATGCAATTCCAGTAATTCTTATTATCTAGTTCTTTTGATATAAGAATTAAAGTATCGGCATGATTATTAATATATTCCCGAAATTTCTTTATTCTAATCGATTCTTTAGGGCTTTTCATATTTATAATCACCTATTTATTTTCAGCAGTGTTAATATTTCTAATACAACTATAAATGAAGTAGAAGTCACTAAAAATATTCCATATTAAACTAGTCCTTGTATTATTTACATAATTTAGTATAGCATATGCCGTAACCTAGAGAAAGACTCATCGGATTTCATATAAGGTCTTTTTTAGTGAGAAAAAAGCGCTGCGCACAAAGAAGATGCGCAGCGGACTTGGATCGTTTGAAACCAATCAAAAGAACACCAGATTAAACATTAATCTTGTCTAAACCATGTCTGGCCCAGATTTATTAAATACTATAACAGTCAGCCGACTTTTTACTGTTGCTAAATTTCACTTTTTAACATTTGTCGAAATCTGCAACTAGTCTTTCGTAAGAATATTTTATGTATCAGATAATAATGCTGATATGTGATAGAAAAATAACACACAGCACAGGCCGCACTAATTAATTGTGCGGCCTGTGGGCTATTGATCGTCTTGGTTATTAACTACTTTTTCAAGTTTTTCAAGACGTTCAATTATCTCAAAATATGTTGGAAATGCTATTTCATCTTCATCATCATAAGAATTATTCAGAAATTCATCTGTGAATGGCGCTCTGCCTGCTAGATAGTCTATCGTAACATTATATAAATCAGCAAGCTGAACCATTACTTCTATTGGCGGAACACCAACGCCATTTTCATAACCAGAATACGTAGTTGGATTTATGAACGCCTTTTCTGCAACTTCTTTTTGCTTCATCCCTGAAACAGCTCTAGCTATTTTTAATCGTTCAGCAACAACTAAACGTGTTTGCATTTTTTTAAATTCATTTGCCATTTTCTTATCGTCATCGTCGTTATTTCGCTTTTTGGGGTACGTTGGTTTACTCATTTCGTTCACCTCTCGGAAAGGATTATACGCCGATATTCATTATTAGTCAATATTTTCATTATATTATAATTATTTTCTTGACATTGCAGAATGCGTCATATATTATTTATTCATATAATCATTATCAAATAAGCATTCGCTTGCTTGTTAACAAATGTCGCTACGCTGCCGCCATCGGTGCTGGGGGGAACCGCTCGCGGTGGGGCCTCAGGGGAGGGTGGCGGCGGCGTAACGGAAGGACGGCAAAGGGTGAGTATTACCCCTTTGCCTATAATGAGTAATGAGTACGCAATTAAGAAAGGAACTATAAATGCCCAAAAGACCATCAAGCAGACGATATCAACTTACAATAAACAATCCTGTCGAACATAATTACACTCACGAACATATTAAGAACATCCTAAATCAAAGTTCAAACGTTGTTTATTGGTGCATGTGTGACGAGATAGGTGAGAAAGAAACACTTCATACGCATGTCTATATAGTCTTTCGTAATCAAGTTATGTTCTCCACTTTGCAAAAACAGTTTTACGGCGCACATATTGAAGCAACAAACGGTAGCCATCAAGAAAACCGCGACTACATATGCAAAAAGGGTAAATGGCTAACCGATGAAAAACATGAAACAAATCTAATCGATACCTTTGAAGAATCCGGCGAACTGCCGCCGGATAGAGATTCATCGAAAAAGGAAACAGCGGCTATTCTTGATATGGTACGAGATGGTGCGTCAGACTACGAGATATTAGATGAGTTCCCGAACGCCATGAATAAGCTCGACAAAGTCGAACGCGCGCGTCAAACAATACAAGCCGAACGATTCAAGGATGAATTTCGTCATCTGAAAGTGACGTACCTTTGGGGTGACACAGGTGTTGGTAAAACACGTAAAATAATGGAGCAGTACGGTTATTCAAACGTCTACCGTGTTACAAACTACGCACATCCTTTTGATGGTTATAAAGGACAAGATGTCATTATCTTTGAGGAATTCCGTAGCAGCTTGCCTGTTTCGGATATGCTTATTTATCTCGACGGCTACCCCACTGTTCTCCCCTGTCGCTATGCAGACAAACAAGCCTGCTACACAAAGGTATATATCATCACTAATATCCGCTTAGAAGATCAGTACCGCAATGTTCAAGCCGAAAGTCCAAAAACATGGAAAGCATTTTTACGTCGAATTAATGATGTTATCTGCCTAATGCCACATGGCAGCAACATTCTTAATTGCCCTGAACAACCGCCAGTTAAGGGGTTATAAAATGCTTAATAAATACCCTGATGTTCTCACCGTTCAACAACTTGCTGAAATACTGCACATTGGAATTAACAAAGCGTATGAGCTTATTAATCGCCGTGTCATAGCCTGCAAGCGTATCGGTCGACGTATCCTCATTCCGAAGATTTGCGTCATTGACTATCTTGAATCGTCCCGCTACAATATATCCATGTAATGGTAGGCGAGTTCAACTGTCGAAAGGAGTTTTTGAACTTGACAGGAAGCCTACAAATTAAGAAAGATTATTTTTTCATCATCCTAAATACGCGAGATGCCAACGGCAAACGCAAACAGAAATGGCTTGCGACGGGTTTACCCGTGAAAGGTAATAAAAAAAGAGCCGAAAAGCTGCTCCGTGAGAAGCTGCAAGAGTATGAGGCACGTGAGAAGCTCATTCATACTGAAATGACATTCAGCGATGCGATACGCGAATGGCTTTTAGCATCTGAAATGCGCGTTGACGCTGTCACACTGCAAGGCTATGAAGCGTTGTCACGCGTGCACGTCCTTCCCTACTTTGACGCGCTGAAAATCAAGCTTGCTGACGTTGATCGCCAAGTTATTCAAAGCTACATCAACGAGAAACACCGCAGCGGACGCGTAGACGGCAAGGGCGGCTTATCGGCTAAATCTTTACGCCTACATAAGAATATCCTGTATCAAACGCTAAAGGACGCCGTCATCAACAATATACTTGCATCGAACCCATGTGAATATGTGGTCTTGCCACCGCTTCAGCATTATGAAGCAAAATTCTATACAGCTGAGCAGATCACCGCGCTGCTTGAAGCAATCAAGGACGAGCCGATTTATCCGCTGATTAAGGTCACTGCGCTCTACGGCTTACGCCGGAGTGAGGTTTGCGGCTTAAAATGGGATAGCATCGACTTTGACGCAAACATGCTGATGATTAAGCACACAGTGACGAAAGTGTCAAAGACCGTCGAGAAGGACAAGACAAAGAATGCGTCAAGCCGTCGGAGCTTTCCCTTGCTGCCTGAGATTAAGCAGCTACTGCTTGATCTCAAAGCGCGTGAAGCAGAAAATCGAAAACTGTTCGGCAAGGAATATCACCAGACGGACTATATCTTCCGATGGGATGACGGTCATCCGATGGTGCCCGATTTTGTGTCACAGAAGTTTGCGAAGCTGCTGAAACAACACGGCTTTCCGCACATCCGATTTCATGAGCTGCGCCACAGCTGTGCGAGTGTTCTGATTGCTATGGGGTTTTCCCTTAAAGACGTTCAGGAATGGCTTGGACACTCGGATATTAAGATGACAGCTAACGTCTATTCACATCTGGACGTGTCGCGTAAAAAGAGCATCGCGGACAGGCTCGGCCGCTCGTTTTCAACGTGATTTCGAAAGTGTTAGAACAAACGTTAGAACAAGGCTTATTTTGAGGGTTTCCGGAAAAATAAAGAAACCCCGTAACCGTTGCGATTACAGGATTTCTTGTTGGTGGAGATAAGCGGGATCGAACCGCTGACCTCTTGAATGCCATTCAAGCGCTCTCCCAGCTGAGCTATACCCCCATATGGATTTTTCCGTGCTTGTCATGTTACCACAGCCACCTCGTCTTGTCAAGCCGTCGTTTAATGAAATGCGCAGGCGCTGCCCGGCGGTCGCACACTTGTTATAATTAGGTAATAATGATACAATACTAAACGAGGCAAACATAACGCTAAGGAGGCATTCGTATGAATAAAAAAGCCATGTATAACATCGTCTACGGACTTGAAGTGCTCACCGCTCGCGATGGTGATAAGGATAACGGCTGTATTATCAACACGATGGGGCAGGTCACGACTTCGCCCAATCGCATCACGATTACCGTCAACAAGGATACGTACACGCACGATCTGGTACTCAAGACGGGCGAATTCAACGTTTCGCTGCTCGACCAAACTGCGCCGTTTTCTGTGTTTAAAAATTTCGGCTTCCAGAGCGGCAAAGATACGGACAAGTTCGCCGATTTCAGCGATGTTTACCGCAGCGACAACGGTATCTACTATCTGACAAAGTACGCCAACGCCTTCGTCTCCGGTAAAGTCGTCTCGACGCAGGATCTCGGCACGCACACCATGTTTCTCGCCGACGTTACCGACGGCGAAGTGCTCTCCAACGAACCGTCAATGTCCTACGCGTATTATCACGCCAGCGTCAAACCTAAGACGACGGCCTCACGCCCCGGCGTCAAGGCCTGGCGTTGCCGCATCTGTGGCTACGTCTACGAGGGCGACGAGCTGCCAGACGATTTCATCTGCCCCATCTGCAAGCACGGCGCCATCGACTTTGAGCAGATTCAGTAAAGCGCTTCTTTACAAGCCGGCGGGCTCCGCCGGCTTTTTGCTGCCCTGAAATCGGCCGTATCCCTTCTGAACACGAAATATCCTTGTAGTTTTCATCGCTGTGTATTATAATGTATGAACCCAACCGAATAGTGTAAAGCAATAGCGAACGGAGATGGATTTATGGTTACGGTTCAAACGCAGCGCGGCTTCATCCGCATCGCCAGCGACGTTTTCACGATCCTTGCCGGTATCGCCGCAACAAACTGTTTCGGCGTTAAGGGCATGACCGTGCGCTCCATGACGGACGGGCTCGTTCATCTGCTCAAACGTGAGTCGATGGGCAAAGGCGTACACATCACATACAACGGCAACGGCACGATCTCGAT
The DNA here is from genome assembly GCA_963677825.2 of uncultured Sporobacter sp. Taxonomy (GTDB): domain Bacteria; phylum Bacillota; class Clostridia; order Oscillospirales; family Oscillospiraceae; genus Sporobacter. The sequence continues at coordinate 2,355,379 of CAXXEF010000001.1, read as the reverse complement.
CGAACTGCATATCGCGGTTGATCAGGGCGTCAATATTCCGGTGCTCTGCCAAAGCATCATCGAAGAAGTCCGATACAAGGTTACACTTGCAACGGGCGTTGAAGTCGCGAGCGTCGATGTGTTCGTTGACTCGATCATCTTGGGCTGAGGGGGAAGCTGTTTGACACGCCAGATTACCGGAGACATATTCAAAGAAATGATCATCAACGGTGCGGCCGCGATAGATCAGCATAAAAGAGAGATCAACGAGCTTAATGTCTTTCCAGTTCCGGACGGCGACACGGGCACAAATATGTGTCTGACGATGAACGCCGGCGCCAAGGCGCTCGATGAATCATCGCCCGGCACTATTGGCCGGGCGGCAGATCTCGCCGCTTCGGCACTTTTACGCGGCGCGCGCGGCAACTCGGGCGTCATTTTGTCGCTCTTATTCCGCGGAATCGCCCGCCATCTTAAAGATCTTGACACCGCCGATGCGTTCGATATCGCCGGCGCAATATCTGCTGGCGTCGATTCGGCGTATAAAGCCGTTATGAAGCCGGCGGAAGGGACGATCCTTACCGTCTCACGCATGGCTGCCGGCGCGGCCGTGACGAAGAGCGAGCAAGAAGACGATATTGAAACTGTGCTCCAGCATGCGCTCGGCGTTGGCTATGAAGCGCTGGACGACACGATCAATCAAAATCCTGTTTTGAAAAAGGCCGGCGTCATTGACGCGGGCGGCAAGGGCTACCTGTACATCCTGGAGGGCATGCTCGGCGCACTGCGCGGTGAGCGTCTCGAATTTACCAGCGACACCTCGGCTGACACTGACACGCAAAAAGCCGATTTTTCCGACTTTTCCGATGCGGACATTAAATTTGCCTACTGCACCGAGTTTATCATCGATCATAAGCTCCGGCGTGACGTGAACCACCTGCGCGATTTTCTGGACATGCGCGGTGACAGCATCGTCGTCGTTGACGACGACACGATTATCAAGGTCCACGTCCATACAAACGACCCGGGCGTTGTGCTGACCGAGGCCCTGACGTACGGGGCGCTCTTATCCGTCAAGATCGAGAATATGAAAGAGCAGCACACCGAAAAGCTCGTCGAGGCCGCCGCGCAAACCAACGCCGCCGAGCCGGTCGAGCTCAAACCGTTTGCCATCGTCGCCGTCTGTGCGGGCGAGGGTATGCGCGGTGTATTCACCGAGCTTGGCGCAGACAGTATCATTTACGGCGGGCAGACGATGAATCCGTCAACAGAAGATATCCTCAAGCAGATTGATGCGGCGCCGTCTGATACGGTGCTCGTGCTGCCGAACAATAAAAACATCATCATGGCCGCGCAGCAGTGCGTGCGCCTGTCGGACAAGACCGTTGTCGTTCTACCGTCTAAAACGATGCCGCAGGGCGTATCGGCGATGATCGCGATGGACCCCAGCGCCACCGCCGAAGAGAACGCGGCTGCGATGACTGAGGCGATCGGCCGTGTGCACACGGCGCAGCTTACCTACGCCGCGCGCGACAGCGAGTTTGACGGCCATCATATCAAAGCCGGCGACTACCTCGCGCTTCTGGAGGATTCTCTCGTTGCGACAGGGCACGACACCATCACGCTCATTAACGCGGTCGCCGCAGCGCTCAGCCAGTTTTCGCCGGAGTTCGTTACGATCTTCACCGGCGTCGATGTATCCGCAGAAACGGCTGACGAGGTCCTGCGCCGCCTGACTCAGGCACTCCCGTCTGCGGAAGTTTCCGTCATCGATGGCGGCCAGCCTGTCTACTACTTAATGATCTCCGCCGAATAACCGGCGCTTATTGCACCAGAAAACCCCGCCGCTTAAGCGGCGGGGTTTTTGTCGTTTATAGTCAGTTGTTTGCTTTGATGACCTCGAAGCCTTTGGCCATCGCCCGGATCTCGTCTGCCGTCGGATACTCAACCGCATCGGTGAGCTGCGAGTCGGCAACGGCAAGCGCCGTGTACATGGCCATCTCTTTTTTACGGATGACGCGTTTGTATTTCTTCATCTCCAGCATTTTCTCGACAGCATCATCGGTCATGTCCGACGATTTACGATAGTTTAAAAACAACTCTTTCGCCGTCAGGAACGGTATCAGCGTTGTCGCTTCTGATTCTTTCGGGAACAGTTCAAGCAACAGCTTAACAAGTCTTTCCCGCTGCTTTTGCCCATAGGGGAACGCCCAAGCCTCGTAATCCTGCGCTTCTTTCTGCACGTCCGCCTTGCTTCTCCACAAATAAAACTTAAACTCTCCGAGCGCCATAAGCGCAACCCTCCTGTCGGCATAGTCGCCTTGTTTATGACTTTGCTAAAAAATCATAACACAGTCAGCCCACCATTGCAACTATAACCCCTCGCATGTCGTTTGCGTTAGCCGTCGGAGGTCTTGGCCAAAATTGACGGTTGTTATTCACTAGAAAATAGTGTAAACTAGTATAGTATCAAGATATAATACGGGAGGCTGTTGATAATGAAAATAGGCAGACTGGTGGTTTTGACCATCTCAACGATTCTGGCCGTAGCAGCGGCCGTAGCGGCGGTCGTTTTTTTCAAGGATCAAATCATGGAGATAATGGCCGGAGCACGCAACACACTTGAGGACAAAAAGAGCAAGCTTTTCCATAGTAAGGAATTCACCGATTACGCTGACATTTAAGTGAATTACACGCAGAATCGAGGGGCAAACTGCTCCTCGATTTTTCTTTGGGCACATGCGCCCGCATGGTGATCTGATCACAGAAGCACAGTATGGCATCTGGTAATATCTAATCATGCCACCTGCCAAAGTTGGCGAATTCATAAGCTACCATTTTCCAAACCTTTTCTTTTTAACTCCATTATTCAGTAATTGCCGGAAAAGCCAATGACTTTTCCGGCAATTACTATTAAGCATATGTCTCAATGTTTTTGTTCAATTTTCAAGCGCAGCGCGCATATCCATCAAAATACGTGCATGAATTTGGGAAACGCGCGATTCCGATATCTGCAGGCGCTTGGCGATGCTTTTCATCGTTAAGCCCTCAAAATAGTGCAATATAATCAGCGTTTTTTTCCGCTCCGGCAGCGTTTCGATTATCTGGCGTACTTCTTGCGTCATGATGGCTTTTTCAACGATCTTATACGGATCGTTTCTTTCCGGCGCGGCAGCTGGTTCCATCTCCTTTTCGTACGGCAGCCCTTCATAATAAACGAGACTAAATATCTGCGTCTTATACAGCGCCTCATTTACCGCCGCCTCGCGGACGCCAAGGTAATCGGCGATTTCGGCCTGCGTCGGCTTCCGGCTGTAGCGCCCCTCGAGCACCTCGCCGGCGCGATAGATACTGCTGATCCTCTTGCGCAGGCTTGACGGCGCCCAATCCTGCCGGCGCATATAGTCTAAAATCTCGCCGCGAATACGCAGCGTTGCGTACGTCTGAAATTTAACGCCGAACGAGCGCTCAAATCGATTGATGGCGTCAATTAGACCCACTACGCCGCAGCTTGTCAGCTCATCCTTTTCGCTGAACTGCCTATAATGCGGTAGCATCTGCCCGACGACGATCCCGACGATATACAAATAGTGCATAATGAGCTCGTTTTTGACATCCTTGTCCCCTGTTTCAAAGAATTGCTCCCACAGTTCATCGACCGTTGTCTGCTGTCTCATCTCATACGTCAGCCCCTGTCCGTCGCCATAAGCGGCATGATTTACAGTGCCCCCAAATTATCGAAAGCGCGAATCATCGTATATTTATTTACTATTTGTATATTTATTCTAATTTTCATCTTTCATATTTTCATTAATTGGCTCAATATTTTTCAAGCCGAGGTCGTCAGTATTTCGCATATATGTACAATGTTACTATACCGCACCACTAATATCAACATAATTTTTGTTTTTTCGTCAGTATATGACATTTAATGTCGTTTTATTGTTCTTAACCGCCGTCTTGGATTGCCGTTGTATACCCGTAACGGCGCGACCTGTTTTTTTACGCCGTCAAAATGGTAGCGGCGCCTGGCCCTACGGTCTGTTTCGCCCCCGTCTTCCGCCCCCATTGTTTCGTACCAGAAAACCGTGTTATCTAGATGTTGTGTTTCGAATAATTATTCAGCACTGTAACCCATATATATTGCGTGCCGTCTTGCGGCCGTGCACCAAATATCGAACAAAAGCCGCCCGCGACGATCGCGGGCGGCTTCTTATTGTATTGTACAGACAGCTTGACCTATCGCATTCAGCGATCGGGACTGTTCAACGAGACGGCCAGTTCGCTGAGCGCCTCGGCAATGCCGGGCTTATCGATGCTCGGCTCGTCGTCCGACTTGTCGGCGAAGATTGTCCCGACGGCCTTGGCGTTCATGTCGCCGAGCAAGACTTTGGCCGTTTCGATGCCGCGCGTGATCATACCCTCGCCACCGCGCACAACGATGATCCCAGCGCGCTTTTTCTTTGGCACCGGCGTCTCATGGCGCAGGTATTTGGCGCTCCAATACGTCTGCAAACGGCTCAAAACCGCCAGCAGCTGACCCGACAGCTCAGAAAAATACGTCGGCGACGCGATCACAATATTATCAGCCTGCTGGATGTCCTTATAAATAGCCTGCATGCCGTCTATAACAGCGCAGCCGTTGTTTTTCCAGCAAAAGCGGCAGTCGATACACGGCTTGACGTCCGCGTCATACGCGCGGACGATTTTAACTTCGCCCTCGAGCTGCGCGGCGAGCGCGGCGATGAGTGTGGACGTGTTGCCTTTCTTACGCGGCGAACCGTTAAAGATGAGTGTATTCATAGCGGTCTCCTTGCAATTGTGTTTATCTTATTATACCGCCGTACGCGTCAAAAAGCCAGCGCCGTATTGGCGCTGGCTTTTCGTAATTTCCGGTTTACTTCTTGACGATCGGCATCCAGATTTCGCTTTTGTAATCCGGCGACGCCGTATCGCCCTCAAAATATAGCTCAAAGTCAGGTGTCGGCGCGTGTGTATACCCCGACGCCGGAAACCACTCGGCATAAATACGCCTGTTGACGTCTTGAAGTGCTTTCGGCATCGCGCCGGTAACCTCGAATATCGCCCATGTCGACGCGGGAATAACCATTTCAGACAGCCCGGGCGGGCACTCTTTCGACGTTGCCACGGCAATCCAATAGTCAAAGCGGTTATCGGACATATCGGCGCAGATACCTAAGCAGCCGCACGGCTGACCGTCCTGCAACTGCCATATGGCTTGACTCGTCCCGTCGCTGTTGCATCTGGCCCACATCTTCGGCAGCTCTCGAAAGGACACCTCAATGTCTGCCGGAAACCGCTCCTTCACGCCGACAACGCGAAACGCCGGCCGATCTTCAATCCTGTAATTCATCGCAACCACTCCTTTAATCGTTAGGGCGATGGTCATGCGCGGATAGGCTTTAAGCGAAGTGCCCGGCGCACGCGCTTTTGACGGCGTGACGCCGTGCAGCGCCGTAAACGCCCGTGTAAACGCGTCGGCTGAGGTGTAGCCGTATTGGACGGCGATGTCGATGACGCGCGCATCCGATCGCTGCAGCTCAATCGCCGCAAGCGTCAATCGGCGTCGACGGATGTATTCCGATGGCGTCACGTCCGTCACGGCTGTGAACAGCCGCTGAAAATGATACGCCGAGCAGCACGCCGCACGCGCTACTTCACTAACGTCGATCGACTCGTCGAGATGGTCCTCAATGTAGCCGAGCGCATGATTAAGCCCCTCCAACAGATTCAGCGCAACCCGCCCCTTTCAATCAAAGAATATCACGGCCGGCAGCCGCAGATCCGACTATTTCTGCAAGAAACTGCAGGGTTAACCGCAGTCAGTCGCCCAGAATTGCCTGGACGATGGATTTGATATGAATCTGCGCCGTATCCAGCAGCTGTGTCTCCACTTCACCGGGCTTCACGGCCAGCGGCAGTTCCGTACATCCCAGCACAAGCGCATCTGCCCGATACTCTTTGACGAGCTTGTCTGAAAGTGCCAGCAGGCGCTTTTTGTCTTCCGGAATAACGATGCCGTTTTCCAGATTGGGATATATGATACCATAGACCTCCTGCTGCTCCCGCTCATCCGGTACAAAAGCCTCCATGCCCAGCTGCTCAAACGCCGACGTATACAGCCCGCTGCGCATCGTAAACAGTGTGCCCAGGACAACAACGCGGCGGCAGCCGAGACGCACAGCTTCTCGGCACGTCTCGTCAACAATGCTGATCATCGGCACACCGACACGCGCCTTTACGGCGTCGAACACAAGGTGCGGCGTGTTGGACGCAATAGCCGCGAACTCGGCACCGGCCGCCTGAGCCTCGTCGATCGCCTGAGCCAGCATGTCGGTCAGCTTTGCCGTCTGGCCGGCGGCAACATAGCCAATCATCTGCGTCATGTTGATACTATTTATAATAAGGCTGGGATAGTCCGCACCGCCGGACGATGACAGCACGCCCTTGATGATGCCGTCATAGTAATCCAGCGTTGACGCGGGACCGATCCCGCCGATAATCCCTGCTTTTCTCATATGCCCTCCAGCTTCAGCCGTATTTGCTTTCAATCTATCACACCGTCACGTATCTGACAATACGCAGGCCGCGCGCAGCAGGATATCTTCTCGCATTTTACAGCCGCACACCGCCAATATGTATAAACCGGACTTGTTGGTACGTATACGCCCCAAGCGGCTTGTTGTCGCAGTCGTATGTATGCGCGGCGACGAGCACATTGTCCGCACTTGCCGGTGACCCGACGGCGACGACGACCGGCGTGTGCGAAAAGCGCACGCCGTCAAATGACAGCTGCACGATATCGCCGGGCAGTACGCCACTAATATCTGTTTCGGTGCCGAACGGCCCGGGGCTTTCGGCGCGTCGGACGAGAAAGTCATATAAAAACTCGACGCCCGTCCAGGACGGGGATTTGTTATTGGCATTATAGTAGTACCAGCCCAGCAGCTTTTGATGGTTCATCGCGCCCGAGCCGGCATAGATGCACTGGGAGGCAAAGTTGGTACAGTCGCCGCCGATTTTGTCATAATTATAGTAGTCGGGGTTGCGCGCAAACGCCCACTGGTGCGCATAATTGACGGCATCTTCGCGGTTGTAGCGGCGGATATTTTTACTCATACAGATCGCTCCTTTCCCCAGTCTATGATCGCGCCGCGCCCGGCGCGCGACATTGCACTTGCCACACGCCGTAAGTTCGTTTAAAATATAAAATAGATTATTATCGGAGGTGCAGTATGATAACGGATGAAACTGTACAAAACATTGCCAGCACTTTCTCTGCGTGGGAGCATATGACCCCCTCCCAGCAAGAACAGTTTCTGGACAACACAACGCTGATGCATTACCCGAAGGGCACAAGCATCCACAACGGCGAAAACGACTGTAAGGGTATGCTGATTATAAAAAAGGGCACGCTGCGCACGTATATGCTCTCGGAGAGCGGCAAGGAGATCACGCTGTACCGGCTTGGCGAAGGCGATGTCTGCGTTTTGTCGGCTTCGTGCGTTCTCTCGTCGATCACCTTCGAGGTACAGATCGACGCCGAGGAGGACTCGGAGGTACTCTTTACGAGTTCACTGTTCTTCCAGTCGCTGATGGATCAGAACATCTATGTTGAATGCTTCACTTATAAAACGGCGACCGATCGCTTCTCCGACGTCATGTGGGCAATGCAGCAGATTCTCTTCATGAGCATGGACAAACGTCTGGCTGTCTTTCTGTGGGACGAGATGCTCAAGTCGGAAGACATAACCGTCCACTTGACGCACGAGCAGGTGGCGCGCGACATCGGCACGGCGCGTGAGGTCGTCAGCCGGATGCTCAAGTACTTTTCGTCAGAGGGCATCGTCGAGCTCAGCCGCGGCGGTATCAAGATTGTAGACAAAAAAAAGCTCCGCCAGCTGACGGAGTAAACTTATCGCATCTTGTTCCCGCCGTCCGCGGCGGGAATTCTGCGAAACCTAATATAAATGTTCTATAGATATAAAGCCCCTGCCTTAAGGCAGGGGCTTTATCATTTTTTTAGGCTTCAAGCATCTTCAGGATGTCTGATTTCGGACGTGCACCGACGACGGTATTCACGACCTTGCCGTCTTTGACGACGGCGAGCGTCGGAATGCTCATAACGCGGAAGGCCTGCGCCAGCTCCGGCTGCTCATCGACGTTTATCTTGCCGACTTTTGCAGTCGTCGTCTCACCGGCGATTTCCTCCACGACGGGAGATACCATCCGGCACGGACCGCACCATGCTGCCCAGAAGTCCAGCAGTACAGGCTTATCCGATTTAATGACCTCCTGCTCGAAGTTTTCTTTTGTTATTGTTAAAGCTGCCATGATTATTGCTCCTTTATCACAAGTTTTGCTTTAAGTTATGGTCTTATTATACCCGAATATGCTCTATTTTCTGTGAGCAAATCACATATTAACGTAAATCAGGTGCTTATTGCCGCTGATGAAGGATCGCGGTGAAATCCGGGCAAACTATCGACGCAACAGCAAAAGAAAGGATGATTTTTCATGCAAGCAATCGTTGACAAAGCCGGTTGTATCAGCTGCGGTCTATGCATTTCGGCCTGTCCTGAGGTCTTCCGCTTTGACGAGGACGGTCTGGCCGAAGGCTACGCCGACGTTACACCTGAACGGCTCCCGTCAGCCGAAGAGGCACGCGACGGCTGCCCCGTCAGTGTGATCACGCTCGACGACACATAAAAGAAACCGGCCGCTTAAAAGCGGCCGGTTTCTTTTATAATGCCACGCATGACAGATCGGATCGTGTATCAGATTTCGGCTCGTATGAATACAGTAGTATGAGGCGGCCGACCGCCGTCTCACGCAAGCGAGGTGAAGCGATTGGATACACGAGAATTGTTCGCACGGCTCATCCGATGCGAGGCCGAGGGAGAGGGCCTCGACGGTATGCGCGCCGTCGCGACGGTCGTCATGAACCGTGTGCACGTCGCCTACGGCGAATACCTGCGCACCGGACAGGGCGACCTGCGCCGCGTCATCGTGCAGATGTGCCAGTTTTCCTGCTATAAAACGACGATCGGCGGCCAGCCGAACACGCAGAACGTATGGTCGATGACGCCGGAGGCCATCCACTATGAGGTCGCCGACTGGGCGCTTGGCGGCGGCACGCTGTCGGCCGTCGGCCGCGAGAGCTTATGGTATATGAACCCGTTTGTGCCGACCTGCCCCGATCCGTTCCCGTATAACGGCACGGGCTACTGGTACACACGCATCCGGCAGCATTGCTTTTATAACCCGACGGCGCTCTACGCGCAAACTTAATCGAGTAAAGGTGGCTCAGTAATGAACGCAAACACACTCAACTGGACAGACAACAAGGTGCTCGGCGGCGCATCCGGCATGCCGGCACGGCAGAATCAGTCTACTCAAATGCAAACCCAGACGCAGACGCAATCAGCGTCCGGCGCCGCCCCGTCTACATATCAGCAGCCCCCGGCGTATCTGCAATCCGTGCAGGGCACCGAGGGCACCTCGACGCGCAGCGACGCGTACGCGCCGACGCCGTTTTATAACGTACCCGGCCCGCCGTCCGTCATGGATCCCGGATACATCCCCGGTTATCTGCGCTCGCAGATCGGCAAGCTTGTGCTCGCCGAGTTCGTGCTCGGCTCAAACTTCTACACCGACAAGGCCGGCAAGCTCATGGATGTCGGCTATAACTATTTTGTGCTTGAAGACTCTATCACCGGCGCGATGGTTATGTGCGACCTGTACTCGGTGAAATTCGTCACATCGATGAACTGAGGCGGCTAAACGCCAAAAACCCTTGGCCTGAATGGCCAAGGGTTTTGTATGCTTATGTGCAACTGGAACAGCCGGACAATCTATTTGCTGTAATTAATACGCGACTGCTTATACAGCTCCTCACGGTACGCTTCGGTCATCACGCTCATGCCGCTAAAATTGAAGAATGACGGCTTCTCGGGACGGCAGAATTTGTCTGCGTATTCGCGTGCTTTAGCGCGCTGTTCTTCCTCGGACAGTTCCGCAGGGTCAAACATATCGGGAATAACGCCGACCATAATCTGGTCGCCATACAGCTCGTAGATCTTCTGCGTGTCGTTCATGGCCTGTCCGCCCCAAGCGTCCCAACCGGCCTTGATCATGTTCGGGACCTGCTTGAAGAGCTGACCGCAGCTGTGCAGCTCGCAGTATTTGCCCTTGGAGTGGATGAAATCGGTCACGCGCTTCATGTACGGCACGATCATTTCTTCTGCGGTCGCCGGTGAGAAGAACGTCTCCTTCTGGCTGCCCCAGTCATCGTGGATATAGAAGCCGTCGATTTTCGGGAAGTGCGTGATGAACTTATCAAAAATCTTGATATACAAATCAGACAGCTTGTCAAAGAACGCGTGGACAGCATCCTGCTGATCTTCGTCGATGAGCGCCATAATGGCACCCTCAAAGTCCATGAAGGAAATCAGGCGCTCATACCAGCCGTTCTGGAACCAGCACAAGTTGAACTTGTCGGATTCGAGATGCGTATCGTTATTCTCGTCGGCACTCTTCTCCCAGTCCCAGCTGTCAACGTCCGGCCAAACGACTTTTTCAGCGATCTCATTGGCGTCGTCGATAAACGGTTTACCCGGACGGACCATCGAGCCGCCGACCTGCGGGATATACTCCCATTCGATGCCGAACATATCCTTGCCGCCGCCCGTGTTGGGGTCAAACGGAATAGACTCAAAAACAAAGGCGCGCGCGACGTTGTCGGGCAGTATACGCGGTGTAAAAATGCGTGTTTCGAGCATCATACCGGTAATCTGCCAATAAGGCTTGCGCTCCAGCATGGCCTTAACAGCTTCTTTTGCCGTAACAGGTGTATTGAACACTTTGAGCGCCGGAGCCATCGGGGACGCCGGGACTTCACCGACAACTTCGAGTTCTTTTGGGTCAAATTTCGGGATGGACATAGGTGCGGACCTCCTTGATTGTATATCGATATACTTTGTCTCATATTTATAGCTTTCCCGCCTGATTATACAGGGTTTTCCCAATAAAATCAAACGCAATAACAGCTAAGTTTTGGTAGAATCGTATGGATTTCTTTGTTGCTGTCCTACGCGCCGCGGCGTGCGTTTAAAAGCCGCCCGGACGCCCGAAGGGCAGCCGGAGCGGCTTTTGAGTGCTGTGCTGCTACTTATTGTAGTTGATGCGCGACTGCTTATACAGCTCCTCGCGGTATACAGGCGTCAGGAGCTTGGCGCCATAGTAACTAAACGACGTGGGCTTGTCCGCGCGGCAGTACTTGTCTGCATATGCGCGTGCATGCGCCCGCTGATCTTCTTCGGACGTCGTCTCCGGATCGTACATCTCGTCCGGCATGACGCTGATGATGATCTGATCACCGTACAGCTCATAGATTTTCGACATGTCGTTCATCGCCTGCGGTCCCCAGCTGTCCCAGCCGGCCTTGATCATGTTCGGAACCTGCTTCAAGAGCTGTCCGCAGCTATGCAGATCGCAGAACTTGCCTTTGGAATGCAGGAAATCGGTTACGCGCTTCATGTACGGCACGATCATTTCCTCTGCCGTCGCGGGCGAGAAGAACGTTTCCTTTTGGCTGCCCCAGTCGTCGTGGATGCAGAATCCATCGATTTGAGGGAAGTATTCAATATACTTATCAAAAATCTTAATGTACAGATCGGACAGCTTGTCAAAGAACGCATGCACAGCGTCTGTCTGATCCTCGTCGATCATCGCGACAACGGCACCCTCAAAGTCCATAAAGGAGATCAGGCGCTCATACCAGCCGTTGAGAAACCACGCGACGTTGAACTGCGGCTTTGACAAATAGTCGCCGTTGGCCTTCGCGCAGCCTTCCCAGTCCCAGCTGTCAACGTCCGGCCAGACGACTTTTTCGGCGATCTCATTGGCGTCATCGATAAACGGCTTGCCGGGGCGGACCATCGAGCCGCCGACCTGCGGAACATACTCCCATTCGATGCCGAACATGTCCGTACCACCGGTGGGCGGTGTATTTGTTCCGTCAAACACGAAGCCGCGGGCGATATTGTCGGGATTGCATTTGGGCGCGAACATCGTTGATTCGACCGTTGTAATCTGCCAGACAGGCTTTTTATTGTAAAGCCCGGCGTATGCCTCTTTCGGCGTTATCGGAAAATCGAAAATTACAGAATCGGGATTACCATAAAATCCTGGTCGGGTGTCGACCACCTTGAGTTCCTTGGGGTCAAATTTCGGAATTGCCATGAATGATCCTCCTTGATTTTTGACAGTTGTTTTACTAATACCCAATTATACAAGCAGCCATTTCAAAAATCAAACTAAACCGCTAGCAAAAAGCACATATTTATGAACGCTTTACTGCCCTTACACCGATAAAAAGGCGATGCGCGGCGCTATTACCGGCGTCTGCTATCATCAATCTGCACAAAGAGCTGTTAAAAAGCCCTCGTTTTCACGAGAGCTTCCGTCATTTTTATCGCCTACAAGAACTACGGCCGCGTCGTCTGCTTTACGCGTAGCCATTGGACCTCACGATACAGCGGCGTTGCTGCTTCCAGACGCCATCAACGCCCGGATTTCGTCTTCCCGCGCGGCAAGCGTACAGCCGCCAAGATGCTCGCCCTGCAAAAATCCGCCGACGTCAAGCATTCGGAACAGCGGCGAAGCGAGCGCTTGCTTCAGCGAGGTCGTTTTGAGGTTCGTATCCGAAAACGGCGAGAACGGGCACGGCTCGGCTTCCCCCGTCGGATTGATGTGGAAAAATCCGCGGCCGGCGGCGAGGCAGCCGCCGAATTGCTCCTCATCGCCGGGAAACGCGACAAAGATCATCGTGTCAAACTGTGCACGCAGCGCGTCTTGCCGCGCGGCTAGATCCGCTCTGTCGGCGCTGTCGGGCGCCGTATGCGTCGCCGTACCGTCAACCGGCACGTACTCGACGAAAATCACCGTCTTGCACCCGCGGCTGTGTAAACCGTCTATGTAGGCGGGATCGGTAACGCGCGCGAGGTTCTCTTTCGTCACCGTGATCGACGCGCCGAATAAAACGCCTTTTTGCGAAAGCCGCGTCATCGCGCGCTCAAGCTGATCGTAGACACCGGCGCCGCGCCGCGCGTCTGTCTCGGTGCGGTCGCCTTCAATGCTCAAAACCGGCACAAGGTTACGCTGCCGGTCAAACAGCCGCACAGCCGTTTCGTCGAGGAGCGTACCGTTGGTGAACACGGGAAATACGATGTCCGGATAATCCCCCGCCGCCTCAAGAACGCCGGGGCGCATCATCGGCTCGCCGCCGGCCAAGAGGATAAACGAAATACCCAGCGTCTGGGCTTGCGCGAAGATATCCGACCACTGCGCGTCCGTCAGCTGACTCGCGCAGGCCGCTTCACCAATGTGCCCGCCGGCGCGTGCGTAGCACCCCGAGCAGAACAGATTGCACTGCGAGGCAATACTCGCGATCAAAAACGGCGGCACGTGCAGCCCCGCGTTCTCCGCGCTTAACCGACGGGCAGCCGCCTTCTTAGCCGCCGCGACATATCGGACGACAAAGGCACTTTGCTTCGGATTTTTGAGCGTCGACCGCAGTGCCTGCCGAACAAGTGCCTCGACACCGTCATTGAGATAAGCCGCTAAGTTTTCCATCGTATCAGCTCCAACATAAGTTTCAACTATCAGTATATGCAAAGGACGCTGCGTACGTGACAGCAAGTAATAAGCGGCCCTGCGTTATTGTGTTATATAGTTAACACAATAATACAGCGCCGCCTGTTTGTCAACACCCTGTTGGTGGCTATTTCTTACCGCTTATCGCGTTGACGATCCACAGCAGCACAACCGATCCGAGCACGGCAACGAGCAGACTCCATAAGTTGAAGCCCGTTATTCCTCTGCCGCCGAGAAGCCAAACGATACCGCCACCAAGAAAGCCGCCGACAACGCCGACAATGATGTTTGCAAAAAACCCCATTTTAGCGTTTCTGCCCGTCAGCATGCTGGCAATCCAACCGGCAAGCCCGCCGAGCACAATCCATCCGAGAAATCCCATTACAAATCCGCCTTTCTTTCATAATTCTCTATTAGCATAGTCTTTGGTGATGAAGACTAAAACATACGCACCGCAGCTGTCTTGCGCGCGACCCTACTTTCACGATAAGCCGCTCGGCAGCGTCTGTCAAGTAAATAACACCGGCAGTTGAGATTCTACCCGCTTTGGTGTTATAATTTGCATAAGTTCAGTTGAAAATCCGGTATGAGCCGATTCAGCAAGGAGGTCATTATGAGAAAAATTGCCGCAGTGCTGACCATCGCATTGATCCTGACAATCACAGCCTGCCAGAATAACACGCCGGCCGGCTCCGTCGATCCCAGCCCCGATGAATCGGCAAGCGCATCGGTGAGCGGTACGCCATCGGCGTCGCCGAGCCTGTCGCCCAGCCTGTCACCGTCGCCAAGTGCGACGCCCAGCCCATCACCGAGCCCAAGCCCGTCACCGTCACCAAGTCCGTCGCCGAGCCCAAGCCCGAGCCCGTCACCGTCGAACGATTACTATGCCGAAACACTGGAGATACAATCGTACTTCCCGATGCAGGCCAACGTACATATCTACTACGAGGGCCTGGGCAATGAATTTGCGCCGTATGAATTATATACCGAGTATATCGGCAGCGGCGCCATCCAGTATAAGCATATCTCGGACGGCGCCATCTTGACAATGGTCTACGTCAACGAAGACGGTATGCTCAAAAAGGTCGGTCAGTATGACGACGAGTTCATGCGCACAAACCGACTCAACGAGCGAAACATGGAAGAGATCCTGCTCCGCGCGCCGGTCACCCTCGGCGACAGCTGGGACGACGGCAACGGCAAAACGCGCACCGTCACAGACCTCAGCAAGAGCGTCACCGTGCCCTATGGGACGTTCAGCGCCGTCGAGGTTACCATCACCGGCGACGGCTGGACGACGTATGAATACTACGTGGCCGGCTCCGGCCTCATCCGCACCGATTATTCTTATGAGGGCTCCAGCATGATCGCCGTCAGCAAACAGCTCTCATCCGTCGATTTCGATATACCCGAAACATTTTATCTGACGCTGTATTATCCGGATTTCCAAACAAACGGCCCAATTTACACAGAGCGTCATCTCGATCTATTCACAAATGATAACCCGGGAGCAGCAGTCGGCGAAATACTGAAAACGACGCCCGACTCCAGCGCCTGTGACCCTATCGTACCGCCAAGTGCCGCCATCCTCGGCTCGTATTATGATCGGAGCACAGATGTTGTAACAGTCGATCTGTCGTCCAACTTCATCACTGCACACACCGATCCGGCTTATACCGCGCACTTTCAGGATTATGACGCACATTACGAAAGCATCCTGCTAACGTGCATCGCCAATACGTTCAGCCGGATGTACAATGCCGCGCACGTGTCCATCACTGTCGACGGCGGCGCTTTCGACTCCCCGTATCACCATTACGACCCGGGCGACTACGTCCCGACGGACTTTATTAACGTCTCGCCGCTTTGATGAGCACAGCATACACCATCGCCTGAAAAATCATCTTCAAATGACATTAATTTTTAATTAAAACCAGCGATCAATAAGCAAAGAGCGTTCTGTATACAGAACGCTCTTTGCTTATTGAAAGGGGTGAAGTTGTTGTCGTTAATTAATACCCAACGGCGTACATCACGACGCTGACAATGATGACGGCTATTGCCGCCGAGGCCGCAGGCAGGGCGTTTCTCTTCATGATGCCCGGAATAGAGATCTCCGTCGTGCCGCTGGCAATAACAATCGCGGTGTTGGTCGGCAGGATGGCAATACCCATGCTGGCACCGGTCAGCAGCGCGAGAATCATCAGCTGGATGCTGCCGCCCGTCAGCGCGCTGACTGCCACAAACAGCGGCACGAAAATATTAAGTGCCGGTGCGACATGGCTAAACGCCGCAATGACGAACCCGAGAATAACGGCCAATCCCAGCGTCACAACATAACCGGTGTTACCGCTCGTGAGCAGCTGGCCGATATAGGCCATGCCGCCAACATTCCTCAGTGCAGTCGAAAACAGCGCCGCACCGACCATGATCATACCGCCGATGGCCAGATAGCGGCCCATCCCCTGAAAGAAGGTGACAACATTGTTAAAGCTTTCGATAAGGCTTCTCTTAACAAATATATCGATTAAAATAACAATCATCAGGCATAACCAGTGCGCGCCGCCGACGGAAAATACCGGCGTTGCGGGGATCAGCGTACTGAAAATCAGGATAAAGATGAGTGGCAGGATCGGGAAAATCGCATAAAACTTAGGTACGCCAAGCGATTCCGCTGAAAGTGTGTCCATCGAACCGCCTTCATACGCCTCGTTGACAACACCCTCTTTTTTATCCCACATTTTCGAAAAAATCGGTACAGTTACAGCGAAAACAACGATGAGTACGGCAACCATCGGAATCTGATAATGGACGAAGAAATCCGCAATCGATACATTTTCAACACCGGCTGCCGTAAAAGCCAGATAAATGTTCGCGTCGGACGGACCCCAGATGACGCAGCCGGGCAGCGTAACGGCCGTCGCCGCCGTACCTCTCGAGACGCCCGCAGCTCTCATGATGGGATACATGGTCGCAATAAGCATGGTACACAGGCTGGAAGAGCTTGTGATCGCAAGCTTTAAGAAGATGCCGAGAATAATGACGAACACGGCAATCATATACGGACTTTTAATTTTCTTAAGCGGCTTGGACGCAAACACCGCAAACATTTTTGTGGCGTTAACCTTTTCGCACACCGTCACATAGCCCATAACGGTCATGACGAGCAGGACGTTTCTCCCCAGCGTCGAGCCTGCTACGCCGACAATGTTTTCAAATAAGTCAATAAAGAAACTGCCTGTCGAGTTCTCTCCCAGTACACTTGTGCCCTGAGCAATTTCAAGTCCGGCGAACGTCAGAAAACTCAGAACGATCAGCAAAAATGCTGCGTTCATTTTCTTGATGATACCCCAGATAAGTAATCCTACCAACAGTAAGGTGATAATTACGCCTAACATATGAACCTCCCCAATTCATTATTCATGCGCGATATTTATTTGTACCGTTTTCCTGCTTCTCTTTTAAATCTGGCTTCTTGTATTTTGTCTGTGAACGAGCCTCCAGCCCTCTTCAAACCGCTTCATGATCAGGGTGATAATCCAGCACAAGGGATTTTCAGCGCCGTCTTCTTTTAAGATCGTTACACTTGTTTTGAAGACGACATAGGCCATAGTGTCGGAATAATCGCTGGCAATCCACTGGATTATCCGGTCACGTTCCCCAATGTTGCCGACCGATACAGTGTCGGTTGCTTGGCTCACCTCCTTTTCCCCTAGCATAAAGCGGCCGGACGCACTGATAGCTGTTACTGTACTGCTATCCGCTAAAAATGCGTTGTAGGTCGCGGGATCTCCGATCGAGATTTTCGTCTCGGCGTCAAGTATTTGCTGTATAACGGCTTGGATTTCTTCCGGTAGCGACTCAATCATTGTGAACCTCCACATCCTAAAACGGCCCGTATCCTATGAAGTAAATGGCAATCAGCGCGATGATACCCGCGATATTCCAGATAATAAACAACTTGAACACGAATTTAATCCAGAACTTGATAGACACTTTTGCCGCTTCCAGAAACGACGCATTTGTCGCGTCGTACGGCAGCAGATAATTTGAAAAGCTGTCGCCAAGCGTATAGGTTAGAACGCTCGTCTGCATCGACACGCCCGAAAGCTGCCCGACAGGCCCCAGCAGCGGCATGAGCATAATGCCCTTCGCCGGTCCTGACGGCAAGACGCAGTTGAGCAGCCCGACCAGCAGCAGCAGTCCGACCGGCACCAGAAAGCCGGGCAAAAACGAAAATATTTGGGACGTGTAGTAAACGATGGTACTGAATACGCCGCCCTGCCTCAGTATGGCTGTCACCGCGCCGGCCAGCGCGATGACCACCAGCGTGCTGGAGCTGTTACGGATGCCCTGAATAAAGTGGCGCATCGTTTCCGATAGATTGAATCCCAGTACAATACCGACGACAATCCCGAACACCAAGAAGACAGCGCTGATATCGCCTGTGCTGAACCCGAGCGCCGTGCTGCCGTATAAAATGAACCCGAACGTAACGGCCAGCAAGCCAAGCGCAACGAAGTACCGTTTTTTAAGCACCGGTTTTTCGATGATGATTTCTTCCTGCTTAGGTTCGTCGCCCGCATCCGACCGCGCCACGTTGTACAGGTAGCTTTTCGTCGGGTCTTTCTTGATCTTTCCGGCATATCGGAGCAGATAGATGACGTTGATAACATGAAACACCGCAAACAGTAAAAAGCGTACGCCGGCGCCCGAATAAATCGGCAGCCCGACGGCATTTTGGCTCATGGCCGTCACGGCACCGAACGGCCCCGTCATCGACGCGGTCGTCGCACCGAACATCACGATGCCCAGCCCGATCAGCGCATCGTAGCCCATCGTCCGCGACAGGATGATCATCGTTGGAATAAACGCAATGAAGCAGTGCGGCATGACAAATAAGCCCATACCGGCAAAGCCCGTCATAATCAGCACAATCAGCCATTTTTCGCGTCCCTGGAATCGTAGGCATAGCCAGCCGATAAACGCGTCAAACATGCCGGAGGCACCCATGACGGCAAAGCCGGCCATAAAAACGCAGATGAGCAAAAGTGTCGACAACACATCGGAGACGCTCTGGATCATAATGATCGGCAAGTTCCAAGGCATGACTTTATTGGTCGTCGAGAACGTAACTGAATCTTCGTCAATGACGGAGATCCCGAGCTGCTCATCGACCACCGTTTCAAATGTGACTGCCGGTAAGATCCACGTGATACACATCGCAATGAGGATGATCACCAGCAGTATGGCGGACGCATGCGGGAATGCTTTCATAAACCTCTCCCATTTGTACACTTTATTCCCGGGATATGCTGATCTTTAATAATTGTTATACGCGATCCGGCTTTCTTTGTATAGCGCTTTTCTGAACACCGGGTCCTGAAAATGCGACATGGTGTGCACATAACGGCCCGGCAGACTGTATTTCTTGACCATATCTTTCGCCGCCTGCAGCTTTTGCTCGTCCGTGGCGTCCTTTGGAAACATCGGCTGACGAACGCCAAGCTTAAATTTGTCGCCGTAATCGCGATACAGCATTTCCAGATCATTCATGACCTGCGGCCGCCACATATCGATGCCAGTTTCAACAATCGCGTCAATCAGCAAGTCGGACCGTCCGCAGCTGTGCAGTTCAAAGATAACGTTTCTGTCATGACAAAATGACGTCAGCCGCTGCATGTACGGCAATATCATTTCTCTAAACGTGTTGCTGGAGAAAAACGGCGACTTCTGTGATCCCCAGTCGTCGTGGAAGAGGATACCCGTCATGCCGAAGTACTCAATAAACCGGTCAAAAATCTGCTCGTACAAATCGCAAAGTGCAGAAAACAGCGCTTTGACCGCTTCCTTTTGATCTTCGTCGATCATCGCGACGGCGGCGTTTTCAAAATCCATAAAGGAGATCAGGCGCTCAAAAAGGCCGGTGTAAAATGTGATCCACACGGCTTCATCGCCGCTGCCGAGAAACGCCCGGTTACGCTCGGCGCAGCCTTCCCAGTCCCAGCTGTCGATATCCGGGAATTTAATGGCCTCTTTCCAGTCGTTGGCGTCTTCGAGCATCGGCTTGCCGGGCCGGACCATCGAGCCGCCGACGTCTACTATGTACTCCCAATCGACACCGAACATATCCAGCCCGCCGGTTGGCTCGGGCAGCTCGGCTTCTATTACAGAACCGCGGGCGACGTTGTCCGGTACAATTCCGGGCGTAAACGTGATGTAGTCGCCGTTGGGCAGCCACAGCGGTGCTTCGTTTCTTAAGAGCGCCAGCAAGTTCTCTTTGGCACTGATCGGGGTGTTGAGCTTATCGACAGATTTCCCCTGCAGCATCGTCGGTGGATAGGTGCCGACAATCTGCAGCTCGTCTTCTGAAAACGGGATTCTCTTCATGTTAAACCTCCGTTTTGAAATGGTTTTTTGAATACGCCTGCGCGTATGTATTAACCTCGTCAAGATAAATCCGCTGGACTTCATCATGGAGTGCGCCGCCGCTCGGCACGCCCGGGATAAATCCGCCGTGCGGTGCGTAGGTGTCGATCGCTCGGCGCACCTCGGCTCTGATTTCTGCTTCATCGTAGTTGGGCCGGTCGATCTTAGCAATGTCGATACCGCCCATAAACGCGATCTGTCCGCGATACGTTTTCTGGAGCTTTACAATGTCGTTTTGAGGGATGCAGCCCTGCCACACGTCAATGCCCATTTCAATCATATCCGGAATCAGCGGCTCCAAGAACGTGTCGCTGTGATGGATAAAGATGACGTTGCCGTCGCCCAGCTGCTTGACGGCGTTGACGACACGTGTGTGCCGCGGCTTAATCAGTTCCCGCCACGTTTCAGGCTTGAAGAACAAGCTGTGCTTGGACCCCCAGTCGTCGTGATAAAAGATGGCTTCGAACCGGGCCGCCTCCCAGGTTTTTTGTATCAGCGCAATTTTCACTTCGGCAATGGCGTCCAGAAACTCGGCCGTCAGCTCCGGCTCCAGCAGGAGGTCTGTCAGGCTGTTTTCAAATCCGCGCAAAAAATGCGCGCGCTCAAATACGCCGCCCGTGCAATTCAGGCAGACGATTTTCTCGTCACGGTCGATTTTCGCCGCCTCGTCGGCTGCTTTTTTGTAGTCAAATTTGTCGCTGTCCAAATCCGGGATGATCAGCTGCTCGCGCCACCGCTCAATATCCGTAACAACATCGTAGCCAGGAATGACGCACGGGCGGTTGCTGACGTCGTCGGCGCCGACGCCCCACTTCACGCCCCAGATGTCTTTAGACTGCTCGTCATAGCCCTTTCCCGGTTCACGGATCATCGCCAGCGGGCCGAAATCGGTGCTGAGATATTGCGGATGCCCCCAGGTAATTGTTTCAATAAAATTCTGCCTATCGTTAAACAAATAGATCATCCCTTCCGCAATTCTGTGTATAATTCAGTGCACCATTAAATTGGATAATAAATCCGCATCAGCCCCAGCGCGGGATTACGGCAAATGCGTTCAGCTAAAAACATGCCGTCTTTCGGCTTAAATATTTTGTCACAGGCGAAAGGGTATCTGGCATAAGGCCAAGCCCTTCCCGTACGCCGATTGCAGAACGGCGTATATCAGCGCCGGTGTAGCTTATTGATCGTCGGCCAAAAATATTCTTGCATATTGACCATCTTTCGCTGTTTAGTATATAATCATCTTAGCTATATTGCCTATCAAAGTCAATTCATCAACATATCGCATTTTTCCCCAGGCAATTTCATTAATAGGTAGGAGTGGACAGTCATGTTTATAAGTATTGCACTAATACACCGGTATATTTTGTCGCAATATCCTTGTACTGTTCACGGTCAGCTCAGCGAAGACCTTACTTTGTTTTCAGTAGAATTTGCGACCGCCGATACGATTCCTCGGCCTGATCGGATTTATCTGCTTGATTTGCGCAAAAATGAGGAAAACTTAATCGTTCATGATTGCGCAGCGCTCGCGGCAATCGGCAAACCGGATCCGGCACTTATCGACCGATGCAAGTGCATAATTGAATTCAGCGACAGTGAATCTGCCGAAGCTGTCTTCAACGCGATTAACGGCGCGTTTGTTTTTTATAACCAGTGGGATTTCAACCTGCAGCGTGTTCTCAAGTCGCACGGAACAATCCAAAACCTGATTGACTGCAGTGCTCAGGTATTTCGCAATACCATCGTTGTTCACAATGCGGCGTTTGAATGCATTGCCGAAACAAACGAGGTATCTGAGGCGGAGGATTACAATACCTATTTAAAAAACTCGGAGCAGCGGCTGAGCCACGATTATCAGCGCACTTTTTTAGAGGATCGGGTTTTTCAGGATTCCCTTTCATACCAAGTGCCGTTTTTTTCAGCGGTCACAGGCCATAGGACGATGGCACAAAACATCTCGATAAACGGAGAGTTCTATTGCAGAATCGTTATTACAGACAGAAAAAGCCCGCTTGATTCAGCCGATTTGAAGCTGCTGCAGCACTTGAGCGAATATGTTCAGGTCCTTTTTTCAAACTGCGCGGACAACCTCGCCGGTGAACTGCAGTCATTCAGTTCATTCTTGTCCCACGTGCTGGACGGAAAGACGAAAGATGAAAGCTACATAAACAAGATAATTCGGGAACAGGGTTGGCGTAGCGGCGATTATTATTTATGCTTGGTTTTTATAAAAGATTCCTTCAGCATGCTAGGCAATACTTCCTGGGTAATTTGCAAGCATCTTAAAAAACTCATCACCCGGGCCGAGGTCTTCCGGCATAACGATAATATCGTCGCGGTTTATAACTGGAGTCAGGCGCCCGCTAACACTGCCGACATTACGAGCGCCTTCGCCGAATATATGCGCGACATGAACATGAAGGTCGGTGTCAGCAACGTCATCTGCGGCTTTAATAATTTGGTCAGCATGTATAAACAAGCTGAGCTGGCGCTGAAAATCGGTCTGCGCCTGTGGAACGACCAATGGATCCAGCGCTTCAGCAGCGTCGCGCCCTATTACATCATTGAACAAAGTATCACGGAGCTGCCGGCGATTGCCGTATGCCCTACCGGTATCATCGACCTGCTGCGGCGTGACGCGCTGAACAACACCGATTATTATCAAACATTCAAGACGTTTCTGGAAAATGATATGCATATTGAAAAAACAGCCAAAAGGCTGTTTATCCATCGGACGACCTTGATTTATCGGCTGAAAAAGATCAAGAGTATTTTTCTGTTTGATTTTGACGATCCACTTTTAGTCATGTACTATAAATTCTCTATCAATCTAATCTCTCACACGGGTATCGATCTGGACGTCAGCCCGCATTAGCTGCTGTCAACTTAAAGAAAGCCGGTAAACCCGCTATCATGCGAGTTTCCCGGCTTTTTTAATCCGATTTTCAGCTAATTCAGATCAATAAGCTTGGCGGTTACGCCCTCAAGCTTATTGAGATCGGCCGTCAGCTGCTCGACAGCAGCTTTGTCGCCGCAGGGCTGCAGGACGATCAGCCCGTCGTTGGCGCACAGATCCTCCCCGATCTCATGCAGTCCTAACCGCGCTTTGATTCGACAGCCGTTTTCCGTAAGCGTCTGCTGGAAATGCACGGCATTACTGACGCGGTTGTCCATCCGGACGGCGATAACAAAATAACAAGACATAAGTGTACCTCCAATAATTTATTAGCTCACTCTGGCGTGACCCTGCACATCGATATTATACCCACTCGCCAAATGAATCTGGTGTTTCGATGGGTTTGCGGGTTTAGCGCAAACGATCAGCAAAGAAATCTAATAAAGTTATATTGACACAGAACCAAGCATCACGCAACGATTTCACGTCGCCTGAGCACGCAGCTCTGGCGGCGTTGAACGATTCTGTTGTACCAAATACCCTGCTTGCCGAACTAATCCGGCGTCATAGCCGCACTTACTAATATCTTGCTGCCTTTATAAATCGGAAAAGTCAAAAAACTGCTCTATCGACAAGCTCGCCTTCTGCACTGAAAGGATATTTATAATAACATCGAGCGAACTGGCGCTCTCC
This sequence comes from uncultured Sporobacter sp., assembly GCA_963677825.2. Classification (GTDB taxonomy): domain Bacteria; phylum Bacillota; class Clostridia; order Oscillospirales; family Oscillospiraceae; genus Sporobacter. The sequence goes on along the minus strand of CAXXEF010000001.1, from coordinate 2,331,702 downwards.
AGAGCATCCCAATTCTCTGAGTGGGTGATATCAATTTCGCCTTGCCTTGTTAAAGAAAATCTCAAAAAGGCACCGCTTTGAACTTTAACTGTCCCTTTAAGGTGACCGAGAATCACGCCGTCTACAGCCAATAAATCGCCTATTTCCAAGAAGCCTTTTCTGAACCGCTGCTCGACTTCGGCGCAGGTTACCGGGCTTTTTGTCCGAATGCTCCAGTTCCTGCTCATTACCATAGAATTATTTATGATCTTGGAAGCATGACTGCCGCTTGCCGCCTGATGATCGTGCTCATGATGATCGTGCTCATGATGATCGTGCTCATGATGATCGTGCTCATGATGATCGTGGTGCTCGTGGTGATCATGCTCATGGTGATCATGCTCATGGTGATCGTGCTCATGGTGATCGTGCTCATGGTGCTCATGGTGACAACCGCAACGCGGATCATCGCATTCTGATGCGCCGTGTTCAGAGTTTTTACTCATTGCGTTATTCCTCCACAAGAATTCGGCTAATTAGTCCTGACATTAAATCCCACATTTCTTCAGGTGCCGTTTGCGCAGCGGCAATCGGCAGAATATCAGCCTGGCCGGACAGCTCTGATATGAGCGCTTCTCGTTCCGACGTCAGCGGTGTGATATCTGTTTTATTGACCATCACAGCGTCGACGCCATCGAGCTGCGCCTCGATGATAGAGCGCATCGCCCTCATAAGCACTTCAAATCTGGAATTATCAACAACAGAGATGGTAATGGCCGGAACGTCAGGATCGCCGTATTTATGAAACGCGTCGATAATCTCTGTCATCATCGCAAGGCCGGTGCATTCGACGATGAGCCAATCGGGAGAAATGTCGGCTTTGATTTTTTTGATGCCTTGGAATAGATTGCCGGTGAGCTCGCAGCAGACGCAACCGCCGAAAATCGGTGTCACCGTCACGCCCGTTTCGCCGATAATATCCTGATCAATGCCGACATCGCCGATTTCATTTTCTATGACGGCGACGCTTTGGCCGCGGCCTGCGATACTGCGGACAACATGCTTAATAATCGTCGTTTTTCCGGAGCCGAGAAAACCGCCAAAAATCAATATCTTCAATATATCTATCCCTCCATCGTTACGACAGGTCCGACAGCTGTGCGCTGCCGGACCATCGCGTATTACATTCAACTGCCCCTATCACTCCAGTGGGCAAACTCTGGCATATGTCGCGGCAAGTGCCGGGAGCCTTGAATCCCCTACGACCAGCGAGTTTCCCCGCTCATTAAACATAACCGGGAGCATGATGTAATTGCCGAATTTACCATAAGTATCTATACATCTTTCGACTTCGTCGCAAATTTCCTGCTCCGATGCAACGGGACTCCCAGGACGGCCCGAGGTATCCCAGCCGCCCTCGATGATGAGACGGTTGCCATATTTTTTTTGAATCCCCACGATGTCGTTTGATATCTGAGCTGGATTCCACATTCTGCAGCCCAATTCGACAAAATCGTCAACGATAGATTCGCATTTTCCGCAGCAATGGAAATCGCAGATGACGCCTCGGGACGTAATGGCGTCGATCATCTTCTTTATAGACGGTCTAATAATGTTATAGTACGTTTCAGGCGACATAAAAAGACCTCTTGCGTGAGCCAGATCATCAGTATACCACATAACGTCCGGCTGGTACGCGTCAATAATTTTGTTAATCCGTCTGACTTGCCACTCTGCTAACGCATCGAAGAATTCAAGGCAGGCTTCCGGTTCGGTGACAAGCGCGATCAGCGCGTTTTCAAAGCCTATCATGGAATTTAGTCGCGTAAACGGACCAACAATGGCAGCAGGCGAAAGGAGAATCTGCTCGTCGCGGTTAAAATCGGCAAGCTCCGCGGCGGCGATCGCTTTATAGTCTATTGAATCTATATTGGGGAATTTCACGTATTTTTTCCAGTCTACCATATCCTCAAACAAAAATCTTCCGGGTTGCGGTATCGACCCGGTCTTTTCCTCGATCCAATTCACACCGAACCCGTCCATGCCGACAAAATTAGACGCTTCGATATCACCTGGAATGAAGAACAGTTTACAATACATTCCTGTCATGGGAACAAACTCCGGCTTTTCACCATTGAGCATCGCAAAGAAATTTTCACGTTGATTCATTTTCACAATCTCCTTTTCGTAATTTACCGATTTCTTGCGGATGACAGAATGATTACTATTTCAAACAGCATTGTGAATATTGACAAAATACCCGCTCGAATCTCTTCTGCCTATATTCATTATAGACGACACTTGTATCAATAAGCTACGTATGATAAGCTTGAAAATGAAAAGCTCCGCAGCGTAGCTTTAGTACGATTCGTACGAGGGTGGTGTGACTTATGAGACTGAGCATGTGGGTGCTGGCCGACTGGCTAAAATGCTACAACCCGCAAATAAAAATACAGGATGGCAGGCGGACGCTCAGAAATGTTCGCCTATATTCTGAGAATCAGCGTATGGATGCTTCAACCGTCTATCTAGGGGCGGCTAGTGATTTTATTGATGGTATGCCCGATCAGATTATCTGTGCGCAACAACACGATCTGCTGATTTTGGACGCCGAGGATATTAACGAAATACTCAATGAAATTCTCAACGCATTCGATTTTTATAACACCTGGTCTGACTCGATTCGCGAAAAGCTGAAGACAGAATACTCTCTGCAGGACATGCTGGCGGACAGCTGTCCGATATTTAACTGTCCGCTGTTTTTAGGCGACCCATCCTTTTACGTCTACGCCTATTGCGGTATTGACGATCAAATCGTCAAGCATCCCACCGTCGCCGCTGTCACCCGTGACCACATAATGACGCTTGATCAAATCATCGATCTAAATCAGGACAGACGCCTTCGCAGCAATAATCCGCAAAGCTATCAAATAGAACTGTTAGACGCGCACAACGCCGTCCGGAATCTCTTTTTCAGAGGTCAGCACAGAGGATGGCTTGTGACATCACGCTTTGACAGACAGGCATCTCGCGGCGAGATGGACGTCCAGGATGAGCTCGGCGATATCGTGGAACGCTGGATGGAAATCCATCAGGATCAGGAGGAGCTCGTTGAAAAGTCCGGTGTATTTCAGCAAATTATGACCGGAAGATGCGTGAAGGGCGAGGATGTTTACCGCAGGATCGAGTCTCTTAATTGGCGGAGAAACGATACCAAGTATGTTTATGTCATGCAGCATGATGAGGAAACCGTCGTTATGAAAAACGCGCTCGACCGGAAAATCGAGCAAGCCGGCGCGGTGTTCTACCTGCACTTTGAGGACAACCTGCTGTTCATTGTCAATTCTTCATTACTTGATATCGCGGTATTCGAGAAAGAACTCAATTTTCTGTTGGAAAGAGCAAGCTGCCATTGCGGACGAAGTGCGCTTTTTACGGATATCTTTCAGCTGAGAAAGAGCTACGAGCAAGCGCTCATTGCTGCCGATTGCGGACGGAAACCCACAAAACGCATCATCGGCTTCGAAGACGCGGCTCTTCGCTACTGCTTTTCCTTGATTGTAAAAAACGAACCGGTCAGTCCCGCGCATCCGGCGCTGCTGATTCTGCGCGCTTATGACGAAAAGCATCATACGCAGTTATATGAAACGCTTGAAGCTTATCTTCAATGTGAAAGGAATTATGTCAAGACTGCTAAAACACTCACTATACACCGGAGCACTCTGCTTTACCGAATTGAGAGAATTGTCCTACTAACAGGGCTCGATCTGGAGTCTGCGGATATTCGGCTTCACCTTCTCATGTCATACCAGCTCGAACGTTTTACAAAAACAGCCGAGTCAACATAGAATAAATAAAAAACGGCTCTGCTGACTTTCTTTACAGAAAATCAACAGAGCCGTTTGACTCTTATTAAAGTAAATCCGGCTTTGCATCTGCTATCAATCAAATAAGTGTTGCCACGAAAACCAGTATTTTTCCGGCTCTACAGCCGGATTATTAGGATTTTAAGCACAAATGGCTCACTCCCACTCGATGGTGGCCGGGGGTTTGCCGGTGATGTCGTACACGACGCGGGAGATGCCGCGCACCTCGTTGACAATCCGCGTTGCGGTGCGCGCGAGGATCGTGTGTGAGATCGGCACAACCTGACACGTCATGAAGTCCGTTGTGCTAACTGCGCGCAGCGCAATGGTATACCCGTGCGTACGGAAGTCGCCCATGACACCGACGGAGCGCGTGTTCGTCAGGACGGCGAAGTACTGGTCGGCTTTTTTGCGCGAGCGCTTCATCTCGTGACGGAAGATCGCGTCGGCCTCGCGGAGCATGTCGAGCTTTTCCTTGGTGATGTCGCCGATGACGCGCACGGCGAGCCCCGGGCCCGGGAACGGCTGACGATCGACGAGCGACTTGGGCAGACCGAGCTGGCGGCCCAGGGCGCGGACTTCATCCTTAAACAAACCGCGCAGCGGCTCGACGAGCCCGACAAAACTCATGTCCTCCGGCAAGCCGCCGACGTTGTGGTGGCTCTTAATGACGGCCGAATGCACACCCGATTCGATAACGTCGGGATAAATTGTACCCTGCGCGAGAAAACGCGCGTCATCGAGCTTTTCGGCCTCGTCTTCAAAGACACGCACGAACTCGCCGCCGATGATTTTACGCTTTTGCTCAGGGTCGCTGACATCCTTGAGCAGCGACAGGAACCGCTCCTCGGCGTCGACACGGATAAAGTGCAGGTCGCGGTCTTTGAATGCCGCTTCGACCTCGTCACCCTCGTTTTTTCGCATCAGGCCGTGGTCGACGAAGATACAGTGCAGCTGACCGGGGATCGCCTTGGCTAGGAGCGCTGCACAGACGGACGAATCGACGCCGCCGGACAGCCCGAGCACGACGTGCTCGTCGCCCACCTGCGCGCGAATCTCGCCGATCATGCGCGTTTCGTAATCGTGAATATCGTAGTCGCCGGCGGCACCGCAGACTTCATACAGAAAGTTGCGAAGTATCTGCGTGCCGTTCGGCGTGTTTTCAACTTCCGGATGGAACTGCGTGCCGTACATCCGCCGCGCGTCGTCGGCGATGGCCGCGTTGGGGCAATCGGCCGTTTTGGCAATCGACTTGAACCCGCTCGGCGGTGTTTGCACCTGATCGGTATGGCTCATTAAACCGATCTGGCTTTTTTCAAGCCCGTTAAACAGCGGCGAAGTGGTATCGACCGTCATTTTCGTGCGGCCGTATTCACTGACGCCACACGCGCCGACCACGCCGCCCGTTTCGTACACCATCAGCTGCAGACCGTAGCAGATGCCGAGGATCGGGATGCCAAGCTCAAACAGCTCGGGGTCGCAGCGCGGCGCATCGTCGCGGTAGACGCTGTCCGGTCCGCCTGTGAGGATGATCCCGATCGGGTCGAGCGCACGCAGCTCGTCGAGTGGCATATCGCCCGGCTTGATCACCGAGCAGACGCTGCATTCACGCACCCGTCGAGCGATGAGTTCTTTATACTGTCCGCCAAAATCCAAAACAATAACCAGCTGATTGTCCATTCGATCCTCCCCGCCCCCGCGCGCCGCGCCGGACGTTATGGTTCTTAATAATCCTTGTATGCTAACACTATCGCGGTAGGCTGTCAAGCGATTGCCGAGCGTCGCACGTCACCTTAAACCCACACGGTGTTCTCCGGCCGTTCAAGGCCGACGATCCGCTTGTTCAGCGCGACCATCCGACGCAGTTTTTCCGTGTCGCACGTGATCGCCTCCGCCGGACAGGACACTGTGCAATGATAGCAGTGGATGCACACCTGCTTGTCGCACTCGACAGCGCCGCCACCAAGCCTGAGCGCACCGGACGGGCACTCGCGCGTACATTTGCCGCACCCAAAGCATATATCCGTGTCGATCGTGATGGGCAGCGCACGTACGTTACCTAGCCTCTTAGCCAGCGGATAAGCAAAACGGACGGACGCCTTTTGCGGCCAGAACTGCGCACTGGCGCGTTTGTCATCCAGCGGCATGAAGTCTTTGTCCGTCATGCCCTTGACGAACGCGCGCATCGTCAGCTTCGCCTGCCCGTCTGGAAAGACCGGTGCGTCGTAAAAATGCGGTGCTTTGATCTTCGTTGCGCCGACAAGACTGATCCCGTTGCGCCGGAGCATCCGGTGCGCATTCAAAAACGCCTTGCCCGTCGAGATGCCGGCGTACGTCATATAGACAAACGCCCGTATTCCCGGGCAGCTTTGAGCGAGCGCCGGCAGCGCCTCGCGTAAAAACGCCGTCATCGGCTCCACCATTGTCAGATGATAAACGGGACAGCCGATGCCGATGAGTTCCGCATCGTCGAACACGTTTTTTGGCAGTTCGGCAAAACGGCGGCTGCCCGCTTCGCCGATATCGACGAGCCAGACGCTGTGCCCACTAGCTATCAGCAGGTTTTTTAGATATTCTGTCAGCCAAGCTGTCGTCTCATTCGGCGAGAGATATAATAAAACAATTTTCATATTAAATATCGCCGCCTTTCCCGATGGCCTGAATGCATGCCCGCCCCGTCTGGGGCCGGCATGCCGTTTATTGACATATTTTGATTGTATCAGACGCTTACTGCTCTCGGCAATAGGATATATACTATATTAAAACAAACAAATTAATGGTTGACCGGTAGGCGGCGATTATGGTATACTCACTTTACCTGTCGGCAGATGGGTTTATTTTGTGTGCGGATTTTCCGGCTGAAAGCGTATCACACTAACCATACTGCCAAATTAAAGCAGGGAGGCTAACTAAATGGAGGTGCCGTCATGCGTGTAAAGGTCGTTCTCCGCTGTAATGAATGCAAACAGCGCAACTACAACACGATGAAGAACAAAAAAAATACCCCGGAGAAGCTTGAGATGAACAAATACTGCCGCTTCTGCCGCAAGCACACCGTCCACAGCGAAACGAAGTAAAGCCGTAAGTGCTCGGAAAGGACGTGTATTGAATGTCAGAAGAGAAACTGGAACAGCCTAATGTCAAGATTCCCGAAACTAAAGGCAAAAAGGAAAAGAAAAAGCGGAAATTTCGTATAGCCAAATGGTTCCGCGAGATGAAAAGCGAGCTTAAAAAGGTTGTGTGGCCGACGCCGAAGCAAATCGTCAACCATACGATCATCGTCCTCGTCATCATTGTCATATCGAGCATCGTCATCTGGGGTGTCGACCAGGCCGGAACGTACATCGTCCAGACGCTCATAGCGCTCGGAGGTTAATGTTCATGTCTGAGGAAGCAAGATGGTACGTCGTTCACACGTACAGCGGTTATGAAAACGCCGTCGCGGCTACAATCGAAAAAGCCGCCGAAAACAGAAAAATGCAGGATCTGATTCTCGAGATCAAGATCCCGATGGAGACCGTCACCGAGGTCACCGACTCGCAGACGAAGACTGTCGAGCGCAAGGTGTTCCCCGGCTACGTCCTGATCAAAATGATCATGACCGACGAGAGCTGGCATCTTGTCCGCAACGTACGCGGTGTCACCGGTTTCGTCGGATCATCCAACAAGGCTGTGCCGCTGACGGAAGAAGAGATCGGTTCGCTCGGTATTGAAAAGCACGAGATCGTCGTCGGCTATGAAGTCGGCAACACCGTGAAAGTTACCGACGGCCCGCTGGAAGGCTTCCTTGGCACTGTCGAAGAGATCGAGACGGACAAGTCGCGCGTGCGCGTCATCGTCTCCATGTTTGGGCGCGAAACGCCCGTCGATCTGGATTTCGATCAGGTCGAAGCCGTTAAATAGCGGCAGCACAATTGGCAAACAACGGGAAACCGTTTTTGTCGGCTCCGGCCGGCAAGTGGGAGGAGCATCTTGCTCCGCCAAGATACACGGCAGCAGGCCGCGTATCACCACATTATTTATAGGAGGTGCTCTCAGTGGCACTAAAAGTAACAGGGATTATCAAACTCCAGATCCCCGCCGGCAAAGCGACGCCGGCGCCGCCTGTCGGCCCTGCGCTTGGCCAGCACGGCGTGAACATCGGCCTTTTCACAAAGGAATTCAACGAGCGCACGAAAAATGACGCGGGCATGATTATCCCCGTCGTCATCACGGTCTACTCCGACAGAAGCTTCAGCTTCATCACGAAAACGCCCCCCGTGCCGGTTCTTCTCAAGAAGTCCTGCGGCATTGAAAAAGGCTCGGGCGTTCCGCAGCGCGACAAGGTCGCCAAGATCAGTCAGGACGAGGTACGCAAGATCGCCGAAATCAAAATGCCTGACCTGAATGCCGGCACTATTGAAGCCGCTATGCGCATGGTCGCGGGTACAGCCCGCAGCATGGGCATCGTCGTAACGGAGGACTGATCGTATGAAAAGAGGAAAGAACTATCAAGAGAGCGCCAAGCTCGTTGACAAAACCCAGCAGTACGAAGCTGGCGACGCCTTCGGCGTAGTGATCCAGGCTTCGAAAGCTAAATTCGACGAAACTGTCGAGCTGCACATCAAGCTCGGTGTCGACTCCCGCCACGCTGACCAGCAGGTCCGCGGCGCGATCGTCCTGCCGCACGGCACGGGCAAAACGCGCAAGGTTCTCGTATTCTGTAAAGAAGAGCGCCAGCAGGAAGCCAAGGACGCCGGTGCCGATTTCGTCGGCGCGATGGACATGGTCGAAAAAATCCAGAAGGAAAACTTTTTCGATTACGACGTCGTCGTCGCCACGCCCGATATGATGGGCGTCGTCGGCCGCCTCGGTAAGATCCTCGGCCCGAAGGGCCTGATGCCCACACCGAAGGCCGGTACTGTCACGGCAAACATCGATCAGGCCATCAAAGAGATCAAGGCCGGTAAGATCGAGTACCGTCTCGACAAAACGAACATCATCCACTGCCCCATCGGCAAGGTATCGTTCGGCGTTGAGAAGCTCGTCGACAACTACACGGCGCTGATTACCGCCGTCATCAAGGCCAAGCCCGCCGCCGCCAAAGGCCAGTACATCAGAAGCTGCGTCACGGCGTCAACAATGGGCCCCGGCGTAAAGATCAACGCGCAGAAACAACTGTAAAGCCATATTTTAAGAAAACCGCTCCGGAAAATCCGGAGCGGTTTTTTCGACAAAATCAAGCTGTACACATACCATAAAAAATGATAACATAGGATAACTTATCCAACTATGTATCGGGAGTGTCCGTATGAGCGCGAATATCATTGAAATCATCAAGGCGATCATTCTTGGCATCGTCGAGGGCATCACTGAATGGCTGCCTGTCAGCAGTACGGGCCATTTGCTGCTACTCAACGAATTCTTAAAACAGGACATGAGCCAAGGCTTTATCGACATGTTCATCGTCGTCGTCCAGCTAGGGGCCATCTGCGCCGTCGTCGTGCTTTTTTGGAACAAGCTGATCCCCTTTGGGCCGAAGAAGCTGCCCGGACAGCGCCGCGATACGTTTTCGCTGTGGGGCAAGATCATCGTCGCCGGTATCCCGGCCGCCGTCGTTGGCATCCCGCTCAACGACAAGATCGAGGAACTGTTTTACCACAGCTCCACTACGTCGGCCGTGACGATCGCCGCGGCACTCATCTTTTACGGCATTTTGTTCATAGTGATTGAAAACGGCAACCGCGGCGAGCCAAGGATTCGCTCGATGCCGCAGCTTACATACAAAACGGCGCTGTTCATCGGTCTATTTCAGCTGCTCTCGCTTATTCCCGGCACATCGCGCTCCGGCGCGACGATCATCGGCGCAATACTGTTGGGCACGTCGCGCACGGTCGCCGCGGAATTCACGTTTTTACTGTCGATCCCCGTTATGTTCGGCGCCAGCTTTTTAAAGCTTGTCAAGTTCGGCTTTAGCTTCACGGGGCTTGAGATCGCCGTGCTGCTCGTCGGGATGGTCGTGGCGTTCATCGTGTCGCTGCTGAGTATCCGTTTCCTCATGAATTACGTCAAAAAGCATGACTTTAAGGTCTTCGGCTGGTACCGCATCGTCCTCGGTGCGATTGTGCTGGTGTACTTTCTGCTGATTAGATAGAAAAAGAGAGGGCGGCTAAGCCGCCCTCTCTTTTATAATAACTTCTCGTCATAGACGGCGCGTACGCCGCCGACAAATTTCGGCCTTGTGCGCGCTGCCGTCACGCTCGCGTGACCGACGCGCTTTGCTTCAAGCCGGAGCGGCACGGCGACTTTTTTCAGGTGCATGGCAATGAGTGTATTGCCGATGTCAAGTCCCGCGTCGGCGCGGATCTCCTCGACGGCGACGGGATCGGTAAAACCTTGATACGCGGCGGTGGCAAACGCTCCGCCCGCCTTCGGCTGCGGGACGACGTTGACAAGCTCGGCGCCCGGTACAGCCGCGCGCTCGATGATAATTGCGCGATTAAGATGCTCACAGCACTGCGCGGCCAGCATTGCGCCGCGCGCGTCGAGCACGGACTTAATCGCGGCAAACACAACGCGCCCGATCTCAGGGCTGGACTCGCTGCCGACCTTGTGACCGCCGATCTCACTCGTCGAGCAGCCGATGACGACGATCTGCCCCGGCGCAACCTTCGCCGCCTCGCACAGCGCCTCGGCAGCTTGTTGCGCCTGCGCTCTTATTTCCTCCAGCATAGACATATCCGGCGCTTCCTTTCATTGTTGTTCAGATGCTGTTATTATAGCCGGGATCGTCGATTTTGTCGACTATCCCGGCTAATTAACTTATATCAATCTATTTGCTGCCTGTCGAGCCGAAACCGCCGGCGCCTCTGTCTGTATCGGTGAGTGTGTCGGCTTCGACGAATTGGCACGTAAGTATCGGTGTCACAACGAGCTGCGCGATGCGCTCCCCCGGTGAGACCGTCTGTGCATCCGGCCCGTGGTTCAAGAGCGCCACGATCACCTCGCCCCGGTAGTCGCTGTCGATCACGCCGACCTTATTGGCCGGGGCAAGCCCTTTCTTCGACGCCAGTCCGCTGCGCGCGTAGACGAGCCCGGCGTACCCCTCGGGCAGCGCGAACGCGAGCCCTGTCGGGATCATTACGGTTTCGCCCGGCATCAGTGTGACTGGTGCATCAAGGCACGCATACAGGTCCGCGCCGGCTGAATAAGGCGAGCCGTACAACGGTGTGACGGCACCGTCACGCAACTTCTTAATCTGAACAATCTGCTTCATGTCGGTTTTCCCGCTTTCTCTGTCTTTACGCGGGCAGACCCGCTTAATACTATGAACTACTGTATCACAGATTATACGCCGAGACAAACCGCTCCAGCATCGTCGCGACCTGCGCACGCGTCGCCACACCGCCCGGCAGCAGTTCGCCGTTGTCCGTACCGGTTATCAGGCCGTACCCGACGGCCCATCGCAGCGCTTCCAGTGCGTAGTCCGATACGTCAGCCTCGTCAGGGAACGCGGCGAGGCTGTCCGTGCCGGAAACGTCAAACCCGCGATATTGTGCGTAGCGGCAGAGCATGACGGCAATCTGCTCACGCGTGACGTCATTGTACTGGCCAAACGTGCCGTCACCGTTACCGGCGACGATATCATTATCGGTGGCCCAGGCGATGTAGCCGGCCGACCAGCCGTCATTCCTCACGTCTTGGAATTTGCTCGCGCGCGTCTGATCGACGTGCTCGCGCGACAGACGGCCCAGCACGGTGACGAACATCGCCCGGTTCATGTTTTGCGCCGGCTCAAACGTGGTTTCCGTTACCCCGCTCATAATCAGCTTCCCGGCAACCGTCATGACGGCGTTGTAGTACCAGTCGCCTTGCGTCACGTCGTTAAAACCGAGGCGGACGCAGTAACCTGGGGCAAAGCGCAGCACCGTCGGAATGCCGGACGCATCGCACCGGTCGATCTGGACGGTATGGTCGACACCGACGCCCGTCGAGTCGATGATGATCTCGCCGTTCTCGTTCGTTTTGTACGTCATGCCGTCCCATACGACCGTCGCATCCGCGACGGGCAGTACGCCGCCAGTCCTCTCGTCCGGACTAACAAATCGGACAATCCCCTGCGACATCATCCTGTCCAGTTCGGCGACCGGATACTGCATGCCGGTCGTATTACCATAGTATAATACGATCTCGTCGCCGTTTTGCACGGTTGTGGCATCCAGATTGGTGTCAACTGCCTGGCCGTTAACGCGCAGCAGCCATTTACCGGTACGCGTCTGCGTCTGACTGCCGACTGCCGTGACCCGCCGGCTTGTCTCGCCGTCGGATGTAACGATGTTCACAACACCGGGACAGCTTTGTATCACGTCGTACAGCGTCATCGCATCGCTCGCTGTGACGGTCATCTCTGTGTCGTAATATATGTATTCCTGCGCGCCCTCAATGCGAAAGCTCACAACGCCGTCCGTCGGCTCTACGGCCGATGCCGTCACAGCAATCACACCGACTAAAAGCGCCGCTATGATGGTAATAATAATGCTTCGTTTCATGGCATCCTCCTGTATGGTTGAAAACGCGTTGTTGTCTTCTTCCTACAGGGCAATTATATAAGATTGATACCGTTTTGTAAACATTTGTTTACGAATTGTAAAATTTTAATAAAAAAGCGGATGACTGTTCGTCATCCGCTGCGTGGGAAATGTCGGATTGCTGTCTATTTGTTCAGAAAGATGTTGTCCATCCCGTTTTGCTCGAATTCTTCAATGTATTCGTCGATACGTTTTGTCAGCTCGCTGAAGTTCTCCGGGCCGATCGGCTCGAAGTCCATATCGCGGCGTGCGAATTCCTCGGCAAGGATTTCAAAGAAAACCGTGTCCTCATAGTCGGCGATTGCTTCGTGGATACCGCCGTTTTCAAACGCGGCCGACGGGATAGCCCCCTTCTCACCGAGCTCAAACAGCTTCGTCATACCCACCTTGGCGCAGTGCGCAAAAATCTTGCTTTCAACGACGTCATAGTCGTCAAAGCGGTCACCGCCGCGTGTTGAGTTCAAAATCCAGTTGCCGATGTATACCATGTCGAGAAGACGCCTGAACTCTTTTTCAGTCAATTCAATTTTCATGTTCAGCCCTCCCATATCTGGGCATCAATCGGGCATTTTCAGCCCGGCGCGGTTTTGCGGCTGGCCGCGCTCAGTCTTCCTCGGTCTTATAGGTTTCTACAGTATAGCAAATCGCACCTGAGAATTCCACTATTATTCATAAATTTTCACTTGTTTTATTTACTTATATGGCATATCATATATGGGAATCTTTACTTCCAGGACGGCGCTGGTGCCATGGGGCACATTGTGCTGCCGCGCATCATCTCCTAAACTCATTATATCCCGGTACGCGCACAGATAGTCGTGTTTTCTTTGCGCTGATCCGGTATTAAACTCAACGGACTGAACGGATCTGCTATTATGAAAAATGTATTAATTTCAATAAAAGGCTTTCAAACTGCGCAGGACGCAGACGAAGAGAGCTTCGAGCTCGTCACGGACGGCGAGTATGAGCTGCAAGGCGACGTGGCCGAGTTCAGCTATTTGGAAAGCGAACTGACCGGCTTTGAAGAGGGCACGAAGACCTCGTTCGTCATCGAGCCGGACCGTGTCGTACTCAACCGGGCGGGCGGCATCAACGGCGAGATGATCTTCGTCGAGGGTCAGAAGCACTATTTTGTGTACGACACGTCATACGGCTCAATGATGATGGGGATCGACACCCACTCGATCGTCCAGCAAATGGACGAAAACGGCGGCAACCTCGAGATTCACTATGTCATCGAGGTTGACAGCATTGTCATGAGCCGCAACGCATTTAAGATCAGCGTCAAATAACCGATGCTGTTAAGTTATCGAAATATGGGCGCAATCCGCCCGATAAAACCGATGGGTTTTCGTTCCCATCAGCTTTAGGAGGCCGCACGTGGCAAACCTGATAGAACTGGCGAAACAACAAATCGAAGCGCTGCTGGAGGGTGCGTGCGTATGCGCGGCCGCCAGCGGCGCACTACCGTCTGCCGACAAGCCGGACGGCGCGGTGGAGATCCCGAAAACCGATGCAAACGGCGACTTCGCCGCGACGCATGCGCTCGGCGGCGCACGCGCGATGAAAATGAACCCGCGCAAAATCGCCGAGGCGCTCATTGCCGGCCTTGACCTGTCGGGCAGTTATTTTAGCGCCTGCGAGGCTGCCGGCCCCGGATTTATGAACTTCACCCTGTCGGACAAGTGGTATGCGGCAGTACTCGACGCCATCGAGGCGGAGGGCGAGCGCTACGGCGAATCCGACATCGGCGGGGGCGAGCGCGTCATGGTTGAATTCGTTTCAGCCAATCCGACAGGCCCGATGACGATCGGCAACGCCCGCGGCGGCGTGCTCGGCGATACGCTGGCTGCCGTACTCGGCAAAACAGGCCACAACGTCTGGCGCGAGTTCTACGTCAACGACGCAGGCAATCAGGTCGAGCTGTTCGGTCAATCGATCGAGGCGCGGTACTTACAAATCTGCCTCGGCGAGGACGCGGTCACGTTCCCTGAAAACGGCTACCACGGCGACGATATCCGTGCGCTCGCGCGGCTTATTTACGAGCGCGACGGGGACAAGTATGTCGAAACGGACCCCGTCACGCGCCGGAACGCCTTTACCGCGTTCGCGCTGCCGCACAACATCGCGCTGATGAAAGAGCACCTTGAACGTTACCGCATTTATTACGACCGGTTTTTTCTCGAAAGCGAGCTGCACGAAAGCGGTGCCGTCGCTGAGACGGTACAGCTTTTAACCGATAACGGCTATACGTATGAGCAGGACGGCGCCGTCTGGCTCAAAAACACGGACTTCGGCGCAGATAAAGACGAGGTCTTACAGCGCTCGAACGGCTTTTACACCTACTACGCCGTCGACATCGCCTACCACCGCAACAAATTCATCGGCCGCGGATTCGACCGCGTCATCGACGTGCTTGGCGCCGATCATCACGGTCACGCCATCCGCTTCAAGGCGACGATGACGGCCCCCGCGCTCGGCATCGGCGATAAAACGCTCGACTTTGTCATCATGCAGATGGTTCGCCTCGTGCGCGACGGCGAGACCGTCAAGGTTTCCAAACGCACCGGCAAGGCGCTAACGCTCAATGACCTGCTCGACGAGATTTCCGTCGACGCGTGCCGGTTTTTCTTCAACGCCAAGCCCGACACGCATCTCGAATTTGATCTCGGGCTTGCCGTGCGTCAGGACAGCGAAAATCCCGTCTACTATGTCCAGTACGCGCATGCGCGCATTTGCAGCCTGATTTCGGCGCTCGCGGAGGACGGCTACGCCGTCCCGTCTGCCAAGGACATCGATGTCGCAGTGCTTAAGGAAGCGCCCGAGCGTGACGTCCTCAAGCAGCTGTCGATGCTCCCGGAGGAATTGCGCCTCGCCGCGCGCGACTACGACCCGTCGCGGATCAACCGCTACGTGATTGAGCTGGCTGCGCGGTTTCACCGCTTCTACAACGCTTGCCGCATTAAAGGTGAGGCGGACGACGTGCTTAAAGCGCGCCTCAAGCTCGCCGACAGCGTGCGCATCGTGCTGAAAAACAGCCTCGACATCCTCGGCGTTTCCGCGCCGGAGAAAATGTAAAACAAAAAAAGAGCCTTCCGACGACAATCGGAAGGCTCTTTTTTTATACTTAAACGTTGCCCTGCAAGGGTACAAACAGCTGCTGGGCCAGCGCGCCCAGCGACTCGACGCTGGCACCCGCGGACATATAGAGCGAGTACATCAGGCCGGGCGTCGTATCGTACCAAAGGCAGATGCCCTTACCGCTCGACGTCGTGTGCACCTCGCCGTCCGTGTAACCGACTGTGACGCTTTCATTCGTCGTCCACGTTTCATGGACACCCGATATATCTGAAAACGCAACAGTGGCCTGAATGCGGTAGACGATATCGGCACCGTCAAGCTTAAAGTCGATCTGCACGATGCTGCCGCCGAACCCCGTCTCCCGGGTGGTATACACGGTGTCCTGCGCGCCGTCGGGCAGATCCGGCGTAAATCCAAGTATATCGCTGATCTCCTGCGCCGTCACCGGGGACGCACCGGGGACAGACAGATCCGCCGCCTCGACCGTGTACGCCGCCTGAATCCGATACCAATACGCCGAGAAACTGAGCGGCACAAGCTCAACGGCAATCACCTTCAGGTGTGTGCCGCTGCATTCAACGATATCGAATAGCACGGTTGCCGACATTGTCGGATCGGCCGCGCTGCTAGCTTTACTGAGCTCGATGCCCTTGAGGACAAATGCAATGCCTGCCGTGTCGGCAGCAAGAATCGTATAAGCCTCGGACGTTGCATCGTACGATATAAGGTCCGCAACAGTACCGGCAATCTCCGGGATGTTATCCGAAGCGAAAGCACTGATAAAGACCTCCGTCATCGCCGATCGCGTCACATGGATATTGCCGTTTTCCTGTGTAATGCCGCCGGAAGGCGCCGGGAATTCGGAGGTGTTGAGGATATTATATACCGTCGTCCACATAAAGGACGCCTGCGGCGATTCGTTACCGGCATAAAACAATTCGTCATCTTCAAGCTCGTCGAGTGCACCCCAGAGCGCGGCGTATAACAGCGGCGTCATCGCGTCGAGCGCGGCGTTCGTATCGTCGTACGCGCCGAAAAAAGCGTCTGTCGCCTCGTCAAACTCGATGCCGTTACGGTTGATTTCCGGCAGCGGCGTGCTTTCGCTCGGCTCGGCGCTGTCGGACACGGACGGTGACGGCGACGCACTCGGCGTCGGGCTTGTGCCGCTTGTTTTAGCGCAGGCCGCCAGTACCGTCAGCATCAGCACGGACGCCATCAGGATGGCTGTTAGTCTTTTCATTGTATCCTCCGGTATAGTCCGCCGGCAAGCAGCGGATGCTGTTGTTGAAGTCATTTTCAGTATACCAGTTGGCGCTGAAATAATAAAGAAAAAAGCACGGGAGTCAAGTGAGCTCCCGTGCTTTCTTGAAGGTTTATCGTTACTCGGCCGCTGCTTCAACGGCAGTGTCTGTTACCGGTGCCTCGGCCTTCGTTTTGCCGAGATACTCCGGCAGCTCCATACCGGCCATGTTGAACAGCTCGCTCATCGGCGGGATGGATTTCATCAGCCCCGACACAAAGTTTGCCGTACTTGACGAGCCGTCTTTACCGGCGCCGTCCCAAACGGTGACCTTGTCAATCTTGAGGTTCTTGACGGCCTCGACCTGGATTTTGACCAGCTCTTCAAGCTTGTCGGCAACCATCAGACGGATGGCGTCACTGGCGTTGCCGCCGGCCGCTCTGACGATCTCGGCGAGACCCAGCGCCTGCTTGGTGAGGATCTCCTGCATACCGCGGCCTTCCGCTTCCATCTTAGCAAAGAGCGCATCGGCGTCACCGCGTGCACGGCGGCGTGTTTGCTCAGCGTCGGCTTCAGCGGCGATTTCAAGCTTTTTCTTATCGATTTCAGCCTTGACGAGCACGTCGGCTTCAAGCGTGGCTTTTTCACGCGCGGCACGAGCCAGCTCGGCCGTCTGCTCGGCGGCGTACGCTTCTTCAAGCGCCTTTGCCGTCGCAATTTTTTCAGCCATAACAGCGCGGCGCTGCGCATCGGCTTCGCGCTCGCGGCGCGTTGCATCGGAGTCGGCGATCTGCGCCTTGGCGTCGTTTTCGCCTTTGATGGCATCGGAGTCGGCCATCGAAACGCTGATACGCTGGTCACGCTGTGCATTGGCCTGGCCGATGGCACCGGCGCGATCCGCTTCGGCGACCGTACGCTTGGCTTCGTTGATCGCCTTGGCGGCAGCCTCGCGGCCAAGTGCGACGATATAGCCGGACTCGTCATCGATGTCGGTGACGTTAACGTTGATGAGCCGCAGACCGATCTTTTTCAGCTCCGTCTCGACGTTCGAGGAGACGGCTTCAAGGAATTTGTCACGGTCGGTGTTGATCTCCTCGATATCCATCGTGGCGATAATCAAACGCAGCTGACCAAAGATGATATCCTTAGCAAGCTCCTGGATTTCCGCCAGCTTCAGCCCGAGCAGCCGCTCGGCGGCGTTTTGCATAACGCCCGGCTCCGTCGAGATACCAACGGTAAAGCGCGAGGGCACGTCGATACGAATGTTCTGGCGGCTAAGTGCATTGGTCAGATCAACGCTGATTGACAGCGGCGTCAGATCGAGGTATTCGAAGGCCTGAAAAATCGGCCAGATGAACGCCGCGCCGCCGTGGATACAGCGTGCCGAACGGTTCGTGCCGTCGGCGTTTGAGCCGACCTTACCGTAAATGACCATAATCTTGTCGGACGGGCATTTGCGGTAGCGTGAAAGAATGATGATGAATGTGGTGACAATCACCAGTGCAAAGACAACGAAATAGATAATTGGATTCATAATTTCTCCCCTTCAGTTTAGTTTGCCGTGTCTGTCAACGGCGCGACGATTAATGTGCTGGCGTCTGCAAGGCCGGTAACAGTAACGAGTGCGCCCGTGTGCAGCGCATCGCCTTCGTCGGTGACGGCGTCGCATTCCGCAAAGCGGCCCTGAAACGTCAGCGTGACCTTGCCGAATCCGGCCCGGCTGCCCGGGATCGTGATGTAGACCTTTGCCGTTTTGCCGACGGCATTTTCAAGCGCAAGGTTTCCCTTGGACTGAAGCCCGGCTGCCAGCTTGAACAGCAGTGCGACCGAGTACAGCGCCACAGCACCGGCGATAAAGGCAATCACGATGCTTATAAACGCTGAATTAATCCGTTCAGCCACAACGATGCCTGCCCAGCCGCCGACCGAGAAAAACGCGACAATCCCGCGAATACTGAACAAAGCCAGCCCGTCTCCGGCGCCCTCGAAGCCGTCTCCCCCGTCACCGAAATCGTCCGCGTCAAACGCGTCGAGTCCGTCACCGGTGTCCAGATCGTTGTCGCCGATCCCAAACAAAACTAGAATCGTCTGAACGATCAAAATGATCGTGGCGGGGATAGCAAAATACGCAAATACTTGCTGCAGTACAGACAACGACTCCCACCATACAGCCATATTGTAACTCCTTTCTTCCAGATTTATTTTATGAAAACCAGCTTGCGTAGCGGCAGCGCAATCAGCCCCGCCGCTGCCGGTCAGCGAATATCGCCCAGCAAGTCTTCGGCTTTGGCTTTAAACCGTGCGCTCTCGTAAGCGAGAATGATAATCTCGAGCGCCTTACGCAGCCGCTCCGCCGAGCCGGGGATCACCTCTTGATAGTTGCCCGTGCAATCGACAATGAGCTTTCTTAAATGATCGGTGTTGTTAATATCGCAGCTTCCGCACTCGTCGATTAAGCAGCAAATATATTCGTATAAAACCGATTCGGGAATAATGTCGTCCGACTTATCGCCGGCGCGTCCGTTGATATATGTCATCAGGAATGCGATTTTTTCAAGCTGGAACGTGTCACGCAGCATGTTGATAATCAGAATCCGCGCGACCTGGTCAATGCTGTAGCGCTTACCGACGGGCGACGAGACCCATCCGCGTTTGATCCAGTTTTGCAGTGCCGGCGCGTCCAGCCCTGTGATCTCCTTAATTTGCGAGAGCATCAAGCCGGTCGTTACCGAGAAAATGCTGCTCAAAAACAGCGATCCGGCAGGGCCGGAGCCGCTTTCGGCCGGTAAAATCGTTCCCGGAATCGTCATCGGAACACCTCTTTCCATTTTTTCTCATGAACGAATCTTACCATACGTTCACTTGAATGTCAATAGCTTTTACATGAATTTTACAAATATTATAGCGAACACCTCCCATTTCTTGCTAATGCATGAAAAAACCTCCGGACAGTGTGTCCGGAGGTTGGCTGCTAACTATTCGGATGTCACGCCCGGCTTACAGCGCCTCAAGCTGACGCAGCACCGCGTCGATCTTGCTGCGTGGGTACCGCCCCCCGACGAGGCCGAGTACGGCATCGAGGGTCATCTGTGCGCCAATCTGCTGCAGCAAGGGGCTGGCGACCTCTGGGAACTCCTTTATCAGCAGCTTCTTAGCCGCCGGGTTTTGCAGAAGCTCTCTGACTGTGATGGTGTTGTTTTTAAGATCCATAACAAGCCTCCCGTCAAGTACTATTTACATTGTAGGCTGTCGGACAAACAGTCGTCAATGTTAAGTTGAAAACAAAACGCCCCCTGTTGCCAGGGCGGCGTTTTCGCGCTGATCGTCAGACTTAACCCGGCCGTCCTGCGCAGTACAAGCCTAAGCAATAAATTTGCGAAAACGTTCCGCTCAAATCGTCGTTATTCCATGCTGACGATCCGTGTATACCGTCGCAGGGAATACTCACCGTCGTGCGGCTCGCCGCAATATGCCGTCGACATTTTCTCACCGGGGCAGATACGGACGACACCTGCTTTGAAGAGCGTCTGTGAAAGCGCTTCTCTCGCCGGCGCTTCACAAATCAGGGCGGCCGTCTGCAAATAGTTTTTGTACGGCCGCAGCACCGACATCAAATCGCCGCGTGGCAGCGGCCGAACCCACGCGTTACCGAACTGGATGGCCGTCTCGAGTGTTTTGTCCGGATACGCGATGAGGCTGCAGGCCGTTCCCTTAAATATCCTGCTTTTCGAATAGATTCCCTCGAGCGCCTCATTATACAATCGCAGCGCGACCTGGGCTTTCACGCCAATCCCGAGGCTGTCCGAGCGGCGGATGGTCGCTTTATTCAGAATCGGTAAAAAGCGTTCACAAAAATCGTAAACGTCGCGCATGTCGTCCGTATCGACGAATACGCCCTGCAAAGAGCTGCACAGCAACTGTCCGGTCTCCGCGATATTCGTCGCCAGACCGACGAGATCCTCGTCGGTATAGCCCTGCGGTGTTACATAAGCAAAACTGACCTTATGCCCCCATTCGATCAGCCGGACGTTCGGCGGCACAATTTTCCGCAATGCGGACACAGCCTCACTGCCGCCCCATACAACGACGGCGTCAACCGCCGATATCAGCTTTTCGATGTGAATAACGTCTTTTGATGAATAATCGAAAACATAGATGTACTCGGCAAGCTGCGGCTCGGCCTCGATAAGTTCCAGAAGCAGCCGGACCGAAATACCACCTTCATCTTCGGGGAGCTTCAGGATGTTGATATTGCCGGTCAACAGGCCTTCAAAAACACTGAACGCTGGCAGGCCGTCGGCGTTGCCGGCAGCGACATGCAGCAGCACGCCCAGCGGGCATACTTGCTCCGTAACAGGTCCGTCATGATACATCGGCGTGTATGTATACGATTCTGCGCGGCTGTCTCCAAGCTCGATACGCAGTCGGTGGCGCAAATATTCCGGGTCAAACATCTGTCGGGCTTCGGCAATATATCGCCGGCCAAGCGCTTCGTCGATGCCGAGTGTCGCCATCGCGTCAATATAAATCTGCTCGTCCAGATGGTTAAGCAGCCGTCCGCACGCGGTGATTACCGTTTCCGGGTCGAGCCGATCCTTTTGCAGCGTGCGCTGGAGGCGCTGCTCAAGCTCATTGAGGACAGTATCGCACGCTGTCGCATCCAGGATTTCACCATTTACCAGATTCATTGTGCCGCACCGCCTCCCAGCTTGACGTTCAGCAGCTCTGAAGCCCCGGCTGCACATGTCTTAAGATCGGCCAGACCGGCGCGTCCGAGTACCTCGAAGTACGGTGTATTAATACCGCATCCGCAGGCGTCACCGGGACGCAGGATCGCCACGTCGTCCGTTATCACGCTTGTAAACGGCATGCTCGTCATCATCGGCGTGATCAGATTCAGCAGCCCCGGCTCACCGTATGGCAGCGGATTCATGTCCCCGTCCCGAATGATGACACGGGAATAGACCGGCACGTGGAAATGGTGATTCGGGCAATCAAAATAGGCGATCGGATGCTCAACGGCACCGAAAAACTCCCGGATGCGGTCCTCCCCGAGCCCTAAAGTCTCTCGCGCCATGGCATACAAGACAGGTTTTTCAACCTGCTCGGTAAAAAACTGCTTCCACCCGCCCGCAAGCAGCACCAGCGAATGCGGGTTCAGCTTCAGCTGGATGCCTGAATCATTCAGCGCCTTCAGCAAGAACATGAAGTAAGCCGGAAAGCCCATAAAGCGTACCGGCAGTCCCTGCTTTTCATAGCGGACAAGCGCCTTCTTAATACCGTCCAGATTGAGCTCGTATTCGGTGCCGGTGTCCTTCAACGCATATTCCCGATGCATTGCCGGCGCCGAAAACGTGACGGCATAGGCTGTCTTCGCCGCGCCGATCTTATTGCGTCTTGCCAGCTGGTAACCCAGCACGATGTAATTTGTCGGTCGAAGCGACAGAAGCTTGTGCGTGAAAAATGTCCCCATGATCATGCCGAGTCCCCGCCGCGCGGACGGCCAGTCGAGCCCCATTTCGCTTTTCTTGCCGCTCGTACCCGATGTCGTCGACTTAAACATCAAACGATTGGGATCGGATGAATACATCGGATGATTTTTCAGAAACAGTGTCGGAATCGGCGGTATCATATGTAGATCGTCAATCGTTTTGACATCCGACAACCGGAATCCCTGTCGCGCAAGTATTTCGGCATACGCGGGGCAATGTTCCTGATGCCATCTGATATTTTCAGTAACGGCTCGGACGAACAGCGCGTCCGTTCCAGTCAGGTCATATATTTTTCTGTGATAAAAAAGCCTTCCGCCGCCGTTCATCGCCTTCACCACCAATCATAGTCCTACTGTGCACCATACTATTACAACGGCGCGAAAAGCACAATATGAACCACCACGCTTGTTACGTTTTTACCCAATTGTTATGATGCTTTCTTTCTATTAAGCTTATCGGCGTTTCATTTCCCAGACATCAATAAACTTCGGCATGCCGCCGAAATCTCGTGATCGCCGAGAAAAAGGCGCAACGAAAACGCCACATACAGCATAATACAAGAAATGGGCCGGAAATGCTTAAAGCATTTCCGGCCCATTTCTTGTAGCACAATCTAAATTTCTACGCAAACAAAGGCCAAACAAACGCCAAAACGAGCTCTTCCGAACCTCTCCCCAAAAACGAAAAGCCCTGTAACCGTTGCGGTTACAGGGCTTTTTCAGAGCTGATAGTCAGACTCGAACTGACGACCTGCGCATTACGAATGCGCTGCTCTACCAACTGAGCTATATCAGCAAATCGCTATTTTTTTATGTAGGCGAACGCTATTATACAGCATGCGCCGATTGCTTGTCAATGGCTAAATGCGTGATACGGGACGGCATTTTACCACCCCGTATCACGCATGATGTTTAACGGATGACTGCGCCGAGCTCCTTATCTAGCAGTGCTAGGATATCGGCGACGGCCTTGTCGGCCTGCTCGTCGGTCAGTGTGGTGTCGTCGGCGCGCAGCTTAAGCGAAAACGCGACACTTTTTTTGCCCTGCGGCACCTGCGCGCCTGTATAGATATCAAACAGCGCGACCTCTCGTAAAAGCTTGCCGCCGCCGCGTCGGATGACGTCGGTCAATGCCGCGACTGTGACGCCAAGGTCACATACGACGGCGATGTCACGCGCGACGGACGGAAACTTCGGCACCGGTGTATACGTGTGCTCCGCCGCCCGCGCGTCGAGCAGGAGCGGAAAATCAAGCTCGGCGGTAAACGTCTCGCCCAGCTCATACGTGCCCGCAACAGTCGGATGCACCTGGCCGATTGTCCCGATTCTCGTTTCACCGGCATAAACGGCAGCGCAGCGCCCGGGATGATACGACGGATTCGTCGTATCGGCTTCAAAGCGGATGCCCTCAACGCGCATCTGTAAAAACAGCGCTTCGACAGCGCCCTTGAGCGCAAAGAAGTCGACATCGCCGTACGCGCCGAGCGTCAGTACGAGCCGCTCGTCCGGCAATTGCTCGCTCGTCGGCCGGTAAACTTTGGCCATTTCATAAAGCCGGACGGATTTGTTGCGGTAGCTTTGATTGCGCGCGAGTGTGTCAAGCATCGACGGCAGGCTTGTTGTGCGCATGATGCTCGTATCCTCGCCGAGCGGATTGAGAATCACCGTCGACTGACGCAGCGGCGAATCGCTGCCGAGCGCGATCTTATCATACGCCGACGGGCTGATGAACGAATAGGTATAGATTTCGGAGTAGCCCATGCCACGTATCAGATAGCCGACATGGCGCTCGAGCGCCTGACGCGCCGTGTAGCCGCCATCTGCCGCGCCACCGAACATCGTCGGCTCAATGACGTTGTAGCCGTAAAACCGCGCGACCTCCTCGGCAAGATCCGAATAGTGCTCGATATCCGACCGCCACGACGGCACTGTGACCGTCTCGCCGTCGACGGTGAAACCGAGCGCGGTAAGTGTTTTGACCATAAACGCCGTCGTGATTTCGGTGCCGAGCAGACGGTTGATTTTCGCCGGCTCAAGCGCAAGCGTGCGCGGTACGAACGGCTGCGCCGTCACGTCGATAACGCCGTCGAACACCTCACCGGCGCCGAGCAGCTCGACGAGCTCGCATGCACGGTCGACAGCGGCGCGCGTGTTTTCGGGGTCAAGCCCCTTTTCAAACCGGGAAGACGCGTCCGTGCGCATGCCCAGGGCCATCGCCGTCTTTCGGATGGACGTACCGTTGAAATTGGCCGACTCGAACACAGCGAACGTCGTCGCTTCTGTGATTTCGCTGTTTTCGCCGCCCATAACGCCCGCGACGCCGACCGGTTTCACGGCGTCCGCGATAACAAGCATGTCGGTTTTCAGGCCGCGCGGCGTGCCGTCGAGCGTGTGGATGGTTTCGCCTTCTTTGGCCGTGCGCACGACAATCTTGCCGCCGTCCAGACAGGCATAATCGAACGCGTGCATCGGCTGGCCATACTCGAGCATGACGTAGTTGGTGATGTCCACGATATTGTTGATCGGACGCACGCCCGCGGCGCGAAGCCGTTGGCGCATCCACTTGGGCGCCGGTTCGATTTTGATGTTTTTCACCATCCGCGCCGTGTAGCGCGGGCACAGCGCCGCGTCGTCAATTTCGACGGTAAGATGCTCGCCGATGTTGCCCGCACCGCCCTTGACGCTCGGCGTCGGGATCGTCAGCTCGGTGCCGAACGTGACGGCGCTCTCGCGCGCCAGACCAATGACCGACAAGCAGTCCGGCCTGTTGTTGGTGATCTCGAACTCGACGATACTGTCGTCCGCACCGATGACGGACTGAATGTCCTGCCCGGGCGTGAGGTTTTCGTCATCGAGGATATAGATGCCGTCTTCGACCGCACCGGGGCAGTCGTGCGTGTCAAGCGCAAGCTCCGCGATGGAGCAGAGCATCCCGTTGGACACAAGGCCTCGCAGCTTGCCCTTTTCGATCTTTTTACCGCCCGGCAGGCGCGACTTATGCAGCGCGACGGGAACCCAGTCGCCCTGACTGACGTTTTGCGCGCCCGTAACGATCTGCACCGGCGCGTCTGCGCCGACGTCGACCTGACAGACCCACAGGTGATCGGAGTCGGGATGCCGCTCAATTTCAGCAACGCGCCCGACGACGACTTTTTTAAACTCGGCACCCGGCTCGTGCGTCATCTCGACCTTGGAGCCGGACATCGTCATTTTTTCGGCGTATTCTTCCGGCGACGCGTCGATCGCCGTATAATCACCCAGCCATTTACGTGAAAGATTCATGATTGCATCGCCTCCTTAAAATTGCGCTAAGAAGCGCATGTCGTTTTCAAATAGCAACCGCAGATCGTCGATGCTGTAGCGCAGCATCGTCATACGATCGAGCCCGATGCCGAATGCAAAACCAGAGTACACCTCCGGGTCGATGCCACAGCCGGAAAGCACCTTAGGGTGCACCATACCGGCGCCTAATAGCTCGATCCAGCCCTCGCCCTTGCACACGCGGCAGCCCGTGCCGCCGCACATAAAGCACTGCACGTCAACCTCGCAGGACGGCTCCGTGAACGGAAAATGATGCGGACGGAAGCGCGTCGCCGTCTCGGCGCCGTAGAGCTTACGAACGAGCGCGTTGAGCGTACCCTTCAAGTCGCCCATCGTGATACCCTTATCGACGACGAGGCCCTCAATCTGATGGAACATCGGCGAATGCGTTGAGTCGATCTCGTCTTTACGATAAACGCGGCCGGGTGACACGATGCGGAGCGGCGGCGCCTGCGTCTCCATCACGCGCACCTGCACCGGCGACGTCTGACAGCGCAGATGCACCGTTTCGTCCTCGGTAATATAAAACGTGTCCTGCCACTCGCGTACCGTATGGCCGACCGGGATATTCAGCTTGTCGAAATCGTAGACCGACAGCTCGATCTCCGGCCCCTCGGCGATCGAAAAGCCCATGCCGACGAAGATGTCTTTAGCCTCGTCGAGCACGATCGTCATCGGATGTTTATGCCCGACAGGTACCGGCGTGCCGGGAATCGTCACGTCGAGCGCCTCGCGCTCAAGGCGCGCCGTCAGCTCGCGCGCGGCAATGTCGGCGGCGCGGTGCTCGATCGCCGCTTCAAGATCGGCGCGGATTTGATTGGCCAGCTGACCGATGACCGGCCGCTCGTCGGCACTCAGGCCGCCCATCTGCTTGAGGATGGCCGTCAGCTCGCCCTTTTTGCCCAGATACTTGATGCGTGCGTCCTCGAGCGTCACACGGTCGGCGGCTTTTTCTAAAATCGCCAGCGCCGAGTTTTTCAGCTGTTCCAGTTGTTCTTTCATAATACCAACTCCCTAAAATCATCGATGGATGACAAACAAAAATGCCCTCCGCCCCACTGTTGGGACGAAAGACATGCTTCCGCGGTACCACCCAAGTTCAGCCGCGGCGCGGCTGCGCTCATGCTGTCTGTAACGGGACAAACCGCCGGGGATTAGCCGGAGCTCACGGGCGAACCAAGCGACATGTCACGCAGGGCGCTTTCAGCCGGTGGCTGCCCCTCTCTTTGGCGTGCGGTCATCACTATTTTCCCGATCATAGCCGTTTTTATTATAATTTACATATATATCATATTATACGCCGGATGGCAACAATAAATTGACTATAATCAGTGTGTACATTATAATAATGAGTGATTTTTAAGCAATTTATACAAGGGAGGGATGCCGCTGTGAAACTGCTTACTGCATCACAAATGCGCCAACTAGACCGTTACGCCATCGACGTGCTTGGCATCCCTTCAACGCTCCTGATGACAAACGCCGCCGCACACGTCGCGCAGACGGCACTCAGTCTACTGGACGACGGCGCGCCCGTCGTCGTCTTTTGCGGCACGGGCAACAACGGCGGCGACGGGATTGCCGCCGCGGCGTATCTCCTGCGGCATCGCGTGACGGTGCGCGTATTTCTCGTCGGCTCGCGTGACAAAATGACGCCGGACGCGCGTGAAATGGTTCGCCGTCTGGATGAGCTTGGCGGCACCCTCGAGGACTTCTCCGACGGCAGCGAGGCCGAGTACGCCGCAAACAACTGCGGCTTGATCATCGACGCGCTGTTCGGCGTCGGACTAAATGCCCCGATCCGCGGCGACGCGCTGGACGCCGTGCGTCTGATCAACGCGTCTGCCGCCCGCGTCGTCTCCGCCGACATCCCCAGCGGCGTTGACGCCGACACGGGTCTCATTCTCGGTGACGCTGTCCGCGCCGACGTAACCGTCACGTTTTCGAGCGCAAAGCCGGGGCTCGTCTCCGATCCCGGCAGCGTCTGCGCCGGTGACGTGCGCGTCGTTGACATCGGTCTGCCTGCCGATATTATTGCCGACACCAAATCAGACAGTTACGCCGTCACGGACGGTGACATCATTCTGCCGCGCCGCAGACGCGACGCGCACAAGGGCGATTTCGGTCGCGTCGTCATCGTCGCGGGTGCCGTCGGCTATACAGGCGCGCCGGTGCTGTCCGCACGCGCGGCGTCGGCCGCCGGTGCGGGGCTCGTTGCGCTCGGTGTGCCGGAATCGATTTACCAGATCGCCGCCGTCAAGTGCGACGAGGAAATGGTTTTCCCGCTGCCCGCGTCGCCGCTCGGCCTGCTTGGGCAAGACGCCGCCGACGCCGTTCTGATGCGGCTGGAAACAGCCGACGTCTGCCTCGTCGGGCCCGGTCTCGGCCGGTCGGACGGCGTCACCGCCGTCGTTGAAGCCGTCATCAAGAATGCGGCGATTCCCGTCATACTCGATGCGGACGGCATAAACGCGCTTTCCGGGAATATAGATATATTGGACGAGGCGGCCTGTCCGTTAATCCTGACACCGCACCCCGGCGAGTTCCGCCGGCTCGGCGGCGACACGTCGGGCGGGCGCATCGAAGGTGCGCGGCAGTTCGCCGTACGCCGTCAGTGCGTGCTCGTTTTAAAGGGACACCGCACCGTCACGGCGCTGCCGGACGGATCGGTTTACCTCAACACGACGGGCGGGCCCGCGCTCGCCAAGGGCGGCACCGGCGACGTGCTGGCGGGCATCATCACCGCACTCGTCGGGCAGAAATTTCCGATCAAAGATGCGGTGCTGGCTGCCGTCTACCTGCACGGACTGTCCGGCGACCGATGCGCCGAAGCCCTCGGCGACTATTCGGTCACCGCGTCAGACGTGATCGCCGGTCTGCCTGAAGCATTTAAATCCGTCATCGACCCCTAACCAAACAATGAGGTGAGTGCAATTTGAAGCGTATCAAGGCACTTGCACAAATGATAACCGTCGGCGCGCTTTTACTGCTGACCGCCTGCCACAGCGCCGACGCCGGTAAGGAACTTGCGCTCGACATCCGCGCAAAGCTGCTTGAAGCGACAAGCGTAGCAATGTCGATCGAGATTACCGCGGACTACGGCGTGAACGCGTACCTTTTCGCCGTCGACTACGAGGGCGGTATGGACACCGGCACACTGACCGTCACCGCCCCTGCGCCCGTCGCCGGGCTCAAGGCGACCGTTTCCGTCTCCGGCGGCACGCTTGAATTCGACGGCGCGGTGCTCGATACAGGCGCCGTCACCGGCGACGGCCTCTCCCCTGCCGAAGCCGTACCGGTACTGCTCAGCCACTGGCAGAGCGGCTACATCTCGGGCACTAGCTTTGAGAAGCTGGACGGGTACGATACGCTCGCTGTCACCACGCCGGTTACCGAAAATGTTGCCGCGCGCACGTGGTTTGACACCAAAACGCACCTGCCTGTCCGTGCCGAGCTTTACGACGAATCGCGCATGGTCGTCATGTGCCGGTTTGAAAACGTCACCATCGATTAATCAGTAAAGGAATACTAATGCATGAGCACCCTGCAAATGAGAACGTGGGCAGAAGTCAGCCTAGGCAATATTGAACACAATTTTAAACAAATGAAAGCGCGGCTGAAACCCGGTACGCGCTTTCTCGGCATCGTCAAAGCCGACGCCTACGGCCATGGCGCGCTGACCGTCGCGCCGCTGCTTGAGCGGCTCGGCTGCGACTACCTCGGCGTTGCGTGCATCGATGAGGCGTATACGCTGCGCGATAACGGGATCGGTCTGCCGATCCTCATTATGGGCTACACTCCCGAGCGCTTGACGGACGAGCTGATCGCGAACAACTTTACGCAAACGATCTACTCCGCCGAGATGGCCGAGGGCTTTTCGCGTGCGGCATCGTCGCTCGGGCAATCGCTTAAGGTACACTTGAAAATCGACACCGGCATGGGGCGGCTCGGTTTTACGGCCGGGCGAGGACGTGATCCGTACGATGACTTAATGCATGTGCTGCGCCTGCCGAATCTTGATTTCGAAGGTATTTTCACACATTTCCCTGTTGCCGACTGCTGCGGGGATCCGTTTACCGAGACGCAATACGCACAGTTTACAGCGCTTGTCGACAAACTGGAAAAAAGCGCCGGTATGCAATTCGAAATTAAACATTGCGCCAACGGCGGCGCGATGATAAACTATGATTGGACTTATTCCGACATGGTTCGACCCGGGCTGCCGCTCTACGGCTGCTACACCGAAGACGATACACACGGGCTGGCGCTTCGTCCGGCGATGGCGCTCAAAACGCGCATCGCACAGGTCAAGACCTACGAGCCGGGCGATACCATCAGCTACGGGCGCACGTACACGGTTCCCGAGCGCCAGCGTTTAGCCGTCGTGACGATCGGCTATGCCGACGGATTGCACCGGGCGCTGTCGGGTAAGATCGATATGCTCGTACGCGGGCAGCGCGCCAGACAAGTCGGGCGCATCTGCATGGATATGTGCCTGATCGACGTTACCGCCATCCCCGACGCACAGCCGGGCGACAAGGTCACCGTTTTCGGGCGCGACGGCAACGCGTTCATCCCCGTCGAAGAACTCGCGTCAGCCGCCGATACGATTCCCTACGAGCTTTTATGCGCCGTCTCCCCGCGTGTCCCGCGCGTCTATCTAGACTGATACGCCCAGTGACAAACTATTTACGCGCACATATACTGGTACTGGGAGCTCTGCCTCCCCGTTGTCCGTTTTAGCATTTACTGGGACAATGGCTGTATATTTTGTTTTGCTTTGTGAAAGAATTATAGTGTCCGGTTACATAAAACCTGCTTAACAGGCTGTAACCGAGGCGACTATATTTCGTCGGAGAGTGAAGCTGTGTGTTAACTGGAGTGAAACGAGGAGACATCTATTACGCCGACCTGAGCCCCGTCGTCGGGAGCGAGCAGGGCGGACTACGGCCTGTGCTTATCGTGCAAAACGACACGGGTAACAAGCACAGCCCGACCGTGATCGCTGCGGCGATCACATCTCAGATAAACAAAGCGCGCCTTCCGACCCACATCGAGCTGACGGCAAGAAGCTACGGGCTTTCGAAAGACTCAGTGGTGCTTTTAGAGCAGATCCGCACAATCGACAAGCGCAGGCTCAAGGAGCATATGGGTTCGCTGGATCCACGGCTGATGAACCAAGTAAACAACGCCATCGCCGTGAGCTTTGGACTGTCTTAATTAACCGGGCGGCTGTGCGCCGCCAAACGCGCAGCCGCCCGGTTTGGCATTTTTTCGTCTCGGACAAGCAAAACCCGCCATCTGTACGGAGGATACATACCAATGAAATTCGGAAAACGCATGTTAATCACGCTGGCCATTCTCGTCGGCGTGGCCTTCATCTCGGGTGTGAGCATTCTCGCCACAACCACGTTCGGCACGAAGACCGATCCGCTCATCACGCTCAGCTACCTGACAAACCAACTCAAACCGCAGATCATGAGTGACGTCAGTGCCGACATCAGCGCGGCCGAGGCGTCTATTCAACCGGCGATTGACGCGAAGATCGACGACTTCAAAGCCGAGCTGGACGGACTGTCCGGCGGCGAGACGTTTGAGTCCGCCGGCTTCACCCTCGTGACGCTCTCGAACGGGCAGACTGCTTCGTGCGGCGTCGGTACCGAGCTGCTCTTGCGCATCGGCACGGCGACGGCGACAGGCTCAACACCGGCGATGGTTGACTCGACGTCCGGCACGACACTATCCGCCGGCGACGCGCTCGAAAAGAATCACATGTACATGGTGACCATCCAAGGCAACGGCTTCACTGCCACAGCCGGAACAGTCAAGATTCTTATCCGCGGCGCGTATACGATCAGCTGACGGTACAACATATAAAGCGACTTCCCTGCATACGTTGATGCAGGGAAGTTTTTTTATGTATTTTTCGGGAGGACACGCCATGAGCATCCAAACGGGAGCGTTTCCGGTTTATCTAGGCGGCGTACGCGTCGGGACCGTCACTGTATCTCAATCAAACCAGAGGACCAGCTTTGCCTGCGTCTGCAACAATACCACGCGCGACGTGCTGCGTCTGGCCGCCGTGTGCAGCGGTCACTTCGTCCCGCTCGGCGTCGTCATGCCGGACGGCGACACGGTTCGCCTAAATAAAAATTACACACGGGCGGCGCTCGGCGAGCTCGGATTTGACACCGCCGAGTCGTATCATCTGATTCACGCCGGCGACGTTTGGCACGGTGACGCTATTGAACCGGACCGAGCACCCGAGCCCGAACCAATCAAGCCCGAGCCTGCACCGGTCAAGCCGGAGCCTGTAATCATGCAGGCCCCGCCGGCGGAGACGTCCTCTCCGAACCTCGACGCACCTGAATCCGAGCCCGACACGTCTGAGGCCGCGCCTCCCCTCAACGGCTGGATGCCGCTCGGAGAGCCATCCGGCTTGTTTGACGATCCCGAGCTGACAAACGCTGTCGCCGAGCTGGACGGCGCACTGACCGCGCAACGCGACGGCGCACACCTGCTCGCCGTGCCCGTCTCCCCGGCACAGCCGTTTGCGATGATGCCCGTGTTCTGCTTCGGCGCGTCGGAGGCGATTGGCGGCACGGATTATATCGTTTTCAAAATAAAAAACGGGCGGCTTGTCATGATGTAATCGTTTGAGCCGCCGCGAGATGCGCCGTATGGCAATATTTCATGCCTTCATGCCTTTGAAAAAGGTATTGCGTCATGATATAAGAATACCGGCGCGTCTAAAATGCCATACTACATCCGGAGCTTGACCGCCTAAACGGCTGGATAAGCGCCGGTATCCGTATGCCCGAAAGGCACGGAGACCATGACTAAGCCGGCTTTTCAGCCGGAAACAGGAGGGTGTATCTTGGCAAATCTCACATCGAAAGAGCTGTCCGCCATCGAGGATCAGGCCGCTCAGGAGCAAACGCTCGTCAAAAAGTATCAGGCGATGGCAAACATGTCCGCCGACTCACAGATCAAGCAGTGCCTGAACGACTACGCCGGCAAGCACCAGCAGCATTTTAACTCGCTGGTCACATTCTTACAGTAACGGGAGGGCACACGAACATGACAAATCAAGCCGTATCCATGCTGACCGATCAGCAGATCCTTCAAGACGCGCTCATGAGCGAAAAGCACATGACCGACGCGTATAATCTGTACGCGGGCGAATGCGTCAACGAGCAGCTTCGCAGCACCATGCTGAGCATTCTCGGCGACGTGCACACGATCCAATCAAATCTGTTTTCAACCATGCAGCAGCATGGCTGGTATCAGGTCGAACAGGCCGAGCAGCAGAAGATTCAGCAAGCTCGGCAGAAACTCTCGATGGCTTAACGCCGCACCTTCAACAAAAAAGCTGCGTCACGAAGCTCGTGCCGCAGCTTTTTCGTGTTTCCTCAGCGCTATGTGCCGGACTTTCGTTTCTGCCGAAAATACCCAGCAATCGTAACGATGATCCAAATCGCTGCACCAATACTAATATAAGTACTTAATAAAACTAAGCCCCGATCTTGAAAATGTGGCTTTTCATAATAACGGACATATTGACCAAGGGCGAAAGGAATCACAACAGTCAGTGCCGTGCTTTTCTCAAGAAGTAGTCTACCGAAAGACACGCGCATTTGGATACATTTGTATCTTGCAAACAGCGGCAATATAAAAATTAATACTACCGCCCATGATAACAGTATTATCGTAAAATTCAACCCATACGAAATCCCCGGTATTATTTTAACATGAAGCAACGCCACCAGTATTATCGGTATTATCAGGAGCAGCTGCACCAGTACAATCGTTTTCGCCGTGACTACATATGTACCAGAGTCCAGTGTTATTTGTCCGTTTTTACGCCAGAGGCTTTTCCACTTTTCCCAGTATGTAAATCTCACTAATTCAACATCAGAATTCTTCAACACCACATCACCTCCAACGCGCATTTGTTATTGCCTAATATTACCACGTGGTGTTCAGGATGTAAACGTCCCATAAAAAGACCGCGCCGCCTGACGGCGGCGCGGCACGTCGCTCTAGTTCCACATACCGGTAATGTTGTCGATGACCTCACCGGCGGCCTTAAGCGCCTTGCCGGCGGCGCTTTTGGAATTTTTACCGCGCGGCATGAATACCATCCCGATTGCGGCGCCCGTCAGCACGCCGATCGTCATGCCTTTACCAAAACTTGCTTTCATCATATGCACATGCCCCATTCCGCCGCACAACGCGGCTGTATTTACTGCGCGACCGGAAACGAGCACGTCTAATATCGCACCGCCACCGATCTTGTTCAGCTTGTAGTATGTGTTGCGAAAAGGTTTTTATTCCGATATAATGCAACACAAGATCAAATAAAGAAAGACGGGTGATCGAGCAGATGCTGCTGATTAAAAACGGACGAATTCTCGACCCCGGTTACCTGCCGCTGCAGCAGGCCGACATTTTTATTAGAAACGGTAAAATCGCCCCGCTAGACGCCGTCCCGTCCCAGCCCGGCGCGGTGACAATTCTGGATGCGTCGGGATATATCGTCGCGCCCGGACTGGTGGACATGCATGTGCATTTCCGTGATCCGGGCTTTGTGTACAAAGAAGACCTTTTATCCGGCGCGCGTGCCGCCGCTGCCGGCGGCGTAACGACAGCCGTCTGTATGCCGAACACGGCGCCTGCGCTCGACGAGCCGGACATTATCGCCGACCTTATTCGCCGCGCCGACGGCGCCGTCGTCAACATTTTCCCCTTCGGCGCCGTAACAGCCGGACAAAAAGGCGGCCGTCTTACGGACATCCCGGCACTTAAAAAAGCCGGTGCCGTCGCCCTGTCCGACGACGGCATCCCGCTGATGGACGCGTCACTGATGCGCCAGGCGCTTAAAAAAGCCGACGCCGAGGGGCTGGTCATCAGCAGCCACTGTGAAGACGCGTCGCTCGTTCACAATTACGCTGTCAACGAGGGCGAAATCTCGCGGCAGCTCGGCATCCCCGGGCGGCCGGCCGTCGCCGAGGAACTGATGGTTATGCGTGACATAATGCTCGCGCGGGACACCGGCGCGCGCGTGCACATCGCGCATGTGAGTACCGCTGGCTCTGTGGAGATTATCCGCCGGGCAAAGGCCGAGGGCGTCCGCGTCACCGCAGAAACATGCCCGCAGTACTTCACACTGACGCAGGACGCTGTTTTATCGCAGGGCGCGATGGCGCGCGTCAATCCGCCGCTGCGCACCGAAACCGACGTGCAGGCCGTCATCGCCGGTCTGGCCGACGGTACGCTTGACGCGATTGTGACCGATCACGCGCCGCACGCCGCGCATGAGAAATCACTCCCGCTGGCCGACGCACCGAGCGGCATCTCGGGGCTTGAAACGTCGCTGGGCGTGACGCTCACAACCCTCGTGCGCACCGGTCGGCTGACACTTGAGCACGTCATAAAGCTGATGTCCTCGAATCCCGCATCGATTCTCGGCCTGCAAAAGGGCCACCTGCGCATCGGTGACGACGCAGACGTCGTACTCTTCGACCCGGACGAGCGCTGGACGGTCGATACCGAGCGCTTCAGATCGAAGGGGCACAACACGCCGTTTAACGGCATGACCCTGACCGGCCGCGTCAAATGCACCATTGCCGGCGGCATTATCGTTTACAAAGGAGATTAAGCATGTCCTTCGACAGCCTACAAGATAAAATCTTAGCACTAAAAAACCCCACCGTCACCGGGCTCGACCCGCGGCCGGATTACATCCCGCCCGATATTGTCACGCGGTGCATCCGCGAACACGGCGAAACGCTGACGGCACTGGCCGACGCGTATTTCGAGTTCAACCGCGGCCTGATTGACGCACTGTGCGACATCGTGCCCGCCGTCAAACCGCAGTCGGCCTGCTATGAGCGGCTGGGACCGGACGGCGTCGCGGCTTTTCAGAAAACCGCCGCATACGCGCGTGAGCGCGGCATGTACGTCATCGCCGACGTCAAGCGCGGCGACATCGGCTCGACCGCCGAGGATTACGCCGAAGGGTATCTCGGTGATGTGACCGTCGGCGGCGCGGTACTGCGCCCGTTTGACGTCGATGCCGTGACCGTCCACGCCTACCTCGGTGCGGACGGTATCACACCGTTTCTCAACGTCTGCCGCCGTGAGGACAAGGCGATCTTTGTGCTCGTCAAAACGTCAAATCCGTCCGGCGGACAGTATCAGGATCTAACCGTCGACGGTAAAACACTGTTTGAAACCGTCGGTGACGATATGCAGGCGCTGGCCGCCGATACCGTCGGACAGCACGGCTTCACCTGTGCCGGTGCCGTCGTCGGTGCGACGTATCCCGAGCAGCTGACGGCGTTGCGCCGCCGTCTGCAATCAACATTTTTCCTCGTACCCGGTTATGGGGCGCAGGGCGGCGGCGCCAGTGACGTCGCCGGCGCGTTCGACGCGCAGGGCCGCGGCGCCGTCATCAACTCCTCGCGCGGCATCATCTGCGCCTGGAAGAAAACAGGTAACGCCGGCGCGGACTACGCCGAGGCCGCACGCAGCGAGGCCGTCAAAATGCGTGACGCGCTGCGCGCCGTCATACCGCTGGGCTGACAGATGCATAGGATTCTTATCGTCGAGGACGACCCTGTCATTGCCGATACCGTCTGTGCGCATCTCAAAAGCTGGGGCTATACTGTCGCCTGCGTCCGGGACTTCAGCGACGTGATGGCGGAGTTCGCCGCGTTTGATCCGCAGCTCGTCCTGCTGGACATTGCCCTGCCATTTTATAACGGTTATCACTGGTGCCGAAAAATCCGTGCCGTATCAAAGATACCGGTCGTATTTATCTCATCGGCATCGGAAAACATGAACATCGTCATGGCCATGAACATGGGCGGCGACGACTTCATCCCCAAACCCTTTGATTTAGACGTACTGATAGCGAAAATTCAGGCGCTGCTGCGCCGGACGTATGATTTTACCGGTCAGACGCCTCTGATCGAGTGCTGCGGCGCGCTTCTAAACACCGCCGACGCCACGCTGACGTATAACGACGAAAGAATCGACCTGACGAAAAACGAGTACCGCATTCTTCAGCTTTTAATGGACGCGCGCGGACAGCCCGTCAGCCGAGACGCCATCATGGCGCGGCTGTGGGAAAATGACAGCTTCGTCGACGACAACGCGCTGACCGTGAACATGGCGCGGCTGCGTCGGAAGCTTGAAGCCGCCGGGCTGATCGGCTTTATCGTCACAAAAAAAGGGCTGGGCTATCAGGTCGGCTAACAGATTGGAGGCCGTGTCTTGCTGCTTGGATATCTTAAGCGTCACGTAAAGATCATCGTGCTAATCCTGCTGTTTGTCGTGATATTTGCTGTCGTTTTTTCTCTGTATGACCTGCCGGTTGAGGCGGTCGCGTACGCCGGAGTGCTGTGCTTTGTCACCGGCCTTGTTTTTTTCTTCATTGGGTTTTTTCGCTATCGCTCATATCACCGCGAGCTCGCCTCCCTGTTGGATCGTATCACGGTCAGTCTGGATGCCTTGCCGAAGCCTCGCGGCGACATCGAGCACGATTACCACAGCTTACTCCAGGCACTTTTCAAAGAAAAGGCCCATATCCAGACAGCGTCTGACGCCGTGCTGCGGGATATGAACGATTACTATACGCTATGGGTGCATCAAATCAAAACGCCGATTGCCGCTATGCGCCTCATGCTCCAATCGTCGGACAACAGCGAGAGCGCGGCGCTGCTGGCGGAGCTGTTCAAGATTGAGCAGTACGTCGAAATGGTCTTGCAATATCTACGTCTGGGCAGCAGCGCGACCGATTTCGTCATCCGGACTGCGGCGCTCGACGATATCGTCCGGCAGGCCGTACGTAAATACGCGCGGCTGTTTATCCTGAAGAAGATTAAGCTTGACTTTACCGAAACAAATCTTGAGGTGCTTACAGACGAAAAGTGGCTGACCTACGTCATCGAGCAGGTGCTCAGCAACGCCGTTAAATATACACCGGCCGGTACCGTATCCATTTACGCCGATGGTCCGTCGCTCGTCATCCGCGACACGGGCATCGGCATCAAGCCCGAGGACCTGCCGCGCGTATTCGATCGGGGCTTCACCGGCTACAACGGCCGCGCCGACAAAAAGTCGACCGGCATCGGGCTGTACCTATGTCGGCGCATCCTGCGCCTGCTTGGGCACACGATCACCATCGATTCGGACGCGGGCCGCGGGACGACCGTCACACTCGGCTTCCCGCCGGCCGAACGCGCCTGCGACTAGCCAAACGGTCGCACGTCGGCGTATAATCAAATTGTCCCCCTCTCGCATATAACGGTATGGGGGTGA
Source organism: uncultured Sporobacter sp. (assembly GCA_963677825.2). Taxonomy (GTDB): domain Bacteria; phylum Bacillota; class Clostridia; order Oscillospirales; family Oscillospiraceae; genus Sporobacter. The sequence goes on along the minus strand of CAXXEF010000001.1, from coordinate 2,293,830 downwards.
TAACCCGTGTTCTTTGGATACGGCGGACGCGGCGGCTGGGGTTATCCCGGCTACGGACGTCGCGGCTGGGGCTGCGGCCGATACGGCTGCGGCGGCTGGTACGGCGGCTATGGACGTCGCGGTTGGGGCTGCGGCACATACGGTTGCGGCGGCTATCGCGGCGGCAGACGCCGCTTTTGGTAATCGTAACGGCCCGCTCGGTTTCGAGCGGGCCGTTTTCATGCGCTCTGTCACGGCTGGGATTGGCGTGAGCTGCCGGTCATTAAGCAGCCAACCTTACAAAAAAGTAAGATTCCCAGCCGGATTGTAAGCTAAAGCGATGGCATGGCCATCCGTGCGCTGTTATACTGACAGCGACAAAGCATCATGCAATCGGAGGTTATACCATGCTACTGGAAGTCAATAATCTGAAAAAAGTTTACACTACGCGCTTTGGCGGCAATCGGGTGCAGGCGCTCTCGGACGTCACGTTCTCCGTCGAGGCCGGCGAGTATGTGGCAATCATGGGCGAGTCCGGCTCCGGCAAGACGACGCTCTTAAATATCCTCGCCTCGCTCGACAAGCCGACGAGCGGCGACGTGCTTTTATCCGGCCGAAGCCTGTTTTCGATCCCCGAGAAGGATCTGTCCGCCTTCCGGCGCGACAATCTCGGCTTCGTGTTTCAGGATTTTAACCTGCTCGACACGTTTTCCGTCCGCGACAACATCCTGCTCCCGCTTGTGCTGGCCGGACAGCGGTATGCCGACATGTCTGTGAAACTCACGGCCGTCGCCGCCGAGCTCGGCATTACCGACCTGCTCGACAAGTTCCCGTACGAGATTTCCGGCGGACAGAAGCAGCGCACGGCGATCGGCCGCGCCGTCATCACGAACCCACAGCTCATCCTCGCCGACGAGCCGACCGGCGCGCTCGACTCGCGCGCGTCGGAGAGCCTGATGGGGCTGTTCGGCACGCTGAACGCGTCGGGTCAGACGATCGTCATGGTCACACACTCGATCAAGGCAGCCAGCCACGCCGGGCGTGTGCTGTTCCTGCGCGACGGTGCTGTGTTTCATCAGCTGTATAAGGGCGAGCTGACGCACGAGCAGATGTACGTACGCATCGCGGATACGCTCACACTGCTGGCTTCAAGCGGTGACCACGATGAGTAAGTTCCTCTATGCGCGGCTGGCCGCCAGCAATCTGCGCAAGAACGCAGGTGTCACGCTGCCGTATATCCTCACAAGCATCTTCACCGTCGCGATGTTTTATATGATGCTCTTTCTCACGACGCACTCAGGCCTTACATCAATGCCCCGCGCGGTTACGATCGTCTCGATCATGCGGCTCGGCAGCATCGTCATCGCTATTTTTTCGGTGCTCATTCTGCTGTATACCAACAGCTTTCTGATGAAGCGGCGCAAAAAGGAGCTCGGTCTGTATAATGTGCTCGGTATGGGTAAGCGTCACATCACGCGCGTGATGTTCTTCGAAACGGTGTATACGGCGCTCATCGCGCTCATCGGCGGGCTTTTCGTCGGGATTTTACTCAGCAAGCTCATACTGCTGCTCCTGCTGCGCCTTTTGGCGTTCAGCGTCCCGTTCGGCTTTGAGGTCTCGTCCGTCGCCGTTACGCTGACCCTCGCGCTGTTCGCCGCTATTTTTGTTGCTACACTTATTATCAACGCCGGACGCGTACATCTGTCAAAGCCTGTTGAACTGCTCCGGGGCAGCAACGTCGGCGAAAAGGAGCCGAAAACAAAATGGCTGCTTGCCATTGTCGGCTTTTTATGCCTCGGTGCCGGATATACCATCGCCAACGTCGTCGAAGAGCCCGTGGAGGCGCTCGGCTGGTTTTTTATCGCTGTGCTTCTCGTTATAGCCGGTACGTATTTTCTTTTCATCGCCGGCAGCATCGCATTGTTAAAGGTTTTGCGTAAAAATAAGGCCTACTATTATCAAACGCGGCACTTCACGGCCATTTCCGGCATGATCTACCGGATGAAGCAAAACGCGGCGGGCCTCGCGAGCATCTGCGTCCTGATCACAATGGTGCTCGTCATGATTTCGACAACCGTCTCACTAAACGTCAGCCTTGAAGATATCTTGCGCAACCAGTATCCGCGTGACATTGCCCTCACTTCCCCCGTCGTCACGCAAAAAGAGGCCGATGCGCTGACGGAAAGAATCGACCGGCAAATCGCGCAAGCCGGCATCGAGACGTCCAACGTGCTCAATTACCGCATCAGCTCCTGGACGTTTTACCTCGACGGCGAAACGCTTCGCTCATCCCGCACGGACGGCGCCTCCGGCGACCTCGTCAACGTTACGTTTATCACGCTGGACGATTACATCGCCAATAATCAGCGCGACGCTGTCGACGCACCGACGCTCGCGCCGGGTGAACTGCTTTTATACGTGCAGGGTGCGGCATACACGGCACCTGTCCTGGACTTCAACGGTATTGAATACAGCGTCAAAACGATACTGAGCGATCTGAACTTATTCGACCATGGCATAGCTACCGTCAATCAGACCTTTGCGCTGGTTCTACCGTCCGAAACGGATATTACCGCCGTCATCGACGAATTGGAGCAGCAAGCCGGCTCGGGCTCCATGACATATTTCTACGCATTCGATACCAACGCCGACGACGAAACCGAATCCGCACTTGCCGCCGCGCTGTCTGAATCTCTCAGCGGCGTAACACGCGACAACGGCGACGAGCTGTACACTTATATCATGAGCGTGGCGCAGGACAGGACCGATTTTCTGTCAATCTACGGCGGGCTGTTGTTCCTCGGCCTCTTTCTCGGCGCACTGTTTTTCATGGCGACGGTCGTCATCATGTACTACAAGCAGATCACCGAAGGCTACGACGATCAGAAGCGTTTTGAGATCATGCAAAAGGTCGGCCTCGTCCCCGCCGAGATCAAGGCGAGCATCCGAAGTCAGGTGCTGATCGTATTCTTCCTGCCGCTTGCCGTCGCCGGCGTGCACATCCTCGCGGCATTCCGGATGATTACAAAGCTCCTTTACATGTTAAACCTGACGGATGTCGGACTATTCGCCGTGTGCACGATTGCCACTTTTGCCGTCTTCGCCGTCTTATACGGCATCGTCTACGCGCTGACGGCACGCGCTTACTACAAAATCGTCAGCTAAGTCAACACGCGCTTAAAGCCCCTGCAGATTACTGCGGGGGCTTTTGCATGGTTCAACTGCCCTTCCCCTGTTGCATTGCTTTTTTTATTCGCCGATTATATAATATGGACATCCTCAAACGGACGGTGAAATTATGTATAACGATATACTTAAAATCGGCGGCATGACGATCCACGGCTACGGGCTGATGATCGCCATCGGCGTACTTGCGGCAATTTTGCTCGCCGTCTTTCGCGCCAAACGCAAGGGACTGAGCCAGGACGCTGTATACTCGCTGGCGCTGCTGGTAATGTTGTTCGGTTTTATTGGTGCCAAGCTGCTTTACGTCATTGTCGACATCCAAGCCGTTATCGCCGACCCGGCGCTGATTATATCCGGCAACGGCTTTGTGGTCTACGGCGGCATCATCGGCGGTGTTGCCGCGATGATGATCTACTGCCGCGTCAAGAAGTACAGTTTCCTCCAATATTTCGATCTGGTCGCACCGTCCGTCGCGCTCGCGCAGGGCTTCGGGCGCATCGGCTGCCTGCTCGCGGGCTGCTGCTACGGGCAGGAAACTGATTGTGCCTGCGGCATCATTTTCACGCATTCCGATATTGCGCCCAACGGCGTACGCCTGATCCCGACGCAGCCGATCATGAGTGCGGGCGATTTCCTGATCGCCGGTGCGCTTCTGCTATATGCGCGTAAAGATCACGCGCGCGGACGCGTCGGCGGCTTGTATCTGATCCTCTACAGCGTGGGGCGCTTTGCCATCGAGTTTTTCCGCGCGGACTACCGCGGTGCCATCGGGCCGCTGTCAACGTCGCAGTTCATTTCAATTTTCATATTTGTTCTCGGCGTTCTGCTGTTTGCAACGGACATCTTCCGCCGCCGCCCGCTCCCCGTCCCCGATCCGTCGGACGACGAAAAACCCGAGTGCAAAAAAGACGATGCGTCGGCTGGCGAATCATCGTCGGATGAGGACGATAAAGGCGAATAACATGTCGTCATTATCGCTTTATAACACAAGGAGACAAAAGTGCGCAAGATTTTCCTAACAGCCACCCTATTTATTATTGTTTCATCGCTGCTGATATCCTGTAAAAATAGTGGCTTAGAAACCTCTTCTGCTGACATCACCGCGCCCTTTCCATCTGCGCCTACTGCGCTATCTTCTTCGACTGCAGAACCTGCACCAGTTATAACAACAGATACCGAAATCGTTCAGGAGCCTATAGAAAGTATAGAGCCAGAGCCTAGCCATGCAGCAAGCCCATCACCTAGTATTACAGTCCCTGAGGTTGAAGCGACACCAACGGATCTTATCACGCCGATTGATTATACATATACAGCAAAAATCAGTGACGATATGCCGGAATTTGTTTTCAATTTAAGGGGCTACCATGGTCAATCCAATACGCCCAGCGATAGTTCGGAAAGTAATATTTATGGAGGGGCAGAAAATCATATAGAATCCATAACTATTTCATGTGAAGAGCTGTCATTCCATCAGGAAATAAAAGGGATTGCAACTTCAACGCCCGATTATTCCTTGATGCCTTACGGATTTAGTCTCAATGACTGGGATTTTGATGGCTATCTAGATATTGAACTGCGAAAACATCAGGGTGGAACATCCTTAAATGCCCCGGCCTTTTACTGGCTTTGGGATCAGGGAAATTTTGCGTTTGTTCCTAATTTAGCGTTAGAAGAAACAAGCAGCTTAACTTGTCTAGCCACAGAACGCATTAAAGACATTAATTATGTTACAGCTTATCAGCGACATTCTGACGGATACTACCAAGGGTACTATCTCTGGCAAGGTGAAATATTAACATTAGTAAAAGAATATGAACTTCGCTACGAACCGGGCGCTACCAGTAATGATAATTACGTTGGGCATGTGACAATAAAAGAACTTGCTGACGGAGAAATGATCATAACAGAAGAATACGATCTTCACGAAAACTCAGAATAAATTAAGCCCGCGCCGAATAGCGCGGGCTCTTTTGTTTAGTTACGGGTGGTGAAATATTTGCATGTAGATCAAACAAACCGTCTTTTCGCCTACTAAATCCCCATCACGTTGATGCCGCTGTCGACGTGGGTTACTTCGCCCGTAACGCCGGCGGACAGATCGCTGAGATAGAACAGGCTCGCCGCGCCGATGTCTTCTTTCGTCACGCAGCGGCGCAGCGGCGACTTTTCGTCGACGACGTTGAGGATATTATTGAAGTTCTTAACGCCGCGCGCCGACATTGTCTTGATCGGTCCGGCCGAGATCGCGTTTACACGGATGCCCTTGCGGCCAAGGTCGGACGCGAGGTAGCGCACACTTGCTTCGAGCGCGGCTTTGGCGACGCCCATCACATTATAGCCCGGGAATACCTTTTCGGCGCCCATATACGTCAGCGTGAGGATGCCGCCGCCCTCGGTCATCAGCTCCTGCGCCTTGCGGCACACGGCGACGAGCGAGTAGACGCTCACGTCCATCGCGTGGCTGAAGCCGTCGCGAGACGTATAGACATAGTCGTTGGCGAGATCCTCGGGGTTTGCGTGCGCGATCGCATGCACGAGACCGTGGATGACGCCGGTATTTTGTTTGATCGCGTCGAACACGTCGGCAATCGCCTCGTCAGACGAGATGTCGCAAATGTGTACATCGAATGTGCCGAGCTCCGCGGTCAGCTTTTGCGTTTCGTCCTTCTCCCGCTCGCTCTGGCAGGTAAAGATGAGATTCGCGCCCTCGTCGGCCGCGGCTTGCGCGATCCCCCACGCGATGCTCCACTTGTTTCTCAGGCCCATAATGACGATATTTTTATCTTGCAGTAACGTTCCCATGCGTCCGCTCCTTTTTGCATTAATCGGTGCGGCTATTATATCATACGCGCACAGCATGAAAAAGACCGAGTTTTGAACCGGCAAAATTAGCGCCCCCGCCCCTTGATTGAGGCAGGGGCATATTATGGCTGCAACCTGTTTTCAAATAATTACGCGCACTTAAGCAGACGCATCTGATAAATCTATTTCAAAGACCTGCCGCTGTATATCGACATATTTACAGCAGAGTGTAAACGTATAGCCAGAATCGAGATCGACGCCTTCCGGCAGCTCAAAATCGAAATAGTCAATGCCGTCTCGGCGTCCGAAATTAGCCTCATATTCCGTATCGTTAACGGTTAGTTTTGCCTGTGTCCATATCCACCCCAGGGATTCGTCTAAAACGAACTTGACTGGCGTATAGTTCTCTGCGTCATATGTATATGGCTCCCCGTATTCGATCGTATATAACGACGGGTCGTCTACGACAAGCTCTGCGTGCATATCAAGGATTCGATGCTCCGGGGTTTTAAAATACAACGCCTGCGGCTTTTCATTGCAAACGTACTCATAATGTGCGAGATACGGGCCAATGATTGCGTTCATCGTTTCCGAACCTATAGGAGACCATTCCTGAAGTACTAGTTGCTGTTCTGCCTCTTTGTCTAAAAATAAAGCCGGATAATATTGGCCCGAAAGTTTGACTCGAGCCTCGTCGAGATAATAGTCACCAATATAGAGGTTAAACGCGGTACCGAAAACAAACGCAACGGTGTATGTACCGTCATCATTTTGAGAAATGCTGAGCTCATCGATGCCGTACGTATATTCATCCGTGTTAAAACGCTGCGCCGGCTGCCACTCGGCCATGATCTGTTCATACGTCGATTCCCAGAACGAATAGAGCTCGGGCTCTTCTGCGTTTTCTGTTGGCGTGGACGGCGTCACGGTACCTGTCGCGCTATCGTCCGTGCTGTTTGCTGGCGCTTGCTTTATGTCGCAGGACACAAAGAGCAGCATGACCGCCAGCACAAGCGTCAGTGTTATCTTTTTCATACGCCGTACCTCCTTATCCCATAGTCGACCCGCCATATTCATCAATGGATAAAGTATAAGCCGAATCCCGCGTTCTGTCAATCTTTGGCATTTTACCATCAAGTATAACAAAACCCGACACAAAAAGCGTCGGGTTTTGTTTTCTTCGCGATTGTTACAGCTTTATCTATTATGCATCGTCCTATTTACATAGAGAGAATGTTATACAGCACCTTTGCCATCTGGGCGCGCGCGGCCATATCCAAAGGATTAAGTGCCCCGCCGCTGCCGGATATAACGCCGGCCTTATACAGCATTTCCATGGCCTCTTGCGCATAATCTGCAACCAATCCCGCATCGCTGAAGTCGGACAGGCGGCCCGCGCCGTCCGCTTCCGGCCATTCTCCCAGCGCGTTCAGCGTACGGTACACAAGCGTAAACATATCCTGGCGGCTGACCGGTCTGTCCGGCGCGAAAAGATTATTGCCGACCCCGTTCGAGATCCCCAACCGCTTCGCTGCCGACAAGTAACCCGTATAATAAGCGTCGCCCGCGTCGTCAAAGTTATCACCGATATCCGCGTCGGGCTCGATACCAAACGCCCGCATCAGCATGACGATGAGCTGTCCGCGCGTCAGCGGATCGTCGGGGCTGAACAGCTTGTTGCCGGTCCCGGTCGTAATCTCCCGCGCGGCGCAGAACGTAACCGCGTGGTAATACCAGTCCGCCCCGACGACGTCGTCAAACGTCACCTTATGGTAGCCGATGCCGTAAACGGAAAAGTGTTTTAGCGGCACCTCCACCGTCTGGGTCAGCGCGTTATACCGCCCGCGGATGGGCAGCAGCGTACCGGACGTGTCGATAGCATAGACGACGATGGCATCTTCGTCCTCTCCGTAACGGATGGTATACGGGATGCTGACGACAGCCGTACCGCCCAGCTGGGTTATCTGTGTTGTTCCCGCCGTCAGTGTAAAATCAAACGCAGGCCGGGTACCGATCATGGCCTGTGCCTCGGCGCCCAGTGCGGCGGCATCCACTTCTCGGACCGTCAGACTGATATCGCCCGGGCCAGCGGCGCTGATGGCGTCGATCGTAGACGCGCTAAAGCGGATGACGCAGGTATTCATATCCACAACGGCCTCTTCGTCACTGATCTGTGCAAATGCGTCAAACGATGCACGGTTGATCCGGACCGTTGATTGGCCGGTTGTCTTGACGGTCCCGATGGCGTTGTTGCCGCTGTTGTCCGTCATGACGATCGTTTCTTCATCGTCGTCATCCGTACCCGGCGACGGCGACGGACTGGGTCCGGCCCCTATAACCGTAAAGGTCACGCTTGCGACGGCGCCGCCGTAACCGGCAATTATGTGCAACGTGTCCGACTGGACGTTGGGGACAACCCAATTGTCTGAATATGCCCCGGCGCTGTCGCAGACCGTCGCGCTGAAGTAGACGATGCTCCCGTCTTCGTCCACGGCCTTGATGCTGACCCACTGGCCGGCGTCGGCCGTACCGCTGATGGTCACGCTGCTGCCGGCATAACCGGATGTCCGGCTCAGGCTGATTGTCACAGCCCCGGCAGCCAGCACCGAAACGCTCAGCATGCCTAGGAGCATCAAGACGACCAAGCCCATGGCCGTAAGTTTTCTAAAGCTTTTCATCATACCGCACCTCTACAAAATGTTTGGATTGCCGGACATGCCGTTTTCCAGCCCATCCACAATATAAACCTTGATCACATCGCCCGCCTGCACATTGAAGCCTGCGCCGATATGGCTGACGTTTTCAAAATCCGCCTCGACAAAGCTCATGCCGATCTGCGCGCCGCCGCGCAAATGGACGAACACCGCCGTCTCTTCCCCGCCGTGTCCCTGCACTGCACTGATATCCGCGGCAAAGTATGTAAAGCCCGTCACGCCGTTATTTACCGTCATGGTCGGGATCAGCCCGTCGGCCACGCCCGCCGTATACGCGGCATCCGACACGGGCTCGACGAGATACGCGCCGTTTCCGCTTGCCGTATATACATAAAAATCGATGCTTTTTGTCACGGTCAATGTCACGTCGGTTCTCGTGTCGAGCAGCGTGACGTTCGCGGTTGAATCACCGCTCACTGTCGGCGTGCCGGAGATTACGCCCGTCGCGGCGTCTATGCTGAGGCCGTCGGGCAAGTTTACGGCGCTCCAGGTAAGCGTCCCACTGGCGTTGACGGGCGTCAGCGTAAACTGCTGATATTTGTTGGCAGTCAGCGAAATACTGTCTTCTAAAATTGCAATCTGTTCGACAGACACCGTTGCCGTGACGCTCTCATTGTCCAGTGCTGCGGTTATTGTGGCTGTCCCGGCCGACGCCGGCGCTGTGTAGACTGCCGCCGCACTGGCGTCGACGATGGCAACGGTGCGCGGCCGGACGGCGCCGGATGTTGCGTCAAAGTTTATATCGCCACTAATGTCACTCTGGACTGTTTCGTCCAGATTGTTTTTATCCAGACTGGCTGTAACGCCCGCGGTGCCGTTTATAGCGATCATACTTTTTGTGGCGATACTCAAAACAAGCCACTTACTGACGGTCATATTTGTATCATCAGAGGTGGGTCCGCTGTTTGAGCCCCACCAGTTGTTATCGGCGCTGCCAGACTGCGCATTGAGCAAATCCCGCTTCCCGCCGCTGCCGTCGCTGCCGCTGTCGTCGCCGCTGCCGCCGCTGCCGGCCGTATTTGAAACAATGCGCGTACCTGTCATGTTGATTTCGACCTTGCAGCTAACGCCGCCGCCGTTGCCGCCGGTGCCGCCGTCGCCGCCGTCATTACCCTGCCCGCCGGTGCCGGCTGTATTGGATATGATCGTGCTGTCGGAGATCACCGTCGTGCCGAGACAGCGAATGCCACCGCCGCCGCCGCCGGTGCCGCCAGTACCGCCGCCGCTGCCGCTATAACCGCCTTCCCCGCCGGTGCCGGCCTTGTTGCCCGTAATAGTGCAGTCGGTCACTGTCAACAACCCGGCGCTACAAATGCCGCCGCCATAGCCGCCGGTGGCACCAATGAGGCCGCCCATGGAGGACGATACGCCTTGACCGCCGACGCCGGCGTTATTATCCGAAATGGTGCAGCCGGTTAACGTCAACGCACCGGAACAGTAAATTCCGCCACCAGCGCCGCCGCCGCCGGGGCCATCATAGGAGTATTGTCCGGTTAGATTCCCATTGCCGCCGCTGCCTGCACGGTTGCTTTTTATGACGCAATCCGTAATAGTCAGTGAACCGGCGCACAAAATTCCGCCGCCGTTGCCGCCGGCGACGGCGGTGGCGCCGTCGGGTGCTTTGCCGTTTTGGATGGTCAGGTTCTCTAAGGTGACGCTGGCGCTGGAATCGGTTATGTTGATGACCCTGCCGGAAGACGCGCCGTCGATAATCGTCGTATCCGCGGCCGCACCGATAAGGCTCATGCTTTGCGTGATCGTGAGGTTTTCCGTGTATGTACCGGCGGCGATATAAATCGCCGGGTCCGCTGCGCTTTGCCCCTCGGCATATGTGATCGCCGCGCCGATCGTTTGATACGGGCTGCCCTGTGACCCGTCGCCGCCACTGCCGCCCGCGGCGTCCACATAGACCTCCAGGTCATACGCCGCCCGCGCCGGCGGCGCGATCACCGGTAGCAGCGTCAACATCAGGCACAGTGCCATTAATATGCTGCCCAGCCGCCTGCGCAGCCGTCCGAGACTTATTCGTCTTGCTTGTTTCATGATCCTTCCCCCTTAAAGTCATTTATAAAATAATTGGATTGGACGACGTGATATCCGTCAAATCATCGACGATGTAGACCTTCACCACGTCTCCCGGCTGGACGTTGAGCGCAAGACAGGCATTATACCCGGCGTCAAAGTCGCCTTTTAGGCATGTCATCGACAGCTGCGCGCCGCCGCGCATATGGACGAAAACGATCATTTCGTCGCCGCTGTGGCCGTTTACGGCGCTGACGGTTACTTCAAAGGCTTTAAAGCCCGAAACGCCGTTATTCACCGTCATGGTCGGGATCAGCCCGTCGGCGATATCCGCCGTATAAGATGTGTCCGACACGGGCTCGACGAGATACGCGCCGTTTCCTGTGGCATTGTACACGTGAATTGTCACGGTCTTAACCGCTGTTATCGTCGAGCTGCCTCTGTCGTCGACAAGCGTTACCTCAACGGCGTAATCGCCCGTAGCTGTCGGTGTACCGGAAACTACGCCCGTCGTGGCGTCAATACTTAATCCGGCAGGCAGGTCTGTGGCGCTCCAGGTGAGCGTGCCCTGAGTGCCGATAGGCGTCAATGAAACCTGCTGATATTTATTGCCAATCCAAGAAATGCTGCTTTCTAAGATGCCAACATTTACTACGTCGATATTAATAGAGACGCTTTCACCATCCAGACTGGCTGAAACTGCGTCTGTCACAGCCGATGACGGCGCGGTATAAACTGCCGCAGCGCTGCCGGCGCTAATGGTCACGCTGCTTTGGCTGACAGATCCGCTTGTTGCGGCAAAGCCTATGTCGCCGCCGCTAAAAACGTTCTGAATGGTTTCACCGGCGTTGTTTTCACGCAAACTGACCGTCACGCCGGTGGTGCTGTCCACACTGACGGTATCAGTTGCCGCTATACTCAAAACCAGCCATTTGCTGACGTCAACATTCGTATCATCCACGCTTGGTCCACTGTTTGAACCCCACCAGTTGTCGTCGGCGCTGCCGGACGGTGAAAAAAGCTGTGCGCCGCTGCCGTCGCTGCCGTCTGACCCGCCGTTGCGGCCGCCGCCGCCGCTACCGGCTATGTTTCCGAGTATTCTGTTTCCGGTTATGCTTGCGGCGCCACCGCAGTAAGCGCCGCCGCCATGTCCGCCGCTACCGCCATTACTGCTGTTACTGCCGTTACCACCGTTGCCGCCGTCACCGGATTTGTTGTCCGAAATAGTACTGATCGTAACGCTAAGTGTGCCGACGCAGTAGACGCCACCGCCTCGTCCGCCGCTACCGCCGTTACCGGCACGCATATCCACTTCCGCATCTTGTCCGTTACCAGCATGGTTATTTTGAATTGTACTGCTGTCGACGGTCAGGGATGCGGCGCAGAAAATACCGCCGCCAGCGCCGCCGTTGCCGGCGTTTCCGTTTTCATTGTTGCCGCCGCCGCCGCCCGCATTGTTACCTGAAACAGTACTGTTCGTAATAATCATCGGGCCTGTGCAGTAAACGCCGCCACCTTTTCCGCCGCTGCCTCCGTTGTAATAGCCGCTCGTATAAGCGTTGCCACCGCCGCCTGCGTTGTTGCCGGATATCGTACTGTCCGTGACGGTCAGAGAACCGGCGCAGCAAATGCCGCCGCCGTGTCCGCCGTTGCCGCCGTCGCCCCCAACACCACGGCCGGCTGACGAATCCCCGCCATTACCGCCGCTACCCGCATTGTTGTCAGCAATGATGCAGCTAGTAACAATCAGTGAGCCGGCGCAATAGATACCGCCGCCGGACTCACCGTCATATCCATCAAAGAGGGGGGTCGGATTATGGATGGCACCGTCGCCGGTAGCGCCGTCCGGTGCTTTGCCGTTTTGGATGGTCAGGTTTTCTAAGGTGACGCTGGCGCTGGAATTGGTTATATTGATGCCCCTGACGGAAGACGCGCCGTCGATAATCGTCGTCGCCGCCGACGTGCCGATCAGGCTCATGCTTTGCGCGATCGACACATCTCCCGCATATGTACCGGCAGCGATATAAATCGTCGCTTCAATAAAAGCGCTGGATTCCAGATCGTTGACCGCCGTTTGAATCGTCTTATACGGGCTGTCCTGGGAACCGTCGTTCGTGTCGTCGCCGCTATTGGCGTCGACGTACCGCTCCTCATAGCCGGCCGCATCAGCCGTCGGCGCGATACTTGGCAGCAGTGTCAACATCAGGCACAATACCATCAGTACACTGAAGAGCCGCCTATTCATCATTTTTTTGCCGATTTGTGTTCTCACAAAAATACCTCCTAATATATTGCGCCTTACAGCACGTTTAGATTGACGGGCGCACCATTTGCCTGCGCGCCCGCATATGGACTTGTATGACGTCGCCGCCGCGTCTGCCCCACTCCCGGGTCCAGTTTGCTGCATGATTTCTCCTGCCGGTTGCTCGCCGAATGAATTTCATGTAGCATAGTCCATCTTAATAGATTTTGGCGCAAAAAAAGTGCCGATTGCATCATCGGCACGGGAAATGACATGATCGGCACGTATGTATGGACTTGTTTTCTTCTTTATTTTGCCAGCAGCGCAATGCTGACCTTAAAGGTACCGGCCTCCGGCTCGATTTTCATCAGCCCGTTGTGGCGGCGAACAAGATAGGAAATATTGCTCAAGCCAAAGCCATGATCCTCAAAATCCGGCTTTGTCGTGCGGTATGCCCCATCCTTTAAGGGCAGATTCGTACTCGTCGGGTTCTCAATTTGAATAACAAGATAGTCGGGCTTGTACGTGAGCACCAAGCCGATATACCGCTTCTCCTCGGGCACGTTTTTACAGGCCTCTATCGCGTTGTCCAGTAGGTTGCCTAAAATAACAGTGATGTCGGATTCGTTCAGCGGCAGCCCATCCGGCAGTCGTATGTCGAGCCGGAGCGCGATTCCCGCCTCCTCGGCCGCGGATAGTTTATAGTTGAGCATAGCGCGGATCATGGAATACGGGAGATTGACGATGCTGCGGTATTCCTCCGCCGCTTTTATGAGCTGGACGCCATAAGCCATCGCTTTGTCCGTTTCCCCCGTTTCCAGAAGGCCGTATATCACACCTAGGTGGTTGTTAAAATCATGGCGCTCTGATTTGAGCTTATATATGAGCGCCTCAAGAGTTTCCATGTAGTATAGCTGCTGCCTGTACTGCTCTTCAATGGTCTTTGCGTAAGCCGTGCTGCGCGCGCGTTCCTTCCTGTAAGTGTTGGTATAGATAATAATGAGAACGGCCATCGCGACTGTCATTAAAACGAGATGTGCGGAGATCCTAAAAATCACCGTCTCAAACAAAGCCTTATAGGAGCCCACATCATGTAGGATCAGCAATTGCTGCACGATCATCACAGATATAATCGACAAAAGGCGCTGGTATCCCTTTAGCACGATGCAGATCACGGCAATAAAGAGAACGGAATAATATGGAGCCGGGCCGGCTATGCCGTCGTTGCTGTATAGCCATAGGTAAGGCATGAATGCGAAAACGAGGATCGCCACGGACGCGATAGATGCAACGTTAAACAAGCCCTTGAAGCGCGACAGGTAATAAGAGACGATCCAGCATCCGGCAAAGATGATATCAACCATGTAAATCGCCCCGTTAGTCAGGTCGATCAGGATCCCCGACATGGTCATCACCGCGCCCATCAGGCTCGCCACATGGAACAAGCGTATATCAAACGAAAAAACCGCTGAGTCACCGAGAATCTTGCTGCCGATGTTTTTCATGAGCGATCCTCCCCGTCAAATAACTGTTGAGCCAGCATTTTTTTGACGGTATCCATATATGTCCTGCTGACGGGCAGCGCAATGTCGCCGTCCAAAAACAGCGTTTTCTCCCGGAATGCCCTGATCTTGCCGACATTGACGATATACCCTTGGTGGCACTGTAAAAAGTCGGCGGTACCGATAGTGCCCAACAGATTGGTGAAGTTATCGTAATAGTACAGATCGCGCTCCTTGGTATGTATTTTGACCTTGTGGCCCATTTTTTCAAAATAGACAATGTCGCTGAAGTTTAGATGCACAACCTCTTTTTTTGTTTTAACCGTCAAGGCTTTTTCTGTTTTGACAGGGGCGCTTTGAATGAAGCTGAGCGCTTCATCCAGTACTATATCGAAGTTCTCGCGCGTCAGGGGTTTCAGCAAATAGTGAAAAGCGCGGACGCCAAATGCCTCTAACGCGTAATTTTCATACGCCGTGACAAATACAAGGACAGCGTCTTGATAAAGTGCCTTGATTTCTTCTCCCAACTGGATACCGCTCGTCTCGCCCATGTCAATGTCCAGAAAAACGAGACGCGGCGCTTTGTTCCGAACCAATGCTAAAAATTCTGCCGGGCTGGTCGAGGTAATCAGGTCGAACTCATCCGCCCTGTGATGGCTTCTCAAAAAAGAGGTCAGCAGACCGACCTGCTGCGGATTATCATCACAGACACCAATTGTTATTGCCATCGCCGTACCTCCGACCACAAAAATTACCATTTCAGTAATAATGTAAAGCATTTATTGGAAAAAAGCAATTCCGCGATTGCTTTGCCCAGTAATACCGTTAGAACCGTCTTCGTCGCTGTCGGCGCGCACAGGGCCGGCGTTTGGGCGAATGGTAAGCAGACGATGCTCAAGAATCGGCAACTCTTGTAGTTGGTAACTGCTTACCCAAACACAACAAAACCCGCCTCAGTTGAGACGGGTTTATTTTAGCAACCATTGTTGATGATATGAAAGATACGACTATTTTTAACACCAATTGCACACGGTCGATCTTTCGTAATAATACAGAAATCATTAATATGTGCACAGGGTTTATCGCGACCGATTCAGGCTGCTGCGAGGTATATGTTTTCTTTATCAAACAGGTATTCAATATTTTTACATGCGTTGCTTACAGCTCACATTGATTTAAAATCTCTTCTGCGGTATTCTAATTATACAGGCGCACGATATTGCGAGATCTTATTGTTCCGTTCTGTCAGGCGACTTGAAAGAGGTTTGCTAATGAATAAAAAGAAAAAAGTAGTATTGATACTTAGAATTATTATGATTTCATTCGGCATAACCTGTGTCATCGGGCTGCCACCTTGGGATGGGCTTTGGGCTTTGATGAAACCATTGCCTGACACGATTCAAGAGCAGGTCAATAGCGCAACCAGTCTCGGTATAGATGGGATTATTGTGTATGTGGATGAAGCTGGAGAGCCCCCTGCATTTTACACCGCCGGATGGAAAGATCGTGACAAACAAATCCCTGCCGACGCAAAATCATTCTTCAAAATTGGCAGCATCAGCAAGTTGTATGTCGCCGCGGCTTACGCCAAACTGGTTTCTGCACAGCGTCTTTCCCTGGATGATACACTGTCAGATTACTTCCCGGAGTATTTAGGAAGAATTGAATACGCCGATCAGATTACACTGAGAATGATGCTTCAGCATCGTAGCGGCATTTTGAATTATACAGACCAACCAGGGTTTCGGTGGGACAATCCGACAAAAACCAGTAGTGAATCCCTTGCGTTGATCTTTGATAAACCTGCTGCGTTTGCACCGAATGAAGATTACCGCTACTCCAATACAAATTACTTGTTGTTAAGAGACATTCTCGATGAAGTTTTAGGCTACAATCAATATATTAAAGAAGAGATATTAGTACCGCTTGGTCTTGACTCTACTTTCTTTTCACTGGATGACGTGGATATTGAAGATGTGATGAGTGGATACTATGTTGGTACAGATACCGATTTCAAGCAAATCAATACCGGTATGGTTGCTACAGCTCAGGACGTGGGTATATTTATACGGGCATTGAACGACGGCACATTGTTCTCTGATGAAGAGCAGGCTATCTATACTTCCATTTATGAGTATGAACACACAGGCTGGGTTTTGGGGTATTACAGCATTGCGCGGTATCACAAGGATATTGACACAGTTGTCGTGCAGTTTGTAAATACAAATGGCGGAACACCGTTAATCCATATTTTTGACATACAGGGCGGGACAAAGGTGATGGTATCGAATGCGATATATGACGGTATTATTCGGATTATTCGAAAGTAAGAGTATATACTGAGCTGCTGTCCAGCTTTTGGGATATATTTTATAAAGTACGCACGTTCCCAAAAAATGAACATGCTTTGTATATAATTAACGCAGGCGGGCGGAACAAGATCCGCTTGTTTTAGAGAGGTGTAGCAGATGAGTAAAATTAAATCCTTACTGGACAGGCTTTACGAGAAAAACCCGGAAACAGGCCGCTTCATTATTGAAGTAGCGGCGAAAAATTACGATGAGATTTTCAATCACTGGGACAACGACGATATCCCGTTTAAAAAGAAGGACATCAACCCGGGGCTACTGGGTTTCCTTAAGGATTCCATCGACGATATTCCCCCGAAATACGGTATCGAGATTGTCTTCTCTTTGTCAAACGAAAATAAAAACGAAAAGCGGGAGCGCATCGTCGCACATTGGTTTGAAACCTTTTATTCGTTCTATATCGAAGTCGAAAAAAGCAAAACAAGACGTATTGTCATATCCTCTGTCCTTTTTGCTGTGCTGTCCGTCTCTATACTAGCCCTATCTTATTTCAGCAATCTGCTCAAGGATACCGTCACTACCTATATGCTGAAGGAAATCATAACGGTCGGCGGGTGGTTGTTTTTATGGCAGGCTTTATCGCAGCTGATATTTGATGTTAGCGGAAAGCGAAAACTAATTCGCGGTTTCAATCGGCTTGCAAAGGCGCCCGTCTCCTTTCGGTATAAGAAAAAGTCGGAAAATTCGGGCAGCTAAAGTCATTCCGGATGATTCGGTACGTCTGTTATATACATAATTGGGTCATCAGAAATACCGTCTCAACAAGCACTGACGATTAAGGCCAGCCACCATTCCCGAGGGATTAGATAATATCATGCATCGACACCAAATAAAGCTTTACGCTTCTGTGCTTCAGGTATGCTTCAGGTAATCCCGAACCAGATCGGCAAAAGACGAAATATCCTTGACCTTGTCCATATTATTGAGATCTTTATTGTTAATCTCAATATTGTATTCTATTTCGATATCGACAAGAATTGATAAAGCGAGCATGGCATCAATACCAAGTGCCAGAAGTGGTGTGTCATATTGCAGATTTGCGGCTTTTGTTTTGTCCTCTAGTTGCAATATAATAATTTCTTTGACTTTTTCCTCTATTTGATTGCTCATATGTACCTCTGCACTCTGCAAATATCAACCTGTTCATCCCGATAATCCTGCTTTTTGCAACACAGGTCATCCTTCTTCAGCCGCACCGGCACCGGATCGAGCGCCTGTGCGGCCCTGTTTGGGAGACAATTTCAATGACCATCCCTCAAAACGGCATCCCATCAACGCGGTCTTCTGTCATGGAGTCTTAAGTACTTGCTTTTTATTCAGCGCTAAATATGCGCTGGTCAGAATCATGGACAATGCCGTTATCACGGCGAACATTGCCAACACACCGGCATATCCCATCGAGTCGATACCAAAGAATACGACACCCCATTTGCACAACACCCAATGTATAAAGTATACATACAAAACATTTTTGCTCAAAAACTGCAAAATTCCTGTTCTGACCTTCCCTCCGATTCCTTTGAATATCTTTGTTATGAGCCATTGCCAGAAGAATACGAAACCAATAATACTTATTATCGCGCCGATCCCCATTTTGCCGTAGGCATTATAGAAATAATCAATATTGATCAGCATCAAAACCCCGCCCACAATAATGAACATAATCGAATAGATTCCCAGCTTGTTGACGACGTTACGATGATCCATGCGCTCTTTCAGCAATCTGCCGATCACCATGCCGACCAGCGGAAACGAAAGCCAGGGAAACACCGGAAACGTTGAGAGGTATTCATCTCCCCAGAATATATTTATGACATATTGCAGCGGTAATTGTGTAACCTCTATTCGCCACAGCAGCGGCGATCCAACCGCAATCACAGCTGCAATAGCAAGCCATATTACAGGCTTTTTGGCGAAGTGATATAAAACTGTCATGATCATATATGAAATGCCGGCGAATGTTAAAATATCCACCTCAAAAATCAAATATTCCAGCCGGAAATATATCCCCAGACTGTCCGGTGAAACACCCTGCAAGTCCGTCAGTATGTAATACGGGATGATTCCCCTCACAAGATTTAGCACAAATGCGATCAGCAGGAGATTCAAACCTCGTAACAGTGAAAGCCTAAACGTACCTTTATTGGAATAAATAAAGAATATACCCATAAGCATCATGAACGTCGGCGCGGCCGGAGGCCCTCCAAGAAATTCAATCACGTATCCGACCACCGAGTTTTCAACATTGGGCCTGGCATATTCATGGACAATATGGATAAGGATCATCAGTAATACAGCCAGTCCGCGCATTATGTCGTATGCTTCTATTCTGGACTTATTGGATTTATCCGGGTCCGTTTGTCCGGTGCTGAACAGAAACGACGTCCGGGCTGCTTTGATTTTCGTATACAAATTTTTAAGCATCTGCTATCATCATCCTTCCAATACAAAATTCACGCAATACTTACAACACTCATGCGTATTTTATAGACAGTAAGCACATATAAAAATAGGAAAAAGCACTCATTTAAGCGCAAAAAAGACTAGGCATATATGCCTAGTCTTTGAACACACCGCCAATGATCGCTTTTTCCTTATCCTTTAAGTAAACAGATTAACTCAAACCGTGAGGTGATATTGAGTTTTTTGTAAATATTATATATATGGTTGGCCACAGTTTTCTCAGATATAAAGAGCTGCTTGCCAATAGAGCTGTTGGTATGACCGGCTTGTATTAGCTGAATAATTTCCTGTTCCCGGTTTGTAATCTTGTATTTTTCTGCAAAACGCTTTTTCATGTTCAATACTTTGTCTATATTGTCTTTAAGGAAGTGTTTCCAGCCAAAGGATATAAGCTGTATCGTTAGCAAAAGATAGAAAAGCGGAAATGTATCGAAGGTGAACGCCGGCACGAACTCACGTATAATGAAAAATATAAGGAAGAATGATAAAACGCACACAGTAATGACGCCAAGCCTCTGGAATACGTTTTGATTGATCTGCCTGAACTTCAATAAAAATAATATACAATCAAAAACGAGAACGGCAATGAAGTATAGATAATAAATATCGTCAATGCTTTGAGTCGCCCATACGCCAAAAAACCACAAACTGTAGATAATAACGGGGACAATCGATAACACCAGGAAGAGTATCTTATGTGCGGCCGTTATCCCGCCGAAAAACATCTTCAGAATCAGAATGCTCACAGACCAGATAACGATTGCCATACAGAAAACTTCAACGTATGCAGTGTATCGGAAATAATGATCAAGCGCCAGACAGCTTAAAAAGTCGTTGATCAGATAGCAGAGCACCAAAAGACTGGTCCCGAGATATGCCATCGCGAAAAATCCGATATAGGCATTACGGAACTTCAAATACATTATTATTAAAAAAATATTAAGCGTAACGCCCGGTATAAACGCTATAAAGTAATATACAAGCTCAAGATGATCTAACACCTATATCCGACTCCATTAAGTTATTTGTGATTTTAGAATATTCGAAAAGTAATAGAAATGCAACATGAATTGAGATATTTCAGACTGCTAAGCACATAACGCCGGTTCACTATCGTCTCAACGTGCTTAATCTAAGCAAGCTTGTCGACAACATATCAGCGCACTACTCCAGCGTCAATTTGATTGTTTAATCATGCGCTTAAGTATATACGACCGCGACTTTTAGATAGGAATCGTTAAAAGGTGCACATTATCAACGACGATAAGAGCCTCACTGCCATAATGGCAGTGAGGCTCGTGTGTTATGGGAAATTAAACCTCACGTTATTTCGTTCCTGTTTCTATCTCTCCGGCTACATTATATCCCTCAGCCGGTTTATCTATATTGTTGAAAGAAATCTAACACTATTTGTTCCTTACCAATATTCCACAAATCTACATGACCATTATTAAACCGATGGTTTTCTTGGTCACTTGGAGAATATGTATAGAAAGGAAACAATAACGGCCAGCGCCAGTATTAAGCTGAGTTTCTTTATTTTTAAACCGTATTATCCGCCTTACTTAAACACAACGCTGTCCATCATCGCTTGGATATCGTCCGGGATATCATCCGCCGATATGCCGCCCAGCTTTACAACCAGCATCTGTCCGGCGTCGTTGAACAAACGCGCGTAAACGATTTGGTCATAGCCGTTTGATTCGTAGGTCGTTCCCAGAAAATCCTCGCCCCACAGATTAACGGTTACCATGTCCGTGCCGTCATTGGTGCTGATCGCCGTTTCGATGAATGTTTCGACATACGCTTCGTCAACGCCACTTCCCTGCAAGTCAATCTGCAGGACTTCGTTGCCTTTGTATATCTGAATGCCGTCTGTGACGTCCATCGTGCTCCATCCGTCTATGACGGTGATCGTCATATAATCCAGATCCATCTTGGTTCCAATAATTTCTGACGGAGCAGGCGTGTTTTCACCACCATCGTTTTCCGGAGACTGTACATTGCCTGCAGATTCGTTTACCGGATTGTCTCCCTGGCCCGCGCCTCTATTGCCGGCGTCTGAACAGGAGACAAGCATTAACATAGCCATAATGGCCGCAACAATAAAATAGATACGTTTTCTTTCCATAAGTAGAACGACTCCTCTTTACTATAATTTTTTATTAGAATTCGGAACGCTATTTACTGCTTTCCGATACTTCTCTTGTAACAATTATTTCTCCGCCAAAGCTCTCCACACCGGCCCTTACATAATAAATCCCGAATCCATCCGGTATCAACTCAAAGGCATCTGTTTGGCCGGTTTCAAATTCATAAACCAGTTCGTCTGTTTTCTCACCTCTTTTCAGTAAAACTACTTTGAGATTACCGGAGCTGATTTGACTTTCCACCTCAAAAACGGCCATTTCGCCGTCATCGAGCTTTGTTGCGATTAAGTTCGTGGTCCCGGAAGCCGATTTACAGCTAACCTTATAAAAGTCATAATCATCTGTCTCTCTGAATCCCTCATTGGCGTAATAATTGCTGGTTCTCGCAACATTTCTCCTGCTCTGCGTGTTTAAGCCGGTAGCGCTCCAGCCAATGTTGTGTCCGTAAAGCTCTTCGTCTGTGATTTGGGATAAGCTCGTATCAGTTTCTCCGTTTGTGTCATCAATATTTCTGCACGCGGTAAGACCTAAAACAGTGCAGAAAAACAATAGTACGCACAGCGAATAACAGCTTCTTTTCACATCTGATCTCCTTGCATCAAGACTTAAACATATGATTGGGTCCTGCGAAAACTCAAGTGTTAGTGTACTCTGTTTCCTCATATAAAAAATCACCCACTATAAGAGTAAATGGGTGATTTTAGGGGCCGGAGCTAAATATATCAATTGTGTCCGCCGTTATAATCTGGTAAAATAGGGTAAAAAGCTCAACCAACAGGAGGAGAAAGTGCGGTACCGGCGTTTACTCATCATATCAGGAGGCTCGTTCATTGGCTGGTCCTTATCCACCTTGTATAACGGACCTTTACATAACGTTTTGTTTTCGACCAATAAAGACATCAGCATTTTTGCGTTTTTGCTGATTATACCGTGCATTTTGTTTGCTTTATTTGTCAATCGGCGTACAGCAAATTACACGAAATATTTAAATCCGCTCTGTATAGGTTTTTGCCTTGCGGGATATTCGGTTTTCGTAATTGGCTATTTTCTGGGCTATACACAGATGTCCGGATATTTCGCGCTTTTTCTCATGATTGCAATCGGTTTGGCGATGCTGGGCTTTTTGTACAGTTTTGTGATTCTGCACCGCAATTTATTTGATTTCGATCACACGATGCGGTTTATGGCCTGCGTTATACTCATATCGTACAGTATCGTCTTACTGACATGGCTGCTTTTGTACTTTCAATTGGACAATGCGGCAGTTTTCCTCAGTCTGGCCTGTTTGCTCCTTTCGCTGATAACATCGATTATGCTGACGAACGGAATGCAGACGCCTGTTATCGAGAGATATGAAATAAACGGTGAGATAAAGCCATATCTGTATTTCCTGATCGTATTTCTGTTCAACCTGGGGGACGGTGTCGTTTGGGCATTGTCAGATGCGCTGTACAACGGCCGCTTGTACAACGGCGTTTTCTTTCTGATAATCCCTTACATAGTGCTCCCAATAATATTCCTGCTGATTCGGAAGAAAACCGTCAGCAATCAGCTTTGGACATCCGTGGGGGCGGGGCTGATTATAACCGGCTTCATATTATACAATTTTTTCCCGACAACAATAATCATTTCGGTCATCGGTCTGGTTTTAATGGACATCATATTGTGGGGCATCGGCCTGATGCTGAACATGGTATATAAACGTGCCTTTATGCTGGTGGCCTTTGCGATTGGCAGTAATTCTGTCGCCGTATTTATTGGATATATCTTGTCCTCCTCCGCCTTGGGAGACGCCAATTTACTTCCGCTGTGCCTTGCCGTGGCCGCCATCGCTTCGGTGATCGGCATCCTGCTTGTTCCTGTTTTGCATAAGCGCATAGTTGATGAATGTCATAAAACGCAGCAGCACTATTCGCTGATCAATCAAGAAAGACAGGACATAGAGGGATTGGCGCAAAAATTCCTGCTGACAAAAAGAGAAACCGATATCCTCGTACTGCTTTTGAACAAACACACTTATAATCAAATTGCGACTTCAATGAATATCAGCTTAAACACCGTTAAAACACATATTAAGCATATCTATTCAAAATTCGGCGTCGACACAAAAAAAGAACTTATTTATAAAGTGACAAACATTTAGGCATCGGGTGAATAAGCTGTAATGGAAGATTATGAGACATATTTGAGAAATAAATTCCAGTTAAGCGAGCAAGTCACTTTTTAATATGAAAATATGACAGTTAAGTCGGAAAAGATATGTGTTCGACTTTACCTGCCAACTTATCAAGAATCTTCCACACCGCCTTGCCCCGGAATCCGTGGGCACGGAAATCACCGGTGTGGATAATTTTTTGCCCTTCGCTTCAACCAAAAACATATAGCTGTCGCAAGCGGAGTGGTCGATTGAAAATGGTGTCACCGCGATATCGCCAATTTGATGTGTACCGCGATGTATAATGATTTCCATCAAGGCTCACCACTCTCGCGATCTTTTATGATTTCAAATAATTATCAATATCTATCACGAACCTATCATATAGTCCGAACCCCATGTTGGATGCTAAAGCGATTTTGATATCAGCTAGATTTTTTTGATTGGTTGACTTAACGCAGGCAGCCTCAAGCTCTCGCTTAAATGCGGTTTTTGTCGGTTTGTGGGTCTGTGGGAGTGTATAAGCAGTATAACGGACTGGCGAAGCCTAAACAGGAGCTTGGAATTGACGTGATTATTCCGATGGGGATTTGATAAATATTGGTTGTTGTGTTATCCTTTTTAACTGAGTGATATTAACCTTTGTGTTGATAGGAGATTAGCAGCCTATGAATATAAGGCAAGCTGGAAGCGCAGATTTAGATGTTGTAAAGCGAATCGCCTCTGAAACAATTCACGCAATTTATCCGCATTATTATCCTACCGGAGCTGTAGATTACTTTTTATCCTACCACAATGAAGGCAATATTATATCAGATATAAATCTAAGTAGAGTATTTTTACTTGAAAATAAAGGGAAGGCAATTGGTACGGTAACAATTAAAGATAATGAAATATGCCGTTTATTTGTTTTGCCGACATTTCAACGACATGGATACGGTAGAGAGTTAATTGATTATTCCGAACAGTTAATAGCAAAGGATCATAGAAAAATCAAGTTAGACGCATCATTTCCGGCTAAAACAATATATTTGAATCGTGGATACAGAGAAACTGGATCATATTCTATTTTGACTGAAAATGGCGACTGCCTATGCTATGATGTAATGGAAAAACAGGTTTCATCTTTGCATGATGAATTATACGACGGGAAGATATTTGTGCCCAAATATAACAGCAATAACGGTGAAGTAAACGAAAATACAGTTTTTCATTATCATCAAAATGATCAAATGCTCTGGGGCGAATACTCTGGTGGAGATATTGTTCGCGGTCACCTAATTGGTACTATATCAAACGATAATTCAATTAACTTTTACTATCATCACATTAATACAAATGCTCAAGTAAAGATTGGAAAATGCTACAGCACACCGCATGTTTTACCAAATGGGAAAATTGAACTTCATGAGGAATGGCAGTGGCTGGATGGCGATAAATCTGCTGGAACATCAGTTCTAATAGAACGTTAAATTATTACGAAGCAATACAAGCTAAATTAAATAACATTATTTGTTTTAGGAGCAATCGAAAGGTTGCTCTTTCCTTATACCCATTTTCAGATTAGTGGTGACAGCATGTCCGATATTGGCCCTTCAGTCGACATTGAAGGCGAGAAGCAATTTAAAAAGCACTATCGGAAATAAACCAGTCGTTTAAAGTGCTCAGTCGTACACGTATCCACAAATTTCTACTGTCAGAAAGATAATTAAAAGGTGCACGCGGTATACCCAAAAATGGACATGGTAGCACCCTTCATTAAAGGTTAATCCCGATAAATCAAAAACAGGCCCCGAGGCAGTGGTTTTCACACCGCTTCGGAGCCTGTTATCGTCTAGTAGTATCCATAAACTCTTGCGTTTCAACCTCTTTCAATAAACAGCTAAACGCCTATCCAGATACATGTTGTATCAGAATAGGCGTTTAGCTGTGGTGGACGATAACGGACTTGAACCGCTGGCCCTCCGCACGTCAAGCGGATGCTCTACCAGCTGAGCTAATCGTCCATGCCGGT
Source organism: uncultured Sporobacter sp. (assembly GCA_963677825.2). Lineage (GTDB taxonomy): Bacteria > Bacillota > Clostridia > Oscillospirales > Oscillospiraceae > Sporobacter. Next base: position 2,268,232 of record CAXXEF010000001.1, on the reverse strand, counting down.
AAGCGTTATTTTACAACGACACTTGCGTGTTGTCAACACCTTTTCGTGAAGCTCAGGGCAATTTTTTTACACCGCTGCATTTGACGGCAGACAAGAGCAGGACGCCGCTTTCGCCGCGTCCTGCCTTCGAATCCGTATCAGCTGTTGGATTTTGCGCGCATGGCCTCGATGTATTCATCGTATGACATCGTGCGGTCGGTGATCGAACCGCCCTCGTTGAATTCGATGATGCGGTTGGCGACCGTCTGGATGATCTGATGGTCATGCGTCGTAAAAACGATGTTGCCTTTAAAGTCATCCATGCCGTTGTTGAGCGCGGCGATACTCTCCAGATCGAGATGGTTCGTCGGCTGATCAAACAGCAGGATATTCGACCCGGATAGCATCATCTTTGAGAGCATGCACCGGACCTTTTCGCCGCCGGACAGCACCTGGACCTGCTTGTACACGTCGTCGCCGGAGAAAAGCATACGGCCTAGGAATGTGCGCAGATAACTCTCGCGCTTGTCCTCGGAGAACTGACGCATCCAGTCCATGATCGACAGCTCGCACCCATCGAAATAGACTGAATTGTCCTTCGGGAAGTATGCCTGTGTCGTGGATACGCCCCACTTGACGGTCCCCTCGTCCGGTTCCATTTCACCGGCAAGAATTTTGAACATCGCGGTGATCGCGATTTCGTTTTGCCCGATGAAAGCGATCTTATCCTCGCGCCCCATGATAAAGCTGACGTTATCGAGCACCTTGACGCCGTCGATCGTCTTAGAGACCTCGGTGACGAACAGGCGGTCCTTGCCCGGCTCGCGCTCCATCTTAAACCCGACCCACGGATACTTGCGGCTCGACGCGGGGATTTCATCCAGCGTGAGCTTGTCGAGCATTTTACGGCGGCTCGTCGCTTGGCGCGACTTGGATTTGTTTGCCGAAAAGCGCCGGATGAACTCCTCGAGCTCGCGGATCTTATCTTCGCTTTTCTTGTTATGTTCTTTGAGCAGCTTTTGCATCAGCTGGCTCGCGTCGTACCAGAAGTCGTAGTTACCGACATACATTTTAATCTTGCCGAAGTCGATATCCACAATGTGCGTACAGACCGTGTTAAGGAAAAACCGATCATGCGAGACAACGATGACGGTGCCCTTGTAATCGAGCAGAAAGTCTTCCAGCCAGACAACAGAGTTAACGTCGAGGTTGTTCGTCGGCTCATCCAAAAGAATGATGTCTGGCGTGCCGAACAGCGCCTGCGCCAGCAGCACCTTAACTTTCTGGCGCGGATCCATGTCGCGCATCAGCTTCTCATGGTGCGTCGTCGCAATGCCCAGCCCCTGTAAAAGCTGCGAGGCGTTCGATTCGGCCTCCCAGCCGCCGAGCTCCGCGAATTCCTCCTCGAGCTCGGCCGCGCGGATACCGTCCGCGTCGGTGAAATCCTCTTTATTGTAGAGCGCGTCTTTTTCCTGGCCGCACGCAAACAGCCGGTCGTTGCCCATCACAACCGTATCGATAACGGTGTACTCGTCGTACATGTTTTGATCCTGTTTGAGCACCGACATACGCGTTTTTTTCTTGATGTCCACCGAGCCGCTGGACTGCTCAAGCTCGCCGGCAAGTATTTTTAAAAATGTAGACTTGCCCGAGCCGTTGGCGCCGATGACGCCGTAGCAGTTGCCGGCGGTGAACTGGAGATCGACGCGGGAAAACAGCGGCGTACCGCCGTACTGGAGACTGAGATCGCTGACAGTAATCATGTGAAAAATTCCTTTATCCTATTAGTTTATTGCGGGTTTTTTGCTTCCTCGACAGCGCGCCGGCCCATCTCGCGGGCGCGCTGGAGATCTTTTGGAAACTCCTCTTCGTGACGGCGGTGCTTTGCTTCGACATCGAACATGCTCGCGTCGTACTTGCTGTAGTCGTCGAACTGGAGCGTGTCATTGGCTTCAATCAGCTCTACCGGGCCGACAAAGCCGTTCATGATGTTCATGAGGCTCTCGTTGAGCGCCGTATGGAAGTTCGCCTGCGGCGCGTTGGTCGTCAGTATAATCTTGACGGGCAGGCGCTTTGGCGCACGGATCATGTGCTCTTTATTGTACATCAGTACGGAAAACCACAGCCGCTCCAGAAGCGCGCGCAAGTCTGCCGTCACGTCACCGAAGTAGACAGGCGCGCCGATGATGAGCGCGTCGGCCGCCCATATGCGCTCAAGGATCGGTTTGAGATCGTCGTTCACGGCGCATTTGGCGTAGCTTGGTCCGCCGAGCCGCTTACAGGCAAAACAGCTGATGCAGCCCTTGAATTGATAGTCGATCAGGTGCACAAGCTCTGTCTCGGCCCCGACGTCGGCACAGCCCTGCAGCGCACTTTCCAGCATCTGCGCCGTGTTCCACGTCTTCCTGGGGCTGCCGTTGATCGCAATAACGTTCATAATGACCTTCCTTTATCCTTATCGGCATCTGTAATGACACATTATATCAAATAACGCCGCCGGGCGAAAAGACTTTTCGTCCGATTTGGTTAATGCCCGTGACGTCCGCGCTGAAAATGGGAAAACCCTGTGACGCATCACAGGGTTTATCTGGCCAAAAAGCTAAGCGGCAATATTCATATTCTTAACAAACATGAATATCCCATAGGCCAGAAATACAATCGCCAGTATGATGACGATGGTCGCCGTCTTTGCCCCCTCATAGCTTGGCAGGCGTTCAAGCATGAGCCTTGAAATCCCGAACAGAATAAACGCAACGCCCAGTACCATGCCGCTGATGTAGCCGACATTGATATTTAGCAGCTCCAGCACCAGCAGCACCGCGCCGACCGCGATGACGCCGTTGCTGATGATCTGCATCTTTTGATAAGACGGTGCGTCTTTATCCAGCAAGCTGTAACGCAGCTTGGCCCCACAGCTGGGGCATTTCTTCTCTTGTATATCGACGCGTTTATCACACGAGGGACAGCTGATTGTTGCCATATGGGGCCTCCTTATCGTTACTTTATAACTATTTAGCTTATTATATCACCGACGCACGACCAATGCAATCGCGCCGCTACCCGGCCTTAAGCAAACGGCTAAAATATTCGTCACAGGTCTCTTGCGCAAGCCCGACATTGCGTGTATAGTTTCTTTGATATATAGCTGCTGAATTTTAAAACATCGAGGTGCCGTTATGCGTCAGATCGAACAACTGCTCAATAAAATTTACGACCGCAATCCCGAAACCGGCCACTATAAAATCGAAGTCTCGCTGAAAAACTACGCCGAGATCTTTAACGACTGGGACCACGCGCCCTATAAGCGCAAGGACATTGACCCCGATCTGCTGGCTTTTTTAGAAGACTCGATTGACGACATTCCAATGCCATACCCGATCGACATCTGCTTCTATATTTCCGACGAAGCGCAAAACCGTGACCGGGAGGCGCTGATCCGCTCATGGTTCAAAACATTCTATACGTTCTACATTTTTATCGAAAAGAGTAAAGCACGCAAAATTGCCCAGCAGGCTCTCGTCTATTTCATCGTGTCCGTCGCGCTGCTGACAGCATCATTTTTCGGCATGCACCAGCGCAACTCAATCATTGAGTATACCCTGACGGAAATCGTTATCGTCGGTGGCTGGGTGTTTTTATGGGAAGCCATCTCCAAGATCATTTTCGAGCGGCAGGTCATTGGCAAGCTCATCAAGAACTATCGGCGGTTCGTCGCGGCGGATATTGAGTTCAAATATCAGAAGCCTATGGGCCTTTCCGGCAATCCGTAAACGGCGGCGTCCAGCATCTATTCATTTTCACACATAAAAATGCGCCGCCTGACATGCAGGGGGCGCATCGGGCACTATGATCGCGCCGATCCAGAATCTCGGCGCAGCTGCTATGTATGAAGAGCGGTTACTTGCCGGCCGCCAGCTCGGGGCCGTCTTTCAAATCGTTGATTTCCTCAACAATATCCATATACCCGGCCTTCCATTTATCGGCCGCGGCGGTGTCGCCCTCTTTGACGGCTCGTCTGTATCCGAATTTATACGCATGCGATTTGCTTACTAAAAGTCTGATCTTCGCTTCCTTCGTCACGTTAACACCTCCAACAGTTCACATCAAATTATAGCACAAATGAGCTGAAAATGCAAAAAAAGATGCTAATCGCTCGCAATAGCTTGCAGAAGCGACCTCAAACTATAACGCTACAATAGACTGTGTTATGTTATTGGCTTAATAAAAGAATCCGGCGCCGTCATGAATATACATCTTTGCCGGCAGTTGGAACGGCGGCTCCTGCGCTTCGAGCTCATTATTGTACAGCTTTCGGGCCGCAACAAGCTGCTGGTTTATCCGCGACACGGGCATCGGGAACTCGCCGTGTGACGTGTAGATCGTATCGATCGCCGTCGTCATACCCAGCAGCTTTTCCATACTTATCATATAGGCCTGGATATTGCGTGCTTTGCCGAACATGAATACCGGCACCGCCGACACACTGTCTCCAGACACTAAAATCCTGTTTTCGCGGTCTAAAAACGCGATGCTGCCCGGCGTATGTCCGGGGATTAGCACCACTTCAAAGCTCCGGCCGCCGATATCGATGGTATCGCCATCCCACAGCGCGTTGACCTTAGCCTCTTTGGGGGCCTTGATAAAATAGAAGGACATCTCGGACGGATGCATCCAAACAGCCTCAAATTCTTGGTTGCAGCCGACATGGTCGTCGTCCGTGTGCGTGTTGGCAACGACGATCTCTTTATCTGTCAGACTGCGCACCATCGCGCGCATACTGCCGCTCTTGCCGAATCCGGTGTCGATCAGCAGCGCCTTTTCGCTGCCGATGAATAAAAAGGACCGGACCTGTCCGTCCTCAATCCGGTACGCATTGTCGTCAATCTTGATTGCCTCCAACGATTGCTGATTGTGCTCCTGCGCCATAAATACTGCCTCCTTCTACACGTTTAATGTTCATACGTTTAGCATACGCCAGACTGAAGAACAATTCAACTGTTAAGAACGAAAAACACGCCCCGAATCAGGGCGTGTTTTTGAAGTCACTTATTTATCTTCTGAAGCAGTCGCTGCAATAAACAGGACGGTCGTTACGCGGTTCAAAAGGAACTCTGCACGATGCTCCGCACTCTGCACAAACGGCATCGAACATCTGACGAGGTCCGCCGTTTCCACGAGAGTTGTTGATCCCTTTACGGGCGTCTCGACAGGGTTTGCAGCGCTGGGGTTCGTTTGTGAAGCCCTTTTCTGCATGAAACTCCTGCTCACCGGCGGTAAAAGTGAATTCTTGTCCGCAATCTTTGCAGACTAGGGTTTTGTCATTAAACATGAAATACCTCAATAAATAAAAATAGCTGCGATGTCGATTCACATCGCAACACACTTATAATACCATGAATATTTCAATAATACAATCTATTTATTATAATTATTTTAAGACGGGAAGTTAGCTGGCCTGCCGATGACAAACCAGCGGCAGTCACAGTATATTTCGTGTGCAATAAATAGCAAAAAACATCGCAGTTGCAATAACTGCGATGTTTTCATGGTGACCCGTCGGAGATTCGAACTCCGGACACCCTGCTTAAAAGGCAGGTGCTCTGCCGACTGAGCTAACGGGTCATATAACTGGGATGGCAGGGTTCGAACCTGCGAATGCCAGAGTCAAAGTCTGGTGCCTTACCACTTGGCCACATCCCATTATCGGATACTCTGACATACCGCTGCCGGTAAAGACGCCATCGCAAAAATCTGGCCGATCATGATGATACAGTCCTCTTCTGCCCGAAAAGGACTGATAAAGGGTGGATAAAGGGGCTCGAACCCTCGGCCTCTGGAACCACAATCCAGCGCTCTAACCAACTGAGCTATACCCACCGTATCGGGAATGGCGGCCATCCCCGCTCTGGCACGCCAAAAGGGATTCGAACCCCTGACCTACTGCTTAGAAGGCAGTTGCTCTATCCTACTGAGCTATTGGCGCATATTAAAAACGGGCGCCGGCGTTAATGAATGGAGCGGGTGATGGGAATCGAACCCACGCGGCCAGCTTGGAAGGCTGGAATTCTACCATTGAACTACACCCGCATATTCCATCAAATCGCAAGCCGGTTTCGCCCTGTCGCCCATCCGATTAGTGCCGTCCGGCTGAAATGACGGCTTAAAAATAATAGCATCCGGCTACTGAATTGTCAACATCTTTTTATCACAGAACGCGCAGCTCTCCGTATCTTCCGGTTTATGCAAAGCCGGCAGGTAAAGCTCGGTCTGGGTGATACAATTCGGGTTCTGGCAACGCATCTTATCATCATCGATAAGCGTCGGCGTCGCGATGCGTTCAGCTTGGCTCATCTGTAAAAGCAGCGCCATGCGGATGAACATACCGTAGCGCGCCTGCTGGAAGTACACGGCGCGCGGATCGTCGTCCACGTCGCGGGCAATCTCGTCGACGCGCGGCAGCGGATGCATGACCAGGCAGTCTTTCTTCGCGCGCTGGAGCTTGCGGCGATTGAGCACGTACACGTTTTTGAGCCGGTCGTAATCCTCGGGGCTGTTAAACCGTTCGCGCTGTATGCGCGTCATGTACAGAATGTCCAGCTGCGGCAGCGTTGACTCAAGGCTTGTGATCTCGATGTATTTTTGGTTGTGCGATTTGAGGTACGCGAGCATATAGTCGGGTACCGACAGCTCGCGCGGTGAGATGAGGAAAAAGTTGACGTTCGGGAACTTCGCAAGCGCGAGAATAAGCGAATGGACTGTCCGTCCGTTTAAAAGATCACCGCAGATGCCGATGTTCAGGTCACCGATGCCGCCGCGTTTTTCGGCGATCGTCGTGAGGTCGGCCAGCGTTTGCGTCGGGTGCATGTGCCCGCCGTCACCGGCGTTGATGATCGGCACTTCCGAGTATAGCGACGCCGCCATCGCCGCGCCTTCGCGCGGGCTGCGGATGACGATTGTGTCGGCGTAGGCGCTCATCATGCGCACCGTATCCGACAGTGACTCGCCCTTGGCCGTCGACGTGGCGTTCGGCTCACTGAATCCGAAAACGCTGCCGCCGAGCCGCATCATCGCCGACTGAAACGAGAAGTTCGTCCGCGTGCTCGGCTCAAAGAAAAGCGAGGCCATGACACGGCCGCTGCAGGACAGGCTGTAGTCACCCGGGCGCGCCATAATGTCGCGACAGACGCCGTACAGCTCGTTCCACCAGTCGACCGATACGTCCTCTATGCTGATGAGGTGACGGATGGTCAAACGCCTTCATCTCCTTACGGTTATCCGACCTAGTATAGCACAAGCCCGTCCGCGATGCAACCGGTTACGTTCAACTATACCTTGATATTCCGGCAGCAAAACGCCCGCCATACCGGCGGGCGCGGACATATCTATTGTATCAGAGCACCTTGTCGATCGTGTACATCGACTGCAGTACGAGAAACTGCGTGCGGAACAGGTCGTCAAGCGTCCAGTAGCTCAGCCCACCGAGCTGATACTCGCTGATGAGCCGCAGGCGCGCCTTGATGCTGCGCGCGTCGTCAAACCAGACCTCGTGGCGGCGTTCTTCGGCGTCGTAATAATTGAAAAACGGCGCCTGCGACTTCTGCGCGTACTGGATCTCGGCGCCGACGTCGGCGGCAAGCGTGACGGCCTCGGTGTTCGACAGCGTCTTTGCAGCCGAGCCCTGCACAAACGGCAGCGTCCAGTCGTAGCCGTAATTGGGCATCCCCATGAGGATTTTGCCGGACGGTATCGCCGTCACGGCATAGTCGAGCACCCGACGCACCTGATCGATCGGCGCAACAGCCATGGCCGGTCCGTATATGTAACCCCATTCGTACGTCATAATAATGATGAAGTCGACGATTTTGCCCTGCGCCTCGTAGTCGTGCGCCTGATAGAGCGTACCGACCTGCGTCGCCGATGTTTTCGGCGCAATTGCCGTCATGACGACATAACCCAGCGCGTGCATCTGCTCCGTCGCGCGGCTTAAAAACTGGTTGTAGCTTTCCCTGTCGAACGGATAGATGTACTCGAAATCGAATACGACCCCATAGTAGTTGCGCGCGCGCATCGCTGCGGCGATGTTGTCTAAGAGCGCCGTCTGCGCCGGCTCGTTTGTAAGCACTGCGTGCGCAATGTCGCTGGAGAAGCCGCCGCCAGGCTCCAGGTTTGTCACGGTTAAGAGCGGTGCGACACGCGCGGCGCGCGACTGGCTGCGCGTCGTGTCGTCGTTTATGGGTGTGATGCCGCCCGCAGCGTCAACCTGCCACGAGAAAACGCTGATGTACGTCAGGTACGGCAGCGACTGGGCAATCGTGTCTTCAGGCGCTGTCACGGTGAAGCCGTTGACGTCGGCGCTGCCGAGCATCTCATTTGGAAACGGAATGATGATCGTCTGCCCGGGGTATAATCTTGACCGGGTCGTCACGGTCGGATTGGCAGCCAACAGCGTCGGAATCGTCACGTTGTACGCCCGGGCGATCGCGTACAGGCTGTCGCCGCGGCGTACCGTGTACTCAACACGCGTTACGCCGATGTACAGCGCCTGCCCGATCACGAGCCGCTCGGGATCGTCAATCTGGTTGTCGTACTGGAGCGTCTGGGACGTCACGCCGTATTTGTTTGCAATCGCATATAAGCTGTCGCCGCGCTTTACGGTATAAATCGTCAAAATGTGCTCATCCTTTCATCCATAAAAACATCGCTGAAACCGGGCGCACAGCCCTGCCGTATAGCCTATGCAAGGACGGCTTGTCCGTCGGCGTGTCCACGCGCATATTGATTATTCCGGCGCAGTATTTTATACTGCAGATAACACCGGAGCGCGTCTCCATGTACACAAGGGAGCTTTTCACATGATTCGTGACCAATATATGCTTATTACCGACCTGCCCGCCCTCCCGGACGGCGCGTCCGTCCGCCTGCGCGGCTGGATACGCACAAACCGGAACAACGGGCACGTCGGGTTCATCGATTTGAATGACGGCTCGCGCTTTTCCGGCTGCCAGATCGTCTACGACATGGACGCGGACGCGGCGCTGAAGCCGGCGTCAAAATACGCCACCGGCACCGCCGTCGACGTTACGGGTACGCTCGTCTTCACACCGGACGCCCGTCAGCCGTTCGAGGTGCGCGCGGCATCGATCGTGCTTGTCGGCGGCTGCGACAGTGACTTTCCCATGCAGAAGAAGCGTCACTCGCTCGAGTTTTTGCGTGAAATGCCGCATCTACGCACACGCACGAATACGTTTTCGGCGATGTTCCGCGTCCGCTCTGTTATTTCGGCGGCGATCCACAGCTACCTGCAGTCTAGCGATTTTTTGTATATCACGACGCCTATCCTTACCGGTAACGACGCCGAGGGCGCGGGCGAGGTGTTCACCGTTGGTACGTGTGACGGGCGCGACTTCTTCGGCCGGGACGCCTGCCTGACCGTTTCGGGGCAGCTGCACGTCGAGCCGTTTGCGCTCGCGTTTGACAAGGTCTACACCTTCGGGCCGACCTTCCGCGCCGAAAACTCGAACACGACGACGCACGCGTCGGAGTTTTGGATGGTCGAGCCGGAGATGGCCTTTTGCGATCTTGAGGACGACATGGCCGTCATGGAGGCGCTCATCCGGCACTGCATCGTCACGGCGCTCAGCGACTGTGCAGACGAACTCAAATTCTTCAACGATTTCGTCGACAAAGACCACACGCTGCTCCAACGTCTGCAAACTGTCGCCGACAGCCGATTCGCTTCGATGACGTACACCGAAGCCGTCACCGCCCTGCAAAAAGCGCCGGTCGCTTTCCAGTACCCCGTTGACTGGGGGCTGGACCTCAAAACGGAGCATGAGCGGTATATCTGCGAGCAGATCGCGGGCGGTCCCGTATTTATTACCGACTACCCCAAAGACATCAAAGCATTTTACATGCGACAAAACGACGACGGCAAAACCGTCGCCGCGTGCGACCTTTTAGTCCCCGGCGTCGGCGAGCTGATCGGCGGCTCCCAGCGCGAGGAACGGCACGACCGGCTCGTCGCACGGATGCAGGAGCTGAGCATTCCCGTCGACGCGCTCGGCTGGTATACCGACCTGCGCCGTTTCGGTACCGTCCCGCACGCCGGCTTCGGCGTCGGGCTTGAGCGCCTGCTGATGTACCTGACTGGTATCGGCAACATCCGCGACACACTCCCCTACCCTAGAACGCCGGGCAACATGATTTTTTAATACCTGCGGACTGATCGGCACCACAAAACATTTGGAGGATTTAATATGCAACCATGTGACATCGAAAAGATCAACGAGCTTGCGCGCAAGGCTAAGACCTGCGGCCTGACGGACGAAGAAAAAGAGCTGCAAAAATGCCTGCGTGAGCAATATATCGCCGATTTTCGCCGCTCCATGACCACCACGCTCGACAACACCGTCATCCAGCGCCCGGATGGCTCACGCGAGAAACTTAAGCGCAAGGACTGCGAGTGCGAATGATCGCTTCGCGCTTCCCTCAAAAGGGATACATCGGGGCTGGCCCTTATGCGGGTCTTCCCCTACTTTCTGATCGGTCAGAAAGCACGGCCGCCGGCGGCAACGTATCTTATGTGTAAATAAAAGAAGCCCGCACGATTGAACGTGCGGGCTTCGTTATGGGTGACTTTACGCCGCTAAGATCTGAATCTCCCCTTCGACGGCTGTCAGGCCGATCTGCTTGGTCTGACGCGTGTAGTTGGCAATCAGCTCAGAGGCAATGCGGTCTTCGATCTCGCTCTGGATCAGGCGGCGCAGGTTGCGCGCGCCATACGTATGCGAGAACGACTTTTTCGTCAGGTAGTCGACAAGGCTGTCGTCATAGCGCAGCTCAAGCTTCTTTTCGGCCATCGATTCGCTCAGTTCGTCGAGCATCAGGCGCGCAATCTGCTTGAAGTTCTCTTCAGTCAGGTGGCTGAAGTAGATGATCTCGTCAACGCGGTTGATGAACTCCGGACGCAGGAAGTCGTTGAGCGCCTTGACGGCTTTATCCTTACCCTGCTCGCTGACCGACCTGTTGAAGCCGACGGCGCCGTCCTTACGATCCGAGCCGGCATTCGTCGTCATGATGATGACGGTGTTCTCAAAGTTGACGGTGCGCCCGTGCGCGTCGGTGATGTGCCCGTCGTCGAGGATCTGCAGGAGGATGTTCATGACGTCCGGATGAGCTTTTTCGATCTCGTCGAATAAGATAATGCTGTACGGCTTGCGGCGGACTTTCTCCGTCAGCTGACCGGCTTCGTCGTAACCGACGTAGCCCGGCGGCGAGCCGATAATGCGCGAGACGGTATGCTTTTCCATAAACTCGGACATATCCAGCCGAATGAGCGCCTCGGGCGAATCAAACAGATCCTCCGCGAGCCGCTTGACGAGCTCCGTCTTGCCGACGCCCGTCGAACCGATAAAAATAAACGATACAGGCTTGTGCTTGGCCGAGATACCCACGCGGTTGCGGCGGATAGCCGCACACACGGTATCGACGGCTTTGTCCTGCCCGACGATGTGCTGTTTGAGGCGCTTATCGAGCTCGCTCAGGCGTTTGTATTCGTCCTCGCGGATACTGGAAGCCGGGATTTTCGTCCACAGCTCGATGACGCGCGCAAGATTGTCGATCGTCAGCTCCGGTGCGCCTTCGCTTTCAAGCTGCTGGAGCTCATCGCTTACTTGGATGTCTCGGCTGCGGATCGTCGCCAGTCGTGCGTAATCCTCGCCGTTTACTGCCGACGAGAGGAGCATCTCGCGTTCCTTCAACAAATCGGCCTTTTCCTTGCGGATCGCGTCCATGCGCGCGATCTGCTTGCTTTTCAGGTTCATATCGGAGCACGCCTCGTCAATGAGGTCGATGGCTTTATCCGGCAGAAAGCGGTCGGTGATGTACCGCTCGGCGAGCACGACGGCTTGATGGGCGATCTCGTCGGTGATCGACACGCCGTGGAATTGCTCGTAGTAATGCTTGATGCCGCGGATGATCTCTACAGATTCCTGGATCGACGGCTCGTTCACCGTGACTGGCTGGAAGCGGCGTTCCAGCGCGGAATCCTTTTCGATGTGCTTGCGGTACTCCGTAAACGTCGTCGCACCGATGACCTGAATCTCCCCGCGCGAAAGCGCCGGCTTGAGAATGTTGGCCGCGTTCATCGAGCCCTCGGCGTCGCCTGCGCCGACAAGGTTGTGCACTTCGTCGATCACAAGGATAACGTTCTGCGCGGCTTTGATCTCTTCAAGAAGCCCCTTCATACGGCTTTCAAACTGGCCGCGGAACTGCGTGCCGGCCACGAGCGCCGTCAGGTCCAGCAGATAGACCTCTTTATCGCGCAGCTTGTAGGGCACCTCACCGTCGGCGATGCGCTGCGCGAGACCCTCGGCAATCGCCGTCTTGCCGACGCCGGGCTCGCCGATGAGGCAGGGATTATTCTTCTGCCGCCGGTTGAGAATCTGGATCACACGCTCGGTCTCAACCGCGCGGCCGATCATCCGGTCGAGCTTGCCCTCGCGGGCGCGGCCGGTGAGCGAAATGCAGTAATTTTCGAGATACCGGCGCTTCTTGCCGCCGGCACTGCTTTGTTCTTTATCCTTGGACGGCCGGCCCGGACGCGGCAGCTCGCCGCCTTCCTTGGCAGGCGCATCGTCCGGCCCGCCGAACAGGCGGTTGAGGAACGGAAACGTTGCCGTTTTACCTTCCTCGTCGGCGTTATCGGTTTCAGCCAGCGCTTCCATGCCGCCCATGGCCTCCATCATCTCGTCGGTCAGGCTGTCGAGATCCTCGTCGGTCAGCCCCATTTTCTTGATGATATCCTCGACAGGCTTAATATTAAGTTCCTTTGCGCATTTAAGGCAAAGACCCTCATTGGTTGACTCGCCGTTTTCAATCTTCGTGATGAAAATAACGGCAGCATTTTTTTTGCATCTGGCACAAATAGTCGGTCGCATGTGATTACCTCTTTATGATGTCCTGCGCCCGCTCCTGGCGGACTTAGTTTTCCTGAACAGAGTCTTTTGGCTTGCGCATGATGCGCAAAAACGTGATCGAATAACTAACCAGCGCGGCGATCATCAGCGCGATCGCCGTTGATATCATGATCACGGCAATATTTTCTGGTATGCTTCTAAAAAGCATCAATGTAACGCATACCAAGAAAAACACAACCGTGGATGTTTTCCCGAACATGTTGGACGACGGCACCTCTCCGCCCTCTTTGTGGCGGACAATTGCGCCGCCAAGCAGCATCAGCAGTTCCTTCGACAGTGCTACGGCAACGGCCCAGACGGGGATCACACCGTCGATGGTGATGCACAGCAACACCGTCATCGTCATCAGCTTATCACCGAGCGGATCCAGTATCCGGCCGAGATTGGATATCAGCTTATATTTACGCGCAATGTACCCGTCAAGAAAATCGGTAAACGACGCAACGGCATAGACAATGGCCGCGCTGATCTTAACATCGCTGTGCTGCCCGAAATATGCCAGCGCAAATACGGGCACTAGTACAATCCGAAAGGACGATAAAATATTTGGTATTTGTTTCACCAATGCCACCTGCCGTTCTGTACGCGTCAGATCCCGAGAATACCTGCCAGCGGGTTCGCGTTCGTAATGTATTTAAGTATCACGGTTTTATCAATCGTTTCCGGTGATATAAAGCCAAGGTATCGCACAATGACGGCAATTGCCAAAACTATCAGCGCGCCCTTGGCTAGCCCGAATACCAGCCCGACAATCTTATCGATCAACTCCATGCCCGGCAGTGAGAACGCCAAATTAATGACGTTACCTAAAACAGCAAAGATAATCGAAATCAATATAAAGGATATCCCGAAAACGGCGATATAAGCCAGCGCTTCGGATAATCGCTGTGTCAGCGTGGCCGTCATCTGCTGCCCTATCGCGTCAATCTCGGCGTCGACCTTCGTTGCCATGCGGTGCGCGGCCTGCTCTGAAACCCCGATGAGGCGCAGCGCCTTGAAGCACACGTCATAAACGCTCGTGTTGTCCACATCCGGTAAAACCGGCTGTTCGTCTGCGCTGTCCGTATTATCCGGCTCTGACTGTGCCGGATCGGCGTCCTCAGCATCGGCGGCGCCGGTCCCGAGCACGTCGCCGACCGATTTGTCGACGATCCCGACGACGAACGGCGCAAACATACCCGTGAACTCGCTGGCATACGCCTTCGCGGCGAGATTGGCACCGTATATGGCAATGATGATCGCCACAACGCCAAAAAGCCCGCGGATGAAGCCGTTTCGGAATCCGCGCCATGTCGTCATTCCGACAATAAGAACAAGAACGATATCAATAACCGTACTCACCCGTCAAGGCTCCTTTCGCGTGTATATTAGTCCACAGCGGGAGCATATACTGCCGCAGAATGTGCTTTGATGCAAAACGCCGAGCCATCGCGCCGCAGTAGCGTCACTTGTGAACCGGCCGTGTCGTTAAAAGAGGTCATCGTGCTGAGTGTGCTGCTATAAAACGTCAGCTCGTCTGTCGATAAAACGGCTGCAGCTGCGCCGCTGGCCGAGACGCTTAGTATGCCCTTATCCGTCTCGACTGTACCAAGTACGCCGCCAGACAGGCCGACCGTAACGAGCCGGCCGACATCGCCGACAAGATAGTCGTCCAGCGCAAGTAAAACGAATCCGTCTCCGCCGAGGCTGTAGCCGGACAAATACCGGCCGTTGTAATCGTATAGATCCATATATGTACCGTCCGACTGGACGCGTGTGAGCGCTTTGGTCCCCACGACGAGCGCGCCGTCCGTTTCAGGATAATCGATCTCAAGGCCGAGGCGGCCCGGCAGCGTGCACGAGGACAGCTCGTCGGGGCTTGACAGCGAGAAAAAGACAATCCGGCTGCCGTCTTCTGTGAGTGTGAGCACCGCTAGGCTTTTACTGTCGGGTGAAACGGCCGCCGACACGACGTAGCCTTTGGCCGAATGCCATTCATAAGCCGACACGCCTTTTTGATTATAGACACTGACCTGACCCTTGTAACCGCCGTCCTCTTCCGAGCACACAGCGAGCCAGCCCTTGTCACTGAGCGACGCGGAGATAATCTTCCCTGATGTAATGATATGTGACGTGATGCCGTTCTTGTTAAACAGCTTCAGCGTCGTGCCGCCAATATCGTATACGGCACCCATATTACCGCCGACGCAAACCGCCGGCACGGACAGCTCGAATGTTTCATCGTAAACAAGCTGCGCGAATCGGTCATAATATTGCAGTCCGCCTGCCGAGCCAACGGCAAGCCCGCCGTCCAGCGACGCGAAAACAGGATCGAGCCCGGCGTCAAACGAAAAAGCCGTCGCACCGGGTGCGCCATTGTCGCCGGCGAAAAATCGCCTGAAACCGTCTGCGCTTAAGTCGCCGCCGGTCGACACGAGATAAACAGCCGCAGCGGTGAGCACGCCAAGTAAAACGAGTGACGCCACCAGGCGTCCGACGCGCCCCTTACGGCGCGGTTTATTCTTGTTGCGCGTATCGACTGAAGCCATATCATCCGCCTTTTATCATCCAGCGCGTCAGGCTTGCGTGCTGCCGCATCCGGCTATGCCGCCGAATCCCGACGCGCGCGCCCGGTTAAGATTGCAATTCCCGACACGTTGATTTTACCATTTCTCATAAAAAAAAGATATATATTCTGTGCTAAAGATCAAATAAAAACTAATATTTTACACTCTGTTCACGGGTTAGCCATCATCTCACCGGCCGGTCCGTCGTACCAGATGCGCGACAAATACAGCCCGCATGCCGGTGTCGTCGGCCCGAAAAGGCGCCGGTCGCCAGTCTCTAACAGCGCCGGGATATCGCCCGGTTTAATCTTGCCTTCGGCCGCGTACAGGAGTGTGCCGGCCATCGCGCGTGCCATGTTATATAAAAAGCCGTCCGCGCACACCCGCAGCTCGATCAGATCGCCGCGCCGCTCAACTTCGTACCAGAAGACTGTCCGAACGGTTGTCTTCGTCTCGGTGCCGACCGATCGCACGCCGCGAAAATCATGCGTGCCGACAAAGTGCGACGCGGCGTCTGCCATGATCCTCTCGTCGAGCCGGACGGGGCAATGCAGCGCCCGATCGGCCAGAAAAGGATCGCGCAGCCGTGCATTATAGATGCGATAGGTGTACTCCTTTTTGACACAGGAGAGAATCGCGTTAAACGCGTCAGGCACGTCGACGGCGTCGACGGCGGCAACGTCCGGCGGTAGGTGCGCGTTCATCGCCAACGGTACCCGATCGACCGGTATGCGCGAGTTTGTTTTGAAGTTCAAGCAGTAGCGCTCGGCATGCACACCCGCGTCCGTCCGGCCGCAGCCGACGACCTTGACCGGATGCGTGCAGATTTCGGACAGGGCGTTTTGCACCGTCTCGGCGACGGTTATGTCGTTTTTCTGCTCCTGCCAGCCGTGATAGCACGTGCCGATATACCGCAGGCGCACGGCGATGTTACGCATCATACCGCCGCCACTCACAGCCCGAAAATATTGAGCACAATCACCGCCGCGAGGATAACGACGCTGAACGCAAACGCGATCACGTCACGCCGGTGCATGATCAGCTGCTTCATGCGCGTGCGTCCCTCGCCGCCGTGGTAACAGCGGCTCTCCATCGCGACCGCCAGCTCGTCGGCGCGGCGGAACGCACTGATAAACAGCGGCACGAGGATCGGGAGCATCGCGCGCGCACGCCGGATGATATTGCCCGATTCAAAGTCGGCACCGCGCGCCTTCTGCGCGCTGATGATCTTGTCGGTCTCCTCGATGAGTGTCGGGATAAACCGGAGGGCGATGCTCATCATCATCGCCAGCTCGTGCACAGGCACGCGGATCTTCTTAAGCGGATTCATCAGCTTCTCGATGCCGTCCGTCAGGGCGATCGGCGACGTAGTATACGTCAAGAGAAACGTGCCGGTGATGAGCATCACCAGCCGGATGATCATCGTCACGGCCGTGCGGATGCCTTCATTGGAGATGTTGATGATCCAAAACGAGAAGATCGGTTCACCCTTCGTAAACAGCATATTCAGAATAAACGTGAAGATGATGATAAACAAAAGCGGCTTGATGCTGCGGAAAATCGAGCGCAGGCTGATGTGCGAAACCAACAGGCTTGATATAAGCGCGAGCGCCATCAGGCCGTAGGAAAAGTACCATTTCGCCGTAAAAAGCGCGACGATGTAAACAAGCGTTAAAATAAGCTTGGTGCGCGGGTCAAGCTTATGCACGACGGAGCTGCCCGGAAAAAACTGGCCGAGCGTAATGTCTTTAAGCATCGCAGCCTCCCCTCAGCACCAGGAGCGCGCTTTTTAGCTGCTCTACCGTATAGATATTCTCCGGCACGTCCAGCCCCAATGCGCGCAGCCGCGCGGCCACCATCGTCACCTTCGGGACGGTCAGGCCGATGCTTGTGAGCTGCTCGCTGCGCGAGAAAACCTCCGCCGGCGTACCCGACAGGATTACCGATCCGTCATTGAATACCAGCAGCCGGTCAACGGTGCGCGCGATGTCCTCCATGCTGTGCGTAACCATGATGATCGTCGAGCCGGTCGAGCGCTGATACTGGCGGATGTTGGCGATGATCTCGTCGCGCCCCTGCGGATCGAGTCCGGCCGTCGGCTCATCGAGGATGAGCACCTCGGGCAGCATCGCGATGACACCGGCGATTGCCGCACGGCGTTTTTGTCCGCCAGACAATTCAAATGGCGACATATCCAGAATGCTTTCGGGCAGCCCGACAAAGCCGGCCGCTTCACGCACACGCTCGTCGATCTCAGCTTCCGTCAGTTTCATGTTTTTCGGCCCGAACGCAATGTCCTTATATACCGTTTCCTCGAACAACTGATATTCGGGGTATTGGAACACGAGCCCGACCTTAAAGCGCACGTCGCGCGTGCGCTCTTTCGTCTCATGGATGTTCTGCCCGTTGAAGTAAACGGTGCCGGACGTCGGCTTGAGCAGGCCGTTGAGATGCTGTATAAACGTCGATTTTCCCGACCCGGTCTGTCCGATGACGCCAAGGCATTCACCGGCTTCGACGGTAAATGCCACATCACGCACAGCGACGTGCTCAAAGGGCGTGTCGGCGCTGTATATATGCGTGAGCTTATCTGTTTTCAAAAGAGGAGCCAATGCTTTACCTTCCTTTGCGCATGGTGGTCTGGTTAAGTCGGTATTTTGTCGTCACGACGGAAACGCTGCGCGGATTTCGCGCGCGCATTCGTCGACGCTGAGCGCGTCCAGCCGGAGCGAAAAGCCGCAGCCGTTGAGTTCGTGCAAAAGCCCGACAGTCTCCGGTACGTCCAGCCCGGCTTCACGGAGCACACCGACATTTTGAAAAACCTCACGCGGTGGTCCGTCCATCGTCACGCGTCCGTCGGTCATGACGATTACGCGGTCGGCGCCGGCGGCCTCGTCCATGTGGTGCGTGATGAGCACCACCGTAACCTTACCGCTCTCGCGCAGGTCCTGGATGATGCGCACGACACTCTCGCGCCCGATGGGGTCGAGCATCGCCGTCGGCTCGTCAAAAACGATGCACGACGGATTCATCGCCAGCACGCCGGCGATCGCGATGCGCTGTTTTTGCCCGCCGGATAACAGGTGCGGCGCGTGCTCACGGTAATCGTACATCCCCACAAGCCTCAGCGCCGCGTCGACCCGCTCACGGATCTCCGTCGGCGGGCAGCCGAGGTTTTCCGGCGCGAACGCCACATCCTCCTCGACAACGTTGGCGACAATCTGATTGTCGGGATTCTGAAACACCATCCCCACCCGCTCGCGGATCGCCAGCAGCAGGTTCTCGTCATACGTGTCCATACTGTCGACGTAAACCTTACCGCCCGATGGCAGCAGGATGGCGTTGAGATGCTTGGCAAATGTCGTTTTGCCGGAGCCGTTGCGCCCGAGCACCGCCACGAACGTGCCGCTTTCAATGGTCAGGTCAAGTGCGTCCAGAACGGTTTTGGGCAGTTCGCCCTCCGGCGGCCTGTACGCGTAGGTCAAAGCCTCGGCTTTGATAATGTTATCGGTGTAATCCGTGTTCATTGGTCTCCCTCCCAGCGGCACGTCGCGCCGCAGGGCAAAATCAGTCCGCTTTCCGTGACGGGTAGCCCCAGCTCCGAGCTTTCGGCCCGTCCGCCGAAGCGCTTTGAAAATACTGTTTCGGACAGATACGTCAGCGTCGCCGGCGACAGCCCCGTCGTATACGAGTTAACAATAACGAAGAGCGGCTTGTCCGTCAACACGTCGGCGCAGCGCCGCACGAGCGGATACAAATCGTTTTCCAGCTTCCACACTTCGCCCGACGGGCCGCGCCCGTACGACGGCGGATCCATAATCAGCGCATCGTATCGTCGGCCGCGCTTGATCTCGCGCTCGAGAAATTTGACACAGTCGTCGACAATCCAGCGTACGGGCTTGTCTTCCATACCGGACGCTTTCATATTTTCACGCGCCCACGATACCATCCCGCGCGCCGCGTCAACATGGCACACGCGCGCACCGGCTTCGGCAGACGCCGCCGTCGCGCCGCCGGTATACGCAAACATATTGAGCACCTGCACAGGCCGATCGGCTGCGCGGATTTTTCTGGCGATAAAGTCCCAGTTGGCCGCCTGCTCGGGAAATAGGCCCGTGTGCTTGAAGTTCATAGGCTTAACGTTAAACGTCAAGTTCCCATACGTAATCGGCCAGCTGGCGGGCAGGCTTTTTTTATCCCATTTGCCGCCGCCGGATGATGAGCGCGCATAGCGCGCGTCGGCGCTGGACCAGCCCGGATGACGCCTGGGCGTATCCCAGATGACCTGCGGGTCCGGTCGGATCAGCACAAAACGGCCCCACCGTTCCAGCCGCTCTCCGCGGGAACAGTCAAGCAGCTCGTAGTCCGTCCATTTGTCGGAAACCCACATGATAAAGCGCTCTCCAATACACATAATAAATCAACGTATTATATCACCGCCCGACCGGCAAGTCAATGAAGCCGCCGCTGCTGAAGCGCCTGCCGTTTCCAAGTTTTTAAACTGGTATCCCGTGCCGGCGTACTGTATGATTTCAGTATGACACCGTGTAAGGGGAGGTATCCGAATGGTCGTTCAGCAAATTAACGACAGTCGGCTTATGATCTATATGGAGGGCGAGGAGCTGGAGCAGCTGCCCAGCGATCCGCGCGAGCTGACGGCAGACCAGGCGTCCGGCATTCTCAAGGCCGCGCTCGGCCCGACTTACGATCCCAGCTGGGACTCTGCCTGCTTTGAGCTGTTTCTCGGGCGCGACACGCTGCTTTTATTCGCATTGCAGCACTCGGGCGCACCGTCGTACTTCACGTATAAGTCGATCGAGCAGATCATCGCGGCAGCAGCAGCCGCGCCGCCGGGCATTGTATCGTATCTCACGCACATTGATGATACATACTTATTAATCGTCTATCCACCGGACGGCTGCCGCCCGACACCGGTACTCGGCGAGTTCGGCACAGCGCTCTCACGCCATGCGTTTTATGCGCTGCACGTCTACGAGCACGGCACGATCATCGACGGACCGACAGCGCTCGACACCTTACGCGAGGCGTTCATCGGGTAGTGATCGCAGCAGCAATCCTTCTAAACAAAAGAAGCCGGCGATTTCGCCCGGCTTCTTTTAATATATTGACAATCATGCTATAATAAGTATTAGTCAGGCAGTCCGGCATGCAAGTCGGTTCGGCTGGTTTTTTTGTCTTACGGAAGGTGGGCTGACAGTGTCGCCAAAGGCTCGGGGCATCAAGCAGATCGCAAAGAATAAAAAAGCATATCACGAATATTTTGTGATCGAAAAGTTTGAAGCCGGTATCGAGCTGTCCGGCACGGAAGTCAAGTCGATCCGCGCCGGTACGCTGAACCTTAAAGAAGCGTATTGCAGCGTCAAAAACGGCGAGCTGTTTGTGCGCGGTATGCACATCAGCCCGTACGAAAAGGGCAACATCTTCAACCGCGACCCGCTTCGTCCGCGTCGGCTTTTGATGCACAAACGTGAGATCATGCAGCTGTATGGCCGCATCAAGCAGGAGGGCCTGACGCTGATTCCCCTGTCGGTCTATTTGCGCAATTCACTTGTCAAACTGGAGCTCGGGCTGTGCAAGGGCAAAAAACAGCACGACAAGCGCGAGGCGTCCGCCAAGCGCGACGCGTCGCGTGAAATGGACCGCACCATCAAGGAAAGGAACATGTAATTATGGCTAACCCGATCGTCACGATCACCATGGAGTCCGGCAAAACCATCAAGGCCGAGCTCTACCCCGATATCGCACCCAACACTGTGAATAACTTTATCTCGCTCATTAAAAACGGCTTCTATGACGGGCTGATTTTCCATCGCGTCATCTCCGGCTTCATGCTTCAGGGCGGCTGCCCGCTCGGCATGGGCTACGGCGACCCCGGCTACTCCATCAAGGGCGAGTTCTCCGCCAACGGCTTCGACAACAGCCTGAAGCACACGCGCGGCGTGCTGTCGATGGCGCGTTCAGGCAATCCCAACTCGGCCGGCAGTCAGTTTTTTGTCATGCATGAGGATTCACCGCATCTTGACGGACAGTACGCTGCGTTCGGCAAGGTAACCGAAGGGCTGGACGTCGTCGATGAAATCGCCGCCGTGCAAACCGACCACAGCGACAAACCGACTACGCCACAGACAATGAAGACCGTTACGGTCGACACGATGGGCGTTAATTATCCGGCGCCGGAAAAGGTCTGACCGGAACAAAACAGCAACCTTCTGCGTCTAAACTCTGTAACACCATCGGCCGGACTCGCCGAAATCGACGCGTCCGGCCGGTCTCAAACCGTCTCCCCTTTATATGGGGCTGTACCGGTTTCGACGGGGGTGTGGAGGCAGGAATAGCGGGCGGAGGGGCCGCCCTCCTTAATAACGGCACTCTTTATAAATTAAAGAACAATAACAAAGCTTTACCGGTAGCCGCTTAAGGCTGCCCGTCCAGTCCGGAAGGTCCACGATCCGGACACGGACGTCATTTAGTGGAGACCGTGCGTGCACTAAGCTTTGCGTGCGCCATGAATCATGAAGCTACCGACCTATGATCGCGTGACGGCTTGCGCCGTAGGAAGGGAAATGGGCTAGTCCCGCCATAACCGTCTGCGCCCGGAGAAATTTCTGTTCAAGCGCTTTCGGACGGGGGTTCAACTCCCCCCAGCTCCACCAAAAACAGGCGAACCAAGACTGGTTCGCCTGTTTTCTTCATACAAATACAAAGCCATCTTTATTTGCTTTTAAAAGGCAGAGCTATCCAAACGCCTGCAACAAGTTTGTCTCATCCAATAATTCATTCAATCTGTTTGTGCTTCTTAATCAATCTCCCAAGCTGCTGCATCTTAGCAGACCGTTTGTTTGACCTATAAACTTGTCTGAAAACCGATATGTTGTGCCTCTTTTTTTACCCATAATATTGATATAACTACGGAAAGCGCATCTGCTATCGGAAATGAAATCCAAAGGCCAGCTAAGCCAAATATTCTTGTCAAAATCAGCAGAATAGGGATTAATAACAAAACCTGGCGCGAAAGGGAAATTATAATCGAAGGCACAACCTTGCCAATTCCCATGAAGTACATAGCACTAACAACGCTGAATGTTGCAAGCGGCAGCGCACAATACATGATGCGCATAGGCGTCATCCCTACCGCAACGAGCGCTGCTTCTTTTGTAAAGAACAATAAGATCGTTTCAGGAAAAACGATGACAGCCGCAACAATAACGGTTGTGACGAGAAACGTACTAATGGATGCTGTTTTAAAGGCTTCTTTAATACGCTTAAAATTCTTTGCGCCAAAGTTATATCCGGCTATTGGCATGAATCCTTGCGCGATACCTATCAGCGGCGTAATCAGAAAGATCAGAAGCTTGTTTAGTATGCCAAAAACAGCAAGGAGCGATGAGGTTGCAGCACCGCCGAGACCTCTTAGTATGTTATTGACTATGATTATCATAATCGAGGCGCCAACCTCCTGCAGGAATGCCGGAATGCCTAACGAAATGATTTCCCAAATCACCCTAAATCTAACTTTTATGAAGTCCGTGATCTTTGGTGTAATTCGTGTCACCTTTGAAAACTGAAAGTACAATACAATCAATAAAGATAGTCCCTGGCTAATAATTGTGGCAATTGCGGCGCCCGACACGCCCATATCAAGAACCAGAATGAAAATCGGGTCGAATATCAGGTTCAGCGCAGCGCCTGCTACCAGCTGAACCATGGCAAGCTCCGGCTTCCCCTGCGCCATAAGCAGGTTTCCGCCAGACACCGCAAGTAGAATAAACACAGAGCCGGGAACGATGTATTGCAGGTATTCTTTTGCATATATGGCCGTTTCAGCATTTGCACCAAGCCCATATATAACACTATTCAGGATTGGCATCGTGCCTAGCAATACAATAATGTAGAGTGCGATTCCAGTGAAGTAAGACATTCCGATGGTTTTTTTCGCTTTGATCGCATCGTTGGCACCCAACGCTCTGGAAATGACAGACGAGCCGCCTAATCCGATCAAGATGCCAAGCGAATTTATCATCAATTGCAAGGGAAACGCTACGCTGATACCAGCAATACCGAGCTCTCCAACGCTTCTGCCAATAAAAATTGTATCCACAACATTGTATATTGCAGAAATCATGACCGCGACGATAACAGGAAAAGACATCATAAAAATGAGTTTACCCATCTTTTCTTCCGCGAATAGCTTTTTTGTTTTGTCATCAAGTTCAAAGTCCATTAGAACACCGCCTTATCATAGGTACTTTCGAGAAAATGCTTTTAGCTTTTTAATATCTTCTTGAGAAAGATTCGCTGCTATTTCATTTTTCGCCTGGTTTTGACTGTAATAATAACCGTTTTTAACTTGTTCACCGAGGATGATTTCACCTATCTTTTCCGCCGCTTTTGCAGGCTTTTCTAAAAACAAGCACAAAAAGCGCATGAATAGCTTAGGATAATCTCTAAAGGCACTGCTTGCAACAACACCAGGATGCATTGCAATAACTTCAATGTTCTCGCCAAATGTTTCAAATAAATCAGCGCTCAGTGCAAGATTAGCTAATTTTGTATTGCTGTAAATCTGCTGACCATTGAATTTTTTGGGATCAATCATATCCTCAAGGTCCAATACTCCTTTTGTAAAAAGCTCTGAGGTTACATTGATAATCCTTTTTATCTCTTTTCCTGCATTTATTAATCCCATCGTCAACCTGTATACAGCTAGATAATTGACACTCATAGTCATCTCGATGTTATCAACTGAAAATTCTTTCTTGAGTTTCAGTATTCCTGCATTGTTAACGAGGACGTCAATGGGGCCATCCATTTCAGCCAGCAGCGACACCGCTTTTTTTATGTCATCCGGCCTGCTCAAATCCGCTGTTATAAGCTTTACTGCCTGTTGACCATACTCGTCAATCAGTGTATTGATGACAGTTTGTGTTTTTATGCTTTCTTTGGAAACAACAATGACTTCATGTCCTTTTGAACACATTTCATTTGCAAGCGCTTTTCCGACGCCACTGTTTCCGCCGGTTATCACAATTCTTTTTTTCACACTAATCCTCTTTCCGCTTTAAGTTTTCGCAAAGCCACGCAGTCATATTTTTCTCGTTTAATGCGCCGGAACTGACAGCCGGGTCGTTGTCGAGCATCTCGATCAGTATTTTACATGTCTTAATAATTGTTTCCTCGTTGATTACAGCAAAATAGTGCTCAATAAACTGCGTAAACGTATCGATAACAAACGCTTTATTTGTATTGCTTATACGCCCGTTAGTCCCTAAGATCTTTAGCGCTTCGTAAAGCGCTTTATGTTCGTCTTGATTGTTGTTATTGATCTTCTTTTGAATTTCTTCCGGTGAAAAGTATTGCAGTAAAACATCATGACGATCTAACATCTGCAACATTGAATAGATGGCAAATACATCTTTCTCTTCTACCTCTTCTTTGTCACTATAGCACTGAAGAATGTATGCGATTCTTTTTTCTATTTCCTTTAATGATTCCATCTTTTCTGCTACAGACTGCTGTTGACACTTTAATATTTCAACCAAACTAACATCCGGACTTTTCATATATTTCTGGATATCCTTTAATGAAAATCCTAAGATTTTCATTCCAAGTATAACTTGCAAATTTTTGACATCATTGCTGTCATACACACGGTGACCATTCGCCAACACTTTACTTGGTTTTAGTAAATCTATTGAATCATAATAGCGTAGTGTTCTGATCGTAATCCCAGCTAAATTAGCGACCTCACCCGTCTTATAGTTTCTGGACATAGTTACAACTCCTTCCTGTATCCCTCATTATAAAACATTACGTAACGTCACGTGCAAGAGTTTTTATACATTAATTATTGATTTGCAATTCTATTGTCCGCGCAAATCCGCGAATATAGCAGAAATAGTTTTATTTAGGCTCATTCGCTCCGCCAAAAGGCCCCTATATCTTACGATATAGGGGCCTTTATTTATCGATAGTCTATATAGCATGTTTGTAAATCCATTAATGTTTGCAGGCAGCCGTGCCTAGCAATAATTAGCTTAATATCCCATAATGAATTAAAGCTTTAATGATACCCTCGTCTTCAACCGAACCGGTCACATAATCGGCGTGTTCTTTGACGTTATTATTTGCATTTCCCATAGCAACCCCAATAGCAGCAAATTCAAGCATTTCAATATCATTCATACCATCGCCAAAAGCCATCGTTTCGCTTCTGTCTATCTGGTAATATTTAAGTAGTGCATCCATTCCCTTACTTTTACCGCCCCCTTTTGGTATTGTATCTATACACATTGAAACGGCTCTGAAAGTTTCGATGAATTCCAGTTCGCTTAATAATACACCTTCATGCTCAGTATCCAAATATGCGAGAAATTGATAGATGTCGTTATTCAAAGCTCTATCAATATTCTTAATTTGTGGTAAGGGCTGATTTGTCATTGCACAATGATGCTTCACACTTTCGTTTATAAAATTTATATACATTTCATTTTCTTCAATGAAAGTGCAGGGAAATTCTTTTCTCTTAATCAGGTCAACAAGCTTTACTATGTCGCTTTTAGGAATTGTTTTTCTATATATAACATCAGCGTTATTAAAACAGTATTGTCCGTTTAAGGTTATGTATCCATCAAATGTAAAGTTTGAATCCATAAACTTTACCATCATTTTTGGCCTTCCCGTCGATATAAACAGTTTAATGCCTTTCTGTCTTAAAATGTTTAATGCTCGTATTAAAGCGCTTGACATTTCATGCGTCTTATAACTTATGAGCGTTCCATCTATGTCAAAAAATATTGCCCTAATCATAAATTTCTTCACCATCAATTACAGATTATATCTAGCTACAAGATATACCTGACTACAAAGATTGATATTGAGCCTTATCATAGTCCTATATGATAATATAACAATTATTCCAACGTAGCAATGATCCCAGTTTATTTCAATCTGCTACTAGATAGATTTGCAAAATGACATTGAGTGACCGCAGGTGATCTGGTCTACAGCAGTTCAACTCACCCAACTCCTCAAAAGCAGTCAAATACGAACACCTATAAATGATTTTATATTCTATAAAGGCGACCAGGCTGAATTGTCTTAATCACCATTTTGGATAATTGGATTTTCCAATTTTAGTGATATAATGATATGCGGCCCATGTGATTTATACTGCACTAAGATTTAAAGGAAACGTCTGGCCGCAACCACCGGTTAAACTGTTGGCTTGTTTTTCGAAAAGAGGTATTTCGTGCACAAAATCCACTTATTTATCAAGAGCTTCTGGCTGTTCGGCCGCCATTTTGACTCTTCAAGCGGCAAGCACAGATTCCTGTTTTATCTTTGGAACTGGGGAATGCTGGCGCTCGCGAGCCTGGCAACCGGCCTGCTTTCCTTGCTCCTGTCCTTCGGACATTATGACTGGGGTGTCATGTGGGGGTTCTTTGCGCAACCGCTAATAGCCCTCTTAAACCTACTTCCGGCGCTGCTTCTAATTCTTTTACTGTACTGCATCATTGGACGCTCGTGGATAGCCTATATAGTGGGCTCGGTGCTTGTTCTCAGTTTAAGTGTGGCCAACTACTTCATGCTAATGTTTCGGGACGATCCGCTGATGTTCTCCGACATCATAAACGTCAGCACTGCTATGGGCGTCGTGGATCACTATAACCTCAGTATAGATAAGAGGCTGTGGTTCTGCGTCGTCCTTGTCATAGCAGCTACGGTGCTGTTGGCGCTGTTTGCAAGGGGAAATCCGGGGCGCGGTATAATCCGTGTCGTCGTCGCGGCGGCACTTGTGCTCCTATGTATATTCCCCCTGCGCTGGCTCTACACAAACAGCAATGTCTATAATAATAAAACCCAGAACTATGAACATATCAATCGCTGGTCAGCAACCCAGCTTTTCATATCCAAGGGATATATATATCCATTTCTCTACAGCATCACAGAGGCCTTCCCATCCGTGCCGGAGAATTATGACGAGGAGTACGCCGAGTCTCTACTGGCGCCCTTTGACGATACGGATATTTTGGAGGACAAGCAGGTGAACGTGGTCACGATGATGCTCGAGTCCTTCACGGACATGTCCGGCTGGGATATTGAAGGCCTGTCCGAGGATGTGTACGCGCCTTATCACGCTCTCGCGTCGGAAAGTTTTACCGGCACACTGGTTACCAACATTTTTGCCGGAGGTACAACGGACACGGAGCGGTGCTTCCTGACCGGTTACGTGAAATTGGAGAACTTCCGCTCTAACGTCAATTCATATGTCTGGTATCTGCGCAACCAAGGTTTCAGTACAGGCGGCAGCCACCCCAGCTACGATTGGTTTTACAACAGGCAGAACATCAACAGCTATCTGGGGCTTGAGTCCTATTACTTCCTGGAGAATTACTATGGGGCGTTAACCGATGGTGCCATCGCCTACGACGACGTGTTCTTCCCAGAGCTCACACAGCTTTTATTGGAGGAGTTCGAGCGGGAGGAGCGCAGCTTCACGTATAATCTCAACTATCAGGGCCACGGCCCCTATAGCAACGACGTGCTAAATTGGCCACAATGTGTCGAAGACGTTGGATACAGCGCAGAAACCTGGTATATTATAAATAACTACTTCGGCTCCCTAGCCAACACCATTGAGAATATCGACGTTATGGTGGAAGCGTTTCGGGACTGCGAGGAGCCGGTCGTAATGCTACTCTTTGGAGACCACAAGCCCTGGTTCGGGGATTCCAACAGCGTATATGCAGAGTTAGGCATCAATATCGACACCTCCACGGAGGCGGGATTTTACAACTATTATTCTACCAGCTACCTCATGTGGGCCAATGATGCGGCTAAAAAAGTGCTTGATAATGATTTTACCGGCGAGGGGCCAACGATAAGCTCCAATTTCCTCATGAACCTTCTTTTTGAACAGTGCAACTGGACCGGAAGCGCCTGGATGCAGTACACAGATCAGTTGATGGAGGCCATACCTGTTGTAACCAGCAACGGATTCTATATGACTGCAGACGGCAACTTCACGACGGAGCTGGACGGGGAGAATGCTCAGCTACTGCAGGACTTTGAAATTGTCGAATACTATAGAAAGAATAACTTTCCCTACTGAATAGGCTGCCAGCGGCTAAACCTTAAGAATGGCTGCAGCTTGTTATTAATTCCAAAGAATTTTTAGCTAAGTTTACGTTTGAATCGCTATTTGGGCCAGGCTTTGTTTTGAGTTAGAACAACTCTATTGCCAGCGCAGACTCACCTACAAGGCATATATCGTTTGTTTGGGTTAAATCGCGCCACCCATTGAAACGCCCTGTAGTTATAATTACTACAGGGCGTTTAGTTATAGTCCATTGCTTTATATTCTATATAAATTTATTACGCCCAGGCTAAACTTCATGCAAAACTGAACGATATTCTTTATATACTGACTATACAAGGAGACAACACCTTGAATGATCTTGTTGAAGTAATCCAGAATAATCAATTATTCTTAATGCGCCGAATTTTAGAATATGCCAAGCTGCTTGGGTATACAAAGTATACCTCGACCCTTGAAGAAGCTTGGGCAGCGTCTATATCCGGTCTATCCGCAGCGTTTGTAGATGCTTTGCATATCAGCTCCGGGATATCGGATATTGAGGTTGATCATGATTTTTCAAACGACCCGATATCGAGTTTTGGCGTCATCGAAGCGCAGCGGCACCGCGGCAGGGGCATTACGATGAAATCGTTTTTGTCTCTAATGAAGTATTACCGGCAATCCTATCATGATTTAATCGACGAAAAGTTTTCAGATCCTCAAAAGCTGCCGCTATACCATCAGTGGATAAACCGGTTCTTTGACCATAACGAAATCGCTTTTACAATCGAGTGGACCGGCCTTTCCCAAAACGCAATTAATGATGAACTTCAAACAACCAATATTAAGCTTACAAATGAAAAAAATAAGTATCTGACGATATTTGAAAGTTCTCCTAATCCGTCCTTTTTAATTGATACAGAGCATCACTGCATTAACATGAATTTCGCAGCGCTGCAGATGCTGCAAAAAGAAGCGCATAGCCCGGGTTTGATCTACTATTCAACACAAGAAACACCCAAAACTATCAAAGATGTTATGCCCTGGCTTTACGATGATTATATCAAGTTTGTTGAAAGCCATGAGCCGGAAATGCGTATCGAGAAAGAGTTTAGTTCACCCACAATGGGGCACCGGATTGTTCAAGTGATACTTCGAAAAATGCTTGATGTGAGCAGTAAGTATGACGGTACGATCATTATTTTCAATGACCTGACAGACTATAAAACCATTGAGCAAAAGCTCAGATATATCAGCTTCCATGACAAGCTGACAGGCCTGTATAATAGAACTTATCTGGAAGAAGCCGTACGCAACATCTCAAAAGGCGGCTTCAGCCCTGTTGGAATCGTTTCGATCGATATTGACGGATTAAAGCTGGTAAACGATCAATACGGGCATTTAAGTGGGGACGCGCTGCTTGTGGCCGCCAGCAAGATTATTCGGAGCAGCTTTCGCAAAAACGACATTGTTGTCCGTATCGGCGGCGACGAATTTATTATCATAATGCCCTCCAGTGAAAAAGCCGCGGTCGAACAAGCCTGCCTGCGGATTAAAGCCCAAATCGAATCATATAACAAGGCCGATCCGCCTTTTCCATTAAGCATGTCTGTCGGCGGCTCTATTACGGACCGCCACGATCCGAAATCTATTAACGACGCAGTCAAAGAAGCCGACAGCCGAATGTATGCTGAGAAAAAGATCAATCACAAAAATTATCGGCAGTTGTTTGCGCACCGACATTTATCCTAAGTACACACGCGGCTGGCAGGTATCCCACCGGCGAAAACAACAGCGTTTGTATCTCGGTCACGTCTGTGCCCAATCCATAAAAAGAAAACCTTGATATTTTGGCGTTAGCGCCCAACTATCAAGGTCTTTTTTATTAATTTAGATCCGTTTACAACGGCGTACACAAGGTGCTTAGTCTCTCAACGCGCTGCCGGATTAGTTCACGATCCGTTTGGCGCCGTACCACGACGTGGTGCCCCATCTGCTGTCCAAACTGCTGATGATAACGCCGGTATTGGAGTCGCACGCATGGATAAACTCATTGTTGCCGATATACAGCCCCACATGGTAGATCTTATCACTGGTTCCGAAAAAGACCACATCACCCGGCCGAAGCGCGGATTGGGAGACGATCCATCCGTTGTTTGCGTATTGCGACGACGCAGTTCTTGAAAGTGAATAACCAAACTGACCGTAAACATAGTAAATCAAACCGGAACAGTCGAAGCCTACGCTGGGAGATTCCGCTCCATAAACGTAGTTGTAACCATTAAATTGCATCGCGAACTCGGCAATCTTCTGCCCCTCGCTCAGCGCCGTGCTTGAGGATGCGGTCTGTGTGCCGCGGCCCGTCAGTTCCAGGAAGTCGGAGCGTATGTAACCGGTATTACCGTCATATTTAACCTTGTACCAACCGTTGTTAATACCAATGACGTCCATGATCGCGCCGGACGAATATGTACCGAGAATATCTGAGGAGGTATTAGGTCTCGCCCGCATCCGGACATCATCGCCGATCAGCTTGGCTACAGCCGTAAAATTCTTGGCAGCCTCGACTTCTCCGATGTAATCGGCGCTGACATACCCGACTGTTCCATAGGCGCTGACATGATACCAGCCGCTGTTTGGCTGATCCAGAATGACGACGGTATCGCTGTTAACCAGCGTCGTCAGAACCGTGCAGTTCGTGTTTGGTTCTTCCCGCAAATTGAGGACGTCACACGTCACTTTGCCGGCGCCGTCGGCGATCGGTGCCGCCGACGCGCTGATCAGCGCGAAGCTGCTGATGACGCAGAGCGATAAGATCATAGCAATGATTTTTTTAATACTTTTCATCGTGCGTCCTTTCTGTGCAGCAACTGTTCACAGTGGAAAATGTCGGAAACACGCACATTGTATCTAATTTGTAACCAGTTGTCAATACTTTGTATCAAAATATACAATCCGCTTTCTTTAAGTATAATAAGAGTATATATTGTCGTTATTGATTATTTTATGAGGTAACCTTATGAAGAACAAACTCATATCTATGAAGCTTATATTCTTTTTTATCCTTGCATTTGCAATTTCATGGCTGCTATGGCTCTCTCCGCTTTTAAACTCAGCCGGTTTGGCCGTCCCCGAGATTTTATTGTTCATCGGACAGTTTGCGCTTCTCGGTCCGGGACTTGCCGCAATTATTATTCTTGCTTGTTCAGAAGGTAAAAGCGGCGTTAAAGAACTATTGAAAAGCGCTTGGAGCTGGAAGTTTAATAAACTATGGCTCATTGCGGTCGTGGTGATACCTTTTATAATTGTAGGAATCTCATTTTATATCAAGTCGGCGATTGAAAATAAGCCGTTCATCATTGGCAATGTCGGTATGCCATTGCTGCTATTTGTTGTATTTCTTTTCTTCGCCGGAGGTCCGTTGGAGGAATTCGGTTGGCGAGGGTACGCACT
This sequence comes from uncultured Sporobacter sp., assembly GCA_963677825.2. GTDB lineage: Bacteria > Bacillota > Clostridia > Oscillospirales > Oscillospiraceae > Sporobacter. The sequence goes on along the minus strand of CAXXEF010000001.1, from coordinate 2,236,178 downwards.
TCCAATGCTTCTTAAAAAGTTCCCTTTGGTTATCGCCAGTCTTATTTTAGGTGCACTGCATGGTCTTTGGCATTTGCCGTTGCACTTTATTGAAGGGACTGTACAGTCCCACATACCTATATGGGAATTCATCGCGGTTACTGCTGTGGGTGCTATTATTTACTCATGGTTATATATAAATACAAAAGGTAGCCTGAGCGCTATGATCATTCACCATTGGAGTGCTAACTTAGCAAGTGCTTTATTTGTTTATTGGGATACATCTTTTGGGCGATACGTATTTTTTGGGGTGCAGCTAATATTTGCAGCTGTTATTGTTATTGTGTATAAATTAAAATCGGCAAAAGAATTAACGAAGCCATTTGAAACGTAATGTATTTGGAAGGGACCGTCAGACAACCGCTCTTCGGTGAAGGCAAGTGGCAGGACGCAGGCTGCCCCTGTAACCCTATGCCATACGTGACTTTATGCGAATACGCGCCCCAGAAAGCGGCAACATACATTGTAGCTTGGCTCCCCGCTCGCTTCATTGAAGCAAGCGACGGTTAGCCTTATTCGATTTACCGGCTTTTATACAGTCACCATGGTGATTATTAAGAAAATCGGTGTTCTATTTACATCATTGACACAGCCAAAATGCTATTTTACCGAACGATGACTTGACTATTTTGGTGTAGCATGATTATTATAAGTTATTAGCAACGAGATATGGTACAAGTCGTTTTTTATACGTCGAAAGGTAAACAGTATGAACACCATGCAGGTTCTATGCTTTCTCAAAGCGGCTCAGTGTTTAAGTTTTACCGAAAGCGCCATCGAGCTGCATATTTCCCAGCCCGCTTTCAGCCATAACATACACGCGCTGGAAGACGAATGGGGAATCAAACTTTTCATTCGCAACAAAAAGAACAAAGGCACTTGTCTAACACCGGCCGGCACCGCTATGTACGCCGGTTTGACGGATATGAAGGAGCAGTTCGAAAACCTGCTTCAAAAAGCGAAAAGCATTCACGCCGGAAAAAGCGGCACACTGAGTATTGGTCTACTCAGCAGCGACCGCATCGATGAGCGGACGCTGACGCTGCTTGACCGCTTCCAGGCAGACAACCCCGATATCGATTTATCACTGCGCCGCGGTAGTCACAGCGAATTACTGCAGCGGCTCTACGATAAAACGCTGGATTTGGCGGTGATGCTCAAGCTGGATGTCGCCGACAAGCCATGGCTGGACTATGAGAAGCTTTACAGCGTCGAGTCTGTGATGATCCTGACGCTTAATCATCCGCTTGCGCACAAGGCGGATGTGAAGCTCGCCGACTTTAAAGACGAGTTGTTCGTTAACGTCTCCACGCGCGAGTCGCCGACCATCAATGCCCTGCTGATGCAAGAGTGCCAAAAGGTCGGCTTCACGCCAAAAACGCTGGACGCGCCCGATGTCAATGGGCAAATCCTGCATCTCGAATCCGGCAAAGGCGTGGCCATTGGCAGCATTAATAATATCGCGGTTTTCAACAGCCGTATTGGCGTTGTCCATTTGCCTGAACTCAACCCGCTGGATCTCGTGCTCGCTTGGAACAACTCAAACAGCAATCTGTGCATACCGAACTTCGTATCAAGTTATGAGCTCATAGAATAAACGAATTTTACAGTTGTGTCTAAACAAGTTAATATTTTTATAGTATGCCTCGGTCATTATGTACAATTTTGATCGGGGCCTTATTTTTTCGGAAAGGAATCGATATTATGCAGGAGCTTCAGAAAGTGCCCATTACTGAAGAAGACAAAAAGAAGTCTTACTTTAAATATTACCTGGAAGACATGGTTGATGCACCGCCGGAGCATTACGCAAAGGTGCTCAAGGGGCCGATGGATCCCGCCAAGGCTCTGCCGGCGCAGGCCCGCAACCGCCTGTTTGATCCGGGCTACTTCGACGAAGAGATCGGCTACTGTGTCATGCCCGACGGGACAGGGTATATCTCAAATCTCGTCAAGATGCCGGGTGTGACCGCCGAGATGTTCGACTGGTGGTTTGCCTGGCACGGCCTTGACAATTTACGCTATACGATCTGGGATCCGTACGATCATTACCGCGCCGTATCGCAGCAAAAGGAGAAGGGCAGAAACCCGATGCTCTCCTACAAGGAGCGTTACTGGGACACGACACATCTCGTATACGAGGATGTCGGGACAGGCCCTGAGGACATCATCATCAACTTTAAAAATCCGGGTGACCTCGGCTTCGACGTGTCTAAAATCGGCACAAGCTCCTGCGCGACGATCGTGTGCGCCCACGGGTTCGGCCCGGACGGCAAGCCCGGCACCATTATGTGCCACTTTATGCGCGAGATCGAGGGCGGCGTAGAGCTGCGCACAAGGTTCTGGATGGGCTACGGGGTCCAAAAGGGCAAGCTCGTCAAAGTCCTGCCGGACGGCGTAAGCATACCGGAATTCCCGCTGCGCGCACTGAACCTGCACAACATAAAGGAATTTACAAATCTGGCGGCGCTGCTGCCTAAAATCTTCCCGGAAGAACGCGACAATTTTTAAGGGGTGAACGACCATGATTGACACTAAGCATCAAATCCGTTTTAACGCCGAGTGCTGTATCGGCTGCAAGCTGTGCTACAAAGCCTGCTTCGTCGATGTTATCCGCTGGGACGCGGAGAAAAAACAACCGGTTTTCAAATACGTCGAGGACTGCGAGCACTGCTTTTATTGTGCATCCGTCTGCAAGAAGAACTGCATCGAGGTCGTGCCGGACTACGGTAGCGAAAAGCTCCTGCAGACATTCGACCGCTATCTGTGAGGAGGAGTCAGACTATGGATATGAAATACGGCCGCGAAGATTTCAGCACCGACGTGCTGGTCATCGGCGGCGGCATCGCCGGGCTGACAGCCGCGGTTTCGATCAAAGAAAAAAATCCGGATGTTGACGTGCTGATCGTCGAGAAGCAGACGTCGGGCTATTCCGGAAAAGCCAACAAGGGCGGCGGCGTACTGCAGTATTTCGCGCTCGACCGCATGACGCCGGAGGATTTTGCGGCGTATCACGTGAACGCCATCGGCTGTTTTCTGGGCGATCAGGAGCTGATGGTTAAGTACGTCTCTATGAATCATCAGATGCTCGATAAGCTCGTCGACTGGGGCGCCAGACTGCCCAAGCGCGAAGACGGCAGCTATGAGGTCATCCCAACAGGTCCGATGACGTCTATCATTGGCGTTGACCTGGACATTACGATCAAAGTCCGCCAGACAGCCGAGAAGCTGGGCGTGAAAATTCTCGACAAGGTCACCATTTCCGACCTGCTCACGTCGGACGGTAAAATCGCCGGCGCCGTCGGCTACAGCATATTAGACGGCACGTTTTATACCTTCAACGCCAAGTCCGTCGTGCTGGCGACCGGCAGCCAGAATTACCGCATCGGTTCCATGTGGAGCAACGGCCGCGGCGACGGCATTGCGGCGGCATATCGCGCTGGCGCAGAGATGCGCAACCCCGAGTTCGGCAACTTCTCTCAGCTCGTTAAAGTTCGCAGCCACGAAGAGGTCGTCTTTGGCGAAAACTTCATGTACAACAAAAACGGCGAGCATATTACGAAAAACTTCCGCACCGGCCCGGAGCCGGATATCAGCAGCACCGCTATAGCGGAGTGGTATAACCAAATGGCGGCTAACCTGGGGCCGATCGTGCTCAAGCAGGAAGAAGGCCCCAAAGGCGGGCTTGCCGGCGTATGGTATCGCCCATACGGCCAGCGCTTCTGGCAGCTTAACGCCGAGAACGCGGAAAAAGTCGATACGGACATGGAAATCTGCCCGCTCATCATCGGTGAGCAGTCTCCGGTAAAAGTCGGCCACGACATGCAGACAACAATCCCGGGGCTCTACGCCATCGGCGACGTCAGCTACTGCGGCAGCGCCGCTCCCGGCGCCGTTCCGGCACCGCCGGGCCGTAACCGCGGGTCGGGTATTTTGAACGCCGTATTTGCCGGTATCGTCTGCGCCGATTCGGCGGCCGACACCGCAAAATCCGCTCCGATGCCCACGCTTGACGCGGCGCAGGTCGAGGCGGACGCCGAACGGATCTACGCACCGCTGGAGCGCACGGACGGCTGCTCGGCCAAAGACGTCATCCGTCTGGTTCAAAAAGCAATCGGCCCCGTCGAACAATCGGTTTATATGAGTGCACACCGCATCGCGATCGGCCTGCGGTATGTCGAAAAGGCCAAGGAACTCTCGAAAACGCTGAAAGCCGCCGACTTCCATGATCTGCTGTCCTGCCATGAGGCGGAAGCCATGGTGCTGTCGGCCGAGATGCAATTCAAGGCGTCCGACATGCGCAAGGAGTCGCGCGGGTGGTTTTTACGTGAGGACTATCCCGACATGGACAACGACAACTGGCTCAAGTGGATCATCGTTAAAAACACAGACGGCGAAATGACGCTGAGCACGGAAGACGTACCTTATGAACAATGGCCGGTCAAGCCGTAACGCGCTAGGAGGAAATAGTGATCAGTAAAAACTTTGTGGACAATCTTTTTTCGATCAAAAATAAAGTTGCCATCGTGACAGGTGCGACGGGCGCCTTGGGCAGCGCGATCGCGGCAGGCTACGGTCTTGCCGGTGCGAAAGTGATCCTGACGGCCCGCAACGAAACCAAACTGCTGCAGCTCGTCGACGAGATGAAGGCGTCGGGGTGCGAATGCGCGTTTATCGCCGCCGACCCGTCCGATGAGGACGACGTACGCCGGATCGTCAAATTCGCGGTAACAACCTACGGCGAAATCAATATTCTGTGCGCCTGCCACGGCTTCAACGAGGCCAAGGGCGTGCTGGAGCAGTCCCTTGCCGAATGGCAGCGGATTATGGACGCCAATACGAAAAGCGTGTACTTGCTGTCCAAGTACGTATCCGAGCAGATGGTAAAGCAAAAAAAGGGCGGCAAGCTCGTCATCACGTCTTCTGCCCGCAGCAAAATGGGTATGAAGGGCTATACCGGCTACAGCGCCTCCAAGGGCGCCGTCGATCTGCTGGTGCAGTCGCTGGCGTGCGACCTCGGACAGTACAACATTCAGGTCAACAGCTTTAATCCGACGGTTTTCCGCTCCCCCTTAACGGAATGGATGTTCCACGACGATAACGTCTACCAGAACTTCCTCAAGCGCCTGCCGATCGGACGCCTCGGCGAGCCGTCCGACTTTATCGGCATGGCCATCTTCCTGGCCTCCTCCGCGTCGGACTTCTTCACCGCGTCCAACTACGCGGCCGACGGCGGCTACTGGGGCAATTAGCACCGCATATGAAAAACATCAACAAGATTCTGATCGTCGGCGCGGGGATGATGGGCAAAAACATTGCCTTCGTTCTCACCGAAAGCCCGGACGTTACCGTCACGCTGACGGACATCGCCGAGCAGGACGTCCGCGGCGGCATCCGCACGAACTGCCGTCAGCTCGTCGAACACGGCGTCCTGTCTGAAGACGCGCTGGAGCGTCGCCTCGATCGTATCGCCTTCACAACGGATATGACAGGCGAAGCCGTAAAAAATGCCGAGCTGGTCATCGAAGCCGTCTTTGAAGACATGGCGCTCAAGCAAAAAACATTTGCGACGCTGGAAGCACACTGCGCGCCGGACACGATTTTCTGCACGAACACGTCCGTCATGAGCCCGTCTGAAATCAGTGCGGGGCTGAAACACCGCGAACGGTTCGTCGGGACGCATTTTTGGAATCCCGCGCATTTGATCCCGCTCGTCGAGGTCGTCAAATCCGACGCAACGAGCGACGAGACGGCGCAGGCGGTAATGGCACTTTTAAAATCGGCCGGTAAAAAACCGGTGCTGTGCAAAAAAGACGTGCCCGGCTTCATCGCCAATCGGATGCAGCACGCGCTGTGGCGCGAGGCAATCTCCATCGTCGAGCACGGCATTGCCGACGCCGAGACGGTTGACGAAGCCGTTAAAAACTCGTTTGGGCTGCGCCTGCCCCAGCTCGGGCCTTTAGAAAACGCCGATATGGTCGGCAATGATCTGACGTACAGCATCCATGACTATATCCTGCCGCATCTGGAATCGTCCGGGCAACCGTCCCCGTATTTGAAATCGCTATGTGACGACGGCGACCTCGGGTTTAAGTCCGGTCAGGGCTTCATGACATGGTCGTCTGAGCGAGCCGAGACCGTACGGGACGAGCTAAACCTGTATCTCATCAAAAAGCTATACGACAAATAAACGCACTTCATTAGGAGGAAACAGCAATGGGCAAGAAAGTATTCGTAGATCTGTCACATCCGTTCAGCGCCGAGATTCCGCGCTGGCCGTATTTTGACAAGCCGGTTATCGACAACAACCACACGATGGCCAAGGGCGGCGTGCTGACGCAGAAAATTACCTGCACGATGCACACCGGCACCCACGCCGACGCGCCGCGCCATGTCATGGAGCGCGAGTTTGACGGCAAGCGCGCGCGCTACACGCACGAGATGCCTGTCGACGCGTATACGGGTGACGCCGTGTGCCTGCCGATCGAAGTCGAGCGCTGGGGCCTGATCGGTCCGAAGCATCTGGAAGCCGCCTGCGAAAAGGTCGGCATCAAGCCTTCCGAGCTCGAGGGCATGGTCGTGTGCCTCAATACCGGTATGCACCGCCAGTTTGACGACTCCAAGGAGTATTACCACTATTCCTGCGGCACCGGCGTCGAAGCCGGCAAGTGGTTTGTTGAGCATAAGGTCAAGTGCGTGGCGATGGACTCGCAGGCGCTGGATCATCCGCTGCATACTGCTATGGGCAACAACGGTATGACGCGCATGAACCTGATCGGCGCGTCCGGCAAGCCGATTACCGAGGAGTACATCGATATGTTCGGCGAAGAAGCTTACGCCGAATTCGACAAGTTTACGTACATCAAGCTGCACGGGCAGGAAGCATACGACAAGAAATTCGGTGATCTGGAAGCCATCGGCTGCTGGGGCACATGGGAACCCTGCCACAAGCAGATGCTGGGTCACGGCATCGTCGGCGTGGAAAATCTCGGCGGCGACCTCGACAAAATCTCCGGCAAGCGTTTTCGCTTCTTCTGCTTCCCGCTGCGCTGGTATCTCGGCGACGGCTCGATGGTCCGCTGCGTGGCGGAGATCGACGAGGACGACCTTAACGACGTCCCCACGCGGACGTACACCTACGGCGGCAACATTTAAGGCGGCGGCGAACAATGTCAAACCTGAAAAACAAGCGCATTATTACGGTCGCAACGACAGGCGCGTGGCCGACAAAGGACAACAACCCCAACGTCCCCCTCCAGCCGGCCGAAATCGCCGAGGACATCTACGCGTGCTGGAAAGCAGGCGCTGCCGTGGCGCATATCCACTGCCGGGACGATGATAACAACGCGGCGATGGTCTTTGAGAAGTTCGAGCAGACGGTAAGTCTGCTCCGGGCGAAAAAAGACTGTGATATCGTCATCAACCTCACGACGTCCGGGGGCGTTAATTTAAAAGAGGATGATAGAATCCGCCCGTTTTACGAACTGGTGCCGGATATGGCGTCGTACGACTGCGGCACGATGAACTGGCAGAACACCACAATCTTTGAAAACAATCCAAAGTTTCTGGAACGGCTCGGCACACTGATGCAGGAAAAAGGCGTTAAGCCGGAGATTGAGGTTTTCGATCCTGGTATGATCTACAACGCGCAGTACCTGCTGAAAAAAGGATTCATCCAGGCGCCATTGCACTTTCAGTTCTGCATGGGTGTGGCCGGCGGCATCAAGGCGTCGGTTAAAAACCTCGTGTTTATGAAAGAGACGATGGAAGAGGTCGCACCCGGCTCTACGTGGTCGGCGTTCGGCGTCGGCGCCGGCGCGATGGAAATCCTCTACGCTGCCGTCGCGATGGGCGGACACGTCCGCGTGGGCATGGAGGACAACGTTTTGTACAAGAAAGGCGTTTTGGCGGACAGCAACGCACAGTTCGTATCGCGCGCCAAGCGCATCATTGAAGAATTTGGCTGTGACGCCGCGACACCGGCTGAGGCCAGAGAAATTCTAGGTTTATCGCCTAAGACGTAACTGCCCGGAAGCAAAACTACCTATACACCCGGTAGCAGCGTTAATAAAGAAGAGGAGAGTCAGCTTATGCAAAAGAAAAACATTAACTTTGGTTTTCGCGGGTGGATGCTCATCATCTATCAGTTCATCGCATTCCTGACGTATGTTGCATTCACCAATTGGCCGATGAACGCATTGGCCGATATGTACGGTGGTCAGCAGACTGTTTCAACGATCTACACAATCGCACAAGTCCTCGGTATCGCAACGCAACTTATTCTCTCCCGCAATATCGGTAAAGTTAAGAACATCAAAGCTTTAGGTATCTTTTTAGGCGCTGTATCAATGGTTTTTGCGCTGGGCGTCATGCTCATTCCGCCTACGATGCTGACGCTATGGCAAGTTTCTTACTTCCTTGAGAGCTTCATCGTTACAATCTGGTGCACCTTTACGATCGGCATTCTGGTTGGTCAGTGGTTCCCGCGCAGAAAAGGAACCGTTATGGGCATCGTGACCTTCGCCTTCCCGATCGGCAACGCACTGATCTCCGCTTTTGCCACACGCGTGTTTTCCACGATGGCAACGATCGGCCACCCCGATGTCGCCGGCGGCTATCTCCCGTTTTTCATTCTCGGTTGTGTCGGGCTGCTCATCGGTGGTATTTTCGTTAAGGATTATCCCGAGCAGGTCGGTGCTTATCGCGATAACGACAAGAGCATAACGCCCGAAGTCGCCAAAGCGATGATGGAAAAGGAAATCGAAAATAAAAAGACGACTGTTTGGACGCTCGGCAACACCTTTAAAACTGCCTCGTTCTGGTTACTGACTATCCCGATGGGGCTCTTACTTATGACGGCCATCGGCATGATGACGCAGACGGTTTCCATCATCGGAATTTACGGCTACGCGTCCAATTCTACGGAGTTCGGTATCATCATGCTCGGCATTGCTGTTGTAGCCTGCCTCGGCAGCTGGCTCCTCGGTGTGATTGACACGAAGCTCGGCACTAAAAAAGCGATCGTCATCGCAACGGTACTGATGGTCATCTCCGGCGTATTTGGTATAATCGGTACCTTCCCTGCGATGCTGGTTGCCCTGGCCTGCCTTGCCGCTTTCATGGGCGCCGCGTCCAACTTTACGGTTTCCGGTGCTGTGCAGTATTGGCGTATTGAAGATTTCCCCAGCGTCTTCGCCCGCGTCAATCCGGTGGCTAGTCTGCTTTCTGCTTTCGGCCCCATGGTCGTGGCGATATTGCTGTTCTCCAAGGGCTTCCCGGATCCCTCCACGACCTTTATCTTTGTTGGGATCAGCGGCGTGGTCAGCTTCATTCTGGTTATGCTCTTCAAGCCCGCGAAGGTGAAATCACTGGACGACAAATACCGTGCAGAAGCCGGTAAGCCTCTGGACGAGGCGCTCGTCGGAAGAAAATAGACATCATCCGGATGAAATTAATTCATCAATAGACTGCCCCGCTTGGAAAATTTGCAATCGAAAACCTATTTAGAGAAATTGTCAAGCTTCTATTTAGGGCATCTCTCTTCACTAAAGCTGAACGCCTATTCTGATACAAAACGGTATCGGAATAGGCGTTCAGTATTTCATTGAAAAGGTGTTTATATGCGCGTCTTTTCGAATCCAGTTTAACGCTAACAGACGCCGCGCCGACGCATAATTTAGATTTTCGGCTTATCCGGGAAACGCTCATGATAAGGCAAAATGTGAATATCCCGACCTCGAACGTTCAGCGGCCATCTCTTGTTCTGCTGGCAGTCCCTTAGAAACATGCGAATAGCTGTAGCCGTGTCAAACCCCATGCCTTCGAACAGCGCGTCAACGTCTTTCTTTAGGTCTTTGGGGACTGTTACTTGAATCAAAGCATCTTGTTCCATAAATATTCACCTTTCTTATCTGCCCGATTTAGTAAGCGTCGAGCCATGAATTTTTTTGATGTTATGCGGATTTTCCCTATAGTCGTAGCCCCTCATGTAGCTCTTATAGTTGCCGTAGCCGGAGTAACCTATGGTCAAGCCTGCCATCGGGCCAACAACAATGATCCTCAAACGGTCACGGTTCATCAAGGGCACCGATCGGAAGGGCTGGCAGTCATCCACAGACAGTAAGGGGATACTGCCTTCTTCCGCGAGCCTGAGGTATTCTTTCTTGTCTTTGGGGCTCAGACTGTTCCACGGTATTCTGCGGCGATTGACGAGCTCCGACCGTAGCGATTCTTTTGTGAAACCGGCAGCGGCAAGCTGACGCGCCTGTCCAGGATGCATCATGATGGTGTTGGTGCCGGTCTTCAGACACAAGACAGGATTTCTTTCTCCGCCCCAGTTCGAGGGCATACTGGCGAGATATTGCAGTTCTGCATCCGGCCCCTTCATACCCATTGTACCAAATGAGCCGCGCAGGGAGCCCAGCGCTTCCTCAACCAAGACGATGCTTTCCTCGGGTGAATAGCCATGCTCGATGGCAAATGACTCCCAGGGGCTATCCTCTTCATTTTCGCAGAAAGTGACGTTGCAGTATCTGCCTATTGATCCTTGTCCGAAACCGCCTTCTATTTCATAGAAGGCCCAGCCGATATTCAGCAGGCATAGATTCACGGCACGACCAATCGAGCTGTTGGCGCGGTTACCCGGCCCTAAATACGCCGTCTTGCCGTTCATGCCTATTTCTTTGGCAATAGGACCATGGACGGAGATTTGCGCAGCGGAACCAATATGACAGACCTGGATATGGTATTCGTCGAAATCCGGGTCGGCAAGACCCTCCACGGCGGCAATGATAACGGGAAGATACTCAGGCTTCGCCCCCGCCATTACTGCATTGATGGCCACTTTTTCAATAGTAGCCAGGCCTTTGCCGGGCTCCATAATACCTAATACCTCGTCGGGGGCGCGGCTCGTCCCGCTGAGCATATGCTCAACCGCGCTCTTTGTGGGCGGCACAAGCCCCAGCCCTTCCCCAAGGTCATTTTCAGCAAAATACTCTTGGAACTTATCGTTTGCCTCGGAAAAATCCTTGCCCGTGAAGCGGAGGTTGCTGTAATCGTACTCAAACGGCGTCGGGTTGGCTTCCTCTTGTGTCACGGGATCCAGCAAGGCGTGGATTATATCGTCAAAAGCGTCTTTCGCGATGGCCATAACCTTTTTCGGTATGTCTCCGTGTGTAAAAAACTTCTCCGTACTGAGCGTTGCAATCCGGAGACCGGGCACACCGTTTGCTGTGGCTAAGCGCCTTCTCTGCGGCAGATACTCGTCGACAACTATTGTAGCACCGGGTATGCCCGCCTTCTCGAGCGCCGCCATCCTATCGATCTCCCAGTGAGCGGCGGTTTTTACGCCCTCTATCCATACATCATATTTGCCCAGCACCTGCTCGACAGCTTCTTTCGGGTTGTCAAACGCTGATACAAAAACGCGTGTTATTGTTGCCGACGGGTATTTATCATAGATCAGTTTTTCAAGCATGTCTAAGAACAAATCGCTGTCGGGCTTGTCGGGAATGATCGCTATTCTTTTTGAATCAAGTGTTTTTGGCCGTGGGGTAAGGCCTTGCGGATGATCTCTCTTTAGAACGCTGCGCGGGTTGAGAACCTCCAAAACATATTCCTCATTCATTAAGTACTCATCCTTTCATATTTAAACTTTATTATTACTATCTGTTTGTCGAGCTTGCAGCAAGCTGCACGTTTTTGTTAGCAGTTGCAATAGGCTTCTTCGGGCTCAGCCCTATGTATCAACAGATCTTACTCAAATTCACTTTCGCTTCGCCGCTGAAGTCCTGTACTATTTCACTATATTGCCTATACGCAAAACTGTCAATACCTAAAAGGCATGATTAATATAATTACATTTCATTTTTGCATATATTTTTGCAATTTTATGCCTTCCATGAGGATTCGCGCAATCTGCGGAGCAGTTGCTTATCCAGCTTGGAACACATGCGCCACACTTAACGACGATACGACCGGAAAGCCAGCTGCTGCGCTCATCGAGTTTACTGTGCTGGTTGTTCGTGCTTTCTTATTATCCGGTGCTTCATGTCGTCACTCAAATTTCATATTGACATATTTTGATATGACGTCTATAATGGCATTACATCAAATTATTTTGATATGAGGTGATCATGTGGCGGATGCGTATGGGGCGTACACAAAGGTATTTAAAGCATTTTGCGATGAGAAACGTTTACGGATAATCGATTTACTTCGCAGCGGGGAGAAATGCGCCTGTGTATTGCTGGATCAGTTGGATATCGGCCAGTCTGGATTATCGTATCACATGCGGATACTGGTTGAATCCGGTATTGTCTACAGCCGGCCGGAAGGTAAATGGATACACTATAGTATCAGCGATGAAGGCTGCGCACGCGCCGCTGATTTGTTGCTTCAGCTGACGGCACCGGCGCCAGCTCAGGAAAGCTGCTGCGGTAAATGCTTAAACGCCATGGACCCATGACCGCCTTCCGTCTGATTCAGGCTGCTGCGTGCACAATCAATAATCGAGAACACAATGATCGCTGACATCATTATTGAAGCGACATATCTCACAACCTGAACTGCAACATTATTATGAATTTAAGGTGACATAATGCAAAATAAAAAAAAGCTTATATTACTGCTCGGCCTGATGGCTTTCCTTGCAAATGGCGATAATTACGCCGCGGCGCCGCTTCTGCTGAACATTGCAAAAGATTTGGGGCTAAGCGTCGAGACCGCAGCCATTTCCGTAACGGCCTACATGCTGGCTTTCGGTGCTTTTACACTTTTATTCGGCCCGCTGGCAGACCGATTCGGGAAAGTCAAAATCATCAATATTGCCGCACTTGGGACCGCCGTTTTCAGCATTCTGGGTAGCCTTTCCTTCAACCTGACGTCACTCGTCTTCTTCAGAGCGATGAACGGCGCGTTTGCCGCCGGTATTTTCCCCGTTACGATGGCACTCGTCGGTCAGAGCTTTGACGATAATAACCGCCATAAAGCTTTGGGTAAAGTCATGGGACTGATGTTTTTAGGCGCCGCGACGGCGACGGTGGTCGGCGGTCTGCTCGCCTACTTCGGATCGTGGCGGTTGGTATATGTCGTCTACGGTATTGGCGAACTGCTCTTGGCGCTCTTGATGCTCAAAACGCTCGAAAAGGATACGCCCGTTGTCAATAAGCTCAACTATGTATCAGCTTATAAAGAGCCGCTGTCCAATTTCAAATTCATGCGTCTGGTGCTGACAATCTTTTTTGTTGGATTCAGCGTGTTTGGGACGTTTGCCTATTCCGGCAAACTGCTTCAGGAACTATCCGGTTATACGGTGCTGGGCGTTGGGCTGATTTTATCATTGTTCGGCATCGGCACGGTTATTGGCGGGCGTGTTGCACCAAAGATCAAGCAAAGGACCGGTGCACTGTACTTTGTGATCACCGGGATTATTGGCTTTCTGGCCGTGTTGACGTTATCGATCAGCGCCAACATCTACCTGCTTTCTGTCGGACTGTTTTTCTGGGGCGTCGCGTTTATCTTCCTCCAGTCCACGCTGGTTGCGGCCGCGCAGGGCGCGCTTCCCAGGATGAAGGGTACCGCTATGTCGATGGCTTCCTTTAACATGTTTGTCGGCGGCGCCATCGGGACCAGTGTCAACGCCAAAATTATCAGCGTCTACGGCATATCGAATATCTATCTGATTGCGTCGATTCTCTTGCTGGTTGTCGGCGTGCTGACAACGATTTTCCAGCTTAGAGATAACCATAACGCGAAGACTGCTTAGCGCTGAACCGAGGCGGAACTAAAAAGCGCCCGCGACAAATTTGTCGCGGGCGCCTCTATATTTAGTTGGGTGCTGCTGCGGCGCGTTATGTTATAACTTTACCGCAACACGGTCTGAACGCGGGATGGTCGCCGATGCCGGCTACGAAAGCTTATCGGCCGGATTCACCGTACGGACCTTACGCGTCGGCCTTATCCTTCAGGTACTCGTCGGGGCTCCGGAAGCACGCGCCGCATATGTTGCAGCGCTTTTTGTCGTTGTACTTGCAAAAACGCACGTTGTCGCCCATGTAATTATAGGTGTGCATTCTGGCAAACGGCAGTTTTGCCTGCTCTTCGTCCGACAGCCTGGGTTTGCTCGGATCTTCCGGCGCGCGCGTGATCGTACCCCATGTGCCGGATAAAAACGCCGCCTGGAACAAGACGGGCTTGTTCATTTTGCGGAAGAGAATCGGACAATGCCATACATTCGGTGGGATGCGCACGACTGTCGGCTTGGTGATAATCTTGCTTTCCATATGATCGGGATCGTCGCCGAGGCGCATTTCGATCTCGCAGTCAAAGTCAAACATGTTCATCGGGTCGGCGCCCATGAAATAAATGTATTCCTCAGCGCCCTGATGGATGTGTGAATCCTCCATGTCGTTGGCCGCCGTGAAAATCTGATAACCGACGTGATACGTCGCGTCTTCCATGTACGTTTCTCCGCGGAAGTAGGCCTGCGGCGACGGACACCAGTCACCCCAGCTCGTCTCTTCCTTGGGCATCGCCAGCACGCACTTGGCAAGCTCATCCGTCAGCGGCGGCTTGGGCGCCTTCAGTGTCGTCGCGTCGGAATAAGGCTTGGATTTGTAATCGGGTGTGATGACGCAGTCCATCGAGTTTGGCGCCTTAGACTGATCGTACGCGCCTGTATCGGTGTAGGACTCGACGCCGTCTTCATTGATGACCGTCCATTTGACGTAGGAATACGGCCGCTCGGGGCGCTCCTCGGGATGTGAGAAGCAGTAGCCGCAATAATTGCATTTCTTGTGGGAATCAAAAACGCAAATATTTGTTTCGTCACCGCCGTAGATATACTGACGCTCACCGTCCTTGCGTTCCACAAACTTCACAAATCCCGTCTTGCCCGTCAGCATGACAGCCTGGAACAGAATCGGCTTGTCGACGCGCACGAGCGTCAGCGGGCAGTGCCACCAGCTTTTCGGGATCTTGACAATCGTCGGCTCCGTAATGACGATTTTCTCCATTGTATCCAGTGTCTTGCCCATATAGAGGTGCACCTCGGCATCCCAAGACGAAAAGATGTCCGGCAACTTCGCACCGAAAAAGACAAGATACTCGTCCTCGCGATGGAAGTGCGGTTCTGTTTCGAAATGGATGGGTTGCTTCAGCACCTGCCACCCGACGTTCATTTCGGCGCCCGGCATATCCTTCTCGCCACGGAAGTACGCCTGCGGCGAATGACACCAGTCGCCCCAGTTCGTTTCCTGCGGCTCAAACTCATAAAATAGCTTTTCGAACTTTTCCTGCATTTAATAACCAATCCTTTCAGGCTTCTAAGCACAAAACAACCATCTTGAGCGGCCGTGTTGTGCTGCCGATACGTTTCTTGTAGGCGTGTCAGCCCAACGTTTTATCCATCTACAGGCGTCCTGAAGCGGGCGTCTGATGTTTCCGCGGATTGCTGCGTAAAACCGCCCCTCTATACAAGCAATGAATTGCTGAATAGAGGAGCGGTTTATCATACCTCTATTGACCGCGAGGCAGTCTGACTATAGAGCTAAGAGGCGAAGGAGTAGAACTGATACAACGCCGAACCAGCCAGTGTGAAGGTCACGTCTTGCATGTCACTGTTAAAGACATTGACAACCGGCCACTCACATATGCCGTACCAGGGAACTTCTTCTACGAAGATCTTCAGCATGTCGTAAAGAATGTCGCCGCGTGCCGTCATGTCAAATGTTTCGGTAGCTGCTGCGCCAAACGTCATGTATTCATCATGCTTTTCACCCGTCCATCCAAGTGGGATGAATGTCGGATAATTGTACAGGATGTCAACAGCCAGCATGCTCGGAGCCGTTGGTGTAAAGATTGCGATATCGAAATTGCTTTCGTCCATCAGCAGTCCGAAGTATGTAGCCTGGTCGTAGTTGATGATATCGGAGTTGACACCAATTGCAGAAAGGCTGTCCTGAATAATTTCAGCCATCGTGATGTAGTCAGCCGCACCGTTGGTAATGATACGAAGCGTCTTCCCTGTCAGGCCGGACTCGTCGGCAAGCGTCTGGGCTTTTGCTGTATCGTAGCCTGCAGAATAAGTTTCGTCCATATCGAGGAAGCGATCCTCAATGTCAATCAGGCTTTCTGAAACCGGCCAACGAAGCACATCGGCTTTACCACTGAAAACGATATCGGCAATGGCCTGCCGTTCAATGGCGTAGCTCACGGCTTGGCGGGCTTCTGCGGTACCAAGCGGCGCGTCCGGTGTCATATTGAACAATGTGACAAAGTAGCTGCCCTGATTTCTGATCGTAACAGTATAGTCACCGAGCGATTCAATATAATCGGCATCCTTGATCGGAATCGCCGCCATATCGACGTCGCCCGTTACGAGCGCGTTGACACGCTGCGAGTCTTCGTTCAAAGTCTTGAAGTTGATGGTCGTGATCGACGGCGTGTCGCCCCAGTAATCGTCGCGTAGTTCAACCTTAACGTGACTGTTAACAACATAGTCCGTCACGATGTACGGTCCAGTGCCGACGGGATTGAGCGACATTTCTTCCGGATCGTAGGATTCTTCGTCAAGGATGACCATCTGGCTCATGCCGATCTCCTGAGAGGCGTTAAACGCTGTGTACCAAAGATCGATCGTGTAGTCGTCGGCAACATTTGTTTTTTCAAAGTCGATGGCTTTGACGTTAAGATAGAACTGCGGGCTCTCGTTGTTCTTAACCATTGTATACAAGACATCGTTGGCATCCATTGTATTGCCGTTAGAAAACGTGACGCCCTCACGGATATGCAGCGTATAGTGAATGTCGCTGATGTAGTCCATGCCGGTCGCCAGGATCCAGAAGCGCTCACCGTTGGCATCATAATCGTAGAGCGTTTCCATGTACGTGCGCTCCACGTTCAGGAATCCGCCCGCACCGGTCATACCAAGCGGGTCAAGCGTACCGCTGTCCAATGAGACAGCGACGTTGAGGGTTGTTCTGCCCGGTTCCGTGGACGGCTGCTCACTACTACCGCTCGGCTGGGAGCTGGGGGACGTTGTGCTGCCGCTGGGTTCTCCGCTGGTGTCGGGGTTGTTGTTACACGCCGCGAACGACGCAACAAGCATACACGCCAGCAGCAGTGCCAGAATCTTTTTTATGCTCTTTTTCATTTTTGTTCCTCCATATTTTTTATTGTTTCATATCTGCAACACGCGACAAAATGACCGGGCGAATGCTCTTCAATCGTTTGTGGATTGGCACATTCTTCCGTTGCGTAGCGGCATCGCGCCATGAAACGGCATCCGGGCTTGGGATTGACCGGCGATGTTATCTCGCCGCGCAGCAGAACTCGCTCTTTCTTATTATGTATGCTCGGGATCGGGATCGCAGACAGCAACGCCTGGGTATACGGATGCAGCGTATTGCTAAACAGCTCATCCGCCGGCGCTTTTTCAACCATCTGACCGAGATACATAACCATGATATCGTCTGAAATATACTTAACAACCGACAGGTCGTGTGTCACGAACATATAGGCCAAGCCGAACTCTTCCTGCAGGTCAAGCATCAGGTTGATGATCTGCGCCTGGATGGAAACATCCAGCGCGGAAACCGGCTCGTCGCAGACGATAAACTTTGGCTTTAGTGACAATGCACGGGCAATGCCGATACGCTGGCGGCGCCCGCCGTCGAGCTCGTGCGGATACGAATTTTCAAGCCGCAGCGCGATACCGACCGTATCCATCAGCGTGCGCGTTTCGGCCAGCATATCCGCTTTCGTCATCCCACCGCGCAAAATCAGCGGCTCCATAATCGCTTCTTTAACGGACATACGCGGATTAAGCGATGAAAACGGGTCCTGGAAAATAATCTGCATTTCCTCGCGCAGGCGGCGCAAATCGTTTTTCTTGGGGTGTGTAATATCCTCGCCTTCAAAAAACATCTTGCCGTCCGTCGAGTCAAGCAGGTGCAGTATTGTGCGCCCAAGTGTCGACTTGCCGCAGCCGGACTCGCCGACAACGCCGAGCGTCTTACCTTCTTCAAGTGTGAAATTGATATCGTCCACGGCATGAAGCATCGCGCCATTACGGGTTTTAAAGTATTTTTTAAGCTCGCGGACTTCTAGTAATGCCGCCATATTACTTTACCCCCGCTAAATAACATTTAATAAAGTGCCCCGGGCTGATTTCAACCTCCTCAGGCGGCTCCTGCGCGCATTTATCCATCGCATCCGGGCAGCGGTCATAGAATCGGCAGCCCTTTGGCAGATTCGTCGGATCGGGCATCAGCCCTTTGATCGGCTTCAGCCGCCTTTCCGTCGAGTCCAGCTTGGGCAGCGATCCGAAAAGGCCTAACGTATACGGATGCGCCGCATGATCGAAAATATGCTCAGCCGTCCCGCGCTCCACGATATCGCCGGCATATGCCACGGCCACGGCATCACAGAAATCGGCGACGACGCCGAGATCGTGCGTAATCATCACGACGGATGTGCCCAAACGGTCTTTTAGCCCTTGCATCATTTCAAGCACCTGCGCCTGAATCGTGACGTCCAGCGCCGTCGTCGGCTCGTCGGCCAGAAGCAGCTCCGGATTACACGCCAGCGCTATCGCGATGATGACGCGCTGTTTCATCCCGCCGGAGAACTGGTGCGGATACTCGCTGTAGCGATCCATCGGGATGCCGACCAGCTCGAGCATATCGCACGCGCGGCGCTCTGCGTCGGCGCTGGTGATCTTGTTGTGCTGCTTGATCGCCTCGGTAATCTGAAAGCCCACCGTTTCGATCGGGTTGAGTGCCGTCATCGGATCCTGAAAGATCATGGCAATCTTATTGCCGCGGATCTTGCGCATTTCTCTTTCGGAATTCTTCAGTAAGTCCTTGCCCTCAAATAAGATTTCTCCTGAAATGAGCTTGGCCGGCGGTATCGGCAAAATCCCAAGCACGCTGCGTGCAATCGTCGTTTTACCTGCGCCTGTCTCGCCGACAAGACCGATGGTTTCACCTTTTTTAACCGTCAGGCTAATATTGTTGACCGCGTAAACAATCTCTTCGTCTGTATGGTACTCTACCGAGAGATTCCGTATTTCAAGTAAATTTTCGTCCATTCGGTTACCTCAATTTTTCAGTCGCGGATCGAGTGCGTCGCGCAGGCCGTCACCCAGCAGGTTACAGGCCAGAACACTGATCATAACACACACACCGGGGTACAATGCCAGCGTCGGATTTTCGCGCATGAAGCTGCGCGCCTCGGCGATCATCGATCCCCATTCCGGAACCGGCGGCTGCACGCCAAGCCCGATAAAGCTCAGTGCGGAGCCGGCCAGGATGCACGAGCCAACGCCCATCGTGATCTCCACGATCAGCGGTGCCATCGCGTTGGGGGCAATATGCTTGAGGATGATGCGCCCGTCTCTGGCGTTGATGGCTCTGGCTGCCTCGACGTATTCTTTGTCGCGCACCGTCATAACCGATGCGCGCATTAATCGTGCGTAGCCCGGCACCGTGCCAATACCGAGCGCAATGATCGCGTTTCTGAGGCTTGGCCCCAATATGGCCGCAAGGGTAATCGCCAGCAGAAACATCGGGATTGCCTGGTATATGTCCAGCAGGCGCATACACAGATTGTCTGCCCAACCGCCGTAGAAGCCTGCAATGGCGCCGATCGTAATACCAATCGTCGCCGCAATGGCTACTGTAACAACGCCCATTTCAAGCGACTGCCGCGCGCCGACTATAATTCGGCTTAATATGTCACGTCCGAGCTTGTCGGTACCAAGCAGATGCTCAAAGCTTGAGCTTTCAAAAAGCTGTTTGGAATTCTGTTCCGTATAATCATACGGTGCGATCAGCGGCCCCAAAATAGCTACTAGAATAAGCAGGGCAAGTACGAAGAGCGAGACGACTGCCAGCTTGTTCTTCTTGAGCTGACGCCATATGTCACGAATTCTCGACTGTTTGCGTTTTGTCTTCAACTTGCTTATCCACCTTTCTCTTCTTAGTTCCTCTTTTACTATACTGTGACCGTATTCGAGGATCTACCAAAGCAAATATAATGTCGACAAGTAAGATTATAAATGCAAACATTGTCGATATGATCAGAACGCTCCCTTGTATAACCGGATAGTTCCGGTTAAAAAGGCCCGTCATCGTATACTCCCCAAGCCCCGGTATCGAGAAGATAACCTCAGAGATCATCACGCCGCCAAGCAGCACGCCGAATATGCCGCCGATGATCATGATGACAGGGATCAGCGCGTTTTTCAGCGCGTGACGGTAGATGACCGTCCCCTCCGGCAGCCCTTTGGCTCTGGCCGTTACAATATAGTCCTGCCGGATGACCTCCAGCATATTAGAGCGCGTCTGTCTGGCGATGATTGCCGTCAGCCCAAGCGCCATGGATACAGCTGGCAATATCCAGCCGCGCCAGTCGGCGATGCCCGCCAGCGGCAGCACACGCCACTTGACGGCAAATCGTTGTATCAGCAGTAACGCAAACCAGAAGCTCGGCATCGACACGCAAAACAGCGCGAGGAACATCGCTCCGTTATCCTTCCACGTGTTCTGATGCGTTGCTGCGTAGACGCCGAGCGGTATGCCCAGTACGACCGACAGCACCAGGCTGACCGTTACTAGCGTCAGTGTATACGGGAACCGCTGAATCATTTCGTCAAATACGGGTCGTTTCGAGGTAAATGAGGTGCCGAAATCCCCGTGTATGACATCCCAGAGAAACTGTCCGTACCGCACCGGCAGCGGGTTGTTGAGTCCGAGGTCCTCCCGGAGCTCCTGCACCTGCTCCTCCGTCGCCTGTGTGCCCAGCATCAGCCGAGCCGGATCGCCCGGCGTGATGTCAATCAGAATCAGCACCACCAGCGAGATCCCCAGCAAGACCGGAATGAGCATCAGCAGTCGCTTTACTATGTATCTTGCCATTTACGCCTTCCCCTGTTTCCTTATTCCTCTTTGACGAGCCTATTCGGCACGTCTATTTCTGCCACTGTTCTTCCAGACACTTGCCGCATGAGTCACACTTTTTAGCTTCGTCGTACTTACAAGGTACCGGCCCGTTATACCACATTTCTTTCGTACCGTCCGGCGTGTCGTAGATCCCGCCGAACATCGGCTGCATGAGAGCAGCCTGGAAGAAGATCGGCTTGTCAACGCGCTTAAAGTTGAGCGGACAATGGTACACGTTGGCAGGGATCCGGATGATTGTCGGCTTATTGATGTGATAGACTTCCGCGTCAACGCCGACTTGCCCGAGCGTGAACTCTATATCGGCATCGAAGTCGAAGACGTTCGGGAACGTGCCGCCCAGAAAGACCAGATATTCGTCCTCACTGTGACGATGCGGAACCCTATCCAGAAAAAACGGTTTAACAAAGATCTGAAAACCAACATTAAAATTTGCCCCCGGTATTTGTGACGCGCCTCGGAAATAAGCCTGAGGCTTGATTACAAATCCGGGATCATCACCCTCGGCAACGACCTCATTGTTCTCCATGGGAAACGGGAATACTAGTTTTTCGTACATCTCTTAATCCTTTCAGGCCTATGATGTTCTCGGCCCCAGCACTGCCCGGGCCGGTATAAATGTGTCATCTCCAGTCTTTTTCGATGCAGTTGCGGCAGCAGTCGCACCGTTTATCCTGATCGATCTTGCACGGGAGAGGACCGTTGTACCATAATTCTTTTTGACCGCCGTCTTCTAAATCGTATATACTACTGAACATGTCCTGCATAAGTGCAGCCTGAAAGAAGATCGGCTTGCCGACTCTTGTCAGATTCAGCGGACAATGCTGAACGCCGGCCGGGATACGAACAATCGTGGGCTCATTGATATGTATTACTTCCGCGTCTTCCCCGTCTTTCCCGATCGTCAGCTCGATGTCGGCGTCAAAGTCGAACAGGTTGGGGAATGTGCCGCCCAGAAATACCAGATACTCGTCTACATCGTGCCGGTGTGGAATCCGGTCTAGGAAAAACGGCTTGATAAAGATCTGATAGCCGATGTTAAATTTAGCGCCCGGTATCTGCGAAGCGCCTCTGAAATAAGCCTGCGGCGACATAATAAAACCGGGATCGCCGCCAAGGGTAACGCTTTCATTCAACTCGGTAGGAAATTCAAATATCAGTTTTTCGTACTTTTTACCCATTCTCAGCTGTTCTCCCCATAACCCTGGACTGATCATTTTACAAAACTAAACGCTCGTTTAATAAAACAAGTATATATTTACAAATATCGCTGGCATTAATGTTATCTCTCATTGATATATTTGTCAATAACAAAAGATCAAAAATCATTGTTTTTGTTTATTTTGTTGTTTAGGGGTTGAACACCATATTCAAATAGTCTATAATCTATCTGTGTACCACATATTTTTTATGTATTTCGTCTAATTGCCCAGATGGGCGCTTAAAAATTAGCCAAGTTGCCAAAATGCGCGGTTTTATTAAGCAAGTGATTAACAAATAACAGCAATATCATATGGTTATAGATGGGGCAAATCATTTTGAAAACGACCAAAAAAAGTAGTAAAAACAATTTTATAATTGAAAAAAGCTACGAATGCTTCGTGAAAAACGGGATCGAACACACGACGACCCGTGATTTTTGCGACGCTGCAAACGTCAACGCCAATACGCTATATTATTATTTCGAATCCAAAAACCAAATTTTGATCGAGTGCGTCAATTATGGATATAAGCAGCTGGAAAACGAGCTTTTCGGCGCGCTAAAGGAATTTGATAAATCTTCGTTTGACATATTCCCGCGCCTGACGCAAATCGGGCTTGACTATGCCCCGCAGATGCGCTTCCTGCATCAGGCGGTATCTAGTCCCACTTATGAGGAGCATCGTGAAGCCCAGTTTAAAAAGGTTAATGATTTTTATGACAGGCTGGGTCAGGAGCTGGCCGAGCGTTTTGAGTGTCCGTATGAACTCATCAAGAGCTATATCCACGAGATTATGACCCTCTTGTCCTACTATTCGCTTTGGGGCAGCCGTGATATGGCCGCCATCCAGTTCAACCGGATCTTTGTCGATTTTAAAGACGCCATCACCAATTATAGAAAATTCAGCGAAAAGTCGACAGAGCTGCCCGCCGCCTCCAGCAGCTGAAAAGATTACAACATAAAACGACACATAAAACCGCCGCATCTTCTGATGCGGCGGTTTATTATGTATTGCTTGGCAGTTGATTTCTGACGCGCGGCGCGCGGCCGCCTGTGCGTCAAATCATCTTATTCATCAGCTTTTTTATCACACTGTTGACGTTATCGGCGGTGATGTTTTCCTGCCTGCATAACTGCGCGATCCGGTCACGGCGACGGCTGTCGCTAAAGTCCCGGATGCCGCCGAGCAGTCCCGTGCGCCGGCCGACGCGGAACAGGAGTTTGTCGTCGTCCGGCAGCGCGAGGTACCAATCCATCGCGTCAAGCATATTCTGCTTGTCGTCCGGCAAGCGGCCGGCAACCTCCTGAATAAGATTCAGGAAGTGGTCGCTTTTAATGACGCTGCCGATGCCGTCCAGCTGTGAAATGAACAGCCGCAGCTCCCGGACAACGTCTGTATCGTCCATACGCGTGAACACGCCGTTTTGATAGTCCTCATACAGCAGTGCGCGGCGCGGTACCGTCAGCGTACGGATACGGATAAAGTCTGGATTAATCTGATTCATCGCGTCCGCCGTTTCCAGCGCGTTCTCGCGGGAATACTCCTGTCCGCCAAGCCCCGGTATGTAGTACTCCGACAGCTCAATACGGGCAGCCTTAACCTTCTGCCCGGCGGTGATGTGCGTTGCCTTGTCCGCGCCCTTGTCGACCAGCCGCAATACCGTATCCGAGCCGGATTCCATACCGATGTGGATACGATTGAGCCCGGCGTCGGCAAAGCGGCGCATGTTCTCGTCTGAAATGCGCGCGATGGTATGCGAGCGCCCGTATGATGTGACGCGTCGGACCTCGGGAAACAGTGCGCGCAGGTACTCGAGAATCTCAACGAGGTCGTCTGCTTTGACGAGCATTGTATTTGCGTCTTGCAGAAACACCGATTCCATCCCGGCGCTGTACCATGACGCGGCCGACTGCATGACCGCCTGCGCGTCTTCACCGAGCTCCTGCACCAGCGCTCGATGCCGTTGGCGGATCTGCTCGTCTGTCTGGCCGAGCATGTCGACGAATACGTCGATACAGCGGCGCACGGCGTCAAGATCAGCCTTCACGTCTTCGACGGAGCGGATACTAAAGCGCTGCCCCTTGTACAGCGTACAAAATTTACATTTATTCCACGGGCAGTTGCGCGTCACACGCAGCAAGAGGCTCGCGTGCTCGCTCGGCGGCCGTATCGGCCCGATTTCAAATCCCTGATACTCTGTCTTGTTCATAGCACTCCTCGTTGACGACGACCGGTTTGCTTTGCGCCTCGTCACTATAAACAATACCGCGATCGACCGACGATTGCAAGCGCAGACCACACCGAAGACCGAGGCCTACGCATACATCACAACAGCCCCTGCGGACACTATTATTTTTTTGTGCGAAAGTGCTGTTGCAATTTCAGCGCAAATATGTTATTTTTTTAACAATGAGCCGTAAGCGCTGTCTGGCGGCAAATTAAACACAATTATACAATAGCATCTGACATAAAGATTTTTCTGAGTGGAAGGCCTGCTGATTGATGGATATACCATGCCATTATTGCGCCTTCCGGGGCGTATTTTTTATTGGCATTTTTTATTATTGGAGGGTTTAGCATGGAAACACGCGTAGCGGTCATCGGCATTATTGTAGAAAACGGCGGCTCTGTCGAGCGGCTCAACAGCCTGCTGCACGAGTACGGTAAATACATCATCGGACGCATGGGTATCCCGTACCGCGAGCGCAGCATCAATATCATTAGCATCGCCGTCGACGCCCCGCAGGACGTCATCAGCGCGCTGTCGGGCAAGATCGGGCGGCTGGACGGCATCAGCTCCAAGACGGCGTACTCCAACGTCGTCTCGACGCTCAATGACTGATATGAAACACTTGATTGACAAGCTCGAGCTCGAGCGTACACTCTCGCGTACCGAGTTCGCCGCGCTAATTGACGGCCGCGACGACACTTCGGCAGAATATTTGTTTGAGCGCGCGCGTGCCGTCTGCCAGCGCGTCTACGGACATGACGTTTACATGCGCGGGCTGATTGAATTCACCAACTACTGCAAAAACGACTGTACCTACTGCGGCATCCGGCGCAGCAACGCGTCGGCATCGCGCTATCGCCTGACGAAAGAGCAGATTTTAGACTGCTGCGCGACCGGCTACGCGCTCGGCTTTCGCACCTTTGTGCTGCAAGGCGGTGAAGATCCGTATTACACGGACGAGAAAATCGTCGGCATCGTCCGATCCATCAAGTCCGCGTATCCAGACTGCGCGGTAACGCTGTCGATCGGAGAGAAAAGCGCCGACAGCTACAAGGCGTATTTCGACGCCGGCGCCGACCGGTATCTCCTGCGTCACGAGACGGCGAACGCCTGCCATTACGGCCGGCTGCATCCCGAGAATATGTCGTTTGAAACGCGGCGGCAGTGCCTGTATGACCTCAAGCGCATCGGCTTTCAGGTCGGGTGCGGGTTTATGGTCGGCTCGCCGCATCAGACGACGGACACGATCGTCGACGATCTGCTTTTTATCAAAGAACTGGACCCCCACATGGTCGGCATCGGCCCGTTCATCCCGCACAGCGCGACGCCGTTTGCCGGTTATCCGGCCGGTTCGCTCGAGCTGACGCTGTTCCTGCTCGGTATCGTGCGTCTGATGCTGCCGTCCGTCCTGCTACCGGCGACGACGGCGCTCGGGACGGTCGACCCGCGCGGGCGCGAAAAAGGCATCCTCGCCGGCGCCAACGTCGTCATGCCCAACCTCTCTCCCACCGATGTGCGCAGCAAATACCTGCTGTACGACAATAAAATCTGCACCGGCGACGAAGCCGCGGAATGCCGCGTATGTATGCAGCGCCGGATCGAAAGCATCGGATATCACCTAACCGTCTCCCGCGGTGATTATAAGCCGCTGAATAATGTATCTGAAGGGGAAGATTCTCTGACCCACAAGAAAGGAAATGACCTATGTACGACCCCAAATCCGCTAAAGCCGAAGAGTTCATCAGCCACGACGAGGTACGCGACACGCTCGCGTACGCCGAAGCAAACAAAGACAACGTCGAGCTGATCGACACGATTATTGCTAAAGCGCGGCTGCGCAAAGGGCTGACGCACCGCGAAGCGTCGGTGCTGCTGGCGTGTACAATCGAGGATAAAATCCAGGAAGTCTATGATTTGGCGCGGCAAATAAAAGAGGATTTTTACGGCAACCGCATTGTGCTGTTTGCGCCGCTGTATCTGTCCAACTACTGTGTTAATGGCTGCGTCTACTGCCCGTATCACGCCAAAAACAAGCACATCACGCGTAAAAAGCTCACGCAGGAAGAGGTCGCGCGCGAGGTGATCGCGTTGCAGGACATGGGTCATAAGCGTCTGGCCATCGAAGCCGGTGAGGACCCTGTTAATAATCCGCTTGACTATGTCCTGGAGTGCATTGATACAATTTATTCTATCCAGCATAAAAACGGCGCCATCCGGCGCGTGAACGTCAACATCGCCGCCACGAGCGTGGAGGACTATAAAAAGCTCAAAGACGCCGGTATCGGCACGTACATCCTCTTTCAGGAAACGTATCACAAAGACAGCTACGAAAAGCTGCACCCGACCGGCCCCAAGCACGACTACGCCTACCACACGGAAGCGATGGACCGCGCCATGCAGGGCGGCATCGACGACGTCGGCCTCGGCGTGTTGTTCGGGCTGGAGCTCTACCGCTACGAATTCGCGGCGCTTTTAATGCACGCCGAGCACCTTGAGGCCGCCTACGGCGTCGGCCCGCATACGATCAGCGTGCCGCGCATCAAGCGCGCCGACGACATTGACCCGGATCTCTTCGACAACGGCATCGACGACGATACGTTCGCCAAGCTCGTCGCATGCATCCGCGTCGCCGTACCGTATACGGGCATGATCATCTCCACGCGTGAGAGCCAAGCGTGCCGCGAAAAAGTGATCGGTCTGGGCGTCTCACAGGTCAGCGGCGCATCAAAAACGAGCGTTGGCGGCTACTGCGAGCCCGAGCCGGAGGAGGAAAACTCCGAGCAGTTTGACATCAGCGACAAGCGCACGCTTGACGAGGTCGTCAAGTGGCTGATGGAGCTGGGCTACATCCCAAGCTTCTGCACGGCGTGCTACCGTGAGGGGCGCACGGGCGACCGATTCATGAGCCTGTGTAAAAGCGGACAGATCATCAACTGCTGCCACCCGAACGCGCTGATGACGCTGAAGGAATATCTTATGGATTACGCTTCGCCCGAGACGCGAGCCGTCGGCGAGGCACTGATTGACGGGGAGATCGAAAAGGTCGGCAAGGATAAGGTCCGTCAGATCGCGCGGGATAACCTCAAAGCCATCGAGTCCGGCAGCCGCGACTTCAGATTTTAACAGAAAACAGGTGACACCATGGGACTTAACGATACACCGTCTGCCAACAGGGTACACATCGCGTTTTTCGGCAAGCGAAACGCGGGCAAATCGAGCGTTGTCAACGCCGTGACAGGACAGGAAACCGCCGTCGTCTCCGATGTTAAGGGCACAACGACCGACCCCGTCTATAAAGCCATGGAGCTTTTGCCGCTCGGGCCGGTCATGATCATCGACACCCCCGGCATCGACGACGAGGGCACACTCGGCACGCTGCGCGTGCGCAAGACAAAGCAGGTGCTCAACAAGACGGACGTCGCCGTGCTTGTCGTCGATGCGGACAAAGGCCGCGCGGCCGAGGACGACGCGCTTGTCGCGCTGTTTGAAGACAAGCAGATCAGCTACATCATCGTCAACAACAAATCCGACCTGCTCGGCGGTGTGCCGGCAGCCGGACCGAACGAAATTTACGTCAGCGCGGCGGAAAAGACAAATATCGACGCGCTCAAAGAGCGCCTCGCCGCGCTCGCCGAGACGAGTGAGCCGAAGCTGCGCCTGGTAGGTGATCTCCTCAGCCCGGGTGACTTCGTTGTACTCGTCACGCCGATCGACAAAGCCGCGCCCAAGGGTCGGCTTATCCTGCCCCAGCAGCAAACCATCCGCGATATTTTGGAAGCGGACGCGACGGCGATCGTCGTCAAGGAGTTCGAGCTGCGCCAGACGCTGGAGGAGCTCGGGAAAAAGCCCGCGCTCGTCATCACTGACTCGCAGGTATTTGCCAAAGCGTCTGCCGATACGCCGACCGATGTGAAGCTCACGTCGTTTTCCATCCTGTTCGCGCGCTTCAAGGGCCTGCTCGACGCCGCTGTGCGCGGCGCCGCGACGCTCGACACGCTTAAAGACGGCGACACCGTGCTCATCACCGAGGGGTGCACGCACCACCGCCAGTGTGACGATATCGGCACCGTCAAGCTCCCGCGCTGGATTAAAAACTACACCGGCAAAACGCTGAACTTTGAGTTCACCTCTGGCTCGGACTTCCCGGACGATTTGTCCGGCTATGATCTCATCGTGCACTGCGGCGGCTGCATGCTAAACGAGCGCGAGATCAAATATCGCCAGAAATGCGCCGAAGACCAGAACGTACCGATCACCAATTACGGCATTCTGATCGCCTACACGCAAGGCATTCTCCGGCGCAGCATCGAGGTATTCCCCCACCTGCTTATGGACTTGAAGGAGGCATAAATGCGTACCGAAAAAGACAAGCTCGGCAGCATGGAGCTCCCGGACGACGCGCTGTATGGCATCCAGACGGCGCGTGCGGCGGAAAACTTCGCGCTGGGCTACAAACCGACGAGCCGCCCGCTTATCCGCGCGCTCCTTCAGGTCAAAAAAGCCGCGGCAATGGTCTATACACAACTTGGCGTCGGCACACCGGGCGTATACCCCGCGATCGTCAAGGCGTGCGATTCGGCCCTAACCGGGCAGTACGACGAGCACTTCATCGTCGACGCGCTGCAGGGCGGCGCGGGTACGTCGACCAACATGAACGTCAACGAGGTACTTGCAACTCTTGCCACCCAGCTGCTGGACGCGCCCGACGGTGTAACCGTCCATCCGCTTGACGATGTCAACCGCGGCCAGTCGACGAACGACGTGTACCCGACGGCGCTGCGCATCGCGGCAATTCATCTGCTGCGCGAGCTCAGCGACGAATGTGCAAAACTGCAGGAGTCACTCCAGCGCAAGGAAAACGCGTTTGACGACATTAAAAAGCTCGGGCGCACCGAGCTGATGGACGCCGTACCGATCACGCTCGGTTCGGAATTCGGCGCGTTCGCGCAGGCCATCGCGCGCGACCGCTGGCGGCTGTATAAGGTCGAGGAGCGCTTGCGTCAGGTAAACATCGGCGGCACAGCCGTCGGGCGATCGGACAACGCGGAACGGCAGTACCGTTTCCGCGTTATCGAGCAGCTGCGCGAGCTGACGGGCATCGGCCTGGCGTCCGCGGAGTATCCGATGGACATCACGCAAAATAACGACGTATTCGTCGAGGTCTCCGGGCTCGTCAAGGCGCTTGCCGTCAATTTGATGAAAATCTCCAACGATCTGCGCTGGATGAACTCCGGCCCGCACGGCGGTCTCGGTGAAATCCGGCTCGCGGCGATGCAGGCCGGCAGTACGATCATGCCCGGCAAGGTTAATCCCGTCATCCCCGAGTGCGTGATGCAGGTCGCGATGAAAACGATCGCCAACGACAGCGCGATCACAACGGCCGCTGCGCACGGCGAGTTCGAGCTCAACGCGTTTCTGCCGCTCATCGCCGATAGTTTGCACGAGAGCCTCGAGCTGCTCATCGGCGCGGTGCGCCTGCTGCGCGTGAAGTGCATCGAGCTCATCGAACCCGATCGTGCGCGTTGCGCGATGCTACTCAACGGCTCGCTCGCGTTCGCGACGGCGTACGTCCCGTCACTCGGGTACGACACGGTCGCGCAGGTGATCGAGGAAAACGGCAGCGAACCTGATAAGGTTCGTCAGGCGCTCGAAAATCTGCCATCGGGCTGACCTTGTGTAGTGGACATTTGCCCGAAAAAGGCGTATAGTTGATGTAAATTCTAGGCAACGGAGAAGCTTATGGACTGTACTAAATGCACCTTTAAAGGCTGCCGCGCATCGCAGCCGTGCGTCGATAAAAGCGGCGAATATCTTGAAGAATACCTCAGCGACGAGACGCAGCCATACGTTAAAACAGCCTCGTCACTGATCGACAACGGACGTGCCGGTACGCTCACGCGGCTCGACGAGATTATCGAGTTCGTTAAAACGCGCGGGTATCAAAAAGTCGGCGTGGCTTACTGCTACGGGATGGAAAATCAGGCAAAACTGCTGCGTGAGTATCTCGAGCGCAGCGGTCTGAAACCCGAAATGGTATCCTGCACGGTTGACGGGCTGCGCGAATCGCAGATCGCGCCGGGCAAGCAAGCCAACGCCGTGTCCTGCAATCCGCTCGGGCAGGCGCACGCGCTGAAAGCCGCCGGCGTCGACTTCGCGATCCTCATGGGGTTATGCCTCGGGCACGACATTTTGCTTCAGAAGCATCTGGACATGGATTTTACGACCTTCGTCGTCAAGGATCGTGTGCTCAACCACAATCCCCTGCTCGCCCTCACCGGCAATTCGTAAAACAAGCGAATAAAAAGACCGGCCTATACAGGCCGGTCTTTTTATCGAAGAATCCCAATCGACCAATCGCCGCGCGATTGAATTTCCGCTGGCGACGACGAGTCCTGCTGGTCTCGCCATCAAAAACTTTAGGATACAACCCTTTGAGGAATTCACTTGCTACCAGTTATCTAATGTCGGCTCACGGATAATCACAGCATGCCACTGTTAATCCCTTGTATTTGCAGCGGTTTAATGGCATTGGCAACAATGAAGCATTACCAAGCCTTGAGCGGCTTAAATTACGCATTATGATTGAAAATATGCATTTTTGTTAGAACAGTGTTAGAACCGCTTACCATTACATTACTTGGAGCTCAAGTCGAGTGAGTACTATAACAAGCTAAATCCCATCCAGATTTTGTCTGGGTGGGATTTTTGTTAGAACAATTAGATCAGATATATGTCTTTTTTGGTATCTTGTCCAGCTCCTGTTTCGTTAGTTTATCATTTCTTTACTAATTCCTAAACTGGTTCAATTTTCGTAGGGGCATAATCACGTTTTTTGCCGATCAGGATGGACAACAGACGATTATTTTGTATACGAATCGTCAATAAAAATAATCTTCCATCGTACATCAATATTATTGACAAACGATAATTTTTATGATATTGTCGCTCTGATATTATCGTAATACAATAATCGAGGTGGAGTCATGACTCGCAAATTTGTATACATCCTTTTAGCTCTTGAAACGGTACTGCTTTTCGTCCTCAATCTGCTGAAATATTCATTTACTGATGTATTTTCGTCAGTAATCGCGTTTCCATTTGAACAGATTGGTCTTATACTAAAACTGTTGTCTGGTTCGGGTCTGCTTGGTAATGCTATCGCGTTGACTCTCTATTTAGCTATTTGTTTTCTTCCGGTTTATTATCTTATCGCATCAAAAGATAAGCGAAAATTACATCTTGAGGACGCACTCGTTGGCCTGCTTTCTTCTGTATTGCTTGTATCACTTTATCTGATGATCAACACGGAGAATCTTGAGTTGATTTTCATAGGCCTGGGAGCTTTAGGTGTAGCTGCCGGCAAAGCTATTCTAAGCATAACCATCTGGTCCATTTTATGGGGTTATCTCATTTTGAGATTTATCCGTCTCGCTTTTGACAGCAACACGAAAAAGCTGATCGTATACTCCAGTGTGACATTATATAGTCTTTGTTTTTTCTTCGCATGGATTGTTTTTGGTAGCAATTTTGGAGATTTGTTGAATTCCTTTTTTGCACTTCAAGCGCAAAACACTGGGCTGCAAGCTGGGCTTGGAATTACTTATGTCTTCTTAGTGCTTGGTTTTCTTTTGGACGCGATACCCTATATACTAAATACCGTAATTGTATTTCTTGCCTTAGATTTATTAACCGAAATGTATAATGATGCTCATTCGGAAAAAACCGAGATCCTTTCAAAACAGCTCTCACTATTTTGCTATAAATCACTTGGCATTGTCGTTGTGTCCGGCATCTCATTCAACCTTCTGCAATTGCTCTTCGCAAAAACATTGCGAAATACCGAAGCCAATTTGTCAATCCCCATCATGTCAGTACTTTTTGTGTTAACCGTTTTATTCTTTGCTCGTTTGATTTCAGAAAATCGCGCCCTAAAGCACGACAACGATCTATTTATTTAATGAGGTTTTGCTTATGGCTATACGAGTATTATTAGAAGATGTGTTAAAAGCACGTAATATGACATCAAAAGAACTTTGCGCGAAAATCGGTATCACCGAAGCAAACCTTTCTATTCTTCGCAGTGGGAAAGCGAAGGGTATTCGGTTCAAAACAGTTAATCGAATTTGCTATTTTCTCTCTTGCGATGTTGGTGATATTTTAAAATTCGATGGTAATCTGGAGGACTTTGATGAAACGTAATCTAATCATTATTGCTTGTTTGATTGCCCTGGCTTCCGCTGCTGGGCTTGCAGGATTCTCTTTAGCGTCGGTTAATTCCTCAAATATTTTAGCTAAGGATAACCTTATAGGAGTTTTAATCACAACCGAACCGCTCGATATTGGAACTGATGATAATAATAAAAGCAATACAGCCAGATTGTATGCCACTTTGCCCGGCAGCGAAATTACAGCCGAATATAGTAATGGATTTCGCAATGAAAGCAAAAACATATTTGAAGGGATAAACGGCATCTACTATTTCAATTTCATTGAATACAAAGATACCGGAATATTTAATACAGCCGTTCGAGATGAAGCGATAACCGATGGTAGAACAACAATAATAGCCTCTGACGATGGAAAATTCCTTGAACTTGATGGAACAATATATATCGCAACGACAGAAAAATACATCACATTGTTTATGAATCCAATCTATCAAACATCGGATGGAAGAATCTATTCGACTCGTTCCGCAGGCCGTTCTTTCGAGATGTTCAATGGCGAAGTCTGCTCCCTAAAAGTCGATGCTACAACATCAATCACAACGAATAACAACGTCCAATCATCTGGCATCTCCGTCACTATAACTGTTGTTGGTATCGATATACCTGATCACTTTTCAATTCTTCAGTACGGTTCCGACGGCGAGCTCCTTTCTCGGAGCGATTACCCATATGGTGCGACACCGGAGGAATTAGCACCAGATCAAAATTGTTCCTTTATCGTGCTAGAAACATATAGCGACACCGAGAAATCTGATCACTACGTGTCTCGTAGAATTTATCAAATGGGTTCCCCCCATTTGGAAACCTACTTTTATCGTGAAGGCGGAATTTGTGTTATTAAAAACATTACATTAAGCTGGTAGTGTGAACCACAATATGGTTTCCTGCTTGTATGGCAAGATTCAATGCATTCGGCCATCAAAGACTTATTCGAAATCGGCATTACATGAAAAGCCTTCCCGAAAGCCTTGCTGATAGAGGTCCACAGAACGAGGACTTAATATCAAAAAAGAGGCCTACCTTGACAGGTAGGCCTCTTTTTTGACTTATATTACATTTCCAGCACAGTACGGCTGATGAGGTCGTTCTGCGCGGCGACGTGCATCTCGACGAAATAGGCCGAGAAGCCTGCGACACGCACGACGAGATTTTTATACTCGTCGGGTTTCGTCTGTGCGTCCTTCAGCGTTTCGGCCGACAGGACGTTGACCTGAATCTCCATGCCGCCGAGCTCAAAATACGTCTGGATCAGCTGGCTGAGCTTCTCGACGCCGTCCTCGCCGCTGAGGGCCGACGGGCTGAACTTCATGTTAAACAGCGTACCGTTGGCGAACAGCGTCTGGTCGATCGCGGCAACGGAGCGCACGACGGCCGTCGGGCCGCTTGTGTCCATCTGCTGTACGGGAGAGATACCGTCGGCCAGCGGGACGCCGGCGTTGCGGCCGTCCGGTGTGGCGGACGTCATCATGCCGAACATGACGTTGATGGTGACGGGGAACATCGCCGCCGTATAGTTGCCGCGCGGCCCTGTGCAGGACGTGACGACCTCGGCAAATTTTTCACTCGCCCACGCGGCAATCTCGTCGACCTCGTCGATGGCGTTGCCGTAGTGCGGCGCTTCGTTTTTGATATAGCGCTGGAGGTCTTCGTAGCCCTTCCAGTCGTTCTTAAGCGCATCGTACAATTCGCGCGTGGTGCATTTCTTCGTATCGAAGCACAGATGCTTGATCATGAACAGCGAGTCGGCGACGTTGCCGATGCCGACGCCCGGAATGCCGGTGCCGTTATATTTCGCACCGCCGTACATGACGTCCGCGCCTTTTTCCATACAGCCGCCCATCGTCGCCGAGACGACCGGCAGCGGTAGCACTTCGCGCGTGGTATATTCGGCGTTGTTGTTGACGATGACATGCCACTTGACAAAATACTCGACCTGCTTCTGATACGCCTCTTTTACCTGCTCGAAGTTTTCCATCTCGTAGAGATATCCCGTTGCCGGGCCAACCTGCTTGTTACTTGTCGTCCCGCTGCGCGGGCTGTAAAGCGGCTGGAGCAAGCTGCCGTTATTGATGCCGAGCAATACGGCATTGGGCAGGTTAATGTACGACATACTGCCCGTACCGCCGCAGGCGGGCCAATCGTTGCCGTTGCCGCCGGGCTCGACGCAGCCGATCGGCGAGTAGTTGCGCGCGTCTTCCAGCGAGAGCCCTCGTTTGAGGAGCGCCGGGACGATCACGTCGTCGTTTTCAAACGTCGGGATGCCGCCGCAGATCTTCGTTGTTTCAATCGCCGCCTCCCAAAGCGCTTTGGGTGTCCCCTTGTGGATGCGCAGCGTCTGCGGCGGATCGTGCAGGACAAGGCGCGCCATACATTGGAGCATCATATACGTGACTTTGTTGGACGCGTCGTTGCCGTCTTTATCGACGCCGCCCATGCACATCAGCTGGCCGGACGTATACCCCGGCGCCGACTGCGTCGCCCCGTGGCTCCACGGTTTGTTGATTTCGGCGACCTTCAGATAGAACATATCGAGCAGCTCCTGCGCGTATTCCATCGTAATCGTGCCGTCTTCGAGGTCACGGTCAAGGAAGTCGCCCAGATACTGGTCGACGCGGCCGAACGTCATGCCGTGGATGTTGCCCTCCAGGCACAGGCACGTCTGATACATGAACAGGCACTGCAGCGCTTCGTGGTAATTGCGGCTGGGGTTTTCCATGACCCAGTCAAGTACTTCGGCCATTTTTTCCAGCTCGGCCTTGCGCGCCGGATTCGTCTCGGCGGCCGCTTTTTCCCGCGCGAGCGCGGCGTAGCGTTTCGTCAGATTAATCATGCCCTCGCTGACGAGCACGATGGCGCGGTAAAAGTTATACTGGCTGTTCGTGTTGTCGGGCATGGTGTTTTCAAGAATCTCGGCAATCTTCTGTTCCGCCTCTTCCTTGATGGCCTTGAAGCCCACCCGGATGGCCTTGTCGTAGCCTGTAACGAAGTGGCCGACCGCCGTGTCGCTGATGGTCATGCGGCCGATCAGCGTGACGCCGTTGGAGTCGTGGTCGGCGTACTCTTCGGGATAATACGCCATCGTCTTGGCAAAAGTGCTCTCGCCCTTAAGCCAGTAATCGATCGTCTCGTTGACGTACTGCCGGTCCTCCTCGGAGATGATATACGGATCGATATCGCGCGTGGCGATTGAGCCGGAGCCGATCTCGTCTTTAATATGTGAGACACAGTTTTCCGGATACAGCGTGGCAGCGCGATACTTGCTTGCCTGCGAACCAACGATGACCTCGTCGTCGCCGATGCGGATGGGAACATTCTCAAATATTTCCTTCATCACCTTCGCCCGGCGCAAAATGCCGTTAAGCTCCGGATGGTTCATATAGAACTCCGTAAGGATCTTATACCGTCCAAGGCAGATTTCGGGCACCGTATCCCGGTACAGGGCGCGCTGCCTGATAACGCGCTGTGAGATTGGATTTAGTATAAAGCTCATAATACCTCCTGTAGCTCCGCCTTTGGCGGCTGCCGCTTTAGAGCGAGCGGCGCGCATGATTTACGTAGCACTGTACTTATATTTTACTGCAAACAACCAAAAAAATCAATGACTTCATCGTCCATAGTTATAATCAATAGGCATGATAAATTATCACTCTGCATAAAAACTGGCCTTGAATCCGCCATGCCGCAAAAATATGATATAATCCTTGTGCATATTTCAAAAACAAATCACAGGAGACAATCAGATGAACGCACTTGTTATCGGCTGCGGCGCCGTCGGTCTGTCCGTTACGTCGGCGCTGTACATGTCCGGCGTCCGGGCCGACCTTGTCGCGCGCGGACAAACAGCCGAAGCCCTGCAGCGTCACGGCGTCGCGCGGCGCGGCATTCTGGGCGACGCCGTTGTCCCGCCCGGTAAGCTCCGCGTTTTTGACACAATCGACACGGCGCCCGGCGGCTACGATTACATCATCATCAGCGCTAAGGCAACGGCTAACGCCGACATTGCCGTACAGCTCGCCCGTCGGCAAAAAGACATCCTTGCCCCGCACGGACGCATCGTGCTCTTTCAGAACGGCTACGGCAACGAGCAGGCGTATTTGCCTACGTTCAGCACGGCGCAAATTTATCACGCGAGCTTCGCCATCGGCTTTAAGCGCCCCGAGCCGTTTATCAGCGAAGCGACGGTGCTGCTCACGCCGATGTCGATCGGCAGTATCTTCGGCCATCCATCCCAAGCGTGCCGGCCGCTCGCCGAAGCCATCGACGGCGGCGGTATCCCCTGCACCTTGACAGACGAGATTGACAAGACACTGTGGGCCAAGCTCCTATATAACTGCGCGCTCAATCCGCTCAGCGCGATTCTGAAAACAAGCTACGGCGGCCTGATCAAAAGTACAAGCAGCGTCGCGCTGATAAAGGCCGTCATCACCGAAGTTTTTGCCGTCATGCACGCCAGCGGTCACGAGACGTTTTGGCCGGACGCCGAGCAGTACACGCAGGCGTTTTTTGAAACAATCCTACCGCCGACATACGCGCACCGATCTTCGACCCTGCAGGACATCGAACGCAAAATCCCAACGGAGATCGACAGCCTCAACGGCGCCGTCGTCAAAATGGGCGAGCAGCTCGGGATCGGCACGCCGCACAACCGCGTACTCACCCAGATGATCAAAGCCATCGAGGATTTATACGACGCCGAGTAATGCGCCCAACCACCAGAAATAAAAACCGCCGCATCGTGTTGATGCGGCGGTTTTGTTATGGCTATGTACCCTTATACAAAAGTCTCCGGCTCCGCTCGGCGCGTCAGCCCTTCCTCCAGCTCGTTCTTGTGGTAGAGATACTTCTCGTCTGTAAACTGCTTGGCGCCAACGGGGCAATTTTTAACGCATGCACAGCATTTGATGCAAATGCCCGTGAATGTGCTCACGTCGTCATAGCTGATCGAGCCCATCGGGCAGACGTCGGCGCATGTCAGGCAGTTGATGCAGTCGTCGGTCGTGATCGGCTTGACTTTTCTGATGTCGACGGGATTACCGCCGCGGTCGCGCGGCTGATAGTAACCGCTGTACGGCGACGGCGTCCCCTTCACGTCAATCGGCTCGGACGGCAGCTGGGTCATCGCCGCGAGCTTATCGGCAACAGCGCGGGCAAACGCGTCGGCTTTGGCCATATCCGCGCCGTCCGGACGCTCCTTAGCGAGAATCTCGGAGAACGAATGCTCACCGATAAACGCCCCGGCTGCGATCGTGCGCAGTCCGCCGTTTTCCAGGATATCGCGCAGCTCGATCAGCGCGTCGTCGTAGTCGCGGTTGCCGTACAGGACGATCGGCACGCCGAGCGCACCGCTGCCGCTGATTGTCGCAAGATACTTCAAGAGAACGTTCGGCACACGCCCGGCGATGACCGGCGTCCCGAATACGGCCAGCTCGTCCGCACCAAACGTCAAGGCATTCTCGCGTCCTGCCGGCAACGTAAAGTCGCGTACGGCATAGTCCGCGCCGGTCGCGTCGGCGATCGCGCGCGCGACCCGTTCGACGATGGCGCGCGTTGTATCTGTCGCGCTGAAATAAACAGCCCATACTTTTTTAACAGTCATATTTCATCCCTTCGCTTTACGCGCGTTGCGCGTTTTTTCTTGGTTCATTGTAGCACTCTGTTTGGAAATTTCAACCCAGCTCGCTTCTCCATTCAGAATTCAGAACCGCAAAGCTGCGTGTTAGCCAATACACATCGTACAACTATCGTACATTTTTATTATTATTTATGATAATTATTTGGCATCCAAAATTACGCTATATTAATTATTATTTTGTATTATCATTCTATTTTTGGGTATCTATTATTTAATTTACCAGAAACGTCTTGACATTAATTATAAAAATTTAATAGAATCTCAGCATGTTTGATTTTCGATCGGCCTATTTTGTCTATAAAAAGACAAAGTCTCCTGTTATTTTTACGAATCGCAAATTTAGTCG
Organism: uncultured Sporobacter sp.; assembly: GCA_963677825.2. Classification (GTDB taxonomy): domain Bacteria; phylum Bacillota; class Clostridia; order Oscillospirales; family Oscillospiraceae; genus Sporobacter. The sequence continues at coordinate 2,197,544 of CAXXEF010000001.1, read as the reverse complement.
ATCGTACCCTACACAATAACAGTTAATTATATAGCGGCGGATATACTGTATTTGCCGCTGACGGCTGTAGCGTCACCGCTCCTATCCCGCAGCCGCCATACGCAACCACAAAAAAATTGAATGAACGGAAAAGGAATCAAAACTGCTATGGACTTCAAATTTTCTCCCGAAGAACAAGACATCATCTCAATGCTGACTGACTTCAGTCTGAAAGAAGTGCAGCCGATCGCAGCAGAAATTGACGAAAACGAGCGTTACCCCGAGGAGACCGTCTCTCAACTGGCCGAGATGGGTATGATGGGCATCCCGTTTCCCGAGGAATATTCCGGATGTGGCCTGAGCTACGTTACATACATCGCCGCGTGCGAAGAATTGGCCAAATACTGTGCCAGCACAAGCGTAACGCTTTCAGCCCATTGCTCGCTGTGCTGCTGGCCGATCAGCGAGTACGGCACGCATGAGCAAAAGCAAAAATATCTCACGCCGCTGATGACCGGCGAAAAGATGGGCGCCTTCGGATTGACCGAGCCCAGCGCCGGCACCGACGCCGCCATGCAGAAGACAACGGCTGTCGACAAGGGCGACCACTGGCTTATTAACGGCACCAAGATTTTCATCACCAACGGCGGCGTCGCCGAAACATTCGTTATCTTCGCCATGACGGATAAAGAGCAAGGCAACCGCGGCATCTCCGCGTTCATCGTGGAAAAAGACTTCCCGGGCTTTTCTGTCGGCGCACATGAGAAAAAGATGGGTATTCGGGGCAGCTCGACAACAGAGCTGATCTTTGAAGATATGATCGTTCCAAAAGAGAACCTCTTGGGCCAGCTGAACAAAGGCTTTAAAATCGCCATGACCACGCTGGACGGCGGCCGCATCGGCATCGCGGCGCAGGCACTGGGCATCGCCGAAGGCGCGATCGACGAGTGCGTTAATTACGTCACACAGCGCGTACAGTTCGGCCGTCCGCTCAGCAAGTTCCAGAACACGCAGTTTGAGCTGGCCGACATGAAAACGAACGTCGAAGCCGCCCGGCTGCTCATCTACCGCGCAGCACAGGCTAAGCAGGATCACGAGCCGTACAGCGATTTGGCTGCGATGGCCAAGCTCTTCGCTTCCGAAGTCGCCAGCGACGTCACGCGCCGCTGCCTGCAGCTGGTCGGCGGATACGGCTACACCCGCGAGTATCCGTTTGAACGCTTCATGCGTGACGCGAAGATCACCGAGATCTACGAAGGTACCAGCGAAGTTCAAAAGATGGTTGTTGCCGCACATATGGGTCTTAAATAGAAATTTAGTTATAATTTCGCGCTCCGCTTGTCATTTTCAAGCGGAGCGCGGATTGTTTTTCGGGCGTATGCATGGTATGATGTCAAACGGTTTTACAGTAGTCACAGATCAGAATACTATTGACGGAAGTGAGTTTATGAGTAAAGTAAGAAGCATGGAGGAGGCCCTTGACGCGCTTCGAGACGGCCAGTCGGTCATGATCGGCGGCTTTCTGGCAGCGGGGACGCCGGAGGCGCTCGTTGACGGCCTGATCAACAAAGGCGTCGGCAACTTAACGGTCATCGGCAACGACACGGGCTTCGTCGACCGGGGTATCGGCCGGCTTGTTGTGTCCGGTCAAATCAAGAAAGCCATCGTCTCGCATATCGGCACGAACAAGGAGACAGGCCGCAAGATGACGGCCGGCGAGATGGACGTCGAGCTTGTCCCGCAGGGCACGCTGGCCGAGCGCGTACGCGCCGGCGGCGCCGGTCTTGGCGGTATCCTGACGCCGACGGGCGTCGGCACGATTGTCGAGGAGGGCAAGCAGAAGCTCGAGATCGACGGCAAGACGTATCTGCTGGAGCTGCCGCTGCGCGCGGACGTCGCACTGCTGCTGGCACACAAGGCCGACACGAGCGGCAACCTCGTTTACCGCCGCTCCTCCCGCAATTTCAACCCTCTGATGGCCATGGCCGCCGATCTCGTGATCGTGCTGGCGGAAGAAATCGTCGATGTCGGCGAACTGGACCCGGACGAAATCGTAACGCCCGGCGTACTTGTCGACATGATCGTCAAGGCTTGAAGGAGGCGCTGAACTATGTCTGAAATTCGTGAACGCATCGTTAAACGCGTCGCCGGCTTTTTCCAAGACGGCGATCTGGTCAATCTCGGCATCGGTATGCCGACGATGGTGGCCAATTATATACCGGAAAACATCAACGTGCTGCTGCAGTCGGAAAACGGCTTCATCGGCATCGGGCCGAGCCCTGAGGCCGGCCAGGAGGACAAAGACGTCGTCAACGCGGGCGGCATGCCGGTGACCATCGTCACGGGCGGCGCGTGCTTCGACAGCGCGACGAGCTTTGCGCTCATCCGCGGCGGCCACGTCGCTGCGACGGTACTCGGCGCTCTCGAGGTCGACGAACAGGGCAACCTCGCCAACTGGATCGTCCCGGGCAAGCTGGTGCCGGGCATGGGCGGCGCGATGGATCTCGTCGTCGGCGCCAACAAGGTGATCATCGCCATGGAGCACACGACGAAGGACGGCTCGCCGAAGATCCTCAAAAGCTGCACCCTGCCGCTGACGGCGGTCAACGAGGTCGACTACATCGTCACCGAGCTTGGGATGATGGAGGTCACGCCGGACGGGATCGTCCTGCGCGAGCTGGTCGAGGGCGTCACCGTCGAGGACATCCAGGCGAAGACGGAGGCCACGCTCATCCTCCCCGACGTCATCGGCGTCATGTAACGCACCGAAGCGATTACATCAACCAACGCCATCGAAAAGCCACCCGAATGGGTGGCTTTTTTGCGTGGGTGCAATGTGTGGATCGCGCAGTATGCTACCACCCGCCGCAGTCTTGCCGATATATATCTGTTCGTTTCAAAATACCAAAAAGCAGAACATAGTGCATTGACGCCCGACCAATTAATAAGTATTATTATATCGATAATAATTTACTTATTCGAAAGGCGGGAGCAGGATATGTCTGCAAATCAACGCAGCACACCCACATCGGTCCGGACACTAAGGCGCCTGCCGCTGTACTTGAATCACCTGAAATCGCTTGACAGCAGTACGCTTGACGTCATCTCAGCGCCCACTATTGCCAAGGCGCTAAATTTGAATGAGGTTCAAGTCAGAAAGGATCTTGCGACGATCAAGAGCGGCGGCAAACCGCGCACCGGCTACAAGTTGAAGAAACTGATTGCCGATCTGGAGGCATATCTCGGATACGGCAACGTCGACGAGGCGATTTTAGTCGGTGTTGGACACCTGGGGCGCGCGCTGCTGAGCTACAAGGGCTTTGACGCGTACGGGCTGGACATCGTCGTCGCGTTCGATACGGACGACAGCGTGATCGGCTCGCAGGTCGCCGGTAAAAAGGTACTACCGCTCGATAAAATGCCCGGTCTGTGTACGCGGATGCACGTGGGCATCGGCATCATCACCGTACCGTCAGAGTCGGCACAAGCGGTATGCGACATGATGGTCGCCGCCGGTATCGAGGCGATCTGGAATTTCGCGCCGGTTCAACTGGTCGTTCCGGACGGTGTGATCGTTCAAAACGAGAATATGGCCTCATCACTGGCCGTTTTAGCCAAGCATCTCAAGGAGAAAAATCATTAGCGGATAGTCAAAATCCTAGGAGGGATCATTATGGGCGGCGTCACAACAAAATTCAGCAAAGCCTGCGTCATTCTTGACAAGTACGACAGAAACCCAGCCAAGCTGATACCGATTCTGCAAGAGCTGCAAGCGGAATACACGTATTTGCCCGAGGAGATTATGACGTTTATATCCGTCGCGCTGGACATCTCCCCGTCGAGTGTATACGGCGTGGCAACCTTTTATTCGCATTTTACGCTTGAACCGAAGGGCAAGCACGTCATCAAAGTCTGTGACGGTACGGCGTGCCACGTCAAGAAGTCGCAGGGCATTTTAGACGCGCTTGAAAAAAGCCTCGGCCTGTCAAAAGACAAACAAACAACCGACGACCAGCTGTTTACGCTCGAAACCGTCGCGTGTCTCGGCGCGTGCGGGCTTGCACCCGTCGTCGTCATCGACGAGAAGGTGCACGGACTGATGACACCCGAACGCACCCTCGCACTGCTCGACGCCATCCGGGAGGAGGAAACCGCCCATGTGTAGTTCCACGACTTTAGAAACACGAAAATCCGCGTTTGACGATACCATGGCGCAATACAACGCACGGATCATCATTTGCGCCGGCACGGGCTGTGTTGCCAACGGCGCGCTGGACGTTTATGACCGTTTTATAGAGTACATTGAAGAAAAGGGCCATAGAATTGCCGTGACCCTCAAAAAAGAAGACGCGGATACCATCATCTCGCAAAGCGGCTGTCAGGGGTTTTGCCAGATGGGCCCGCTCGTCACGGTGTATCCGCAGGGCGTTTTGTATACGAAAGTCCGTGTCGATGATGTGCCGGAAATTGTTGAAGAAACGATCCTCGGCGGCAGGCTTGTCGACCGGCTGCTGCTGAAAAACGACGGCGGCGAACCGATGGCCGATACAGCGCACATCCCGTTTTACGCCAAGCAGCGCCGTACTGTTTTAAAGCTGTGCGGCAACATCGACGCGCAGGACATTGACGAGTACATCGCAAACGGCGGCTACGCGATGGCGCGTGACGCCGTGACAACGCTGTCCGGCGAGGAGATTTGCGATATCATTCTGGCCTCCGGCTTACGCGGCCGCGGCGGCGCAGGTTTCCCCACGGGCAAAAAATGGGCACTGACCCGCGTTAACAAAAGTGATGTCAAGTACGTCATCTGCAACGGCGATGAGGGCGACCCCGGCGCGTTTATGGATCGTTGCGTCATGGAGGGCAATCCCCACAGCGTACTGGAGGGCATGATCATCGCGGCGATGGCCGTCGAAGCCACGCAGGGCTACGTCTATGTGCGTACCGAGTATCCGCTGGCTGTCAAACGCCTGCAAATCGCCATTGAGGACGCACGGCGCGCCGGTGTTTTAGGCGCGGACATCTTCGGCAGCGGCAAAGCCTTTGACATCGACGTGATGGAGGGCGCAGGTGCGTTCGTATGCGGCGAGGAAACGGCGCTGATCGCCTCGATGGAGGGCAAGCGCGGCATGCCGTCGCCCAAACCCCCCTTCCCCGCTCAGTCGGGACTGTTCGGCAAGCCGACCGTCATCAACAACGTGGAAACGCTCGCGTCGGTACCTGTTGTAATGCAAATGGGCGCCGAGGCGTATCGAAAAATCGGCACGGAAAACTCCACGGGCACAAAGACGTTCGCGCTGACGGGTCACGTCGCCAACACGGGGCTGATTGAAGTCCCCTTCGGAACGACGCTGCGTGAGATCGTCGGCGATATCGGCGGCGGCGTCCTGACGGACGACGGCACGCCGTGCGGTATAGATTTCAAGGCCGTTCAGATCGGCGGACCATCAGGCGGCTGCCTGACGCCGGAGCACCTCGACATGCCGCTGGACTATGAAAATCTTGCAAAGGTCGGCGCGATGGTTGGCTCCGGCGGTCTTGTCGTCATGAATAACGAAACGTGCATCGTTTCCATCGCGCGGTTTTTCATGCAGTTTACGCAAAACGAGTCGTGCGGCAAATGCGTCCCCTGCCGCGAAGGCACCAAGCAGATGCTGAACCTTTTGGACGATATCATCGAGGGGCGCGCGACGGGCGAAACGCTTGAGCTGCTTGAGCGTCTGGCGCAGGTCGTCCGTGTCGGCTCGCTGTGTGGGCTGGGCAAAACGGCGCCGAATCCTGTTTTGTCAACGCTGCGTTACTTCCGGGATGAATATAACGCGCACGTCTTTGAAAAGCGCTGTCCCGCTGGGCGCTGCTCGGCACTGAAGACCTATACGATCAACGAACACCTATGCAAAAGCTGCAGTTTGTGCGCTAAGAAGTGTCCCGTCGGGGCAATCAGCGGCGCCAAGGGCGTACCGTACGTGATCGATGCCTCGAAATGCATCAAGTGCGGCGTCTGCCAGGACAGCTGCAAGTTCGGCGCCATCGCCATACAATAGGAGGGCTCAACGATGATTAAGACGAAAACCGCCGTCATTGACGGCCTGGAGATCCCCGTCAATAACGAGCGTAATCTCCTGGAGCTGATCCGCAAGGCGCACATTGAACTGCCCACATTTTGCTATCACTCCGACATCAGCGTTTACGGCGCGTGCCGGATGTGTATGGTTGACGTCGAGGGGCGCGGCCTTGTGCCGGCGTGCTCCACACCAGCTGACGGCGGGCTCGTCGTACGCACGAACACCGAGCAGATCCGCGAGCTGCGCAAGACGATCGTCGAGCTTCTGCTGGCCAATCACGACCAGAACTGCACCACCTGCCCAAAATCGGACAGCTGTCAGCTGCAGCGAATCGCCCATCGGCTGGGCATCCATAAAGTACCCTTCAAGCAGACGGCAGAATTCCCCGCGATGGACTTATCATCCGCCTCTATCCTGCGCGACCCGAAAAAGTGCGTGCTGTGCGGCGACTGTGTACGCGTCTGCCGTGAGATACAGTCCGTCGGCGTTTTGGATTTCGCCGGTCGCGGCGCGAAATCCGTCGTCACACCGTGCTTTGACAAGGGGCTCGGCGAGGTCGAGTGCGTCGGCTGCGGGCAGTGCGTCAAGGTCTGCCCTGTCGGTGCGCTGACGCCGGCGCTGCAGACCGATGACGTCTGGCAGGCGCTATATGACGGCAGCAAAACGGTCGTCGTGCAGATCGCACCGGCGGTGCGCGTGGCGCTCGGCGAGGAATTCGGCTTTACGCCTGGTGCGACTGTGACCGGCCAAATCGTCTCGGCGCTGCGGATGATCGGCTTCGACCGCGTCTATGATACGAGCTTCGCGGCAGACCTCACCGTTATTGAAGAGGGCAACGAGTTTTTAGCGCGGTACGAACGCGGCGAAAAGCTGCCGCAGTTTACCTCCTGCTGTCCGGCATGGGTCAAGTTTGCCGAGCAGTATTACCCCGACATGCTCCCGAACCTGTCCTCCTGCCGCTCACCACAACAGATGTTCGGCTCTTTATGCAAACAGACGCTCGCACAGGATCTGGGACTGTCCCGTGAGGACATCGTTGTCGTGTCCATCATGCCGTGCACGGCGAAAAAATCAGAGGCGCGGCGCGAGGAATTCTACACAGACGACAATCCCGACGTGGATTTCGTCCTGACGACGGGCGAGCTGGCGCTCATGATTAAAGAGCGCGGCATCGACTTCTCCGTGCTCGACCCCGGCTCCTTTGATATGCCGTTTGGGTTTAAATCCGGTGCCGGCGTGATTTTTGGCGTGTCCGGCGGTGTCAGCGAGGCTGTTTTACGCTATGCCGGCTACAAGCTGGGCGGCGACGACAGTTCGTTCAGCCAAGTCCGCGGCGGCGACGGCGTTAAAACAGCGCAGGTTGATGTCGGCGGCGTGTCATTGCGGCTCGGTATTGTCAGCGGACTGGCCAACGCGCGCCGTCTCATCGACAAAATCAGAAACGGTGAAGAACACTTCGACCTGATCGAGGTCATGGCCTGCTGCGGCGGCTGCATCAACGGCGGCGGTCAGCCCGTTTCCAAAGAACGCGACACGACCGTCAAGCGCGCTAAGGGCCTGTATGACAACGACAAAATGATGCAGATCCACTCCGCAGAAAACAATCCTTACCTGCAAAAGCTCTATGCCGAATCGCTTGACGAGCACACGGCGCACAAACTGCTACACACACAGTACCACAATAAAAAGCGTATATCCGGCGAGGAAATTGTGCTGGAAAGCCTCGACGACGCAAAAATCACGCTGACGATCTGTTTCGGTACAAGCTGTTTTATCCGAGGTGCGCAGCAGCTTTACACGCAGCTGATGGACTACCTCCGGGAACGCGGCATCCTTGGCGAAACAGCGCTTAAAGTCACGTTTTGCAGCGAGCGCTGCGACAAGGGGCCGGTACTGACCGTCAACGGCAGCGTCATCGAGCATTGCAGCATCGACAAAGCCATTGCGGCGATTGAAGCGAATTATGAATAATCTAAATCACGAACAATCGAATACAGTCTACACCGTCACGGCCAACTGCCAGGACTGCTACCGATGCGTGCGCGTTTGCCCCGTCAAGGCCATCAGTGTTCGAGACGGCCAGGCGTACATCGAGGACGATTTGTGCATCAAGTGCGGCACGTGCGTCCGCGAGTGCCCGCAGCACGCCAAAACGATTCGCTCGAGCTTATTCACTGTCAAAGAGCTGCTCGAGTCGGGCCGGCGCGTCGCTGTCAGCGTCGCACCGTCGTTTGCGGCGGTGTTCAGCGGCTGGCGCGCCAGCCGACTGCCGTCCGCGCTGCGCCGGCTGGGATTTTCCACCGTCTCCGAGACCGCCGAGGGCGCGTTGCTCGTCGCCGAGCAGACCGTCTCCTGCCATGGCGACGGCAGCATCTGCACCGCCTGCCCCGCTGTTGTGAGCTATATCGAGAAATACCGCCCCGACCATATCGAACGGCTCATCCCGCTCGTTTCGCCGATGGTGGCACACGGCCGGATGCTTAAAAAACGGCTCGGCGCGGAGACAGCCGTCGTTTTCATCGGGCCTTGCGCGGCGAAAAAACTCGAAGCGCAGCGCCCGGAAAACGCCGACGCGATTGACGCCGTGCTGACATTTACGGAGCTGAGCCAATGGCTTGACGAGCAGGGCATCGATCTGGCCACCTGCTCGGAAAGCGGCTTTGAAAGCAGCGGTGACCTCAGCGGCGCGCGGTTGTTCCCGCTGGAGGGCGGCCTGTTTAAAACAGGCGACATCGATCAGGACGCAACAGCAGCTGATATCATGCATTTAAGCGGCGCACATAACGTGTTAAGCCTGCTGGACATTCCGCCGGCGCAATGGCGTTTTTCGATGGTCGAACCGCTTTTTTGCGAAGGCGGGTGCATCAATGGCCCGGGTATTCAGACCGACAAAAACCTATTCATGCGTAAAAACGACGTAATTCAATACAGCGGTGCGGCGGCCGCCATTGAACAGCCGGACATCGACCGGTCGGTCCACACGCAGGCGCAATTCATAGACGACCGCGCCAAGCTTTTGACAGACGATGTCGACGAGGGTAAAATCAACGCCGTCTTGGATGCGCAGGGCAAGCTCAATCCTGAGCTTCAGCTCAACTGCGGCGCCTGCGGCTACGAATCCTGCCGCGATAATGCCATCGCCGTCGTGCGCGGGATGGCGGAGCCTGAAATGTGTCTGCCATATATGCGCCGTCTCGCGCAAAAGCGCACGGATAAGATCATTGAAACAAGCCCGAATGGGACGGTAATTTTAGACGGCGAGCTGCGCATCCTGCATATGAACCCCGCGTTCAAAGCAATGTTTATGTGCGGCAACAGCGTTATCGGCAAGCGCATCTCGTATCTTGTCGACGCCGGCGGATACGAAAAAATGGCGTCCGGCAGCGCCGAGCAGTATGAGGCCATTAAAAGCCGGTACGGCAAGAAGTATCATGAACAGCTATTCAAGCTGCCCGACGAACAACAGTATGTCGGCATTTACACCGACATCACGAAGATCAAATTTGACGACGCGCAGCTCGATCTCATCAAGCGCCAAACCATTGAGCACGCGCGCGAGCTTTTAGATCATCAGATCAAGTTTTCGCAGGAGATGGCGCATTTTCTGGGTAAGAGCACGGCGAAAGGCGAGGAGCTCGTCACGCAGCTGATGAATCTGTATGATGTTGAGGGTCCCTTGTGAGGTGAACGGCGTTGAAGTTTTTTGAGGATACCGTCCGGCAGATCACAAAGCCGGGCAAAGTCGTCTGCGGCGACGCGTGCTCATGCGAGCGGTCGTTTGCCGCGACGGAATACATCCTGTGCGACGGCATCGGTTCCGGTGTTTACGCCAATATTGCCGCCATCGCGTGCTCGAGTCGCTTGATGGAGCTTTTTGCGTCGGACATGTCGCACGAGCTGGCGTGTAAAATGGTCGCCAACTCGATGCACACCGCGCGCGAGCAGCCGACGCCGTTTTCCGCGTTTTCGGCGGCACGGATCATGGCCAGCGGCCAATTTTCCGTCTATAGCTATGAATCGCCCGCACCAATTGTTATTCAAGACGGCACCGCCAGCGTCCTGACGCCGCACTTTTACACCGCCGGCTATGAGCTGATTGGCGAAAGTGCCGGCAAGCTCCGACTTGGCGACAGCCTTGTGCTCTTTTCAGACGGCGTATCGCAGGCGGGGCTTGGCAAAGGCCTTGTTTTCGGGATCGGCTCCGAGGGCGTTGCCGAGCACATTAATCGATGCCTCGATCGCGGCATGGATGTGTCTGAGATTGCCGACGAGATCATCGAGCTCTCGCGCCGCAAGTCGGGCGGGCGGCTTGAAGACGACACGACTGTGGCGATCCTGACATGCCGCGAGGCAAAGCAGCTGACGATATTAAGCGGTCCGCCGCAATCGAAATCAAAAGACAGCGCGTTCGTGGATCGATTCATGGCATCCGACGGAGCACGCGCCGTTTGCGGCTCGACAACGTCGGTAATCCTCGCGCGCGAACTCGGGCGTGAGGTGCGCCTGAAAAGCGCCCACGTATCGATGGGTCGCCCGCCGGAATATGAGATGGACGGCATCGATATGATCACGGAGGGCGCCGTCGTGCTCAACCAGATCAACAACATTCTGCTTGAGCGCCCCGAGACGTTCGTTCATGACACACCGGCCGAGCGGCTGGCGTCGATGCTCTTTGACGCTGACGCGGTGACCTTTATCGTCGGGCGGTCGCTCAACGAAGCACACGGCGACCTGCTGTTTCGCCAGCTCGGCATTCTGCCGCGGGACGCGACCATCAAGCAGATCTCCGAAAAGCTCAAAGCAAAAGGCAAGCTTGTCGTGACAGAATATTTTTAACGTTGTCGTAGTTCCTTGCAGCAGCGCCCCGACAACTTTGGCGAAAAAACAAGCGGCCGGATGTTCCGGTCGCTTGCTTTTTCGTCTAGATATTCAATTTGCGACAGTTATGTATTCTTCGCCACGTCGTTTTTCACCAGCAGTGTCATCACTTCATCCGGCTCATCGACGATGGGCGTCGCCTGCTTCAATTGCGTCCTTAATCCGCTTCGTATCCACCAATATTGGACGCCTTTTCAACTCAATAAATTGTAAACCTTTGTTTGGATTTTGTTGCATTTTGACAATGATTAACTTGTACGTACATGTTAATATTAAAGTAGCGCGTATCCAGCCGGGCACAACCACAAACATTGACAAAAATACGCGGTTATTTTTTGCGGATTCCACCGCCGGACTATGGGCGAATAATCAGGTGCTTTCTTTTTCGATCATGCGCCATGGCATGCTATAAGGCTGCTCGCTGATACCCCTGATCAGATTGACAAGCTTTCCAGCCGCCAGACGGCCGATTTCCTCTTTCTCCAGCAGCAGACTCGTGAGCTTCGGCGCGGTTAGCTCACCGAACATGCTGCCGTCAAACGAGACGATGGCGAGCTGGCCGGGCACGTCAATTTTATTCTGTTTGAGAATCCCCAAAACTTGCATGGCAACCTCGTCATTATAACAGACAACAGCGTCACAGCCACGCACAACATCCAGAAGATTGGCGTCAATCAGTTTTTCACGTGTTTCGGTCGTATACCACAAAATATGCTCGTCACGGACGCTCACCTGCGCGTCAAGCAGCGCCTGGGCATATCCGGCATAGCGGCGATGCCCTTGAATATCGTCACTCTTAAAAATGCCGGCGATTTTCTTCCGATTTTGACGCAGCAGCAGCCCAGCAGCCGACGCGCCGCCCGCTCGGTCGTCGGCGACGACGTAGACCTGCGGCTTGAAGTCCGGGTAGTAGCCATTGATGAACACCATGGGGATGCGCGCCCGCTCGATGCTGCGGTATAGATCGATATTGGGATTTGGTAGCGCCGTTTTAGTACCCTCAATGATGATCCCGTCAATCGGTTTGGATAAAAGCGATGCCAAAATCTCACGCTCGTTATCAACCCTATTGTAGGTTGCGGAGATAAAAGGCGTATAGCCGTTTTGTGACAGGACCTGCTCGATGCCTCTGAGAATGTCGGGAAAAATATACTCGCTGATATACGTCGTCACGACGGCAACATTATAGGTTTTATCTCGCCGAACGGCTGTATCGGCAACGAACGAGCCGCGCCCCTGCCGCTTAGTAATCCTGCCCTCTCGTTCGAGCAGAGCAAGTGCCTGGCGGACTGTTTGGCGGCTGAGTTTTTCGGCTGCGGCCAGCTCATTCTCCGACGGCAGCATGTCGCCGGTTTTGTAAATCCCCGTGATGATTTTGTTTCTGAGCTGATTGGCCAGCGTTTCATACTTTGTCATGTACTGTCCTCATCATTCACAAGCCTGTCTGTACATTTTATACCACGAAACGACATTGTTGAACAAGGGCAATTCTATCGAGCATGTCAGAAAAGCTGATCGATTGCAGCGGATTGTACTTCGCGCTATAAGCAACTGGATATAAATAAGTCGCTTTTAGATGTTTTATATAGTAGAATCTTTATTGCCGCCTGGCGATACGGACAGGACCAATTTGGGTCAAGAAGGAAAAAGCAGTTGAATGGATAAAAACACAGCACTAAACAAAAGCAGAATATGGACAAAGCCCTTTACGACAGTATTTATTGTCGGTCTCGTCATGAACATGGGGCAGCATATGACGAACGCGCTTCTGCCTGTCTATGTCAAGGCGCTCGGCAGTGACGCTACCGTCGTCGGTATCGTCGTCGGTCTCTTTGCGGCGACGGCACTCGGCATACGCCCCATCGCCGGGCCAGCGATGGATTATTTCAAAAAGGGACGTCTTTTAACGTTTGCCATCGGGGCGATCACCATCGCGTTTATCTGTTACGGCTTTTCAACAAGCGTCTCGATGATCATCGCCGCACGCTTAATTCACGGTGTTGGCATCGGCATGGCCGCACCGCTTAGTCTGGCCTTGGCCAGCAATACTCTGCCGGATTCAAAAATGGCATCGGGTCTTGGCATATTTTCGCTGGGGGCAGCCGTTGCCACCGCTGTCGGCCCCTTAATCGGTCTGGAACTGGCCGACGCCATCGGCTACTCCAGCACCTTCTTCATCTGTGCTGTCGTAATGGCGTTCTGCTTTATTTTGACCCTTTTAATAAGAGAAGAAGCGCCTGTGCGCACCGGTCGATTTAAAATCCGGCTTAATCAAGCCGTAACGCCGGAGATCATCCTGCCGACATTGGTGATTTTTTTCCAAATCCTCTCGTTTTCCAGCATCAATTCCTTTATCGCCATTTTCGGCGAATTAAACGGTGTTGAAGACATCGGCCTGTTTTTTACGGCCAGCGCGGTATGCCTGATAATCTTCCGGCCGCTCAGCGGTAAAATTGCCGACAGCTACGGTCTGGATAAGACCGTTATTCCAGGTCTTGTGATCTTCATGGGCGGTCTTTTAGCCATCAGCTTCAGCCGGACGCTGCCGATGTTTATTGTGGCCGGCATGATCACCTCCACTGGCTTTGGTATCAGTCAGCCGATCCTTCAGACGATGAATATGCAGCTTGTCCCGAAGGCGCGCCGCGGTGCGGCCAGCAATACGAACTATATGGGTATTGACATCGGGTTTTTACTTGGTCCGATGTTTGCCGGCGCCGTTATTACAACTGTTGAGAATCGTACAGGTAGTGAGCTGATCGGTATCTCTACAATGTATCGGGTCGTGCTTCTGCCGGTCGTCGTGGCCATCGTCCTATTTGCCGTAAATAAAAAAAAGCTGATGATTCGAATGAAGAATCTTCAAAACATACAAGCGCAAGAAAATACGATATCGGAAGAACAGTAATAAAAAGCGGGATGCTTCTGTGAACCAGAAGCATCCCGCTTTTTATATTGCAAGTCTACGCTCTTGAATGTCTTGATGACGCGCCCGCCTGCTTCAACAGGCCCTTCACGTGCGAACATGCCACTATTCAAACACGCAGCGCCTCTGATCCTTAAAGCCTGTAGGCGACGTCATAGGCCTGCTCAATAACGCTCATCAGATTACCAACTGCGCAGGCGTCGCCGATGACATGAATATGGTCGGCGTTTGTATCAAAGGGGACGTAGGCGTCGTATCCGACAGAAAGGATGACGGAATCGGCCGGGATAAACTTGTCGCCCGCAGTTGTTTTTACCACCACGCCATCGCCCTGAATCGCCTTAACGGCTGCATCGGTGTGAACATCGATATCATAATATCGGATGATCTCGCGCAGCATATTGGAATTGGCGGCGCTGAGCCCCTGGATTTTCAGGATATCGTCCTGCATCTCTACAATGACGGCTTTTTTGCCGTTGAGCGCGAGGTCGTAGGCGATTTCGCAGCCGGTCAGGCCGCCGCCTATGATAACAGACGTCTCCCCTGCCTGCTTCTTCCCCAGCAGGTAGTCCACCGCTTCGATTGTGTTGTCTGCGCCGACGCCGGGTATCGGCAGCTTTTTAGGAGCCGATCCCGTCGCGACAATCACGTCGTCGGCGTCCAGCCCGGTCAGCATTTCGCTCGTTATCTCGGTATTAAGCTTGACGGTGACGCTCAGGTCTTGCAGTGCTTTTACGTACCACTGAATCAGCTTTTTATCCTGCTCCTTAAAGCTCGGCGCCGCAGCGGCGATGAACACCCCGCCCAGCACGTCACTCTTTTCATACAAGGTAACAGTATGGCCGCGCAGCGTCAAAAGTCGCGCCGCTTCCATGCCGCCGATGCCGCCGCCAATTACGGCGATTTTCTTTTTCACCACGGCTGGCCTCAGCGCCAGCCTTTCTTCGTTCATCGTCACCGGATTAATTGCGCAGGTACCCATCCGGCCAAAGCCGCATAAATTGTCTTTAAAATGGCTGATGGCAAAGCATCCATTGTGGCAGGCAATACACGGACGAATGTCGTCCACCTTACCATCTCGGACCTTGTCGCACCACTGGGGGTCGGCCAGCAGCTGTCGGGCGATGCCGACACCGTCGATACCGCCCGACGCGACGGCGCGCGCGGCGATGTCCGGGTCGTTCATTTTCCCGGCACAGACGACCGGTATATCGACGAAATTTTTGATATACGTTACTTCAGGCAGGTTACAGGCCATCGGCATGTAGACCGGCGGATGCGCCCAGTACCACGAGTCGTAAGAGCCGTTGTCCGCATTGAGCATGTCGGCGCCTGCCGCTTCCAGAATCCGCGCCACGGCGGGGCTCTCTTCCATGCTTCTGCCGAACTCCTCATAGGCCTCACCCGGGAGCGCGCCCTGATTGAACCCACGCATCTTGCTGGCCACGCTGTAGCGGACGGAAACAGGATACGCCTCACCGCACGCCGCCTTGATCGCTCCGATAATCTCGGTTGCAAAGCGCAGCCGGTTTTCCAGTGAGCCGCCGTATTCGTCTGTCCTGTGGTTGGTATTTAGGATCGCAAACTGATCCAATAGATAGCCTTCGTGGACGGCATGGATCTCTACGCCGTCGATGCCGGCCCGCTGGCATAAGGCCGCCGTTTTGGCGTACGCCTCGACGATTTCATGTATCTCCTCACGCGTCAGCGCGCGATGCTTGATCGACGGCTCCCAGACATTGGGCAGTCCGTCGGAGGGCGCTACCATCAACGGGCGCAGCGCTTCGGCGCTCATTTCCTGCATGCCCGGAAAAAGAAGCTGTGCGCGGCCGAATCCGGCGCCCAGCTGCATGAAAAATTTTGAGCCGTATGCATGGATGTCATCCATCAGCTCTTTGATTGGCCCCATAAACAGCGCCTCCGATTGGTAAAGCCAGCTGTTTTTCTCCATCCCTTTAACCCCGGAAACGCCGGGGATCATGAGTCCGACATTGGCTTTGGCGCGTTCAATATAATAGGCACGCGTTTTCTCTTCAAATTTGCCGCCGAATCCGATCGGGCTTGTCCCGCCCATCGCACACAGGATAATCCTGTTTTTTAGGGTGATGCCACCCACTTTCATCGGCGAAAATAGTGCTTCATACTGCGTTTTCATATGTCCTCCAGCAAACCAGTTTTCTACCAAAATAGCATATAACCCAGACGTGTTCAATAGGCAGCGCTAAATTAGCGCCGCGGGATCGTCCCCGGTAGGCTATCCGATATCCAAATATCAGGCGCTGGATTGGCTACACTAAATCGGACAGAAAAGATAAGGTCTGATGCTTAAATTCGATCGGGCTACGATACCCAAACGAGCAAAGTACCACGGGCTGGCTAAGTCAATTCGGGCTTACGAGACAGACGCGAATACTCTTGCAGGGACTTAGTCATCCTCCAGAAAACTTATACAACGATTGTTTACAGCAATAACCCGCTCATCTTGCAGTCGTTTAAATTCTCTGAACAAAGACGGCCGCTGTACACCAAGGCGATCCGCAAGCTCCTTTTTACTGATTGGTAGTGTAATAGCCGCCGATTGCTGCAAAGCTCTTTGCTGCTTCAAATAATCAAGTATGTTTTCACGTAATGTTTTCTGCGTCATCATCGTCAGTTTTGTATTCATTCCCTGCGAGTTCTGAGAAATTGCTTTAACAAATTTCAGCGTAAACGAATACCCATGCAGGAGTTCCAAAACAGCGTCAGATGAAATGCGAACCAATTCGCAATCCGTCGTTGCATAGATATTCAATGGATAGGCCTGCTTGTCACCAAACAGTAGATTAGCCCCGATAACGCTCCCTTTCGTGAACTCAAACATTGTTACAGCAGAGCCGTTATCAAACAAAGCATACGCTATCAGCTTTCCTGACAACACAAAATCCAGTGTTTTGCAGATATCCCCTTGGTGATGAACCGTCTTTGCTTTCGAATGGGATTCAACAAAAATCTGCCGATTTGTCATTTTTCTTGTCAATGTTTCGCGATCAACATCCCGAAGCATATCAACGCATGACAATTCTTCAACAGTACACATCGCGTCACCTCGCTCACAGTAAATTATACAGCAAATAGAAACATATGTGTCTATTAATTAAAGACAATACCTCCTAAAATTGTAACTATCAATTGTTTGGAGGTTATGGATGGATTTTCTAACAATCGCCATGTGGGTCGGCACCGGGATATTTCTCGTGATATCCGCCGTTAAAAACAGCAGTAAAACAAAGCAAGCGCTTAAAATGGCCTTTGGCATGGGTAAAGGGATGCTTGTCAGTATTCTTTCAATCATTTTTTTAATCGGGCTTATCCTGACGCTCTTGCCGCCAGAGCAAATTGCAAGCTTTATCAGTAAACAATCGCCCATCGTTTCAACGGTACTATCCGCAACAACGGGCGCGATTACTCTTATTCCAGCATTTATCGCTTTTCCTCTGATCGGAACGCTCATGAACGGCGGCGTTAGCATCGTGCCCGCCGTTGCATTTTTGACGACTTTAACGATGGTCGGCTTTGTAACAATCCCATTGGAAAAACGCGAGTTCGGGATGAAGTTTGCCGTTGTCAGGAATGGACTCAGCTTTATATTCGCGATTGCGATCGCACTGATCATGGGGGTAATACTATGACCATTTTGCGAAGAGTTAAGGAAAACCTGCTGGCGTTTGTTGTCATCGCCGCCTATGTGGTAATGCTGATCCTTAAACCGACGCTCGGGGTACAATCGCTGAAGAACAGTGTCTACTTTGTAAAAGAAATGATATTAATCATGCCGGTCATTTTCGTTCTTACGGCGCTTCTTGATCTTTGGGTGCCAAAGGACAAAATCGTTAAGCTTTTAGGCAAAGAATCAAAAATTAAAGGTGTCATTTTTTCAATTATTCTTGGCAGCATCTCAGCGGGCCCGATTTATGCCGCATTCCCCCTGTGCGTCATGCTTCACAAAAAAGGTGCTTCAGTTAGAAATCTAGTCATTATCCTCAGCGCCTGGGCCGTGATAAAAGTACCTATGCTCCTGAATGAATTGAAGTTCTTGGGCTTGAAGTTTATGGCCGTTAGATGGGTACTCACCATTATTGCAATTATTGTTTTCTCGTGGATAACAGGGCTCATCGTCAAAGATCATGATTTACCAAAGGCAGACCGAAAAGCCGACAAGCTGAATATCAACACCGCGGCATGCATGGGGTGCACGCTGTGTACGCGGCACTACCCGGAATTATTTGAAATGCATGCCGGTAAAGCACAAATTAAGGAGCCTGATACGCCGCTAGATCAGACGAAGCTCGCAAAAGCCTGTGATTCATGTCCAGTTAAAGCGATAATATGGAATCATAATGAGTAACCAATCCATTACATATCATCTGCAAGACATTCCGGCTAGCCGGAATGTCTTTTTTACGCCCATTTTTCAAATTAATGATTACCCTATGCGTAGGTCAAAGGGCGTGCAAAATCGTTGCGGGTTTTGCACGCCAACCGCTGTTCATTGATTGCGCGGGTCGTTGTTACTAAAAGCACTATGTGTTCTGTCTGACAATGACACCGTCACTCATCCGATACATCTTGTCGGCCATCTTCGCCACGTCCATATCGTGCGTGACGACGATGACGCAGTAGCCGTTCTCGTGTGCGAGGCCTGACAGGATCGCCATAATATTTTCCGAGTTGGCGACGTCGAGGTTGCCCGTCGGCTCATCGGCCAGCAGTATCCGCGCGCCCGACGCGAGGCTGCGCGCAATTGCCACGCGCTGCTGCTCACCGCCCGAGAGGTTCGACGGAAACCGCTTCATCTGCTCCGGCGAGATGCCGACGCTCTCAAGCAGTTTCTCCGCCTTCGGTATCGCATCCTTCGGGGCGACGCCGACGAGCTCCATCGGGTAGCAGACATTCTCGACGGCCGTCAGGAGCGGAAACAGCTGGAACGCCTGAAAGATCATCGCGATGTCCTCCCTGCGGTAGCGGTCGAGGTCCATCGACGCAAGGCTTTCGTCGCCGAGGCGGATCTCGCCGTCCGTCGGATTGTCGAGCCCTGCGAGCATCGACAACAGCGTCGACTTGCCCGAGCCGCTCGGGCCGACGATCGCGTAGAGCGTCTCCGGCTCGAAGACGCAGGCGGCGTCCTTCACGGCCGGGTTGGCGGCGCTGCGGTATTTGTATGTGACGTTGTCCATGACCAGATTTGACATGATTGGACCTCCCTATTCCTTTGTTTGCAGCAGTTCGAGCACGTTGCGCCGCGTCGCCAGCGACGCGCAGACGATCGCCGCGGTGACGATGACGGCAAAGTACAGACCGGCAAACAGTAGCAGCTGCGTTAAAATGCCCGACAGTCCGGCGCCTTTGTAGATCAGCAGCGCGCCTGCGCCGACGATCAATCCGATGACGCTGAGGAATATCTGCTCAAGCGACAGGATCGCGCGCGTCTTCCTTTTCGTCGTGCCGAGAATCCGCAGGATCGCCGCTTCCTTCGACGACTGGAGAATGACGAGGCAGCACAAGAATCCGCCGATGATGAGCGCCGCCGCGACGGCGATCGGGTACAGCGTCTCGAGCAAACGCTGCGCGTTTAATAAGTGCTCGAGTTCGCTCGTATCCATGATGAGGGACAGGCGCCCCGACAAACCGATCCCGGCCTGTTCTTGAAGGAAAGCGCGAAATTCGTCCGACCTAAAATTGTCGGACAGAATAAACTCCGCCACATCCAGTTCTGCCGACAGGCCATAAAGTGTCGATGCGTATGCCCCCGGCGTCATAATCGTATCCTCATACGCGCCGGACGACGTCGAAAACACACCGACAATCGTAAAGTCGTTAGCCGAGCCGTTAAACATCTCCAATATTTCGTCATAAAGCAGCGCTGCAATCTCATCATCGGTCAGATCAACATCCGGATGCGCTGCCCTATGCTCGCCGACTAAAGAGTCTTTAAGTCTGTCGAACAGCCTGACGGTCGAGAGCTGAACCTCGTCGCCGAGCGCAAGTCCAAACTGTGCCATCAAGCTTTCGCCGATGATGATTTTCGTACCGAACTTGTCCATGACGGTCGCATCGTAGCCATCGGCATACGTTACGTCCGGCTCCTCACCTAAATAGCGCGCAATATCGTTTGTTACCACTAATGAAGTAGTCACCCTATTCATGTCGGCCGATTTGCTGGCCTCGTAATATGTCTCAGACACATAATCCTCGTAGAGAATCTTTTGCAGAACACCTAGTTCCAGCCCGCCGACAATATTGGCCTTGATAACTGTATTGGTGCACAGGTCGGTATACGACTGCTTAATCAGTGCAAACTGCCCGACGGCGGCAAATAGGAGTGCCGCCAGCGCGGTTGCCAAAACCGACTTTACAGTGGCCCGACGCATGTGCCGCCCGATATACCGTAAGACAAAGCGGGCGCCGCCACGTTTTCGCGTCGCCGGTACAGACGACAGCGCGTCGGTAATGGCAGACGTCTCCATCGGGGCTTTTGACACCGGTGACGACGCGTCAGCCGCGGGCACCGCCGCCGATTTCACCGGCTTTTTAGAGGGTCCGGCCTGTTTGGCGCGCTTTTTTCTACCGAGTGATTTGCTGTTATCCTGCAAGAGCGCCAGCGGCGACAGTGCGCCGATGCGGCGCAGCAGCAAAACAGCGATGAGTAGCGCCAGCAGAATTTCTCCCAGTACACAGCCGAGCACCGCGCCTAGCGGAACAGATGTGCTGACAGCGTATTCCTGCATCATGGACAGTGTGTTATTTGCCGCGACGGATTGGATTGTATAGATCCATCCGGCAACGCTGCCGGCCAGCACGGCGACGACTGTGACGACCATAAGCGGCAGCTGCAGCGAGCGCGCGGCGAGTTTTTTCGGCGTACCGAGCGCGCGCATGACGGCGTATTCTTTCTTTTTACGGCCGATAAACAGAAAAACGATGAAGCTCGTCGCGGCGATCACGGCCGCCGACAGCACGGCGATTTTAATGAGTGCGATCTGCTTGGCCGACTGGAATCCCTCGGACATGGCCATCCAGCCGTCGTCGTCGAAGATGAGCGTCAGCCCCATGGCCTCGATTTTCGGCGCCGATTCCTCTAAAAAGGCCGGAATGTCCCACGCGTTTTCGATCTTGAAGCTGAATTCACTCGGTGTAAACATATGCTCAGCCAGCGCACCCTCGTCAACGGGCAGCAGGGACGCCGGGACGAAGATTGTACTGGCGGAATACGTCCAGTGCGGGTCGCGCGCCTGCGTGGCCAGGGCGTCGATGTCTGTATAGACGCCGACGATCTCTAGCGTCGCCGTTTCCACTGGCGGCGCGTACCGCGCCGGCGTGCCGGCGACGGCGCCGAGGTTTTTGTACTGCTCAAAAAGCGTCGTCCCGAGGTTCATCGTGATCGTATCGCCCACGCCGAGTTCATTCGCTTCGGCGAACTCCTTGCTGACGACGCAGACGCGCGATCCCTCCGCGCTGTCTTCCGGCGTCAGCAGCCGCCCGTCGATAATCGCCATATCACCCCGGACGAAGCGCATAATCGCGCGCATATCGCTTGTGTACACCATGTCGAACGTGTGCATGTCAGCGTTGGTGATGTCAACGAGCGCTTTGAGCGTCGCGTAGTCGTCCGTCTCCAGATAATCGGCCGGCGCGCCGTCGACTGGCCAGACGGCGGAGCACCAGGAATCCGTTTGGTAGCCACCCAAATAATAGGAACCCGGAGATAATGGATCAAATCGGAGGACAAATACATACCTGTCGCCAACTATTAAGTTTTGTATATATGTCGTATCATATATGTAATCAGGAGATACTATATACTGACATCTTTGTGCTTCTGCAGAACCACCACCGTGAAAGTTATCCCATTTTTCAGGCCACGTCATAAATGTGATTTGTGTTTGCGCAGACGGTAAAGATAGACTCCCGGCTAGAACCGTTAAATCGTTGATCTTAACTCTGTTAATAATATGTGTATTGTTAGAGTACACTTCTTCATATTGCAGCAATGTCCCCTCTACAATGCATTGTAGGGTGAAGTTATAAAAATATTTCTCATCCAGTCGATAGTATGTGTCGGAAAAGCCGGCCGTCATATACCTCGAATCGGCTGATGTCACGTACGGCAGCGCCGAAATCGCATTGAGTTGCTCCTGGGTTAGCGGCGCATATAGATTCGTCGCATTAGTGTTCAGCGGTACTTGCCAGGGAAACGCCGGATCCGATTCCTCGAGCGGTGCGATCTCTGCCGTCCCGACGCCGACGTACTGCTCGGCGGCGGCGTTAAACTCTCGCGCCGTGACGGCGTACTCGGCCGTCTGCGAGAAAAATGCGAACGTCACGACACCGAGCAGGATGAACGTCAGGATCGTTCTGACGGGAGAGCGATATAACGTTTTGAGTGTCAGAGAAGGGCGCATTATCATCACATCTCCAAATTACGCCTACTTAACAGCATGTTTTGATAATTCAAATAATAGCACAATATACATAATATATGTATCAGCGCCGCCATAACGTGACATATTATACTACAATTTTCATTATTTGTAATTTATAAATGCGCCCAGTACGGAGCTTGCTGGTCTGCTACATTCAAGCAAAACATTATTTGTGCCAAATAAAAACAGGGCAGATACCCGGTATCCTTGCTGACGCTTATTTTTCCGTTCTGGAGCCTTATGCGATCAGTCCATATTTCACCTTGATTCTATCCAGCTTTTCGAGCATTGGGCGCGAAAAGAACCAAAGGAAGAACACGGTGGCAATAGCCTGAATTAGGTCAAACGGGAATCCTGAAATATAGGCGGTCAGAAACATCGGCCATGTAGGGTTCGCATTATACATGATGACAAACGAGGGATTCATCAGGCCACCGTAAATAATGATGGCTGCAAGCCCACCGAATATGCAAAGCGGCAGGCGGCTGCGCCGGAGTAGTCCCTTTCTGAACAGCACGCCTGCAAGAAACCCAATGATCCCCATAGCAAACATCTGCCACGGCGCCCACGGGCCCTGTCCGAACATAATATTTGACGTCAACATAGTGACCGCGCCGACGAGGAAACCCGCCTCGCCGCCAAAGGCCACGCCTGAGATGATGACAACTGCCATCACCGGCTTAAACTGCGGCAGCATAAAAAAGGCGGCACGTCCCGCAACGCCGATGGCACACAATACGGATATAACAATGAGCTCTCTTGCCTGAGGCTTCCGCCCTTCAAAAATGAGGGCAAACGGAAGCATCGTCTCCAGGATGATCATCAGCGCTATGAAATAGTACTTCCGGTCGCCAAGATAGAACATACCGATGTAGATGGTCAGCGGTATCGCCAGCAGGATCATGGCCGCCGCTGTAGCAGTGCGTTTGGACAGCTTACGTTGGCTTAAGGGCACCTGCTCGTTATCGATAGGTCTATCGCTTCTACGGCTCACAGCGACGATAAGCACCATCAGCGCGGCGAGCAGAACGATATAGATCTCAATGCGGTTGTTACCCAGCAGCCATGAAACATCTGGTTCTCTGAGTGATATGTATGCCGCAATGAGCGAAATGGCCCCGGCAACATAGGCGATCAGTTTTCTCCAAAGCGGCAGTTTTTTTGGTGTATTTGGGGGCTGGACGCTGGGGTCTTCGTCTCCTGCAGGCGGCTCATCAATGTCCTCCGGCAGGCTGGGCGTCGGAGGCAAATCGCCGCCGCAGGCCATCATCACGTCTTCCGCGGTAATCGCTTCCGGCAGCAAATGTCTGGACATGCGGTTGGCCGAGGTTGTATAAAAACTGTTGCCGGAAAAGAACGCGCGGGGCGAATCCTCCGTGACGATTTGCCCGTCGAAGAACAGGGCGCAGCGATGGGCATATTGGGCGCAGAACTCAATATCGTGGCTCACCATCACGATGGTGACACGCTGATGCAGCAGGCTTTGTAAAATCTGCGCAAACATCTGTTTGAACTCCGCGTCAAGTCCCTTTGTCGGCTCGTCCAGCAGGAGTATCTTCGGCTCCAGCAGCAAAACCTTGGCCAGTGCCGCCCGCTGCTGCTCCCCGCCCGACAAGTCATAGGGATGCCGCTCCAAAAGCTCCTCCAGTCGGCATAGCCGGGACACCGCGATGATCTCTTTTTCCTTCTCCGCCTTGGACAAATTCCTTTTTTTCAATATTTCAACCAAATCCTCACGCACTGTCTTTTTTACGAACAGCGCCTGCGGATTTTGCGGCAATACACCAAGCAGCCCGTCAAAAAGGGCGTTTTGTCTGAAAATATCCTTGCCGTCTAACCTGACCTTACCGCGATACGGCTTGCTGATGCCGGAGACGACCGATAACGTCGTTGTCTTGCCGGTTCCGTTCCCGCCAAGTATTGCGAGAAATTCACCCTTATAAGCTTTTGCCGACAGACCCCGCAAGACGTCCGGCAGGTCTTTTTCGTACTTAAACCACACGTCGTCCAGCTCAATCACCGGAGCAGCGCTGTCCGGCGATTGTGCGCCTTCCGTGGGAATATCCTTAAGCGTGTACGCGCTTGCAAATGCGTCCAGCCACATCCTGCCGTCGCGCACTGTGATGGGGCAGGGCCACTGACTGGGAACGGCGGCGTATATGCGCATCGGCGTGGGCATGGAGAGGAACATGCTGTGGCCGCTGCGTTTTAACGCCTCGCCAACCTCTTGCGGCGGACCGTCGCAAATAAGCCTGCCCTTATCCATAACAAGCACCCTGTCGCTCATCGGGAATACTTCTTCCAGACGGTGCTCGGTCATGATGACTGTGGTTCCCAGCTCGCGATTGATTTTCCCCACGGTGGCAAGAAAATCCGCTGCCGCTATCGGATCCAATTGGCTTGTCGGCTCATCGAGAATCAGTACCGCAGGCTGCATCGCCATGATTGAAGCAAGATTTAAAAGCTGCTTTTGTCCACCCGACAGCTCGGTGACATTTTTGTAAAACCACGCTTGTATACCAAAAAAACTCGCCATTTCAGCCACACGCCCACGTATGGTGTGGCTGTCATAGCCGAGACTCTCCAGCCCGAAGGCCAGCTCGTGCCATACCTTGTCCGTTACGATCTGATTGTCGGGATTCTGCATCACGAAGCCGATCCGCTCGCTTTGCTCCCGCTGGTCCACCTGCGTAAACGGCCGTCCCTCAAACAATATCTCCCCACGCAAAACACCATGGGGCGTAAGCACCGTTTTGAATTGCCGCAGCAGCGTGGATTTCCCGCAGCCTGACGGGCCCACAAGAGCAATAAATTCACCCTGATTGACGGAAAAGCTCAAATCATCCAAAGCCATCCTTGTCTGCTCGGGGTATGTAAAGGTCAGGCCGCGGACTGTAAAGCTTTCCATTTTCTATCCTCCGTAATATTGATAACTACCGGCGCAACGCACAGAGCAAAGTAGCAAAGAAAAATGCTGAAGGGGTACGCACCGAAAACGACACCTTTCGTCGTGGGGAAATACCGCCAATAAAGCGCGCCGAGGCAGGCTCCCACGATGATGTAAATGCCGCAGAGCAGTAAAAACAGGAGCGCCGCGCGATCTCTCTTGTCAAATCGGTAAATGGAGAAGGCTGTACGTCCCTTTAAACCGTAGCCGCGGCTCTTCATGCTGTCTGCCGTCTCTATGGCGTTTTCCAGCGCCCATGTGATCATAATTGATAATATTGTGATGCCGTTTCTCGCCCGACGTATAACCCCGCCATTCGATACATCTCGCCCGACGCATTTCTGCGCGTTGGACACCACCCTGATCTGCGCCTTAAACTTTGGCACAAAACGCAGTGTCATGGACAGAATCAGCGACATGGCCGGTATGATACGTCCAAACAAGTAAACGAACTTGTCCGAGGTCATGACAGCGTTGTAGCAGGAAAACCATGAAATCACCGATATAAGCATAACTGCCGCCGCGACGCCGTAGACAACAGATTCAAGCGTCAGCGGATTACCGTTGTGCAGATACGCCAGAATCGTCCCGCCCTCGTGGTTGAAGGCGGGATTAATGAGCGCCGCGACAAGAAACATCGGCAGCATATACACGAGCGTGAAGCGTACGGCTTTTTTGCCATTTAGGTATAATGCGTACGTCAGCGCGCACACAAGCGATATCCCGAGACAGACAGGGTGCATAAACACCATGGAAAACGCCAGTACAAGTCCGAAATATAGGAAATTAATGATTGGGTGATAACTGGAAAACGTATCCTTGTTTGCCATACTGCCTCTATCCGCCTACGGCGTAATAGCCGCCCACGTCTATACCAAGATTACAGGTATACACCCACTCGATCACGTCGCCCTGCTTGAGCTGATATCGGGAGCACCCGTAATTGGGGAACCATTCGTTGACCTTGTACATCCAGCCGGACAGCTCGCCCACGTCAAATTCATACAGGTTGTGGATACCTTCGATATATGCTGAGTTGTACATCGGGGTATTTTCAAACTCCATGTGGATTTTGAGCTGCTTGCATGTGCGCTGGAGTACGTTGAACACGCTCTCCCCCTCGTAAAAGGTGACGGTCACAGGCTCGAGTATCCAGCCGTTCTCCGGCACCAGCTCCGCCTTTTCCGGATCGCACAGATCCATGTTGTCCAATATGCTCGCGCAGGAGATGGACAACGTGCAGGTATATGCCGTAGCGCCGATCACCACGTCCTGCGGCTCTACCGGAAGCGGCTTACCCTCCGGCACCGGGTCCGTGAGGTACTGGTCCTTTCCGGTTTCCGGATCAATTTCCATGGTTGGCGTCGGGCTTGCTTCCGGCGGTGCAGACGGTGACGGTGACGGCGACGGTTGCGGTGACGGTGACGGCGTGGCCGTCGGCGTCATGGACGGCTCGGGGCTCCCAGTCGGCGTGGCCGTCGGCGCCGGTTGCGATGTATCGGATGGTGATGGAGCTGGAGTTTGCGATACAGGTGTATCGGATGGCGATGCTTCCGGCGCCGGCGGCGTTGTGGTCAGATTTTCCAGAACCGCCTGAGACTGCTCGGGAGACGGCGCGGTGTCCACGGTCCATCCTTGCGAGCCGGGCGCGTTGCCGCCGAAATAATACACACCGGCTAGCACTGCCACGACAAGGGCGGGAATGATGATTTTCCATTTATTCTTTTTCCACCACATTGCGCGTCCTCCCTACAAAAGATTGGCTTTTGTGAGCATATTGAAGATCATCTGCGCAATCTCACCGCGTAAAATTGCCGTCTCCGGCTCAATCTCCAATGCCGACGGGTCGAGGATTTTCTCCCTGTAGCAAAACGCCATAGACGTCTGCGCCCAATCGGCCACATGGATGTAATCCGTGAACTGTGCGAGCATATCCCGGACCGCCATCGTGCCCATCTCGGTATCCATCCCACACAGCTTTGCCGCGCGTGTCACCATAACCGCCGCTTCCTGCCGGGAGATGGTCCCATCCGGATCAAATATATCGTTACCGACACCTTTAATTATGCTATATGTGTACGCCGTTCCGACGTATTTTGCATGCCAATCGTCCAAGTCGACGTCGTCAAACACAGCGACGGCCGACGGTGTCAGGCCAAGTGCACGCACGACGGTCGCGGCAAATTCGGCGCGCGTCATCGTCCTGCTCGGCCGGAACGTATCGTCCTCGTATCCGTTTAGAATGCCGCGTGCGGCCAGCGCCTCGATGGCGGCGACATTATTGCTGAACGCCACGTCGTCAAATGATATCCCGGGATATTTGATAGGTACACTTTGTACGTCATCACGCTTGCTTTCCAGCCCATCGCCTTTTGCCGGCCCCGTACCTGCGCGCTCACCGATATCGATCGCGTCGCTAATCCGGTACAGACTCGGCTGCCCGTTCGTCGCGCGCTGCGCGGCAACAAGCCCATACAGCCCCTGCTCCGTTGACATCTGGCTGTTTCCTTCACCGTATGCCGTATGCTTGAAGCTTCCATCGGACTGACGAAACGTCAACAGATTGTCCAGCATTGTAACCCCATTTTTAACGAAACGTTCGTCATCAAGCGATATACCCAGCTCCGTCAGCGCGACGATAATCTGCACAACGCTTTCGGTGTTTGTCGTTCCCCAGCTCGAAAAGCCGCCTTGGGCGTTCTGCTTGTCCGACATGCACGCAAGCGCCTCATCTGTGGCTTTTTTAACGTCGGCTCTATCTTGATATTTGGCCAGTGCCTGCAGCGCCATGCCTGTAATATCCGGATCAGAGATATCATCGCTTGAGGACGCTGCCGCTGTGCCGCCGAAAAGCGACCAACCACCGTCGGAAAGCTGGCATTCCAGAATTCTGTCGACATATTTTTCCCGTGTGGCCTGCGTCGCGGCGTCAGGATTCTGCGGCATTTCGTAATTGCCGCTGTCCAGCGCGATCAGCGCCCAAATCGGCCCGTTGAGCCCCTGCCAGATCGTCTTGTCATAGTCACCAAGCGGTGTGAGCAGGTTGTACCCCGCTACATCTGTCGGATCCTTTCCGATCGTCGTCAGCGCTACGGTAACCCGTGAATATTCTGTATACTTCCTGGTATGCAAGACGCCGCCGCACGCTTCTACATACGCTTCAACAGTCGCGTAATAGTCCTGATAATATTCATCCGGCACGTCGTATCCGCTGCGCGCCAGCCCGATGACCGCCCACTCCCCGCCGACGGAACCCACCTGCGGATTATCCACGGCGTCGTAGACATATGCCGCCGTATCCATAACCGCCGCGTCCAATTCATCGGCTGAAACAGCAGCTGCAGCCGGTAGAGCGCTCGCAACAATCAAGACCAGCGCGAGACATATGCTCAGGCTTTTCCATACGCATTTTTTCATATCCGGAGCCTCCTCAAAAAAAGGGATTGACCCGCCGCCAGGAAATAACCTGGCGGCGGGTTTTTCAAATTACATTGATGCGGTCATGCTCACACAATAACGTTTTCAACAAACCGCATAAGAATCGTAGCCACCTGCGCCCGGATGGCATTGCCCGACGGATCGAGCGTCGTGGGCGTCACACCGTTGATCAGTCCTTCCGCGATGGCCCAGCGCATAGCCGTTTCGGCCCAGTCGCTTGTATCTTCTGCATCGCTAAAGGCCGTCAAATCGTCGGACGCTGTTACGTCGTAGCCCTTGTATACTGCGTAATTGTATAAGATCTTGGCCATCTGCTCGCGCGTGATCGCGTCGTTCGTGCCAAATATTCCACCGCCGTAGCCGTCAACGATATCGTTGGCATTGGCCCAGATGACTGCATCCGTGTACCACTGCTCGGCCTCGACATCCGTAAAGCTATTTGTCTCGGTGACAGCCGGCTTGCCCTCCAGCCGATACAGTACCGTAACGAGCATCGCGCGACTCGTTTTAGCAGCTGGCTCAAAAGTCGTTGTACTTGTGCCGTTAAACAGCGCACGCTGAACGACGAACATTACTTCGTCGTAAAACCAGTCGGTGGACTGGACATCACTGAACGGATTCGTCCAGTTCTCGTTTACAACGGCAAACACCGAGAAGTGATCCGTCTCAAACACGATCATGCCGGCGCCTTCATCGTAATACGCACCGACCATCTTAACGGCGTTCCCGTCGTCGTCGATATAGTAGACCGTCAGGTTTGACGTATCCTCGCCGTCAGCCGGCGTATACGGCAGCGTGACCGTCACCGTACCGCTACCGAAGTCCGTCACAGCCGTGCCGCCGACCGTTACGCCAAGGTCAAACACCGGATGCTCACCCACAAGCGCCTTGTTCGCTGCCGACAAGTCGTCCGCATTGAGCGCTTCAAGTGTGAACACGGCGTTGCCCGATCCAGCATCCCCGATTTTGTCCAGTGCGTCATTATCGAACGCGAGGGTGCCTGTTGATGTCTCCACCGTCAGCCCCAGTCCGGCGTTTGCAATATCAGCCGCACTGCCGCTCGCGAGCGTCACCGCCGACTTTGTAACGTTCTCCGTCGTTGTCGCACTGATCTTGACGCCGCCGGCGCCCGCCTCCTCGGCCGCGTCAATCGCGTTGTCCACGTCGTCTTTTGCAACGGACGCAGACGCTGTGCCGTTCGTGACTGTGGGCTGGGCCGTCACTTTTATCGCATCGTCTGCTGTGCCGCCCGGTGTTACTGCCGCTTCTCCCTCTACCTGAATGGTGATCGTCAAGTAGTCCGTATCGGTCGGGTCGTCCCCATAGTATTTGGCGAAGCCACAATCCAGACGGATCACCGTTCCGTTTGAAACGGGAATGCTGGCCATAGGTTTATATGTCTCGCCGTTACTGGTGTACGTCAGTATCGCCCAATAGTTTTCCTGAAGCGCCTCCAAGCTGATGCTGCTTACTGTCGAAGGAATCGTGTAAACATACGCCGTTTCATTGTTATTGAAAGCTGGTGACAGCGTTCCGTAATTGTTCTTAAAGCTCAAGCCGGTGATTTCGGCGCTGCCGTTTGTCCAGTCGCAGCCAATGTCCGCACCGGTTTGACAGGTATACTGCCACCGGACAATATCGCCGTCTTCCACCATAAATTTCGAGGCGCCCCTGTTGATAAACCAATTGTTCCATGTGATCATCCAGCCTGACCCGGCGCCGGCGGACGTTTCACCAAACGAATTGACGAGCGTGCCGTCCGAGAGATAGAAATCCAGGATTTTTGCCAGATAAAAGTCTGAATCTGGTAAATCTGTACCCCAGTGGCTATATTCAATATCAAGCGCATCAAGCAAGCGGAGGGTAACCGTCGCGATTGTATCCCCCTCGGCGTACGGCACCCGGGTCGTGGAAACCAAGACGCCCAGCGGTGTCGGCATGTCTCCCGGGTCACTTGTCCGAACGGCATAATCCTCGAAGCTGACGGTAACATAGCCGGCGATCGCCTTGCCGTCCATATTAAAACTCAGGCCTGTCGTCGGATAATAACTTGTCGTATGTGTGATGTCCGTGCCGCCGACAACGGGTCTGACGATGACGCCTTCCACGCCGCTTTCGGCCGGATAGTCTGTGCCGTCATACGTGTTGGTTACAACAACCTTGTAATAACGTGTACCTGGGGTCGTTGTTGACGGCGTATAGGACCCGGTCACCGCACCGGATACAGCCGAATAGCCGCTGCTTTGTTGTGATGATACGTACCATTGGTACGACAGTGCTCCCTGATCGGCAACCGAAACGGATACCTGCATGGCGGATGCCGCGTCACCGACCTTGTAGGTCGTCATCTGCCCGCCAATGTTAGCGGTAAACACCGGTGTCGCGCCCGATTCGGCTAATAGACGGCTGAAGGCATCTTCAGCCTCAACCAGCGTACTGTAATTGGTCACCTGCGCCTTTTCGCTGTCACTAAGCAGATCGTAAGCGTCTCTGGCGGCACTGATGGCATCGGCACTGTCTGCCGTCACTATTCCGATGGCGTCAATCAGCCCGATGACACTGTCCACGGCCGATGTCACTGTTATCTCAACATCCGGGAGGATATCCCTGACATGCTTTGTCTGCGCGGCGCTAAAATTCGCTCCTATGCCGTTGTCTGTGAGTGTCCGATGTCCACCGATCGGGTCGCTGCTGCCCATCATTGTAAAGTAAATGAAGCCGTTACTGAGCGTATACGTTCCCTCTTCATCGGCAGAGACTCTAAGGCCGTTTTTGTCTTGGAGATTATACTGATTATTCGATACCGTTGATATCAGGGTGACGTCCTCCGGGATGGTGTAAATCATCTTATGATGTGGCGGACCATACGCGGGGTTATAGATGCCGCTAAACTTGGGAATTGGCATATATAGGCCGTTAAACGATACGCTCACGGTGTCGCCCGTATGGATATCTTCTCCCGGTGACGTTACGTTTTCTATAACCGTCGTCAAGCGAGCGCCGCGGACGATTTGATATTCGACCGTGTCCCCGGCGGTGACACGAATGATATTGTTGCCCGGCTTGATCGTTGCCGTGTAAACACCTTCTGATGGGGTAAGTGTCATCCACAAGCCGTTTATCGCCGGGTTATTAAGTACCTCGACTTGAGTTATGCCGCCATTGGCGCTCGGCGTGAAGCTGAATTTGCCCGACGCGCCGCTGAAGTACAGTGTATCGTACTCGGCATCCCAGTCGCAGGTGAATTCTTCTGCATCGACAACCTGGGTACTACTCATTCCAAGATCAATTTCCGTCGAACCGTTTGCGCCGACCTTTATGACAACCAGTGCTGTCCTATTCGGATCGCTGGCCGCGTAAACGCCCTTATTGGCGGTATTACCTCCGATATCGATCGCATTATAGCTGATCTCGATAATCGCCGTACCTTCGCTGAGTGCCGTGATATCCAGCCAGTTGCCCGTCGCGTTGCCATTGCCATCGGTGATTGTATCAATCGATACAACGTTCTGCCCGGATATGATGTTATAGTGGAAATCCGGTTCGATCATGATGTTTGACGTTATCGTGTCGATGATCTCCCAGATTCGGTATGCCCGCAGACGATACGTATCGCCCGTGTCGAGCTCCAGGTAGTTCTGCGCATTGACGTTCAAGAGCAGGCTTTCCTCTGTAAAAGACGCCAAGAAGGCGTATGCGATGTCGTTTTCTCTGGTCGTCGGTGATGCGTCGCCATCGGTCCATTCAACCGTCAGGCTTCCGTCCGTAGAAAGGGGCGAAAGGTAACCGGCTTTCGTTATATACCCACTCATGGACACGCGATAGGACAGATTGCTGCTGCCTCCTGGCAGCCGGAAGAGGTGGTCTGTTGTGCCGTCACCATTATCCGTGCTTGATGCCTCGTCTATTTCCACCGTATTGAAGTTGCGCAGCTGATTGAACACCTGCGCGGTAGCTCCTGTTGGTGTGGTGATCGTATAAGTGTACAGCCGCTGAAGCGTCTGGTATTTGGTTAGGACCGACGTATCCGCGAATACTGTTTTAGTTGAAGAATTACTGATCCCGAAATCCTCAGACAGAGCATCATCCGGGACGGCCGAATACATGTACAGCTCGGCGTTGCCACCGGCATACAGCAGATAGCGATAGCGCGTGTATCCGCTGCCGTCCACATAGGTGCTGCCGTGGCTCGCCAGCTTGTTGTCCGCGTCGCGTACGACGAACACAGCCTGATCCGCCGTCGGTTTCGAGCCGCTGTCCGGCGTCGGCGAGCTAATCTGGACACAGCCTTCAAGCTGGCGCAGGGTGATAACGCCTTCATCCGCCTGCGCCACGTCGACACTCATACCACCAAGCGCGTTACCGTTTTTATCCGTGCCGCGGAAGCTAACCGTCGTTGCCGCGACCGGGATTTGCACCGTATAGATATGATATCCGCCTACAACACCGCCGTCTGTGGCCGTCAACGGCGCGGACGCGTCATACAGGTCGTACCCGTCGGCATCAAAGCCTGTCGTAGCATAGAAAACAACGCTGTTTGTAGATGTCGACACCCTAAAAGTCAGCGGTGTCGTTTCGCCGACCGTCAGGTTGACGGTATAGGCCGCGGATTCCGCCCTGCCGTCACTAGCGGTGAAGACCAGCGTCGTTTCATCAGTACCGGGCGGTGTATAGCTATAGTCGGCAGCCGCACTGACGGCCGGCGCACCATTAACCGAAACGCTATACGTCAGCGGATCTTTGTCTACGTCTTCAAAAACCGTCGAGAGATCCAGCGTATATGCCTCGTCGGGATTCACATTCGCTTTAATGGGGTTAATAGCACCCGACGTAATTACCGGCGCAGAGTTCAGTACAACCGTCACCTCTGCCAGCGGCAAAATAACCGGAGAGGCGCTATAGTCATCAATCGCCTGCTGGGGCATATAGGCCGTCAGCAGATAGCTGCCGGTCTCGGTGAATGTAAAAACAGCATTGCCGTTTTCGTCCGTAACCGCACCAGGGATGTCTGTCAAAGCGCCGGTTGACGGATCGACAAGCGCAAGCTGGGCATCCTCAATAGCGACGCCCTTATCGGCAGCCGCCTCGGCCAGGGATGAGTAGTTACAACCATAAAACCCGATATAGTAGCCATGCAGCGCCAGGTTTTCAGCTCTGTCAACGACAGCCACAATACTGTCGGACATAGCACCGTACCGGACGAACCACGCATACTGATCCATCCAGGTAGCGTCTTCTAAGAAGTAAAATTCCACTAGATCTTCTGTCTGGATTACAGCCTGCTGTATGGTGTAGCCGGTATTGCCGTTATATTGTTCGACATACACCCCGTCGTTGGGCGAAATCCCGTTAACGGCAAAGCCCACCGACATCGTCTCGACGCCAAAGCTCTTTGTAATGCCGCCGGCTTCGCTAATAACGAGATAGTCGGCCGCCGTGGCCTGTGTAAAGCTCTCACCATATTTGATTTCATGCGCGCGGACAAGCACGTCCAGCGCCGACACGACGTTTACACTGTCCGAATAACCGTAGCTCTCAGCAAGGTCCGAGGTGACCGAAACAGACTGGGGCGCGAACAGAAAAACACCGTCGTCCTGCGCGGTAAGCATGACCTGCACCGTCGCTTCCGTTACCGTCACGCACGCGACGCTGCTCGTAGCAGTCGCCGTGCTTGTCCCTAGCGCATTCGTAGCCACAACATAGTAATACGTCGTGCCGACGGTCTCCGTTGGCGGCGTATAGGTCGCGCCTGTCCCGACAGACGTGCCGCCCGTCGGGCTGTTCGTCGTGTTGGAATACCACTGATATGTGACGGTGCCGCCGTCCGTTACGCCGGCTGTGACTGTCAACGGCGTCACCGCTGTTTCGCCGACCTCATAGGAGACTGCATCTGTGCTCAGGTCGGTAGAGAATACCGGCGTTGTTGGGGATACAAACTTGTCTACCGATAGATCATATAGCTTGATGCCCGTGCCATCGTCGCCGTTACAATCATAATGTCTGAAGACAATCCGGATCTGCTGCCCCGTAAAGCCCGTAACGTCGATCTCATATACCGTTCTCGACTGTTTCGCGGCTGCCGACGCGGTGAGCATCTCTTCAAAAATCGGTATCTGTGCTGAGATATCCCCGGCCGTTGTGTCGCCGGCTGCGACAGCATAAACCGCATAATTATCCGCAGAATATTCGGCATCCTCCGCTTGTATATGCCAAGCTACGTTTATTTTATCAATGGAGTTAGGCACCGTTATGATCGGTGAAATCAGATAGTTGTCGGGCGTGAGACTCTCGTCATCATCATAAGACCATGACAGATATCGGTCTTTCCAATACCAGGCATGACCATCCCCGTCCGCATCAATCGAAAGCCAATCATCCTTGATCGTGGCGTTATAGGTCGCCTCATTGACTTCGAAATTCACATAATAGGAGAATTCCTCG
Source organism: uncultured Sporobacter sp. (assembly GCA_963677825.2). Classification (GTDB taxonomy): domain Bacteria; phylum Bacillota; class Clostridia; order Oscillospirales; family Oscillospiraceae; genus Sporobacter. The sequence goes on along the minus strand of CAXXEF010000001.1, from coordinate 2,162,411 downwards.
ACCGTCACGCACGCCACACTGCTCGTGGCCGTCGCGGTGGCTTCGTCCAGCGTGTTGGTGGCGACGACATAGTAATAGGTCGTGCCGATGCTGGTCGTTAACGGCGTATAGGTCGTACCGGTTTCTCCAGGCAGCACACTGCCGTCATCTGTGCTGTTCGTGGTGCTGGAAAACCACTGATAAGTAATCGAGCCGCCGTCCGTCACACTTGCGGCGACCTCCAAGTCCGCTGGCGTTTCGCCCTGCGTGTAAGTGACCTCTGTTTCGTTCAGGTCGGTCGTGAAGCTTGGTGCCTCGGCCGTTTCTCCTGCCGCCAGCGCGGAGGTTGGCAATACCGAGACCACCATCATCATCGCAAGTAGAATTGCAAGTAATTTTTTCATCTACATGTCTCCTTAAATAATTTATCTATTAGAACGCTGTGTAGCGTCGGCACGGTATTTATCTCTTCCGCGAAGTTTGGCTTATTGATCGCGTGTTATCGGGCACATCCCGTCTCAAGGGCATAATTTAAAAGCCCGGCGTCGGCAAAAAAAGAGGCCCAGCAGACATAGGACCCGATTGAAGTCCTGATGCTTGCTGAACCTCCGTTTTTCGGTCAGTTCAAACTTAAAGCTTTATACTCTTTTTAATTTCTTCCGCCCGCACCGGTTTGCCGTCGGAAATAAAAATATGTAGTTCTCCATATTTTATATCTCGAATCATTTGAATAAGCCGCTGTTCTTGCTCATTCAGTACTAGCCGTTTCTCAGGCTCCTGAGCTCTCATATTGCCACTTCCGTTTCAACAATAAACAGACGTATCTGCTAATATCTGCATAAAAGCAAAAAAACGGCTGTAGCAATCAAAATGATCGCCACAGCCGTATATCTGTGTTCCTATATGCTCCGTCTTTAGCGCACAACCAATGCATGCAGAGCCATTTCTTAGCAGGTCTTCTGACTCGCACTTATGGAGTTTCCTCCTACGACACGCACTCTGTCTTCCCAGTTTCCCAGTGACTGACTTTCGTCAACGAGCGCGGCCTCAGCGCATACAGCGGCGGTACCGTTCGGGATTCACACCCGATTCCCTATTCTTCCCCATAGGCCGTACGCCAAAGAGGACACTTGAAATGATATTTTATTGTTCATAATCTATCACAGAATAAACCTTCTTTCAATCTTTAATTATTAATTCTAAAAATTTTACAATTTAGCGGAATATAATACAAAACGCCCCCGCCGCGCCTTTTGTTACTATCCACCGGCGCCGTAGGCTTATTTGCGAGCTGTTTAGCGGCTCAAACCAGCGGCCTGCTCTCCATCTCACCGGTACACCAATCGGGGGCACCTCAAAAGTATATCAGAAGACGATGTTCAGCACCGCCGCTTGGCAATATCGGCATCCTTTTGGCATTCTTTTGCTATCCTTGCTGATGCTGCATTTCTTGTTTCATTTCCTCAATATTTAAACCTTTATACGCCCAGAACCCGGTTCACGCTTGTGCATGACCGGGTTCTTTGACAGGCTGACGCCCCGAATCATATGATTCGGGGCGCTTTGTATTAATAATAATTTCTTAGCTGTTGGCTTCGCTATAGACGACAGAGCCGAACGTATAGCTGTCGGAATCGGCCTGAACGGTGGTGTAATCCCAAGTTGTATCCACATAATCGTTCGTATAGAAATCGGCCGCGGCCATTTCCTTGCTAACGACACCGCCGTTAAAGAGATTGTCAATCGTCTGCTGGACCGTAGCCATATCGTACACACCAATCTCGTGCGCGTCGACACGCGCCTTCTGGTCGTCTTCCGTTGCGCCGATCATGCCGTAAACGTTACCGACAACCGCGCCAACCGCGCCGTCCCACGAAATGTCGATCTCCGGATACTTCTGGAGTGTGATATCGGCGGCTGCTTCCGGATTGAGGTAACAGAAATAGCAGGCCTTCGTAACCGCTGTGACAAAGCCCTCGACGACATCTGGGTTCTCGGCGGCAAAGTCATTGTTGACCCAGACGGAGTTGGCAATCTGCGGGAGGACCTCGTTACCGTTTAAGTAGCCCCAGGTGTCATATCCCATGCCCTGGCACATGTAGTACTCCGAGATCCACGTGCCCATCGCGTCGGCCTCGCCGCTGTTGAGCGCTTCATATTCCGCCGCGCCGTAGACAACGTAATTAACGGTGGTCGGGTCTACGCCGGCAGCCATCAGGATGGGATCAAACAGGGCCGGGAAGGATTCGGCCAAGGTGGCGATCGTCTTGCCCTCAAGGTCGGCCCAGGTAGAGATGCCGCTGTCGGCATTGTAGGCAAAACCGAAGATGTTGTTGACAACAACGTTGCACACAGCTGTGATATTATCCGCGCCAACATCGGCGGCTGAGAGCGCCACCGCAGGCGAGGTGCCGGCAAAATCGGCGCTGCCGGCCGCTAAATACTTGGCGTCGCCGCCGCTGACATCCTCGACGATGTTGACCTTAATGCCCTCGTCTTCAAAATAGCCCAGCTCGCTGGCGACATGCATCCAGCAGAAGTCCAGGGATGCCAGCGCTGCGGGTGATACCCACGTGACCTCAAACAGCTCGTCCGACGGCGCGGAGACGTCGGAACTCGGGTTGGCGGACGGTTCATCGCCCCCTGTTTTGCTGCCGCAGCCGGCAAAGAGCGCGAGCGTGAGGCAAAGCGCCAGTAAAATGGCAAAAATCTTCTTCATCTTATTCATTTTCTTAATCTCCTCCAATATTTTATTAATGACGGAAGTATCCGTTATTTTTCGGTATGTAGCACATAGCGCCGATTGCGGTCGCCTCAGCTTTTCGTCAGCTTTTTCTCCAGTACCGATATAGCCAGGTAGAGAAGCAGTCCGAATACCGCCACGTAAAGAATGCAGCTAAAAGCCTCGGGCATTCTGGAATAACCGACGAGATAGCTGATCTGATTGCCGAGCCCGCCCGAGCCGCCGCTCATTTCAGCCGAAACGCCGGAGATCATGGCTAAAACGCTCGAGAGCTTAATGCCGGTAAAGATGCTGGGCAGGGCATCCGGCAGCATACAGTACCGGAAGGTCTGGTAACGCGTGGCCTTCATAGACTGCATCAGCTCCAGCCGGGCCGGGTCAACGTTGGCGAAGCCGACGCTGGCGTTCATAGTCACGAGCGCGAAGCATTGGATGACGATTGTGATGATTTTCGGCGTATTGCCGGTCCCGATAATAACAAGCAGAAGCGGGACAAGCGTCACCATCGGCACACAGCAGACAATGACCATCAGCGGCGTAATCGCCATTGCCAGAACCTTGCTGTTTGACAGGATAATGGCCAGGGCCAAGCCGATAACGACAGCAATAATAAAACCGATCAGAATATTGCCGTAGGTGCTCAGAAGATACGGCAGCGTTTCCCCGAAGCTTGTGGTGAGCGCACCGAAAATATCGGACGGCTTGGCGATCATCCACGTGGGGATGTCGTTTTTAACACAGTAATACTGCCAATACCCCACCAGCGCCGTCAGCAGAACTACAGCAGGCACAACGAGCGCGATAAAATCAACGATTTTGGCGCCTTTTCGGACTTTTACCGTTTCACAAGTCATGGACACGTCACCTCCTAAACAATCTGATCCAGATCAATTTTGCCGATGAGCTTTTCAATCTGGTTGCAGTAAGCGGCAAAATCCGGCTCTGTAAGCAGCTCCAGCGTACGCGGTCTTTTGAAATCAATCGCCATATCCGCAATCACACGGCCGGGGTTTGAGGCCATTACATATACCCGCTGGCTTAAAAGTACGGCCTCCTCCACGTTATGGGTGATAAAGATAATGGTCATCCCCGTCTTTTCCCAGATGCTCAGCAGCTCGATATTGAGTTGCTCCCGGGTTTCGTCATCCAGCGCGCCGAACGGCTCGTCCATCATCAGCATTTTCGGCTTGTGTACCATTCCGCGGATGACGCCGATACGCTGCGCCATACCGCCGGATATCTCGCTGGGGTATGCGCCGGCATAGTCGGTCAGCTGGATCATGGCCAGCAGCTCGTCGGCATACGCCTGATGCGCCGCGTCATCAAGTCCCAGTATTTTTAGCGGAAGCGTTACATTTTGGCGGATGGTCAGCCAGGGGTATAAATTCGGTATCTGAAATATAAAGCCGAGGTTTCGAACCATCTCACTTGAGATCGGCTTGTCGTTATCGTATGGCACACCGTCGACGGTGATCGTACCGGAAGACGGCTTGATAATGTCGTCGATCATCCGTATGACCGTAGACTTACCGCAGCCGCTGGGACCGACGATTGAGACGAATTCACCTTCTTCAAACTGCATATTAACGTCTTCCAGCGCAGTGATCTTCTGCCGACGGGCGACAAACTGCTTACTGATATTGCTAAGCTCTATAATAGGCTGCATACCGGCACCTCCCATTCGTTTTATTTCCAGACAATGACCTTGCGTTCGATTATATTGACGATTTGAAACAGCGCCACGCCCACAACGGCGGCTACAATAATGGTAGCAAAGGCCGACGCCGTCGACGCAAACGACGCGTAAATCTTAATCCGGTAACCGAGTCCGCCCTGACCCACCGACATATCCGCTACCATCGAGGCAATGGTCCCGAGGATACATCCAAGCTTGAGGCCGGTGAAAACATGCGGCATGGCGTTGGGTACATTCACTTTGAAAAATGTCCGCCACCGACCGCAGCCCATCGCTTTCATAACGTCGACATTATTCTTGGGCGGATTGGCAAAGCCCGTCAGGCTGTTAAGCGCCACGACCGGAGCCATTTGCAGGATGATGATGATAATCTTCAGCGAGGAGCTGGCGCCCATCGTCAGCTTAAAGATCGGCACGAGCGTTGCCATTGGGGTCACCATTAAAATAATCAGCACCGGCGTGATAGCCCGTACAACCAGCTTAAACTGAGCGGCAAGAGCGGCTACGATAAAGCCTAAAGGCACCGCCAGCACATATCCGAGCGCGATATTTTTTGCCGAGATGGCAAGATCCTTAGCAATGACGTCGGCAAAATTATCCGCCAGTGCGCCGACAATGGCGGTTGGGGCCGGCAGGAGCTTTTCGGGGATCTGGAATATCCGCGTGATGGCCTCCCACACAATGAGTAAAATAGCAGCGGCGATAACCGGCGCCGCCACCGGCATTACTTTTGATTCGGTCTTTCTCATACCGCTCCTCCAGTCAAGGTCTGGCTGCGCACAAGCTCGGTGACCTGCTCGCGCAGCCGGATGAATTCCGGATTAATCAGGATATCCTGCGTACGCTCTTCATAGCTTAGCGGAATATCCAGTTCGCCCACGATGGTAGCCGGAATTGGCGACAACACAATGAGCCGTGTTGCGAGCGTCAGCGCCTCGTTAATGTTGTTTGTAACCATGACGATGGTGTTTTGGCGCTCCTGCCATATTTTTAGAAGCTCCTGGTTGAGCGTTTTGCGCGTGATCGCATCCAAAGCACCGAACGGCTGATCCAGCAAAAGCACAGACGGATTATGAACAAGCGCGCGCGCGACGGCGCAGCGCTGGCGCATACCGCCGGACAGCTCCTTGGGGTAGCATGCTTTGTAATCCTGCAGCCCGACAAGGCGAAGCTGCTCCAGAACGCTCTCTTCAGCCGTGCTGCCGCGCGCGCCGCCGAATACCTCCAGCGGCAGGCGCACGTTGGCGTAAACGGTGCGCCATTCCATGAGATTATCACTTTGCGAGATGACACCGGTGTTTTTCTGCAGGGATGACGGCACGCCGCGCGATGCGTCTTGTCCGAAGAAAATGAAATCGCCGCCAGAGCACTTTTCTATACCGCTGATGATACGCATCAGTGTCGATTTTCCGCAGCCGGTGCTGCCCAGTATGCAGACAAATTCATGCTCTTTAATGGTCAGACTAATATCCTTTAAGACCTCCAGCCTGCCTTTTTTGGTCATATATGATTTTTGAACCCTGTTCATCTTAAAATTAAAACGATGCATAACATGACCTCCGAATTAAACTCAGTCTAGCTGGGCTTGTATGGCATTAAAATCTATAGGCAGGCGGGTAATAGGTAAACAAAAAGGGATATCACACTCCGTGATACCCCTTTGTATACCGCAGCTTTGAGGTGCGGCCTTTCCTTAGGCCGCGCTCAAGTAATGCTATTAACTTTCCGAGTCGTAGACGATTTTGCCGGCCAGGATGGTCTTGAGTACCTTTGTACCCCGGATCTCCTCGGGCGACGCGTCCAGAATCGGCGTATCGACCAGCGCATAGTCGGCGGCGTTGCCGACCTCAACGGAGCCCATTTTAGTATCGTCATGGGAGAAATACGCCGAGCTTTTCGTCCACATGATGAGGGTTTCTTTAGCGCTGAGCGCCTCGTCGGGCAGATGGACAAAGCCGCATGCCGTGTTCCGTGTTATCGCACCGTACATGCCCTCAAAGGGACTGCATGTGACAACCGGACAATCCGAGCTGCCGCCGACGATAACGCCGGCATCCATCGCCGTCTTGAACATCATATAACGGGATGTCAGCCGCTCGCCGATGAGGCCCTGCTCTCCCATCTGGAGGTTGATTGTCGGCTGCACCGTTATTGGCACGTTGAGCTCCTTCAATCGGCCGACCTGATCGGGCTGGGTAATGGCCATGTGGATGATGTAATGCCGGGCGTCGCGGTTCCCGGCGGCCTCATAAGCAGCTTCAAAGGTGTCCATGGCCACATCCGCCGACTTATCACCGCAGCAATGGATGCCGATCTGCCATTTGTTTTGGCCGGCCAGCCGGCCCATCTCCACCATCTGGTCTTTTGTATAGATGAGCTCCCCTGCTGTTTCCGGTATGTGATCATAGTTTTCACGCATGGCGGCCGTGCCGGTTGCCGGGATGCCGTCGAGCGTGACCTTGATGCCGTTGAGCTTGAGCATGTCGTCCCCGAAGCCTGTGACGGCGGTCATTTGCCGGATGCGCTCGAGATGATACGGCATGTCGCCCCACGCCTTGTCGAGATAAAACATGAGGTTGGCTCGGTACGTCAGCCGGCCCTGCTTTTTAGCCTGCAGGTACGCGCGCATAGGCTTCTGCGGCAGGTTGGCGTCAATACAGCTGGTAATGCCGAAGCTGTTGAGCATTTGGCCGATGCTCTCAATTGCCACAATGAGCTGCTCTTCCGTAAGCGGCGGTATCACCGCGGCAATAAGCCCCATGGCCGAGTTCTCGTATAGGAGCCCGTCCGGCTCCCCGTTTTCGTCGCGGCCGATCCTGCCGCCCTCGGGGTCCGGCGTGTCTTTCGTGATGCCGGCCAGCTCCAGAGCCTTGGAGTTGGCCACATAGACGTGGTGGCATAGGCGGGCACAGTAAACAGGATGATCCGTCGTTACCGCGTCGAGGTCGTAGCGGGTCGGCATTTTTTGATCGCTCCAGACAATCTCGTTCCAGCCCGAGCCCTTTACCCAGTGGCCGGACGGCGTCTTGTCCGCCTGCTCCTTGAGGCGTTTTTTGAAGGCGTCAATATTGCTGAGCCCTTCCATGTTCGCGCCCAACAGCTCCACGCCGCAAAAAAGCGCGTGCATGTGGCTGTCGATGAGGCCCGGGAGCAGTGTTTTTCCGCCGGCGTCAATAACCGTTGTATCCGGCCCGATAAAATCGCTGCCGTCGCCGGGGCCAACGCCAATGGTCTTTCCGTCCTTCGCTGCGGCAAAGCCGGCTGGATAGATCGGGAAGTCATATTTACCGGCTTGTATGTCCTCAATCGTCAGGGCAACGGTGTAGACATTGGCGTTTTGGATGACTAGATCAGCATAGGGCGTCCGGGGTTTACTCATGGTAAGGGCACCTTTCTTTATAGTTATTATCTGTCAACGCAGGACGGGAACATCCCATAGGTTCAGCTTTGTGCCGATACCCTTCTCAATTGCGTTTCTGTAAACAATGGTGCCCCACGCCACATCCTCGATTGGCATGCCGCCGACGGAGTAAACGACGATTTCATTTTCCTTGCGGTGCATCGGAATCTTGCCGATCATCGCGTCGCCCAGATCGTCGATCTGATCAATGGTCATCTTCCCGTCGTGGATGAGGTCCATGCAGTGGACGGCGGGCATCGGGATGGATTCATACGCCGGATACGGTATCTCCTCCGCCCACGCCTCGTACAGCATAATGTTGTCGGCAACGTTCCGTGCGCGGTTAATGAGGAAATCATCGTCGAAGCGGGCAGCGGCGGCGCAGCTGATAACGGCGCCGGGCTTAATCCAGCTCTCCTCCACGAAGGGATAAAGCGCCGGGTCACCTGTCGGGACGGAGGGCGCGATGCTGACAATGTCACAGTCCCGCACGGCCTCTTCGTTGGTGTCCACAATGACGATATTTTTAACAGACGGATATCTTTCCTCTACGAAAGCCTTAAACGCCGTGGAGGACGCCGACGTCGGACTGCTGCCCTTGATCTTGACAGTATCAATGCCGGGGCGGACGGCCATCGCGGCTTCAAAAGCCGTTTTGCCCATGACGCCCGGGCCGATGATGCCGATTGTTTTGGCGTCGTCCCTGGCGAAATACTTATATCCCACACCGGGCACAGCCCCTGTTCTGTAAGCGCTGAGGATGTTGGCCGACATATAGGCAATCGGCGCGCCGGTGTCTTTGTCGTTAAGCGTGAGCATCAATACGGAGCGCGGCAGGCCTTTTTTCTTGTTTTCAACATTGGAACCGTACCATTTCATGCCGACCATATCAAACTGGCCGCCGAGGTAGGCCGGCATCGCCATAAAGCGGCGGTCGGGACCGTCCTTGGGCATATTCGGAAACTCCGGCTCGGGCGGGAACGTCATCATCACGCCGTGGGAGTTGCCGTTCGAGCCGCCCATCCTATAGTCGCCCATTTTCATCAGGCGGAACATATCATCCAGCGCTTCGACGCAGCCCTTCATATCCATGACACCGGCTTCGATCATATCCTGCTCGTTCAGGTATAAGAAATCAATTTTCGCTTCGCTCAATTTCCTCGTCCTTTCTCAATTAAATCAAAAAGGCGCCATGCCGCTTTTGCTGCAATAACGCCTTTGTTAATGACTGTTTCGTTGTGATTTGAAATTAAGTTTAGTCTATCAGGTTTCGTTTGTCCATTGACAGATTGTTGAATATAACGTCAATTTTACGGCAATTTATATAATAGAATTCAAATTATTTGATATTATTAAAGATTATTGACTCATTATTGACTTTTAAGTTGGTGCAATCAATCCTTAAACCGCTATAGAATCCGGCCGTATCGTGATGCGGCGCGCGCCTTATCACGATACGGCCGGTAAAATTGCTACGAAGCCATGCCTTCGCGCTTTTCCAGGGCGGAATAGCTGTTCATTTCTTCTACTTCGTCAATTGTGGCGGGCTTGAACATCGGATCTTTTTTAACGAACTTGACCCAAATGACAGAGAAAACAATGAGCACAGCCAGAATAGCCAGGAATATTTTGTAGATCGTGATCCGCGCATCTCCCTCGGCGATGTTCCAGATCATATAGATATCGCCGATAATACAGACAATCTGTGGGATACCGAGTAGCGTCAGTTTTTTATTCCGTCCGGGATGATCCGGATATCGTCTCCGAAGAACCAGCACCGTGACGTTAACAAGAATATACGATGTCAGCCAGAAGCAGGATGCGGCCAGCAGCATATTGATGAGGCCGGAGGTCTGCGTCAGGCCCGTGACGATCAGCAATGCATTGCCGATAGACATAACGAACAGGCCAACTATCGGCACGGCTCTCTTATTGAGTTTAGCAAATCCGGAAGGCAGAAGGTCGGTTTCCGCCATACCCTGGAAAACGCGCGGAATACCACCCAATATTGTATTGACGGTGCTCACGCTGGCCAGAATCGATACGATACCCATCCAAACTTCACCCGTCCGGCCCAGAAGATTGCTGGCAAACACCATGTGCGGCAGCTCGGCGGTTGAGAGGACCTCCAACGATACGTAATTTTTCATGCCCAGCCCTAAGAACGACTGGATAACTAAAAGAATCAATATACCGAGAATCATCGCGAGCGGGACATTTCTTTTGGCCTTTTTCATGTTCTTTGCGACTGGAATAACAAACTCGATGCCGATAAACAGCCAGAACGCCAACGCCGACAGGCTCAGCGCACCGCCAAAGCCCTGCACGGGCGCTGCCATCTGCTCAGACGGTGGTATGACCGTGCCGGTTCCAAGCTTGAAAAAGCTGATGAAAGCCATCAGAACCAGCGATAAAAGCAGCAGGAAAACCACAATGTTTTGAATCCGTGCAAAAAGGTTAATGCCTCTGAAGTTTACAAAAGTCAGAACCGCCAGAATAGCTACGCTGATGACGGGTGCCGGTATACCGGGGAAAAAGACGTCGCTGATCACCATGCCACACATGGCAATTTCCACCGATCCCGCCAGCAGATTGACAATGCCATACGCCGACAGTGTCGAGATAATGGAAACGACAGGGCCCAACCCAACCTTTGTGTATTGCCCCAAACCGCCGTCCAAATTAGGCATCAACCCATGCAGCTCGCTGAACGAAACAGCTAAAAACGTGTTTAAGATGAAAACGATGACCATGGAAATAACGAATCCGCCGCCGGCCAGCCCGATGCCGAGACCCAGCGAGAGCAGGCAGCTGGTCGCTACGATCAGCCCAACGCCGATGGAAATAGCTGTCGGTAAACCAAATTTCTTCGTGTCTTGCATTTTAATACTCCCCCATATGTTCCCATGTGTTTAAAGGTCAAGGGCGCTCTGATATTCAGAGCGCCCTTGCTCGTCGATCTCGATGAATCGACCGTCAATATTCAGCCGTCAGCATGGTTGATAAAACAAAAAGGCGCCGAGCCGCCCAATTGCAGCTTCAACACCTTTGTCGACCACGCTTTCGTATGGTGATCTCATTGTAGCGAATAGAGTGGATTATTGTCTATACATAAACCTGTTAAATAAAACGTCAATCATATGTCAACAGCTGTGTAGATATACACAAAATTCAGCGCATTCGCCTTTTGTATTGACATATTATTGACTTATCGCCACCAGCCCTGTATGCTTTTATCAGACTAACAGCAGATACAAAAGCGAGCGGAAAGGACGGATCCATATGGGAGAGAAGCTGAAATGGCTGATGAGCGCGCTGAATATATCGGGTGTCGAGCTGGCCGACCATTTAGGCATCAATTATGCCATTATCAGCAACTGGCGTACCGGAAAGCGCTTGCTGAAGTATCAGTCAAAGCATACGGCGAAGCTGACATCCTATATTCTCTCCTCCCCAGCCGAGCAGGAAGGACACATTGTCCGGGATATGCTGCAAAAACAGCACCCCGAGCTGGACGCCGACAATCCGGCACAGCTGGAGCACGCGCTGCGCGTTTGGCTTACCGTACCAAAAACACCTGAGGAGATGACGGGAACGGTCTCATCCAGCGCATCGGCCTTCTTTAATGTCAATGTCGAAACAACGCTGGGTATTGAAAACATGTTCAAGGAGCAGTGGCGCTTTTTTAAGACGATTCAAAAAATGCCCCCAGGTCAGACGATTGATGTTATTGATTTCGGCGCGATTAGCTGGACCAGCGTCGATATATCCTATGTGGAGAAAACGGTCGACGAAACGCTTCAAACAATCGCCTGCGGTCACCATATGCGCATCTTCGACCAGATTACCGAGACATACCGCCCGTGGGACTATATGTTCCGCTTTATACCAGTATATCTCAACGAAAACGTTACGTCTTACTTTTATCGCGATCCGCAGCCGTCACCCCTGCGGCAAAATCTGTTTTTAGCGGAAGGTCAGTCGGCCCTGACGGTATCCAGCACGTCCGCGTATCCGGATTATGTGATCACGTCGCTTTACCGACAGCCGGAATACGTGAGATTTTACGATTCCCTCTCGGAAGCGATTGCGGAAAGAAGTCATTTGATGATCCAAACGATGCGAGACGAGCAAATCCATGAGCTTCTGGAAATTATCGACTCGCATATAAAAAGCTCCCGGCGTTTATATATGGTCAACAAACAGCCTACGTTCCGCAATATGACGAAAGAGCTGCTGCGAGAGATTCTCGACAGCAACAACGTCAGCATACCGCAGCAGAAGCTGTGTCTGGCCGCCAACGAAAAAAGCACCTCCATCCGCGGACGCTGTAAAAGCATACAGATTTACGACCTTGACGCCTTTGAGGCGATGGCCGAACAGGATACTATTATTGAATACGACCTGTCGGCCATTCTCGGACGCCCCATTACGATATCCCGGCAGCAGTTTATGCGCCAGCTGGAGCACATCAAGAAAACGGTCCAGCTGGAGGACTATACAATGGTTATCTATCCGTTTTCAAAGCTGCGTATGGATACGCCGCCCCCCTTCAATATTATTGTACAGGACGACAGCCTGTCGGCGGCGTGGGACGTTAAAAAATACACCCGGCGTATGTACAGCGAGGATTTATCCATCGTCAACGGCTTTTATCAATACGCCGAATCGGTCTGGGAACACATCCCGCCCGTATCTAAAACAGCACAATGGTGTAAAAAGCAACTTGACAGAATTTTGAACCAGTATTCGGATTCTATATCAAACGGAAAGTGATTGACTTATTATTGACATAACTCTTTGTCTATTCTGTATATTGACTGATTGTTGACTTTTGGTATATTCTTTTGGTGTCATAACAACGGAGTTATCCGGCGGCAATTCGCCTGGTAGCTCCGTTTCTATTTTTAACGGAACAGGAGTGACGAACCTTGCGCATCACGACACATCCGATTTTAGGAACCTACGAGAAAGGCCGGCTCGTTGAATTTACATTGGACGGCCAAACAATGACCGGCTATGAGGGCGAGCCGATTGCCGCCGCCTTAAGAGCCGCCGGTGTGATGACGCACCGGCACACCGCCAAAACCGGCGAAGCGCGCGGCATATTCTGCGCTATCGGGCGCTGCACCGACTGCGTCATGATCGTGGACGGCGTCATGAATATCCGCACCTGCATCACGCCGCTTTGCGAGGGCATGAAGGTGCAGACGCAGTACGGCGTTTCACCCGGGGAGGATGCCGAATGAAAAGATATGAGTTAATTGTTATCGGCGCGGGACCGGCGGGTCTCAGCGCGGCTGTTGAAGCCGCCAGGGCCGGGATGAACGTCGCCGTATTTGATGAAAACAGCCGGCCCGGCGGCCAGCTGTTCAAGCAGATCCACAAGTTTTTCGGCTCAAAGGAGCACATGGCGAAAATCCGCGGCTTTAAAATCGGCGAAATGCTGCTGCGCGAAGCCGACGAGGCGGGCGTGAGTGTCTTCCTGAACGCCACTGTCATCGGGATTTTCCCAGAAATGAAGGTTACCGTCCGATTCGGCGATCACGTCGAGCATTTCAGTGCGGACAACATCGTTGTTTCAACGGGCGCAGCCGAAAACATGATCGTCTTTGACGGTTGGACGATGCCGGGCGTTATCGGCGCAGGCGCGGCGCAGACGCTGATGAATCTTTACGGCGTGCAGCCGGGCCAGCGCGTTTTAATGCTCGGCTCCGGCAACGTCGGTCTTGTGGTGGGCTATCAATTACTGCAGGCCGGCTGTCAGCTCGTCGCCGTTGTGGACGCCGCGCCGCGTATCGGCGGCTACGGTGTCCACGCGTCCAAGCTCGCGCGCAACGGTGTGCCGTTTTACACATCGCATACCGTTGTGAAAGCCGAAGGCGGCGACTGCGTCACAGGCGCCGTCATTGCCGAGGTTGACGCGCAGTTCAAACCCATCCCCGGCACCGAAAAGCATATGGATGTGGACACCATCTGCCTGGCCGTCGGCCTGTCACCGATGAGCCAGCTGCTCCGGATGTCCGGATGCGACATCCTCGACGGGCCGGAAGGGCTTGTACCGGAAACGGATGAATACGGCCAGACCTCAATCCCCGGCCTTTTCGCCGCGGGCGATGTGGCCGGCATCGAAGAGGCTTCGTCGGCCATGATCGGCGGGCGCATCGCCGGTGCCGCGGCGGCGCATCGGGGCGGATACCTGTCCGATGCGGATTTTACCGGGCGGGTAGATACGCTGAGAAGCTCTCTCAGCCAGCTGCGCCAGGGTATGTTTTCAAAAGAAAACAAGGGTCGCACCGATTTAACCGCGACGGATGAGGGCTACGCGCTGTCCCGCTCGCTTTTAAGCAAGGGCTTCATCGAAGAGACAGAGCTGGAAAGCTTTCCCGCCGCATCTGACAAAAAATCAGGCGTACACCCCGTCATCGAATGCACGCAAAATATTCCCTGCAATCCCTGTCAGGACGCCTGCCCTGTCGGTTGCATCTTCGTCGGCGATAATATTACGAGCGTGCCGGTTATGGCCGCGGATAAGAAATGCACCGGCTGCGGCTTGTGCGTTGCCATCTGCTCCGGTCAGGCCATCTTTCTCGTCAACGACGAGTACGACAGCGAACGGGCGTCCGTGACGATGCCCTACGAATTCCTGCCGTATCCCGAGGCCGGGCAATACGGCACGGCGCTTGACCGGACTGGAAATCCTGTCTGCTCCGCCGAAGTTCTTTCAATCAAGACAAGCGGCGCGACGGATCAAACGGCGCTGCTGACCATCGCCGTACCAAAGGAATTTTCAGGCAAGGCCCGCGCGTTTCGGCCGAAAGGAGGCGCTTTGAATGGATAATTTAATGAACCGGTCGGCCGATATCGGCCCGTTTACAGCTATGCCGGACGACGATTTGATTGTCTGCCGCTGCGAGGAGGTCACGAAGGGTGAAATCCGACGGGCGGTGCACGATGGATTTCGTTCCCTGACGGAGATCAAGCGGTATCTGCGAAGCGGCATGGGGCTGTGCCAGGGTCAGACGTGCGCCCGGCTCGTGCGCGCCATTGTCGCCAAGGAGCTCGGCGTTAAGCAGGCCGAGCTGCCCATGACAACAAGCAGAGCGCCGGCCCGTCCCGTTGAGATGGACATCTACGCGAGGGAGGAATAATCGTGAGGATTACTGATTCAGCCGACGTCGTCATCGTCGGCAGCGGCGTTATCGGAAACGCGGCCGCGTATTATTTAGCAAAACGCGGCGCGTCCGTCATCGTGCTTGAGGCCGCCGAGATGATTGGCAACGGCGGCTCGTCCCGAAACGGCGGCGGCGTGCGCCAGTCCGCACGCGATCCGCGCGAGCTTCCTTTGGCGATGTACGCCGTGGATAACATGTGGCCGTCGCTCTCCGAGGAACTCGGCATGGAAATTGAGTACTTTAAAAAGGGCAATCTGCGCCTAGGTAAGACGCCGGCGCACATGGCCACCTTGAAAAAACTGGCCGACAGCTGCAATGAGCAGGGCCTTGGCGTCGAGATGCTCGACGGCGGGGATGTGCGGCAGATAAACCCCTATCTCTCCGAGGAGGTCATCGGCGCCAGCTGGTGCCCGACCGACGGGCACGCCAACCCACTTCTAACGACGCTGGCTTATTACCGCGCGGCCAGAAATTCCGGCGTGCGATTTTATACGAAGGAAAAAGCTGTCCGGCTTGTCAAGCAGCAGGGAAAGCTAAGTGGCGTGCTGACGGAATGCGGCGATTTTTTCTGCGGCGATACAATTCTCATTGCCGCCGGATACTTCAGCCGGGAGCTGGCCCACACGGTCGGTATTGACGTCCCCATGCAAAAAGCGCTTTTGGAAGGGCTCGTCACCGAGGCGGAGGCGCCCATGTTCGAGCAGATGCTCGGCACGGCTATGGCGGATTTTTACGGCCACCAAACGCCGCACGGCTCGTTTGTTTTCGGCGGCCACACCGGCATGGAGTGGCATCTGGCCGAGTATGCCAAGAACGGCCCGGCCGATAGCATGTACGTCACGGCTCCCAATGCCGCACGCGCCATCCTAAGTTACTTCCCCCGGCTTAAAAACACGAAAATCGTACGGACGTGGGCCGGCGCAATGGACGACTGCGTCGATAAAGTACCCGTTATCAGCTGGGTGGATGAGGTTCCCGGCATGGTTTTGGCCTGCGGCTTCTCCGGCCACGGCTTCGGCATCTCCCCCATCGTCGGCCTACTGCTATCAGAGCTCGTGCTGGACGGTCAGGCGTCAACCCTGCCGCTGGACGCCTTCCGGTATGACCGGTTCGCCCCCCATTGACCGGCATTAAAAGAAAGAAGGATTGATTATACATGCAGTTAGAAAGAACGAATTATTCCTCCGGCGCACCCCTTGAGGAGAAGGCCGGTTATTCGCGGATGGTAAAGGTCGGGCCGTTCATTTATATCGGCGGTACGACCTCCGTATTGCCGGACGGCTCCGTTTACGGCGAGGGCAGCGCTTATGAGCAGACGAAGTTTATACTGAATAAATTCGTGGATCTTCTGTCTCAAGCCGGCGCTTGCGCTCAAGACGTTGTTAAGATCAAAGGCTACCTTACCGATATGGCTTACGCGGCGGATGCAGCACGTGCCTATTCCGAAATCTTCAAGGATATCCGGCCGCTTTTAACCTTCGTTGGCACGCCAATGCTCAACCGGCCCTCCCAGCTTGTTGAGCTTGAGCTGGACGCCATTGCGACATCCGATTAATTCATACAATAAACGCGATCAAAAACGGTTAAGAAAGGTCTTGCATCCTGATGTCGGCTTTTGTAATTAAAATTGATTTGGACAAATACTGCCTGGATACCGAAGCCATTCTGGTGATCGAAACGGTTTAAAAAAACAGCGCCGGTTTTCACCGGCGCTGTCATCTATATGTTTGCCTCAACCATTATCTCAGAACCACTGCCTCGTCAACGGGGGGCTGAGTGAAGAGAGTATATCCAGCGGCTTCATTCTGAATATCTTTCCCACTAGGCCCATAATGCGATTCTTGAGTGCTTCATTTAACTTATCAGCATAGTAATTGTACCGTCCGGCATGATTGGCCATCGCATCGTAGCGCTGTGTCAGACGGCAGGCCGTCTTTTCAATATTCATATTTTCAAAATATTTGCAGGTGATTACACAAAACAATTGACTTGCCTCATTTACTACTTTCACCCTCATGAACGCTTTTCTATTTTTAATGGAATTGTACTCCTCAACGAGCGCTCTGTACCTTTCGACATGTGTGCTGTCGATAAAGTCAAAGCTGAACATAGGCGCGGCCTCAGCCAGCCATAGACGCAGATCCCGGTCCATTTTGTTTAGAAACGTAAGGGCCATATACCTGCGCTTGTCCATTATCTGATACCCTATGAATAGAAATACGATTGCTCCAACAATGCAAATTCCAATAATGTCCCTGACAATATTCATAAGCTCTCCCGTTTTTTCTTATATTATGCCGCAGGCCTTCTTGCGGGAATAGCTGTACAGTTCCTCCATAAATGTCACGGTCCAGCGGGATCTATCGTTATAGCTCAGTATGGCAGACTTACCTGGCTGCATGTATGTGTCAACAAAGTCTCTTGCAGCCTGACGCTGGATCTCCTCACTTGCGTCCAGAGGGAACTGCTCCGGATTTGCGCCAACAATGATTTTGTCGCCGTAAAGCTCGTAGATTTTTTTCATATCGTTCATTGGCTGGCCCTGCCATATGTCCCAGCCTGCCTTGATATAGTTTGGCACCTGCTTGATGTTCTGGCCACAGCTGTGCAACTCACAAAATTTGCCCTTACTGTGGATGAAATCGGTGAGTCTGCGCATATACGGCACGATCATCTCCTCGGCAAGTGCCGGGGAAAAAAAGGTCTCCTTCTGGCTTCCCCAGTCATCATGTATGCAGAATCCATCGACATCAGGGTAAAATGTTATGTATTTTTCAAATATCTTGATATACAGGTCAGTCAGCTTATCAAAGAAGGCATGTACAGCGTCCTGCTGGTCTTCGTCATATAGTGCCATAATTGCGTTCTCAAAATCCATAAAGGAGATAAGGCGCTCATACCAGCCGTTCAGGAACCATATAACATTGCAGTTTTCCGGTTTGAGATATGTTCCGTTGTTGGCTTTAGCGGAGCCCTCCCAATCCCATTTATCGGGATCAGGCCACTCGACCTTCTCCTTTATTTCATTGGCATCAGTTATAAAGGGCTTGCCAGGGCGAACCATAGAGCCGCCGACCTGCTCGATATACTCCCACTCGATGCCGAACATGTCTTTGCCGCCGAAGTCTTTCATGTCTATCATCTCAGCCTCAAACACCTGGCCTCTTGCGATATTGTCAGGATTAAGCTTGGGCGAAAATAATGTCTGGTACATGCCATTGAGCATCCAATAGGGCTTCTTTTTCAGAAGGGCCTGAACGGCCTCGCGCATAGTGGCGGGATATGAATAGGTTCTCATCTCCTGTCCTAAAAAGTCCTTCAATACCTCCTTGACCTCCATTTCATTCTGGTCAAATACCGGTACATTCATGCTTGTAATCCTCCATTTGCTCGTTATCTTTTTATTTGCATAAACAGCTCGTCACCGGCTGTAGGTTCCTTAATGGTCGTCTCGTCGTCATATACCATAAAAGGCTTCCCCCCTACTGTTTTCCGGGTCAGTTTATAGCGTGGTTTCATCTGGCTATACCAGGGGATGAAGCACAGGGGTTTACCTGCTCTTATGACCTTCATCGGGCCCTTCCACGAACCGCCGGGCAATGCCACAACGCCGGGTTTATTTATGACTATCTTCTGAAGGTGATCAGGATCCGGACCCACAAGCATCTCTATTTCAGCATCGAAGCTGGTCCACGGGTCAAATGCATCGGCACCGGAGAACCACAGGAACTCCTCCACCTGACCGTTTCCTACAGGCTCATCGTCGCCGAGGGTACAGCCTTTTGTGATGATGTTAAAGCTGAACTGTCTTGGCACCTGCGTGTTTTCCGTAACGCCGTTGAACGCTATTCTGGGGCTGAGGACTGCATCACCCAGCTTATGATGATCTTGCTTTAATTCTATAATGCAATCCTTATATTTCTGAGTCGTTGCCCGTTTCTCAAAGAAGGGTGCCATGAACTCCTTGACATGGTCTTCAGATTGGCTGAAGCAAAGTCCGCAATAGGTGCAAAGCTTTGTCTCGTCTTTGACGCAGGGTCTTACCCAGTTGTCCTTCTCATAGAAAACAGTCTCGTTGCCATTTTCATCAACCTTCGGGTACACTCTGCCTGTTGAGATGCCTTCATACCACATAATGGTATTAATGCCGCGGTGTATCTTTTTATAGTACACGGGACAATGCCACGTTCCTGCGGGAACACGGATGATAGACGGTTTTGTTATCTTGTACATTTCCATAGATGACGGGGAATCACCCAAGAACATATCCACTTCAAACTCGGAGTTAAACACATCGTCAAGTTCCGCGCCGGTAACGATGAAGAAATTATCAGCACCGTCGTGGATATGAGGAATGTCCATATAGCCCGGCTTTATGGCCACAAGAAAACCGGCGTTAAAGTTTACATTGGGAATATCGCCACAGAAATAGTCCATACGGGGACTTGTATACCCCTCCCAGTGTGCCTTTGCGTCTGACGCTACGAACGGATGAAAATAACTATATGACATCAAGTTGCCTCCTTACATTATTCAAAAGAAGGGGGACGCTTGCCAGCGGCAGCTATCCCCCTACATTTTTGCTGCTAAGTATTCCGCAGCTTAGTATTACCGATAGTTATGAGGCCCAGGACCAGTCAGAATAGTGCATCATGCCGCTGTTCCAGATTTGAACATCCTCAAGATCCTTATTGACGGCGACAGTGCTCATAGTATCGCAGAGTCCGTACCAGGGAATAGCTTCTTCAAACATAGCGGTGAGCTCCTTGAGCATGCCCTTGCGAGCCTCGGGATCAGCAGTGCCGACAGCCTCTGCACCAAGTGCGCAATACTCATCGAACTTATCCCAACCGCTCTTTGTTGCTGCAGCCCACATGACATACTCATAGAGCAGACCAACGGCGTACCCCTGAGGTGACGCAGCGGCATAGAGGCAAATGTCATACATGGTGGGATCATAAGCGACAGTCCAGTAGGAAGCGGTGTCGTAGTTGACGATCTTAGCAGTGACCCCGATCTTCTCAAGGTTAAGTTGGATCATCTCGGCCTCGGTCACATAAGTCGGCAGACCGTTAGTGATGATGGTGATTGTTTGGCCGACGAGGCCTGCCGTCTCAGCATACTCTTTGGCAAGATCAAGGTCATAGCCAATGGCGTAGGTATCGTCCATATTTGCAAGATCATCGGTGTAGTCATGGGTGTGCTCGGATACGGGGAAATCAAGGACTTCAGCGGAGCCGAAGTATACGAGGTTTGCAATGGCCTCGCGGTCGACCGCGTGGCAGACTGCACGGCGGGCATTGACGTCATTCATTATGGAATTTTCGGTGATATTGAACTCCATGGTGGCAGCTAAAACCGCAGAGTAGGAGTGCGTAACATAATCCTCGAAGCCCTTAACAAGATCAATGTCCTGAGTAGGAACGGAGGCGACATCGACGCTGCCGTTCTCAAGTGCGTTGACTATCTGGGATTCCTCGTTCAGAATTTTATAGTGGAGGTTCTTAATGGTGGCTTTGTTGCCCCAATAATCCTCGTTTGCTACGAGGTCAACGTGGCTGTTTACTACGTAGTCTTCAACAACGTACGGACCGGTGCCTATGGGGTTCGTGACCATAGTGTCCTCATTAAAGGACTCGGCGTCCATCATGTACATCTGGCTCAAGGAGCCCATGAGCATTGCGTTGTAGTAGCCCAGAGCAAGCTTGAAGGTGTTCTCGTCGATGACTTCACAATTGGCGGTATCAATGCAGGCAAACTGGAGAGACAGGGTGGGGTCATTCATGTAGTACTCAACTGTGAACATAAGGTCATTAGCATCAAAGATGTTACCGTTGCTGAATTTAGCGCCCTCTCTGAGATGGATGGTCCACTCAGTGGTGTCATCATTTTCAATGTTCGTCGCGAGGCTATACACCATTTCACCATCAGCGGTGAAGTCGATAAGAGGTTCGGAAAACTGCCGAACGATACCGACGAAGTTGCCGAGCACCTTGCATGGGAGAAGTGTGCCGTTATCGCCACTTATGGCAATGTTAATTGTGTCCCTTGTCTCACTGTGCGTAGGGGATCCGCTGGCGTCGGGGTCCGTTTTGGCTCCGCAGGCAGCCGTGGAAATAACCATAGCTACGCACAGAAGCATAATCAGTGTTCTACGAATTTTTTTCATCTTAATCACTCCACATATCATATATTTTTGTTGCACATGCAACAGGCTACAAAATGATCGGGCTCGACCTCGTTAAGAGTCTGGGGATTTGCACACTGCTTACCTGCATATGGGCATCTCGCCATGAATCTGCAACCCAATTTCGGATTGATAGGCGAAGTAATCTCGCCTTTCATGATGATTCTCTCCTGCTTGTCGTGGAGATCCGGCACGGGAATTGCGGACAGAAGAGCCTGTGTATAGGGGTGGGAGGGGTTATTAAACAGTACATCCGCCGGAGCTTTTTCTACAAGCTGACCAAGGTACATTACCATGATATCGTCTGATATGTACTTAACAACTGACAGGTCGTGGGTGACGAACATATACGCAAGCCCACGTTCATCCTGAAGGTCAAGCATAAGATTTATAACCTGAGCTTGTATTGAAACGTCAAGAGCTGAGACAGGCTCATCGCAGACAATGAATTTAGGCTTCAGTGCCAGAGCTCTGGCTATGCCGATACGCTGTCTTCTGCCACCGTCGAGCTCATGAGGATATGAATTCTCAAGTCTTGAGGCAAGTCCAACGGTATCCATCAGCTTTCGCATCTCCTTGAGCATATCAGCCTTGGAGAGCTTTCCCTGCAGGCGAAGCGGTGTCATGATGGCTTCACCGACTGTTCTTCTTGGATTCAGTGAGGAATAGGGGTCCTGGAATATTATCTGCATTTCCTCACGAAGCGTCTTCATGTCGGCCTTTGTAGACCAAGTAATGTCCTTGCCTTCAAAGTATATCTGCCCGCTTGTGGGCTCAAGAAGATGAAGTATGGTTCTGCCAAGGGTGGTCTTACCACAGCCGGACTCGCCTACTACGCCGACGGTCTTTCCGGATTCGAGAGTAAAGCTTACATCGTCAACAGCGTGGAGAAGTCCTCCTGAGGTCTTAAAATACTTTACAAGATTTTTAATTTCAAGAAGATTTGCCACTAGCTTCCCTCCTCCGCCATAAAACATTTTACAAAATGTCCCGCGCTGACCTCTACCGATTCAGGAACCGACTTACGGCATTTCTCGGTGGCATCGGGGCAGCGATCTACAAATTTGCATCCCGTTGGAAGCTTCGTCGGATCAGGCATCATGCCACGTATGGGATTGAGTCGCAAGGACGTAGCATTGAGCTTCGGCAACGAATTGAAAAGGCCGATCGTATACGGATGCGACGTCTCGTCGAAAATATGTACAGCCGTACCATACTCAACGACCTCGCCTGCATATAAAACGGCGACCGAATCACAGCAGTCAGCCACAACGCCAAGGTCATGGGTTATCATGATGACTGAGGTTCCCAATTGCGCTTTAAGGGACTTCATCATCTCAAGTACTTGAGCCTGTATTGTCACATCAAGAGCAGTGGTAGGCTCATCGGCCAGAAGAAGGTCGGGTTTACACGCAAGAGCCATAGCTATGACCACACGCTGCTTCATGCCGCCTGAGAACTGGTGAGGATACTCACTAAAGCGTTCCATTGGAATACCGACCATTTCAAGCATCTCGCTTGCACGTCTGTCAGCCTCCGGACGCTTTATCCTATTGTGGAGTCCTATCGCCTCGGAAATTTGGAAGCCAACCGTCTCAATTGGGTTCAGCGCCGTCATAGGATCTTGAAATATCATTGATATCTTGTTGCCACGGATCTTACGCATCTCGGACTCTGGCCTCTTCATGACATCCTTGCCCTCAAACAGAATCTCACCGCTGCAGACCTTTGCGGGGGGCACGGGAAGAATTCTGAGAATGGATCTGGCTATAGTCGTCTTGCCTGCGCCGGTCTCACCGACGAGCCCTATAGTCTCGCCCCTTCTAACGTTGAGGCTCACACCGTTAACGGCGTGAACTATGCTGTCATTCGTGTCGTACTCAACACAAAGGTTTCTAATTTCAAGGATGGTATCACTCATAATGCCGCCTCAGTTCTTCAGGCGCGGGTCAAGAGCATCTCTCAGACCGTCGCCAAGGAGATTGAACGCCAGAACAGAAATCATGACGCAGATGCCGGGGTATAAAGCGAGTGTAGCGTGCCCTCTGAGGAAATTACGTGCATCGGAGATCATGGCCCCCCACTCAGGGATAGGCGCTTCAACGCCTAGGCCAATAAAGCTGAGGCCCGCACCGGCGAGAACAGCGCTGCCCATGTTCATCGTGATGGACACAATGAGTGGCGAAATGGCATTGGGGATTATTTCAGTCGATAGAATGCGTGAATTGCTCGTATTGATGGCTCTTGCCGCTTCAATATACTCAGCGTCGCCGACTGTAAGGACTGACGCTCTCATAAGTCTTGCAAAGATAGGCACCGAGCTTATTCCTATGGCTATGATGGCATTTCTGAGGCTCGGGCCCAGGACTGCCGCCAACGTTATACACAGCAAGAACATAGGTATGCCCTGATATATGTCGAGAAGTCTCATGAGAAGGTTATCGACTCGACCGCCGTAAAAGCCGGAGATGGCACCAATAATTATGCCAACGATAGCCGCGAGAGCCGTGGAGTAAAGACCCATCTGGAGGGACTGACGTGAGCCGTAAATGAGTCTTGATAGGATATCACGACCAAGTCTGTCGGTACCCAGAAGGTGCTCTCTGCTAGAGCCTGCGAAGGACTGGGAGAAGTTCTCCTGAGCGTAATGATAAGGAGCCAAAACAGGGGCTAGAATCGCCACGAGGAACAGGATAACCAGAAGAATGAGCGATAGTACCGCCAGCTTGTTTTTCTTAAGTCTGCGCCAGGTCTCACTTAATCTGGACCTTTTTTTGGTTGTATTTTCTTCCATTATTCCATTACCTCCTTTGCGGACTTTTTCTCTTCTTAATGTACTGGGACCGGATTCTGGGGTCGATAAATGAGAAAGCTATGTCTATCAGCAGGATAACGACGCTGAATACCAACGACATAAAGAACGATGTCGCAAGAATTACAGGGTAATCTCTCGAGGTAAGGCCGGATATCATGTAGCTTCCAAGACCGGGAACGGAGAAAACGATCTCTGCTATCATGGCTCCACCGAGAGCGCCGCCAAAAATCATACCGACAATCTGCACGATGGGGATTATGGCGTTTTTCAGAGCGTGGCGGTATAGAACCTTGCCCTCGGTCTGACCCTTTGCTCTTGCCGTAACGATGAAGTCCTGCCTGACGACCTCAAGAAAATCGGAGCGCATTTGCCTCGTTATGAGCGCTATAAAGCCCAGTGCAAGTGATATGGTCGGCATTATCCACCCCTGCCACGTCTCGATGCCGGAAGACGGTAGCCATCTCAGCTTGACACTGAAAAGCTGGATTATCAGCAATGCGAACCAGAATGATGGCATCGACACACATACAAGCGACAACGCTATCGTCGAATTATCCTTCCAGGAATATTGATGCGTCGCCGCGAAAATACCCAGCGGAATTCCGACGATGACCGAAATAAGAACGCTCAGCACTGCTAAGACAAACGTGTACTGGAAGCGCTGGAACATCTCGTCAGACACAGAACGGTTGTTCATGTAGGATTTTCCAAAATCGCCCTGTACGGCGCCTTTCAGAAAGCTAAAGTACCTGACTAAGAACGGATCGTCCAGTCCCAGTTCATTTCGCAGCTCTGCTATCTGCGCTGGGCTCGCCTCGTTCCCCAGAATTATCCTGGCAGGATCACCTGGTGCAACATCTATAAGTAACAGCACTATAAGTGTTATGCCTAACAGGATTGGAATCATCATCAGCAGCCTTTTGATGATATATTTGATCATAATACCACTCCAATAATCTAATGACTGAAAAAGTTCATGTACTGTTTTCCGCCCTCCGGATGCTCCTTGCTGCGGGATATAATAAGATATGTCGTAGCCGCGAGAACGAACAACACGCCAAGGACCGAACGAATGCTTAGTAATTCATTAAGAAACAAATAACCCGCAATAACACTTGTCACAGGCTCCACAGCACTAATAAGAGAGGCGCTCCTGCTGCCTATACGCCGTATGCCTATCTGCAACAAGATGGTGCCTGTAAGTCCGTCTCCGATTGAGAACGCAGAAGCCAGGATTAAACCCTCGGTGGAAATCCTGATAGGTAGAAGCCCCATAAACAGCATGACAGGTAGCATCAGTATCGTAGAAAATGTAAAAAACCAGAACGTAAACCTGCCGAAGCTGATAGACTCAAGGATTCTGCTTTTATCCATGTATAGAACATAGAATGCATATGCAAAACCGGAACCGATAGCCAGTCCAAATCCACACCACGTAAATCCGCCAACGGGGTTGCAGAAAAGCAGAATCCCAACAGTGCAAAGAGCAAAACTTAAGAAGGTCTTAACCCCTGTTTTTTCTTTATAGAACAACATGCTCAGCGCAAGAACAACGATGGGATAGCTGAAATGTAGTGTGGTGGCAACGCTTGTGTCAATATATGAATACGACTCAAACAGAAGCACCGTCGTGAGAACCGATCCTGTCAGCGCCATAATTGCAATCTTTAAGACCTTGTCCCATGCAATCTTGAATCCTTCTCCCCGGGCTAAATTGAATATTCCGACTGCTGGCACCGCTACGGCAACCCTCAGAAAAGCAAGTTCTGTGCCCGATATGTCGTAGGCATATATGAAGGTAGCAAAAAGAGGTGCGGCGCCGAAAAGGATGGCCGACATGATGACTGTGATATAGCCAACCGGTCTGGAAAGCTGCTCAGGGCGTTTGAGGCTTTTATTTTGCCTGTTCATCAAGGTTCGCAGTGGTGCATTTACCACAGAATATGCACTTCTTGGAACTGTCCAGTCTGCAGTTTTCTAGTCCCACGCCCTCATATACATATGTGGGTGTACCATCAGGCTTAATATATTGTCTGCTTATCTTAGACCAGCAGCCGTCGGGATAGATGGGCATAAAATTGACGGGTTTTCCAACGCGCTTAAAGTTTATCGGGCAGTGCCACACATTTGGCGGTATCTTTATGACCGTAGGTTCGGTAATGACGTGCTCCTCCATCTCGTCCGGGTCATCGCCTATCATAATGGTTATCTCAGCATCGAATGAGCTGAAAGGATCCATCAGGTCTGCGCCTGTGAACACCAGATATTCCTCCACTGCATGATGGATATGGGCGTCGTCCATGGGAATAGGCTTCAAAATGATATCGTATCCGTAGTAAAGCTTCGCGTCCTTGTCGATCTGATAACCAGGGTAGCCGCCTCTGGGGTTTGCAAGCCAGTCTCCCCACTGATGGTACTCAGGTTGTATGGTGTATACATACTTGTCAAAGGCACCGGTGCGGCCGTTAATCTTCTCCATCTCATAGTAGGGAGCGAGGAAATCATCCGGTGCGCCGACGGACTCAAGCTCCTTGGCAGCCTCAGAAAAGCACTTTCCGCAGTAGACGCACAGCTTTGTCATGTCCTTAATGCAGTGACGAAGTCCCTCGCCCTCATAATTGAAAACCTCTCTGCCGTTTTCATCAAAGCTCTTTGTGATTTTCCCCCACGAGCCGTCAAGATACAGCGGAATAAAGCAGACGGGCTTGCCGACGCGTTTAAAGTTTATCGGGCAGTGCCACACATGAGGGGGAATACGGAGTATGGTAGGGCTTGTAATAGTGATTTTCTCCATTTTGAGAGGATCGTCACCCAACCAGACCTCGACCTCGGCATCAAAGGAACCAAAGAAGTCTAGAAGGTCGGCGCCTGTGAACACCAAATACTCTTCAATTGCATCATGAATGTGGGGCACTTCCATGTATTCAGCCTTGGTGGCAACGGAAAAACCCATGTTCATGTGCGTGTTCGACATAACCATATTGCCTGGAAAGCCGCATCTGGGTGAGGCATAGCCGTCCCAATTGTGATATTCCTTCGGGATGGTGTAGAACAGTGCATCAAATTTCCCCATACTTTATCCTCCGTTCAATATAATCAGTTCATCTGATTAAACCTAAAAACAACTGTCGCTGTTTAGATATACGTACCATTAACGTTTCTGATGCTTCACTAATCACTGCCGATTGGGATACGTGTCCCAGTCAAGACTCATGCATTTTTGGCATGCGTCACAGGTCTTGTTTCTGTCGAGAATGCACTTTATGGGACCGTTATACCAGAGCTCTTTTATTCCGTCCGGCATCATATATGTGCCACCAAAGGCCCCCTGCAAAAGCGCCACCTGAAAGAACACCGGCTTGTCGATGTGGATAAAGTTCAGCGGGCAGTGCCATGTGTTTGCCGGTATGCGGACTATCGTAGGCTCGTCGATGGAATACAGCTCCGCGTCGTCGCCGCTTCCGATGGTGAACTCGATGTGGGCATCAAAATCGTATCTGTCCGTGGGCGCCCCAAGGAAGGCGAGGTACTCGTCGGCTGTGTGCTTATGGGGGTAGGGGTCGATAAACACAGGCTCGGTGATGAGCCCTCCGGCGATATACGCCTGCGCTCCGGGTATCTGACATGCGCCTCTGATGCCAACGCCCAGAATCTCCTGGTCAACATTATCCTTATATGTTCCGTCTATGTAGTTTGTAACAAGCTCCGGTTCGTTAAAATAGATGAGGTGCTCGTATTTTCTTTCCATTTTCAAGCCACCTCTCAACCCTGTGCCCAGTCTGTCATTAAGCAGCGCTTACAGGCGCTACACTTCTCTCCCGGTTCCAGCACACAATCTATCTGACCATTGTAGAATACTTCCTTCTCCTCGCCGTTAATGAGATACACACCGCCAAACATGCCCTGCAGAAGTCCCGGCTGGAAGAATACCGGTTTGCCTATGCGTTTGAAATTCAGCGGACAATGCCAAACACCTGCCGGTATGCGGACTGTAGCCGGTCTGTCGATGATGTATGTCTCCGCCTCGTCACCGCGTCCAATGGTCAATTCCATCTCTGCGTCGAAGTCCTTGGCATTCATCGTTTCGCTGCCAAAAATAAGATATTCATCGGCAAAGTGTTTGTGCGGATACGGGTCAACAAGGCAGGGGGCCATCACAAGTCCGTAGCCGATGTTGAATTGAGAGCCGGGAATCTGGCACGCACCGCGGAAATATGCCTGAGCCGAGGTGTCGTTGATCTTCTTACCATCTACGGTTGTGTTCAGGTACTCCGGGACAAACCGGTGTACCAGCTTCTCATATCTCAATATGCGCCCCTCCCGTTTAACACTATTAACGCCCGAAGCGCCTATTCACCGTCGGCTTTGTAAACTGTTTCACCGCCAACTACTGTTCTGACGACCTTAACTGATAACACATCCTCAAGGGGTATCTCGAATATGTTCTTATCAACTACCGTGAAATCCGCAAATTTGCCGCACTCTATGGAGCCGCGCTTATCCTCACAGAGCTCCTGATAGGCGCCGTTATAAGTGAACATTCTCACGGCCTCAGGCAAAGTTATGCAGAACTCCGGATGATAGGGCTTGCCGTCTGTCGAGATGCGTGTTACGGCACTGACTATGCCCTCACGCCAGTCGTGGAAGTCGCCGGCTATGTTGTCTGATCCGCCTGCCAAAATCACACCGTGATCTATGAGCGTTCTCAGAGGCGCCAGGCGGGCTCCCAGTTTCTTGTTGAGGCACTCCGCATCACGAAGAAACATACCCGCTGCCAGATTCGGCTGAGATGATATGACCACATCGTACTCAGGGCATCTAAACAGGTCATTATAATCGCCGAAGTTGTCGGCATGGATGAGGCAGTGGCGAACGCCTTTCCGGGGATTTTCGGTATACGCCGCTATTATTGCCTCAAGCGCCTCATGTGCAGCTCTATCGCCGACGGTGTGGATGCCTATCTGGAAGCCCCTGTCGTGGGCAAGCTTCAGTGTTTTTCTTAGCTCTGCTACACGTTCCTCCTCAGTAAGACCTGTGGGGCCAAAGCATGAGCATCCATAATTTCCCGGCGAATCAGCATACTCGTCGTTCATCCACGCAGTGTGGGAGGTCTCAACGCCATCGCAGAAGAACTTCAGCATATGGAAGCTGAGCATATTCTCATCTGGTGAAGTTGGTACCTTTCCGCCGTCCAGATCCTCCTTCAGCGCCTCATAGCACTGAACACCGTTTCTCCCGGAGTAGAAGCCCACGGCAACACGACATGTCAATCTTCCTTGTTCCGCAAGCTTAACATAAGCGCTGAGGCAGTTTTCGCCGGAAGCTCCGCCCTCACGTATGTTGTTCGCGGGGCCAACTGTACTCTCTGTATATGATGTATAGCCCCTGCTGTTCATGATTCTTTGCATTGTCTCCAGCTTCACGGCTATCTCATCCGATGTAAAACAGCGCATGCCGGTAAATACCGACTGAAGTGCGCTTGCTTCCTCAAGAACGCCGCTGGGTGAGCCGTCAGCCTCACGTCTGATTATTCCTCCGGGCGGGTTGGGCGTGTCCGAATTTATTCTGCTCAGTTTCAGTGCTGTTGAGTTTGCTACGCAGCCGTGACCATGCCACATGACAAGTACAACGGGTACGTCGGGAGAAACCTCATCCAGATCGTGTCGTGTCAGTCCATCGTCAAGAAGGACCTGAGGAAGTCCGTTTCCGAGAAGCCAGCCGCCATCTAGTTCCTTGAGTCTTCCGGCAATAGCCGTCTTAAGCTCTTCAATAGTGTGCACATGGTCACACGCCAGATGGTCCATATTGTGAACAAAATCAGCCGCGTGGAGGTGCGCGTCATGGAGCCCGGGCAACATAAGGCAGCCTTTAAGGTCAATAAGCTCAGTGTCATTATTGTGCAGGGTCATTATCTGCTCTTCAGAACCTACTGCTGCTATTTTACCGTCTGCCACAGCTACCGCCTGACAGAATCTGAAAGCATCATCGACAGTTGCTATGACGCCATTATGAAATATTTTCTCAATATTACGCATTTTGTTTATCACCAAATTTCCGTTGCTTCTTAATAATTTAACGGGGTTCAGCCGATCACCGCATCAACAGCTGTTTTTTGTAAAAGGCAGTACAACATCCTTGCATAAACCTTAATACATAGATTTCATTCTTTCTATGTGCAGCTTTTAAAACCTCAGCACATCTTTTTGTGAAATTGCACAACACGGCTCATCAAACCAAAGTCCAATCTGTAGACATTGAAGAAAAGTTGTGATAAAGTTCTGCCTAGGTTAGCGTTGAGGTGATGTGTATGAGCGTATTATTTGGCGGCCTTTCAAGCTATGCAGGATTTACATGTCCAATTGAATACAAGGAAAAGGAGTTTCGCTCTGTATTTTTGTATGATGACAGTCTCACCTTCCACGAATCGGCTTTGTGCATTTGCAAAAAGAGCGACCTCCCTGTGAGTGCCCCACTTCTTGTCTGCTGTGACCACGTGGACGGAATTCCCTGTAGCGACGGGACGAAAACCCCTGCGGAGTTGCTTAGCATCTGCAGTGAATATCTCATGTATCACACAAGGATTGAAGATGGCTGCGCTCGTCTCAGCGGGGCTCTTATATCCGGCAAGGGTTTGAATCACATAATATCTGTAGCCTCTCAAGTACTTCACAATCCAATAATTCTCGCCGACCAGAGCTTTAAGATTCTCGCATGCAGCGATACCGACAATTTTTCCGACCCGTTTTTACAGAGTATCGTTCAGGACGGGTACTATCCCGAAAGCTATATTAAAAAGACCGTCCGGCGCAAAAGTGTTATAAGTTCATCCGTGGAGGTGACTCCGCCCATAACAAGCGAGGCTTTTTCACCCATGCGCTACATGACGATGGATCTCATGGTGAAGAGTAAGTATGTTGGCTTTACTACTGTCGTTGAGGAAACACCTTTCAAGGAAGGCGACAGCATGATGTTCTCCTACTTATGCCGCATTCTTGTGACGGAGCTACGTGATACGAATCCCCTCGCCTACGGAAGTATGCGTGACTGTGACTATATTCTAATGGAGCTCTTAGAGGGCAAGCTAAACGGGCACCGGCTTGAGGCACGGCTTTCCCAGTCAGGTCTTAATTTTTTAGAGCCGAAGCGTGTTCTTGTTATCCGTCAACGCGAAAACGATTTCATACAGCCTAAATACGGGTATTTTATTGACGAGTATCAGGCAAAGCTCCGGCAGTGCCCCTGTGTCTTGTTTATGAACTCCATCGTGTGTCTAATAAACAATTCATTTCTTGAAACTTGTATGGTAGGTGTTGAGGCCATTGTTAATCTTCTCAATTACAGCAACTTCGTATGTGGAATAAGTGGCGAAGTAACGGATCCCAGGCGGCTTCCCGGGCATTATGACAATGCGTCCATGGCTATAACTTTAGGAGAGACAATGAAGTACGCAGGCCCCTTCTACGACTATGGCAGATACTGCTTCTTTCATATGCTCAGCCTCATAGGTCCCGGCGTGAATCTAGCTGAGTTTTGTGATCCAAAATACACAGCGCTTCTCAAGTATGATGAAGAAAACAATACTTGCTACAGTGAAACTCTCTGCACATATCTCGAATATGGCCACAGCTCACTCCGCACGGCCGACGCCATGCATGTTCACAGAAACACGATAATCTACCGCCTCAAGCGCCTTGAGGAGCAGTTTGGCTTCCATCTCGACAACTCCGATGAGCTGTTTTCCATCCACATGTCCTTGAAAATACTCCTTTATCTTCGAAACTCCGGTTCGGGGGAATGAAAAACAGTGCCAATACAACAGCCGTGCGGATTTATTGTGCGGCAACGCAACCATCGTGCAGAGTCATCTTCGGCTTGTTGGTGACAGGAAATTAATAGATTTGATTTAAAAATTAGATTATAAATTGAATAGACATCTACGATAGACAAAAATAGTGCCGCCGAAGCTGTCACCAAAAATAAGGTGAAGGCTTCGGCGGCTTTTAATTGTTGTTGTCTGTCTGTAATCTGAGTCTGGCACTCCTGCTTGTCTATATTAAAATTAAAGTAATTGTGGATAAGCACGGCTGCGGTGCATGGATGAACCCTCAGCGTAGCTCTTTCATGACAGGTCGTTTATGAGCATAATACCCTGAGGCAGCTCAACAAATGGCAGCAGGAAAATCGGGACATACGGGATTACCCCTACCTAAAAATACTTATTCCATTCCTGAGCAGATATTTTTCTGGACAGGGCATCAGCAGAAACGCTTACAAAGAAGCTTTCCCACGCCGGCCTTGCCATAACTCCGCAGCAATTCACGGCTCGGAAGTATCGTCATCGCGTTAAATGGTCCAAGCATTCTGATTTGCGCATTGCTCAAGTTCTGGCACGGTCTTTTACTCATGGTCTTATTTCCCATGCTTCTTTAAATGAAGCAAAGCGAATCGCTTTCATCAAAGCAGTTCGCGTTGGCCGGGATTCGAATATTGAGATTATTTTTAACGTCTCTTTCGAAGAATTTCAGAGTTTTTGCAATGCGGAATCTGCGGATGAGACTTTGATACCACTGCGCTTTGCTACCCCCTAAAAAAAGTTCAGGAAAATCCATATAAAGTAGATTTTCCTGAACTTGGTGGAGACGAAGAGGATCAAACTCTCGACCTTACGGATGCGGACCGTACGCTCTCGCAAGCGGGCCGGTTTTAGCCAAAAATAATCCGAGCCGAAAGACGCTGATATGCCTTGTTTTCAAGGCTTTTAGCAATTTGATTTGTGAACTCACCCATGAAAAAGTGTCAAGGCAGATAAAGGATGCGATTATGACGGTTGCCGCGTGAGTACATACCCGCGTTTTAAATGCAGGATGCGAATCGCATGCGGAGCGATGCGTTCGCAGTCGTTAGTACCTCTATAAATCAAAGTATACGTGACGATATGTGGCAGACCTCATTAAACTATCAGAATGCAAGCTGTTACTCCATTCTTTCCTAAAACCATGATAATGTATATGCCGGACAGCGTCGCAAACTGTCCGGCATATACACAACACAGGAGGATTCTAACTGTGATCCTATATACGAGCCGATGTCAAGCGGCTGCATATTGAGAGAGAATAGTCAACCCAGTTTACCTGCTGAGCGCATCGGCAGACGATACGATCCGCAACCCTGACGCACCCGCTTGGTCAAGCAGATGCTGGTTCACTTGATTCATCGCACCGTAGCATGTAAGGCAATTAATTACAGTATCACAGCGGCGCAGTTGATTGAGTGCGTTTTGAAAAACAGCATCGCCGATTGGTTCGAAGGCCTTTTCAGAATAGACCTCGCTTGCTAAATCGCGCGCGAGCTGGTAATCCACGTCATTTTCATGGAGGATGCCCGTCACGAATGGTATCCGCTTTTTTTGCAGCGTTCGGTACTCAGGTATACCCGTGCCGCCGCCGGCGATGACAAATACGTTTGGCTCGCCGTCCGTGCGTCCCATTTCAATGCTGCCAAACAGCGGATTATAGCTGCCGTTTGTCAGATCGTAAAGCTCGCTGATGAGTTCCCGGCGGAAAATCTCCCGCGGCGTGCCGTAATGGGTGATGTATTCACCTTTGACGCACATAACGGTGTCGGAAACTTTCTGTGCCATGTCGAGCTCATGCAGCGACATGATGACGGCAATGTTGCGCTCCTCGGCCATGTGGCGAAGGATATTCAGAAGCTCGATCTCATAACGGATATCAAGAAATGACGTTGGCTCGTCAAGCACGATGATCTGCGGCTGCTGACATATCGCCCGCGCGAGCATGATACGCTGTCGCTGCCCGTCGCTGACCTGCTTAAAATCCTTGTCTCGGAGCTCGATCGCGTTGACCATCGCCATCGCTTCATAGATCTGCGCGCGATCCTCGTCCGTCAGTAATCCCAAGCGCCCGGTATACGGGTATCGGCCGGTGGCTACGATATCCTCACACGTCATCAGCTCCGTGCGCAGTTTTTCCGTGAGCACGACGGCCACCTTATACGACATTTCTTTGTTGCTCATGTCGTTAATAGCGCAGCTGTCAATATAAACCGTACCGTAGATGTTCTTCAGATATTTTGTAATGCTCTTCAGAATCGTTGATTTGCCGGATCCGTTCGGGCCGATCAGTGTGAGAATTTCGCCTTTGTTCAGCCGAATCTCGATATCTCTGATGAGCGGTTTACCGTTATAGCCGACCGTTAACTGTTTGGTGCAAAAGAAGTAATCCATGCTCATCTATGTGCCTTCCTTCTGACCATAACAGTAATGACGACCGGTGCGCCGAAAACCGCGCTCACAGAGCTGACGCTCAGCTCCGTCGGCGCGAAGACCGTTCTGGCGATCAAATCGCATCCGAGACAGAAGATCGCGCCGCCGAGAAAGCAGGCGGGGATGATTAGAATCGGCTTGGCCGTTTTCATCAGCGCTTTGACTAGGTGCGGCACGGCGACGCCAACAAACGAGATCGGCCCGGCGAACGCGGTAACACAGGCGCACAGAATGCTCGACAGCAGCACGAGCGTCACACGGAAAACCTTGATGTTCACGCCCATGTTCTGCGCATAGCTCTCGCCGAGCTGATATGCACTGATGGGCTTTGCCATGAAGAAAACGATTACCGACGTGATGAGCACAACAATCGCCATGACGCGTACGTCGTCCCAGGAGGTGCCGGAGAAATTACCGCGCGACCAGTTATGCAGATTGACAATGCTCGCATCGTCGGCGAAGGTGATAATAAAATCGGTAATCGCCGAGCAGATGTACCCGACCATGACGCCGCTGACAATCAATATCGCCGCGCGCTTAACCGCCCGGGCGATCAACAGCACAAAAAGCATCGCGACCATCGCGCCCACAAACGCCGCGCCGATGAGCGCCATCGAGCTGACGATCCTGTACTGGCTGAGCAGGAGCACCATCACAATGGCAACGGCGAGCTTGGCGCCGGAGGAAATACCGAGCACATAAGGCCCCGCGATGGGATTAGAGAAAAACGTTTGAAGTAGAAAACCCGAAAGCGCCAGCGCGCCGCCGAGTAGGATATCAGCTATCATACGCGGCAGACGTACCTTCCAGATGATGCCGTATTCTGTCGAGCCTTCGTTGCGTTGCATCAATATCTCGACAATATCCCGAAGCCCTACCTTAACGCCGCCCAGATTGATATTCAGGATCACAAATACAATCAGCAGGATCAAGAGCACTATCAGCGAGGCTGTGTACCGTATGCGTTTTTTTACTTTGTCGTCTTCCAAACCCATCTGATTCTTCCTTGTTTGTTTTTCTAAGTCAGTTTATAGAGAAAATGCAGTTCTGCGATATTCCCGTCGGTTTCGGTGAGAACGCGGCGCAGATCGGCAATCATCAGCCCCAGCTGCGTTGTCTCCTGATAAAGGTTTTTACCTGTACACCAGACGTTACCGTTTCGAACAGCTTTGAAGTCCGCAAGCAGGCTGCTCTTGATGAGCAGATCGTCCAGCGAGTACAGCTCGCCGCCGATGGTGCTGTTGTAAATGATATAATCGGCGTCTTTAGCCGTGGCGTAAAACGACTCCATCTCCAGCGTCACGGTGCTTGTCGCCGTTTCAGAATCACCTAGCTCGTCGAATATATAGTTGCCGCCGGCCAACTCGATCATCTTCGTGACGTAATCGCCCGATTTTCTGGCGACGACATAACCGGAGGAGCTGATATAAAAGAACGCTACCGTCTTCCCTGTGTTTTCAAGGCCGGACACCTCGCCGAGATAAGCTGTCTGCTCATCGAACAGCCGCGCCGCTTCGTCTTCCTTATCCATCAGCACACCGTAAAGCTTGATCCACTCGGTGCGCCCAAGCGGATGCGATTCGTAGCTCGACTGGTCGATCAGCACGGGAATGCCGACGTCTTCCAGCATTTCCTTGACTTCCGGCACATGGTTGATCATTGTCGATTCGATCGCAAGACTGCAGCCGCTGGACATGATCAGCTCATAGTCCGGCGCGCTGTACTTGCCAGCGTAGAGGATATCGCCGCGTTCCATCGCCGCTTTGGCGTTCTCGATATACCAGTATTCCGGCTGCGTGCCGGACAATCGGATGTGATCCAGCGCGTCCAGCGCGTCAAACAGGCACATCGACGCGGAGGCGACGAGGTAGATGTTATTAATCGGCTGCTGCAAAACCGTGATGTCGCTGTCGATGCCGTCAAGCGCGGCCTCCCCTTCCGGGACGATGAGGAATCGGCTGCCGTTTGATATCCTAACAAGCGCATACCCGCCATCGTAGTAATCGACGTCAAAATTCTCGGCATATTCGAGCGGCAGGCTGCCCACCGGCTCCCACCCGTTGCCAAGGCTCTTGTCAGTGGCATTTTGAGCAACGCTTTGACAGCCCGTCAGTACAGACGTTATCATCGTTAAGCAAAGGATCAGGATGATTGTTGTTTTCAAGCGCATTTATTCAGTATCCTTACTCTCCGTCCGCCTCGCCGCGGCTTTCTTTGCAATAAGCACCGCGAGTATGACGACGACCACAGCCGCCGCGGCGGCAGCGACATACCATACCACAGGCGTACCGCCGTCAGCTGACCGGATTGTTGCGGAATCGAAATACAGCGTATAGTCAATTTCGTGCGGCTCGCTCATGGCAACCGTCAGCGCCGAAACCGGCAGTGCCTCGTCGAGCGTGACGGGGATTTCAAACGTCGAATTGCCGTCGTCGCTAATCGGATAATACGTTTCGCCGCCAACCGTCATGTATTCGTAATACGGGCTGCTCCATATGATGATGGCCGTCGCCGCGCCGTCTGTCACCGTCATCTGTGACGGGGATTCGACCGACGCGCGCCCTGAGCCGCCCGACAACGTCGCTTCGACTGTGTACGCGCCGTCCGCCGGTACGCCGGCGGCAACCGCCAAGCCGGTCATTAAGCACATAAGTATCAGCGCCGCGATGAGTATTAAACCCGCTTTTTTCATGTCCGCACCTCAATCGTTTGACTTGTCCGGGCGGACGGGCTGACGCGCAGCCCGTCCGCTTCGGTAATAAAGCGTTACGCGACGAACGCGTCCGCCGGAATCAGCGAAGACTGGAAGACGAGCACACGGTCGTACCATTGCTGCTTGTTGATACTCCACGCAGCAACATCGGTTTCCTTGTCGAGCGCCTCGACGGACACCTCGTAGGTGTACAGGCCCTCAGCGTCTTCGACGAAATAAATGGTCATGTCGTCCGTGTCGGCGAGTGCCTGCTCGCCGGTGCCTATATAAAGCTTTTCGTAGCCGTCGCCACCGAGCGTCAGCACCGCGGTCATCTCGCCGCCCGAGACCGTCAGCTCGGCTTTGACGATTTTAAACATCGATGAGCTGGACGAAACCTCGATCTCATAGGTGCCATCGGCGATTTCATCGCCGTAGATCGGTAGCATCGGCGCGGTTGCTTCGGTCGCGTGCTTGACGATCAGCTGCCGGATGCCTTCATACTGACCGAGGCCCGTGAGTACGGCTTCGACCTCGTAGCCGGCGGATTCGAACGCGCTTTTCCAGGAATCTTCCTCGTCGCCAGCCATGTCGTTGTTGGCATGGTCGCCCGCGACGATCATCAGCGGCAGCAGGATAACCTTCGTCGCGCCGCTGTCGCCGACCATGTCCAGCATGTCGTCAAGCGAAGGCGTCGCTTCTACCGTGCCGATGTAAATGTCGGTATAGCCGTCGGCGGTTACCTTTTCCTGAAGCGCGGCGTATGTCGCGTTGGCGTCGTGATGCGTACCGTGGCCCATGAAAACAATCGCCGTGCCGTCGCCGGCGTACCGGCGCGTTTCTTCGCCGATGACGGAAACGACCGTATCGTAATCCTCGTCGGTGATCAGCATCGGTGTGCCGATCGTGAAGCTGTCAAACTGATCGGCGAACGGAACGACTTCGGCGATCACATCGTCGTATTCAAACCCGTTCATCACGTGCGTAGGCTGGATGATGACCTCCTTGACACCGTCGGCGACGAGGCGGCTCATCGCCTGGGTGACGTTGTCGATCTCCAGTCCGTCGCGCTCATCCAGAATGTCGATGATGATCTGACTAGTGAACGCGCGGCGCACCTCATAATCCGGGAACGCATCCTGGAGCGCGTTTTCGATCGCACCGATCGTCACG
This sequence comes from uncultured Sporobacter sp., assembly GCA_963677825.2. Classification (GTDB taxonomy): domain Bacteria; phylum Bacillota; class Clostridia; order Oscillospirales; family Oscillospiraceae; genus Sporobacter. Next base: position 2,124,266 of record CAXXEF010000001.1, on the reverse strand, counting down.
TCGCGCGTGTCGTTATAGCTGGTGCCGAAGCTGACGGCCAGCAATACCTTATCCGCTTTTTCATCCATACTGGGCTCGGGCGAAGCATCCTGTGACGTATCCGGCGACGTATCCGACGGTGAGGAGTTCGCGCTCGTGTCGTCACTCGCGTCCGGGCCGGTGTCCTGCGTCGAGCAGCCGGCGGCCATGGACAAACTCAGCACCATAACAAGCACGAGAGCCAGGATTTTTAGCAACTGCTTTTTCATTAGTTGGTCTCCTTGTCTTTTTGATCTTTTATATTCACCCGTAGGTCCGACCTGCAGATTCGGCCTGCGCAGCAAATTTGAAAAACAAAGCGCCTGCAATAGATGCAGACGCCGGAACGGGACGAATGTTGCGGTACACTGACCGGCGCACCGTCTTTACGCGGTACGCTTCAATGACATTCGTTACCCCGGAAGTCCGCAGGGTAGCGCACGCCGCCGCAGTGCGGCAGCGGAAACAGGCAAGTATTCTGACTAATCGCCCGCGCTACAAAAAACGCACCCTCCGACGCCTTCCCGGAATTGCTTCCAGTGGCGTATGCCGAAGGCTCGGCGAAACACAGCAACGGCCTTGTGCGGGATTTTCACCCGACTTCCATGACCTGTTCCGGCTATTCGATTGTAGTTTTACGCGACGTTTTTAATCCTTAACGATCACAACGGAGAAGTATCCGGGTCTGGTTTCGGCCTGCTCAAGCGTTTCGTATATCCTTTCGCCGGGCATCCCGCAGTTTTCAACGATCTTTATGCTGTGGTGCGCGCCGTCGCTCAATACATCACGGAGCTTGTCAAGGCTTTTGCCGCTTTTCATAATCACCTTCGTCCCGTTCAGCGCCAGCTGCGCACTGATATCGCCGTACGCGCCGGGTAGAATGTGCAGCGGCTGCCCGGTTTCAACGAGGCAATCGCCGACGCGCGCGGACGCGGCGCAAAAAGACGGCACGCCCGGTATGATCTCGGCGTTGTAGCCCCGCTCGCGAACAAGCCTGTGTAGGTAAATGTATGTAGAATAGACCGTCGGGTCGCCGAGCGTCAGGAAGGCGACGTTTTCACCCCGATCGAGCACGCGAATGATCTCCTCGGCAGCTTTTTGATGGGCAGCGCGAAGGATGGCTTCGTCGCGCGTCATCGGCATATCCAGCTCCAAGAGCCGTTTATCTTCGACCGACGGGATTACCTGGCACACGATATTCAGCGCAACGCGCTCGCCGCCGCCGGATATTGGTACGGCGATTACCGGGCATAGGACGATAATTCGGACGGCTTTGAGCGTGATGAGTTCCGGGTCGCCCGGTCCGGTTCCGACGCCGTAGAGTTTGCCTTTCAAATGCGCCTCCGCTTAGTAGTTAATCCCTATCACCGCTAACCGTGCAGAAAAATAAAAAACTGCACCACGCTTACGAATGGTGCAGCACTTCAAAGCCATCTGAAAATGACCATAGAAATAACCCACCCTTATACGTCGTAAGGACTGGTTGCAGATATGACCGAGTATCCTGACTTATGCGTCGTCGCTCGGGCCGCCTTCCCGGTTTCCCAGTGGCTTGTGGCCGTCGCTCAGCAAATACAGTTGCGAGACAGTGTGGGATTCTCACCCAGCTTCCTGCTTGTCAAATCTGTGACGATATAAACTTTTACGCCCCCAATTATACATCATCGAATATAAAATGCAAGCGATTTTTTGCAGCGGCTACCTACACCATGCTAATTCTGTCTTAAAAATGCGCTGAACAAGCGGTATTGACAAAACGGCAGACTGAACGTACAATAAAGCAAAAATATTCGCTGCACCTCGGGAAGATGGGTGAAAATCCCACGCGGAGCCGCCGCTGTAAGAGCTGAGCTTTGTTTCATTATGTCACTGTGGTATTACCACGGGAAGGCGAAACATCGCGATGACGCTCAAGCCAGAATACCTGCGCTGCGAATACGTGATCACAGGCTGACGGGACCTTCAGCCGGCGTGATAATCGCAAAGCGCAGCTTTGCTTTTTTCTGCCTCTCCGTCACTCGGAGAGGTTTTTGTTTTTCGACTGCATTTTCCGAGCTCGGATATAAATCAGCTGCAAAGGATAAGGTGGTTACGCGGTGCCGTTTGAACACTACATACAAAAAGGCGCGCAGCGACTCAGAATGGGCTATACGACGGGTACCTGCGCCACGCTTGCGGCGAAAGCTGCCGCAACGATGCTGCTCGGCGCGGCAGACGTCGGTACAGTCTCGATCATGACGCCGAAGAGCCTTACCGTCGAAACAGACGTGCTGGACGTTACCCGCTCGGATAAAGCCGTTTCCTGCGCCGTGCGCAAGGACGCCGGCGATGATCCCGACATTACAGACGGCATGCTCGTTTACGCCCGCGTCTCCAAAACCGATACGCCCGGTATCGCGATCAACGGCGGCAGCGGCGTCGGCCGGGTGACACGCCCGGGGCTTGACCAGCCGGTCGGCGCGGCAGCGATCAACAGCGTGCCGCGCCGTATGATCGAAAGCGCCGCGCAGGACGTGTGCGACAGCTGCTTTTACGAGGGCGGCTTGTCCGTCACGATCAGCCTCCCGGACGGCGAGCGGCTGGCAAAGCGCACATTCAATCCAAAGCTCGGCATCGAGGGCGGACTGTCCGTCATCGGTACGTCCGGCATCGTCGAGCCGATGAGCACGCAGGCGCTCATCGACACGATCGGCCTCGAGCTCCGCGCGCTCGGCGCGGCGGGAGAAACGACCGTCGTGCTCACGCCAGGCAACTACGGCGCGCGGTTTTTATCCGAGCATCCCGACCTCGCGCGCGCGCCGACGGTCAAATGTAGCAATTTCATCGGCGACGCGATCGATTTCGCCGTTTATCACGATTTTTCGGACATCCTGCTCGTCGGGCACGCCGGGAAATTCGTTAAGCTGGCAGGCGGCATTTTAAACACGCACTCGTCCGTCGCGGATTGCCGCTCGGAGATCGTTACAGCGCACGCGGCGCTTTGCGGCGCGGACACGGCAACGGTCACGGCGCTGATGCAAGCCGTCACGACCGACCAATGCTTCGACATTCTCGACGGCGCCGGACTCAAAGACGCTGTCGTCTCTTCCTTGCTTAGCAAAGCGGACGAATATGTCACCCGCCGCGCCGGGGACGGCGTTCGCGTCGGCGTCGTGCTGTTCGGTACGGTACACGGCCTGCTCGGGCAGACGCAAAAAGCGTCTGAAATCATCAACAAGCTCAAACGGAGGAACATCTGAATGGTATATTTTGTCGGCGCCGGCAGCGGCGCCCCCGACCTCATCACGCTTCGAGGCGCCCAGCGGCTTAAAACGGCCGATGTGATCGTCTACGCCGGCAGTCTTGTCAATCCGGAGCTGCTCGGCTTTGCCAAAGCGGGCTGTGAGATCCACGACAGCGCGAAACTCACGCTCGAGCAAGTGCTTGACATCGTCAAAACCGCCGAGGCCGCCGGGAAAAACACCGTCCGGCTGCACACGGGCGATCCGTGTTTGTACGGCGCGATCCGCGAACAGATGGACGTGCTGGACACGCTTGGCGTCAAGTATGAAAGCGTGCCGGGCGTTTCGAGCTTCTGCGGCGCGGCCTCGGCGCTGAACGCCGAATATACGCTGCCCGGCGTCAGCCAGAGCGTCGTTATCACGCGCATGGCCGGCCGCACACCCGTACCCGACTGCGAGAGCATCCGCAGCTTTGCTGCTCACGGGTGCACGATGGTGATTTTTTTAAGTTCAACACTGACAGAGGGGCTCCAGCGCGAGCTGATCGCCGGTGGCTTCAGCGCTGATACGCCGGCAGCCATCGTATATAAGGCAACCTGGCCAGACGAAAAAGCCTACCACTGTACGGTCGGTACAATTCATCAGACAGCTGTTGAAAACGGTGTGACGAGCACGGCGCTTATTCTCGTCGGACGCTTTCTCGGCGATGATTATGAGCGCTCAAAGCTCTACGATCCGGGCTTTACGACCGCGTTCAGAAAGGGCGAAGACGCATGACCATCGGTATCATCGCTTTTACCGCTAAGGGGTACGATCTGGCCGGCAGGCTCGGCGATATTCTAAACGAAAACGATTATACGACGTCCGTGACGCGCTGCGGCAAGAACTCACTGCACCATTGGACGAGCAGGCACTTCGAGGAGGACGACGCGCTGATCTATGTCGGCGCGGCTGGTATCGCCGTGCGTGCCGTTGCGCCACTGATCCAGTCGAAAACGTCTGATCCGGCGGTTATTGTGCTCGATGAGCACGGGAAATTCGCTATTCCGATCCTGTCTGGGCATATCGGCGGCGGCAATCGGCTTGCGCATGAAGTGTCGCGCCTGCTCAGCTGTATCCCCGTTGTCACGACGGCCACCGACTGCAACAATATCTTCGCGGTGGACACGTGGGCGAGCGAAAACGGCATCCGTATCGCCAACCCCGAGCAGATTAAGTGGGTGTCCGCGCACCTGCTGGCTGGCGAGTGTGTGTATCTCAAAAGCTTTTTTCCCATAGACGGAGAGCTGCCCGAGGGTCTCGTGCTGACCGGCGACGAATACGACGTGATCGTGACGGTGCGCACCCGCGGCCGCAGAGACGCTTTGCGCCTCATCCCACCGATCTTAACGCTCGGCGTCGGCTGTCAGCGCGGCACAAGCGCCGCCGACCTTGAAAACGCGTTTGAGCTGGTGCTTAAAAAGGGCAGCTGTCACCGAGAGGCCGTTGTTCAGGTCTGCAGCATCGACCTCAAGGCCGATGAACCGGGTATTCTGGAGTTCTGCCGGGCAAACGATCTGCCGTTCAAGACATTCTCCGCCGAGCAGCTCAACACGGCGAAGGGTAAATTCTCGTCGTCTGAATTCGTGCGTAAAACGACCGGCGCGGACAACGTCTGTGAGCGCGGCGCCGTTTTAGGTAGCAGCGGAGAGCTGTACGTCAGGAAAAATGCGGGCGGCGGCATCACGATGGCGCTGGGGATCGCGCCGTATAAAGTAAAGTTTCTGGAGGACTAATGGGTAAGCTTTTTGTTGTCGGTCTTGGCCCGGGTGGCCGTGACGGCATGACGTTCAGCGCACACAGCGCGATCGGACAGTCAGACCTTATTTGCGGCTATACGAAGTATGTCGAGCTCGTCCGACCGCTATACCCGGACAAGGCGTATCTGCAAACCGGCATGCGCAGTGAAGTCGATCGGTGCCGCGTTGCGCTCGACGAAGCGGCGGATAAAATCGTCTCGATGGTCTGCAGCGGCGACGCGGGCGTTTACGGCATGGCCGGGCTTATCTACGAGCTCGCCGGCGAGACCCCGAGCGTCGACATCCAGATCGTACCGGGCATGTCGGCGGCGCAAAGCGGCGCCGCGCTGCTTGGTGCGCCGCTGATGCAGGACTTTGCCGTTGTGTCCCTGTCAGATCTGCTCATCCCGTGGGCACTCATCGAGCAGCGCCTGCACGGCGCGGGTGCGGGCGACTTCGCACTGGTCATTTACAACCCCGGCAGCCATAAACGCACCGATCATCTCAAGCGCGCGTGCGATATTTTACTCGGCTATCGCAGTGCAGAAACTGTTTGCGGTATTGTGCGGCACATTGGCCGCGACGGGGAATCCGCACGGCTGACGACGCTTGGCCAGCTGCGTGACACCGCGGTTGACATGTTCACAACGGTGTTTGTTGGTAGTACAAGCACGCGCAACATCGGTGGCAGGATGGTCACGCCGCGCGGCTATATGGACAAAGAATGAAGAAGGTTTTGCTGTTCGGCGGCACAAGTGAAACGCCCGAGATTTTGAATTTTCTGGCACGCTATGACTGTGCGGTGACGCTGTGCGTTGCCAGTGATCACGGGCGCGAGCTGGCGCCGGAAAACAACCCCCACTTTACGGTCATGGCAGGACGTTTGGATTCGTCCGACATTGAAGCGCTTATTATCACGTCCGGCGGCTTCGCACTCGTTATCGACGCCACGCACCCGTACGCCGCCGAGGCGACGGCTAACATCCGCGCGGCGGCGGAACGCGCCGGTGTGCCGTACCTGCGCTATCAGCGTGAGCGGGGTGAAATCCGCGACGTAACCGTCGCGTCGTCTGCCGATGAGGCCGCCAGGTTGCTGTCGGCGACGGACGGCAATATCCTGCTGACGACCGGCATCAAAGACCTTAAGGCCTATACGGTGATCCCAGATTATGCTCAGCGTATTTATCCGCGCGTTCTGCCAACCGTCGAATCGATCTCAGCGTGCGTATCCAATGGTTTTGTACAAAAAAGAATTGTAGCCATGCAAGGACCTTTTTCAAAACAGCTTAATGCCTCTTTGATACGCGAGTACAATATCAGAACGCTCGTCACCAAGGAAAGCGGCAAAGCTGGCGGCTTTCATGAAAAACTTGACGCGGCGCATGAGTTGAACGTTTCCGTCGTCGTAATCAGGCGCCCGAAAGACGACGGACTCGGCTGGGATGCGCTTCTGGCCGAACTTTCTGCGATTTTGGAGGACGAAAAATGAGTATCCATGTGATCGGCATGGGCATGGGCAGCCCCGGCTCCTTGACGTCCGACGCGCAGAACGCTCTTCATAAAGCCGACATTCTAATCGGCGCCGCTCGCCTTGTGGACGCTTTGCCGGACCATTATAAAGGTGAGCGGATTAAATCCGTGCGTACAGACGAAATAGCGGGCCTGATCGAAGCCAGCCCAGGGAAAAATATCTGCGTGCTGATGAGCGGCGACACCGGCTTTTACAGCGGCTCGCAAAGCCTTATATCTCGTCTTGGAGACGTGGATAGCGTCGTTTTTCCCGGCATTTCAAGCGTTCAGTTTTTTGCATCGAAGCTTCGCCGTCCATGGCAGAACTGGAAGCTTGTCAGTGCGCACGGCAAGTCGGTCGACGCAGTGCGTATGGTGCGCGAAAACGCCGAGACCTTCTTCTTAACAGGCGGCGAGTTGACGGTCAGGGCTATTTGCGCCCAGTTGACCGATGCCGGCTTCGGCGGACTGACGGTGTCCGCCGGCCAGAAGCTCGGTGGTGACGATGAACTTGTTGTCACCGATACGGCGGCGGTGCTCGCCGCGGCGGATCTCGATGATTTGTCCGTCCTGCTTGTCGACAATCCGCACCCGCGACGACTCGTATCCTGCGGATTTCCGGACAGCGCATTCATCCGCGGCGGCACGCCGATGACAAAAAGCGCCGTGCGCAGCGTCATATTGTCCCGGCTGAACCTGCACGACACTGACATCGTTTACGACGTTGGCGCCGGGACGGGCTCCGTGTCCGTCGAAGCGGCTTTACTGGCTCGAAAGGGACACGTATATGCCTTTGAGCGTGAGCCGGAGGGTTGCCGTTTAATCGAAGAAAACGCCGCAAAATTCGGTGTTTCCAATATCAGCGTCGTCTCTGGCGAAGCGCCGGAATCTTTGTCCGGCCTACCGGCGCCAGATGCTGTGTTCATCGGTGGCAGCGGCGGCGGGCTTGAGGATATCGTCTCAGCTATCTTGAAAAAAAACGCGTTGGCTCGGCTGGTCATCAGCGCGGTGACACTGGAAACACTGTCACAGGCATCGGCGCTGATGTCGCGGCTTTCTGTGAGCGATACGGAGATTCTCCAACTGTCCGTTAGTCAGGCGAAGCCTGTCGGCGCCTATCATCTTATGACAGCGCTCAACCCGATTTTTATACTCAGTGCCACCGGCACGCCGGAAACGGGCAACTGAAAGGAGCAAGATTATGGACTGGCGCAATATGCCACCGGCAGATATCGAAAATAAAAGCTTTGAGATCATTACACGCGAACTTGGCGATCGGCAGATCCCGCCAGAGCGCGAGCCGATTCTCAAGCGTGTTATTCACACCACCGCCGACTTCGACTATGTTGAAAACCTGTATTTTTCTGATACCGCCGTTGCGGCCGGCAAGCAAGCGCTGCTGAACGGCGCGCATATCGTTACCGACACGAAAATGGCGATGGCCGGTATCAATAAAACCAAACTGCAAGCGCTTGGCGGCGAAGCGCATTGTTTTATTTCAGACGAAGACGTTGCCTCCGAGGCCAAAGCGCTGGGCATCACGCGCGCAGCCGTCTCGATGGAAAAAGCAAGCTCGATATCGGGGCCGCTTATTTTTGCCATCGGCAACGCACCGACGGCGCTGCTGCGCCTCCGTGAACTGATCGACGAGGGGCGAGTCAAGCCGGAGCTGATCATCGCCGTGCCGGTCGGCTTCGTCAACGTCGTCGAAAGCAAGCAGATCATCAAGGCGTCCGGTGTGCCGTGCATCGTCGCCGAAGGACGCAAGGGCGGCAGCAACGTCGCCGCAGCGATTTGCAACGCGCTGCTGTACGAAGTTAGTCCGCGCAGCTGACCCCTGTTTTTTCCTCAAGCCGGTATTGTAGGCTTTCAGACAGCCCTGTCAGGCTGACCGCTTCATGAATTTTATAATCCTAGGCAGCGATTAATAAGGTACGCTCGTGGCATGGTGCGTATCCCGCTTGACAGCCACTCGAGCCGCATCCCCCTTACATTATGATGCGACCCTGTCGCCTGACATCGCGTTAACATCCTTTTCCGTCAGTACACACATGCTACTTCTCCATGCGTTATGCATTATCACAAGTTTTTCGAAATGACGATAATAAGCACAAGGCAGCCTGTTTTCACAGACTGCCTTGTGCTTATCAGTGGAGACGAAGAGGATCGAATTAGTAAAGCATCGTTTTTTGTATTCCTAATCGTCCAAAAAGTGTTTATTTATGGGCTTTTTTGTGCATTGCTTAACCTTATTTACCTAAGCCGGTTTTCCCTTTAAGGGAAAATATAAGGGAAAAATGATATGCTCTCATTATCCCTTTTAGGGAAATATATCAACGAGGTTTATACTCATGAACAACACATTTACTGCACCGGTCACGATCGACACTGTTCAATCCTTCATGGCTTACGTGAAGATCAGCCGCACCCGGATATACGAGCTAGTCCATGCCGAGGGCTTCCCCTGCTTTCGCACTTCGGAACATGGACGGATCCGTATAAAGCGCGAGGAGGCATTGGCCTGGTTGGAGGAACGGGGGCGAGTATTATAGCGAAGTGTTTAGGCTTCTACCACTCATTTTCTTTTGTTTATTTCATCCATATACCCTGGTTTAATACGGGAGCTTGTTTTTAACAAAAACGTCGATCATATCCTCCATAACGCGAGTTAGCCCCAACGGCCCGCCATACTCATCATCAGCATACTCAAAGGGGAACTCATCTATAATGCGATAGAATAAATTCTCCAGCTCCTCGTCCGAAAAGTCGTGCTCATCGGATAACTCGATGTTTAACTGAGCCTTAATCGCTTCTTTCATTTCCAAAGTAAATAAAGAGGCAATATTTTTCATACTAGATCACTTCCATTTAGTCGGAAAGGACAAAGTTCATTATTACTCATGTATTTAGCCGCTTCTTTTCTACTCAGTTTTAAACAGAAAAAGTTAGTCAAGTCAAAATAAGCACAGCTTATGCATTGGGCTTTCCCCAGATTAACCCCGCCATGAGCTACAAAACGCTCTTTCGCTTTTTCTTCATCCGTCATTTGTTCTCTCCTCGGTACAATCATACAACCATGGTGATAGGATGGCAAGCCTATGCTTTCGTCCCCGCTATTTGGTATACTCACCACATCCCTCACAGGGGGAAATATTCTAATACGGAGTTATACAATGGCATTACCAAGAATGAGGACAGCAGCAGGGGTTATGGCCGAAATTAAAGCCCAGGATCCCGACACAGAAGTGAGGATAAATTACATCCGGCATATCATCCATACCAACCAGATACCGGTGGTAGAGGTCGGACGCAAAAAGCTAGTGGATGTTGACCGGGTGCTGGAGTTTTTAGCTGCCGGCACTACTTCCCCAAAAGTTGAATACACCAAGGGACAGATTAGACCAGTACCGGAAAAGCGATAAGCCAGCAGCCCTCAAAGGACTAACTTTGAGGGCTGCCATTATATTGATACGCTTCCTATAAAGCGTCATATTCAATCAGTGCCCGGCGCCAAGCTCTTATCCACGATCCGTCGTTTCGAGCTTCTTCCATGAATATACTCTTATCTTCAATGCTTATCCATTTTGCTTCGGCTTGCTTTAAAAGTTCACTACAATTAAGCTCACCTGTGCTAAGACGATTTTCAATATCCGCAAAGGCAAATAAATAATGTCTCCAGCTAAGCCCTAACCATGCGGCACCCGTCTCAATTTTGGTAATTATTTCGGCGCTAAAAGGATTTGAAGCATCCTGTATAAGTCCTGCATTCTGTAATCTGACCACATCCGATTCTCTTAAAAAGGCAACTAAAGATTCCTCTAGCCAGTATGGAAGTTGCCCACCTCCAGAAGCAGTTGGTTCATCAAACCTCGAACTTGTATACCTTCTCAAGTTGAAGTATTTTCCCGTTGCGCAAGAACTAGCACCAGCCGCTTTCCACAGTAGCACGTCCGATGAACAGAACCCAACGAGAACTTCCAGCCCCGCGTTTTCTAACAAACTTATCAGCTTCATAGCACCTTTAAGCTCATCCGTATTAGCCAGTTCTCGCCTAGGTGTCGTGTTATTAACAAAAATCATATAGATTTTCTTAGCTTTTGTTCTTGACGCTATTGATGCAATCTCATTCATGTTTTTGGAGACAGCTAGGTCAGACAAGTCTGCCACTAGAGTTTGATAAACTTTCTCCTCAGGGTTTTCAATCCTGTCATACAAATAATTACAAACATCTATTGACAGGGTATAGTATTCAGTACTATACGTATTTGGAGCCATAGCAGGACTGCAAACACAGCAGGTATCTAGCTTACCTATTGTTAAAAGCAACTGGTCAGTTAGCGCATTCCACCAGCGAATATCCGATAAATCAGCAGTTTCAACATCATTAGGGAAATACGACCATTCTCTTAATTTGTCGCGTTCAGTTTGCGGACAATACAGCTGTGGATCAAATAAAAATCTGAAGCTACGGTCGTCAACAAGCTTGATTTGCTCAATAACCTCTGCTTCAGAGTAGTTTACCGGGCTTATAATAGCCCCTTCATATCCACTGAGTTCTGGTAACGTAAGTAGGTTTTCGGAATGGTGCCCCATTTGATGGTATGAACCCATTAATTATCCTCCCCTTCTGTCATCCAGGCGCTAAGAAGATCAGATGCAGTGCGATATCTCCTTATTGGCCAAGGTTGGACCATTTTCATTAGTGGCTCAAGCCCATGTTTAACACAGTTTTGCTGAAATTGCTCACTTGAGCTTTCTTTAGCCATCACTCTGTTCACAACGTCACCCATATTATCCCCTGTTCTACAGTACGGATGATCTCCGAAGGCGCAAATTGCTAACACAACGCCGAGCGAAAACTGATCAGTTCTCCAATCTATTAGGTCCTTCTGATTATTTAGTTGCTCTGGTGCAGCATAGTAGGGTGATCCTGGCCCCTGCATTAGCCAATTCTTCGTCAAGGATTCGCTATTCAAGTCTCTAACGATTCCAAAATCGACAATTACGGGGCTTTTTCTGTCAGCTCGAAACATAATGTTATCAGGCTTCAAATCTCTATGAACCAAGCCATGAGAAGCTATATGCTCAACAGCAGATATCAGCGGAATAGCTAACTCCGTCACGCGCGCCTTCTCCAATAACTGATCTGCGATCTTGTCTGATAGTGTCCCGCCTAGACAGAATTCTTCGATTGTAAAGAGATAGTCTTTTCCGTCATGACTTTGAATTGATACGTGATTAAGCTTCCCAATATTCGGATGGTCGCATACTAACATAGCGCTGATTTCGCGCTCAGTTCGTTCCTGTGAAAACCCAGGCTTAAAGACTTTAAGTGCAAGTTCACTAGCTCCATCTGTTGCATGAAATGTTTCTTTAAACGCACCTGCTCCTGCGAAATCAACGAAGGTTAGCTTATGCTCTAGACATATTTTCTTGGCAACTGCTTCGAACTCGATCGTCATCAACAACACCCATTTCGTCTACAAAAGATAGTGCTTTATCTCTAAGCCAAGGTTGCAGCGGATCCGAAGGCTGAGCTTCATAAACAACACATATCTCGTTCTCATCTGTGATATAACATAGCCCTACGCCTCTCTTTGAGAACTCTGACTGAGAGTTCAACGCCACTTGGATGCTATCCATTGGTAGCAGCACATACGATAAATCAGCAAAGCAAGTATTTCTATAAGCTTGCTGCAAGGCAATTTTCCACTTCTTTAGTTTTGCTTCAAAAGCGATCACATTGCCCGTATCAGAAACGGCAACAAGGTCCGTTTTTCCTCGTTGATAGTTAAATTCTGTTCCAAATTTAACATTACCCCACGGCGTGGGTATCTGTTCAAGGCAATCAATAAAACTGCAAACTAGGTTGTGTTCGTTTTCAAACATTCAATCACCTTCAACCTTTTCTCAAGATGCATTTATGACTGAAATGTTATCATCGGTCACGCGAAAATTCAATCAAAATAAATCGTACTACACAGAAATAATCCAAAAACAACCTGCAAACAGAATAGCAACATTATCTACATATGTCAACATTTTACTACAAAAACAGCCCGAGAATTGGCGTTATGGCTAATCCCCGAGCTGTCTTTCTGCGATTATTAATTTACTGGCAATCCAAAGCTCTCCCGGAGGCGGGCGCTCATATAGGCTGATTCGTTCTCACTCACAAACTTGTTACTCAACTCAACGCCCATTAGCTCTGCAAACTTCTCTAGCTCACGCACAAAATTGATGACCACACCGACGTTAATGCCAGCCTGCGCGACAATTTGATAAGCCAGATTGTCAAGCTCCTCACAGCGGTATTCAGCTTTGAAAATATAGGATTTAGCTTCCTGAACATCAACGCCCTTGACCTCCATGATTGAGATCAGTGCAATGAGCGCTTGCTTCTGACCCACAAAGGTTTGGACGAGGTTGTGCCTGGTTTCATAGGGCAGATCAGCGCCTACCGAGCAGACCATGGCAATGGCAGCACTAAGCTCTGAAGAAAGCACAAACTCATTCTCCATGACGATAGCCGTTTGCTTTATGCTTTCAAGCTCTTTGGCTATGGCGTCATAAAAGCGCTGGGCAGCTTCCCGAAGCTCAGCGGTAGCTGCACTGGTCCGCCGTTCCATTTCCTCCTGGCTCCACAGGGGTGAGTGAATAATCTCCTCTTTCTTCTCGCCCCATAACTTCACGGCTTTGTCATAGGTCCTCAGCTTACCAAAAATGGTCTGGATGCACTCGTTGATGTAAAGTTGATTGTTTGTCATGATTTAAATTCCTTTCGTTTTGTGAATTTGTTAGCTTTATATATTAGCGCCGCATAAGGCAGCGTTTACTCTTAGATCACGTTTCGATTACGCCGAACATCGCCAGTGTGAAATGGTGCAGCGCTTTGTCTCGGCGCACGTATACAACGGATTTCTGCCGGTCAAGCTCGTAGCATAGAAGATCCAGATTACCTTTCCTGGGATAGATATAGAAGCGCTCCAGCACAAGGCGCTCCTCCTCATCCAACATAGCCATCCCGCTATGTACATACTGGACCCACCATTTCGCGCTTCGGATAACTCCACGTAGATAATCACACCGGCTAAGCTGCTCAGCTGTCAACTCCTCATTGGCTTCAAGCTGGGCTAGTTCATTGCCAGCACTTACAACGAGGCGTTTCTTTTCATCAAACCGATTTAGTTTTTCTTTTGCTTCTTCAATCCAATTCATAGGGCATAACCTCCCAATCATTTTGAGTTATCTGTTCTCGCGCTCTCAATCGTTCTCGCCTCAACACTAGGCTCTCCACCGCACTTGTGGAGGTGTCATGGTACCGACGCACACCAATGTGTAAGTAGAAGTCTGTTTGAGCGTCTATGAACTGAGCAAGCTTAGTGGACCGCCGCAGCTGCCGCAATGCTGTTTTCTCGCGCTGCTGCGCCGTGGATCTGTGCGTCTCCATTTGGCTTGCCACATCCTCAAGGGTCTGCTCATGGTAGTAGCGCCGCTCAAGCGTTTCCCGCTGATCCGTGGGCAGATTATCAAGCTCATTGCTAAGAGCCTCCCGGAGCTGTCCGCAGTAGATCTCCCTCTCCGCTTCATCATAGGGGGATATGCTGTCTGCTATCGTGTCCGCCAAAGCAATTGCCTTGCCGTCTCCGTCTGCACTCTTTGTTGGTGCATCCAGGCTGCAAGCATGATTGAGCGGTTCACTGCTTTGGCGCGATGTTCGCCGGCCTAGAGCCTTTATAAACTCCCGCTTCAAGTAGACAGCCAGCCAGGTGGTGAATCGCGCCCCCTGCTCCGGATCATATGTTTGCACAGCATCCACAAGGGCAAAGTAACCGACCTGGCAAAGGTCCTCACAAGTCACCCCAGCGTAGCCTTCCCAGGTGCAAGCCCAGTGACTTGCGTGCCACGCCACGAAGCGCACCACTTGCTCCCATAGCGTAGTCATCATTGAATCGTCCCCTGCTTGCACAGCGGCCACAAGCTCCTCATTGGTCACGCACAACACCCCCTGCCCTGTCATCGGTTAGCTCCGCGGTACGTCATTGACAATAACGGTGGTTACATCGCGGGCCTTGAGCACTCGCTCCAGCTCACTAGGCGAATACTCCACACCGAGGAATATATAGCCTGTCGGTATTTGCTCAACGATTGCCACGTTATGCTTGCTACACTCTGCGATAACCTCCAGCTTATCAAGGCGTCGGTTTATATAGGTCATATGCTGCCCCGCTCTCTTAGTACGCGCTCAAGCTCATTGAGCCGGCGCTCTTGCTCGTCTACTCGTATGGCAGACAGGATGATGTTACAGGCGTACATGATAGCGGTAGCGTCTTTTGATGCCAACTCGCTATTGAATACCATATTAGCCACCCTGGACAGTGCCCGGCGTACCTCAGTAGGGTTTGACAGCTTCAAACTTTTTCGCCTTGCCATATGCTCACCTTCTTACCCGTATTCAAAATAAAAAAGGCACGGAAACAGCGTCCAAACTGTTCCCATGCCTTATTGGCTAACCCTTTCGGGCGGTACTTGTACCTATTTTATTACATTTTACCATGCTATAGGGGGGTGGTCAAGCGAAAACCCTTGTATTTCAAGGCTTTATGGGTTTTCTAATGGTGAAATAGACGTGTTTATAGGGGGCATAGCGGTCACTTCTTTTCACTTTTGCAGAAGGAAGTAACTGTTTGAGGGCCTCGGCGGCTTTATTCGCCCGTTCGTCCTCCACCCCGTCCAAATATGCAAGAGTAATTTTCATACCCCTGCCACCTCTTCACAAAACATTCTATCCATGTTGTCCGCAATAACGGACGCCGCCCAGATAGCTGCAGATGCCTGGATATAATGGTTTTGCAACCACCAGTAAGATCCCTCCTGTTCGTCTCCGCGTTTACTCTCTTGCCGCGCTCCTGCAAGGGTAGTTGAGAAATGGCCATGTGTAGTGGTGCGTAATAGCTCTGACAACACCGTAATCTCATGCTCCAATATAGCCAATTTTTCTTCATTCATGTTTGACAACCCTTTCTATACCCCTCATAATGAGGGTGTCTTAGGTCGGCCTCTGGGCCGGTCTGCCGCTCTCGTGTTGGCAGCACGGGAGCGGCACTTTTATGCCCTTTTTTTGGTGGCACTTTTCGGCAGTTAAAGTAACCACTTTTCTCCCCTTTTTATGTGCGCACTTATGCACACTAAGGATGATATTTTTCAGTGTGGGTAATGTTCTTTGGCTGACCAAGCGGCCCTTAATTGGATCACTTTAATTCCAGCTTTGTGTCCTTCTGCCCTAGCCAACTCCAGCTCAGCCATAACAGCCTCAAATTCGCTCCAGTCTGTACGATCAAGACTAGCCTCCAAGCAACGCACCTTGCAGTAGGCCCGGTAACGCTGACGCTCCGCCTCTTTCAGTTCGTCTGACCAGGCCCCGCAATATCCAAAATCACTCATAGTTTTTCAACTCCTTTCAGGGTGGGTAGTTGTGGAGTATAAGTAGTAAGAGTAGTGCTCACTACTCTTACTACTTATACTCCACAACTACTTTTGACGCAATTCTCATCCTCACACCTTTGCCGGCATTGAGCTTGGCGCCCCATTCAACGATTAAACCATCACGGGACATCAATTCATCCGCCAAGCCATCAGCAAGGCGTTTGCCGCACTCTCGACCGCTGACAAAAGGAGTAGCTCCTAATTTCTCCAAGCCTTGTGCTTGAAGTTCGCCATAGGTCCACCTGCCGCCCTGTGGGTTTTCATCCGCCAAGAGCCTAAAAAGCTGTGCTAATGGCTCGTTGGCGTATTTTGCGGTTGCTTCGTATGCCTCGGCGTTGTCGCTCACTAGGATCCATTCACCATTTGCAAAGCGGATTAACATATCATCACCCCAAACATCACGCCCTGTGTATGTGATGGTGGCGGTATCTTCCCCGCGCTTTCGGTTAAGTAATAGCGTTGTGTCCGCGGACCCCATCAGGGCCATTGAGCCGGAGATCTTATCATAAGGATCCGTGACCATCTTCGCTTTGTTGGTGTGATGAACACAAAGTATTGATGCTCTGTGCCGGTCGGCTATCCGTTTAAGTCGTCCCATGGCCTCATATTCAAGCTGATAGGCATTGGCGCTTTTTTCAACACCACGGATTTTTTGCAAGGTGTCAATGATAACCAGCGTCGGTGTGTTCTCTGCCTCCAGCCATGCGTCCAGCGCTTCCTCAAAGCCTTCACCGAGCCTCGCAGCTTGTGGGGAGAGGAATAGGTTATCTGGGATAGTATCAATGCTCAGCTTGCTCAGACGGCTTTGTAAGCGCCTGTCACTATCCTCCAGGGCGTAATACAGGACCCGGCATTTTGTTGTTTGCCTTCCAAGGAAGGGCTTACCTTCGGCCACACATAAAGCCATCAGAAGCACTAGCCAAGATTTACCCAGTTTTGATGCGGCTACAAGGAGCGACAACCCCTCACATATGAGCTGATTAACCGGCTGGACGAGCGGGCGAAACTGTTTACCCATTAGCTCCTGGGCGCTGAATATGCGTCCTGGTTTTGCGATTAACCCCTTTGGTAAGCCGTCCGTTTGATACTTAGCCGCTTGTCTGCTAATCAGCTCCAGCTCACTATCATCAAGCGGTACAGTGCAGCGCTTATTAACCTCTTGAAGGGCTACATAGATTTCATCCTTATTCAGCCCAGCGTGTCGAAAATTGCAACCTAGTCGAAAAAGTGTACTATTCCGCTCCCCCTCAATAACTTCCTCGGGCACTTCGAGGCCGACCCCCACCCCACTTTCAACGATTAAGCAAAACAGCTCAAATGTTAGCTCAGTTATTTCCCCTTCGTCTATCCATTTATATCTTTCTCCATTTGGATGTAGGCTTGGCGGGGCTACCACATAACCCCCTACCGCGCGAATGTCAACACCAGGCAAAACTCCAACACGGTTTCTAAGCAACCGGCTATTACAGTAGAAATATCTGTGTATACCGCCGCTGCCACTTCGAGCAGTTCTGGTTTTAGGTATTTCTCCGCCAGCCGAACTTTGAGACCATTCCGCCAGGCTTACCTCGCCGTTTATACCGTCCTTAATATCAGTTTCAAGGACTAGTAAACCCTGCCCAGTGGCAATCGCCACATTTGCGTTAGGTTCCTCACTCCATTGCTGCTGAACAAATTCCGGGTCCGAACTTGCCTTTTCTGGCCAGTTCTTAAACAAGGGTGGACTTTTCTGACCGGGCGTTACTGGGAGCACCCTAAGCCCTTGAGCGGCGTATTTTAACGCATGTTCTTTATATTGCTCATTCAATCAACCGCCTCTCCCCTCTTTCACCTTGTAGGGTTTTTTCATTAATTCTGGCGGAGGTTTTGCAGATCCGGCAATCCTCTCTACAGGTTTCACAGAAAGGGCAATCTTCGTTTTTACTGCTTATTTGGTTTTCACCTTTGAATAGCTGCTCAAGATCAACTTTGATTTCCCGTTTCGTCGGAGCACCTATTTTGAGAACTTTGAAGCCTACGCGGTTGTAGCTCCGATAGATGAGCTCTTTAGCGGATTGTTGGACAAGTTGCGCGGCCTGGAGCTGCTCTTTGGTTAGTACAATAGTGTCGTTAACCTCTTCACCCGTGCGCTGGTCTTGTGCCAGCACTGGGAAAGCTCGTATTTGAATAACAACCTCAGTTTTCATAATTGCCGCCGTCCGTCTGCTCTTCTACCCAGCGCTCAAACGCCTTGATAGGGACAAGCCGTCTTGTGCCGACCTGGATGATTGGAAAATCTTTGCGTCGCGTTAACGGGTACATAAGATTTTTGCTTACCCCTAACACATTTGCCGCTTGAGGGATAGTCATGGTCAGCCGCTCGGTTTTTAGTTTTTCCATATTGCTTTTCTCCTTTTCTGTTTATTCAGACCGTTTTCGGTCTATATCAAAAGCATACAATACCGTTTTCGGTCTGTCAAGTGTGAATTTGTGTATTGTTTTCGGTCTGAAACTGTGCTATGCTGTTTTTGAGGTGATGCGCATGGGCATATCTGGAGATAAAATCAAAAAGTTTCGTATTAATAGAGGACTAACTCAGCGACAGCTGTCTGAGAAAAGCGGGGTAATTGAGACAACAATACGTAAGTACGAATTAGGAAAACAGAACCCTAAAACGGAAAATTTACAGAAGATTGCTACAGCGCTTGGTGTCCCAATTTACGCGCTTATGGATGAACCAGAAGCCACTGCTTTTTTAAAAAACTGTTTTTGGACAGTTGACCTTGAAGAAAAATTAAAGCAGGTTGGCTGTAGTGTTGGTGCCATTGAGGCAGAGGGATATTTATGGATTAACTATCCGGATGGTACTCTTGAAGTTACAGAAGAAGAACTAAAAGAGTTACACGAGAGCACCGAATCTTTTATAAAATTCAAATTAGATGCATTAAAGCACAAACACGCTAACAATTTCCGTCCAAACTAAAAATAAAAAAACCACCCCTGGAGCGGTAACTCCAGAGGCGGCGATACATTATGATAACCCGGCGATCAAACCAAGGCACCATTATGTCCTTTTATTGTAGCATTTTGTGGGCATCGGTGCAACATTAAAGGAGGATATCCACATGGCACGAAAAGCAGCATCCGGCACCGGTACAATCAGAAAAAAGACTGTAACCAGGAATGGTAAAGAGTACACTTTTTGGGAAGCACGATATACCGAAGGTGTGGATCCGGGTACAGGCAAGCAGGTCCAACGCAGCATATCCGGCAAAACACAAAAAGAAGTAACCCAGAAGCTCAAAGCTGCTACCGCCGCACTCGATACCGGCACCTACACCGCGCCCAGCAAACTCACAGTGGGGCAGTGGCTAGACACCTGGACCGCGGAATACCTTGGCGATGTAAAGCCCTATACAAAAATAGCTTATATGAGCCAAATTAAAAACCACATCAAGCCCGCTCTTGGTGCGATTAAACTAGAAGCGCTCAGCACTTCCACAATCCAAGCCTTCTATAACCAACTCAGTGCGGGGAAGAATGGAAAGCCAGGGCTTGCCCCAAAAACGGTGCACGGGATTCATGGTGTGCTCCACACGGCTCTCAAGCAAGCCGTTATGATTGGTTATATCCGATTCAACCCCTCGGACGCTTGCACCCTTCCGCGCAAAGAGCGCCGAGAGCTAAAACCCTTTGACGAGGAGCAGAGCAAGGCTTTTCTCAAAACCATTGAGGGCCACCGCTTTCAAGCTCTATTTACTGTTACCCTATTCACAGGCATGCGTGAAGGTGAAGCCCTGGGCCTCATGTGGGATTGTGTAGACTTCGACAAAGGCACTATATTAATTAACAAACAGCTCCAGCTTGAGAAGAAAAGGCAAGGCCGTTATATCTTTGCATCACTGAAAAATGATAGATCCCGGATCATTACTCCGGCACCGTGGGTTATGCAGGTACTACGCCGCCACAGAGGGCATCAAACAGAACAGCGTTTATTGTACGGCGAGGTGTGGGAGAATAGCGGCCTGGTCTTTACTGATGAGCTTGGGCACCACCTGGCTATCCACACGGTATATAAAGCCTTCAAAGCCGCTGCCGCGTCCATCGGATCTCCAACTACACGTTTTCACGATTTACGCCATACCTATGCCGTGGCCTCCATCCGTTCCGGGGATGATATTAAGACGGTCCAGAACAACCTCGGCCACGCCACCGCAGCCTTTACTCTGGACGTTTATGGCCACGTTACTGACCAAATGAAACAGCAGAGTGCAGCTCGTATGGAGAGCTATATAAAGGACGTATTAAACCTGTAAGGGAAAACATAAGGGAAAATTTCAATATTTGAGCAAAGAAAAAAGCCTGTAACCTAGTAGTTACAGGCTTTTCTGTTCAGTGGAGACGAAGAGGATCGAACTCTCGACCTTACGGATGCGAACCGTACGCTCTCCCAGCTGAGCTACGCCCCCACATATTCGATTTTTCGCGCGCAGTTGATTATAGCAGATTTTACGATTGGTGTAAAGCACTATCGTCAGTAATCAACGGGAATAACCGCGTTGTTTCTAGTCGCATTGTGTCGACACGACCGAATCCATATTACTATTTGTATAATCCCGCCGTGACGAACAATGTGCAAATAGCAGCATCGCCTATTGTGTCCTTATATCCGTATGCAAGTTCATGACATCGTCTAATTTGCTATGTTAAGATTTTGTAAAATCGACGATAAATCCTAAAGTTTTAAAGACCAACATCGCTTTACGAGTTACCATAAGCCACATTATGCGCAGGATTTACAGAAAGTTATTCACACTTTCCACAGGTTTGTCCACAGGCATAATTCCTATATGCCGCAACGGTTTTAACGATTATTTCTATTTTTTTGAATGATCCTGTAGTCTAATTTGCCTCGGCAGCAGCGCCGCGAAT
Organism: uncultured Sporobacter sp.; assembly: GCA_963677825.2. Lineage (GTDB taxonomy): Bacteria > Bacillota > Clostridia > Oscillospirales > Oscillospiraceae > Sporobacter. The sequence goes on along the minus strand of CAXXEF010000001.1, from coordinate 2,103,343 downwards.
TCACTTGACATAACAACTATACCGTTTCCTTTTTCTTCCTTTTCGCTCGGCACGTACCGACATGGCATACCTGCTGATTCGCCTGGCGACCGATGTTTATATCTCAGGCCAGGATACGATCGACTGGCATAGTGGCGTGCGCATTTAAATCCATCCCGGCTCGTGCGCCGCTTTGATACTCGTAATACGCCTGACAGCCGATCATCGCGCCGTTATCGCCGCATAGGCGAAGCGGTGGCAGGTACAGCGTCATACCGGCCGATTGCGCCGCGCGCTGAAAGTCCGCCCGGATACGCGAATTGGCGGCAACACCCCCGGCTGCGGTGATCTTGTCGTACCCGAGCTGTGCCGCCGCCTCGATGGCACGCGGCACAAGCGTATCGCTGACGGCACGCGCGAACGACGCCGCGAGCGACGGTTTGTCGAGCGGTTCACCTTTTTGCGCGGCATTGTGCACGATGTTGACGACCGCTGTCTTCAAGCCGGAAAAGGACATATCGAATGGATGGCCGTCGATTTTTGCGCGCGGCAGACTGAACGCCGTATCGTCACCGCCTTGCGACAGATCGTCGAGCGGCTTGCCGCCGGGATACGGCAAGCCGAGCACGCGCGCGACCTTGTCAAAACATTCTCCGGCCGCATCGTCGCGCGTTGTGCCGACGACGGCGACATCGGTATAGCCGCGCACGTCGGCGATCAGGCTGTTGCCGCCGGAGGCAATCAGTGCCAGAAACGGCGGCTCCAGCGTCGGGAATGCAATATAATTGGCCGCGATGTGTCCGCGGATGTGATGCACGGGGATCAGCGGCACCCCGAGCGACAGCGCGAGGCCTTTTGCAAAATTGACACCCACAAGTAACGCGCCGATTAATCCCGGTGCGTACGTAACCGCAACGGCATCGATCTCACGGCGGCTGATGCCGGCCTTCTTCAGCGCCATATCGCTCAATCGCCCGATAACGGCGACGTGATTGCGCGAGGCGATCTCCGGGACAACACCGCCATACAGCGCGTGCATGTCCGCCTGCGAAAACACCTCGTCGGCAAGCACCTCACGTCCGTCACGCGTAACGGCGACGGCTGTCTCGTCGCAGGAGGTTTCAATAGAAAAAATAATCATGATACACCCTCGGATGCAAAATCGGCGGTCGGATTATACCACGCCATCACAACGGCGTCCTCCACGGGGCTGCTGTAATAGTTTTTACGGCGCCCCTCCGTCTTAAAGCCATGTTTTTTATACAGCGCGATGGCGCTGTTGTTGCCGCGGCGCACCTCAAGCCAGATGCCCATAGCGCCGCGTGACACACAATCGTCCATCGCAGCGGACAAGAGCCTGTCGGCAATACCGCGGCGGCGGTGTACTTCGCGTACGGCGATCTGATATAACTCGGCTTCGTCGGCCAAATAGCGCAGGATAACGAAGCCGAGCACATCTGCACCGTCGACGGCGAGGGCAAAGAACGTCTCGTCGCGCCCGATCTCACCGAGTACCGACCCCGCCGACCACGGCGGCATGAATGCTTCGTTTTCAATATCTATTATGGCCGCGAGATGTGTTTCACCAGCCGGTATAATCGTCGTCATTTCGCGTCGTGCCAGCTTTTCCCGGCGTGTGCGTCGGCGATAATCGGCACACTGAGCGACACCGCCTGCTCCATCTCCTCCGCCAGCAGCTTTTTAACCTGCTCGGTCTCCGCTTCCGGGCACTCGGCGATCAGCTCATCGTGCACCTGCAAAACGAGCTTGGCCTTGAGTCCCTCCGCGCTGAGACGCCGATGGACATTGACCATCGCAATTTTGATGATGTCGGCAGCCGTGCCCTGCATCGGCGTATTACGCGCGGCGCGCTCGCCGAATGAGCGGATGTTATAGTTGGACGATTTGAGCTCCGGCAGCTGTCTGCGCCGTCCGTACAGCGTCGTAACATAGCCGTCCTGCTTGGCCTCGGCGACGACGGCGTCCATGTACTGCCGGACGCCGGCATACTTGGCAAAATAGCTGTCAATATAGAGCTTCGCCTCTGCAACGCTAACGCCGATGTCCTGCGATAGCGAGAACGCCGATATACCATACACGATGCCGAAGTTAACGGCCTTGGCCTGCGAGCGCATGAGGCTCGTCACGTGCTCGAGCGGAACGTTAAACACCTGTGAGGCCGTGACGGTATGGATGTCCTCTCCTGTTCGGAACGCTTCGAGCATCACCTCGTCCTGCGCAATATGCGCGAGCAGCCGCAGCTCAATCTGCGAGTAGTCGGCGTCGACGAGCATTTTACCGTCTTCGGCGATGAACATCTCGCGCAGTGCCGCACCGACCTCTTTACGCACAGGAATGTTTTGCAGGTTCGGGTCCGTCGAGGACAGCCGCCCCGTCGCCGCGACCGTCATCTGAAAATTCGTATGAATGCGCCCGTCGGATGCAATGACCTTCATCAGTCCGTCGGCGTACGTGCTTTTAAGCTTCGTCAGCTCACGGTATTCCATGATTTCGGTGATGATCGGATGCTTGTCGCGCAGATACTCAAGTACTTCGACGTTTGTCGAATAACCGGTCTTGGTGCGCTTGGGCGCGGGCAGCATCAACTTATCGAACAGTATCACACCGAGCTGCTTGGTCGAATTGATATTGAACTGCTCGTCAGCCAGCTCATAAATCTTCTTCTCAAGCGCTGCAATTTGAATACCGAGTCGGTCACCAAAGGCCTCGAGCGCCTGCTTATCAACGTAAAAGCCGGTATGCTCCATGTCCGCGAGTACGCCGCACAGCGGCAGCTCGACGTCGTGCAGTAGCTTGTCCATACCGGTTTCGATCAGCTGCGGCTCGAAAATATCACGCAGCGCCAGCACAGCAGCCGCTTCCGACATCAGCGACGCCAGAGCCGATACGTCGTCAGTCAGCATAAGCTGTCCGTCCTGCTCCTCAGCGGCGGCGATCGAAAAGCCCGCGTGCCGCTCGGTCAGGCGGCCGAGTTCATAGGACGAATCGGTCGGCGACAAAAGATATGCCGCCAGCGCCGTATCGAAGACCCAACCGCCGGACTCGATACCCATACCAAGCAGCTGCCGCTGCGTGTCCTTGATGTCGTGCCCGGCCTTTGCGATGTCGGCCTGCATCAGCTCGCTGAGCACCTGTTCATAATCGGCCGTCTCACCGCGGCGGAGGATATGGGCCATATTTTGCGATTCGTCCACCGCGACAGCGATGTCGAGCCCGGTATCGGCGCGCACACCGACGACCGGCGCGTGCCGCAATGCATCGAGCATATCGCGCGCGTCCTGCGCCGTTCGGATGATCTGGCTGACGCATTCGGATTCGAAGGTCTCCGGCGCGGCGTCCACCGGCGGCGCGAGCCCGAGCCGATCGGCCAGCTTGGTGAACTCAAGCTGCCGAAACAACGCATATAGCGCGTCATTGTCGGGGTCGCGTCGGACGTTTTCGTCCGGCTTAAAATCGACCGGCACATCACGGCAGATCGTCGCCAGCTCGTAGGACATTTTTGCCGCATCCCCGCCGGCGATAAGCTTTTTGCGCACGCCGTCCTTAATCTCAGGATCGTCGATATTGGCATAAATCTCGTCGAGGCTCCCGTAGCGCTGCACCAGCGCCATCGCCGTCTTTTCGCCGACACCGGCGACGCCGGGGATATTGTCCGACTTATCGCCCATGAGCGCCTTCAGGTCGATCATCTTGATCGGCTCGAAGCCGTATTCCTCTCGGAACACCTCTGGTGTATACGAGATCGTCTCTGTCTGCCCCGCCCGGGTTTTAACGTTGCTGACGCGCGTCGTGTCGGACACAAGCTGCAGGCTGTCCTTGTCGCCGGTGACGACCACACACGCCCAGCCATCCTGCTCGCACTTGTCGGCAATCGTACCGATGAGATCGTCGGCCTCCCAGCCGGCCTTTTCGTAGCGCCGGATTTTCATCGCGTCGAGCACATCCTTGAGGATCGGCATCTGTACACCGAGCTCGTCCGGCATCGGCTTGCGGTGCGCCTTGTATTGATCATACTGCTCGTGGCGGAACGTCGGCGCGGGCAGGTCAAAGCAGACGCACACGGCGTCGGGCTCCTCGTCGCTGAGGAGCTTGAGCAGAATATTCAAAAATCCGTAGACAGCGTTCGTCGGCGTGCCGTCTCTCGTCGTGAGCAGACGGATGCCGTAAAACGCGCGGTTGATGATGCTGTTGCCGTCGATCACCATGAGTTTTTTCATCGACACACCGCCGCTTTCTGTTGGGTTTAAAGCGCCAATATCGGCGCTTCTTTTTTGGTATTATAACACATCTGACTAATATATGTTATCCAGTCGTATTTTAAGGCTGGATTACAAGAAAACAGGCTGCGATCTGCAGCCTGTTTTCTTATAGATAATTTCGATTAAAGCATCATTATTTTAAAAGATTGTCTTACGCCTTTTTCCATTTCACGCCCTGCGGTGTATCTTCCAATACAATGCCCATATCCTTCAGCTGGTCGCGGATACGGTCGGCCTCGGCGAAGTCCTTAGCCTTACGCGCCGCCTGACGCGCCTCGATGAGCCCCTCGACCTCGTCTGCAAGGCTGTCGCCGGACGCATCGTCGTCGGCATAGAACAGGCCGAGCACGTCGGCGAGCTCCTCGAGCATCGATAAAATTGCCGACGCAAGCGCTTTCGACGGCTTTTTAGCCGCCGCTGTCATCGCGTTGCCGTCGCGCACGAGCTCGAAGATCACGCTGATTGCGTCGGCTGTATTGAAGTCGTCATCAAGCGCCTGGATGTACCGCGCGCGGTACGACGGCAGACCGTCGACAAACGCGCGCTCTGAATCTTTAATCGCGTCGCCGTCGCCGTTATCGGCGATAAATTTCAGGTTGCTGCGCGCCGTCTTAATCCGGTCGAGCGCACTTTGCGCCTGCTGCAGGATCTCACAGGAATAGTTAAGCGGGCTTCTGTAGTGGCTCATCAGCATAAACATACGGATGTTTTCATAACCGTAGGCCTCGGCGGCGTCGCGTACGGTGAAAAAGTTGCCCAGCGACTTGGACATCTTTCTGTTGTCGATGCTGATGAAGCCGTTATGCAGCCAGTAGCGCACAAACGGCTCGCCGCTGGCGCCCTCTGACTGCGCGATCTCGTTTTCGTGGTGCGGGAACGTCAGATCCTTGCCGCCGCAGTGGATGTCGATCGTCTTACCGAGGTAGCGGCTGGACATCGCCGAGCACTCGATGTGCCAGCCGGGGCGCCCCTCACCCCATGGCGAATCCCATTTTGGCTCGCCCGGCTTCGACGCCTTCCACAGCGCAAAGTCGACGGGGCTGCGCTTGATGTCACCGACGGCGACGCGCGCACCGGCAAGCATATCCTCCGTCGATTGGTGCGAGAGCTTGCCGTAGCCGTCAAAGCTCGACGTGCTGAAATACACGTCACCGTTAGACGCATACGCCAGCCCCTTGTCAATAAGCGTTTTAATGATCTCGATGATCGGGCCGATGTTCTCGGTCGCCTTCGGGTGGATCGTCGCCGGGCGCACGCCGAGCCCTTCGGCGTCGGTCTGATACTCGGCGATATATTTCTCGGCGATCTCAGCGCTCGTCGCGCCCTCTTGATTGGCGCGGCTAATGATTTTGTCGTCGACGTCTGTGAAGTTCTGGACAAACGTCACATCGTACCCGCGGTACTCCATATAGCGGCGCAGTGCGTCGAACACGATGATCGGTCGGGCGTTGCCGACGTGGATGAGATTATACACCGTCGGCCCGCAAGCGTACATCTTGACCTTACCCGCCTCCAGCGGTTCAAATTCTTCCTTTTTCATGGACAGGGAGTTAAACAGTTTCATGGAATCGCCTCATTTATAGTAATTTTATTTCTCTTTAGTTGGATCACTGCTCGCGTCCGGTATCGTAATCGCCTGTTCGAGCAGCTGCAGCTGTGCGTAGATGGCCGTCAGCTCGATGGCGACCGGATCGGTGACGCTGATCTGGTCGACGGCGTCGGCGTAGTTCACCTTAACGCCGGCTATACTGACGATCCGCGCCGGGACGCCGACAGCCGTTGAGTCCGGCGGGACCTCCTTGAGCACGACGGCGTTGGCCGCGATGCGCGCATTATCGCCGACCTTAAAGGGGCCGAGCACCTTTGCGCCCGAACCGATCATGACGTTGTTGCCGATCGTCGGATGGCGTTTGCCGTGCTCCTTGCCCGTACCGCCGAGCGTCGCGCCCTGATAGATCAGCACGTCGTCGCCGATTTCGGTCGTCTCGCCGATGACGATACCCATGCCGTGGTCGATCACAAGCCGCCGCCCGATCGTTGCGGCCGGATGGATCTCCACGCCCGTCCAGAACCGCGCCCACTGCGACACGACGCGCGCCAAAAACTTCAGCTTATGCCGATGCAGCCAGTGCGCCATGCGATAGCAGATGATCGCGTGGATACCCGGATACAGCAGAAATATCTCCAAGCCGCTGCGCGCAGCCGGATCGCGCGCTTTATACGCGCGGATGGTCTCTCTCAGGCGCTTGAACATACGCTCGCCGTCCTTTCACAGATAAAAGCCGCCCCTTACAATCAAGAGGCGGCCTTTTAATAACCGCGGTTCCACTCTCGTTCACGCTCCGACCGGAGCGCCTCGGGCGGCTTTAACGCAGCCGATACGAAGGCCGTTACAGCCCCGCGCTCCCGGACGCACGTTCAGGCCGGTTTCTCCGGGGCCGCTTTCAGCCAATGGCCGCCCCTCTCTGATGATAAACCGTGCCCTACTCTTTCCGTTCACAGCGCACAATGACTTTTATTGCCATTATAGTACCACCGGCTGTCGGCTGTGTCAAGATGGGACATAAAGCGATATTATATTGTTGCCGTGCAGTTGCTGCGTTTGCTTCAAAACAAAAAGAAAACCCCCGCCAATTGGCGGGGGCTTTCGTGGGTTTGGTACTAAGTTATACCAAGCAACTGATTCCTAGTCTTCAGTTTAGTCAAGTACGATGTCGGTGTAGTAGACGATAACAATGTCACCATCCGAGTTGAGCTGGAGCGCAACAACGTCGCCTTCGGACAGCTCAGCAACGGTATCGATGTCGCCGCCGGTTGTATCAACAACCATGGCGCCGGCAGCTTCAGCATCCTCGACGTCCGCAGGTGTCGTCGTAATCAAGGTGCCATAGAGGGTTGTGATCTCGTCAGCCGAGAAGACGCCCGTGGTCGTCGCCGACAGCACGTACATGTCGCCGTCCATGTAATACGTGTAGAACGTATCTTCTGTCGGCACCACTGTACCGTCTGCATTGCTGACATAGATATTTTTCGCTTCGCCGTCAATGTAAACATCGTAGTAGTCGCCGTCAGCCGTCGAAGCCGTCGTGGCAGCGTCGGTAACGTAGATGATGTCGCCAGTTACAGGCGTTACATCTTCCGGTGCTGTCGTGTCAACGATAACGTAAGCAACATCGCCAGCTGTGTTGAGGTAGTAGTAGCCGGTGTCATCATCGGCGAGAACGGGCTTGCCGTCAACAACGGTGACTTCGAGATCAGCCATGTTGCCATCAACGTACAGCGTCATAACGTCTGCAGCGTAGTAAGCATCGTCGTCGATCTTAACAGTCGTGGCATTGATGCTTTCATCGTTTGTGAACGCCTCGCCTGCTTCTGTCAGTGCCGAAATGCCTGTCTCACTATCGGTCGCAACTGTGTAGAGAACCGGATAGACCGTTTCGTCTTTAGCGCCCTCACCGTCTTCGTAGGTGGCTTCGCTGATCTGGAAGACAACTTCTTCGCCAGCCATGTTGACGCCCTGTGCGTAGTAGGTCGCAGGATCGGTTTGCTCTTCACCATACGCATCAATGTAAGAGGACGCAGGTATCTCGTAGGTGTAAACCGCATAGAAGAGGCCAGCATCAACAGACGTGTCTTCAGTCTGCTTCACGGCCGCGATGTAGCCGCCCATGCCGTCCAGGTAAAGCATGAAATTACTTGTGAAATCAAATGTATCGCTGGTGAGGCCGCTGTTATCAGAGGCTGCTGCTGTCGGGGCATAAGCAACGCCGCCGACTGTAATTGTCGTGCCGGCAGTCTTCGTAATCATGCCGGTAATCGTCGCAGCTTCTTCAAGCATGTAGAAGTCGCCAACCATTGTCACGATGACAACATCGCCAGCTGCAATGCCGTCATATGCAGTAACGACGTCGCTGTCTTCGTTGTTCTGCAGTTCGCCGGCGCCATCCAGAGTAATGGATTCTTCACCGTCTGTGTCGTCAATACCATCGGTAGAAACGACGTCAACGTAGAATTCTTCGTACAGGAAGGAAACGATATCGCCCGTTTCGGTGTTGTAAACAATCGTGCCGTCTTTTGCAGGCAGCTCTGAGGCCATGCCGTCGTATGCATAATTAACGAACACTTTAAAGTCGCCGTCAATCTGAACGCCCGTCGGCAGCGTGTCTCCAACCGTGTAAGCCATGGTCGAATCGATGTCTTCCCAGAAATAAACCTCATCATCTTCATCGTCATTGTAGATGAAGTTCATTTCGTGGCCGATCATGTCAAGACCAGTCTCGATATCATAACCCACGAGACCGCCGTCCCAGATATAGGTCATGTCATCTTCTGAAGTAGCCTGGTTCTTCACGACAATCTCAACATCATTGTCTAAGTCGCCATACATTTCAAAGATATTCTGTTCCATGCCTACGTAACGGCCAAGAAGTTCGCTGTAGTAAACCATCTCAGCCATGAGGCCGTTCAGGATGTACAGGGCAGCTTCTTCACGCGTTGCGGCTGCATCGACATCCAGATCCTCGTTGCCCATAAAGATGTCATTTTGGTTGGCGGCAATATAGGTGTTGTAAGCCCAGTCGATGCCAACGAACTCATCCATCTCACCATAGCCGATGGCGACAAGAATCATTTTAGCCAGCTGAAGGCCCGTAACATTACCTTCGGGATTAAAAGTATCTTCATCCATACCGTCTACGATGCCCTGGGTGTAGCAGTAGTAGACGTACTTGTTAGCCCAATGGCTAGCCGGGACATCATCAAAGACCGCGGGGCCCATCGGGAGCCCTTCTGCCATTGCGGGGCCGAGTTTTGCAAAGCAAATCATCTTTGCAGCCTCGGCGCGGGTTACAAGCCCAGTGGGATCAAAGGTGCCGTCCGGATAACCGTTAATAGCACCGATGCCGGTCATGATGCCTACAGCTTCTTTGTACTCGATGTCCGCATCATCGCTAAACGCCGACGCGGTGATCGACATGGCGCTGAACACCATAACGACCGCGAGAACCACTGCAAGAAGTTTTTTCAGGTTCTTCATGTATGTACCTCCTAATAAATTTACGTGCTATGCACGCTTTTCGCCTCTGCCGATACGCTCCCGAGCCGTTCACGATCCTTCCGGCGTCCATGCCGGTTGTCGGCGTGGTGAATGTGACGCCTTAAAAACCGCTTCAAAATCGGGTGTATTCGGTTTTAGCATGTGTATGTACAAGCATTTGCTCCGGGTCGGCTATCCCCCAAGCAAATGGCAGTACCGAGTTTGACAGCCGGACTGATTTTGCCGCGCGCCAGAATCGAAGGAGGTAGGGGAGCGAAGCGGCGCTGCGCTCCCCGTTATACAAACAACCTCCAAGCGAGTCTGAAGCGGCACACCACACACCATTATCAGCCCTGCTTGATACGCTGCGCCCGCCAAAATAAGGCAAACAGCGCGAATCTTGCCAAGGTTGATTATAGAATAATGACAAAGTATTGTCAATTCAATTTGGGCTTATATAATATTACAGTTATGTTACAAGCCCTCGCCTTTGGCTACTTTGCCGGAAAATCCTCGGCGATGTCGATACAATATAAAAATTTCGCGCGCGCCCGCGCGTTACAATAATTATCAGGCGCACTGCGTGTATTGACCAGACGCCGTCGCAAAGACTATAAGCGCACCGCCGCACAATCAGAGCCCGGCGTTTCTCCGTGCGGACAAGCGGCGTTCATTCCAAAGACTTCAGGCCCATCGGCGCCGCGCTTATATATACCGGCGGATGCGCGCCGCAATGCGCGCATTAAATGCTTAAAACCCTTGCATTCATTATAAAATAGTGATATAATCCCACTGTTAGAGACACTGTGACTGACAGAGTGGGTATTTTCCCACTCTTTTTCTTGCACAGTTTGAAATTGTTAATTTTTTCGTCGCGCCGCGCCTGCGGCGCTCGGGACTGGAGCACAGTCATGAAAAAAATCACAGACCTCGTCGCGGCGCTCGCCGAACCTGTCGTCCAATCGCTCGGCTGCGAGCTTTGGGACGTTGAGTTTGTCAAAGAAGGCGGGCATCGGTTTCTGCGTGTATATATCGACAAGCAGGGCGGCGTGCAGCTGTCCGACTGCGAGGCCGTCAGCCGTGCACTTGACCCGATCTTAGACGAGCGCGACCCGATCGCTGAAAGCTACACATTCGAGGTCTCGTCGGCAGGTGCCGAGCGCGCACTTAAGCGTCCAAGTGACTTTGAGCGTTTCATAGGGCATCTCATTGAGGTGCGGCTATATAAATCGCGCGACGGCCGCAAAGAATTTGTCGGCACACTCAAAGCGCGCGACGATAACGGGCTCGATATCGACATCGCCGGACAGAACATCCACTTTGAAACACCTGAAATCGCCCATGTGCGCTTACGCATCGGATAAACAACCTGGAATTATTGGAGGAACGGTCATGAATGCTGAATTTTTCTCGGCCATTGCCGATATCGAAAGGGAAAAAGGCATCCCCCAGGCCTATATGATTGAAAAGATCGAGCAGGCGCTGCTGGCGGCTTTGCGCAAAGATGCGCCGACCTGTCAAGACTGCGCCCGTGTTTTTCTCGATCCGGAAAACCAGACAGTCCATATGTATCTGGCCAAAACGGTCGCCGATCCCGTCGAGGACCCTGACAACGAGCTGAGCCTCGATCAGGCACGGCGTCTTGAGCCGACGGCAGAAGTTGGCGACGTCGTCAACGAAACGGTCGACGCGAAAAAGTTTGGCCGTATCGCCGCGCAGGCCGCCAAACAGGTCATTATTCAGGGTATCCGTGAAGCCGAGCGCGGCATCGTTTATGACGAGTTCACATCGAAAGAACACGAGATCCTGACCGGTATCGTCTCGCGCATCGAGCCGCGCACCGGCAGCGTCTCGATCCAGATAAGCTCCAATTCGGAGTATACCGAGGCGATGCTCTCGGCCGGCGAGCGCATTCCGTCGGAAGCGCTGCGCGAGGGCGATAGAATCAAGGTCTATGTTGTCGAAGTGCGTAAATCGTCACGCGGACCGCAAGTGCTTATCTCACGGACGCATCCCGGCCTTGTTAAGCGCCTGTTTGAGCTGGAGGTGCCGGAAATCTTTGACGGTGTCGTCGAAATCAAGAGCATCGCGCGCGAAGCCGGCAGCCGTACAAAGATCGCCGTCATGTCTAACGACCCTGAAGTCGATCCCATCGGCGCGTGTGTCGGCCCGAAGGGCGGGCGCGTCTCGTCAATCGTCGACGAGCTCGACGGTGAAAAGATCGATATTGTCAAATACAGCGACGCACCTGAGGAATATATTGCCTCGGCGCTTGCGCCGTCGGATGTCGTCGATGTCACGATGCAGGAAGACGGTAAGAGCTGCCGCGTCATCGTACCAGACAGTCAGCTGTCACTGGCGATCGGTAAAGAGGGGCAGAATGTCCGGCTGGCCGCGCGTCTGACAGGATATAAGATCGACATAAAGCCGGAGTCCGGTTCAATCTAAGCGGGCCGCGTCATCCAAGATGCGCGGTTTTCCGCGCTATCCCCGTTTTGCGCCACAGCACGGTCGGCGAGTCCTGCCGCGACGTGACGTCGCTTGAAAACGATCCAATCAATACGCAAGCGAAAAGCGCTTCGTGTTTGGTTATATTAAATGAATGAAGGGAGTCGAGACGCAGATGCAAAAGAAAATACCAATGCGGCAATGTCTCGGCTGCCGCGTGATGAAACCCAAGCGCGAGCTGATTCGAGCCGTACGCGCGCCGGACGGTGTCGTCTCGCTCGACTTCAAAGGCAAGAGCCCCGGACGTGGCGCGTATATCTGCCGCGACCCGGACTGTTTGAAGAAGGCACGGCGCGCCAAAGCGCTCGACAGAGCACTGGGCACAGCCATCCCGGACGAGATGTACGACGCGCTGGACGCGCAGATGGAGGGCAGCCATGAATGAATCACTGCTCGGCATCGCTAAAAAGGCCGGTCTGTTAGAGATCGGTGAGGAATCGGTCACAAACGCAGCGCGCGCGGGTAAAGCCGTTGTTATCCTATCGGCCTCCGACGCGTCGGACGGCTCAAAGCGCCGCGCAAAGGCACTCGGGGCACAATACAAGGCGCCGCACCTCGTTATTCCGTCAACGAAAAGCGATTTGGGTGCCGTTATCGGCAGGGGGCTGCCGGGCATGCTTGCCGTGCTGGACGCCGGCATCGCCGCGTCGTACGTATCAAAGCTTGCCAAATCCGACCCCGAGCCCTACAGCGACGCCGCGTCGGCGCTGAACGAATCGGCTAAGCGCGTACTACAGCGGCGGCGCGAGGCCAAGGCACATTTAAGAAACAAACGATCCGGCAAGAGGAGGACGAATAAATGAGTATGATGTTTAAATACAGGGTTCACGAGGTGGCTAAGGACTTCAAGCTCCCGACGAAAACGGTCACCGAGATTTTGACCCAGTATGCCTCGACGCCGAAAAACCATATGCAGGTTCTGGAGTCTGGCGAGCTCGATCTGATTTTCGAGTACCTGACGCAGCACAACCAGATCGAATCGATCGAAGAGGTCTACGCCGTCGAGTCACCGCCGGCCGATTTGCCGACGAAAAAAGAGCCTGCCGCCAAGCCCGCGTCCGGCAGCGACAGCGGCGATAAAAAAGCCGCGGACGCCAAAGCACCGGCGCAGCAGCAGAAGCAGCAGGGCCCGTCAACGGTAGCCCAGAAGCCCGACCAACCGTTCGCCGCGCGTCAGGAACGCAAAAAACGCGTCATTGATACGTCCGGCGCAACAATCAATATTGATAAGTACGACGAGCGGCTTGACAAGCTTGTACCGGAAAAGGCGCAGAACATCAAAGCCGGTAAGCAGAAGTTCACCAACAAGAACAAAAGCCGCAGTCAGTCGATGGCCTCCGGCGCCAAGCGCCGACAGGAGGAACGCGACCGTATGCAGAAACTACAATTTGAAACGGCCAAGAAAGCGCCGCTTAAAGTCTATATTCCCGACGAAATCGGCGTCGGCGAACTGGCGACGCGGATGAAGAAGACAGGCGCCGAAGTCGTCAAGCAGCTCATCAAGCTCGGCGTCATGGCCAGCGTCTCCGACGTGATCGACTACGATACAGCCGCGCTCGTCGCGATCGAGCTGGGCTGTAAGGTCGAACATGAGGTTATTGTATCGACCGAGGAGAAACTCATCGACGTACGCGCCGATAATGAAGACGAGCTCGAGCCGCGCGCACCGGTCGTCGTTGTTATGGGTCACGTTGACCATGGTAAAACGTCGCTGCTCGATAAGATTCGTGAAGCAAACGTTGTCTCCGGTGAAGCCGGCGGCATTACGCAGCACATTGGTGCGTACCGCGCCATGGTAAACGGCAGCCCAATAACATTTCTTGATACGCCGGGCCATGAAGCTTTCACAGCCATGCGCGCCCGCGGCGCAAGCGTCACCGACGTCGCGATCCTGATTGTCGCCGCCGACGACGGCATCATGCCGCAGACGATCGAGTCGATCAGCCATGCCAGGGCTGCCGGCACCCCGATCATCGTGGCCATCAACAAGATGGACGTTCCGGGCGCCAACGCCGAAAAGATCAAACAACAGCTGACCGAATACGAGCTCGTCCCCGACGAGTGGGGCGGCGACACGATCGTATGCCCGATTTCCGCCAAAACCGGCGAGGGCATCGACCATCTTCTCGAGATGATCGTTCTGACAGCCGAAATGGGCGAGCTCAAAGCCAATCCCAACCGTCAGGCGCGCGGTACTGTCATTGAAGCGCGGCTCGATAAAGGCCGCGGCCCGCTGATGACTGTGCTTGTGCAAAACGGCACGCTGCATCAAAACGACGTTATCATCGCCGGTACGGCCGTCGGCCGTGTGCGTGTGATGACGAACGACCGCGGCGAGCGCGTACAGGAAGCCGGACCGTCCGTGCCTGTCGAGATTGCCGGTATCTCCGAGGTACCGGAAGCCGGCGACACGTTCAATGCCGTCGCCGATGAGCGCATGGCGCGCGAGCTTGCCGATGAGCGCAAGTCTGAAAAGAAAGGCGCCGGCGCCGCGCCCGTCAAGGTTTCGCTGGACGATCTGTTCTCGCGCATCAAACAAGGCGAGCTTAAAGACCTCAATATTATCGTCAAGGCTGACGTTCAGGGCTCGGCCGAGGCGATCAAAGCCTCGCTTGAGAAGCTGACGAACGACGAGGTTCGTGTACGCGTGATCCAATCCGGCGTAGGCGGCATCAGCGAGTCCGACATCATGCTCGCCGCGACGAGCGGCGCGATCATCGTCGGCTTTAACGTCCGGCCGGACGCCGCCGCGCGCGACAGCATGGCGCGCTCCAATGTTGATATCCGTCTGTACCGCGTCATTTATGATGCGATCAATGAGATCGAAACAGCGATGAAGGGCATGCTCGCACCAAAATACAAGGAAGTTGTGCTCGGCCACGCCGAAGTGCGTCAGGTCATCAAGGTCTCTCGTGTCGGCACCGTCTGCGGCAGCTACGTCACGGACGGCAAGATGGTCCGCAACTCCTCCGTGCGCATCATCCGTGACAACATCGTCATCCATGAAGGCGAGATGGCGTCGCTGCGCCGCTTCAAGGACGACGTCAAGGAAGTCGCCGCCAATTACGAGTGCGGCATCTCCATTGAAAAGTATAACGACATCAAAGAGGGCGACGTAATCGAGTCGTTCACGATGGAGGAAATCAAACAGTAAAACGCCGGCATTTCCGGCGTTGAGGTAAATACCATGTCATCAAACAGAATTGCCAGAACGAACGAAGACATTCATCGCGTGCTCTCGGCGCTCTTGCGCACGGTCAAAGATCCGCGTGTGCATCAGGGCATGACGAGTATTACCGCCGTCGATACGACGGGCGATTTACGCTACAGCAATATCTATATCAGCGTATTGGGTCTTCAGTCAGAAAAAGAATTGATGCGCGGGCTGAAGTCGGCGTCGGGTTTTCTGCGCCGCGAACTGGGCAACGCCCTCGACCTGCGCTACACGCCGGAGCTGATTTTCCATCTGGATAAGTCCATCGAACACGGCGCGCACATCTCGGAACTCCTCGGCAAGCTTGAAGACGACACCGAAACAGGCGGTGACAGTGATGACGTTTAACGAGACGGTCCGCTGGCTGCAGGAGCACGACCGCTTTTTGATTCTGACGCACCGCCGCCCCGACGGGGACACACTCGGCAGCGCCGCAGGTCTGGCCGAAGGTCTGCTCGAGATGGGTAAAACGGCGTATATCCTGCATAACCCGGAAGCGACAGCGCGGTACACAACGTATGTTGAAAAGCACTGGGCGCCCGAGGACTATACACCCGACGTTGTCGTAACGGTCGACACCGCGTCGACGGGGCTGTTCCCTGACAACGCCGAAGCGTATAAAGACCGCGTTGATCTGTCGATTGACCATCATCCGTCTAATGCGCTTTATGCCAAGCAGCTATACCTCGACGGTAGTAAATCGTCGTGCGGGGAGATTGTCTACGCGTTGCTGATGGCGCTAAGCGGCAGCGTCTCCGAGGAAACGGCGACGTCTTTGTACGTTGCCGTCTCAACCGATACGGGCTGCTTCCAATTTATGAATACAACAGCCGATACGCTGCGCACCGCCGCCGCGCTCGTCGATGCGGGCGCGCCGATCGGTGAGATTAACCGTGAGCTGTTCCGCAAAAAAGCACGCAGCCGTATCGTGCTGGAAGCGATGATCACCTCGAATATGAAATTTTACTACGACGGCGCCGTCGCCGTGGCAACGATCACTAAAGCAATGCTCGAAAAGACCGGCGCTACCGAAAACGATCTTGACGACGTCGCCGCCATTCCCGGCTCGATTGCCGAGGTCATCGTCGCCGTTACCATCCGTGAGCTGTCCGGCCCGGGCGACTGCAAGGTCTCCGTGCGTACGACACCGCTCGTTAACGCCAGCGATCTGAGCGCGCGCTTCGGCGGCGGCGGCCACGCGATGGCAGCCGGCTTTTCACTAAAGGAAAGCGCCGAGACGATCGAAATGCGCCTGCTTGACGCCCTGGCGGAAAGCTTTCCCGGACAGTCTGCGTAATGACCGGTATTATTGTTATAGACAAACCCGACGGCTGGACATCACACGATGTGATTGCTCGGCTTCGCCGTCTGCTCGGCGAGCGGCGGATCGGCCACGCCGGTACGCTCGACCCCATGGCCACCGGCGTATTGCCGGTCTTTGTCGGCCGCGCGACGCGTGCCGTCGAGTTTTGTGAAAGCGACGACAAAGAATACGTCGCCGGTCTGCGCCTCGGCATCGTCACCGATACGCAGGACACGACCGGTACCGTTTTATCGCAACATCCTGTTGATGTGACCGCTATAGACGTTGAAGCGGCGCTCAAATCGTTTGTCGGCCCGCAAAAGCAGACACCACCGATGTACTCCGCTGTAAAAATCGGCGGCAAGAAGCTCTACGAGCTGGCACGGCGCGGTATCGAGGCGGAGCGCCCGGCGCGTGATGTCATCATTCATTCGCTTGCGCTGCTTGGCTGCGACGGCAGCGATTACAGCATGCACGTTCACTGCTCTAAGGGTACATACGTGCGTACGCTGTGCCATGACATCGGGCAAGCACTCGGCTGCGGCGGCACAATGTCCGCGCTGCGGCGAACGCGCGCCGGTCGGTTCACGCTGCAAAACGCCGTCACGCTTGATGACGTCGAGCAAGCCGCTGAAAACGGTCAGGCTGAAGCGCTGCTCAGCCCCGTTGACAGCTTGTTTAGCGATCATCCGGCTGTCCGGCTGGACGAAAAACAAACGGCGCGGTGCCGAAACGGCACGGCATTTCCTACCACCCTCAATGACGGACTATACAGAGTTTACGACGGGTATGGCGGTTTCCTCATGCTCGGGCGCGCGGAAGACGGCGTGATGCACACGGTTAAAAGCTTTTTTGACGTGTAACGCCGATTCACGAGCGCGAAAGGGACGAACAGATGACAGAGCAAAAGCGTGCAATCGCCCTGGGCTTTTTCGATGGGCTGCACATCGGGCATTCCGCGCTCATGGAGCGCGTACTAAAAATTTCACGGGATCACCAGCTGCTGCCGTCGGTCATCACGTTCGACGCACACCCGATGAGTATGGTCACGGGGCATCAGGTCCCGCTTATCAACTCCTGTGAGGATCGCGCGGGCTTAATCCATCGTATTTTCGGTATTAATAACGTCATTATCCTGCATTTTGATAAAACGACGATGCACATGCCGTGGACAGAATTTGTCGAGCGGCTGTCCGGTGAATTTAGCGCCGGCCATCTTGTGGCCGGTCACGATTTCCGCTTTGGTTATCACGGCGAAGGCAATGCCGAACGGCTCAAGGAAAAAAGCCGAGCGCTCGGCATCGGCTGTGATATTATCCCGCCCGTACAGTATAAGGGCATCACCAGCAGCTCGACATATATCCGCGAGCTGATTGCCGCCGGAGATATGGAGCAGGCCAATGAGTTCCTCGGCCATCCGCATGTACTGACGGACATCGTCCACTACGGCTATCGGCTGGGCCGCACGCTCGGCACACCGACGATCAACATGTGTTTTCAAGACGGCGTATTAATCCCGGCGTACGGCGTCTACGCGACACGCGTCTTTCTCGAGGACGGCAGCGAGCATATCGGTGTGACGAATATCGGTGTACGTCCGACGGTCGATGATGCCGACCGCGTTACGGCTGAAACGTTTATCCTCGACTACAGCGGTAATCTATATGGCAAACGCGTCCGCATCGAGTTTTACAAGCGGCTTCGTCCGGAGATCAAATTCGGCGGCATGGACGCGCTCAAGGCGCAGATTTTTAAGGATGCCGAAAGCACGCGGGCCTATTTTCAAAGTGTATAAAAAAGCGGACCGTAACGGTCCGCTTTTTATTTGCTTTTATCGGCTTGTCCATACTGCTGCGTCAGTCTGTCGAGCTACTGCTATTAATTGTTTGTCTCATCGATGATCTTTACGATCTGCTTATATATATATTCGTTGTTTTTACAGATATAAGGCGTTGTGTTCCACAGCTGCTCAAAATAGTTGTATACCGCCGTTACAAGCGTCAGCTCTTTTGTCACCAGCACGCACGGCGGCTCGATCGTTGTATTGGAGAATTGGATTTTTGAATTTTCCTTGGCAAAGATCTCTGTTTGGTGGAGCCGGCGCAGAAGATCTGTGGAGGCTAAACACATCTTGAAATTTTCCGAGGACATAATAGAGTCAAGCGACTGCCGGAGTAGCCGTACTGATAAATTGCGATCCAACCGGATGGTCCGTCCGCACGCGAACGACAATTCGTTAACCACAATCACTTTATCCCGCAGGCGCTCTTTAAGTAACTCTAGATCAATAAAGTAGCAATGGCTTGACTTGACACTCAGTTCACCCATGACCATGAGTTTCTCGTAATACTGCTCCAGTTCTTCCCCGACAAAACCGTTTACTGTCAGGATCTCACGCATGAGCGCTTCGGATATATCGACAATGGGAAAACTCATCCAATGGTACTCTTTCGAGCCGCGCTCCAAAATAGCCACAACGCTGTTGATATACGCGTCGCTCGACGGATAATCATATTTTTCAAAAAGGCGGGTGCTTTCGTCAATGAAACATTGAAGCATCACATCGACGTCTTTGACAAACTGCGGCTCATGTGTGATATAGGTGTTGATCTCCCGAGCAGACTGGCGCGACGTCCAGTTGTAGACGGCCAGATGACCCTTTATCAGAAAATATGTAAAGACGAGCTGGTTATCGGTATATTTGGGGATATAGTACGCTTCCGTCTGCCCGGTCAGTAAAACGGGCATCCATAAGAAGATAGATGTGGTCACGCTTTCATACGAGGTGCTCAGCGGAAAAATGATACGCGATTTATTGTTTTCGCCCATCAGCGTCATGTTACGCATGGTCCATTCCTCGATGAATTCTTCACTGTCAGTAAACCAGCTGCCGTCTTCCGTTGTATAGCAGTATATCTCAGCGCCGGGTGAAATTTGTTGCGCGTATTTGAGGAAAAATAATACGGCCTTCCGCCGCCCGTGTGTGCCGGACAACATATACGTTGTAAGCTTCGAGGCGTTTCTGAGGTTTTTTATTTCGTTAATATACTCTGCGGCGTTCTCGGCGTTGTCTTTTTCGGATGTCAGCCAGTCTTTTAAATAGAGCCGGATATCATTCTCGGCGCTCTTAAAGACGTTAACGTAATCCTGCGACAGTATCAGGCGTATTCTGGCGTATTGATTCTCGCCGTCCAGATCCATCACATACTTAACAATTTGCTCCATCACAGGTGAGTTTATTTTAATCTTGCGTTTGCCGCTGCGCCATTTACTGACAAGCGAGCTGTCAACCTGAAGAAATTCTGACAGTTCCTTGCCTGATATCGAAAAACTGTCCATTATAATGCTGAGGCGGCTTTCCAATATTATCACCCTTGCCTAGTTAGTATCCTTATTACCATGTGCCATTATACCATGAACTGGCACACGTGTCGATATATGCCGATGATCGTACCCGGGCTTGACGGTTTGCGCGTCTTCTTGCACGTGCTGTTCAAATACGCCTGCACAGCGAATAGAGCGCATTACTGAGTGCTTTTAAGTTTAACGTGTTTCTGCTATACTTAAATATACGCATATAACATCATGCGCGCGGGAGGATGCGTTCGGATGAACAACAACCACCAACATCAGAACAACGGAACCGGCGACGCACTGTCGTGGGCTATCGTGATCATCAGCCTTTTGGTTTTCTGGCCGCTGGGTCTTTTTCTGCTGATCCGAAAATTCCGTTTTAATGGCAAGAGCTTTCGTTTTTTTGATGAAAACGAGAATAGCAACGCTACCCCCGGCACTGGCCGCACATCGTCGTCGGAATACAGCCAGACTTCCGCTCAGCGCGATTACTACGCGCCTGGACAGCAACGCCAGTCGGCAGCCGGCTCGTCAAACGGATCGTATTATACCGGTTCAACGAGCAACGTATCAAAGAAGCAGCGAAATAAGAACAAAAAAAACGATCCGAACCAGCACCTGAAAAACGCCGGTAAGGGTCCGGCCGTCGCATTGACGCTTCTGGCGGCGCTGCTTGGCGTGGCGGGGATTATCTTGCTTTCCTCGGGCCTTAGCACTTTAGCCGTATCGGGCCTGGCCGTCGGAACGCTCAGCATGATCATCATCGGCGGATTTTGCCTGCTCGGCGGTATCCTTTCATTTATTACGCGCGGCAGTGTTCTGCGCCGGGCGCGTCGATTTTACCGTTACGCCATCGTCGTAGGCGAGCGGCGCGTTGTGCCGGTCGGTGATATCGCGCGTACTGTCGGCGAGACGGACGGACGTGTTCGCCGGACGCTCGAGACGATGATCGACTCTGGGTACTTCGGCCCGGAGGCCTATTTCGACAGCGAGCTTTACAGCCTCGTGCTTTCCGCGGCCGATGCCGAAAAAGCCAAAGCCGCGCAAAAATCAGACGCCGCCGTCGAAAACGCGCAGGTAGACGGCAGCGCTTATGTTGCGGTCGTCAGTGAGCTGCACCTGCTGTGCGGCCGAACGTCTGACCCGGCGATTTGTGCGAAGATTGAGCGCATTAAGGACCTGACAGTTAAAATCTTTAAAATCGTTGAGGAGCATCCGGAGAAAAAACCGCAGCTTAAACGGTTTATGTCGTACTACCTACCGACGACGTTAAAGTTGCTGCGCTCGTATGAAACGCTTGAAAAGCAAGGCGTCAGCGGCCGGAACATCACCGCAGCCAAACAGGACATCGAACGCATACTAGATACGCTGGCCGCCGGCTTTGAGCAGCAGCTTGACCGCCTGTTCATGTCCGACAAGTTGGACATTTCCTCCGACATCGACGTGCTGGAAAACCTCATGGAGCGTGACGGACTGACGGACGGCGGCATTCTGCGCACCTCCAGCGGCAATGGATGACACTAGATAAAGACCCGGCAGGTTAAGCCTGCCGGGTCTTTATTTTACGCAAAAATGGTGTATACAATCCCGTAAATCACACTTGCCATCACGCCGAACACGATCACGGGTCCCGCAATAGCAAATAACTTGGCGCTCATCCCTGTTATGATACCCTCACTTTTAAACTCGAGCGCCGGTGCGGCGACGGCGTTGGCAAAACCCGTAATCGGCACAAGCGTACCGGCACCGCCGAATTTTGCCAGATCGTCGTAGACCTTCAATCCGGTCAATAAGGCCCCCACAAAAATAAGTGAAATTGACGTCGCCGTCGCGGCGCCCTGTTCATCAAGTCCTGCGGCAAGGTAGCCGTTTAACACTAGCTGACCGATTGAACAAATCACGCCGCCGGCGACAAATGCTTTAAGCATATTCAGCCCAAGCGTTGATTTCGGCGCTTTCGCCGCGACATACCGCGCGTATTCTTTTTTCGTCATTTGCATCATCATCACCCGATCGTATCATTTCCTTTCATCGGCTGAATATACGGCAGCTGCATATTCAGTAAAACAATCGGGACGTAAAAAACGCACGGCAAAAGCCGTGCGTTTTTTTCTGTTTTGTGCGTTTCTTGCTTACACCAGCTCGATGACGGCCATTTCGGCGGCGTCACCGCGGCGCGGACCTAGACGCGTGATGCGCGTATAGCCACCGTTGCGCTCCGAAAAGCGCGGCGCAAGTTCTTTAAATATTTTTGTTGCGACGTCTTCGCGGGTGATGAAGCTCATCGCCTGACGCTTGGCAGCCAGAGTATCCTTTTTGCCGAGCGTGATCATTTTTTCAGCCAGCGGTCTGATTTCCTTGGCGCGCGTGATGGTCGTTTCCATTCTCCCCTTGTCGAGAAAATCGGTGACCTGCTGGCGCAGCATTGCCAGACGCTGATCGGTCGGCTTGCCGAGCTTACGAACTCCAGGCATGTCGTTGCCTCCTTTTTAGGGTGATAATAATCAGGTGTTTTCGTCGCTTTGCAGGCTCAGGCCCATCATCGCCAGCTTATGGACGACTTCTTCAAGCGACTTGCGTCCGAGGTTACGAACTTTGATCATCTCTTCCTCGGTTTTGGAGATAAGGTCTTCGACCGTGTTGATATTGGCGCGCTTGAGGCAGTTAAAGCTGCGAACAGACAGATCGAGCTCCTCGATTGTCATTTCAAGCACCTTGTCGCGCTGTGTTTCAGCCTTCTCGACGACAGTAGACGTGCTGCTGATCGTCTCGGACAGGTCGGTAAACAGGGCGAAATGGTCGCACAGGATCTTCGCGCCGAGCGATACGGCGTCGCGCGCGGTGATCGTTTTGTCCGTCCAGACTTCCAGCGTAAGCTTGTCAAAGTCGGTCATGTTACCCACACGCGTATTCTCAACAGCGTAGTTGACCTTCTGCACCGGCGTGTAGATCGAGTCGATCGGGATCACGCCGATAATCGGCTGCTGGAGCTTGTTGCGCTCGGCCGGAACATAACCGCGGCCGTGCCCGAGCGTCATTTCGATGCTCAGGGACGCGTCGGCGCTGAGTGTTGCGATGTGCAGGTCCGGGTTGAGAATCTCAACCTCACCGTCAGGCTTGACATGCCCGGCTGTGACCTCGCCCTCGCCGGACGCTTCGATATAGATTGTTTTCGTGCGCTGGCTATGCAGCCGCGCGATGATGCCTTTTATATTCAGGATGATCTCAGTGACATCTTCTTTAACCCCAGGAATCGTTGAAAACTCATGCTGTATGCCGGCGATCTTCACCGTGGTGATGGCCGTACCGGGCAGCGAGGATAAAAGGATCCTTCGAAGAGAGTTGCCTAAGGTTGTTCCGTAGCCGCGTTCCAGTGGCTCGACAATGTACTTGCCGTAAGATTCATCACCGGGTGTTTCAATGCATTCAATGCGCGGTCTCTCAATTTCTACCATATATACCCTCCTTCAATGATCGGCGTCTATACGCCGCAGTGTTTCAGCTATCCAATATGAGGGCTTGATTTTATTTTGAGTAGAGCTCGACGATCAGCTGCTCGGTAACCGGCAGATCAATATCGTCTCTCATTGGTACGTCGACGACCTTGGCCGTGAACGACTCAGCATTGTACTCAAGCCACTTCGGCGGCTGTCTGAAGGAGTTGGCTTCGATGACAGATTTGAACTTGTCAAGGCTTCGGCTGGAGTCTTTCAGCGTAAGCGTCATGCCGGGCTTCACGAGGAACGACGGGATGTTGACCTTATGTCCGTCGACTGTGAAGTGGCCGTGCAAAACGAGCTGACGCGCTTCAGCGCGGCTCATGGCGAAACCGAGACGATAGACTGTGTTGTCCAAACGGCGCTCAAGCAGGCTCAGCAGGTTTTCGCCCGTCTTGCCCTTCATTTTGATCGCTTTGTCAAAATAGCCTCTGAACTGGCTCTCAAGCACACCGTAATATCTCTTGGCCTTTTGCTTTTCACGCAGCTGCGTGCCGTATTCGGACGCCTTCTTCCGGCCTTGGCCGTGCTGTCCGGGCGGATACGCTCTGCGAACAATAGCGCATTTATCTGTATAGCATCTGTCGCCCTTGAGGAAGAGCTTCTGGTTCTCCCTGCGGCACAAGCGGCAGACGGCGTCGGTATATCTTGCCATAACGTACGTCCTCCTTTATACTCTGCGCCGCTTTGGCGGACGGCAGCCGTTGTGCGGGATGGGTGTCACGTCTTTGATCATCGTGACTTCCAGACCGGCGGACTGAAGCGCGCGGATTGCCGCTTCACGACCGGAACCGGGGCCTTTAACGAAGACCTCAACGGTCTTGAGCCCATGCTCCATCGCAGCTTTGGCCGCCGTTTCGGCAGCCGTCTGCGCGGCAAAAGGCGTAGACTTTCTGCTGCCTCTAAAGCCCATACCACCGGACGATGCCCAAGACAGAGCGTTACCGGCCGTATCGGTGATGGTTACCATCGTATTATTGAAGGACGAGCGGATATGCACCGCGCCCTTTTCAATGTTCTTGCGCTCGCGCCGGCGTTTGACGACGCGTTTACCCTTTGTGGGTCCTGCCATATTGCTGTCCCTCCTTTACTTCTTTTTATTAGCCATTGTGCGCTTAGGCCCTTTACGGGTACGCGCATTCGTCTTGCTGCGCTGACCGCGCACGGGCAGGCCGCGTCTGTGACGCAGACCACGGTAGCAGCCGATTTCGGTCAGTCTCTTTATATCCAGAGCAACGGTACGCCGAAGGTCGCCCTCCACAACGTAGTTCTTGTCGATGGTCTCGCGCAGCGCGGCTTCATCCGCCTCTGTGAGATCTTTGACGCGTGTGTCGGGATTGATACCGGTTGCTTCAAGAATCTTTTTTGCACTTGTTCTGCCAATACCGAAGACATACGTCAATGCGATTTCAATTCGCTTGTCTTTAGGCAGGTCAACGCCTGAAATACGTGCCATACTTATCAATCATTCCTTTCGTAATAGTACTCGTCAGCCGTCAACCCTGACGCTGCTTATGCTTGGGATTTTCGCAGATTACCATGACTCTGCCCTTGCGTTTGATGATTTTGCATTTTTCACACATGGGCTTAACGGACGGTCTTACTTTCATATTAAGCATCCATTTCTCCGGCGACAGTGAGTATCTGGCGGCTTTTCTTATCATCATTCGCCGGTGAAATGATAAGATGCTTATGGATTAAATCATCCGCCACGGCGGCACGACTGAATGAATTCAGCTGTGCATCCATTTTTCCGGCGATGTGAGAATCTGGCTGTTGTTTACCTATCATCTCTCGCCGGCGAAATGATAAGATACTTGGTGTAATTTTAATGCCTGCCGCTGTGCCAAAGGCCCTGCGGCTGATGTTATTGATGCGGCTGGTCTGCGCTATTTTGTGCGCCAGGTAATGCGCCCACGGGTCAGATCGTACGGCGACATTTGCACTGTGACCTTATCGCCCGGCAGAATACGAATAAAATGCATACGGAGTTTGCCGGAGATATGCGCTAAAATTGTATGTCCGTTACCGATATCTACATGAAACATGGTGTTGGGCAGCGCTTCTGTTACGACACCCTCAAGCTCGATCATATCGTCTTTTGCCATTTATTACATACCTCCCTTTTCCCCGGAACCATTTGCTGCGTATTCTGCAAGCGCGCGTCTGATTTCGCTGTTGGTGACTTTCATGCCGCTTCTGATTTTATCAGCTGTACGGCTGTTGCCCCGGTGCTCCAGACGCAAATGCTTGAGCTTCTTACGTTTTGGCTTTTCCAGCCGTCTAATTTTTCCGTCGCTTAAATGCGCGTAATCGTCTTCGCGGGCAAGCACATAAAAGAACTTGCCGCCGTCTCGCCCGTTGAGCGAGATGACGATATCGCCATGAGCGATATCCATATCAGGCATCCTCCGTAATCGTCAGGATCTCGGCGTCGCCGTCGGTGACGAGAATCGTATTCTCGTAGTGGGCCGACAGGGAGCCGTCACGCGTAACGACGGTCCATTTATCTGGGAGGATGATGGTCTCTGCGGCGCCCGCGTTAACCATCGGCTCAACCGCGATCGTCATGCCGCGCGTAATGCGCGGACCGCGCCCGGGCGGGCCAAAGTTCGGCACCTCCGGCGGCTCATGCAGCATCGTTCCGATGCCGTGGCCGACGAACTCTCGAACAACGGTGTAGCCGTTTTCCTCGACATAACGCTGCACGGCGTTTGAGATATCGGAGATGCGATATCCTTCGCGCGCAAATTTGATGCCTTCGAAAAAGCTTTGCTTGGTAACGGCGATCAGCCGCTGGGCCGCTGCGCTGATCGTACCGATCGCGAATGTGGCCGCGCAGTCGCCGATGTAGCCGTCCTTCGTCGCGCCGACATCAATACTGAGGATGTCACCGTCCTGAAGCGGCTTGTCGTTGGGGATCCCGTGGATCACCTGCTCGTTGACCGACGCGCAGACGCCCGCCGGGTATCCGCTGTATCCCCGAAACGTGGGCGTAGCGCCCGCCGCCTCGATATACTTGCAGACTTCTTCATCTATTTCACGTGTTGTGACGCCGACCTTTGCCATTTCCCCTGCCAAAGCACGGGCAGCCGCGGCAATTTTTCCGGCACGGCGCATGAGCTGAGCTTCTCTGGGTGACTTAAGTCTAATCATGCTAAATCCCCAAAGCGTCGAAAATAACCTCTGTCGTCGCTTTAATCGTCGATTGATTTTTCACCGATTTCAGCTTGCCTCTTGACTTGAAAAAGTCAATCAGCGGCTCGGTCTCTTCGTGGTACACCTTCAGGCGCTTGGCGACCGTTTCCGGCTCGTCGTCTTCCCTGATGATGAGTTTGCCGCCGCAAACGTCGCAGACGTTTTCATTGGCCGGCGGATTGGTTAGGATATGGAACGTCGTGCCGCATTCTGAGCAGACGCGTCGTCCCGTCATACGTGTTTTTATTTCTTCGTCGGAAATCTCTATGAGCAGCGCCGTGTCGATATCAACGCCGACGTGCTCAAGCGCTTCAGCCTGCGCGATGGTTCTGGGCATACCGTCCAGAATGCATCCGTTCCGGCAGTCCGGCTCATTTAGACGCTCTTTGACGATGTCGATGACGACTTCGTCGGGTACGAGTTCCCCCGACGACATATACTCCTGCGCAATACACCCGACCGGGGTTCTGTTTTCAATAGCCCTTCGGAGTATATTGCCGGTAGAGATCGTCGGTATGGAGAGTTTCCGACTGATGATGTCGGCCTGGGTGCCTTTTCCGGCACCCGGCGGACCGAGCAGTATCAGTATCATGAAAACCTCCGTTATTCGAGGAACCCTTTATAGTGGCGCATGAGCATCTGCGCTTCGATTTGCTTAAGCGTATCAAGCGCGACACCGACAACGATGATGACGGACGTACCGCCAAGTGAAAGTCCCTGATTTGCTGCTGTTTCTGAGAACAGGCTGATGATGATCGGTGAGATGGCGATGACCGACAGGTACAACGCACCAAACAGCGTGATCTTCGTCAGCACCCTCTGTATGAACTCGGACGTTGGCTTGCCGGCTCGGAAGCCGGGGATAAACCCGCCGTTTTTCTTGAGGTTGTTGGCCACCTCAACAGGATTAAACTGTACTGTCGAGTAGAAGTACGCAAAGAAGATGATCAACAAGAAGTACACCACCGCGTACGTCGGGCTGCTGTAGTCAAACGCGTTGACAAACCAGCTGTCCTTCCATGCCGGCACGAATGTCGCGACCGTCGCCGGCATCGATGCAATCGACTGCGCGAAGATGATCGGCAGAACGCCGGACATATTGACCTTCATCGGCAGATGTGTCGACTGTCCGCCGTACATCTTCCGCCCGACAACGCGCTTGGCGTATTGGACGGGTATCCGCCGCTCAGACTGTGTGACGATAACGATCAGTACAATGATCGCGACCGCGCCGAGCAGCAGCAGGATGTTCAGCAGCAGCGACGACGGATCAGCCTGCACGTTCGTGATCTTTTGAATAAGGTTGGCGGGGAAGCGCGAAACGATGCTCACGAACAGGATGATCGAGATACCGTTGCCGATACCGAATTCGGTGATCTGCTCGCCCATCCACATAAGCAGGCAGCTGCCTGCCGTGAACGAGGCGATGATGACGAGCGCAGACCATACGCCGGTCACGTCGGCGGCGAGTATGCCGTTGTTTCGAAGCAGAATGTAAAAGCCGAAGCCCTGAATCAGCGCGATGCCAAGCGTTGTGTAACGCGTGATGCGGTCGAGCTTCTTCTTGCCATCCTCGCCGCCTTCCTTCTGCAAGCGTTCAAGCGCCGGAATGGCCATCGTCAGCAGCTGGATAATGATCGATGCGTTGATATACGGCTGAATACTCAGCGCGAATATCGTCGCTTTGGAGAACGCACTACCCGACATGACGTTGTACAAGCCCAGTATCGAGTTCTGATTAGTATCAAAATACTGACCGAGCAGCGCGACGTCGACGCCGGGAACAGGAACAGCGTTACCGATACGATACAGAAGCAGGATAAAGCCCATAAAAATGAGCTTCTTCCTGATATCGTCGACTTTCCAGGCGTTGCGAATCGTCTCAAGCACCTAGACCACCTCGGCCTTTCCGCCGGCCGCTTCGATTTTCTGTTTGGCCGACTCGGAGAAAGCGGAGGCCTTGATAGTCAATTTTTTTGTCAGGCTGCCGTTGCCAAGAATCTTGACGCCATAGCGGCACTTGGACAGCACGCCCTTTTCGAGCAGCTCGGCTGCGCCGATCTCCGCACCGTCGTCAAACACGTTAAGCGACGCGACGTTGACCGCCTCAAGCGGCTTAGCGAAGATATTGTTGAATCCCCGCTTCGGAACCCGGCGGGCAAGCGGCATCTGGCCGCCTTCAAAACCGACGCGGACGCCGCCGCCCGAGCGCGCTTTTTGACCCTTATGCCCGCGGCCGGCCGTCTTGCCGTTACCGGTACCGGGGCCTCTGCCCTTGCGCTTGGCGGGATGAACGGAGCCCTCTGCCGGTGATAGTTCATGTAACTTCATGCTCTGGGCCTCCTTATTCTTGTGTTACGTCGATCAAATAACTGATCTTTGCAATCTTGCCCTTGGTCTGCTCGTTATCCGGCTGGACAGTCTCGCTGCCGATTTTACGCAGCCCGAGCGACTCGGCCGTTGCAATGTGTTTCTTGTTTCTGCCATGGAGGCTCTTAACGAGCTTAATTTTAATATTAGCCATTACTGCCCCCTAACCCTGGATCTCTTCGACGCTCTTGCCCCGGACCTTGGCCACAGCCGCTGCGTCACGCAGGGACTGTAAGCCCTGCATCGTCGCCGCGACGACGTTCTGGGGATTATTCGAGCGCAGGCATTTCGTTCTGATATCGTGGATGCCGGCCGCCTCGACGACAGCGCGCACAGCGCCGCCGGCGATAACGCCGGTACCGGCCGGAGCCGGCTTCAAGAGCACGCGGCCAGCGCCGAAAGCGCCGATGACCTCGTGCGGAATCGTTGTGCCGGTCATTGTGATCGTCACGACGTTTTTCTTGGCGTCTTCAATGCCCTTGCGAATCGCTTCGGACACCTCGCCCGCTTTGCCAAGGCCAAAGCCGACGCGGCCCTTGCCGTCGCCGACGACGCACAGCGCCGCGAACTTGAAGATACGTCCGCCCTTAACCGTTTTAGCAACGCGGTTGAGGGAAACGACTTTTTCCGTAAACTCAGACTCTTCTCTTCTGTTGTCTCGTCTGTTGTCTCGTCTGTTGTTGTTATAAGCCATGAGTGTTTCCTCCCCCCGTTAAAAGGTCAGGCCGGCTTCGCGAGCCCCGTCTGCCAGTTCTTTAATACGGCCGTGATACACATAGCCGCCACGGTCAAATACGACCGTTTCGATGCCTTTTTCCTTGGCGCGCTCGGCAACGAGCTTGCCGACCTTCTTCGCGCCTTCTTTATTGCCGCCGCTGCCGTCGAAGCCTTTTTCAACGGAGGAGGCCGAGACGATCGTTGTCATGGACACGTCGTCAATGATCTGCGCGTAAATGTTGCTGCCGCTGCGGAATACATTCAGGCGCGGACGATCGGGCGTGCCCGATATCTTGCCTCTGACTCTCTTATGGCGCTTGAGACGCTGCGCGTTTGTATTGGGTCTTTTAATCATTTAGGCACACCTCCTTTTACTTTTTAACGCCGGTCTTGCCCTCTTTGCGGCGCACGACCTCGTTGGCGTATCGGATGCCCTTGCCTTTATACGGCTCAGGCGGGCGTTTATTGCGCACATCGGCCGCAAACTGGCCGACGATCTGCTTGCTGATCCCGCTGATGGTAATCTTGTTCGGTGCGGGCACGTCGATCTGGACGTCTTTTGTTTCCTCGACGATGACCTGATGCGAGAAGCCCAGGTTCATGACGAGCTTGTTGCCGTCTTTCGTTGCTCTGTAGCCGACACCGCTGACTTCGAGCTCTTTTTTAAAGCCCTCGGTCACGCCGGTAACCATATTGGCAACGAGCGAGCGCGACAGACCGTGCAGCGCGCGGTGGCGCGGCTCTTCGGTCGGACGCGTAAAGGTGATGGCGCCATCGTCAACCTTGACTGTGATGTCGGGATTGATCGCTGCTTCAAGCGCACCTTTCGGACCCTTGACGGACACGACGTTTTCTTTGGAAATCTTAACCTCGACGCCGGCCGGAAGGGTGATTGGGGCTCTACCGATTCGTGACATATTCTCTCCCCCTTACCATACGAACGCCAGGACCTCGCCGCCGACATGTGCCGCTCTGGCTTTCTTGTCGGTCATGACGCCCCTGGAGGTTGAAATGATGGCGATGCCCAGTCCTTTGAGTACGCGCGGCAGCTCGTCGGCGCCGGCATACATGCGAAGACCGGGTTTGGAAACACGGCGCAGGCCGGTAATGGCCTTTTCGCTGCCGTTATATTTAAGCGTGATCTTAATAACGCCCTGCACACCGTCGCTCACGAGCTGAAAGTTCTTAACATACCCTTCCTCGAGCAGGATTTCGGCAATTGCCTTTTTCATGTTGGAGGCCGGGATGTCAACGGTGGCGTGCTTGGCTGCGCCGGCATTGCGGATACGTGTGAGCATATCGGCAATGGGATCTGTGATCTGCATATGTTTTCCTCCTTGTAAGAGTACAGCGACGCGGCTCTTAGCCGCAAGCTGTTCGCGTGACGAGGTTTCTGCCCGGATAGATCCAAACAGACCTTTCGCCATCGCGCACCTTGTCGGTGCTTTAATAATAAGAGATTGCGGGAGTTTTTATACCGCCCCGGGTGCTTACCTTTTTGAAATTGCAAGCGAATAATCACTGCTATTATAAATCAGCAGAACATCCCGTCGGCTGAGGGAACTTTTTCGCAGTCGATGCGGACAAGCCGCCGCTGTATAAAGATACTGCAGGGCCTCAACGCAAAGAGTGCGGTAATTTTACCAAGCCGAAGTGTGGCGGAATTTTACCAGGATGCCTTGCGTACGCCGGGGATCTCGCCTTTGTAGGCAAGGTTCCGGAAGCAAATACGGCATACGCCGTAGTCGCGGAGATACGCATGCGGGCGGCCGCAAATCTTGCAGCGGTTATAGCGGCGGCTGGAGAACTTGGGCTCGCGCTGCTGCTTTAAAATCATTGCTTTTTTTGCCATGTTAGCCTCCTTACGCCTGTATGAACGGCGCGCCGAGCAGCTCAAGCAGTTCCTTGGCTTCTTCGTCGCTGTTCGCCGTCGTGCAGATGGCGATGTCCATGCCTCTGATCTTTTCGATCTTATCGTAGTCGATCTCCGGGAAAATCAGCTGCTCCTTGATGCCGAGCGCATAGTTGCCGCGGCCGTCGAAAGAGTTGGCGGAGATGCCGCGGAAGTCGCGTACGCGCGGCAGCGCAACGTTAAACAGTCTGTCGAGAAACTCCCACATCATGTCCGAACGCAGCGTCACCTTGACGCCGACGGGCATACCTTCGCGCAGCTTAAAGTTGGCGACAGATTTGCGCGCTTTCGTCACGACGGCCTTCTGGCCGGTGATGGTGGAGATGTCCTTAACGACGGCATCGATTGCCTTGGCGTTGTCGCGCGCGTCGCCGGCGCCGACGTTGACAACGATTTTGTCGACCTTCGGAATCTGCATCACGCTTTTATAGCTGAATTTCTTCATCATAGCCGGAGCGACTTCGTCTTGATATTTTTGTTTCATGCGTGTCATGTGTCAGTCACTCCTTTCTTAAATTTCCGCGCCGCACTTTTTGCACTGGCGCACTTTCGTACCGTCTTTTTTGAACGTATGGGCAGCCCGCGTGGGTTTATTGCACTTCGGGCACACGCGCATAACCTTGCTCGCATAGATCGGTGTATCCTTTTTGATAATGCCGCCGGGATCACCCTGCTTGCGCGGCTTGGTGTGCCGCTTGGCCGTGTTGACGCCCTCGACGATTACCTTGCTGCCCTTCGGGTCGGCTTGCAGCACCTTGCCCTGTTTACCCTTGTCTTTGCCGGACAGGACGACAACCGTATCGTTTCTTTTGATATCCATAGCTCGTGCCTCCCTATATCACTTCGGGAGCAAGTGACAGGATCTTCATATACTCCTTGTCGCGCAGCTCTCTGGCCACGGGCCCGAAGATACGGGTGCCCCGCGGGTTCTTATCTTCTTTAATAAGCACGGCAGCGTTTTCGTCAAAGCGGACGTAGGTACCGTCGGTACGGTGAACGCCCTTGGCCGATCGCACGATGACGGCGCGGACGACCTCGCCCTTTTTCACTGCAGCGCCCGGCGCCGCTTTGCGTACAGACGCGACGATGACATCGCCAATGTTGCCGTATCTGCGTTTGGAGCCGCCGAGCACGCGGATGCATTTAATTTCCTTGGCGCCGCTATTGTCGGCAACCTTCAGAAGTGTTTCTTGCTGAATCATTCTGGCGCCTCCTTACTTTGCCTTCTCTAAAATCTCGACGAGCCGCCAGCGCTTATCGCGGGACAGCGGACGCGTTTCCATTACGCGAACGCGGTCGCCGATGCCGCAGTCGTTCTTCTCGTCGTGCGCTTTGATTTTGTATGTTCTACGTATGATCTTTTTATACAGCGGATGCTGAACGCGGTCTTCAACGGCCACGACGATCGTTTTATCCATTTTGTCGGACACAACTTTGCCGACTCTCGTCTTTCTGGACGATGTTCTAATGTCACTCATCTGTCTGACCTCCTCACTGTCCGAGCTGTTTCAGGCGAATAACTGTCTTGACTCGGGCAATATCTTTCTTGACCTGGCTGATCTTGATGGGGTTGTCAAGCTGATTCGTGGCGTGCTGCATCCTCAGGAAAAACAGATCCTTTTTGAGATCGGACAGCTTTTCTTCCAGTTCGACGTCGGAGAGTTTGCGAACTTCACTTGCCTTCATCTTATTCACCACCTGTCTCGGTTTCGCGGATGACGAATTTCGTCTTAAGCGGCAGCTTGTGGCTGGCCAGACGAATCGCCTCGCGGGCGGCTTCCTCGGTCACGCCGGCGATTTCAAACAGAACACGGCCGGGCTTGACGACGGCAACCCAGTATTCGGGTGAGCCTTTACCGGAGCCCATGCGCGTCTCTGCCGGCTTGGATGTTACCGGCTTATCGGGAAATATCTTGATCCAGACCTTACCGCCGCGCTTGGTATAGCGTGTCATGGCGATACGGGCCGCTTCAATCTGATTGGATGTGATCCATGCCGGCTCCATGGCCTGCATGCCGAATTCGCCGTAGGTTACAGTGTTGCCGCGCGTGGCTTTGCCCTTCATGCGGCCGCGCATAACCTTACGGTATTTGACTCTTTTCGGTAAAAGCATCAGCTATTGCCTCCTTCTTTCGGAGCCGGAGCAGGCGTGCCTCCTGTAGCCGGACGATTGGCCGGAGCAGAAGTACCCCCCGTAGCCGGACGATTGGCCGGAGCGGAAGTGCCTCCCGAAGCCGGACGATTGGCCGGAGTGCCGGTCTGACCGGTACGGTTGTTGTTGTAGCCGCCGGTCTGTCCGCCACGATTATAACCGCCCTGGCCGCCGGTCTGCCCGCCGCGGTTGTAACCGCCCGTCGAGCCGCCGGTCTGTCCGCCGCGATTATAGCCGCCCGTCGAGCCGCCGGTCTGCCCGCCGCGGTTGTAACCGCCCGTCGAGCCGCCGGTCTGCCCGCCGCGGTTATAGCCGCCCGTCGAGCCGCCGGTCTGTCCGCCGCGGTTGTAGCCGCCTTGGCCGCCGCGGTTGTAGCCGCCGCGCCCGCCGCGCCGATCACCGCGATCGCGCCGATCTTTGGGCTGCTTGGTTGTATCCATCGTACGCGGCGTGGTCCGCAGCGTCTGATTGAGAATCTCGCCGTTGTAGATCCAGACCTTGACGCCGATGCGGCCATAGGTCGTGGCGGCTTCGGCGAAGCCGTATTCGATATCCGCACGCAGTGTCTGCAGCGGGATGGTGCCTTCGTGGTACATTTCGCTTCTGGCGATCTCGGCGCCGTTGAGGCGTCCGGCTACCATAACCTTGATACCGCGTACGCCCATACGCATCGCGCGGCCCATCGCATTTTTCATTGCGCGGCGGAAGCCGATGCGCTTTTCGAGCTTGTCAGCAATGCTCTCAGCAACAAGCTGTGCATTCGTGTCGGCATTTCTGACTTCGACAATCGACAGTGCCACGGGCTTGCCGAGGCGTTTTTCCATCTCAACGCGCAGCTTTTCAATCGCTTCGCCGCCCTTGCCGATGACAACACCGGGACGCGCGCAATGAATGAGGATGCGGATCTTCGCGTTATCGCGCTCGATCTCGATCTTCGGAATGCCAGCGTTGAACAGGGTCTTTTTGAGATACTTGCGGATGTTATAATCTTCGACGATCAGATCGCCGACTTTATCGCTTCTGGCGAACCAGCGCGAATCCCAGTCTTTGATGACGCCGACGCGGAATCCATGTGGATTTACTTTCTGTCCCATAAGCTGCCCCCTATTCCTTTTCCTTCACAACGATCGTGATGTGCGACGTTCTCTTGTTGATGCGGTACGCTCTGCCCTGGGCCCGGGGCATCATGCGCTTGATGATGGGGCCGGGGTTGGCAAACGTCTCTGCAACAAAGAGATTGTCGGGATCAAGGTTGTGATTGTTTTCGGCGTTGGAAACGGCGCTTTTAAGCAGCTTGAGCATCAGCTCGGACGCCGCCTTGGGCGTTTGCATCAGGATGGCCTGCGCTGTCTTCGTATCTTTACCCCGGATAAGGTCGCAGACGATCTTAACCTTTCTGGGTGATATGCGGGCATATTTCAGATGTGCCTTTGCATCCATAGATTGTCTGCCTCCTTACCTTGTTGTCTTGCTGCCGGCGTGGCCACGATAGGTCCGCGTCGGCGCGAATTCGCCCAGCTTGTGGCCGACCATATCCTCGGTAACGTAGACGGGGACGTGGCGGCGGCCGTCATGCACGGCGATTGTGTGACCGACAAAAGACGGGAAGATCGTGGTCGCGCGCGACCAGGTCTTAAGCACCTTCTTGTTGCCGGATTTGTTCATTTCATCGACCCTCTTCAGCAGCTCTGGCGCGGCAAAGGGGCCTTTTTTAACACTTCTGCTCATATCAGTTGGACCTCCTTACCTTATTTCGCGTTGCGGCGCTTGACAATGAACTGATCAGTCTGGTTCTTCGTCTTGCGTGTCTTATAGCCGAGTGTCGGTTTGCCCCACGGGGTGACTGGGCCGGGACGGCCGATCGGGCTTTTGCCCTCACCACCGCCGTGCGGATGGTCGTTGGGGTTCATGACCGAACCGCGCACCGTCGGGCGGATGCCCATGTGACGTTTGCGTCCGGCCTTGCCGATGGAGATGTTCGAGTGGTCGGCGTTACCGACCTGACCGATCGTGGCTTTGCAGCTGATGCGGATCATGCGATACTCGCCCGAGGGCAGACGCACCTGCGCGAGATTGCCTTCTTTAGCCATCAGCTGAGCCTGTGCGCCGGCCGAGCGGACAAGCTGTGCGCCCTTGCCGGGGTACAGCTCGATGTTGTGGATAACAGTACCGACAGGGATCGCGGAAATCGGCAGTGTGTTGCCGGGCTTGATGTCGGCTTTTTCCGACGAGGAGACGACGTCTCCAGCGCCCAGTCCGACCGGTGCGACGATGTAGCGGCGCTCACCGTCGGGATACTGCACAAGCGCGATGTTCGCCGAGCGGTTCGGATCGTACTCCAAGCGCAGAACGGTACCTTCAACCTCGTGCTTGTCGCGTTTGAAGTCGATCAAGCGGTACTTTCTGCGGTTGCCGCCGCCCTTGTGGCGCACGGTGATGCGGCCATAGCTGTTGCGGCCGGAATGCTTCTTGAGCGGCTCGACGAGCTTGCGCTCGGGCTTGGCCTTTTTATCAATTCCGTCGAAGCCGGAAACGGTCATGTGCCTTCTCGACGGAGTGGTGGGTCTGTAATACTTAACGGACATTCAGTTTTCCTCCCTTAAACCATTCCTTCGAAGAACTCGATCGTTTTAGATTCCGGGGTCAGGCGGATAACAGCCTTCTTCCAGGAGCGCTGCGAACCAGCCGGATAGCGGCCGGTGCGCTTGATCTTGCCCTGAACGTTGAGCGTCGTGACCTTCATGACCTTCACGCCGAAAATCTCTTCGATCGCTTTTTTGATCTCAATCTTGTTGGCGTCTCGCGCAACCTCAAAGGCATATTTGTTGATGTCGCCCTGCTCCATCGACTGTTCGGTGATGATCGGGCGGATGACAATATCGTAAGCGGACTTCATTAGGCGTATACCTCCTCGATCTTGTCGAGCGCTGCCTTGTCAACGACAAACATTTTGGCGTTGAGCACATCGTAGGCGCTTAATACGGTGGCAATCGTTGTCTTGACGCCGGGGATGTTGCGCGCGCTTTTGATGACCGCCTCGCGTACTTCGGGCGTGACGACGAGCGCCTTGCCCGTCGCGCCGACGGCGGCGAGGAACTTGACGAAGTCTTTCGTCTTGATGGCGTCCATCTCGAGGCCGTCCACAACGATGACGGCATTATCGATGGCTTTCTGCGACAGCGCAGACTTCAGCGCGAGGCGCTTAAGTTTCTTGTTGAGCGAATACGTGTACGAGCGCGGCTTCGGCGCAAACGCGACGCCGCCGTGCGTAAAATGCGGGGCGCGCGTCGAGCCCTGACGGGCGCGGCCGGTACCCTTCTGGCGATACGGCTTGGCGCCGCCGCCGGAAACCTCGGCACGCGTGAGCGCGGACTGGGTGCCCTGACGTTTATTGGCCAGATGATTTTTAACAGATTCATGCAGCGCGTTTTTGTTCGGTGCGATACCAAACACGGCTTCGGAGAGCTCGACCTCGCCGGTCACCTCGCCAGCCATGTCATAGACTTTAACTGTAGGCATGTTTTACTCTCCTCTCCTTAGCTTCTCGCAGATTTCTTCTGCGGGTTGGTGCTGACCGTCTTGACGCCGGTCTTAATAACGTGCTTTTTAACGGTGTTGCTCAGATAAACGATACCGCCCTTCGGGCCTGGCACAGCGCCGCGCACGGCGATCATGTTCAGCTCGGGATCAACCTTGACGACGTCGAGGTTTTGAACGGTTACCTGCTCGCTGCCCATGTGTCCGGCACCGATTTTACCTTTGAAGATGCGCGACGGGTCCGTACCGGAGCCCATCGAGCCCGCGTGACGGTGGACGGGGCCGCCGCCGTGTGACATCGGGGTGCGGTGCGCGCCGTGGCGTTTGATAACGCCGGCGAAGCCCTTACCCTTTGAAATGCCGGTAATGTCGATTTTGTCGCCGGCTGCGAACACGTCGGCCTTAAGCTCGTCGCCGACGTTCATTTCGCCGGACTTGGAAAGCCGAAACTCTTTGAGATACTTCTTCATCGCCGCGCCCGCCTTTTTCAGGTGGCCGGCTTCCGGTTTGGAGAGCTTTTTCTCTCCGACGTCCATGAAGCCAAGCTGCACAGCGTCGTAGCCGTCTTTGTCGGCGCTTTTTTTCTGCACGACGACGCAGGGCCCGGCTTCAATGACAGTGACCGGGATCACTTTGCCCTTTTCATCGAAGATCTGCGTCATGCCGACCTTTTTACCGATGATCGCCTTATCCATGTATGTTCCTCCTCATTAAAGGTTATTGGTTGACGCGCCGCGCGGTCGCAGCGCCCCAACGTGACCCCGTCCGCGCAAAAAGGCGGACGATGGGTGATCGCTAATTATATGGTATATGCTTGCTATTGAGTTGTTTGTGCGCCTCTATTAGAGCTTGATTTCGATCTCGACGCCGGCGGGAAGCTCGAGCGCCATCAGCGACTCGACGGTTTTCTGTGTCGGGCTGATGATGTCGATCAGGCGCTTGTGCGTCAAGCGTTCAAACTGCTCACGGCTGTCCTTATACTTATGGACGGCGCGCAGGATCGTGATGATTTCTTTCTTTGTGGGAAGCGGAATCGGTCCGGAGACCTTCGCGTCTGTGCGCTTGGCCGTCTCGACGATCTGGCCTGCTGCCTGATCAATGAGCTGATGGTCGTACGCTTTAAGTCTGATGCGGATCATTTTCTTTGCTGCCATGTTGGTGGTTCCTCCATTCATGTACGTTTTTTGCATGTGCGACAGCGCTTTTCGCTGCCGTCTGCGCGGCTTTTGTCGATTCACCGCACAAAATCCGTACGGAGAGAAAATTCTGTACACATAACCGTGCGTATCATTCCTGCTCATAAATCAAACCGGCACATAATTCCGGCCGGTTTGTTCCTGATCATGGCGATATACGCCTAAACAGCACTTTCTCAGCCGCCCGATTGCGTACCGGCCCTCAAAAGCGCGTTTCCGCGCCCGGCCGATACCGGACATACTCCTCGGAAGTGACCAGGCAAAGCCTGCAATCTCCCGAATCATCGCAGTGCGCATGAGGACTCCTGCCCTACAGGCGCTTTGTTAGAATATCAAACATGACCCTTGCTGTCAATAGGAAATATGCGTCCGCGAGAAATATTTTTATCCGAAGTTTTCCGATTATACGCAGACGTTACCAAATCGTGCATAAAAGAGCGCCTGCTTCACACGCCGGCGCTCTTTTTCGATGTTGTTTACAGCCCGATCAACCGACCGAGCTGGAACACGACGAGCGCGGCAATATACGCCGCCGCCAGCTGCCAGCCGACGGACACCACCGTCCATTTGAGACTGTTCATTTCGCGGTAGATCGTCGCGACGGCTGCGACACACGGTACATATAATAATATGAATACGAGATACGCGAACGCCGATAGCGGCGTAAATCCCGTCATTGCCGCGGCGACGACACCGGCGCCGGCCGTCAGTGAGAAACCGTAAAACATCGACAGCGACGCGACGACGGCTTCCTTGGCGATCAGCCCCGTCAGCAGTGCGACGGCGGCTTGCCACATCCCGAAGCCGAGCGGCTTAAATATCGGCGCGATGGCGCCGCCGAGCGCGGCGAGCATCCCGTCGGCGCTGTTATCGACCATCTGGAAGCTCGTATTGAAGTTCTGCAAAAACCAGATGATGATGCTCATAAGGAAGATAAGCGTGCCGGCACGCACAAGAAAGCCCTTGACGCGGTCCCAGACGTGCGTGAGCGTGTTACCCAGCGACGGCATGCGGTACGGCGGCAGCTCCATCACAAACGGCGCCGGCACACCAGCAAACAGCGTCTTTTTCAGGATCAGCCCCGACACAACGGCCATGATCATCCCCAGCAGGTACAGCGAGAAGACAGCAAGTCCGGCCCACGCGCCGAAAAATGCCGACGCGATCAGACCGTAAACAGGCAGCTTGGCCGAGCAGCTCATGAATGGCACGAGCATGATCGTCATACGGCGGTCTTTTTCGTTTTCCATCGTCCGCGCGCCCATAACGGCTGGCACGGTGCACCCAAAGCCCATCAGCATCGGGATAAACGCTTTGCCCGATAATCCGAAATGCCGCAGCAGCCGGTCCATGATGAACGCGGCGCGCGCCATGTAGCCCGAGTCCTCCAGGAGCGACAGGAAAAAGAACAAGAGCGCAATTTGCGGTAAAAACGTTACCACACCGCCGACGCCCGATATGATGCCGTCTGTGATGAGGCTAACGAGCCACGGCGCGGCGGCGGCCGACGTGAGCGCTGTACTCAGCCAGCCGGACAGCGCGTCGATGACGAAGGCCATGCCGTCGGATAAGAACGCGCCAGCCGGCCCGAATGTGACGGCGAACATGACGAGCATCATCAGTAAAAACAGCGGCATCGCGAAGATGCGGTGCGTGACGACTTTGTCGATTTTCTCCGTCGCCGATACCGAGCCGTGCGGCAAGCCGCGCTTGACGGCGGCGTCCACAATACTGCCGATGTACTGGTAGCGGCTGTCGGCGATCATCGTCTCGCGGTCACCCAGCCTGTTCGATGCCGCGTATTCGCCGACGATCTCGCCCAGCTTGGCTTTCGTCTCGTCATCCAGCCCGAGCGCCTCGGCGACGATTTCGTCGCCCTCGATGAGCTTAATCGACGCCCAGTGCGCCGGGATACCGGCGGCATAAGCTTTATCATGAATCAGCCGCCCGACGCGGTGATGAATTTCATGTGTAAAGTCGTCGTATAAATCGTCCGGCTCGATGGTGTAGCCGATATGCATCTGCCGGTGCGCCATGTGCAGGAGCTCCTCCAGGTTTTCGCCCGTTTTCGCCGTGATGGGTACGACGGGGATACCGATCTCCTGGCTCAGCCGCGCGGCGTCGATTTCATCGCCTTTTCGCCGGGCCTCGTCCATAAAGTTGAGCGCCATGACCATCGGGCGCTCAAGCTCCAGGAGCTGGACGGTCAGGTACATGTTGCGTTCAATGTTCGTCGCGTCAACAATGTTGATGATCGCGTCCGGCTTTGATTCGCCGGACGAGCCGATGATATAGTCGCGTGCGACGATCTCCTCCATGGAGTACGGCGAGAGTGAATAGATGCCCGGCAGGTCGACAATGTTGATGTTACGTTTACCGAGCCGCGCGACGCCCTCTTTTTTCTCGACGGTGACGCCCGGCCAGTTGCCGACGTACTGGTTTGAGCCGGTCAGCGCGTTAAAAAGCGTCGTCTTGCCGGAGTTGGGGTTGCCGACGAGCGCGATGCTCATTGTCCGCTGATCGTGGATAAAGCGGTCGTACGGCGTGGCATGGTCATCCAGCTCATGTTCGTGAGCCTGACGCATCCGCCGAATCGTTTCCGGGTCGAGCGGCCGCGTGCCGTAGGTCGTCACATGCGCGCCGTGCCGGTGCCGCATCGGCGGCACGTCGCCGATCAGGATGTGACGCGCGTCGGCGTTGCGCAGCGACAGCTCGTAGCCGCGCAGCGTTACCTCAATCGGGTCGCCGAACGGCGCAACGCGACGCACCGTGACCTTAATGCCCGGCGTGAGTCCCATATCGATAAGGCGGCGTTTCACGGCGCCCGAATGACTGCCGACCGACAGGATGATCCCGCTCTGGCCGGGCGACAGGTCGCTGAGCGCCCTGCCGGCTGTGTGTGCCATTGATTTACTCCTTTATTAGACCGTTGTCAGATAAACGATACCCATAACGATACCATACAATACCGGCTGATGCAGTATATAAATAAGCAGCGCCTTTTTACCGACCGCCGGCAGGATTTTAACACGCGTGGTGTAAAACCAGTCCGGCAGGCGGCGCTCGACGACATAGAACCCGGCCCATGTACCAAGCAGGAAAACGAAAACCCACGGTAAGATCGGGAAATAGTCGGCGCTGTAAAAGTCCGGCTGCGCCCAGCCGAGCATCCACAGAAACGACGCGTCGATATTAATCAGCTTCACCGCGAGCGCTGTACCGACCAGCAGCACGACGTAAAGGATCGGCGCAATGGGCCGCGGGACGGCATCCCACGCTTTGCGCGTCAGGCCATAGAAAACCATGCAAAAGCCGAGCAGATGCAAAATACCGAAGCGAATCGGCATATCGATGATCGGCAGGCTCGTCACAAGCGTCAGAACAAGCGCGACAATAAGCACTTTGACGCCGCGTTTGATGTTGCTGCGCGACAGCTGCGATGATAACCCCGACAAAAAGATGAACAGCCCCGCGAAAAAGTAGTGCAGGATATTAAAAACGGGATTCGTAAACAGCCAAGACGGCGCGCCGAGAAACTCGACGACATCAAACAGCAGATGGTGGATGACCATCAAAAGTACGGACAAACCACGCAGGGCGTCGATGATATCGATGCGTGTACGTTTGGGGGATGGCATTTCCGGCATCATACGTTGAATCGATACGTGACGACGTCGCCGTCGCGCATGACGTATTCTTTGCCCTCAGAGCGGATAAGCCCGCGCTCACGGGCCGCAGCCATTGATCCGCATTCCTTCAGATCCTCAAAGCTGACGACCTCGGCCCGGATGAAGCCGCGCTCAAAGTCGGTATGGATTTTACCGGCCGCCTGCGGCGCTTTCGTGCCCTCGGTGATCGTCCAGGCGCGCACCTCGTCGGCACCGGCTGTGAGGTATGAAATCAGCCCGAGCAGACTGTACGAGCATTTAATCATCCGGTCAAGGCCGGACTCCTTAAGCCCGAGCTCTTCGAGAAACAATTGTTTGTCCTCTTCGTCAAGCTGCGCGATTTCCTGCTCGGTTTTTGCGCAGATCGGCAGCACCTGAGACCCTTCGCCAGCGGCAAACTGCTCAACCTGCTTGTAGTAGTCGTTGGAGTCGAAGCCCGCGGCAAAGCTGTCCTCGTCCATATTGGCCGCGTAGATGACCGGCTTGAGGCTGAGCAGCTCGCTCGTACCGATGAGCGCCAGCTCCTCCGGCGATGCGTCAAAGGCGCGCGCGGGCTTGCCGTCGTTGAGATGCGCGAGCAGCGCTTCAAACACCTCGGCTTCGTGCAAATATCTCTTGTCACCCTTGGCAGCTTTTTTAGCCTTGTCGATCCGGCGCTCCGCCATCTCCATATCGGCCATAATCAGTTCAAGGTTGATGATCTCGATATCGCGCAGCGGGTCGGCCCCGCCCTCGACATGGACGACGTCCGCGTCGTCAAAGCAGCGTACGACGTGAATGATCGCGTCGGTCATACGGATGTTCGATAAAAACTTATTGCCCAGCCCCTCGCCTTTTGACGCGCCGCGCACAAGCCCGGCGATGTCGACGAACTCGATAACGGCAGGCGTAAATTTCTTTGGTGAATACATGTCGCGCAGGTATACAAGCCGCTCGTCCGGCACGGTGACGACGCCGACGTTCGGGTCGATGGTGCAAAACGGGTAATTGGCGCTGTCGGCGCCGGCGTTGGTGATGGCGTTAAATAAGGTGGACTTGCCGACGTTGGGCAGCCCCACAATTCCAAGCTTCATAATGTTCCTTTCGTTACGTGCGTGCGATATAGGCGATGCCAGCGGCGCCGGGGCCGACGTGCGTGCCGACCGTGATGCCGATATCGGATGTAAAATAATCGGTGATGTCAAAGCGTCCTGTAAATAGACGGACGATCTCGCCGAGTGCGTCGGGCGCGTTCGAGTGGCCGAAAGCGAATAGATAATCCGGGTCAAACGGGTCGGCCTCCAGCTCACCGGCGACGAATCCGAAGCCCGGTTTCATCCCGCGCGCTTTGCCTACAGGCTCAACCAGCCCGTTCTTAACGGCGATGATCGGCGTGATGCCTAACAGACCCCCGACAAACGCTGTCGTATTCGACACGCGCCCGCCCATGCGCAAGTATTTGAGCGTATCGATCACCGCGAACAGACGGATCCGCCCGACAAGCTCGCGGATGGCGTCGGCGATTTCCGCGGCCGGTTTGCCTGCGTCGCGCATACGGATGGCTTCGCGCACCAAGAGCGCAAGCGCGAACGTCGCGGTACGCGAGTCGATGATGTGCACCCGCTCACTGGCAACGATGTCGCGCGCCACCTCGGCGGAATGGTATGTACCGGACAGATCCGACGAAATAAAAATACCGATCACGTCGTCGCCGTCGTCAACAAACGTCTGGAACAGCGGTTTAAATTCACCCGGTGGCACCTGAGACGTCGTCGGCAGCTTTTCGGTGCGCTCCAGCTTTTCAAAAAAGTCCTGATGCGTCAGGTCGACACCGTCAATATACGCTTCGCTGCCGAAGTGCACTGTCAGCGGGACGATCGTGATGCCGAGGTCGGCGCCCTCGTCCTGCGTGATGTCGCTGGTGCTGTCGGTAATAATTCGGATCATACCTGTCTCCTTTGATAGATATGCGAAATGACACGGCTTTACGGTACACTATATGTCCAGCTACGCCACACAGACTGATTATAAGCTATTTGCCCCGTCAGGGCAACGCTTTATTCATACGGCGTGCGGATGTATCCCTGTGTCCGGTCCACGCCGGTTGTGTTTTGTACGGTACTGTGATATCATCGGGATGAAAAATCACCCGGCCCGCGGCCGGTTATGACGACCGGACGTACCGCCAAGGAGGCACAAGCTGTGACGATACGCGAATCAGCCGAAAACTACCTGGAAACGATTTTAATCCTGAGCAAAAAAAGCGGCGGCGTACGCGCCGTCGATATCGCCAGCGAAATGGATTTTACTAAACCGAGCGTCAGCGTCGCCATGAAAAAACTGCGCGAAAAGGGTCTCATCACGGTCGATGACGACGGGCACATCCTGCTCACCGATCGCGGCACGGCGATTGCCGAGTCGGTTTACGAACGGCACGTGCTCCTGTCTGACTGGCTTGAATCGATCGGTGTAGATCGTGCCGTTGCGCTGGAGGACGCGTGCAAACTTGAGCACGTACTTAGTCCGGAGAGCTTTGCAGCCATCAAGGGGCAGTACCTGAAGCTTGATGAAGATTAACTTAAAATATAACAAAGAGGATGCGCTAAGGCGCATCCTCTTTGTTTATGTCTGAATCCAAATAACCTTTTACTTTTAGGGTCTATTTGCCACAACGGATAGGGGCGCCTGCGCGTTGCCGTCCAGTGCTTTGTAGCCCTCGGCGATGAGCGCGTCGGCCTGTTCGTTCGTGATTTCAATAAGCCGCGTACCGTCGTCCGTTTCCGTCATCGTCCCCTGCTCGAGTTTCGGCGGCAAATCGCCGTCGATGTATACCAGCATGGCATAGCTTTCAAGCAGCGCCGCG
Organism: uncultured Sporobacter sp.; assembly: GCA_963677825.2. Lineage (GTDB taxonomy): Bacteria > Bacillota > Clostridia > Oscillospirales > Oscillospiraceae > Sporobacter. Next base: position 2,058,581 of record CAXXEF010000001.1, on the reverse strand, counting down.
TCTGGGATATACCGTGCAGCTGTCGATGCCGACGGGGAATCCAGCGACGGCTCCGGTATCATGTCAACGCTTGAATTAGCAGCCATATCCGATGGCGAGCCGGCCATTTCCTCGTAATATTTCGGGTCTGAATCAACCAGCACGCTACCGTCGTCTTGTTCCGCCGACGAGAGCGTCAGCGCCGCGTTGGGGGCTGTCCCCGCGCCGCCAAGGCCGAACAACTGCGGCTGAATCAGCAGCACGAGCGCCAGGCACGCCGCGGCGGCCGCAAAGCTGGCGACCATCGGCCAAACGGGCTTACGCTTCGGCTTTGAAGCCTCGGTAATTTCTTTAATTTCAAGGCTGCCGAGCTTTGCCATCACCCCGGCGGCAAAGTCTGCCGGCGGCTCAACGAGCGAAGCGCGCTCGGTCTCGCCGATCATTTTATACAGTTCTAACGCAGACCGGCACGTCGCGCAGTCTTTCAGATGCGCTTCCAGCTCGGATTTCTCCTGCGCGTTGAGTGCGCCGTCGATGTACGCACTGAGCTGCTCTTCAAATTTATCGTGTTTAGTCATGCCGATCCACCTCCTTTTCGGCTTTATGACGCGTGCCGTCTGGAAATGTTCCGCCGCGTTCAAGGATTGTAACGAGATTTTGCCGTGCGCGCGATAAACGCGATTTGACCGTGCCGGAACTGATGCCAAGCGCACCGGCGATTTCCTCGTAGCTCATACCGGTGACCTCGCGCATAACAAGGATTTCCCGGTGCTTGTCCGGCAGTGCGTCGATCCCCCGGACGATTGCCGCGCGCATCTCGCGCTGCTCAATCAGTTTTTCCGGCTCAAAACGCTCGTCGGGCACGTCAAGCGGCTGTTCGCCGCTGTCTGCGTTGTATGTAGTAAGCGGCACAACCGGCGCTCGCTTGCGGCGGCGCATCATGTCAATGCAGATGTTATACGTCAGCCGGTACAGCCAGACGGAAAAGCGGCTGTCACCGCGAAAACTTTTCAAGTTTGTAAATGCCTTGATAAACGCGTCCTGCGACGCGTCAAATGCATCGTGCTCGCTGGCGGTCATCTTTAACGCGAGATTGTAGACGTTTTTCTGGTGCGCAAGCACGAGCGCCTCAAAGGCATTCGTATCGCCGTCGAGCACCTTATCGATGACCGCGCGTTCTTCCGAAGCCGTCATGGCGTCACCTCAATTCCTGCTTGATGGCGGCGGCCAGCTTGTAAATGTCCGCCATCGTTTCGATTTTAGCGATGTTGTTTCTGAAATAGCCGGCGTTACGCACGCCTTTAAGATACCACGAAAAGTGTTTGCGCGCCTCTAGGCAGGCAATTTTTTCGCCTTTATATTCCCTGGCTAGCTCAAACTGGGCGACAGCCGTATCGACCCGCTCACGGATCGGCGGCATTGCCGGAATTTTCGTGCCGCTAAGCGCCGCTTCTGCCTGCCTGAAAAGCCACGGATGGCCGAACGCCCCACGGCCGATCATCGCCATGTCGGCACCGGTATATTTGAGGATGCGCACGGCGTCCTCGGGTTTGAAAATGTCACCGTTGGCTAATACGGGGATGGAAACGCTCTTTTTCACGTCGCGGATGATGTCCCAGTCGGCGACGCCGGCATACATCTGCGCGCGCGTGCGCCCGTGCACGGCGATAGCCGACGCACCGGCCGCTTCGGCCATTTTCGCAAACTCGACGGCGTTGGCGTTGCCCTTGTCCCAGCCCTTGCGGATTTTAACCGTCACGGGGCAGCTGACGCTTTTACGCACCGCCTCGATGATCTTCATGGCCTTGTCCGGGTCGCGCATGAGCGCGCTGCCATCGCCGGATTTTACGATCTTGCCGACGGGGCAACCCATATTGATGTCAATAATATCCGCGCCCGATATCTCCTCAGCCAGCCGTGCACCGTCTGCCATGCAGGACGGGTCACTGCCGAAGATTTGCGCCGCCGCGGGATGCTCGTCTGGCGCGAGGCGTAAGAGGGTGCGTGTTTTTTTATCCTGATAAACAAGCGCCTTGGCGCTGACCATCTCGGTATACGTCAGTCCCGCGCCATGGCGGCGGCAAATAGCGCGAAATGCAAGGTCGCACACGCCCGCCATCGGCGCTAGCGCAAGCTTTGAGCCGATCTCGACAGTTCCGATCCGCACGCGGCCACCTCCCGTCCCGTCGATTTTACAGCATGTCCATTGTAGTCAAACGACAGGTGAAAGTCAATCGCCGCCGTGCGACAGACAAGCAGCCGTCGGCGGCCTCAGGCATACTCAATAACAATCGAGGCGGCGATTTCTGTTGCCGGATGGTTTATTCCGCGACAATCTCCAGCTCGCGCAGCTTGATGCTGTTTTTATAGACCTTAATCAGATACAGCACACTGCCCTCCAGCGGACCGAAGGAAAATTGTCCCTCGTCGTCGGTAAACTGCCGGTCGATGAGCTTTTTATCCTGCTCTGACCGAAACAGCGTCACCAGCGCCCCGCCGACACGCGCGCCGGCTTTGTCGCGCACCGTACCGCAGATTGCTGCGGCTTTTTCGTTTTCGAGTGTGACCGTCGTTTCGACCTGCTCGCCGTCGGACGGCTTAAAGTAAAATTTTGCAACCGAGCTCATTTGATTCATCTCCCCTGTCGGACGCTCCTGTCTTATTGTATTGCCCGACACGCGCAGGAGTGCTTGACAATAATCAGAGAATTCTATAGACTGAATTAATCGTTTTTTATCTCATAAAAAAGGGAGTCGTATTCATATGGCAAAGGACAAAAAAGTTGAGCAAATCACAGACATGGACGTCGATTTTGCCCAATGGTTCACGGATGTCGTTACAAAGGCCGAGCTGATCGATTATTCGGGCGTCAAGGGCTTTTTTATCCTGCGACCTTATGCCTACGCGATTTGGGAAAACATCCAGAAAACACTCGACGGGCGCTTCAAGGAGCTTGGGCACGAAAACGTATCGATGCCGCTATTAATCCCGGAGAGCCTGCTGCAAAAGGAAAAAGATCACGTCGAGGGCTTCGCGCCCGAGGTTGCCTGGGTCACGCATGGCGGCTCGGAGGAGCTCAGCGAGCGCCTGTGCATCCGCCCGACGTCTGAAACGCTGTTTTGCGATCATTGGAGCCACGTACTGCGCTCGTGGCGCGACTTGCCGATGCTGTACAACCAGTGGTGCAGTGTGCTGCGCTGGGAAAAAACGACGCGCCCGTTCCTGCGCCACCGCGAGTTTTTGTGGCAGGAGGGGCATACGCTCCACGCCACGCAGGAAGAAGCCGAGCAGGAAACGCAGCAAATGCTGAACGTCTACGCCGACTTCTGCGAGAACACGCTGGCAATGCCCGTTATTAAAGGGCAGAAGACGGACAAGGAAAAGTTCGCCGGCGCCGTGGCAACGTACACCATCGAGTGTATGATGCATGACAAAAAGGGTCTGCAAAGCGGTACCTCGCACTACTTCGGCGACGGCTTCGCCCGCGCGTTCGATATCCAGTTCACCGACAAGGACAACAAGCTCACGTATCCGCACCAGACATCCTGGGGCGTGTCGACACGTATTATCGGCGGCATCATCATGACGCACGGCGATAATTCCGGCCTCGTCGTGCCGCCGGCCATCGCGCCGGTACAGGCGATCGTCATACCGATCGCGATGCACAAGCCCGGCGTTGCCGACAAAGCACAGGCGCTTGTCGAACGGCTGAAAAAAGCCGGCGTGCGCGTCAAGAGCGACCTGGGCGATCAAAGCCCCGGCTGGAAGTTCGCCGAACACGAGATGAAGGGCGTACCGCTGCGTATCGAGATTGGCCCGAAGGACATCGAGAACGACCAGTGCGTCGCCGTCCGGCGCGACAATCGCGAAAAAGTGTTCATCCCGCTCTCAGAACTCGAAACGCGCATCCCCGAGGTGCTTGCCGACGTGCAGCAGGGCCTGTTCGATAAGGCTAAAAAGAACCTGACCGACAATACCCGTCCGGCCGCAACGCTCGACGACGTCAAGGCCGTCATGCGCGAGCACGGCGGATTCGTCAAAACCATGTGGTGCGGCGATTTAGCATGTGAGTTGAAAATGAAAGAGGAGGCCGGCGTCTCGTCGCGCTGCATCCCCTTTGAGCAGGAGCACATCGGTGATACCTGTGTTTGCTGCGGCAAGCCCGCCGACAAAATGGTCATCTGGGGCGTCGCATACTGATTTTGCCCTAATCCGGCTGATATTCCTGTTGAAATATGTCGGATACTGTATTAAAATAACAGCACAACACTCAGTAAAAGGCAAATCCGTCGAAAGGCGGAGACGCAAAGCCACGGGTCTAACGCATAATGCTATGACAGCCGGGCCGCCGAAGAGAACGCATGCATGAGAAAGCTGCGCGCCTTTGGCGTGCAGCTTTTTTGGTGGCCAGTCCGTTTCGGAGGTGTTATTCTTGATCGACCTCAGCGTCATCCAGAGCATCGCAAAGATAAAAAAATATCCGCCCGGCTGCGTTTTAACAGGCGACGGAACGGACAATATTCTGCTTGTCGTCATTGGAGGCGACATCGGCGTTTATGTACAGGGCCCCGAGCCGCCGGAGCTACTGTCGGTGCTCGGCACAGGCGACGTCTTTGCCGACCCGGCACTGATGCAAAACAAGCACGCTTTATATACGACGAAAACACTCAGCGACGCGGTCGTGCTGCTGCTCGAAAAAGACGCCGCCGTCGCCTTCATCCGGGACGAGCCGGCGCTGGCGTTTGAGCTGATCAAGCACCTCTATCTCCGTTTGGACAAAACAGCGGGCGACCTTAAGTCGCTGCTTGTCCGGCACGACCGGGAGCAGCGTGCCGAACGCCTAAAATCAGACAATCTCCAAATGTGAAAGCCGCCCTTTCGGGCGGCTTTGGTGTTACGCCTTGTATAAACTCTTTAAGAGCGCGATTTCCTTGGCATAGCCGTCGAGCTCGTTGGGTGTTTCGAGGTAAAACGGCAGGTGGCGCAGCTTGGGGTGATTAATAACACGCGTTATCCCCTCAATCCCCAGAAAGCCTTCACCAATCTTTTCGTGGCGGTCCTTGTGACTGTTATACGGGTTCTTACTGTCATTGAGGTGAATTGCCTTGAGCCGGTCGAGGCCGAGCACGCGGTCAAACTCGTCGAGCACGCCGTCAAGATCGTTCACAACGTCGTATCCGGCGTCGTTGATGTGGCAGGTGTCCAGGCACACGCCGAGCTTATCGGCATGTTCGGTCAAGTCAATGATCGCGCGCAGCTGCTCGAACTTACCGCCGACCTCCGAGCCCTTGCCGGCCATCGTTTCAAGCAGCACGGTCGTTGTCTGCTCCGCCCACATCACCTCGTTGAGCATGTCGGCGATCATCCCGATGCCGGCTTCCATCCCCTGTCCGACATGGCTGCCGGGGTGGAAATTATAAAAGCTGCCCGGGATATACTCCATACGGCGCAGATCGTCCGCCATCGTTTCGCGCGCAAACTGACGTGTGTGCGCTTTGTCCGAACAGGCGTTGAGCGTATACGGCGCGTGTATGAGAAAGTTATTGAGGCCGTTTTCGTCGGCCAGCTTCAAAAAAGCGGCAATATCATCTTCGTTGATCGCCTTGGCGGCACCGCCGCGCGGATTGCGTGAAAAAAACTGGAACACGTTCGCACCGACGGATAGCGCAGCCTTGCCCATGGCGAGGTATCCGTCCGACACGGACAAATGGCAGCCGATTTTAAACATACAATGTGTCCTTTCTGTTCAGGTCATGGTCATTTGGTGCATAACAATACGATTTCATTTCTAAGCCTGCTAATCATATCAGACAATTGCTTGTTATTCGGCTTATACATATCATTATATAACTCTTCGACAGGCAAAAACCACACAGGGCCTCTTCGCGGCATATCGCCCTGTGTGCGTGGTATGATGTGCCAATGAATATGGCTGCTGTTTTCGCCGTTTCCCAACAATTCGTAGTTAAGTTTATCTGGTTGGAAAGCGTTATACACAGCCTCCGCAACTAAAGACATTTCCTCTAAATGCTTGATTTTCCGATGATGCTCGAGCTGGTGTAATTCTGTGAGATGCTCTTTGCACAAAAACAACGTATATCCTCGAAATCGCTGATGATCACCCATAACAACATAACCGGTTTCCAGTTCCGTAACGAAATATGGATTGGTCCTGCTTTTAATCATCTCTATTCGCTCACATATCAGACAGCTCATCCCTGTCCCCATCTCCAAATATTGATTTTGTTATTTCGGTTATTATACCACACACCGTTCACTTGGCAACAAAGCATTGAACGCAAGCGCAGTGGATGCTACAATAGCCTTATGATTACACACGGGAGGCCGGTATGAGAGAAATTACCTGTGAAGAGATCACGCAAGCCGTTGAAAAGCTGTGTATCGACGCCGCTGTCCATCTGCCCTGCGATTTACGCGTATTACTGGAGCGAGCCGAAGAGGCCGAGCCGTCTCCGGCCGGTAAAGACGCGCTGCATGATATCGTCGAAAACTTCAAACTTGCCGATGAAACAGGTCTGCCGATCTGTCAGGACACAGGCATGGCGATCGTCTTTGCCGACATCGGGCAGGACGCGCACGTCACCGGCGGCAGCTTTATCGACGCCGTCAACGAGGGCGTTCGGCGCGGCTATGAAAACGGCTTTTTACGTAAAAGCGTCGTCGCCGACCCGCTCCGGCGCGTCAATACCAACGACAATACGCCGGCGATATTACACACCCGCCTCGTCCCGGGCGGCGAGATCGCCATCACCGTCGCCCCTAAGGGCTTCGGCAGCGAGAACATGAGTGCGATGCGCTTGTTTCTCCCGTCGGACACGCAGGGCGCCGTCGAGGATTTCATCGTCGATACCGTCAGCCGCGCTGGGTCGAACCCGTGTCCGCCCGTCGTCGTCGGCGTTGGGCTCGGCGGCACGACCGAGATGGCGGCGATATTATCCAAGCGCGCACTTCTACGCGATATGCTCGCGGATAATCCCGACCCCTACTACGCCGAGATGGAGGCGCGGACCCTCGATAAAATCAACCGGCTCGGTATCGGTCCGCAGGGTTTCGGCGGCCGGACGACGGCCGTGCGCGTGCTCATCGAGCCGTATCCGACGCATATCGCAGGTATGCCGTGTGTCATCACAATGAGCTGCCACGCCACGCGCCACGCCGGGTGTACTTTATGATTTGACCGACACCGTTTCTTGTCTTCAAACGCAGTGACCGGCGTCATTATCGTCATTTGTTTACCAAAAGAAGCCCGTAACCGTATCGGTTACGGGCTTCTTCTGCTTAGTCTGTGAATAACTCCGGATTGTGTGCTTGTATAAGCTACCACCGTGTTGTGGACTCCAAGCTTGCGTAATCATACTTAAGGCAGTATTTGAACGCGTCAAAGACTTCATTTTGGTTCTCGTGATCTTCAACCGTAATATCTATGACATGCGTCGTGTCTTCTTCTTTGTATATCAGCTTCCCCGTAGACTTAAATTGGGACGTATCTATCATCGCAGCACCCACTAAGTTATCAGACAACGTGGATCCGCCGGGCTGCTCCTGCGCGGCAGCTTCGGTTTTCTCTTCATTCGCCTTTCTCGCCTGACCAAAGTAGGCTCGGACTTCATTCTTGGTCATATTTCCGGCAACGATGATTCGCGCTTCATTAGAAAAAGCTTTATGCAACTGCGCTTTAACGGTGTCGTCCATCAGCATTTCTGCATCGATGATAATATTTAGTAAACCAGCGGCATCCAGAAGGCTGAATTCCCGCACTGTTATGACGTCTATCGCGCTGTCTTCCAAGGTGCTTGCACTCGCCGGCACATAGATAATGGCTTCATCCTCGGCCGGTGCGCCGGTTTTTGGGAACTGAAATAAAGAAACCATCAAGACAGCTATAATAGCAACTGCCAGAATAGTCTTTTGAGTAGTACGCATGGTCCGATCCTTTCTGCGGCAACGTCTGCCGTGTTTAGCCATTTAGTATGTGTACCTGAATTTACTTATGCCCCAACCTTCATGATCAAAGTATATCATATCTCGTTGTAAATTTGTAATTTTTTGGCACGCCGCGTATTCATCCTTACTGCTCACTGTCGAACGGAGTGCGCTGCGCGCATTTCTTACGGTACGGCGCTCATCAACCAGATTGAACAGCGCGTTGTTGAGGCGTATGCTGCAGTGATTGGACGCCGGCTTTCTATGTAGTATACCGGCATGCCATTGAGCGTAAAATCATTTTATCCAGTCTGTTAAATCCGAGTACGCCGTGGTATAATGGAATCACGGACAAGCCGCTAATAATAGTCCGAACATACTCAGTAAGGAGATGACTCGAATGAAGTTTACTTTTACAGAGAAAAAAATCAAGGTCACGAACGCTGTGCACGATTATGCAGAGAAGAAAATCGGCAAGCTGGACCGCTTTTTTAAACTCGAGTCGGAAGCATTTGTGACCTTCGGCACGGAGCGCGGACGGTTTTCAGCCGAGGTCACGATTAACAACAACGGTTTTTTCTACCGCGTAACGGAAACAACCAGCGACATGTATGCCTCGATCGACTCCGCTGTCGCGGCGATTGAGCGCCAGATCCGCAAAAATAAGACGCGTCTTTCCAAACGTCTGCGTGACGGTGCGTTTGAGCGCGAAATCAAGCCGGACGTCACCATGACCGCAGAAGAAGCCGAGGACGAGCTGACCATCACGCGCACGAAACGCTTTCCCATCAAGCCTATGGCCCCGGAGGAAGCGATGCTGCAGATGAATCTGCTTGGTCACGAATTCTTCGTGTTCCGAAATCAGGAGAACGACGGTGAATTTTCGGTACTCTATAAACGCAACCACGGCGGCTACGGCCTGATCGTCGGTAACGAATAAACTTAGATTAAAAAGCCCGTCACCAATGGTGACGGGCTTTTTGTGTTACAGGCTTTTGTGCAGACTTTTGTCTTGTCTGGGCGCGTCTAGTCATTTTTGAAGACGACACGGATCGTCGTCCCCTTGCCCGGCTGGCTCGACAGGTCCAGCCGCGCGTTATGGTAGGCCGCGCCATGCTTGACAATCGACAGCCCGAGCCCCGTGCCGCCAATCTGCTTGGACTGGCTGCGGTTGACGCGGTAAAACCGCTCGAACACGCGCGACTGCTCGGTAACCGGGATGCCAATGCCCGTATCGGACACGGACAGCTCGACCCCGTTCTTCTGCCGCTGGACGCTCACAACAACGCGGCCGTTATCTTTGTTGTACTTGATGGCGTTGTCGCACAGATTGTGGATGATCTCGTCGACGATCTGCTCGGCGCCATAAATCTCAGCGGGTCCGCCTTTGAGCTCAATCGTTACGCCTTTCTTATCGGCGACAGGTTTGAGAGAATCGATCACATTCCGGCACGCTTCATACAGGTCGATGCGCACCTTTTTGACGGGCAGCTCGTTATCGTCAAGCTGGGAAAGCTTGATGATATCGCCCACTAGCGAGATCAGGCGCTGGGCCTCGGTGTAGATATACCCGGAAATTCGTGAGATGTCCGCTTCTTTAACGAGGCCGTTTTGTAAAATCTCGGCGAAGCCGGAAATCGACGTCAGCGGCGTTTTCAGCTCATGCGAGACGTTGGCCGTAAACTCACGGCGCATTTTTTCGCGCGCCTCGTGTTCTATTTTCAGTTCCTCCATCGACTGCGCGATGATGACGTTTTGCTGCTCTATGCGCTCGATGAGCGGATACAGCTCCGGATAGACCTTGCCGCGCTCGGGATGCTCGAAATCGATGGCGTTAATCGGCCGAATAATGCCCTTGGATATCCGAAACGCCAACAGCAGCGATACGGCGATCGCCGCAACCACGATGATGATGGTCGGCTTGATTATCACGGTGATTCTTGACAGGAGCGTTTTCTCCGCCATGGCCGTGCGCAGCACCGTTCCGTCGTCGGCCCGGACGGCGTAATAGATCATCTTTTCCGACACCGTGTCCGATTCGCGGCTGCCATGCCCGACGCCCGTCTCCAGCGCCTGAATAACCTCTTCCCGGCCGCCGTGGTTTTCCATCGTGGCCGCGTCCGCGACGTTATCGAACAAAACGGTGCCGTCCGCGTCGATCCAGGTGATCCGAAGCTCAACGTCTTGATCGAGGCTGTCGAGATAAACGAAACCGTTTTGCTCAACGCCTTTGAGAATATAGTGCGTCTCCTCCTCCACGCGGCTTTCGTAGTCGTTGAGGTACGCGCGGTAGTCTATACCGATTATCAGTGCAAGGCAGGCTAGGATAACCATGATGGCCACGAGGAAAATCCCCCAGAATATTCGTTTACTCATATGCCGCCGCGCCTTACCCGGCGTCCGAAGCAATTTTATAGCCGATGCCGCGTACCGTTTCGATGTACGTCCCGGCTTGTCCGAGCTTCTGTCGCAGTGTGCGGATATGTACGTCTACCGTGCGGCTCTCGCCGTCAAACGAATAGCCCCAAACGCGGTTCAGGATCTGGTCACGCGTGAGGACGATGTCGTGGTTTTCCAGCAGCAGGCACAGCATCTCAAATTCCTTGAGTGTGAGCGTGACATTCTGGCCGGAAACCTTGACGATATGTTTCGACGGACACACATAGAGACTGCCCAGCACGTATTCCGCCGGCGCTTCCCCCTCATCGGTGCGGCGCAGCAGCGCCTTGATGCGCGCAATCATCTCGATCATGCCAAACGGCTTGGGTATGTAATCGTCCGCGCCGGAATTGAGCCCGAGGACCTTGTCGTACTCGCTGCCCTTAGCTGTGAGCATAATGATCGGCAGCTTTTTTGTAGAGGCCGCACTACGCAGCTTTCTGAGGATCTCCAGCCCGTCTTCCTCCGGCAGCATGATATCAAGGAGAACAAGACTCGGTTCGGCGTTTTCCATCGCACGCCAAAAATCTGATGGCTTTTCAAAACCGACTGCCTCGAGCCCCGTGCTGTTGAGCGTGTAAATGACGAGTTCTCGAATGCTGTTGTCATCCTCAACAAAATAAATCATATTGTTAACTCCTCTATAAGATTCCGTTAATCGTAGCACAGGCGGGTAAATTGCATCATCGGCGTTATGTTAAATGCATGTAAAATCTGACGGCGCAGATTTCATCAATATTTTACCACACAGCTTTGATAGAAAAAAGCACCAATACGTCGAAAAAGCGCAGCAAAGCGACGCAGGCGTCCGGCATGGGGCGCTGATTGCGTCCTTCCTGCCGGCGGCTGCGCCGCTTTGATTATTTTTGTCACTGGCTGATTTAACTTTCCATTTGCTTGCCGAGAAACCCCGCGACGGTCTGCGCGAGCTTGTACTCGACTTCGCCAAGCGGCTTTTCACCCTCGGAGAAGAAGATGACGCAGCCCATCACGTCACCCTCGGAAATGATCGGGGCCGCCGTTTCAATGACGTATTTATCGCCGCCGTCGACGACGGGCAGTCCCTTTTCACCGGCCTTGCGCTGATAAAGACGGCGCGCTTCCATCAGCTGTTCCAGATCGCTGCTGATGTGCTTGTCGGTCAGCTCGCGCTTGGGGATACCGCATACAGAAATATATGAGTCGCGGTCGGCGACGGCTGCGAGGCAGCCAGACGTTTTATACAGCGTCTCGCAGATCTGTGAGGCACTTTCCGACCATTCACCCATGGGCGAGTATTTCTTAAAAATCACTTCGCCGTCTTTTTCCGTGTAGATCTCCAGCGGATCGCCCTCACGGATGCGCATGGTACGACGGATCTCCTTGGGGATGACGACGCGGCCAAGATCATCGATGCGGCGCACGATTCCAGTTGCTTTCATGCTGTGCCCTCCCTTGTTTTACAGCATTAGTATCCACAGTATTATTCTGACTATTCAGCGCCCTTTTGTTTACCGCAATTTGCCATGATTGGCTAACCCAGTATTTTTTCAGCACATATTAAAGGTTAATATGTCCAGAAACACAAAAAACACGCGTCCGCCGTTTCGGCGCCGCGCGTTTATTTGACTGGATGCTATTTTGCCATATCGGCAATTAGGATATCGGTAAGTGCCGCAACATCGTTGAGTCCGAGCACGTTTGGTCCGGTGACGGCCGGCTCGTCGGTCAAAACAGCCAAGCAATCGGCCGGGTCGACCGGCAGCGGCTTGCCATTTCCGGCGCGGCTGAGCGCAATCTTCGGCCAGGGACCGTGCTTATAGCCCTCGGTGATGATGACATCAACGTTTTGCACCTTCGCGATCAGCTCGTCGATCGGGACGAACCGATTTTCCATGATCGCCGCCTGCGTCCCAGACGCAACGACGGTGACGGCGGCGCCGGCCTGCGTCATACGCCAGGAATCCTTACCGGGCTTGTCGATTTCAAACTCGTGTGCATCGTGTTTAATCACTGCGACGCGCAAGCCGCGCTTGCTCAGTTCCGGTATCAGCTTTTCTAACAGCGTCGTCTTGCCGGTACCGGAAAACGCGACGACGGAATAGACGGGGATTGCCATATTTTCAGCTCCAGACGCCATCAATCCTGATGCGTTTTTTCAAGATATGAGGCAAACGCCTCGACGGTGGGGTTCTCCTGATCCTCATGCCAGAAGCACTGCAGCTCCTCGGTCTTGCCGATGGGGTAGCTGATGAGCTCGCTGTGCAGGCTCATGCGGCTGAGCATTGTCGATACAAGCACGCCCTGCCCAAATTCGGTCGCCATATATGCCGACTCGATGTTCGGTGAGATGATGATCTCCGACGGTGTAAATCCCAGCTCACGGCACTGCCTCCGCGCACGCGCACGACTTTCCGAGTTCGTTTCGTGGCTGGCGGCCGCCTTGATAAACGGCTCGCTTTTAAAATCTTCAAACGTCGCCCCGCCGCGGACCTTTGGGCTGTCTGGCGACACGAGCAGTACAAGCGGCGTTTCGAGCACCTTGAGCTTCTTAATGCCCGAGCCTTTGGGCGCAAACTCGGCATAGGTGATGATCAGGTCGAGCTTGCGCTCCATGAACAGCTCAATGAGCTTAATCTGCGGATGCCGTTCGCCGATATAGCTTAGACCGGGATTGTCCTTTTTAAGGTTTTTAAGCGCGACGGATATTTCCGACGATATTTCCAGCCATTCCAGAAACCCGATGCGGATCGCGTTGAACATTGTGGAGTAATACTGCGTCGTCTGCTCCGTGACGGCAGAAAACTCCTCTTCAAATCGCGCAAACAGCTCGTAGTAGTTCTCGCCGGCCTTTGTGAGCATCACATAGTGGTGCGTCCGGATGAACAGCTTGAAACCAATGTCTTCCTCAAGCTTGGCGATGTATTTGCTGACCGACTGCTGCGTCATAAACATCAGCCGCGCCGTTTCCGTAAAGCTCAGCGTTTTGCATAGCGCCAGAAAACAGCGTATCGACGTCTCGTTGATCAAGCCGTTCACCTCCCACGTCGTTTGCACTTCATTATATAGACTCACTGTCGATTTTTCAATGGCGCGCAAAGGCTTAGTATTATTCAAGGATGCCAAAATCCAAATAAACAACAATATTAATGCGATAGCAACGAAGCGTTGCGTGACAGATAATTGTTTTATTATTATACTGGGTGACATGGAGGTGTAAATTTTGAACAATGTTGCAAAAAATATCAAAAGACTTCGGAAAAGCACCGGACTTTCACAAGACGCTTTGGGTGAAAAGCTTTGTGTAACGCGGCAGGCTGTCTCAAACTGGGAAACAGGCAGAACACAGCCCGATATTGATATGCTGATGCAGGTTGCCGCCGCTTTCAATGTAAGCATTAATGAAGTAGTTTACGGGAGTAAGCCAAACACAAGTCTGCCTTATCTACGAAACTACAAAGCCTTTCTTATTGTCATGGGGATAATAGTTATTGCTTTAGCTGTTATTCACCTACTATTGGAGAAACAACGGCTTTTAAACCCAATGCCTATTAAGTTTGACGCCACAATTATTATCCCGCTGCTTTCAATGAGCCTGACAGCGCTGCTACTTGGTTTTGTTGCCACCGTGAAAAACATTACTTTACCAAAATCACTTCGTGTATCTTTTATCTGTATCTCTACAGCTTTTCTTGTGTGGTATTTCATTTCAGCTTTAGACTACAACCGTTCAATATTATTTCTATATACGCATCGAATTAAGCTGTTCAGAGGCGCATACATTGAACCGCTTTGGCCATTCTCACAAACACACAGAACACTTCATGCGCTCATTTTCACACTACCGGGCGCAGTTGGCTTTTTAGGCTGGAATAATGTAAAACAGGTTTAGGGATGGCTGTTTCCTGCCGTACATTGCGTCTTTCAGAACGAATTATTTTCTTTAATTAAAGAAGCCGCCTGAACAGGCGGCTTCTTTGTCGATTGTCAGGCGCTGACTGTGCCCATCGGCTTTTTGGGAAACGCAAGGCTGAAAATCACCGTCGCGACGAGCGCGACGAGGACGGCCGCGTACGTCTCGGTGAACGAATCGGAGATCGGATAATGGCCGGTGATCAGCTGTACGGCCTTCCAGCCGACGGCTACGATCCCTGTGAGGATCATGCTCCACACGGCGCCCGTTTCAGACGCGCGCTTCCAGTAGATACCCAGCAAGACGACGACAAAAATAGCGCCGCGCAGCGAGTAGGCCGCGTAGACGATCCCGAGCACCGTACTCGAATTGACGAGCGCGATCGCGCCGAAGCAGCAGATCACGCCGGCAATCGCCGTCGTGACGCGCGACATTTTCAGCACCTGCTTGTCGGTCGCGTCCTGTCGGAGCACACGGTGATAGATGTCCTTCGTGATCATTGTGCCGGACGCGAGAATGAGCGGCGAGACCGTCGAGAGAATCGCCGCAAGGATCGACGCGAGCACGATACCGCCCGCAAGCGGAGGAAGGTTCATCATCAAAGCGTTCAGCGCGAGCTTGCCGTCGGTCACGAGATTGCCCGATAAATCCAGAAGCGTGCCGTTATGCGACATGACCTTGGCCATCATCCCCATCAGCGCCGTAAAAATCCCGAACGGTGCGACGACAAAGCCGATGATGATTGTCGCTTTGCGCGCCGAGAAGGCATCCTTCGCCGCCAATATCGGCTGGATGCCGGCCTGCGCCGTACTCGCACCGAGGATTGACGCAATCAGCCACGAGCTGACTTTGGGCATGCCGATCGAAAACATGCTGAAATAATTTGAGCCGGGCTCGGCTGCTTCAACAGCCGCGACGCCGGTTTTGAACGCGTCCCAGCCGCCGAGCTTACTCAGCGTCAGCACAATGGCGAGGATGATGCCGCCGTACATGAAAAGCAGGTGCATCTTATTCGTCGATGCGACGGCGTTCATGCCGCCGGCAAGCGTGTAGGCGATAAAAATCGCAGCAAAGGCGACGCACATAACATTGAAGTTAATTCCGAGCACCGCCTCGCCGAGCTTACCTGCGGCGATCATCTGGGATAAGCCGACAACGATCATTACAAGCGTCAGCAGCACGCTGGAAGCCGTCCGCGCGTGAACGCCGAAGAATTTTTCGATAATGCCCGGGATCGTTACAGAATTCAGGCTGCGGTAGAGCTTGGCAAAGCCGAACGCGAGCACCATAACTCCGATGGCATTAGCCAGCGTGAACCACGCGCCCGAAAGCCCGTAGCTGAAGCCGTACTCACTGATACCGGCTGTCGCCGTGCCGCCGAGCCATTGGCCCGTCGATGCGCAAACGATCGCCCCGATGCCAAGCGCCGTTCCGTGGAACGCGTCAGAACTTTTTGATTTTTTCGATGACAGGACGCCGATGACGACCGTAATCGCAAAATAGGTCAGGATGATGACTAACTGCCATGATAACATGCCGTTGCGCTTCCCCCATAATACGGTGACAGACGCCCCGGGCGCCGATGGTGCCCGGGGCGTCGTTTCATTTGTTTCCTAAGACTTATTCGGGCTGGATGGTTACAGGTCCCGTCACTTCGTCGCGCAGGCAGTGGCGCGTGATGCCGAGGATCTCACGGGCATCTTCGGCCGTGGCGATTTCGCGCTGGGCAAGCTTGGACAGCTCAACCGCGCGCTCAACGAGCTGTACGTTCGTCGCGATCACGCCGCGGGAGAAGTAAATGTTGTCTTCAAGACCGACGCGTAAGCCGTCGCAGCCAAGCGCAAGGCCGGCGAGCATCATCGGCATATGCGACTTGCCGATACCGGATACCGACCATGTCGCGCCTTCCGGCAGTTTGCCGGCGAGGAACGCGAGATTTTCGGCCGTGCCGGGCATCGAGCCACCAACATCCATGATGAACTGAATGTGCGGCGGTTTGGGGATGTTATGCTTGTTAACATAGTACATAACCGAGTCGATATGGCCTGTATCGAACACTTCGAATTCCGGCTTGATGTCATGCTTGACAACTTCCGCGCCGAGCTTGTTCAGGAAGCGCGGGCTATTTTCGAAAATGTAGGAATTCGCCCAGTTGAGCGTGTTGGGGTCAAACGAGCACATTTCGGGCTTGAGCGCGCCGAGGTGCTGCAGACGCTTGTAATCTTCGTACTCGCCGCCGGAGGTGGTCAGGTTGATCAGGATATCCACGCCGGCTTTTTTACATGCCTCACGCGTCATCTCGACGGCTTCGGTAAACTTCTGCAGGCTCATCGACTTGTAGCCAATCTGCATCACGCCGTCGACTTCCTTATCCTCGCGGACGTGGATGTGTGCGATCGACGCGCCGGCCTTGGCGCATTCAACGATCTGCTCGGCGAGTTCCGGCGGTGTGTACGGAACGGTCGGGGCCTTGTCTTTTTTCGTGCCGGCGCCGGCCAGACAGACCTGAATTATAATTTTGTTGGTCTTTGACATAACGGTAAAATCCTTTCAGTTAAGTGATTTACAAATCAGACAGGGTCGTCCATGAATTTCTTTGCCAGCTTGAAAACTTCAAACAGCTGCTTGTCGCGCTTGGATAAAAGCTCTTGCTTGTCGATGCCCGCATAATCATAAAAGCCCTTGCCGGTCTTGAAGCCCAGCTCGCCCTTCTCGATGCGCTCTTCGAGCGCTTTGGGCATGTCGACTTCCGGCGGCATGGTGTAGCTTTTATTCTTAAAGTTGTTGGCTGTCATATCCAGCCCGCCGAAATCGGCGCGCTTACAAAGACCAAGGACGACGGCACGCGGGATAAAGCTCGTCTTAACGGCTTTGTCAATATCCTCCGGCGTGCAGTAGCCGTTGTCCAGAAGATAAAACAGCTCCTGATTGAGACACATCTGCATACGGTTGGCAATATAACCGCGGATAAACTTTTTCATCATAACGGCCGTCTTGCCGCACTTTTCCAAAAGCTCAACGGTGATATCGGCGTATGCCTGCGGCGCCTGCTCGCTCTTGACGACCTCGACGAGCGGTATCAGCTGCGCCGGAGAGTACCAGTGGGCGATGACCATCTGATTAAGGCGGTTTTCGGGTACAAGCTCGAAAACATTAAGGCCCGATGTGTTCGACGCGATGATGCAATCGTCGGCAACATATTTATCGACCTCGGCGTACAGGTCAAGCTTGGCCTGCTTGTTTTCGACGATCGTTTCCTGAATAAACTGCGCGCCCTTAACGCATTCCTCAACCGTCAGTGCGAAGCTGACGCGCGCAAAGGTCTCCTCGAGCTTGTCGGCCGGAAGCAGTTCTTCCTCGACAAAGGTCTGAAGGCTTTTATAAAGCGTCTCTTTGGCTTTTTCGCGCGTTTCCTCACGGCGTGTCCACATCGTGACGGCATACCCGCCCATCGCAAACATCTGTGCGATGCCGGGACCCATGGTACCCGCACCGAGAACCGCAATCTTTTTAATATCGCTGATGCTTTTCATTGTGTTAACCCCCATCTGCCGCTGCGCGCCGGCACAGTCTGCCGAGCCGGCTGTTCCCCATCCCGCGCAGACGAATTGGTCGGAACGCCGCTCCTGACTTATTTTGCGTTGTTTTGCCCCACAAGCCGCGCTTGTGGGGCAAAACGATTAAGGTTGAGTGAACTTAGAAAGAGCCTTCTTCCCACGCGACCAGACGGACAAACCCGCCGTCGGCCATTTCGCAGCGGAACGGGAACGCGGCAACCGTCATGCGCTTGCCAACGATCTCATCGATGTCGCCGCCGGCGTTCTCGACGGTGCAAACGCCCGCCTGCATGAACATGCGGTGGCAGGGCTCGTAATCCGGGAACTTGACCGCGGGATCTTCGCCATACGCTTTTTTATAGGCCTTGTCCAGCCACGGCATCTGCTCGCCGAGCGGGCAATGCCACAGCGGCGCATCCGTCGCGCCCCACGTGCCGGTGATACCCTTGATCTTCTTCTCGTGGATCAACCACTCGGCAACTTCGGGACCCATGCCGGCATAGTAGTTGTAGTACTTGTCGTTGTTCTTGCGCCAGAAGTGGTGCCAGCCCGTGTCGACAACAACCCAGTCGTTTTCACGGATCTCAAGACCATCTTTTTCACAAGCCTTGATGAAGTGCTCGGGCTTGAGCTCGGTCCACAGGCCTTTTTCAAAACCGGTTTTCCATGTGGCTTCAAACTCGTCTCTGAGATAGCGCATGTCAAGAATAACACCGGAACCGATGGTATACTCGAGCGGAATCTCATTTAAGGAATAGCCGTTGCGCTCGCGGTCGACTTCTTCCTCATGAAGGACGTGATTGGGCGCGTCCATGTGTGTGCCGGCGTGCAACGTGCCGGTGTAGGTCATCGTGCGTTTGTGGAAGCGGCCGAGGTACTGTCCGCGGGGGAACAGCAGATCCTGGCGCGGTCCGGGGAACGGCCACAGCGGCGTGTCGACGCCCCACGGCTGAGACAGGTCATAGATCTTGGTCATTTTCTTCCTGTCGAGATACATTCTGCTCTTGTCGAGCGGCATATAAGCCATAGGATAACCTCCCGTTTGAAATATTATTGATACGTGATATTAACGCATACCTATTATTATTTTAAACCTTAGAACCATCCCAAAGTCAAGGGTGTTCGGGTATTTTTTAGTAGACTTTCAGTAAAAAACATATATAATGTAACCAAATTGTACTCAACGACTCGCCAAAAGGGCCTTTTAGTTCCGGTCAAGGCGGGCAATCTGCAAAGGAGGAGATGCGCCTGTGCGTTATAAAATCGGCGACGTCGCCAGAATACTCGGTATCTCCCCAGACTTGATCCGCTATTACGAGGAAAAAGGCGTCGTCTCGCCGGAGAAAGACCCGTTTAACAATTATCGTTACTATGATTCCTGGGATATTAACTTTTTAATCGATTGTCTCTGGTTTAAGAATTTCGGCTTCGGCATTGAGCAGGTGGCAAACCTTGTCACGCAGAACACGTATGACGACTTAATCGACACACTCGCTCAGCGCGGCGACGAGATCCTTGAGCATATCCGTATGCAGGAGATGCTGCTGAAACGGATTCGCAAATACGCCGAAAACCTGCAAAACCTGCCGCAGTTTATCGGTAAATGCGACATCCGCCGCAGCGCGGAGTTCGTGCGGTATCTCAACCGCTTCAACACGATTTACGAAAACGACACAGAGCTGCAGACGTTATCGCGCCGCTGGCTCAAATACATGCCGTTTTCCCGGCGGTATTTTGAAGTCCCCGAGGACAACCTGCTTGGCGAGAGCGATGATTACGCGTGGGGCTTTTCGCTTGGGATGCAGTATGTCAAAGATTTCGGCGTCAAGGTCGAGCCGCCCGTGACGCACATGCCGTCGCGCCTGTGCATCCATTCGGCGTTCAAAAGCACCGGCAAGGATCGCTTCACCGCGCGTCATCTGGACTATCTGACCAATTACGCCGAGGAAAACGGCCTGACCGTCGCCGGCGGCGCGTTCGGGAATCTGGCGTGCAGCGTCGTCGAAAACGACGAAATCACCGGCTTTTTTGAAGTCTGGCTGCCGATCGAAGAAAAGTAAGAAATCGACCATAAAGGGCGCGCTGAGCACAGCGCGCCCTTTTTTGCAAAGTGACTTTGCAAAGCGGGCGCAATGCAACCTAAAATCAAAAAGAGAGCGGCACATCTGTGCCGCTCTCTTTTTTGAAGTGTTTTTAGCCGATGGCCGTGAGGCCGCCGTCGGGGTACAGGATGTTGCCCGTCATGAAATCGGACGCAGGCGCGGAGAGGAAAATCGCCGTGCCGACGATATCTTCCGGCATGCCCATTTTGCGCATCGGGTTGGTCTGACCCTGCTGCACGAGGTACTCCTCGACAGAGATGCCCGCGTCAGCCGCGCGCTTTTCAAAGATGGCCGTCATCATCGGCGTCGCCGTGATGTTGGGGCCGAGTGCGTTGACCGTCACGCCGAACTGGCCGAACTCGGAGGCCAGCTGCTTGGTGAGCATGTCGACAGCGCCCTTCGTGGCGCAGTAGCCGGCATTGCCGGGGCCCTTCGTGGCGATCTTGCCGCGCACGGAAGACAGGTTCACGATTTTGCCGTAGCCGTTTTCCTTGAAGTGCTTGCCGAACACCTTGGCGGTGATCATAAAGCTGGTGATGTTCGCGTCGAGCATCTGGCGGAATACGGCGATGTCAAAATCAAGCGCATCCTGCTTCTTGTTGAAGCCCTGTGCGTTGACGAGAATCGTCACTTTGCCCAGCTGCTTGACAGCGTCGGCCAGCAGCGCTTCGACCTGCGCCTCGTCGGTCGCGTCGCCCGCGCTGTAGCAGACATCGATGCCGCATGCGGCTTTGATCTCTGCCTGCGCCTTCTTCAGAGATTCCTCTTTACGGCTGGAGATGAGAACCTTTGCGCCCGCCTCGGCGAGACCCTGTGCGATTGCCTGGCCAAGCCCGCCGGCACCACCGACGATAACGGCTGTTTTGCCTGTCAAATCAAATAAGTTCATGGATAAGCTCCTTTCATCACATTCTTAATAAGTAACCGTGCTGAATTTATACCGCCACCGCACTTTTACGCGCGGCGGCGGTTTTGCTTATGGTAACTGGCGGCGCCGGATTAAAGCGCTTCGATGATCGTCGCCTGGCCCATACCGCCGGCGATGCAAAGCGTCGCGAGGCCGTACTTGCTGCCGCGCTTGAGCATCTCATGCAGGAGCGTGACCATGATGCGGCAGCCGGACGAACCGACGGGATGACCCAGCGCGATCGCGCCGCCGTTGACGTTGATGATCTCTTCGTTCATACCAAGCTCGCGGATACAGCCGATCGACTGCGCGGCGAACGCTTCGTTGAGCTCGATGAGGTCAATATCGTCGAGTGTCATGTTGGCTCTGGCGAGCGCCTTTTTCGTTGCCGGGACAGGGCCGAGGCCCATCAGCCGCGGATCAACGCCGGCTGTCGCGTAGCTGACGATACGCGCCAGCGGCTTGAGGCCGAGCTCTTTGGCTTTTTCCGGTGTCATCAGCAGCATTGCCGACGCGCCGTCGTTACGTCCGGACGAGCTGGCCGCCGTCGTCGGGCCTTTTTCAGTAAAGACCGTTTTGAGCTTGGCGAGCTTTTCAGGCGGCGTCAGGCGCGGGAATTCGTCTGTATCGAAGACGATCGGGTCGCCCTTGCGCTGCGGAATAACAACGGGGACGATTTCGTCTTTAAACTTGCCGGTCTTGATGGCTTCAGCAGCCTTCAGCTGGCTCTTATACGCAAACGCATCGGCGTCTTCACGGGAAATGCCGACTTTCTCAGCAACGTTGTCCGCCGTCACGCCCATGTTGTATTTGCCGTAGATTTCCTGCGGCTGTGCCTGGAACTGGCCTTCGGTCAAGGCGTCAACAAGTGTTGTGTTGCCCGTGCCCAGACCGTAGCGCGCGCCGCGCAGATAAAACACGGCTGTCGACATGCTCTCGGTGCCGCCGGCGAGGACGACGTCGTTATCGCCGACCTGAATGCTCATCACGCCGTCAAGCACGGCCGTCATGGCCGATGCGCACTGGCGCATAACCGTCTGCGCGGTGCATTCCTCGGGGATACCGCAGCGCAGCGCCACAATGCGCGCAAGATTCGGATTATCCGATGTCTGGCGGCAGTGGCCCATGATTACTTCGTTGATTTCTTTGGGATCGATTTTCGATCTGTCAAGTGTGCCCTGTACGACGACGCGCGCGAGCTCCTCGGCCGGGACGTCTTTTAAAGTTCCGCCGATGGAGCCGACGGCCGTACGGCAGGCATCTACGATGACTACTTCACGCATAGCGTCAATGTCTCCTTAATGGATAATGGACGCCTGCGCGGAGGAAAGCTCCTCCGCACAGGCAAATCTGTTATTTATGCTTTGGTCAGGTACGTCATGCCGACGTAATGATCGGTATCCGTCTTCGCCGAGCACGTCTCGGTTTTGTAGCCGGAGAACGTGATCTCAACGTCGATCGTCTTGTTTTTCGGCAGGAAGTCGACTTCCCAGTCGCCGAAGTAGTTGGTCTCGGTTTCCCAAGTCTCGCCTGTTTCCTTGCAGGACAGCTTAACCTTAGCGCCGATGACGACTTCTTCCATCTCGGCAGGATAATAAACTGTACCGGCCAGGAACGCCGTCGGGACGTTAAGCCATTTGACGTTCGTCTCGACGCCCTCAAGCGCCTCCAGCGGCGTTGAGCGGTTGGCGGCGATCACCTTGTTGATCTCACTATTGGGATCGTCCAGATCGCCGAAGATGAGTGCGTGGTTCGGGCACGCCTCGACGCAGCGCGGCTGCTTGTACTTGGCGTCACCGAGGTACGACAGGTATTCGGGATCGTCGAGCAGCTCGGCGCACATGGTACATTTCTGCGGCAGTGCAAGCTCTTCGTTCCAGTAGATGGCGCCGATCGGGCACGCGTCTACGATATCCTTCTGGCCCTTGGCCTTTTCGGGATCGATGATGACGATGCCGTCGTCTCTTTTGTAAACGGCGCCGTCTTTCGAGGCTTTCATGCAAGCGGCGTCCTGGCAGTGTGCGCAGGGCGTCGGGACCGTAGCGGTCTTAACATGACGCGAGCTGTCGCCGCGTTCCCACTCGCGCAGATCCATCCAGAACTGGCCCATCATGGGCTGCGGGGCGCTCAGCGCGGAGCCAAAGCCGCAGTGCTCGTCTTTACAGGCCGTAAAACAGCCGTAGCAGGCCATACACTTGCGGGAATCAACTGCAATACCTAATCTCATTTCGCAGCTCCCTTCTTCAGATAGAGGTCTCTGGCTTTGGCCTGAATCTTCTCAAAGCCGTGGCCTTCAATGATTTCGACGCAGGTTTCCGCATCGGGATCCGCGGATTTGGCGACCTTGTCGAGCTTCTCCTCGAACATCTGGCCGGCCGGAATCGCTTCGTCGAACTTGCGGATATCCAGCAGTGTGGAGTTCGGCGCCATACCTGGAACCATGTCGCCCATCAGGCGGCCCGGCGTAAGCAGGTTGACACAGCCGCCGATTTCTCTGGACTGTTCGCCGGGATTGATCGGGTTGTAGATGCCCGAAGAACCGTAGGCGTGGATCGTGTTCTCCTCGACGCGGTACGTGACGCGCGCGACGCAGATGACACTGCCGCGCTCGTTGAACAGTTCGACCATATCGCCGTCCTTGATGCCCTTTTCGGCTGCTTTCGTCGGATGGATACGGGCGATGAGGTACGGGTTGCCGTTGATATACACGCGGTTTTCGGGAATTTCCCAGAACCACGGGGTGGACGAGTTGTGCTGGGTGTGATAGTCAAAACGCGGGTGCGGCGTGATCAGGTGGAACGGATACTTGCGCGCCTTGATCGAATGGTGACCTTCCCAGCTGTGCTTGTACGTGGCGATCGGTGTGCGCTGCTCGTCGTTGGGCGCCCAATGCAGAAGGCTCTCAGAGACGAACTCGAACTTACCGGTGAACGTACCAAGCTTGCCCTCTTCCTGGCAGGGCTTATGGTTGGGTGTATCGCAGGGATAGCCTTCGGCAAACCAGCGGAAACCGGGATAACGCTTGTGATCTTCCGGCACGCCGGCGACGTAGTAACCCTTCTTGACGAAATCTTCCCAGCTGATTTTCTCACACAGGTCGGATTTCTCCCAGAAGCGTTTACACCAGCCCAGCTCGTCGCGGCCTTCAGAATAATCCATGCCCCAGCCGAGCTTCTCGGCGAGGTTGGCAAAGATCCAGTAGTCGGAGCGGGATTCCCACAGCGGCTCGATGGCCTTGTCCTGGAAGACGACGACCTGCCAGCTGTTACCCGTCTGCGAGTGCGACTGATAGCCGCCGTTACCGGAGTTACACAGCTCGCCGATGTCAATGCGCTCGAGGTTGGTGCACGCGGGCAGAACGACGTCGGCCATACGTGCTTCGCCGTGGAAGTGAATGTCCTGATTGACAACAAACTGCAGCTCAGGTGACTGATACATCCTGACCCACTTGTTGGTGTCGAGCATCGAGCCCATGAACGTGCCGCCGTAACGGTAGAACATGTGCACCTTCTCACAGCCGACTTCGGGGTAGATGTGCTCGGTGAATTCAAGGTCGACGCCGCCGCCGCAGAAGCCTTCGCCGTACCACTCGTAGTGGCCGTCGAGGATCGCGTCGGGCAGATTGGGACGGTAGAGCTTCTGCGTGACGCAGTTGACGGCCGTCTTGTCGGCGATCGGCTGATTGGCGATCTGCGAGAGCGGATCGGAATAGCCGCCGAACCAGAAGTCGTAATCCATCGGGGCGCCGGTCGAGCCGGACCAGATGTTCTGGCCGGGCTTGCCCATGCCCTGCATGGCAAACAGCTGAACCATCAGGCGGGCAAACTCCGTACCGTTGGCGGTACGGCAAACGCCGCCGAAGCCGCCGCGCATGCCCGAGCCGCCCATCGTTTTCGTGGAGGCCCAGCGGCGCGCGAGCGCCTTGATGTCGGCCGCGGGGATACCTGTTTCGGCCTCACACCATTTCGGTGTCTTGGGCGTCTTGTCCACGCCGTTGCCGAGGATATACTCAGCCCATTCGTCAAAGCGATGGGCATGCTTGGCGATATATTCTTTGTCGTAGGAGCCTTCCGTCAGCCAGACGTACGCGATGCCTTCACACAGCGCGGCGTCCGTGCCGGGACGCGGACCGAACCACTTGTCGGCCTGCTTGACGGATGAGAAGTTATTAAACGGGTCAATATAAATGAACTGGACACCCAGATCAACAAGCCACTGACGCCACAGCGATGACTCGCTGCCGGCGTAGCCGCCGCGCGTCGTGTCCGGGTCGTGCGACCACATGATCATTGTCTCGACGTTCTGGAGGCCGTCTTCAAGCAGATCGAACGCTTCCGTGCCGCCCAGGCGCCAGTAGTAGCCGTAGGTGTGCGGGGCGCCCCATGTGAAGCCTTCCCACGAGTCGGGGTTGTCCTTAATCTCGGTGTAGCCGAGCATTCTGAAGAATCGGGCAAAAGCCGACAGCTTGTAGCCGACGAGACCCCAGGAGTGGTGCGAGCTTGTCATGGCAGCGACGGACTCTTTGCCGTACGTGCCCTGAATACGTTTAATCTCTCGCGCTACGAGATCGAGCGCTTCGTCCCACGAGGCCCGGCGATAGCCGGACTTACCGCGGTTTTCGGTGTTACGGTTCAGGCCGTCCGCCGTCTCGACGAAGTCCTCGCGGATCATCGGGTAACGGATGCGGTCGTAGGAATACGCTCTGTTCTTTTCGGTCAGCGCAATGAACGACGGCTTGACCTTACGGTCGGGCGTGAATTCTTTGCCGCGGGCTTTAATGACCCAGCCTTTGGGGTCGTTATCATCTAAAACGATCGGCCGGATGCGTCGGATAACGCCGTCGACCGTGTGTATAGCGATCGGACCGCCTACACAAATACTGTGGGTGACTTTTTCAGCCATTTCCTTTCCTCCTCGCGTATGTTTGGTGGGGTAGTTGGCGCGGATTGCCGCGCGCGGGGTTATTCAACCTCTACGAGCGATTTCGCGAGGTCCGATTCCGGATGGATCTTGAGCATCTTGCCGACCATATTGCCGTCGACGATCTCGAAGCAGCGCAGGTTCCACGTCTCGGCAACGACAATCTTGTAGACCTTGCCGTCCGGCGCTTTATAAAAGCCGCCGAGCTTGAACATGTGCTGAATCATCATTGTATTGGCCATTTAAACCTTACTCCTTTCGGCGAACTTCAGATTATTTGACGCGTTTCCAGCTGTTTTGCGCGCCGAATTTCTCGTAACGCACGTTTCCAACGTTTTTCCAGCCGTCCAGGCTGTTCAAAACGCCTTCCATGGCTTCCATGTCGGCCGGGGTCGGTACGCCGTATCCGCCAAGACCTTCATACCAAATCTGCCGGGCACAGATAACATCGCCCGGGAACTCGCCAAGCCATTTTGACATAGCCGCCTGAAGCTCCTGAGCGCTCCCGATTGAGATTTTTCCCACTTTACGTCCTCCTCCTTATAATCTTAATTATCCACATCAGCGGTATCGCCTTTGTCGTCGGATTCTTTGTCCGGGATGATAAACTCGACGTCCGCGTCGCCCTCCCGATCGCCGCCCGGAAACAGCGACAGGATGCCTTCTTCTGCGCTTGCCAGCACACCGTAAAGATTCATCGAGCGGTCAAACTCGACTTTGAAAACAGCATCGGCAAGCGTGGCGAGGTTTTTGACGACGGCGGTGTACTTGTCGTCAACGGGAAACTGCTTTTGTCCGCCGCCCGTCGCGCCGGGCGTGTGTGAGAACATATGAAATTTCTTGTCGAACTGTAAAACATACAGGAAGTCGTTTTTCGAGCGTACGACGACCATATTGCCGCTCTTCAGTTCGTCGAGTATTGCTTGTCCGTCTTTTTCCAAAACGCTTAGGTTAACGTCCATCCGCCGGCCCCCTTTCTCGTGCGTACAGCCACGCAGATTGTCAGTATTCCACGGCGCGCCTGCCGGCATTCAAGCTGGCTGTGCCGCGTCAGGAAAAGCGCATCCGGCATGACGCCGCATACGTTATAAATTATAAACCTTAGAACAATACCAATGTCAACCCTAATACCCGGATTTTTATACGGCGACATACATAAAAATATGGAGTTTTTAAGAATCGGTGGTTGCGTAACAGCCTGATGGTTGTTACGGCCGATTTCGATTCTGTTTCACATTCCGAGCATTGTTATGTATACTATACATGCGCGGAGCTTGCGTTGCAAGCATTTGGTGCCGTAGACGGATAACTGCACAGCGCTCTGCCGTCCGGCGGCATCAGCCGCGAGACAACCAACGAACTTAAAAGTCACATTGCATCGGAACAAGAGGTAAGACATGAACAACAAATTTACGCCCGACAAACAGAATATCATCAGCTTCAGCCTGATGGGGCCGGAGTCCGGCGGGCCGTGTCTTGTCGATTCAAACGATGACAGGATCACGCGTATCCGTCCGTATCGCTATGATAAGGAATACACCGACAAATACTGCAACCCTTGGCAGATCGACGCACGCGGCAGCACCTTCAAAGCGCCCGATCGCGTGACAATCTCGCCGTTCGGTCTGGGGTATAAATCACGCGTCTATTCTCCCAACCGCGTTCGCTATCCGCTCAAACGCGTCGACTGGGATCCCAAGGGCGAACGCAATCCGCAAAACCGCGGCAAATCGAAATACGAACGCATCTCCTGGGATGAGGCCGCGCAGATCGTCGCGGACGAGCTGGAGCGCATCAAGGAAAAATACGGACCGGAGGCGGTGCTGTGTCAGGCCGACATGCACGGCGAGGGCAAGCACGTCGCGCCCAGCCACGGCTGCCCGAACCGTCTGCTGGCGCTGATGGGCGGCTACACGCTGCAAATGCGCAACATGGACAGCTGGGAGGGCTGGTTCTGGGGCGCCAAGCACGTGTGGGGCTGCGAGCCTGTCGGCGAGATGATGCCGATGACCAACCTGTATCCCGACATCGCCGAGCACGCCGACCTGCTGCTCTTCTGGGGCTGCGACCCGGAGACGACGCCGCTGGGCGTTGTCGGTCAGCTGCCCAGCCGCCTGTGCTACTGGTTTACGAAAATCGGCATCAAGAGCGTCTACGTTTCCCCCGACCTCAACTACGGCGCTGCTGTCCACGCCGACAAATGGATTCCCGTCCTGCCCGGCACGGACGCGGCGCTCCAACTGGCGATTGCCTACGTGTGGCTGACAGAGGGCACCTATGAAAAAGAGTACATCGACACGCACGCCTACGGCTTTGATAAATTTGAAGACTACGTCCTCGGCCGTGAAGACGGCGAGCCGAAAACGCCCGCCTGGGCCAGCGAAAAATGCGGCGTTGCGGAGTGGACGATCAAAGCCCTTGCGCGCGACTGGGCCAAGAAAACCGCGTCTATTATGCACTCCAACGGCGGCGGACATATCCGCGGCCCGTATGCAACGGAGCCGGCGCGCCTGGAGGTCATGCTCTTAGGGATGCGCGCCGTCGGCAGCCCCGGTGTTCATCAGGCAAAAATGATCGAGTTTAATCTCTGGAATAAGGATTTCCCCATCCCGTATCAAGGCGAGTTCATGCCGGCCATCCCGCACATCGCCGACCCGCTTCGCCCCGTCGACGGCGACGTGCATCCGTCCATTAACATGGACCGCTTCACGCTCTCGCCCGAGCAGGCCGAGCGCGCACCGGAGCTCATCGAGCTGTTCCGCCAGTTCCCGGCGCCCCAGCAGTTCATTCCGCGCGTACTCATCCACAAGGCGATCCTCGACGGGCACGCCGAATGGTACGGGCTGCAATGCTTCTCGTCTAGCCAGATTCCCAACGCGGCGGGCTGCCGCCTGCCGACGACGGACTATCAGCTTGAAAAAATGGTCTATCCGCGCCCGGGTATGTCGAAAATCCACATGATGTGGACGGACGCGCCGTGTCAGGTCACCTGTTGGAACGATGGGCACATGACGCAAAGAGCCATGCAGCATCCCGACATCGAATGCATTGTCGCCCAGCACCCCTGGCTGGAAAACGACTGCTACTTCGCCGATATCATCTTTCCCGTTGCCACGAAGCACGAGATGAACGACATCGGCAACGATCTTTCAAGCGGCGCATTTGTGTCTGTCTATCTGGAAGAGCCGTGCTGCCCGCCTGTCGGCGAGTCGCTTACGGATTTCGATGTATGCGCGAAAGTCGCCGAGAAACTCGGGCAGGAGTATTACGATATGTACACGTGCAACATGTCCGAAAAGGATCGTGTACGGTTTTTCTACAAAGCATCCGGCTGCGAGGAGCGCATGAGCTGGGACGAATTCAAAAAGCAACGCATCTACGTTGTCCCGTGCAAGCCCAACGTCCAAGATCTTCCCGCCGGGATGTACGACTTCTTCAAAGACCCGGACAACCATCCGCTGTCGACACCGACGGGCAAGCTCGAGTACTCCTCGACGTATCTGGAGCGCTTCATGCCCGACGACGACGAGCGCCCGCCCGTCGCCCACTGGATCGAAACGGGCGAAACGCATGACGAGCGCCTGTCGAGCGGCCGCGCGGAAAAATATCCGCTATTATGCATGTCCAATCACGGCCGCTGGCGCATGCACGCCCAGTGTGACGATATCATCTGGAATCGCGAGGTCGGGACGATGAAGGTGCGCTGCAAGGACGGCTACCAATACGAACCGGTCTGGCTGAGCACCGAAGAGGCCGAAAAGCGCGGCATCGCCCACGGCGATATCGTCAAAGTATTCAACGAGCGCGGCGTGGTACTGTGCGGCGCATACGTCACAGAGCGGCTGATCCCAAATACCTGCTACGTCGACCATGGCGCGCGGCTTGATCCGATCATTCCCGGTAAGCTTGACCGCGGCGGTGCGATCAACTGCATCACACCGTCGGCGATGACATCACGCCACGCGACCGGTATGGCAACGTCCGGTTTCCTGGTTGAGGTGCAAAAGGTCACCGACGAGGAAATGGCCGCCTGGCAGCGCGACTATCCGGAGGCGTTTGCACGCACGGTCGACAACGCGGCCGGCGTATGTCTGGATGGCTGGATGATCGGCAACAAGGAGGAGGCATAACCATGGCCAAAGTATTTTGTATTGACGTTGCCAAGTGCAACGGCTGTTATAACTGTCAGCTCGCGTGCAAAGACGAGCACGCCGGCAATGACTGGTCGCCGTACGCCAAGCCTCAGCCGGAGATCGGCCAGTTCTGGTGCAAAGTGCACGAGCACGTCGGCGGGAGCATCCCGAAGGTGAAAATCCACTACATCTCTCAGCTGTGCAACCACTGTGACAATGCCACGTGCATGAGCGCGTGCGATGCCGGTGCTATCACACGGCGCGACGACGGACTTGTCTTGATCGACCCCGAAAAATGTACCGGCTGCGGCGACTGCATGACCGCTTGCCCGTACGACATCATCTACTTCAACGACGACTTACACATCGCGCAAAAATGCACCGGCTGCGCGCATCTCTTAGACAACGGCCAAGCACTGCCGCGCTGCGTCGACGCGTGCCCGACAGACGCGATGCTCTTCGGCGAAGAATCAGATTTGCAGGACTTCATTATCGGCGCGACGGTGCTACAGCCTGAAACGGGCAACCGCCCACGCGTCTACTACCGTAACATCCCCGGCAAATTCGTCGCCGGGACGGTGTACGACCCGATTGAAAAAGAGGTCGTCATCGGCGCACGGTGCCGCCTGACGAACGGCGGTAAGACCGTCGAGGTCGTGACGGATTCCTATGGCGACTTCTGGTTCAAGGATCTCGCAAAAGGCAAATACGATCTCGTCATCGAGGCCGACGGCTTTGAATTCAAGGTCATCGACAATATCGACGCGACGAAGGACGTCAACCTCGGCGACCTCCCGCTCGACAAAAAGTAAACATTCAAACGCAAAAAGGCGGCCTAACGGCCGCCTTTTTATATTCGTTTATCGGGAATTCACTTCTCGACAAACATAACTGCCCGCGCCGATCGCGGCGCGTCCGCCGCCGGTTACGGCGGCGAGGAGGGTATCCGATGCCGCGCTTCGGTCTGTAGGGGGGACAACGTCCCCCCTACAGCTTTACCAAGAGTATTTCTCGATCATCCGCTCGGCGATGACGAGTGCCTGCTCACGTGTGAGCGTCGCCGACGGCGCAAAGTCGACGCCCATACCGTTCATTAGCCCGTATTCGAGCGCGTAGCGCACGTATACGAGCGCCCAGCTCTGGATTGCGTCGACGTCGCCGTATGGCAGCTCGATGTCCGATTCGACGGGCGTTTCGTTGATGATTCCGGCGATCGTGCCGACGAGCTTGGCGCACTGCTCACGCGTAAGCGTGCCGTTGGGGCTAAAGAGGTTGTCTCCAACGCCGTTAGCAAGCCCGAGCTCATAGGCTTTTTCAATCTCGAGTGCATATTTGTTGTCCGCGATGTCTGTAAACGGCGACGGATCTTGTAGCGTGTACACGCCCTTTGCGTACTCGTAAATCTGCACCATCAGCGCCGTGAACTGCGCGCGCGTAATCGCCTCCTGCGCGCCGACCAACAAGTCTGGCGGCACGACGCCGCGCTCGCGCAGCGCCGTGACGGGGCCCTCACCCCAGTCGTGCAGCGGCTGCACGTCATAAACTCTCACGTTACATGAAACAGTTGCACCGCTACCGTCCGTCGCTTTAGCTGTAACGACGGTCTCACCAGGCGCAAGCGCCGTCACTATCACGCCTCCTGAAATTCCGCCGCCAAGCGATACAATGGTCGTATCGGTCTGACTGATGGACAGGTCGTCGTCTGTTGCGTCGCTCGGCGTGATAGACGGTACAAAGTCGAAACTGTCCCCAACCTCAAGCTCAACCGACGAAAACGGCAGCGATAACTCGTACACAAACGTATAATCTTTCGACGACGAATAATCCGTCAACGACATGGGGTGTGCGTCGTTGAACGCGTCGGTTAAAAATTCGTCTTCCCGGTAATGCTCCGGAAAACTACGGTTGCTTTTCAGAAAATATTTAACTGAGTTCGACCCATCATCCCAAGTGGCGTCGAAATTGTACCAAACCGAGCCAATCTTCACGATGTTCCAGCCGTGCCGACTGGTTGGGTCGTTGTACTCTGTTAATCCAGAAATATACCGCACCGGTACGTTCAGCTCAATCAGCATTCGATATGTCAGCAATGCATATCCCTGACAGACCGCTAAACCGTCATGTAGCGCGTCGTACGCCGTATAGCGCAGATAGTCGTTGTCGTACTCCACGTGCGCGATGATATAGTCATGAACCTTTTTAATCTTTTCATATTGGCTAGCGGCGTAAACGTCCAGATCCTCGAGGATGAGATCGACTGTTTCGTCAACATAATCCTCCTGCTCCTTTGTTGTCCAATACCCAACTACGAATGTAACCAGCAAATACTCTTCGTTCCATTCGCCATAAAGGGTAAATTCCTTCAATTGTCTTTTCATATAGTCCAAGTCGGACAGTGTATAGGGCAGGTCATACGAATAGAAATCGTTGAATATATTATCGGTTTCATCAAATATGTACGCATATTCTGCGTATGTGCAGTTGAACTGCACCGTAAAAACCGTGTTGCGCGCTACAAGCTGATCGACAGCGACGGCTAGAAAGTCGTCAAACGATTCTGCAGCAAACTCAGCAAGTTCGTCAGTTAGAGCAAGGTGCTGCAAGGGCCTTGGCCTCAGCAGCGTTTTTGTTTGAACAACCTCGGACGGCATGCCGCCGGACGGTTGCGCAAAAGACGCAGGGGTTGGGCCGGAAATGGTTGAATCGGGCATCAAGGCCGCTACGCCGGAAACACACAGGGAAACAACCAAACCCAAGGCTACTATCAATTTAAACGCTTTTTTCATACAGGACTCCTTCACTTTGTCAGCGTACGCGAAAATTGTCGTTTTATGGTTTAATTGTAACCAATAATCGTTCGGGATACAACCCATAATTTTCCGATAAAAAAACCGGAGCCTTTTGGCTCCGGTTTTAACGCTTTTAGTTTATTCCTGCGGCGCGGCGAGTGCGACAAGCATCTTGCAGCAGTCGGTGCCGTTATTGACGACAGACTTCTTCGTATTGGGGCCGCAGTGATACGTATCACCGGCGTACAGCGTTGTTTTGACCTCGTCGGGCGTACCGACTTCGCTTTCCAGGTACATCTGGCCTTCAACGATGTAATAGATGGTTTCCTTGGCGTTCGACCCGTAGTTGCAGCCGCCGCCGGGCAGGAAATATGACATACCCATCGTAATGCCGCCGCCATTGACGTCTTTGGCGTCGTGCAGGCGCGTCGTGCGCACATCGAAATGACCCGGAGCCTCGTATGTATAGGCTTCATTTTTCCGTGTGATCTTGTAGCTCATGAAGTTCATATCCTTTCAATCATCTTGATCGCCGGCGGCCGGCGCACCGGAGCGCGCTTGCTGTGCGACGTAATTTCAACAGCGGCATTTTATCACGCAGAACCCTCAATTTCAAGTCTCACTGCGCTATTTAGTCAGATCGCCGTCCTCGTCCGGCACTTCCATGCGGACAAGGCGCTTGTAATCGTCGGGATAGTTGACGTTGAGCAGCAGCCGCTCGTCCCATAAGTCGCCGAGCTCGTCCGGCGAAACGCGCCGGGCATTTAAACGGTCAATCAGCGTGACAAGCTTATAGTCGCCCGCGCGGATTGCCGACTCCACGTGCGGCAGGATCGATTTTTTATAGTACGCAAACAGCGGCTCAGGCCGGCCGCGCTCGTCCGTCGTCAGGCAGACGTCTGCGTCCGCGCACAGCTCGATGAGCCGATGTGCCGCCGCCGGCTGCGCGAACGGCAGGTCGGCCGCCGCCACGAAGACGCCCGCGTCGCGCGTCCCGGTAAGCGCGGCATGGATACCGGAGATCGGACCGCAGCCGGGATGGATATCGACGAGACGTTCGGCCCGGATATCTTGATACTTGTCCGGGTCGGCGACGCTGAGATACACCGTATCAAAGCTTTGAGAAAAGCGCCGGACGGCCGAATCAAGCAGAGAGCGCGCCCCGAAGCGCAATGTCAGCTTGTCTTCCCCCATACGCCGGCTTTGCCCGCCGGCCAGAATAACTGCCGTCTGCATCGGCTCACCCCTTCCACTGAATCTGATAGTACCACATTTGCGCTAAAATCTGAACAAAAACCGTGCCGGCACTAGCATGGCGGTACGCTGTCGGGTTGACTTTTTCTGCTTGCCGTTATATAGTTTAGGGCGCTGTATTTCATACATTATACATTTTATAATACCCGGCAAACGGGTCAGGAGGAACACGATGAAGGATATTTATTTGGTCAGTTGCTGCAGGACGGCCATCGGCAGCTTCGGCGGCACGCTCAAAGATACGCCCGCAGCACAGATGGGCTCAATCGTCGCTAAAAGCGCACTCGAGCGCGCCGGCCTGTCTGGGGACAAGCTCGACGAAGTGATGTTCGGCTGCGTATTGACGGCCGGCCTCGGCCAGAACGTCGCGCGTCAGGTCGCGATGGGCGCTGGCATCCCGCAGGAAGTACCGGCGTATACGGTCGGTATGGTCTGTGGCTCGGGTCTGAAGAGCGTCATCGAAGCCGCGCGCGCCATCGCGGCCGGCGACGCGGAAATCATCCTCGCCGGTGGCACGGAAAACATGTCCGCCGCACCGTACTCGATGTCCGCCGCCCGCTACGGCGCGCGTATGGGCAACACGACGATGGTCGACACCATGGTCAACGACGGTCTGACCGATGCGTTCAACAATTATCACATGGGCATCACCGCTGAAAACATCTGCGACCAGTGGGGCATTACGCGTGAGGATCTCGACGCGTTCGCGCTGTCCTCGCAGGACAAAGCTTCGGCTGCCATCGCCTCGGGCCGCTTTGACGACGAAATCGTCCCCGTACCGGTCAAGGTTAAACGCGAGATGGTCGACTTCAAGGTTGACGAATTCCCGCGTGCCACGTCGATGGAAAAGCTCGGCAAACTCAAGCCCGCGTTTAAAAAAGACGGCCGCGTCACGGCCGGTAACTCCTCGGGCATCAACGACGGCGCGGCCGCGATGCTGCTTGCGTCTGGCGAAGCCGTCAAGAAGCACGGCCTCAAGCCGATCATGAAGCTCGTCAGCTGGGGCCAGGGCGGCGTCGACCCGACGATCATGGGCATCGGCCCTGTTCCCGCGTCACGTCAGGCGCTGGAAAAAGCCGGCCTGAAAATTGAGGATATGGATCTCATCGAAGCCAACGAAGCGTTTGCCGCACAGTCGATCGCTGTCGCGCGCGACCTCGGCTTTGATATGGCTAAAGTCAACGTCAACGGCGGCGCGCTCGCGCTGGGCCATCCCGTCGGCGCGTCTGGCGCGCGTATTGCCGTCACGCTCGTGCACGAGATGCTCAAGCGCGATGACGTAAAGCTCGGCCTGTCCACGCTGTGTATCGGCGGCGGCATGGGCGTCGCGACCATCTGGGAAAAAGTCTAACCTGATTCATCCGCATAAAAACACCGCAGCCGTTTTGGCTGCGGTGTTTTCTTCTTGTTTCATAAGCACCCCCTGCGGCGGTACCTGCCGCAGGGGGCATTTATATCAACCGGCACGCGCAATGTCGCGCCGGGCATCAGCTTGCCGTTGCTACGCCAAATCGATGTTAATCGTCGTACTCGTCGTCATCGTTATAATCATCGGGCTGTACCGTGCCGTTCGCCGTGTTGGTGCCGCTTTGATCGGCTGGCGGCGTTGCGCCAGTTGTCGCGTCTGAGCTGCTTTGCGTACTGGGCGGCGCTGAATTGGTACTGCTTTGATCGGCTGGCGGCGTTGCGCCAGTCGTCGCGTCTGAGCTGCTTTGCGTACTGGTGGTTACTTCATTGACCGTTGAGACAACACCCATCTCGTCAAAGGTGATCGTAAGCGTTACGTCCTGTTTGTCGCGCTCAACGACGATCTGCGTCGTGTCGCCTGCGCGGAAATCTTTGATGGCTTCCTTAAGATCTGTCAGCGAGCTGACGTCACTGTCGCCGATCTTGACGATGATGTCACCGACCTGCATCCCGGCCTTTTCGGCCGCGGAGCCCGAGGTGACGGACTCGACGAGCGCGCCTTCTTTCGTTTCATAATACTGCGCATAGGACTGGTTCCAGTTACTGACCTCAATGCCCATGCTGGGTTTGCCGGTCACGTAACCGTTTTCAATGATCTGCTCAACAAGGTTGTACGCGTCGTTAATCGGGATCGCAAAGCCGATGCCTTCAACACCGGTGCTGGCATATTTAGCCGACACGATGCCGATGACCTGACCCTGCTCATTGTAAACCGGTCCGCCGGAGTTGCCGGAGTTGACGGCAGCGTCGATTTGGAACATGTTAATGCTCGTAGCCGCGTCGACCTGAATGACGCGGTCAAGCGCACTGACAATACCGCTGGTCATCGTATAGTCGAGCTCACCGAGCGGATTGCCGACCGCATAGATCGTATCGCCGACCTGCATGTTGTTATTGTCGCCGATGGCAACAGCATTGAGGCCATCGGCGTTGATCTTGATGACGGCAACGTCGTTTTCTTCCTCGTAGCCGATCACGACCGCGGGGTAGGACTGTCCGTCATGCAGCATGACCGTCAGTGAAAAGTTCTGCTCAACGGCATAGGAAATGACGTGATAGTTCGTAATAATGTATCCGTCGGAAGAAATGATGAAGCCCGACCCGGACACAGCACCCTGCGAGCGCTGCCCGAATACGTTTGTCGAAACACCCTCCGAGTTGACGCCGACGACCTGCGCTGTCGCGAGCGTGTAGACGTCCTCAGCAAGCAGCGTTTGCCCGGCGGTCGGCAAGTTTGACGGTTCGGACGACGCCGTCGTTTCAGCCGGTGTCGCGCTCGGTGATGTTGCCGACTGCTCGGAGCCGAGCACCACCTCGTTAACCGTGCCAAAATCGCCGTTGTTTATCCTGTACTGGACGACGCCGTACGCCGCGCCGCCGCCGGCCAACGCGCAAATAAGGATCAGCACGACGGCTTTAACGAAGGCGCGCCCCGCGCCGCCTCGTTTCTTTTCCCGCGGCGGCTCTGTCGGCGGCTGATAGCGCTGATACGCGTTGTTGGCACTGGCGGCCGGCCCCGGAGAATATGCCGGCTGATCGGTACCGGCTTCTTTATAGGCGGGCTGCTGCCACGGCTCATAATACGGATTGCGCTGCGTTGTGCTGTCCGTATTGCCCGGCGCAGCCGGTGATGATGTAACGTCAGCCGGTGTCTCAGGCTTCTGCTCATCGCCGCCGTTTGGCGGCGCATTGTTTTCCGTCCGGTTAATCTCCGGATTGTTTTCATTATCGTTAAACATAACACTACCTCCTGGTTGTTCTTTGTGGATTTTTATAATGGTTAAGATTTTCTGCAGGTTCATCATACGTTGTGTTTATGACAAATACATGAATAAAATTAAAACATTTTTAAAATGGATCATTTTAATGTGTAAAACGTCCTGTTTCGACGTGCTTGACACAGCGGTTTTCTCATGATACCTTAGAAATCCATAGGAGTTGATACGCATGTCCGATAATCAGTATACGTTTGAAAATGAAAATTATAAAAAAGCGTACCGTCACACGACGTCTCATATATTGGCACAGGCCGTCAAGCGGTTATTCCCGTCGGCCAAGCTCGCCATCGGCCCGGCCATCGAGGACGGTTTTTACTACGACTTCGATACCGAAACGCCTTTCACCCCGGAAGACCTTGACGCGCTTGAAGCCGAAATGCGTAAAATCATCAAGGAGAAGCTGCCGCTCGAGCGTTTTGAGCTCAGCCGGGAAGAAGCGATCGCGTTCATGCGCGAGCGTCAGGAGCCGTACAAGGTCGAGCTGATTGAAGACCTGCCGGCCGACGCTGTCATCAGCTTTTACCGTCAGGGCGATTTTGTCGATTTATGCGCCGGCCCGCATCTGGATTCCACCGCGCGCGTCAAAGCCAACGCGATGAAACTCACGAGCGCCACGGGCGCTTACTGGCGCGGCAACTCGGACAACAAGATGCTGCAGCGTATTTACGGTACGTCCTTCATGAAAAAAGACGAGCTGGACGCCTATCTCCAGCGTATCGAGGAAGCCAAAAAGCGCGACCACCGCAAGCTCGGCCGCGAGCTGGAATTGTTCGCCCTGTACGACGAGGGCCCCGGCTTCCCGTTCTTCTTCCCGAAGGGCATGGTCATTCGCAACGCGCTTGAAGCATTCTGGCGCGAGCTGCATCAGGAATGCGGCTACTCAGAAATTAAAACGCCGATCATTTTAAACGAAGAACTCTGGCATCGCAGCGGCCACTGGGATCATTATAAAGAGAACATGTATTTCACCCAGATCGACGGAGAGGATTACGCCGTCAAGCCCATGAACTGCCCGGGCGGCATGCTGGCATACAAGCGCCGGATGTGGTCATATAAAGACCTGCCGATGCGCGTGGGCGAGCTCGGGCTTGTGCATCGCCACGAGCTGTCGGGCGCGCTGCACGGGCTGATGCGCGTACGCGCTTTCACGCAAGACGATGCGCACATCTTCATGACGGCCGAGCAAGCCGAAGATGAAGTCCTCGGCGTCATCGAGAAGATCGACACGATCTATAAACTGTTCGGCTTTGACTACCACGTCGAACTGTCCACCTGCCCGGAGGACTTCATCGGCAACGACGAAGTTCGCACGTACAGCGAGAGCATTCTTAAGTCTGTGCTCGACAAGTCCGGCAAACCGTATACGCTCAACCCCGGAGACGGCGCGTTTTATGGCCCCAAGATCGACTTCCATCTTGTCGACGCGATTGGCCGCACCTGGCAGTGCGGCACAATCCAGCTTGACTTCCAGATGCCTGAACGCTTTGACCTCGAATATACCGGCGCCGACGGCGCGAAGCACCGGCCGATCATGCTGCATACCGCGGCGTACGGATCAATCGAGCGCTTCATCGGCATCTTGACGGAACATTTCGCCGGCGCGTTCCCCTTATGGCTCGCACCTGTGCAGGTCGCTGTGCTGCCCATCACGGACCGGACGGCGGAATACGCCGAATCCGTCGCCGCGCAGCTGCGCAAGGCAGGCTTTAGAGTAGAGACGGACACGCGCAGCGAAAAGATCGGGTATAAAATCCGTGAGGCACAGCTGCAAAAGGTCCCGTATATGCTCGTCCTCGGCGACAAGGAGCAGGAAGACGGTGTCGTCACCGTCCGCCATCGCGCGGCTGGCGATCTCGGCGCAAAGAATCTCGCCGAGCTCATCACTGAGCTGACGGCGGAAAGCGATACACGCGCGATTAAATAAACCAAAAAGAGCGGATTCCCCCCGCTCTTTTTTTTGCCTTTTACAAAACACGGCCGCTTATTTGCTTATGATGGGAGATCACAACAGCCAACCGGCTCAATGTTAATTTCCAGAAAAATGGAACAAATCAGGCGGCGCTCGCGTCTTGTTAAAAGTCAAATATAGTACTAATAAATAAGAATGAGAGGAAGCGAACGTGAAAAAAACTATATTCATACTTTTACTTTTATGCGTCTTTTTAACAGGCTGCACTTTTGGGCAACAAAATCAGGCGAACACCTCACCTAATAATGGCGCACCGCTGGGAGGCAGCGTTGCCGGGCAATCGGTTGAATTAAGTGACTCTTATCAGGAAAAGGTGTATGAAGACACTAACTACAAGGCTTCTTTCTTAATATCAGAAACATTTATTAATGAGGATGCCCTTCAGTTATATTTTGAGGCTACTACTGATTATACGCTGGCTGAGCTGAAGCTTAATATAGAAAACTATTTAAAATCGAACGATCAGGAAAGTGCTGACTATACTTTCAATAACGACTTAAGTTATATGACCGGCAGTAATAGTGACGGCGCTATCAGCAATATTTGTATTTATGGCGAAAAGTCGGATTATTGTTTTCACGTATTGCTATCGACACAAGGGTCTTTTTCTCAAGACGATCTCGAAATTATAACTAAAACGCTGGAAAGCTTTGAGTTTGATGTCATCGCGCCTACCGCCGGCGGGCCTTTAACCGCGCCGTCCGGCAGTCAGCCCGGTTTTGACGAAGCAACTCACTTGGTTACGTATGAATATAACGGTATTCAATATTCCTTTACTCTAAGCAAATCATTTGAATTTACGGATTATAACGATAATAATGGCATGATATTTGATTCCAGCGACAACTTTTTTAGTATTGAAATTCTCTGCTTCAACGGCGGTTATACTTCTTTAGATAACTTTTACGAACATACGGCATTTCATACATGGCCTGTCACCGAGGATAAAGGCGAATTCTATGACAACAGCGGCAGGCTTGTCCGGTATTATTTAGTAAGCTACAACCCCTCCTCCGCAGACGGAATATATCAGCTGGAATTTGTTGATCATGGCTGCGGATATGTTATTTACCTGAGCGCCGAAGCCGATATCCCGCAGTATGCCATCGACTATATGAACGAATTGATTAATGATAATAATAGTTTTTCAACAGTCGTAAGCAGCACAAATAACAACACCAGCGATCCGTCGAATAACGGCAACAGCTCTCTGGAAATCCCTGCCGACGCCATACGCGTAGCGGGAACAAACGCCTATTTTGATTACCCCGGCGGCATGGGCGGTTTCGATGAAGAAATAACCGTAAGCGGCCTGAATTTTTCCGAACAAACGGCCGGCGCTCAAATAGCCGTCTTCTCGAATGCGACGCTCCCGTCGTTCGCCGGCACTGATTTTAATAACGAAGTAAACACCTATTATCAAGCAATATCCAACCAGAGCACTGCCGATATCTTTAATTCCGGAAACACCCAGATTAACGGCATGGATGCTTTTTATGTGAGCTACGCTTTAGATGAAGGCAGCTTCTACTCCTACCACGTTGACTTCATTATCGATTCCTACATGGGCTCTACACCCGTTTTTCTGGCCAAAATTTCTACATCCATTGATTATTTCTTTGATTCCGACTATGCCGTCTTAGGTAGTGTTGCTGATTATTTTTACCCCATATATTAAGTACCCCAAATGATTTTGGCCGATAGTATGTGAGTTTTGGGGCTGTCATAGCCCCAAATACTCTTCACCGCGTATTTTTGTTTAGCACGTTGACTTCAGCCAACCGCGCACTGGTTGTTTTGGAAGGAGCGCACTATGAAAAAAGACCTGCGTATTATGCTCGTAGCCGATGTCGTTTGGACACTGGCGATCGCACTAACGATCGCGTTTGCGCCGGAACCGCGTATTTTCAGATTAATTTCACTGCTGCTTATGTCGATTGTCATCCTGCTGGGCCGATATGAAGCGGACGAAGACTTCACCGCGCCATACAGCATCATTTTATATATCTGTATTACCGTTCTCATTTCAACAGCCGCTCTTTATTCCTTTAAGATCGTGCCATATTTACCGTTGGCCATCATTACGGGTGCTAACCTCGTCGTTTTATTTGTATCTTCGACCATCCATATTATTAAGATAAAGCGCCGGCAAACACACAAGCCTGACTGAGCCGACAAAATTTACATGACATAACAGTTATTACTCCTTCGTACACTAAACATGCGTCAGTATGTTACGAAGGAGTTTTTACTGTGCATAACAGAAAGAAGCTTATTTTCTCCCTGGCGATCATTTTCGCCATCAATATCGCGCTTATTTCGAGCATCCAATGCGTGCAGGAGGCAACCGCCGCGTCGTACCGACGCGGTTCGGCCGGCTCCGTCGTCACGCAGATTCAACAGCGCCTGTCGGACTGGGGCTACTACTTCGGCAGTGTCGACGGTATCTTCGGCAGCCGGACAGAGGCCGGAGTAAAATACTTTCAGTCCAGACACGGTCTGCAGGTAGACGGCATTGCCGGTAACAACACGCTTGCCGCCATCGGCATCAACGCGTCCGACGGTGCGTCGTCACAAACCAACGATATCAATCTGCTCGCACGGCTGATTTCCGCCGAGGCGCGCGGCGAGCCGTACAGTGGACAAGTCGCCGTCGGCGCAGTCGTGCTCAACAGGACGAAGCACCCGTCGTTTCCGCACTCAATTTCCGGCGTCGTCTACCAAAAGGGCGCGTTTACGTGCCTGACGGACGGGCAGTTTTACGAAAACGTCGCCGACAGCGCCTATAAGGCCGCACGCGACGCGATTAACGGTTGGGATCCGTCCGGCGGCGCGATCTATTACTTCAATCCGGCCACAGCGACGAGCGCGTGGATCTGGTCGCGGCCACACCTGTGCACGATCGGCAGCCATCGCTTTTGCTTATAGTTGCATTAGGCGGCACATAAAAAAGACCGGCGCAGTCGCACCGGTCTTTCGCTTTTTCAGTTATAGAGATTCATCGCTTTGTCGATGCCGGACTTTATAATCGCCTCGACGGCGCCAAGCGCTGATTCAAGCGGCTGCTGGAGCTCTTTGAGCTCTTTGGGCGTCAGCGACGAGAGCACCCAGTCGGCCAGATCGTAGTCTGGGTGGGGCGGTGCGCCGACGCCGATTTTCACGCGGGGGAATCCGTCGCCGCCGCATTTTTGGATGATGTCCTTGAGCCCGTTATGTCCGCCT
Source organism: uncultured Sporobacter sp. (assembly GCA_963677825.2). Classification (GTDB taxonomy): domain Bacteria; phylum Bacillota; class Clostridia; order Oscillospirales; family Oscillospiraceae; genus Sporobacter. The sequence goes on along the minus strand of CAXXEF010000001.1, from coordinate 2,016,229 downwards.
GCCGAGCCGGACCGCCGCACGCGCAGCTTGCCCAGCGGCAGCGCCGTATCGTCCGTCACGACGATGACGCGCTCGAGCGGCAGTTTGTAGAATCTCATCGCCGCCGCGACTGCCTCGCCGCTGAGGTTCATAAACGTCTGCGGCTTCATGAAAAACACAGCCTCGCCGCCGAAAGTACCCGATCCGGTCAGTGCTTTGAACTTCACCCGGTTAAGTCGGATACGCGCCGATTTTTCCAGCAGATCGGCGGCCATAAAGCCGGCGTTATGCCGCGTTTTGTCGTATTTAGCGCCGGGGTTTCCCAAAAAAACGACAAGCCAGGACGCGGGGCCTGCTTTCCTTCGTAAAAACATCGCGCGCCGCCTTTATCGTCAGCGGAAGAGCGTGGAGATGGATACTTCCTCGTATACGCGCTCGATCGCCTCGGCGAACAGCGGCGCGGCCGACAGATACTTGATCTTGTCGCTCGGCGTCTTGCCCGGATATGGGATCGTATCCGTAAAGATCAGCTCCTTAATGTAGCTGTTGTTGATCCTGTCAATCGCGGCGCCGGACAAAAGGCCGTGTGTCGCGCAGGCGTAGATTTCTTTTGCACCGCCGACTTCGACAATTGCTTTTGCCGCACCGCACAAGCTCCCGGCTGTGTCGACCATGTCGTCATACAAGATGACGTGCTTGTCCTTAACATTACCGATGATGTTCATGACCTCGGACTGATTGGCCTTTTCGCGCCGTTTGTCGATGATCGCCAGGCTCAGGCCGAGCTTATGCGCAAACGTACGCGCTCTGGCAACCGATCCGACGTCCGGTGAGACGACGACGACGTCTTCGGCGCCCTCGCCAAACTTGCGCATATAGTACTCGGCAAACAGCGGGCTGCCGAGCAGATTGTCGACGGGGATATCAAAAAAACCCTGTATCTGCGAAGCATGCAAATCCATCGTGAGCACCCGGTCAGCGCCGGCTGAGGTGATAAGATTGGCAACAAGCTTTGCGGATATAGGGTCTCTGGCTTTGGCTTTTCGGTCCTGCCGCGCGTATCCGAAATACGGCACGACCGCGGTGATGCGTCCGGCCGATGCGCGCTTACAGGCGTCCACCATGATGAGCAGCTCCATCAAATGCTGATTGACAGGCCCGCAGGTGGGCTGTATGAGGAATACATCGGAGCCGCGTACGGATTCATACAGCGATACGGATATCTCGCCGTCAGAAAACGCGGTCACATTGGAGTCTCCAAGCCGTATGCCGATGTTACGGCAAATGCTTTCGGCCATCGGCTTATTGGCATTGCCTGCGAAGATTTTTATATCCTTGCCGTGTGAAACCATTGTCAATCTCCCCCGTTGCACCTGACAGTCGTTTATTCATAGTATTACATGTCTGCTTTTTTGTATTATATCAGATATGATTATGAAAAAAAACTGTAAAATGTAATGGCTTTTGGTGCTTTTCGATGCTATTTATCGTTGCACACACCATCTTACTGTCGTATACTGTATAATACTGTATATTATTGGAATCAGGAGACATCTTATGCTATGTTCTAATTGCGGTACTGAAAACAACACAACGAACTCGTTTTGCGAAAATTGCGGCGCACCGCTCAATAATCCGTCGTCCGCCGAGCACGCTGCTGCATTACGAAACGAGCCGTCTGTTATGCCGGACGCACGGCCGCCGAAATCCTCACGCAAGCGGTTGTGGATCATTCTGGCGATTATTGCCGCTGTGCTGATCGCGGCCGCGCTGTCCCTGCGGAGCATCGTCACCGCCGTCTGGCCGGAATACGCGATCGCGCGCGCGTCACTACGGACGTTTTCGCTGCTTGAAAAACGGCTGGATAAATCACCGCTGATTGTCGTTCCGACGCTGATGCAGTGTCTTGAAGACGGCACGGTCCAGACGGCGTTTTTATACGACGACAGCAATGCGACGACTATCAGCGGCGATATTGCGCTGCTGCGCAGCCGTGCCGATAACGCAATGGGTCTGACGGTCCATACAATACTCGACGAGACCGGCCTGGATTTAACGGTCTTAGCCAACGACGAACGGCTGGCCTTTAACGCGTCGTTCATCGGTGATGATTATTACGGCATCACCTACGAGACGTTTGATACCGATGTGGATCAGTTTGCGCCGGAAATCGGCTTGGATACAGAAAGCATCGACGCCTTAAAAGAGATATTCCAACGGCTGGCGGAGCGCAATACGCCGGCGTCAGACGAGACCGGCGACCTTCACCTCGCGTTGATTGACCATATCAACGACATGCTGAACGCCGAGCGGACGGTCGAACGCATCACAACGAGCGGGAAAACCGTCAATTGCACCAAGCTGACGTATACGTTTACCCAGGACGATATCGCGGCGATACTGGAAACAGCCAAGACCGACCTGGCAAACGATGACAACGCTTCTAATCTCGAAAACTACGCCGCCTTTTATAAGCTAATCCTCACACAATCGTACGGTTATCCGCAGGACAACGATGTCGAAGCCGCGATGGACGAGCTGATCGAGGATATTCGAAACAGTGATATCGACATTCAGATATCGTATTATCTACGCTCGGGCAGGCTTGTACGCATCGCATTCACGATGGACGCCAATATGCTTGAGGTACAAACCAGCAGTATGTCGGCGTACGTTGATTTCGGCCTCATGCCGAACACGGACGACTTGACACTCGGCTACACCGACGAAAGCGATCACGTCACGCTCACCGTCTCCTCGGCGTATGATCAGGCAGAAATCACCGAAACATTCACGCTCGTCAATGGCAATGACGATGATGAAAAGCAGGGCCTCTTATCCATCCTCTGGAACACCGACAGCGGCGACATCCGCATCACCACGCAGACGCCCGATTTGCGTGATGCTGAAGCACTGCCGTCCGAGAGTCATACGCTTTTGGGCAACCTCGCCACATCTGACGACGGCTTCACGCTCGATTTTGACGATGTACTTGACGGCACCTCGAATTTCGCGCTGCGTATCGAGGCGGCACGAATCGTCTCCATTCCCGCACCGGCGTACATCAATCTAGACGCGTGGGGCCCGGAATTTGTCGAAAAGGCGACGGTGGGTGCGCAGGAACTGATCGCCGAGCTGTTTTTCGGTATGTAACATCTGGCGGTGGCCGGCAACAATAACGGGCGGTACAGCTGTTGCTGTACCGCCCGTTTATCCGTGTGAGCATCCCGCTGTCGGCAGGCTCGGCTCAGCCGATAAATTCAAACGTCTTGTTGTGGCATTTCGGGCAGACCGGCACGGTATCGCCCTTTGTCAGCTCGATAATGGTGCCGCAGCGTGTACATTTGTATTGACCTGTCTGCTCGGCAATCGATCCGGCTGTTACTTTCATAGCGTGCACCTCCTAAAATGATAAACCCAGTATATTCCTTATGGCGTCAATCGTCAATATGACGACTTTCTACGCTTAACCCATCTTTATTCGTCTTTTCACTTTTTTTATTCGCCTGAATATAACGGGTTGACAACAGTAGTTAGTTGTGTTAAACTGCGTCTAGTTAGCCATCGCTAACCGTTAACTTCTATACTAAAATGATTGGACGGGAGGAAACATGATGCCGATTTCAATGGCCATACCCGGGGAAACGAATCTGATTCGGAAAATAACAGGCCGCGACGATATGCGCCGCCATCTCGCAGAGCTCGGCTTCGTTGTCGGCACGTCGGTTACCGTCGTCTCACGACTGAGCGGCAGCTTGATTTTACAAGTCATGGACAGCCGCGTCGCGCTCGACAAGGCGATGGCAAATCGTATCATGATATAAAGGAGATTGCACATGAACACACTGCGAAACGTCCGCGTCGGTGACACGGCAACAGTTCACAAGCTCCATGGCGACGGGCCGCTGCGGCGGCGGATCATGGATATGGGCGTCACAAAAGGCACCGGCATTTATGTACGTAAGGTCGCGCCGCTGGGCGACCCGATTGAGGTCACCGTACGCGGCTACGAACTGAGCATCCGCAAGGCCGACGCCGAATTGATCGAAATTGTATGACTAAATTTTTTATCATGTAGTTAGCTTTCGCTAACTCATAGTTAAGGAGGCGCTTATGCCGATTAAAATTGCGCTGGCCGGTAATCCCAACTCCGGCAAGACGACACTATTCAATAACCTGACCGGCTCGGCACAGTACGTTGGTAACTGGCCGGGCGTAACGGTCGAAAAAAAAGAGGGGCGGCTCAAGGGCCGCGCAGACGTGATTATTCAGGATCTGCCGGGTGTGTATTCGCTCTCACCGTACACGCTCGAGGAAATTGTAACGCGGCAATATCTCGTCGGCGAGAAGCCGGACGTGATTCTAAACATCGTCGATGGGACGAACCTTGAGCGTAATCTTTACTTAACGACACAGCTTATCGAGCTGGGCCTTCCGACGGTCGTCGCGGTTAATATGATCGACCTCGTGCGCAAAAACGGCGACGTGATCGACCTGAACAAGCTCGGGGACGCGCTTGGCTGTCCGATCATGGAAATGTCGGCGCTTAAAAACACCGGCGCGGCGGAAGCCGCCGAAGCTGCCGCCGCGTGTGCCGGAAACGCTGTTAGCATAACGCCGCCGAGCGTGTTTGACGGCAGTGTGGAACATGCGCTCGCGCACATCGAGGAATCGATCGAAGATCGCGTTGACGCCCGGTTTGTACGCTGGTACGCCGTCAAGCTGTTTGAGCGCGACGAGAAGATTAAAGACGAGCTCGGGCTCGACCGAGAACTCATCGCGCATATCGAAGCACACATCGCCGAGTGCGAAAATGCGCTCGATGACGACGCGGAGAGCATCATCACCAACCAGCGCTATGCGTACATCGCGCGGCTGATGCAGTCGGCCGTCAAGAAGAAGCACACCGGCACGAAAATGAACGCGTCCGACAAAATCGACCGTGTCATCACGAACCGCATATTTGCGCTGCCGATTTTCGCGCTGGTGATGTTCGGCGTGTACTATGTCTCGATCAGCACGGTCGGCGACCTCGTCACCGGCTGGACGAACGACGTGCTGTTCGGCGAGGTCATTGTCGGCGGCCTCGGCGGCTGGCTGGAAGGTCTGAGCGTCGCGCCGTGGCTCACCGGCCTGATCGTCGACGGGATTGTCGGCGGCGTCGGCGCCGTCATCGGCTTTGTGCCGCAGATGCTCATCTTGTTCTTCCTCCTGTCGATTCTGGAGGACATCGGGTACATGGCGCGCGTCGCGTTCATTATGGACCGTGTGTTCAAGCGCTTCGGCCTGAGTGGTAAGAGCTTCATCCCGATGCTCATCGGCTCGGGATGCTCCGTGCCGGGCATCATGGCCTCACGCGCAATAGAAAACGAGCGTGACCGGCGCATGACGATCATGACGACGTCGTTCATCCCCTGCGGTGCTAAAATGCCAATCATCGCGCTGTTTGCCGGCGCAATCTTCGGCGGCAGCGGCCTCATCGCGACGTCGGCGTACTTCATCGGTGTCGCCGCCGTCATCGTCAGTGGCGTGATTTTGAAAAAGACGAAACCGTTTGCCGGCGCGGCCGCGCCGTTCGTCATGGAGCTGCCGGCCTACCACGTTCCGTCGCCCCAGGGCGTGCTGCGCTCGACATGGGAACGTGGCTGGAGCTTCATCCGCCGCGCCGGGACCGTCATCCTCCTGTCCGCCGTTGTGTTGTGGTTTTTACAGGGCTTCGGCATTGTGGACGGTGCGCTGGTTATGGTTGAAGACAACAACACGAGCATCCTCGCCGCGGTCGGGTCTTTCATCGCACCGATTTTCGCCCCGCTCGGCTTCGGTGAGTGGCGTTCAACCGTCGCAACGATCACGGGTCTCATCGCCAAGGAAAACGTCGTCGGCACGTTCGGCGTCTTACACGGCTTCGCCCAGGTTTCCGAAGACGGCGGCGAGATCTGGGGCGCACTGGCGCTGAGCTTCACGGCTCTGACGGCGTACAGCTTCATGCTCTTCAACCTGCTGTGTGCGCCGTGCTTCGCCGCGATGGGTGCCATCCGGCGCGAAATGAACAGCGGCAAGTGGACGTGGGCCGCCATCGGGTATCTGACCGTATTCGCGTACGCCGTGTCTCTAATGGTGTATCAGTTCGGCACCCTGATCGTATCGGGCGTTTTCACCGGCGGTACGGCCGCGGCATTGCTGGTACTCGGACTGATGCTCTATCTGCTCGTGCGTAAAAACAAACACGTCGGCCAGTGCGCTGTTGGAGGGACGGTGACGTCTTGTGCTTGAATTCATAGTGGCCAATCTCGCAACGATTCTCGTCGGCGCCGTCATTCTGGCAATCATCACGGTTGTCACGGTTAAAATCATCCGCGATAAGCGCGCACACCGCTCCTCATGCGGCTGCAGCTGCTCCGGGTGCCCCAGCGCCGGCGCGTGCAAGACAAAATAAAAAGGAAAGACCCGCGACATAGACGCGGGTCTTTCTTTTGCTAGGATATCGTATTGATAAACCCTTCCAGTATCTCTACGTGGTTTTGTTCGTCGAGAATGAGGCGTGCGATGAGTGCTTGTATCTGCGGCTCTGCGATCTGCTCCCGGAGCTTTGTATAGTGCGCGATCGCGGCGCGCTCACCGGCAAGATCGATGGTCAAAATCTCCTTGATTTGTGTGGCGTAGGCCGGAAAGCTCCCGCTCCAGTACTGATCGGTTTCGTAGGTCATGAATTTCGGTAGGAGACCCAGATCGCGCACGAGGAAGCCCAGCAGCGTCAGATGCCATACCTCAACGGAGGCAATGCATCGGTACGCGTGCGCGATAACGGGATAATCATCGGTAAAGAAGTTGTGTGCCGTATACTGTGCAATCGCCGTGGCTTCTGAACCGGGGCCGGCAAATGCACCGGACAGCAGTGTCGCGTACTGAATATTTTTTTGCCGAATGTTGACACTCGGATACGGCAAATTAACGAGATACTTCCAGCAGTTCGGCGTCGCGTAGAGCTCTGGCATGGCACATCCCCCCGCTCAGAGCCTATGCCGCGGCGCTTGCCGCTATGCGTGATCGGCAGTGTGAAATTACGACCAAGCGCCCTGGACGACAGCGTCGCGGTGGTCGCTTTCAAAGCCGGGACGGTCAAAATAGTCTAACCCGCTCGCGCCGAATGTTGTATCGACATTAATCCACCGGTCGTCGGCGGGGTCATAGATCTCGTTCCATGCATGGTCGCCCCACTCCGTGCCGCTGTAGCCCATCCCTGTAACGAAGCGCACATCGACGGCGGCGGCGCGGCACATCGCGACATATAAGGTGGCAAAGTCAAAGCAGATGCCCGTGCGCGTCTCATACGCGACGATAGCGCCCGAGTCGATACCCGTCGGATCGACCGAAACGGCGCGCGCTTTGTCCTGGTCGTAGGCGATGTTCCGGCTAACCCAGTCGTACAGGCGTTTGGCCTTCTCGCGGTCGGTATCCGCGCCGTCGGTCAGCGACAGTGCCAGCGCGTCGATCTCGTCATTAGAGGCGATGGCGTCTTCCAGCGTGACACCGTTAAAATACCGTACGAGCCGGATGTTGCGCTCTTCAAGTGTCGCCGCGGCGTTCTCGAACGAGTCCATCAGCACGACAGGGATCTTCTGCGCAAGCGGCGTTTCTAAGAGCGGCTGCAGTATCGACTCGTTAACGCGCCGGTACGCGCCCGACTGATTGATGGACTGTGCCATACTGCCGGCCCAAGAGAATCCGGCGACGAAATTTAAAAGCAAGGTAAACGCCAGCGTGTAAATGATGGCCTTAGGTATCTGCCAGACGGCGCCGAGCACGTGACGTATCACAGGCGGCATCGATACGGATGCCTTGGCGATCTTGTTCGCCAGCGGCACGACAACGTGCTGGTAAACCGGCCGTGTCAGCAAAAATGCAATGATGTACGTGACGATCAGAAAAAACAGTGTTACGACAATGTAAACCCAGATGTCTTTGCCCGTGATGAAGTTCTCAAGCGGCGGGATCAGCTTGTAAAGCCGCTGCAGAAATGGGCTGTATGTATCGGCCAGCAGGGCGCCTGTCAGATAGATAGATAAAACCAGACAGCCGATAAAGGCGACGTTGTTCAGCAGGGCCCCGAACGTGCGCTTCATTCGCTCACTTGAAAACGGTGCCAGCAGCCCGCCGATTATCGGCACAGCCAGACAAAGCAGAATCGCCGCCGATATGAAGTTGAAGTCCTTAAAAAAATCCATACTGCCCTCCAGTCCGTATCGCGCCGCGTATCCGCCGCCCGTTCGTGGCTAAACCGACGATAATATTGTATCGCAAACGACAAAATAAGTCGACAGGCTATTGCCCTGCCGACTTATTTTTTGTATCAACAGCTTCAGTTAAGGGACAGCATCTGCGATATGTCTTCTTCGATGCGCAGTGCGTCCGGGAGCGATATGCCAAGGTCGTACAGCGACCCTGCCGTATGCAGCAGCTTATAAAAATCGCAATTACCGGCCCGCTCGCCGAGCCCGCCGATCGTCGTATCGAGGTACAGCGCGCCGGCCTTGGCGCCCATCAGCGTGTTGGCCGCAGCCATGCCAAGATCGTTGTGCGTATGCATCTCGACATCAACACCGGCATATTCTATAATCTCGCGCACCGCCTGATACGTCCGCGCCGGCGTCAGCACGCCGACCGTATCGGCAAAGCGGATGCGTCCGACGCCCAATTCGCGCAGCTGACGGGCAAGCGACGCCATGAATGTGATGTCTGCGCGCGACGCGTCTTCAAAGCCGACGGTCACCTCGAACCCCAGTGCCCGCGCGCGTTCAACGCACGCCGACAGATTCTTGACGACCCAGTTTTTGTTTTTATTAAGCTTGGAATAAATCAGCACGTACGATACGGGCGTGCTGATATGGACGATATCGGGTGAGCACAGTGCCGATTTTTCGATGTCCTCCATCACCAGACGGCACCAGACGGAAATCTTCGCTTTCTTCCGCTCGGCGACGATCTGGGCAATCGTATCGATCTCATACGCGCTGACGGCCGGGATACCGGCTTCAATCTGATACACACCGGCTTCGTCGAGCAAGCGCGCGATGGCCAGCTTATCCGCCTTGGTCATGGCGATACCGGGGCTCTGCTCCCCGTCGCGCATGGTGGTGTCGACAATAAATCGCTTCGTTTTCATGACGCACCGCCTCTGTTAGTCGGGTGCTGCTGGGCAATGGCGTAAAATTCGTCGTCGGTCAGGCTTGACTTTTTAGCAATGCTCTCGTCGCGCACGGCACCGAGAATGCGAGATACATCATACTCGGCGGCCGGCAGCCCAAGTTCCGTGAGCTTGGCCGCTACGGACTTACGTCCGGAGTGCTTTCCGACGACAAATAACCGGCTGCGCCCAACGAGCTCGGGCATGTATGGTTCGTACATCTGAGGTTTTTTGATGATTCCGTCGATGTGGATACCCGACTCAACGCTGAAAATACCGCGCCCGATGACGGCCTTGCGGTCGGAGAAGCGCGTGCCCGTGATTTCCTCGACCACCGCGGCAATCTCCGGCAGTACCGCAAACGACGCAGTTGGCCTGTGCCGCCGCGCGACACGCAGCGCCAGCAGCAGCTCCTCTGTCGCCGCCTTGCCGCCGATCCCGCCAAAAGACGATGCGACCGCGTCACCGCGGGTTGCCAGCCACTCGAAGGCAATCGCCGTCGCGCAATCGTAGCTGTTCTCCGGGCATAGCTCCACCCGGCCGCGCAGCCGCTTTTTAATCTGCCTGAACGCCGCCTCGTAATCCCTTACAAGCAGATCGTCCAGCCCGACAAGGCGCACGGGCTGTTTGTCGCCGTCCTGTCCGAGAAAGTTCAGCTCCCGGACATCGTTGACCTGATGCTCGATCATCGTGTTGCCCGACGGTGTCAGGCCGCTTTTCCGGCACACGAAACGTTTAACGTCGGGGTAGTCGTCCGCCTGTGCCGGATTGTCGATATGTATAACGAGGCGCTCCGGCGAAATCGGCCGGAGCGTTTCGTATAGGGTTGCCGGTACTTCAATGGCGTCTGCGCCGGACTCCATAAGCAGCTCAAAAAGACGTCTCGTCTGCTCGGCGGACGGGCAGAGCGCCGCAATACAGGTCAGCGTCATGTCGGTGATGCGGATCATTGGCGTCCCCCCTTTCCGCACGCGCCGGGCACGCTTGTGCCGCTGGTCAGATTACATATTTCTCGACGACCTCGCCGTTTTCAAAATGGCTCTCGGCAATCTCCGCGATGGCATCCGTCGTCAGCCCGCCGTACCACACACCTTCTGGATAGACGACCATGATCGGCCCGCGGCTGCAGATACCAAAGCACCCGGTGTTGGTCACCATACAGTCTCCTGATAGATCGCGATCTTCGATCTCCATCATTAGCTCCTCAACGATTTTGACGCTGTCTTTTTGATGACAGAAGCCTTTTTGTGTGCCGTTGGTCCGGCAGCTGGTACAAACGAAAATATGATACTTCGGGCTAACCATACTCAGATCTCCTTTTCAGCTCATTAACACTTATTGAGATACGGCGGCTTTAATAATCGCGTCTTCTATCCGGTCATACGTCGAGACGACCTTGATGCCGCTCTGCTCAAGTTTACGCGACGGCGTGTCGCCTGTGCGCAGTGCGAGCACAAAGTTGCAGTCGGCGACCGCGGACAGGATTGAAGACATGCTCGCGTGCTTATCCTCGCCGCAGTCGTCCGCGCCGGTGCAGTAATTCTTCACCAGGCGCTTCTCGACGAACCTGGCGTTCTCTCCGTCGCTTTCGTAGATGTAAAATTCGGTCGCTTTACCGAAATGCTGATCGACGAGCACGCCGCTCTTGGACGCGACGGCAAATCGCTGAGCCGGTTTCGGCGTCGTCTCCGGCACGGCGGCGGCGCAGCCGCCGGAATACTCGATCGACTGGTCGTTATCAAGCGTGCCGACCGCGTCGGCGCGGCACTGGCGGCAGTGGTACATCTGCTTGAGTTCCGGGTCACACTTTTTGCGGATGGCCATGATCTCTTTGTTACTTACAAGCTCAAGGTTTTCAAATGCCGAGCCTTCGACGGGGATCAGCTGCATGATGTTTGAGATGTATGCGCCCGTCTCACGGGCTTTTTGCACAACCGTTTCGATATGCGCTTCATTGATGCCCTTGAGCATGACGGTATTGACTTTGCAGATAATCCCGCGTGAGGCAAGATACCGCAGCCCTGACAGCTGATTAGCCATCAGCACCGCCGCGGCGGCGACGCCCTCGTAGCGCGTGCCCATATAGTCGATATGCTTGTAGATCTTTGCGCCGATCTCGGGGTCGACGGCGTTCATTGTTACCGTCACATGCGAGACGCCCAGATCGATCAGCTCCTGCGCGTACAGCGGCAGCATCAGTCCGTTTGTCGACAGGCAGAATGTTACCTCCGGGTCGAATGCGCGGATGAGTTCGAGCGTTTTTTTCGTCCTGGGGAAGTCGGCCAGTGCGTCACCAGGCCCGGCGATACCGACAACGGTCAGATTATCCATCTTGCTTTTAGCGAGCTTATACCGCTCCAATGCTTTCTCCGGCGACAGGACATCGGTTGTCACGCCGGGTCGGCTTTCGTTGGGGCAGTCGTACTTGCGCACGCAGTAGTTACACTGGATGTTGCACGCAGGTGCGACAGGCAGATGAATCCGCGCGTATTTGCCGCCCGAGCAGTTGAAGCATGGGTGTTTTTGCGTTTTCTGCGTAATATCCATGATATTCACGATCTCTTTCGGCTCGGTCACTGCCGGTTTTTCAGCGGCGACAGCGACCTCGGCAGCTGCCGGCGCATCAGATTTGTCAAAGTACTTCTCGTACAGCACCTCGCGGAACGATTCTTCCTTGCTGGCAAGCAGCACGTTGGATATCTCGTCAAGCAGGTTCAGCGAGCCGTCATAAAAGAGGGTTCTGATCCGCTGACCGCCGACGCGGTCGTGGATGGGGAACGCCGAGCGCACGAGGCCGACACCGAGTCGATGCGCCGCACGCCGTCCGTCGGAGCTGCCGATCATAACATTGACGCCGAGCTCCCGGCATTTGGCTTCCAGCGTGTCGAAATCACAGTCGTCGAGGATGACCGTGTCTTTTAGGAGCAGGCGATCGGCGGCGGCTTTCATCTCCGCTTTAAGCGACAGTTTAAGGCTCGGGCACACGGACCCTGTCGCGACGGCGACGGGTACCGTGCCGTTTTCGCAGCACAGGCGCGTCATCGAGTAAACGAAATCCGGCTCGCCGAAAATTGCGGCGCGTCCCTCAGCGCAGTATTTATGCGCGTCGATCATCGCGTCGACGTAGCGTCCGCGCTCTTTTTTCAGCGCCTCGGTCGGCGTGCCGCCGAGTTCGATGAGCTTTTCGATGAGCGCGTCTGTGTCCCGCAAGCCGACCGGCATCGCTAGGCGTGTAAACGGCACATTGAATGTGTCGTTCAGATACTGTGCGGGCGAGAATTTTTCGTCGTTAAACAACGTCAGCTCGATCGTATGCGCCGCGCCCGCCATCTTCGAAATGTCCTCAAGCGACGTACCGCCGCTTTTCAGGCGCGCGTAGCGCTCGACGTGTACGCCGTCCAAGTTGTCGGAAAGATCCGGCAGCAGTGTATACTCCAAACCGAAGCTGTCCAGAAGTGCTTTGAGCGCGCGGTAGTCGGCCGGCGAGAGCATCGGGGTAACGATGTTGACGCGGCCGTTCGGCGTCGGGTCCATATCGACTTGCGTGACGACGCCGTATAAAGCGCGTTGGAAGCCCTCGTACTGCGTACCGCCGTACCCGGGTGACGCGACGGAAACGATCTTGACAGTCTCGTCGGGGTGGCTGTCGTAAAAGTCGCGGATGATGGCCGGTACGTCCTCCCCGATTGTTTCAGCCAGGCACGTCGTGGCAACGCCGATGATGTCGGGATGATATAGTTTTATCAGGTTTTCAAGGCCCTTCAGCAGATTGTCGCGGCCGCCGAAAACGGTGCCGTGCTCCGTCAAAGACGAAGACGCGATGTCCACCGGCTCGTTATAATGCGTCGCCATGTGGCGGCGGATATACGTCGCGCAGCCTTGAGAGCCGTGTAAAATGCTCATGCAGTTTTTAATGCCGGCCAGTGCGCTCACCGCGCCCATCGGCATACACATTTTACAGGGATTGACGTTTAAGCTTACGAGGTTTTCGCCCATACGGCTTCTCCTTTCCCGCGGCAGTAATCCCAGACGGGGCTGTTCAGCGATAGATTGACTTCCTCGGTAAAGTTGCGGATGCCCTCAAAACCGGCTAGGGCGTGCTTGCGCTCGTGGTTATGGTCGCAAAACGCGATGCCGAGCTTATACGCCAGCGGCCGCTCCTTCACACCGCCGACGAGGATGTCGGCGCCTTTAAGGAGCATGTATTCCTCAAGCTCCGAGGGGTTGGCGTCGTCCAGGATAACGGTGCCGGGGCCGACAAGCTCAGCGATGATTTCGTAGTCCTCTTCCTTGCCCGTCTGCGTGCCGACAACGACTGTTTCGATGCCCATTTCATTAAACTGTTTGATGAGCGAGATTGCCTTGAAACCGCCGCCGACGTAAATCGCGGCTTTTTTACCGTCAAAGCGCGGACGATACAGCTTAAGAAACTCTATGGCTTTTCTCGATTCTTCCGACGTGAACGCGATCGCCTTTTTTACCGCCTCGTCGTCCCCAAGGGTCTGGGCGATGCGCAGCAGCGATTGCGTCGTGTCCTCCGCGCCGAAAAAGCTGACTTTGATAAACGGGATGCCCATTTCTTCTTCCATGCGATTGGCCAGATACGTTGACGATCCGGCGCATTGGACGATGTTTAATGTAGCCGACGGCATTTTCATCAAGGACGCGTAGCTTGCGTCTCCCGTCACCGTCGAAACGACGTTGACGCCGATTTTCTTCAGGTAGTTTTTAAGAATCCACATTTCACCGGCGAGATTAAAGTCACCCAGAATGTTAACGCCCTTCACCTTCGGGATATCCTTGTTCGGCCGGACAACTGACATGATCGCCTCGCACGCGAGCTTGTAGCCCTGCGATTTCGTACCGGAAAAGCCGGACGCCTTGACGGGGATCACGCGGATGCCGTATTTCTCTTCCGCGCGTTTACATATGGCTTCAATATCGTCGCCGATGACACCGACGATGCACGTCGCGTACACAAAGATGAGCTTTGCGTTTTCCTTTTCGATAAGTTCGTCAATGGCGGCTTCGAGCTTTTTCTCGCCGCCGAAGATGACGTCCGTCTCGCGCAGGTCGGTCGAAAAGCTTGTGCGGAACGTGTCCGCGCCACTCGTCAGGCTGCCGCGGATGTCCCATGTGTAGCTCGCGCAGCCGATCGGCCCGTGGACGATATGGTACGCGTCGGTGATCGGGTTGAGCACCACGCGCGCGCCGGAATAGACGCACGCGCGCTGGCTCACCGCACCGGAGACGCTCGACGTGTTACAGGCAATGCCTTTACCGTCGCCCTGGCAGGTCGCGGTTCGGTCGCGTATCGACTTTTTCCTTTCCTCCAGGACGCTGACGTTTCTGACCATGTGAGCGCCTCCTTTCTTGATGCGGATATTTTCTGCGGAAAATATGTCGCCTGCGGCTCCAACCGCATCTTCTAGGGGGAACCAGTTCCCCCTAGATACGAACCTTTCGGTTCGATACCCCCTCCGGCCTCCGGCGGGGTTTTGGCTAAAATACCCGCTTACATTATTTATAACTTGTTGAATTTTTGTGTCGTTTTACATGACGACTTCGAGGTCTTCGTCAGCGCAGTCGCGGTCCTGACGGTCCATCAGTGTGCCCGTGACTTTTTCAACCATGCGGATCATGCCCGCGTAGCCGACCATCGGCAGGTACGAATGCGCGTAGCGGTCGAGGATCGGGAAGCCCGCGCGCACGAACGGCAGATCTTCGGCCTTGGCGATGGCTTTGCCGTAGCTATTGCCCATCAGCAGATCGACCGGCTCGTTTTTAATGAGCTGATGCAGCTCAAACAGGTCGGCGTCGGCCTTGACGACGCTGTCGGTGATACCGTAACGGCCGAGCATTTCGGTGACTTCACGCTTGAAATCGGCCTTTGGCGTGCCGGTGATGACGTATTTGGGGATCATGCCCATCTCCAGGCACATCGCCGTCAGGCCTGTGACGATGTCGGGGTCACCGTAGACGGCGACGGTTTTTTCGTAGGTGTACTGGTTGGAGTCGAGCAAGATGTCGACGAGCTGTCCGCGCTGCTCTTCCAGCTCGGCAGGCACTTCTTCTTTGGCGATGAGCGAGAGCTCGGTAACAAATTTGTCTGTCGCCTCGACGCCCATCGGCAGCGGCAGCACCTTATAAGGTACCTTGAACTTCTTTTCCAGTAACTCGGCAGGCTCGGTGCAGGTGATGGTGCCAAGCGCGAGGACCTGCTCGCAGTCGCCCAGTCCGCGGATCTCGTCAATTGTCGTACCGCCGTTGGGATACATCTCAAAGCGGCCGGTCATCGGCGCGTCCATGACGCCGCTCGTGTCGGGGAAAAGCGTGAACGGGATTTTCATCAGTTTCGTAATGCGTTTAATTTCGCGCATGTCGCCGGGGTTAACGAAGCCGGGGAAGATCGCTGTTTTACCGTTCGTCGTCCCGGTTTTCTCGGTGAGGTAAGTGATGAAGCCGTTCATCATGTTTGTAAAGCCGTTAACATGTGAGCCGGAGTAGCTCGGCGTATTGCAGTGGACAACGATCTTGTCCTCTGGAATGCTCATTTCCATGATGTACGAGTAGATGTCGTCGCCAATCGTCTCGGACAGGCACGTGGTGTGCACGGCGATGATATCGGGATCGTAGATGTCGAAGACATTTTTTACAGCCGTTTTCAGGTTGCTGCCGCCGCCGAAGACCGACGCGCCTTCCGTAAAAGAGCTCGACGAGGCCATCGCCGGCTCCTTGAAATGCCGAGACAGATACGTGCGGTGGTACGACGCGCAGCCCTGCGAGCCGTGGCTGTGGGGCATGCACTTATGAACGCCGAGCGCGGCGTACAGTGCGCCGACCGGCTGGCACGTTTTACAGGGATTGACACGCAGCGCTTTGCGCTGTGTTATTGTTTTTGGTGTGAGATCTAGCATGCCTGTTCACCTCCCGATGCGTCGACGACGCCTTCCAGCATCGGCTTGGATTTCCATGGCGGCACGACGAACGCCCACGCGTTGGTAAAGATGGCCATGGAGATGTCCTTGGCAAAGTTGACAGCGCCGCGGAAGCCCGCGTACGGGCCGGAGTAGTCGTACGAGTGCATCTGGCGCGACGGGGTGCCGGCCTTCTGGATGATGTATTTATCCTTGATGCCTGAGAAGAAAATGTCGGGTTTTAAGAGCTTGATGACCATTTCTGTCTCAAAGTGGTTGTAGTCATCGATGACGACGTAGCCGTCTTTCATTTCGCGGATCATACCGCTGTACGCGTCGAGCGGGATCTCTTCTTGCAGCTTTGCGCGCTGTTCTTCTGTCAAGCGCGGATTGTACAGCGCCGGATCCGGTTCCATCGTCAAGGTCTCGATGTTCTTGCTGTCGGCATCCTCCTTGATCGTCGGGAGGACCTCGCGGCCTTCGTAATCGTCACGATGGGCAAATTCGTAGCCGGCGATGATGGTCTCGACGCCGAAATCGCGTAAAAGCGCCTGATAGTGGTGCGAGCGCGAGCCGCCGACGAAAATGCCGGCCGTCTTGCCCTTGAGCTTGGCTTTGTAGTATTCAACGTCGTCCATAATTTCGCCCAGCTCGTCGCGGATGACTTCTTCGGTACGCTCAATGAGCTCGGGATCGCCGAAGTACTTGGCAATATTGCGCAGCGACTCAATCGTCGCGCCGACGCCGATGAAATTGACCTTCAGCCATTCGATGCCGTATTTGTCCTTCATCATCTCGGCCACGTAGTTGATCGAGCGGTGGCACATGACGAGGTTGAGGTCGGCCAGATGCGCGTTTTTCATGGTCTCGACCGCGCCGTCGCCGGTGAAGACGGTCACGACCTCGTAGCCGATGCGCTTGAGGATCCGTTCCTGCTCCCAGCCGTCGCCGCCGATGTTGTATTCGCCCAGAATGTTCAGCGAAAACTTGCCGGTCGGGCGTTTGTCGCCGGTGCCGATGATGTGCTTCATCAGACCGTTGTTGGCAATATGGTGACCCGACGACTGTGAAACGCCCTTGTACCCTTCGCAGGAGAAGCCGATGCACTGTATGCCGTATTTCTCCTCCGTACGCTTGGCGACCGCTTCGACATCATCACCGATCAGGCCGATCGGGCACGTCGAGCAGATCATAATCGTCGAGGGGCTGAATATCTCCATGGCTTCCGCTATGGCTTTTTCTAGCTTCTTTTCGCCGCCGAACACGATGTCCGACTCTTGCATGTCGGTCGAGAAGCAGTATGGGATGTAGTTCTGTCCGCCCTCTTCCGCGACGGCTTTGTTGCGCCGTGTGCCCCAGCTGTAGTAGCCGCAGCCGATCGGGCCGTGCGTGATAACGAGCGCATCTTTCAGCGGCCCGACGACGACGCCCTTGCAGCCGGCGTAGCAGCAGCCGCGATTGGTGATGATGCCGGGCACCGTACGCGTATTGGCCGTAATCGACTGGTCACTCGGCGCGTTTTCGATTTGCAGGACATGCTCTTTGCGGTTTTTATAAACACGGGACGAATATTTGTCCAGCATCCTTGTCTTTTCATTCATAATCTGTCACCTGCCTAATATGCGTCCGTGGTGGACTCGCCGGTGCGCACGGTGTACGCCTCCATGATCGGCAAGACGAAAATCTTACCGTCGCCCGGGTTGCCCGTCTGATTCGTATCGATAATAATCTGCACGGCCTCGTCGACCATATCGTCGTTCACGATGATCGTAAACAGGCGTTTAGCAATAAGCCGGGCGTATTCCGTCAGATGCTCGCCGACGGCGTCTACTGGTGGTTCTCCTGTTTCCATGATCGATTGCACCAGACCCATATCGATGCTTTTTTTGCCTCTGCCCAGGCATTTGCGGCAGGAAAAAGCGGGGAATCCCGCATTGGCCAGCGCCGTTTTCGTCGGGTTGACCATATTCATGCGGATAATCGCCATAATCTCTTTCATCGGTTCTCCTCCGTTTACAGGCCCGTCTTTCCGGTACTGACCGTGTACGCCTCCTCAACCGGCGAAATGAAAATACGACCGTCGCCGAACGTGCCCTCGCCGGTGCGTGCGTAACGCATGATCACGCGGATGATATCGTCTTTGTCCTCGTCGTTACACACGACCATCAGCATTTCCTTCGGGATCTCGTCGTAGTGGATTTCACCGACAGTAATGCCCTTTTGCTTGCCGCGTCCATAAACGTCCAGCTTGGTCAGCGCCGGAAAACCCGCCGCGATCAGCTCCGACATAACAACGCCCGTTTTTTCAGGGCGGATGATTGCACGAATCAATAGCATATCCATACTCCTAACCTTTTTACTAACTATTTCGCATCTTAAAATAACAGTTCACCGACGAACCGTTGCGTCGTCTAAATGTCGAGAATACCGTGTTCCATGAGCAGCTCTTCGAGCCGATCCTGCGTCAGCGGCTTGGGCACGACGAACATGTCGTTGCCGTCGATTTTCTCCGCCAGCTGACGGTACTCGCCGGCCTGATCACAGGTGGGCTCGTACTCGATGACGGTCTTTTTGTTGATCTCCGCGCGCTGAACCATGTTGTCACGCGGGACAAAATGGATCATCTGCGTCCCCAGCTCTTTGGCAAACGCGCTGACGAGCTCGGCTTCACCGTCGACTTTACGCGAGTTACAGATGAGCCCGCCGAGGCGGACGCCACCGGTATTGGCAAATTTCATGATGCCCTTGGAGATGTTGTTGGCAGCGTACATCGCCATCATTTCGCCGGAACAGACGATGTAAATCTCGCGGGCTTTGCCCTCGCGGATCGGCATCGCAAAGCCGCCGCAGACGACGTCGCCGAGTACGTCATAAAATACATAGTCGAGATCGGCTTCATACGCGCCGAGACGCTCAAGCAGATTAATCGAGGTGATAATGCCGCGGCCGGCACAGCCGACGCCCGGCTCCGGGCCGCCCGATTCCACGCACTTAATGCCGGAGAAGCCCTCTTTCATGACGAGATCGAGCTCGATGTCGTCGCCCTCTTCACGCAAGGTATCCAGCACCGTCTGCTGCGCTAATCCGCCAAGAATCAGCCGCGTCGAATCGGCTTTCGGGTCGCAGCCGACGATCATAATGTTCTTGCCCATCTCGCCGAGGCCGGCGTTAAGGTTCTGTGTGGTCGTCGACTTACCGATGCCGCCTTTTCCGTATATTGCAACCTGTCTCATAATTCAGACCTCCATTTTCTGAAAAATAATAAGGGATCCGCACAGCATCAGCCTAGCGAACCCCTTTGTCCCCGGGTAAAACGTTTTCGAATGTATTTTGATTATATAAGAGCTTTCGCCGCGCTACAATACATCGGATCTTCAAAAAAGGCGGTAGTTTTTTGCGTTTTTTATGTAACATCTACAGAATTGTGCCATATCGGCACAATATCCACGTTTTGTGTTGACATTATAAAATCGCGCAAATACAATTATGCATATATTGTTATGTTGAATTTCATTAACGAGGGTTTCCCATTATGATTAATACATATTTAGCCGTAATTATGAAAGACGAGCGCGACTTAGCTTCATTTGACGCATTCGACTCGATTGCCGTTATGGAGAAATCCGGCGACGATTGGCGGGTATCAAAACGATTTTATGTCAACTTCGAGGGCGGCGGTATTGCCGATGTGCGGAAAAATGTCCGTCAAATTGCCGACGCGCTTGGAACGTGCCGCATCCTCGTCGGGACGCAGGTGTCGGGGCTGGCGTACAACGAGTTCCACCGCCTCGGCTTCTCGATCTTTGAGTCGCCCGATATCGCGCGGGATACGCTGGACGCCATCGTCTCCGACGTCGCGCGCGCCGAGGAGTCGGCGCACTCAGCAGCGTTCAAGGTGCCGGAGTATCCCGTCGAAACTGACGTGCCCGGTGTTTACGCACTGGATTTGATCCGCCTGCAAGAGGCGCGACCCGACGTCTCGTCTAAAAAGGCACTCCAAGATTTTTTGGCTTCGACGACGTTTTTTGAACTGCACCTGCGTTGCGCGCACGTGCCGCCCTGGCTCGAAGCGGACTGCTACTATGAAGTAAAGACGACACCAGCGGACGGCGGCGGGTTAGACGCCGTCGTGCGCAAATCAAACTGTGTGAGGTGACTATATTATGAAAAGCGAAACAATCCAGACGCCGTTCGGCGTCTTCAGCGGCGTGACACGCGTCGAGCGCACACCAAACGGCGGCATTAAGAGCCTGCGGCTGAGCGAAAAGAACATGCTTGTAACGCATGCAGGTGACCTCGTCCCGTTTTACAGCGAAGACACGCCGCGGCGCAAACACAAGGCGTCCGTCACGTTTCATCCAGGCAGTACGGTGCGCGCCGTCTCACTTGAAGAACAGCAGGATGTACGCACGCCCATCGGCGAGCTGCCGGCGGAGCTTGTGACGTTTTACGATACGGGCGAGCTCAAGCGCGTCTTCCCGCTCGACGGGAAAATCACCGGCTACTGGACCGAAGATGACGAGCGCGAACTTAACATCCCCTTGTCGTTTGCGTTTGATTTTACGGCGTTCTCGGCGATGCTGACGGGCATCTGCTTTTACAAAAGCGGGCAGATCAAGAGCATCACGCTGTTCCCCGGCGAAACGATCGACGTGACCTGCCCCGCCGTCGGTGTGGTGCCGGTGCGTACCGGCTTGTCCATGTTTGAAGACGGCACGCTTGAATCCGTCGAACCGGCCAAGTCTGTACCCGTCGACACACCGGCCGGGCGTCTAAGCGCCTTTGACATCTCGGCCATCGGCGTCAACGCCGACTCCAATTCACTGCGCTTTGATCTTGACGGGCGCGTCACCGCTGTCACAACGTCTGACCGTCTGTTTGTCACACGCAAATCCGACGGTGCGTCGCTGACTTTTAAAACGATGGAACTGCGCACCGACGATGAGGAGCTGGCCGAAACGCTCCCCGTCCGGCTCACGTTTGATTACGCGGCGAAAACCGTCACCATCAAAGCCGGACTGGACGACGCTGCCGAGCTATCCTTTGACGACGATTTTATGGTTTTCCCCGACACCGCGCAGCCGGGCTGCTCGCCGGACGCCTGCGCCAGCTGCAGCTTGTGCACCGACAAAAAGTCCTAAACTTAATCCACATGATTAAACAGTCCGCCTGTCAACAGGCGGACTGTTTTAATTCGCTACTGTTCTGGGCGAAAAGATATATGCCTCTTGGCTCAAGCCGCCGCTTTTAGCTTCGATTCGCTTATCTATCATTCCGTTCACAAAACACCGTCGCCGGCCGGTGCACCCAACCGAAAAAATCCATGTTGACAAAGTGACCCCCGGCGACGGATACTAATACTGGAATCTGCGCGTACACTTTTGCATAAACAATCATCATTTTCAGGAGGATTTGTTATGGATCAGTCGACCGAGCAACGTCTGGCACAGCTGGAAGCCGCCGTCTCTGCGCTGAAGCTTCAGCTTGACGACAAGACCAAGCGTCTCACCGCACTCGAGGACATCGAGGCAATCAAGCGCCTTCAAAACGCCTATGGCTACTATCTCGAGCACTGGATGAGCGAGGAGATCATCGACCTGTTCGCCGACCATCCTGAGGTGTCCGCAACGTACGTCGAGGGCACGTATCTGGGCATTGAGGGCGTACGGCGCTATTTCGGACGTATGCGTTACGCCAAACCGGATTTTTTGCATCAGGTCATGCAGATCTCGCCTGTCATCACGCTCAGCGATGACGGCCTGACGGCCAAAGGCCGTTGGTATGGCTACGGTATCATCAGCGCATCGGCAAAAAACGGCACCATCGACCCGATGTACATGTGCGTCGTCTATGAAATGGATTACCTCAAGCAAGGCGGCGTCTGGAAGATTCTCAAGCTGGCCTTCCAGATGCACTATGCGTATAAGCCGACGCCGCCGGACATAGCCAAGCCCGACGGTTCATCCAGCAGCGGTATGAATATACATCTCAGCCCCGACATCTGGGCCGAATACAATACGCAGTATCCCTCCGGCTACATTTATCCCTGCCACTTCGTCCACCCCGTCACCGGCAAAAAGACGACCGAAGCGGACTACAACGCCACGCTCGACCTTAAGCCGAGTTCGTTTAAACCGGAATAACCATCAATGGAGGCGATGCTGCTGTGATCTTTTTTATACCGGCCGCCCTATTAGTCGTGATCGCTTACTTCGTCAGCTTCAAAAAAGTGACGTGGCTGATCTCCGGTTATAATACACTGCCCGCCTAGCCTCAACTCAGCCGTTCAAACCGATATTAACGTCAAGCATAAAAACCTGTATCCTAAGCGGATACAGGTTTTAAATCAATCAATAATGACGTCAAGCCATTTCAGGAACGTTTTGGTATGTTGCTTTAAGTTGTATCATGTCCACCTTTCTCAAGGGTACATATTTGTGACGGTATTGAAGGGGCAAGGATTAACCATACCCGTAAATCAACAAATCCTTCACAGTAATGACACACTATAAACACACTTTTCAATACAATATAATTATATCAATATTTATAAAGCGGGGAGATTTATATATGGATCGCGCAAGCCGACGTATTAAAATCATTAAGATCGTTCTGGATGTGATCATGACCGTATTGCTGCTCTTAATGTATCAGGCGAGGGTCATCAGCATTACCTTTCACGAGCTCGGCGGATTAATCGCCTGCGGGATTTTCTTAATCCACAAGCTGATCAACTGGAGATGGATTGCCGCCGTTTCAAAAAGACTTTTTAAGAAGAAGTTTAGCTTTAAGCTACGGTTTTGTTATGTTATAGATTTATTGTTGCTCATTGGTATTACTGCTATTTTGGTATCCGGGATACTCATTTCTAAAGTAGTATTCACTAACCTCTCGGTTACCGATGCACATACCTGGAAGATTGTACACTACAGCGCGTCGGCTTATTCTTTGATAATAGTCGGCATCCATTTGGGATTACATTGGTGCTTTGTTACCGGCATGTTCAAGCGGCTTATCAAGTTGCCTGCAGTACTCTCTAAAGTGCTGAGCCTTGTGCTGGTTCTGGCCATTGCCGTATACGGCGGATACAGCGTGGTGACCTCGAGCTTTGCCGGCTGGCTGACGTTGCCTTTCGAATCGCTCGAGACGCAGACGGTTAACGGTAATTCGGATTATATAGATCCCCTGGACAGCACACGCGGCGTAGAGTCAGACGCGTTGATTCATGGCAGTGATGACGACGCCGAACTGCTTGAAGAGCATGAGAGCGCCGAGCTGGACAGCCACATCATCGAAGACGGTGTGGAGGGCGGGCACGGCCTCGGCGGCGGTAATGGTCATGGCAACGGTATGGGCCGCAGCGGTGAGGAGTCCGCCGGCACAGCCAGCGTACTGCTGACGTACGGGTCGATCATCGGATTGTTCACGGTACTTACCTACTACATTGAAAAGCTGTTGTGGCGTCAATCACATAAACGGCGTCTGCTTCAAGCCGGTAATCAATCCGCGACGCCGCACGATTGATACATGCTGCCGCGGCGCATCGTACTCCGACAAAAAGCACAGGGCTTGCAGACAAACACTGCAAGCCCTGTTTGCTCGTATGATGGTCGTACTCCCCCGTCAAAGCGCTCACGCGCTCCGCTTGGATTACTTGGATTCCGGAATATCCGGCTCGTCCTCTCGGTCATTTGTCAGCTTGAGCTTATCAAGCAGGAAGAACAGGAGTCCAAGCACGATGCCCACAATCGTCGCGAGGATGACGCCCGTGAGCTGGAACTCCCCAAGCGGAACATACGCCCCGCTCAGACCCACGACAAACACGACCGACGTGAGCGCGAGATTTCTGGATTTGCTGTAATCTACTTTTGCCTCGACGATCAGCCGGATGCCGGATGCGCCGATCATGCCGTACAGCATGAAGCTGACACCGCCGATAACGGCCCATGGGATCGACTGGATGACGGCCGATACCGGTCCGATAAACGCGATGAGGATTGACAGCAGCGCTGCGCCGCCGATGACCCACACGCTGTAAACCCGCGTCATCGCCATAACGCCGATATTCTCGCCGTACGTCGTCGTCGGCACGGCGCCGACGGCGCCGGAGATTGCCGTGGACAAACCGTCGCCAAGCATCGAGCGGTGCAAGCCGGGCTCTTTGAGCAGATCCCTACCCACGATCTTGCTTGTGACGAGCTGATGGCCGATGTGCTCCGTCACCACGACGAGCAGTGCCGGCAGGATGATCAGGATGGCGCTCATCTCAAATCTCGGCGCTTGGAATGTCGGCAGGACAAATAGATTTGCTTCCTGAACTCCTGTCAGGTCAACAAGCCCGAATGCCAGCGCAGACAGATAGCCAACGACGATCGCGATCAAAATGGGAATGACGGCGAAAAATTTCCGGAAGCAGACCGACCCGAAAATCGCCACAACCAGCGTAATCGCAAAAACAATAACGTTGCGGTAGTCGATTTCGCTCAGCGCTGTTCCGGCGACCGGCAAGCCACCGCTGCTGGCCGCCGTCGCGGCAAGCCCAAGTCCGATAAGCGCAACGATGGGTCCCATCGCCGCTGGCGGCAGGACGATGTCAATCCATTTCGTGCCCACATACCGGATAATAATGGCGGTAACAGCCATTGCTAAACCGACGACAACAAAAGCCCCCTGTGCCGATGCGAAATCACCCCCGTTGTTTAAGATCAATGTAACCGGCGCAAGAAAAGCAAAGCTGGAGCCTAAATAAGCTGGCGCTTTGCCTTTGGTTAGGAAAATAAACAACATGGTGCCGAAGCCGTTCATCAGCAGAACAATGCCGGGGTCGATTTGGAACAGTATCGGGACGAGAACTGATGCGCCGAACATCGCAAAAAGATGCTGGAAGCTCAGCGCAAAGCCTTGCCCTAAGGGTACACGTTCCTCTACTTGAATTATTTTGTTTTTCATAGACACCTCTCCCTTATCTAGTCGATTGAGTATACCACATTATATAGTAAAAATAAATATACAACTTCAACATATTGATAAAATATTAGCGAAATCCACAAGAAAGCGTCGCCTGAATTCACAGGCGACGCTTTCTTTAACCAATCTAACAAGTAGCTTCTATCATTTATCGGTGGTCTTGACTATCACTTGGTTAAGCAATCAGCCGGCTCTCAGGCTTTCCAGAACATCGAGGAGCTCAAGGCCCGGACCAGAAACTTCGCCCTTGACTACGTCAAAGACCGTCATGGAGATATCCATGAACATGTTCTGCTCGGCTTCTGTCAGCTCGTAGGTGTTGATGCCGGCTTCGGTGATCGTGGCTTTGTATTCTTCACGGAGATCCAGTGCGATCTCGACAGATTTTTGCTCGAAGACCTTGCCGGCCTCGGTGATAACGGCCTGTTCGTCAGCATTGAGGCTGTTCCATGTATCGTCGTTCATCAGAAGCGCCGCATAGCCTTCGTTAAAGTCGGTGAATGTAATGTTCTGAGCAACTTCGTAGAGCTTGAAGGGAACTGCGATGTTCCAGCCAGTCGTCGTACCCTGAACCGTGTTACGCTCGAAAGCGGTGGTCAGGTCGGCCAGACCAAGTGTGGTCGGCGTCGCGCCCCAAGCCTGGACAGTCTTGCTAACCCATGTACCGGAGGCGCGGAAGAACTCGCCTTCCAAGTCAGCCGGAGCCTTAATGAGCTTGTTGGTGCAAACGATAACCATCGTGCCCTGATACAGCGAACCGACGAAATGGATACCGAACTCGCCGTAGATGTCGCTCATCGTGTCGTGGACGGCATCGGCAAAGCCGAACCACGCGTCACTATCGCCGATAAAGTAACCGTAGATGGTGACAGGGGCGATGTTGGGGATGGTGCCCGTAACATAGGAACCCATGCTGTGGATAAAGTCGACTGTTCCGTCCATAACGGCGTCAAGAGACTCCGTATCGGTGATCAGCGTGCCGCCGACCTTCTGGTCGATGGTCATTTTGCCGCCGGAAAGCTCGGCAACGGCTTCAGCAAAAGCATTATACTGAAGACCCGTCATCGCCTGAGCAGGAATACCGTGCGCGAGAATAAAGGTGCGCTCGTTAATGTTGTCGAGGTTGATGCCCGGCTCGCCCGACGGTTCCATCGTCGTATCGGACGGGCTTTCGGAGGGATCCGTGCTGGGAGAAGTGTTGGCAGACGGTGTTGTGGTGTTGTTACAGGCAAACAGGCTGAATGCCAGAAGAACGGCCAAAACAATGCAAAGTACTTTTTTCATTTAAATAGTCCTCTCCTTGTTGGAAATTATATCGCATCAGTCAGGATCCTAATTTTAAGAATCCTGCTGAATGACAATACCTTACGAATAGATCGTGGATGGCAGCCACGTCGCGATCGCCGGGAAAACAGTGATGAGCAGCAGTCCGATAAGCATGACGACGACGTAGGGTAACGCGCCCTTGATGATCGCCGACATTTTCAGGCCGGAGTTGGATCGTAAAACGAATAGGTTCAAACCAACCGGCGGTGTGATCATACCGATCTCGACCGACAGCGTCGCCACGACGCCGATCCACAGGGGATCGAAGTTGAGCATCCTGAGCGTCGGGAAGATAAACGGAATTGTCAGGATAACCATGCTGGACGGATCCATGAGACAACCCATGATAAACCAAAGCACATAGATCATCGCCATGATCACGTATCGGTTGAGTCCGCTGGCGACAATCGACGCCGCGATCTGCTCGGCAATGCCGAGATAGCTGATAACAAAGCTCATACAATAACCGAGTATGATCAGGAAAACGATCATCGTACCGGTTTTTGCCGTGGCCTTGAAGGAATCGACAACCAATTTTTTCGTTAGGCGCTTCTGGAGCAGGATGATCAGGAACGCACCGACAACGCCGTAGCCCGCGGCTTCCATCGGTGTTGCCCAGCCCAGATACATGGACCCGAGCACGACAACGATCAGAAGTAGCGAAGGCAAGATGCGCAGAAATCCGACATCTGCTTCCGCCGGCTTGGCCGTCGCTGCCTGCGCCGACGCTTCAGCCGCATCGATGGCATCTTCCACCTCGGGGGACTGAACAGGTGTTTCGGCGTCTACATCCACCTCACCTTGATCGAGGAAATCATCGACATTGGGGCAGTTGATTAGCGCCTTGTTTGTCCGCGTTCTGATAATAATGCTTAGGATTAATAGCGCGGAGAGCATAATACCCGGAATAATACCGGCCATCAAGAGCTTGACGATCGACGTTTCGGTGATGATACCGTACAATAAAAACGCTAGGCTGGGTGGAATCATGATACCCAGCGTACCGCCGGCGGCAACCGTGCCAACCGCAAAAGCCGGATGATATTTGCGTTTTGTCATCTCCTTGATGGATATACGGCCGACAGACGCCGCCGTCGCTGGGGACGAACCGCAAAGTGCGGCAAAAATCGTACAGGCAAGCGTCGTGCTGATGGCCAGACCGCCCTTGAATTTACCGATACTCTTATTGAGCACCGCGAATATGTCTTCAGCGATACCGCCTCGGGATAAGAACTCCGCCATGAGGATGAACATAGGGGCAATGATCTGATTGATACCGGTGCCCTGGTTGTAAGCGATCTTGCCGATGTTCGGCAAAAAGCGCGTCCCCATGAATAAAAGTATCGCGCAAATGGCTGTGAAGCCCATGGCGCTTTTTACAGGTGCGCCCATAAACATCACAAACAGCAAGATGGCGAAAATTATAAGTAAGGTTAGTGTACTTGACACAAGCCGGCTCCTCTCTTAGTTGGATTTGCCCGATACTGATGCCGAAAAAGTGCAGTATCGGCGCTGGTGTTTACAGGTATTTTTCGCCGCCGGCTAAAATATCCAGAATCATGAAAATCAGCGTCACCAGCATTTGGATGGAGCCGATTACGATCGGTATGGTAGATGCAATAACAGGAAATTTGAAAACAAATGTATGCATTTCGTTAACTTCAGCCGAGCTCATCGTTTTAATCCAGCCACCGTACAAAATGACAGCCATAACGATAAACGCGCAGATGTACCCAAATACCGCCATTACACGGCGCGGGATTCGCTTTGGGCTCTTTGTGTGCTTGTCCACCAGATCTCTCATAAGGTCAACAGCCACGTGCCCATGCTCCTGAAAC
This sequence comes from uncultured Sporobacter sp., assembly GCA_963677825.2. Classification (GTDB taxonomy): domain Bacteria; phylum Bacillota; class Clostridia; order Oscillospirales; family Oscillospiraceae; genus Sporobacter. The sequence goes on along the minus strand of CAXXEF010000001.1, from coordinate 1,988,018 downwards.
GCCCATGAGCTGCCTAAAAACGCGGCCCAGATAAACAACGCCTGCGTGATGTTCAGCGTCCAGACTGTCGGAGAGTTAAAAAACTGCCGGAGAATGGATTCCATAACGGCCAATAATGCAAAAATAAAAACAACAGCACCGCACATAATAGCGGTTGCTCCGTTGATTTTCACCATAAACTTCGGGTATCTCAAAAATGTCACCTCCTTGGCATCGTGTTAAAGTGGTTATTACAGTTAAACAAAATTAGAGTCAGAACACTATTTTTTATTAACTATTTAAACAAATTCTAATAGGTGACTGTCTGAAAATCATCATACAACCCTCTATAATTTCATCATATAGTATTGTGTGTTTTATTCAGTGAAATGAGTTTTCTGAAGATCAATAACCGTTAATTGGTCATCGCCATAAAGTTTAGTAGGATCTTACAGTGTCGCGACGTTTAACATTGTGACAAAAGCGCTCCGGCAATTCATGTGCGTACAATTCCGACGAATTTACCCGTCAAGCCGCGGCGTTCGGGCCAGACGAAAGACGTGCCCGCTGTTTCAAAAGAAACAGCGGGCACGTCTACGGACGAATATGCAGTTCACACGACGTCGGATCCCGATTGCTTTTCACAATCACACGGCTCCGACTTGAATATGCCCGGCCCGAAGTCGTCCGCTTTGAACGCCAACTGGAGCTTCAGCCGGATTTCAGGATCATCAAGTGAAATACCAAGGATGCTCTCTATTTTACTGATATGATATAGCACGGTATTTCGATGCATATGAAGCAATGTGCTCACCACGGTAGCTTTACGTTCGTTTTCCAGATAGGCGCGAAGCAGTATAAATGTCCTGGTGTGATGTATTGCATCATATTCCCGAAGCTTGTCGATAGACTGGAAGAGAAAAGAATCTCTGTAAACAGCAGGCGCAGCGCCGATGCCTGCGGCGATCAGATGATACATCCAGTAGTCGCTGAATTTGTAAAAATATCGCTTGTGCGGACTATCCGCAGAAACCAAAGGCAGCTTCATCCGCCCGGCAATGTCGACGGCCATCAGCGCCTGTTCATAGGCAATACTGATGCCCCACAGGTTACTGAAAGCGTTGCTCATACCGCAAAGAATATCCCGCGAGTCCAGCGCTTTATCGATAATCGACTTGAGCTGCTCTGTATCAATACGATCAACACCCAAAATCAGTACATTGCGGTTATGCGAAAAGACCAAAGCCTGCGGAAGCATGTCCGCAAACGATAAAATAAGCCGGTTAAACGGGATGTTTTTCTCGTCTGCCAATGAAATGACGACCAGGCGAAAGCTGCCTTCATTCGGAAAGCCGACATAAGACGCGCGATGTTTCGCCTCTTCCGGATTTCTCACATTTTTCGTAATAAGGTCAAGCGCCAGCTTCTTGATGGCGTTGTTACCGCTGATGATATCGCTATCACGATCCACGTATATCTTGATATATCCAAGAAGAATACTAAACAGCTCCATTAGCCCCTCTGTCGCCGGTCTGCCGCAGCATATCATTACGACATGAACAACAACGGCGCCGCCAACCCTGAACATCTTTTTAGCGACTTCGTATTCAGACGTTGCATAATCTCGGCTGATAAATATTTCTGTGAAATGCTCATATTCTTCCAGACGCCGGAGCTTTTGCATCAACTGGACTGTTTCAGGCGGATGATAACCATATTTTATCAACTTGTTTGTGATAGCATCGGTGGTCTTGATCCCATTTGTATAGTAAAGCAGCTTAAACGTAGAGTCCTGAACAGTTATATGGTTTTGGATGATGGACTCGCTAATGGTCAGCAGGTCTTGTATGCCTTTATTGGCAGAAATCGACTGCTCCATCTGCAAAATCCACGTATTCAGCTTGACAAATACACGCTGCACGTCATTGAACAAATTACGCAGATCCATATTTCTTTTAACAACCGTGATCCCGCACATGTTCTCCGGCGTTTCTGTTTCGTCCACCATGCGGTCGCGAATACATAGAAAGTACACGCCGTCCCGATCGGTAACGGCAAGCGCTTCTGTCAAACCGCACACGAGCAGCTTGTCGGACGGTATTGCGGTACCGGCCGGCGAATATAGCTCGACAAACGAAAACCTGGGGTTAATATCGTCGGGTATATTGATATCAGCCTCAAACCCCAGTTCATCCATAATCAGCTTCAGGCTAAAATCCATACGCTTATCCTCTTTCCGCTAACAAAGATTACAATATGAAAATAACACAAGTCGCTTGCTAACTCAAGTTATCCATGCTGACTCATAATGTATTGCCCGTCTATTGTAGGATGTCACAATAAACGGCAACTTAATTTATTGAAAAAACTTAAGTTCTCAAAAATCCACGCCTATACTGATTATTTTTTATGTGCCGTCTGCGTTCAAGATAAATAAATACAATGCCATACCTGTAATTTCAGAAACCGAAACATTGTTTTTAGTCGGTTAAAATGTAATGCTATTAGTCGTATCCTGTTACATTCTTAAAAGTTGAGGTTAAAGGTATGCAAACACCGAAAGAAAGATTTTTATCTTTGATAAATAGCAACGATCCGAAGTGGCTGGGCGACCCGTTCACTTGCTTTAATTGCAATCCGGCTACCGGTCTGCCTTTTGTGCCCGACGCGGTCAGCTTGGCGCATCAGCGCGCGCAAAAAGGCGAAGTCAATAAAAAAGATGCTTGGGGCGTCATCTGGGACTTTCCCGCGGATCAGCCGGGCCCGACGCCGAATCACACGCCGGACAAAATCGTCATTGAAGACATTACGCGCTGGCGCGACTACTTTGAGTTCCCGTCGCTCGACAATCTGGACTGGTCGGCCGCTTGGGCCGCCGCCGGCGAGCTGGATCGGGAAAACAAGCTCGTCATGGTTCAGTCTCCGCGCGGTATGTTTGAGTTCAGCCACGCGATGATGGGCTTTGAAGACGCGCTGATGAACTACCTGATTGAGCCGGATGATATGTATGAGCTGTTAAGCGCATACACCGACTGGAAGATCGCCAGCGTCGAAAAAGTCATTGACGAAATGCAGCCGGACATTATTGTTAACTTTGACGACTGGGGCAACAAAACGCAGCTCTTCCTGCCGCCGGCCGTATGGCGCGAGATCCTAAAGCCGTTGTATGCTCGGTTCTTTGGCTACATCAAGTCAAGGAACGTCATTACAATGAATCACTGCGACTGTCACGCGTCTGAGGTTTGCGAGGACATGGTCGAGATCGGTATGGACGTTTGGCAGGGGCCGACGCCTGAAAACGATATCCCTGACGTTATCAAACGCACAGACGGCAAGCTGTTTTTATTCGGCGGGATCGATATGTCAAAAATCGATCACGCCGCAGCCGACGAGGGCGTCATCCGCGCGCACATCCGCGAAACGTTCGATAACTATGTGCCCTGTGGTCATTTCCTGCCCTGCTTTACGAGCTGGATGCCTGTGCACAGCACAGTCGCCGAGATCGCACGGGATGAAATGAACGCGTACGGCAGCAAGCTTGCCCAGCAGCTGTTCGGATAAGACGTCCCTGTCTGCCGCCTTCCGGCTTATATAAAAAGTCCGGTACGTGCGCCAAAACAGATTTAGCATAACTCCACACCAGTTGAATATTAAAAACCGCGTAACTGTATGGTTACGCGGTTTTTTACTGGGGTAGAGCATTTAGTAGTATCGCAGCGATCTAAAACTCCATTCAATACGCGCTAAACGCGAAAAATAAACATAAAAAAGCACTTGACTCTGCCCTTACTGGAACGCTTATACTGATATCAGAGCATGTTCTGAAACCAATTGGGCGGTGATTTTATGCTAACAATCGGAGAATTCTCCCGCATCAGCAGAGTGTCCGCAAAGACGCTGCGTTATTACGACCAGATTGGGCTTTTGAGGCCGGGGTATGTCAGCCCCGAGTCCGGCTATCGATATTATGCGGTTTCCCAGCTCCACGACATGCTGCTGATAACCCGCCTCAAGCAGTATCAGTTTTCGCTGCCGGAAATTGCTGTCGTCCTGGCTAAGCAGGATGATGATTATTTGAAAGAGCTGATACAGGCTAAGAAAGCGGAACTGCTGTCGCAGATATCCGCTGAGCAGCGCATTGTGCTTCAGATGGCGCGCGACATTGAAAAAATTGAAAGGTGTGAGAACATCATGCAATCGAACTATTTAGTAAAAACAATGGATTTTGAACCTAAAACCATCTATACGCTCCGGCAGCGAATGAGCCTGAGTGATTTTAGCGACGTTTTCGGACGGCTGTTTTCCAACTTGGGCAAAGCCAGGCTCAGACCGGCTGGTCCGTGCTTATCCGTCTATCACGATGATGACTACAATCCCGAGGATACGGATATCGAGGTTGGTGTCGTTGTATCGGAAAGCAGCGGCGAAAACATCCGAACGCTCGCCCCCGGCTTTTGCTGCTTTGCCACCCACATCGGCCCCTATGACGATTTCACGCCGTGTTATACGGCGCTGATGGAGTGGATCGAGCGTGAGGGCTACAGTATTTCGGGCCCTGCTATTGAAATATATGTCAAGGGCTTTGAAGACCATGTTCAACCCAGTGAATTCGTAACGGAAATCTATATTCCGATCAAAAAGTAGTCCTCTATACGTGAAAATCCGTTAGCCGTAAGGTCACTTGGCCTTTTACGCATGAAACAAAATATAATACTTAATTCATATAAAAGTGTCGACAAATGTCGACACTTTTATATTTCTATGTATAATAAGTAGTATCAAGAGGTGATACCATGGCGCTCAGCAAAGATAATCAGCATGTTTTCATTGAAGAACTATATCGAGAAATGTTTTTACAGCTTAACATCTATGCTAAGCGCGCTTTAAACGACGCCGCGCTTGGCGAAGAAGCTGTTCAGGATACGTTTAGAATCGCTTGTAATAAAATTGAAGAGTTAATGGCCTCCCCGAATCCGCAGGGCTGGATAATGAAAACGTTGCAGTATGTTATCAGCAATACTAAAAAAAGCAGAGCCATCCTATTAAAGACGCTTTTTTATACAGCGGAAATAAACGAGCTTTCACGCGCTTGCACAAAGGATGAGATAAACCCTGAAATAACATATGGCGGCATTGTAAGCACGGAGGAATTCACTTTACTTAAAACGATTGCAATTGAAAGGCATTCCATACTTGAAGCCGCCCAAGAATTAGGCATTTCAGTCAGCGCCTGTAAGAAGCGTTTGCAGCGTATCAGAGAGAAATTCCGAGAAAGATTGGAAAATTAATGCATTTTGTCACCTTTTGCCTAGATGCGTACATAATCTTTTTAAGGAGGCTGCTCTGATGTCTGACATTGAAAACGCTAAAAATATCACACCTGCCCAGCTAAATAAGCTGAGCACAAAAGATCTGGAGCAACTGCTTCAGATTTATATAGATAATACTTCCTGTGCCGATGAAAACTATTGTATTTCAGTTCTGAACGAACTTGCAAACAGGGAGCAGCGCAACCCATCCGGTGATTACACGGATGTTGATGCCGCATGGGCATCTTTTCAAGAAAACTATTTAGACGCCGGTGATGAAGCGTGCGCCCTTTATGACTTCGGTGAAGATCCCGAAGACGAAACCGCCCATCCGATCACTATTGACAAATTTGATACTAAGCCAGCCCGCGTACGTCGCGTCCGCAATAAAGCACTGCTCCGCGCGGCAAGTATAATAATTGTTTTTGGCGTTTTATTTCTGTCAAGCTCTTTCGTTGCAAATGCTTTCGGTTACGATTTATTTGGCCTAGTTGCAACTTGGACAAGCGAAACTTTTAGCTTTGACACGCAGTCCAAAGCACCGTCTAGTCAGAGCGATTACCCCGCGCCCCCTGAAAGAACGCCCGACGGTATTGCAGGAGCTCTGACCGATCACGGCGTTGTTGAAAAACTCGTACCAACGTGGTTTCCATCCGGTTTTTCTTTATTAGATATGAAGACAGGCAGAACATCTTCTTACGATTATTATAGAGCGATCTATCAATACGAAGACGAAGATCGATGGATTACGATCAATGTTGATCACTTTAAGGATCCCCAATACATGTCAGACAAAATATACGAGAAAGATGACAGAGAAGTTACAATCTACGAAAAAAACGAAATCCAGCACTATATTATGTTCAACCTCTCTAGAACAGTAGCCGTATGGAATTCCGGTTATTTTAACTGCTCCATTTCCGGCGATCTGTCAAAAGAAGAACTTATACATATGATAGATTCAATTTATGAATAGTAAGGTAACAATAAAAGCAAAGCCGTGAATCTTAATTCACGGCTTTTTAAATTTTATGTCACTTTTTGTCGACCTGAATACATATACTATTTGAAAGCTTCGTCGACTACTACGATGTAACTGCTTTCTGTTTTCTCATTTTTTCTTTGTGGAAAGGCCATTGGCTAACGCCAATGGCCTTATCACTTGCGTAGCCTATTGTCAAGCTAGGTCGATCATAGACTAATGATATACTTGAATATACGGCTGATGAATTGAATACACGTGACGAAAAAGCAATCTCACCCAATTTTAAAAAGGGTAAGATTGCTTTCTATTTATATGTATCGCTGTTGCCGCCGCTGATACAGCAGCCCGGAGCGCACTGTTTTGACATCCGGATCTCGGCGATTGGAACGTAAGAAACGTTATATTATGGGTTGCCGCCGCCAATGTTGTAAGCCTGCGCCAATCTGGCCGTCTTTTGGGGATCGGGCTCTAGAAATATCTTCACATGGGTAATCCTGATATTTTTACCGTCATCTGCTTTGAACGCGTATAAAACACTCAGCTTCATTTCAACCAGCACTTTGCCCGTGGCTCTTTCAATCGCCTGCGTCTTAGCGAGGGCAACGGCCTCCTGCTGTTTTTCATCGACAACAAGATGCTCGAGCGTGAGCTTGTCTTGAACCGCCGGATGGCGCAAGCAGGCTTTATACCAGTCCTCACGCCTAGTCGCAGCGCCGTCGTCAAAGTAAATATCCGGCGCATAAAAGCTGTCCATCACGTGCTGCGTTTCCGCCGTCTGCCCTTTCTCGCTATAGGCCGTGAAATACGCTTTCATAAAACGAGCAATGTCATCATAGGCTAACGCCATAAATAAGCCTCCTTTTTTGTCCTGGGACTCGCCGCTACCAAAGTCCACTGGCGTAAATAAGTGCCGAATGTCAGCGTTTTCATTATAATTTCACTATAGCAGTCACATCCGAAACCGTCAACGACATTACGGCGATATTTGCGCATTGACTTTTCTCTTTTCGGTGTGTTATTGTAATTTTGTGATTAGTGTTTCGGGTGATGTTTTCTGCCGAAACACACTTATTTTAAGAGGAAAGGATGAAAAAAGTTGAAAAAAACACTGTGTGTACTCCTAGCGATGGCAATGTTGTTTACGCTGTTTGCGTGCGCTACCCCTACCACCACGGATACTTCGCCCAGCGACGGAGGAACCATGACCGCACCCGAATCGCTGACCGTCGGCGTCAGCGGCGGCCTCGGCAGATTCCTCGCGGGTCTTTCTCCGACGGAGAGTCTCACAGGCTGTGATGCTGTATTTGACACGGTTTTCAGATGGGATCCGGTTAATAAGGAAGTAATCTCGAACATCCTGTCCAGCTGGGAATGGGAAGACGACAACACCTTTATCATGCATATGAGAGATGACGTCTACTTCAGCAACGGCGACAACGCCACAGCGGAAGATCTCGTATTCAGCTATCTTTCACATATTGAGCGCGGCTCAAACTACGTCAATAACGCCAACCTTGTTGTTGATGAATGTATCGTGCGCGACACCTTAACCGCGCAGTTCAAGCTAGAGGCCCCGTACTCGGCTTTCCCCTATCTTCGCGTATATCTTATCGACAAATCCTGGTCGCAAGGGCTGGCCGACGGATGGGACTCCGAGGAATGGTACAGGCCTGTCGGCAGCGGACCCTACAGCGTCGAAGAGTGGGTTAACGACTCCCACATGGTGCTCAAATCAAGAGGCGACGATTATTGGTATAAAGATGACGGCCCGATTGTTATCGACGAAATGACTATCAAAAGCTATCCGGATCAGTCAACGCTTTATATGGCGCTCGAAACCGGAGAGGTCGATGTTGCCGGTTCAGTAGGTGCAATCAACTATGCAAATTTCATGGATAATGGCGGCGACGGCTTTGACGTCACAACGACAAAGACCGGCGGTATTGATTATTTCTGCTTCGGCTTCAGGACGACCGACAAGTTTGAAGACGTCCGCGTCCGTGAAGCGATTGCGCTCGGCGTAAAATGGGACGAAGTCGGCGTTGCCGCTTACGGTCCGTTCTACAGCGAGGCAAAATCAGTAGCGTCTGTCATCAATCCCGACTATATTGAAGTCGGTACATACGAATATAATCCCGAGCGGGCAAAAGAACTGCTGGCGGAAGCCGGCTATGGTCCGGACAATCCGCTGACTATTTCAACAACGTCAATGCAGGGCCCCTTCTATGAAGATTCATTCCAGGTCTTTGAGTTCTACGCGTCTCAAATCGGGATTGTCGCAACCTGTGAGTTCGTCGATGTCAGCACCGCAATCGGCGCATGGATCTCCCCCGATGGCGGCTGTGAGTTCAACTTCTGGTCGAGTGTCTTTGGCGCGCCGGGCGGTATCCTGACCTACAGCCTCGGCTGGATAGACGACGAAAACGGCGTTTTCTTCCTCCTCATGACAGATCCAGAATTCCTGAGGCTGTACGAGCAGATTAAAACTGCAACCGACGCCAGTGTCCGCTCGGAGGCTACCAGAGAGCTGCAGCAGTACGCGTACGATGGCTTCTGGCGTATTCCGGTTTCCGAGGAAACGATTGCCTTTGGCTGGCGTACGGAAACACTTACCAAAGAGCAAGTCGATGCAATTGCAATTTCCGGTAACTTCCTTCAGGTCTCCAGGCTCGCCCTCGAGTCCTTCTGGTAAGTGGCTGCGTGCGTCGTTTATAATTCTGAACCGCCGCTGTCAAGCAATAGGTTAAAAAGGAAGTCTCACCCAAAGGTGAGACTTCCTTTTTTATGCTGTTCTAGTCGTATACTATTATTATTTCGCTTCCCCACTGCGTTCCAAACAGATATATGGGATTGATTCTACAAATTTTCTTCCGCTATCAGAGCGTGTTGCCGGGTTCCACTGAAGAACCATATACTGCTCTTCTTTCAGTGGTTTTTCTACCTTAAAAAGCCTGGTTTTATCTCGCTGCTGTATGCCGAAACCCGGGCCACAGATACAAAACCCCATATCATCCATGACCATATTTGTAACAAGTGACTCATCGCAGATATAGCTTATCTCCTTCGGCTCAAAGCCGTGAAGCTTGCAGATGCCCAGTTCTCTTGTGGCCATCAGATCAAAACGGGAAAATGGGTTCATGAAAATATCGTAATCGGCCAGCTTTGCATGATTGAGCCGGTCGCCTTCAATCGCCTTGGAGTTGGCAGAAACCGCAAAATAAGTGTCGTATTTCTTGTAATACCGGGTTTCGATGTCCGCAAGGCCTTTGGCAGAGACTGAATAGGTAAAAACGCAGTCAAAGATACCGGATAGAATGCCCTCGCGCATGTTATGAAACGAGCAGAGCTTCAGGTCTACAGTCAGATCGGAGTACTTGTTTTCAAACTGCTTAATGAGAGAGGCGACCTCGTCAAATATCTCATTATTTTCCGCGCATGCGATATGGACGACCTTCTGCCCGTCTTCTCCGGCAAATCTTGCATCGTGGAAGGCTGCATTCATCCGGCTGTATAACTGCCTTATCATCCGGTAAAGCTTTGCGCCGTTTTCTGTAAGCTCTACACCACGGTTTGTACGCTCCAGGAGTGTGGTATTCATATAGGATTCGAGTTTCTGCATGAGGCGTGTTGCCGCACTCTGGCATATAAAAAGTTTTCGAGCCGCACCGGTGATACTTTTGCAGTTTGCTACGGTAAGGAAAACCTCGATTTGCAGCATGGATATATCTCCGAAATTGTTCATGTGATCGTGCTCCCAGTTGTTCTAATTTTTTAACCATTATAGCATTGCGTACAAAGTATATCAAAAATATTATACCAATTCACCAATTGCTATTGGAATACCAATACATTTTGCAATGCTATTATAGCATATCGCGTTGACTTTTTCATCGGTTTCTATATCCTTAGAAGCATAAAACTTAGAGATAATACACAAGAAATTGCAACATTCTAGAAAGGAAAGATTTAATTGGCTGAAAGAGAGGAATTCAAAGGAGTTATTAAGACCAGTATTCTTGACTCCACTCCGTGGTGGCCTGAGAAGCAGCACGCTCCTGAAGGTGCACCTAATATACTGTATGTCCTTCTGGATGATACCGGCTATTCCCAGCTTAGCTGCTATGGTTCGCCGATCCCCACACCCAACATGGATGCACTTGCACAGGACGGCCTTCGTTATACTGATTTTAACACCTGCGCTCTTTGCTCCCCCACCCGCTCGTGCCTAATGACCGGCTATGACAACCACACCACCGGCTATTCCTTCATTTCTTCAGTAGACATGGGCTATCCCAATCTGTCTGGCACTATTGATAAAAAGTATGGCTTTCTGCCAGAGGTGCTGCGTGAAAACGGCTATGCCACCTACTGTGTCGGCAAATGGCATCTGTGCAAAGAGAGCGAAATGACCAGTGCCGGTCCCTATAACAACTGGCCGCTGGGACGTGGCTTTGACCGGTATTACGGCTTTATGAATGGCGCTACCAATCAGTTCTATCCCGAGCTTGTACAGGACAATACCATGATTGACCCTCCGGCACATCCTGACGAGGGCTATCATCTCAGCGCTGACCTCATTGACCAAGCCATTAAGTATGTCGGAACTGAAAAGTCGGTCTATCCCGACAAGCCGTTCTTCTGCTACCTGGCTTTAGGCGCAATGCACGCCCCGCACCATGCTCCGGCGGAGTATATGGAAAAGTTCAAGGGGCAGTTTGATGAGGGCTATGAGGTTTACCGCGAGAGAGTATTTGCCCGTCAAAAGGAAATGGGACTTCTACCCGACAATGCTGAGCTTACCGGTACCAATAAGTGGGCAAGGCCCTGGGATACTCTGAGCGATTGGGAAAAGAAAGTATTTGCCCGCTATATGGAGGCATTTGCAGGCTTCCTCAACTACACCGACGAGCAGCTTGGCCGTCTTGTCGACTTCTTAAAGCAGATCGGTGAGTATGACAACACCATGATCGTTCTTCTGAGCGACAACGGCGCTGCCCCCTGCGGCGGCGAATATGGCAGCCTTTCTGAGCATTACAGCATTAACCTAGATAAGGATGCACCGCTCGTCAATGAAGAGGAGTATAATCGTATCGGCACGCCCGAGAGCTACAATCTCTATCCTCCCGGATGGGCGTGGGCAGGCAATACGCCTCTCAAGCTCTATAAGCACTGGATTCATAACGGTGGCGTCAAGGTACCCTGCATCGTTACTTATCCCAACCGTATTAAAGACAAAGGCGGTTACCGCCGCCAGTTCCACTATATCACCGATCTGTTTCCGACTGTTCTGGACGCCTGCGGCATTGAGATGCCTGAGTACGTAAACGGACTGAAGCAAGAGCCTAGGCCCGGTGTCAGCATGGAATATACCTTTGAAGATGCCAATGCGCCCACCCATAAGGAGATGCAGTTCTTCGAGGTGGAAGGCAACCGCGGCATCTGGAAGGATGGATGGAAAGCTGTCGCTGACCATGTGGATTCTCCCTCCTTCGATGATGATGTATGGGAACTGTACCATGTATCTGAAGACTTCTGCGAAGCCCATGATCTGTCGCAGACCTATCCCGAAAAGCTGGAAGAGCTGAAGGCACTCTGGTGGCAGGAAGCCGAAAAAATCGGTGCGTTCCCCATGTTGGAGGGCATCATGACCAGCCGCGACGGCTTTAAGTTCGGTATGCAGATTAAGCTGCCGCCCCAGCCTCCTACCCAGCACTTCACGTATTATCCCGACATGGAGATTAACGCGCCCGTACCCAGGCTGAAGAATAAGTCCTTCCGCATTAACGCCAAGGTGGACTATCGAGCCGGAGATGAAGGGGTCCTGTTCTCCTGCGGCTTCAACATCGGCGGCTATGTCTTCTATGTAGAGGATGGTAAGCTGAAGTTCTATTACAATTTCGTGGATACAGAATACATGGATGTAATCAGCAATGTCTCACTGCCTGAGGGCAAACATGAGCTTGAATTCGCCTTCGACTTCGTAGAGACGAATGTGGGCTACGGTTACTTGCTCATCGACGGCGAACAGGTCAGCGAGAAGGTTCTTTTCTGCGATACCGGCTTTGCTATCAAAAGCTGTATCGGTACGGGACGCTACGCCTCCTCCGCCGTCAACGTTGCGCACCGCGCAAGACGCGACCATTATGCCTACACCGGCAAGTATGAGCGGATTGACATGTACATCAGCACACCCGAGACTTTAAGAGATCGCGTAGATGCCATTGCCCATCATAAGGAAATCGAATAAAGATAAAACGCTCATAGAGCGTAATTTATTAGAACGAAACCAACAAAAAAAGGGAAGGAAGCTTACAATGAAAAAAGTTATTAGCCTTGCACTCGTCGTCATTATGCTCCTCGCGCTCTGCGCTTGTGGCGGCAACACTACTACTACCACCAGCCCGTCAGATACTGCTACCACCAGCCCGTCAGATACGACTGCAGATACGTCTCCCTCTGCCAGCCCTGTAGACGACACCGTTTACACCCTGAAGTGGGCAACGACCGAAAACGAGGGAACCCTCCGCTACCAGCATTTAGAAAAACCGATTATGGATCTTATCATGGAGAAGACCAACGGCCGCATTGACTTCCAGGTTTTCTACAGCAGCACCCTCGCCGGCAGCGGCGCTATCATCAAGGGTTGCCAAGACGGCGTCTGCGATGCAGGCGGCGACAACATCAACTCCTATCCCGGCGTTTTCCCCTATAGTGAATTGATGTGTGTTCCTGGCGTTACTCTCGGCGGCACATTCGAAGAGAAATATGCCAACATCGCAGACTTTAGCGAGGCATACGCTCTTGACGAAGCTTATGAGAACGGTGTTTATCCGCTCTTCACCTCACCGGCTGTGGACGTTATTCTGATGTCCAAATTCGAGGTTACGTCCACTGACAGCTATCAGGGCAATACTGTTTGCTGCAACGGCTCCTACGCCCCCATGTTCAAGGATTTCGGCGCTGCCACCACATGGGTTATTCCTCCCGAGCAGTATGAAGCGCTCCGCCTGAATGTTATGGACGCCACCGTCAATGGCGCAGGCCCCCTGTCCGCTTTCAAACTCTACGAAGTTCTTGATTATGCCTACTTTATCCCCTTTGCAACGATTACTTCCGCCTACTATCTGAGCCTTGATTCCTACAATTCTCTCCCCGATGACCTGAAGGCTATCTTGGATGAGCTCCAGTGCGGCGATGAATTCCTCGCTATTAACAAGGCCTATATTGACACAATGATGGCTGATGTTATGACGGCTGTCGACGAGAACAATCCGGAGTTCAAGTTCGGTGATCTCCCTGCAGACGTTGCAACGGCAATGAAGGACGCTTGCGACCAGCAAATTGCTGATAAGGTTGCCGCAATGGATGCAGCAGGTCTTGATGGTACCGGTGCTTTGGAACTTCTGAACACTTACGCATAAATAATTCAGCATATTAACATGCCGAGAGAGGGCACTAAGCCCTCTCTCGAGTTCCGAATATTATAGGAGGATTCTAACTTGAATAAATTGGCAGTTTTTGCTGACAAATCCTCTCTGTTACTTAGCAGGGTTTCCACTGGGGCCATATGGGTAATCGTTTTCACGGTTGCCTTCAATATTGTTTCAAGAAAGCTCTTCAACTATGCGATTTCCGGCATTGTCGAGATCGTACAGTACGGCATGCTTCTTGTAATGTCGATATCAATGGCCAGGACAACCTTTACCGGTGGTCATGTCTCCGTTTCCATCATTACTGCGAAGCTGCCGAAATTAGGTAGATACATCATCGACTTTTTGAGCATGATGATTTCTGCCGCCTTGATTACTGCAGCTGCAAATATCTGTATCCAGTATATCTCTAAATCTTACGCATCCGGACAGGTCACCGAGGCATACCACGTCCCGTTTTATCTCGTTTACGGCGTTATGGCCTTTGGGCTGGTCACAGCTGCATTGACATTTATCCTCAGCGCACTCCACACTGTTGCAAACATCGTTACCCTTAAGAAGCAAAAAGGAACGGAAGGAGGACCAGCCGAATGATTTCCTTAGCGACACTGGCCGTTATCATGCTTGTTGCATTCTTAGTTCTGATCTTCCTTGGCGTGCCAATCTATATTTGTATGATGGCCTGCGGCGTCGTAGGCTGTGCGATTGTCTTTAAGGACTTTACCACTGCCAGCACATTTTTGAGCGACGCCTTCGTCAACACCTTCACCAGCTACACCATTTCCGTTGCTCCCATGTTCATGCTAATGGGCGAAATTGCGTCCGAATCCGGCATCGGCGGAAACATGTTTACATCCACCACTAAATTGCTTGGCCGCGTCCCCGGCGCGCTGGCAAGTTCCGTACAGGTCGCCTGTGCCGCGTTTGGCGCCATCTGTGGCTCCGCCATAGCAACAAGCGGACTGATGAGCCGCGTGGCAGTTCCCGAAATGCAAAAGCATGGCTATAAAGACGAGCTTGCAGCTGGTTCCGTCGGCGCTGGTGCAACGCTCTCTACACTCATTCCCCCCAGCCTTCCCCTGATCACCTTTGGCGCGGCAGTTCAATGCTCGATCGGTCAGCTCTTTATGGGCGGCATCTTTGTGGGTATCTCGCTGATGCTCCTTTTCATCATTACTGTCCAGGTGTGGCGTATCGTTGATAAAACCGTTGCGCCCAAAGGTCAGAAGTACACGATGAAGCAGAAGCTGATTGCCCTTAAACAAGGTAACATCATCGAAGTAGTTGCCGTCTTTGGCTTCTCCTTCGTCGGCATGTTCACCGGCTGGTTCACGCCGACTGAGGCCGGCGTTGTGGGTACCATTCTGATGCTGCTGGTCGTCATCATAAACAAGCGTTTTTCTTTCAAAATGCTTGGCAAAGCCACCATGAATGCCCTTATGCTCGGTGGCATGATGTACTGCCTGCTGGCTGGAACAAACGTATTTGGCAAATTCTTTACCCTCACCGGTGCGTCTGGTCTCATCGGCGATTGGGTTACCACGATGAACCTCTCCGGCTTAGGTTTCGTCATGATCCTCACTCTGGTCTTCATGATTTGTGGTTTCTTTATGGATGCAATGGCTGTTGTACTTGTTACAGCGCCTATCTTCCTGCCGATACTGCAGGGCTTTGGGTACAGCCCCATCTGGTATGGCTGCTACGCCGTCATGGTTACCGGCCTGGGCGCTATAACGCCGCCTGTCGGAATGGGCGCCTATGTCATTTCCGGTATCACTAAAATCAAACTGGAGACTTGCTTTAAGGGCTGCTGGCCATTCATTATTCCTTTTGTTATTATGGCCCTTTTGATGGCCACACTGCCAGAGGTGGCTATGTGGCTGCCAAATTTACTCTTCCAATAAGCAGCATATGAAGGCACGGATTATCTGTTTGACCCAATATATCTAACTGTCTCCCCCTATGCCTCAAAACATAGGGGGAACTGTTTATTACACAGTTTTCAATGAGCTGAAGACAAAAAAACAAAACCGAAAGGAGATTAGTCCTATGGCTGACAGTCAGTTTAAGGGCGAGATCCGAACCAGCATTCTCGATTCCACCCCCTGGTGGCCCGAAAAAAAGCACGCTCCGGAAGGGGCGCCCAATGTCGTATATATCCTTTTAGATGACACCGGCTATTCCCAGCTCGGCTGTTATGGTTCTATGATCCCCACGCCAAATATGGATGCACTTGCTCAGGATGGCATCCGTTTTACGGATTTCAATGTGTGTGCACTGTGTTCACCCACGCGGGCCAGCCTTATGACCGGCTATAATAACAATACCGTTGGGATGAGCTTCCTGTCAGCGCAAAATATGGGCTATCCCAACCTGTCTGGTACTATTGATAAAAAGTATAGCTTCCTGCCCGAGGTACTGCGGGAAAATGGCTATGCCACTTTCTGCGTCGGCAAATGGCATCTCGCCAACGAAAGTGAGATGACCGGCGCCGGGCCCTTTGACAACTGGCCGCTCGGGCGTGGCTTTGACCGGTATTACGGCTTTCTAAACGGCGCTACCAACCAGTTCTATCCGGAGCTTGTTCAGGATAACACCATGATTGATCCGCCTGCACATCCCGACGATGGATATCATCTCAGTTCGGATCTTATTGACCAAACAATCAAGTATATCGGGACCGAAAAATCGGTATATCCCGACAAGCCTTTTTTCTGTTATCTGGCTCTTGGTGCCATGCATTCCCCGCATCACGCACCCATGGAGTATATTGATAAGTTCAAGGGCAGCTTTGACGAGGGTTACGAGATTTACCGCGAAAAGGTATTCGCCCGTCAAAAGGAAATGGGACTTCTGCCCGACAATGCCGAGCTTTCAGGCAGCAACGAATGGGCAAGGCCATGGGGCGAGCTCAATGAGTGGGAACGAAAGGTCTTTGCCCGCTATATGGAGGCTTTTGCCGGCTTCCTCAATTACACCGATGACCAGGTCGGGCGCTTAATTGACTTCCTCAAGCAGATAGACCAGTATGACAACACGATGATTGTGCTTCTGGCAGATAATGGCGCTGCGGCCGGAGGCGGAGAAAATGGATGCTTGTCCGAGCATTATCATATCCACACCGGCCATGAGCCTGACCTCGTTAATGAGGAAGAATTCAAGCGCATCGGCACGCCCGAGAGCTGCAATCTTTATCCCACAGGCTGGGCCTGGGCAGGCAATACGCCGCATAAGCTCTATAAGCACTGGGTTCATAACGGCGGCATCAAGGTCCCCTTCGCCATTACCTATCCCAACCGCATCAAGGATAAGGGGAGCTATCGCCGTCAGTTTCACTATGTGACGGACCTGTGGCCTACTGTGCTGGAGGTCTGCGGCATTCCAATGCCCGAGTATTTCAATGGGTATAAGCAAGAACCGAGACCCGGCGTCAGCATGGTTTATACCTTTGACCAACCCGATGAGCCAACCCATAAAAAAGTTCAGTATTTTGAAATGTCCGGTAACCGCGGCATTTGGAAGGACGGCTGGAAGGCCGTTGCAGACCATGTTAACTCCCCCTCCTTCGACGCGGATAAATGGGAGCTCTATCATGTGGATGAAGATTTCTGCGAGATCCATGACCTGGCAGAAGTTCATCCCGAAAAGCTGAAGGAGCTTGTTGACCTGTGGTGGGAGGAAGCCGAAAAGAACGGCGTATTCCCGATGCTGGAAAGCCATCTGTCAACCCGTAATGGTGTGCAGTGGGGCGCCACTGTAAAACTGCGTCCCGTACCGCCGACCCAGCATTTTGCCTATTATGCCGGTATGGAGATCAATGCGCCCGTGCCGAGGCTTAAGAACAAGTCCTTCCGCCTCACCGCAAAAGTGGACTATCGCGCTGGAGATGAGGGCGTTTTGTTCGCCTGTGGCTTCAATATCGGCGGTTATGTCTTTTATGTGGAGGATGGCAAACTGCGCTTCCATTATAATTTCGTTGACTCCGAATATATGAATGTAGAAACCAATGTCCCGCTGCCCGAGGGCGAGCATGTGTTCGGCTTCGCGTTTGACTTAACACAGCCCGGGCAAGGTTATGGCTACATGATGATCGACGGTGTTCAGGCAGGCGAAAAAGTTGCATTCTGCGATAGCGGCTTTATGGTTAAAAGCTGCATCGGCGTTGGGCGCTATTCCGCCTCTGCCGTCAAGCACAGCCACCGCAGCAGCAGAAATCATAGTGCCTATTCCGGGAAATTTGAACGGGTCGATTTGTACATCGGTACGCCCGAAACCTTTGAGGACCGGATAGATACGATCGGGCTGCACTGCGAGAACGAGTAAAGGTCTTTAATTGCCAGACGGACAGGCTGGCAGAAATGCCAGTGCAGATGCAAAAAGCAAGCGGTACGCATATTCAGTACAATATTACCGACAAGGAAGAACTCATCGAAGCAAAAGTCAAGCCCGAGGAGCCTAAAGACCTGATCGTCAGAATCGGCGGCTTCAGCGCTTACTTTGTGCAACTGTCCCCTGAAATTCAGGGCGACGTCATCACAAGACGTGAGCACATGCTCTAAGCTGTGGTCTGACGGCTGCAGCGATTGAATTTTCACAAAGGAGTACTATTCTATGGCAATCCCCGAATTTAACGAAAACGAGCTTACTATTTTAGGCGAAGTACCAGGTGTCTTTGGCTACGTGTTACCGGTCTACAACTACCCGGTTACAATGAAAGAGGCGCAACGCGCCGCCTTCTCTAAAAAACCGTACTGGCAGACGACCGGCGTCGAAATTAAAAATTTTGCCCCGAAGGTTCACCCGGAAAACGTCGCCCGCGCATCCGTTTTTGATGGAACAAATACGCCCCAGACCGGCGGCACCGATATGTTCGGAATCGAATGGGAGTTTATCCCCCAGGCCGGCGGCTCTATGGTTCGGCCGGGCAAGCCGTTCATCGAGGACGCAAACGAACTTAAAGACAAAATCGTCTGGCCTGACATTGAGGCATGGGATTGGGAAGCCAGTGTCGAAGCAAACAAAGAGTATCTGAGCACCGATGCCTATGTGCGCTGCTGGATGTTCAACGGCTGGTATGAGCGCCTGATTGCCCTCATGGATTTTGAAGGCGCAATCCTTGCGATGATCGACGAAGATCAGATGGATGCTATCAAGGATTTCTTTGAGAAACTTACTGATCTGTACATTAGAATCATCGATAAGTACCTGACCCACTTCCCCCAGATTGACGGTTTCATTATCCACGACGACTGGGGATCTCAGAAAGAAACCTTCTTCTCACCGGCTACGGTTCAGGAAATGATCGTGCCCTATATGAGACGCGTGACCGACTTCCTCCATTCGAAGGGCAGATTCTGCGAACTGCACAGCTGCGGACAGATACTGAAGCAGGTTCCGAATATTATTGCTGCTGGCTGGGACGCTTGGAATCCCCAGCCGATGAACGATACACATAAAATTCACGAGCTCTACGGAGACCAGCTGATAGTCGGCGTCGTGCCCGAGATGTTTGACCCGCAGACAGCAACGGAGGAAGAGCAAAGAGCGGCCGCGAAGAAATTCGCCGATCAATTCTGCCGCCCGGAGAAACCGTCCATGTTCAACATCAGCGGGACGTCGCTTTTAACGCCCGCTTACAGCGCGGAGCTCTATAAGCAGTCACGCATAAATTACGCTAAATAGCTTACTTGGGCTCAATTCAGGTTTTCTGGGATGGCGATGATAGCGTTACCGTAAATCCTAAAAACATGATATAATTGCCGCTGATATCAATAACGCTGAATATTACGAGAGCAGCAGTTACAATATT
The DNA here is from genome assembly GCA_963677825.2 of uncultured Sporobacter sp. Lineage (GTDB taxonomy): Bacteria > Bacillota > Clostridia > Oscillospirales > Oscillospiraceae > Sporobacter. Next base: position 1,968,506 of record CAXXEF010000001.1, on the reverse strand, counting down.
ACTGCTGCTCTCGTATTGGTCCTGTTGGTTGGCATAACTGCCGAACAGATACCACAAATCGATGGCTGCGAAAAAAGCAATTTAACGTTTACTCACGTGGAAATATTTTAAGAAGGTGATTATATGCCCCCTATCAGTGTTCTCATAAAACCGGCGTCGGGCAAATGCAACCTAAGATGTGAATATTGTTTTTATAAGGACATAACGGAGAATCGGGACGTTACAGATTTCGGCTTCATGAGCCTTAATACGCTTGAGGCTATCGTCAAAAAAGTTCTTCAATTTGCTGATGGGTCGGCGACGTTTTCTTTTCAGGGCGGCGAGCCGACGCTCAGCGGTCTGGATTATTTCCACAATTTGATTGCGTATCAAAAAAAATATAACAACAAAAATGTGACCATAACGAATTGCATCCAGACAAACGGCGTTGTCTTGGATGAGCGCTGGGCGGAGTTCTTGAAGCACAACAACTTTCTTGTAGGGCTTTCGCTTGACGGCCCGCAGGAGTTGCACAATAAATACCGCAAAGATGCGCATGGTGACGGTACGTATTCCACAGTGATTCAGAAAGCACGACTTCTCGAAAAGTACGACGTTGATTTTAACATCCTGTTTGTGGTGACAAGGGATTCGGCCCAAAAGCCCGGGAAGCTATACTCTTTTTTTCAACGCAATAACTTTAAATATTTACAGTTTATCCCCTGCCTCGACCCCATGGCTGAAAAAAGGGGCGCCCATAGGTATTCGCTCCTACCGGCTGAATACACGCAGTTTCTCAAGAAGTTTTTCGACAGGTGGAGCGAGGACCTCCTGTCGGGTAACGACGTCAGTATACGGTATTTTGACAACCTCGTTCGTATTCTTATGGGGCAGGAGCCGGAAACCTGCAGTATGCGCGGCACATGCAGCTGTCAGTTCGTCTTCGAGGCAGACGGTTCATGTTATCCCTGTGATTTTTATGTCACCGACAAATGGAAGCTCGGGAATATCCATGAGAAGAGTATTATGGAGCTGTTTGAAACGGAAACGTGTCAGCGCTTTTTGAAAACAAGTACAGCGGTGGCGCAAGACTGTCTGCATTGCAAATGGCGGCGGCTCTGCCGCGGCGGCTGCAGGAGAGATCGGGAAACCCCCCTGAATTCAGTGCTGGAAAAGAATTATTACTGTAGAACCTATACCGATTTTCTAAGTTACGCTTATCCCAAACTCGCCGAAATCGCCCAATACGTGGTGCGGAGATCCGGTTGACCCGAAATACCGGGTTGTATTTCTGCTGCGGAATACAAAGATGTGCTCATCGCCCCCTGTTTTGAGCGTCGATGCCGTTATTATGACAATATATTTATACATACAATTAGCTTTCTGCTGCGTTTAGTAAATCCCATTCTATATGTCAATAAATCGTTAAAAACCACTTTACTTCACCCGAAAGCAACATAACAAGCGTGCAGACGATCGTCTGCACGCTTGTTATGTTGTAGGGTCGCGGTTATGTTATTTAGTGACTTTCGCTTCCGTTTCATATGCGGGTTTGCTGAGACTCTTACCGCGCCGTACTTTGGGCGGTATGAGACCGTGAACCCTGCGGTAGGTGTAAACATTCAGCGAGAGGGCTGCAAGGATAATAACGCCGCGTACGAAGTCCTGATAGTCGGATGGGATGCCGACAAGAATTTGCACGTTGTCGATAATGCCGACGAGCAGAGCGCCGTAAACGGCGTCGATAATGCTGCCTTCGCCGCCAGCGAGGTTAATGCCGCCGACGATCATGGCCATGAGGACGTTGCCTTCATATCCGGCAGCCGTGCCGGTGCCGGCGACGGTATTCATACTGGCCAGGATAACACCGCCGATTCCGGCCGCGACGCTGCTGATGATGAATGCCATGCGGGTGTTGAGTTTTGATTTGATACCTACAAGTTCCGCCGCCGTCGCGTTACCGCCCACTGCGTACAGCCGTCGGCCGAAGGTCGTGAAGTTCAAAATCAGCGCGCAGATAATGGCAATGACGATAAAGATAACGATCGGTGTCGGGATCGATAAAAACTTGCTGCTGCCAATTTTGTAAAAGAAGTTTGTATCGTCGAGAACATAGATATACGAGCCTTTAGAAACGATCATGGCAACGCCATATAAAGCGTATTTGCTGGCCAGCGTCACGACAAAGGCCGGCATTTTAAATCGCGTTACTAAAAAGCTGTGGATCAAGCCGATAGCGACACACACAGCCAATGCAATAACAAGTCCGTATAAGAACGAGCCCTTGGCGTAATTGCTGTTGACGACTGTGAGTGTGACAATCGTTGCCGACAGCGCCGCCGTCGACGCGACCGACAGGTCGAGCCCGCCGATGAGCACGACGAAAAACATACCGCAGGCCATGATGCCGAAAACGGAAATGGAGCGCAGTATGCTGGTCCAGTTGGAGGGCTGGAAGAACTGGCGATCGAAAAAAAACATGACAACCATAAAAATGACAAGGATCGTAATCTTCTGACCCCAGGACGAGCCGATAATCTGTTTGAAGCTTTTTTTGTTGTTCACAGCGCTTTCCCCTCCTTCGTGTGTTCGCCGGACGCGGCCAGTAAAATCGAGTTCTGGCTGGCGTTCGCGTTGGTGAATTCCTCAAAGAAGCGGCCCTTATACATGACCAGAATGCGGTCGGACACATGTCTCAGTTCCGCCATGTCGGAGGAGACCATTATGACGATCGCACCGGATGCGGCAAGATCCCGAATAATTTGGTACAACTCGGCTTTAACGCCAACGTCGATACCGGCGGTCGGCTCGTCGAGCAGCAGCACCTTGGGATTGCGGGCAAGCCCGCGTCCAACGACGACCTTTTGCTGGTTGCCGCCGGATAAGTTGGCGACTGGGAGTTCTTTCCTCGGCGGGCGGATATCATAATTACGGATAGCGTTTTCCGCCCATTCGGCTTCCCGCTTTTTAAAAACGATCCGATGTGGCGCCAGCCGATCGTAACTAGCCAGAGCGAGATTTTTTTCAATGGAGAGCATCGGTATAAAGCCTTCGTTGCGTCGGTCTTCCGGGACGAACGCGAAACCGTTTTTCAGGTTCTTTGCGACCGATTTGCTCACCGGCGCGCCGTTGAGTGTTACGGATCCGCCATCTTGCTGCAGACTGCCGTAAATGCATTTAAGCAGTTCTGTCCTGCCGGAGCCGACGAGGCCGCCGATGCCCAGCACTTCGCCGCCGTACGCATCGAAATTGACGTCCCGCAAAAGCGCTTTATATTGCAGGCCGCGCACTTCAAGTTTATTGTCCTCATAGCGTTTTACGTCGCCGGAGGCAACGTCGATATGGCTGGCCTCTTTGCCGAGCATCATCGGCACGACTGTTTTAGCGGAAATATCCTCCTTGTCGAGTATGCCAACAAGTTCGCCGTCACGCATGACGGTCAGCCGGTCGGAAACCTCATAGACCTCGTCGAGGCGATGCGATATGTACAATATACTCGCGCCGCCCTTCTTAGCCAGCCGGATCGTATCGAACAGGATATCCTGTTCCGAGGCCGACAGGGAAGAGGTGGGCTCGTCCATGATGATGAGCTTGGCGCGGACGAGAAGTGCCTTGAGAATTTCAATCATTTGCCGTTTAGCCATGCTCAATGTTTCGACGATGGCGTCCGGGTCGATATCAAAGCCGAGCCGTTCGACGAGCGTACTGACCGTCTCGCGCATTTTTTTGCGGGAGATAAAGCCGTATTTCGTCCACTCTTGTCCCAAAAAGACATTTTCGACAACGCTTAGTGCCGGCACAAGGCTCAATTCCTGATAGATAACGGCAATGCCGGCTTTCAAAGCGTCCTGCCGGGAGTTGATTTCCACAGGCTCGCCGTCCATGTAGATCTGACCGTCGTCTTTTGTATATACGCCGGTAATGATTTTAATAATGGTGGATTTGCCGGCGCCGTTTTCGCCCATGAGCGCATGGACCTCGCCTTTGCGGATTTCCAGGTCGACGCCTTTAAGCACGGGAATGCCGTTGAACTGCTTACAGATATTTTCCGCCCGCAGGAGTACATCTTGTCCTATCATTGCGCACCTCCCGCTTGTGCTTCTCGAAGCTGTGCCCGCTGGAGAGCCTTTCTCTCCAGTCGCTTGGCGATTATCTTGTTGAAGCCGGCGTCAAACACAGTCGCAACAACGATGATAACGCCCATGGAAATATACTGCCATGCTGAATTTAGGCCGTATTTGTAAAGACCGTTGAGAATCAGCACCAGGAAAATGGCGCCGAGGCCCGAGCCGACCTGATCGCCCTTGCCGCCGCCGAGCACGACGCCGCCGACGACACAGGCAGCGATTGCCTGGAATTCATACCCTGCAGAACCTATTGTGGCGCTTGCGGCGCTTTGGTAAGCTACCTGCATGCCTGCTGCCAGACCGGCTACCGCGCCGCTAATCACAAAACCCGTCGTCTTAACAAAAATGTTGTTGACGCCGGACATCTGAGCGGACCGGGCGTTGGAGCCCAGCGCGTAAGTGTGCGTCCCATATTTAGTCCGCGTCATGACGATCATCCCGGCGACAGCGACGACAATCCACACAACGGTGATCCAATAAAGGCCGTTGACACTTTTACCGATAGCTAGAAAGCTTTGATTTGTAATACTTTTTGAAACGAGCGCCCCATTGGTGTGGAACGCGAATACGAACGCGAGGCCACCGTAAACGAAACCAGATGCGAGGGTGGCCACAAATTCGGTTAAATGCAACTTCGTGACGAGAAAACCATTGAAACTGCCGATTAAAGCGCCGATAAGAATGCCGCCAAGCAGGACGACGATGCCGGGGATGCCGGGAATAAAAGAAATGCGGGAGCACAGGATTGCCACCACACTTGCGATACCGCCCACCGACAGGTCTATACCGCCGCCGACCATAACAAAGCACATCCCGGCGGCCAGCAGGCCAATGAATGCTGCCTCCTTTAGAAGTTGGAGCGTGTTGCGCATCGATACAAAGTTTTTTGTTGTCAGCGCAAACACGAGCCAGAGTAACACGACGAGACCAAGTGTTATGAGCCTGCGGATATTTTTGCTGCTCATTTGAAAAGACCTCCTGAATTCCATGTCATAAATGTTTAGGGCATAAACGGCGGGGCCATGTCCTGCGACAGGGCCCCGCCGTCAGATATTTATGGGGTGCCGTCAAGCTATATCAACAAGTTGAAGACACGTGTTGCCCAAACGCATTTAGCTCACGTAGGCGCTATCATATTCCCAGCGGGAGATCGGGACGATGTCTTCGATATTGTCAACGGTGACAGCGATCATAGCCTGCTTAACGGACGGTGTTTCCGTATAGCCCAGGTCAACCGCGTTGATACCGGCATCGATAAAGCCCAGCGTGTTATAGATCGCCGTGCTCATTTGGCTGTACGTATCACACCAGGAGGTGCCGTACATACGGCCGTCGCGGATTGCTTCAAAAGCGGAGGGGAAGCCGGTGCCGCCCCATACGAGAATGCCGTCGTCCTGACGGTTGGCTGCTTCGATAGCCTGAACAGCGCCGAGAGCGATGTCGTCAGTCGCACAGTATACACACTGGATGTCCGGATATTTCGTAAGCAGGTTGCTCATCTTGGTCATAGCGTCGTCTGTGGAAAATCTTTCGATGTACTGATGGTCGATGATCGTCAGACCGGTGTTGCCTTCAAAGTATTCCTTTGCGCCCGTACCCATGCGGGCGTTGGCAACGGATTCGGCCGGTGCGTCGAGGATGATGGCGTTACCTGTGTCGCCGCAGGCTTCTGCTAAGTACATGGCGCCCTGCTGGCCCATTTCATAGTCGGCGCCCTGCAGGTGGAACGTATGCGGCGCGGTGGGGCAGCCGCCGTTGAGGGTCACAACTGCAATGCCGGCGGTCTCAGCGTCCGTGATGGCGCTGTTAGTCGCTTCCGTGTCCATGCCCTCCATGATAATTGCGTCATAACCTTGCGTGATACAGTCTTGAATGATGCTGTTTTGGACGGTGGGATCATACTGGCCGTCGAAAACATTGATTTCCACGTTGGGATACATGGAGACTGATTCAGCAATTGCCGTGTTATACATCTGGTTGGTGATGCCGGCTGTGCTGATCGGGATGAAGGCGATTTTTACATCTTCGGTGTAAACGTCTTTTCCTACCAGTGCAGAGGTGGTACCGGCATCGCTGGGTTCGTTTTCCTCAGCCTTTGGTGCGCAGCCCGTAAACATGAACGTGAGGAGCAGTACGCAGATAAGTACAGATAGGATTCTTTTTCTCATAATCAATTTCCCTTCCTCTTTTTTCCATTTTGCGAATTAAATAAATAAACCAATGTTTTTATTATAATCCACAATTGCCTTTTTTCAATTGGAAAAACGAACATAAAACAGTGCAACATTTATAAACTATTGCCAAATTCATCGCACACAATATGTGCATAATTGTATGTTTACAACAACAGCGGGGGTGCTTTTTGTAGGATCGTCAAAAGAAGCAAATTTGCCTGTGAGATACTATAAAAGTAATACCATCAATCGATAAAAAGTATTTTATCGGTTGGTGGTTTTATTTTGCCTTGAAACAGCTTTAAACAAGCGATGCCCGAGGTTTTTCGGAGACTACTTGTTTCAGTTTTTGTCTTCTACTATTAAAGTTTTTATTTGTTTTCCAGTTAATGGAGCCAAGTGCATGGCTTCAAATCGTTTGACATTAGGTGGGGGTGTGCATTTTTCGGGCAAATCGTTGAGCATTTGAGGTAATTGTTGGACAATAGTATTTTTGCTTATTAAAATTTAAAGAACTGGCCACTTTTTATCTAAGTATCAATTTTGATATATAGCAACTGCATTTGGCGATGGTTTTAACCCGTATAATTTGGTTAGTTGTCGTGCTGATGGGATGCCCCTTTCCTCCGCATCACTAAATCATCGATTCAAAGATATTCTCAAAGAAAACGGTCTGCCCGACATTCGGTTTCACGATCTGAGGCATACAAACGCTAGCCTTATGTTGACTCAGGGGGTACCCATGAAAGTCGCCAGTGAGCGTCTGGGGCATACCACAATTGGCATCACGATGGACCTTTATAGTCACATAGACGATGAGCTACAACAGGATGCGGCTCGAAAATTGAATGATGCTTTATTTTTTCAGAAGCTGTCATCCTAACTTATAAAGATTAAATACTAAAGGCCTCGATCATAGAATCGGGGCCTTAAAACTTGTTCTATTTATTGCCATTTAGAAATATTTGTATTATTCTATACAAAGCACGTTCCTGTCTAAAGCAATACTGCGAAAGCTATACATATCATTCGATGATAGATCGTGAGGGTCATTATGGACACAATAACTACTCAGAGCAGAGGAAATGGATTCGTAGAAGTTAATCAGGAGTTTTTACTTGACGAAACGCCAAGGACAAAGACCGTGTTTAAGGCAGCAATGCACCCCGGCGGAATCCGTGGTGACATTATACGATACCGGAAAGATCCCTCCGGGAATTGTGAGGAGCTTGTAACCGTTAATTTCAACTCCCTTCATGAAAATGAAGGAATTAAAATCACACTCCCCACCGAAGCAACCAGAATACTTTATCAGAGTTTAGAAGGATTAAGGGTAGTTCTTGACTCGCAGGGTATTCGTTACGGAACACATAGCTTTACGATTGCTGATGCTGACGCATTAGTTATTAATGATCAAAACAAAGCAGGTATCATTCAAAAATTACTTGAAGCAGATCTCGGAGAAGAGGTGTGGGAGCAACTCGTTCATGATAATCCGGATATTGCATCAAGACTAGCCATCTCCAAATTGCATGAAGATAGGGTTTCCATCCTTCAAGATTTCGAGCACAAGCTAACCGATGAAACTATGTCTGAAAGCGAATGGCAAGACTTTTTTGAGAGTAATACATGGATATTTGGGTATGGACTACGTTATCAGATACTACGTAATGTGCAAAATCAACCTGACTATGGTGGCAGGAATATTACAGGAACAGGTGGCCAACGAGGCGATTTTCTAACGGCAACAGAAGCAGAAACCAAATTCACTTGCCTAGTAGAAATCAAAAAGCCATCCAGTGCTCTTATTCAGAGAACAGTATACAGAAATGGTGCATGGGGAGCCAGCGTTGAATTGTCAGGCGCTATTTCACAAGTTCAAGTTAATTGCGCACAATGGGAAATATTTGGCTCACGAACAGAACAAAATCGAGAGTACTTAGAAGGCGTTAATACTATATCACCAAAAGGGATTGTTATTATTGGAAATACGGCAGAGTTAGATGATTGGGATAAGCGCAATTCATTTGAGCGTTTTCGCCGCGAAATACACAACCCAGAGATTGTAACATATGATGAATTATTTGAAAGGGCAAAATACATCGTCGACGGATATACATCTCAGGCTAGCACAGAGATCGATGACGATTTACCATTTTAAGTTTCTCCATCTATTTCACATATACTGTAGTCCACGAATTGGTGAATTGATAATTTCGAGCTGCTCGTTATTTTTTATCGGCTCTTTAATATCAACCTACACACTGCATGTTAAAAATCCGTTAATATTTAACCTGCTTGCCATGTTAAAAAGCGTTAAAAAGGCTCTGGACTTAAAAATCCAGAGCCTTCTTTTTTTGGCGGAGAGAGAGGGATTCGAACCCTCGGTACGCTATTAACGTACACACGATTTCCAATTATATATAGGCTACTTTAACATAATTGATCAAGCTTTGAAAAACCTTATATACCAATGCTTTCGTCCGTCTTGGACATTATTTGAACTTGTTATAAACTGCTTGGGATTATTAGTCCCGTTAAAAAATCGTTAAAAATCCCTGCTATAGTAAAATCAAACAAAAGCATAGCAACTTAATCTTTCGTATAGCAGCTAGGTAGACTCAATCTCCCCAGCGCATCCTCGCCAAGGCATTAATATACATAATACTTGCAAAGCTCACTGCTGAGAATGCCTGCTAATTAAGAGAGCCTTTCCGCTAACCAATTGAATCCATTATAATTATTTGACATAAAAATACCCAACTAAAACTTTCTGTTCCTCAATATAATCATTGGGAAAGGACCCAGTGTATTTATTTTGCAAACGTACCCAACTGCCTTTATCTTCGGCTTCCCAAAGGCATCCTTCATTCGGCACTACATACAATGCAATTTTTCTTCCGCCTTTCATACCTGTTATGTATGGCAGAATCACTTTTCGAACTGCTTTCATATCAGCATATACTAAATCAAGAAGCGCTTTGTTTGATTCATCTGTGCCCACTAAATATGTTGATAGATAGTATTGTTTTTCTTCAGAACTCCATTCGCTAATATTCGGATTGCTCTTAAACTTACTTAACGTCCCCGGATACCGCCGCACCGCTTTATATTGATAATGTAAATCATATAGTAAATACCAAAAAGCCAGCGCTTGTCCACCAATCCAAATTTTAAGGAATAGTATTGGAAAATCCAACAAATAACATATCGGAAACGATATAATAATGGCTAAAACGATAAGGAGCACGATTGTCTTTACGTGAATTCTGCTGCGCACTAGCACAACACTAATAAATGAACCGACCATAGCAATTAAAATGAACAACTCTAAACTCACGGGCTACGTCACCTCACTGGATTACGGTTACTATTGAATATTTATTACACTCGGATAACAGCATTAATATGATTACAGATATATAAACATTCAATTCTTTCACGTTCTATTTCCCTATACTAAAATACGAATTTTTTCGTTCTGCCTACCCGCAGATGGGTGTCAGTGATGCTCCTATAACGAATTATTGCTCTTATGGTGAAATATTGACTGATTACCCGCTCCTTTGTCATTGACCATCATAGTCAATTAGCTCGGTTACTCTAATTTCTAGAGCCTCCGCTATATCAAACAACACCTCAAGTGAAAACGATTTGTCGCAATTAGGGGCCTCGATTTTTGTCAGGTAGCTGAGACTGATAGAGATCATATCGGCCAGCTCCTCTTGCGTGAACCCCTTTTGCTTACGGTAATTCTTAATGGCCTGACCGATTTTTCTGTACCTGTTAGCATGCTTACTATCCATACGAAACACCTCGCTGAAATTGTATAAGATTCCAACGAAGTCTGTATTTCACTTATAGTGAAAGTTGTGGTATAATTCTCCTACGCAAAATGTCATGAAATGAAATATCAGGAGGATTATACATGAACTCAAACAGCGACGCAGTACAGAGAAAGCGTAAGTTGATTGCTATCGCGCTGCTTATACTGGCTCCATATATCGCCATCTTGTACATAGCAATCAAAAAACCCTTTAAAAAGAAAGTAAACACCATAACAATCGTCATCAGTGCCATTTATTCAATATTCCTAATTATCTATTTAGCTTCAGGAAAAACGACGCCAGCAGTTGACAGTGAGCCTACGGCCTCTTCATCTAGTCCCCAAATATCTGAGCATGCTCAATCACAGGAGCCTCCCGTTGTAAGTCCTTCAGCCATGTTTAAGGCAATCACCAGCCAGATAATAACTGAAAATTTTAGCGACGCGTGCAAGCAGATTGGTATAGATGTCACTAAGGTTAACAGCATGAAGCTCGAAGAAGAAAATGCTTGGACAGGTGGTCCAAGTTACTCCTTCAAATATGAGGGCGAGGAATTTTATTTTTATTGCGACGACGATTTATCAATTGATAGCATTACTCTTGGATATATAAATAATGTCAAGCTATATCTGAAAGGCTTCGAACCACTGCAAGTATCTGATTATCTGCCAGATCTAGATGTTACAATAGAACTTGATATTATGGCTGAGCAGGTTGTTAAGCGCCAATTAAACTATCCTAAAACTGCAAAGTTTTCAGTATTTGGCTGGAACTGCAAACGGTATGGCGATATATATGTAATCTCAAATACGGTAACTGCTGAAAACGCATTCGGCGTTGAAGAAGACATTTTCTTCTTTGTTCAGTATGATGTTTCTGGCAGCTCATATGAGCTGGTTTACTTTGTCATGGACGGTGTTGCTATTGTAGGTGAAGAAAGCGCCATACCAGAAAATCTACGAGCTGTATCAGAGAACGCTAATAACTGATCACACCATTTCTACTTAATAACAAACTTTGGAGGCCCTTGATGGGCCTCCATTACTATGTGTAAAATCCAAGATTAATCCATGGGGCTTTCTACCGCCCCCCGTTATCCTCTGATACGCTTTACCCATTGCTATGTATTAAGTTATACCTAAGACAGTAAGACGATAGAGACGATTCTGGCGATTAAGAGAATACCCTAAATTCATCTGTCTTCCCAAGCAACTAGGTAACGCTTGTTACAGCTATGACGGTTATTTCTTATCATTTTCATTTTTATTAATTGTATGCGGCTACCGCAACGCTTCTCTAGCCCATTCTCCCAACATACGAGTTTTGTAGTTAACGAATCTGCGTATATGCAAGAACACGGCTGCCCTATTTGTTTTTTGAAAACGTATCATTCTTTTCAGCATGGTTTTAGAGATATTAAGTCCCTGACAAGTATCTCTATCCGTACAGAGATGTTACTTGAGACGACAATGTCAAATCAGAAACCTGGCTAGAGAATAGTCCATAGCATTAACAGTCTTAAAAGCAGCGGCTCAAATTGCACGGGTTTTCTTGAATTTTTGTGCACAGCGCGGGGGGGTTATTCAAAACACCCCCAAATAGAAAAGGGCTGCCCTTTTTGAAGACAGCCCTAACGCTATTTAGTTTATCATATATATTTTCTTCGGCAAAGGATGGAATGTGTTCCTGTGTCACGCAAATAACTAACATTACATCGTATTTGGCACATTAAGTAAAAACCTGTTATGCCTTGTCTTCACGTAAAGTGCAGCTATTCCAGTGATTCACATACTGATATTGTTCAACTTCTTATATTCGTTAAAATCTTCCTCATAATAATACCAATTTGGCTCTGACAATGTCTCCAATCTAATAAGGTATGGTAATTGCGGGTCGCTACCATCAAGAGAGTAAGCAACACCGCTGCCAAAATCTCTAAACCTAGTGGAACGCTGAAAATGAATAGTATTCCCATCCTTAGAAATTACGCTATAGCCCTTGCTAAATAGAACCTTAATTGCGCTAGCGACTTGTAAATTGTCAATGTCAGTATACGCTTTTACATCAATATTGGGAATATATATACTATCTTCATCGCAATTAACTAAATAGTTAACAATTAATATAAAACTATCTTGATTTTTAATAAATTCATTTTCAGTTGCTTTTTTTGAAAGTGGCGTTGGAAACAGAATGTGCATAAATAACACTCCCACAATTAAGATAATAACTATGCTTATAAAAACAATGAATATTGGCTTTAGAAATAGTTTCATCATATACAACTCCTTACTTATTATTATACCATTCGATACCTTTCTTAATATATTCTTTATCTGATTCAGAATCCGCACCAGTGATTACGCCCCATACTCCACCGGCAGCATAATTGCCACCAGCAATTAAAACCGCTTGTGAAAATCCTGCTGCAGTACCTAAATATCCATATGTCATATTACCTAATTGTTCAGGTGTTATGATTTGTCCGTTCACTACAATTTCTGTATCATAGCTACCAGGGAAGGTATCCGCAGCAATGGTCTCGTTCCAAACCTCAGGTACTTTTATGTCCCAAGGAGCTTCGTGATCAACTTTGTCTCTGAACCACTTAAAGTCTCTCTTGTGGTCTATGAAATCTTGCTCTGCGTTTTCTAAGGCTACATTTACAGGATTGGAGAAATCTTTATAGAGATTTCCATCTATCCTCGAAACGCCAACACCTGCATCAAGATCTGCTGTCGTCAACAGATAATTTTGGATAAACTTATTATTCAAAAAGAGTAACGTCGTTGCTGATGAATCTCTCCATTGATTCGTGAGGTTATAGCCAGTGCCGCCATTTGTGGTTACAACAAACCCATCATTAGTACCATTAAGCGTTCCACCTCTGCCAACATTGATGCTGCGGATAAGGCCAGTATTATTAACATTTGCAACACTGTTTGAGCCAGTATATATACTACCGATAGCACCTCTATTGATGATGTTATTAGTGCTTTTTCCCGTTCTTATGGTGCCTATGGTGTTGTTATTGGTGATTTTGCCAACCTCGCCGCCATTTCCGATTGTACCAATCTCGCCGCTATTGCTGATTGTACCAATCTCGCCATCATTGCTGATCCTGTCAATATTGCCGCTACTGGTGTTACTTATGTAATCGATATTACCGCTATTGCTGTTTATTATGCGTTTTATGGTGCCGAGATTACTGATCGTGCTAATACTGCCGCTGTTATTTAGCGTTTCGATCGTACCGAAGTTAGTTATTGCGGTGGTAGCGCCAGCCAATACTTCTACCGTAACAATTGTACCACTGTTGTTTACGGTTGTTGTATCATTGAGAACCACAGTATTTGTGGTATTGCCGCTACTTACAATAATCGAGTTGCCGTTGCCGCCGCCGGAGTAACCGGCAGACGCTCGAATGGCATTGGCCATTTCATTGGCAGCTTTCATGGCATCTGTATTTCCTGCTTTATTGGCGGCATCCCAGTCTTTTGAGAGTTGCTCTAACTGCGTGATTTGAGGAGCTGACAGATTCGCCTCATCTGTGGGCGACACATAATGTCCTGTCGGATCATAATTCATCAGCGGCTCGTTATAGCAATATGTATACAGATTCAGGCTCAGCGGCTGACCAATATCCCCAAGATATGTGTCCGCAGACATGAATCTCGCCGTCACCGGGTCGTAATACCGGGCGTTGAGATAGTACATGCCCGTCTCTTCGTCATACATGTAGCCGCTGAACAGATAGCTGTTCGTGATTGAGCCGGTCGCCTCGGTTACAACGCCGAATGCGTCGTAATCGTAGCTCATGACTACTATACCATACTCGTCTGTTAGCTGCACAACGTCACCATGGCCGTTGTAGAGGTAATACAACGTTCCGTCACCAGTCGACGTGCGGCTGATGAGCGTATTACCGCCATTGACGTTGTACGCTGTCTCGTTGCCGTTTTCGTCAAGCTCGAGCACCACGTTATCGTATTCGTAGACGAATACTGTCGTTGTGGTTTCCTCGTCCTTAGTGACGGTTTTGCCCGTGCGCAGCCCCTCCCCGTTGTACACAAACGTGGAGACACTATCATTGTCAACCGCCGACGTCATCTGGTTGAACACATCGTATGTGTAGACGGCATAACTAGCGCCCTCACTGTCGCCAGGTACGGACACCGTCAGACCTGCGTCGCCGGTCGTCTCACTCAACGTCTCTTCGTGGTTAGACAGCGTGTTGCCGTTATAATCGTAGAAGTAGCTCGTTGTGACCGTTGAGTCGTCGCTCATGAGTTTTGATGCGGTCTCAAGCTGGTTTTGCGCAGTATAGTTATACGTTGTCAGCGTCACGTCACTGCCGTCTGTAACTGTCTCCGTCTCGCGGTTGCCGGACGCATCGAATTCATACTCCGTGACCACTCCACCCGGCTCCGTAACGCTCTCAAGCCGGTTAAGGTCATCATAAGTATAACTGGTTGTTCCGTTATTATCCAGCTTTGCTTCGAGATTACCGTTCGCATCATAGGCGTAGTTGAATGCACTGAGAACCGTACTACCGTTCTTGTTGGACATTGTGTTGAGCCGGTTGTCATCATAGTACGTGTACGCCGTCGTCAGGCCGTTGGGATACGTAACACTTTCCCGATTACCATTATCAAAATACGTATACGTTGTTGTATCGCTACCGGCAACAACCTGATACAGCCGTCCTGCGGGGTCATAAATCTTCGTGTTGCTGTTCGATTCCGAGTCGACCGTAATTTCGGCAACATAACCTGCAGTCATCCCGGTAGTAACATCGTATTGGAACGTGCTTGTCCCAACACCGGACACAGTTTTCGTAATAACGCGGCCTACCTCGTCGTAAGTGCGCGTGATTGTCCCCTCAGAATTCGTTACCTTCAGCTGGTTGCCATTGTTGTCGTAGGTATAGCTAATTGTCTCACCGCCAGCAACGACGGACAACAAGCGTCCATAAATATCGTAGTCATACGACGTCGTCACGCCATTTTTATCAATGACCGTGGCAACACTACCGTCGGCATTATACGTGTAGCCGATGGCTTTTGTCTCGTCTATTGACTCATCTGGCAGAATTCCTTCCGGATCGATCCGCTGCACGGGCAGATTGCGGCAATTATAGGTGATTGTCGCGACATTGTTTTCACCGTCTGTTTGTGTGAGCAGATTGCCGTTGTCGTCATACGTATAACTCGTGATTTCATCCAGCGCATTTTCAACTTCGATAAGACGATTAAATCCATCATACTCGAAGTTTGTCACGTTCCCGTTAGCATCCACGCTTTGAACGACGTTGCCCACGCCATCGTAATGCTGATACTGGCTATGTCCCTCTGCATCGGTTGTCTTCCAAAGCCTGTTGTTGCGGTCATAGAAGAACTGCGTCGTATTACCTAGCGCATCCTTTGATTGTGTTTGATTACCATTATTATCGTATTCAAGCTCTTCAATCGTTTTTCCGTTTGGATCAGTCGACAAGATAAGACGATCCAACGGGTCGTACGTATACGTATATGTATTGCCACGCCAGTTCTGCTCCGTCAGCTTGTTGCCGTTGTCGTCATACGTATAAGTTGTTGTCTGTGTTGTTGTATTATCGTTTACATCGGTAACTGTAACGACGACTGTTTCATTGCGATTCAATTCATCATACGTATACTCTGTCGTATTGCCGTTGCCGTCTGTGGCGAAGCGCAGATTGCCGGCTTTATCATACGTGTTTAATGTCGTGATTCTGCGCCTGCCGCTGCTTTTTCGTTCCGTTGTTGTCAGTACACGACCCTGATTGTCATAAGTAATGAGCTGCTGCTTGTCCATACTATCAAGAGACTCCGCTACCTGTCCGAGCTTGGTGTATTTATATGTCGTCGTCAGGCTCGGAATACTGGCATCTCCCGGTAGCGTCATGCTACGGATACTTCCTAGATCATTGTATGTATACGACGTGACGTTATCTTCACCATCGGTAGACGTGAGAACGTTGCCTTTCCGATCGTACGTGTTCGACTGAACCAGCGTACCATCAACGGTAATTGTCAGCACATTACCGTCGTCATCATAGGTATAGACAGTATCAACGTTGTTCGCATCGGTTTGTGTTAATACGCGCCCCAAGCCGTCATACGTATACTGCATTGTAAATGGAATTGTGGCGTCCTGCTGTCCCTCAGGATCTGTCATTTCTATTAATCTGTTGGCGTCATCGTATTTGTATTCTGTGCCATAATCTCCTGCATCGCCAAGTGCATCCCAAGACTTCAAGACATTCCCGTTACCATCGTACTCATATTTTGCGCTGACAAAATCCTTAAAAAATCCACTGTCCGGGTCATAACAGACTTCTATAACTTGCACTACACGGTTCATGCCGTCATAGTAGTATTCTGTACGGTTCATCAAGGAGTAGTCAACCCACATATTGAAATTATTTGGACTAACTTCAACAGTTTTTCGCCCTGCCCAATCGTAAACAAAAAACTGTGTTACTTGTTCCCACATCGTTTCATGCATGATTGTTCTTAGATTGCCTCTTTCATCATAGTCATAATATGTCCAGTTGTTAAGCTCATCCACCGTTTCCGAATAGTTGCCTGACCAATTATACCAAGCATATGTCGTGATCGTTACAGGTTGTCCATTTTCATCTTCTCCAGGCTGGCTTGTTGAGATACGCCGGTTCATATGGTCATAGCCGTAAGTAGTCGTAACATCTTCGCTATTGGTTTCAGTATAAAGATTACCATTTAAGTCATAATCGTATGACCACTCAAGGATAAGCTCGGTCGATGTGTTGGTATAACCTTCGATGTCCCTTTCCTGAGTATAAACACTCTTAGTTTCAAGTTGTCCCATCTCATTATACGCGTACGATTCATGTGACGAATTGGTCGCATCATAATAGACATACGTGTCCTCAACATTGCCATCGTCGTCATAAGAATACTCTGTCCAGGCGCCACTGCTGCTGTGTTCTTCCTTGATTGTACCATCAGCATTGTAGACAAAACTGGTTGTGACCAGGTTTGTATAAGGCTCAGCACCATAGCCTACTAGATCTTTGCATGTCGCCTGCTCAAGTACACGTCCGGCGTCATCATACGTACTTAAAGTATACGAATAAAGATCGTTGTCCTCCTCAACGGGCGACCATTGTTGTACAAGTCTATTCAGGCCGTCATATTCATAATGCGTCGTGTTGCCCCGGGCATCCGTCGTTGAATCAACCGTGCCGTTTGCATTGTAATCAGTAGTCGTGTATGTTTCATCCGCCTGGTCGACTCGAATTGCTCTCCCGGCCCAGTCGTAAGTCGTCGTTGTTCTAGCCGAGTCGACCCAGCTAAAGTTCTGGGTTACGGCTAACGTCGTGTTGCCGTTAGGCAAAATTCCGTAATCATAATCCTGGAGCTGTTTTTCATATGATGACTGCGCCGTTTCTTTAAATGTCACAGTATCTAGCAGATCCATTGCGGTATATGTGTATTCATAGACCGCTCCGTTCGGCTTTGTTTCCGAGAACTTGTTCCCATATAGATCATACGTATACTCCGTTGTAAACCCACATGGATCAGTTACGGTCTCCAGCAATCCGTTATCTAAATAAGCATACCGATAACCTTTTGACAAATCACTATAAGTGCTTTCCACACTGCTCTGAATATGCTCGGAGTCAAACGTAACCGTCGTATCGGCTAGACCAGCCGTTTCGACGTACTGCTCCGGCTCCACGCTTTGTGTTAGATCACCCCGGAAATTATAGACATTACGGACAACACCATGACCATTACCTGTATCGGGATTAACCTGCTTTAGCAGATTCCCATTATAGTCATAATAGTATGATGTTGTATTCCCTTTCGGTGTTGTGACGGACTTCAACCAGCCAAGCTCGTTATAATCGTAATGCATTGTTTTTAATTCTGCGTTTTCAATCGAGGCTATGTACCCATTCGAGTCATATGTATAGGTCGTTTCGCCGCCTTCAGGATCAGTCGTCGTCTCAAGCAGACCATAGATCGTCTGCCCGAACTGGCTTAGCGCTTCTGCACCTGTATAATACTCGTTCTCAGTGATCACGAAATTAGCGTCCGGCGCAACCCCGAACACATCCGTTCCATTGAGTGGCTGTGCTGTTTTAAGCAGATTGATACCGTTTGCGTCATAGACATAATACGTCATTTTGTTTGATTCATCTTTGACAGACGTTACGTTGTTCTTATCGTCATATGTATATACTTTCGTTGTATTGTCGGGATTGATTTGTGTTTCAACGTTACCGTTTTCATCTCTTTGATAATATGTTGTATTACCATTTCGATCTGTATCAGCGATGACTTCACCGTAATGATTCAGCCCGTCTTCGAGGCTATACTCCGCCCGTGTCTCCTTGCCTTCGGCATCGCGTGTACGGATCGGATAGATCATGTTGTCGTACCACGTCGTATTTGTACGCCCATTGCTATCCGTTGTTATCAGCTGACCTTCGTTTTCGTCATAGACATAGGCTATAAGGTTACCGTATCTGTCTGCCACTGTATCTACTTTTGGCGTTTCATTATTAATCGGATCCTTATATGTAATACTTTCTATAGAATTGCCTTCATTATCTGTAATCTCATCGAGATAACCGTCTAAATCATAGTAGTAATATGTTGATATCCCGTCCGGCTTGATGACCTGATCAAGCCGGTCGTTTCCATCATAGCTGTATGTAACAACACGTCCAGCAGGATCCGTAATCGTATCGATCCGGTCGTTGTTGTATGCTATGGTCGTTATACGTCCAACTTGGTCGGTTACCTGCGTCACCTGACCAGAACTATTAACGGTAATATTAACCTCATTCCCACTTCTGTCCCTCATCCAGCTGAGATAACCGTCCGTATTAAAGCCGTAGGCGTACTGATCCTTAGTGGTCAGAATATATGCGCCGTCCGTCTGCTTTTCAAGTGTGCTTCTTGAATCCAGCGCGGTGTAACTGCCGTCTGAATTCTTCTGAAACGTATGGCCGCTGCCATTGGGTAGACGCACTATAGCATCGTTGCCTGCGCTTGTTACACTACCTTGGAAGCCAAATGTCCAGCCGGCACTGATAATACTGGCTCTCGTGTCGCCGGAGTTATACGTCCTGCTAAATTCAACATTAAATCCAGGCGCTGTGTAGCTTAGGTCGGTGTATGTTCGTGAAAAGTTGCCGGATAAATTGATAGTGTCTTCACCCAGGTGGATATAATCAGAACTGAGATCAGTTACAGGTGCAAACTCAATATCATTAACACAGTGAGTTGAGTTTTTCCCCCCGACAACATAGATCCCAAGGCTGGTCATCACAGCATCGAAGTCATAGCGTACATTATTAGGGCCATCCCATGTAAGCCACTCGTCAAGAACCGGACTGTATTCAAAAACCATACTTATTTCATCATATCCATTGAACCCACCTATGACAAAAAGCGAATCTGATGCTGTTACACCCGCATACCCCAAAGCAGTTGGTAGGCTTGCTTTAGCTGTATCCCAAGTATTCGTAGCAGGATCATAAATCTCCAACACACTGGTCGCTGCACCACTGTTTATAAATCCGCCTGCCACGTATATTTTGCCGTCAATAACCCCTGCTCCACATCCATATCTAGCTGTAGGCATAGATGTGCCTGTGCTCCATGAGTTTGTTGATGGATTATATATTCTCACTGCGCTTAATTCTGTACCGCTAGAATTCTTCCCCCCAAATATGTATATACTATCGTTATATGAAGCAATCGCCATCTCTGTTGTCGCAGAGGGAATTGCTGTTTTTGTTGTCCACGCATCTGCAAAGGGGTCGTATTCCTCTACATACGCAACAACACCACTGGTGTTTTGTCCACCTATTGCGTAGATTTTGTTACCTACTTCAGCAAGTCCAAGTCCGCCTCTAGCATAGGTCATATTTGCTACTGTTTCAAAAGAATGCGCGGATTCGCTATACTTACTTAAATCATTTATATATACTTCCCCGTCAAACTCAGTATTCCCTCCGGCAATGTAGATATCTCCGCCGATAACCGCCGCACCTAGCCCATATGTTCCGGTAATTGACGCTTTTTTCCCCCAAGCGGAAGCCGGTGGCTCATACTTAAAAAGGCTTGTGCTATATGAATTTCCTGAAAAGAAATACGCTTTATTATCAGCTGTTGCAACATGCCTGATTCCTGCACATCCGAAATCATTAATTGTTCTTGCGTATGTAAAGGTGTCCTCATCGGGTAGATATTTATATACATCCGGATTTGAACTGATGTTTGCATTATTAATTCTGATACGTGTCACATAAAGGCTATCACTTACTGTGAAGATAAAGCATTGATTTGAGATTTCACTGGGACTTAAACTCATCCATGTATCTGAAGCTTCATCATACTTATATGCAGAACATGCCGATGAATCAAATACATACAAATCGTTATTCAAAACGCAGCTGAAATGCCTAAAATATGAATCGGGAAGATCGTTCTTAACCGTTACAGTATTTGTTATCGGATTGTACGACTCAACAGTGTCTAAGCTACTGCCGTTACTTCCTCCCGTAATAAATATTTCCCCGTTATAGAGCGTTGTCGACAGGCTATGCCGGGCTACGCTTAGGGTGTTTTTCTGCGTCCAAACATCTGTCTGCGGATCGTATTCGTATATTGCACTACTGTTAGTATAATCAGCTGTACTCGTTTCCGCTGTATTACCGCCGATTAAGTATATTTTCCCGTATGCAGAGGTTAATGAAAAGCCTTCTGCGTACACTGGCATTTCCGTATCAAGAGTGTCCCAGGTATCATTTGCTGTATCATATACATATATTGTCTTAGAACGCACATCCGTACTGTTTTCAAGCTTTTCGCCACCCATAGCATATAACTTTCCGTTTACTTCAACTGTCTCGAAATAATTAATTGCCTCAGGAAGTGAGGCTTTTTCCTGCCATCCTAAATCCAGCATTTCCATTGAGGACAAAACACCGTCACTGTTTTGTCCTCCTAACATATATACTTTTCCGTCTATAACAGCCGCGCCCAACCCGGTTCTCGCCGTAAGCATGTGGCTGGTAATTTGCCTATACATCACCAGCGCTGTATGAATAACGCTTGATGCGCAACTATTTGAAGCATTAATGCCACCAATACTAATAAAGCGATCAGCTACCAAAACCCCCGCAGCGTCAGCCAAATAGGAACAAGCACTATTGGATACAGAAGTCGCTCCAGTAGAAACCTCATATTTATATTCGCTATATGTAAAGGTCCCCCCCGCTGTTGTTCCGCCTTCAATACATATTTCGCCATTGTAATAGAACGCTACATGGTCAGATATTGGTATGCTTAAACTAGTTTTTGGTGTCCATGCACCTGTACTAATATCAAAATCGTATACTGAATTGATATAGTAATTGTTACGTCCGCCGACAATATATATTTCATCTGTATTGTCAATAAGCGTAGCGGAAAAAGCACACATGGCAACAGGCATTGTTGCAGATAATGTTGTCCATGTATCTGTTGATGGATTATAAACTTCCATACTATTTGTATAGCTGCTAGTATCATATTTCCCGCCCATAACGTATATTTGTCCGTCATAGACAACGGCGCCGAAATAACTGCGGGCATACTGCATGCTCGAAACCGTTGACCAGGAATCTAATTCCGGATCATAAGCTTCAACAATATTTGTATACCCACCTGACAAATTCATTTGGCCACCGATAGCGTAAACTTTGCCGTCAAGAGCAACTACCTGCAAGCCATGCCTTGCCACTGACATGGATTCTTTATAGCTTACATAATTCTCCGCGCCGGACTGCTGATAATCATCTTTGCTAGGTTCAGCATATGGGATGATTTCAGGAAGTATCGTGTTATCAGTAATCGAATATATTGTGGTATTGTCTTCTGTCTGGCTTCCTGTAGCGTATGTGCAATTCAGAATTTTGCCATCAATCACTTTGTCCTGAAGTCCCGTAATCCCATCAGCTGATGTGATGAGCCGCGCTTTAACAGCGTCCGCAGTAGTGTAGTTGCCCTTAGCATAAACGAGCGCTGCCGCACCGCTAGCGTAAGCAGCCGACATCGACGTGCCGTCCAGACTCTGGTATTCGTCATCCAGCCATGTGCTGATGATTGCTTGTCCAGGTGCAGCTATGTCAACGGTGTTCTCGCCATAGTTTGAAAATCTGCACAGTTTGCCAGACTGATCTACTGCGGCAACAGAAATAACGTTATCATACGAAGTAGTGTATGCCGCCGGAAAAACCGGATAATTATCGGTATTGTAGAGGTTATTACCAGCCGCGCAAACAAACAGCGCGTCACTATTTGAAATAGCATCTTCAAGCGCAGGATTATCGTAGAGGCTACCCCAGCTACAGTTAATGATTGATGCGCCGATGCTATCCGCATATGCAATCGCATTAACAATATCACTGGTGTATGCTACACCACCTTCGAATATTTTAATGGGTAAAACCATTGCACCGGGTGAAACACCGGCAATCCCAGCATCATTGTCTTTTTGCGCAGCAATAATGCCTGCAATATGAGTACCATGCCATTGATCATAGTAACTGGCTACATCGTTAACGCCATTGTCATCATTAAAGAAGTCCCAACCGGATACGTCGTCAATATACCCATTGTTGTCATCATCGATACCATTACCCGGGATCTCATTGGCATTTGTATAGAAGCTTCCCGATAGATCAATATGCGATGTATCAAAGCCTGAATCTAAAACAGCTATAATTATGTCTTCACCTGTACTATTATTCCACGCATTAATAACATCCGCGCCAACCGTTGTATTAATACCAGTACCAATCTGTGTCGCCTCAAGGCCCCACTGCTGTGATAACATCGGATCTGCGGAAACAGTCATGACAAAGTCGGGTTGAATATATTCAACGTTCTGATCAAGACCAGCTGATCTTAAAGCTTGTTTAAAATCAGCCATATTCATGTTGTCTTTTAATATAATTACCGCAACATCTTTGTTTTTGTTTCCATGCACCTTTGTTGATGATTCAATACCTGCTGATGTTACTTTCTCTGAATCAACACCTTCACCATTCTCGTTTTTATTCCCGCCACCCGAGAATTCCGGGACGCTTTTTTCTTCGACATACTTAACGATATATCTATTCGTTTTATATTCTTTAAGGTTTTCTTCCTGATTCTTCTTGTATTCTTCTTTTTTCTCTTCATCCGACATCTCGTACAAGGACTCTGATTGCGATTCGGATGAATGGGCTAATTGTTGAATACTTGGATCAGACGTATCGCCCTGCAAATCCGTATTAAGAATCTGATTATATCTAGCCTGTTCAATTAACACTTGCGCAAAAGCAGGCAGAGAAACGGCGCTTGAGAGAATGATGATACTCAGTACAACCGAGATTATTTTCTTAAAACGTTTACCGTTGCTATTCATTGTTATATCTCCAATCTATTTTTTAGTTGAAATCGATAAAACCTACTCGACCGTAATAGTCGTATCATCTGTGCTAAGCGCTGTGAATTCCAAGATATCTACCGCTCCGGACCATTGGTATCCCGTCGGAACCGTTTTATCAACCGACAGCTCAATTTCTCCGGACGAGACACTGACAATTGTTATACCCGTCCCAACAATGGCCCCGGTAGTTGTTTCTTTCATATAGGTGAACGCACATAGGTCTGTCAGTGACAAAACGGTGTCATCATACGTTACCGTATAGGTAATGCTGCTGAAATCTGACATGTTTTCAGCCGTCAACGTTACGTAATAGGATTCGCCTGATGTCACCGATAAGGCTATTGCGTCTCCATCAGCAATTTCTGAATTAGGATCATCAAAGTAGAGCTTCGTTGATCCGCTAGTGGTCGTCAGGGTGATGAAATCCGCAGCGTTGATTGCAATCGTGTAAAATCCGCTGTCAAGATCAGTCGGCGAAGCATAATCCGTGTAGCCGCCGCCGCTGTATTCGCGGAATGCCACATTGTTAACGTTGTTGCTAGTCATTGCTGTCAAATCGGCTGCGTCGTCAACGTAAAATGCTACAATATCGGGATAGAAGTTTGACGCGCCGTTACTGTAAACAGCGTCGTACCCGTCCATCGGCGTATCGTCAAACGCCATGTAGCTTTCCGGCTCGGCCGGCGGATAGCCCGGATCGCCGAAACGCAGCGTCAGGCCTGTCGCTAAGTCCTCTGCAGGATTGACTCGGGTCTCTTTGCTGTAATTAAGAACGTAAGTATCGTATCTTGTGTAATCACTCATCAGGTCTGGGAACACGTATGCCGTAGCTGATCCGCCTCCTGCTGACAATACGGCGTCGTAGACTAGGCTCTGTCCGCCTATAACTGCCGGGACGGTGGGATACGGGCCTGCAGATATGCGAGGCACGCTGGAAATAGTGCAGCTAGAACCGCCGTCTTTGACGAAGGTGGCGGTGATCGTCGCTGTATCGGACGTGCTGGCTGAAAGCTCTGTGTTAAAGGTGTATGTCATGTTGTTTACATTGCCGTTATTACTGGCGTAGGGCGTTTGCTGGGTGCAATAGTAAATGGTATTGCCTGAAATCGTAATGCTTTCAACGTCACTTCCGATACCGCTGTCTACAACTGTGGCATTCGCCAATGCCGTCATCGGCACCAGCATCATAATCATGGCCAACAGAACAAAGATTGCAGTAACCCTAAAATTCCCTTTTCTGTTCTTTCTTTTCATCGCCGATGCCCCCATTAATCATTTTTCTGTGCAAGCGAACCGCTTCTTTATGTTTGGAGAATTACGCAAGTGACATACTACTCGATTTTTATTGTTTTAATGTTAGCAAAGCTTTACCTTTTAATTAATGTTCTGTACACCCTAACAAGCGATAAACCTCGTAAAAACGGAGATCCAGCAGACGCTTGGTCATTCCAGCGTCCGCCGAACCTCCGTTTATCGGTCAGTTCAATTATTGTATTGTTTTTAAGCTTTGTGTAATTAAGATTGGTCTTCCTAAACGTAATTTATATCAAAGCAGGTCGTCTACCTTATGCAATAATTCGAATAAAAGCGCACTTTCACTATCCTTCATAATTAAACTATTGACTATCTAATACTTGTATTTTCCCATGATTAAACACTGGCATTGATATAAACGTATAGTATTTTATGTTTACACCAAAGTAGTAGTGTTTGTCAAATCCAACATTCACTATATGTAGTGCATATATTATCATTAATAGTAATTTTTTGTCAATAGCATAATTGCTGCACTGTATCTTTTTATCACTTCTTCCTGGACTTGGTTTGCGATATATGTATACTTATCATCAGAAGCAATCATGAAGCCGTTGCTCCAAGCGACGAACGAATCGCCAAAAGGCTTATCAAGCATAAGATATTGACATAGTATGTAATTGGTAGAGGTTCGTACCCTTGGCGTAATAGACGTGTTTTCCGGGCTTAACGCAGAGGACAGAACAACAACAACATGCTTCTTCTTGATTTATCGCCATAAACGCAAGTTCTTCGCACACCTCTACCTAATTGCGTTTTACGCTTTAAAGTCTATTTGACACAACAAGGTACCAATGCCATATTGACCAAAAGAAGTTAAACCCACTTTTGCTTCGGGCGCGCTGCTACCAGCGTTTGTTGCAGGTGACAGAGGAGTGGTAGACTTCTTCTTTTTGTAAGTTACGGTATTAGTTGTGTTAGGCAGTAATGCAGTTCATACGGCCAGGCTAACGTGCACTTCTTATAGCGCGGAACCCAAACTGCGCACAATTGATGCAGCTAGTTTGATTTTGCCTTTCTTGTCGGAATTTCAAGTTTGCCACATTCACAAACAACAGTTTTTCTAGCTCACATCTGAATTACAAATAATAAATTGTGAATGGCGTAAGGACGCCCCACGCTTCTAGTTTAGAAAGCTCAGACATAAAGCGTTAAGCCTATTGGCAAGTTAGGTGGATAAAGCATTATAAACAAACTGCGCTCAAGTTCTTGTCTTGCATCTGCTACCAGCTTCTGTAGCATTTTATCTTGTCCGAATTCGTTTTTTGTCTCCTTTTAACTCGCTTGTGCACATTCTCTGTCAATTGGCACAACAGACAAAGAATGATAACTATTGGCTCCACATTTACGTAAATGAAGTATCTCTAGGCTTCTTTCTTTAAAGGAATCATGAGGTGTACCACCAATTCCAACGTTTTGTATTTCTATAGCTTTTCGCTTCATTCGGCTTGCCGCTCGTTGTAATAAAGATCTTAGTAGTTCATTAACTCGTTAAATATTGAGGGAAACGAAAAAGCCATTAGTGTGCCCCCGTAATTTATATTTTCACTCAGTATGATGTTTCTGGCAGCTCATATGAGCTAGTTTATTTTGTCATGGACGGTGTTGCTATTGTAGGAGAAAAAAGTGCCATCCCTGAAAACCCACGAGCTGTATCAGAGAACGCCAATAACTGATCACACCATTTTTATTTAATAAAAAACTTTGGAGGCCCTAAACAGGGCCTCCTTTTCATGTTCTGAGACTAAGATTGCTCCATGTAGTTTTCTACTGCCCCCCGTTATCCTCTGATACGCATTACCCATCGCTATGTATTGAGTTATGCCTAAGACAGTAAGACGATAGAGACGATCCTAGCGCTTGAGGGATTATCTGAAGACTGTATGTTTTATTGAGGTTTGGGTGACGGGAGTGACGCTAATGACACGTAATATCTTGTTTTTTATTTTTTCTGAACTCACTCTGTACGCGGATCCGCAGCGGCTATCTTTGACTTTTGGGTATTTTTCTTTTACGTCCGTTGGTATCGGACAATATTTTTGGTTCCCATGAGTTTGAATAAAAAACCTTTTACACCACATGCATTGCTTAAGTTCACCTTTGAGGATGCTGTCTGCCAATATCCAATAAATAATTTCAATTAAAGCCGTGAATACAAAAGTGCTCTGCAAACACCCCTTTTTATCTACATAAACCAATCGGTGAATATTTTGAATATTTTCGCTAATTAGTTCAGCACAAAGTCTTCTTACGCTTGTTTCTATTTCGTCGTCGCAAAAATCAAAAGGTATTGTTATTTTTTCTGTGTCTTCAAGATTTCCTATTTCAAGCTGAATTGCTGTGCTGTTTTTCCCACATGCATATTCTATTAGATATTTCTTTAATTCCCCATACTTATATTCTTGAATATAATACGAAAGATCAAGAATTGTCTTCACTGTTTTGCTGTGTGTAATAACCCAATCAGTTGTTTCAACGATGTTTTTAGTTACTACATTATTCTGATTGCCGATAGAAGTGTATTGAGCATTTAGTAGGCCTCTCCCCAACAACCCATATGTCCTAAGAAAATTGATGATCTCTTCATTATTTGGTTCTTCACATAACATCGCAAATTCGTTTGGGAGATTTTTGCATTCTATTGGCGCATAGAGCTTTTGCGGTTTACCGTACTGCTTTATTACATTTCCTTCAATTCTATATTTATCTGTCACTGGCCATAAGTTTTGGAAATTCTCATCTTCATGAAATGTTTTTTCAATTCTTATAGTATCCATATAAGCTCCTCCTATTGTAACGGGAATTACTCTTCATTTCCCGTTATAATTTTGCTAACTTGATATTAACCTAGGTTAAAAAAAAGAGCAAGGAGGCAATTAATGAAAATAAATAACCATGAAACTATTCTTAAAACCCTAATAGAGGAAGACTATTTTTTCAAAGACCGCTTCGACTATCCCATGGTTTCATTCCAGCTTAACGGCATCAAACAGTATTGCATGGTGGACAGCCAAAAATATAGAAGTCGAATAAGCAGACTTATGTATGAAAAAACCGCTCGGGGGATTTCCGATAGCGCTATGAAGACTATTCTCAACACACTAAAAGCTCACGCAGATGCTGTAGGAATAGTTAAAAACACCTTCCTTCGTATTGCCGGCACTAATGATAAGATTATTTATGATCTTGCAAACGAAAAAAACGAGATGATCGAAATCAGCACCGAGGGGATACAAGTGCTTAAACCAAACAACGAGATAATTTTTAGTCGCTTTAATCACCAAAAAGCACAGCCGTATCCGTTGGAGGGCGGAAAACTAGGTAAAATCTTAAAATACGTCAACGTTGATGACTCTGACCGCCTTTTATTTTGCTTTTACCTTATCTCATGCTTTATCCCAGATATTCAGCATCCTATTTGTATTCTTCACGGAATGAGCGGTCAGGGAAAAAGCATGGCATCAAAATTTATCAGCGAAATCGTTGACCCATACAAAGGCGAGTTGCTGAACATCCCTTACAAGGATGATGCGTTTCACTCACTTCTTAATAAGCATTGGCTCTTGCCCTTTGACAATATTAGTACTATTTCCAAAAATAGGTCGGACGATTTCTGCAAAACAACAACAGGAATCACTTATCCTGCACGCGAGCTTTATACGACCAACGATACCAAGTACATGACAGCCAAGCGCTGCATTGTGCTTAATGGCATTGAAAACTGCGCTACACGGGAAGACTTACTTAGCAGGAGTCTAATATTTGAGATTAAGCGAAAAGAAAATCGGGGCATTCTTCCCGCAAGTGAGTTGATGGCTGATTTTAATGCTGACAAGCCGTACATTATAGGACAAATATTCGATGTCCTGAGTAAGGCGCTAACTTTATATCCCAAAGTATCGCTAAAGATTAACTCCCGCATGGCAGAATTTATTTTATGGGGATACGCCATTGGTGAAGCCCTTAACGGAAGGGGAGCCGAGCTCGTAGCTTCTTATCAACATAATATTAGGAAGCAGGAGTCGGAAGCTATCAATTCAAACACACTCATCTCTGCGGTTTTACATCTGATGGATGAACATAAAAATGATGAGTGGTGTATGAGGCCGAGCGATCTCTTGCGTGAAATCAAGAGAGTAGCACATCAGCATAGCCTAAATCTTCGCTCGGAAACAATGCCCGATTCCGCAAGCGCACTGACAAGAAAATTGAACGCTTATTATAACCTTCTTAAAAGTGCCGGCGTTGAATACGCGCATAACGGCCACACACGCACCGGTTCCAAAATCAGTTTTAAAAAGGCTTAGCGTCGCTGTCACTGCTGTCACTAATGTCACGCAAAGTGGAAGTGTAGGCATAACCCGCACGCCTGCACGCGAGCACCTCGCTTCAACCAGCATGCCAGATTGTCTGGCAATAATTCAGTAATCTTTGTCAGTTTCCGTTGCCCGGCACCCCCGGTATAATCAACATTAATATACCTTCTGCTAGGGTACACTGATCGAATCTGACCCCTAAATATTGAAGGGAGCCCCTATGGAAAAAATGATCTTAACCGCGCAAGAAACAGCCATTCTGCTTAATATCGGCATGAACAAAATGTACGAGCTGCTCGTCAGCGGTGATATACCATCAAGGCGGATTGGTCGTAAATACTTGATCCCACGATTAGCTCTTGAAAAGTGGCTCAACGGAGAGGATCCGAAGGAGGACAAGCACATTGAAAGGCTGTATAACCAAAGTCGGCAATAGCTGGGGATTCACAATCACTATCGGATATGACGAAAACGGCAAGCGTAAGCAAAAGCGCTTCGGCAAATACAAGACCAAAAAAGAAGCCGAGAGGGCTTGCAATGAAATGGTTTACCAGATTGAGCAAGGTACGTTTGTACCACCGCAAGATATCACGTTGGGTGACTTCCTGCTTGACTGGCTTGATACATACTGTCTGCCGAATCTAACGCCGTGCACATATGACGGCTATAGAAACAACGCTACAAAGCACATCATACCCACGCTTGGCAAAATTCCTCTACAGAAGCTTCAACCGCTTCAAATACAACAGCTGTACAACCAAAAAGCGAAAACAGGCCGCCTACGAGGGGAAGGCGGCCTGTCAGCGGCAAGCATTCGATATATACATGCAATCTTGCGCAAGGCGTTGAATTACGCTGTGAAAATGCAGTACATCACGCGCAACGCATGTGATTTGGTCGAAGTGCCAAAGCTCAAACACAAGGAGGCTAAATTTCTTAATAAGAATCAAGTCACCGAGCTTCTCGCTGCTTTTCAGGGCAAGGACATTTATATCCCTACCCTGCTCGCCGTCGGCCTTGGTCTTCGGCGTGGAGAAGTGCTTGGATTACAGTGGCGTGATATAGACTACAAGAAAAAATCACTGACAATTCGGCGCACGCTATTACCTAAGCGGAAAGATGGTGAACTCTTTAGCGAATGTAAGACGGACAAAAGCCGTCGCACCATAGCCGTACCCGACTACATCCTTGCGGCCCTGCATCAGACGTGGAAGACACAGCTCGAAAACAAGCTGTTCTATGGACCGGACTACGTCGACTACGATCTAGTATACTGCAATCCGGACGGTCGCCCTGTCACACCTCATGCTTATGACCACCGGTTCAGCAAGGCGCTTAAGGACCATGGTTTTGAGCATATCAGGATACACGATCTGAGGCATACAAACGCTAGCCTTATGTTGACTCAGGGGGTACCCATGAAGGTCGCCAGTGAGCGTCTGGGGCATACCACAATTGGCATCACGATGGACCTGTACAGTCACATTGATGATGAGCTGCAACAGGACGCGGCGCAGAGGCTTAATTTCGCTTTGCTCGGCTAACAGGGAGTATCATTATGGATAAGTGGCTGGAAGACACAGTATACGAACGCATACAGCAAAGCATGGTTAATGCACGTGAAGATGCGCAATACAAGCCCCTCTGGGAAGACTTAAAGCAAAGAAGCCAAGAATATCAGCAAGTCTCGCAAAACTGCTGTGATGCGGTAAAGCAAGCCTCTGACGAATACCTAAGCGCCGTCCATGCCTGTCATGATTATGAGAAGCAAGGCGCTTACCTTCAAGGCGTTCGGGATTGCGTCGAACTATTGAGAGCAATTGGCCTGCTGTAGCGTAACATGTGACGACATCTTAATTATAAAGACAAGCCCTGACGAAATCATCGGGGTTTTGTTTCGTTCTACAATAATTGCCATGCGCCGAAAAATATATTACAATATACTTATTATTAAAATTGATAGGGAGATAAAGATACCTTAAATGGAATTGATTATTGCAGGACTGGCCTTGATTGTTTCTATTGGTTCATTAATTTATACTTGGAAAACAAACACAAAAAAATATGAACTATCCGAAGTATTAAGGAAAGAATTATTGGAATGGTATTATAGATGTATTTCTATTATCGTTGTGTTAAGAAAGAGTCTTGAGTCTGGTGAAATTAATGAAGAAAAAAATAGTGAGCTTAACTCAACCTTATATTCCTTGATTGAAATTGGAAGGTTCTATTTCCCAAACTATAACCGCGATAGTGGAAAAGGTAATAAAAATTTTGAAGCATACAAAGGTAATCGCCCCATATTGATTGACTTACTCGTTGAAACGTATCGGATTACATCGAAAAATAAAAATTCATTGCTAAATCAACGGGACTATTTCATATCTGAACTAAAGATATACCAAAAAGGCTTTACTACAGAGTTGTTTTTGCTTCTTGATCCTGACACATACATAAAAAAACACATCAAAAATACGAAGTTAAAAATTACTCAAAGAACAACGTTTAGTGAGTCTGAGTATAGCCCCAAAAACAGGTGAAATATGAACAATTATTCCAACAAATAATTATATGAGAACCTTACTATATTAACTATATAAAATGTTTCCATCTCATATGTTAAAAAAACGTTAAAATTCTCCTCTTCTCCCATGTTAAAACAGGTTAAAAAAGACTCTGGACTTAAAAATCCAGAGCCTTCTTTTTTTGGCGGAGAGAGAGGGATTCGAACCCTCGGTACGCTATTAACGTACACACGATTTCCAATTCTGAAAGCCCACACCATTGTTACTTATACGTGCATATCATACTGAATTTGGCACTATAATCTCTGACAGCAGGCGTTGTATCACACTTTGTTAGAAAACATGTTAGACAAGACATCTGCCTATGCCAGCAGTTTTACAGCAACACTAGTTACAAGAAGCTATGAAATAAATGATTTATAAATTTGTATACTGTTCATATGCCGAAAGCCTAATTACTCTCACTGATAATACGGATCTAGTGATTCAAACAACAATAGTTGCCAAATGTCATATAATACCTTAAAATGTAATTTGCATACGTTATGTCTTTTTAAGTTGTTTCACATTAGTAACGTAAAAAAGCGCATAAGCAAACGCTTAGGGGGTGCTATAGCCTAAAGTGCATGATATTAAATTCAAAAAATGCTGTGGTAAAGATTTAAAATATCAACACGAAAGAAATGTTATTAGACCCAAAGCTAAAGTTAAGTTAGCTTACTTCTAAAGGTAAACGCCGTGATCACTTCGTGATCATTTTCCACATTGTATCCGCCTTCTTAAATTGAAACAAAATCAGAAGCCGCATATGAATATCGATAAAATGAAAAATGGCAGAAAAGTAAAAGCATCATTACAATCGGCTATCCCAATGAGAATAAAGAGCCACATGATGAAAATGCGTTGCCTTACGATAGTTTCCACTATGAACGCTTTTAGTGAATAACACTCTTTACTCAATGTGCATGTTACGTATTTTGTTACATGATACAAGCCTTAATTTCAATAGATTCTGCCAAATTCCAATAAGGGATAAGTAAATGAAAAAGAAAACAATTGCGATTATTGTGGTTTGCGTTGCCTGCATCTTACTGGCTATTCCGGTAGGCTATAAGATTCTTATAAGAGGTAGCATTCAAGTTGAATCAAAAACGGACTACACGGCAGATGAAATAGTATATTTCCTGCAGAAAGATCCGCAGTGGGGTAATGATAACCTTGGGGGTTCATCCTATACAATGGCTAGTTCAGGATGTCTGACAACCTGCATTGCGGTAGAACTTCAGATGCAGGATATTGCCGTGCCGGATATACAGAAAACGACTAATAGTGATAATGAAAAAACAATCACACCGGGAATACTGAATGGCTATTTTTCAGAACAGGCTGTATATGATGCCGAAGGAAATATTCAGTGGGATGCGCTAGAACAGGCACTCGACATAGAGGTTGTGAGAAGGCAAGCCAGCGAGCTGGATAGTGACGAACTGGACGCACTCCTATCGGAAGGAATCTATCCAATTGTACTTGTTCGACTAAATGGTTGGGGTCACTTCCATTTTGTCCTGATCACCGGAAGCCGCGATGGAGAATTCCTCTGTATGGATCCGTTGAATGCGAAACAAGATGAGGTGACGCTTTCTCGATATGGTAACAGAATTTACGCTTTAAGACATCTTTCTGAATAATCTAGCTAAGTGTCAGGGTTTAATGGCCCGCTATTTTTTGTAGCAATAATTGTTCCGCAAAGGAGATTTGATCAAAATGGCAACTATACATAGAAGAAAATTAAACAAACTTCATAAGCTAATTACTTTATTACTTATCATTGCAATCCTATCACCTTCAATGGTTCTTAGCGCATCAGCATTAGAAATAAGTAATTTTGTCGTAGAGGATGGTGT
Organism: uncultured Sporobacter sp.; assembly: GCA_963677825.2. GTDB lineage: Bacteria > Bacillota > Clostridia > Oscillospirales > Oscillospiraceae > Sporobacter. The sequence continues at coordinate 1,934,843 of CAXXEF010000001.1, read as the reverse complement.
GTTGACTAAATATTACGGCAATATATATGATGTCGTTATACCTGATGATTTAGGGATCACCATTATTGGGCATAAGGCATTTGAAGGGCAAGGCATTCGTTCCGTAGTTATTCCGGACGGAGTATACTTGATTGGTAGTGCTGCCTTTAGTTATTGTACCAATCTAACATCAGTTACTATCCCTGACAGTGTAAGGATAATTAATTATGAGGCATTTAGTGGTTGCAACAATCTAGAAACCATTAGTATTCCTGATAGTGTAACAGCCATTGGAAACGCCGCTTTTCATTTCTGCACCAACTTGAAATCTATCGAAATTCCTGATTCCGTTACTTCTATTGGTAAGTCAGCATTTGTTTATACTGCTTTGACATCTATAGACCTCCCCAAACATATAACTACGATAAATGAAGGGACATTTATCGGATGCTCAAAACTAACTTCGTGTACTATTCCGGATGGCGTAACCTCAATCGGGGATCAAGCTTTCGCAAGTTGTACGAGTCTTAAAAATGTTGATATTCCAGATAGCGTGACGACGATCGGATTTGACGTTTTTGGAAACACAGCCATAGAGTCCCCAATTTTACTTCATGATGGCAGTCTGCTTTGTTACGTACCTAATTACTATGAAAGCTATACAATACCGGAAACGGTAACGGATATTAGCGGCGGTGCATTTTATGAAGGGACAATTAAATCAATAACTATCCCCGAAGCAGTCACAGAGATCAAGGAGTTTACTTTTTATAAGTGCACGCTTCTGAGCGCCGTCAGCATTCCGGTCACGGTAGAGTCGATTGGCAAGTATGCATTCTATGGATGTGTCAGTTTATCCGATATCTCAATTCCTCCCAGTGTTACATCAATCGGCGAACGAGCACTTTCGCTAACAGGTTTTAAGACACCGATACTTACTGAAAACAACAGTATGTTATGTTTTGTACCTGCGGATATAGAAAACTACACTATACCGGATACTGTAAAGAATATCTCCGGCGGAGCTTTTGAGGGCTGTGGGAAAATCACATCTATCACAATTCCAGATGGTGTTACGACAATAGGTAAATTTGCGTTTTCCGGGTGCTCAAACTTGACAACCGTTACGATACCTGAAAGTGTCAATGAGATTGGCGCCTTTGCCTTCCGTAATTGTATGAGTCTCAAGTGGGTGAATATACCAAAAAGCTTAACTATGATTGATGACGGACTGTTCTCCGGCTGCAGTAGTCTAAATGGTGTAATATTGCCAAGCGGAATAACATCAATAGGTGAATGCGCTTTTTATAACTGTAAATCACTTGCTTCTATTAGTATTCCAAATAATACAACGTATATCGGTTCGATCGCCTTTTCATCTACCAATTTGTCTTCAATATATCTTTCAAACAGCACGATCGAAATGAATGGTATGGTATTCCCTGCAGAGATAACAATTTACGGGCATTCGTCCTCAACTGCTGAAACATATGCTGAAGCATCTAATTGTTCATTCGTTTCAATTGACAGAATCGCTCTGCCCACCAGTTCACCTGTGACAATTAACGGTCAAGCAGTGGCATTTCAAGCTTACAATATTGACGGCAACAACTACTTTAAACTCCGCGACTTGGCTAAAGCTATAAGTGGAACAAGTAAAGAGTATGATATTGGCTGGGACGGATCAAGGAATACTATTACGATTACTTCAAACACAGCCTATACATCCGTCGGCGGCGAACTTTCAGTTGATGTTAACGCATCCCAGACAGATGCATTTTTAACATCCTCAAAAATTTACTTGGATGGTGAAAAAATCAGCATAACAGCTTATAACATAGACGGTTACAATTATTTTAAACTTCGAGATCTCGGACAAGCATTAGATTTTGGCGTAATATGGGATGAAGGAACGAGGACTATTAAGATAAATACTTCAATGGGATATTCAGGCTGATTTGCCTAAAATAAGATGATAGATGTTCATCACAGGATTATTTCTTCTCATTATGTTATACTGCTTCAATCCTCCGTGTTAAAAAAACGTTAAAATTCTTCCCTTACCCCATGTTAAAACAGGTTAAAAAAAGGCTCTGGACATAAAAATCCAGAGCCTTCTTTTTTGGCGGAGAGAGAGGGATTCGAACCCTCGGTACGCTATTAACGTACACACGATTTCCAATCGTGCGCCTTAGACCAGCTCAGCCATCTCTCCATGTCATTATTCAGTTATTCACATTACTTTTGATAATGTCCGAGCAACTAATTCACATTATTTCCAATCGTGCGCCTTAGACCAGCTCAGCCATCTCTCCAAATACATATTCAGATTACCCGCCTGACGATACAATCAGGCTGTGTTATTATAGTCGAAACAGAGAGTAAAGTCAAGATAATGCACCATCAATTAAACGGATTGCATCTATTGTAAAAACACAAGCATTATCTTGCGCAATTCGTGATTTTCGTATACTATGTAATTTCCATATATTGGGCCACTTCTCGTCATCGCATTGAATGAAAGGTGTTTTTATGAAAAAAGTATTGCTTATTATGTGTTGCTTGCTGCCGCTGCTCACGTGGTCTGCTTGTTCAAGCAATGTACCGTCCGTTGAAGCATCGCAACTGTTTGACGAAGATAAGGAAATACTTGGCTTTACCGACGACAGCTCCATGCTCCGCTATTTTTATTTGACTGAGTCGAAAAACGTTGAAATCAGAATGGACGTCTATCAAAACGGAAGCCTAATCGATTCAAAAACGTACGATGGCGGCACCTTTTCTGAAACAAAAGGAAGCATCTTTGTTTTTCCGGACCAATTTGATGATGCGGTTCTTAATGCCACAATACACGGCTCTGAGGCGACGAGCAGCTACCGGCTCGAAGCAGATATCGACGTTACAGGAATGCATAGTAATGACACGGCTAATTACGATACAGCTGACGCTTCTTTTAGAACGTTCATTAAAGACAATGTTGAATACTATGCTTTCTACAGTTCGTTTAATCGTCTTGAAGTCGTGACCCCAACAGATACAGCAGACAACTCCGAGTTCAGTTTATATCCTGACTATGCTATAAGCATCTCCTGCGCGTTTCACCGATTGAAACAGCCTGAGGGTGTAGGCATTCGTCTCCATCTAACTTTTTGGACTTTTTTGCCCGGATACAGTATACTGCATACAAGAAATCAGCCCGGAGGTATCTGCCATGCAGTCATGGAGTGAACTGGAAAATGCGTGCCGCACCTGTACGAAATGCGCGCTGTATGAAACGCGCACGAACGCCGTTTTCGGCGTCGGCAATCAAAACGCCAAAGTGCTGTTTGTCGGCGAAGGACCTGGTGAGCAGGAGGATCTGAAGGGCGAGCCGTTCGTCGGGCGTGCCGGCAAGCTGCTCGACGATATGCTGAAGCTCATCCGGCTCGACCGGACGAAAAACATCTACATCGCCAACATCGTCAAGTGCCGTCCCCCGAAAAACCGCGACCCGCTCAACACAGAGCAAGACGCGTGCATCGGCTACCTGCGCGGTCAGTATCAGCTGCTGGCGCCGAAAATCGTCGTATGCTTAGGACGGGTCGCCGCCATGCGTCTGATCAGCCCGGATTTCAAAATCTCCCGTGATCATGGTAAATGGTTTGAAAAAGACGGCGCGCAATTCATGGCGCTGTACCATCCCGCCGCGCTTTTACGCGATCCGCGGCGGCGGCCGGACACCTTCGTCGACCTTAAAGAACTTGAACGCGTGATCCTTGAAACGTGCCCCGAGACCTATTCAGATGACGATGCGCAAGCTTGACTTACCTGTCCTGCCCGCGTCGGCAGACAGCGAACCGGCTCTGCGCGCGCTATGGCAGGCCGTTTTCGGCGACACGGACGCGGAAATCGGCGCTTTTTTCGACGCGTTTTACGATCCGTCGCTGACGCTCACCGCCTACGACGGCCAGACGCTCGCCTCGTCCGCTTATATATTGCCGTGCGGATTCTTATCCGCTCCGGGCGGCTTACGCCTGCCCTGCGCGATGCTTTATGCCATCGGCACACACCCGGACTACCGCGGACTGGGCCTCGGCTCGCGCGTGACGATCACGGCATGCCAGCACGCTCAAAGCCGCGGCTATGACGCTGTCGTTTTGCATCCGGCAAGCGCGGATTTATTCGCCTTTTACGCCCGGCTCGGCTTTGAGCCGATTTTCGACACCGCCGAGCATATCTATGACGCGGCGCAGCTGCCGACCCCGGACGCGCGGTACGCGCTCACACCGGCTACGCCGGACGTGTATCAGGCGCTGCGCCGCCGATTTTTATCGGGTACGGTATTCGTCGATATGGACTGGCGCGGACTCACCTATCAGCAGAATCTTTGCGCGCAATCGGGCGGCGCGCTGCTCGCCGTCACGGACGGCGGCAAGGCTGTCGGCTGTGCGGCCGTCGAGGGTGACGGTTCGGATTTTGTCGCTCGGGAGCTGCTCGTTTCCGACAATCTTCGCATTGAGGACGCGTCGGCGCTCATCGCGGCACGATACGGCTGTCAGCGTCTTCATGTCCGAACGCCTGTTCGCGCCGAAAATCAGGGCGCCGACGTCCGTCCGTTCGGGATGCTCTCGGCCAATAGCCCGGTTCTAGATCGGCTAATCATGCAGGATGCCAGATGGTATGGACTTGCTTTCGATTAGATTTCACAAGGATTTTACCAATTTGCATAAAATTTTCTCTAAAAATTATTGTTATTTAATAGTTTTGAAATATTTAAATGTATATTACTTAATATCTATTTGCTATGATAACAATCGTAGGGTTGCCAATTCCATCTTTTATCTTTTTTCATTTTATTATCCTCATAACCTTTTGACCAACGGGAGCTTTTGCCAAGCTCCCGTTGGTCACTTCTTTTTGCAAATTCGACAAAATGCGCCACCTGCTGCAAATGCAGCGCGTTTATCGATGCCGTTTGATTACACCCGCCGGATGGTATATAATATCGCCCGAACAGCATTCAAGATTATAGAGGTATCATCCATGAGCGACAATACATTTACCGATAGATTTTATACGGCTCGGCGTGCTGTAATTGCCCGCGAGTTCAGTCATCTCAACGACAAGCAGCTCGACGCCGTTTTAGCGACGGAGGGTCCCCTGCTGCTGCTGGCCGGCGCCGGCAGCGGCAAAACGACGGTGCTTATCAATCGCATCGCCAATCTGCTTAAATACGGGCGCGGCTCGGACACGCGTGACATCCCGCCGGACGCGACAGAAGAGGATCTGCGGTTTCTCGAGCACTACGCTAAAAACCCGATTGAGCGCGATACCGAGCGGGCAATGGCCTTATGCACCGTCGCGCCCGTCGAACCGTGGCGGATGATCGCCATCACGTTCACCAACAAGGCTGCCGACGAGCTCAAGGCACGCCTAGAGCGTCAACTCGGCGCGCACGCGCAGGACGTGTGGGCGATGACGTTTCACGCCGCGTGCGTGCGCATACTCCGGCGCGACATCGACCGGCTCGGGTTCGATCGCTCGTTCACGATTTACGACACGTCGGACAGCCAGTCGCTGATGAAACGCATCCTCAAAGAGCTTGATCTCGACGATAAGTCGTTCCCGTACCGGGCGGTACTCGGTACGATCAGCCGCGCTAAGGGCGAGATGCAGTCCGCCGAGGATTTTGCGGACGCTGCCGATAAAAGCGGCGATATCCGCAAGCGCCACATCGCGCGTGCGTATCTGGAGTACTCCACACGCATGAAGGCGGCCAACGCGCTCGATTTCGACGATCTCATTTTGTTCACCGTCAAGCTTCTGACGGACAATGAGGACGTGTGCGGATACTATCAGCGGCGCTTCCGCTATGTGCTCATCGACGAGTATCAGGACACAAACCATTTACAATACCTGCTGGCGAAGCTTTTAGCCGGCGGCCACAACAACATTTGCGTCGTCGGCGACGATGATCAGAGCATCTATAAATTCCGCGGCGCGACGATCGAGAATATTCTCAGCTTCGAGGACAATTATAAAAACGCGCGCGTCATCCGGCTGGAGCAGAATTACCGCTCGACGAGCCATATTCTCAACGCCGCTAACGGCGTCATCGCCAACAATGCGGGACGCAAGGGCAAGAATCTATGGACGGAGCAGGGCTGCGGCGAAAAGCTTACACTGCACGTCGCGCGGGACGAGCGCGACGAGGCGCAATACATTGCGGGTAAGATTATCGCCAGCGTCGCCGAGGGCGCGAAATGGAGCGACCACGCCGTTTTATACCGCATGAACGCACAGTCGAACCAGCTTGAGCACGCGTTTCGCGGCAACATTCCGTACCGCATCGTCGGCGGCACGCGCTTCTACGACCGCGCGGAGATTAAGGACATGCTCGCGTACCTGTGCGTGATCAACAATCCTGCCGATGATCTGCGGCTGGGGCGCATCGTCAACAATCCGCCGCGCGGCATCGGCGCGACAACGCTTACGAAAGTGGACGAGCTGGCCGCGGCGCGGTCGCAGTCGCTTTTTGAGATTTTAAAGTCTGCCGAAACGTTTGACGAACTTACAAAAGCCGCCCCGCGGCTGCATCAGTTCGTTGATCTGATCGAGGGCTTGCGCGAAGCGGCGGCGACGCTGTCGCTGGGCGAGTTTTACGATATGCTGCTTGATAAAACCGGCTACATAAAAATGCTGGAAGCCAAAAAGACGGACGAAAACCTGACGCGGATTGAAAACGTGCAGGAGCTGAAATCAAACATCGTCCGCTTTGAAAAAGAGACCGAAGGCGGTACGCTCAACGACTTTCTCGTTGAGATCGCCTTATACACCGACCTCGACCAGTATGACGCCGGCGTGGACAGCGTCGTGCTGATGACGATGCACAGTGCCAAGGGGCTTGAGTTCCCAACCGTCTTCATCGTCGGCGCGGAGGAGGGCATCTTCCCCGGCGTCCGCGCCATCGGCGAAATGGAGGAGCTGGAAGAGGAACGCCGCTTATGCTACGTAGCTATGACGCGCGCGGAAAAGAAGCTTTATTTCACGAGCGCCCGCCAGCGGATGCTCTTCGGTAAAACAACGGCCGGCAAGACCTCGCGCTTTGTTGACGAAGTGTCGGACGAGTACATTGAAAAACCCGAACCGGTTTTTTCATACAGCGGCTCGTCGCTGTATAGCGGAGACTTTAACGGGCGCGGCACATCGGCGGCGCGCGGCACCGCGCAGTCCTCAGCGCGCCCGATGTCGCCGCCGCGTCCGAAAGCGGCGACAGTTATCGATTACAAAAAAGGCGACGCCGTAACGCACAAGGCGTTCGGTCCGGGGCTGATTGTCGACGTAAAACCGTCCGGCGGTGACGCGCTGCTTGAAGTCGCTTTTGAGAAGGTCGGCACGAAGCGCCTGATGGCCAAGTCGGCGGCCAACTACATGACGAAGGACGGATGACGCGATGAAAACGTATCGCAAGGAGCTGCATTTTAATATGCCGACGCGGCGCGGTCTCGTTAACATCACGCCCGACGTCGAGCAGGCACTACGCGAGAGCGGCATTCGCGACGGGCTCGTGCTCGTCAACCCCATGCACATCACCGCGAGCGTCTTCATCAACGACGATGAGCGCGGCCTGCACCACGATTTTGAGGTCTGGCTCGAGAAGCTCGCGCCGGAAAAGCCGTACAGCCAGTACCGCCATAACGGCTTTGAAGACAACGCCGACGCGCACATCAAGCGCACCGTCATGGGGCGCGAGTCCGTCGTCGCCGTGACAGACGGACGGCTCGACTTCGGCACGTGGGAGCAGCTTTTTTACTACGAGTTTGACGGCCGCCGCGATAAGCACGTGCTGATTAAAATCATCGGCGAGTAAGTTGCAGTCAGGAGGTTAGCAAGCATGTTTCACGGCTTTAACAAGAAATCGACCGAATTTCTCTGGGGTATCCGCCTAAACAACGACCGCGGATGGTTCCTCGAGCACAAGCAAGACTACAAAGACACCGTCGACACGCCGCTGCGCGCACTGGCCGACGACGTCTGGTCGCGTCTGACGGACGAGGACGGGCTCGAGATCGGCTACCGCGTCTCGCGCATCTACCGTGACGCGCGGCGCGTACGCGATGGTCGTCCGTATAAAGACAGCCTCTGGTTCTCTCTCGAAAAAGATCATGAAGACTGGCAGTCTAAGCCTGTTTTCTTCTTTGAGATATCGCCGGAGGGCTATATGATCGGTATGGGCATGTATCAGGCGACACCGGCTTATATGAAGCGCTTTCGCGCCCGGCTCGACGCACATCCCGCCGAATTTGAGCGCATCGTCGCCGACTTGTCGGCTCAAATGAACTTTGATGTACATGGCGAAGAATACAAGCGCCCGAAAGCCGAAAAAGACGGCATCCTCGCCGACTGGTATAACAGGAAATCTATCGCCGTCATGACCGAAGGACAAGGGCACGCCAAGCTATACAAGCCGGGCTTTGTCAACACGCTGTGTGATGAATTCCGGAAACTCATCCCGCTGTATAACTTTTTAGTCTCGCTTGAAGATGTCCCGAACCAGACCGAAACGGACTAACAAATAGAAGTAAAAAAGCCGCCCGTAAGGGCGGCTTTTCTTATTACGCTCGCAATTTATTCTTGCAAAATCGGTTTGAGGAACTGGCCGGTATAGCTCTTTTCGCAGCCGACAATCTGCTCCGGCGTACCGGTAAACAGGACTTCGCCGCCCTTGTCGCCGCCCTCCGGCCCAAGATCGATGATATGATCGGCGGTTTTGATCACATCGAGATTGTGTTCAATGACGACGACGGTATTGCCCGCGTCCGTCAGGCGGTCCAGCACCTCGATGAGCCGGTGAACATCGGCGGTATGCAGACCGGTCGTTGGCTCGTCGAGCACGTAAAACGTCGAACCCGTCGAGCGCTTACTGAGCTCGGTGGCAAGCTTGACGCGCTGCGCCTCGCCGCCCGACAGCGTCGTGGACGGCTGCCCGAGCCGGACGTATCCCAGCCCAACGTCGACGAGTGTTTGCAGCCGGTTTTTAATCTTCGGCATGTTCTCAAAGAAACCGACGGCCTCGTCGACGGTCATATCGAGGACCTCGAAGATGTTTTTACCCTTATAGCGGACTTCAAGTGTCTCGCGGTTGTAGCGCTTACCCTTGCACACGTCGCACGGAACGTAGATGTCCGGCAGAAAGTGCATTTCTATCTTAATAAGTCCGTCGCCGGCACACGCCTCGCAGCGTCCGCCGCGCACATTAAACGAAAAGCGCCCCTGTGTGTAGCCGCGCATTTTCGCGTCCTGCGTGGAGGCGAACAGCTCACGGATGTCGCTGAATACGCCTGTATACGTCGCCGGATTTGAGCGCGGCGTGCGTCCGATGGGCGACTGGTCGATGTCGATAACCTTATCGAGATACGCCACACCCTCAACGCGATCGTACTTGCCGGGTCGGATCTTCACGCGCCCGAGCTCGGCCGCCAGTGCCTTGTACACGACTTCATTGATCAGCGACGATTTGCCGCTGCCGGATACGCCGGTCACGCACGTCATCTTCCCAAGCGGGATCGATACGTCAAGGTCCTTGAGGTTGTTTTCCGCCGCCCCGTAGACAGTCAGCGATTTACCGCTGCCGGCGCGTCGTTTTTCCGGCACAGGAATTTTCTTCGTCCCACACAGATACTGTCCTGTCAGCGAGTCGGGGCAGGCCTTAATGTCGTCGACCGTACCGGCGCAGATGATCTCGCCGCCGTGCACGCCCGCGCCGGGTCCAACGTCGATGATATGGTCGGCGGCGTTCATTGTTTCCTCGTCATGCTCGACGACGAGCAACGTGTTACCAAGGTCGCGCAGATGCCGCAGCGTCGCCAGCAGGCGCTCGTTATCGCGCTGATGCAGGCCGATGGACGGCTCGTCCAGAATATACAGCACACCCATCAGCGACGAGCCAATCTGCGTCGCCAGCCGGATGCGCTGACTCTCACCGCCCGACAAGCTCCCCGCCTGGCGTCCAAGCGTTAAGTATTCCAGGCCGACGCTGCGCAGAAAGCCGAGCCGCTCCCTGATTTCTTTCAAAATGCGATGGGCGATCATTTTTTCTTTTTCGGTGAGCGTCAGCCCGCCGACAAACTCGAGCGCGTGCACGATCGACATATCCGTCAGCTGCACAATGCTGATGCCGCCGACAGTGACGGCCAGCACTTCTTTTTTCAGCCGCTGACCGCCGCAGTCCGGGCAGCTATGCTCGGACATGCATTGTTCCAGCTCCCAGCGCATCGACATGCTCTGCGTTTCCTTGTAGCGGCGCTCCAAGTTGTTCACGATGCCCTCAAACGCCTGATTGAGCGTCCCCTTGCCGCGCGGCTGATCGTAATACAGCGTCAGCTTCTCGCCCTTGGTGCCGTACAAGATGGTATCCAGTACGCCGGCCGGCAGGTCCTTGACAGGTGTGTCCAGCTTAAACTTGTACTTCTTCGCCAATGCTTCAAAATACATACGTGAGATGCCGTCGTTTTTAAGGTTGCCCCAGCCGGACGCGCTGATGGCGCCCTCCATCAGCGACAGCGCCTTGTTCGGGATGATGATATCCGGGTCAACGCGCAGCTGCGTACCGAGCCCCGTACACGTCGGGCACGCGCCGTACGGATTGTTGAACGAGAACAGCCGCGGCGTCAGCTCCTCGATGGACACGCCGCACTCGTCGCAGGCGTAGTTCTGCGAAAAAACAAGCTCGCGTTCTTCTCCGACGATGTCGATGATCACAATACCGCCGGCGAGGCTCGCCGCCGTCTCGACGGAATCCGTCAGGCGACGGGCAATATCGTCCTTGATGACAAGCCGGTCGACGATGATTTCAATGTCGTGCTTTTTATTCTTATCGAGCTTGATTTCCTCGGATAAATCATACGTGCTGCCGTCGACGCGTACGCGGACATAGCCGCTTTTACGCGCGTCCTCAAACACTTTTTGATATTCGCCCTTGCGCGCGCGTACGACGGGCGCGAGGATCTGAATCCGCGTTGCCGCCGGCAGCTCGAGCACATGGTCGATGATTTGGTCGACCGTCTGCTGCTGAATCTCCTTGCCGCAGATCGGGCAATGCGGGATGCCGATGCGCGCCCACAAGAGGCGCAGGTAGTCGTAAATCTCCGTTACCGTACCGACGGTCGAGCGCGGGTTGCGGCTCGTCGTCTTCTGGTCGATGGAGATCGCGGGCGAGAGCCCTTCGATGTAGTCGACGTCCGGCTTTTCCATCTGGCCGAGAAACTGCCGCGCGTACGCCGACAGCGATTCGACGTAGCGGCGCTGCCCCTCGGCGTAAATCGTATCGAATGCCAAAGACGATTTGCCGCTGCCGGAAATACCGGTCATGACGACGAGCTTGTCGCGCGGGATCTCTATGTCGATGTTTTTGAGATTGTTCTCGCGGGCGCCTTTGACGAAAATGTTGTCACGCATTAAAATAGTCCTCTTCTAATATCGCATATAGGTAAACATCCGCCCAGCTTTCCGTATCGGAAAACCGGACCGGATCAAGTTTTCGGTACAGCGCTTCGCGGCGCATGCCGAGCTTTTCCATTATTTTATAAGATCCGCTGTTTTCCACGCGGGCATGCGCATAAACACGATGCAGACCCAAATCTTTAAAGCAAAAACCAAGGAACACGACGGCCGCTTCAGACATATAGCCCCGATGCCACCAGTCGCTGTGCAGCACCCAACTGAGTTCACCGCATTTAAGATTCTCTTCAAGCTGGAGCCAGCACGCCCCGATCGCTTCGCCCGTTTCTTTTAAAACAATTGCAAACGGATAACGTTTCTGCGGCGTCGCCGACCAGTCGTCCTCGCACTGCCGGAGAAAACGGACGGTTTCATCTTTGTCGTAATTGCCCCAGATCATGTATTGGACAATATCTGGGTCGGACGCACAGCGGTGTAACAGCTCAAAGTCGTCCAGTGCAAGCGGACGGAGCTTCAGTCGCGCCGTTTCGATAACAGGCACGTGTTTTTCTTCGATGATCGCAGGGTCACGCATGCATAAATTCCTCTTTTAGTATCGCGTATTCATAGAAATCAGCCCAGCGCGGCGGGACAGTTTTGAGGTCAAAACGGCTCTTAATATAATGCCCTTCACGGCGCATACCGTTATGCTCCATGACGCACCACGAGCCAACGTTATCGGCGTTGCACATCGCAAACAGCCGGTGCAGGCCGAACGTCCCAAAGCAATATTGAATCAGCCCGCCGGCGGCCTCCGTCGTGAGCCCCTGCCGCCAGTGATCTTGGCGGAGGATCCATCCGATCTCGCCGGTGCTCTGCTCCGGTGTAACTTTAACGCCGCACGCGCCGATCAACTCGCCCGTCTCATTCAAGACGATGCCGAAATTGTAATTCAGGATCGGCTCGGCCGCCCAATTCTTCTCGCAGGCCGTTAAAAACGCATCTGTATCGGCATCCGTGTTCGGACCCCAGGGCATGTAGCGCGTATTTTCCGGCACGGACGCCCATTTTTGCACAGCGGAGCCGTCCGCTCTCGTCAGCGGACGGAGTGTCAGCCGCGCTGTTTCAATCGTTATCATATGCGTACCTCTCGATCAAGCGCCGTGCCTGACGGCGCGAGCAGATCCACTCGACCGGTTTGCCGCTTTGTCCGACGAGCGCCTTGCTGGATGCTCCTTGATTTTTTTCAAAATTCCAGGTGTATTTAATGAATTCCCAGTCGAACCGCTCCGGACAGCCGTCGCCCATGTCCGGGCGTGTCTTACCGTACGACTTTATCACACGTTTCAGCACGCCCCAGACACACAAAAGCCGCGGCCGGTCAAAATAGATCACAAAATCGCAGCGTTCCAGCCTCATTAAAAGCGTGCTGCTGAAAGCGCCGTCCATTATCCAAGCATCCTCTGTCAGCGCCTCACGAAGTGCCGCGTGATAATCCTCTTTCGGCGTCATTGTCCAACCCGGCCGCCAGAAAAGCTTGTCGAGGTGGACGACGGGCAGGCCCGTTACGTCGCCGAGTTTACGTGCGAAGGTTGTTTTGCCGCTGCCGCTGCTGCCGAGGACAAGGATGCGTTTGGCTTGCATACAGTTTCCTCCGTCTTCGCCGAGGTTCGCCCGGCGTTTGAGATCATCAACTTAATGCGGTTTTCCTGATTGATCTTCGTCGCGCCCGGGTCGTAGTCGATGGCGACGATGTTGGAGTCGGGGTAATTGTCCTTGAGCACGCGGATCATCCCCTTACCGACGACGTGATTGGGCAGGCAGCCGAACGGCTGCGTGCAGACGATGTTGTTCGTGCCGGTGTGGATCAGTTCGAGCATCTCTGCTGTGAGCAGCCACCCCTCGCCCATCTTGTTGCCGTAGCCGAGGTAGCCCTTGATGAGCCGCTGAAGATCGGAAAAGCGCCCCATCGGGCGGAATAACTGTTCGGTTTTCACCGCCCCGATCATAATGTCCTGCAAGTCCTCGATGTATTTCTGGAACACACCCGCGAGGAGCTTTTTAACCTTTTTACCCTTGTATAAATCCACGTCGACGACGCGGTTGTTGATCTTGAAGATCATAAAATCCGTCAGCCCGGGGACGACAGGCTCGCACCCCTCGCTGAGCAGGAATTCTTCCAGCCCGTTGTTGCCAAGCGGCGCGAACTTCACGTAGATCTCGCCCACGATCCCAACTTTTGGCTTCGGCGCACCTGCCCGCTCGATCTTGGCATAATCTGTGACGATTTCGGGCATTACGCGGCGCATCTCTTTTTTACCCATACCGCGCCCGTTGCCAAACATGGTGACGATCTCGTCTGTCCAGTGGGTCGTCAGCTTTTCGGTCGTCCCTTTGACGACCTCGTACGGCAGGCACTGGTTTCTGAGCCAGACGAGCAAGTCGCCGTAGATCATCGCCGTCGCCAGACGGCGGAGCGTCTTAAGCGGAATTTTAAAGCCCGGATTTTTCTCCAGCCCCGACAGGTTGACCGATACAACCGGTATGTAACTCAGCCCCGCTTTGTCGAGCGCTTTACGCAAAAGGTGAATGTAGTTGGACGCGCGGCAGCCGCCGCCCGTCTGCGAAATCAGCAGCCCGACCTTATGCGTGTCGTAGTTGCCGCTTCGCACGGCCTCTATCAGTTGCCCGATGACGAGGAGCGCCGGGTAGCACGTGTCGTTATGTACGTACTTGAGGCCGGTATCGACGATGCCTCGGTGGCTCGTGGTAAGCATATCGATCTTGTACCCGTCAAGCTCGAAGACCTTTTTCATCATCGTGAACGTCACGGGGAGCATCTGCGGCATCAGGAGCGTATACTCCTTTTTCATCTCCTTGGTAAACAAGAGGCGGCCGGACGCGTCGTATTTAAGTTCTGCCATTATCGTTACTTCCTTATGCGCTTTGCTGATCGCGGGACGCCATCGCCGCGATCAGGCTGCGAAGCCGAATGCGTACGGCGCCGAGATTGTTGATGTCGTCAATTTTTATCTGCGTGTAGAGCTTGCCGCCTGATTCCAGGATCTCGCGCAGCTCGTCGGTCGTGATCGCGTCGGTACCGCAGCCGAATGAAACAAGCTGCACGAGCTGCATGTCCGGCTGGGTGACGACGTAGCGCGCGGCATTATACATGCGCGCGTGGTACGTCCACTGATTGAGCACCTTGCGGCTTTGCTTGTCCATCAGATGCGCGACGGCGTCCTCCGAAATAAGCACGAGCCCGAGGGACGTGATCAGCTCGTCGATGCCGTGGTTGATTTCCGGGTCGATGTGGTACGGCCGTCCGGCGGCGACGATGATGCGCCGTCCGTTTTTTCGCGCGTATGCGATGGCCTTTGCACCCTCGTCGATGATCATTTGGCGGTAGTTTTCGTAGGCGGCGTACGCGGCCTGGGCGGCCTTCTTCGTCTCGCTTTTCGGGATGCTGAACTGCTCGAGGAAATAGTCGCCAGCCTTTTGCATAAACCCGCGCTTTTTGTGCAGGCCGAAGTACGGATCAAGAAACCGGACGGTTTTCAGCCGCGGCATGTTCGAAGCAAGCAGCTCCGGATAATACGCCACAACCGGGCAGTTGTAGTTATTGTCGGCCTTGCCCTCGTCAAAGTTGTACGGCAGGCACGGGTAGAAGATCGTCTCGACGCCCATGTCGATCAGGTGCTCGATGTGCCCGTGCATGAGCTTGGCCGGATAGCACACCGTATCGGACGGGATTGTCCGCTGGCCTTTGATGTACAGCGTGCGCGATGACGGCGGCGAGAGCACCAATTCAAAGTCGAGCGCTGTGAAAAACGCATGCCAGAACGGCAGGTTTTCGTACATATTCAGCCCGAACGGGATGCCGATTTTTCCGCGCGCGCCCGATCCCATCCCCTTGCCGGACAGACTGCGTAAAAACTCGTACTTGATCTTCATCAGATTGGGTTCCTTTGGCAGCGCATAGCCCAGCGGCTTGGAGCAGCGGTTGCCGGAGATGTAGCGCCGGCCGCCGTCAAACGTGTTGACGGTCATGCTGCAGTGGTTGGTGCAGCCCATGCACATAGTCGGCTTCGCTTTATGGGTAAACCGTGCAAGCGCGTCAACGTCCAGTAGTGTCGATGTATCGGCTTTAGTATCAAGGGCGCTCAGCGCCGCGCCGTACGCACCCATGAGCCCCGCGATCGTCGGGCGGGTCACGTCGCGCTCGATCTCGCGCTCAAATCCGCGTAAAACGGCGTCGTTCAAAAACGTGCCGCCCTGAACGACGATATGCTGCCCGAGATCGTCGGCGTTCACCGCACGAATGACCTTGTAGACCGCGTTTTTAACGATCGAAATCGACAGCCCTGCCGAAATCGCCTCGACGGTCGCGCCTTCCTTCTGCGCCTGCTTGACACTGGAGTTCATGAAAACCGTACACCGCGAACCGAGGTTGACGGGCGCGGGATCGAATAAGCCGAGCTTTGAAAAGTCGGCGATGTTATAGCCCAGCGCGATGGCAAACGTCTCAATAAAGCTGCCGCAGCCGGACGAGCACGCCTCGTTGAGCAGAATGCTGTCGACGGCGCCGCCGCGGATTTTGAAACATTTGACGTCTTGCCCGCCAATGTCGATAATAAAGTCAACGTCCGGATCGAAGTGGCGTGCGGCGCGAAAGTGCGCCATCGTCTCGACGAGCCCGAGATCAACGCCGAAAGCGTTTTTAATAAGATCCTCACCGTAGCCCGTCACAGCGCTCGACTTAATCGTCGCGCGGCCGCTGAAGCGGTTATATATTTCCTGCAGCTGCGCTTTTACAATCGAAATCGGGTCGCCGCGGTTAGAGGCGTAATAGCTGTATAAAATGCCGCCGTCGGGCGTGATGAGCACGAGCTTGGTCGTTGTACTGCCGGCGTCGATGCCGAGATATGCGTCACCCGTATACGCATCGGGATCGACGGTGACGGGCGTCGCGCGGTTATGGCGGCCAATAAACGCGTCATACGCGTCTTGCGACGCGAACAGCGGCTCGAGCACGTCGGTGACCTGCGCGGCGCTTTGCGCGTTTTCCAGCAGCGTCAATATCTGCTCGAACGGCGCGTCGTCTTTTTCCTCCGCGAGCAGCGCCGCACCGAGCGCGGCGAAGCAGTCGGCGTTTTCGGGAAAGACGGCGTGCTCATTATCCAGTTCCAGCGTTTCGACAAAACGCGCGCGCAGGCCGCCCAAAAATGTCAGCGGGCCCCCGAGGAACACAATCTTACCAGTCAGCTCACGCCCTTGCGTGAGACCCGCGACCGTTTGGTCAACGACGGCCTGGAAGATGGATGCGGCGACATCTTCACGCCGCCCGCCCTGATTGAGAATCGGCTGTATATCGGACTTGGCAAATACGCCGCAGCGCGAGGCGATCGGATAGATCTTCTCGTGCTTCAAGGACAGTGCGTCCAGCTCTGTGATGGATACATTTAAAAGCGTCGCCATCTGGTCGATAAATGCGCCGGTGCCGCCGGCGCACGAGCCGTTCATGCGCTCCTCGAGACTTGAGCCGAAGAAGATGATCTTCGCGTCCTCGCCACCGAGCTCGATGACGGCGTCGGCATCCGGGATGTATTCGCGCACGGACGACGCCGTCGCGTATACTTCCTGCACAAATCGGATACCCGACGCTTTGGCGACGCCGAGACCGGCCGAGCCAGTAATGACGGCACGAACGGGCTGTCCGCCCACATGTGCCGATGCCGAGCGCAGCTGCTCGGCCGCCTTTTCGCGTACCTTGGAGAAGTGGCGCTCGTACGCGCGGAAAACGATGCCGCCATCCTCACCAAGAACGACGGTTTTAACCGTGGTGCTGCCTATATCAATGCCGATGCGATAGCTCATGATTACCCCTTAAAATGCAGTGTGCAACGCCGGTTTTCTATCCAAGCCGACGCGTGCGTTAAAGACCATTATACATTGTAAATATGAATTATTCAACACAGCGTGATGATTTGTTTTTACCAAAAAAGTTGAATGCCGCCAGCGGCGATGATATAATCTTGCGTAATTAAGAAAAAATACTGTAAGGAGACGGCGCCATGAGCCATACAACAGATTTTATTGACTTCATGATGGACGCAAACGTTCTGACTTTTGGGGATTTTACCACAAAAAGCGGGCGCCAGACGCCGTACTTTATCAACACCGGCAAGTATAAAACCGGCGCGCAGATTATGACGCTCGGTGACTGGTACGCCGATTGCATCGTCCAAAGCGGCGAAGACTTTGACGCGCTGTTCGGCCCGGCATACAAGGGTATCCCGCTGGCCGTCGCCGCCGCGTCGTCACTGTGGCGCAATCACGGGCGCGATGTACCGTACTGTTTCAACCGCAAGGAAGTTAAGGATCACGGCGAGGGCGGCGGTATCGTGGGCTATCAGCCCAAAGACGGCGACCGCATCGCCATCATCGAAGATGTCGTCACTGCCGGTACCGCCGTGCGCGAGAGTCTGAAGCTGCTTGGCGATATCGCAGATGTGACGGTTACAGCGCTGTTCGTGTCTGTCGACAGAATGGAACGCGGTACAGGCTCCTTGTCGGCACTCGACGAGCTGCGCGCGTCGCTCGGTATCCGCGTATACCCGATCATCACCGTGCGCGACATCATCGCGTCAATGCCTGAGGGCGACGAACGCCTGGCCAAAATGCAGGCGTACCTCGCTGAATACGGCGCTCAATGAGCGTGCA
Organism: uncultured Sporobacter sp.; assembly: GCA_963677825.2. Taxonomy (GTDB): domain Bacteria; phylum Bacillota; class Clostridia; order Oscillospirales; family Oscillospiraceae; genus Sporobacter. The sequence goes on along the minus strand of CAXXEF010000001.1, from coordinate 1,916,723 downwards.
TGAAGGCCATCGCGAGCGGATGAAAAACCGCTTTAGCGAACATGGTTTGGAGAATTTTGACGACCACAACGTCTTGGAGCTGCTGCTTTTTTATGCCCTGCCGCGCGGTGATATCAATCCGCTTGCACATGCGCTGCTCGACCGCTTCGGTTCACTGGCCGCCGTGTTTGACGCACCGGCCGACGAGCTGAAAAAGGTGGCGGGCATCGGACACAATACGGCGATTCTTATTAAGCTCATTCCGCAGGTCAGCCGGCGCTACCTCATGTCCCGCGCCGCGTTTGACGATATCCTCGACTCGGCAAAAAAGGCCGGTGCGTACCTGCTGCCGCGCTTTTACGCCGAACGTGACGAGATCGTCTACCTTGTGTGTCTGGACGCCAAGTGCAAAGTCGTATCCAGTAAGATGTTATTCCGGGGCAGCGTCAATTCAGCTAGTGTGAGCATCCGTAAGATCGTCGAAATGGCGCTCGCGTGCAACGCCACAAGCGTCATTCTCGCGCACAACCACACCAGCGGGATCGCGCTGCCGTCGCATGAGGACAAGCAGACGACGCGCCGCGTCTCGCAAGCACTTAAGGCCGTCGACATCACACTGGCCGACCACATCATCGTCGCCGACGACGACTTTGTCTCGCTGGCTGACACCGGATTCTTCAGCCCCCACGGGCTTTAATTCAGTTACACAGGAGGCGGGACATGCCGGGCACTCACCTACAGCACGCCATCCGCATCGCGCGGCTGGCCGGCGCGCGCGTCAAAGAAATGCGAGACGGCGGCGCGCTCACAGAAAACCTAAAGGGCGGCATTGAGCTGGTTACAAACGCCGACCTCGCCGCCAATGACATCATTAAATCTGAAATCCGCCGGCAGTTCCCGTCGCACGATATTTATTCTGAGGAAGACACGGACGGACGCACGCACACGCTCGACGGACCGACGTGGATTGTCGACCCGATTGACGGCACCGTGAATTACGCCAGCGGCCACTTCATGGCGGCGGTGTCCATCGCCTACGCCGACGCGCGGGAAGTCCGCGCCGGCGTCGTGTACAATCCGTTTTTGGACGAGTTGTTTCATGCTGAAAAAGGCGCGGGCGCGTATCTCAACGACAAAAAAATTCAGGTCAAAGACGTGGCGGATCTCGGCGAGTGCCTCGTCGCGACCGGCTTTCCGTATGAAAAGTCCGCGCGCGCCGTACTTGCCCGTCGCCTGGCGTCGGTCCTGCCGGAGGTGCGCGATCTGCGCCGCCTCGGCTCGGCGGCGCTCGACTTGTGCTGGGTCGCCTGCGGCCGGCTGCAAGGTTACTATGAGGGGCATCTGCACGCATGGGATGTCGCTGCCGGGCGGCTGATTGCCAAAGAGGCCGGCGCGCGGATCGGCTACTACGTCGAACCGGCGGATGGCCTGCCCGACGATATCCGCTGCGACAATCTGGTTGTCTCCAGTCCGAAGGTATTTGACACGCTCAAGAATTTATTGCACTGAGGAACAATATGCCCGATTTCAAAGTCGTAAGTGAATATGAGCCCGCCGGTGAACCCCACGGAACACGTTCCGTGGGAACCCCATTTTGATTAAACGGCGGCTGGAGTGAATCCCGCCGCCTGACGCGCCAGAGATGGCGCGGCTCGCCAAAGCTCGCGGCTGGCCGCCGGCCGGGTTATTAACGATGTACATGAGGTAAAGCATGCCCGATTTCAGAGTCGTAAGTGAATATGAGCCCGCCGGTGACCAGCCCGGCGCTATTGACGCGCTCGCAAATGGCGTCGAGCTCGGTTTTGAGGAACAGACGCTGCTGGGCGTCACAGGCTCCGGCAAGACATACACGATGGCGAAAATCATCGAAAAGCTCCAGCGCCCGGCACTTGTGCTCGCGCATAACAAGACGCTCGCCGCGCAGCTGTGCAGTGAGTTCTGGGAGTTTTTTCCCGATAACGCCGTCGAGTTTTTCGTCTCGTACTATGATTACTACCAGCCGGAAGCGTACATCGCGCATACCGACACGTATATTGAAAAAGACTCTTCGATCAACGACGAGATTGAGCGGCTGCGCCACTCGGCGACGTCGTCTCTGTTTGAGCGGCGCGACGTCATTGTCGTCTCGTCCGTCAGCTGCATCTATGGACTGGGCGACCCGATTGACTACGCCAACATGGTCGTTTCGCTGCGCGAGGGTCAAACGCGCGACCGCGACGCACTTCTAAAAAAGCTTGTCGAGATCCGCTACGGCCGCAACGACATGGCTTTTGAGCGCAACTCGTTCCGCGTACGCGGTGACACGGTCGAGATCTACCCTGCGTACTCCCGTGACCACGCCATCCGCGTTGAATTTTTCGGCGACGAAATCGACCGCATCAGCGAGATCAACGTCGTCACCGGCACGCCGACGCGGGCGCTGTCACACGTGGCGATCTACCCCGCTTCACATTACGTGACGACAGGCGAAAAAATGGACCGCGCCGTCGGCGAGATTCTGGCCGAGATGAAAGAGCGCGTCGCGTATTTTGAGAGCCAGAACAAGCTCGTCGAGGCACAGCGGCTGCACCAGCGCACGATGTACGACATCGAGATGATGCGCGAGCTGGGCTACTGTAACGGCATCGAGAACTATTCGCGCATCATCACCGGGCGCGAGCCAGGCTCCGCGCCGATGACGCTTCTAGACTACTTCCCCAAGGACTTTGTGTTGTTTGCCGACGAGAGCCACGTCACACTGCCGCAGGTGCGCGCGATGTACAACGGCGACCGGGCGCGCAAGGAGAGCCTCATTGAATACGGCTTCCGTCTTCCGTCGGCGTTTGATAACAGGCCGCTCAAATTCGCGGAGTTTAACGAGCGTGTAAAGCAATTTATCTACGTATCGGCGACGCCGACCGAGTACGAAAAGTCCCGCTCGTCGCAGACGGTCGAGCTGATCATCCGCCCGACGGGCCTCATCGACCCGACGATCACAGTGCGCCCGGTTGACGGGCAGATCGATGATCTGATCGGCGAGATCAATGCGCGCGTGAAAAAGGGTGAGCGGACACTCGTCACAACGCTGACGAAGCGCATGGCGGAGGATCTTACCGCCTACCTGACGCGCTCGGGTATCCGTGTACGCTACATGCACCACGACATCACGACAATCGAGCGCATGGAGATCATCCGCGACCTGCGGCTCGGCGAGTTTGACGCGCTTGTGGGCATCAACCTTTTACGCGAGGGGCTCGATCTGCCGGAGGTGTCGCTTGTCGCCATTCTCGACGCCGATAAAGAAGGCTTTTTACGCAGCGAGACGTCACTCATCCAGACGATCGGGCGCGCCGCGCGCAACGCCGAGGGCACCGTCATCCTGTACGCTGATACCGTCACGCGCTCAATGCGTGCCGCCATGGACGAGACGGAACGCCGCCGCGCCAAGCAGACCGCCTATAACGAAGAACACGGCATCGTGCCCAAGACGATCGTCAAGAGCGTGCGCGAGCTGCTGGAAATCTCCAAAGACGAAACGGCCGATACGCGTGGCGCCAGCGGCGTGAAGATGACCAGGCGCGAGCGCGAAGAAGCGATCCGCAAGCTTGAAAAAGACATGGCGGCTGCCGCTAAAATGCTCGAGTTTGAATACGCCGCCATTTTGCGCGACCGAATCATCAAGCTCAGAGGCGAATAAACACGCAGGAGAAACATCTTGGAATTCATTGAGCTGCTTAAACAAACCGAGCTGGGCAAGATGCTCATCACCTTTGTTGTGTCGATGCTGCCGCTCATCGAGCTGCGCGGCGCCATTCCCATCGGCGTCGCGATGGGGCTGAGGCCTGTCGTCGCGCTTGTGATCAGCATTGTCGGCAACATTCTGCCGATCCCGTTTATTGTGCTTTTTATCCGGCGCATTTTCGAGTGGATGCAAAAAAAGAGCCCCAGACTCGCGCGCATCGCCGACAAGCTGGAGGCTAAGGCACTTAGTAAGCGCAACACATTATATAAGGGCGAAATTATTGGGCTGTTTTTATTCGTGGCGATTCCGCTGCCGGGCACCGGCGCCTGGACGGGTGCGCTCATCGCGGCAGTTCTCAACATCCGGCTGCGCGTTGCGCTGCCGGCAATCATTGCCGGTGTGCTGACCGCCGGTGCGATCGTGTTTGCCATCACCTACGGCTTTACGGCGGTCGTGTCATGATGGGCCACGCTGGCACAAAGTCGGAAAAGCTCGAAATCGCTTACCTTGCCGATCAACCGGCGCATATTCAGACGTGCGCAAGCTGGACTTACGGCCTATGGGGCTGCCAGTCGGGCGCGACGTATGAGCAAATTCTGGATAAGTTTGTTTCAGGCGCAAATAAGAAAACGCTGCCGATCACGTTTGTCGCGCTGTACGACGGAAAACCGGCCGGGATGGTCAGTTTCTGGACGTCGGACGCGTCGCGGCCGGAATTTACGCCCTGGCTATCCGCGCTGTATGTCCACCCGTTCTACAGAGGAAAGGGCATTTCCATACATCTGATCGACCAACTAATTGCCGAGGCTGTTCGTCTGGCATATACCGAGCTCTATCTCATGACGGAAACGGCGCAGGCTCTTTACGAAAAATTCGGCTGGACGGAAATACAGCAGCTAACAACACCTTACGGCGAGTCTGTCTTAATGAAAAAAGCGCTGAACTAAACGATAAAAGCGCGTCTCTGACGGAGACGCGCTTTTTTACGGATTCGAAAAGCCTCCGATGATCAATCGGAGGCTTTTCGAAAAGAGAGGGAGTTATTCGGGATTAATTGAAACGTGATGACAGCCGGGGGAGGAAAGTACAAGCTTATCAGAAGATCTGGAGCAACTGGTAAACCGTAACTGACATCTACCGTTTCAACAAATTCATCATACCCCTATTGTGCAGATATTGTGTGAATAGACTTTGAATAATTTGTGAATTTGTTTTTCCGTTTTTTACCGAGTCCTGTTTTATATCCCTGCGTACATCTGCCGGCACCACGCACTTACCGGCGTTCAGCAGGCGCAAGCGTCAGCGTAAAGGTAAACTTCGTCACACCGCCGCAGCTGGTGACGTAGATGTCCTCGTTATGATTATCGAGAATCGTTTTTACGATGTACAGCCCCAGTCCGACGCCGTCGCGCTTCTCGCTGCGTGAGCGGTCGGTCTTGTGGAAACGGTCAAAAATGAGCGGCATCTCCTCCGTCGGGATCGTTTCACCCGTATCCTCGACCGATACGTACGCCTTTTGCCCCTGCTTCCACAGGCTTACACGCAGAACCGACCCGTCTTCAGCAAACTTGATGGCGTTGTCGAACAGGTTATAGACAACCTGCGTGACGGCATCCTTATCGCCGCGCGTCATGATCGCCTCCTCCGGCAGCTCGGCGTCGACGTCGAGGCTTTTGGCGTCAATCTTGCTGCCGAGACTTAGCAGCGATATGCGGATGATCTCGGCAATGTCAAAACTGCCGGCCAGCAGCAGTTCCGGTGAGGAGGACTGGATACGTGACATGTCCAGCATGTTGCGCACCAGACGCGACAGGCGCTTTGTCTCGCTCGAGATGACCTGCAGATATTTTTGCTGCTTATCCGTCGGGATTGTACCGTCAAGCAAGCCGTCTGAAAAGCCGGAAATAACGGTCATCGGCGTTTTCAGCTCATGCGAGACGTTGGCAATGAAATCGCGCCGGAGGCTTTCCGAGCGCTCAATCGAGTCTGCCATGGCGTTGAACGCATCGGTCAGCTGGCCGATTTCGTCGACACGGCCGGCGTTTTCAACACGGACAGTATAGTCTCCCCGGGCAAATCGCATCGCGGCCGCCGCCATCTCGTTGATGGGCTCGGCCTGCTTTTTCGTTGTAATAAACGAAACGGTAAACGTTAAAAACAGCACGATGACAGAGATGAACAGGAACACGCTTGTAAACTGCCGCCAGAGGATCACGACGGCTTCCGACTGGCTTGAAACGAACAAATACCCGATCACGCCGCCGTTTTCGTCGACCAGATGCACACCGTAAACATAGCGCGTCTCTTCGTATACGCCACCGAGGTCGGTGTTTTTACTTATGGAATCAGCCGTATCAATTTCACGCAGAAACTCGGGTAACACAACGCGCCTGAGCAGATCGCTACTAAGCTCGCTATCTGACGTCGACACCACAACACCGCTATTTTCGGTAATGATAATTTCCAAACCCGAGATCTGTGAAATTGTGGTCAGTACGGCGCGCAGTTTAATAGCGCTGAGGGCGTTGCTCTCATACACGAGCGTTACATAGCGGGCGACTTCGTCGGCCGCCTGCGACATCGTTTTGTGCCGCTCACTCATGATCAGCCGGTAGCTCCAGGCGAAAAACATGCTGCCGAGAATGAGAAAGCTCAGCAGCACGATGCCGGCTGTCATGAAAAAGTTACGAATGTAGATACTGTGTTTCATGATCCGACCAGCTCAAATTTATAGCCCACGCCCCAGACCGTTTTAAGCGACCATTTATCGCTGACGTTCTCGAGCTTTTCCCGCAGCCGCTTAATATGCACGTCGACTGTGCGCGAGTCGCCGAAATAATCAAAGCCCCAGACCTCGTCGAGCAGCTGGTTGCGCGTGTAGACACGATTGGGCGTCGCAGCCAGATGGTATAAAAGCTCCATCTCCTTCGGCGGCGCGTCGACTTTCTTGCCGGCGACGATCAGCTCAAACGACTCCATGTCGATGATGAGCTTGTCGAACGTCAGCTTGCGCGCCGGCGCACCGTCGTCCGTTTCGTATCGGCGCAGGACGGCATGCACGCGCGCGAGCAGCTCCTTGACTTCAAACGGCTTGACGATGTAGTCGTCGGCGCCCATCTCAAGGCCGGAGACCTTATCAAACGTCTCACCCTTGGCCGTAAGCATGATGATCGGCACCTTGGAGAGGTTTCTGATCTCGCGGCAGACGGCCCAGCCGTCCATAACGGGCAGCATAATGTCCAGCAGGACAAGCTCGGGGTTCAACCGCTCAAACTCGGAAACGCCCTTTCCGCCGTTGTCGGCGATCGTGACCTCAAATCCGTCCTTTTCCAGATACAGCCGAAGAAGCTCGGCAATATTACTGTCGTCTTCAATAACGAGCACTTTTTTTGTCATGTCCAAGCCTCCTGCTGTGGTCCCGCTTACTGCGCCGCCTGTATTGGTGCGGTAAATCGAGTACCATAAAGTGTTATTATTCTATAATAATATACCTATTTTAGCAATGGTGAACAATTTGTAAAACAACCAGCTTACTGCCGCCGCCGCATAAAAAAACCGGGCTTTCGCCCGGATTTTCACTCGTCCAGCGGCTCTTCTTGCTTGCCAGGGCGAAAAACGATGAATTTACTCAGTATATAATTGACGATGATGACGACGATGATCGAAGCGATTTTACCTAAATACTCGTTTTGCTCAAGTATATTGACAAGCAGATAAACGCCGCCGACCTCCAGCCCGAAGGTGACAAGGCGCGAGGCCATAAACCTGCCGAACTCGGCAGCCAGTGCGCCGAATGAGCCGGTCTTGCTGACGAAAACAAACAGCTTGTTGGTAATGTATGCAAACACGATCGCCAGCGCCGTGCTCGTCACACTGCTGGCGGTGACGCTGAAGCTCAGCCAATCAAGCATGGCATGGTATGTCAGATAGTCGACAGCCGTTGTACAGCCACCGATAATTATATAGCGAACTGTTTCGCCGCGCGGACTTTTTATGAAAGTAATCGCCCGTTTAATGAGAGAGTTTTCCTGTGTATTCATCGTGCCGTCCGGGTCTCCTTTGTGATATAGATTCTGCCATCCGGCACGCTTTTACTCGATCTCACGGTACATCGCGGCGGCGTCAGCCTTCTGGACGTGCTCCGCGACGGCCGTCACCTCAACTTTAACCGTGCGCTGGCCGAAGCGAATCTCGATGACGTCGCCGAGCTTCACGTCGTACGACGCTTTAGCCGGCCGCCCGTTAACGGCCACGCGCGACGCGTCACACGCGTCGTTGGCAACGGTCCGGCGTTTAATCAGCCGGGATACTTTCAAATATTTATCAAGGCGCATACTCTACCGACCTTTTCGATCTGTCTGATAAGAATAACGGCGCGGAAAACCGCGCCGTTATTGTATCATGATTTTTAAGTTCATGACATGGCTAAACCCGCCGCCAGCGCTTTCGGTTAAAAAGCGAACGTATGAGAACGATGTTCCCACAGACGCGATATAACGAAGCCGCAGGCGACATCATATCACAAGAAGCAAGTCTTTGCAGCAGTCATTGCGTCCGCCGCTGAATATCGGCGACCGTTATTTCGCGACAGCGTCTTTCAGGGCTTTACCGGCCTTGAACTGCGGCGTTCTGGAAGCAGGGATCTTAATAGCTTCTTTCGTTTTGGGGTTGCGACCGGTGCGCTCTGCACGCTCTTTGACATCAAAGATGCCGAAGCCGACGAGCTGAACCTTTTCCCCGGACTTCAAAGATTCCGTAATGGCGTCAATAGCGGCTGCAAGCGCCTTTTCGCTGTCTTTCTTCGAAAGCCCGGAATTCATCGCAATTTTGCTGATCAGATCTGCTTTATTCATTCGTACTGTCCTCCTAATAAATGCTTATGGATCATTCCTTGATTTATAGAAAAATACGATTTTCGCGCCGCACTGTGGCTGCGCCGTATTTATTCTCCGTTTTCATGCTTGGCCTGCTCGTACAGCTCGTCCATCTGCTCAAGCGTGAGCGTTTCGAGCGGCGTACCGGCTTCGTTTGCCAGTTGCTCTGTACGGCGGAACCGCGCGGTGAACTTATCACTTGATTTGCCTAGCGCCGATTCCGGATCAATCCCTAGATGGCGCGCAAGGTTGACGGCGGAAAACAGCAGGTCGCCCAGCTCCTCCTCGATGCCCTGTCCCGTCTGGACGGCGTCGTGCAGCTCGCCGAGCTCCTCTTGCAGCTTGTCCATCGCACCGGTCTCGTCCGGCCAGTCGAATCCGGCCTTAGCCGCCTTTTTCTGCAGCTTCTCGGCACGCCAGAGTGCCGGCAGGCTGACGGCGACCGCGTCGAGCGAGTCGGCGATGGTTTCATGGTTTTTCTCGCGCCGCTTGATGACCTCCCAATTGTCGATCACCTCGCCGCTTGACGAAACCTGTACATCTGAAAAAACGTGCGGATGACGCAGCAGCAGCTTGCGCACAGACATATCCGCAACGTCGTCAAGTTCAAATCGTCCGGCGTCCGATTCGATGTCGGAATGAAAAATGACCTGCATCAAAACGTCGCCGAGTTCTTCGCACAAATGAGTCGGATCGTTTTCGTCAATGGCCTCAACGGCCTCGTAGGCTTCCTCTAAAAAGTTGCGCCGAATACTCTCATGCGTCTGCTCGGCGTCCCACGGGCAGCCGCCCGGTCCGCGCAGGATGGATACGAGCTTTTTCAGGTCATACACATCATAACGCTCTTTGTTATCAAAATTTACCATACTTTCCCCTGCTTCGCAAGCTATTTATCAATTTTTTTATTGAAAATCACTGAAATCACTTGATTTTTAGCATCTTGGCTATTTTGTCACCACGCGGTATGAGTTTCATGTCCTCGCGGGTGATTGTTTTCGTGGCGATGATCAAAACGCCGTAGACGACAACCGAAATAATAATCGCCGCAAATAGATAGACGGCCATTGCCGCGTGTCCGCTCCCGAACATCGGCGTGCCGAAGCGTTCAATCAGCTTATACGACGCCCATGCGCCCACACCCATGACGCCGGCGCAAAGCAGCGGCCCAACGAACGCTTTGCGAAAGTCCGGCTTATCCTTGACTTTAAGCGCAACAAACAAAAGATTGAGCAGCGTGATCGACCCATAGCACGTCAGCGTACCGTACGGCGAGCCGGTGATGTTGATCAGCGGCTGCCCGACCAGATACCAGTCGACGCCAATCTGCAAAAGGCCGCCGATCGTACACGTTAACAGGGGTATCTTCTCCAGACCATTAGCCTGCAGTATCCCTATTGTGACGAGCTGCATGCTCATAAAGTACGACGCGATGCCGAACGTTGTCAGTAGTGTCGGTCCGATGGGGCTAGAATTCCAATACAAAACGTTGAAAATTGGCTGCGCCAGAACGGCCAGACCGATGCCGGCCGGCATCGCAACCAGGTTCGTGATTTTCAGAGACGAGCTCATAATCTCCTTCGACTCACGCCGACGGCGCGCGGCGACAGCCGCCGCAATCGCCGGTACGATCGCAAACGCGATCGGCCCGATCAGCGCCGACGGCAGATTAAAGATTGATAAACCCTTCGTGTACACGCCCAGCAGCCCGACGGCCTCTTCCTTCGGCAGATACGTCTGCAGCCGTGTGAGAACCACGCTTGTATCAACGAACGTCATTATATTCAAAATCGACGCGCCAAGCGTCATCGGCACGCTGACACTGAGTATCTGCATCAATGTCGCCCGACGGCCGGGAACGATCTGGTGATCTTTGTCGGCATGCGGCGCGATGTACCGCTGCTCGTACCGGCGCTTGAAGATCAGCAGCATCGGAATCGCCAGCCCCAGCCCGATTGTCGTCGCGATGTTGGCGCCGGCCAGCGCGATCGGCGACCCAAACCCGCGCTGGATCAGAATCCACGCAATCAGCAACCCGAAAACCAGCTTGCTCAGCGCTTCCATCAGCTGGGAGACGGCCGTGGGCAGCATCTCGTTATGGCCTTGGAAGTAACCGCGGTAAACCGAAATAATGCAGCCGAAGAATACTGCCGGCGCAAAGGCCTGGATACCGAGCGCCGCGTCCGGGTCACCCATAAACGCGGCCAGCCCGTCTGCAAAGAAGATCATCACTAGCATCAGCGCCAGACCTAGCAACGCAAAAACCGGCAACGCGACAGAAACATACCGCTTGACAAGTTGCGTTCGTCCCGTTGCAGACGCGGAAGAAATGAGCCGTGAAAGCGCCACAGGCAGCCCTGCCGTCGAGATGGTGATCATCAGCCCGTAAATTACATAGGTAATCTGAAAATGACCCGAGCCCTCGTCGCCGAGCATGTTGAGAAGGGGGATCTTAAATATCGCCGTGATGATTTTAATCGTCACGCCCGCCATCGCCAAGATGGCCGCGCCCTTCATGTAATTCTGCTTTTTAACTTCTGACACGCTCTGACCACCTTTGCTGCAGGCTTTACGGAAGTATAAACCGCTACGCCATCACTATATTCGCAGGTGGCACATTTTACCCCCGTCCTTGCAAAAAAGCAAGCTGGAAAACGGCATTTGTGAATATATTAACAGCATTGTTGACATAACGCATGTGGAAAACTCTGTGGATTATGTGTAAAACCCGTGTAATTTCAACGAATATTTCCTGTGGGAAATCTCATATACATGATTATGCATTATCCACTCCATGCAGCGGCAGCCTATAATCCCCTTTTAACAAGCCGGATATCGCGCCCGTAAAACCGCAAACTCATGTACTCACCGTCAATGCGTGAGACGATGGGCGCGGAGTAACGCCCGCGCAGTTCGGCCGTGGAGAGGTTGGAACTGATGATGGTTTTCTTGTTCGTCATCAGCCGTGTATTGATCAGCTCGTACAGCGCGCTGATGGTGAATGCCGTCGTCATTTCCGTGCCGAGATCGTCCAAAATCAGCAGGTCGCTTTCAAGGTATCGCCGGACGTCGCCGCGCGCTGTTTTCTGGTCGCCCGTCTTGGAAAACTTGTCGTCTTCAAACGCCGAGAACACGGCATGCGCCGTGTCGTAAACAACAGAAAACCCTTTATTAGCAACGACATTGGCGATCGCCGCCGACAAAAACGTCTTCCCCAGACCCGGCGCGCCGTTGAGGTACAGATTCGTCGAGGCGCGCCCGAATTTTTCGGCATAACGATAGCATGTTTCGCACACGACCTCCATGTGGCTGCGCGGTGAGATGCCAAGCTCGGGGTCGGGCGTATCGTCGTAGAGGCTGAGGTTAAAGGTTTCAAACGTTTCGTCGCCCAGCTTTAAGAGGCTGCTCAGCGATGCCCGGAGCTCGTCGTTATACAGCTGCTTCAGGCAAGTGCACATCTGCGCGCCGACGTATCCGGTGTCGTGACAACGGCTGCATAAATATTCATCGTCTAGATAATCAGACGCAAACCCGGCCGACACCAATTCACGCCGGCGCTGCTCCTGAAGCGCCAAATTGCGCTCACGCAGCTCGGAAACGGTGTTTTCGATCGCAACTTTGTCGCCGAGCGCAGCGCCGACAACGCCAATAATCGTGTTTTTAAGCGCATCGTCGATTTCCCGGATATGCGGGCAGGCATCGTATACTTGCTGGATACGCTTGTCGTGCGCCTGCTCAAACTCAAGCCGGCGCGACTGCAGGCGCTGCTTGGCCTTCGCCAGCAGCTTTCCGTTATAAGCCACGGCTACTCCTCCCTGAGCTTTTCAAGATACCGCCGCATCTGTTCGATTTCCGATGTCGTCGGCTTCGACGTACCGGCGCCCGCCGACTTCGGCACAGGTGCGGCAGCGTTTTTACCGTCTTTGCGGCGGATATCGTCCGGCGTCTTGAGGCCCTTCTTGTGCCAGCTGGACAATATCGAATCCATATAGCTCCAGGCCAGCTTGCCTGTTTTAACAAGTGTTTTATCGTAGGCCAGCTCGATCACGTCCGGCGTGAAGCCGAGCGCAAGCCAGGACTCGACATAGCGGCGCTCGCCGGCCGACAGCTCCCGGTCACGAATCTGCAGTACACGCTTGACGTCGCTCGTGCTTTTGCGGCGGGCTTCGAGGTCTTTGAGGTAACGCTCGGCCTTTTCAAGCGACAGTACGCCCTCGCGCTCCCACGTGTAGGCGGCTTTTTCGATATAACGCAGCGTCGGCGTTCTGCCGGAGCCGTAGCGTCGGTGATTTTCGTTGACGCAGTATGTAACGAGATGCAAGATGACCTCCGGCGGCAGGCCGAGGTTGTCGTAGATGCCGAACAGCTTGATCAAATCGTCCGACGTGAGCATCTTGCCGAGGCTTTTTTGAACCTCCTGCACCAGCGAGCCGAATACAGAACCGTTCTCCAGCTCCCGCCTGATGTCGGCGGCGGTGTACTCGGGCAGCTCGTCCTGCGGGAGCGGCGTTTTTGCCGACGGCGGCGGCGCGGCCTGTGACGTCGGCGCATCGTCGCATTTCAGCAGTCCGAGCCGGTCGAGCAGCTCCATGGCGCTTTTAACCTCGTTCTCGTCGCGCCCTAAGACCTTGGCGGCCTGATAGACGGTGAGCGTGCCGCCGGTACGAAGCGCCAGTAAATATAACAGCGCAGCGTCGCCGCTGCCTGCACGGATGAGCTTGTCGGCTGTTTGCCCGCTGAGCGTGATGGTATCCGAGCCGGACAAGACGTATCGTAAATCTGCCATGGCGCCCCCTTTCCGGCGCGCAACGGTCTGTCCCGCCGCGCCGTCTCTTTTGAATGATTATAGCAGTAATTGAAACCAAGGGCAATCCAAGCCGGACTAATTCGGCGTAATTTTGTCAAAATTACAACTGTTATACCGGCGCATGCATCAAACACTTTCACCTACTTGATTTAACACGCGGCTGACAACCAATTTTACAACGTTCGGCGTAGTTGATTAACTGCCTTCTTACTGATATAATAAGAATTCACGGTAAAACGTATCAGTTTGACCGCCACACGGGTATTTGCCCGATTATTTACAGCCTAAGAAAGGCAGATGAATCATGCTCGAAATTTTGTCTCCGGCCGGTTCCCCGGAAGGCGTCATCGCTGCCGTACAAAACGGTGCGGATGCCGTCTATCTCGGCTTTGGAGACTTTAACGCGCGACGCAATGCGAAAAACTTCACACTGGAGGATTTCCGTAAAGCAGCCGAATATTGCCGCGTACGCGGCGTGTCTGTATACGTCACCTTTAACACCTTATGTACCGACCGCGAGCTGCCCGAGGTCGCCGAGCAGGCGAAGATTGCCGGCCGACTTGGCGCGGATGCCTTCATCGTGCAGGACATCGGCGTCTTAAAAGCCGTGCGCCAAGCCTCACCGGACGTGGCGATCCACGCAAGCACGCAGATGGGCGTACACAACCTTGAGGGCGTGCAGATGGCCGCCGCAATGGGTATCAGCCGTGTCGTACTCGCGCGCGAGCTGTCGGTTCAGGAAATCGGGTACATTTGCAAGCATTCGCCGATCGAGATTGAGGTCTTTACGCACGGCGCGCTGTGCATGGGCTATTCCGGCCAATGCTATATGAGTTCCGTCATCGGACGGCGCAGCGGTAACCGCGGCCTGTGCGCTCAGCCGTGCCGTCTCAACTATTCCACCGGCGGGCACGACGCCGAGTACCTCTTGAGCCTCAAGGATAACTGCCTGATCGGTTACGTCGGACAGCTCGAGGAGATCGGCGTCAAGAGCCTCAAAATTGAAGGTCGCATGCGCCGGCCCGAGTACGCGGCGATCGTCACAGGCATCTATTCGCGGGCCGTCAAGGATAAAAAGACGCCCACGGCCGACGATATGCGCGCGCTGGAGTCCGCGTTTTCCCGTCAGGGCTTCACCGACGGCTACTATACACGTAAAAAGGGCACGGACATGTTCGGCGTACGCGTCGACGACGAAAAGGGCGGGCAGATTATCTTCTCCACCGCGCGTAAGAACTACCTGAGCGGTGAGTTTCAGCGCGTGGGCGTCCGCTTCGCCGCGGCTGTCAAGCCGGGCGAACCGTCAAAGCTCGCCGCCGTAGACGACAACGGCAACTCCGCCGTCACCGAAGGGCCGGTGCCCGAGCCGGCGTTCCACAAGGAGCTCACAGCAACTGCACTGCAGACGCAGCTGCATAAAACAGGCGGCACACCGTTTTTCTGCGCCGGCGTTAAAAGCGTCGTCGAGCCCGGATTAATGCTGCCGACGTCGGCCATCAACGAGATGCGCCGGAACGTACTCAGCGAGCTGATGGACAAGCGCACGGCGCTCGAGCCGCGGGCAGAAGGCGAGTTTGTGCCCGGCTATCACCTCATTAACCGCGAGGACAAGCCTTTATACACCGTATCGGTTTTGAAGGCCGAACAGCTCACGCCGGCGCTCGCAGAACTTAAGCCGGCTGTCGTTTACGTCCCGGCGGAGCAGATCGATAAAAACCCAGCGGCGCTTAAGCCCTTTTTAGACGATCCCGACATTGCCGTTGCTGTACGTGTCCCGCGCGTCATCTTTGACAGCCAGAAAAAAGACGTTGCGGCGATGCTTGAAAAAGCAGCCGGTCTCGGCATCAAGCAAGCGCTGATCGGGAACCTTGGGCACCTGCAGTTCGTCAAATCTTTTGGTTTTGCACCGCGCGGTGATTTTGGGCTCAACGTCTTCAACTCCCAGTCGCTGCGCGCTATGAAGGACGTGGGCCTGCTGTCGGCAACGGCGTCGTTTGAAATGCGCGCCGAGCAGATACGCGATCTGTCCAAGCCGCTCGACCTTGAGATGATTGCTTACGGCCGCCTGCCGCTGATGATGACCGAAAACTGCATCATCAACTGCAGCACGCGCGTGCACGCCTGCGACAACTTCACCGGCCTGTTGGACCGGCAAGGCGCGTCGTTTCCTGTCGTGCCGGAATATAAATGCCGTAACGTCGTGCTCAACTCCAGGAAGCTGTTTCTGGCCGATCGGCTCGGCAAGCTCAAATCGATCGGTCTGTGGGCGCACCGCCTGATGTTTACGACGGAAAACGCATTGGAATGCGTCACCGTAATGAAAAGCTATTTAGCTCAGAACGACTTCAAACCCGCCTCTTACACACGCGGACTGTATTTTCGGGGGGTCGAATAATGCGCCTTGTGCTGGCATCCGCGTCGCCGCGCCGCCGCGACCTGCTCCAGATGCTCGGCCTTCGCGACTTTCGCGTCGTGCCCGCCGATACGGACGAAACCGTCCCGCCGCTCCCGCCGGACGAATCCGTCATGACCATCGCCGCCGTCAAAGCGCGCGCCGTCGCGCCGCAATGTGCACCGGACGAGCTGATTATCGCGGCAGATACGCTTGTCTATCAGGACGGCCGGGCGCTCGGCAAGCCGGAAAATGAAGCGGACGCCGCACGAATGCTCCGGCAGCTGTCGGGTGCAGAACATACGGTGTATACAGGCGTCGCACTGATCCGAAACGGACGCGAGACGGCTTTTTATGAAAAGACACGCGTCTTTTTCCGCGATATGACAGACGCGGAGATCTACGCGTATATTGCGTCCGGCGAGCCGATGGATAAGGCCGGTGCATACGGCGCGCAGGGACTCGGCGCCGTGTTCATCAGGCGCATCGACGGTGACTTTTTCAACGTGATGGGTCTGCCGCTTTGCCGACTTGTGACGGCGCTTGGTGAATTTGGCGCCACGCTGCCCATCCTAGCCGATCACCAGAACTAGCGCGTTTAAGCACCAAGGCAAACTGCGCCGAAGTCGGTGGGCAGACATATCCCTCACCTTATGCTGAAAGGCCAACGCTATGAAACGTATTTTTAAATTCAAGGTTATCGGTTATTTCGTGATCGCCGTCATCATTGCGGCCATCACGTTGATTACCGTGAATACGAGCGGCCAGCCCGGCTTTGTTACCAACGCGCTGACGTCACTGTCCAAGCCGGTTAAAAGCTTGGTTGCCTCCGTTGCCAGCGCGTATGAGAGTCTTTACGGCTATATTTACGAATACAACAAAATCGCCGATGAAAATGCACTTCTTAAAGCCGAGATCCGGCAGCTAAAGCAGGAGTATCGTGAGTATATCGACATCTCCAACGAACTGGATGAGCTGCGCGAACTGCTCGGACTGGCGTCCCGGCACCCGGATTTCGATTGGGGTGAAGCGGACGTTATTTCCTGGAACGCCTCCAACTGGGCATCCTCGTTTACCATCAACAAGGGCACGTATAACTCAGATGTAAAAGTCGGCGATAGCGTCATTACGGAAACGGGCGCGCTGATCGGGGTCGTCAAAGCCGTGCACGCGACCTCGGCGACGGTCGTCACCGTCATCGACACGACTTTTTCTGTCGGCGCGTACATCGAACGCAACGAAGACCCCGCCATCGCCGTGGGCGACTTCTCTCTTATGCAGCAAGGTCTTTTGAAATTCGATTATCTGCAGGCCTCAATAGAAATCGTCGCCGGGGACACGATCCTCACCTCCGGCAGCAGCGGTCTTTTGCCGGCCGGACTGACGGTCGGCACTGTCGAACAGGTGCTCACCTACGACACGGGCATCCGTCGTTACGCCACAATAAAGCCGGCTGCCGATTTACAAGGCTTGAGCACCGTTTACCTCGTCACAGGCTTTCAATCCGGTGAGGATGGTGACGCGTCATGATTTCCAAGATAAAGATCCCGTTTGTACTGCTCGGGCATCTGCTGTTTATTCTTCTGGTGTACATTTTGCAGGCAATGGTGCTGCCGTATATGCCCATCGACGGCATCGTGCCGGTTCTTCTGCCGCTGGCCGTCGTGGGCATCGCCACATTTGAGGGCGCCGCGCGCGGCGGCGGCTACGGCCTTTTCGCCGGCATGCTGTGTGATATCTCGTTCAATCAGCCGGTTATGGTCATGACAGTATTGCTGACGGCTGTAGGCATCGCAACAGGCGCACTGTCGGAAACAATCATGGCGCGCAGCTTTCCGTCGTTTTTCGTATTTTGTGTCGGCGCACTCGTGCTCACATCGTTTGTATCGATGTTTTCGCTTTTGTTTTTCTCCAGCATTGACATCGCAGCGCTTTTATCCACCGGCCTGCGTCAAACGCTGTATTCTCTGCCGTTTTGTGTTCCAATCTACTTCATCGTCCATGCGCTTGCGCGCGCTTCGTCGGGCCGTGCCGGCTTGCCCGGCTGACCGTACCCGCCTGAAAGGATCATCATGCACAAATTCTACAAGCCGTCGCGTATCGCGCTGCTTTTCGTACTGCTGGGTATTGTCGTCGCCGTCTATTTAGCGGCGCTGTACAAAATGCAGATCTATGACGCCGGGCCAGACGATAACGCCTACCTCGCGCGAAATGTCTCCACACAGGAAGTCACACTCACGGCCGACCGCGGCGATATTCTCGACCGCAACGGCAACGTGCTTGTATCGACGCGCGCGGCGTACAATGTTATGATTTCACGAGACAAGCTGCCGGAGGACAGCATTAACGATATTCTTCTTGAGCTGGTGGTGTCCGCTGTCGATTTCGGTGTCAATTATAACGACTCGTTTCCCGTCACGCCCGGTGCGCCGTTTTCCTATGTTCTCGACATGACTACATCCCAGCGTAAACATCTCGACGCGTACTTTGCCTATTTCGGGCTTGACCCGCAAATCTCGGCCTCCGACCTGATCGTGTGGATGAAGGAGCACTATAAGCTCGACTACACCACCAGCATCTCAGACGTGCGCCTTGTCATCGGCGTGCGCTACGAGCTGGAGCTGTTTGCCGTCGTCGGTCTCGACCCGTACGTGTTCGCAAACGATGTCGGGATTGATTTTATCACGCTAATAAAGGACAAGGATTATCCCGGTGTGAGCATTAACCCGACAGCCAAGCGCGTTTATTACACCACATACGCGGCACACCTGCTCGGTTACATCGGTAAAGTCAGCGCCGAGGAATATGCAGACAAATATAAGGAACTTGGCTACTCGTATAACGCGATGGTCGGCAAGGACGGCATCGAGCGCGTTTTTGAGGAGCACCTACACGGTACAGACGGTAAGCAGGAGATTACCACCGGCGAAGGCGGCGTTATCATCGACGAGGTGACCACAAAAGAGCCCGTTCCGGGTGACAATATCATTTTGACGCTCGACATCGGTCTCCAGGAAGTTTGCGAGGACTCGCTGTCTGCCAGGATCGACTTCATCAACGCCGACCGTGTGGAAGAAAACCTTGTCACCGGCGGTGCCGTTGTCGTGACAGCCGTCAAAACCGGCGAGGTTCTCGCGAGCGCCTCGTATCCGTCGTACGACCTTTCGACGATTGGTCAGACCTTTAACGACCTGTTAGATAACCCCAACTTCCCAATGTTGAACCGAGCGACGATGGGGATATATAATCCCGGTTCAACGTTTAAAATGATCACGGCGTTGACCGGCCTGAAATCCGGTATTATTACACCGACGACACAGATTGAATGCACAGGTATCTATACGGCATGGATCGAGGAAGACTCCAACTTTGCACCGACTTGTTGGATTTATCCGGGCGCGCATGGTAATGAAACGGTCGTGACGGCGCTGCGCGATTCGTGCAACTACTTCTTTTATACTGTTGCCGACCTCGGTAACATCAACGACATGGTCGACACCTGTATCGATTTCGGTCTCGGCAGCAAAACGGGCATTGAGCTGCCGGAAAAAGCCGGTATTCTCGGTTCACCCGAATACAAAATGGAAACGCTGGAAGAACAGTGGTATCCCGCCGACAGTATTTATACCGGCATCGGGCAAAGCTACAACCATTTTACACCAATCCAGCTGGCCAACTACGTCGCCACGATCGCCAACGGCGGCAGCGTCCGCAACCTGACGATCCTCAGCAATATCCGCTCCTCTGACTTTACAACTGTCCTTGAGCAGCCGTCACACGACATCATACGAACCGTCGAGGGCACTGAATATCTGCCGCTTTTGCAGGAGGGCATGGAGCTCGTCGCGTCGGACGGTACGGCAGCCTCCGTTTTTAAGGACTATATGGTGCCTGTCGCAGCTAAAACCGGTACGGTGCAGACATCGACCGATAACGAAACACTCAATAACGGCGTGTTCGTCTGCTACGCCCCGGCAGACGATCCGGAGATCGCCATCGCGCTCGTCGTCGAAAAAGGTACGTCCGGTTCGACGATTATGAAAATCGCCCGTGACGTGATGGATTACTACTTCGGACGCAGCACATCGATCTTCGTTGCGCAGGACAACACGATCCTGCCGTAAGCGCCGCCCTGGGTCAACGACTGCATACAAGATTCTCTCTTGTCAACCGGATGTCGATTGTATATAATGTAAAGATAAATTCGTGATGGAGGATGGAGGTCGGGCATGGGTAAGGTCATCGTTGTCGCCTCCGGAAAAGGCGGCACCGGAAAAACGACGACTGTCGGCGCCGTGGCGTCGTGTCTCGCCGCGCTCGGTCACAAAACTCTATGCATCGACTGCGACGCGGGACTGCGCAATCTTGATATCATCATCGGGATGTCGGAGTACGTCGTAACCGACTTTTCCGACGTGCTGGACGGCATCGTCGGTCTGGAAGACGCCTGCTGCGAGCACCCAAAAATCGAAGGGCTGTTTTTCCTGCCGGCACCGGCCTTCCGCGGACCCGAGGAGCTTGACCCCAAGGCGATGAGCGAGCTGATGGCCGAGGTCAAGGAAACGTTTGATTACTGCCTGATCGATTCACCCGCCGGCATCGGGCCGGGCTTTCGTCTGGCAGCGCAAGACGCAGACATGGCGCTCGTCGTCACCGTTTGCGACATGACGAGCATGCGTGACGGTCAGCGCGTCGGCGAAGAACTGCGTACGATGGGTATTGAAGAAGTGCGGCTGGTCGTCAACCGCGTGTCCGTGCGTAACCTGCGGCGCATCGGCATGACGATCGACGACGTCATTGACACGATCGGCGTGCAGCTGATCGGTCTAGTCGAAGAAGACGAAGCGGTATTTCTCGCCGCAAACGCCGAGTCCCCGCTCATTCTCTGTGAAGATAAGCGAGCGGCACTCGAGTTTTTACAAGTATCACAACGCTTGACAGGACAAAAAATCCCTCTATCCGGCAAATGGGCCAGATAACGGGTTATTTATTTATCAGAAAGTAGGCGGCTTTATGAATATTGCATTAATGGCGCATGACAGAAAAAAAGAGCTGATGGTTCAGTTTTGCATTGCCTATTGCGGTATCCTCTCCGGTCATTCGATCTGCGCGACGAACACAACCGGCCGCCTCGTCGCCGAGGCGACGGGCTTGCCGATTACACTGTACCTGACGGGCAGTCAGGGCGGCGACCAGCAAATCGGCGCACGCATTGCCTACAACGAACTCGATCTCGTTTTGTTCTTCTGCGATCCGTCGCTGCCTGATCCGCCCGCAAACGTCAACGATATTGCGCGCCTGTGCGACCAGCACAACGTGCCGTTTGCGTCTAATGTTGCTACCGCAGAGGTACTGATTCAGGGCCTCAAGCGCGGCGATTTGGACTGGCGCGATATCGTCAATCCGAAAAACTGACGATCCGACCGGCATTTATCAGGGCGGGGGCACACCCCGCCCATGCTGTTGCCCGATACTAGCCGCGGGGCATCGATCTGCCCCCGTAAACAAAGGAGCCTATCGTTTATGGATATCATCAGCCCGCGTACACTGTCTGGTTTTATGGAGCTGCTGCCCGACAAACAGGTATACTTCGACAAGATGGTCGACGTCCTGCGCAGCAGCTTCTCTTTATACGGCTTTACGCCGCTTGACACACCGCTCATCGAGTCGTCTGAGGTGCTTTTAGCCAAAGGCGGCGGCGAGACGGAAAAGCAAATTTATCGCTTTACAAAAGGCGAGCATGATCTGTCGCTGCGATTCGACCTAACCGTGCCGCTGGCCAAATACGTCGCGCTGCATTACGGGCAGCTGACATTTCCGTTCCGCCGATTTCAGATCGGCAAGGTCTACCGCGGCGAGCGGGCCCAGCGCGGACGTTTCCGCGAGTTTTACCAGGCCGACATCGACGTCATCGGCGACGGCGCGCTCGACATCCAAAACGAAGCCGAGATCCCCAGCATCATCTACCGCTGTTTTACGACGCTCGGCCTCGAGCGGTTTGTTATACGATTTAATAACCGCAAAGTACTGGGCGGACTTTTTGAGCTACTCGGTATCGGCGAAAAAGCGGCCGAAGCAATGCGCAGCATCGACAAGCTCGATAAGATCGGGCGCGAAAAAGTCACCGAGCTGCTCGTAGACGATGCGGGCATGTCGGACGCAACGGCGCGGGAACTGATCAATCTACTCGACAGCGCCGATCCGCTTGAGGCGCTCCTGCGCTACAAAGGTAAAAACGACCGATTTGACGAAGGTCTTGCCGAGCTGCAAGCCGTCACCGACAGCATGGCCGCCTTCGGCGTGCCGTCATCGCACTTCAAGATTGACCTGACGATCGCGCGCGGCCTGGACTACTACACCGGCACCGTCTACGAGACGACGATGCTCGACCACCCGGAGGTCGGCTCGATCTGCTCCGGCGGCCGGTACGACGATCTGGCCGGCTATTATACGAAGAAAAAGCTGCCGGGCGTCGGCATCTCGATCGGGTTGACGCGGCTGTTTTTTGTGCTGGAGAGTGAGGGCTACCTCAATCCGGCTATCACCACCGCCCCGGCAGACGTTTTGATCCTGCCGATGACAGACGACACCGCGCCAGCGCTTTCACTGGCCACATCGCTGCGGCAGGACGGCTTTCGCGTGATGATTTACAGCGAACAAAAAAAGTTCAAGGCCAAGCTTTCTTATGCCGACAAGCTGAAAATCCCCTATGTCGTTTTCCTCGGTGAAGACGAGCTGCGCGAGGGCATGGTCACCGTTAAAGACATGCGCTCGGGCGAGCAGACGACGGCGTCGGCCGCGATGATTACGGTGGCGCTGCGCAACAGCGTGGCAACGCTGCGCGGCGGCACACCGATTATGGAACCCCATCAAAAATAAACAACGGAGTGTGACACATGCAATCACTCAATGGCTTTAAGCGTACCGACTACTGCGGAACGCCGACGCTTGAAAAAATCGGCAATGAGATCGCCGTATGCGGCTGGGTCCAGCGCTGCCGCGACCTCGGCCAGCTCGTATTTGTCGACCTGCGCGACCGGACAGGCATCCTGCAACTCGCGTTTGACGACCATACCGATAAAGCAATCTTTGATCAGGCGCGGCGCGTTCGCGCCGAATTTGTGCTCGCCGCACGCGGCGTCTTACGTGAGCGCTCCTCGAAAAACCCCGACCTGCCGACCGGCAGCGTGGAGCTCGAGGTGACGGAGCTGCGTATCCTTGCCGAATCCGAAACGCCGCCGTTTGAGATTGAGGAAAACTCCGACGTCAACGACACGCTGCGTCTCAAATACCGCTACCTCGACCTGCGCCGCCCCGATATGCAGCGCGCCATCGCGCTACGGCACAAGGTCGTCAAGCTCACGCGCGATTATTTCGACGACAACGGCTTTTACGAAATCGAAACGCCGATGCTCACCAAGTCGACGCCCGAGGGCGCGCGTGACTATCTCGTACCCAGCCGCGTGCATCCCGGCAAATTCTACGCACTGCCGCAGTCGCCGCAGCAGTACAAGCAGCTATTAATGCTTTCAGGCTTCGACCGCTACTTCCAGATCGCGCGTTGCTTCCGTGACGAGGATTTGCGCGCCGACCGCCAGCCGGAGTTCACCCAGATCGACCTCGAGCTCTCCTTTGTCGACGTGGACGACGTTATCGCCGTCAACGAAGGGTATTTGCAGCGGGTTTTCAAGGACATTTTAGGCATCGACATTCCTCTGCCGATCCAGCGCATGCCGTTTGCGGAGGCGATGGATCGCTTCGGCTCGGACAAGCCGGATCTGCGCTTCGGTTTAGAGCTGTGTGACCTCGGTGACGTCGTCAAAGATTGCGGCTTTAAGGTTTTCGCTGAGCCGATGGCGTCCGGCGGTAGCGTCAGATGCATCACCGTGCCGGGCGGCGCGGATAAATTCCCCCGTAAACAGATCGACAGCCTCGTTGAGTACGTTAAGACGTACGGCGCGAAGGGCCTCGCCTGGGCTAAGCTGAGCCCCGACGCGATGAGCTCGTCGTTTGCCAAGTTCTTAACCGACGACGAAATGGCCGCCCTGCTCGCCCGCGCAGGCGCGGAAACGGGCGATCTCGTCCTCGTCGTTGCCGACGCAAGCGAGAAAGTGGTCTTTGCTTCGCTCGGGGCGCTGCGCTGCGAGGTCGCACGCCGTTTAGACCTGATTGACAAAAACGATTATAAGCTCCTTTGGGTCACGGAGTTCCCGATGTTCGAGTATTCCGAAGAGGAAGAACGCTACGTCGCGATGCACCATCCGTTCACCGCACCGATGGACGAGGACGCCGCTTTGCTCGAAACAGACAAAAAGCGCTGCCGCGCCAAAGCGTACGACATCATCCTCAACGGCACGGAACTCGGTGGCGGCTCAATCCGTATCAGTACGCCCGACCTGCAGGAGTCGATGTTCCGCGCGCTCGGCTTCTCCGCCGAGGACGCGCAGGAGCGTTTCGGGCACCTCATCAACGCGTTTAAGTACGGCGCACCGCCCCACGGCGGGCTCGCCTACGGTCTCGACCGGCTCGTGATGCTCCTGAGCGGTCAGTCGAGCATCCGCGACGTGATCGCGTTCCCGAAGGTGCAAAACGCGTCGGAGCTGATGACGAGCTGCCCCGACGTCGTCGAATCCAAGCAGCTCGACGAGCTGGGACTGAAAATCACGGAGCAATCTGCACAATAACGCAAAATAAATCGGCGGGAATATTATTTCCCGCCTTTTTTCTGTCATTTTTTCACTATATATAGTATATTCTTGTCTCATATCTACTATATATACGATTGGATGTGGATTACATGCCCTTAATGAGGAAACGCGGCCTGTTTGAAGCCAGCCGCATCGTCTTCTTACCGACCGGTGACATCTTACCGAATCCCGACCAGCCGCGCCGCTCGTTCGACCCCGGCGCGATGCGTGAGCTGGCCGGCAGCATCGCACGCTACGGGATTCTCCAGCCGCTGAGTGTTCGGCGCAGCGGTAACGGGTTCGAACTTGTCTCGGGCGAGCGGCGGCTGCGCGCGGCCAAGCTCGTCGGCCTCAAGGACGTACCGTGCATCGTGCTCGACGTTGACGCGCAAAAATCGTCGGTGCTTGCGCTGGTCGAGAACCTGCAGCGCAAAAACCTCGACTTCATCGAGGAGGCCGAAGGACTCAGCCGGCTCGTCCGTCTGCACGGGTACAAGCAGGAGGAGATCGCGCGGATGATCGGGCTGTCACAATCGGCGGTGTCGAACAAATTGCGCCTGCTGAAGCTGGCACCGGAGCTTTTACAAAAGGTACGCGACTCCGGGCTGACGGAGCGGCACGCGCGCGCACTGCTGCGTCTTGAGGACGAGCAGGACCGGCTTGACGTCTGCGAGCAGATCCTGCGCAAAAGTCTCAACGTTGCCGCGACAGAATCGTTTATCGACGCGTACATACACCGCAAGGGTCAGCGCACGCGCGAGCGCAATAAGCCGTTGTACGTCATCAAAGACGTAAGGCTGTTCCTTAATACCGTCTCGCGCGGGATGAACATGATGCAAAAGTCCGGCATCGACGCGCGCTATGGGCGCGACGAGACGGATAATGAGATCATTTTGACGATCAAGATACCCAAAGCGTCCAAATGAGCCAAGCTCGGCTCATCTGATGAGATAAAGCGGGCGGGACAAAAGTCCCGCCCGCCCTGTTTTAATTTTCGAGGATTATTCCTTCGGCTCGAGCATATCCTTTTGCTTGAGCAGCGCTTCGTAGCGCTCCTTGGCTTCCTTCTCGGCCTCGACGAACAGCTTTTCAGCACGCTCGGGGAACTCCAGCGTCAGCGAGGAGTAGCGAACTTCACCCATGATGAAGTCTTTGTAGCTCTCGGACGGCGCTTTGCTGTCGATCGTGAGCGGATTCTTGCCCTGCTCGGCCAGACGCGGGTCGAAGCGCATCATGTTCCAGTAGCCGGAGTCGACGGCTTTTTTCATTTCCGTCATCGACTTGCCCATACCGGCGCGGATACCGTGGTTGATACACGGCGCGTACGCGATGATGAGCGACGGGCCGTCATAGCTTTCAGCTTCCATGATCGCCTTGAGCGTCTGCTGATAGTTTGAGCCCATCGAAACCTGTGCAACGTAGACGTAGCCGTAGGACATCGCGATCTGTGCGAGGTCTTTTTTCTTGACGGATTTACCGGCCGCGGCAAACTGTGCGACGGCGCCGGTCGGCGTGGCTTTCGATGCCTGACCGCCGGTATTGGAGTAAACCTCGGTATCGAACACGAGGATGTTAACGTTTTCGCCGGAGGCGATGACGTGGTCCAGGCCGCCGTAGCCGATGTCGTACGCCCAACCATCGCCGCCGAAAATCCACACGGACGGCTTGACGAACTGATCGCGCATATCGTAAAGCGCCTTCATCTGCGTTTTCATCGGGAAGTCAGCCGATCCGCTGATCGCGCTCGAGAGCGCCGCTTCCAGTGCTTTGCCTGTGGCTTTCGTGGCTTCCGCGTCGTCAAACGCCGCGATCCAACCCTCGATAGCCGCTTTGACGTCCGCCTTATTGGTCTGCTTGGCAATCTCGCCGGCGAACAGGCGCACGCCGTCGCGGCGCTGATCAGACGCGATGGCCATACCGAGACCGAACTCGGCATTGTCTTCAAACAGGGAGTTGGCCCACGCGGGGCCTTTGCCCTCGTCGTTGACGGTATACGGTGTCGTCGGCGCGCTGCCGCCCCAGATAGATGAGCAACCCGTCGCGTTGGCGATATACATACGGTCGCCATACAGCTGAGAGACGAGGCGGGCGTACGGCGTTTCGCCGCAGCCGGCGCACGCGCCCGGGAACTCAAGCAGCGGTTTGAGGAACTGCGAGCCCTTGACGGTCGACGGCGCAAAACCTGTTTCTTTACGCGTAACGTTCTTCTCGGCGTAGTCAAAGGCCGCCTGCGTATCAATCATGTCTTCCAGCGGCTTCATCTCCAGCGCCTTATTCTTCGACGGGCAGATGTTCGCGCACGAGCCGCAGCCCGTACAGTCAGACACGGTCGGGATGATGGAGAACTTGTAGTTTTCGTTACCCTTGCCGGTCATCGGGATCATCAGCGTGCCCGCGGGAGCGTTCTTCGCCTCGTTTTCGTCAAAGACGAACGGGCGGATGACAGAGTGCGGGCAAACATACGCGCACTGGTTACACTGGATGCAGTTTTCTGGGATCCAGCTCGGCACGTGTGAGGCGATCTTGCGTTTTTCGTACGCGGACGTACCGGACGGAACGACGGCGCCGCCTTCAAGATCGAGGAAAGCGGAGACGGGCAGCTGGTCGCCGCGCATGTTGTTCATCTCGTCCATCACGCCGCACACGTATTCGGCAATGCCGGGACGATCGGTGTCGATGGTCTTCTTGGGCTTGGTGCCGCTGGCGGTTTTCCAGCTTTCCGGCACGTCGATCTTCACGATGTTCTCAAGGCCGGCGTCGATGGCCTTGTTGTTCATGTTGACGATGTCCTCGCCCTTGTGTCCGTAAGAGGCGCGCACGGCGTCTTTCATGTACTGAACGGCCTCGTCGATGGGCAGGATATTCGAGAGCTTGAAGAACGCAGCCTGCAGGATGGCGTTCGTTCTGCCGCCCAGGCCGATCGAGCGCGCGATGCTCACGGCGTCGACCGTATAAAGCTGGACGTCATTGTTGGCGATATGCTTTTTCGCCTCGGCCGGCAGACGTTCGCCGAGCTCTTCGGCGCTCCATGCGCAGTTGATGAGGAACGAGCCGCCGGGCTTGACGTCTTGCGCCATATCGAAGTTCTCGATGTACGACGGATTATGGCAGGCCACGAAGTTGGCCTTGTTGATATAATACGTCGACTTGATCGGGCTCTTGCCGAAACGCAGATGGCTGATCGTGACGCCGCCGGACTTACGGGAGTCGTACTGGAAGTACGCCTGCACCTTCATGTCGGTGTGGTCGCCGATGATTTTGATGGAGTTCTTGTTCGCGCCGACAGTACCGTCGGACCCGAGGCCCCAGAATTTGCAGGAGATGATGTCTGCGGGCGTCGTGTCGGGCTCACCGGTAATCGGCAGCGACAGGTTTGTCACGTCGTCGGTGATGCCGACGGAGAAGTTGTTCTTCGGGTTGTCTTGTTTAAGGTTGTCAAACACCGAGATGATGCAGCCCGGCGTCGTGTCTTTGCTCGCCAGACCGTAGCGGCCGCCGACAACTTTGATGTCTTTGTCGCACATGGCTGTGAATACGTCAAGGTAGAGCGGCTCGCCGGGCGCGCCGGGCTCTTTGGTGCGATCGAGTACGCCGATTTTTTCCACCGTATCGGGCAATACGCTCAGCAGGTGCTTGGCGCTGAACGGACGGTACAGGCGAACTTTAATGAGGCCGACCTTTTCGCCCTTGCCGACGAGGTAGTTGACGACTTCCTCGGCTGCTTCACAAACAGAGCCCATCGCGATGATGACGTTCTTCGCGTCGGGCGCGCCGACATAGTTGAAGGGCTTGTAGTCGGTGCCGATCATCTTATTGACGGCATCCATGTAGCCTTCGACCGTATCGGCAACCGAGTCGTAGTCTTTGTTGACAGACTCGCGTGCCTGGAAGAAGATGTCGCCGTTTTGCGCCGAGCCGCGCAGGACGGGGTGGTTGGGGTTATGCGATCTCTCGCGGAAGGCGTTGAGCGCATCGTAGTCGACGAGCTCTGCCAGCATGTCGTTCTCCCATGTTTCGATCTTCTGCATCTCGTGCGACGTACGGAAGCCGTCAAAGAAATGCACGAACGGAAGCGCAGCCTTGATCGCCGACAGATGCGCGACGGCGCCGAGGTCCATTGCTTCCTGCGGACTGTTGGACGCGATCATCGCGCAGCCCGTCTGGCGGCAAGCCATAACGTCGGACTGATCGCCGAAAATCGACAGCGCGTGTGTGGCAACTGTTCTGGCAGATACGTGCAGTACGGCAGGCAGGCGCTCGCCGGCCCATTTGTACATGTTGGGGATCATCAGAAGAAGACCCTGAGATGCCGTGAACGTGCTGGTCAGCGCGCCGGCAAGAAGTGAACCGTGCACGGCGCCGGCCGCGCCGCCCTCCGATTGCATCTCGAGGACTTTAACGGGCTGACCAAAAATGTTGACACGACCGCCCGCCGACCATTTGTCGACGTATTCGGCCATTGTGGATGACGGGGTAATGGGGTAAATCGCGGCGACATCCGTAAATGA
Source organism: uncultured Sporobacter sp. (assembly GCA_963677825.2). GTDB lineage: Bacteria > Bacillota > Clostridia > Oscillospirales > Oscillospiraceae > Sporobacter. Next base: position 1,887,758 of record CAXXEF010000001.1, on the reverse strand, counting down.
ATAGGCGACGTGTGCGGCCGCGTTGTTGCCGTCCATCGTCTTGAGTTTACGAGCCATGTGTGACCATCCTTTCCCGGGTATGCTTCTATAGTAACCGATGCCCCCAGGCAAAATTCCTGAGAGCGTATAGTTATTCCATTATATCATTGCTCTTTGGCCATGTAAATTATAAAACTCACAAAATACTTGTAAAATTGAACGATAATCGCTTAAAACACCGGTCGATATTGCAAATTTTGCATAATTGATGATATACTGAGTTGACATTTTTTGACCCTGCAATTTCACGCACCTACTGCTAGGCTTCGTCGGCTGCCCATCCGTATCATGCTCGAATGCCAGCCGAATTGACGCCCAACTGGCGGAGTTCATTTTTATGTCGTTCTGCTTCGCCGACAGGCCGCCGGCAATATATGTACACGCCAAACAATTGTACGATTTTATTCGCCAAAGGGGCAGGAATAATGCGAACAGAACAAGAAATGTTTGACCTCATCCTCGGCGTCGCCCAATCGGACGAGCGCATCCGCGCCGTTTTCATGAACGGCTCGCGCGCCGACCCAAAAGCGCAAAAAGACCGGTTTCAGGATTACGACATTGTCTATGTCGTCGCGGACACCGCGTCTTTTATCACCGATCGAGACTGGATATCGGTTTTTGGTGAACGCATCATGCTCCAGGAGCCGGACTCTAATAATCTTGGCAGGGGGCTTAACGCTGACCCCAGCCGAAGCTACGGCTGGCTCATGCTTTTTACAGATGGTAATCGGATCGACTTACACATTAAGACAACGCATACGGCATTAGAAGACTTTAAGGCCGACAGCCAAACCATACTACTTCTCGATAAGGATCATCTGCTGCCGCACATTCCGCCGCCAAGTGACAGGACATACCGGATTCAAAAACCCACGCAAACAAGATATAATGGTTGCTGTAATCAGTTCTGGTGGTGTCTAAACAACGTCGCCAAGGGGCTTGTTCGCGATCAGCTACCCTATACGATGTGCATGTATCATGAGACAGTGCACGTTGAACTGGATGCTATGCTTTCTTGGTATATCGGCATCAAAACAGATTTTTCTGTATCGACCGGACTCTGGGGTAAGTATTTTAAGCGCTACCTGCCCAATGTGTTATATACCCAGTATACGATGACATACGCCAGCTTCGACAGCTTGTGGAATGCTGTATTCACCGCCTGTTCTCTTTTTCGTCAGGCGGCCAAGTTCGTCGGCACCGCACTTGGCTATACTTATAGCCAACGCGACGACGATCAAATGACATCCTATCTTCAAAAAATACGCGACGGTGAGCTTTAACGCCGACAATCCGCTTAATTCATTCTTAAAGAAAGAAGTCGCCCTATGATACTGTCCGGCAGAGAAATACTCAGGCACATCGGCAAAGAAATCATTATTAAGCCGTTTGATGCATCGAGAATTAATCCCAACAGCTACAATATGTCGCTGGCTAGCGAGCTGCTCGTCTACGAAAACGATGTTCTCGATATGAAAAAACCCAATCCCACACGGCGTCTCGTCATTCCGGAGGACGGTCTGCTGCTTGAACCGAACATATTATATCTGGGCCGGACAAACGAGTACACGAAAACCGATAAATTCGTCCCCATGCTCGAGGGCCGCTCGTCAACGGGGCGGCTGGGCTTGTTTATACACGTGACCGCGGGCTTCGGCGACGTCGGCTTTGCCGGATACTGGACGCTGGAGATTTTCTGCATCCAACCGATCCGGATTTATCCGAACGTCGAGATCTGCCAGATCTACTACCACGACATCCACGGCGAGTACGACCCGTACGACAGCGGTAAATACCAGAACAACACCGGCATCCAGCCGAGTTTAATGTATCAGGATTTTGAGAAAAGCATTTGAGGCCGAGCTTAAAATGATGGGACGCATCCCCCTGTATTATCAGCAGGCTTAACGAACAACTGCCGGCAGCTGTATTGAGGAGTGGTTTTCATGTTCAGTGATCACGTTCTTTCGGATTTGCTTTATGAAAACGGCGCGTCGCTTGTCGGATTTGCTGATTTGTCAGAACTTGTTGATGACGACTTAATGTACGGTGTCTCAATTGCCGTTTGTATACCGCCTGAAATCGTTCGGCAAATTCATGACGGGCCGACGCGCGAATACTTCGATACATACCATGCCCTAAACGACAAATTGAATCGTCTGGCGGAGCAAGGCGCAGCCTACATCGCCGATCATAATTACCGTGCGTTTGCTCAAACGACAAATGCAGTACACGAGTACGATATATATCGCACAAAAATGCCGCACAAGACGGTCGCTGTTGCCGCGGGACTTGGCTGGATCGGAAAAAGCGCCCTCTTTGTAACACTGGAATACGGTTCCGCTCTCCGGCTGACATCGATCCGAACAAACGCGCCGCTAACGACCGGCACCAGAACAACACGCTCAGAATGCGGCGATTGCCGCCTCTGTAAGCAGGCCTGCCCGGGCAACGCGATATCCGGCAGGTTGTGGACGCCTGATTTGGACAGGGACTATTTTTTTAATCCGTTCGCCTGCCGAAACAAGGCGCGGGAATTATCGGCGGATCGGATACAGCAAGCGATTACGTTATGCGGTAAGTGCATCGAGGTATGCCCCTACACGCAGACTTATCTGTTGGCAAGCAAATAAGTCTTAAACGCCGATTTCGGACAGAAAGGACGTCGGATATGGTCTCAAAAATACGATCTCTCGGGCTCGGGGGCATATCCGGCTACGAGGTATCCGTCGAATGCTATCTGTCCGGCGGTCTGCCGAGCTTCGACATCGTCGGCCTGCCGGACGCCGCCGTCAAGGAGGCTCGCGAGCGCGTGCGCGCGGCGACAAAAAACTGCGGCATCAAGTTCCCCGTCAGCCGTATTACGGTCAATCTCGCGCCGGCCAACACAAAAAAGGCCGGCACAGTTTACGATCTGCCCGTCCTGCTTGGCATTTTAGCATCATCTGAAAACATTGATCCCCTGCCGGACGACAGCGCCTTTTTCGGTGAGTTGTCGCTGACCGGCGAGCTGCGTCCGGTGACGGGCGCGCTACCGATGGCGCTGGCCGCTGAACGCGCCGGTATTAAAAAGCTCTACGTACCGGCCGGCAACGCCGCCGAGGCAGCCTACGCAACGGGGCTACGTGTTTATCCTGTAGCCACCGTCACCGAGCTGCTCGCGCATTTAAGCGGCGACGAACCGATTAGCTCCGCCGCGCCGGCGGAGCCGTCTACCGAGTATCCCGCGGCGCTCGACTTCGCCGACGTCAAGGGGCAGGATAATGTCAAGCGCGCGCTGGAGATTGCCGCCGCGGGCGGTCACAACATCCTGCTCGTCGGTCCGCCGGGCGCGGGCAAGAGCATGCTGTCCAAGCGCCTACCGTCGATTTTACCCGACATGACCCGTGACGAAATGCTCGAGTGCACCGAAATCCACTCCGTCATGGGGCTGACCGACCGGGATAATCCCATCATCACGACGCGGCCGTTCCGCTCGCCGCACCACACCATCTCCGCCACGGCGATGGCCGGCGGTACGTCGAACCCGCGGCCGGGCGAAATTTCGCTCGCGCACAATGGCGTGCTGTTTCTCGACGAGCTGCCCGAATTCTCCACCGACGTGCTCGAATCACTCCGCCAGCCGCTGGAAGACGGGCAGGTGACCATCTCGCGCGCGATGGCGACAATGACGTACCCGTGCCGGTTCATGCTCGTGTGCGCAATGAATCCGTGCCGCTGCGGCTGGTTCGGGCATCCCTCGCGCCGATGCTCGTGTACGGAAAGCTCGGTCAAGCGTTACCACGAGCGCCTGTCCGGTCCGCTTTTAGATCGCATCGATATGTACATAGAAGTCCCGGCGCTGGAATACGAAGAGCTGCGCGACAAGCCCAGCGCCGAATCGTCGGCCGAGATCCGCGCACGCGTCAACACGGCGCGAAGCGTCCAACAAGCGCGTTATGCCGGAACCGGCGCGCAGTCGAACGCGCTGATCGGCACGAAGCAGCTTGAGCAGTTCTGCGCGCTCGATGAAGCGAGCGAAAAGCTGATGAAAAGCGCTTATGAGCGTATGGGGCTCACCGCCCGCTCCTACGACCGCATCCTCCGCGTCGCGCGGACGATCGCCGATCTTGCCGGCAGCGAAAATATTGACAAGCGGCACCTCGCCGAAGCAATACAGTACCGGACATATGATTTCAGGGAAGAGGCATAATACTTCTTTACTAAATATCATACCTGCTACGGAGGTGAGAGAGTGTATTTGAAAAAGAAATTACTCTATCTGCTTGCTTTGACGCTTACGATAACGGTGTTCGTTTCCTGCGCACCCGCCTCGCCAACAGTGCAAACCCCAAACCAGACGGTTAATTCGCCGTCAGCATCATCCTTGATCGAACCATCTCTATCAACATCAGAGACAACGGCCCCTGCTGATCCGTCACCAACGCAGACGCCTTATACGCAAGCTTTTCTTACATTTGATGAAGCACGGAAGATTTGTAGTTCATGGTTAGAAAATCATGATGATGTGCCATCACATACTTTTCATGAATGGGTTTATGATCCGTACGAAATACCACCTCCTACATATTTCTTATTTGGAGAGCCGTATTACGAGTTTCCCGTGTCAAATAGCTGGGCTGGAGCGTCCGGGTTTTCGCACCTAATACTTGTGCAGGCAAAGACTGGTGAATTATTATCTCTATACAAATGGGGCACAGATCAGAAACACTTAATGACGACCATAGAATTGCTTGATGATTGGTATTCTGGCGAACCGGCTATATCCGCACCTGCAAGCCTGACGTCTGATGAAGCTATATCAATCTATAACGCATGGCTATATGAGCATTCAGATAATCAGGGGTATTCTGGCGAATATAGTATAGATGCACAAGCAAATGACACGTATGTACTTTTTGGAGAACAATATTATCGTTTTCATGCCAAAGATGATCAGAAATACTGGTATAATATACTTGTAAATATGGAAACAGGAAAACTACTGTTTATGATGATAACCGACGGGATGTTTTCTGAAACGAGTATTGAGCTTTTGGACGAATGGTATAACAGAACTCATGAGCATTGAGTCAATTAAATTCAAGGTTTTATTTCAGAGAAGAGGCATAATAATCAGAATATGAACGATATCATTTTACTCAAACAAGGCGAGATCATCCTCAAAGGGCTTAACCGCCGCTTTTTTGAACAAAAACTCGTCGCTAACATTAAAAAAAGGCTTGAGCCGTACGGCGGGTTCAACGTCTATGCCGTCCAGTCGGCGGTGTACGTCGAGCCGGAGAACGACGAGAGCGACATGGACGGCGCGTACGACGCCGTCAAGACGGTCTTCGGCATCGTCGCCGTTTCGCGCGCCGCGGCGTGCGAAAAAGATAAGGACGCCATATTCGAGACCGCCAAGCGCTACCTCGGTGACGCGATGGCCGTCGCGAAGTCTTTTAAAGTAGAAACAAAGCGCGCCGACAAGCGCTTTCCGATGACGTCCATCGAGCTATCGCAATACGTCGGCGGCCTTATGGCCGAAGCATTCCCCGACGTCGCGGTCGACGTGCATAAGCCCGACTTTATCGTTAATGTCGAGGTGCGCGACTATGCCGCATACGTGCACGGGCCGAGCGAAGCGGGCGCGGGCGGCATGCCGGTCGGCTCGAACGGGCGCGTGGTGTCGCTCCTGTCCGGCGGTATCGACAGCCCGGTCTCGACATACATGATCGCGCGGCGCGGTGTGCATATTATACCCGTGCACTTTTTCTCGTTTCCGTACACGTCGATGCAGGCCAAAGAAAAGGTCGTCGAGCTCACACGTCTGCTCACGCGCTACTGCGGCAAGCTGACGCTTGAGGTCGTCCCGTTTACGCATATTCAAGAGGAACTGCGCGACAAGTGCCCCGAAGAGCTGCTCACGATCATCATGCGCCGTTTCATGATGCGCATCGCGTCGCGCCTTGCGGAATCAAACGGCTGCAAGGCGCTTGTGACGGGCGAAAACCTCGGCCAGGTCGCCAGCCAGACTCTGGAGGCGATGTCCGTCACGCAGGAGAGCGCGACACTGCCGATCCTGCGTCCGTGCGTCGGGCTTGACAAGCAGGAGATCGTCGAGCGCGCCGTCAAAATCGGCACGTTCGACACATCGGTGCTGCCGTACGAAGACTGCTGCACCGTCTTCACGCCGCGCCGCCCGAAAACGAAGCCGCGGCTGGACGACGTGCTCAAGGCCGAGGCAGCGCTCGATGTCGATGCGCTCGTCGACGAGGCATACAATAATATAGAACGCATTTCAATCCCCGTCAGCCGGTAACGCGGCAGACACGTCATATAGCATCGGAGGCGTATCCTTATGGCATTGACCGCGGAAATCATCGGCGTAGGCACAGAGCTGCTGCTCGGCAACATCGCCAACACCGACGCGCAGGACGTATCGCGCGCATTATCGGAGATCGGTATCAACGTGTATTTCCACACCGTCGTCGGCGATAACCCCGAACGGCTTAAGCAGGCCGTCGATATTGCGCGCAGCCGCGCCGACATTATCATCACCACCGGCGGGCTTGGCCCGACGTGTGACGACCTGACAAAGCAAACACTCGCCGACGCGTTCGGCAAACCGCTCCTTTTCCACGAGGACGAGGCCGAGCGCATCCGCGATTTCTTTCGCCTGCACCTCAAAGGCGCGGAAATGACCGAGAACAACCTCCAGCAGGCATATCTGCCGGAGGGCTGCACGATTTTCCACAACGGCGTCGGCACGGCGCCGGGCTGCGCATTTGAAACGGACGGTACACACGTGCTCATGCTGCCCGGGCCGCCGCCGGAGTGCCGTGCGATGCTCGCAGGCTGTGCGGTACCATACCTGAAGAACCTCTCGGATGCGGAAATCGTTTCGCATAACATACACATCTTCGGCATGGGCGAAAGCGCCGTCGAGGCGCGCCTGCGCGACCTGATGCTCACGCTCACAAATCCGACGCTGGCGCCCTACGCCAAAAGCTCCGAGGTGCTTTTACGATTAACGGCCAGAGCGCCGACAAGCGCGGAAGCGGAAACGATGATGATCCCGGTGCTCGAAAAAGTCCGCGAGACCCTTGGCGACATCATCTACGGCGTCGACACCGACAGTCTGGAGCAAACAGTGTTCACCCTGCTCGACGCTCAGCATCTGACGCTGGCCGCCGCCGAATCGTGCACGGGCGGGCTGCTCAGCAAGCGCCTTACTGATATCCCCGGCGCGTCGCGCGTGTTCGCCGGCGGTATAGTGACGTACCTTACACGTATAAAAACAGCGCTGCTTGGCGTCGACGAGACGATCATTGCGGACAAGGGCGTCGCCAGCCGCGAAGTCGCCGAGCTGATGGCCATTCAGGCCCGCGACCGTTTTGGAACCGACCTCGGCGTCGGCATCACGGGCGTTGCCGGCCCTGATCCGGACGAGAACGGACGTGAGCCGGGTACGGTTTTCGTCGCGCTGGCATCGAAGGACGCGGTTTTCTGCCGCAACGTGAATCTCATCCCACCGCGCGAGCGCATCCGCGTCGCGGCATCGAGCCACGCGCTTGACATGCTCCGCCGGTATCTGACAGGTCTGCCGGTCACCGGCGAAAAACAGTAATCTACGGGCCGCGCCGCGCGCGGCCTGCTATCCCTATATATGAACAGCTGGAGGAACGATGGACGAGCAGGGTCAGTACATACAAATAGAGGGTACCGTCGCCGCGCTCGTGTATCAAAACGCCGACAACGGCTATGCCGTCCTGCGTCTGGACACGCCGGAGGGACTTATCACGGCCGTCGGCTGTCTGCCCGGGCTTTCCCCGGGCGAATCGCTCATCTTGACAGGCGGCTGGACGACGCACGCGTCTTATGGCGAGCAGTTCAAGGCCGAATATGCCGAGCGTCGGCTGCCGGTCGGGCGCGAGGCGATCTACGCGTACCTCGCCTCCGGCTCGATCCGTAATATCGGGCCGTCAAAGGCGCGTGACATTGTTGAGAAATTCGGCGAAGAGGCGCTCAGCGTCATCGAGCATACACCGGAGAAGCTTGCCGAGATCCGCGGGATCTCGCCGCGCAGCGCACAGGAGGTCGGCGCGGCGTTCCGCCGTCAGGTCGGTCTGCGTCGGCTGATGGAGTTTTTATCGGAATTCGCCATCCGCCCGCTCGTCGCCGTTCGGCTGTACAAGCGCTACGGCGACGAGGCACTCGAAGCCGTGCATGACAATCCATATGTTGTCGCCGGCGAGCCGTACGGCGCGGACTTTTATGAGGCCGACGCCATGGCGATCACCCTCGGTTTTGAGCCCGACTGTTCAGAGCGCGTCGAGGCGGCGGTGTTGTTCGAGCTGGAATATAATCTGAATAACGGGCACACGTTTTTACCGTACGACAAGCTCGTTGGCGCGACGAATCAGCTCATCGACGTCGGGCGTGACGTGATTTCTGACGCAGTCGACGCGCTGGGTGACGGCGGGCTGATCGTCCGCGAACCCGTTGCCGGGCAGGACGCGTGTTATCTGGCGCTGTTTCAGGAGGCGGAATCCTTCGTCGCCGATCGGCTATCGGCTATGGCGTCCGAGCCGCCTGCACATGATGAAGCGCAAACGCACCGCTTCGTGGAAGCCGCCGAGCGGACGTATGGCATATCCTATGCACCGGCGCAGTTGGATGCGGTGAGCCTCGCGGCCTCGTCGCGCGTGATGGTGCTCACCGGCGGCCCCGGTACCGGTAAAACGACATGCGTGCGCGGCATATTGTCACTGTTTGACATGATGGGCCTCAACACCGTTTTATGCGCGCCGACGGGGCGCGCCGCCAAACGCATGAGCGAGCTGACCGGTCGCGACGCGGCAACCGTGCACCGCCTGCTCGGCGTCGGCCCCGGCGAGGGCGACAAGCTCGTATTCGAGCACGACGAATCAAACCCCTTACGCGCAGACGCCGTCATCGTCGACGAGACGTCGATGGTCGACATCCTGCTGATGCGCGCGCTCGTCGGCGCGATGGCGCCGGACTGCCGCCTTGTTCTGGTCGGCGATGCCGACCAGCTGCCGTCTGTCGGGCCGGGCAATGTGTTCTCGGACATCATCCGCAGCGGCGCCGTGCCGGCCGTCGTGCTGACGGAGATTTTCCGTCAGGCGAAGAAGAGCGGCATCGTCCGTAACGCCCATCTCATCAATCAGGGCGAAACCCCCGATTTTACAGAAAAATCAGCCGATTTCTTTTTCCTTAAACGCGGCTCGGCCGACAAAACGCTCGAAACGCTCCTTGAGCTCGTTGCCGAGCGCCTGCCGGGCAATATGGGCATCTCGCCCAGCCATATTCAAGTGCTCTCCCCCACCCGCAAAAACACGACGGGCACAGATAATCTCAATGCGCGCCTGCAGCAAAGGCTTAATCCCGGCACCGATCATAAAAAAGAAAAAGCCTACGGGGAGCTTGTTTTCCGCGAGGGCGACAAAGTAATGCAGATCCGCAACAACTATGATATAATATGGCGCGGTGCCGACGGCCTGACTACCGGCACAGGCGTGTTTAACGGCGACATCGGTTTCATCACCGAAATCGACCTGAACCACGAGACGCTCACCGTCGATTTTGAGGACAAGCTCGTGACGTATCTGTTCGAGCAGCTCGGCGAACTGGAGCTTGCGTACGCACTGACCGTTCATAAGTCGCAGGGCAGCGAGTACAAGGCCGTCATCCTCGCCATGTCGTCCGGCGCACCGCAGCTTTTAGTGCGCAGTGTTTTATACACCGCCGTCACGCGTGCGCGGGAACTGCTAATCGTCGTCGGCGACCCGGGCGTCGCCGAAACCATGATTCGAAACGACCGCCGCGCCCGCCGCTACAGCGGCTTACGTGCAAGGCTGTCCGACAACATATAGAGCCAAACAACAATGTCTCCGGCGTCCGTCTACGATGTGAAAGGAGTCTTGGTCATGGGTGTATTCTCCGGCCTTATCGATCTTCTTTTTCCGCCGAAATGCGCGTTTTGCGGCAAGGTTGCCGATACGGGCGCCGACGGTCTGTGCACAAAATGCGGGCAGACGCTGCCGTACACAAAAGACAATGAACGCAGCCATAAAGGCCGGTTTTACGACGAATGCGTCGCACCGCTGCGTTACGAGGGCAACGTCCGCCAGTCGATATTACGCTTTAAGTTTAAGGGCGCTGTATCCTATACCGACGTCTACGGCCGCCTGATGGCCGGGTGCATCCGAGATACCCTCGCGGGAAAATACGACCTCATCACCTGGGCGCCGCTAAGTCCGAAGCGCGCCCGGAACCGCGGCTACGATCAGGCGATGCTGCTCGCGTACGCTGTTGCGCTTGAGCTGGACGACGTCGCCGTCGAAACGCTGGACAAACGTGTAAACGTACAGGCGCAGTCGTCCATCACGGACAAGTACGCGCGCCGCGCCAATATTTCGGGCGCTTACACAGCCAAAGATCCCGAGCTCGTCGCCGGCAAGCGTGTACTGCTTATTGACGATATCGTCACCACCGGCTCGACGCTCAGCGAGTGCGCGCGGATACTCCTGATGGCCGGCGCGGAATCCGTCGTTTGCGCTGTTCTGGCGCGCACGATCTAGTCGCCGCCTGTATTGGCGCCGGCAAAGACTTTGTTTAAAATCGTCCGGACGTTTTGACCGGCACAAATCCGTTTATAATCCTATTAGGTTTTTATATTCATCGCCCGGCGCGCGGTAACAGCGCCCGGTCAGAACCATTTGTACTTATTTTGGAGGCTCCTATGCTTTTTGGCAGAGATATCGGCATCGATCTCGGCACGACCTCCGTCCTTGTTGCCACAAAGGGCAAGGGCGTTTTACTGCGTGAGCCGTCCGTCGTTGCCATGGATAAAAACACCGGGCGCGTGCTCAACGTCGGTATGGCAGCCCAGCGAATGCTCGGCCGGACACCGGGCAACATCGTTGCCATCCGGCCGCTGCGCAACGGGGCGATTTCGGATTATGACATGACCGAGCGCATGCTCAAGGAACTGGTGCGTAAAGCAATCAGCTTTAATCTGTTCAAGCCGCGCATCATCATCTCCGTCTCCTCCGGTATCACCGAGGTCGAGGAGCGCGCCGTCATCGACGCGGGCATTGAGGCTGGTGCGCGCAAGGTATACCTGATGGAGGCACCGCTCGCGGCCGCCATTGGCGCCGGCATCGATATTTCAACACCCGACGGGCACATGGTCGTCGACATCGGCGGCGGCACGACGGATGCGGCGGTGCTGTCACTGTCCGGCGTCGTCGAATCAAGCTCGATCAAGGCGGGCGGCGAAATGTTTGACGACGCGATCGTCAAATTCATCCGTCGTAAGCACAACGTATTAATCGGCGAGAGCACGGCCGAAGAGCTTAAAAAAAGCATCGGCTGCGTTTTCCCGCGCCCGGAATCAACAGCGGTCGACGTCAAGGGCCGCTGCCTGCTGACAGGCCTGCCGCGCGTCGTCCCCGTCAGCACGACGGAGATTCTGGAGGCTTTTGAGGAGGTCTCGGAGCGCATCCTGGAGATGATCCATAACGTCCTGGAAAACACACCGCCGGAACTGGTGGCCGACATCTCTCAAAACGGTATTGTGCTCACCGGCGGCGGCAGCCTCTTATGGGGTTTTGACAAGCTGATCGAAAGCCGTACGAATATTCCCACACACATCGCCGACGACGCCGAGCTGTGCGTCGGTTACGGCATCGGCAAATCACTCGATCAGGTGGCCGACATGCATGAGGGTACCATCAATCTCGCACGCCGCCGGCAGATGAAATCGTAAACGGCCTCTTGCCGAAAAATAGATTATTTTGTATAATAGAAGCAGCGCTGGCCGGACTTGTTCCGGCCAGTTTGATACGCCGTCTATTAATTATTTCGCGCGCAGCGTTGCACCGCGCCCGCGGCTCGGCAACAGCGCGCAGCACTTTTAGCGCCGCAACGTAACCGGGGCGTCAAAAAAAACGGAGGTATAAACATGGGAAAAAGACAATTCAAATCCGAGTCTAAACGACTGCTCGACCTGATGGTTAACTCGATCTACACGCATAAAGAGATCTTTTTGCGCGAAATCGTCTCCAACGCATCCGACGCGATCGACAAATTATGCTACATCGCCCTGACCGACGATGCGCTGGGCATGACCCGCGACGATTTTAAGATTGACATCACCGTCGATAAAGACAAGCGCACGATCACCGTGTCCGACAACGGCATCGGCATGACGGCCGACGAACTGGAATCGAACCTCGGCGTCATCGCGCGCAGCGGCTCGCTGAAGTTTAAAAGCGAGCTCGAAGACAAGCCGGACGACATCGACATCATCGGTCAGTTCGGCGTTGGGTTCTATTCGGCGTTTATGGTCGCCGACAAGGTCACCGTCATCTCTCGCGCGTACGGGCAGGACGCGGGTAACAAGTGGGTCTCGACAGGCTCGGACGGTTATTCGATCACCCCGAGCGACAAAGAGACCGTCGGCACCGACATCATCATCGAGCTTAAGCCCGACACCGAAGAGGAGCACTACAGCGAGTATCTCGAAGAAGATACACTGCACCGCATCATTAAAAAGTACTCCGATTACATCCGCTGGCCGATCACCATGGACGTAACGAAAAGCCGTCAGGTCGAAACGGACGAAACGAACGAGGACGGCAGCAAGAAAAAGACTTGGGAAGACTATGCCATCCGCGAAACCGTCAACAGCCGCATACCGATCTGGCAGCGCGCAAAAAGCGACGTCACGGACGAAGAATGCATGGAATTCTACAAGGAGAAGTTCCACGATGCGGACGATCCCGTCGCGGTGATCCGCGTCAGCGCCGAGGGTGTCGTCGAGTACAAGGCCATGCTGTTCATCCCGGCCAAGGCGCCATACAACTACTACACACGCGAATTTGAGGCCGGTCTGCAGCTGTATTCGTCGGGCGTGATGATCATGGAGCACTGCGCCGACCTGCTGCCGGAGCATTTCCGCTTTGTGCGCGGCGTCGTCGACTCGCAGGATCTGTCGCTGAACATCTCGCGCGAGCTGCTGCAGCACGACCGGCAGTTGAAGATCATCGCCACGAACCTTGAAAAGAAAATCAAGGCCGAACTGAAAAAGCTGATGGAAAACGACTTTGACAAATACGTCGGCTTCTTCAACAGCTTCGGCTTGCAGCTTAAATACGGCATCGTACAGGATTACGGCATGCATCGCGACCTGCTGGCCGACCTTTTAGTCTTTTATTCCTCGCGCGCGGAAAAACTCGTATCCCTCAGCGAGTACGTCGCGAATATGAAAGAAGACCAGCCGTACATCTACTATGCACTCGGTGAGAGTGTGGCAAAGCTTGATAAACTGCCACAGGCGGAGCTTGTGCGAGACAAGGGCTACGAGATCCTGTACCTGACCGACGATGTGGACGAGTTCGTCATGCGCACGCTCATGCAGTATGAGGACAAGACGCTGCGCAGCGTCAACGACGACGATCTCGGTCTGCAGTCTGACGAGGAGAAAAAAGAAGCCGAGCAGCTTGAAACCGATAACAAAGACGTGCTCGACTTTATCCGCGACAGCCTCGACGGCAAAATCGCCGCAGCGCATCTGTCCAACAAGCTTAAAAGCCATCCCGTCTGCCTGTCGACACAGGGCGGCGTCAGCCTTGAGATGGAGCGGTACTTCGCCAATCTTCAGGGCGGCACCGCGGACGCCGTACGTGCCGAACGCGTGCTGGAGCTCAATCCGGATCACAGCGTGTTTACGGCGCTTAAGCAAACGTATGAGACCGATCAAGACAAAGCGAAAAAATACGCTGAGCTGCTGTATGGCCAGGCCCAGCTGATTGCCGGCGACCCGCTGGACGATCCGGCCGGTTTCGCCGAGCTCGTCAGCAGTCTGATGACTTAAGCATCACAAACCCGGCATAATCGCCATGTATTCAAAGAGCGCCGCTGTCGCGGCGTTCTTTTTATGTCCACCTATAATCACTTACGCGCAGACGGATTACGCCCAATCCATCGTGCGCGCATTTTGCTTTATTTCCCGGTATTTCCCGACGTAATGTTACAGACATAGCCGACCATGTTTGACCGGTTTCTTACAGCCTGTCCACTACAATTGAATTACTATCTTATGTCGCCCGGCAATGAAATATCCCCGTTTGAAAGGACGGTTTTTTTATGATCGGAAACGTGCTTTTTCAACGGCTGGCTGATGCGAAGGCCGCATTACCCGCACAACGCGCAGCCGGCCTGCGCGTGACCGAAAAAAGCCTCTGGGGAGAATGGTTTGTCCGCTTCGCCGCGTCATTTATCATGGCCGGTTCAAACATTCTTGGCGTAATCTCGCCATTTGCCGTCGGTTTTACGTCATCGGCCGGGTCGGTATCGGGGTGTTTAGCGTCGCTGGCAGGGGCAACCGCCGGTTATCTGCTGTCGGGCTCTTTCGCTTGGGCCATCAAATACATATGCGTCGCCGTTATTATTTTTACAGCGACGGTAGTCTTTCGCGACACGCAGCTGTATAAAAACGCCTGGTTCATGCCGGCCGCCGCCTCATTTGTAATGCTGTGCATCGGGCTTGTGCCTGCCGGCAAAGCCGGGTGGACGATGTCGGCCCTGGCGGTGCTGGTCGCCGACACGGCGCTGGCCGGTGCGTCGGCCTACTTCTATAAAATTGCCCTTTCGTCGTGGTCGGGCCGGTTCAATCTCGACCACACGAGCGAGGTCATTCACACGGTCAGCTTTCTGATCCTAATCTCGACGCTGCTGCTTTCCCTGTCACAAGTGACGGTGTTCGGCGCGTTTTCCATCGGGCGCGCCGCGGCGACGCTGGTGGTTTTTCTCGCCGCTTATAAAGGCGGCGTCGGGATGGGCTGTGTGGCGGGCGTATCGATTGGCCTGGCGATGGACGCCGCGTCGACCGGCGCGCCGATCTTCTGCACGGCCTACGGTCTGGCGGGCCTCGTTTCCGGGATCTTCTCCAAGCAGCGCCGGTTTGCTTTTGCCGTATCGTTCATCCTCGTCGACGGTGTCGTTGCGGCGGTATCGATCGGCAACACGGGCGTTCCGTCTATTTTATATGAGGTATTTATCGCCTCGGTCGTGTTCATGGTGCTGCCGCCGTCGCTGATGGCGCGGCTGTCGGTGCTGCTGCCCGGCAAAGGCACAGGCTTTGGCGTTATCAAAGCGCGTGAGTATACGAAAAAGCGCGTCGACGAAACGGCGCAGGCCTTCCGTGAGCTTTACGACACCGTCCGCTCGGCTTCCGGGGGCATCGAAAACGACGCGGATGTCTATGCGGTATTCGATAAGGCCGCCGACACCGTCTGCCAAAGCTGTACCGACACATCCCGATGCTGGCACGAGGGCTATCAGGCGACGGTTGACGCGATGAACAACGCAACAGCGGCAATGCTGCGCCGCGGGTCGCTCGAGGCGGGTGACTTGCCCTCTTATTTTGCCGACAGCTGCGTCAAGCTGCCTGAACTTGTCGACGCTGTCAACACCGAGCTGCGCGCGCTGCTGTACCGCCGTCAGTTTAAAAAGCGGCTAAAGGAAAATCAGGCGGCGGCGTTTAATCAATACGCCGACATGGCCGGCATCCTGCACGGCATTGCCGCGGAGCTGGACAGCGCCGGCGGCGGTATCGAACCGGAGCTGGAGATCCGGCTGCGCAAATACTTGCGCAGCGAGAACATCCAAGCGGAAACGGCCGTCTTCCGCGACCGGAGCGGCCGCCTGCATGCCGAAATCTTCGGCGCGAGCTTCTCGGCGCTCAAGAAAGACCCGCGCTATCTTGAAAAGCTGTCGGCTGTTTTTAATCTGCGCCTGTGCGCCGTCGACGACAAGTCCGTATCTGACCGAATAGTTTTAATGGAAGCCGAGCCGCTGGCGGCCTCGGTAGGCATCTCGTGTAAAAAGCGTACAGACAAAGAGCCCAGCGGCGATCGCGGCGCGTATTTCAAGACCGACGAGGGCCTGCTGTACGTCATCTTATCCGACGGGATGGGTACGGGCGATCAAGCCGCGCGCTACGCCGGCAGCGCCGTGCGGATTCTCGAGCGGTTTCTGCGCTCCGGCGTCGCACCGGAGACAGCCGTTCGGATGCTCAACGATCTGCTGCTGCTCAAAAACGAGGACGACACGATCTGCACGACGGTCGACCTCGTATGCATCAACTTGTTCACCGGCGCCGCGCGCCTGTTTAAATACGGCGCGGCACCGTCGTACCAGCGCGGGACCAGCGGCGTTCGGCGCATCAAGGGCAAAAGCATGGCCGCCGGACTTGGTGTCCCGCCCAACGACGCACCCGATCAGCTGAAAATGGAGCTGCGGGCCGGATCGCTGGCCGTCATTGTCAGCGACGGTGTCACCGCGGGGCTGGACGATCAGTGGCTGTGCCGCGCCATCGCCGATTTTGACGGCACCGACCCGCGCGAGCTGGCTTCGTCCCTCGTCGAAACGGCGTCAAAAAAGTTCAGCGCAGAGGACGATATGACCGTCATCGCCATCGCTGTGTCTGAGCGCGTTTAACATACCGGTGCTGTCGGACTATGACGACAAGTATTGGACGCACTTCCTGTATATTCCATACGCTCCGCGGGCAAACTTTTAGTAAATCGTTCCGGGAGTGTGCGTTATGGTTAAAGGAGTAACACGCCGCGTTATTGTTATCAAGTCGCCCGACCGCCATCTGTTCGACGAGGCGATCTTCCTCGTTCGCGAGGACGCGCTGCGTGAGGACGGCGTCACCAGCGAGCAAATCGTCCAGCAGGCACAGCAGGTCGCCGATCATTATGTGCGCTTTCATCTAAAAAAGCGCTGGATCAACAGGCTCCCGTCCGCTGCGTTCGCCGGGCTCGGCGCCGCTGGGACAGCGCTCGTCTGGCTGCTGACGCAGCTATTATGATTCATCACGGCCTCGCCGTTATTCTCCCCTTGCGCCGCCTTAATGGCGGCGCTTTTTTATGCCTGCCAATACTGTGCCGCGCTTTTAGCCGGCGCGCCGGTTGTAATCATTGCCCGACGATGGTATAGTGAAAAAAACGAATTCAAAGCCTTTTTCGGAGGTCTATATGAAAACACTTATCCGAGATATACGCGCCGTCCTGCCGGATGGCGTCACGGTATGCTCCGTCGCCGTGGACGGCGGTGTCATCGTCTCCGTCGGCGACGTGCCGGCGGACTTTTGTGCCGACAAAACCATCAACGGCTCCGGCAAAATGCTGATGCCCGGCTTTGTCAACACGCATACGCACGCGTCGATGTGCCTTTTACGCAATGTCGCGGACGATCTTAAATTCAACGACTGGCTGTTTGGGCGTATTATGCCGCTGGAAGAAAAGCTGACCGGCGAGGACTGCTACTGGGGCATGCTCCTAGGAACAATGGAGATGCTCGCTTCCGGCACAACGACTTTTAACGACATGTACTTCTTCCTAGACGATCTCGTCCGCGCCTGTCGCGAGTCGGGCATCCGCGCCGTACTGTCGCAGGGGATGACCGGCACGGCGGATGACGGCGGCGAGCGGCTCATCAAGCTTGAAACGGCGCTCAAGGCCGCGCGCGACTATGCCGATATCGAGAATATTACGTTTATGCTCGCGCCGCACGCCCCGTACACCTGCGATGAAGCGTTCCAGCGCGAAGTCGCGGCGGCGGCAATTTCGAGCGGGCTGCCGATCCATACGCACATCTCCGAAAGTGAAGCCGAGATGGACACCATCCGAGAAGGCTACGGCGTTACGCCGCCCGAGCTGATGGACAAAATGGGGCTGATGACCAATAAAACCGTCATGGCACACGGCGTTTTCCTTACGGACGACGATATCGCGATGCTTGCGCAGCGCGGCGTGTCTGTCGCCACGAACCCGACGAGCAACCTCAAGCTCGCCAACGGTGTCGCGCCGGTGCCGAAGCTGCTGGACGCGGGCGTCAACGTTGCGCTCGGGACGGACAGCGCCGCGTCGAACAATGCCTTAAACATGATCCGCGAGCTGACACTGCTGACAACGCTCCATAAGGGCGTTTCCGGCAACCCTGAGTTGATTTCGGCGCGCGAGGGCTTCCATATCGCCACGAAAAACGGCGCGAAAGCGCTGCAGCTTGACAATCTCGGCGAGATTGCCGTCGGACAGAAGGCCGATCTCGTCATACTCGACCTCGACCGGCCGAACATGCAGCCGCTCGGCGACCCGATAGCCGCCGTGTGCTACAGTGCCAATGGCTCGGAGGTCGAAACGGTGATGGTCGGGGGTAAAATCCTCTACGAAAACCGCGAATTTAAAACCATCGACAAGGATCGTGTTTATTACGAGATCAACCGCATTTGTGAAAGGATCGGAACACATGAGTGAAATCAAAGACAGCGCGCTTGCGCCGTCCGGGGAGCGAAAAATTGCCTGGGCCGCACGCAACATGCCGCTGCTGAACGCAATTAAAGACGAATTATCGGTTACCAAGCCGTTCGATGGGCTTAAAGTCACGCTGTCGGTGCATATGGAGGCCAAGACGGCGTACTTGTGCCGCGTCATGCAGGCCGCCGGCGCGGAGATGCACGTCACGGGCTGTAATCCGCTCTCGACGCAGGACGACGTCGCTGCGGCGCTCGACGCGGGCGGTATCGACGTGTACGCCGTGCACGCCGCGTCAGCCGAGGAGTACGAGCGCCATCTCGTCAGCGCCTTGTCTTGCGGCCCAAACATCATCATTGACGACGGCGGCGACCTTGTCAATCTCGTGCATACAAAACTCACGCACCTCATCCCGAACATCATCGGCGGCTGTGAGGAGACGACGACGGGCGTCATCCGCCTGAACGCGATGGCACGCGACGGTTCGCTCAAATTCCCGATGGTTACTGTCAACAACGCTCGGTGCAAATACCTGTTTGACAATCGTTACGGCACAGGTCAGTCGGTCTGGGACGGCATCAACCGCACGACGAATCTCGTTGTGGCGGGCAAGACCGTCGTCGTCGCCGGATACGGCTGGTGCGGCAAGGGCATTTCGATGCGCGCGCGCGGCTTTGGCGCAAGCGTCGTTGTCACAGAAATTGACCCTGTCAAGGCCCTAGAGGCCATGATGGACGGGTTTGCTGTCATGACGATGGACGAGGCGGCGGTAATCGGCGACCTGTTCATCACCGCGACCGGCTGCCGAGACGTCATCACGGGTGAGCATTTCGCCGTGATGAAAAACGGCGCTGTGATGTGCAACGCCGGCCACTTCAACGTCGAGGTCGACGTGGATTACCTTGAAGCAAACGCCGTCGATAAGGCACCGCAAAAACCAAACATCATGGGATATACGCTCGAGGACGGCAAGTCGGTTTTCGTGCTCGCCGAGGGGCGGCTCGTCAATCTCGCCTCCGGCGACGGTCACCCCGTCGAAATCATGGACATGAGCTTTGCCATCCAAGCACTGTCGGCGAAATACCTTGCCGACAACCGCGGCACGCTCTCCCCCGGCGTCTACGCCGTACCGGACGCGATCGATCTCGACGTCGCGCGGCGCAAGCTCGCGGCCTGCGGCCTGTCGATCGACGCGCTGACACCGGAGCAGGAAACGTATCTCGACAGCTGGAGCGTTTAGCGTTTATACGGAGAACCGGACAATGATTACTGTCGTTAAAGCAGGCTTACCCGATTTACAAAACGTCCTCGCGATTCGGTACGAAATGCTGATGGATGTCAACAATTTAAGTACCGATTGCTTTGATGCATCCTTTAAGCAGATTACCGAGGATTTCTTCGCCAGCGGCAATCAAACAACCGTCTTGGCGATGGACGAGGCTGTCCCTATTGGCTGCGCAACGATCTGCTATATTGACGTCATGCCCACATTCAGCCATCCCACTGGCAAACGCGGTCATTTTATGAATGTCTACACAAAAGCGGCGTATCGCAGGCAGGGTATTGCCAAAAGGATGATGGACACGCTGATAAGCGAAGCAACAGAAAAAGGCATCACCCACTTAAGTCTAGACGCCACAGCTGACGGACGGCAGCTGTATGACGCTTTAGGATTTACAGCCAGCGAAGAAGGCATGGTGCTTAATAGGAGTTGAAACGGCCCTCCGCCTGTCTGTTCAACCGGAGCTTGTCCCCTATCGAATTGGTTAAGGAGGCGCTGGCATGTCCGATTGGAAACCACATTTATATCTGGAGTTTGAAAAACAGCGCACGCAGCCGTCTATTGATCTTGTCGCGCGCATCGGGCACGACGCGCCCAAACGCATCATTGACATCGGCTGCGGCCCTGGCAACAGCACACATATTTTGAAACGCAGGTGGCCGGAAGCAGAAATCATAGGTCTTGACGCTTCGCATGCCATGCTTAAACAAGCACGGGAGAAATTCGACGGCATCCAGTGGGTGCAGGCCGACGCGTCAGGCGACTTGACCGGCCTTGGATTGTTTGATATCGTTTTCTCAAACGCCGCCATCCAGTGGATGCCGGATCATCCTATACTGCTGGAAAACCTGTTTTCTCTCGTCGGCAACGGGGTGCTGGCCGTTCAGGTACCGTGCACAAAGCATATGCCTGTGCATACCGAGTTGCAAAAACTAACCGAGACGCCTAATTGGTATGCTCATTTTACACATTTATCGTCCGCCCACACCGATTTTGAGGCACCCTATTACTATGACATATTGTCCGGTCTGTCGCCGGATATCGACGTATGGGAAACCGATTATATCCACGTCATGAACAACCACGAGGCGATCGTCCGGTGGTACAGCGGTTCCGGCCTACGGCCGTATCTGGACCGTCTTGACGACGAAGCGCTCAAATCCGCTTTTTTGTCCGAGTATGAAGTTCTGCTGAAAGAGGCTTATCCGCTTCAGGCGGACAAAAAAGTGTTGTTCCCGTTCCGGCGCATCTTTTTTACCGCCAAAAAGTAATAACGACAAGGCACGGGCAGAAAACCATTAAGACGTTCTCACACATAAGGATGGTGTTGATGAAAAATCTTAATCAAGTAATTCGCCACTACACACAAGCCGTACAACAAGGCGATCTGCCGGCAGCCTATGCTGGCCTTCTGGCTTTTATCGGGAAATTGCGCGCCGACTTCATTAAAACATGCCCCGACTACGACGTCGGCAGTATTTATCAGGGTTATATGGACATGTCCTATTTTTCTGTAAGCACAATATCCCTGAAAGAGAAGGGCCTGAAGCTCGCGGTCGTTTACCTGCATGATCAGGGGCGTTTTGAGGTCTGGCTTTCAGCCCGAAATCGAGCCATACTGAAAAAGATCAGCCCCGTCGTCAGCGACATGATTTCAAGTAATGACGATTTGTTCCATGACGCGGCCAATCCAGACGCCGTTGTTGAGCGTATTGTGTCTGCCGAACCGGATTTTGAGGATGCTGCCGCGCTGATCGGCACAATTAAGCAGGGTGTTGAGGACTTTATCGCCGTTCTTGGCAGCTATTTATAAGACCGCCTGCGCGCGCAGGTCGGTCACTATGTGATATTATCGTTAGACGAGGTCTTTATGAAAAAAGTATTACTTGTTTTCGGCACGCGGCCGGAAGCCATCAAAATGTGCCCACTCGTGCTGGAGCTCCAATCACGTCCGGGCGTTGAAACGCTTGTATGCGTCACCGGTCAGCACCGCGAGATGCTCCAGCAGGTACTTGACGCGTTCGGTGTCACGCCGGACTTTGACCTGTCTGTCATGCGCCATAAGCAGACACTGTTTGACGTCACCGCGCTCGTGCTGGACGGGATGCGCGAGATTCTGGAGCAAACACGCCCCGACGTCGTGCTCGTGCACGGCGACACAACGACGACGTTTGCCTCGGCGCTCGCGGCGTTTTATCTCGGCATCCCCGTCGGGCATGTCGAGGCCGGGCTGCGTACGTATAACATCCACTCGCCGTATCCAGAAGAGTTCAACCGGCAAGCTGTGGACAGCGTGTCGGCGTTTCACTTCGCGCCGACGAGCGTATCCGAAGAGAACCTCTTGAAAGAGGGCAAATCACCGGACTCGATTTTCGTCACCGGCAACACGGCCATTGACGCGCTTAAAACGACCGTCCGTGACGATTATACGCACCCGGAGCTTGTCTGGGCATCCGGCAGCCGCCTTGTCATGCTCACGGCGCACCGCCGCGAGAACCTCGGCGAACCGATGCGCCGCATTTTCAGCGCGATCCGCCAAATCGTCGACGAGTTCCCGGATGTGAAGGTGATCTATCCCGTTCACATGAATCCCGTCGTACGCGACGCCGCCCATGACGTACTCGGCGACCACGAGCGCGTACACCTTATCGAGCCTCTGGACGTCTTGGACTTTCACAACTTCCTCGCGCGCTCGTATATGATCCTGACCGACAGCGGGGGCATCCAGGAGGAGGCGCCGTCGCTCGGCAAGCCGGTCCTCGTCCTGCGCGACACAACCGAGCGCCCCGAAGGCGTCGCCGCCGGGACGCTGAAGCTGACCGGCACAGACGAAGACGTCATCTACCGCGCGTTCAAAACGCTCTTGACCGATCCGTCCGCGTATGACGCCATGAGTCGCGCCTCAAACCCCTACGGCGACGGCCTTGCGTCAAATCGTATTGCGGATATTCTGGCAGAGCGGCTGTAATCGGCTATTTTCTCCTAATTAAAAGAACAATTATAAAACGACGCCCTTTAAGGGCGTCGTTCTTTATTCCGAGACATCCTATTTGTCCGTCGTTTCTATCGCGCCAAGCAGGGTCAAAATGTCTTTTTTATACTGATCAAACGCCACTCGGCCGGCATCGGTCATCGTCATGAGCGTTCTTGGTATCCGATCGACGAACTGCTTGGTGATCGTCACGTAGCCCGCTTCCTCCAGCTTACTCAGGTGCGAGGATAAGTTCCCTTTCGACAGCCCAGTTTTATGCATCAGATAGACAAAGTCAGCCGAGTCGACCATATACAGGTACAGCATGATCTTCAGCCGCGCCGGCTGATGGATCACGGCGTCAATATCGTCAATCGGGAGCTCATACTCGGCATTATTACGCATCGTCGTCACCGTCTTCGAGCTTCGGGTACGTACGCAGGAAGCGCACAAACGTCACGAGGCCGACCGTCAGTATCGTCGCGCCGGCGGCGATCAGGAGAACCACAAGCGCCCGATCTATCGGGATGAGTAGTCCCGCCGCAAAACATACGAGTAAAAATGCGGCGTACACCATATATCGGTTCAGCTTGAGCACTAATCCCGCAGCCAATACGACGCCGGTGACGACGATCCCCAGCGCGACGGGCATGTACAGCCAGATTGCCTGCTTGGTTTGCTCGTCAATTTTGCCCGAGGTGATGCCGGAGTACAAAAAAGCACCAATGATAAGCACAACCGCACCGAACATCATTATAATAATCAGCAGCTTATCGGTATTGTTCTTCATACCCTTATGCAGTACAAACCCGATCCGAGGATACGTAACTTTGCTTTTCACCAGATTGAATGTAACGATCAGCAGTATAAAAAACGCACCGGTAAAGACGACGCCGTCAACTAAAAACAGTATCGTCGTCGCTATGACGCTTAAACCCAGCGCGATATCCCAAAGGCCGTCTATACTGTTGTGAAAACGAATATCGTCGTTTTTAAGTTTGTTCAGGTCGGGCATGGTGTGTACCTCCATAAGTCAACCAAGTCTGATTTTTGTACTGGTTTGCGCCGCAAACCTAGTGTAACATATCTTAGCCGGATTGTAAAGCACCCGTACCCATTCTCCGCCGGAAAAATTAAACAAATAGAAAGCACAGTTGAATCTTTCACAACGAGCCGGATAATCGACATGGCATTGCGAGCACGTCCTTTCTCAAGACTGTTCTACGGTATAATACATATCCGGCAGCAATAACCAAGCCCCCTTTCCTTTACATTCTTTTCATTTATTGGTATAATCTATCATTGCTGATTCAAGTAACGCTTGCACTGCATCAAGATAAGACAGGGAGAAAGCTATCTATGAAAAAAATACAAAAAACCGCCGCCGCAATTTTTATTGGTATCGTTATGCTCTTTTCGATGAGCGCGGTGGTTTCGGCCTCTGCCGCCGGCACCATCAGTATTAAAGTCGGTGAGGATATACTGGACATCGCGCCGATCTTAATACATAACGACCGCACGTTCGCCCCATACGACGTCTTGTTCGACGCGCTGGACGTATCGGCCGAGTGCGACGCGCAAACTGGCACGATTACTGCAACGCGGGATAATACAACGATCATATTAACAATGGACTCGAACAAAATAGGCGCTA
The DNA here is from genome assembly GCA_963677825.2 of uncultured Sporobacter sp. GTDB lineage: Bacteria > Bacillota > Clostridia > Oscillospirales > Oscillospiraceae > Sporobacter. The sequence continues at coordinate 1,863,480 of CAXXEF010000001.1, read as the reverse complement.
CAATCGCCGGTGTTACCCAGTGGATATATTCGGATACAACACCGATTTATGAGCAGGAAAATGACCGGATTTATGTACCGATTCGTTTTACGGCTCAGGCGTTGGGCTATGTCGTCGGCTGGGACGGCGCGACGCAGACCGTCGAGTTAAAAACGCTTGACGCGTTAATTGATGAGAGCGGTGTGACGTATACGGCTATGGATCGCGTTCTTGGCTATGCCCGGGAAGCCAGCAGCGTCTGTCACGCTGTTGACGGCAGCTTTAACGCAACGATTGACACAGCAGCAGCAGCATTATACGGATCGACATCCGACATCACAATCCCATTAACAATTAGCGGTACAGCAAGTGGACTCATCGACAGCTTTGGCAACGACATGAGCCTCCATTTTCAAACGAATTTATCGGACCTCGTAAGCCAGATGCAAACGATTATGGGCGAAGAGCTTGACGAGGAGACGGCAGCTATTATCGAACAGCTGGACGATGTGGATATCAGCCTGATTTCCAGCAGTGAAAACGGTATGCTGTACATTCAGTCGCCGCTGCTTGAAGCGCTGGCGGATGTCCCTGAAGACGCCTGGGTTTCCATCGACGCGGGCGACGTATCACTATATAGCGGCCTTGATCAGCAATTTACGGACGTACTCAATACCGACACCCAGTCGGATACGCAGGGAGACTTCCGGCAATATGTGAAGATGGTGCTTCAGAGCGAGCTGCTGTGGGATTACGGTGGTGAAACGATGGATGTACTCTCAGAAATAAACGCTGTTTTCAGTGATCAGGCCATGACGCGCGACGGGGACGATTACATCATTACAATCAATCAGAGCTTTGATCAGGATTGGTATGAGCAGACCTCGTCACTTGAGGTACATCTATTGTTCGACGGCGAAGATTTTTCCGGCATCACGATAGATCTGCTTGACTCAGAAACTTACAGCTACACCGAAGAGTCCAGCTCCGAGTCAAGCACCGCACTGTCTTTCAGTTTCATGACAGACGGACAGGCCGACTTGACTGTGACCGCTACGCTAGACGGCGAAGCGCTAATCAACCTAAATTGTGCGATGACGTATACTCAGACAGATGAGCAGCCGGCGCGCGCACCGGTCGAAGGCAGTACTATTATAAGCATTGAAGACATCAGCATTGATTAAAACTGTACCCAATTAAAAAATGCAGGCGTGTTTCCCAGCCGGGAAACACGCCTGCTTGATTATTAGCTGTTTGGGCACATACGCCATAACTTAAAACAATGTGATCTGGCTCGTCTCGGGCAGTGTGCCGAGCGCACCGAGATTTTTCATCTGCTCGATGTGCGACTTCGAGACCTTTGGGCAGCTCAATGACAGCTCCTCAATCGATACGAACTGCCGCCCCTGCCTGCAGCGGACGATGTCATTTGCCGCTGTTTCACCCAGACCGCTGATTGCCACGAACGGCGGCCGCAGCCGGCCGTCAGACGTGACGGCGAACTTCACGGCGTCCGATTCGTACAGATCGACAGGCGCGAAGCTGAAGCCTCGGCTGTAAAACTCGTAGCAGGCCTCGAGCGTCGTGAGTAGGTCTTCGTCCTTCCCTTTCGCATCGGCCATGTTCTTAATCTCGCGAATTTTAGCGCGAACGGCCTCAAGACCGCCGGTCATAATTTCGGCGTCGAAGCAGTCCTTCTGGCTGCGGCGATAAAAATACGCGCTGTAAAACGCCAGCGGCTCGTGCACCTTGAACCAGGCGATCCGAAACGCCATCATAACGTATGCCACGGCGTGTGCTTTCGGGAACAGATACTTGATTTTTTTACACGACGTGATGTACCACGCCGGTATCCCGGCCGCAACCATTTGCTCTTCGGTCCCGTCGGGCAGGCCGCGTCCTTTTCGGACGCTTTCCATGATCTTGAACGCTGTTTTTTCGTCTATCCCCTTGGATATTAGGTAGAGCATGATATCATCGCGGCAGCCGATTGTTTCGCTGATGGTCGCCGTGCCGCTGAGGATGATGTCCTTGGCGTTGCCGAGCCACACGTCGGTACCGTGCGAGAAGCCCGACAGTCGCACGAGCGTGTCGAACTTGTCCGGCTGGGTATCACAGAGCATCTGGCGCGTAAAGCCCGTGCCGAACTCCGGGATACCGATCGAACCTGTGCCGCCGACAATTTCGTCGCCCTCCGGCAGGCCGAGCGGCGCGGGCGATTTGAAGATCGCCATCGTCTCGGGATCGTCGAGCAGTATCTCCCGTGCATTGACGCCGGTAAGATCCTCAAGCACCTTGATCATCGTCGGGTCGTCGTGCCCAAGTTCGTCGAGTTTAAGGAGATTATCCTCCATGCAGTGGTAATCAAAGTGCGTCGTGATGATACCGGACGCGCGGTCATCCGCGGGATGCTGCGCGGGGCAGAAATCGGTGATCTCCATGTCCTGCGGGATAACGACAAGGCCGCCCGGATGCTGACCGGTCGTCCGCTTGACACCGACGCAACCGAGCGCAAGCCGGTTTTGCTCGGCGCGTGAAATAGTTCTGCCGGTCTTCTCGAGGTATTTTTTGACATAGCCGTGCCCCGTTTTTTCAGCAACGGTGCCGATCGTCCCGGCCTTAAAGACGTGATCGGCACCGAACAGATCGTTCGTGAACCGATGCGCGCGCGCCTGAAACTCGCCGGAGAAGTTGAGGTCGATATCGGGCACCTTTGTGCCGCCGAAACCGAGAAACGTCTCAAACGGGATGTCGAAGCCCTCTTTTTTGTACGGCACGCCACAGTCCGGGCAGACGCCGTCGGGCATGTCCGCACCGCAGCCGTAGCCGTGACCGGCCTCAAAGTCGGCGCGTCCGCATTCCGGGCAGCGGTAGTGCGCCGGCAGCGCGTTAACCTCTGTGATACCGGACAGATACGCTACGAACGACGAACCAACACTGCCGCGCGAGCCGACGAGATAACCGTTTTTCAGCGAATCGGCAACGAGCTTCTGCGCCGACATATAAATAACGTCATACCCGCGGTCGAGAATATCCCCTATTTCAGACTCAACACGCTTTGTAATCAGCGACGGCGGATTTTCGCCGTACAGCTCATGCAGCCGATTGTTGACGATCTCGCGTAAATCGTCGGCGCTGTTTTCAATCGTCGGCTTGAACAGCTTTTTAGCCGGCGGCAGCGGACGGACGGATTCGACCATGTCCGCAATTTTGCGCGTGTTCGTCACGACGACCTCATACGCCGTCTCGTCGCCGAGGTAGCTGAATTCCTCCAGCATTTCGTCTGTCGTGCGGAAATAGATCGGCAGCTCGCGCCCGGCGTCGTCAAACTCCTTGGAATAAAGCAGGATTCGGCGAAATATTTCGGCCTCCGGGTCGAGAAAATGCGCGTCACACGTGGCGACAACCGGCTTATCAAGCTCGCGCCCAAGCTCGATAACGCGCTTGTTAAACGCCTGCAGCTCCTCAATACTACCGGCCTTCGCCCGGTCGCCGTGGAGCATAAACGTGTTGTTGCAGATCGGCTGGATCTCCAGATAATCGTAGAATTCCGCAATGCGCTGCTGCTCGCGTCGGCTGCGTCCGTCGGTTACGGACATAAACACCTCGCCGGCCTCGCACGCCGAGCCGATCAGCAGCCCGTCACGATGCTCGATGAGCGTGCTTTTCAGAATGATCGGATTGCGGCTGAACGTTTCCAGATGACTTTTCGTGATGAGCTTATATAGATTCTTAATGCCCGTTTGTGTTTTGGCCAGAATGATGATATGCCGCGGCTTAAAACGTGATTTAGGCAGTCCGGCGCTTGTGCGGCCGATGTACCCATTGATCGCACCGATATCGGTGATGCCAGCTTCGGCCAGCCGCCGAAACAGCTTTATGAGCACAAGCCCCGTCGTCACCGCGTCATCCGACGCGCGATGGTGCTTAAATTCCGGCAGTGACAAATAATCGGCCAACAGATTGAGCTTGTGGCTTTTCAGCTGCGGCAGCACCGTCCGCGCGAGCGCGAGCGTGTCAATGTAGCGCGGCTTGAATTCGATACCATAACGGGTGCACGCTTCGTCAATGAAGCCGATATCAAAACCGGCGTTATGCGCGCAAAGCACACGCCCGTCAACGAACTCTAAAAATGCCCGCACGGCATCAGCGACGCTCGGCGCGCCTTTCACGTCGTCGTCGGTGATGCCGGTCAGCTTCGTGATGTTAAAGGGAATAGGCCGTTCGGGATCCGCGAACGTCTGAAATCGGTCGATCTCGGCGCCGTTTTTCATCACAACGGCGCCGATCTCGGTGATCGCATCTTTCCGGGACGACAGGCCCGTCGTTTCAATGTCGAACACGACGATTTCATCGTCAAAGCTGCCCGCGCAGTTGCCGACGACGGCCATTCGGTCGTCAACATCGTTATAGAAATAGCCTTCCAGACCGTAAATGACCTTGATCTTATCGCCCGCGGCAAACATCGCGTCTGGGAACGACTGCGCAACGCCGTGATCGGTAATCGCGATGGCCGGATGCCCCCAGTCAATCGCGCGGCGTACCGCCTCGGACACATCGGTGACGGCGTCCATCGCGGACATTTTCGTATGTAAATGCAGCTCGACGCGCTTTTCGTCCGCCGTGTCCTGCCGCACCACTTTTTCGGCGCGGGCGATGCCGGTCGGCTTGAGCACCAGCTCGTCGTCGTATTTGTCGAGCCCGAGCTTGCCGTTCACCGTTAAAACCATGCCGGGCTTGATCGACTGCGCGACGGCGTCGGCGTTGGGGTCGGGCAGATATTTAGACACGCGGATTGATCCGGTGTGGTCGGTCATGTTGAAATTGAGAATCCACGCTTTGTTTTTCAGCTGTTTGGAGTCGACGCTAAACACCTCGCCGCGCACGGTCGCGCTGCCAAGTTCGATCGTCACGTTTTCCATCGGTGTGATCGAGCCGGTCGGCTTTTTGCCCATGATGAGCGGATTCTCCTTCCTTTTCGGCGCTGCATTTTTACCCGTGCCGTCTTTCTTTTGCGCGGACGCCACGGCCGATCCCGGATAAACCGGCACGACCTTGACGGCCTGCAGCCCGATCTCGGCTCTGACGCTGTCCTCGATCGTGATCAGCTCAATGGGCGAGATTAAGCGCGGCAGCTTGAGCCGAAGCGTCATCGCCCGCCGCGCCTCGTCGACTGTCGCCGAGAGAACTTGCGTATTGTCTAAAATAGCGGACAGTGCCGCGTCGTTTTTACAGCTGCTGAATAATGTGTGAAATGCAATGGTCGGCTCTGCGCTCAAGTGATAACTCCCTTTCGCCGGTGCTGGTGTTTTCTTTCGTTATGGCTATTCTTCCATCAAGCGGAAAAGTGCGTCGACCAGCTCGTCCATCGGCGCTTTGCCGACGAGCTGCCCCTTTTTGAATAAGACGCCCTCGCCGTCGCCGCCGGCGATACCGTAGTCGGCGCGCTTGGCCTCGCCCGGGCCGTTGACGGCGCAGCCCATGACCGCGACGGTCTCGTCGCCGCCGCGCGCCTCCAGCCGCCGTTCGACGGCGTCAGCCAATGCGATGAGGTCGATTTTGCAGCGTCCGCACGTCGGACAAGAGATCATATCCGGTCCGCTTTTTCGCAGCCCGAGCGACCGCACAATGGCAATCCCCGCCTTAATCTCGCGCTCGGGCGGCGCGGTCAGCGAGACGCGGATCGTGTCGCCGATCCCGTCAGCAAGCAGCGCCCCGACACCGATAGAAGACTTAATAATCCCCCTATATTCCGTGCCGGCCTCGGTAACGCCGAGGTGCAGCGGATAATCCGTCGCCTCGGCGAGCAGCCGGTTCGCCGCCATCATCAGGCGGACATCGGAATCCTTAACGGAGATGCAGATGTCGTCAAAGTCGAATTCGTTGAGCAGGCGGACATGGCGCATGGCGCTCTCCAGAAGCGCTTCAGGCGTGACGCCGCCATATTGTTCAAGCAAATCGCGCTCGAGGCTGCCGCCGTTGACCCCGATACGGATTGGCAAATTGCGTGTACGGCACGCCTCGACGACGGCGCGGACGTTGTCGCGCGCGCCGATATTGCCGGGATTGATGCGGATCTTGTCCGCGCCGGCCTCCGCCGCGGCGACAGCCAGCTTATAATCGAAATGGATATCCGCGACGATCGGTATTTTTATGCGCTCCTTGAGCGCACCGATCGCGCGCGCCGATGCCAAGTCGGGTACGGCAACGCGCACAATATCGCAGCCGGCGGCTTCCAGCCGCGCGATCTGCGCCGCCGTTGCGTCGACGTCGCTCGTCGGCGTGTTGGTCATAGACTGTACGGTAACAGGCGCGCCGCCGCCGATCGGCACGCCATCGACAGTGATTCTTTTCCTAGCCACTGATGATTTTCACCACGTCGTTGGCCATCACGAACAGCATCAGCCCGATGAGCAGCAAGAAGCCAGCCGTGTGGATGTACCCCTCGTATTTCGGATCGACGCGGCGGCGCGCAATTTTCTCCACAATCGCTGTGATGACGAGGAAAAAGATGCGTCCGCCGTCGAGCGCCGGAATGGGTAAAAGATTAAATATCCCAAGATTCACGGCGATAAACGCAAAGAAATTGGTGATCGAATAAATCTTAAACGCTGTCGGGATCGACGTATCTTGGCCAACGTCGTTAATGGCATCCACAATGCCGATGGGGCTGGCCAAATCGCCGATTCCAGCCTCACCTGTTATGAGCTGCCCAAGACTGATCCGAATAAGCCGGACAAAGTTATACGTCGTATACGCACCATATTTGGCCTTCTCGCCGCCGGTTGCTTCAATGTTCTCAAAGGTAATGCCATAGCGCAGGACCTTCTCGCCGTCGATCGTGTATTCACGCGCTGAAAGCGGCAGATTGTTGAGCATGACGCGTCCGCCGTCTCGTACGACGACCATGTCGACCGGCGCACCATCCGCCAGCTGCATGAATACAGAAAAATCATCGATATAGTAAACGCGCTCATTATCAATTTCAACAATTTTATCGCCAATCATCAGGCCGTCCTCGCCGGACAGCGGGAAACCGTCTGCGAAATCGGTGATGGTCGCGGTCCCAAAGCTTTTTGCCGGGATTACGAGGATGACGACGAGCAGTATGCCGATCACAAAATTGCAAAACGCGCCGGCCAGCAGGATGATCACGCGCTTCCAGCGCTTTTGCGCCGTGAACGAGCGGCTGTCGCCCGTGTCCGAGTCCTCGCCCTCCATCAAGCAGCTGCCTCCGATGGGCAGCACCCGCAGGGAATACAGCGTTTCCTTGCCCTGTTTTTTTAGTATCCTCGGCCCCATGCCGATTGAAAACTCCAGAACCTTGACGTCGAACGATTTGGCCGCAACAAAGTGCCCGAGCTCGTGCACGAGAATCAGGATGCCAAAAGCTAATATCGCCAGGATAATATACATGAACTGACCCCTTTCCTTGAGGGCGTTTTACCGGTAATGACCGAATACGAATTCGCGCGCCGCCGCATCGGCGGCGAGAATGTCGTCAATCGACGGTCTTTGGCTATTTTTTATCGTGTCCATCGCACCCGCGACACATTCGCCGATCTCGCCGAACCGGATTTTATCATCCAGAAACAAGCCGACGGCTGCCTCGTTGGCGGCGTTTAGTACGGCGCAGGCCGTCCCACCTTTTTTTGCTGCTGTGAGTGCCATCTGCAAGCAGGTGAAGGTGTCGGTGTCCGGCTGATGAAACGTCAGCGACCCGGCGGCTGTCAGGTCGAGCGGTGCCGTCAGCGACGGTAGGCGATCGGGAAACGTCAGCGCGTACTGGATCGGCAGGCGCATATCGGGCACAGACAGCTGCGCAATAATCGAATTGTCGTCGAACTCGACCATCGAGTGCACGATGCTCTCGGGATGCACGACGATCTCAATCTGCGACGGCGCTGCCGAAAACAAATGCATCGCCTCGATGTATTCAAGCCCCTTGTTCATCAGCGTCGCCGAGTCGACCGTGATCTTTGCGCCCATCGACCAGTTGGGGTGCCGGAGCGCCTCGGCTTTTGTCATATTGTAAATGTCGTCGGCCGCGCGGCCGCGGAACGGGCCGCCGGACGCCGTCAGGATGATCTTTTTATAGGCGCTATGCCTGTTCGCACCGAGACATTGGAAGATCGCCGAGTGCTCGGAGTCGACAGGCACGATGTCCGCGCCGTTTTCCTCGGCGCGGCGCATGACGAGTTCACCGGCACATACAAGCGTTTCCTTGTTCGCCAGCGCGATGCGCTTGCCCGCGTCGATCGCGGCCAGCGTCGGCAGAAGCCCGACCGTACCGACAACAGCCGTGACGACGGTATCGGCTTGCGCGATTGCGGCGGCTTCAATCAGGCCGTCCGGCCCCGAAACGACGCGCGTCGGTGTGTCGCCGAGCTGCGTTGTCAGAAGGCGTGCCGCGTCCACGTCATAAACGGCGACGAGCGCCGGGCGAAACCGGCGCGCCTGCTCTTCGAGCAGGCCGATATTCGAGCCGGCCGACAGCGCGGCGATGCCGAGGCCGAGCTTTTCAGCAACCTCCAGCGTCTGCCGCCCGATCGATCCCGTCGAGCCGAGTATTGAAATCGTGCGTTGTTCCACGTATATACCTCAGCGAGCGGAAAGCCCCGCTCTAATACTCTATTCCTTAAGCTGTCCAATAAATGTCTCTTTGCTCGCCGGATTTCGCTTTCATTATACGCGCGAAGCCCGCAGGGGACAAGACCGCGCGGTCAGAATGCCGGAAAAACGATGACCAGCAGATGGATCAGGGGCGCTGCAAAAATCATACTGTCGAAGCGGTCGAGCGCGCCGCCGTGACCGGGGATGAGCCGCCCGTAGTCCTTGACATTATACAGGCGTTTGATGAGCGAAAACGCGAGGTCACCCAGTTCCGTGATGACGCCGCCTACCAGCCCGTAAACGAGGAGCGGCAGAAAGCTGACCGTCAATCCGGCGGCAGAGTGTAAAATCACGCCATAGATCGCCATCGCGGCAACGCCCGTGGCAATACCGCCGACAGCGCCCTCGACGGTTTTTTTAGGGCTCACGCGCGGAAATGCCGGACGTTTGCCGAAAAACACGCCGGTGAAGTACGCGCCGCCGTCGGTGATGAAAGCAATGATAAACGGAATGAGCACGTAAAACCGGCCGTTATCGCCGATCATCCGCAAGCTGATGATGGACGATAAAAAGTACGGGATGAGTATACCGCCGAACAAGACGGCGGCCATCGGCGCAAGCGTCAGCTCGCGGACGGTATGGTACGAAATCACCGCGTCTAGAAAGATGACGGCGACAAGTGCGAACACCACCGCGCGCAAGACAACCGGTGATGGGATAAACAATATAAGAGCCGGAATAATAGCAGCCGTAACAGCAGCGTAAATGCACAGACGAAAGCGCGCTCGCGGACTGGCTGTAACAGCGCGGACCAGCTCGCACGCGCCGACGGCCGAAACGAGCGATACCAGCGCCATAACCGCATACGGCGGCAGAAAAAACAGTATTACAAAAAGCAGGGGCACGAACACAACGGCAACAAGGATGCGTATTCTCATTGTGCTTGTCCTTTCACGTCCCCGAAGCGGCGTTCACGATTTTGATACGCCAGCAACGCATGGTCGAGCTCCCGCTCGCCGAAATCCGGCCACAGTACGTCTGTAAAGTAAAGCTCCGAATACGCCGACTGCCAGAGTAAAAAGTTCGACAGGCGTTTCTCCCCGCTCGGCCGAATAATCAGCTCCGGGTCGGGGATGCCGGCTGAAAACATATAGCCGGAAAACGACTGCTCGGTAAGCGGTGCGTGGGATTTCTCAAAATCCTCGGCATACGCGCGGGCGGCGCGTAAAATCTCGTCGCGACCGCCGTAGTTGACGCACATATTCACCTGCACGCCGTCGAAGCGCTTGGAGAGCTCTTCCGTTTCGGCGATCAATTTTTGCAGCTTCTTGGACAAGAACGTCGTGTCCCCAAAAAAGCGCATCTTCACGCGGTCACGCTCCATCGTCTCGATCGCTTCTTTGAGGTATTTTTCGAGGATATTCATAATCGTCTCGACCTCGTCGGCCGGGCGCTTCCAGTTTTCCGTCGAAAAGGCGTAGACAGTCAGATACTCGATGCCGATGTTTTTGCAGTACGTGGCCACGCGCCGGAACGTCTCCGCGCCGACAGCGTGTCCGGCTGTGCGCGGCAAACCGCGCCGACGGGCCCAGCGCCCATTACCGTCCATAATGATGGCAATATGGCGGGGGAGCCGCGATAAATCCGGCTGCCCCGCCATTTTTTTGTTACGTCGAAACAGATTCATAAGCCGTCACTTTCATTCTCTCCGCCGGCCGGCTGCGCCCTGATGACGGAAAGCGTTGGTTGTCTTGATCTCTAGTTAATCAAAAATGTATCGTCTAGATCTCGTTGAGTTCTTTGTCTTTTTTCTCGACGGCCTCGTCAATATGCTTCACATATTCATCGGTGAGCTTCTGCAGGTCTTTTTCCATATCCTTAAGGTCGTCTTCTGTGATCTCGGACTTCTTGCGCTGTGCCTTGAACGTATCAATCGCATCACGCCGGATGTTGCGGATGGCAACCTTGGCCTCCTCGCCGTATTTGCTGACCTGCTTGATCAGGTCCTTGCGGCGCTCCTCGGTCAGCTGCGGAAATACGAGACGGATCACGCGCCCGTCGTTCATCGGGTTGATGCCCAAATCAGACGTCTGGATTGCCTTGTCGATCTCCTTGAGGACCGAGGCATCCCACGGCTGGACTACGAGCGTTCTCGGATCTGGCGCGGAAACCGAGCCGACCTGATTGATCGGTGTCGCCGTGCCGTAATAGTCGACGCGGATATGATCGAGCACCGCGGGATTCGCGCGCCCGGCGCGTACGGACTGGAACTGCGATTGCAGCACCTCGACCGTCTTCATCATTTTACTTTCATATTCTTCATACATTATCGTACCCTCCTGCTCCTTAATTCAGCCGACAACCGTACCGATTTTTTCGCCGGTGACGACGCGGTAAATGTTTTCTGGATCCTTGAGCGCAAATAAAATAACAGGAATGTGGTTATCCATCGACAGCGACGTCGCCGTCGAGTCCATGACGGTCAGCTTCCTGGCCAGCACATCGTCGTAGGATATTTCGTCAAACTTGGTAGCGCTGGGGTCGAGCTTTGGATCGGCGGTGTAAACGCCGTCGATGTTCTTTGCGAGCAGTATCGCGTCGGCACTGATCTCGGCCGCGCGCAAAACAGCGGCCGTATCCGTCGAAAAGTACGGGCTGCCCGTTCCGCAGCCGAAGACCACGACGCGGCCGCATTTGAGATGCTTGTCCGCCTTGAGCCGGATGTAGGGCTCCGCTACGGCCCGGATCTCCAGCGCCGTCTGTACGCGCACCGGTACGCCTTCCTGCTCGAGCATGTCGGCGATGGCCAGACAGTTCATGACGGTAGCCATCATGCCCATATGGTCGGCGCGCGTGCGCTCGATCTTGCCGCCACCGTCCTTTGTACCGCGCCAGAAGTTACCGCCGCCGACGACGACACCCATCTCGACGCCGAGCTCGACGCATTTTTTAATCACCTTGCAAACACTTCGAATCACGTCGAAATCGAGCCCGAAATGCTTGTCTCCTGCCAGCGCTTCGCCGCTGATTTTCAGTAACACCCGCTTAAACGCGGGTTTGTCTGCTCCCATTGACGCACCTCCATGTCGCTATTCTTATGTATTTTAATATATTTACATGGAAAATGGAAGTCTAATCTTCATTTTAGGCGCGGTTGGCACGTTGACATCTGAAGACGTATTTGCTACGATGAGTCCAATAAAATGGCCGGTGCGGGGCTTTCTGTAAGGTGATGCAGTGATCTCATCCCCTTATCCGCGCGGAGGAAAAATGACTGATAACGCCTATCTGATCAAAGGTCGCATATCCGGCGGCCTGATTCGCTTTGCGCTGCCGGTAATGCTCGCGAGTGTGCTGCAGCTTCTCTATGCCGCCGTCGACATGGCTGTCGTCGGCAACTTCGCTACACCGGCGGACATGTCTGCCGTCGGTATCGGCGGCCAGGTCATGCTGACGGTTCTATTGGGCATCACCGGCCTGACCACAGGTCTGACGGTGCTCATCGGGCAGTTTACCGGCGCGGGCAACAACGCGGACACGCGCGCCGCGCACGGCGCCGCCGTGCTGTTTTTTCTCGCGCTTTCCGCCGCTCTGACGGCGATCTTCGTCAGCCTTACAAACCCGATCATCGCGGTGATGAATACGCCGCCGGAGGCGGTCTTGCCAGCGCAGCAGTATCTTCGCATTACATCGTCCGGAATCGTTTTCGTCATCGGTTACAACGTCGTGGGCAGTATGTTCCGCGGCCTGGGCAATTCAAAGACACCGCTGATCTTCGTCATGATTGCAACGGCAATCAACATCACGCTGGATCTTTTATTTGTCGCCGTATTTGGGATGGGCGCCGCCGGCGCCGCGATCGCGACGATATCGGCACAGGCCGGCAGCCTCGGCTTTGCCGTCTTGTACATCCGCCGGCACGACACAGGCATCTGCTTCTCACGCGCGGAGCTGCGCTGGCGCGGGGACCTGATCGGCAAAATGCTGCGCGTCGGCACGCCGCTGGCGCTACAGGAGATACTCGTCAATTTCTCGTTTTTACTGATTACGGCCGTCGTCAATAAGAATCTTGGTCTGGTCGCCTCCGCGGCGGTGCTCTCCGTTGAAAAAATCGTCAGCTTTCTGATGATGCCGACGCTGGCGCTGTCCATCGCCGTGGCGACGATGTCGGCGCATAATTTTGGCGCCGGGCAGCTCGACCGATCCCGTAAAACAATGTGGACGGGCGTGATCATCTCGCTGAGCATCGGCGTCGTCGCGTGCGCTGTGTGCTGGCTCAGCGGCGAGACGCTCACGCGGCTGTTCTCCAAAGACCAGCCGGTCGTCATTGCCGCGGCGCATTACCTTAAATCTTACTCGCTCGACTGCATATTTGTCAGCTTTGTGTTCAACTTCAATGCGTATTTCTCCAGCTGTAATAGATCCCTGTTCTCAATGGCGCATTCGCTTGTGACGACGTTTGCCATCCGCGTGCCGTTCGTCATCATCACCGGCGGCATCGCGGGCGTAACGCTGTTTACGATCGGCTTTGCCGCGCCGCTGTCGTCGCTGGGCTCTTTGATTATGTGCCTGATCTACTTCGCCTGGCTCAACCGGAAGCTATCGGCTGAAAAAGCGGCCGCGCCGATCGTCTGTGAGACAGACTAAGCCCGCTCAAACGAGATAATCCCGGCTTTCCGACGCATCGGAAAGCCGGGATTTTTTGCGGGGTGCAGTCTGCTATTTCTGGGGCAGGTAATTGGCCGGATCGACCGGATGTTCGTCTTTGATCATGGCAAAATGCAGGTGCGCCGGCAGTGACGCTTCGCCGATGGCCGTTTCGCCGATCTCACCGATGACGGCGCCCATCGCGACCTGATCGCCCTGCTCGACGACCGGCACGGACTCAAGGTTGGCGTACACGCTCATCAGCCCCGCGCCGTGATCAATGACGACGGTCGTACCCAGAAAATCGTCCGCGTAGACGTCTGCGACAACACCGTCGGCCGCGGCCATTACGCGCGTGCCGAGCTTTCCGGCAATGTCGATGCCGTCATGCGTGCGCCAGTCGCCCATCGTCTCGTTGTAGACGAGTTCATCGACGGCGTACATGGTTTCAATACTGCCCATCAGCGGCCAGACGAACAAGAGTTTGTCCGACATGACCTGCTCCGATCCGCCGTCCTCCCCGGACGACGCGTTGTTGTTCGGCGCCGTGCTTGGCTCGGTGCTCGGCGCTGCCGACGGCGACGGACTTGGCTTAACCGACGGTGTCGGCTCGACGCTTGGGGTTGCCGCCGTCGGTTCCGCCGAGGCGTCGGCGCCGGACGGCGTGGCGATGACCGGCGTATTCGTCGGATTCGAGACCGTCTGGTCGCCAAGCTCGAGCGGATTGCCTGCCGATAGCAAGACCCACGCCGAAATGCCGATCACGGCTGTGCAGATGACCAAAACGACGTAAAATCCCTTTCCGGCAAGAAAATCCCCGATTCTGCGCGCGAGCGCCTTGTTGTTTTTCTTGTCTTTCACAGTTGCTCCTCCAGTTGAAATGGTGTTGGTGATCGCCGCCCGCCAATCGGCAGGCATAGCAAAACAGCGTGTATGCCGTTATTTTTGACGGCGTTCACGCTGTTTATACCAATTTATAGCAACTTTTTTAGCGGGATTTTCCATTATGCCGCATTACGAAGGATGGCGCGGCAAGACTTCGGCATCCTATGTGTGCCTAGTCCTCACTTCTGCTGCGGCTTGAAGCTGTCTTTGAGCGCGACGGCGCGGTTGAAAACCAGCTTGTCCGGACGACTATCTTTACTGTCGACCGTAAAGTACCCCAGCCGTAAAAACTGGAACGTGTCGGGTGCAGCGGCTCCCGACAGCGAACGCTCAGCTTTGCAGCCCGTCCGCGTTTCAAGCGACGATGGATTAAGGCAGTCGATGTAGTCTTTACCGCCGGCCTCCGGCTCTGGATCGGAGAACAGCCGGTCGTATAAGCGCACCTCGGCGTCGACGGCGGTCGCCGCGTCCACCCAGTGGATTGTGCCGCGCACCTTGCGCCCGTCGGGCGTTGTGCCGCCGCGCGTTTCGGGGTCGTATTCGGCGTGCACCTCGGTGACGACGCCGTTCTCGTCGGTATTGTAGCCCGTGCACCGGACGATATACGCCGATTTGAGCCGCACCTCGTTGCCGACATACAGCCGGTTGTACTTCTTGGGCGGCTCGATCATAAAGTCGTCCTGCTCAATCCACATCTCGCGTGAAAACGTGACACTGCGCGTGCCCGCGTTCTCGTCCTCTGGATTGTTCTCCACGTCAAACAACTCGGTCTGCCCCTCGGGGTAGTTGGTGATCGTGAGCTTGACGGGCTTGGTGACGACCATCGCGCGGCGCGCGTTGGCGTTGAGATCCTCGCGCAAACAGTACTCCAGGAATCCGTAATCGACGACGCTCGGCGTTTTCGCAACGCCGACGCGCTCAATAAACGCGCGGATTGATGCCGGTGTATAGCCCCGGCGCCGGAGGCCGCAGATGGTCGGCATACGCGGATCATCCCAGCCGCTGACATATCCTTCCTCAACGAGGCGGCGCAGCTTACGCTTGCTCATGACGGTATAGTTCATATCCAGCCGCGCAAACTCGATCTGCCGCGGCGTCGACGGGACATCGGTATGCTCAATGACCCAGTCGTACAGCGGACGGTGGTCTTCATACTCCAGCGAGCACAGCGAGTGCGTGATGCCCTCAAGCGCGTCCTGAATCGGGTGGGCAAAGTCGTACATCGGGTAAACGCACCATTTATCGCCCTGTCGGTGATGGTGCGCGTAGCGGATGCGGTATAAGACGGGGTCGCGCATGTTGAAATTACCGCTCGTGAGATCGATCTTCGCACGCAGCGTCATTTTACCTTCGGGAAACTCGCCGTTTTTCATGCGCGCGAACAAGTCGAGGCTTTCCTCGATCGGCCGGTCACGGTACGGGCTCGTTGCCGGTACGCCGACGTCGCCGCGGCGCTCCTTGAACTGCTCCGGCGTCAGCTCGCAGACGTATGCCAGACCTTTTTTAATCAGTCCGGCGGCCAGCTCGTAGGTTTTTTGGAAATAGTCGCTGCCGTAAAAGAAGCGCTCGCCCCAGGAAAAGCCGAGCCAGTGGATGTCCTCTTGGATGGCGTCGACGTACTCGACATCTTCCTTGGCCGGATTCGTATCGTCCATGCGCAGGTTGCACAGCCCGGTAAAGCGTTCGGCCGCACCGAAGTTGATCATGACGGCCTTGCAATGCCCGATGTGCAGATATCCGTTCGGTTCGGGCGGAAAACGCGTGTGCACGGTTTGTGCTTCAAAGCGCCCGCCGGTGGCGGTATCTTCTTCGATGAAATTATATATGAAGTTCGTAGGCATATCGGCCATATTGCATCAGCTCCAAATCGTCGGCGGCCCGTCAAGCGGCCTGTAATAGATGGATATTATACACGATTTATGTAGTATTTACAACGACAGTGTGATAAAATAAGGCAAAGATACGTTAACGCAGTTTCAGGAGGATAGCCATGTTTGATATGATCATCGTCGGGGGTGGACCGGCCGGCCTTTCGGCGGCCATTACCGCCAGAATGCGCGGCAAAGAGGTGCTCGTCATCTCCAACAGCCGCACAGAAAGCGGGCTGTACAAGGCCACCGAAGTCGGCAACTATCCGGGGCTCCCCGGCATATCCGGTGCGGAGCTTTCGGCGAAGTTTGCCACCCACGCGACCGGTATGGGCGCCGAGCACGTCACCGGCCGTGTCACGACGATTTTGCAGATGGGCACCGATATTAACGTCAGCTACGGTCAGGAGATTGCTGCCGCTAAGAGCCTGATTCTGACCACCGGCGTCGCGCAGGCATCTGTTTTCCCGGGTGAAGCCGATCTGCTGGGCAGCGGCGTATCCTACTGCGCCACGTGCGACGGGATGCTCTATCGCGGTAAAAAGGTCGTGGTCGTCACCCTCTCACCGGACGCCGACGAGGAGGCCGACTTCTTAGAGTCCATCGGCTGCGACGTGACACGCGTCAAAACGCGCAACATCACCGTCAACGGCAGCAAGACCGTTGAGTCCATCACGGCAGACGGTGAAGTAATCCCCTGCGAGGGCGTGTTCATTCTCCGGCAGACAATCGCGCCGGGCTCGCTGCTTCCCGGTCTTGAGATGGACAAGAACCACATCAAAACCGATCGGTCGATGAAAACAAATATTCCCGGCGTTTTTGCCGCAGGCGACTGCATCGGCCAGCCATATCAGGTTGCCAAAGCCGTCGGCGAGGGGCTGATCGCCGCCTTGTCGGCTGTCGATTATTTAGCTCATTTATAGTACAGCGGGCACGACTCGCGTGAAATTACTTCTAAATAAGGAAAGGTGTTTACTATGGATATCAAGCATCTGACAAAAGCAGATTTCAATGACGCAATCGCCTCCGGTACGTCGCTTGTCGACTTTTGGGCCGGTTGGTGCATGCCGTGCAAAATGCTCGCGCCCGTTATCGAGGAGCTTGCCGGTGAGCACGCGGACATCACCGTCGGCAAAGTCGACGTGGACGCCGAGGGTGAGCTGGCGATGCAGTTCGGGGTCATGAGCATCCCGACCGTCGTTTTGTTCCAAGACGGCAAGGAAGTACGCCGCTTCGTCGGCGTCCAGCCGAAAAACGTCTATGCCGACGCGATCGCACCGGCGCAGGCTGATGCCGGCCCCGATCCCGAGACGGTCAACCGCGCAGAGGCGGAGTAAGCCCGTCCGCTTCTTCTTGTTGTAATTCTAACGCGTCGAGCGCGACACGCACATCGTCTTTATAGGCGATCCATGCGTCATCGTGCTCGACGTAGTATTTGGGGCAGATTTTACCCGTAATATCGTAATGGCGGATGATATCGTCTGCCGGATCCAGCTCGAGCGCCTGACACAGCCACGCCGTCAAACGCACAAGCGCGGCATAAGTCTCATCGTTAAACTGCCCCGTTTCATCAGGGTGGCAGCACTCGATGGAGATCGTATCGTTATTACGCGAATTGGAGCAGTAGGCGACCTCATTGACCGGTACGCATTCCAGAATCTCGCCGTCGAGGCCAATCAGAAAATTACTGCTGGCCGACGTTTCGTGCGTCGTCGCCAGATTCGAGTAGAAGCTGCGGTTTTGCGCCGCCGTCGTGCCCGGGTTGCCGACGTAATGCACAACGATCGCATTGACCTTACGCAGCGACGTGCCGGGTCTGGAGTAGTCATTGACCTGCAGCAGGTCAACATCGACCCACGCGAGCGCGGCGACCTGCTCCTGCACGTCGGCCATCTGCACTTTATCGCGTGTGTCACCCGCGCCGGGCCAAAACGAACCGCCGTCGCGCGCGAGTATTGATGCGGCCGCAATTGCCATCGCTATCACGAGCGCGCCGATAAATAAAACGCGGGCTTGACGGCGTCTCTTTTGCAGACGCTGTCTTTCTTTTGCTGTAAGCCGAACTGCCAAACGCCGTCACCCCCCCTGCATGCTTCGCTTGCACAAATTTTCTCTATATAGTATATCGTTGTTTTTCATTGATGTAATGTCGAATTTGTAAATAAATATATTTTTCTGTCATATTATGCCGACAAACGGGCCGCGCTGCGCTGCGCGGTCTTGACAATTTCCGGCGCTTCCTCTATACTTTATTTCCTGTAGAGCAGGCCATCCAACGCCCCGGGACATCCCGCGGCGTTTTTTAACTCATACTCATATCACACTAGGAGACGCGAGCATTATGACACAACTGCCGAAAACGTATGAGCCCGGCGCGGTGGAAAAAAAGGTCTATAAGCTATGGACGGACGGCGGCTGGTTCCGCGGCGTCATCGACCCGGATAAAACGCCGTTTACCATCGTCATTCCGCCGCCGAACGTTACCAGCCAGCTGCATCTCGGGCATGCCTTTGACAACACTATGCAGGACGTTTTGATCCGCTATAAGCGAATGCAAGGCTACGCGGCGCTCTGGGTACCGGGGACAGATCACGCCGGCATCGCGACGCAGATCAAGGTCGAGGAGCAACTGCGTAAAGAGGGGCTGACGCGTTACGATCTCGGGCGCGAAAAGTTCGTCGAGCGCGTTTGGGAATGGAAAAACGAATACGGCAGCCGCATCGTCGAGCAGCTGAAAACGCTCGGCAGCTCGTGCGACTGGGATCGCGAGCGCTTTACGATGGACGAAGGCTGCTCGCGCGCTGTGCGCGAGGTGTTTGTGTCCCTATACGAAAAGGGCCTTATATATAAAGGTAACCGCATCATCAACTGGTGCCCGCGCTGCACGACGGCGCTCAGTGACGCCGAGGTCGAACACGAGGAGCAGCCCGGCCACTTCTGGCACATTAAATACCCCGTCAAGGATTCCGACGAATACGTTGTAATCGCCACGACACGGCCGGAGACGATGCTCGGCGACACGGGCGTCGCCGTCCACCCTGACGACGAGCGCTACGCGCACCTTGTCGGTAAATCGGTCATCCTGCCGCTGATGGATCGCGAGATCCCCGTCGTTGCCGACGAGTACGTCGACCGCGAATTTGGCACCGGCGTCGTTAAAATGACGCCCTGCCATGACCCGAACGACTTTGAGGTCGGCCAGCGGCACGATCTTGAGCAGATCCTCGTGCTGGACGAGAACGCCAAGGTCATCAACAGCGGAAAATATGACGGGTTGGATCGATACGACGCACGTAAACAAGTCGTCGCCGATCTGGACGCGCTGGGGCTCTTAGTCAAGGTCGAAGACCATGCGCATAACGTCGGTACCTGCTATCGCTGCCATACGACGGTCGAGCCGATCACGTCGCCGCAGTGGTTCGTCAAAATGGAGCCGCTCGCCAAAGAAGCACTCGATGTCGTCGAGGACGGTCGCATTAACTTCGTGCCCGACCGCTTCTCTAAAATCTACAACAACTGGATGACCAACGCGCACGACTGGTGCATTTCGCGTCAGCTTTGGTGGGGTCATCAGATTCCGGCCTGGTACTGCGACGACTGCGGCCACTTCACCGTCAGCCGCGCCGACCCGACAGAGTGCGAACACTGCCACAGCAAAAACATCCGGCGCGACGAGGACGTGCTCGACACCTGGTTCTCCAGTGCCCTCTGGCCGTTCTCCGTGTTCGGCTGGCCGGATAAAACGCCCGATCTCGACTACTTTTACCCCACGAGCGTGCTCGTCACGGGCTACGATATCATCTTCTTCTGGGTTGCACGCATGATCTTCTCCGGTATGGAGCATATGAATCAGGAGCCGTTCCACACGGTACTGATCCACGGCCTCATCCGCGCGTCCGACGGGCGCAAAATGTCCAAGTCGCTCGGCAACGGCGTTGACCCGATCGAGGTCATTGAGACGTACGGCGCCGACGCGCTGCGCTTCAACATCATCACCGGCAACTCGCCCGGTAACGACATGCGCTACTACCCCGAGCGCTGCGAGGCCATGCGCAACTTCGCCAATAAAATCTGGAACGCCAGCCGGTTCGTCATGATGAACCTGACGATCGAGAAAAATGAATTACCGCAGACACTCGAGCTGGAGGACAAGTGGATCATCAGCAAGCTCAACACACTTGTCCGCGAGGTGACGGAAAACCTCGATAAATACGAGCTCGGCATCGCCGCCGGTAAAATCTACGACTTCATCTGGGACAGCTACTGCGACTGGTACATTGAGCTGACGAAGCCGCGGCTTAACGGCGAGGACGACGACGCCAAGACCGGCGCGCAGCAGGTGCTCCTCTTTGTCTTGACTGAAACGCTGAAGCTGCTGCACCCGTTCATGCCGTTTATCACGGAGGAGATCTGGCAGGCGCTGCCGCACGAGGGCGAGGCGCTGATGATTGCCAACTTCCCCGACTATACCGACGCGTTAAACTTCCCTGACGACGAGCAGAATTTCGAGATGATTATGGACGCCGTACGCGCTGTACGCGCGCGCCGCGCCGAGATGAACGTCCCGCCGTCTAAGAAGCCGCACCTGAGCATCGCCACCGACAATCCGGACGTGTTTGAGGCCGGGCGCGTGTATCTGTCAAAGCTCGCCTACGCCGGCACATTGACGATCGACACGAATCCGCCGGCCAGCACCGAGGGTCTCGTCACCGTCGTTACAAACGATGCGAAGCTGTATATGCCGCTCAGCGAGCTCGTTGACGTCGCCAAAGAGCGCGAACGGATTGAAAGAGAGCTTAAAAAGTCCGAAGGCGACCTCGAAAAGACGCTCGCCAAGCTCGCCAACGAGAAATTCGTGTCGAAAGCACCCGAGAGCGTCGTCAATGTCGAGCGGGAGCGCGCCGATAAGCTACGCTCGCTCATCGAGAATCTGACGGAGAGTTTGAAAAGTCTTTAATCCGTATCCACACGTACCGCATAACGACAAAAACCGCATAGCACATCCGATAAAATACCCGTGTACAGCTTGTACACGGGTATTTTTCTGTTTGCGCTTTGTAGCGCGGCAGTTTTCAAGGGAGGCCAATCTATGCGGCTTGGATCACATTTTGAAGACGGCGTTTTGCATGTGCTGTTCGACGGCGAACTTGATCATCACGTGGCGAAAAAGACCGTTTCGTTTATTGAGGAGAAAATCGACGCGCACCTGCCGCGCCAGACAGTGCTCGACATGAAACGCCTGACGTTCATGGACTCAAGCGGCATTGCCGTTGTTTTAAAAACATACCGACGCATGAAACAGACGGACGGCAACATGCGTGTTATCAACGTCGGAAAGCAGCCGCGGCGGGTGCTCGACGCGGCTGGCGTCGAGCGGATCGTTAAAATCAACACACCGGCAAAGGAGGCCTAGATACATATGACCGAAGTCAACGCCGTCAAACTGGAGTTTTTGAGCCGATCGGCCAACGAAAATTTCGCGCGGACCGCCATCGCGTGTTTTGCCGCCCAGCTCGACCCGACGCTGGAGGAGCTCGGCGACATTAAAACAGCCGTCAGTGAGGCGGTCACCAACGCCATCGTACACGCCTACCCCGACACGCTCGGGCGTATTACCCTGCGCGCGCGTATCTTTGACGACAATACCATCGAGATTACCGTGCGGGACTGGGGGCGCGGCATTGACGACATTGACCGCGCCCGCGCGCCGATGTTTACAACCGGCGGCGACGAACGCAGCGGCATGGGCTTTACGATTATGGAAAGCTTCATGGACAAGCTGCGCGTGCGCTCGGTACCCGGGCGCGGTACGACGGTCGTCCTGCGCCGTCGCATTTCGATACGGATGAGCCAGAAATAATGGACGAACAGGCACTCGACCGTCTGCTGGCCGCAAAAAATGGCGACCGGGACGCCGCCGAGGAAATGGTGCAGCTCAACTCCGGCCTCATCTGGAGCATTGCGCGGCGCTATTTCGGGCGCGGCGTCGACCCAGACGACCTGTATCAGCTCGGCTGCGTCGGCTTTCTGAAGGCCGTGACGGGGTATGACCCCGCTTTCGGCACGCAGTTTTCCACGTATGCCGTACCAAAAATCGCCGGCGAGATCCGGCGCTTTTTGCGTGACGACGGCAGCATCAAGGTCAGCCGGAGCATTAAAGAGCGCGCGCACGCGGTCCGGATGGCGCGCAGCACGCTCGAGCAGCGGCTCGGCCGTGAGCCGACGCTATCGGAGCTGTCGGGCGAGACGGGCGTGTCGATCGAGGACATCGCCGTAGCCGAAACGGCGACGGGCACGCCGGAGTCGCTGCAGCGCGAGACGGGCGAGGACGGTTTTACGCTCGAAAACATGCTCGGCGACTGGAGCCAGGAGGAAACGCTCATCGAGCAGGTCGCGCTGCGCGAGGCGGTGTCGACGCTGCCGGAGCGCGAGCAGATGGTCATTCGCCTGCGCTTTTACCGCGGCATGACACAGGATCAGGCCGCGCGTATTTTGAAAGTCTCGCAGGTGCAGGTGTCGCGGCTGGAACGCCGCGCCGTCGAGCATTTACGCGTCCAGCTGAAATAGCTTGCCTTCTTCGACCGGCGCGGTGGTCAACGGCACGTACGCTTTGTCATACAACTATTTTGTATAAACCCCGGATGGTCTCGTCACCGCCCGGGGTTTTATTGCACACTAATAATAATTTATTGATATTCGATAAATTTCTATTGCATTTCAATAACCCCTCTGGTATAATGACGCCGATAAAAGAATGGGAGGCATCCTTTATGTGGAACGATGGTAAATCAATTTTACTCAGCCGAATTTGTGTGCTCGTCTTTTTAGCTGTTCTCGTCGCGGTCGCCGTAGCGGCGCCGTGGCTTGTGAACACTTACATGAATTTTCCCAACACGACGAACACCAACACGTATTTCCTGCTGACGATCTACGCCGGCTGCGTTCCGGCGCTGCTGCTGCTTATAAACCTGTTCAGCCTTTTGCGGCGCATCGACCGCGGTGCTGTATTTGTGCACAAGAACGTCAACAGCCTGCGGTACATTTCCTGGTGCTGCTTTGCCGGCGCTGCAATCAGCGCCACGTCGATGGCGTATTACGTCCCGTGGGCAACGGTCGCCGTCGCGGCGGCGTTTATGGGTCTGGTCGTTCGCGTCGTCAAGAACGTATTCTCCCGCGCCGTCGCCCTGCAGGACGATGCCGACCACACGATATAGGAGGCCGACATGCCGATTATTGTCAATTTGGATGTCATGATGGCCAAGCGAAAAATCTCGTCAGGCGAGCTGGCGGAGAAAATCGGGCTGACGCAGGCCAACCTGTCGATTCTAAAAACCGGCAAGGCGCGCGCCATCCGGTTTTCGACACTGGAAACCATCTGCCGCGCGCTCGACTGTCAGCCTGGCGATATTTTAGCGTTTAAAGACGACCAGGAGGATTCTATATGAGTATGAATAACGAAAACGTCCTTAATCCGGACGACGGGCAGCCGACGCCGTATTATCAGTCGCCCGAGCACACCGCGCCAAAGGTTGCGCCATTTACACCAGACAAGAAAGACGCCGCCTTTGCGCTGATCACGTTTGTCCTCGGCTACTTCTTCTGCCGATGGGTGCTTACATCGCTGAGCGGCTGGGGCATTACCGTATTTACCGGCGCTTTTATCTCTGCCGTTCTTACGTATTTTCATGTCAAAAGCGTCAAACCACGCGGCGAAGCATGGTTTTGGCTCGGTATCACAGCGCTCGTCGGCCTGAGCTTTGCCATCTGGGACGCGCCGGGGCTCAGCGGCGTACGGACGCTGTTCCTAGCCTGCGCCGCCGTCTACGCCGTGTTGTCTGCCTCAGGGCTGCAGCTGCTCGGCAAATCGAGCAACTTCCTGCTGCTTGACGGGCTGAACGCCACGATCATAATCCCCTTTCGCAATTTCGCCAATCAGTACCGTGCGCTCGGCACCCTAAAGAGCGCCGAAGAGAAGCGCGGTAAAGCAATTTCCATCGTTGTCGGCATTATGCTCGCAATCGTCGCGCTGCTGATCGTTTTGCCGACGCTGATGCGCGCCGACGGCGGCGGCTTCAGTCAGTTTGTCGGGCGCGTCCTTGACTGGTTTAGAATCGACTGGGCCCAGATTGGTGAATTTCTCTTATACTGCCTGCTCGCCATCCCGACAGCGGCATACCTGTTCGGGCTCGTATCCGGTGCGGCCGTCCGCCGCGGGACAGATACCTTCACTGCGGACAAAGCCGGCGAGACGGTCTCGTCTATGCGCGTCTCGCCGCCGGTGACACTGCTGATTGTTTTAGCGACGGTCAGTGTGCTGTACACGCTGTTCATCGGTTTTCAGGTTCCCTACTTCTTCTCCGCGTTTTCCGGCGTGCGCCCGGAAGGCTGGCTGTCGTATTCCGCGTATGCGCGTCAAGGCTTTTTTGAGCTGTGCGGGCTATCGGCACTGAATCTGGGCATTCTCGCCGCGGCCAATGTCTTCGGTAAAAAGCCGCGTGAAAACAGCCCTGTTCTAAAGATCTTCAACGTCGTGCTTGCGCTGATCACGCTACTGCTGATCGCGACGGCTTTTAGTAAAATGGCGCTGTATATTGATCAGTTCGGACTGACGATACTGCGTATTCTGCCGTGCGTATTCATGATTTTACTCGCCGTCATCTGTATCGCGGTAATTGTTTTGCAGAAACTGAAGTTTTCAATCGTTCGCGGTGCGCTGATAACCGGCGCGGTGCTGTTTACGGCGCTGTGCCTTTCAAATGCGGACGGCATCGTCGCGCGGTACAACGCGGACCGCTTCCTCGCCGGTACGCTCGAAACCTACGATACCGCACCCCTCTACGAAGCTGGTGCGGCAGGCGTCGCCAGCGCGATCCGGGTATACGAAGCAGCCAGTGAGGACGCGCCACGTATCGACATCGCTAATTATCTGGCCAGCCAGGAGCAATACGCCAATGACGCCCAGTGGACGTATAAAGACACTTTCCAGAAACGCCAAGCTCGTATTTTAATCCAGCAATGGACGGACGAATACGGCACGGCATATTAATAGATTTTGAGGAACTGGAGGTTTAACGCTTATGGTCATCTGGATTAATCTCGGCAGTCTCATTTTCGGCATCGCCGCACTGCTGCTGCCGATCATTGCGCTGGCGACAATTGGCGCCGGACGGAAGCATCGGGCTGCGCTGTTTGGGCTGTCGAGCGCCGTCGCCTGCGGCATCGCGCTGTGTCTGCAGCTTGCCGGCATTCAGCATCGCGTCACGACTCAGGACTGGTCGGCGCTGATGGATACGTCCGGCGCAGTCGTACTCGTCGGCGCACTGCTTATTGCCGTGACCGCATTACTGAACATCTTGGCGCTGGCTGTTCATTTTCGCAGTCAATCAAAAGCCGCTTAAAAGTAACGAGATGGCGAAACGGGCATAGCCTGCGTGCTTATGCCCGTTTCGGAGGATGGGGGTGCTAAAATGATTCATAAAAAAGGCTTCATTGCGTTTCTCGTTATATCAATCGCCAGTGTCCTTCTTCTCTTATTCGATCTTTTTTTATACGATGCTCTTATATATTTCAATAGCCCTGGCGCAAAAGTAGCAATGGGCTTATTCATATATTTTGTTCTATTTATTTATGCCATAACCGCAATTATCGTTCTTATCCACATCGCCGTAAATATTAAAATAATTAAGCTGTTTGCTATAGCCCATTGTACCACTATCACATTAACTGTTTTATTTTTCACATATCTTCCGTTTACAGAAACCTACCATCAGCTATATTTTGCAATTGAGAAGAATCATTTGAACGAGACAATTCAACTATATGAAGAAGGTGCATTGTCACAAATAGGTATCGATAAATACATTGTGCCGTATAGACTTACATCACATACCGGAAAGGTTTATTTTTTTCAAGACGAACAATCAATAAATGCTCTTTTCACAATATACAAAGGGTTCCATAAAAGCAGTAATATTTTGTACTCTTCGGGTTGCGATGCCCCAACAGTAGATAATAATTATTTTGGCTTGTGCCGATGCGACACACTTAACATTAATAAAATAGATGAACACTGGTATACTATAACTACCACTTATTAACCCAACCACAAAACCGGCGGGAGAAACTCTCCCGCCGGTTTTGTGGTTGTTTGTTATTCGTCGAGCTTCAAGACCGCCATGAACGCTTCCTGCGGCACTTCGACACTGCCGAGGTTGCGCATGCGCTTTTTGCCTTCTTTTTGCTTTTCGAGCAGCTTCTTTTTACGCGTGATGTCGCCGCCGTAGCATTTAGCCAAAACGTCCTTACGCATGGCGCGTATCGTCTCGCGGGCGATGATCTTGCCGCCGACGGCGGCCTGCACCGGCACCTCAAAGAGCTGGCGCGGGATGTTGTCCTTGAGCTTTTCGGCGATGCGCCGGCCGCGCGCGTAAGCTTTATCTTTATGCACGATGAACGACAGCGCGTCAATAACCTCGCCGTTGAGCATAATATCCAGCTTGACGAGCTGCGACGGACGGTATCCCTGCAACTCGTAGTCGAGCGACGCGTAGCCGCGTGAGCGGGATTTGAGCGCGTCAAAAAAGTCGTAGATGATCTCGTTGAGCGGCATATCATAGCGCAACTCCACGCGCGACGCGTCGAGATAGCTCAGCTCCTTATATTCCCCGCGCCTGTCCTGACACAGTTCCATGATATTACCCACGTACTCCGGCGGCGTGATGATCGACGCCTTGACGAACGGCTCCTCCGCGAGCTCGATGTGCACCGGGTCGGGATAGTTGAGCGGATTATCCACCATAAGCTCCGAACCGTCTGTCTTCGTGACGCGGTAGATAACGCTCGGCGCGGTGGTGATGAGGTCGAGATTATACTCGCGCTCCAGCCGTTCCTGGATGATCTCCATATGCAGCAGCCCCAGAAAGCCGCAGCGGAACCCAAAGCCCAGTGCGACGGAAGACTCCGGCTCAAAGGTCAGTGCGGCGTCGTTGAGCTTGAGCTTTTCCAGCGCGTCACGCAGGTCGGGGTATTTCGCGCCGTCAATCGTATAGACACCGGAGAAGACCATCGGCTGCACCGGCTTGTATCCGGGCAGCGGCGCGTCGGTTGGATTTGCGACGCCCGTGACCGTATCGCCGACCTGCGTTTTGGCAACATTTTTAATGCTCGCCGTCATGTACCCGACGTCGCCGGCGCTTAAAACGTCACACGGCTCCATACCGAACGGGCGCAGATGTCCGATCTCGACGACGCGGTATTCCGCCTTCGTCGCCATCATCTTCACAGCCATGTCGCGGCGGAGCTCGCCGTCCATGACGCGCAGCAAGACGATGACGCCGCGGTATGCGTCGTACTGGCTGTCAAAAATGAGCGCGCGTAACGGTTTTGACGCGTCGCCCGTCGGCGCGGGGATACCGGCAACGATGTTTTCCAGCACCGCGTCGATCCCGACACCGAGCTTGGCGGAAATCTCCGGCGCGTCCTCCGCCGGCAGACCGATGACATCTTCAATCTCGGCCTTCACGCGCTCGGGGTCAGCGGCGGGCAGATCGATCTTATTGATGACGGGCAAAATCTCCAAATCGTGGTCGAGCGCGAGATAGGTATTTGCAAGCGTCTGCGCTTCGATGCCCTGCGCCGCGTCAACGACGAGGACCGCACCCTCACAGGCCGCCAGCGAGCGCGAGACTTCGTAGTTGAAGTCGACGTGTCCGGGCGTGTCGATCAGGTTGAGCGTATACGTCACGCCGTCGGCTGCCGTATACGCCATGCCGATGGCGCGCGCCTTGATCGTGATGCCGCGCTCACGTTCGAGATCCATATTGTCAAGCAGCTGGCTTTCCATATCTCGGCTTTCAACGGCGCCGCACCGCTCGAGTAAGCGGTCGGCCAGCGTCGACTTGCCGTGGTCAATATGGGCAATAATACAAAAGTTGCGGATTTTATCCTGTTCAATCACGTTTAGGGCACCTCAATCGCGGTTTAAGTCATACAGCGCGTGTATGTTGGCAACAGATTTATTCACTATTTCGTCAAGTTCACACATGGCCTCGTACTGCTCGGGATATTTCTCCTTCAGTACTTGTTCGGATATTTTTGTCGCGGCCGCCGGGTCCTCTTTCATATGGTTTGCGTTCCGCGCAAGCTGCGCTTCGGCCGTTTTCAGTGCCGCGTCTAAAAGCGGCTCATATGTCTTTGCCGGCATCCGCAGCGAGCGGAGCACGGCGCACAAGCTGTGTCCAAGGTACTGCATAACGGCCGTACTGAGCCGCGCGTCCTGCAAATCATGCAGGATTGTCAAAACAAGCATAGCCGCGTCGATACAGCGGCGCTCATCGGCATCAGAAACAGGTACCGCGACTTTTCCATCGGTGTTTTTCTCGCACGTCCGGCCGAGCATGTAGTCGGTGGAAACGTTGTAATAATCGCACGCGCGCAGGATAAATTCAAGCCGCGGTTCGCGCACGCCGTTTTCGTAATGTGAGAGCAGCGCTTGTGAAACGCCGAGTGCGTCGGCCGCCTTCTTTTGGCTCTGGCCGTTTTCATGCCGCAACTGACTCAGCATTTGCGAAAACACCGTTTTCATCCGCGCTCTCCCCTTTCCGCACAGCCATATTACAGTCAGTATAGTATAGCGCCTGGCGAATAATTTGTAAATAACCTTACCCTGCTGGCT
This sequence comes from uncultured Sporobacter sp., assembly GCA_963677825.2. Lineage (GTDB taxonomy): Bacteria > Bacillota > Clostridia > Oscillospirales > Oscillospiraceae > Sporobacter. The sequence continues at coordinate 1,834,815 of CAXXEF010000001.1, read as the reverse complement.
TGCACTTTTTATTTGATAGTGGTAAAGTAAACCGGTGGAAAGATTGCATTTGAACCGAGGTAATGTTGAATATGATTGAAAGAAAAGTTATAGTTGAAGGCTCTGGTCGTCATTGTCACGTCACGCGTGACACGCTAGACATTTTATACGGTAAAGGCTTTGAGCTCGTACCGAAAAAATGGTTAAGCCAACCAGGGCAATACGCATCTGAACAAAGAGTCACCGTCGTCGGCCCCAAGGGTCAGGCCGTCCTCACGATCATCGGCCCGTGCCGTAAGTATAATCAGGTTGAGCTGTCGCTAACCGACGCGCGCTCACTCGGCTTCGACAGCCCCGTGCGCGAGAGCGGTCACATTAGCGAAACGCCCGGCTGCAAGCTGATCGGACCAAAGGGCGAAACCGATATTGACCACGGCGTCATCATCGCCAAGCGCCACCTGCACCTGACGCCGGCAGACGCCGAGAAATTCGGCATCAAGGATCAGCAGATCGTTAAGATCAAGGTCGGCGGCGAGCGCGCGCTGATTTTCGACGAAGTTGTCGCCCGTGTCGGGCCGGACCACGCCACAGCCGTCCATCTCGATTACGACGAGTTTAACGCAGCGTCTCTTCTGGGCGATGTCGTCGGCGAAATCCTCATCTAAACCATAAAAAAAGCTGCCGCAGTCGCGGCAGCTTTTTATCAGGTAGACAGATTAATTAGATGATACTCAACAGCAGTGTGAGTACAGCGAAGACGATCGCGACCCACTTTGTGGCGCGCGCAAGCTTCGAATCGATTGATTTGGCTTTGTTCTTCGCCAGATATGTGTCCGAGCCGCCGCCAAGAACGCCGGAGATACCGGCTGTCTTGCCGGACTGCAAAAGCACTACGGCGATTAAAATAACGCAGGATATCAGCTGGATGATTGTAATAACCGTTTCCATATGGTTCGTCCTTTCTAACGATAACGGCGTTGGCCGGTAATGTCGCAAACTGAATGCTACCATAAAATCACGTGGCTTGCAAGTATTTTTTAGAAAATTGGCACAGGAGGCACCATTTCATGCTCTTTGACACCCACGCACATTACGACGATTCACGCTTCGACGACGACCGGGACGCGGTCTTGTCCCAGATGCAGGCGTCCGGCGTTTCACTCATCCTCAATGCCGGCAGTACACTCGCCACATCTATGACGAGCCTTGCGCTGGCCGATAAGCACCCGTTCATCTATGCCGCTGTCGGCGTGCATCCGCACGACGCCAAGGAGCTGGATGACAATTCGCTGGCGCGTTTAAGCGCGATGGCGGCGCACCCAAAGGCCGTTGCCATTGGCGAAATCGGGCTGGACTACCATTACGACCACTCCCCGCGTGACGTGCAGCGCGCGCGTTTCCGCGAGCAGCTTGAGCTGGCCGAGCATGTCGGTCTGCCGGTCGTGATCCATGAACGCGAGGCCACCCGCGACACGCTGGACGTGCTGGCCGAGGTGCCGCGCGTCAACGGCGTATTCCATAGCTATTCCGGCAGCTGGGAAACGGCTAAGCCGCTTGTAGACAAGGGCTGGTACTTCTCGTTTTCCGGTGTTATAACATTTAAGAACGCGCGCCGGTCACATGAGGTCATCGAGAATCTGCCGCGGGACCGGCTGATGATCGAAACAGACTGTCCGTATCTTGCGCCGGTGCCGATGCGCGGCCGCCGCAACAGCTCGCTGTACCTGAAATATACTGCCGAAAAGATGGCCGAGCTGCTCGGCATCCCGTTTGAGGCCGTCGCCGAACTTACACGCGAAAACGGCTGCCGCCGTTTTGGTATCGACGTGTAACGTCAACCGAAAATTTAAGAAGTGTTCATAAATTTTTAACCCTTTCGGCACATCAGCGCGATAAAGTTTCAATAGCGCGCCCGCTTGCCTGAGGCGGCGGGCGTTTAGCATCTGTACATTATGAGACAAAGGGGGAACGGCACTTGATAGAGGTACGTGATCTTGTCAAGCGCTATGGCGGCCATACCGCGGTAGACCACCTAAGCTTCAAGGTTGAAAAAGGACAAATTTACGGTTTTCTCGGCCCAAACGGCGCCGGTAAAACTACCACAATGAACATCATGACCGGATACATCGGTCCGACAGCGGGCGAGGTCATCATCAACGGCCGCAATATTCTCGACGAGCCGCTAGCGACCAAGCGCGCGATCGGCTATCTGCCGGAGCATCCGCCGCTTTATACGGACATGACGCCGCGCGAATATCTGACGTTTGCCGCCGAGCTCAAGGGCCTTGGCCTTGACGAAATTGACGACAGCGTTGATGACGTCGTCGCACTGACAAAGCTTGAAGACGTGCAGGATCGCCTGATCCGCAACTTGTCAAAGGGCTATCAGCAGCGCGTCGGACTGGCTCAGGCCATCCTCGGGATGCCGGAAATCCTTATTCTCGACGAGCCGACCGTGGGGCTGGACCCAAAGCAGATCCGGGAGATCCGCGAGCTGATCCGCAGCCTTGGCAAGGAACACACGATCCTCCTCAGCTCGCACATTTTGTCTGAGGTGCAGGAGATCTGCGACCACGTAATGATCATCCATCACGGCAAGCTGCTCGCCGCCGGTACACCCAAGGACCTTGAGAAGCAGCTGCGCTCTAACGTGACGGAACTGCTTATCCGCTCTAGCGACGTAAAAAGCGTTGAAAAGATGCTGCAGGATGTTGACGGCGTCGCGTCGGTTAAAGCGGAAATGTCCGCAACGCCGGGTGAGGTCGCCGTCTCCGTCGAGCCGAAAGGCAGCCGCGACGTGCGCGAGGCGATTTTCAAGGTGTGCGCCGCGGCGAACCGTCCGATCCTGATGATGCGTCCGTCGGGCGTATCGCTGGAAATGATCTTCCTGCAGCTCACGGGTGACGCCGCCGACGGCGCGAGCCTGCCGCAGCCGGTCGATCCATCAACTGAAGAAGGGGGCGACGACCAATGACAGCCGTATTCAAGCGCGAGCTCCGCGCACATTTCCATTCAATGATCGGCTACGTTTATGTGGTGATCGTCCAGCTTTTTCTCGGTATTCTTTTTTTTGCTACGAATCTATTACCGGGCTACCCCTACTTTGCCGGCGCGCTGTCAAGCTGGATTTTATTGATCGTATTGATGTTCATGGTGCCGATTCTTACCATGAAATCACTGGCGGAAGAGCGCCGGCAAAAGACCGATCAAATGATTTTCACCTATCCCGTCAGCGTTACGTCTGTGATTACCGGTAAATTTTTTGCGATGCTGCTCGTCTATGCGATTCCGCTGATTATATCCGGCCTGTGCCCGCTTTTCATTGCCTGGGCAAGCGCCGGCGGCGGCTCTCTTCTGATTGATTATTCGGCGATCTTTGCATTTTTGTGCCTGGGCGCCTTATATGTCGCAATCGGCATGTTCATCTCGTCGCTTACAGACAGTCAGATCATTGCCGCCATCGCTTCCATGGGCGTTCTGCTGCTGCTATTCATATGGCAGGATCTTGTCCTGCTCATCCCTGAGACCCCGATCGCCTCTTTGGTCGGCCTTTTATTGATCGTCGCCGCCGTACTGGTAATCTTATATAACCTCACACGCAGCACTGTTGCCACGGCGATTACCGGCGTGGCCGCAGGCGGCGGCATCATTGCCGTATTCGCCGCTGACAGCGCCCTGTTCGGCGGTTTGATTACCAAGATTCTATCTGTTTTTTCCGTCAGAGACGTGATTGGTAACTTCACGAGCTATTTGGTCTTTGACCTTAAAGGAATTATTCTATTACTGTCGTTTGCCGCACTGTTCGTTTTCTTAACGATCCAGTCCGTGCAAAAACGGCGCTGGAGCTAGGGAGGTGCCGATATGAACGACAAGAATAAAAATAACAAGCCATCCGCGGCACCGGATGCGCCGGCTAAAAAGCCGATGCATCGCCGGACGCGGCGCGGCCTTTACACTGCCGCCGTCTCCGCGTTTGTACTGGCCATCGTGATTGCGTTCAACCTGCTGGTCGGCACGCTGCCGTCCGGCGCAACGGAGTTTGACATCACCGGCAAGGATCTGTACACGATCACCAACCAGTCGGTCGACTACCTGCAAACACTCGGCAAAGACGTTGAAATCGTCGTTTTCGCGCAAAAGGAGGCCATCGACGAGACGATGCTCAAGCTCATCGAACGTTATGCGGCGCTGTCGCCGCACCTGTCGCTGCGCGTCGTCGACCCTGTACTCAATCCCGCGACGCTGGAAGCCTACGGCGCACAGCCCAATCAGGTCGCCGTCCGCTGTGAGGCGACGGATAAAACGAGCCTGATCAACATGGCCGGCATCGACGGTGTTGAAGAGGGCCTGATCCTCTACGACGCGGAGTCTTATTACTATCGTCAGCAGTACATGCCCGTCGCGCTGGACGTTGAGGGGCAGCTCACAAGCGCCGTGAACTTTGTCACCACCACCGAGACGCATAAGCTGTACCTGATGGGCGGCCACGGCGAGCAAGCCTTCGGCACAAGCGCCACGGCGCTCATCGACAAGGCCAATATTGAAACGCAAGAGCTGAACCTTCTGATCGACGGCAGCATCCCGGGCGACTGCGAGCTGCTGATATGCAACAGCCCGTCGTCTGATCTGGCTGACGAGGAGCTTGACCTGCTCAAGACGTATCTGCGCACAGGCGGTAACGTCATGATTTTACTCGGCGAGTCGACGCTGACGAACTTTAACGCGTTGCTGGCCGTTTACGGCCTTGAAATGCAAAACGGCTATATCGGCGACAACACCCGGTATTACGAAATGTTTGCCAACCAGTACGGATACTTCTGTATCTACCCGGTCCTGTCGCCCACGAACGAGGTAACGGCGTCCATTACGTCCGACGCCATCCTGCGCTATGCCCGCGGCATGCTCATCACGACGCCTGAGCGGCGCGGCGCTGAAGTAACGCCGTTCATGACAACGTCGGAAGACGGCCTACTGGTGCTCGACGAACAGACTGCCGTTCCCGGGCAGTACGTACTCGGTGCAACCGCCGTCGAGACGTTTGAGGACAAGGACAACATCACGTCGCGCCTGACGGTCATCACCGCCGTCGATCTCGTCAGCGACGAGACGGCCGAGCTGACGAGCTTATCCAACACCGACATCTTTCTCAATGCGCTCGCTTTAAATTTTGACGGCATACAGAATCTGAATATTCCTGCAAAAAGCCTGAACGTAAACTCCATCGTTATTAGCTCGCCTCTGTTTTGGGGCGCGCTGTTCGCCGGTATCATCCCGCTGGGTATTCTGGTCGGCGGTGTTGTCCACTGGGCCAGGCGGAGGCGCCGCTGATGAGTAAAAACGCCAAAACCCTGATTATACTCACCGTCGTTCTCGCCGTGCTTGCCGGGGCGTATATCGCGGTGACGACACTGGGCGGCGATGACGATCCGTCCGTGTCGGCAGCGCCGGAGCTGTTCGCGTCCGATATCGGCGCGGCGGCCTCCCTAAGCTACACCGACGGGGAGACGACCCTGTCGTTCACCCTCGAGAATGACGTCTGGCGCGTTACAGATGATCCGGCGTTCCCGCTCGACCAAGACGCGATCAGCAAGATGATCACGGCGTTCACCGCCACGTCGGCTGTCCGCGCGTTTGATACGCCGGACAATCTTGATGAGTTCGGGCTTGACCCAGCGGCGTATACCGTCACGCTCACCGAAGAAACGGGCGGCGTGTACACGCTGAAGCTCGGCGGTCAGATTGGCGAGAACATCTACGCCATGACGGACGATCCGTCTATGGTATACACGGTGTCAACGTCGATTACAACGACGCTGGACTTTGACCGGATGAACCTCATCGTGCTTGACACGCTGCCGAAGACGGACAAGGATGCCCTGCAGTCGGTCACGCTGCGCTCAGACACGCTGATGCCTGAAGCTCGGACGCTTATCCTGGTACGCACTGAAGATGGCTGGGGCGTCGGCACTAATGCCTCTGTGACGCCTGTCGAGGATTTCGTCTTCCCCGGTGAAGCGGAAAAATCGCCGTCGGACTACGTCGGCGGCGTCCTGACTGCGCTGACGAGCGCCGAATTCTCGTCTTGTGCTTACTACGCACCGGACAACGACACGCTCGACGCAACCGGCCTCATCCAGCCGGCGCTTACTGTCCGATATACTTATACCGAAACGGACACTGAAGACGCGGCAATAGCCGAGGGGACCGTTGAAATCGGCGCTGCACTTGAAGACGGTACGGGCTACTATGCACGGACCGACAACGCCGCTCGCCAGATATGCGTGCTGCCCGGCGCCGTCGTCGACCCGTTGCTTGAAGCGTTGGCGACGATGGGTCAATAAAATAACGCGAAAAGCGCCCGGAAAATTGTCCGGGCGCTTTTTTTATCGGCGACACACGGTCACGCGATATACCAAATCTTCATTTCGGGCAGCGCATCGGCCAGCTTATCGCGGAAAAACGCTTCAGCCTCAGCGCGGTATTTATTTTTATAGCAGTATTTGCCGCGTCCGCGGCCGGTCATGCGTGCGCGGTCGTACAGCGCGGGCGCCGCCGGGAGCGCGTCGGTGTTGATCGCGTTTTGCACAAAGCTGTACGTCATAAAGATAATCTCGATGAACGCCGATTTTTTGACTATCGGACTGAGCGTGTCGGCGAGCGTGTCGATCAGCTCGCTGTACTGCGTCTGCCAGCCCTCGTCGAGGATAACGGGCGCAATTAAGAGGCCGGCTCTGTACCCCGCCTCGGCCATCCGGTTGAGCGCCTCGACACGCTTTACGAGCGGCGACGTGCCAAGCTCTACGCGCCTGACGATCTCGTCCGGGTTGACACTCATACGGAAGATCGTTTTGCCGCGGTGGTCGAGCCCGAGCAGTGGCTCAACCATGTCAAATTTCGTCGGGAACGTGATCGCGCCGCGCCCCTCGCGCGCGAACTGCTCAATCACCCACGGCAGATTGCCGGTGATCGTATTTTCCAGCACGAGATCACTGTTGCTGCCGATTTCAAACGTCTCGGCGCGCTCAGCGGCGAGCGATTTGTCGATCAATCGGCGCAGCATCTGCTCCACATTTGTGAAAACGCGCAGATACGCGCATTTATTATAGTTGCATACGAGATAGCAGTACAGGCACATCGCCGTACAGCCTGAGGACGAAAACGGTACGAGCCAGTCGGACACCTTGTGGTTTTCCACATACCGGTGCGTTTTGCGCACACCGACGATTAAATACCGCTTAAGCGTCGGAAACGCTGCGTTGGGCAGGCTGCGCAATTCGGGGATATTGTTGTGGCTTGCAACGGCGATCCACGTTTTATCCGCATACTTTTCCCTCAGCTTTTTGCCCAGCGGATACTCGAGCGCCGCCGGTTCGTAATATATCTGCTCCGGGAACATGGCATCACTCCACTTATCGTTTAAACCTCCGACTCAAAGCTTGCCGCGTCGGATGTGACGTCGAAAATGACGCGGCCGTTTTCAGTCAAGATGTACCGCGTGCGGCATCGCAGCCGCTCCTTGATCAGACGAATCATGCCGCCGGATGTCGGCGCGCGCAGCTCACGCGTCGCGCCGTCGAGCAGCTGCGCCGTCAGCGTGTACGCGCCCTGCCGGATCGAAACGGCGTCGGCCGACAAGCTGTCCAGCTTCGCGCCGCGATACGTCGCCAGGCGCAGCTCGCGCCCTTCGTGCCAGACGAATCCGACGATACCGACGAACCGTCGTCCAAACGGGTGTACCTCGGCAGCCGAGAGCATCACTGACGACGTGCCGCCGTTTGCCCAGTCGGCCTGCGTCCAGACGTATCGGCGCGGGAACACGCGCCCGCGGTCGCCCTCTGTATAGCCCCTGCCGCCGCTAAAATCAAGCGTTTGCCCGTTGACGGTCAGCTGCCCCTCGACCATATGCGCCATGCTGAAGACACTGTGGCGGCACTCCATGTTCGGCACAAATCGATACGGGCCCATGATGTCGCCGTTCGGCGGTGTCCAGCCTGTGTATGTCAGCCGGCCGGTGACGCGGATGCCGTCGGCCTCAATATCGAGCATGGCGCCGCTTGGTGAAAACGTGCTTGCGCCGGCACGGATGGTAAACGATCGCCGGTCGATCGTGACGGCGCCGTCCGGCAGGTCGATATAATACGCCCGCTCCGGCATAACGACCTGCAGGGAGCCGGAACGATGTCCGTCCGTCACATGCATTGCCGGAATAAACGCTATCATATTTTGTCCGCTGTGCTGCTTAAAATACCATCCCTCGAATCGATTGCTCATCGCCGCCTCCAAATTTTATTTTTGACTGCTTTATGAATCATTATAAACAAAAAAGCGCGCCCCGTAAAACGGGGCGCGCTTTTATGCTAATTTTATAATCTCGCCGCCCAGCAGCATGATCTCGTCAGCGGCGTGCACCGACGCGACAATCGCCGTGTCCTGCGCGGTTATGAGCGCCGCCATGCGCTCGGTCAGCGCCGGATCAAGCCCCTTAAACGGCTCGTCGAGGATCAGCAGCCCGCCGCCGAACGCGAGCGCGCGCGCCAGCGCGACGCGGCGCTTTTGCCCGCCGGACAATTTGTCGGGCAGGCTGTCCATCTGCTCGCCGAGCTCGACTTGACGCAGCCACTCGTCCGCTTCGCCGCCGCGCGTTGGCGGCAGTACCGCCGCGACGTTTTGGCGTGCCGAGCACCATGACAACAGCCGATCCTCCTGAAATAAAACCGCTACACGCGCCGGCACACCGGTGATCGTCCCGGCGGACGGCTTTTCCAGCCCCGCGAGCAGCCGCAGCAGCGTCGTTTTCCCAACGCCGGACGGACCGGTCACACACGTGCGCCGTCCCAGCGTCGCCGTCAAATCATCAATCACGCGCGTTCCGTCGTAGTCAAAGCGCAGGCCGTCGATGTGGATCATACCCCGGCCCTCCCCCGCTTTTTAAAAAATAAGCGCGCAAGCACATTTTCTAAAATCAGGCTCAGACAGATGACGACCGCCGTCCACGCGAACAGCGCCGACGTCTCAAGGTAAATTTTCGCACTGTACAGCTCATTGCCGATCGTCAGGCGCGCCTGACAAATGACCTCGGCGGCAATACCGGACTTCCAGCCAAGACCCATGGCCGTCGCGCACGCGGCGCTCCACGCTGTGCGCATAGACGGGATGTACACCAGCCGCAGCGTCTTACCTGCGCTGAAGTGATAGACGTGTGCCATCTCAAGTAGCTTTTTATCCGTATCGCGCAGTGCCGCATACGACGCCTGCCAGATGACGGGCGTCACCATCAGCGCCGAGGCAAACGCCGGTACACGCGCTTTGCCGAGCCAGATGAGCGCGAGGATGATGAACGACACCACCGGTGTTGCGCGGACAACGCGAACAGCCGGTGACAACAGCGCATCGAGCACTGGAATGAACGCCGTCATAAACGCCAGCAGCGTTCCGGCACAAACGCCGATCGTAAAGCCGATAAAAATGTTTAAAAGCGACCGCCCGGCCGTCATCCAAAACGGGGCGGTCGCACCAAGCTCCATCAGCGTCCGCGCGACGCTGATCGGCGAGGGCAGGATCAGTTCCTGCCCCACGCCAAGCGCCGCCAGCTGCCAGACGAGCGCCCAGAACAGCAGGACGCCAATGGCTTTGACTGTTTTATTAACTGTCGAAGTAGAACGCGTCATCCGGGATCGCTCCCCCTAAAGATTTCGGATCGGCGGTGAATAGCACGTCGAAATAGCCGGAAATGCTGTTTTTAATGTTATCAGCACCGGCAATAAATATCAAGCCGCTATCGGGGAGCGCCGCCTTGGCGATCGCCTCGGACGGTACGATTTCGTACTGCGCGGCCAGCGCGGCCGCTTCATCGATAGTCGCTTCGTCCATCATGAAGGCCATGGACGTTTCGTAATCGGCCAAAAAGTCGGCGACGACTTCGTCGACATTATCGATGTCCGCGCGCACGACGATACAGCCCTGCGCAAGCGTGTTACCGCCCGTCACGGCTTCCCACTCGTCGCCAATATCAAGCGCGACGCGCACATCCGCGTTTTTAACGAGCACCGTCGTCGACATCGGCACCGGCAGCATGGCGATATCAATATCACCGGCCGTCATTTTGGTGGCCAGCTCCCCTGCGTCCATGTACTCTACCGTCACGTCTTCACCGGGCTCCAGGCCGTTCTGGCGCAGGATATAATTGAGGACGTACTCGGGGTTGGCCGCCTGCCCCATCGCGTAAATCGTTTTGCCGGCCAAATCCGCAACAGATTGGACGCTATTACCGTTTTCAAGAATGTACAGCACACTGAGCGTGTTGACCGCGACGATCTTCACGGCCCCTTCCGTCTTGTTATACAGTACCGAGGCGACGTTCGTCGGCACGGCGGCGATGTCCAAGTCGCCGGAAATGATCGAGCTCGTCACAATCGACGGATCGGACTCGACCGTGAACGTGTAGTCGAGCAGGGTGTTGCCTGCGTCCGCCTGCTCCATCAAATACGACGCGCCGATGCCCGTCGGACCTTTAAGAAAGCCAGCGCTGACGCTGAGCTTCTCCGTCGGCGACGGCTCGTCCGATGGCGTCGGCTCATCAGACGGTGATGTCGACGCACTCGGCGTTGCTTCGTCGCTCGGCGACGGCGACGCCGTTGTCCCGCTCGAACAGGCGACGAGCGCCAGTGCGAGAATTAATATCCATAAAATTGAAAGTGCTTTTTTCATACGAATCCCCTTCTTAGTCAAACCACGATGCCGGTCGATCGCGGCACCGGTATAGTACTGCATAAAATGTTATCGCACACACACCGCATTGTCAAAGCTTTATTTGATAAATATTTAACAATCTTTGCACAATATAAAAACATTATTCCTCGCAAGAAGCCAAAGATGCCGGAATCACTCAGACTCCGGCATCCTATTTACGTATTGTCGTTGTTTATATCGGTGCGGCACAGGTGTCCTATCGGCCGCTCAAAGCTTATAGTCGACAAAACCGTCCGGCGTGAGCGTTTTCGCCCACTTGAAGCCGCAGCTTTTCGCCAGCGCTGCCGCCTCGTCGAATTTGTAGCAGATCGATGCGCTGTCGTGGCTGTCACTGGATAAAATGATCTCGCCGCCGCGTTTGTGAAGCTCTTTAAGTAAAAACGGCGACGGATACGGCACCTCGCGCCCGACACGGTACATTGCGCCGGTGTTGATCTCAAAAAGCTTGTGCGTTTCGGTAATCGCGTCAAGCGCCTCGAGCGCAGGCGCGGTGTAGCGCGGATCGGTTTCGTTGAAGAGTTTGCCGCTTTCGTTGAATTTGGCGATCAAATCAAAATGGCCGATAAAGTCCGGCCGCGTTTTTGGCACAATCTCGGCGATTGTGTGGTAGTAATCACGCGCATACGCGTAATAGTCACCGCCGAAATACCTCTCGACTTGGGCGCGCTGGTCTTCTTCGCTCTCGTCAACAAGCAGCAGCTGCCCGTCTTTTTGGATGTAATGTACCGAGCCGATGACATAGTCGAACTCGTCGACCGGCCAGTCGGCGTAATAATCCAGCTCGACGCCGGTAAACAGCGTCATCCGGTCACCGTACTCCAGCTTCAGCCGCGCCGTCTCAACGACGTAGTCCGCCGTCCCCTCGGGCGTCATGCACCAGTCGGTCTGAAAGCCCATATACGCGTGCCCGGACAGGCCGAACGCCTCAAGCCCTTTATCGGCCGCGGCCTGAACCATCTCCTCGCACGAGAGCACGCCGTCGCAATACGTTGAGTGGGCGTGGAAGTTTGACAACAGCCTCATGACGTCGACTTCTCCTGTTTTGTTTTCTTATCCACCACATGCCGGGACGCAAGCTCGCTTTTCACTTCGTCCAGCGTGATGCCCTGCTCAATCATCAGCACCATCGCATGGTAGACGAGATCACTGAGCTCATAGATGGTTTCCTTTTTATCGTTATCCTTCGCGGCGATGATGACTTCCGTGCATTCCTCGCCGACTTTTTTCAGAATCTTGTCAAGCCCCTTGTCGAACAGGTACGTCGTGTACGAGCCCTCCTGGGGATTCGTTTTGCGCCCCTCAATGAGCGCCATCAGATCGTCCATCGAGAACGACGGCGCCGCGTCGTCGGCGACGAAAAGGTCATCTTCAAAGCAGGTTTCATTGCCGAGATGGCAGGCCGGACCATCTTTGTCGACGGTGACAAGCAGCGTATCGCGGTCGCAGTCGGCTTTGATGCGCTTGATATGCTGCACCGCGCCGGACGTGTCGCCCTTGCGCCACAGCTCCCCTCGCGAGCGCGACCAAAAGCAGGTGCGCTTCTCGCGCATGCTGATCTCGAGGCTTTCGCGGTTCATATACGCGACCATCAGCACGTCTTTCGTGCCCGCATCGATCACAACGGCCGGGATGAGACCCTTTTCATCAAACTTCAGCGATTCAATATCGATCATTGTGTACTCCTAAACCAAAAAATGTCGTTCCGGTTGACTTCTCTTAAATCCGCATGGTAATGCCGGCGTCTGCCAGCGTGTGTTTGAGGTCCGGGATTTTAACTTCGCCGAAGTGGAAGATCGACGCGGCGAGACCGGCGTCTACTTTCGGCAGCGTCTTGAACAGCGTGACGAAATCGTCGACGCCGCCGGCGCCGCCGGAAGCGATAACGGGAATCGACACGGCTTCGCAAACAGCCGCGAGCATCTCGATGTCGAAGCCGGTTTTTACGCCGTCTGTGTCGATGCTGTTGACGACGAGTTCGCCCGCGCCGAGCGCTTCACCGCGGCGCATCCACTCGATGGCATCCATGCCTGTGTCCTCGCGCCCGCCCTTGGCAAACACGTGAAACTGCCCGTCGACGCGCTTGACGTCAACAGAGAGCACGACGCACTGGTCACCGTAGCGCTTGGCCGCGTCTTCGATCAACTGGGGATTCCGGATCGCGCCGGAATTGACGCTGACCTTGTCCGCGCCGCATTTGAGCACCCGGTCAAAGTCGTCCACCGTGTTGATGCCGCCGCCGACCGTCAGCGGGATAAAAATGCAGCTGGCGACCTCGCGGAGAATCTCCGTAAAGAGTGCCCGCTCCTCAAAGGAGGCGGTGATGTCGTAAAACACCAGCTCGTCGGCGCCGGAATCGCTGTAAAACTTACCGAGTTCGACGGGCGACGACACGTCGCTCACGCCGAGAAAATTCACGCCCTTGACGACGCGCCCGTCGCGTACGTCAAGGCACGGGATGATGCGTTTGGTGATCATTGTACGTCCTCCTGCGAGCCCGCGGCTTTGAGCGCCTCTTTGAGGTCGAGCCGCTTTTCGTACAGCGCCTTGCCGAGAATTGCGCCGCCGAGTCCACCCGCGCTGAGCGCCGTGATGTCTGCCACAGACGAAACACCGCCAGAGGCGATGATGGCCGCATCGACGGATTTTGTCAGCACCGCATACAGTTCCTGATTGGTGCCGCCGAGCACGCCGTCTTTTGAAATATCGGTGCAGATGATGGTTTTAACGCCCGCGGCCGCCATCTGCTGGCAGAAGTCTAGGCACTGCATCTCGGTGACCTCCGTCCAGCCCTTGATGGCGACGAAGCCGTTTTTCACATCGACGCCGACGGCGATTTTATCGCCGCCGAACCGCGTGACCATGTCGCCGACAAAGCCGGGCTGCGTGATGGCGGCCGTGCCGAGGATCACGCGCGCCGCGCCCGCGTCGAGGTATTGTTCAATAACGTGCTGCGAGCGGATGCCGCCGCCGACTTCCGTCTTCAACCCGCCGTCGACGATGAGGCGCTTAATGGTATCGAAGTTTTCCGTCGTGCCGTCGCGCGCACCCTCCAGGTCGACGACGTGCATCCAACGCGCGCCCGCGTCATGGAATGAGCGGGCGACGAGCCACGGTGCGTCGCTGTAGACGGTCATCTGGTCGTAATCGCCGCGCGTCAGGCGAACCGCCTTGCCGCCGACGACGTCAACTGCTGGTAATAGTATCATAGGTTGCCTCTATATCTCGCAAAATGCGCGTAAAATGTTCAGCCCGACATCGCCGCTTTTTTCGGGATGGAACTGCGTGCCGTACACACTGCCGGAATTGGCGGCGGCGGTCAGGCTCGCGCCGTACTCGGTCGTCGCGATGACGGCGTCGTCGCAGTCGGCGGCGTAGTAGGAGTGGACGAAGTAAACATGGTCGCCCTCTTGGATGTATTTCCACAAGGGGCTGACCGGCTGATCGGCCGGAAAGCGCAGCGCGTTCCAGCCGATGTGCGGCACTTTATAGTCCGCCGGGATGACCGGCGCCATCGGAACGACCTCGCCCTTGATGAGGCCGAGGCCCTCCCAGTCGCCGTATTCGTAACTTTTATCGAACAAGAGCTGCATCCCGAGGCAGATGCCCAGGAGCGGCTTGCCCTTCTGCGCCTCTTGACAAACGACGTCTGCCAGACCGCTCTGGCGCAGCTTGGCGACGGCGTCTTCAAACGCGCCGACGCCGGGCAGGATGATTCGGTCGGCGTTTTTAAGCTCCTCGGCGTCGCCGGTTATCTCCGCCGGCTGCCCGATGAATTCCAGCGAGCTGCGCAGCGAAAACAGATTGCCGACGCCGTAATCTACAATAGCAATCAAGCTAATACTCCTTTGGTAGACGGTATCTCGTCGCTGAAATCGGGGTCGATCGCGACGGCTTTGCGTAGCGCGCGCGCCATGGCCTTAAACGCCGCTTCGATGATATGGTGCGTGTTCGTGCCGCTGAGCTGCACGAGATGCAGCGTGATGCCGGCGCGGCGCGTAAACGCGAGGAGAAACTCCTCGACGAGCTCGGTGTCCCACGTGCCGACCTTGCCCTGCGGCAGCTCAAGTCCGAACCCGAGATGGCTCCGACCGGATACATCGACGGCGCAGGTGACAAGCGCCTCGTCCATCGGGAGTGTGACGTCGCCATAGCGGACGATGCCCTTCATGTCGCCGAGCGCTTCGGCAAAGGCCGCACCGAGGCAAAGCCCAACGTCTTCCGTCGAGTGATGCGCGTCGACGTGCGTGTCACCCTTGCAGGTGACCGTCAGGTCAAAGCGGCCGTGGCGGCTAAATAGCGTGAGCATGTGGTCTAAAAACCCGACGCCGGTATCAATTTGATTGGTGCCGCGCCCGTCAATCGTCAGGCTGACGGTAATGTCCGTCTCGGCTGTTTGGCGCTTGATGTCACTCTTACGCATGATTTATACCTCATTTTCAAGGATGGTTTTTAACGCGTCGATCAGCGCCGCCATCTGTTCGTCGGTGCCGATCGTAATTCTAAGATAATCGGAAATGCGCGGTTTGTCAAAGTGACGGACTAAAATCCCCCGCTTCTTGAGCGCGCGATACAGGTCGCCGCCCGATTTTCGTGGGTGGCGCGCAAACAAAAAGTTTGCTTTGGAGTCGGTCATCTCGAAACCAATCGACCCCAGCGCCGACGCCGTGTCTTCGCGCGTTTTGACGATCATCGCGCAGCGCTCTTTGTAGTACGCGTCCTCGTCGACGGCCGCCTCGCCGCACACAAGCGCGAGCCGGCTGACGTTATAAGGGTTAAACGAATACTTGATCTTGTTTAAGTCCGCGATGAGCGCACTCGAACCGAACGTGACACCCAGGCGCACGCCCGCCATACTGCGCGACTTCGAGTACGTCTGTACGACGAGCAGGTTGTCATATTGGCCGATCAGCCCGACGGCCGACTCTGCCCCGAAATCGACGTACGCTTCGTCAATAATCACAATGTAATCTGGATTCGATTGTGCAATCCGCTCAACATCGCCGAGCGCGAGCGCCGTCCCGGCCGGTGAGCAGGGATTGGCGATGACGATGTTCTGCCCCAGCGAGATGTAATCCGCCGGGTCGATCGTAAAGTCGTCGCGGACGGGGATGATCTTTTTCGGCAGGCTGAACAGATCGGCGTAGACGGGATAAAATGGATAAGTAATGTCCGGGAACGCGACGGGGCGCGCATCGTCGCAAAAGGCCATAAACGCGAACGCGAGCGCTTCGTCGGACCCGTTGGACAAAAAGATGTTCTCCGCCCCGACGCCGTAAAGTGCGGCAAGCTTGTCGCGTAAAAGACGCCCCTCAGGATCGGGGTACAAGTTCAGCTTGTCGATCTCAGAAGCGCTGACCCGCCCGGCTGTTTCAGGTGCGGGCGGATACGGCGATTCGTTCGTGTTGAGTTTGACGTACTGCATGTCCTGCGGCTGCTCGCCGGGGACGTATTCTTTCAGCGCGTCAAACCGGCGGCTCATAAATCTGCTCATTTATTCTTCTCCGCGTCCCCACCGCCGAAGCGGCACGTCACCGAGCGCGCATGCGCGTCAAGGCCTTCCTTTTCGGCAAACCGCGCGACGTCACTGCACACGGCTTCAAGCGCCTTCTTCGTGTAGTACGTGTATGAGGACTTTTTCACAAAATCGTCGACGGACAAGGGGCTGGAAAACCGCGCCGTGCCGACAGTCGGGAGCGTGTGGTTCGGGCCGGCAAAATAGTCGCCGAGCGCCTCGGGGCAGTATTTGCCCAAAAAGACGGAGCCAGCGTTCGTCACGGCGTCAAGGTAGTCAAACGGATTGTCGACGCAGATCTCGAGATGCTCCGGCGCAAGCTTGTTGGAAATTATGATTGCCTGCTCGAGATTTTCCGTCACGATGATTTTCCCGTTCTCGTCGATGGATTTACGCGCGATCTCGCAGCGCGGCAGCAGTGCCAGCTGGCGCGCGATCTCCGCGGCGACCGCGTCGCCCAGCGCCGGACTATCCGTGATGAGCACCGCGGCGGCGAGCACGTCGTGCTCGGCCTGCGACAAGAGGTCGGCCGCGACGTAAACGGGGTCGGCCGTCTCGTCGGCAATGACGAGGATTTCGCTCGGCCCGGCAATCATGTCGATGTCGACCGTACCGAACACCTGTTTCTTAGCTTCGGCGACGTAGGCGTTGCCGGGGCCGGTGATCTTATCGACCTTCGGCACCGTTTGGGTGCCGTACGCGAGCGCCGCAACGGCCTGCGCGCCGCCGACCTTAAAAATCCGGTCGGCGCCGCCTATCTTTGCCGCGGCGAGGATCGCGGGCGCAATCGTCCCGCCGGCCGACGGGGGCGAAACCATCACAAGCTGACGCACGCCGGCAAGCTTCGCCGGGATGAGATTCATCAGCGCCGACGACGGATAGCTCGCCGTGCCGCCGGGGATGTACACGCCGACCGTATCGAGCGGCAGTACGCGCTGCCCGAGCACGACGCCGTTGTCTCCTGTCATAATGAAGCCGCTGCGCTTTTGCTTCTCGTGAAATGCGCGGATGTTGTCGGCGGCCTTTTCGAGCACGTCTAGAAATTCCGGCTCTACGGCTTTAAACGCCGCGTCGATTTCCGCTTTGGTCACTTCGACCGACGTGAGCGCCGCGTTATCAAACTTTTTCGCATAGGCGATGAGCGCCGTGTCGCCGTTTTGGCGCACGTCGGCAATAATATCCGTAACAGCGGCGCCGACGTTTACCGTCGGCTCGGTACGGGCGAGGATCTCCCGCTCGTCCAATTCACCGTATTTAAGTATTTTGATCATGCGGAGGTTCCTCCCGCGTTTTCGGAGATCTTTTTGCACAAGGTGCTGATCTCGTCGTATTTGAATTTATAGCTGACCTTATTGGCGATCAGCCGCGCACTGATGGGGCAGATCTCCTCAATGACCTCAAGGTCGTTTTCACGCAGCGTCGTGCCGGTTTCAACGATGTCGACGATGACGTCGGACAAGCCGAGAATCGGCGCGAGCTCGATCGAGCCGTTGAGGTGGATGATGTCAATCTCGCGGCTTTGCCCGGCGTAGTAGTCGTGCGCGATGGCCGAAAACTTGGTCGCCACGCGCAGCGTCGCGTCCAGATCGTCGCGGAAACCCTTTTTAGCAGCCACGCACATCCGGCATTTGCCGACATCAAGATCTAAGAGCTCAAAGATGTCGCTCTGGTGCTCAAGCAGGATGTCTTTACCGGCCACGCCGATATCGGCCGCGCCGCGTTCAACGTAGATCGGCACGTCTGACGGCTTGACCCAGAAGTAGCGCACGCCCGTCTCCTGATTTTCAAAAATCAGTTTCCGGTTGTTTTCTCGAATCGACGGGCAGCCGTAGCCGACAGCCTCGAACATACCGTAGACGCTCTCTCCGAGCCGTCCTTTCGGCAGGGCGATATTAATCATGCGCGCACCTCCGTTAAGCTGCCGTTTTCGATCGTCATTTTCTTCTTATACCTGAGTACGCTGCCCTCGCCGCGCTCGGCACGGACGGAAAGGCCGTCGTCTGTGAGCTGCTTGACGGCCCGTGCAAGCGCGGCCGTGTCTGTTTCATCGTCGTAGACGATCAGCACGTCGATATCATACGGCGGCATCTCCGCTTCGTATCGCTCCAGCAGGTCGATAAACACGGCAAAACCAACGGCGTCGGCTGTCTTGCCGAACCGGCGCATCAGGTTGTCGTAGCGCCCGCCGGACAAAATGCCGGTCGGTACACCGTCGATAAAACCCTGAAAGATGATGCCGTTATAGTAATTCATGTCGTTGACAATCGAAAAATCAAGCATAAGGCGGCCGCCGCCGAGGCTCTTGACCGTCTCGTATACCTGCGCCAGCTCGTCGGTTGCCGCGGCAGCCTTGTCGCCCAAGCCGATCTCGCGCAGCGTGTCGATCGTCTGCTCGAACGGGCCGTACAGACCGGCCAGCGCCGTCAGTCGGCGCTTGGCGTCGGCAGTGACGCCGTACCTGTCGCAGAGTTTTCCGATCTCCGGCGCGTTTTTCTCGCTGATGCCGCGCAGCAGCGTCTCGCGCTGCGTTTCGGGCAGACCGAGCGCATCAAAAAGACCGGCCAAAAAGCCCATGTGAGAGAGTTCCAGCACGTACCGTTCACTGATCGACTGCAGGCTCTTTTCAGCCAGCAGCACGACTTCGCTCATCGCGTAGACGTCGATGGCGCCGATGCATTCCAGCCCGACCTGCATCCGCTCTTTAAACTCGTTGGACGTATGCGCCAGCCGGTAGACGTTTTCGTTGTAGAAATACTTACACAACGCGTGCTCGCAGTCCTTCGTGTTTTTAACAATAGACAGCGTCACATCCGGCCGGAGCGCCATCAGCTTGCCGCTGACGTCGTTGAACGTGATGATCTGCTCCGACTTCAGAAAGCTCTTGTTGCGCACGTATAGATCGTACTCCTCGAACTTGCTCATCTTATATTGGGCGTAGCCGTACTGCTGGTACAGCGCCCGCAGGTTCATCATTGCCTTCTCTTCATTTTTAAGCACGTCAGACGAAAAAGTCATGGCGGTTGTACTCCTATCTTATCAGGATAGCGGCATTATACCGCACTTTAGCGTGGTAGTCAAGTAGTTCGGTAATATGATAATTCATTAGTTTGCCGCGGTTTGGTTCCGGTTTTTTAGTCATTTATACCATAAAGCCGGCATTTTCGCCGTAAGTGCGCGTTTCGGTGTCCCTCCGGCAGGACTTGGCTGGATGTCCCAGCTTGTTTTTTAGGTCTTTTTTTGATACAATATAAGCGGTAGCGCACAACTTCTGCGCGCCGGGAGGACGTCGCTTATGGGCTATACTGTTCTGGAAAACACCATCGTTTACAAAGAAGACGGCAAGGTATTCGCGGAGATTGCCTATCCGCCGATCGCGCCGGGCGTCGTCGATATCTGTTCGACGCATGTCGACCCGTCATTGCGCGGCAAAGGCTACGCGGACGAGCTTGTCAAACGCGCGGCCGAGGAGCTGCGTCGGACGAAGCGACGCGCCGAGGTTTCCTGCTCTTACGCGGAGATCTGGTTCAAACGCCATCCCGACTACGCCGACGTGCTGGCCAAGAAGTAACATCCGGCGCTTCGGCCGGATTGGTACCACGCGTGGATCCGTCTTCCGGGCGGGTCCATTTCTGTCGTTTTGAGCTCAATCGGTCGTAAAAAGAGTGCTCAAAACCATTATACGGTGTCCGGCGGCGCAAGACAAGCAGAATACGCGCGTCTAAGGCCACATTATAATAGGGATATTACAGATAATATTACAAAAAATCATATGATATGTACAAGATTTAGACTTTCTTCTCTGCTAGAATAAACGTTGGCTAACCGCCACTTTGTTAATATTTTCACGATTTACGCTTGCCTTTTAACAGGCGGGCTTGAACGACACAACAAGACTTAGCGGATCCTTGTTGATCCGCAATGAAAGGAAGAGAATGGTGAGCAGGCTTTCAATCATGACACCAAGCGACGCGCAGGTGGCGCTTGAGCGGCTGTACGAGGATGTCGCGCGCCGCGTCAGATCCGGCCCGTCGGCAATCTGCCCGATCGATATGGCCGCGTCGTTTATCAAGGTGTGCCAAGCCCAGTCGTGCGGGAAATGTGTTCCCTGCCGCGTTGGGCTCAACAATCTCGTTAATCTGATGGAGTCCGTGCTGGACGGCAAGGCCAAGCCCGGTACACTCCAACTGATCGAGAACACGGCGCGGGTCATTTCCGACACGGCAGACTGTGCCATCGGCTACGGCGCCGCCGACTATATCCTCAAGACGCTGAAGGCGTTCCGCAAGGATTACGAGTATCACATCCAGAAGGGCAAGTGCTCCGAGCGCTTTGAGCAGGCTGTGCCGTGCGTTTCGCAGTGCCCGGCCCACATCGACGTTCCAGGTTACATCACGCTCGTCGGCCAGAAGCGCTACGACGACGCGATCCGCCTGATCCGGCGTGACAATCCGTTCCCGGCCGCGTGCGGCTACGTCTGCGAGCATCCGTGTGAAACACGCTGCCGCCGTACGATGCTCGACGACGCGATCAATATCCGGGGCATTAAGCGTTTCGCCGCCGACTATGCCGGCGACGTACCGCCTCCGGCGTGCCTCGAGAAAACAGGCAAAAAGGTCGCCGTGATCGGCGGCGGTCCGTCGGGTCTTTCCGCTGCATACTATCTGCAGCTGATGGGTCACGACGTTACCGTATTTGAAAAACGCAAACAGCTGGGCGGTATGCTCCGCTACGGCATCCCGAACTATCGCTTCCCGAAGGAAAACCTTCAGTTTGACATTGACGCGATTGCCCAAACCGGCATCGAGATCAAGCTGAACACCGACGTCGGTTCCGACGTGGCTGTTGAGCAGCTGCGCAAAGACTTTGACGCCGTATACGTCGCCGTCGGCGCGCATACGGACAAGAAAATCGGCTGCGAGAACGAGGGCGCCTGCGGCGTCGTCGCCGCTGTCGAGTTCCTGCGCAGCATCGGCGACAACGAAGCGCCCGACTTCACCGGCAAAAAGATCATCATCGTCGGCGGCGGCAACGTCGCAATGGACGCGGCGCGCACCGCGGTACGCCTTGGCGCTGAAAAGGTCAGCGTCGTCTACCGCCGCCGCCAGCAGGACATGACGGCTCTGCCCGCCGAGATTGAAGCGGCTGTGGCCGAAGGCGTCGAGATGCTGATGCTCAACGCACCAATCGGCGCTGTGACCGACGCGGACGGCAACGTTACCGCGTTCAAAGTGAAGCCCCAGATCGTCGGCAAAATCGGCTCAGACGGCCGTCCGGCGCCGACCGACTCTAAAAAAGAAGCGTATGAGATCCCGTGTGACCGCGTGATCATGTCCGTCGGCCAGGCCATCGAGACCGAGCCGTTTGAAAAGGCCGGCATGGCCGTCAATCGCGGCCGCTTCGTCGCAGACAAGCACTGCGCCGTCACAGACCTGCCGGGCGTATTCACCGGCGGCGACTGCCTGTCGGGCCCAGCGACCGTTATCCGCGCCATTGAGGCCGGTAAGGTTGCTGCTGAGAGCATCGACAAATATCTTGGCTTCAAGCACACGCTTGACGTTGGCATCGACTACGCGTTCACGGCGCTTCGCGAGAAGCCGCTGATGGGTCGTGTTGAAATGCTCGAGCGCGAAGCCTGCGACAGAAAATGCGACTTTAACATCGCCGAAATCGGCATGACCCGCGAAGAAGTCTCCCAGGAGGCCCGGCGCTGCCTGCGCTGCGATCACTTCGGATTCGGCGCGCTTGGGGAGGTAGAAGCATAATGGTTAAACTTACTATTGACAACATCCCCGTCGAGGTCGAGGAAGGCACGACCATCCTTGACGCGGCGAAAACCGTCGGCGTTTTTCTTCCGACGTTGTGTTATATGAAAGACATCAACGAGATCGGCGCCTGCCGCGTGTGCGTGGCCGAAATCGAAGGCCGTGAAAAGCTCGTCACGACGTGTAACACGCCGGTCGACGAGGGCATGGTCGTCTGGACGAACAGCCAGCGCGCCCGTGAGGGCCGCCGCACCAACGTGCAGCTGATCCTGTCTCAGCACGACTCCAACTGCCCGACGTGTATCCGCAGCACCAACTGCAGCCTGCAGACGATCGCCAACGATCTGGGCATCATCACGCAGCCGTTCAACAAGCAGGTTCCCGACTACAGCTGGAATAGAAACCTGCCGCTGATTAAAAATGACGCCAAATGTATCAAGTGCATGCGCTGTATTCAGGTATGTGACAAGATCCAGAGCGTCGGCGTGTGGGGGCTCGACAATACCGGTTCGCGCACAACGATCGGCGTCTCGCACGACCGCGAGTTTATGGAATCCGACTGTGTCTACTGCGGCCAGTGTATCACGCACTGCCCGACGGGCGCGCTGAGCGCGCGTGACGATACGTTTAAGGCCTTCAATGCGCTGTCCGACCCCGACATGATCACCGTTGTGCAGGTCGCGCCGGCCGTTCGCGCCGCGTGGGGTGAGGATCTGGGCATCTCGCGCGAGTTTGCCTCTGTTAAGCGCCTCGTCGCCGGTCTGCGCAAGCTCGGCTTCAACTATGTATTCGACACCGACTTTGCCGCCGACTTGACGATCATGGAGGAAGGCAACGAATTCGTACGCCGCAAATTCTCGAACACGGAGCCCAATCGCTATCCGCTGTTCACCTCGTGCTGCCCGGGCTGGGTGCGCTTCATGAAGTCGCAGTACCCGGACATGATGGAGCACTTCTCCTCGACAAAATCCCCGCAGCAGATGTTCGGCGCCGTCGCCAAGTCGTATCTTGCCGACATCCTTGAGGTCGATCCCTCCCGCATCTACGTTGTATCCATTATGCCGTGTACGGCGAAAAAGGCCGAGCACGTACTGCCTGGTATGGACTCTACCGGCACCGGCCCCGACGTCGATCTTGTTCTGACGACGCGTGAGATCTCGCGTATGTTCGTCGCCGAGCATGTTCAGGTCGACGCGCTGCCTGAAGAAGACTTCGACCAGCCGATGGGCGTAAGCACCGGCGCCGGTGTCATCTTCGGCGCATCCGGCGGTGTTATGGAAGCCGCGCTGCGCTCGGTTTACTTCCTGGCGACCGGCAAGAACCCCGACGTCGAAGCATTTAAAGACGTGCGCGGCCGTGACGGCTGGCGTGAAGCGACCTTTATGGTCGGCGAAAAGCCCGTCCGTGTCGCCGTCGCCAGCGGCCTGGCGAACGCGCGCAAACTCGTCGAGGCGCTGCGCCGCGGCGAGGTACAGTACGACTTCGCCGAGGTCATGGCCTGCCCGAGCGGCTGTATCAACGGCGGCGGACAGCCGATCAACCTCGACCGCGATATGGTTGCCGCGCGCGGCCAGAGCCTGTACGGGCTCGACGAGGCGTCGTCGCTGCGCTTCTCGCACGAGAATCCGTCCATCGAGGCCATGTACGATGCCTTTACCGGCAGCGATATGGTCCACAGGGTTCACGAGCTGCTGCACACCGACCACGATTTGTGGGAGATGCCGCTCTCGCCGCATCTGCAGGACAAAGACTAATAACAATGAAAAGCGCCGGCTAAGCCGGCGCTTTTTTATTGCTTTTAGCAAGAATTAGCCATATAATGTCAGCAGAAAGACGTACTGCTGCTGACATTACAATATGTGCTGGAGGTACATTGAATGAAAAAAAAGATCTACTTCATTGCCTTGCCGGTCGTTATCGTTGCGGTTTTGAGTGCCGTTTGGCTGTTCACAAGAGATGCCGGTGCCGTATCGGACGCTGTTTTAAAGCAAAGCTCGCCGACAGAGATTTTGCAGGTATATATCTCTGCCTTAAACACCGGCGATTATAACACCCTCAACAAAGTTCTCAGTAAACGATATCTAGACGGTGTCAATGACGGAGAAGGGTACCAGAGCCTTCCCGCTGTTGAGCTTACGAATATCAGCATCGCGCCGTTTACCGCCGAAGGGTATGGTGCAGCAATCGCCGAACGTTACACAAACGTTCCCGAATCTGAGTGCCATTACGTCTTGTCCTATTTGATAAAGGACAGTGACGGCGCTTCATGGTTTATCCCGGGCGAAGAGGGGTACTATTTTGTTAAGCTCCTCCTGGAAGACGATATCTGGAAAATAGATGCGATGGCCACAAGTCCATAATATGCCATTAGACTGCGCACGAAAAAACACGATGAGAATCTTCTCATCGTGTTTTTTCATGCCGATTTTACGGCAGTGCTCACGTCGAGTCCGCGCCGTCGCCAAAATCGATGATTTCGCTCGTCGACAGCATCGTGCCGCCGTCCAGGGCGCGCACATCGTCGGTGAGGTGGCCTCCGTCCGTCAGCAAATCGGACGCTGACGGCGAGAGATTGTAATTATCCGAAAACATCGTCTCGTTCAGGTTCGGCGCGCGCCCCGGCATCGGAATGCGTGTGTCCTTTTTGTCTTTCTTTTTCATAACGTTTCTTGTCCGTCAGCTCATTTTGTCCATTTCGGCTTTGAGCATCTTCTGCACCATGCGCCCGCCGATGGGTCCGCCCTGCTGTCCGTTGACCTTTGAAGGGACGTCGCCCTTGTAATGGTCGTTGTTCTCCTTGACGTACTGGGTCAGGCCGAGTTCAGCGGCTGCTTCCATTTTCAGTGCATTGAGTTTTTGGCTAATATCTTTTCTGGACATATCTTTCCCTCACAATTGTGTTTATGGTGTCTATAGTATCCGCCCGGCGCCGTCTTTTATACGCGTACCGGCGCCGACCGGTCATACATCGTTATGCCGGATCGATTGCTTTTTGGCGTTTTTATTCTGATTTTGATTTTCTGCGGTGATTGGTGTCTGTCCGCGCGCTTTGTCGCGGCGCGCTTTTTTATTGTCGGGCTGGCTGTCCTTGGGCATCTTCTCGTCCTCTTCTCTCGGTTATGTCGCGTGCGAATCAACGCGCACGCAGCGCGCATCGTAGCCGAGCGCATTGAGCGCGCGGCCGATCGTCTGGCTCGTATGCGCCGTCGTGTCGTAGTCGACGGCAACGCTGTGCCGGTCACGGCTGACGGACACACCTGTCACGCCGCCGTGCGCGTCAAGCGCGCGTTTGAGCTCGCCGACGGCGGGCATCGCCGTCCCGTCGCCGAGCGTGAAGTAGGCGCTGGCTTTCATGTCCGTTCGTCCTTTCCGAATGACAAATGCGTGCCCTTCGGTGTCTCATACGTGATCGGCTCGGCTTTTTGCTTTGTATGCTTGGCCTTGCCTTGCAGCTCTTTCACCGGCGGCACATCGTTTTTGGGATAATGCGCTTTGCGATTGCTTTCAGTGCCATGCGGCGCCGACGGATCGGGCCGCCTCATTCCCGCTTTGGCCATTTCTTCTCCTTTTCTCCGCTTCAATGCGTGCTGTAAACTGCCGGACATACGTTTCTTCCGCCGTTTTGTCCGCGCCGGCACGGCCGAGCCTGTCGCACAGGCATAGCAGCGCTAGCTCGGATGGATCAGCACGCGTGATCAGACCGGTCATATCCTTAAACGGCAGGTCGTTTACCACGTACAGCAGGTGCATGTGATAGCGCACAAGCACGGCGACACGGTCGACAAATTCGTCGTCATTCGTAAAAAACGACAGAAACTTGCGCGTCAGCCGCGCACCGGTCTTATCGTGCTCGTATGCGGTGATCCGATCGCGGCGCACACGCGTGGTGTCGGGCTTGCCGACGTCATGCAGGAGTGCGGCCCACATGAATACGCGCGGATCGGCACTTTCAGCGCGCCGCTGCGCTGCCGCGTCAACGACCATCAGCGTATGGTTCCACACGCTCCCCTCTGGATGATGTTTGGGCGACTGCGGCGTTTTTTCC
Source organism: uncultured Sporobacter sp. (assembly GCA_963677825.2). Classification (GTDB taxonomy): domain Bacteria; phylum Bacillota; class Clostridia; order Oscillospirales; family Oscillospiraceae; genus Sporobacter. Next base: position 1,808,768 of record CAXXEF010000001.1, on the reverse strand, counting down.
AGCTTCTTGAGCATTGAAAACGGGAAGTTGGAAAACGCCGGTGTCGACGCGATATGCCGCAGCGTTAAGGACGGCACGGCGTCACATCGCAAGCAGTCCCCGATACGGACATACAGCCCGTCGGCCGCGACACGCTCAGCCGCGATCGCCATCGCTTTTCAATCCGTACACGGCGCGCGCGCTTTCCGCGTTCGGATCGTGCTTGATGTTTTTAGACTTAAATGTGCCGTCGTGCTTTTTGTCGTTTTTCTTATGATGTGTTTTGTTGCCGCCGCTCATCGTCATCCCCGCCTTGTCGTATTCGGCCCTATCGAGACCTTTTTGGTGTTGTGGTTTTGGTTGTGCACCGCGTTATCCGCACCGGACGGCGGTACTGTATCAATTTCAAGATTCTTCGTTCGTCTATTTTCTGCTTGTCTGTCTTTTTTTCTGCTCATGTTATCACCTCACGTATCGTTATTATGAGCAGTTGCCGTTAAACAATTCTTTAATCGCGTGAAAAAAGACCGGCGCTCCATAGAGCGCCGGTCAATATTTCTTTTAGTGGATATTTTCAGTAAATTTTATGCTTCGGCACAGTCGCCGGTCTTAGCACGGAGCATTTCCAGCCCATGGTCGAGCGCCGGCAGGCATACGGCAAAGTTTTCACGGATGGCCTTGGGGCTGCCGGGAAGATTGACGATCAATGTCGCCCTGCGGATGCCGGCCTGCTGGCGCGTGAGCATCGCGCGGTTGGTGATCTTCAGGCTCTCGTACCGCATCGCTTCGGGGATACCGGGCGCGAGCCGGTCGCACACGGCGACGGTTGCCTCGGGCGTGACGTCGCGCGGGGAAAAGCCGGTACCGCCCGTGGTGACGACGAGCGCAATATCCCGCGCGTCGGCGCAGTCGATGAGTGCGGCCTCGATCTCGGGCTGCTCGTCCGGTACGATGACGGTGTAAACCACATCGTATCCGGCTTCGCGCAGCATCTCGGCAACGAGCGGCCCGCCCGTGTCGACACGCAGTCCCTGCGCGCCTTTATCGCTGACGGTTATAACAGCGGCAGTAAACATCACGTTCTCCTTATCGTCCGCGTCCGAAATAGCAGATCGGATAGCGGCAAACGTCGCAGTTCATACATAGCCCGCCCTCACCGAGTCCGGCGATATCATCGGGCGAGGCCGTTTGTCCGGCGAAAATGCGCGGCAGGAACAAGTCGAGGCTCGTCGTCGGTGAGCTCATCGACGCACCGGGCACGCCGACAAGCGCCGTGCCGCCGAGATAGCCGAGCATCAGCATGTTGCCGGGCTGTACCGGCACGCCCTGCATGACGATATCGGCGCCCGTCTGCCGGATGGCTGTCGGCGTCAGATCGTCGGGATCGACGGACATCCCGCCGGTGAGTAAAATCAGCTCGGCGCCTTTTTGTATAAACGCCTGAATGGCATCTTGTATTTTGTCAAGCTCGTCTGGGCATTTTGTGAAGCCGAGCATGTTCGCGCCGTACCGCGCGAGCTTTTTCGTCAGCACCGGCTCAAATCGATCCTCAACACGCCCGAGAAATACCTCGCTGCCCGTGATAACAACACCTGTTTTCAAGGGCTTATATGGCAATACAGACAAAACAGGCGCGTTTTCTTTGGCAATTCCGACCGCTTTATCGACGTTTTGCTGCTTCGTAACGAGCGGCACGATGCGCAGACCGCACACTTTTTGCCCCTTATTGACAGGCGTCAGGCTCGGGATACACGCGGCGGTGTAGTCGTCCACACTGTTGATGGCGCGCAGCGCGTCACGGTTGATGACAAACAAGCCGTCAACCTCTGCCTTAATCGTAATTTTACCCTCAGACGGCTTCGCGTTAAACGTGAGGTTATCGCCGACGATCACCTCGGCGAGTGCGCACGCGGCGTCGTCCTCGTGGACTTCGTCGGCGTCCGCTTCCCAGATGAAAATGTGGCTCTTGCCGATTTTCAGAAGCGTCGGGATATCGCTAGCTGTGACGATGTGCCCGCGCTGGAACATCACGCCCTTGACGCCGTGCTCGTCGACGCCGGTCAAGTCATGGCAGAGCGCTTGTCCGACGGCCTGCTCGACCTTGAGCTTTTTCATTCAACGACCTCGACGGCGTCGCCCGGTTTGATCGTGCCCTCTTCCAGCACGACGACGAAAATGCCCTCGCGCGGCATCACGCAGTCGCCCGCCTTTTCGCGGATGACGCAGCCCTGATGGCACTCCTTGCCGATCTGCGTGACCTCCAGAAGCGCCGGGCCGACGCGCAGCTTCGTGCCGACGGGCAGCTCGTACAGGATGATGCCTTTCGTCAGGATATTTTCCGCAAACGCGCCGGCCGGCAGATCGGGAAAATGCACGCGCAGCTTATCGACGCTTTCATCGCCCAGGAGGCTGATCTGGCGGTGCCAGTCGCCGGCGTGCGCGTCGCCGACGATGCCGTGTTTTTTCTTAACGGTAATTTGCTCGACGGGCGTTTTCTGCTCGCCCTTCTTCTCGCTGATGCATACTGCTGTGACTACTGCCATGTTAATGACCATACCTTTCGCTTATCTTGCGGTTACCGATTCTCGAGAGAGAATACTGCACACCTTAATCCGCTTGTCTTTTATAATCGCCGCTCTTGCCTCCGGTTTTGGACAGCAGGCGGACGTGATCGATCTCAATGTCCTTCTGGACGGCTTTGCACATATCGTACACGGTCAAACCCGCGACGCTCGCGGCCGTCAGTGCTTCCATCTCGACGCCCGTTTCACCCTTGCAGCGCACTGTTGCGGCGATGCCGATGGTGTACGTATCGTCATCGAGCTCGAAAGCGATGTCCGCGCCCGTGATGGCGATGGGATGGCACATCGGGATCAGCGACGACGTGTTCTTGGCCGCCATGATCCCCGCGACCTGACTGACGGCAAGCACGTCGCCTTTTTTCATCCGGCCTTCTTTAACAAGCCGGTACGTCTCAGCGTTCAGCCGGACGGTACAGGCCGCCGTCGCCGTGCGCAGCGTCACGTCTTTACTGCTCACATCGACCATTTTGGCGCGGCCCTCGTCGTTAAAATGCGTAAATTCGCTCATCGCCTATCCTCCGATCGCGTTCATGTTGCGCTGCGCGCCGCTGCGCGCCTGCTCGTCGAGATGATGCTTTTTCGGCTTGCAGGCAATTGCCCCGGCAATCGCGTCGACGAGGTCCTGCCCGTGCAGGCCGCGCAAAACGACTTCGTCTGCCGAGTGCAGACACGGCTTGAGCCGCCCGTCGGCGGTGACGCGGACACGGTTGCATGTCGGGCAAAAGTGCGAGCTGATGGGGCTGATGAGCCCGACCGTCCCGACGCCGCCGGGCAGCTTGTACAGCTGCGCAACGCCGGACGCGCCGATTTTTTCAAGCGTCGGCGCTTTTTCGAGCACCGTCTTGTTGCTGATGAACCGCTCCTTGCTCCAAGTCGCGCACTCGCCGATCGGCATGAGCTCGATGAACCGGATGTTGATCTTGTTATTGCGCGTCAGTTCCAAAAGCTCGGGAATCTCCGAATCATTGACGCCGCCAATGAGCACGGCGTTAATCTTGATGTTCTCAAACCCGGCCGCGAGCGCCGCGTCGATCCCGGCGCGGACGTCTTTAAAGTCGCCGTTGCGGGTAATTTCACGGTAATGATCGGGATCAAGTGTGTCGAGGCTGATGTTCAGCCGGTCGACGCCCGCGGCCTTTAAGTCGGCGGCGTATTCGCCGAGCAGCGACCCGTTCGTCGTCATGCACAGCTCCTCGACGCCCGGCACGGCGGAAATGCGCCGGCAAATGTCGACGATACCGCGACGCACAAGCGGTTCGCCGCCCGTCACGCGGATTTTACGGATGCCGCACTGCACCGACGCGCGCACGATCTCCTCAATCTCCTCGATGGACAAGATCTCGTCGTGCCGGCGCTTCTCGACGCCGTCTTTGGGCATGCAGTATACACAGCGCAGGTTGCATCGGTCGGTCACCGACAGGCGCAGGTAATATATTTCTCTGCCGAATGTGTCTTTCATAAGGCGCTTAGTCTCTCTTTCTGCCGGCCTCGCTGCCGGAATTGCGTATGGATCGGCCTACAGCCGGTAGGCCTTGATCGGTGTGCCGGCTTCAAGCGGCGGGCTGCCGCTCGGGATCTCGCCCAGCAGGTCGCACCCGACGAGCGAAAACACGGCGCCGTTTCCCTGCCCTTCCGTCTCGGCAAACAGCGCTTCACCGCTCGGGCTGATCTCAAGCCGTCCGCGTAAAAGCCGCAGCTTCGGGCTGGATTTATACAGCGGTGCCTTGAGCCGCACCTGCACCGACGGCAGGTCGAGCGCTTTATACCCGCACAGCTTACGTACGTACGGCATTGCGATGCGCCACAGCCCCAGCACCGCCGCGCCGGGATTGCCGGACAGACCCAACAGGAGCTTGCCGTCTTTGACGGCGGCCATCAACGAGCCGCCCGGCTTCATGTTCGTTTTCCAAAACAGCACGTCCGCGCCGAGTTTCTCGGCCGACGTGACCGCCCAGTCGTAGTCCCCGACGGACGCGCCGCCCGTGGTGACGACCATGTCGGCTTCTTCGAGTGCCGCGCCAATGCGCGCGGCGATAATGTCCGGATCGTCTTCCACCGTGCCGGCGTTGACGGCCTCGGCGCCGAGCTCGGCGAGATAGCCGCCGAGCGTATAGACGTTACTATTGTAGATCTGCGCGCCGCCGAGCGGCTGTCCGACTTCCACAAGCTCGGTACCTGTATTTAAAATCAGTATTTTGGGCTTTTTGTATACGGTTACCGTCGCGCGGCCCTGCGTCGCAAAGACGCCCAGATGCGCCGCCGTGACGACGGTCCCGGCTTCGGCAATCCGTTCACCGAGGGCGATGTCGTCGCCAGCGCGGACGACGTCCGTGTTCGGCGTGACGGGCTCGAAAAGTGTCACCGTTTCGTCGGTGAACTTGGTGATTTCGTACTTGACCGTCGCGTTCGCGCCGTCCGGCAGCGGCGCGCCGGTCAGGATCTTCGCCGCCGTCCCCGATGCAACGGGCTGCGACGGCATATACCCGGCCGGGATCTCCTCGATGACGCGCAGCGTCACCGGCTGTGACTTCGACGCCGACGAGGTGTCCTCACCGCGTAATGCGTAGCCGTCGTACGGGCTGCGGTCGAACGGCGGCACGGCGACGGTTGCGACAACGTCTTCGGCGAGCACGCGCCCGAGTGCCTCGCTCAGCGCGACGTCTTCAGTTGTATGCGCCGCCGGCAGGTCGCGTAAAATCGCGGATGCGTGGTCGGCTTCAATATTTTTAAGCATTGTATCAGTCCTGTCACGCCGCCGGAGCGGCTGCTGTTTGATTTGGTCAGTGTTACCGCTGTGCCATCAATTACACCAACGGCACTGTAAGATTGTGTGTCTTGGCGCGCTCGGGGCGCAGCAAAAAAGCAGCCTGTTTTGAGCGTATCAAACAGGCTGCGATCGGGCAGCGAACAGCGCCGTTAAACCGGCACTGTGAGTGTTTCCTTCTCAAAACGTGAAGGCCGCGCCGTTTCCGGCATCGACCCCGTGAGCTTTCGCTCAGGCCATGCACTCGTAGGTATCCCCTTAGACCGCATGGCTCGGCAACTATTCAGTTGTCTATGATTCTAGCACCGCCGCGCTGTCTTGTCAATCCGGCGTGCTCACACGACCGTAACATTATAGTCCCGCATCCAGTAATCGACCTGCAAGAGGTACGCGAGCAGCTGCGGCGCGTTCATCAGCTGCCCAAACCACGCGATGTTCGTATCGCGATCCATCGACAGCGCAAGTGCGCGGACGGCATTGACGTCGATAAACGGACGGATGGGCGCGGCGGTATCGTTGAGCAGGCGCTGTGTCAAGCCGCGCAGCGCCTCGATGTAGTCGGGATTATGCGTTTTCGGATACGGACTCTTTTTACGCCAGAGCACATCGTCCGGCAACAAGCCGGTCAGCGCGTGACGCAAAAGGCCCTTTTCGCGTTCTTTATAATACTTCATCTCCCACGGCACGTTCCACGCGTACTCGACAATACGATGGTCGCAGTACGGCACGCGCAGCTCCAGGCCTGAAAACATGCTCATGCGATCCTTGCGGTCGAGGAGTGTGGGCATCCAGCGCGTGAGGTTGAGATAAAAGAGTGTGCGCATCCTCGCTTCTTCCGGCGTGTCGTCGGGATTTTTCGGCGTCTCGGTGCACGCCTCGGCGTACCGCCGGGCGACGTACTCGCGCGGCTGAATACAATCCGTCAGCGCCTTCGAAAAAACAGACAGCCGCGCGTCCAGCCTCGTTGACCACGGGAACGTATCGGCCGGGGCTGTTTTGTAAAACCACGGATAGCCGCCGAACACCTCGTCTGCGCACTCGCCGGACAGGCCGACGGTCGCACGGTCTTTAACCCAGCAGCTGAACAACAAGAGCGACGAGTCGATGTCGGCCATACCGGGCAAATCGCGCGCGCGCACGGCCGGGAACAGCGCGTCGGTCAGTTCCGGCGTGTCAAGCAGACAGATTTCGTGCGCCGTGCCAAGCGTGTCGGAGACGATTTTGACCCACGGCGCGTCGGCATTGGGCTGAAATCCCGACGCGCGGAAGTTCTTGTCGTTGTCCACATAGTCGATTGAAAACGTGCGGATCGGCTCGCCGCGGTCGCGACGATACGCGGTCGCGGCAATCGACGAGATGGCGCTTGAGTCTAGCCCGCCGGACAACAGCACGCACAGCGGCACGTCGGACACGAGCTGCCGCTCGACGGCGTCGACAACAAGATGGCGGACGGTTTGCGCCGTCGTAACAAAATCGTCGGGATGCTTACGGCTTTCCAGCGACCAGTACGGACGCACCCCGATGCCGCCGTCGGCATCGACCGTCATACAGCATCCCGGACGCAGCGCATCGACGCCCTCGAACACGCCACAGCCGGGCGTGCGTGCCGGTCCAAGCGCAAAAATCTCGCTGAGCCCCTCACGTCCAAGCCTCGGCTCGACGTCGGGATGGCATAATAGCGCCTTCAGTTCGGACGCAAAAACAACGCCGCCGCCTCTTTTGGCGTAAAAAAGCGGCTTGACGCCGATGCGGTCACGCGCCATGAAAACGCGGCGGCGGCGCGTGTCGTACACGGCAAACGCAAAGATGCCGTTGAGCTTTTCCACACACGCGTCGCCCCAGTACCTATAGCTTTGCAGCAGAACCTCCGTGTCCGACCAGCCGTTAAACGTCCGCCCGGCGGCTTTGAGTTCGGCGCGTAGATCCTCCGTGTTGTACAGCTCGCCATTATATACCATGACATATGTACCCGATTCGTCCCGAAGCAGCATCGGCTGCCGCCCGCCGTCGGGATCGACGACGACGAGCCGCCGGTGTCCGAGCTGGACGTGCTCGCTGATGTAGTATCCCTCGTCATCCGGTCCGCGGCGCGCGAGCGCCTGCGTCATCGCAGCAATGACGCCGCCGTGCCCGTCAAACTGCTGACTAAAATCCACCCATCCGGCAATACCGCACATTGATGATCGCCTCCCATAAATAACGTCCTGAAAAGCATTGTTTTCAGGACGTCGGTGTCGTTCATCACAGTATATGCCGGGATGGGTTGTCTTGACTGCGCGGATACTGCTGCAATCTTAACTCCCAGCCCGTCTCTGATTGCCAGTCGGGCATTTCTTGCTGATGCCTGTGCACGGCGGCCTCCAGCATCGTCAGCTCTGAAGGCTCAAGCGTTTCAAATAGAACGTCGGCCTCCTCATCCCAAAAGGAGATGCTCAGCACTTGTGTCAAATCGTGCAGGCTGCGGACTTCTTGCCGGACGAGCGCCGCTTTTTCAGCTGCGGACGGACAGTCCGACAGCGCGTCGATCAGCGCACGCAGTGCGTCGTCCGCCATCGGCGGATTGCCAATAACGCACAGCGGGGCAACGGGCTGCTCTTCGTGTGTTTCCAGAGACGGCAGGGCCTGTTCAAGCATATCAAGATGCACAGCGTTCTCGACAAAGGGATACTGTGCTAGCGCAACGCGCTCGATATAATCACAATAGCCGTCAACACCCAGTGTTGTACACAACGCCGCCGACGTCTCTTGCCATTGCTGCCATGCGCTCGGGCCCCTTTCCTTAAACAGCCCCGCCAATTTATGCCGGTCGCTGTCCGTCACGTCGAGCGAGCGGATGTCTCCGCCTGTGACCGCGAGCACCGCCGCCTGACGTGCAGCTTCCGCACAGATGTTCGTCAGCCCGTCTTCAAATGTGCTGTCCAGGCAGCGCAGAAGCGCGGTGACCGTCTGCACGTCAAAGCACGCCACAAACGCGTTTTCCGCAATCAGGTGCTCCAGATACGTATTAATGTAGTCGATGCCCAGCAACTGCTCACTAACCGGCTCCGCCAGCGGGTAGTCGAGCACACACGGTATATCGTGGGCTAAATAATACACATTATAGTTTGTAAAAAAACTCTCCATCGCAGCAATCGTCTCTCGGTACGATTTATGCGGAATTTCTGCCATGGTCGCAGCAGCCTCTTCCAGTAGGCGTCTACCCTTTTCTACGCGACGGCGTGCCTCGGCAAGTCCTTGTTGAACGTACGCCGCACCGGTCGCAGAGGCGTCTGCTTCCAGCTTGCCGGCACCAAGGCGCACAAGGTATTGAAGCCCCTGCAACAGCGACCGCGCCGTTTCGGCACGCACGGAGCTGTTACCGCCGGTGTAGCCGTCGACTTGGACGGCGAGCAGTTCGATCATCGTTTGCTGCCCCAGTGCGTTCATGTTGCGTGGCTCAGGCGCTAAAGATCTCGCACCGACCAGTTCTTTGTCGTTATTGTGCATCGCGTTGCTCTAATCGTTTGGTTTCATCTGGTTCGTTTTCAAAAACATTGTCACGCTCGGTACGAAACAGCGCCGAGAGCGTCATATCGCCGAGATACGCCGCCGACCCTTGACACGTCGTATCAAAGTGGTAGTGCATGGCACTCAGCAAATCCGCGTCCGGCAGACTATCGTCGCTTTTATCACGAAACGCATAAAAGACCTCCAGCAGCTCGGCCAGCGACTCAGCAAACGTCTGCTGCTCGAAAAACGGGCTGTCGCAAAATTCCTCAATGAGCATACGGACGATACGGTCGCCAAATTCAACCCGGCCAAAGGCCCGTAATAAGTTGCGGCGATGGTGAAAAAGAAAAGCCAGTTGTTCACTGGATAGCGTCAGGTTGTATTGGACTGTCATCGCGTTGCACTGCCGGCGTAACGTGTCGAGCGGCTTTTCACCCGACGGGAACCGGCCTTGCGCTGTAAGATCATTCATATTTATCACCAGCTTAACTATAAGAAACTAACGGACCAATAACAAGACTTGTTTTTTTGCCCATTTTGTGGTAATATATCTTCAGAAAACGGGGTGCATTCGTGCGCCCCGTTCTTGACTTTGGCATAATTTATGCTAAACTGTCGATATAATAGCTTCGTGAGGGAGTAGTCGGCGCGGGAACGCGCTTCAAGTCAACAATCATGGCGGTACTGTATCGAACCGTCTGGCTTGAATTAAATGACCAGACTCATGGTTAGGACAGCGCCTATCCATGAGTTTTTTGCTGTCTGGACGGTACATACTATATTCAAACCTTAGGAGGATGGCCTTGAAGTATTATACGCAAAACAAAGAAGCCGTACTCGACGACGTCGGCAGCCGGAAAGACGGATTGCGGTCGGGCGAGGCTGCTGACCGGCTCGATAAAAACGGCCCGAATAAGCTGGCGGAAGCAAAGAAGGTTTCTCTAGCCAAACGCTTTTTAAGCCAGCTGGCCGACCCGATGATCATCATCCTGCTCGCCGCGGCCGCTGTGTCTGGCATCATGTCTGTTTTTCACGACGAGGGCATCGCGGATGTGATCATCATCCTGTTTGTTGTTATTGTCAACTCTGTGCTCGGCGTCGTGCAGGAAAGCAAGGCCGAACAGGCCATCGAAGCGCTGCAGAAAATGGCTGCCGCAACAAGCCGTGTGCTGCGTGACGGGAAAATCGCCGTCATCAAGAGCGAAGAGCTTGTCGTCGGTGATGTTGTGCTGCTTGAAGCCGGCGACGCCGTCCCGGCAGACGGGCGCATTCTGGAAAGCGCGAGCCTGAAGATCGAGGAAGCCGCGCTGACGGGCGAGAGCGTCCCCGTCGACAAGACGGCCGACGCCATCGATACCGGTGACAGAAATGACGTGCCGCTCGGCGACCGAAAAAACATGGTTTATATGGGCAGTGTTGTCGTCTACGGGCGCGGGTCTGCCGTCATTACCGGCGCCGGCATGGACACTGAGATGGGTAAAATCGCCGACGCGCTCGCGCAGGCAAAAGAGGGGCAGACCCCGCTGCAAAGGCAGCTCAGCCAGCTCAGCCGCATCCTCACGTTTCTCGTGCTGGGCATCTGCGCCGTCATTTTTGTGGTCGGCATATTACGTGCCGGGAGCTTTACCGGCGAGATCATGCTGGAAACGTTTATGGTCGCCGTATCGCTGGCCGTTGCCGCAATACCGGAGGGCCTCGTCGCCGTCGTGACGATCGTTTTATCGGTCGGCGTGACGAATATGAGCCGGAAAAACGCTATTATCCGACGGCTGACGGCCGTCGAAACGCTCGGCTGCGCGCAGATTATCTGCTCCGACAAAACGGGCACACTCACGCAAAACAAAATGACCGTTGTCGATAATTATTCCAGCGACCCGAACCTGCTTGCACGTGCGATGGCGCTGTGCACCGACGCGGAAATCGGCGCCGACGGTGCCGTCAACGGCGAGCCGACGGAGGCCGCGCTCGTCGTCTGGGCGATGGAGCTCGGGCTCAATAAAGATCAAATGCGCATCGATTCGCCGCGCGTCGGCGAGGCACCGTTCGACAGCCTGCGCAAGATGATGTCCACCGTCCACGCGCACGAGGACGGCGCGTTCGTCCAGTACACAAAGGGCGCGCCGGACGAGCTGTTAAAAAACTGCACCGAAGCGCTGGAAGACGGCAAGGTCGTCCCCCTGACGGACGAATTGCGCGCCAAAATTCTTGAAGCCAATCACGAGATGGCCTCGCGCGCGCTGCGCGTGCTCGCCGCGGCGCGTCGCCTGCACACCGTGCAGCCCGACTGCTATGAGCCGGACGAAATTGAGCACGACATGTGCTTCATCGGCCTGACCGGTATGATCGACCCCGTGCGCCCCGAGGTATCCGAAGCGATTGAAAAGTGCCGCACCGCCGGCATACGCCCGATCATGATTACGGGCGACCATATCGACACGGCCGTCGCCATCGCGACGGAGCTGGGCATCCTCACGGACGAGACGAAAGCCATCACCGGCAGCGAGCTGGGCGACATGACCGACGAAGCGTTCGACGAAGACTTCTGCAACATTTCCGTCTACGCGCGTGTTCAGCCCGAGCATAAGGTACGCATCGTCAACGCCTGGCGTGACGCGGGCTACGTCACCGCGATGACGGGCGACGGCGTCAACGACGCGCCGAGCATCAAGGCGGCCGACATCGGCGTCGGCATGGGCATCACCGGCACAGACGTGACCAAAAACGTCGCCGATATGGTGCTGGCTGACGATAACTTCGCAACGATCATCAGCGCTGTCGAGGAAGGGCGGCGCATTTACGACAATATCCGCAAAGTCATCCAGTTCCTGCTCAGTTCGAACATGAGCGAGGTGCTCAGCATCTTTTTCGCGACGCTGATGGGCTTTATCATTCTGCGCCCGGTGCATCTGTTGTGGATTAACCTCGTGACCGACAGCTTCCCCGCGCTTGCGCTCGGCATGGAAAAGCAGGAGCGCTCGATCATGAGCCGACCGCCGCGCAATCCGGCGGCCAGCGTGTTTGCCGGCGGCATGGGTGCGGACCTGGCGTATCAGGGCGTGATGGTCACCGTGCTGACGCTCGCATCGTATTTCATCGGGCATTTTATTGAAACGGGCAACTGGGAGATTACCAACAGCGCAATCGGCACAACGATGGCGTTTCTGACAATGAGCATGGCGGAAATTTTCCACAGCTTCAACCTCAGAAGCCGCCACGGCAGCCTCTTGAGCATGCCGACCATGAATAAAACGCTCAATCTTGCCGCCGCCGTCAGCTTCGCGCTCACGACGATCGTCGTGTACCTGCCGGGTCTGTCGGACGCGTTCCGCTTCGAGCACCTGAACCTGACGCAATACGCCACCGCCGTGCTGCTCGGCGTGTGCGTCATCCCGATCGTCGAGCTTGTTAAGCTCATCCAGCGCAAAACGGGACACGCGCCGGAGGCGTAACGGACGTCCAATCCTTCGGCGAAGAACGATCTAAATGACAAAAGGCCCCCAGGGAAACCCCGGGGGCCTTTTGTTTGCTTTTAATTGTTACGGCAGGTCAACAAGGACGATCAGCTGTAATCCTTCGTAATCCTTAACGTTATTGATCTCATATTGCGCCGTCTGCACGATGATTTTCAGGCCGGCGGTGTCGCCGTCGGCTGTAAACGTGGCTTCATCGAGGTTCAGCTCGTGCTTATCCGCCGGATACACCGTGTAACGTGCGTAAATGTTGTCCAGCGCGAAGGCAACCAGCATGGCGCCGCCGTCGTCATACAAGGCAATTGATCCGTCGACGCTGCGCAGCGTGTAGATTTTCCCACCGGCATCTGTAACGGTTCCAAAGCGCTCGTTATCGCCAAACTGCCAGTACGGACGAAGATCCATATAGACGTCGTAATCGGTGACTGGCAGCGGCTGGGTACTGTCGTAATACACACTGATGTACTGTCCGCTTTGGTCGGGTCCAGTGTACATATTAAATCCAAACGCCGCAAAAAACGCCGCATCGTCGTAAACGCTGAAGTCTTCAGGCAGCCAGTTGATCCGATCGAGCTTGTCTATATTGTCAAGGCTTCGAAGCGCTTCTACGATGCGGTCTTTATCTTCTGGCGCCGACGTACCGCTGTATGGCGTCAGCTGCCCGTCGACAAGCATCCCGTTTTCCGTGAGCGTCGTTTCCAGCGTATTGATCTGACTGGCCGCACTGAGGCTAAACGCGTCGACCGGCGGCACAAGCGACACAATAGACAGCGCCACCAGCAGCGCCGCGACGACGCCGCTTTTTTTCATCGGCAGGATGCTCAGTGCAAGGCCGGACAGCACCGCGAACACGCCGTAAAGGATCACATAATACGACCCCGGCGTCACGCCCGTATCGCCCGCGGCCAGTGCAGACGCGACGATCTGGAACCCGGCGATCGGGATGAGCGCTTTCGGGAATATCCGGTTAAACCAGACGGCAAACTGATTTTCAAGCCGCCCGGAGAGAATCGTCACCACAATCCCGATGACCGTGTACGACACGAGCAGCGGCTCAAGCAGATTGTCTGTCCAGAACGCGCCGCCAATGTTGCTGACGATATATATGAGCAAAATTACCGTGAAAACAGCCGTGAGCGGGATGACGATATACGACAAGAGCACCTCGAGCACTCTGGGGCAGCTCACGCGCTTTCGCGCGATATCCGACGGCTCGCCGCCGTCTTTGCCGGGATAGCGCGGGATCAGCGAGAAAAAGAGTATCGGCGCGAAAAGGGTGAACGCGATGTTTGACGCGTGTAAGTATGCGTCCTCGTCGATGTGCACGATCAGGGTATTGATCGCCGCGATGATGGCCGCGCAGCCCAAAAACAGCACGCCCGCGAAAAGTATCGATTGCACGAGTGACTTGAACGCCGCCATAAACGTCTCGTTAAACGTCACCGCGCTGCCGGCGGCGGCGATCCAGACGTAGAACACAAACAGCGCCCCGCCCGTCACAAACGTGCGTATGACAAGCTCCATGCCCGAATCCTGCAAAACCCGGACCGACAGGAAAAACAGCCCCGTCACAACGACGGCTGCGACATACGCCAAAATGCGGCTCTTTACGCTGTTAAAAAAACGCTCGTATACAGCCTCGGCCGACGCCGCGCTCAGCGCGCCGATCGCGCAAGTAACAATGTACTTCATCAATTCGGCTCTGCTGCCGACGGCGGATGCCGTCAGTACGGCTTGTATCATTAAGAACGCGACGGTGAGCGGATACCGCCGGATAGAATCCAGCAGACCCCCGAACCGTTTTATTATCGCTTCACGCATCACACAACTCCCCTTTCGGATGCCGCCGATAATCAGGCGGGCTTATCACGCTCATTATATAGGACGAACGGTGTAACTTCAAAAAACTTTTTGCGTTTTCCTAAAAAGGCTCTTGACAAACAGCAAAGAACGTGTATTATTGTGTTAGGTGCATAATACAATAATACAGGCGGTGATACTATGACGTGGAAATTTGAGACGGATCGTCCGATATATATTCAGCTCAAGGAGCAGATCCTGCTGCAGATTGTTTCGGGATCCTACCAGCCCGGCGACAAGCTGCCGTCCGTACGGGAGCTGGCTGCAGAGGCGTCGGTTAACCCCAACACGCTGCAGAAGGCGCTCGGCGAACTCGAGCGCGACGGACTCGTCTACACCCAACGCACGAGCGGGAGATTTGTAACGGAGGATGACAGCATGATCACACAGGCGAAAAACGATCTGGCCGTTGAGCAGATCGAGCAGTTTTTTGCGAAAATGGCAGGTCTCGGCTTCTCTCGGGAGGAAGCGGTAGCGCTGCTCGAAAACAAGGTAAAGGAGTGATCGGTTATGGCAATTCTGGAATGCAACGCACTAACAAAGCTTTACGGCGCCAAGCGCGCACTTAACAACGTCTCCTTCAGCCTTGATGAGGGGCGGATCGTCGGCCTGCTCGGCCCCAACGGCAGCGGCAAAAGCACCTTTATCAAGCTGTGCAACGGCCTGCTGACGCCGTCCGGCGGTACGCTGACGATCGGCGGCAACGCGCCGGGGATCGAGACGAAAAAGATCGTCTCGTATCTGCCGGAGCACTCGTATCTCAATGACTGGATGAAGGTCAGCGACATCATCGAGTTCTTCTGCGATTTCTACGCGGACTTCAACAGGGACAAAGCCTATGAGATGTTGAAAAATCTCGGCATCAACGAAAAGGACCGGATCAAAACGCTTTCGAAGGGCACCAAGGAAAAGGTGCAGCTCATACTCGTCATGGCGCGGGACGCCAAGCTCTTCCTGCTCGACGAGCCGATCGGCGGCGTCGACCCGGCCGCGCGCGATTATATTCTCAACACGATCATCACCAACTACAATCCGGACGCGACCGTCGTGATCTCCACGCACCTCATTTCCGACATTGAGCGCATTTTGGACGATGTTGTGTTCCTCAAGGACGGCGAGATCGTCATGACGTCAACCGTCGACGACATCCGCGCGGATAAAGGCGTCTCGGTCGATGCGCTGTTCAGGGAGGTATTCAAATGTTAGGCAAACTTCTCAAATATGAATTCAAGGCTACAAGCCGGATATTCCTGCCGCTGTTCGGCGCGCTGATCGTCGTTGCCGTGATCAACCGGATCTTCCTTAATCTTGAATCCACCACCCTCATTTTTATCGGCATGATGCTGGGCGGTATTCTGATTGTCGGCATCTTCGTGCTCACGCTGATCATTACCCTGCAACGATTTTATAAAAATCTCTTAACGCGTGAAGGGTACTTAATGTTCACCCTGCCAACCAGTGCCGACGGGCTGATCTGGAGTAAGCTGATCGTCGCGACCGTCTGGAATATCGCGAGCCTGCTGATCGTCCTCCTCGCCGGACGGATTGTTGCGGGGCCGTATGTGGACTGGTCAGATGTCTGGGTCGGTTTCAGTGAATTTCTCGAAAGAGTCGGCGTCGTCGATTGGACGCTTGCAAGCTTCATCCTTGAAGCCGTTGTGCTGATGCTATCGGCGCTGATATCGAGCATCCTGACGTTCTACGCTTGCATGTCGGTCAGCCTACTGTTCAACAAACACCGGGTGCTGATGGCGTTTGTAGCGTTCCTCGCGTTCAACACGATCGGCAATATCCTCAGCGCTGTCGCGATGCCCATCGTTATGGCAACCGGGTTTGACGATGCGTTCATGAGCTGGCCGCTGTTTACACAAATCCACACAGGTGCGATCGGGATGATTGTCATTAATATCGCAACAGGCGTCATCTTCTACTTCCTGTCACGCTTCATGCTCAAAAACAAACTTAATTTAGAGTAAATTACAGCAAAAAATAAAACGCCGCACAAATGTGCGGCGTTTTTGTTGTTTATCCGTCGGCAGGAACCGGTTTTTCGCTTAATCGGCGAGTAAGCTCATCAAGCGCTGTAAACGGTGCGTCACACGTTTTGTTTTTACACACAAAAACACGTACACCCTCGTTCGGGATTGTATACGCCTGGGCAAACGGTGCGCGTGCATCCAGCCGCGCGGCATTGTCCGGTGTTTTGACGAGCACCGCTGCGTTCGGCGCAAACACGCCCGAGAGCGCCGCACGCACCGCATCACCGGCATCGTCGTCTGCGGCGGTGACAACGATCTCCGTCGACGGATACAGCGCCGTCATTGCCGCCGAGAGCGCAAAGCAGTGCGCCGCCGGCATTGCTTTGATGTCGCCGGCGAGGAAGTGCAGCTGCCGCGCAGCACGGGCTTCCCACTTATCGTCGGCCGTCAGGCGCGACAGCCGGACGAGTACAGCGGCAGCGACCGCGTTACCGGACGGCGTCGCCGCGTCAAATGTTTGTTTCGGGCGGAGCATAAGCTGCTCGGCGTCGTCGGGATAGAGGAAATAGCCGCCCTGCGC
Source organism: uncultured Sporobacter sp. (assembly GCA_963677825.2). Classification (GTDB taxonomy): domain Bacteria; phylum Bacillota; class Clostridia; order Oscillospirales; family Oscillospiraceae; genus Sporobacter. The sequence continues at coordinate 1,792,065 of CAXXEF010000001.1, read as the reverse complement.
TTTGTCTTCAAACCGCGCCGTCATCGTCTCGGCGAACGTCGCGGCAACGTCGAGGTACTGCACATCATACGTCGCGGCGTACAGTTCAAGCATCGCCCATGCCGTAAACGCATAATCGTCGAGATACCCGTCACCGGCGGCCTCGCCGTCGCGGTAGCGAACGAACAACCGGCCGTCCGGGCGCGTCATCGTGCCGGTGATAAACCGGGCGGCGTTTTCAGCCGCATTTTTGTATTCGGGTTTACCGAGGATTCGGTACGCCGTCGCATACGCGGCGATCATCAGCGCGTTCCATGCCGTTAATATTTTGTCGTCTTTAAACAGCTTGACACGCGTTTTGCGCCAGTCGTACATGCGGGCGCGCAGCGCACCGAGCCGCTCGTCCTCATCGGTGTAGCCGTCGTTTTTAATGAGATTGGGGATGTTTGAACCTTCAAAGTTCCCGCCTTCGGTAATGTCATACCAGTCGCAGAAAAGCCGGGCGTCATCTTTGCCGAGCACGCTTTCCACCTCGTCGGGGCGCAGAAGGTAATAGAGGCCTTCCCCGCCGTCGCTATCGGCGTCCTGCGCGCTGTAAAACGCTCCGTCCGGCGCCGTCATTTCCCGCGCGACGTACGTCAGCGTCTGCTCGGCGACGCGGCGGCAGAACTCGTCGCCGGTGAGCTGAAACGCCTCGAGATACGCGATCGTCAGCAACGCGTTGTCGTAAAGCATTTTTTCAAAATGCGGTACGAGCCATCGGTTGTCGGTCGAGTAACGCGAGAAGCCAAAGCCGATATGATCGTACAGGCCGCCGCGGGCCATCGCGTGCAGCGTCGTCTCAACCATCCGACGCGCATTCGGTTGATTCCCGAGCGTGTTTGTGCGCAGCAGGAACGTCAGCGTATGCGGCGACGGAAACTTAGGCGCCGGGCCGAAGCCGCCGAATACGCCGTCGAAGTTTGCAGCGAGCGACGCGACCGCATTTTGCACATCCGCCAGCCCGATCTCTCCGGCCGCCGCGTCGGCGCGTCGTTCGCCCAGCGCCCGCTGCAGTTCGGCGCTCTGCGCGATGACTTTCTGATGCTCGTCCCGCCACAGTCCGGCGATTGTCGGCAGCAGGTCCATCAGCCCGAGGATGCCGTGCTGCGACTGCTTGGGGAAATACGTGCCGGCGTAAAACGCCGTTTTGTCGGGCGTCAAAAACGCCGTCAGCGGCCAGCCGCCCCGCCCCGTCAGCGCCTGACAGACTTCCATGTACACGGCGTCGACGTCGGGTCGCTCCTCCCTGTCGACCTTGACGGCCACGAAAAGCTCGTTGATGAGCGCGGCGACCTCGTCGTCCTCAAACGATTCGTGGGCCATCACATGGCACCAATGGCACGTCGAGTAGCCGATCGACAACAAGACGGGCTTGTCTTCCTGTCTGGCTTTCTTAAACGCCTCGTCTCCCCAGGGATACCAGTCCACTGGATTGTGCGCGTGCTGAAGCAGATACGGCGATTTTTCACTGATAAGCTTGTTTGTATGCTCCTGATTTGACATTGCGCGAACCTCCCGTGCTTCTTTGCCGATAGTATAACGCGTTTCGGGCATGATAATCGGCGGCGGCGGCACAACTATCCGTTGACTTTTGGGCCGCACCGTCCGATAATTTGTATAGACAAACCGATCGGAGACGCGTATGGACAAGCAAAAAATCGTTTTTGACAAGCTCGACGCGCTCGGTATCGATTATACGGTGATGCAGCATCCAGCCGCGTTCACCATCGAGGATATCGACGCTCTCAACATATCACAATACGGCTGCGTATGCAAAAACCTGTTTCTGCGCGACGCGGCCGGCCGCCGTCACTTTCTCGTCGCGTTGCGCGGCGACAAGCAGGCCGATCTTGGCGCGCTGCGCGCGCAACTGGGCTGTTCGCGGCTGAGCTTTGGCTCAGAGGCGCGGCTGATGCGCCATCTGGGGCTGACGAAGGGGTCGGTATCGCTGCTCGGCGTCGTTAACGACGCGGCCAGCACCGTTGAGGTCGTGCTCGACCGCGACCTTATGTCTGAGCCGATTATCGGCGTACATCCGAATATTAACACCGCCACCGTCTGGCTGACGTTCGACGCGCTCGTGCGATTTATCCGTGCGTGCGGTAACCGCGTAGAATTTGTCGAGGTCTGACGGCGGCAGGCGCACATCCTTCATTTTGGCTCGATGACCGTCCCCTTGTGTTTTTCGTCGTCACCGTTTGACAACCGGCAAAAATAAGCGGATAATGTACTGAAGAATCGACATCGGCGCGGCGCATTCTAAAGCCTTTGTCCGGCAAGTCGGTAACATACGGCGGCCACAATGTGTTTTTGCTTGTTTGTACATTTGTACAGCAGCATGCAGATTTCTTGTACACAACGCAATATGAAGTTTCGCTTATGTAAAACTGCAAAATAGTCTTCGATCGCTAAATATACATAAAATTGTGTACGGGTCTACATATTTCTGCGGGTGGCCTAGACTTACTTTGTATAATTATCGGCAAGGCCGACATTCATATATTGTTTGTTTTCTATATTTACATAGAAAACGTGCGTGCTATAATTATTTAATAGCACCAAAATTTTAGCGGCAAAGCAACCGCTTTCACCGACGTTTTACGGCAGACGAATACAGGCTGATTATCGCACCTTTGCGGTTTTCCGCCATTTTTTACGCCGAACGCGGCAGCGCGTGGCTGTTTTCCGGCATAACTATGGAGCAAAGGGGCGAGGCATATATGATCGGTCTGGCGGTCGGGCTTGTTGCGGGCGTTTTTCAGTTTTGGCTGCTGTTTAAATTCACAAACCGCGTCACGAGCGGCAATATGTCTACCAGCGCCGTTTTTCTTGGTCTTGCACAATTTTTACTGCCATTGGCAGTGCTGCTCTGCATCGGATTTTTACGGCGGGATGAACTGCTGTACACTGGGATCGGCATTGTGGTGCCGCTGATTACCGGCGCTGTCGTGACTCTGGTACGCCGTAACCGTCAGGCAAAGGGGGGCACGCATCATGAATGAAATAATCGCCATACTCGCCGCCGCTGTCGTCGCCGCTGGCGGTTTTGTTTGGCGGAACAAGCTTGTCACCAAGCTCAAGGCTATTGAGAACCCCACAAAAAAAGACAAGCGCATCCGTAAGCTTGCTTCCCTGCTGATTGGCGCGGCGCTGTACGTCGTCGTTACACAGCTGATTATCCTGATTTTCGGCGAACCTGACAAAAGGGCTATCAGCGTCGAGCTTGCGCCGGCACGCATGAATTTTCTGGGTCTTGACATCAGCGAAACGATTCTTTACTCGTGGGTCATCATTCTCGGCCTTATTCTCTTGGCGCTGATTTTGCGCGTGACGGTCATACGCCACCTTAAAGACGAGCCATCGGGCGTCCAAAACGTATTGGAACTCATGATTGAAAAAATCACGCAGTATACAAAATCAACAGCCCACGGCGTCGGCGATTTTTTCGCGGCATACGTTTTCTCCGTCGCGGCGTTTCTTGTCGGCTGTTCGGTCGTTGAGCTGTTCGGCTTTCGTACCCCGGCGTCCGACATCACCATGACGGGCGCGCTGGCGATTTTATCGTTCATTTTCATTAATATTTACGGCTTCCGCGTCAAGGGCTTCGGCGGGCGCGTTAAATCGATGGCGACGCCTACTGCCTTTATCCTGCCGATCCGTATTGTGACGGATCTGGCTGTTCCCGTCTCGCTGGCCAGCCGGCTTTTCGGCAATATGCTTGGCGGCCTGGTCATCATGGATCTGCTGTATACAGCGCTTGGCAGCTACGCCGTCGGTATTCCCAGTGTAGCCGGGCTGTATTTTAACGTTTTCCACCCGCTGTTACAGGCCTTTATATTTGTCACTCTGACTTTAAAATTTATCAACGAGGCAACCGAATAGGAGGAAAAATCAATGTACGCAAGTTTACCAATCGGCGTCGGTATCTGTCTGCTGGCAGCAGGTTTTGCCGGGCTCGGCATGGGTCTGGCCACAGGCAAGGCCGTCGACGCAGTCGCGCGCCAGCCGGAAGCGACCGGCAAAATCAACAGTGTGATGCTGCTTGGTCTAGTTCTGACCGAGTCGACGGCGATCTACGGCTTTGTTACAGGGCTGATCATGCTGTTTACGCTTCAATAACGCCCCAGCCTGACCTTTTAATGAAAGAGAGGTGTCACCGATGGAGGGTCTGCAGCCTTCTGATATCCTGATCCACATCATTAATATCCTCGTTCTTTTCTTCTTTCTGAGGATCATTTTGTTTATCCCCATCAACCGGTTTCTAACCGATCGTTCTGATCGGATTACCGGCCAGATGAAAGAAGCCGCAGAGAAAGAAAACGAAGCTCTTGCTCTCAAGCAGGAATACGAACAACGTATTGAAACGACGGAAGAGCAGGGTCGTGAAATTATCCGCGAAAGCCAGATCAAAGCCTCGGGCACCGCTGACGAGATCATTAAAGAGGCCAGGGCTCAAGCCGAGAAGATCGTTTCAGATGCTCATGTGAAAGCGACCGAGGACCGTGCTAAGGTCATGGAAAGCGCGCGTGGCGACGTGGCGACACTGGCAACCGAAATCGCCGCGCGCATCTTGAAGCGAGAAGTCACGCCCGGGGATAATAAAACCACGGCGGAAGATTTCTTCCGAGAGAAGGGTCCGACTGAATGAATAAACCATTACTGCTCATCTCCGCCCCATATGATGAGCAAACGATACAAGAAATTAAAGAAGGTTTCGCCAAAAAGCTGGACCGGGAGCTGGATTTCGACGTTGTCGAAGACCCCAAGCTGATCGGTGGGTTTATTGCGATCATCGACGGGCGGGTATACGACGCAAGCTACTCCACCCGGCTGTATGAATTCGGGCGTAAACTCAGTAACCAGGGCGACTGGCAGGTTGACTCCTCTTCCACCACAGTCGGAACGTTTCTGAAGAAGCAAATTCCGACCATCGAACCGACCGACACGGTCTATGAGTTCGGTGAGGTGGAAAGCTTCGGCGACAATATCGTCCACATCCGGGGATTGTCCAACTGTAAATACGGTGAGCTGTTAGAGTTTGACGGCGGCGCCGTCGGCCTGACGCTTGATCTGACGGTCGACAGGATAAGTGCGGCGCTTTTGGGCGGAACAATTTCCACGTCGAGCGTCGTCCGGCCGACAGGCCGCGTTGCCGAGGTAACCGTCGGCAAGGAACTGCTCGGCCGCGTCGTCGACCCCATCGGCCGCCCGCTGGACGGCAAGGGCCCCATCGACAGCAAGAAAACGCGCCCCATCGAATCCAACGCACCGACAATTATGGATCGCTCACCCGTCAACACGGCCCTTGAAACGGGCGTATTATCGATTGACAGCATGATCCCGATCGGCCGCGGCCAGCGAGAGCTGATCATCGGCGACCGGCAGACCGGTAAAACATCGATCGCGCTGTCCGCGATCATGAATCAGCGCGGACGTGACGTTTATTGCGTCTACTGCGCCATCGGCCAAAAGGCCTCCACCGTTTCAGGTCTGATCCATTCGCTCGAAAAGTCCGGCGCAATGGAAAACTCTGTTGTTGTCGCGGCGTTCTCAAGCGACGCGGCGGCCATGCAGTATATCGCGCCGTACGCGGCGTGCGCCATCGCCGAGGAGTTTATGTATGCCGGTAAAGACGTTTTAATCGTCTACGACGATTTAAGTAAACACGCGGTCGCGTACCGCTCGATGTCTTTGCTTCTGCGTCGCCCGTCGGGCCGCGAAGCATACCCCGGTGACGTTTTCTATTTGCACAGCCGCCTGCTTGAGCGTGCTGCAAAGCTCAGTGACGAGCACGGCGGCGGGTCGATGACGGCGCTGCCGATCGTCGAGACGATGGCGGGCGATATCTCCGCGTATATACCGACGAATGTCATTTCCATCACAGACGGCCAGATCTATCTGGAAAGCGAGCTGTTTAACGCCGGTATGCGCCCGGCCGTTAACGTTGGTCTTTCTGTCTCGCGTGTCGGCCGCTCGGCGCAGCACAAGGCCATGCGCACTGTCTCCGGCAGTCTCCGGCTTGACGTCGCGCAGTATCGCGAAATGGCCGTGTTTGCACAGTTCGGCGCTGATATTGACGACGCAACGTCGACGATGCTCCGAAACGGTGAACGTTTGATGGAACTGCTCAAGCAGCATCAGGATCAGCTTTTCGCGCTCAGTGAGCAGGTGTCGATTCTCCTGGCTGTTAAAAGCGGCGTATTTAAAGCCTACGACAAAGACGACATCGACGACGCGCGCAGTAGGCTGCTGGCGTTTCTGCACACATCGATTCCCTCCGTCATGAAACATATTGATACAACCGGCAATCTGTCTGACGAGGATAAAGTAGATCTGGACCGCGCATTCAAGCGGTTTGCCTCGGAAAGAGAGGGCGCAAATGGCCAATCCTAACGAGATTCGCCATCATATTGCAGCCGTCGAGCAGACCAAGAAGATCACCGGTGCGATGGAAATGGTCTCCTCGACCCGGATGAAGCGCGTCATGACGCATATCGAGCACAACCGCCGATATTTTGAGAACGTCCAGCGCACGATGAAGGAAATCCTCAACACCATGCCGGACATCACGCATCCGTATCTGTGTGACGACTGCGAGCGCGGCGAACACCATTGCACCTTTATCGTCATTTCCGGCGACAAGGGGCTGTGCGGCTCGTATAACCGCCACGTGCTTGACACGGCGCTCGAAGAGATTAACGCACACCCCGATCATTCAATCATCACCATCGGCAACACCGCTGAAGAGTTTTTTCTGCGCAAACGCATGACGCCTGACGTCGCCTTGCTGGGTATTGCCCAGGACCCGACGCTTTCACGGGCACGGCGGCTCGTCGTTGATACAATGGAAATGTTCAACAACCATCATACCGACGAACTCCAGATCGTCTACACCTCATTTTACGGCGAAACAAAAAACAAGCCGGTCGTCCGCCGGCTTTTACCGATTTTACTTGAGGACTACTGCGATATTGAGGGCACGGAGCCGCTGACGGATATCATGTACCATCCAACGGCGCAGGAGGTCTTTGATCTTCTGATTCCGCAGTATATCCTCGGCATCTTATTTGAGGTGATGGTGCAGGCCTACGCCAGCGAGCACTACGCACGCATGAACGCCATGCACAGCGCGACAACAAACGCGCAGGAGATGCTAAAAGGCCTGCAAACGCAGTACAACATGGCGCGTCAGGCGGCGATCACCAACGAGATCGCGGAAATCACGGGCGCCGCGGAAATCCTCAACAAAGGAGACAATTAATCATGGCCAACACCAACGACGGCGTGCTTGTCAGAATCAGCGGCCCTGTTTTGGACGTCCGCTTTGAAAGCGTCGAAAACGAACCGCAGCTCAACGATCTTCTGGTTACGTCCGACGGTCGGCATATGGAGGTCGCAGCGAACATCTCCCCCGGTACTGTCCGCTGCGTCGCATTGGAAGCAACCGACGGCCTGTACTGCGGGATCACCGTTAAAAACACCGGTCACGGTATTCGCGTACCTGTCGGCAAAGAGGTGCTCGGCCGTGTTGTCGACGTACTCGGCCGCCCGATCGACAACGGCCCGGAGATCAATACGGAGACCATGTGGGACATCCACCGCAAAGCGCCGGAATTCACGGATCTAACCCCCGTCACCGAACCGTTTGAAACGGGCATCAAGGTCATCGATCTGATTACACCGTATTCCAAGGGCGGTAAAATCGGCCTGTTCGGCGGCGCCGGCGTCGGTAAAACCGTTTTAATCATGGAGCTCATTTACAATATTGCCAAAATGCACGGCGGCTTTTCCGTATTTGCCGGCGTCGGCGAACGCAGCCGCGAGGGCAACGAGCTCATCGAGGATATGAAAAGCTCCGGCGCGCTGGAAAATACAGCGCTCGCCTTCGGCCAGATGAACGAACCGCCCGGCTCGCGTATGCGCGTCGGCCTGACCGGTTTGACGATGGCCGAATACTTCCGTGACGAAATGAACCGCGACGTACTCTTGTTCATCGACAACATCTTCCGCTATGTACAGGCCGGTAACGAGGTGTCGGCGCTCCTAGGTCGTATGCCGTCCGCTGTTGGCTATCAGCCAACGCTTGCGAAGGAGCTGGGTGACCTTGAAGAGCGCATCGTTTCAACAAAAAGCGGCTCGATCACATCTGTTCAGGCGATCTACGTTCCGGCAGACGACCTGACCGACCCGGCACCGGCCACAATCTTCTCCCATTTGGACGCGACGACCGTTCTATCGCGCTCGATCGCTGAAATTGGCATTTATCCGGCCGTCAACCCGCTGGAATCCTACTCGCGCATCCTCGACCCGGTGATTGTCGGCAAGCAGCATTATAATACGGCGCAGGGCGTCATCTCCTGCCTCAACCGCTACCGCGAGCTACGCGACATCATTGCCATTCTCGGTATGGAAGAGCTATCTGAAGACGACCGCCGGACTGTTTACCGTGCGCGGCGTATCCAGCAATTTTTATCGCAGCCGTTTACTGTTGCCGAACAATTCACAGGTAACAAGGGTAAATACGTGCAGCTTAAGGACACCGTCCGGTCGTTCGAGGCAATTCTCGGCGGCGAAACGGACGACTATCCCGAAACGGCGTTTTCAATGGTCGGCGATATCGATGACGTATACGAAAAAGTTAAGGACATGAATTAGCAGCGTCGGGAGGTTGGCTCAATATGGCCCAAACGTTTAATTTAAAAGTTCTAACGCCCGAACGGCAAGTCTGTGACTGCCCTGTCGAGTCGCTCACCGTGACGACGACAGACGGACAGTTTGAATTCTTGGCCCATCACGTGCCGATCGTCATGCCATTGGTCGTTGGGACGCTGCAACTAAGAAAACCGGATCAATCAGTCGAAAAGATTTTCAACTCTGAGGGTTTTCTGGAGGTACGTCACGACGAAATCCTCGTCTATGCGCAAGCATGCGAGACGCCGGAGGAAATCGACCGCCGTCGTGCCGAGGAGTCGCTGCAGCGTGCCGAGGAACGGCTGCGCCAGCGGCAGAGCATGAAGGAATACCAGCAGTCAAAAATGGCGCTGGCGCGCGCAATGGCGCGCCTTCAGGTCAAAAAGACACGCCAATAACATATAAAAAACCGCCGGCCAGATGGCCGGCGGTTTTCTGCATGCTTATCTCTTGTTTGGCAGAATCTCTGTCCAGTATCCGTCGGGATCTTCAATAAAGTAGATGCCCATATCCGTGTTTTCATAGCACACGACGCCCATTTGCTTATGAAACGCACGCGCGGTCTCCAAATCGTCAACACCGACGGCCAGATGGATCTCGTTGTCGCCAAGTTCGTACGGTTTCGTCTGATCGCGCAGCCACGTCAGCTCCAGTTGATGCGACGATGTACCGTCTGTTAAAAACACAATCTTAAAACTGCCGTTGTCCGCCTCAAAGCGGTTGGCTTCCTCCAAGCCGAGCGCCTCTTTATAAAACGCAAGGCTTTTATCGAGGTCGAGCACGTTGATATTATTGTGCAGGAAAGTAAATTGCATGACGGTCTCCCCCTTTGTTTTGGCTCATTATATCACCCATCCGGCGTATTTGTCTTGTCCAATTTCCCGCTACTAATATAAAAACCGCCCCTATAGGGGCGGTTTTTATATTCTGCCTGCGTATTTATCCCGCTCGGCGACGGCAAGTGCGTCACAGCGGTTGTTATACTCGTTGTCGGCATGACCCTTGACCCAGTGAAACGTCACGTCGTGCGTTTCTAAAAGCGGGATGAGGCGCTGCCACAAATCGATGTTCTTGACGTCACCGCCCTTGCGCCGCCAACCGCGGCGCTGCCAGCCGGCAAGCCACCCCTCGTTGATCGCGTTGACGATGTATTGCGAATCGGTAAATAGCTCGACGCGGCACGGCTCCTTGAGCGCCTCAAGCGCCGTGATGGCGCCGGACAGCTCCATGCGGTTGTTCGTCGTTTCCGGATGCCCGCCGGACAGCTCTTTCGCGCGTGAGCCGTGCATCAAGATCGCGCCCCAGCCCCCCGGGCCGGGGTTGCCGGAGCACGCACCGTCCGTATATATTGTTACATTCTTCATAAATCACCTGATATCGGCGCCGGCAAGCCCCGCCCGTTGTCATCCCCCAGCAGTTGCGGCAAAGCCGGGCGCGAGTGGGGACATCATTTGGAGGCGTGCATCGCACGCTCTCCGGGGTTGCCGGAGCACGTATCGTCAGAATATTTTGTTACGTTCTTATGCGCAGGTCTCCGTCTTATTCTTCGTCGGTCTGCTCCCCTGCCGCTTCGCTGTCCGTCGGTTCGGCGTCGGCATTATCAGCCGCAGACGCTTGTACTGCCGCCGCTGCGGGTGCACAAGTGCAGCTGTCGTCATCCGAGAGCGCTTCGTCATCGTCTTCATCGTCTTTTTCCGTACGCGCGATGGAGATCACACGCGAATCCTCGCCGATGCGCATCAGGCGCACGCCCTGCGTCGCGCGGCTGTAGGTGCTGATGTCGGCCGCAGCCATACGAATGATCGTCCCGTCGTCGGAGATGAGCAGGATATCGTCGTTATCGTCGACAACCTTGATGGCGGCGACTTTTCCGGTCTTTTCCGTAATGTGATAGTTTTTAAGGCCGTAGCCGCCGCGGTTCTGCGCCGTTTTCTCGGCACCTTCGTCGCCCGAGCCGCGCAAATACTCGTCGATCGGCGTACGCTTTCCAAAGCCGTTTTCCGTGACGGTCAGCAGCGCGCCGCCCTCGCGCGTCCGTGCCGCGCCGACGCAGTAGTCGCCCTCGCGTAAACGGATGCCGCGCACGCCGACGGCCGTGCGGCCCATCGGGCGCAGGTCGTTTTCGGAGAAGCAGATGGCCATACCGTCATGCGAGGCGATGAGAATCTTCTGATTGCCGTCCGTTTCGCGCACGCTGATCAGTTCGTCATCCTCGGTGAGCGTAATGGCGCGGATGCCGACATTGCGGATATTTTTCAGCGCCGACATGCGGATACGCTTAACCGTGCCGGTTTTTGTTATAAAGACGAGATAAACGTCTTCTGCATCGAAGTCGCGCGCGGCGATCATGGCAGATACCTTTTCGCCGGGCTCCGTGGGGATAATGTTGATAATGTTCGTGCCCTTGGCCTGTCGTCCGGACTCGGGGATCAGATAGCCCTTTTTGCGGTACGCACGTCCGGCGTTTGTGAAAAACAGGATATAGTCGTGCGTGGAGGCAGTGAAAACTGTTTCCACGTAATCTTCCTCGCGCGTCGTCATCGCCGTAATGCCGCGGCCGCCGCGCTTTTGCGTGCGATACGTATTCGCAGGCATGCGCTTGATATAACCCTCGTTGGTGAGCGTGTAAACACACTCCTCCTCGTCGATGAGATCCTCGATGTCGATCTCATCTTCGACGATGGCGATCTCCGTACGGCGGTCGTCACCAAACTTGTCTCGGATCTCCGTCAGCTCTTCAATGAGCACCGCTTTTAACAGCGCTTCCTCGGCAAGTAAGCGCAGGAAGTAGGCAATCTTCTCTTGCAGCTGCTGATATTCCGCTTCGATTTTTTCGCGCTCAAGACCTTGCAGCCTTCTCAGCTGCATTTCCAGAATGGCCTGTGCCTGCACTTCGGACAAGCTAAAACGCTCCATCAAACGCTCGCGGGCGTTATTATAGCTGGAACGGATGATGCGGATCACTTCGTCGATATTATCAACGGCGATACGCAGCCCTTCAAGCAGATGGGCGCGTTCGCGCGCTTTCTTCAAGTCGTATTCCGTCCGGCGACGCAAAATCTCGCGCTGGAAAGCGATATATTCGTCGATAATCTGGCGCAGCGTCAGCACTTTCGGCTGTGACTGGTCGTCGACCAGCGCGAGCAGCACCATGGCAAAGGTCGTTTGCATCTGGGTGGTTTTATACAGGCGATTGAGTACGACCTGCGGGTTGGCGTCGCGTTTGAGCTCGATGACGATACGCATGCCGTCACGGTCGGACTCGTCGCGCATGCCGGAGATACCCTCGATGCGCTTGGTTTTAACCTGCTCGGCGATCGACTCGATAAGCCGCGCCTTGTTCACCTGATACGGCAGCTCCGTGACGATGATACGCGTGCGCCCTTGTGAAAACTCTTCCATTTCGACGCGCGCACGGACATGCACACGCCCGCGGCCCGTCGCGTACGCAGCACGGATGCCGGCGCGGCCCATGATGATACCGCGCGTCGGGAAGTCGGGGCCTTTGATGTGCTCCATCATGTCGTCAAGCTCGGCCTCGTCGTTATTGAGTACGCAAACGACCGCGTCGATGACTTCGCGTAGATTGTGCGGCGGGATGTTTGTCGTCATACCGACAGCGATGCCCGACGAACCGTTGACGAGCAGGTTCGGGTAACGGCTGGGGACGACACGCGGCTCTTTGCGTGTTTCATCGTAGTTGGAATCCCAGTCGACGGTTTCTTTTTCGATATCGCGCAAAAGCTCGGCAGAAATCTTCGACATGCGCGCTTCTGTGTATCGGTAGGCAGCCGGCGGGTCACCGTCGATCGAGCCGAAGTTGCCGTGCCCGTCGATCAGCGTGTAGCGCAGGGAAAAGTCCTGCGCCATACGCACCAGCGCGTCATAAACCGACGCATCACCATGCGGATGGTACCGGCCGAGTACGTTACCAACGGCCGTCGCCGATTTCCTAAACGGCTTTTCGCTCGTCAGGTTGTCCTCGTACATGGAATAAAGAATGCGGCGGTGAACAGGTTTGAGCCCGTCTCGCACATCGGGCAGCGCCCGGCTGACGATAACGCTCATCGCATAGTCGATGTACGACTTTTGCATCTCGTCTTCCAGCTGCGTGACGACGATTTTTTGGTCGGGGTAGCGCAGCTGCTCTAAATCCTTTTCTTTACGTGCCATCTATATCAAACCTTTCACGGACTCGTTTAAAATCGGGGAAGCTATTTGTCGAGATTTTCGACGCACTTGGCGTTACGCTCGATAAACTCTTTACGCGGCTCGACCTTCTCGCCCATAAGAATCGTGAAGATCTCGTCGGCAAGTACGGCGTCGGTCAGCTCGATGCGCTTGATGATGCGCTTTTCAGGGTCCATTGTCGTTTCCCACAGTTCGTGTGCGTCCATCTCACCAAGACCTTTGTTGCGGCTGATGTCGACTTTGCCCTTGCCGTCTTCCCCGCGCATCTCCTTGGATATTTCGTCGCGCTGCTCGTCGTTGTAGGCGTAGCGGACCGTTTTGCCGCGCACGAGCTTATACAGCGGCGGCTGGGCGGCGTAGACGTACCCGCCCTCGATTAAGGGGCGCATAAATCGGAAGAAAAACGTCAGCAGTAGCGTCCGGATGTGGCTGCCGTCGACGTCGGCGTCGGCCATGATGATGACTTTATGATAGCGCAGCTTCGTCGCGTCAAAATCTTCGCCGATGCCCGCGCCGAGCGCCGTTATGACGGGCGTGAGCTTATCGTTGCCGTAAACCTTATCGGCGCGCGCTTTTTCCACATTAAGCATTTTGCCCCACAGCGGTAAGATCGCCTGGAAGCGGCTGTCTCGCCCGCCCTTGGCGCTGCCGCCCGCCGAGTCACCCTCGACGATGTAGATCTCGGTGACCGATGGATCGCTGACGTTGCAGTCGGCGAGCTTACCGGGCAGCGACATCCCCTCGAGCGCGTTTTTGCGGCGGATGTTTTCGCGCGCTTTACGCGCCGCCTCGCGCGCGCGCGAAGCGGTGATCGCTTTGTCAATGATCGCGCGACCGACGGACGGGTTTTTCTCTAAGAACTCGGTGAGCTTTTCGCTGACGATGTTATCCACAAGCGTGCGCATCTCGCTGTTGCCGAGCTTGGCCTTTGTCTGCCCCTCAAACTGTGCGTCGGTCAGCTTGACGGAAATGATACACGCCAGCCCCTCGCGGCAGTCCTCGCCGGAGATCTTCTCGTCATTTTTCAAAATGTTATTTTTTTTGCCGTAATCGTTGAGTACGCGCGTCAGCGCTGTTTTAAAGCCCGTTTCGTGCATACCGCCTTCCGGCGTGTGGATGTTGTTGGCAAAGCTGAGAATCAGCTCATTGAAGCCGTGGTTATATTGCAGCGCGACCTCCGCCATCGAATCCTCGCGCTCACCGGCCAAGTAGACGACCTCGTCGTGCAGGGCAGACTTATTGCGATTAATATACGTCACAAACTCGCGGATGCCGCCAGCGTAGCACATCGCGCAGCTGGCAACACAGGTCGGGCGCTCGTCGGCCATACTGATGCGCAATCCGGCGTTTAAGAACGCCTGTTCACGCATCCGCGTGAGCAGCGTATCGTAGTTGAATTCGACCTCGTCAAACACCTCGGCGTCCGGCTTAAAGGACACGGTCGTGCCCGACAAATCCGTTGTGCCCACAATGGTCATTTCCTGCGTGATCTCGCCGCGCGCAAAGCGCATTTCGTGGATGCTGCCGTTTTTATGCACCTGAACGACCAGCCATTCCGATAAAGCGTTCACGACAGACGCGCCGACGCCATGCAGACCGCCGGAAACCTTGTATCCCCCGCCGCCGAATTTGCCGCCGGCATGCAGAACCGTGAAAACAACCTCCAGCGCACTTTTTCCCGTCTGCTCCTGAATATCGACGGGGATGCCGCGCCCGTTGTCGGTTACGGTGATGATGTTATCCACACCGATGACGACGGAGATGTCCGTACACCAGCCGGCCAGCGCCTCGTCGATGGCATTGTCGACGATCTCGTACACGAGATGGTGCAGCCCGGATACCGACGTCGAACCAATATACATACCCGGTCGTTTCCGGACAGCTTCAAGCCCTTCAAGCACCTGGATTTGTGATGCGTCGTAATCCTGCCGCTGATTATTGTTCGTTTCAGCCATTGTCTATCTCCTCCGTTGGATTAAAGGGAACGCCTGACGAAAGGCGTCTATAATTCGGTAAATTGGTTCGTCTCGCTGCGCTTATACAGCGTCGCCGACGAGAGCTGCGAGAGGTAAACGGTTGTTTTCTTACCGCTGACGCTAACGATGAACGATTTCGGGATATCGTCGGATACATTGACGATCTGACCGCGCTTTTCTGCCGTTGACAAAAATGTGCGCGTAATCAGCGCGCCGGTTGAGTTGTCCATATCAAACACCCCGACGACCGATTCCGCCGGTATAACGACATTTTGACCCAAATGTAAATACATGGCCGCTCCTTCACTCGCACATGGTTATTTTATCCAAAATTGCGGCATCTTTTTCATCAGCGCGTCAGTCTATGAGCCGTCCGCCGTCGATGCGTAGAATTTTGCCGCCGGTTTTTCGTGCCAGACCGATATCGTCGCATGTCGTGATAAAAACTTGCCCTTCGCTAATATGGTTGAGTACGAAGTTCTGACGCGACGCATCGAGCTCGGAAAGTACATCGTCCAGCAGTAAAAGCGGATACTCGCCCCGGTCGTCGTAATGGAGCGCGCGCTCGGCGAGCTTGATCGACAGGGCTGCCGTGCGCGCCTGCCCCTGAGAGGCAAAACTGCGGGCCGCGCTGCCGTTGATGTCGATAATGAGATCGTCTTTATGCGCACCGGACAGGCATAGACCGCTGTCAAGCTCTGCGCGCCGATGCTCACGAAGGTGTAAAAGCAGCGGCTCAAGCAGATCTGCGGGTGCTTGCTCAGGATCACTGATAGTGCGCACGGTGCTGTATCGGATACTCAGCGCTTCGGTGCCGCCGGAAAAATCACTGTGGATTTCGGCGGCCTTTTCCGAAAGCAGAGCAGCATACGCTGCTCTGTAGTGGATGAGTTCGGCGCTCATCGTCGCCAGGCGATAGTCAAAGTCGTCTAACGTGTATAAAAGTGACGGTTTTTCGTGATGATCGCGTAAAATCCGTGTTTTATGTTCTAAAACGCGATTAAATTCGGACAGAATGGCCGCGTAGCGCGGCCGCAGCTGGCTTAGGCAGCCGTCCATCAGGCGCCGCCGAACAGCGGCGCCTTCCGAAACGATGTTTAAATCGTCCGGACAGAAAAGCACGGCACGTAACCGGCCAGACAGTTCCGTGGCCGATTTCAGCTTGACACCGCCGGCTAGAAACTGACGACGACGACCGCGATATAACCGCGCTTCAAGCTTTTGCGCGCGGCCGGACCGTTCAAAATCGAGCTTGATAAGTGCGCTGTCAGCGGTGAAGCGGATGAGTTCCTTGTCGCTTCTGGCGCGAAACGACCGACCTGCCGTCATGTAGTAAACGGATTCGAGCAGATTTGTCTTGCCCTGCGCGTTATTGCCGACAATGACGTTCACTTTATCGGAAAAAGCTGTGGAAAAGCTGGTGTAATTTCTGAAATTTTCAAGTGAAACTGCAGTGACGACCATATATATTCCCTATTGCTCCGGCGGCGCAGCCGCCGAGGTGACGACGCGCACCGCGCCGCCCGGCACGCGAACAACGTCGCCGTTGCGGATTTTTTTACCCCGCATCATACAAGCTTCACCGTTGAGTGACACGACCCCATCTTGGATAAGAAGCTTCGCGTCACCGCCGGTTGCAGCTAAGCCTGCATACTTCAGCAACGCGTCGAGCTTGATGAATTCGCCGTTAATATCCACCGTCTTGATCCCGTCGCCGCCGGCGCGGCGGAGCTTAACTTTCACCGGCCTTCAGCCGGACAGGCAGAACCATATACAAGAAATTATCCCCACCGTCAGCCGGGACGATCACACACGCCGTGACGCTGGAGGTAATATTCATCCGAATACTGTCGGCCGGCGCCGCTTTAAGCGCTTCAAGCAGGTAACGGTTGTTGAAGCCGATCTCCAGATCGTCGCCGGTTCCCTTGACAGGGCACTCGTCGCTCGCGCGCCCAAGTGCCGTATTGGTCGTTAATTTAATCACACTATCAGAAAAAGTACAGCGAACTGGGCTTTTAAGCTTATCACTGATGATCAGCGACACACGCTCAACCGCGTCAACCAGCGTGCGGCGATCCGCTTCAATAGCGTATTTTTCTGCGTTGGGAACAGAGTTTTTATAGTTCATAAACTCGCCTTCAAGACGGCGGGAAATCAGAACCGTTCCGTCAATGACGAACATAATATGCTTTTTACCGAGCATAATCGATACGTCTTTGTCGCTGTCGGTTACGATTTTTTCAACTTCACTGAGCGCCGAGCCGGGAACGACAAAGCTCATCGAGGCCTGATCATCGCCCGACAGCGGCTCACGGCGCAGCGCGAGGCGATATCCGTCAACGGCAACAATGGTGAGCAGCCCGTTTTCTACTTCGAACAACGCTCCCGTATAAATCGGCCGTGCTTCATAATCGCTGACGGCGAAATTCGTCTGTGCGATCATATTTTTGAGGTTTTTCTCCGTTATCTTGATGGTATTGTCGTAATCGACGGTCGGCAGGTCCGGATAATCTGCCGCCTGCGTGCCGAGAATCACGAATTCGCTCATCCCGCAGTCTATCTTGGCTGAGATACCGTCGTCCACGGTAATCGTTACGACACTATCCGGGAGCTTTCGGATAATATCCCCAAAAAGCCGCGCGCTGAGGACAACACTGCCGCCGTCGGCCACATCGGCCGGTGCCATTGTTGTAATGCCGGTTTTTAAGTCATACCCTGATACCTTGATACTGTCTTCGGCTGCCTCAATCAGCAATCCTTCAAGAGACGGTACGGCACTTTTGACAGCAGCGGCACGAGAGGCTGTTGTAACGGCAAGCTGAAGCAAACTTTTTTCTACGGAAAACTTCATAAAGTCCGTTCCTTTCTCTGGCTGTCAAAAAATTTTCATTCTAGACAGACAGAAAGAATATATTATTTATTTAGTAATAGTAGCAGTAGTAGAAAAATATGTGGAAAAAGCGCACAACAGTTGCGGCGACAAGGAATTTTAAAAACAGTCATTGTGGAAAACTTTGCGGTATTTCCCCAGTAAAAAATGGTCGGGAAATGTTCCACGGGAAATTAACAAGGTTATTAACAATTTGGGGAAAATCAGTTTTTAGCGTTGATGTTAGCCATAATATCACGAACCGTCTGAGAAAATACTTTTGAGTTCTTGATATTATCCTCTATTCGTCGAATAGACGATAAAACGGTTGTATGATCGCGGCCGTCAAACAGGTCACCGATGTCTTTCAGCGAGAGGTTCGTCAATTTTCGGATCAGATACATCGATATCTGACGCGCCAAAGCCGTATTGCGCGTACGCCGCTGCCCTTTAAGATCGTCGGTTGTCAAGGAGTAGTATTTGGCCGATTCCTCAATGATCAGGTCTGAGGTGGGCACAAACTCCGTTTTTTCTTTAAACATATCCTTAATCGCTTTTGCGACGGAGGTGACGGTAATATTGTCATCCATCAACTCGCGGTAAGCCATGACTTTTTTAACGGCGCCCTCTATCTGGCGCACGTTGGACGTCATGTTTTCGGCGATGTAGTTGGAGACATCGTCCGGCAGAGGCAGGCCAAGTTGATCGGCTTTGTTTCTAATGATAGCCATACGTGTTTCATAGTCGGGCGGTTGGATGTCCGCCAAAAGACCGGATTCAAACCGCGTTTTAAGGCGATCCTCGAGCCGCATCATTTCACCGGGCGGCCTGTCCGACGTGAAAACGATTTGACGATTGGCCTCGTATAAGGTGTTGAATGTGTGGAAAAATTCTTCCTGCGTCTGGATTTTACCGGCAATGAATTGAATGTCGTCCATCAAAAACAGATCGGCACCGCGGTATTTTTCGCGAAACTCGACGTTTTTACCGACCTGTAAGGCTAAAATCAGCTCATTGGTGAAGTCGTCACCCTTGACGTAGACAATGTTGTAGTCCGGATGCTTTTTATATACCTCATGACGAATCGCGTATAGCAAATGCGTTTTTCCCAATCCGGACTCGCCGTAAATAAACAGCGGGTTGAAATTGCGGATTTCGCCGTCAGCGACGGCCATGGCCGCCGCATGCGCAAATTTGTTGGAGTTGCCGACGACAAAGCGCTCAAACGTATATTCTTCATCGAAAGATTCGTCCGGAGACGGCGCCGGGCGCGGATTATATTTTTCAAGGCCGCCTTCACCAAGCACGAGCACGTCAAAATCGCCGGAAAAGAGTTCTTTCAGCGCGTTTTTGACAGAGCCGATGAAGCGGCCTTCTATGACATCTTTTTTAAAATCCGACGGCGTGTAGATTACAAGAGTGTTTTCGGTCAGTTCAACGGCTTGACAATCGTCAAACCAAGTTGTAATCGCCGTTGAGGTCAGCTCATTACTGAGAATTTTTAACACTCTGCTCCATACGTCTGCGGCTGAATTCATCTGGTTCAATCCTTTCGGAGAATCGTAAAAAGAAAAGCGGCCCTACGTGCTGACCGCGGCAGTTATGTAAATGACGGTAAAATGATGCCGGATGTACAAAATACGGCGTGGAGCGGCATCGTTAAATACAGTATATCAGTAAAAATATTTTACCAAAACGGGGCCTAAAAAGCAAGCGAAAAAGCGACTATACCATATAAAAAAGAAAGAGAAAAATAAAGAAGGCAGAGACGCCCCTGCCTTCCGGTCTGTATTGAGTTATAACCTTACTGCGCCAGCGCGTTGAGCTTGAGCGTCAAAGAGCTTTTCTTATGCGCGGCGTTGTTTTTATGAAGAAGACCTTTGGCCGCGGCGTGGTCGACAGCTTTCACAGCAACTTTATAGGCGCTTTCGGCTGCTTCTTTGTCGCCCTGCGTAATCGCCGTGTCGAATTTCTTTAGTACGGTGCGCAGCTCAGACTTAGCCGCCTTATTTCTGGCATTGCGAACCTTGGCAACAAGTACTCTTTTTTCAGCGGATTTGATATTGGGCATTATTAGCCACCTCCTCCTATAATGTCGCTTACACGTAGTGTGCGGAAATGTATTTTACCATACCCATCCCTATTAATCAAGCTATTTATTGAGAAAAATGAGGCATATGAAGCGCTAAAACGGTAAAAAATAGATTGAAGTCATAAAGGAGGCGCAACATGCACGAAAAAAGAACAGATTTGGCTGTCGAAGCACAGCAGTTGTGGCGCGAGAGCGCCGGGGAACAAACGCAGCTCAAGGGCGTCAAATCGCGCGAGACGGACAAAAACGGCTATACGGTCACGACTGTTGAAATTCTTGATGACGACGGCGCGCAGGCAATCGGTAAGCCCGTCGGGACGTATATAACAGTAGCCATCGACAAACTTGTCCGGCGTGACGATGACGCGTTCAATATCGGCGCGCAAACGCTTGCCGCTGAACTGACGTCCGTGCTAGAGCTGCATGATGGGGACAGCGTCCTTGTAGTCGGGCTGGGTAACGACGCGATCACACCGGACGCAATCGGGCCGAAAACGGCTAAAAACACAATGGTGACGCGCCACTTAGTCGAAAAAATGCCGGATGACTTCGGAACGATGCGCCGCGTCAGCGTGCTGTCGTCGGGTGTGCTCGGCACGACAGGCATTGAAAGCGTCGATTTCATCAAAGCCGTAACAGACAAGCTGCGTCCGGATTGCGTCGTCGTGATCGATGCGCTGGCGTCACGCCGGCTAGCGCGCGTGTGCCGAACAGTACAGATTGCCGATACAGGCATCGTGCCGGGCTCCGGTGTCGGCAACGCACGCGCGGCAATTAACAAGGAAACACTCGGCGTGCCTGTCATCGCCGTCGGCGTGCCGACGGTGGTCGACGCCGCAACATTGGCGGTCGATCTGTGCGAGCAGGCCGGCGCGGCAGATATAGCGCCGGAAGATATGGAGGTGTCCGTAGGATCCATGATCGTTACGCCTAAGGAAATTGACGCTAACGTCGCGGACGTATCAAAGCTCATCGGATATGGCCTCAACCTCGCGCTGCATCCTGGCCTGAACATTGACGATGTGACCATGTTCCTGAGTTGATACCATATAAGTTTATCAAAGTAACGAAACAGCGCGCTAATATATAAAATTGTTTCACGTGAAACTTTTAAGGATTTTCCTTGAAATGAGGGCTTGATGTGCTATAATTGAAAATCATATGCCTCTAGGAGGTGCTTTATGGGAAAAATTATCGCCGTTACGAACCAAAAGGGCGGCGTAGGGAAAACAACAACATGCGTCAACCTTTGCTGTGCTTTACATGAAGCGGGAGCAAAGGTTTTGCTGTGTGATATCGATCCGCAGGGAAATTGCACGACCGGGATGGGCGTCGACAAGGATAAAGCCCTGCCAAATCTGTATAATGTGCTCGTCGATGGCGTACAGGCACAAGAGGCCATCGTGGCCACGCAATACGGGGACGTATTGCCATCGAACGCGATTTTGTCGGGTGCCGGTATAGAGCTGGTCAACGTGAATAAGCGGGAATACGTGCTGAAAAGAGCGCTCGCTGAGATAAAAAGCGTGTATGATTACATATTTATTGATTGTCCGCCGTCACTGGAAATGCTAACGCTTAACGCTTTGTGCGCAGCCGATACGGTATTGATCCCGGTGCAGTGCGAGTACTATGCGCTTGAAGGGATCCGCGATCTGATTGCGACGATCCGCATGACGAAAAAGGCACTCAATCCGGTGCTGGACATCGAGGGTGTGCTGCTGACAATGTTTGATTCACGTACGAATTTCTCAATGCAAGTTGCAGAAGATGTCAAGAAGTTCTTTAAAAACAAGGTTTATAATGTTGTCATACCGCGTAACGTGCGAATATCGGAAGCGCCGAGCCACGGCATGCCCGTGCAGGTTTATGATCCGAACTCGCGCGGCGCGCAGACGTATCAGGAGTTGGCTAAAGAATTTATACGGCGCAACAGAGCGCCGCGGCGATAGAAGGAGAGACAAAATGGCACAAAGAGGGCTTGGCCACGGTCTCGGCGCGTTGTTTGGCGACGCAGCGCTCGACGATAATATCAAAGAATTTGAATACTTATCTATTACAAAAATAGAGCCACGCCAGGATCAGCCGCGTCATCAGTTTTCAGCGGAGGGACTTGCGGAGCTGTCGGAATCGATCCGGGAGCACGGTGTCATTCAGCCGCTGACGGTGCGCTCAATTGGCGACGGGTATTATCAGATCATCGCGGGAGAGCGGCGTTGGCGCGCTTGCCGTATGGTCGGGGTAACCGAGGTGCCGGCGCGGATCATCGACGCCGACGACTTAAAGACTGCGGAACTGGCGATGGTCGAAAACCTGCAGCGAGAGGATCTCAACCCCGTTGAAGAAGCGCAAGGCTACAAAACGCTAATCGAAGACTACGGTATGACACAGGAGCAAGTAGCCGAGCGCGTCAGTAAATCGCGTCCTGTCGTGGCCAATGCATTGCGATTGCTGAATTTACCGGAAAGTCTGCTGGAACGGCTGGAGACGGGAGAACTGTCGTCCGGTACGGCGCGTGCGCTGCTGTCGCTGGGTGACGAAGCGCGGATTCTTGAGGCTGCGGCTGCGATCAAGGCTCAGAATATGACGGTCCGTGACGCGGAGAAGCTTGTGAAAAAGCTCAAAAAAGACAAACCGGACGAGAAGAAAAAGACCGGATTTATCGTTGATTACACGCTGGATGCCGAGGAAAAGCTGTCGAAGGCGCTTGGACGGCGCGTAAAAATTGTCGACGGCAAGCAAAAAGGGCGCATTGAGCTTGAATTTTACGGCAGTGACGATTTTGACGCACTGTACACGCAACTTATGAAAAATAAACGCGTTACATCTGACACATAGACAACGGGTAGCGCTTTGCCGCCTAAAAGCGGATTTTACGCAAAATATTGAGGAGACGAAAACATTAATGAATAAAAGAGCAGATGCCGCGCCGGCTAATGCGAAAGAACAACAGCAGGACGACGGCGCAAAAATGAGGTCGAAGAAGGCTGTATTTCTTTACATAGCTATTCTTTTCGTCGTCGTTGCGTTTTTTATACTGTTATCTTATTTTATGCAGCAACGCAATAATACGCAGCTAAATCAGCTGCATGAAAAAAACGTGTCGGCGCAGGAAAAGATCGAGAATTTGCAAGAAACAAACTTGACGCTGACGGAGCAAACCGAGGCGGATCAGGAAGCAATCGCTGCACTGGAGCAGCAGATTGAAGAGCTTGAGGCCCAAATTGAATCGATTCGGGCTGAATGGACGGCCGACGTACAGCAGACCATCGCCGACGAGCAGACAAAGTACCAAGCGTTACTGGAGCAGTATAACGCGCTGATTGAAGAGAACGATATCAAGGTGGAAAATAATGATTGATATTAAGAGAATAAGAGACAATTCTGCAGATGTTAAAAAAGGATTTTTACGCAAAGGCATTGACTGCGCTACCACAGTCGACCGCATTTTGGCGCTCGATATTGAGCGCCGGGAGCTGATTGCGCGGACAGAGACATGCAAGGCGGAGCAAAACACGCTTTCCAAACAAATTCCGCAATTAAAGAAGGAAAAAGCCGATATTTCAGCACTTTTAGCGCAGATAAACGGGCTAAAAGAGACGATCAAAGCCACCGATGCTGAGTTAAACAGCGTTGAAAATGAGTATAAAGAGCTGCTTCTAAGCTTGCCGAATCTGCCGGACGACGACCTCGCGGCCGGCGGCAAGGAAAATAACGAGCCGATCCGATACTTCGGCGAGCAGCATACGTTTGATTTCGATCCGCTCGACCATGTCGAGCTGTGCACGCGCCTGGGGTTGATCGATTATCCACGCGGCGTAAAACTGTCGGGCGCCGGATTTTGGGTATACCGGGGGCTCGGCGCGCGTCTGGAATGGGCACTGCTTAACTATTTTATCGATACACATCTCAGCGACGGGTATGAGCTCATACTTGTGCCGCATATGCTGGATTATGAATGCGGTGTCACATCCGGCCAGTTCCCGAAATTCGGTGACGATGTATTTTGGCTCGATAACGCAACAGACGAGCGCCGTCGCTTTATGCTGCCGACGGCTGAAACGGCGCTTGTATCGCTTCATCGCGATGAAATCCTCGCCGAAACTGACCTTCCGCGCAAATATGTATCCTATACACCGTGCTTCCGGCGCGAAGCGGGCTCGTACCGTACCGACGAGCGCGGGATGATCCGCGGTCATCAGTTCAATAAGGTCGAAATGGTGCAATATACGAAACCGGAGGACTCGGATGCCGCGTTTGAGGAGCTTGTCGGTAAGGCAGAAGCGCTCGTCAAGGGATTGGGGTTCCATTTCAGGACGGTCAAGCTTGCTGCCGGTGACTGCTCGGACGCCATGGCGCGTACGTACGACATCGAGATTCAAATTCCGTCGATGACGGGATACAAAGAGGTTTCGTCGGTATCGAACGCACGAGATTATCAGGCGCGGCGCGGCGCGATGCGCTTTAGACGCGCATCAACGGGAAAAACAGAGTTTTTGCACACGCTCAATGGGTCCGGACTGGCGACAAGCCGGATTCTGCCGGCGCTTGTGGAGCAAAATCAGCAAAAAGACGGCAGCGTCGTCGTCCCGGAGGTACTGCGGAAATACCTTGGCGGGCTGGAACTCCTGAAGGGCACAGACAAATAATATTTTGAGAAGAGGCCCCGAAGCCGCTGCCAACATCGTCGCAGAAGAAACGTTGCTAACGGAGACCCGGGACCTTCTGAAGAAAGACGGACTATGAAAAACCTCCTCGCCGACGGATCGGCCGCACTTGGGCTGACGTTGCCTCCGTCCGCGCTCGACAAATTTGTGATATATGAGGCGTTCTTACGTGAACGCAATCAGGTCATGAACTTGACGGCTGTGTCGGATGAAATAGACGTAGTGCACCGCCATTTTCTCGACAGTGTCGCGCTGATGGCATTTGAGCCGTTTGCCAGCAAATCGGTGATCGATATCGGCAGCGGCGCCGGATTTCCCGGGATACCTCTGAAAATCGCCGAGCCGAGCGTCCGGCTAACGCTGCTCGACGCCCACGCTAAGCGCGTACATTTTCTTGAAGAGCTCGGCGAGCTATTGGCCCTCGACGATGTGCACTATATGAACGCGCGGGCCGAAGAAGCGGCGGCACAGCCCGGAGTCCGGGAAACGTTCGACGTTGCCGTATCGCGTGCGGTAGCGCGGCTGAATGTGCTGTGCGAGTTGTGTTTGCCTTTCGTTGCTGTCGGCGGGCTGCTCATGGCGATGAAAAGCGTCGATTCGGACGAAGAAATCCACGAGGCTGAGTCGGCGATGACGCGGCTCGGCGCGGAGCTGGAGCGCCGTGCCGACTACGCGATCCCGGGTACGGACATCCAGCGCCGCATCGTCTTGATCCGCAAAACAGAAGCGACACCCGACGCGTACCCGCGGCGATATGCTCGAATACAGAAAGCGCCGCTCTAAAGGAAAATGCCGGGCATGTTTCACGTGAAACATTGTGCCGGACAATATACTCCCCGATATGATGCCATATCGGGGCTGTGACACGTTAAAATATGGAATATTTTTACAGAAACGGCTGTGAATGATGCTTAACTTGACTTCTTCAACAAATAATATCGGTTTCGGTGCGGTTTTGTCGGCGATTGACGCCGGCAAAAGCCCTGTCGTCGTATCTGGACTTGCCGGGGTGCACCGCGCGCATGCCGCGGCGTATCTGCATCTGACGACGCAGTCGCCGCTTGTGATCGTATGCCCCGACGAGCTGGACGCGAGACGGACCGCCGCGGACGTCCGTATGCTGTCCGGCGTGACGCCGATAATTTTACCGGGGCGGGAATTTACGTTCTATAATGCAGAAAGTGTTTCGCGTCAGGTTGAGCAGCAGCGGCTGGACGCCTTGTACCGAATGGCGTCCGGCATGGCACCGATCGTCGTGACGACGCCGGATGCGCTTTTACAGCGGTCGATCCCGCCCAAAACACTGGTATCGGCGGCGTTTGAGATCAATTCGGACGGCGTCTACGACATCGGAGAGCTGACGGCAAAGCTTGTGCGCGACGGGTATACGCGTACGGAGCAGGTCGAGGGGCCGGGACAGTTTGCCGCGCGCGGCGGT
The DNA here is from genome assembly GCA_963677825.2 of uncultured Sporobacter sp. GTDB lineage: Bacteria > Bacillota > Clostridia > Oscillospirales > Oscillospiraceae > Sporobacter. The sequence continues at coordinate 1,766,120 of CAXXEF010000001.1, read as the reverse complement.
ATTCTCGACGTGTATTCGCCGGCGGCGGCACAGCCGTACCGTATCGAATTCTTCGGCGACGACGTTGATTCCGTCAGCTTTTTTGATAGTGCAACGCAGCGGCGGTCGGAATCCGTCGATTCCGCACTTATTTTGCCGGCGGCAGAGACACTGGCGACGTTGTATGACGGACTCGGTGGCACAGGGGAGCAGGGGCTGAAAGCGCATTTGATGGAGATGCTCCGTTCGCTTGAAAAGCGCCGAAGCGGTGTTGCCGAGCTGAAGAAAAGCCTGACGTCCGACATTGAGCGGCTGGAAAACGCGCGGACTTTCCCGGCGGCGGACAAATACATGGAGCTTATCTACCCGATGGCGACGGCAATGGACTACTTGGATGAAACGGCCTTCTTGTTCATTAGCGAGCCGCATAAGGTGACCGAGCGCACAAAAAACTACGCCTGGCAGCTTGGTGAAGACACGCAGACATTGCTGGAAGCCGGTTTGCTGGACAGCTCGCTCGTGCGCTTTGCTGCCGAGTGGGAGGATTTCTGCCTAAAGGCCGAGGCGTTTCCCGTCGTCATGGCCGACAGCTTTACGGTCGGGACGTATCCTCTGACGCCGCGTACCATACTGTCGATCGCGGCGAAACAGCTGCCGTCCTACGGCGGCAGCCTGGAGACGGCGGCGGACGATATTGCCCATTACATCGGTGACGGGTTCAAAACCGTCGTTTTGTGTCAGGACGAGCGGCGCGTTAAGCTCCTGCACGAGCATTTACAGACGCGCGGGATTGCGTCTACCGTTGATTTGCAGCTGGAAAAGATGCCGGAAAGTGGATTTTGCTCGATCACGGTCGGCGCACTGTCGGCCGGGATGGAGTATCCGGGCGCGAAAATCGCCGTCATCACCGAGGGGCAGTTTGTTGAGCCGGTAACGTTTCGCAGAAAAAGCAAGAAGCTCCCGTCTAATCGGGAGCGGCTGCAAAGCTTTACGGATTTATCCCCGGGTGACCTCGTTGTACACGAGCATCACGGGATTGGACGCTTCGTCGGTATTTTCAAGATGCCGGTCGACGGGATCGAAAAAGATTATGTGAAAATATCCTACGCCGGAACAGACAGCCTGTACGTACCGGCAACACAGCTTGATTTTGTTTCGAAGTACATCGGCGGCGGGGAAGATACGCCGATCAAGCTGTCTAAAATGGGCGGCGCGGACTGGACACGCGTCAAGACGCGCGCGAAAAGCGCCGCCAAGGACATGGCGCGCGAGCTGATTGCGCTGTACGCGGAGCGCCAGAAGCAGCGCGGACACGCGTTTGCGCCCGACAGTGTCTGGCAGACGGAGTTTGAGGAGCGCTTCGGTTACGCGGAAACGGACGATCAGCTGCGCTGCGTCGAAGAAATCAAGGCCGACATGGAGCGCGAGCTGCCGATGGATCGCCTTTTATGCGGCGACGTCGGCTACGGGAAGACGGAGGTCGCGCTGCGCGCAGTGATGAAATGCGTACTCGACGGCTATCAGGCGGCGATTCTAGTACCGACGACGGTGCTTGCCCAGCAGCATTATGTGACGGCGATGCGGCGGTTTGCCGGTTATCCCGTCAAAATCGACGTGCTGAGCCGGTTTCGGACGCCCGCGCAGATGCGCGCGGCGACAAAAGCGCTGGAGGACGGCTCGCTCGATGTGGTGATCGGCACACACCGGCTGCTGCAAAAGGATATTACGTTTAAAAAGCTTGGCCTGCTCATCGTCGACGAGGAGCAGCGTTTCGGCGTCACGCACAAGGAGCGGCTCAAAGAGATCGCCAAGCGGGTCGACGTACTGACGCTGTCGGCCACGCCAATCCCGCGGACACTGAACATGGCGCTTTCCGGCATCCGGGATATGTCGACGATTGAGGAGCCGCCGCGCGACCGACAGCCTGTTCAGACATATGTCATGGAGCATGATTACGGCCTATTGACCGACGCCATCCGGCGCGAGATCGCCCGAGGCGGGCAGGTTTACTATATCCACAACCGTGTGGAAAACATTGAACGCACAGCGTCGCGCTTGTCGGCGATGCTGGAGGGCGTAACGGTCGCCGTCGCACACGGAAAAATGGACGAGGAAACGCTCGGCGACGTGATGGAGCGTATGACGTCGGGCGAAATCCAGGTGCTGGTGTGTACGACGATTATTGAGACGGGTATCGACATCCCGAACGTCAACACGCTGATTATCGAGGATGCCGACCGGCTTGGGCTGTCGCAGCTGCATCAGATCCGCGGCCGCGTCGGCCGGTCACCGCGCCGCGCCTTTGCGTATCTGACGTTTCGCCACGGGAAAGTGCTCACCGAGGTTGCCGAGAAGCGTTTGGCTGCCATCCGGGAGTTCGCCGAGTTTAACTCCGGCTTTAAAATCGCCATGCGCGATCTGGAGATCCGCGGGGCCGGCAACCTGCTCGGCTCGGAGCAGTCGGGGCATATGATGAGTGTCGGCTACGACATGTATTTGAAATTATTGGAAGAAGCGGTGTTGGAGGAAAAAGGGGAGAAGCCGGAAAAACGCGCCGACTGCGGCGCGGACATCTCTGTATCGGCCAACATTCCGGAAGCCTACGTTCCGTCGGGTGAGCAGCGGATGGATCTCTACCGGCGTATCGCGCGCATCCGAACTGAGGACGACGCCGACGAAATGATTGCCGAATTGATCGACCGCTACGGCGACCCGCCGGGTGAGGCCGTCGCGCTCGTCATGATCGCACTGCTTCGCGGCGAGGCAACGAAGGCGGGCATTACGGACATTTCTCAAAAAGCCGGCAATCTGCGTCTAACACTCGCTGATTTTGACATGAACAAGGTTTCTGCGCTCTACGACAAGCCGGAGTGGAAGGGGCGCGTTAAAATAGAGGCCGGGGTAGTGCCGGTGATCTCGCTCAAGCTTAAATCCGGTAAGGTAGTCGACGAGGCGACGGCGTTTGTACGTGCGTATGCCGCGGCCGGATAGCGCAGCAGACTAGACGGTAAAAGTAAACAGACCGTTAATAATCACCGCGTTGTCTTGTCAGGATGGTCCGGACGCTGTATAGTAAGAGTGCTACGCGTTTTTTACATTATATAAAACGGAGGATACTATGAAATTTCGGAAATTATCGGCGATTGCGCTGAGCGCCGTCTTGCTGCTTTCCCTGCTGGCGGGCTGTAAGCAGAGCACATCGCCGTTTGTCAGCACGTCGCCGTCGGATTCGGCGACGCCGGACACCTCGCCAAGTGCATCGTCGGATATTCAGACGATCGACGAAGACGCAGCTTACGCGTCAAACGCAGCCGACGAGGTTATGGCCACGGTCGACGGCACGGACATAACGTGGGCAGAGTTGTTTTATAACATCCACTACTTTACGAGCACGGCGTCAGGCACAACGGGCGCGATCACGGATTGGGATGCCGACTACGAGGATGGAATCTCATACGCCGATTACGTGCTCAACGAGTCGATCGACTACATTTTAAAGGATATGGCTATTGTCTACGGCGCGCGCCAACTTGGTGTGACGCTGTCCGAAGACGACGAAGCAGAAATCCAGGCCAACTGGGATACCACTGTAACGGAGCAGGGTGGAGAGGAAGCGTTTGCCGCCACGCTTGAAGCCGAATACTGCACACCGGACATTTTAATGGAAATGCTCAGAACGTCTTATTTGGCGCAGTCGTGTTTCGACGAGTTGTACGGGCCGGATGGGGCTAAGCTGTCGGATGATGAGGTTGCCGACTATACGGCAGAGGACGGCTATATGATGGCCAAGCATATCCTGCTTAAGACGACGAATGATGATGAAACCGAAATGACTGACGAGGAAAAAGCGGCCGTCTACGCGCAGATGGAAGAGATCCTTGCCGACCTGCAAAGCTATGACGGCGACGACTTTGACGCGTATTTCAGCCAGGTGATGCAGGACGTGTCACAGGATCCCGGCTCTCTGGCCAACTTCCCGGACGGCTATCTGTTCCTTGATGGGGAAATGGTCACGGAGTTTGAAGACGCCACCCGCGCACTAGAAATTGGCGAGCTCAGCGGCATTGTGGAAACGTCTTTTGGCTACCATATCATTTACAGACTGCCGATTAGCTACGACGATACGCCGATGTCTGTTGCCCAATATGGCCAGTATTCGCTGCGGTACATCGTAGCAAGGCAAATGTTCGATGCCGTTATGGAAGAATGGCGCAACAGCCTGGATGTGCAGTATACTGACGCATACAACGCGCTGGACTTCAGCACAATGTACGCCGTCGGCTGATAAAATGCAAAGCGAACCTAACGGATGATAAAAGAAAAAACAGGCAGCAATTTGCTGCCTGTTTTTTTATTGTAGTAGGCGGTTAGTCGTCGAACATTAAAGCGCCGTAGGTTGAGAGGTTGGCGTAGTCGAGAGACGCCTTAACAAAGCCATAGAAAAGCGGATGCGGTCTATTCGGGCGGCTTTTGAATTCTGGATGAAACTGTACGCCGACGAACCACGGATGGTCGGGTACTTCCACGGCCTCGACGAGATTGCCGTTTGGCGACAAACCGGCAAGCTTAAGCCCGTTTGAGGCGAGCGCGCCTCGAAACTCATTGCTAAATTCGTAACGGTGCCGGTGGCGCTCCGAAACAGACGTTTCGCCGTAAAGCGCTGCCGCCTGCGTGTCCTCGCCAAAAATGCAGGGGTATTTACCCAGGCGCATTGTGCCGCCTTTTTTTGTAATACCGACTTGTTCAGGCATCAGATCGATGACGGGATGATCGGTCAGCTCGTCAAACTCGGTTGAATGTGCGCCGTCAAGCCCGGCGACGTGACGGGCAAACTCGATGACCGCCATCTGCATGCCCAGACAAATACCGAAGTACGGAACGTTGTTTTCGCGTGCGTATTTGACGGCGGCGATCATGCCTTCAATGCCGCGGTCGCCGAAGCCGCCGGGGACAAGAATGCCGTGGCAGTCGTCAAGCAGGGCGCCGACGGTATCGTCGGTGACCTCCTCGGAATCGACCCACTTGATGGTCACGATTGCATCGTTAGCTGTACCGGCGTGTGTCAGCGCCTCGACGACGCTGAGATAAGCATCGTGCAGCTGCACGTATTTACCGACGAGCGCAATGGTCACGTTTTGCTTTGCACTGCGTACGCGCTCAACCATGCTTGTCCATTCCGACAGATCCGCGTCCGGCACGTCTAGCTTCAGCCGGCGGCATACGACGCGGTCGAGCCCCTCCTGCGCGAGCAGGAGCGGGACTTCGTATAAGCAGGAGGCCGTCACGTTCTGGATGACGCAATCCGGCTCAATATTGCAAAACAAAGATATTTTATAGCGGATGCTCTGCGTGACAGGCAGTTCACTCCGGCATACAATAATGTCCGGCTGGATGCCGACGGATAATAGCTCCTTGACCGAGTGCTGGGTCGCCTTACTTTTTAACTCGTACGTGCCGGGGATTTGCACAATCAGCGGCACATGGATGAACAAGACGTTTTCGCGGCCCTTTTCGTTGGCGACCTGACGGATCGCTTCAAGATACGGCTGGCTCTCGATGTCGCCGACCGTGCCGCCGATTTCCGAGATGACGATATCGGTGTCTTCGGTGTCAAGGCTGTAGATCCGAGACTTGATTTCGTCGGTGATGTGCGGGATAATCTGGACCGTGCGGCCGAGATAGTCGCCGCTGCGCTCGCGGTTGAGCACTGTCCAGTAGATCTTACCGGAGCTGATGGACGAATCGCCGGTGAGGCTAACGTCGACAAACCGCTCGTAGTGGCCAAGATCCAGATCGGTCTCGGCACCGTCGTCGGTGACGAAAACCTCGCCGTGCTGATACGGGCTCATCGTGCCCGGATCGACATTGATATAAGGATCAAATTTTTGAAGCGTAACGCGCAGCCCGCGCTGTTTAAGCAGCCGTCCAAGTGAAGCGGCACAAATGCCTTTTCCAAGTCCGGAAACGACGCCGCCTGTTACAAAAATATGTTTAGTTGCCATCGAGAAACCCTTTCCTTAGCGAACATAACCACAAATATACATAATATTGTATACTATCATTGAGTTTGCCGATTGTCAATACAACATAGCCCATTAAAGGCGTGATCCGCCGGTCGTATGTTCGCGTATTAAAATGTATAAATTGTACAAATAGCGGCACCGTAATCCTGCCAATACGCCAACAACCGTCTTGACATTCATGTAAGCAGGGCGGTATAATTCTCATATCCAATAGGCAATGGGGCTTAGGTATGTATTCCTGCGCCCCTTTTTTGTTATACCCCGTCGGTGCCGGATCAACACCGGCAAATTGCATATAGTAAAAAGAGCGACCGGCTGGATGGTTTACCGTATTTTTTCGGCCTGTTACGCCGCCAAACAAGCTCTGCACCAATAAATATCCGAAAGGAGCCTCATTTATGAGCAAGTATACCAAACAAGACATCATTTCCCTTGTCAACGAGGATGACATCAAGTTTATTCGGCTGCAGTTTACCGATATTTTTGGACAGCTCAAAAACGTCGCCATTACGGCCTCGCAGATCGAAAAGGCACTCAACAATCAGATTATGATTGACGGCAGCTCCATCGAGGGCTTCGTACGTATCCAAGAATCCGACCAATACCTGTATCCGGATCTGGACAGTTTTACGATCCTGCCGTGGCGGCCGCAGTTCGGCAAGGTCGCACGTCTGATCTGTGACGTGTACAACCCCGACGGCACGCCGTTTGTCGGCGACCCGCGCAGCGTGCTGCGCCGCGTCCTGGAAAAGGCGGCAGCGATGGGCTATACATTTAATGTTGGCCCGGAATGCGAGTTTTTCCTGTTCCAGACGAACGAGCGCGGCAATCCGATCCTGAAAACAGACGACGAGGCCGGCTACTTCGACCTCGGCCCCTTAGATCGGGGCGAGGGCACCCGCCGTGAGATCTGCCTCGCGCTTGAAGAGCTGGGCTTTGAGATTGAAGCGTCGCACCATGAGGTAGCAGCCGGTCAGCACGAGATCGACTTTAAATACGCCGAGGCGCTCAAGACGGCCGATAATATCATGACCTTTAAGCTCGCCGTTAAAACCATCGCGCAGAAAAACGGTCAGCACGCCACCTTTATGCCCAAACCGATCTTCGGCATCAACGGATCGGGTATGCACACAAATATGTCGCTATTTAAAGACGGCAAAAATGTATTCCATGACGAATCCGGCCAAAAGGGGCTGTCCAAAGAAGCGTACAGCTTCATCGCGGGGCTCCTGCTGCACGCGCGCGGCATGAGTGCGATCACCAATCCGCTCGTCAACTCGTACAAACGGCTTGTGCCGGGGTATGAAGCGCCATGCTATTTGGCGTGGTCGGCCGCCAACCGCAGCGCGCTCATCCGCATCCCGGCTGCACGCGGACAGGCGACACGCGTCGAGCTGCGCTGCCCGGATCCGTCCTGCAATCCGTATCTGGCACTGGCTGTTTGCCTGGCCGCCGGTCTTGACGGCATTGAAAAGGGCCTCACACCGCCGCCGGAAATTACCGAAAACATTTTCTGCATGGATGCACAGACTCGCGAGACAAACGGCATTTTGAACCTGCCCGCGTCGCTCGAGGAAGCCATCACCGCGATGCAGGACGACGAAATCGTCTGCAACGCGCTTGGTGAGCACGTCTTGACGCAGTATGTGATTGGTAAAGAGGCCGAGTGGAATGAATACCGCCAGCGCGTGAGCGACTGGGAAATTGAGTCTTATTTCGTAACGTACTAACCGGCGCCGTGATACGGCGTACGGATTACTGTCAGACGGGGAGGTGATGCTGTGGACAATATTATCGTCGCGTTTGATAACGATAGTAACAGAAAGCGTATCCGCGAGATTCTCGAAGCCAGCGGACTGCAGGTCAAGACCAGCTGCAAATCGGGCAGCGAGGCGATCCGCGCCATCCGGAAAACAAGCGGCGGGATTGTTGTCAGCGGCTTTAAGCTCTCCGAGATGACCGTCACCGACCTGGCATACGATCTGCATGGCCTGGCTATGATTCTGGCCGTCGCGCCGGCAGCGCAGCTTGAGCTGTGCCGCAACGATAACATATTCAAGTTGCCGACGCCGTTTTCGCGCGGCGACCTTGTATCCTCGGTGCGGATGCTCATTCAGATGCAGCAAAAGCATTACCGTGCCGCGCCGCCGCGCCGGTCTGAAAAGGACACAACCGATATTCAGAAGGCCAAAGCGCTGCTGATGGAGAAGAACGGCATGACGGAAGAGGAAGCGCACCGCTTTATTCAGCGCCGCAGCATGGATACCGGCTCCAAAGCGGCCGAAACCGCGCGGCTGATTTTATCAAGTTACGATTAGTTTGAATACCTAAGGACAGGCCGGCACCGTGGTGCCGGCCTGTTTTCTCACGTTTTTTGCGTGTTTTTAGCGGATAAATTAGTATTTTTATTACCTCGAAACGAGCTGGTCAAAAAGCTCTTTAATGGCTAGGATTTTTGTTTTCCTAAACCCTCGACTTGAACAAAATTTACGAAAATGCAAAACGCCTCTATCCAAGAGGGGGGAGTTGCTTAATAAGCCTTAAAGCAGTACAATAGTCGTGTCATGGTGATTATTGGAAGATGGGCTTTAGATCATTATTATGAAAATAATGAAGTGACTTATGAAAAAGAGGATATATGAAAAGAAAATAAGTAATAAAAACACGATCGTCATAAATTTGACTGGATCTGTTGGTTAGGAAAGTACGTATGAACACATGGAATGCTGCTGAATATTCGAAAGTTCAAGCAATATATCAATTTGAATATGGAAAAACACTTGTTGATAAACTCATTAGAATTATAGATATTAAGAATTCCACAGTGGTTGATTTGGGGTGTGGAGAGGGGAGCCTAACAAACTATACCTCCGACTTTTTAGAATGTCGTAAGAATATTATTGGTGTTGATTTGGATGAAGAAATGATTCAATTAGCAAAAAGACAGTATGATATAGAATTTATTGTTAGTGATGTAATCCAATGGTTAAAAAATGATAACCTCCAGTATGATGTTGTCATATCTAATGCTATGCTCCATTGGCTAGGCAGCTATTCGTTACTATATGAATTTTTTAAACTATTATATTTTAGACTTAAGGATAAGGGCTATGCTGCAATAAGATTTTCCCTGCAAGATAATGGGGTTGAACTAAAGCAATTCTTAGAGACTAACTTGAGAGAATATACTCAGAATAATAATATGCTTGTTGCTAAATCGAAATTCAGATTTATTGATGTAGAGTCCATAGTTAGAAATATCTATAAAGTAATAGAAATAAATGAGCTGGTGTTTGAGCCATTTAAATCTGATGATTTAAATAATTTTAAGTGGGTTGTTTATTCTCAACCTTTATTAAAATATTTAGATCAAGATAAATACGATGATTTTATTCGGTTTTTATATGATAAATGGAAGAATGAAAAGGTGTTGTTACGTTGTCGACAATGTGAAATGATATTAAAAAAAGAGAATTAGTTAAGGATCAATATGTTAAGCGATTATTGAACACTTGCATAGAATAATCCATAATGACATGAAGCAAACGATATTTTTATTATATCTAACGAGCTAATTCAAAAGCTCTCTAATGGCTAGTTTTTGCGCTTCCGCCCCGCTCCACAATGAACAATTTTTAAAAATTTAATTATAGACGCCCCGTTGGGGCGCCTATTTGTTACATTTTGTTTGATTTCGGGCAGGATATCATGTACAATCAGCTGTGGTAAAAATCAGCATCCACCGCGTTGCAGAACCTGGCACGCAAAAGGCAAACCAGCCTCGCGGCTTGTCTTTGTGCACCAAGCTTTGCTTTTTCATTGCCGGGCGCCAAGCCCGTCATCTTAAAATTTTCGCCTGACACACAAATCCGCACCAAGAGACAAGGGCCGAGCAAAGGCCAAGTCCGTCAATAATCGGTTCGAAGTCAATGCGTCAGGTTATCCGAAAGGTGAGAACAATATGTCAAATTGTGCGGTTGTCGGCGTCAACTGGGGCGACGAGGGCAAGGGCCGGATGATCGACCTGCTGGCCGAGAAGTATGACGTTGTCGTACGGTATCAGGGCGGCAGCAACGCCGGGCACACGGTCGTCAATCAGTTCGGGAAATTTGCGCTCAATCTGATCCCGTCTGGTATCTTCAGGGAGAACACTGTTAACGTACTCGGCAACGGGACGGTCATCGATCTCGAGCATCTGTGCGGCGAGATGGACGCGCTGCGTGAAAAAGGCATCCCGATCACGCCCGATAACTTTAAAATCAGCAACCGGGCGATCATCGTCTTTCCGTTTCATAAGGCGCAGGACTCGCTGGAGGAAGCGCGCCTGAAAGACGCCAAGTACGGCTCGACCAAGCGCGGCATCGCGCCCGTCTACGGCGATAAATATCAAAAGAAGGGCATCCAGATGGGAGACCTTCTGCTGCCCGACACCCTTAAAAAGCATTTGGAAACGGTGCTTGATTGGAAAAACCTCTATTTAAAAGGTGTATACGGTGCCGAACCGTTCGCGCTGGCAGATATGCTCGATTGGGTCGAGCAGTTCGGCGGGCCGCTGAGGCCGTATATCTGCGATACGTCAGAATATTTGTTCGCGGCGTCTAAGGCCGGTAAATCCGTTATGTTTGAAGCGCAGCTCGGCGCGCTGCGCGACATCGACTTCGGCATCTATCCATATACGTCGTCGTCGTCACCGATGGCGTCGTACGCGCCGATCGGGTCAGGTGCGCCGTTTTTAAAGGTAGACGAGACGCTCGGCATCATCAAGGCGTTTTCGTCGTGTGTCGGCGAGGGGCCGTTCGTCGTTGAATGGTTCGGAGAAGAAGCCGAGGAGCTGCGCCGGGTCGGCGGCGAATTCGGCGCGGCGACAGGTCGCCCGCGGCGCGTCGGGCCGATTGACCTGCCGGCCACGCGTTACGGTGTGCGCATGCAGGGCGCGACGATGGCGGCGCTGACGAAAGTTGACTGCCTGTCGTATATGAAAGAGATCCCGATCTGTACCGGGTACGAACTCCAGAGCGGCGAGATCGTCGAGATGTTCCCGTTCACACCGCTGATGGACGGCGCCAAGCCCGTCATGACCACGATGCCCGGCTGGGGCGTCGACGTGACAAAGGTGCGCGCGTACGATCAGCTGCCCAAAGCGGCACGTGATTATATCGAGTTTATCGAGGAGAAGATCGACTGCCCGATTAAGTATGTGTCGGTCGGTCCGGAGCGCGAGGACATTATTATAAGGTAGCGCGATATGATCGACGTTTGTTAGCGTCACCGATCTAAAGCTGAATAGCGGCGCGGTCCGGCAATGGTTTTGCCGGGTCGGGCCGCTTGTTTTTTGTTGATTTTAGCGGTTTTTTAGCACTTCGAAAAAAAGGTGACGAAAGGGGGCAAAAAAGGGTTGACATGGTATAGGTGTAGTGGTATATTAACTGAGCGTCTTCAAGAGAGGATGCGGGAGAGCCAAGGCGGCGGACAATGTCAGGCAGCAATTGCATGTAAAGAAGATGCAAAAGAGAGCTTGACAAAAGGGCACCAAGTGTGGTAATCTTAAAGTCCGCCGACAAAGGCGAAAACGTCGTAAAAAGCACAAACAACGGCAGTGCCGAGACGGCGAGTGTACCTTGTAAATTAAACAATGTAAGCGAAAAAACGCACCAAATGGAAGTGCAGGCAACAGACCGCCCGGTCTGTGGTCAATGTACTACCAGTGAAAAGGGACCTTAAGTTGGCTCGCGGCGTTGTCAGCGACCGCAGGGCTAACTATAAAAATACTTTGAGTAGCTAGATTTAGCATTCAATGAAAGACGTTTTTAGATGCTTCGGCATTTAAGATACCATTTTATTGAGAGTTTGATCCTGGCTCAGGACGAACGCTGGCGGCGTGCCTAACACATGCAAGTCGAACGGGGTACCTCCAAACGAGTTTTCGGACAAGTGAGGAGACTACCTAGTGGCGGACGGGTGAGTAACGCGTGAGCAATCTGCCCTTCGGAGGGGGACAACAGCTGGAAACGGCTGCTAATACCGCATAACGTATTCGGTTGGCATCAACTGAATACCAAAGATTCATCGCCGAAGGATGAGCTCGCGTCTGATTAGCTAGTTGGTAGGGTAATGGCCTACCAAGGCTTCGATCAGTAGCCGGACTGAGAGGTTGATCGGCCACATTGGGACTGAGATACGGCCCAGACTCCTACGGGAGGCAGCAGTGGGGAATATTGGGCAATGGGCGCAAGCCTGACCCAGCAACGCCGCGTGAAGGAAGAAGGCTTTCGGGTTGTAAACTTCTTTGACCAAGGACGAAGAACGTGACGGTACTTGGAAAACAAGCCACGGCTAACTACGTGCCAGCAGCCGCGGTAATACGTAGGTGGCAAGCGTTGTCCGGATTTACTGGGTGTAAAGGGCGTGTAGGCGGGATCACAAGTCAGATGTGAAATCTGGGGGCTTAACCCTCAAACTGCATTTGAAACTGTGGTTCTTGAGTGATGGAGAGGCAGGCGGAATTCCTAGTGTAGCGGTGAAATGCGTAGATATTAGGAGGAACACCAGTGGCGAAGGCGGCCTGCTGGACATTAACTGACGCTGAGGCGCGAAAGCGTGGGGAGCAAACAGGATTAGATACCCTGGTAGTCCACGCTGTAAACGATGAATACTAGGTGTGGGAGGACTGACCCCTTCCGTGCCGGAGTTAACACATTAAGTATTCCACCTGGGGAGTACGATCGCAAGGTTGAAACTCAAAGGAATTGACGGGGGCCCGCACAAGCAGTGGATTATGTGGTTTAATTCGAAGCAACGCGAAGAACCTTACCAGGGCTTGACATCCTACTAACGAAGCAGAGATGCATTAGGTGCCCTTCGGGGAAAGTAGAGACAGGTGGTGCATGGTTGTCGTCAGCTCGTGTCGTGAGATGTTGGGTTAAGTCCCGCAACGAGCGCAACCCCTATTGTTAGTTGCTACGCAAGAGCACTCTAGCGAGACTGCCGTTGACAAAACGGAGGAAGGTGGGGACGACGTCAAATCATCATGCCCCTTATGTCCTGGGCTACACACGTAATACAATGGCGCTTAACAGAGGGAGGCAATACCGCGAGGTGGAGCAAATCCCCAAAAAGCGTCCCAGTTCGGATCGCAGGCTGCAACCCGCCTGCGTGAAGTCGGAATTGCTAGTAATCGCGGATCAGCACGCCGCGGTGAATACGTTCCCGGGCCTTGTACACACCGCCCGTCACACCATGAGAGCCGGGAACACCCGAAGTCCGTAGCCTAACCGTAAGGAGGGCGCGGCCGAAGGTGGGTTTGGTAATTAGGGTGAAGTCGTAACAAGGTAGCCGTATCGGAAGGTGCGGCTGGATCACCTCCTTTCTAAGGAGACCATGTTGGTAACCATCCCAACATAACTTCCTAGGTCAGTCCTTATCACAGCGTCCATTAACTTACATTGTTTAATTTAGAGGGTACATCAGTATCTTCATTTGCACCTTGAAAACTGAACAATGACGAAAAATGTGACAAAAAGCAAGGCAACAGAGCGCGCGCATCTGGAAACGGAAGCGTGCGTACAAAGCGAAAATGATTGTGGAACAAACGTTTGACGCGGAAGCGTCGGACAAAAAAGGGTAACAATACGATTTCGAACTTCTGTGAGAACACGCAAGTGTTTTCAAATTGCCTGCATAATTCTTAACATTGAGAACTAATAGCTTAAGAGTCGTTGCGGTGAAAACCGCGGCGGCAACAGGTCAAGCTACAAAGAGCGCAAGGGGAATGCCTTGGCATCAGGAGCCGACGAAGGACGCGACAAGCTGCGATAAGCTACGGGGAGCGGCACATACGCATCGATCCGTAGATTTCCGAATGGGGAAACCCGGCAGAGCCATACTCTGTCAACGTGCATTGAATAAAATAGGTGTACGTGGGGAACCGCCCGAACTGAAACATCTAAGTAGGGCGAGGAAAAGACATCAACCGAGATTCCGCTAGTAGTGGCGAGCGAACGCGGAGCAGGCCAAACCACAAGACTTCGGTTTTGTGGGGTTTGGACCCACATAACGGCAAAATAGGTTAGTCGAACGGCATGGAAAGGCCGACCATAGCGGGTGAGAGTCCCGTAGACGAAAACCGAATTTTGTTAGTGGGGATCCAGAGTACCGCCGGACACGTGAAACCCGGTGGGAACACGGGAGGACCACCTTCCAAGCCTAAATACTACCTGATGACCGATAGAGAAGCAGTACCGTGAGGGAAAGGTGAAAAGCACCCCGGGAGGGGAGTGAAATAGTACCTGAAACCTTGTGCTTACAAGCAGTCAGAGCACGTTAATGTGTGATGACGTACCTTTTGTAGAATGGTCCGGCGAGTTATTGTATGCAGCAAGCTTAAGGCATTAAGTGCCGAAGGCGTAGGGAAACCGAGTCTTAACAGGGCGTATGAAGTTGCATGTAATAGACCCGAAACCGGGTGACCTATCCATGAGCAGGCTGAAGTGGCGGTAAAACGCCATGGAGGGCCGAACCGACCCCCGTTGCAATGGTGGCGGATGACTTGTGGATAGCGGAGAAATTCCAATCGAACCCGGAGATAGCTGGTTCTCCCCGAAATAGCTTTAGGGCTAGCGTTGTTTTAGATTAGCGGAGGTAAAGCACTGAATGAGCTAGGGGCCGACGAGGTTACTGAACTCTATCAAACTCTGAATGCCGCATAATTGATGAACAGCAGTCAGACTGCGTGAGATAAGTTTCGCAGTCAAAAGGGAAACAGCCCAGACCCACAGCTAAGGTCCCAAATATATACTAAGTGGAAAACGATGTGGAGTTGCAAAAACAACCAGGATGTTGGCTTAGAGGCAGCCACTCATTGAAAGAGTGCGTAATAGCTCACTGGTCGAGTGACTCTGCGCGGAAAATGTAACGGGGCTAAGTATATAACCGAAGCTTGGGCTTGTGTCTTTGACACAGGGGTAGGGGAGCGTCGTATACCGGGGTGAAGCGTGAGCGGAAGCACACGTGGACTGTATACGAGTGAGAATGCCGGAATGAGTAGCGAGAATTATGTGGGAATCATAATGGCCGAAAATCTAAGGTTTCTTGG
Organism: uncultured Sporobacter sp.; assembly: GCA_963677825.2. GTDB lineage: Bacteria > Bacillota > Clostridia > Oscillospirales > Oscillospiraceae > Sporobacter. Next base: position 1,751,027 of record CAXXEF010000001.1, on the reverse strand, counting down.
GGAAGGTTCGTCCGCCCAAGGTAAGTCGGGAGCTAAGGCGAGGCCGAAAGGCGTAGTCGATGCACATACGGTTGAAATTCCGTAACCACCGAAAGATTTAAGCACACTGACACATGGAGATAGCCGAACCCCGGCGTTGGTCGACCGGGGCGTAAGGGACCGAACATCAGTAGGGAAGTCGGCGATGCTCTGTGGCGAGAAAAGGTGTGAGGTATATCTGAGGTGCCCGTACCGCAAACCGACACAGGTAGATGAGGAGAGAATCCTAAGGCCAACGGGAGAAGGGTTGTCAAGGAACTCGGCAAGTTGACCCCGTAACTTCGGGATAAGGGGAGCCACCGAAAGGTGGCCGCAGTGAAAAGGCCCAAGCGACTGTTTACCAAAAACACAGGTCTCTGCTAAATCGAAAGATGACGTATAGGGGCTGACGCCTGCCCGGTGCCGGAAGGTTAAGAGGAGGAGTTAGGAGCAATCCGAAGCCCTGAATTGAAGCCCCGGTAAACGGCGGCCGTAACTATAACGGTCCTAAGGTAGCGAAATTCCTTGTCAGGTAAGTTCTGACCCGCACGAATGGCGTAACGATTTGGGCACTGTCTCGACAGCCCACCCGGCGAAATTGTTGTACCGGTGAAGAAGCCGGTTACCCGCAACTAGACGGAAAGACCCCATGGAGCTTTACTGTAGCTTAATACTGGAGTTTGGTAATACATGTATAGGATAGGTGGGAGCCTAAGAAACCCGGGCGTCAGCTTGGGTGGAGGCAACGTTGGAATACCACCCTTGTGTTACTGAATTTCTAACCTGCGGCCGTGAATCCGGTCGGGGGACACTGTTAGGCGGGCAGTTTGACTGGGGCGGTCGCCTCCTAAAGAGTAACGGAGGCGCTCAAAGGTTCGCTCAGCACGGACGGAAATCGTGCAATGAGTGCAAACGCATAAGCGAGCCTAACTGCGAGACCGACGGGTCGAGCAGTAACGAAAGTTGGAGTTAGTGATCCGGCGGTATGTGCGTGGAAATGCCGTCGCTCAACGGATAAAAGCTACCCTGGGGATAACAGGCTGATCTCCCCCAAGCGTCCACAGCGACGGGGAGGTTTGGCACCTCGATGTCGGCTCGTCGCATCCTGGGGCTGTATTCGGTCCCAAGGGTTTGGCTGTTCGCCAATTAAAGCGGCACGCGAGCTGGGTTCAGAACGTCGTGAGACAGTTCGGTCCCTATCTGTTGCGGGCGTAGGAGAATTGAAGGGAGCTGTCCTTAGTACGAGAGGACCGGGATGGACATACCTCTGGTGCACCAGTTGTCGTGCCAACGGCATAGCTGGGTAGCTAAGTATGGACGAGATAAACGCTGAAAGCATCTAAGCGTGAAGCTCCCCCTAAGATAAGTTCTCCCATCCTTTATGGAGTAAGGGTCGATGTAGACTACATCGTTGATAGGTCGGAGGTGTACGCACGGTAACGTGTTTAGCTGACCGATACTAATAACCCGAGGGCTTGACCTGGAAATGCAGGCAAATAGCCTTGAGGGATGTCACAAAGTAATCATTGTTCGGTTTTCAGGGTGTAAACAATCACTGCTAACCGACCAAATTAAAGCCCAGCGAAGCGGGTTTAATTTGGGAAAGGCGGAGCGATGAAGCGAGCGAGCATGGCCGCTTGCGGCGGTGCGAGACTTAGCGGAATCCGCGACGACGCGCACCTTTAGCTCAGCTGGTAGAGCACCTGACTCTTAATCAGGGTGTCCAGGGTTCGAGTCCCTGAAGGTGTATTTCACCCCTCGGGGCGATGAGCACCGGACGGGGTCACAAACAAGCGTACCCGCGAGGACGACGGCCCGTTGGTCAAGTGGTCAAGACGGCGGCCTCTCACGCCGCAATCAGGAGTTCGACTCTCCTACGGGTCATTTGAATTACTCCTTTGTCACGTCTTGACAAAGCGCGCATATTGTTGTAGTATTCGGTTACGATACCGATTACATAGTTGGTGTTATTAACGGTGAGGGTCCACCCGTTCCCATTCCGAACACGGCAGTTAAGCTCACTCGTGCCCACAATACTTGGCTGGAGACGGCCCGGGACGATAGGTAAATGCCAACTCAAAAAGAAGGTCTGGTCTGATCTGATCAGACCAGACCTTCTTGATATTCCTCAATAGCTCAGTCGGTAGAGCATGCGGCTGTTAACCGCAGGGTCGTTGGTTCGAGTCCAACTTGGGGAGCCATCGAGCGGTATTGCCGTCACGGTTCTCGTGACGGCAATACTCATGAAAGCGCGGGCCTTTAGCTCAGTTGGTTAGAGCAACCGGCTCATAACCGGTCGGTCCAGGGTTCAAGTCCCCGAAGGCCCACTTTTTTTCAAGCCTTCAGCTTCAGAAAGCTCAAGCCGTAGGCGACGCGCGTGATGGTTTAATAAGCATACGGAATAATATAGGGGCATAGCTCAGTTGGTAGAGCAGCGGTCTCCAAAACCGCGTGCCGAGGGTTCAAGTCCTTCTGCCCCTGCCACAAGAAAGTTCCATGAGATAAGGCTTTGATTGTTTCAAGCAATCAGAGTCTTTTTCTCGTTTTATAGGAAATTGGGTTGATTATGGGTTGATTTATAAACAATGACCGCAAATAGCGGTGAAAATATAATAACAAACACGAAAGGGTGGCAAATATGTTTAAAATGAAAAACTATGAAGAGCTATCAAAGAATTCATACCGGCTGACTGTTTATTATGGGTACAAAACAAACGGACAGCAAAATCGTTACAGAAGGACATTTAAGTGGTCTAAAGAAAAGTTAACCGATAATCAAAAAGAGAAAGAGGCCAGGGCTAACTACCAGGAGTTCAAGAGGGAAGTCGAAAACGGAACATACTTAGATAAAGGGGATATGACGTTTGAGCATTTTACTCAAATATGGCTTTCAGACTATGCAGTAATAAAGCTTGCTCCAAAAACGGTTGAGCGGTATAAATCATTGCTTTATCGAATAAACGAAGAATTGGGCGAACTAAAGCTTAGTAGAATAGAACCCATACATATTATAAAGCTTATGAACGCTCTTTCCGAAGGTGGAATACGAACTGACAATAAATATGCCCTGAAAGAAGAATATTTACAATTTATAAAGGAAAACAAGAAAAAGCTTTACGAGATTGTTAATGAAAGAACGATTTCAAATATTATTAAAGGCCGCGCGACAAATAAACGAGCTGCACAAAAAATAGCTGAAGCGTCAAACAAAAAAGTAACGACGATGTTTAATACTGAAAACAGCAAGGATAAATTGTCAAAACAGACATTATTGCATCATTATAAGTTGTTGAATTCGATTATGAATAAAGCCGTTAAATGGCGGTATCTATTGAACAATCCAGTAAATGGAGCAAATGACTATTGCCCTCATGTTGAACGAGATGAAAAAGCGTTCTTAAACGATACTGAAATAAAGAGAATGCTTAAACTAATTGAAGCTGAGCCCTTAAAGTATCAAGTAGCTGTATATATTGCTGTGTTAGGTGGATTGCGATTAGGCGAAGTAATTGCGCTAAAATGGGCGGACATTGACTTTGAATGCAATATAATAAGCATTTCGAAAGCAGGTCAATATGTGACGGGTATCGGCAATATTGAAAAAGCTCCTAAAATGACAGCAGTAAAAGACAAGTGATGCTTCCTGAAATGGCTATTGAGAAATTGCGAAAGTTTCGATTCGCGCAGGATGCTGAAAGAATAAGTATTGGCAAGCAGTGGGTAGATAATGATTATATATTTACGCAATGGAACGGTGAAAGAATTTCTTATGGAACTATTAGCAACTGGTTAAGGAGATGGATTACATCAACCGATCTGCCAAACGTAACCTTTCATGAACTCAGACACTCTCACGCTTCCCTGCTGATAGCTACTGGCGAAGATATTGCAAGAATATCGAAAAGGCTCGGTCATTCACGAATATCTACGACACTAGACATTTATACTCACGCTGATAACAAAAAGGATGAGGATATGGTAAAAGCGTTAGATGTTATGATGAAATAAAGAACCTATTACATTTTGTCACTAGTTCCTGACCAAATCGATTGACGTCAGTATTGTACCGCGATATACTTATAGCTGTTACTGCAATTTACGAAAAGCAGGAGAAAAGTAGAAGGAGGTGAAAAATGGCTACAAAACTACCGATTATGCTAACAATCAGAGAAGTTGCTGAAAGACTTAAGCTTCCGGAGCATTTTATTCGAAAACTTTGTTGGGAGAACAAAATAGTCTACATTAAAGCAGGAAATAAGTATTTGATTAATTTTAGAAAACTAATTGATTACCTCAACAAAGAAGACGAGTATTCTGTATCTGCGCTGTTAGCAGATGCACACTAAAGACTAGATAATTATTGCTGATAAATTTGATTACTAAACCAAATGGTTTTTACATATATGTATATTTGATAATAGCCGAAAGGCTCATAACTGCTGATATATTTACTGAGAGGATTTTCCTGTATCTAATGATACAGGCGAAGTCCTCTTTTACGTACTCATTATTTATGAAAGGAAAATTAAAAATGAAGAAATTTGACTTAGCAGATACGCTGCAGCTGATGGCTGAAATGGGCAATAAGGTAGCTTTGAAAATGGGTCGTCCCTTCTTTGAAGTCTGTTACATGGATACATTTTCAGACTTAATGAAATGGAGCGGTTACTTGCAACAATACACACCAAAAAACTTTCAAATCATCCGGGATTATCATAATGGAACAATAAAAATAATTGCAAAAGCGTTTCCGCCCGTTAGTAAAGGAACAAAGCGCAACCGTCAAACTTTTAAAACTTACGACAGAAGATTATATAATAGTATAACAAGGTCGAAACAGACAGTATATGAACTGGCTATATGCAACAAGTGGTCTTACTTTGTGACTTTTACGATAGATAAGAACAAGTATGACCGTACCGACATAAAAGCCTTTATGAAAGCATTTATAAAGTGGCTTAACAACTTTTCAGACCGAAAGTTGGGAGATGGAAGGCGTATAGAATACTTACTAATACCTGAGATAGGAAAACGGGGAGCGTGGCATTTACATGGACTTATCAGGGGGCTTCCGAGAAAGCACTTATCAAAATTTGTTAAAGGCAAGCATCCGCAACGGCTTATAGACAAAGGGTGGTTGAACTGGAAAGCCTATGAAGAAAAATTTGGCTTTTGTTGTTTTGCTAGAATCATTGATAGCAAGATGGCTGTACGCTACGCAACGAAAAAAATATCAAAATCATATACAACCCAAATGCGGGGATGCGGTGAACGGCTATATTACTGCTCAAAGGGATTGAAGCGTTCAAAGGAAATCAAGCGAGGTTATAATATAGTCCCTGTTGTTGATTATGACTTTGAAAATGAATGGGTAGGTATAAAGTGGATTTATAATCAGTACAACATAAATAACGATAATGACTTATTTCGTTAAGATAAAGAAAAGAAAGGGTACTATTATTATGATTAATTAAGTATAAAAGAAAAAGTGGAGAAATGCTCCACACGCGTTTTGTTTCTATCTGTATGTAAAGTAATGGTTAAACTTATAGATGTGCTGAGAAACGCTTGCAAAGGCTGTCAAAAAAGGGGAGCGGTTATCCGCTCCCCTAATTGTTTCTATCAATATACTTTTGTAAGTCTTTGAATAAAGATATATACGTTTCCTTGTCCTGTGGTGATTTTCCTTTGATTAAGTTGCTCCACTCTACATCTAAGTCATTTGCATATAGGGAGAGGTAGTCCGATAAAAGGTAATCAAGAGAAACATTGAGGGCATTTGCGATTTTTGTGAGGTTTTCAAGATTGACGCCACGAACACCCCGCTCAATCTGTCCTAAATAGGATTGTGAAAGATCTATTATCTCTGCAAGCTGTTCTTGCGTGATTTTAAGGTTATTTCGACATTGTTTGATTTTCAAGCCCAATTTAGCATTTAGGTCAAGGCAATCCATCGCCTCACCCCCTCATTGATAAATCTTACATTATTTTAGGGGGAACATTAAGAAGCGCGGTGCACTATTCGTTTGGATAATATTGCGATATGAGCGGTAGTGTATTATACTACACCTGCATTAATTGCTTGAGGTGGGTTGTCTATGTATACGGATCTTAATATGATGATACAAGCGTTTGACCGTTTGAATATTGTAACCGCTAAAACAGAGCAAACATTTATGCAGCTGACGGATTACCCGCACCTAGAAAATGTTTGCAGCAATGTTTTGGCTTTTTTCTTCAATACCGAAGAAACGCACGATTTTGGCAGTCTGTTTATTCGGTCATTGCTTGAATGTGCAGGGGTTGATATAAATTGTCGTTCGACCGAAATTGTTGAACGGGAAGTGCTAACGGAAAAGGGAAATAGGATTGATATTTTTATAGAAACCGATAAGCACTTAATTGCAATCGAAAATAAAGTGTTTAGCAGCCTTAATAATCCATTGGGAGACTATGAGGCGCATATAAACCGTCTTAACAAGCAAGGCGAAAAAAAGCCTGTTTTCATATTACTTACGATTCATAGTGAAAATGCAGGTAATTCAGCCTTTGTTAACGTGACATACTCAATGCTTCTCGCGACTATAAGAAAAAATCTTGGAGCTTATGTAGTAAATGCAAATACGAAATGGATTGTTATTCTGAACGATTTTATTAGGACAATCGACGAATTGCACGGAGGGGTAAGTTTGGACAGAGAATTTATTGACTTTTATAATGAGAATGAAAAGGCTATTGACACGTTGCTTAAAGCGAGAAAAGCGCTACCTAAATCCTTAAAAGCCAAATTGCAGTCTATTATGAATATGGTTTCTTTTGATAGCACCTTGGCCGAAGGTACGTTCTCTGTTAGCTATGATGACTGTTCCGCAGAATATTACTTAACGAATAACGATGTGAAGCAGATCGGAGCACCTGTACATTGGGTTATATATGCTGACACAAAAGAGTGCGACATACTAGTTGGTATTGATGGAGCCACAGAAAACCAAAAAAAGTTGCTTGAAAAAAGCCTACTGGATAGAAAGCTAGAATACTTAGGTTGGGAGGGCAATGGAGACTATTATAGAATAAAAAAGTATGATGTGTTTGAGGCAGATAAAGTAATAGCTCAAGAGTTTCAAAGTTTGCTTAATAGTCTGAATTAATGGAGAACCCCTAAAATACGCGCGTGACAAGGCTTGAGTGCGTCGTGGGTAAGGTTAATGGGGTGCTAGAGAAGAAAGTGCTCACAGGGGCGAGAAACGGCTCGATTTGCGAAGTATGCCCTGCATTGGCTATAAGCCTGTATTGCGGCAATATAACATAAATAACACTTATGACTTATGATAACCAAATCTATCATTTAGTTTGGCAAATGTCCCAAGCGTTCAAGTTAGGTTTATTCGAACATATTCAATAGTCTTGAAACAGATAGGTTTCAAGACTATTTTCTTGTTAAACCGGAGCTATATTCATTTACATGTATTAACAACTGAACTATTTAATGTTATTATGTTAGCAACTATATAAATTCGTCTTGTTATAGTAATAATGTGAAGTTAATTAATTGAGGAGATTTATATGATGACCAAAGAAGATATTTTAAAACGGCTGATTGATAATAATTCTCTATTTAATAAGATTCATGTTATACAACAGAGATTTGATATTTTACCCAACGACAAAGAGCATTTAGGTGCTTGTATAAAATATCAAGACTTATCCGAAATGCGTGATGAGTTTATAAATGAATTGGTTGACTCAGTAATGGATTGGGTATATAGCTCTGAGAAGTATTCGGAGATGATTAGGACTTTAGTAGGTACAGGAAAAAGCGAACGTGCCGCATACTCAGAACTCCTTAGAAAGGCGCATCAAAAATTCAGAACGGGCGACAACACTAAATTGCTTATTCAGGGGCAGTTTGGTGAACTTCTTTTATTTCACTTCATTCAACAATATTTTCATGCGGTGCCTATCCTGCGAAAAATGCCCATTCTTACATCACCTGAGCATGAACGCTTTGGGGCTGATGCTATCCATTATAAAGTTGAAACTAACAAAAATATCATTATTCTGGGTGAAGCAAAAACATACACCAGAAGTTATAGATTTAATACTGCGTTTGAAATGGCTTTGGAAAGCATCTTAGATACATATAAAAAGCATAAAAAGGAAATGAATCTTTATGTACATGAAGACTTCCTTGACCCTGAAATGAATAAAGTGGCGGAGTCATACTTAAACGGCACGATGGAAAATGTAGAAGTACATCTAGTTAGTATTATTACATATAACGAAACAAACAAGCTCAATATCACAAATCAGGCAGATATCTTGGAGCAGATAGAAAAAATTATATGTGACCGCTATTGCAAATTTGATAACAACAAAATAGACATACAAAACAATCCAATATTGAATCGTATCACCTATATAGCTTTTCCGGTATGGGATTTGGAACAACTAGCACAAGAATTTCAAAAACTAATATAGGGACAAGGTAAGGGAAACACATGAAGGAGCTTATTAATTCTGTTTTGAAAAGATGGCTTGTAATTGAGTACTATGCTATTGCCGATAAAGCGAAATTCATTTCGTATTCGGCAGAGGCGGATTATGAGCTAATTATGGATACTATTCGTTGCTTAGATTATCTGACAACGATGAGGAAAAATAATCGTCAGAATTATGTAATAACGGTTATTGCGCTTATGTGGGAGCACATTGATAAAACAAAGTATGACATTAAAAACTTTGTACTAAAGATTCTAACTCGTTTAGGCTATCCGACTTCCGCCATCATAATTGACGATGAGTTTTCAAAAAGTGGCGACAGATTTTTCAGACCAAATAGTTTCTTAGATATGCTTACCTTGACACTCGAACAACAACGAAATGAAATTATTATTAACGAACATAGCTTCATGCTAACTGATTTTCAAAAAGATATATGGGATGCAATGGATACAAATAAACTAATAGGTATATCTGCGCCTACTTCTGCAGGAAAATCTTTTGTATTGCTATTAAAAACAATTTCTCGTTTAGTCACCGATAAAGTTGATATTGTATATATCGTCCCCACTTTGAGTTTGCTCAATCAGGTAACTGAGGATTATAATAAAATGCTTAAGAAGCTTGGGATTATTAACTACAAAATTGTAAACAGCTTTATCCCGAACAATACGACTGATTCTTCAACTATATATGTTCTGACTCAAGAAAAGGCATTAGGCGCTTTTTCAAATGAAGAAACAGCGTTTGGCAAAAAGCTAATACTTATTGCTGACGAAATACAGAATATTGAAAGAATCCATCATTCAAATGATCTGCGTGCAAAAATATTATTCGATACTTTAATCGAGTTCCGGCAGAAGGATAACATTGAACAAATTATTATGTCAGGGCCAAGAATTGAGGATATAGATGAACTCGGCGAGAAAATTTTTGGTGATGCTACTCTCGAATTAAGAACATCGGTCAGCCCAGTCCTTAATTTAACTTATAGTATTAAAAGGGATAAAAATAAATACTATTTGAAGCAGTACTGCGCCCTGATATCGGAAGCATTCTCTAGAGAAATAATTAACAAATCTTATATTGCCGGGTATGGGAAAAAGTATTATACCGATGAGTATATGGGGTATTTAAAAACCTTTATTGATAATATTGGCAATAGAGATCAAAACATAATATTTGCACCTACATCAGATACTGCAAAAAACATAGCAACAGCAATTTCTGATGAAGGTACAGAATCGGATGACGCCTTAAAAGACTTAATCAATTATTATGCAGAAACAATTAATAGAAATTATGCAATGTGTACCACGCTAAAAAGCGGTGTTGGATATCATCACGGAAAACTTCCAATGCATGTGCGTCGCACGCTTGAAAAGGCTATTGCCGAAAAAATGATTAAGAAAGTCGTGTGTACTACAACATTGATGCAAGGGGTTAATATGCCTGCACAAAATGTTATAGTTCGAAACCCGCATCTATATATAAAGAAATCAAGTAATTCTGCTGAGTTGTCTTCATATGAAATGGCAAACTTACGAGGACGTGCTGGACGGTTACTAAAAGATTTTGTTGGACGAACATTCGTTTTGGATGAAAGTGGTTTTGATGGTCTCGATGAATATGACCAAATGGATCTGTTTGAAGATACCACATTAGAAATACCTACTGGATATGGCGAAAAGTATGAAGAGTTCAAAGATGCCATCCATGATGCAATAGATAAAAATAGACATGTTGATTTTGATATGCAAAAATACGGGTATTTGGTTTCGTATATTCGACAAACAGTATTACGATATGGTGATGCTGCAAAAGAAAAAATGAATCAAGTAGGTATTCCTCTTACCAAGGAACAAGTTGCCGCTATGATATATAAGCTGAATACGATTGATGTCCCAAAGGAAGTGTGCTATAAAAATCGTTATTGGGACCCTTTAGTATTAAATACGATTTATAATGAACTAAGTGTCAAGTCTTTACCGAACATTCCGACAGAAAGGGGAGCTAGAGCAAGACTTGATGATATGCTTAAATTCTTACGAGATAACCCATCTACAAATTCAATGTATATTCGGTATATTCCAGAAGTGCATCGTAATGGCAGTGGCAGGTCTGCGTTGTGTAGCGCGTGTATGGATTGGTCATGCGAAAAACCCTTATCAGAAATTCTCAGTGGTGATAGATATGCGGGTGATGATGCAACAGAAAATATTGATAAAATGATTAACCTATTGCAGCAATATGTATCTTTCAATGTGCCTCTCTTATTAAAGCCTGTTTTCGATATATTTAAGCCTGAAAGTGTCTTCCTTCTTTGTATGCAAACTGGAGCATATAAACCGTTTACAAGAAGGATGATCGAGATTGGAATACCGCGAGAAACTGCAATTTTTCTAAATTCTCATTTGTTTAGTAAACTAAAAATCGATCTACAAAATCCAGCTGAAATTGAAAACGAAATAAGGAATGTTATATTTCGGAATTATGGGAATCTACCGTATTGGATTAAGGTGCAATTAGATTTTATGATTTAGCATAGAATAGGCAAAATGTTTTTATATATAGAGAAAGGTGTGTAACTATGCATACAAAAAAGATTTATTCCAGCGAGGAATCTCATCCCGGCTATGGTGCGGGAGATGGCAGCACTGAACGCTATGAGTATGAATGTCCCTGTGGAAAGGGTAAAGTTGTAGAAGAGCATGATAACATACCCGGATTTAGGGAGCACAATGTCTATATCAGCTGTGACAAATGCAATATGGAATATGAGCTCGACACTTCTAAGGGCGTAAGAGCGTGGGAACTTGTGCCGAAGAAAAAAGGTATCTTGGAATAAGGGATTTCATAAGGAGCTTGATGTATGGCAATAAAATCACTTGAGATAAATTCAAAAGTTATACACCTTATGAAGCCAATTACTAGTGCTGACTATACCGTAAAAACGGTATTGACTAATTCGGCGTGGAAATATGTCGAATTATGGTTAAAGCGACAGAACTCATATAAGGCAAAACGAGCGCTATTTTATTGGAATCAATCCTGTAATTTCTTTAAAGCATCTGAAGGTTTACCGATTGAGTCTCGCCCTTTAACATCGTATTATAGTTGCTTAAATGCCACAAAAGCATTATTGGCAATAAACGGATCAGACTCGATTGATTTTGACAATTTGTCACACGGTATAACTTCCGATAGAAAACAATGGAAGACCAATAACCTTAAAGATGCTCAGGCGCTATTTTTAGGAAGTGGTGTCTTGTGTGAACTTTCAAGATATCTTGGAGAGGTGGCTGAAAAAAAGTCATACTCTATTTATGATTTACTTTATAATATCCCTTGTGTTCACAGGACGTTTTCGATTACTTACCAGTGTCCAGAGCTGTTTATACCTATCAGAGATATAAATTTCATGATCGATACTGAGCTAAAAAAGGGCTGGGTACAGTTCCAAGTTGACGAGCGCTATGCGAATGGAAACTCCTTAAGATGGATTCCTAAACGATTTGAAAAAGTCGAATATAAAGATAGTGGTAAATATCTTTTGCGGCAAAAAGATCGTTTTAAGTGGGATATTCACGGCGATAAAAAAGAAAGGTTGCGAAATCTTTCAAAATACCATAGTAAAGTACGCAAGTATATGCATTATATTTTTGGCGATATGCGTTTGTGGTATATCAAGAAGGAGATACCTACAAATTCGAGTATTCTAAACAGGAATTCCTTACCTCTCATTTTTGCGGTTATGCACTGGCTAAGTGAATTGACAAGATATAACCCAGAAAAATTCGATACAATGATGAAAACCAAACAAAACTGGCTGATTAACGAATTCGTAGATAATGCTTTATATCAGTTTATTGATGAAATAAGCTGCGAGATGACAGATGCTGACATAATGACTTCTGGGTATAAAAAATAGGCATATATAATAGCTTTCTTCAAGGACGCTAAGCTTTCCTTTTTGTAATAACTGTGGAGCGTCCTATCTTAGAGATCGTGTGAACTGAATAGTCAGGGGAGCGTAAATGTAAGGTGGCGAGGAACATGAAATGCATCCATTGTAAAGACACAGGAAAATACAGAGAGCCAAAAAACAAGGAACTCTTTGACCAGTTAGTTGATACGGAAATGGAAAAATCTTATTTTGTAAATTATGATATGGCTGAAGAAAAAGCCTATAAAGAAGTTGGATATACTTTAATTGATTGCCCTTATTGTAAACCTTGTATAAGTGAATAAAAATCCGCTTTACAGCGCGCTCTGAAATGGCTTGAACCGCTTCGGAGGTAATAGTTTAGGGGTGTTAGACGAGTAACGCTTACAGTGGCGAGAAACGGCTCGATTTGCGAGGTAAACGCCACTTATGCTACAATATAGTTAATAAAAGTATTGTAGTAAAGGGGGTTAGAGCTGTCTTGAAAGTTCCGTTTCGGTATCAGGCGACTGAGTATGATTGTGTGCCAACGACATTTATTAATGCATTTCAATATCTATTCAAGCAGAACGAGATACCACCTGCGGCTATTCAAAAGATTATGATTTTTGCACTTGATACCATAAACCAATATGGGGAATGCGGTAAACAAGGAACATCGTGTTTAGCAGTTCAATTAATAATGCAATGGCTAGAATTGTTCCGAAGTGAGAAATTCGCGTTTAAGAGATGCGAGTATCTAGCGGAAGAACAAATACATCTACGTAAAGGCAATAAGATAATATCTTGTATAAACAGGGGCGGTGTAGCTTTACTGCGAGTCAACGCAGGCAGAGCTAAGACCGCCCTTATGCATTACATGCTCTTATTAGGTGTTGATAGAAACGATAGCGAGTGGGTGCTATTATTTGACCCATATTTTAGAAGCACGCCATTTAGGGGTGAAGACGCGAAATACTTAGAATGGCTCGGTAGTGAAAACAAAGAGGGTGCAAATCTGAGAATAAAGCGAGAGCGGCTAGATTCATATAATTTTGAAAAATATAGTATGGCAAGTATGGATGAGCGTGAATGTTGCCTGCTTGAACGCAAATAAGGATATCCTCATGGACGTGCCCTTATAAGATGCTACAAACGTTGTGAAGTTAAAATTATTATGGTATAGTACAACATAAATAACACTTATGACTTATGATAACCGTATCTACCATAAAGATAGATAAATAATAGATATAATTCATTTGGGTTCATTATGGGTTTAATTTTGCGAAAACGAATGAAAACTTAATATAAGATAATCAAAGCAAAGTGAAAAGAATGCGGTTAAACTAAAGGATATTGAACGCTATTCAAAGCTGCAAAAGTAGTTTGTTCGGTCTCCAAAACCGCGTGCCGAGGGTTCAAGTCCTTCTGCCCCTGCCACAAAAAACCGGTAACCGCAATGGTTGCCGGGTTTTTGCATTTATCGACAAAGAATGAAAAGTGCATTATAATGCATAAAAAAGTTAGTTGTGTTGCGGTCAAAATTGCGGTCAAAAAATAAACTAAAATATTGGTTTACGAAAGGAAATAATTTTTACAATATATGTTGAACCCGTGACACGATCCGATACAATATCAACGGATAGCATACGCTTGTTTTTTATCAGATATAAATTATAATAGAAGATAAGTTGAGATGATCTTCTATTTCGTCGAGAAAATTCTACGAAGTATGCGTTTAGTAGTTAAATATTAATAGTGTGGTGTGTTTGTTGGAATCATATAAGGTACTACTAAAAATTAATGAATCCGCCGTCAACCGCTTAGCCTCGAAAGCTTTGCGTTTTGAGCTATACATTATGATAATTATTGGCATTCTGTGCGAATTTTATATTATGTATGTACCTGGCTTAACCATTAGTAGATTGCTTGCGTTACTTGTTCTCCCATTGCTGTTACCAACACTATTGGTTAATGTGTTGAAAATCGAAAAATCGTGGGTAAAATATGCGGTACTGACGTGCTCGGTCATCGCTTCTGGACTGAGCTACGCCGCATTCACATTCCAGTTAATGCTTATTCTGATATTTCCAACAGTTGTTGCAGCGTTATATTATAATAAACGAGTGATGTTAATAATATGCGCAGAATCGGTGGTCAACATTTTTCTTGCACATGTACTCAGTCATTATATTATGTTTGCTCAAATATTAGAGCCTTTTAAAGGTATTCGCAATATAATTCAATTTGCTGCGCTACCTAGAATTGCAATTTATCTATGCTTTGCCGCTGTTTTTATCATCTTAAGCAATAGAACATCTTCGCTTATGCTAAACGTATACCGCGTTACGCAAGAGAACAAGCTACTTGAACTTCAAAATACCATGACAGACAAGGTTGCGCGTTATGAGGAACGGGAAAAGATAAGCTGTGATATTCACAACAGCGTAGGCCATGCAATTACAGCAGCGATCATGGCGCTTGATGCGTCAGAAGCTGTAAGAACTGTTAGTCCGAATAAAGCGGATGCGAAAGTGTCTGATGCAGGCAAAAGGATGAGAGAGAGCCTCCAACTAATTAGAGAAAGTGTACGGCTTGTAGACAGTAGTGATACTTCTGTTATATTGAGAGATCTTGTAAAAGCTCTAACTATCTGTATCAGACAATTTGAGCTTGATACGAATACAATAATTGTTAGTAATTTGAGCAGTGTCCCGGACGAGTTTGCTGACATGAATATTAGCGCTGATCATGCAAGATTTTTATATGGTGCAATACAAGAATGCTTAACGAATAGTGTGAAACACGGGAGTGCGCATAACATAACAATGAAATTTCGGGTAAACAATAATTCTATAGAAACAGAAATTATCGACGATGGTGCTGGGGTAATGCTTAATGAAGTTGGCACAAACAAAGGTTTTGGTTTAAGAAAAATTGAGTACTATTTGAAAGCTAATGGCGGAAGTCTGCTTTGTTGCGGTGACTCTGGTTTTTCAGTTTCGATGTGCTTACCGATAGAGGAGATGCTCTAACATGACAGATACTATTGATATTCTTCTTGTGGACGACGAGCCGCTCCTGCTTGAAAGCCTTGAGCTGATATTTTTCATGGAAAACGGCTTCAATGTAGTTGGTACAGCATCGGATGGTTTTGCAGCGCTGAGACTTCTGGAGAACAAAAGTGCAAATGTTGCGATGGTTGACCTTAGAATGGTTGGTATGGATGGGCTTAAACTTATTCAGGAAATTCGAGCGAGATCAATTGACATTAAAATACTGGTCTTAACAACATTTTACGACGAAAAAAATATAATTACAGCCATTCAGAATGGTGCTGATGGCTATATTCTTAAAGACGCTGGGCGAGAAGCTTTGGTAAATGCGGTCAGGAGTGTTTATGATGGACAAAGTACGTTAGACGCTAAGGTCATGACAGCGCTGTCAACCTATATGGATAAAATTAGACCGATCAAACAATCAAGCTCAGCCGAAGATGTTAACCTTGGTGAAATGACTGAACGCGAACTTGAAATATGTCGGTTGCTTGCTAAGGGTGCAACAAATCATGAAATTGCTAAGCATCTTTGCCTTACAGCGGGAACTGTCAAGAACTATGTTTCAAGAATCTATGAGAAAGCCAATGTACGCGATCGGGCAGCTTTAGCGGTCTTTTTATCAAAAGTATTTAAATAGAGCATATTGATGCAAATGAATCAGGCTGCTTGAATATCAAGCAGCCTGATTTATTGCATACACTTTGTCTATAATATAACTATTATGACCATGTTGATTGAATTTCATTTGCGAGTTCAACATTGCTAATAGCCATAACTGCTCGAATCGCATCTCGCAATAAAATTATTGCAAAGAATCCCAAGGCGATGCACTCAATAAGCATAAATGGCCAGTGTGGGATCAACAACATACCTGTACAGGTGCCTTTTTCATGTAAATAAATAGTTTGTAGGAGCGTGGCGTAAGTGGCGATTCCAATAACAATTGCCGAAAGAAAAGAGGTTACACTGAAAAAGACAAAGCGAATCGAAACAGGTAGTTTCCTGATTAGCATGGTTACATGAATGTGGCCGTTGACCGTCTGAGTGTACGACCAAGAAGTGAAAATCAGAATCACCATTGCTAGCGTCGTCATTTCGTAACCACCTTTTATAGGTGAATCGAACAAGTGCCTCAAAATGACATCCAAAGTCATATAAAGCATAATGAATAACGCTGCCGCCATACTCAGGTAGCTAACGTATTTGCTTATCTGGTTACTAACCTGCGTAAACTTTTTCATTAGCAACAGTCCTTTCTAAAACGTGTCAAAGGAATTTAGTTAGCCGTTGAAATCCTCAATATTTACGGGAGCAGCCCAAGGATCGGCGTACGTATCAGCATAGCGCGATACAATTTCCATGCTCTGGTCATATATAGCCTGACCATCAAGACCAAATTCATTGAGGTAATCGATATATTCAGCATGAACTTGCGCTTTCACCTCGTCGCTGGTGAAATATGTATATAGCTCGTCTGACGGCTCGTAGATTTCAACACCGAATTCTTCGGCATTGTCATAGATCCAAGCGCGTGTCGAGTCCCAATAGATGCCGGCCATGTCCGACGCATACGCATCAGAATACTCATCAATAATGGCCTGAAGATCAGCAGGCATAGAGTCGTATTTATCTTTATTCATTAGAAGGAAGATTGGAGAGCCCGGCGTGGGGTAATCCATGATATAGTCGAGGTTTTCATAAAGCTTAAAGGCAGAAACATTGTGCCAGTCGTTCAAACAACCTTCGATGACCCCTTTTTCAAGAGACTCATATGTTTCGGGTGTGGCGACGGTCATGGGCTCCATCCCGACAGCGCTACACCACAGGGCACAGGTTGAGCCAGGAGCTCGCAGGCGCAGGCCAAGGATATCGTCGACGGTTTCAATCTTTTTCTCTGTTGTGCTAATAGGTGCGTAGGTGCAGCTACCCAGCATAAGAGGTTTAAACTCGGAATATTCATCTTGGAAAGCGGCGATTTCGTTGTACATATCCTGCATAACGTCACAGCCCATGCGAGCACAGGTGATGCCGGACAAGGGGAGTTGGATGAACTCAGAAATCGGGAATTGGCCGGAGTAAATGGTTGCGGCACTCCAACAGATATCGGCTGTACCGTTGAGAACGGCGTTCACAGAGTCACCTGCACCAACAAGGGAACCGCCATGATAGTAGGTGAACGTTATGCGCCCGCCGGAGGCTTCTTCGACGGCAGATCCCCAAGCTTCAACATATTGTCCGCAAATACTGGTAGCAGGGTCGTGGTTTTGGACGACCAATTTGTATACCGTGTCATCTGGAGCTTCTGCTGAGCTTGAAGAATCGGGGGGGGATGCGGTTGTGGAATTACAGCCCGCTAGACTGAAAACTCCAAGAGCCATGACGATGACTAATAATAATGCGGTGATTTTTTTCATAGTTATCCTCCAAATTTTATTATAGCATCTAAATCAGTGATCAGATACTAACCGAGCATAATGCTGGGAAGCCAAAGCGATAGTTGCGGGATCAAGATTACAATTAAAATGGCAACAAACATGCCGACGACCATGGGAGAAACGCCTTTGAAAATCTGCGTTAGCGGGACATCTCGCGCAACGCCGGCAACGATATAAACATTCATACCGACCGGTGGCGTAATCAAGCCCATTTCCATAACCATGATCATCAAAACGCCGTACCAAACCGGACTAAAGTGAAGCGCCTCAATTATTGGGAGGAAAATTGGAACAGTGAGCACAACCATAGCCAGAGAGTCCATCAGACAACCCATTACAGCATATAGCGCAAGGATTACTAAAAGAATGACGTAAGGGCTGACGGCCAGGCTTTCGACAAAATGTGCCAATGACATTGGGAGCGTAGTTAGCGCGAGAAACGTGCCAAAAACAAATGCGCTGATCATTATCAGAAAGACCATCGCTGAGGTTTTAATAGTATCGCGCAGGCATCGCAATAGCACTGACCACGAAAAACGACCTCGTGCTATCAGGTAGATTAGCGCAAGAGAGGCACCGACAGCGGCAGCTTCGTTGGCGGTGAATAAATTAATAAACATCCCGCCAATTACAATCACAAACAATAAGATCATTGCTGCGCCGCCTCTGAGGGCTATAAGCTTTTCCCGCAAAGTGTATTTCTGTGTCGGGGGGGCAAGGTTTGGTTTGCGCCGAACTTGAATTGCAATCGAGCCGATATAGCACAGTGCCAGAACAATTCCGGGTAGAATACCCGCCATGAACAGAGCGCCGATTGATTCTTCGGCAACAATACCATAAATAATGAAGCCGGTGCTTGGCGGAATCAAAATACCAAGTGTTCCGCCCGCGGCAATTGAACCGGTTGAAAGGCCGTCATTATAGCCAGCCTTCCGCATTTCAGGCAATGCAACCACGCCCATTGTTGCTGCGGTGGCAGCGGTTGAGCCGCAAATAGCAGAGAAGCCGGCGCAGGCCATAATAGTCGCCATTGATAGGCCACCCTTGAATCCGCCAAGCCATTTATTTGCAAAATCAAACAGGTCGGCAGACATGCCGGAATGAAAAGCAAGTTGACCCATAAGGACAAACAGCGGGATAACGGCAAAAGAGTAGGTCATTGACTGGTTGAACGGTACCGTCTTAAGAACGCCGAGCGCAGCATTCCAGTCGCGTATGAATAAACAGCCGATAAAGCCAACAGTTAACATAGCAATACCGATGTTCATTCCCATAGCTAGCAGAATGATTAGAACTAAAATCCCAATTAAAGCAATTGTAATAGGGTCCATAGGCAACACCCCCAATTAATGTTGTTTATTTTGTTTTCAGATTGGCAATTATGCCGTATGCCATTATAGTTGCAATACAGGTCGTTGAGAAAGTGACTGGAGTCACATCTTTGGGTTTGGCATATTAGAAAATATTATTAAATTTTTGTTAACTTTGTGATGTGACAAAAAACAGCAACAGTTCATGGACTAAATTATTTAAATAAACCAAGTTTTAAATAATGAGAATCGAATATATCAAGGCTATCACCTGGCTTGTACATCTTTGTGATAACCTTTTATTAGATTATTATTAATATTAATGATTTGTGGTATCATTACTTTTTTCTATTGACTAAAATACATAAAGTACATATTATACTACTCGTCATCTGAACGAGTTTATTACGGTTAGTTCTATTTCGGTTAAACGAAAATGAAACAACCCTTCGACTTAACAAGTCCGACATCTTTTCAACTTAGTCCGGAGCAGATGATTAATCAAAAGATATCGTTAGGAGTTGCAATTTATGTTTGATTGGAATGCTGCTGAAAAACATTTGTCTAAATGTGAAGAATGTTACAAAGAGAGTGGAGTGCAAGCGTATTTTATTTACCGATACGTAATTTGCCCATTAAGACAGAGATTTTCAGAAGGCGAGCGTTCGGAAAAATTATGGAATGAGATTATGAAGACAGCGGCATAGTCAAACAAACTATAATGTGATTAATTTAATACGTAACAATTTGCGGTCTAAATTGCGGTCAACGCAATGATCGGAAACGCTAAAACAACTGCAAATAGAAGGATTATTGTGGTTAGAGACAAGGTCTCTAAAATCGCGTGCCGAGGGTTCAAGTCCTTCTGCCCCTGCCAGACTAAAAGCCTGTAACCGAAATGGTTACAGGCTTTTTTGTTAACGTGTTAGAGGCGTAATACCCATAAGATTGCCTTTTACAGCTACTATAAACGTGAAAAGAGATCTGAGCTCTCAAATACCTCGTAAGAATTTAAAGGTGTTTTCAGCTTGCCGAGCGCCTGTAAACAATGCTGTAAAAAGAGATATTTATATTCTTTAGATTTCAATACCAAAAAGCTAACGACCACAATGCAGATCCGCTCTATTTTTCAAAAGAGTAGTGTCATCGCAGAAGAGAGGTCCTAAAAGCGGGCAAATACAAATGCCAGATATGCAAAGAAAAGGTAAAATATACAAAATCGCTGACTTTGCTTCCGGGGTGTTGGTCAGTATTCACATTGTAAATGAAATATATATACTTTATAATCTCATGTGTGTTGGAGTATTTTACCAAAATTAAGGCATAGTTTAATGAAATTATTCCCAAGTATGATGGAACAACTATGAAAAAAAGGCGTCTAACATAGTTGTTGGCTGTCTTTACCATACGCCGACGGTATTCTACTTAATAATAAAGCAATTTATACAGCTTGGCTGGGGAGGTAAATGAAAATCATGATTAAGATTCGAAAGGCAACAGCCCTGGTATTGTCGATTTTGATGCTTGCGGCGCTCAGCGCTTGCGGACCCGAAGGCGCTGCGGAGAGCTCAGCAGAGGGGTCAGCAAAATATGTCTATGTGCCGTCTTATACCGCACTGCCGGAAGAGGTCACGGACCTATACAACTGCTGCTGGTATGACGACGGACTGTATTTCGTCGGCAGCAAGATAAGCGGAACCGAGTCCTTTACCAACCCGGAGACCGGCGAGATCGTAGAGTACGACAGCTACGGGCAGGGCCTATTCTACATAAAACAGGACGGGACCGGGCTCACTGAGCTGGAAAACTACAAAGAGCTTGAGCCCCCCGAAGGTATGGAGGGAAGCGGTTCGATTAACTACTTGGCCGTGGATGCCGACGGCGGGCTGTGGGTGTTCGAGAACCTGTACACCTTCGAGAACGATCCCGGCGTCGCGGACGGCGCCAGCCCATACACTGAGGAGGTCACGCTGGTGCCGCGCGAACCCGTGGCCGTGGACGACGGCGCGATCGGTGTCCCGGTCATGCCCACGGAGGAATTCTATATTCGCAAGCTGGATGAAACCGGTGCGGAGCTTATGCGCGTGGATCTTTCCTCTTTTGCCGACGACGCGGAATCGGAAAGTGAGGACATGTATTACGGCTTTTATCCGAACGATCTGGAGCTCGACGCCGACGGCAACATCTATTTCACCGTCGGGCAGTCCGACGCGTACGTACTGGACGGTACCGGCGAGCTGATATGCAAGCTGACTTGCGAAGACGGATACCTCAACAACCTTGTCCAACTGGCCGACGGGCGCATTGCCGCCATGCTCTACAGAGAAGGCGCCCAGGGCGAGCGTGGGCAAAACACCATCACGGTGATCGATCCCGAGGCAAAGGAATGGGGCGAGGATTCACCGGCGCCTTTCAACGCGTATCAGCTCTATCCGGGCGGCGGCGATTACGATTACTACTACAGCATTGACTCCAACTTCTTCGGCGGGAAGCTTGATGCCGATGAAGGCGAGAAGCTGCTTAACTGGATCAACTGCGACATTGACAGCGATGCCCTCAGCACCGTCGTCCCATTAGCCGACGGCCGGGTGCTCTGCGTCCTCAATCACTGGGACCGCGGCAACGGGGGCAGCAGCAGTGAGCTGGCCGTCCTGACGAAAACGGAAGCCGCGCTGGTGCAGCAGAAGACCATTATAACTTATGCCTGCATGTATATGGATTACAATCTGCGTAGCCAGATCATCAAGTTCAACAAGTCCAACGAGCAGTACCGTATTGAAGTCTCCGATTACTCGGAATATAATACCGAGGACGATTACACTGCGGGCCTTATGAAGCTTTCCACGGAAATCATCGGCGGCAAGGTGCCGGACATCATCAGCACCTCACAGCTGCCCATCCGGCAATACGCGGCCAAAGGGCTTTTGGAGGATCTGTGGCCGTACATAGACGCGGATCCCGAGCTGGGGCGCGACGCGGTGATGGAGCCGGTCTTCCAGGCGCTCGAGCAGGACGGTAAGCTTTACCAGGTAACGCCGAGTTTTTCCATATTCACGGTCGCGGGCGCTCCCGCGCTCGTCGGCGACACGCCGGGCTGGACGCTCGACGATCTGTATGCGGCACTCGACAAGCTCCCGGAGGGCGCGGACGTCTTTAACCAGTACACCACGCAAAATGACATTCTTCTGCAGTGCTGTGCGATGGCCATGGACGAGTTCGTAGACTGGGAAACGGGCACATGCAGCTTCGACAGCCCGGAATTTATGCAGATCCTCGAGTTCGCCGCCAGCTTTCCGGCCGAATTCGACTGGGATGATTACGACTTCAGCGACAGGGAGAGCGATTATGCACGCATCGCGAGCGGTAAACAGCTTCTGTCCATCGTTAACGGTAGCGATTTCCAGCAGTTTCAGATGGATAAGGCTATGTTCGGCGGTGATGTCACCTACATCGGCTTCCCGACTACGAGCGGCAGCGGCAGCGCCTTCCAGATTAACACGGGTCTTGCGATGTCCTCCAGCTGCGCCAACAAAGAAGGTGCCTGGCAGTTCATCCGCACTGTTTTGAGCGCTGATTATCAGCAAGACAACGTCTGGGAATTTCCCACCAACAAAGAGGCTTTCGATTCAAAGCTCGAGGACGCCATGACGCCGGTTTACTACACGGACCCCGAGACAGGGGAGCAGGTGGAACAGCCCATGGGCAGCTGGGGCATGGAGGATCTCACGGTTGAAATGTACGCGCTGAAACAGGAGGAGGCCGATCAGATCCTTGAGCTGATCAACTCGACGGACCGTGTCTTCACCTATGACCAGGAGATTTTCGACATCATCAGCGACGACACCGGGGCCTTTTTCGAGGGGCAGAAGAATGTCGAGGAGACGGCGGCACTGATCCAGAACCGCGTCAGCCTGTATGTAAACGAGCAGCGGTGATCCACGAGCGCTCCGCCCACCGCGCAAATGCGCGGCGGGCGGGTACCCGTTTCTGCGCGGAGCTAGGAGGACAAACTGCATGAAGCTGAAAACCGCATGGAAAGGCGTCAACAACCGTGTGCGGGATTTCCTGCACAGCCTGTGTTTTATCGGGCCGAGCTTTTTCGGTGTGCTGATCTTCTTCATCGTCCCCTTCGGCGTGGTAGTCTACTACTCCGTGATCCGCAGCCCCCTTGATCACAGCTTCGTTTTTTTCTCCAATTACCAGAACGTGCTGCAAAACGGCGCTTTTCAGACGGCGGCTAAAAACACGGCCCTTTTTTCCTTCGTGGCGGTGCCGCTCGCCGTCATTCTTTCCCTCGGCCTCGCGCTCCTGTTGGAGCGCCGCATTCCATTGAAAAGCCAGTTCCGCACCTTTTTCCTCAGCCCCATGATGGTGCCGGTCGCCTCCGTCGTGCTTGTCTGGCAGGTGATCTTCCATTACAACGGTGCGCTGAACGCGGTTCTTGAAATGTTCGATCCGGACAAGATCCAGGCGATTTTCGGCGTCTCCAAAGTGGACTGGCTCAAATCAGAGTATGCACAATTCGCGGTTGTCACATTGTTTTTGTGGAAAAACCTAGGTTACAGCATGATCCTGTTCATGGCCGCCCTCTCGAACATCCCCCGTGAGCTTTTAGAGGTGGCCGATGTGGAGGGGGCCTCGAGCGCTTATAAATTCTTCGCCATCAAGCTGCGCTATCTTTCCCCGACCGTCCTGTTTGTGACGATCCTTTCGCTCATCAACTCCTTCAAGGTGTTCCGGGAGGTATACCTGCTCACCGGCGACTACCCCGTGCAGAGCCTCTACATGTTGCAGCATTTCATGAACAACACCTTTCTTTCGCTCGATTATCAGAAGCTCTCAGCCGCCGCGGTACTCATGGCGCTGGCCATGGTGGCCATCATCGCGGTGCTGTTTCTGGTGGAAAACAGGTTCGGAAAGGACGTGGAGGGATGAAGAAACATCTGCCTGGCCGGACGATTGCCTTTATCCTTTGTACCGCGTTCGCCGTTTTGTTCCTGCTGCCCACGGTGCTGACCATCACGAATTCCTTTATGTCCCAGAGCGAGCTTTCCGCCAATTACGGCGTCGTTTTCTCCGGGACCTCGGGCGAAGGCGGGACCTATATGTCCGAGCGGGTCAACCTCAAATTCATTCCGGACAAGGTTTCATTGTTGCAGTACATAACGACGCTTATCAAGAGCCCGGACTATCTGCTGAAATTCTGGAACTCCGCCATCCTGGTGGTGCCCATCGTCCTTCTGCAGGTTGGCGTGGCGGCGGTGGCCGCCTATGGCTTTACCCGGTGGCGGGGCAAGGTGCGCAGCTTCATCTTCTTTTTCTATGTGATTCTGATGCTGATGCCCTACCAGGTCACGCTAGTGCCGAACTATCTGGTTTCGGACTGGCTGGGTCTTTTGGATACCCGCTGGGCAATCATCTTTCCCGGTATCTTTGCGCCGTTCTCCGTATTTCTGCTGACGAAGTTCATGCGGCGTATTCCCGCATCCCTCATTGAGGCGGCCAAGCTCGACGGCGCGGGCGAGTGGCAGATATTCACCCGGGTCTGCTTGCCCCAATGCCGCAGCGCCCTGTATTCCATTGCCATCCTCGTGTTCATCGACTACTGGAATATGGTGGAGCAGCCAATCATCCTTCTGCCCGACACGACGAAGCAGCCGCTGTCCGTCTATCTCGCGACGATCAACGCCGGGGAGGTTGGGCTGGCCTTCGCCGTCGCGACCATCTATATGATCCCCTCGTTGTTGCTGTTCCTTCACGGGGAGGAATATTTGGTGGAGGGCATCGCGCATTCCGGCTCCATTAAAGGCTAAAGAGATTCGATTTAAGGAATATACTTCATAGATAAAACACACAGTAAGGAGTCAGGTTCATGACGGAAGAGAAAGTCAGAAAAAGAGGCTGGGTTAAAAACGCGGCGATTATTTTTTTGTCGGTCATGTTGGTTTTGACTTTTTTTTCAAACACCATTATGAACCGCTCCCTGCCGGAGGTAGCAGCGCAGTACGCCCAATCGGGTGATATCACGACTCGTATCCGCGGCACCGGCACAGTGGAGGCCAACGAAGTCTATCAGGTTGTTTTCGAACAGAGCCGAGTGGTGGAGTCTGTGGCTGTGCGGGTAGGCGATATGGTCGAGGCGGGGGATGTCCTGTGTTATCTGGCCGATACGGACAGCGCCGAGCTCAAGCAAGCCGAGGACACACTCGACAACCTTAATTACCAATATCAGGAGTCGGTCCTGAACGCCAGCCAGAGCGACTATGCCCGGGAAAACAGGGACATCCAGATGGCCAAAGAAGCGTTGGAGCAAGCCATTGCCGACCGTGACGCCAAGGTGGTGACGGCGGAGGAGATCCAAGCGGCGGAAGACGCTCTGGCAATGGCAAAAATAAGCGTACTCAACCAAACAAGCATCGTTGCCTCCAGGCAGGCGGACGTCGACGAAGCGCAGGCGGCGCTCGATGCCCTGGGCGGGCGCACCGAGGGAAATGACAATAGCGCGGCCTATGCCGCGATGCAAGCGGCGCAGGCGGCACTTGAGGACGCGAAAGCCGCGTTAAATACGGCCAAGCTCCGCTTCCAGGATAAATATGATGATCTGCATCAACTGGCGGAGGATCAAAAGGCTGCAAAGGAAGCCGTGAGCGGCGCGCCGGTGTATGATGTGTCCATCTATATGGCTGCGCTGGCGGCGGAATACGCCAATGACGCCACACTAGACGACGGGCAGGTTTATACAAGAGCGGAAATGGCGCAGGCGTACGAGGCCATCACCGGCGCGCAGGCGACGGTGGATGACTGCCAGATCGCCTATAACCAGGCGCGCACAGACTACTACGATTCCGCCGACAGCGGAAATGCGCAACAGTATGACAAGCTTGCCGCAGCCCTGAGGGCTGCGCAGGCGGACCTGAACGATGCTAAAGCCGAGCTGACGGTGAAGCAGGAGATCCAGACGAACGCGGAGAACGCCCTGACGGAGATCAACACGCGTATGACGGAGTACGAGGCGGCCGTCGAGATGGCCAAACAGAAGCAGGTGGCGCTGGAGGATAAAATATTCGAGCTCCAGGAGCAGCAGAAGGAAGATAATAGGAGCGCAGCACTCCATAATCTGCAGATCAACCAGCTCAAGGATCAAATCGCGGATGCGCAGGCCGAAGTGGAAAGGCTGCAATCAGGATCCGTTGACGCCACTGTCGTGTCTAAGGTCAGCGGCGTCGTCAAGAGCTTGGGCGTATCGGCTGGGAACACGGCCGAGCCCGGCACCCCCATCGCCACGATTCTGGTGCCGGACCGCGGCTACGCGGCGACCATCACCGTCACTATCGATCAAGCCAAAAAAGTGACGGTGGGTGACAGTGCCGAGGTCACTACGGGCTGGTATGGCGGTAGCGAGATTACCGCGCAGCTCGTTGCCATCCGGCCTGACCCGACCGCACCGAACCAGAACCGGATTCTCGTCTTTGATATCGGCGGCGAGGTGGAGGACGGCACACAACTGAGCCTGTCCATCGGCCAGAAAAGCCGGAATTACGAAACCGTCGTGCCGAACAGCGCCGTCCGCTCCGACGCGAACGGAAATTTCGTCCTCATTGTGGTGGCAAAAAGCAGCCCCTTGGGCAACCGCTATATCGCGACCCGTGTGGATGTTCAGGTGCAGGAGACCGACGATATGAACACCGCCGTCTCCGGCGGCGTAGGGAGCGGCGATTTCGTCATCACCAGCTCCACGCGCCCGCTGGAAAGCGGGATGCAGGTCCGGTTGGCGGAAGGATAATTGATGGGAAAGCATGCCAGAAAGATCCGACGGTGGCAGCTCGGTCTGCTGATCGCCTTTTGTATATTGACGCTGCTGTCGGTCGCCTGTTTCGTTGCCTTCTCCGTTTTGGGCCGCTCTCTGCTCTCCCAGCAGGCTGCCGAGCGCTTCAAGGGAGAGAGCGAGGAGCGCTTTGAGCAGGTGTCCGTCTTCTTTCCCGTGGGCAGGGAACCGGACGAGGCGGGCGTCTACGCTTTCCGCGATACACTGGAAAGCAAACTGCAGGAGGCCTCGATCGAGGCGCCGGAAAACGGCAGCCTGTATAATGACGCTTATAGCGCCCCCGGCGAATTGAGCATAACGGGGCCGCGTGGTTCGACGACGGCCCCCACTCTGGGCGTGGGCGGGGACTATTTCCTGTTCCATCCGCTGCGCCTGTTATCGGGCAGTTATATTACCGGCAGCGACCTGATGCACGACCGGGTGGTGCTCGACGAGGAGCTGGCCTGGAAGCTTTTCGGCGGCACGGACGTGGTGGGGCTTACGGTGACCATCGCAGAAAAGCCCTATCTGGTCGCCGGTGTTGTGAGCCGCGAAGAAGATTTCGCCGATCAACGGGCTTACACCAACGGTGCGGGCCTTTTCATGGCCTACGATGCATTAAACGCCCTGTCTGAGACGGGGATTGGCTGCTACGAACTCGTTTGTACGAGTCCTGTCTCCGGCTTCGCCGGTGATATAGTGGCGGAGGGCTTCCCCAATACCGTGACGGTGGAAAACAGTAGCCGCTTTAAGGCGGAGAGCATCTTTGAGGTTATAGGTGACTTCGGTGAACGCTCCATGAACACGGCAGGCGTCGTGTTCCCCTACTGGGAGAACGCCGCCCGGCTTCTGGAGGACTATCTGGCGTTGCTGCTACTGCTTTCGCTGCTCTTTGGCCTGTTTCCGGCCGTCTGCGCGGGTACGGTGCTCGTAATCGGGCTGCGACACCTTGCGCGCCGGGGGCGCGCGGCCATGCCGGCGCTGCGAGACCGTATGGAGAAGCGCGCCTGGACCCGGCGGAAAGCGCGCCGGTCAAAACAAAAACGTGAAAGGGACGGTTCGGACGATGGCAGAAGTAAGCCTGCACGGCATCAGGAAAGTATACGATAAAACCGTGGTTGCCGTACAGGATTTTAACCTGGAGATCGCTGACCGGGAATTTATCGTGCTGGTGGGACCCTCCGGCTGCGGAAAATCCACAACGCTGCGGATGATCGCGGGTCTGGAGGAGATCACGGAGGGTGAGCTCCTGATTGGCGGCCGGCGTGTGAACGACGTGGCGCCACGCGACAGGGACCTCTCCATGGTCTTTCAGAACTATGCCCTCTATCCCCATATGACCGTGTACGACAACATTGGATTTTCCCTTCGTATGCGGAAGCTGCCACGCCAGGAGATCGACGTCAAGGTGCGTCAGGCAGCCGAAATTTTGGATATTACGGACCTGCTTCAGCGTAAGCCTAAGGCGCTGTCCGGCGGCCAGCGGCAGCGCGTGGCCATCGGGCGCGCCATCGTCCGGGAGCCGAAGGCCTTTCTTATGGACGAGCCGCTGTCGAACCTGGACGCCAAACTTCGAAACCAGATGCGTGCGGAGCTCATCAAGCTCCGGAAACGCATTAACACAACCTTCGTCTACGTTACCCACGATCAGACGGAGGCCATGACCCTGGGCGACCGCATCGTGGTTATGAAGGACGGCTTTATCCGACAGGTGGGCACGCCTCAGGAGGTGTTCGATCACCCGGCCGACATCTTTGTCGCCGGGTTCATCGGTATGCCGCAGATGAATTTTCTGGACGCGGAGCTCACGATAAGCGACGGAACGTATGAAGTAACGGCGGCAGGCGTCACGCTTTCGCTGCCGGAGGGACTGTCCGCCGCACTCAGCGGACACGCGGCGTCGCCAGGCCCGGTGGTTCTTGGTGTGCGGCCGGAACACCTGCTTCTTGCCGACGAAGGATTCCCGGCGAAGGTGGACGTGATCGAGCGCATGGGGAGCACCCTGAACCTCCACGCGGACATCGGCGGTAAGGACGTGGTGGCCGTGGTGCCCGCGGACATGGATGGGCGCACTGACGTCAACAACGCCGAGGTGCGGTTTCTTCCGGATAGCCGCAGAATCCATCTTTTCGACAGGGAGACCGGTACAAATCTCGCCGGAAAGCAGGCGCCGTCCGTCGTTCCCGCAGAATAGAAGCAGAGGAACTGCTCCGGCGTGCCCTTTCACTCAAGATCGGCGCTTGTTGCGTCTGTTAGCAAAATAGCGTGGAATTTAAATCCTTCTGCCCCCTGCCAGATGAATAGCCTGTAACCGCAATGGTTACAGGCTTTTGTTTGTTCTTGCTGAACTGGCAGTTGACAAATGCTGAACTTTTCCGAATACAGCGACAGGCTTTTTAAGCGAATATAAGTCTCATAATTCAACTAGGGTACAGATTTGTACAAGATGGTACTGTATGGCACGTGATATAATAGGAAATAGGAGATGATTTTATGCCATTTCGGTTTTTCAAAAAGAACTCTCCCAAGTCGGAGAGAAGCAAAATTGAATATAGAGAAGAAGACTATCAAAAAGAGAGAAAATTTTTCCTAAAATACCACGGTATAGGATTCTTTATGGCTAGAGAAGGTGAGAATAAATACGACGACTACAAGGCTAAAAATGTCCCGGTCGAATTGGAGCATAAGTGGATGGCGGAGTATCAGGCTGATCTTAAGGTGCAAATGGAGAAGGAAAGTAGCATGGTCAGCTTACATTCACTATTTTATGACTATGCGCTTACAATCGGAGAACGTTGTTGCAGTTCAGAACCGTTGCAATATATGTTGGAATTTGCAGTTAGGAACAATTATAGATTGGATTCTTTTTCGAAGATTTTGTTTGCAGAAGTATTGTTAATAGGTGTGAAAGGATATAGTTACTGCAAACCAAAAGATCCGTTGGTAAATGAAAAAGTTAAGCAATACGCGTTCAAAATGCTCCAAAACGTTATAGACAATCCCGTTGTCGTACCAAAAGAAATTCGAAATGATCCATTCATGGAACGATATGATTTCTCTGATGAAAACCTCATACAACGTGCTCGAACCAGATTAAGCGAGTGGGAAAACAAGTGAGGAGAAGGCCGAACAGCTCCTTGGTCAATGGTAACGATAATTTAAAAAACGGTCACCCTTATCGGTTCGATGCTGGCGTGTGGATAATTGACGGGGGATAGTCTTCAGCATGAAAGCCAAACAGTGCGAAGGCAAGGCTTTAAAAATGCCGAGTGATACGATATAATAAACAAGCTGGCGACGATTCTTGCTTGAAGGAGAATGTGTGATGGAGCCTCTCTTAATCAAAGCGTTTGATGTTACTGCAACGGTCGGTAAACCGACATTTATCGGTCAAGACGATGTGTCTGGGCGGCGTCAGCTGATTGCGATTTTAGACGGCGAAATAGCCGGTGCTGCGCTGCCGTTTAATGGCAAGATACTGCCGGACGGCGTGGACAGTCAGGTCGTGCGACCGGACGGCCGGGCGGAATTGTCGGCGCGGTATGGCGTCCGGCTCGACGACGGCAGAAGCTTCTACATTCAAAATGACGGCATCCGCACCGTTCCGCCGGAATACATAAAAACGGTGCTATCGGGCGAAATTGCGCCCGCGGAGGTCTATTACTGCTGCACAAAACCGACGTTTGAGATCTATGATGAAAGCTTAAGTGTGCTTAAAAACAAACTGTTTATATGCTGCGCAGAAAGATTCCCGGGCTCAATACATCTGGCTTATTATATGGTTGAGATTCAATAGAGGCTCTGTAGATTATTGTTGAAACGGCCTGCGAATTTGCAACGCCCGTGTGCTGGCAGATAAAAACATACCAGGCTTGACACAGAAAAGGATTTAAAAATGAAACGATCACCCATAAACTGGCTCAGCAACATTACATTGATTGCCGGCGGCGGCATTGCTGCGTACGTGCTGATCCAAACGATTCGCCTGCGCAGTACGCTGCCAGCCGGTGCATGCCCGCTGACGGATAACCGCGCGCTCATTTACACGGCGATCGGGCTTCTGCTCGCGTCTGTGGTGCTGTCGTTTTTCGACCGGAAGAAGCCGCCAGCCGGCAAGCCGGACACGGCGGATGATCCGGATGACACCGCACCGCCGCAGGACGACGATACACCGCCGTCCGACGAGTCTAAATAGCAAAAAAGCCCGCCGTAAGGCGGGCTTTTCATATTCTTTTACAGGACGGTGCTTCGGAGCACGATATCGTCCCGGATAATGAAGCCAAGGCTCTCCCAGAACTGCTGGCCGGTCTCGTTGTTACTGAGCACAACGAGCATGGCTTTAGCGATGCCTTCGCGCCGCAGCGCGTCCAGCGACGCCTCGACAAGCGCGCGGCCGATACCGCGCCGCCACGCGTCCGTGTGGACGGCTAGATGATAAATTAAGCCGCGGCGTCCGTCATGACCGCTGAGGATCGTACCGGCAAGCCGGCCGCCGTCCTCGGCGACGAAGCAGGACGAGGGGTTGCGCTCAAGATATTTACGGATACCCGCAAGGGAATCGTCATAGTCATTGATCCCGATGCCGGGCGTCTCACGCCACAGGTTAATTACGGCGTCGTAATCGCCGGTCGTCATCAGGCGTATGTCCAGAAGATCACTTCCTGTCTAAGGTGACGGCCCTGTTATTTGAACAAGAAGCAGGCCGTATACGTTACGGTGTTCGGGCCGTTATTGTATTTGAGGCCGTTGTCGGTGCATACACGGCTGACGAGCAGGCCGCAGGCCTCCATAGAGTACACAAGGCGATCAGGGAAGCGGCAGGGCTTGCCTTCGACGTACGTGCACGGCGTGCACCGTGTGCAGGTGCCGGTGCTCATACCAAGTACGCCGGGATAATCTTTTATCAGTTCGTCCCACAAGCACTCGAAGCTCTCCGACTGCGACTTTGCTGCAAGCATCATGTTATCCCAGTCCATGTTGTCTTCCAGCTCGCCGATCGTCTGCACGAGCAGACCGTAGGAGAACTCTTTAACCTTGGCGCGCATCTCGTCGAGCGAGCCGCACGCGGGCGGGCACGCCCACGACTTATCATAGCTCTGGCAGCGGTCGGACGCGCACATGTCGCGCACCTCCGGCAGGAACGCGAGTGTCGAGACGTCAAGCGGACCGGCCGTCGTGAAGCCGCAGTCTTTGGCTTTTTGGATTAAAGCGTCGTAATCAATCATGACGACTGTACGTCCTCCGTGCACTCCTCGAACATCATCTGCTCGATAAACTGTTCGTTAAACACCTTGCTTGTCGACAGTTCGACGACTTCAAAGTGATCCATCATCTTCTGCAGATCGTCCCGCGCTTTTTGCGTGCAAAGTGCCAGCGCCGCGCCCTCGCCGGCGGTGTTGCCCATTGTGCGTGAGAACGGCAGGAAGCATTTCGGGAACAAGCCGATCGTCGCCGCGCTCTTTTGATCGATATAGCTGCCGAAGCCGCCGGCCAGCAAAAACGACCGAATGTCATACATCGATAACCCGGCTGTGTGCAGCAGCGTCTGTACGCCGGCGGCAATAGCCGCCTTGGCCAGCTGAAGCTTGCGGACATCGGCCGGGATCATATACACATCGTTCTCCTCGGAAAGCCAGAAGACGTTAACGCCCTCGCGTTTACCAAGATACGTTGAGATGCCGTGGTCCAGTTCGTCGGCGTCCAGCAGGCGGCCTGTGTCGTCTACAGCGCCTGTTTCGACAAGTACAGCCAGCGCGTCCATGAGGCCGGAGCCGCACAGCCCTGTCGGGGCGACGCCGCCTATGATTGTCAGCTCCAGGCCGTTATCGCCCCATTTGACGTGACTGATCGCGCCGCTGATGGCAGCCATGCCTTTGGCGATCTCAGCGCCCTCGAACGCGGGGCCCGCAGCCGTGGCGCAGCAGTAGTATTTGTCGCCGTGCTTGAGCGCCAGCTCACCGTTGGTACCGATGTCAATGTAGACGGTCGGGTCGGGCTGGTTTTCAAGGTCGGACGCGAGCATACCGGCCGTGATGTCGCCGCCGACGTAAGAATACACGCACGGCGCGAAGTAGACGACCGCGTCCTCGGCGACGCCGAAGTCGGGATCGGCCGGGTGCTCATCGCCGAAAAGCGTGATGGGGCTAAACGGCGCGACGCCCATCGCCACAGGCGACAAGCCCGCGGCCAGATGTTCCATGATGGTGTTGCCGGCGATCGAGATATACTTGACATCCGTTGGGCTCGCGCCGACTTTCTTGCACGCTTCGGCAATCAGCTCGCCGAGCTGTTCCTGAATAAGGCGCGTCAGCGTCTCGTGGCCGAATTCGGCGCAGTACTGGATACGGCTGATGACGTCCGCGCCGTACGGGCGCTGGGCGTTGACGCCGCTGGCGGTCGCTAGACGCGTACACGTCGGGATGTCTGTCAGGTGCGCGACGACGGTCGTCGTGCCAATGTCGACAGCGACGCCGAGGGGCCCGGTGAATTTAGCGCCTTGGCTCTTGAAGTCAGTGCCGGCGATTGTCATTTCCATCTCGGCAGGCAGATAAACTTCCACATCGTCTGTAATTTTTGTCTGGCAGGCCTTGACTTTTTCGCCGCCCGGCGCCAGTTGGACAAGGCATTTGCCGCATCGGCCGCGGCCGCCGCAGGGCGCTTCAATGAAAATGTCCTCGGCTTTAATACGTTCGTAGATTGTTTCGCCGGCAACGGCCTTGGCCTCACACAGCAGCTTGCCGGAACGGAAAAACTTGACTTTTGGAGACATCAATACAACTCCTTTGTTATTTCTATGAAAGAGCCCCGTACAGGGCCCAGGTAATACTGTTTGTAATATCGGCATCCTGATACGTGCCGACGGTTGACGCGTCGCCCTTGAGGCGGACGAGCCGCCCGCCGTTGGTGCGCGCCGTAAGCGGATACTCGGGATTGTCCGCCGTGCCGTCGACGAGCACACGCAGCGTCTGCCCGACCCAGCGCGCGTGGCGCTCGGCGGAAATCTCGTTTTGCAGACTGACGAGGGCATCGAACCAAACCTGCTTTTCAGACCGCGGGACGAGGTCGTCCATCTCGGCGGCCGGCGTGCCGCCGCGCGGCGAGTAAATGAAGGTAAACAGCGCGTCGAACCGCGCTTTTCGAAGTACGGTCATCGTGTCTTCAAACTCTTCGGCGGTCTCGCCGGGGAATCCGACGATGACGTCGCTTGTGAGCACGATGTCGGGCATATAGCGCCGCGCCATGTCGACCAGCTCAAGGTACTGCGCGCGCGTATACCCCCGGTTCATTGCCGCGAGCACGCGGTCGCTCCCGGCCTGAAACGGCAGGTGGAGGTGCCGGGCGACTTTATCGCAATCGGCCATCGTTTTAAACAGCCGCTCGGAAGCGTCTTTGGGGTGACTGGTCATAAAGCGGATGAGAAATTCGCCGTCCAGACCGTTGATGCGCTGTAGTATATCGGAAAAATCGACGGCTTCGTCGAGGTCGTTACCGTAGGAATTGACGTTCTGACCCAGAAGCGTGATGTCTTTAAAGCCCTCTTGTACGAGCGTTTGGGCGTCGGTGAAGATCGCCGCCGGCGCGCGGCTGCGCTCTCGGCCACGGACGTACGGCACGATGCAGTACGAGCAGAAATTGTTGCAGCCGTACATGACCGACAGCCACGCCTTAATTCGTCCGTCTCGTAAAACGGGCAGGCCCTCCGCGATGGCGCCGGGCTCGTCCGCGACAGAGAAGACGCGTCGGCGTCCGTCAAGTGCGCGCTCGAGCAGCTCGGGGAAGCGCCATAGCGCCTGCGGCCCGAAGACGATGTCGACGTGCCGGTAAGACTGCTTGATTTTATCGGCAGCCGCGGGCTGCTGCACCATACAGCCGCACACGGCGATGATTTTATTGGGGTCGGCGCGCTTGGGGTGCACCAGTGCGCCGATGTTGCCGAAAATGCGCTGCTCAGCGTGCTCGCGCACGGCGCAGGTATTGATCACGATGACGTCGGCGTCGTTTTCGTCGCCGGTCATATCGTAGCCCATGTCGCGGAGCATACCGCGTAAAGTCTGGCTGTCGGCCTCGTTTTGCTGGCAGCCGAAGGTGTCCACATAAGCCAGCGGCGTGCGCGGCTTTTTACTGTTTTCGTCCCGAAGGCGCGCGATGACGCGCAGCTGATTGGTGATTTCGGGTTGGGGGACTTGCGCGTTCGTCAATCGCCTGGACTCCTTTAAATAAGATAAGTGGAAGCGTAGCCGGCTTCCGACCGCCGTTATTTTAACATTTAGCTGTAGAATTTACAATGTAAATAATGTATAATCGACAGACAAAGGTACGTGGGGAAAGAGCTTAGGAGGTCTTACATGAAATATCTGGTCATTGACAGGCGTGTTATCAGAAACAACCTCAAAGCAATCAAGGAACGGGCGGAGGGCGCGGCGATTTATGCCGACCTGAGCGCCAACGCCTGCGGTATGGGTTTGCTTGAAACCGCCAAGCTCCTGCGTGACGATGGCGTGCGTTCGTTCGCCGTGTCCGACCCCAGAGATGCCAAATACTTACGCGAGAACGGCTTCATCGAAGAAAAGATCATGATGCTGCGCAGCACGGCCGACCCGGACGAGCTTGCGGAGCTCATCGACCTGCGCGTCATTTGCACCGTCGGCTCGTATGATGCCGCCGTCGCGCTCAACGGCACCGCCGAAGCGAGAAAGACGCTCGCGGAGGTTCAGATCAAGGTCGATACGGGGCTGGGGCGCTACGGCTTTTTGACCACGGAGATCGACAAGATGGCGGCCATCTACAAATATATGTCCAACCTCGTCGTGATCGGGATGTTTACGTCTTATGCGGCGTCCTGGCGCAGCAAGAAACTGACGCTCTCGCAGTTCCACACCTTCAACGATGTGCTGGACAAGATTACCGACCTCGGCTTTGAGCCGGGCGTCGCGCACGCGTGCGATTCCGCGGCGCTGTTTAAATACGACTTCGGACGCATGGACGCCGTGCGCGTCGATACGGCGCTGTCCGGCCGGCTGCCGGGCAAGCGGCCCGAGGCGCTCGGGCGCGTGGGATATATCGAAGCCGGCATTGAAGAGGTCGGCTGGTTTCCAAAGGGTCACCGCGTCGGCGGCGACCGCGGCTACGTCACAAAAAAGCCGACGAAGATCGCCGTGCTGTCCGTCGGGTACTACCACGGCTTCGGCGTCGACCGCCACCACAGCGAGCGCAGCTGGATTGAGTTTTTTAAGAGCCTGCGGCGCAAGCTGTCCGTCAAAGTAAACGGCCAGCGCGCGTGGGTGCTCGGCAACGTCGGGATGCTGCACACGATTTTAGACGTGACGAATATTGACTGCTCCGTCGGCGACTCGGTGATTATGGACGTGGACCCCGTCAACGTCAAGGGCCTGCCGCTGATGTATCTGTAAACGCCCCCCACGCATAATGAAGGACTGGTGATTTTGGCTAGCATTTTGCTCCTGGCGCCGCACGTCGCCGATATGATCGCCGCGGGCGAAGTCGTTGAGCGGCCCGCTTCGGTGATCAAGGAATTGGTGGAAAACGCCATCGATGCCGGTGCGACGGCTGTAACGGTTGAAATAAAAAACGGCGGCATGACGTATATGCGCGTCACCGATAACGGCGGCGGTATCGCCCCCGACGATGCCGAGACGGCATTTTTGCGCCACGCGACAAGTAAGCTGCGCGACGAAAAGGGGCTGGAAGCCATCGCAACACTCGGCTTTCGCGGCGAGGCGCTGGCGGCCATCTCGGCGGTTTCACGTGTTGAGCTGCTCACGCGCACACGCGGTGCCGACGAGGGGACGAGCGTATCCGTCGAGGGCGGCGTCGTCACGAATCGCGTAAGCGCCGGCTGCCCCGAGGGCACGACGATGGTCGTGCGCGATTTGTTTTATAACACGCCTGCGCGGCTCAAGTTTATGAAAACCGACCGTGCTGAGAGCGCTGCCGTGTCCGCGCTGGTGCAGTCGATCGCGCTGTCGCACCCGGAAGTGTCCGTCCGGTATATTAAAGACGGCAAAGAGGAACTTCACACCCCCGGCGACGGTCGCCTCGATTCGTGCGTTTACAGCCTGTTCGGCCGCGATTTTGCAGCAGGGCTGTTGACGGCGCAATCGTCTGACGAGACCGTATCGGTCAAGGGCTATGTCTGCGCGCCGTCCGCTGCGCGCGGCAACAGAAGCTATCAATACTTTTTTGTCAACGGCCGCGCAGTCAAATCGAAAACGCTGCAGGCTGCGCTAGAGCAGGCCTATCGCAACACGCTGTTTACGGGCCGGTTTCCGGCCTGCGTTTTATACATTACCCTGCGTGCGTCGGACGTGGACGTGAACGTCCATCCGGCGAAAACAGAAGTGAAATTTGTCCATGAGCGTCAGGTGTTCTCGGCCGTCTATTATGCGGCGCTCGGCGCGCTTGAACAGGGCGACAGTGCACCGCAGCTCGGCGTGTCACCTGCGACGAAAAAAATGATCGCGGATGCATCACCGCGTTCGACGACAGAGAAACAGCCGACCGTCAGCCAGCCGAGCCTTTTTACGCCGAATAGGGAAACCCCAGCGACGGACAAAACCTCGTCCGCGCCGAATAAAGACGCGCGCATCTTTATCAGCGGCGCGCCGGCGGACACAGAGCGGATCTCGTATCCGCCGGTGCGTCAAAACGCCGCCGTCACATATCGCTCCGGCGCGCTGGCGTCGGCCTTGACGGACGAAGAAGCGGGCGCATTTGAAGTTGCGACGGAAGCGGCAGAATCAGCGGCAGCGCAGGACAAGCCGTACCGGCTCGTCGGGGAGACGCTGGGGACGTACATCCTCGTCGAGCGCGGCGAGAGCCTGTGGCTGATCGACAAGCATGCCGCGCATGAACGCGTTCATTTTGACAGACTTAAGAGCGAAAAACAAGTGATCATGTCACAAACGCTCCTCCAGCCGCTCGTCGTCGAAGTCGGCCGGCGGGACGTGGCGCTGCTCCTGGAGCACAGCGAAACGCTCGAGGGGCTCGGCTTTGAGCTCGACGCTATGAGCGACACGGCCGTGGCCGTCCGTCGCGTGCCGGAGGTGATCGCGCTCGGTGACGCCGACGCGACGCTCGGCGAGCTGGCCGAGACGCTCCGCCTCGGTGGCAGCGCCGACAGCGGCACGCTCACCGATGCGCTCAAGCACACCATCGCCTGCAAGGCGGCAATCAAGGCCGGTAAATCGTCGGAGCCGATGGAGATGGAAAAGCTGATTGAGGCGGTCATGTCCGGCGCGGTGCGCTACTGTCCGCACGGGCGGCCGGTCGCCGTCGAGCTGACGAAAACACAGCTCGACAAGAGCTTTAAACGGATATGAGTAGCATCCAACCGCCGCCGATCGCCGTCATCACGGGGCCGACGGCGACAGGCAAAACGGCGCTGGGCATCGCGCTGGCCAAGCTGACCGGCGGTGAGATCGTCTCCGCCGACTCGATGCAGATTTACCGGGATATGGACATTGGCACGGCCAAGCCGACGATGGACGAGCGCGGCGGCGTACCGCACCACATGGTTGACGTCGTCTCGCCGTTTGAAAGCTATTCGGCGGCGCGCTACGTTGAGGACGCCTCCGCCTGCGTCGACGATATCCTCGCACGCAATAAACTGCCGATTATTGTCGGCGGTACGGGGCTGTACATCGACGCGCTCGTGCGCGGGCTGACGTTTGCCGATATCGGCGACGAAACAGTCCGCCGCGCACTTGAAGCGCAGTACGATCGGGACGGCGGCGCGGCGCTGTTTGAAAAGCTGCGCAAAGCCGATCCCGAATCGGCCGCGCGGCTGCATCAAAACGACCGTAAGCGCGTCGTCCGCGCGCTGGAGATACTGGAGACAACAGGCGAAACCATCACCGCGCATGACGCGCGCACGCGTCAAACGCCGCCGCGGTATACGGCGCGGACAATAGCGCTGACGTTTGCCGACCGCACCGACCTGTACACGCGGATTGACCGGCGCGTCGACCAAATGATGGCCGACGGCCTGCAGGGCGAGGTCCGCCGGCTGCTCGACATGGGCCTGACCGCAAGGCATACGGCGATGCAGGCAATCGGGTACAAGGAGATCGCCGCGGCGCTTGCCGCCGGGGGCGACTTGACAGACGCCGCCGAGACGATCAAAATGGAATCGCGCCGGTACGCCAAGCGGCAGCTGTCGTGGCTGCGGCGCGATGCGGCGATCCAATGGATCGTCTGGAATAAAGAGCCCGATTTTATAGAGGGGCTTCAGATTTCGACACAATATTTGGGAAATAATGGATAAAATGTTGCCGTCTCAAACTAACCAAACGGACGGCTGCCGATACGAAAAAGCGCGCCGTCACAGACAGAAAGGACGGCACGAAAATGGCGAAAATACAGAATTTGCAGGACATTTTTCTTAATCAGGCGCGAACAAACAAGCAGCAGGTTACAGTCTTTTTAGTCAATGGATTTCAACTGCGCGGCATTGTGACGGGTTTTGACAGCTTTACCGTTGTTTTAGACTCCGAGGGCAAGCAGCAGCTGATATACAAGCACGCGATATCAACCATCATTCCGGCACGAGCGATTACATTGGCGCCGGGAGGGGAGTTGGCGTAGAGGCACAGCGCTCCGGCGCGAGGCGGCCTCACACGCCGGGGAAACGGTGAGGTCATGCAACGAAGCGATTTCATAATGAAGCTGATGTCGGTCGTCTTATTCATAGCGATTGCGGCCTACATCGGCTTATATATCTATAAGTCGTCTAACCAAGCGTACACGACGGCGCCGGCGATGTACCGCGTCGTCGAGGACAGCGCCGAGGCCCGGGGCTATATCGTCCGAAACGAATCGATACTCGACGGACGGGACGGTGCACTGACGCTGATGGCGGATGAGGGCGAAAAAGTAGCGTCGGGACAGGTCGTGGCTGTCTACTATGAAGGGGATCGGGCCCTGGAGCAGGCCAGCGAGATTCGGCGTCTTCAGCTGCTCGTTCAGGAGCTGGAGCAGACGGCGCAAAGCACATCATCGATGCGGGAGCTTGACGCGGACGCTTGCGTGCGCGCGCTGGCCGAGGCCGTGCAGCGCAAGACCCTCGGTAATCTCCAGGATCTTACGTACAGCATCAACAATCAGATTTTCAAAAATGCCGAAGTCGAGTCCGGCGAGTACGATATCGACGTGCTGCGCGGCCAGATCGCCGCATTGACAGCCGCGCAGACGAACACCGTAACAGTGTACGCGCCGCAGAGCGGCGTGTTCTCTGCCGTTGTCGACGGCTACGAAGGCTACGACCCGTCGTCGCTTGACGCGATTACGCCGTCGGCGCTGGAGGCGCGGTATAGTGTGTCGATACAGCGTGAAGGCGCGCTTGGCAAGCTGATTAGCGGCATTACGTGGTATTATGCCGCCGTTATGGACGAGCAAGACGCCCAAAAGCTTGCGGACCGTTCGTCTGTGACGCTGCAGTTTACCGAAACATATAACGAAAAGGTGGATATGAAGATTGAGAGCATCGGCGAGCCCGAGGGCGGCCGATGCGTTGTCGTGTTTTCGTCGCAGCGCAATCTTGCCGCACTGACGACAGTACGCGCGCTGACGGCGTCTGTTGAGTTCAGCGCGTTTTCCGGGCTGGCGATCCCGGCCGAATCGCTGTACTACGACGAGGACGGCGCGTATATCTATCTGCTGACCGGCTTACAGGCTGAAAAGGTTAGTGTCGACGTCTTGTGCGAGCAGGACGACGGCGTCGTCCTGCGAAACGGCGCGGAAAACGGTACGGTTTTACGCGAGGGCGCGGAGGTCATCGTCACCGACGAGGAGATCTATGACGGAAAGGTGGTAGTTGAATGACGATCGCGGACAACGTTAAGGCCGTACGTGAAAGAATCGCCGAGGCGGCACAGCGGGCGGGCCGTCCGCCGGACGAGATCCGGCTTGTTGCCGCATCAAAAATGAATCCGGCTGAGCGCGTACGCGAGGCGATTGCCGCCGGCGTTGACGCCGTGGGCGAAAATAAGGTACAGGAGCTCGTCGAAAAAAACGCGCTGAACGCCTACGTCGGCGCGCCGCTGCATTTTATTGGGCATCTGCAGACGAACAAGGTTAAAAACGTCGTAGGCGTATGCGATTTGATTGAATCGGTCGGCTCGGAACGACTGGTTAAGGAGATCGGCAAACGCGCCGAGCAGCTTGGTATCTGCCAGGATATACTGCTGCAGGTGAACATCGGCCGCGAGCAGAGTAAGTCCGGTGCAGAGCCGGAGGCGCTCGGCGCGCTGCTGGATCTCGCGGACGGGACAGCGTCGGTCGCGGTGCGCGGTTTGATGGCAATCCCGCCGATTGGCGCAAGCGAAAAGGAAAATCGTTACTATTTCGACGAAATGTACAAGCTTTTTGTTGACATAAGAGCAAAAAAATACGATAATATTTTTATGAATTTTCTGTCGATGGGCATGAGCGGCAGTTATCCCGAGGCGATTGAAGCCGGCGCGAACATGGTGCGCGTGGGAACTGCCGTGTTTGGCCGCAGGCATTACTAATCGGCGCACCGCGCCGAGATATGGACTGGAGGTACGCCTTATGGGTTTTTTTAATGAATTGAAAAAGCTGACGCGGCCGTACGATGATGAAGACGAATTCGAGGATTTTCAGCCTAAAGCGGCCGATGAGATCCCCGTTGCGCCGAGAACGCCCGCGCAGGCCAGAAGCTCCTATGGCGGCTTCGAAGAACGCCGCGACAGTAATAAGGTCGTTAACATCCACGCCACAGCGCAGCTGCAGGTGGTGTTGGTCAAGCCCGAGCGATTTGAAAACGCGGCCGAGGTTGCCGACCATCTGCGCGATAAACGAACG
Source organism: uncultured Sporobacter sp. (assembly GCA_963677825.2). Lineage (GTDB taxonomy): Bacteria > Bacillota > Clostridia > Oscillospirales > Oscillospiraceae > Sporobacter. Next base: position 1,709,133 of record CAXXEF010000001.1, on the reverse strand, counting down.
GTCGTTTTAAATCTCGAGCAGACGAACAAGGACATTGCCCGCCGTCTGATCGACTTTCTCAGCGGCGTCGCGTATGCGCAGGAAGGCAAGATTAAGAAGGTTGCCGTTAACACGTATATCATCACCCCATACAACGTTGATTTGTTGGGGGACTTGATTGACGAGCTGGAGCACAACGGGCTGTACTTCTAAAACGTCTGCCGAGCGTCGTGCCTGAGCGGCGGATTCGAGCTCGTCTAAACAGAAAAGCCGCTTAAAGAAAGGATTGAGGGATTAATGCTGACACCGCAGGAAATCTCCGGAAAAGAATTTGTCAAAGCCGTATTCGGCGGCTATGATATGTCAGCTGTTGACGATTTTCTTGAAACGTTAACGGCGGACTACGCAACACTGTTTAAAGAAAACGCGATTTTAAAAAGCAAGATCAAGGTGCTTGTTGAAAAGGTCGAGGAATACCGCTCGACGGAAGACGCCATGCGTATGGCGCTTCTGACCGCGCAGAAGCTCGGCGATGAAATCACCAGCGAAGCCAAAAAGAAAAGCGACGACATGCTGGCGCATACGGATGCCGACATTCGCGCGCGTTTGGCCGAGATGAAAAGCAAATTCGCCGACGAGGACGAGCGCCTGAAATCCCTGCGTGACGAAACGCGCCGGTTTATCCAGGGCTCGCAGGAGATTATCCGCCAGCATTCGGCGTTTTTAGCACGGCTGGACGAGCTCAACCAAAACGTGGCCGAGCCGCTGTCCGTTTCGGACGACGCGCCGCGCGACACGATGCCGCCTGTGACGGCGCCTGCAGCGCCCGCGCCTGCGGCGGTGGAGGACGATGACGATGACGTTACGGTCGCTACTGCCGCGCCGGTCGACGATACGCCGGAAGTCGAGATCGACCCCGAGGCTGATCCGTTCAAGTCGCTGTACGATGCAGAGGCGACAAAAGTTATCCGCATGAACCGCGAAACAAGCCCCGACGAGGACGACGCGCCGACCTCTCCGCGCCCGAAGTTTGATTTTGACGATCTTAAATTCGGCGCCAACTACTCCGGCGATTAACGCATTGACGCAATAAAAATTGATGAACGGGCCGGCTATTAAGGGCGGCCCGTTTATGACGTTTTTAGGCTGCGGTGGCTTATAAACGGGCATTGTTTATACACCGCCTTTTGTGGTACAATGCTTTTTACGAAGAGAACTTCAGACGAGGAGTTACGATATGTCAGTAGATTACAACGCAACGATCAACCTGCCGAAAACCGATTTCCCCATGCGCGCCGGGCTGGCCAAGCGCGAGCCGGGCATGCTTGAAGAGTTTTATAAAAAGGATATTTACGGCACGCTCATGGAGAAAAACGCGGATAAACCGCTGTTTATCCTGCATGACGGCCCGCCGTTCTCCAACGGCGATATTCACATCGGTACGGCGATGAACAAGATTTTAAAGGACTTTATCGTCCGTTATAAAAATATGGCCGGCTTTAAAGCGCCGTATGTGCCCGGCTGGGACAACCACGGCATGCCGATCGAAAGTGCGATCATTAAGAAAAACAAGCTCGACCGCAAGAAGATGTCGATTCCGGAGTTCCGCAACGCGTGCCGCGCGTTTGCCGAGGACTTTGTCAATCGCCAGCGCGCGCAGTTCAAGAGACTGGGCGGCATTGGCGACTGGGACAACCCTTACCGCACGATGGATCCGTCTTTTGAGGCAGCGGAAGTACGCTTGTTCGGGCAGATGTACGAGAAGGGCTATATTTACAAAGGACTCAAGCCCGTCTACTGGTGCCCGTCGGACGAGACGGCGCTGGCGGAGGCCGAGATTGAATACGCCGACGACCCGTGTACCGCGATTTTTGTCAAGTTCCGCGTCAAGGACGACAAGGGCGTCCTCAACGGCGTGTGCGATAAAAAGAACACGTACTTCGTCATCTGGACGACGACGACGTGGACGCTGCCGGGAAACCTCGCCATCAGCCTCGGGCCGGATTTTGAGTATTCCGTTGTCTCCGCAGGCGGCGAGTGCTATATTCTGGCGACGGAGCTCGTCGATTCGGTGATGAAAACAGCCGGCATCGACAGCTACGAGACGATCAAGAAGGTGCGCGGACGCGACCTGGAGCTGGCCGTCGCCGAGCATCCGTTTTACGACCGCGACTCGCTCGTCATCGTCGGCGAGCACGTTACAATCGAAACGGGTACCGGCTGCGTGCATACGGCGCCCGGCTTCGGCGTGGACGACTTCAACGTCTGCCGGAACTATCCGCAGATTCCGTTCGTCGCGCCTGTCAACGCACGCGGCATCATGACGGAGGAAGCGCTCCAGTACGCCGGACAGCATTACTCCAAGGCCAACGATATCATTTATAACGACTTAAAAGACAGCGGCGCGCTGTTTGCCGAAGAAAAGATCAGCCATTCCTATCCGCACTGCTGGCGCTGCAAGAACCCGATCATCTTCCGCGCGACGGAGCAGTGGTTCGCGTCTGTCGACGCGATCAAGCAGCAGGCTATCGACGCGTGCGAGGACATCAAGTGGCTGCCCGAATGGGGCAAAGAGCGCATGATCGCGATGATCCGAGAGCGCAGCGACTGGTGCATCTCGCGCCAGCGCCACTGGGGCTTACCGATCCCCGTCTTCTACTGTAACGACTGTGAGCAGCCCGTCTGCACGCCGGAGACGATCGAAACGGTCGCGTCGGTATTTGCCGACAAGGGCTCCAACGCCTGGTTCGAGCTCGATACGGCGGCGCTGCTGCCGGACAGCTTTAAATGTCCGCACTGCGGCGGGACGCATTTTACACAAGAGACCGATACGCTCGACGGCTGGTTCGACTCCGGCTCGACACATGTGGCCGTGCTCGATCAGTTCCCCGGCTTGCGCTCGCCGGCCGACGTGTACCTCGAGGGCGGCGACCAATACCGCGGCTGGTTCCAGTCGTCAATGCTGACAAGCCTTGCGACAAAGGGCGAGGCGCCGTACAGGCAGATCATCACGCACGGCTGGACGGTTGACGGCGACGGCAAAGCGATGCATAAATCGGCCGGTAATGCCATCAGCCCTGACGAAAGCGTCAACACCTACGGCGCGGACCTGCTGCGTTTGTGGGTCTCGTCGGCCGATTATAAGGCCGACATGCGCATCTCCAAAGAAATCATCAAGCAGCTGTCGGATATTTACCTGAAAATCCGCAACACTGCGCGGTATATTCTCGGCAATCTCGGCGGATTCGACCCGGACAACACGATCGCGTTCGGCGATATGCTCCCGCTTGACCAGTGGGCGCTCGTCCGCCTGAATAAGCTAACCGAGCGCGTGCGCGCCGCGTACGACCGCTACGAGTATCATACGATCTACCATGGCCTGCATAACTTTTGCGCCGTGGATATGTCCAACTTCTACCTCGACATCATCAAAGACCGGCTGTACTGCGACGGCGTGGACAGTCTTTCGCGCAAAAGCGCGCAGTCGGCAATCTGGCAGGTGCTTGACAGCCTTGTACGGATGCTTGCGCCGATCCTCGCGTTTACGTCTGAAGAGATTTGGGCGGCGATGCCACACAAGACGTCAGACGACGCGGACAGTGTGCTGTATAATGACATGCCGGAATACGACCCGTCCGTCGACTTTGACGCACAGACGGCGGCCAAATGGGAAACGCTGCTGGCACTCCGGACCGACGTTAACAAGGCGCTGGAGCTTGCGCGTGCGGAGAAGATCGTCGGCAAGGCGCTCGACGCCGACGTCACGATCTATCTTGACGACACGGGCGCGGCGGCCTTCAAGCCGGTTGAAAATGAGGCGCTTGCGCCGCTGTTTATCGTCTCGAAGGTCACCATCGAAAAAGGCAGCGGCGAAGGCTACGCTTCACAGGAGTTTAACGGTGCTGTGATTGCCGTCCGGCCGAGTAACGACGCAAAATGCGCGCGATGCTGGACGCACGACGCACTTGTCGGCGAGCACGCCGCGCATCCCGAGCTTTGCCCGAGATGCGCCGACGTCGTCAGCGGATTATAAGCAGAGCGGGAGTTTTTAGCAGGCAGCTCGGTGCAGACACCGACTCGGCATAAAAACTCCCGCTTTTTAAAGGAGCATTCGTATGATCTATATCATTCTGGCGGCGCTCGTCATCCTGATCGACCAGCTCGCAAAATACTTTATTACGCTGGAGCTTTCTTCCGGCGGACAGATTGGGCTGATCCCGGGCATCATTCACTTGACCTATACTGAAAATACCGGCGCGGCGTTCAGCTTTTTAGCCGATCGGCGCTGGCTGCTGATTGTCATTTCCGTCGTCGTGATCATCGCGGCTGTCGTCATGATTGTGCGCTACCGCGACAAGATCAGCCCGTTCGGGATGACGACGCTCGCGCTCGTGCTCGGCGGTGCGGCCTCGCACCTGCTCGATCGTGCGGTGCTCGGCTACGTTGTCGACTTTTTTGAGGTCGAGTTTGTGACATTTGCCATTTTCGACGTGGCCGACTGCTTCATCACCGTCGGCGGTATTTTGTTCCTCATCTACTACATTTTCTATCATGATAAGTTTATCCAATCCAAACAGACGCCGTCTGTCGCCGGGACGACCGGTGCCGATGAGGCGGAAGCCGCCAAGACCGTCGACGACAACGACCAGCCGGAGACATATGATGGAAACGATCCGTCTTAGCGCCGAAACCGCCGGCGAGCGGCTGGATGTTTTTCTCGCCGAGCGGCTGGAAGGGTTTACGCGTAGCGGCGTGCAGAAGCTCCTTGAGCGCGGCCTCGTCACGCTCGACGGCGCACCGGTCTCCAAAAACCGCAAAATCGCCGAGGGCGACGTCTATGAGGTCACGCTGCCCGAGCCGGAGCCTGTCGAAACCGTAGCGCAGGATATACCGCTCGACATCGTATACGAGGACGCGGACGTCGTCGTCGTGAACAAGCCGCGCGGCATGGTGGTGCACCCCGCGCCAGGCCATCCGGACGGCACGCTCGTCAATGCGCTGCTCGCGCACTGCGGTGATAGCCTGTCCGGCATCGGCGGTGCGCGGCGGCCCGGCATCGTGCACCGGATCGACAAAGACACATCCGGCCTTGTCATTGCAGCCAAGAACGATGCGGCGCATCTGTCGCTGTCGGCGCAGCTGAAAAACAGAACACTCTCGCGCGTTTACGAGGCGATCGCCGTCGGGCGCATCCGCGACGACGCCGGCACGATCGACGCACCGCTTGGCCGCCATCCATCCGACCGCAAGCGCCAGACCGTCACCGATAAAAACAGCCGCATCGCCGTGACCCATTACGAGGTGATTGCGCGCTATAACGGTTATACACACGTGCGCTGCCGGCTCGAAACGGGTCGCACGCATCAGATCCGTGTGCACCTGGCGCACATCGGCCATCCGGTGCTGGGCGACCTTGTCTACGGCCGAAAAAAGCCGGAAAAAGGGCTCAGCGGACAGTGCCTGCACGCGCGCGAGCTCAAATTTGTCCATCCGCGTACAAACGAGATGATTGCGCTCACCTCGCCGCTGCCGGACTATTTTGCCCAGACGCTTGCCCGGCTGGGCGAGCCGGTCGCTTAAACCCTACGAAGTTGGACAATAATAGAGTACCAAAAACAGAACAATTAAGCCTTGTAATTATTTAGCATATGCTCTAAAATCAAATTAATATATAATTCCCGACGCCGATGGCCGCTACTATAGTGTGCTGCGGCGTCGAACTACGGGAGGGTACGTACTTGGAGCTCGATAAATCTAAGCGGCGGCTGATGTGGACCATTCTCGTCATTGCACTGGTTCAGATGCCGATGCTGGCACTGATGCCGGCCATTAACCTGATACAAACGGTGGCTTTTCCCGAGCGCTCGCTGGCCGAGGTTCAAACAGCCGTGTCAATGACAAATCTGTTTGCGCCGATCACGGCGATTATTGCCGCAACGTTTATTAACCGGGGGAAGCTAACCAAAAAAACGGCGATTATCATCGGGCTTTGCCTGCTGACGCTGACGGGCGCGGCGTCAACCGTACTCAATACGGCTTTTTGGCATCTGATCTTCCTGAGCATTATGCTCGGCGCATCGGTCGGGTTTTTCCTGACGAACGCCTTCGGCGTCATGTTCGATAATTTCGACGACGCCGCACGAGAGGTCGTCTCGGGCTATCAAACATCGGCCATCAATCTTGGCGGCATCCTATTCAGTCTGGCCGGCGGCGCACTGGCGACGATTTACTGGTACGGCGGCTATCTGGTGCTGCTCACCGGCTTGCCGGTAGCGATACTGGCCGCTGTTGTGATACCTAAGTATAAGTCGCCGGCACTAAGAAGCGGACGCGGCGCTTTTAAATCCATCACGGCACTTGATCCGGGCGTGTTTTATTATGCCGGTGCGGCGAGTCTGTTCATGACAATGTACGGCGTGTGCGGCGGTAACATTTCCACACATCTGTCCGAACTTGGCAATTCTGCGACAGCTGGTGTTGCCACAGCGATCCAGATGGGCGGCGGCGTGGTGGCGGGGATCTTTTTCGGACGAATATCCGCGCGCCTCAAGGACATGATCATGGCGCTGGCCTGCTTGGCTATCAGCGTCGGGTTCGTCATCATTGCACTGTTTCCGACGACGCTGATCATGATCTATGTCGGCGTTTTCATATCGGGTATGTCACTGAGCATGATGCTGCCGCGCAGCGTGTTTCGCGTATCGACACTCGTCGACGAGACGACGTCGGCGACGGCGGCGGTCATCGCATCGTCCATCTCGCCCGGTCTTGGGATGTTTTTGTCGCCGATCATCTTTACAAATCTGACCGTCGCGCTCGGCGGCGAGTCGACGGTGTTCCGGTTCTTTTTTGTGGCGGGCGTCGCGCTTGTTTTTGGTGCAGTATTGACGGTGGTGACGATCCGGCGCCAAAAACGCGCTTTGCGCAGCCCTGATGCAGCGTAAAGCACCGACACATACACAAGCGCAGCGCTCAGTGTGGTGCAATTGTAAAAAATCCCAGAGACAATACGCCCAAAACCGTGCAATGTGCCATAGCATTTTCAGCTATGGGAGACTATAATAGATTTAAAAAAGAATCGAAGAGGCCTCTGCCGGCAGAAGGACGACGGCAGAGGCTTTTCGGGGCGCACGCCGGTTATGATGTCCGGCCACGCTCGGAAAGGTATCTATGTCAATCATCACAAAAAACAACAGGCGGGTGTTTTTCGCCGTCATGGCGACGTCGTTTTTACAAATGGCGATGTGGGGACTTGCGCCGGCCATTGCCAAAATCCAATCGGAGGTCTTCACGGACCGCACGCTGGCCGAAGTTCAAACGGCATTGACGCTGCCGAATCTGCTGTCAATGGTTTTTGCGGTGTCGTCGGCGTTTTTAATCGGGCGCGGATGGATGTCGAAAAAAACTTCCGTCGTCATCGGTGTTTCCATTGTCGCACTGACAGGTCTGGTCGCCGTGTTTTTACACCAGCAGTTCTGGCACCTGATTATGCTCAGCGTCTTGCTCGGTACCGGTATGGGCTTCTACATCTCGACGACGGCGAGCATTATGTTCGATAATTTTAACTCGGATGAAAATCGGCTGGCCGTTGGACTGCAAACCTCGGTGATTAATCTCGGCGGTATAGTTGTAAGTATATTCGGCGGCTTGCTGACGACTCTTGTCTGGTACGGCGGCTTTTTGATGCTGTTTATAGCTGTTCCGGTCGTCGTTATCAGTATATGGATGCTACCCAACGATCGAAAGAGAAACGCAGCCGCCGCCGCGCGCGGCGAACACCCGGTCAAGACAAAATTCCCGCTTGACGTGATATACTATGGGCTGATCGTCTTTGTATTCTCCCTGGTTTTCAACGTCTGCGGCACAAACATATCCACCCACCTTCAGCAGGCCGGTATCGGCAACTCGGCTACGGCCGGCATTGCGACGGCAATCCAGATGGGCGGCGGCGTGCTGGCAGGTTTCGCGTTCAGAAGGATTTCTGCTAAACTCAAGGACTACACCATTGCTGCGGGATTTGTGATCATCTTTGTTGGCTTAATGACCCTTGCGTTCGGTCAGCAATCGCTGATTGTGAACTTCATTGGCGTCTTTATTACCGGTACGGCGATCAGCCTGATGATACCGCAGTGCCTGTTCTCCGTTGCGGGGTGCGTCAATAGATCCAACTCCGCGTCGGCAACGGCGATTGCCAACTGCATTATGCCGGGTCTCGGCGGATTCTTGTCACCGGTTGTGTTTACGAACCTGACGATCGCCATCGGCGGCGAGTCGACGAGCTTCCGCTACGGATTTGTTGCCGTCGTGTCGCTGATAGCCGCGGCAGTTGTCGCCGGGCTTACAGCTCGTCGGGCCAAGCGATTCAAACCGTTTGAGCCGGTGATCATCACCGACTAGTCAAGGCGCGAGGCGCTGTAAGAAACTCAGAAAGCTTCCGGGGAATACAGCCCGGAAGCTTTTTTATATGGGCACGGCGCCAGAAGCCGGAAAGCGTCGCCAGGCCGAGGTAAGCGGTACGCTTCCGGCTTGAATTGACGACGGATCGTGTGCTACAATACTGCAAGGTGAGTTAACAATGAGAATGCGAAAAAAACCAAATCTACCGCAGCGTATGGCACGTTGCGCCAACGTGCTGGTTACCGACCCGGAAACGTATCGCGGGCAATGGCTTGCGCGCGTTGAGGGCTATGATAAGCTCGCGCTGGAGCTTGGCTGCGGACGCGGCCGCTTCACCGTTGAGACGGCGAAGCAGTCGCCCGATACGCTGCTTGTGGCCGTCGAGCGTGTCGGCGACGCGATGATTATCGGGATGGAGCGCGCGATGCGCGAAGAGACACATAACATCCGCTTCGTCCAAGCCGACGCCTTGCGTCTGGGTGAATTTTTCGCGCCGGGCGAGCTGGACAGGCTATACATCAATTTTTGCGACCCGTGGCCGCGAAAGGGTCACGCCAAGCGCCGGCTGACGCACGAGAATTTCCTGAAAAGCTATGCGCCGCTGCTCGCGCCGGGCGGGGAAATCCACTTCAAGACCGACAACGACGCGCTATTTGAGTTCTCACTTGAAGAATTTCCGAAAGCTGGCTTTACTGTCTCCGATGTCACGCGCGACCTGCATCAAAACGGGCCGACCGGCGTCATGACGGACTATGAACTGAAATTTACCGCCCAAGGCGTTTCAATCAACCGCTGTGTGGCGAAAATCCTAGTATAGAAATTAACGACAAGAAGGTAAAAAGATGGGCACATTACGGTTTTTAATAGCCCTGTGGGCGGCCAAATGCGCGCGGCTGGCGCTCAGGCTGCTGCGCCGAAATGCGACGTATTTCCCCGGCGTCGTCGCTTTAAAGCTGTGCCCCAGCTTCCTCGGGCATGCAGGGAAGCCCGAAACGATCATCGCCGTGACCGGGTCGAACGGCAAGACGACGGTCTCGAACCTCATCATCGACGTGCTGCGCTTTAACGGACGGCGTGTACTTAATAACAGCCTCGGGTCTAATGTCCCGGCCGGCATCGCGACGAGTTTTGTGATCGGCAACTCGATTTTCGGCCGATCCAAGTACGATCTGGCCGTGCTGGAGGTCGATGAGCTGTCGTCTCGCCGGATTTTTCCGTACGTAAAACCGACACTGCTCGTCGTAACGAACCTATTTCGTGACTCGGCAATGCGCAACGCGCATCCGCAGTATATCGCCGGGATTCTCGAGGCGGCGGTGCCGCCGGCGACGAGGCTGGTGCTCAACGCCGACGATCTCCTCTCGTCCGGGCTGTGCCCGGACAATCCGCGCGTCTACTTCGCGCTCGAGCATCTGCCGACCGACGTGACCGACTGTATTAATCTCATTAACGACGTGCAAATCTGCCCCGAATGCAGCGGCGAGCTTGAATACGAGTACCGCCGGTACCATCATATCGGCAAGGCGCGCTGCAAGGATTGCGGCTTTCATTCGCCCGAGAGCGACTATTTTGGGTCAGCCGTCGATACCGACGCGATGACGATGACCGTGACAGACAAGCTCGGCGCGAACGAGTACGCACTTAAGAGTAACAGCATTTTTAACATCTATAATCTGCTCACCGTCGTCGCTGCGCTGCGTGAGTTTGGGATGAGCCATGAAGAGATCCAATCGGGGCTTGACACGACCAAAATCGTCGAAACGCGCTATAATGCGCAGCAAGCCGGCGACGTCACGGTCGTCATGCAGATGTCCAAGGATAAAAACGCACTGGCTGGCTCGCGTGCGTTCGATTACGTCGGCGGTCTCGAGGGTGACAAGGAAATCATCCTGATGATGAACTGCGTGCACGATCAGGCGCACTGGTCTGAAAATGTGACGTGGCTGTATGATTGTGACTTCGAATTTTTAAACCGTGAAAACATCAAGCGCATCGTGGCCACCGGCCCGCGCGCGCTCGACTATAAGCTGCGCCTGCTATTTGCCGGGGTACCGGAGGAGAAGATCCGCTGCACACTCACGGAGATGGACGCGCCGGATCTGTTGGAATACGCACCGGGTGAATCGGTTTGCCTGTTTTACGGCACCGACGCGCTGGGGCTTGTATACCGTGTGCACGGTAAAATCAAAAAGCTGGCAGAGGAGGCGTCCGGGCAATGACGATTGAGATTTTATACCCCGAGGCCGCCTATCTGTTCGGCGACCTGATGAATATCGAATACCTGCACCGCTGCCTGCCGGACGCGGAAGTAATCCGTACGCCGCTCAAGCAGACGCCGGCGTTTGTCTCCGGTGACGTGGACCTCATCTACTTGTGCTCGATGACGGAGCATGCGCAGCAGCTCGTTATCGACGCGCTGCGGCCGTATAAAGACAAAATCGCCGAGCTGATCGACGGTGGCACGGTTTTCCTCGTCACGGGCAACGCGCTGGAGATTTTCATCCGCGCCATCGAAACCGAGGACGGCAGCACCGTCGAGGCGTTGGGTCTGTTCGACCTCGTTGCAAAGCGGAAGATGACAACACGCTACAACGCGCTGTATCTGGGGAAATTCGGCGAGATCGATATCGTAGGTTTCAAGAGCCAGTTCACACACGCCTACGGCGGCGACGACATCGACGGACTGTTTGAAACTGTCCGCGGCGCGGGGCGCAGCCCCGGCGTTACGGTCGAGGGCATCCGGAAAAACAATTTCATGGCGACGTATGTGCTCGGGCCGCTGCTCGTACTTAATCCGCCGTTTACACAGTACATCCTCTCGCTTCTAGGCGCGGACGACGCGGCGCTGGCATACGACGAGGCGATCATGGCGTCCTATGATTTGCGCCTGCGCGAATTTAAAGACCCCAAACGAGGCTTTGACTACTGATATGCTGCACGTTACCGAAAAAAATGGATACGTCGAGATTACCGGCCTTACCGCGTTCGACTTAGCGCGCACGCTCGAGTGCGGCCAGTGCTTTCGATGGGAACGCGATCCGACAGACGAAACAGGCGTAACATACACCGGTGTCGCGCAAGGGCTTGCCGCGACGGTGCGTCAAGCCGATGATGCGATCACGATTACCGGCAGTCTTGAGGATTTTGAGCGCATCTGGCGCGGCTACTTCGACCTTGACCGCGACTACGGCGCGATCGAGCGCGCCCTGTGCGTCGACGAATACATGACATGCGCCGTCGCGCACGGTGCGGGCATCCGCATCCTGCGGCAGGATCCGTGGGAGGCGCTCGTGTCGTTTATCCTGTCTCAGTGCAGCAATATCCCGCGCATTAAGCAAAACATCGATGCACTGTGCCGATCGTTCGGCGCGGCAATCCCGTCCGGCGGACAAGCACTATACGCGTTCCCGTCTGCCGAGGCGCTTGCGCGGCTGACGATCGAGGATCTTGCGCCGATCCGGGCCGGCTACCGGACGCCGTATATCCTGTCGGCAGCGCGCGCCGTCGCGGACGGCACGATCGACCTCAACGCGCTCACGCACGCACCGCCGGACACGGCGATCGAGACACTCAAGCGCCTCGACGGCGTCGGCGACAAGGTCGCAGGGTGCGTGATGCTGTTCGGTCTGCATCAGCTCGCGGCGTTTCCGGTGGACACCTGGATTAAAAAAGCGCTCCGGGATAATTACGGCAAACAGTTTGATCACCGTGTTTTCGGCGAGCATGCAGGCGTGGCACAGCAGTATATCTTCCACTACGCCAGAAACATCGCGCGTACAAATACATAGAAGCCAGAGGTTTTGTGATGTCCCTATTTGTCAAGGACAAGCCTTTTTACAAAACGTTTTTTTCCCTTTTGATCGTCATCGCGCTGCAAAACCTCATTTCGCTGGGCGTCAGCCTCGTGGACAACATGATGCTTGGCAGCTACAGCGAGCTGGCGATGTCGGGCGCGGCGATGGCCAACCAGATCCAGTTTATGCTGCAGATGATTATCGCCGGCATTGCCGGCGGCGTTGTCGTGCTCGGTGCACAGTACTGGGGGCGCGGCGACGTCGAGCCGATCCGTCGGATCATCAGCACGGGCATGGCGTTTGCGCTGGCGACCGGCTTTGTGTTTTTTATCGTATCGTTTTTCTTCCCCGAGCAGGCGCTACGGCTTTTAACAAACGAAGAGGCCGTCATCACCGAGGGCGTGAAGTATATGCGCATCATGAGCGTCACGAATATCATCTTTGCCGTGTCCAATACGCTCGTCATGTCCCTGCGCAGTGTTGAAACGGCGTTTGTTGGTACCGTGATGGCCGCCGTCACGCTTGTAACAAAGCTAATTTTGAACTATTTTCTCATTTACGGCAACGGCGGCCTGCCGGAACTCGGCATCCGCGGCGCGGCGTTCTCGACGCTCATCGGCTGGAGTGTGGAACTGGTCATCATTCTTGTGTACATGCGCTTCATCGATAAGAAGCTGCGCGCAAAACTGCGCGATCTCTTCATCTTCGATTTTTCCTACGTGCGTGACTATTTCCGTGTCTCGCTGCCGCTCATTCTCAGCAGCGCCTTTTGGGGCTTTGCGCAGGCTGCGCAGACGGGTATCCTCGGGCATATCAGCGAGGCCGCCATCGGCGCCAACGCGATCGCATCCGTCGTGTTCCAGGTGACGGCGGTGCTGACCATCTGCTCGGCTAATGCCGCGTCCGTCGTCGTCGGCAAGACGATCGGCGAGGGTCGGATCGACAAGCTCAAGCCGTATACCGTCACGCTGCAGGCGCTGTTCGTGCTGATCGGCATTGTGACAGCCGTCGCGCTGTTCCTCATTAAAGATGCCGTCATCGGCATCTACAACGTGACCGACGAGACGCGGGCGCTGGCGGTGACGTTTATGCTCATCCTGAGCATCACCGTGCTCGGGACGGCGTACGAGTACCCGGTTGCCGGCGGCATCATCACCGGCGGCGGCGACACACGCTGGGGCTTTATCGTCGACCTCATCGCGATGTGGGGCTTTACGATTCCGCTCTCGGCGCTATCGGCATTCGTCTTCGGCTGGCCGCCTGCGGTGACGTTTTTTATACTCAAATCCGACCAGCTGCTTAAATGCGTCCCGCACGCGCTGCGCTGCAACCGCTATAAATGGGTGCGTGAGCTGACGCGGCGGGAGATTTAGCAAAAAACAAGGCGCTAATCACAGCGCCTTGTTTTTAATATAAAACTAATTGCTTAATTCCATGAGATTACTGAACATATGGTTTGTCCAAACATGAAGTAGAAGCACGTAAGAGTAACGTATATATCACCCCTTAATAGGAGTTTGCGAAAAACTACGATTCTATTTTACACGATTTCTTATGCTTAAAATAGCTGATAAATATTGATGTAACAATAAACGCGATTATTGGCAACCCTAAAATAATTGTTACGGGCCATTGAATAACGCCCGATAAATCCAGTACTCTAAGAATAATCATGGCACTACAGCCCACAAACACAGTAAAAAAATAGAAAGCAACGAACCTCTTAAAAGAAAGAGTATATAGTAATACACCGATGAGCCCGAAGACGAAAGGGAACCATGCGCTAAACGAGCGAGATGCAGGAACAACAACAAGACTAATGGCAATAATCAAGACCCACACGAAACCGGTAATTATTGTGACGATTGCATTTTTTTTCATTTCTTCACCAACTCGAATTCGATTTTGAAACAACCCACACTTCATATATGTAAGCAAACAGCTCAAAGGTGACAATTGTGGACTTTATTGCCTGTATTTTCTTGCGTATATGCAACCACCGTCCACTGCAACCGCTATAAATGGGTACGTGAGCTGACCAGGCGGGCGCGCTGACGCACATAAAAAAGCAAGCGCCGGTTCAGCGCTTGCTTTTTTTGACGGCACAGACGTAGCCAGACACTCAGCCGCTTGTTGCGTTACTGACGGTAAACTCTATAATATAATTTGGATAAACCTCGCCGTTTTTCATACTTGGCGATTGGCTCACCGTAACCGTGCTGCCGACAACGCGATACTGTCCGGGATCTAAAAGCGGTTCTTTCAATATATCCGTGTACACGGTTAAAGTGGATGTGCTATGGCGCGGTAGTATAATGCCGGCCGCTTCAAAATAGTAGTTTTCGTTCGTTTCCAACCGCATCCATTCGTCGCCACTGCGCTTTTCAACCGCATAGCTGTAGCCATACATGGCGTCCTCACCGGAGTTGTTTGTAAAGATAATATCCAGTGATGCGACATCCGGTGCGTAAGCAGCTTGCGAGAGCTTGATTGAAATGCCGTCCGTGACCTGCCAGACCGACTGTTCGTCGGCTTCGTTATCGGCAGAGCAGGCGCAAAGCAACAGCAACATGAGTAGCGGGATGGCCTTATTCATGACGGTAATCCTCCCCCTGAACGGCGTTTGGTGCTGCATTTTGATTATATACCGAAGTGCTTTTCGGCACAATATAGAGCCATTCTTTCCGATTCGGCTGACGGGGACGTCGGCTAATGCACCAAACGTCTGCGTTGTCGCTGTGAGAAATTTAACTGTCTTTAACGGTTGACAACACGCCAACCGATGCTATAATGAAAAGCATCAAAAATTTTAAGAACAGGGGTGGTCAGCATGGCCTTTATATTCAACGAACCTTCGCATACGTTCAGCGAATATCTGCTCGTACCCGGTTACTCCAGCACCGAGTGCGTTCCAAACAACGTCAGCCTTCGCACGCCGCTCGTGAAGTTTAAAAAAGGCGAGACCCCTGCTGTGTCCATTAATATACCGATGACCTCTGCGATCATGCAGTCGGTTTCGGACGATAAAATGGCTGTCGCGCTTGCAAAAGAGGGCGGCGTTTCTTTTATCTACTGCTCCCAGCCAATTGAAAAGCAGGCCGCGATGGTCGCACGCGCCAAATCGTACAAGGCCGGATTCGTCGTCAGCGACTCGAACATCCGCCCGGACGCGACGCTCAAAGACATACTTGCGCTCAAGAAAAAAACAGGCCACTCGACGGTTGCCGTCACGCAGGACGGCACCGCGACGGGACGTCTCGTCGGCTTTGTTACCAGCCGTGACTATCGCGTCAGCCGCATGACGGGCGAGGAGCTTGTTTCCAGTTTTATGACGCCGATCGATAAGCTCGTTACGGCGCCCAGCGCCACGAGTTTAAGCGAGGCCAACGACATCATCTGGGAGCACAAGCTCAACGCGCTGCCTGTTATCGACGGCGGCGGTCATCTCATGCACGTCGTCTTCCGCAAAGACTACGACTCGCATAAAGAAAATCCGCTGGAGCTGCTGGATTCGCACAAAAAATACGTCGTCGGTGCGGGCGTCAACACGCGTGATTATGCCGAGCGTATCCCGGCGCTGATTGAAGCCGGTGCAGACGTTTTATGCATCGACTCGTCTGAGGGCTTCTCCGAGTGGCAAAAGCGGACGCTCACGTGGGTACGTGAAAATTACGGCGATACGGTCAAGATTGGCGCAGGTAACGTCGTCGACGGCGAGGGTTTCCGCTTTTTAGCCGACAGCGGCGCCGACTTCATCAAGGTTGGCATCGGCGGCGGCTCGATCTGCATCACGCGCGAGCAAAAGGGTATCGGTCGCGGCCAGGCGACGGCGCTCATCGATGTATGCAAAGCTCGCGACGATTACTACAAGGAAACGGGCGTGTATATCCCGCTGTGCTCCGACGGCGGTATCGTCCACGACTATCACTTTACGCTCGCTTTGGCGATGGGTGCGGATTTCTTAATGCTCGGACGCTACTTCGCCCGGTTCGACGAGAGTCCGACGAATAAAGTGAGCGTCGGCGGCAGCTACATGAAGGAATACTGGGGCGAGGGATCGGCCCGGGCGCGCAACTGGCAGCGCTACGATATGGGCGGCGACCAGAAGCTTTCATTTGAAGAAGGTGTCGATTCGTACGTGCCGTATGCCGGCAGCCTCAAAGATAGTGTTGGCCTGACGCTCAGCAAGGTCCGCTCGACGATGTGCAACTGCGGCGCGGTCACGATTCCTGAGCTGCAGGAGCACGCGAAGATCACGCTTGTATCGGCGACGTCGATCGTCGAGGGCGGCGCGCACGACGTCCTGCTCAAGGAAAACACCGTCAGCACAAAATAAAAAATTAGTAGAATCGCAAGTACATTGGTACTTGCGATTCTTTGTTGCTGACCAGCGAAGGAGATTTATAACAATGGGTGATTTGAACGTTGCATATACAGCGGAATATCAGAAATATCGCCAAAAGATTAATGAGGTTTTTTGCGAGAAATTTAAGAAGCCGGGCGTTGAAGAACGAGCGCTACCGGACGGAAGGCATTTCATAAAAATTACACAATTCAATGATGAAAGCGCTGTAATTACTGGATTTAGACTATTTGCGTCAATTACTGAGGTTATGAACGAACAGGGAAAAAAGCTCGCTGAATTTAAAAGTGCTTATCACAAGGACTTTTTCAACATTATCAAGCATCAAAATGGCAGAAGCTATCTTTTGTTTTCAATCGACCTTTACGGTTACAGTGTTCTTGATTTAACAGACTATCGTGTATGGCATTATGTTCCCGAATCCAGCTTTTCAAACAACGCCGAAACTTTTATTTGGACTAATGTTCTATATTGCCCGCTTAATAATACAATAGCGGTTGACGGGTGTTATTGGGCGGCGCCTTATGCCACAGAATTTTTCGATTTTACTATACCAGAGCAGTTGCCATTTGATAGAATATGTACATCGTACGATATGGAAGACCAATTTGACACAGGTGCTGATATAATACCCATCCAATGGAATGCTGATGGATCAATACAGCTTGAAGGTTTTATCAATGAACAAAGCGTCATAAAAAATATTAATGTGTTCCGATATGCCAAGCAGGATGAACATAAGGCGGGTGGTACAGCATGAACGAAAAAATCCAAAAACTGAAACAGTGGATCGACGGGAGCGATAACATCGTGTTTTTTGGCGGCGCGGGCGTCTCGACGGAGAGCGGCATCAAGGATTTCCGCAGCGTCGACGGTCTGTACAGCGAAAAATACGACTATCCGCCGGAGACGATCATCAGCCACTCGTTTTTTATGGAAAAGCCAGCGGAATTTTATCAGTTTTACTGTGATAAGATGCTCGTCGACGGCGTGAAGCCAAATAAAGCACATAAACGCCTAGCCGAGTTGGAACGGGAAGGTAAGCTCAAAGCCGTCGTCACACAGAACATCGACGGGCTGCATCAGGCGGCCGGAAGCCAAAATGTCTACGAGCTGCACGGGTCGACGCAGCGCAACTACTGTATGCGCTGCGGTAAGAAATACGGCGTCGACGCGATCACAAACGCCGCCGGCGTGCCGACGTGCGCCTGCGGCGGTATGATCCGACCCGATGTCGTGTTATACGAGGAGATGCTCGACACCGACGTGATCGGCGCAGCTGTCGACGCCATCAGAAAAGCCGACATGCTCATCGTGGGCGGCACGTCGCTCGTCGTGTATCCGGCCAACTCGCTTGTCAACTATTACAAAGGCGACAAGCTCGTGCTCATCAACATGAGCCCGACAAGCTACGATACAAACGCCGACCTGCTCATCGCCGCGAAGATCGGCGAAGTGTTTGCGCAGATATAACACAGGGGGGCTTTATGATAACCAAAAAACATAAAAAGCTTAAAATCGCCCTTATCAGTGTGGCGGTCGTTCTTGTCCTAATTACCGGCGGCTTTTACATATATACGCTGGATTATTACAGGGCGGACGATACCGCCATAACCGCGATGGCGACGGGCGAGATTACAACTGACCGTGTCGGCAGCGACATCATCGTCTATCCGCCGTCGAGCCGGGATCTGAAGACGGCGCTAATTTTCTACCCCGGCGGTAAGGTGGAGTACACAGCGTATGTGCCGATCCTTCAGCAGCTGGCGCGAGAGGGCCTAACGTGCGTACTTGTCAAAATGCCCTTCAACTTGGCGGTTTTTGATATTAAGGCGGCAGACGGCATCTATGATTTAATCCCGGATATCGAGCACTGGTTCATTGGCGGGCACTCCCTTGGCGGCGCGATGGCAAGCAGCTATGTAGGCAATAACAGCGACAAGCTGGAAGGGCTTATTCTTCTAGGTTCTTATCCGGTCAATGATGCGGCGCTGCCGACCTTGGCTGTTTACGGCAGCGAAGATATCAAGCTGGACACCAGCAAGCTGGAGAGCCTTGACAATGTCGTGGAGATCGTCGGCGGCAATCACGCACAGTTCGGCAACTACGGCAGTCAAGACGGCGACGGCACGGCGTCCATCACCAGAGAAGACCAGCAAGCGGAGGCGGTGGCGGTCATCATGGCGTTAGTTGAGACCGTTATAGAAGACTGATGGCTTATTATAAGCAGCCATTCGTTATCCGGATACTATGGAGTAGATGCAAAATGCGCGCATGTTTTTGACCCGGTCGGATCCGTTGCCGCGATACGCATCAGACCGGCTCTTTGACATAAGACATCATAAAAAGAGACAAACCGTTTGGTTTGTCTCTTTTGCCGTGTATTTAGTTAAGTGTTAATGCGTGGATTAACGTATCGTCCCTTTTTCTGTGTGTCGCTGCCGTGCTCGATGGCCGCGACGGGACAGCGGTGCAGACAGGCCAGGCACATGGTGCAGGTGCCCTCCCAGAGGGGATGACCGTTGTCGTCGGATTTGATGCAGCGCATGGGGCAAATAGACATACATAGGCCGCAGGCGGTGCATTTTTCGTCCGCATAAAACTTACTGGTACCGTTGCGGCTGCTGATTTCCGACATTGGCATAAACAAATCCTGAGGTGTTCCGGTATCAACTTCGCCAGGCGTTTTTGCCGTGATGGCCTTAATAATTTGTATCAGCGTCTTGTCGGCATCGTTCAGCATGCGCTCCAGACGTGCCGGCGCCGGTACGTCAGACCAGATGATGAAATTGTCCGGCATGACCAGATCAAAGGTGCTGTGAAGCTCGATGTTTTTTGATTTTAACATCGAGTGGAGCGCTGCCGACTCATTGCCGGAGCTTTCCCCGCAGGTAAAAACACCGTAGACATATTGGGTCGTATAGCCCTCAAGCTCGAGGTTTTCAATGAACTTGGCGACAGCCCCCGGCAGGGTCCAAGCAAAGGTGGGGATGACGAAACCGAGATATGCCTCCCCGGTGAGGTCATACTCATACTGCCCTTCACGGAGGGCGTCGCCGATGGAGACCGCCCGGTCACCGACGGCGGCGGCGATTTTTTCAGCGGCGTACTGAGAATTGCCTGTTGCGGTAAAGTAAAAAATCAATCGTTAAGTCCCCCGTCGTTAATTGTCAAGAGTTTCAAAGCGGCGGCTGCCGCCCTTTTCAAGGTGGCCGACAAAAACTGCCGACAGCACGATCAGCAGCGCGGCGACGAGGAGCATATACGTCTCGACGGTCATGACGCCGCTGAGAAGGAAAGCGTAAATCACCACGAGCGCCGCGACGACGGCGGCCGCACCGAACATGGTCAGCAGCGTCGCGATGCCCTGTTTGATTGGCTGGATCTCGTTGATCCAGTCAAACTTCGGGAATTGAAGGTTGATGATCACGCCGACCAGCCCGATGAATATCGTGAAAAGCAGCGGCACCACTACGATCAGCACAAGCTGCAGCAAGGTGACGCTGAGCGCCGCCGCGCAGATCAAAGACGAGACAAGCGTCGGTACGCCGCAGACGATGACGTGCATCAGCACCTTGGCGGACAGCACGTCGAAGGTGCGGACCGGTAAGCTTTGCGCGATCCAGAGGTTCTTGCCCTCGAGCGAAATCGACGGTGCGGAAACGATGTTAAATGCGGCAATACCGCTAAGGGCTGTTATGATAAACGTGGCCGGCGCAATATTGATCCCGACGCCGGTAATTTGTGAGAGAACATTAAAAATCAGGTCGGGCTTGATCGCCAGTATAACCGCGCCGATAAGCATAAAGACGGCACCGATAGCGGAGTTGAGTATATACATTGGGTTGGAGATAAAGTGGCGCAGTTCCTTATAAACGAACGCCGAGCGCGCCGACGATGCCTTGAGCGTCTTTTCCGTATACTTAATTTTAAGCGCGCCGCGGTTCGTTGTGGCGATCTTAATGAAGTTGCTGGACAAGAGTGCCACGGCGATCGCAAACGGCGCGATGGCGCAGATGGCAAAGATTAAGAAGCTGACGAAACGGCCTTCGGCGATGGCGAGCGCATAATGGTAGAAGGGGAAGGCGGCCGACCGGATGGCCTCGCCGATTTCGGCGCCGTTTTGAGTCAGCCGGACGATGTAGTTTTGAACATTCGTGAAGAACAGGAGGTACAGGGCTAAAAAGCCCAGGGACAAAATCATCGTGATAATGTTCTTGCGGCGCATCCGCGATGTTATGAGCGCAATCAGCCAAGCAAATAAGCACGCGAACGCTAGCGACGCCAGTGGTAAAATCAACGCACTGAGCCAGAAAAACACGATGCCGACAAACGAGACCGGCTGACTGATACACCAGATGACAAAGCCGGGGATGACGATGAATGACGCGAACAGATAGTCAAGCGCCAGCAGTGAAGCCAGACGGCTGACCAGTATGCTTGACGGCCGGATCGGCAAGGACAAAAGCAGGTCATTGTCCTTGGCGTTAAAAAGCTGCGTCTGCGCAGCGAAGATGCTGCCGACAAAGCACAGCGCGAAAACGGTAATGCCCATGATCGCGAAATACAGCCAGCCGTAGCCGTCCGCGTACAGCGGGCCGATCATCTGATAAAACATGGTGCCGAACATGAAGAAAAATGAGGAGATGATGTATATCGCGAATAAGATGATCAGCACCTTGACGACTGGGCCGCGCTTATCAGTTTTATTTGAGCGCTTGATAAGCCGCGCGAAAAGCGCTCTTAGATTGAGTTTTAAGAGCGTCATCATTTGCTTTCTTCCTCCAGTTCCAGGAAGACGGATTCAAGCGACTCATCGCCCTTGACCTCGTCCATCGAGCCGGTGACGACAAGCTTGCCGTGCCGAATAATGGCGACCTTATCGCACAGTTTTTCGGCAACCTCCAGAACATGCGTGGAGAAAAAGATCGCGCCGCCGTTATCGCACAGTTCGCGCATGAGCTTTTTAATCTCATGGGAAGCGATCGGATCGAGCCCGACAAACGGTTCGTCGAGGATCATCAGTTTCGGCTCGTGGATCAAAGCGGAGATGATCGCAAGCTTCTGCTTCATACCGTGCGAGTATGCCGACACGGGCTGCGCCAGATCGTCGGTGAGGCTGAACAGGTCGGCGTATTTGCGGATGCGCGCCTGGCGCACATCTGCCGGGACGCCAAAGACGTCGGCGATGAAGTTGAGATACTTGATGCCGGATAAAAATTCGTACAGGTCGGGATTGTCCGGGATGTAGGCGATGCGCTGCTTAACGGCCAGCGGGTTTTCCTTGACGGAGATACCGTCGACGGTGATCTCGCCGCTGTCGAACTGCAAAATGCCGCAGACGGCCTTGATCGTCGTCGTTTTGCCGGCCCCGTTATGGCCGATAAATCCACAGATTTCACCTGGATTTATGTGCAGTGTCAGATCGTCCACCGCGCGCTTTTCACCATATGTTTTCGTTAGATGTTCAATATGTAACATGTTTTATCCTCCTGCCATTGGTGTGCGTATATTACCGAGATGATATCACAAAAAAAGGAAGTCGGCAACTTAAGAATGACCGGTCTGACAGTCTTAAGTTGCCGAAAAGCAGCGAAAAGCGGAGACGTTCGTCTCCGCTTTAATGATGCTTATGATAACCGGCTCTTGAAGGCTGAATAGCCAAATGACTTGATGACTTCAACATCACCGTTCCGGCGTATAACAGAGATAGCCGGCAGGTTCATGCCGTTGAACGTGTTGTTTTTGACCATCGTGTAGATCGCCATGTCGCACAAGACCAGCCGGTCACCGACGGCAAGCGGCTCGTCAAAGCTGTAGTCGCCGACAATATCGCCGGCGAGGCACGTCGGGCCGCCGAGCCGGTAGTTGTGCGGCTTGCTATTGGGGAATCCGGCACCGACGATGTTCGGCCGGTACGGCATTTCAAGCACGTCCGGCATATGGCACGCGGCCGACGCGTCGATGATGGCATTCTTAACGCCGTTGTCGACGATGTCCAGCACAGTGGTGACGAGATAGCCGGCGTCGAGCGCGACGGCTTCGCCCGGTTCCAAGTACACCTGCACGCCGTATTTTTGCTGAAAATCATTAACAGTGCGCACGA
Organism: uncultured Sporobacter sp.; assembly: GCA_963677825.2. GTDB lineage: Bacteria > Bacillota > Clostridia > Oscillospirales > Oscillospiraceae > Sporobacter. Next base: position 1,686,494 of record CAXXEF010000001.1, on the reverse strand, counting down.
GCAGCTCGACGTCGTATTCTGCGCGCGTGATGTGGTGCCCGCCGCCGAAATTGACCCAGTCCATATCGCCGAGATACCGGCCGAACGACTGCTCGAATGCTTCAAGCGTCGTGACAAGCGCGTCGGTGTTTTGCTCGCACAGCGTATGGAAGTGAAGGCCCGACACACCAGCCAGATCGTCCGGACGGAAGTTCGCTGCCGTAACGCCTAAGCGTGAGCCGGGCGCGCAGGGATCGTAAATACCGTGCCCCTGCGTCGAGCACGCCGGATTGACGCGGACACCGATCGACCGACCGCGCGCGAGCGCCCGGTCGCGGTATGTGTCAAGCTGCGCGAAGGAGTTGAAAACGATGTGGTCGGCGACGGACGCGATCTCGTCAAATTCGTCGTCGCGGTAGGCGGCGGAAAAGACATGCGTCTCGCCGCCCATTTCTTCATGGCCGAGCCGCGCCTCGTGCAGTCCGCTGGCTGCCGTACCGCTGAGATACTGTCCGATCAATGGGTACAGTGCAAACATCGAAAATGCTTTTTGCGCTAAAAGGATGCGGCAGCCCGTACGATCCATGACGGCGCGCAGAATTTCTAAATTTTTTACGAGCTTACGTTCGTCGGTGAGGTAGTAGGGGGTGTTGAGAGCGCCGGTGTCAAAATCGAGCGCCATCAGTCAACAAGCTCCGGGGCGAAGCTTTCCTGCCACGGTAAACCCCATTTATTGAGGGCTTCCATAAACGGATCGGGATCAAACTGCTCGACGGTGTATACGCCGGGCTTCTGCCACGTGCCGTTCATCACGAGCATCGTGCCGATCATTGCGGGCACGCCCGTCGTGTACGAGATGGCTTGTGATCCGACCTCACGGTAGCATTCCTGATGATCACAGACGTTATAGAGGTAATAGGTTTTCTCCTTACCGTCCTTGATGCCGGTGAAGATGCAGCCGATATTCGTCTTGCCGACGGTGCGCGGCCCGAGCGACGCGGGGTCTGGCAGCATCGCCTTTAAAAACTGGAGCGGGATGATCTGCTTGCCCTCGTATTCGATCGGCTCGATCGACGTCATGCCGACGTTTTCGAGACATTTAAGGTGCGTAAGGTAGCTCTGGCCGAACGTCATGAAAAACCGAATGCGCTTAACGCCCGGGATGTTTTTCGCCAGCGATTCGATCTCCTCATGGTGCAGAAGATACATGTCTTTTTCGCCGATTTCCGGGAAATTATACACGCGTTTAATGGCCATCGGTTCGGTTTCGACCCATTCGCCGTTCTCCCAGTAGCTGCCGTTCGCCGTGACCTCGCGGATGTTGATCTCGGGGTTGAAGTTCGTGGCAAACGGATAGCCGTGATCGCCGGCGTTCGCGTCGAGGATGTCAATGGTGTGGATTTCGTCAAAATGGTGCTTGAGCGCATAGGCGGTGAACACGCTCGTCACGCCCGGGTCAAAACCGCTGCCTAAGAGCGCCGTGATACCGGCGTCTTTATAGCGCGCGTCATACGCCCACTGCCACTTATACTCAAACTTCGCCGTATCGGTCGGTTCATAGTTGGCCGTATCGATATAGTGCGTCTTGGTTGCCAGACACGCGTCCATAATTGTCAGATCCTGATACGGCAGCGCGAGGTTGAGAACAACGTCCGGCTTGAACCGGTTGATCAGCGCAATCAGCTCGTCTGTGTTGTCCGCGTCGACCTGCGCGGTGTGGATGACGGTTTTGCCGCCGTCAAGCTCTTTTTTCAGTGCCTCGCACTTGCTGACGGTGCGGCTGGCAATCATAATTTCTTCAAAAACATCGCTGTTCTGGCAGCATTTGTGGATTGCGACGCCGGCGACGCCGCCGCAGCCGATGATGAGTGCTTTTCCCATAATAATCCCTCCGTTGTAGTAGTGACCCGCGCGCCTGCGCGCTATTCGACTTCTCTAAGCAGATCCCAGACGTAGTTGGGCAGCGCAAACGCGCCGGCGTGAAGCTTTGTATTATAGTAGCGCATCGGCATCCCGAGCGCGTTCCAGCGGCCCTCATCGAGGTCGCCGACGGGGTGGTATTTCTTCGACGCGAAGCCGAACAGCCAATGGCCGGACGGATACGTCGGAATGTGCGCTTGATAAACACGGCTTACGGGGAAGCACTTGACGATGCGCTTGTGCGCGCGCTGCATGGCGATGGCGTCACTGTCGTAAAACGGGCTTTCGTGCTGGTTGACCATGATGCCGTCGTCCTTGAGCGCTTTGTAGCAGTTGCCGTAGAATTCTTTTGTAAACAAGCCCTCGCCGGGGCCGAACGGATCGGTGGAATCGACGATGATGAGATCATACTTGTCCTCGCAGCCGCGGATGTATTTAAGGCCGTCCTGAAACATGAGGTTGACGCGCTTGTCGTTGAAGCCGCGGGCTGTCTGCGGCAGGAATTCGCGGCAGACGTTCACAACCTGCTCGTCGATCTCGACGACGTCGATGGTCTCGAGATGCGCGTACCGTGACAGCTCCCGAGCGACGCCGCCGTCGCCCGCGCCGATGACGAGCACGTGCTTAATATCGGGATTAACGGCAAAGGCCGGGTGCACGATCATCTCGTGGTAGATGAATTCGTCCTTTTCCGTGAGCATCATGTAGCCGTCCAGCGTCAGAAAGCGGCCGAATTCTTGTGACTCGAACACATCGATGCGCTGGAACGCGCTTTGACCGGAGTACAGCTGGCGATTTGTGCGGATTGAAAACTGGACGTTTTTCGTGTGCTTTTCCGAAAACCACAGCTCCATGTTAGGCGCCTCCTTTGATGACGTTGAGCCGGTTGACCTCGAGATCCTCCGGTCCGGTTAAAAAGCAGCCCTTTTCCTTGGCGTAGATGATATAGTCGATGATCTCGCCGGTGATTCTCTCGCCCGGTGACAGGATGGGAATGCCCGGCGGATAGCTCATGACGTTCTCCGCGCACACCGCGCCGAAACAGTCGGTCAGCGGGAGCGAGCGCTTGTCGGCGTAAAACGCCTCCTGCGGCGTCGTGACGACGACGGGGGAGATGTACTCCGTATCGAGCATGCCGGCGCGGTCGCCCTTGTATAGACGGCGGATGTCGCTCAGGGCACTCACGAGCCGCTCAATATTTTTGTTCGTGTCGCCGACGGAAATGTAGGCTAAAAAGTTGCCGATATCGCCGAACTCGACCTGAATGTCGTATTCGTCGCGTAAAATATCGTACACTTCAATACCGGCAAGACCCAGACCGAGCGTATTGACCGACAGCTTCGTCACGTCGAAGTCAAAGACGGTGTCGCCGTTTTTGAGCTCGGACGCGTACGCGTCGTAGTCGCCGATCTTGTTGATCTCGTCGCGCGCGTACTGGGCCATTTCCTTGACCTGCGCAACGATTTCGCGCCCGTTGAGCGCCAGGTTTTTACGCGAGATGTCAAGGCTCGACAACAGCAGGTACGAGCCGCTCGTCGTCTGTGTGAGGTTGATGACCTGGCGTACGTACCGTGCGTTGACGTCGGGGCCCGTCAGCAGCAGCGAACTTTGCGTCAGCGAGCCGCCGGACTTGTGCATACTCACAGACGCCATGTCGGCGCCGGCGGCCATCGCGGACATCGGCAGACCCTCGCCGAAGTAAAAATGCGTGCCGTGCGCCTCGTCGGCGAGCACGCGCATACCGTGTGCGTGGGCGATATCGGTGATGGTTTTCAGATCGGAGCACACGCCGTAATATGTTGGGTTGTTGACAAGTACGGCCTTGGCGTCGGGGTTGTCTTCAATGGCCTTTTTCACGTCGGCTACCGACATGCCCAGCGCGATGCCCAGCTCTTTATTCGTCTGCGGATTAACGTATACGGGCGTTGCGCCGCCCAGAATCATTGCGTTGATGACGCTGATGTGCACGTTGCGCGGCAAAATCAGCTTGTCACCTTTTTTACAGGTGGCTAGAATCATTGCCTGCACGGCGGACGTCGTGCCACCGACCATGAAAAACGCGTGCGCCGCGCCGAATGCTTCAGCCGCAAGCGTCTCGGCTTCTTTAATAACGGAGACAGGGTGGCTGAGGTTGTCCAGCGGCTTCATGGAGTTAACGTCGACGTTCATGCACATCTGTCCGAGAAAGCCGGTCAGCTCCGGGCTGCCGCGCCCGCGCTTGTGGCCGGGCACGTCAAACGGGACGATCCGTGCTTTTTTTACGTCGTCGAGCGCACGCAGTATGGGTGTTTTTGTTTGATCGAGCAAAGCGGCGCTCCTTTCACTAGCCGAAACTGTCTGTCTATGTACGCGCCTATAAAACCGTGACTAACCCGCTGGCCGGCGGCTTAATACACATTCATGGCGCTGAAGATTTCAATCATCTCTTTGCGTAAAAGGCTGCTGATGTGCAGGCGATCCTTCGGCGGTAGCTCGTAGACGTTTGAATTGAACAGATAGTTTTGCAGATCGATTTCCTTGATCAGCATTTTCGTGTGGAAAATGTTCGCCTGATACATATTAATATCTATCGTATCATATTTGTCGAGCGTTTCCTGCGCGATGTAATCCTGAATTGACGTAATCGTATGGTCGATAAAGAGCTTTTTACCGTCAATATTGCGTGTGAAGCCGCGGACTTTATAGTCCATCGTGATGATGTCGGAGTCGAAGCTGCCGATGAGAAAATCGAGCGTACTCAGCGGTGTGATTGCGCCGCAGGTAGCCACGTCGATATCGACGCGGAACGTTGCGATGGCGTTGTCGGGATGGTATTCGGGATAGGTATGGACGGTGACGTGGCTTTTGTCGAGATGCGCGACGATCGTTTCGCCGTCGCTGTGCATCAGCATGGATGGCTCGGCAATCATGAAGGTGACGCTTGCGCCCTGCGGTTCGTAGTCCTGCTTGGAGACACTCAGAACCGTCGCACCGATCATCTCGGTGAGATGGTGCAGGATGTTCGTCAGGCGCTCAGAATTATACTCCTCGCCGATGTAAGCGATGTAGTCCTTCTGGGCGCGCTGCGTTTTGGCGTAGCACACGTCGTAAATGTTGAAGCTCAACGACTTCGTCAGGTTGTTGAAGCCGTACAATTTCATCTTGTTTTCCATACCTGCCTCCAAAATAAATAGCTCAAGCAATCATGGTAAAAAACCATCATACACTTGAGCGCTATCCGTAAAAAATGTTTTATTTATTTCGAATAAAATTCGTGTTATTTATTCATTCTTCATTGGATCAGAGTCTATATAGCAAGAATTACTTTTACTACTCTTATTGATTTTTCACAAGTGATATGGTTTTGAGTAACCAACTTATAAAATTAGAGCGTTACGCTCGATCAATAAGGCAACGAAAGTTGCCAATCGGCATTTGACCCGGCTGTCCGTCTGGCCTTGGTATATCCGAAACACGGATACGGTCAAAAATTCTGGACTCTGACAGTCCTCGATTTTTCGATGACAAGTCGCATACTAACACATACGGGCGATATTGTCAATAAGTCGGCGGTGAAAGCTGTGTTAAAAGCAGGATCAAGCGTCTTTTGCGCCGTCGCGTCGCCTTTGGACGCGGTGCAGCATAAAATAATAGTAGTGTGCTCAATGCGGTCGCACGGCGATCCGGAAATGGGGGAGGGTTTTCATGCTGTTTTTACGGCAACAATCGAGTTACTACATAGACACGCTGGCAAAATCACGGCCGGACGCGCGGTGCTTTTTGCGTGGCGACAAGACGCATCCCGATCTGGCCGGGAAGGCGCTGTTTTTCCAGACAAAAGAAGGTGTGCTGCTGCAGGTTGAGGTGATTGGCCTGCCGGCGAAGCCGGGACGGTGCGACGGCGGTGTCTTCGGCTTTCACATCCATGCCGGAGACAAATGCGCCGGTACACCGGCTGATCCGTTTGCCGGAGCGATGGGGCATTATAATCCATACGCGTGCAAGCATCCCGAGCATGCGGGTGATTTGCCGCCGCTGTTTGAGGCAAAAGGCCGCGTGTTCATGGTTTTTCTCACTGACCGCTTCACCGTGCGCGACGTGATCGGCAAAACGATGATCATCCACGCCCGGCCGGACGATTTTACGACGCAGCCGTCCGGCAACGCGGGCGCGCGGATCGCCTGCGGCGTTATTCGCCGATAAAACATCGCGGAAAAGGCCGAAGGCCTCTTCCGCGAAAAAGCTGTACAGCGGCCACTCTGCCGTGGCCGCTGTGAGCGGCGTCGCTTCCGAGGCGCATGTCCCCGGAAACGACGGATTTCACTTGATTCCGCCGTGCGCGGCGGAACGCTGTGAGGCTTTTGGGTCGGGCAATAACAATCAAAAAGCCGCCGTTATAAAAACGGCGGCTTTCTTTTTATTTTGTTTTCAGGTATTCGTCGCACGCTTCGGCGGCGTTGCGCCCCTCGCGAATGGCCCAGACGACGAGGCTCTGCCCGCGGCGCGCGTCACCGGCGGCGAAAACGCCCTCGACGCTCGTTACGCAGTCGTTTTCGTCGGCAAGGATGTTGCTGCGCTTGTCCTGCGCGAGACCGAGCTCCTGGATGATCGTGTCCTGCGGGCCGAGGAAGCCCATTGCGATCAGCACAAGCTGCGCCGGCCAGACCTTTTCGGTACCCGGGACTTCTTCAAGCTTGCCCGAAGACCAGTCGACCTCGACGGTGTGCAGCGCCTTGACGTTGCCTTTCTCGTCCTGCTCAACCTTCTTGGTGGTCAGGCAGAAGTGGCGCGGGTCGGCGCCGAAAACCTCGATCGCTTCCTCCTGGCCGTAGTCGGTCTTGAAGGTTTTCGGCCACTGCGGCCACGGATTTTTGTCGTTGCGGTTTTCCGGCGCGGGTGGCATGATCTCAAACTGAATGACGCTCTTGCAGCCGTGGCGGATCGACGTTGCAACGCAGTCGGTGCCGGTGTCGCCGCCGCCGATGACGATCACGTCTTTATCCTTGGCGGACACATAGTTGCCGTCCGCGAGGTTTGAGTCGAGGAGACTTTTCGTGTTCTGCGACAGGAAATCGACAGCGAAGTAGATGCCGCCGGCATCGCGCCCTTCGACCTGCAGGTCGCGCGGGTTTTTCGAGCCGATGCACAGCACGACGGCGTCGTAGTCTTTTTTCAGCGTGTTGGCAGAGACGTCTTTGCCGATCTCGACGCCCGTCTTAAACGTGACGCCCTCCTGCTGCATGATGTCGACGCGGCGGTCGATGATATTCTTTTCCAGCTTCATGTTCGGGATGCCGTACATGAGCAGGCCGCCGACGCGGTCGTCTTTTTCAAAAACAGTGACCGAGTGCCCCATCTTGTTGAGGCTGTCGGCGGCGGCGAGACCCGACGGTCCCGAGCCGACAACGGCAACCGATTTGCCGGTGCGCTTTTTCGGCGGACGCGGCTTGACCCAGCCCATTTCAAACGCGTGCTCGATGATCGCGCGCTCGTTTTGCTTGGTGGCGACGGCTTCGCCGTCGAGCCCGACCATACACGAGCCCTCGCACAGCGCCGGGCACACGCGTGACGTGAACTCCGGGAAGTTCGACGTCTTCATTAGGCGCTTAAACGCTTTTTCGTACAGGCCGTTGTAGACCAGTTCGTTCCATTCGGGGATGAGGTTATTCAGCGGGCAGCCGGACGCGACGCCATCGAGCATCAGGCCCATCTGACAAAAGGCCGTGCCGCAGTCCATGCATCGCGCGCTCTGCTCCTTGAGCGCGTCGATCGGGAACGATGTGTGAAAGTCGTTCCAGTCTTTAATGCGCTCTTCAACCGGGCGATCCGGCGCAAGGCAGCGCGTATACTCTAAAAATCCAGTCGGTTTTGCCATTGTCGGTACCCCCCTTAGTTGCCGCTCAGGCGCGACACGTCGCGGTTGTTGGCGTCGAAGGCGATCATCAGCGCTTCGTCGCCGGTGTAACCTTCGGCGTGCGCTTTCTTGATGGCCTGAATCATGCGGTCGTAGTCGTTCGGGAGCACGCGCACAAACTTTTTAACGGCGTTATCCCAGTCGGCGAGCAGCTTTTTGGCCGTGGCGCTGCCGGTCAGCCGATCGTGCTCGGAAATCATCTTTTTAAGTTCCTCGGCGCCTTCGTCGTCAACCTCGGTGAGGCGGACCATATCAGTGTTGCAGCGTGCGGGGAACGTGCCGTCCTCGTCGTAGACGTAGGCCAGGCCGCCGGACATACCGGCCGCAAAATTACGTCCCGTCTTGCCCAGTACGGCGACGCGTCCGCCTGTCATATACTCGCAGCCGTGATCGCCGACAGACTCGACGACGGCGTGTACGCCGCTGTTACGTACGCAGAAGCGCTCGCCGGCCGCGCCGCGGATGTAAGCCTGTCCGCTCGTCGCACCGTAGAAGGCGACGTTACCGATGATGATATTGTCCTCCGGCACGAAGGTCGAGACTTCGGGTGGCTTTACGATGATCTTGCCGCCCGACAGACCCTTGCCGGTGTAGTCGTTGGTGTCACCAGTGAGCGTGAGCGTGATGCCTTTGGGCGCGAACGCGCCGAGGCTCTGACCGGCCGAGCCGTACAGATTGAGCTTAATCGTGTCCTCCGGCAGGCCTTCAAAGCCGTAGCGCCTCGTCAGGACGTTGCCGAGGATCGTGCCGATGGCACGGTCGGTGTTTTTAACGTTAATGTCCGCTTCGACGGGTGCGCCGTCTTCAAGCGCCGGTTTGCAAACGTCGATCAGCGTGGACATGTCGAGCGTGTTTTCAAGGCCGTGGTTTTGTTCGATGACCTGATACATCGGCGTACCGTCCGGCACGTCGGGGCCTGTGAGAATTTTCGTCAGATCAAGTCCGTCGGCTTTCCAGCTGGCCTTGGGCGTCTTCTGCTCGAGCATATCCGAGCGGCCGATCATTTCGTTAACCGTCCGGAAGCCCATCTCGGCCATATATTCACGCAGTTCTTCGGCGACGAAGAGCATGTAGTTCATCACGTGCTCGGGTTTGCCGGAAAACCGCTTGCGCAGCTCGGGATTGTTCGTGGCGACGCCGACGGGGCACGTGTCGAGGTTGCAAACGCGCATCATGACGCAGCCGACTGTAATGAGCGGCCCCGTCGCGAAGCCGTACTCCTCGGCGCCCAGAAGCGCCGCGATGGCTACGTCACGCCCGGTCATCATCTTGCCGTCCGTTTCAACGGTGATGCGGTCGCGCAGGTTGTTGAGCACCAGCGTCTGATGCGTCTCGGAAAGCCCCAGCTCCCACGGCAGGCCTGCGTGGCGCATCGACGTGCGCGGTGACGCGCCCGTGCCGCCGTCCTGACCGGAGATTAAGACGACGTCCGCCATGCCCTTGGCAACGCCGGCGGCAACGGTGCCGACACCGGCCTCGCTGACGAGTTTGACGTTGATTTTCGCGGCGGGATTAGCGTTTTTCAGATCGTAGATCAGTTCCTTAAGGTCTTCGATCGAATAAATATCATGGTGCGGCGGCGGTGAAATCAGGCCGACGCCGGGCGTCGAGTAGCGTACCTTGGCGACCTCGGGATAAACCTTACGGCCGGGCAGCTGTCCGCCCTCGCCGGGCTTGGCGCCCTGCGCCATCTTGATTTGTATTTCCTGCGCGTTGACGAGATATTCGCTCGTCACGCCGAAGCGGCCGGAGGCGACCTGCTTGATCGCGCTGCAGCGCGAGTCGCCATTGGCGTCAGGCGTGTAGCGTGCAGGATCTTCGCCGCCCTCGCCGGTATTGGATTTGCCGCCCAAGCGGTTCATCGCGATGGCGATCGTCTCGTGCGCTTCGCGGCTGATGGAGCCGAAGCTCATCGCGCCTGTTTTAAAGCGCTTGACGATCGACTCAACCGGCTCGACCTCGTCGAGCGGGATGCTGTTACCCTTTTTAAACGCCATTGCCGAGCGGATGGTGGCGTTATCCAGTTCGTTCTCGTTCAAAAGCTTCGAGTACTGCTTGTACATCGCATAATCGCCCGTCCGGCAGGAGCGCTGGAGCTTGTCGATCGTTTCGGGATTGTAGGTATGGTATTCGCCGTTCTTACGATACTGGTAGATACCGGCAGAATCGAGCTCGTCGTCCTCGTCGGCCAGTTCGCCGAAGCCCTTGTCATGACGGAGCTGTGCTTCGCGGGCGATCTCGTCGAGACCGACGCCGCCGATGCGCGAGGGCGTCATGACGAAGTACTCGTCAATGACGGCGGTGGAGATGCCCAGCGCCTCAAAGATCTGCGCGCCCATATAGCTCTGGATCGTCGAGATGCCCATCTTGGACAGCACCTTGATCACGCCCTTGTAGGCGACCTTAATATACGTACGGACGGCCTTGGCTTCGTCGAAGCCCTTGATGAAGCCGGTTTTGGCCATATCGGCGATCGACTCGAGCGCCACGTACGGATTGATCGCGGCCGCGCCGTAGCCGATCAGGCAGCAGAAGTGATGTACTTCACGCGGCTCGCCCGACTCCAAAACGATACTGGCCTTGGTGCGCAGACCGGCGCGGATGAGATAATGGTGCAGGCCGCCGACGGCAAGGAGCGCCGGGATGGCGGCGTTTTTCGCGTCGACCATACGGTCGGAGAGGATGAGAATCGTCGCGCCGTCGTTGATGGCTTTGGCGGCGGACTCAAACAGCTTGTCGAGTGCCGCTTTCAGCGCTGCGCCGTCGCCGCCCTTCGGGAATACGATCGGGAGCGTTGCAGACTTAAAGCCGGCTTGGTCGATGTTGCGCAGCTTCTCAAGCGACTCGTTGTCGAGGATAGGAGACGGCAGCTTGATGCGCCGGCAGCTTTCGGGGCCGGGTTGCAGCAGATTTGACTCCGCACCGAGGAACACAATCGCGGAGGTGATGAGCGATTCGCGCAGCGCGTCGATCGGTGGGTTGGTGACCTGCGCAAACAGCTGCTTAAAGTAGTCGTACATGAGCATCGGCTTTTTCGACAGTACGGCCAGCGGCGTGTCGTTGCCCATCGCACCGACGGGGTCAACGCCGGTCGTGACCATCGGCGCGAGGAACATCCGGAGATCCTCGTAGCTGTAGCCGAACGCTTTTTGCATCTTCGGTAGCGGATGCACTTCGAACGGGCACGCCAACGGATCGGCGATCTGATCGAGCGTCGTGAGGTATGTTTTCAGCCACTCACCGTACGGGGCGGACGCGGCGGCCTTATGTTTAATTTCGTCGTCTTCGATGATGCGGCCGCTCTCGGTGTCGATGAGCAGCATGCGTCCGGGATGAAGACGCTCTTTTTTAATTACTTTTTCTGGCGGAATGTCGAGCACGCCGACCTCGGACGCCAGCACGACGATATCGTCAGTCGTGACGTAGTAGCGTGACGGGCGCAGGCCGTTGCGGTCGAGCACGGCGCCGACGCGCGTGCCGTCCGTAAAGCCCATCGCGGCCGGACCGTCCCACGGCTCCATCAGGCAAGCGTTATACTCGTAAAACGCTTTTTTCTCCGCGCTCATGCTCTCGTGGCCCTGCCACGGCTCGGGGATCATCATCATCATGACCCGCTCGATCGGCATGCCGCTGAGCATGAGAAATTCCGCAGCGTTATCGAACATCGCCGAGTCGCTGCCGTTTTTATCGATGACCGGCAGAACCTTATTCAGTTCGTCGCCGAAGGTTTCGCTTTTAAGAATTGCCTCGCGCGCGTTCATATAATTAACGTTGCCGCGCAGCGTGTTAATTTCGCCATTGTGGATCAGGCAGCGGTTCGGGTGCGCGCGCTCCCAGCTGGGGAACGTGTTGGTGGAGTAGCGCGAGTGGACGAGCGCAAGCGCTGTTGTCACAAGCTCGCTTTGCAGGTCGAGATAGAAATTGTCGAGCTGATCGGAGGTGAGCATACCCTTGTAAACGATCGTCTTGGACGACAGGCTCGGCATATAGAAATATGCGTCGGGATGGTTGGCCGCGGCGAAGTTTTCGATCCGGCGGCGGATGACGAAGAGCTTGCGCTCAAAGTCGGCGTCCTGGCACAGCGCCGTGCGGCCGATGAAGACTTGACGCATGAACGGCATCGACCCGTGTGACGTTTTGCCCAGCATCGACGAATCGATCGGCACGTCGCGCAGACCGAGAAAATCCTGACCCTCGGCTTCGGTGATCTTCTTAAACTCGGCTTCGAGCTCGGCGCGCAGCGCCGGCTCGTGCGGGAGGAAAACGAGGCCTGTGCCGTAGTCGCCGTCATCGGGCAGCGCTATCCCGTCATCGGGACAGACTGTTTTGTAATATGCATGTGGAATCTGAAACAAGATCCCCGCGCCGTCGCCCGAGGTCGGTTCGCTGCCGACGCCGCCGCGATGGTCAAGATTGCGCAGCGCGACAAGCGCTTCGCGTAGGATCTGATTTGATTTTTCTCCCTTAATATGAACAACAAAGCCGATACCGCAGGCGTCATGCTCGTACCGCGGATCGTATAATCCTTGCCCAGCCGGGAAATCACGCATATTCATGGTTACCATTCCTTTCAACAACGCAGGTCGAAATATCGCTGCATCTTGCGCCATGAAAGCCGCGCGCTTCCGTAAAGCCGCGGCGTCGTCACAAAGACGTGGCGCAGTATATATCACAAGAGAAAAGTGTGCCCGGTTAAAAACGTTCCCTGAGAACGTCTAAAAGGGCATTGTATGTTATTCTAAGGGTTTGGGGCGCTTTTTGCAAGTCCTTTGATCGAATTACGTCGAAAAAGACGAATAAGATATTGCCAGCCCAGGAAATTAAGGCAAATTTGCAGACAAAGCGCGGCAGGTTGCAGTTTGGCGGGATAAAAATGGCATCGGAGCCCGGCCGCCGTGCTCGGCCGAAGCATCCAATACCATTTGGTTGCCAGTTTATCTGATTGGCATGTTCACCGACATCTTTGTCACGGTTTAGGCGATGCGTCAGCCGGTGGAGAACCGGCCGGCTTCGGCCCGCGAGATTTATTGCGGCCGCGGCCGCCGCGATGGCTCCGCTTAGACGGCTTCGTGCCCTGCGGTTTGCCGCCCTGTGGCTTGCCGCCGGACGGTGCCGCGTTAGGCTGTTTGCCGGCCTGTGGCTGCGTTTTTTTCTGTTCCGCCGGCGCATCGGCTTTCCGCGGCTGCTGTTTGCCGCCTTTGTTACGGCGGGACTGATTTCTCTGCCCGTCGCCGCCGCGCCGCTGGCCGCCGCCGGACGGTTTATCGCCACGGGATTTCGGCGCGTCGCTCCGGTCGCTGGTCTGCAGGGGTTTTGTTTCAAGCTTCGGCGCGTGCTGGCGCGTATCGGTGAAACCGGCCTCTTTGAGGCGGCCTTCGTCTCGTGCGGCGATATATTCGGCGCGTCGAGCTTTGCCGCCGAGTACGCTGAGCTCGTCAAACGGGAAGGTTTTAAGTGTGGTGTCTCCGCCGTCCTCAAGACGGACCTTGGCTTGACCGCGCAGCAGATTAATGCCCGTCACGCTGCCCTTGCCGGACGGCGTGTCAACAAAGGCGTCGACCTTCGGCGCTTTCTTAACCAGCTCCTGATAGGCCGGCTCCTCGTATTTGAGACAGCACATCAAACGGCCGCACGTGCCCGAAATCTTGACTGGATTAAGCGAGAGCCCCTGTGTTTTGGCCATTTTGATCGACACGGGGTGAAACTCTTCCATAAACTGCGAGCAGCAAAATTCCTTGCCGCAGATACCCAGACCGCCGATCATACGCGCTTCGTCGCGTACGCCGATCTGGCGCAGCTCGATGCGTGTTTTGAACACAGACGCAAGGTCTTTTACGAGCTCGCGGAAATCCACACGACCGTCGGACGTGAAGAAGAAGAGGATTTTATTGCCCTCAAAGCTAAACTCGACGTCGACAAGCTTCATGTCCAGCCCGTGCTCGGCGATTTTCTTCTGGCAGAAGGAGAAGGCGTCGGCTTCTTTATCCTTGTTGGCGGCTGCGTGCTTATCGTCGTCCTGTGTTGCCAGGCGCACGACAGGGCGCAGCGGCTGGATAATCGACGTCTCCTCGACGGCGTGGTTGCCATACGTACATTCGGCGTATTCAAGGCCCTTAGCTGTCTCGACGACGACGTTAGCGCCTGTCGGGATGGTCAGGTCACTTGGATCGAAGAAATAGACCTTACCTTTATTTTTAAATCGAACGCTGATGACTTCTATCATGGTTTTCCTCATTTCGTAGGATCAGCGCCGAGCACATCATACCGGCGATGTGCCCGAGGCTAACGTTGCTTTGCAAATAGGTTCTTGCCAGCGCGAGCGTGTCAAGCGCGCCAACAAGCAGGCTGGATGGCAGCGGCGACGGTTTGCCGGCAGCGTTGTCGCGCAGCTGGTGCACGACGGCGGCTTCCGCGTCGCGCAAAAAAGCGCCGAAAGCGTCTTTATCGAGCTTTTCAACGTCGAACGACCAGCGCGTCAGCTCGAGCGCGCCGTCTGAGAGTGCGGACAAGAAGGCCTGCGCAGCATCCGAAACGCCGGACGGCGCCGCGGCGTCATCGCGCGCGGCCTGCACCGACGCGCATCGGGAGCGAACGGTCGGCAACAGCTCGGCAGGGTTTTCCGTGACGAGGATGAACGCGGCTGTGGCCGGCGGCTCCTCCAATACCTTTAATAATGCGTTTTGCGCCGACGTGTTCATCAGGTCCGCGTGCCGGATGATCGTGACTTTCCTGTCGGCTTCGTTGGGCGTGACGACCGCGTCGTCTCGTATGGCGCGAATCTGAGTGACGATAATCTCGCGCTTGTCGTCCGGCTTGTCGACGACCGTGATGTCGGGATGGATGCCGCGCAATGATTTTTTACAATGGACGCAAACGCCGCAGGGGCGCTCACCGTCGCCGATGCACACGAGCGCCGCAGCCAGCCGGTCGGCGCGTCGGTCGCGCCCGGCTTCGCTGCCGCCCCAGATGATTGTCGCGTGGGACAGTTCGTTTGCCCGGCTTGTCTGCGCTTGCTGCTGCATGGCCCCTCCGATATTCAATATACCTAGTATTTAAATTATTGTATCATTTAATTTTACAATTCGTATAGCCTTTCGTCAACAGGAAATGTCCTTTTGTTGATTTTAACCGGCTTTTAGGCTGTTTTAACGTCTGGCGGTTGTAAGACAAGGGCGAAGAGCGTATAATTTAACTTCAAAGTATCATAACAAAACCAAATGGAGGCGGATTATGTCTATCGATCTGCGCTATTATTTCCTCAATCCGGAAAAATTCCCGATCGAGGGTTTTCTGGACGGCCTCAAAACGCCGACCGACATCCTCGTTAAGGCCAAGGCGTATTTGAAGCAGACGCTCGAGGACACGGGCGTTCAGGAAAATAAGGGTACGCTGAAGTGCGGTAAGCTGAACGCCGTCGGCGCGTATTCCATCGGCGAGGGGACGGTCATCTACGGGGACGTGACGATCATCGGGCCGGTATATGTCGGTAAAAACTGCGAGATCCTGCCCGGCGCCGTACTGCGCCCGTACACCATCGTCGGCGACGGCTGCAACGTCGGCCACGGGAGCGAAGTCAAGCATACGGTGATGTTCGGCGGGTCGAAAGTCGCCAGCCTCGCCTTTGTCGGCGACAGTGTGCTCGGCGCGTCCGCGCGCGTCGGCTCGGGCGTCATTACCGCCAACCGTAAGTTTAATCAGTCGAACGCGACACTGAAGCTCGACGGCGTCCAGCACGACCTCGGCGACTCGTTCTACGGCGTTGTCCTCGGCGACGCATCACGGCTCGGCGCCAACGCCGTCACCCAGCCGGGTACGCACATCGGGCCGTATACGTGGATATTCCCAATGACGAATGTCCGAGGCTTCATCCCGCGCGAAAAGCGCGTGTACGCTGAAACACAACTGCATTTTGACGACAACGAAATCGTCGAGCTGAAACCGTAGCAGCCTGTTGCATGTTTAACGCGACCTGTGGTATACTGCCACTTACTTCCTGAGCGCGGAAAGCCCGCTCAAACAAGCAGAAAGGAACGGACATCATGAATAGTTCATACTACATCACAACGCCCATCTACTACCCATCCGACAAGCTCCACATCGGCCACACCTACTGTACGGTCGCTGCGGACGCGATGGCGAGGTACAAGCGAATGCAGGGCTATGATGTCATGTTCCTGACCGGCACCGACGAGCACGGGCAGAAAATTGAGCTTAAAGCCAAAGATGCGGGCGTCACGCCCAAGCAGTTCGTCGATAACATCATTGAGGGCGAGGGCGGTATCCTCGACTTGTGGAAGCTGATGAACATCTCTAACGACCGCTTCATCCGCACGACGGACGCGTATCACGAGCAGTCGATACAGAAAATATTTAAAGCCATGTACGACAAGGGCGACATCTATAAGAGCGCCTACAAGGGCCTGTACTGTACGCCGTGCGAGTCTTTCTGGACGGAAAACCAGCTTGTCGACGGCAAGTGCCCCGACTGCGGACGCGACGTTAAATATGCCGAGGAGGAAGCGTACTTCTTCCGCGCGTCGAAATACGCCGATCAGGTTCGGGCGCTTTTAGAAGCCGGCGAGTACCTCCAGCCTCAATCGCGTGTTAACGAGATGATCAACAATTTCATTGACTGTGAGGGCGGCCTGCAAGATCTGTGCGTAACCCGCACGACGTTTACGTGGGGCGTGCCGGTCGATTTCGATCCCGGGCATGTTGTGTACGTCTGGCTGGACGCGCTGTTTAACTACACCACGGCGCTTGGCTTCCTAAACGACCAAAACGACGATTATGACAAATACTGGCCGGCCGACGTGCATTTTGTCGGTAAGGAGATTGTCCGTTTTCATGCGATCTACTGGCCGGCGTTTCTGATGAGTATGGACATGCCGTTACCTAAAAAGGTTTACGGCCATGGCTGGCTGAATTTCAACGGCGTGAAGATGAGCAAGTCGATCGGCAACGTCGTCGATCCGGTCATTTTGGCCGGGCGCTACGGCGTGGACGCGCTGCGCTACTTCCTGCTGCGCGACTTCCCGTTCGGGTCGGACGGCAATTTCACAAACGAGCTTTTAATCTCGCGCATCAATACCGACCTTGCCAACGATCTGGGTAATCTCGTCTCGCGGACAGTCGCGATGGCCGTCAAGTACTTCGGCGGCACGCTGCCGGCCGAGCAAACGGCCGATCGGCTGGACGATGAGCTCATCGCCATGGCCTCATCGCTGCGCGATGTGTACGAAACGCAGATGGAAAAGTACGCGTTCCAGAACGCCTTGACGGAAATATTCCGCGTCTCGTCGCGCGCGAACAAATATATCGACGAAACCGCGCCGTGGGTGCTCGCCAAAGACGAAACACAACAGCCGCGCCTGGCGCGGGTGCTGTACAACCTGCTTGAAGCCATCCGCGTGTGTGCGGCGCTCCTCCAGCCGTTCATGCCGGACACGTGCGTGAAGATTTTCGGGCAGATCGGCGCCGAAGCGGACGATACGACGTGGGCGTCGGCGGCGGCTTTCGGCCGCCTGAGCGCGACGGTGACTGTCTCAAAGGGTGAGGTCATCTTCCCGCGGATTGATCTGGACAAGGAGATCGACGCGCTCAACGCGTTGCAGCAGCCGTCGTAATACCAAATAGACAGAAAAACCGCCGCACGAAAGTGCGGCGGTTTTGTTTTCTTCGGTTATTGGTCATCCGCTTCATCGCCGATCAAGCGATCTTTAAGCTTCTTAAAGGCCGCTTCGTATCGCAGCGAGCGCAGCTTTGGGAACGCGCGCATCAGACGGCGTGTCTGGGCGTGCCCGATGCGAAACAGCTGGCGGATTCGGTCGGTATAAAACTCGCTGTCCTCAAAGCCGGATAAAATCGATTTCGTGATCGATTCGGCGCGCTTGAAACGCTGGCCGATGAAGCCGTTGACGGCGACTTGGATCTCGCTGAGCCGTCCGTTAAGCACGAAGACGCCCCGAACCGTCATCGTTAGATCAACGAGGACGTAAACGATGAAAGCAGCGAGGAGCGCCTGTTTGGCGCTCATCGGGATTTGTGCCGTCGCCGTGACGACAGACGGATGGATCAGTTTGATCTGTATGACCGACATGATACCGAACACGGCCGACGAGGGCAGACTGATGCGGCCTTGAAAATTGAGCGGAAAGTTCGAGTAATCCCACCATTTGGCCTTGAACAGGTTTTCCAGCACGACGGCGGTGAGATATTCCAGCGTCGTTGTTAAAACAACGGCGGCGAGAAATAAGGCGGGAATGCTCAGCTGTGTGTGGGATAGCAGCAGCGTAATGAGCAGCGCGCCGGAACCGTAAATCGGGCAAAACGGCCCGTTTAAAAAGCCCCGGTTAACAAAGCGGCGCTCCGTAACAGTAAATAGCGCTGACTCATATGCCCAGCCGACAAAGCTGTACAGGATAAACCATAGCGATAAATCTATATAATGCATGAATAATGTTACTCCAGGATTATAATCTGTCAGCGCACAGACACCGGACTATGTGTGCCGCGCCGGCGTGAACGAAAGATCTCGGCAACACAATAATACTTATCGGCAATCGCGACGATAAGTGATTCCGGATACCGCGGCGGGCGCGGCGTCAGCGGCCACATGTGTTTGCGTATAATATCACGCTCTTTGTCAGACAGCGCAAAGTGCATGTCGGCGTTTTTTAGCGCGATCGACGGATGGCGGAAGCCGTGCAGGCCACCATACGGGTTCTCTGTATGCCAGTCATAAAGAAAGAAGTCGTGTAAGAGCCCGCCGCGCGCGGCGGCGCGCGCGTCAAGCCCCAGCCGACGGCAGACACGATAGCTTAAAAGCGACACATTCGCGCAGTGCTCCAGGCACGTCACGTCGCGATGCTGCCGGTATTTGCGCATCGATTGTACGTGCATGCTGCCGAGCAGGTCGGCGACGGTATCATGGTAGTCGGCGGCGCCCTGTGCCTTTATATTGAGATTTCGTCGGGACATATAACGGCCCTCCGTTGCGTTATGGCACGGTCGTTGAGTGCTTAGATGACTATGTCATACTTTCAGGGGCGTGTCAAGAAGTGCACGAAACGATCGGCGCAAATTTAACGTGCTTTTAATGCTGGCCGGTGCATGTGCCCCTGAAAAAGAAGAGCGCCGCAGGGCGCTCTTCTTGTCGCGTTTTTGTGCCGGTTGATTAAACAGAAACGGTCCAGCCCATATCGTCTTTTAGCTTGCCGGTCTGGATGCCGTACAGCGTCTCGTATAGTCGCTGGGACATGATGCCCGTATCACCGTCACCGATGGTGTACTCGACGTCTTTGTACAGCAGTTTGCCCACCGGGGAAATGACGGTCGCCGTGCCGGTGGCGAACACCTCGGTCAATGTGCCGTTGGCGGCATACTTGAACACGTCGTCGATGCGCAGGCGGCGCTCGGAAACGGGAATGCCCCAGTCTTTGAGCAAAGCGATGACGCTGTCACGTGTGACGCCGGGCAGGATGGTGCCGCCCAGCGGCGCGGTGACGACCTCGCCGTCGATGACGAAAAACGCGTTCGACGTGCCGATCTCCTCGACATAGCTGCGCTCGACGGCGTCGAGCCAAAGCACCTGTTCACAGCCCTTGGCATTTGCCTTCATCTGCGCTTTCAAGGAGCCGGCATAGTTGCCGCCAACCTTCGCTTCACCGGTACCGCCGGGTGTGGCGCGTACGAACTCGTCCTCGACGAAGATTTTCGTCGGCGGCAGTCCGCCGTCATTTGATGCGTAGTACGGTCCGACAGGGCACAGGATGATCATGAACTTATAGTGCGCCGCGGGGTGCACGCCGAGGAATGCTTCGTCGGCAAAAATGAACGGACGGATATACAGCGACGTGCCCGGCTTGTCGGGGATCCAGTCGCGCTCAATGTCGACGATGGTTTTGATAGCGTCGACGAAAAGGTCCTCGTCCATCTGCGGGATGCACATACGCGCGTTGGTGCGATTGGTGCGTTTGGCGTTCATGTCGGGGCGGAACAGCAGGATACGCCCGTCGTCGGCCTTGTAGGCCTTGAGCCCCTCAAACATTTCCTGGGCGTAATGCAGAACGGCGGCGGCGGGGTCGAGCGCTATCGGGCCGTAGGGCACAATGCGTCCGTCATGCCAGCCTTTGTCGGCGGCATAATCCATGATGAACATATGGTCGGTAAACGTGCGGCCGAAGGCCAGCGTATCCGGATCGGGTTTTTGTTTAGGGTTTGTTGTTTTTTGGACTGAAAACTCGTAAGACATCTGAAATACCCCGCTTTATTTATAGTAATAAAACGCCGTTTTGTTTAAGTCGATCAGCTTGGCTTTTTTGCCGGTGAACTGCTTTTGCATAACCAGCTCGATCGTCTGCTCGGAGACAACGTGTGTTGCGCGGACAAGCGCACCGAGTAAAACCATATTGGCGATCTTCGCGTTGCCGAGCTCGATGGCAATATCGTTTGCCGGCACGCTTAAAATATTGATATCCGTCCGTGACGGTGTCTGCGTGATGATGGAGGTGTTGACGATTATCGTACCGCCGGGCTTGACCATCGGCTCGAATTTGATGAGCGAGGGCAGGTTCATCACGACGAGTGCGTCCGCCTCATAAATGAGCGGGCAGCTGACGGGTTTATCGGATACGACGACGGTGCAGTTGGCGGTGCCGCCGCGCATCTCCGGCCCGTAGGACGGGAAGTAGGTGACCGACTGATCCTCGTACATTGCCGCGTACGTGATCATTTGCCCCATAAGAAGAATGCCCTGACCGCCTGAGCCGGCGAAGAATAATTTATGTGTGCTCATCGCAGATCCTCCGGCTTTTTGAAGATTCCCAGCGGGTAGTACGGCATCATATGCTCGCTGAGCCATTTCATGGAGTCGGACGGGGTTAATCCCCAGTTGGTCGGGCAGGTGGACAAGAATTCAACGAAGCTGAAGCCGAGACCTTTTTCCTGCACCTCAAACGCCCGCTCCACAGCTATTTTCGCCTGACGGATATGTGCCGGTGTGTCCAGTGCGACGCGCTCGATGTAGACGGCGCAGTCAAGCGATGAGAGCAGCTCGCACATCCGGATGGGCATGCCGGCCTGCTCGACGGTGCGTCCGTCCTGTGAGGTCGTGGTCTTCTGCCCGACGAGCGTCGTCGGTGCCATCTGGCCGGACGTCATGCCGTAAATGCAGTTGTTAATAAAGAAAGTGGAGAACTTCTCGCCGCGCGCTGCGGCATGGATGATCTCGGCCATGCCGATCGACGCGAGGTCGCCGTCGCCCTGATAGGTGAACACGACCTTATTGGGATGTACGCGCTTGATCGCCGAAGCGATCGCCGGCGCGCGGCCATGCGCGGATTCGCACATATCCAGATTCATGAATTTGTGCGCCTGCACGCTGCAGCCGATCGGGGCGACCCCGATGGCCTGCCCGCGCTTGCCCCCGTCTTCAAGCGTTTCCATAATCAGCCGGTGCGAGATGCCGTGTGTACAGCCGGGGCAGTAGGTTGTGTCGGCGTCGGTCATGCCTTTAGTATAGGTAAATACAGGTTTCATCGGTTCCTCCGTCACTGAGCGCGTACGTCGCGGTACAGTTTGAGCGCTTCGTTGGCCATTTCGATCGATGTGGGGATAATGCCGCCCGTGCGGTGCACAAGCCCGACGGGATAGCGCCCGCATACGCCCATGCGTACGTCGTCGATCATCTGGCCCATCGACAGCTCTGCGGAAATGACGAGCTTTGTCTTGTCCCCCAGTGCGTCGAACGCCTTGTATGGGAACGGCCACAGCGAGATCGGACGGATCAGTCCGGCCTTGATGCCTTCGGCATCGAGCAGCTCGATGGCTTCTCTGGCGATCCGCGCCACCGTGCCGAACGCCACGAAAACGATTTCAGCGTCCTCGATGCCGTCCGCCTCGTAGCGGCACAGATCCTTTTCGGCGCGTGCGTATTTCTCGAACAGCTTTTCGACATGCGCTTCCAAATCGTCCGGCTGCATGTACAGCGACTGGACGACCCGACGATCCGCGTCGTCGTCGCCGTAGCCGGTGAGTGCCCACGGTTTGCGCGCACGGATGTCTTCTTCTTTGATGAAGCCGCGCGCCGGCGGCATGATAATCGGTTCCATCATCTGGCCTAAAAGGCCGTCGGCGATGATAAAGATCGGGTTTTGCCAGGTGTTGGCGAGCTCAACGGCCTCGTAAATGAGGTCGACGGCTTCCTGTACGCTTGCGGGTGCGAAAACGGGGATACGATAGTCGCCGTTGCCGCCGCCGCGCGTGGCCTGATAGTAGTCGGCCTGACCGGGTTGGATACCGCCGATGCCCGGGCCCCCTCGAGAGACGTTTAGTACGACGCAGGGAACTTCTGCCGAGCACATAAAGCTCAGACCCTCCTGCATCAGTGCAATGCCGGGAGAGGAGGACGAGAGAAACACGTCGCCGCCGGCGCAGCCCGCGCCGTATGCCATACTGACGGCCGCCAGCTCGCTTTCGGCCTGTAAAAACGTACCGCCGCGTTTGGGCAGCTCGCGCGACAAGTATTCCGGAATCTCGCTTTGCGGTGTAATCGGATACCCGAAATAAAACTGGGCACCGCCGCGCATTGCCGCCTCGGCGAACGCTTCGTTGCCTTTCATAAGCACTTTTTCCGTCATTGCGCCGCCTCCTCTTTGTAGATCGCAATCGCGCCGTCGGGACAGATGAGCGCGCATGACTGGCAGCCGATACAGGCGTCCATATCGTCGATCGACGCCGGGCTGTAGCCCTGAGCGTTGAGGGCAGCGCTCATAACGATGATCTCCTTGGGGCATACGGCAAGGCACAGCTCGCAGCCCTTGCACTTGTCGTTATCGAACAATACGTGAAATTTTGCCATGGAGTGGCTCCTTTCGGTAAAAAAGCCGGGATAAAGAGTCCGGCGCTATTTATCAAGCCACGACGGGCGCAGGTAAAGCCCGAGGGGCAGCAGGTGGTCGTAAATGTCCGCGATGTCGGCGCGGTCGACGAGCGCCTCTGGATAGCATATGCACCAGAGTGCGCGCTTCGTCTCGGCGCACAAGTCGGCCGTTAACGCGTAGCCGCGGCGGATGGTGTCCGCCGTTGTTTCGCGCAAAAGATGCGTGTTGCCGACGATGGCGGTCACGCGCAGGTTCGTCGCGCGTTCAATCGCATCGATATATTCTACAGCGTTCTGAACGTCGCGCGTTTCAAAGCGGTTAAAGTTGACGACGGCGAGCACCGTCGCCTTGTCCGGCGTGAAGTACTTGCCGAACTGATTGAGCACGCGCGCGCCGGTATCGTTGCCGCCGGCGTCGACGATCGTAAAGCAGTCCTTATCTTCGAGCGGTATGCGCGTATTGGCAGACAGCGCCGGAATCTCGGCGTTGACGGTCGTTTTATACACACTCCCATAGACGCCGATGCCGGCGTTTTCCAGCGTTTCGCGCCGGTCGCGCGAGCGGAAGTACGGGTTGGTGATGTCCAGATCGACGAGCGCCTGGCGCGGATAATCGTGCAGGCCGCCGCGCGCGGCCAGCATCGACAGGCTGACGGCAAATTCCGTCTTACCGCTACCGTAGTGCCCGGTGACAATAATTACGCGCGTATTAAGTGTTGGGATATAGCCGTTCATAAACACCGCCTGAGTGCGGCCAGAGCCGAAAAACATCGGCGCCGCGTGGAAAAACCGGAAAAAGGAACTGAATATAAGTATACGCCGAACAGCCCCTTTTTGGCAAGCCGCGTGATAAAAAAAGAGCGGACCGTTACACGGCCCGCCAAAGAAAGGGTTGTGGGATAAAGATATGAGCTTACGGTCCAAAAATCCGGATCATCGGCTTTTTGATACCTCAGGCATCCTCATGCCATTGGATAAGCTGTGTTTAGAGCATACACCAATTCCCAGCACGTGTAAAGAGCGCAATGCGTCGGATAAGCACTACTTTTGTCGGGCGCGGGGTCACGCTTTACCGGCCTGCATACTGAGGTACGCGTTGATAAATCCGTCGAGGTCGCCGTCCATGACGGCGTTGATGTTGCCGTTTTCAAAGTTTGTCCGATGATCCTTGGCAAGCGTATACGGCATGAACACGTACGAGCGGATCTGGCTGCCCCATTCGATCTTCATCTGCTCGCCTTTGATATCGCTGATCTTGTCCAGGTGTTCGCGCTCCTTGACCTCGATGAGCTTCGAGCGCAGCATCCGCATACAGACGTCCCGGTTTTGGTGCTGGCTGCGCTCCATCTGGCACGCGACGATGATGTTCGTCGGGATATGCGTGATGCGCACGGCGCTCTCCGTCTTGTTGACGTGCTGGCCGCCGGCGCCGGACGCGCGGTACGTGTCGACTTTTAAGTCCTCCGCGCGAATCTCGATCTCGACGTCGTCGGAAATAAGCGGCGTGACCTCTACTGCCGCAAACGACGTATGACGGCGGCCGGACGAATCGAACGGCGATACACGCACGAGCCGGTGGATACCGCCCTCGCTTTTCAGGTAGCCATAGGCGTTTTCGCCGTCGATCTCGATCGAGGCGGACTTGATGCCGGCTTCTTCGCCGTCTAGGTAGTCGAGCAGCTTGTATTTCATGCCGTGGCGCTCGGCCCAGCGTGTGTACATGCGATAAAGCATCTCTGCCCAGTCTTGCGCCTCGGTGCCGCCCGCGCCCGCGTGAAACGACACGATCGCGTTGCAGTTGTCGTACTCGCCGGATAAGAGCGTGGCCAGACGCGCGGCTTCAAGCTCTTTTTCAAAAGATGCGTAGTCGGCTTCGATTTCAGGCAGCAGGCTTTCGTCGTTTTCCTCGATGGCCATCTGGCACAGCGTCGACAGGTCGTCCAACTTTGAGGCGAGCTTGGCGTAGCCGTCAATTTTATTTTTAAGCTGCTTGATTTTCTGGAGCACTTTTTGGGAATTATCGAGATCGTTCCAAAAACCATCTTCGCCGCTTTGCCGCTCCAGCTCGTCCAGCTCCGCCTTGGCGGCGTCGAGGTTGAGGGCGCCGGCGAGCGTGTCGAGCGTTGGCTTCAAAGCGATGATTTTACTTTTATAGTCGTCAAATTCAATCATGATGGGACCGCTTTCTTTCGTAGTGTGGGCCGGTATATATCGCTGCCTGATCGCCGCGTTGCGGACGCCCGCTGCGTGGCGATCAGGCCCTAAAAAATGTGTTATTTCTCACTGGCGACCGTACCTGTATCGCCGTAAATCAAATCGTCGATATCGCGCGGCGGCATATCGGCGCGTGCGCAGAAAAAGCATCGCATACGCTCACTCCCTAAAAGATGATGATACAATCATCTTATGCCGAGGGCTCGTATTTGATGACACTTTTTTATGCGGCGTGCAAAATCGCGACCGGTATCTGCGGATTGTTTAAAAACCGCGGGACATGACCGGCATTACCGCCCAGACCGCGCGAGACGATCATTTTCGTGTTGCTTTGCTCATACAGCCCCTCGTCGTATTCGGGGAAGAGGTCGAGCTCTGTGCCAATCAGCCCGCCGACAAACGGCAGCCGAATCAGGCCGCCGTGCGCGTGACCGCACAGCACGAGATCGATATCAAGCGCGGCAAAACGCTGCAGGTAATTGTTGCGATGCGCGAGCAGCGCGACGAAACGATCGCCTGTCTGCTCGCGGATTTCCAGCAGCAGTTCTTCCGGCGTTGTCATATCGGCCGGGCCGTTTGGGTCGTCGACACCGGCTAAGACGATTGACGCGTCGCCGCGCGTGAGCAGGACATAATCGTTGCGCAAAACCGTCACACCGAGCGACTCAAGCAGCTCGAGCAGCGCGTGGCGGCCGTCAAAGTCCCATTCGTGGTTGCCCGTGACGTAATACACCGGCGCGATGGTGAGGAGCTTTTCGATGAGCGGACGCACGATAAGAAGCTCTGCGTCGGTGTCTGCGTGCGCGTTGACGAGATCGCCCGTGACGGCGATGATATCGGGCGCGGCCTTCTCGACGGCGGCGATGAGCCTTTGATTATCCTTGCCGAATACAGCCGTGTGCACATCTGACAGCTGGACGATCCGAAAACCATCAAAATCAGCCGGGAGAGCCGCGTAGGAAAGTTCATACTCGTCTGTCACAAGGCGCGTGTTGCTGTCGTAAAGAATGAAACCGACGACGACGATGAGCAGAAGTGTGATGATGCCGCTCAGACAGCCGCAACCGCAACCGCGCTTTCTGCACCCTAACATCATAGTGCCCTCCGCGACGGAAAGATCGGGTGTCGTCATGATGCGTCCTGCTGCCCGGCTTCCTTGTCGCGCACGAATGGGTGCTTGATGTTCGGGTCTGCCGTGTGGCGGAAAACAACGTCAAAACGGTCAATGGATTTGATCAGCGACGAAAGCTTCCTGAAGCCGTAATTGCGCTGGTCGAAATCGGGGCGCTTTTTCATCATAAGGTTGCCCAGCTCGCCCATGAATACCCAATCGTCGTCCTCGGAGAGGTCGGAGATCGAGTCGGCGATGAATTGGATCACGCTGTCGGGTACTTTGCCGGCACTTTTCTTGCCGTTTGTGCTCGGAATCGTCGGCTTGGCCTTGGGCTTGCCGGCTTTCTGAGACGTTTCCGGTTCGGCGGACTTTGATTCCTCCGCATTGGCGCGGATGACCTCAATGTACGTGAATTTATCGCATGCGGAAATAAAGGCCTGCGGCGTTTTCTTCTCGCCGATGCCGATAACGCGCTGGCCGGCCTCCCGTAAACGGATGGCCAGGCGTGTAAAGTCGCTGTCGCTCGAGACAATGACAAAGCCGTCGGTTTTCGCGGCGTACAAAATGTCCATCGCGTCGATGATCATCGCCGAGTCGGATGAATTTTTACCCACGGTGTAGCTGTACTGCTGCACCGGCGTGATTGCGTTTTCCAGAAGCGGTGCTTTCCAGCGCGTGACGGCGGGGTTGGTCCAGTCGCCGTAGATGCGCTTGATGGTCGGCGTGCCGTAGATGGCGATTTCCTCGATAATACTTTTAATAGAGTTGCTCGGCACGTTTTCGGCGTCGATTAAAACGGCGAGCCGGAGGTTAGTAAGATTCACTGATTCGTGCACCTTCTTTCGCGGCCGGACACTTGTCGAGCCGTCATTTGACGGCCTGGCGTGTTGTCCTTTGGCCGATAAGATATTATAATGGAGATTGGAAATTTAATCAACCGTCTGCGCGGTTATCAACAAACACACATGTTTATCCACAAAATACCAGAAAAAATGGCGCGGATTGCGTCGCAGCGGCGCGAAAATCGTCGCGTGGAGCGCATTTCGTCGCATTTTTGGCATCGGTGCTGATATGGCGCGGCGGCGGTTATAATGACATTATAGTACGATCGGAAGAAAAAAGCGAGGCGGATCACGTGTCCGTCGGCCGGCAGGAGAAACAGATGCAACCACATTACCGCAGACTGCCCCTGAAGGGGCTTCATAACGCGCGAGACCTCGGCGGCTACCCGACGGCGTCGGGCGGCGCGACGCGTTGGGGCGTGTTTATCCGCAGCGAAGCGCCGTCCGGACTTGCGCCGTCCGACCTGGACTACCTGCGTACGCTCGGCGTCACGACGTCGATCGATTTCAGGGGCGACAGGGAGATCAAGCGGCAGCCGAGCGATCTTAACGGGCCCGACTGGGTCCAATACCTTCGCAGCCCGGCTTTTAATAAGCAGGTGGGATTCGCCACGCGCGATCCAGGTGCGACACCGATCGCGTCGTTTGTGGGCTGGGCCGAGACATACGTCGAAATGATCGAGGGCTGTAAGGATTGGGTTCGGCAGACGCTCGAGTATATAGCCGGGAGCGCCGGGACTGTCATTTACAACTGCACGACCGGCAAGGACCGCACCGGCATTATCTCGGCGCTCCTGCTCGGTCTCGCCGGGGTTGCCGAGGAGGACATTATTGCGGACTACTGCGTGTCGGAGGTGTACCTCGAACCGGTATATGAGCGGCTGCGTCAGGTCTTCATGGCGCAGTGGCCGCTGGAGGTGATTCATCTGTCAAATCCGTTTTTCAAAACGGTACCCGACAACATGGCGGTACTGCTGCGGCATTTACGCGAGGCGTACGGCGGGATCGACGCCTATGTCCGCGCCTGCGGCGTACCCGACGCGGCGCGCGCGCAGCTGCGGGAACGGCTGACAGATTGTTGACGGTTACAGTAATGTGATATACTGTCGAAACAGCAGTTTTGACGTTATTTTATTCGGAGGACACGACTATGCCCAACGCACCATGGCTTCGCCACTACGGACATATACCCCCGCATCTGGACTATCCGGATGTCTCGATGTGTGCGCTTATTTTTGAAGCCGCGCAAAAAACACCCGACGTCATTGCATACGATTTTTTTGGCAACACGGTCACCTACGCCGAATTTGCAAAGCAGATCGACGAATGCGCGCGTGCATTAAAAGCTGCCGGCATCGGCGCAGACGACCGTGTGACGATCTGCATGCCCAACGCACCGCAGGGCGTCATCGCGTTTTACGCGCTCAATCGTATCGGCGCAGTGGCCAATATGGTGCATCCGTTGTCGGCCGTCGAGGAGATCGCCTTTTATCTTAATGCCAGCGGCAGCGTTGCGGCGCTGACGCTCGATCAGTTTTATCCGAAGTTTGAAGCCGTCCGAGCCAAAACATCGCTTAAAACGCTCATCGTCACCGGCATCGACGACGGACTGGACGGTTTGCGCGGCTTCATCTATCGCCGGACGAAGGGACGCAAAATCAAGCGCGTTGCGTTGGGCGATTGGGTCATCCGCTGGCGTGATCTTTTACGCCAGGGGAAAAGCTACGAGGGAGACTACAATGCAAAGCGCGCGGGCGGTGACCTCGCGGCGATCCTCTACAGCGGCGGCACAACCGGCACGAACAAGGGGATACTGCTCTCCAACCTCAACTTTAATGCGCTCGCGCTGCAGACGGCCGCCGCCGGCGACTGCCTTGTCGTCGGGCATAAGATGCTGGCCATCATGCCGATCTTCCACGGCTTCGGGCTGGGCGTATGCATCCATACGGCGCTCGTCAACAGCGGGACGGCCGTGCTGGTGCCGCAGTTCTCGATCGACACATACGCCGACCTGCTCAAGAAATACAAGCCGCATTACATCGCCGGCGTCCCGACGCTGTTTGAAGCGCTGCTGCGCCTTGAAAAGCTCGACGGGCTGGACATGTCTCAGCTGGAGGGCGTTTTCAGCGGCGGCGATTCGCTGTCGATCGAGCTCAAGCGCAAGGTGGACGCGTTTTTGAAAGCGCACGGCGCGTCGGTTCAGATCCGCGAGGGCTACGGGCTGACCGAAAGCGTTACGGCCAGCTGCCTGACGCCCAAGGACTTCCATAAAGAGGGCAGCATCGGGATCCCGTTCCCCGACACGTTTTATAAAATCGTCAAAACCGGTACGCTGGACGCGCTGCCGTACGGGGAGACGGGCGAAATCTGCCTGACCGGCCCAACGCTTATGATGGGGTACATGGACAACCCGGAAGAAACGTCCCAAACGCTCCGGCGCCATGAAGACGGCCTCGTTTGGCTGCATACGGGCGATCTGGGCTTTATGGACGAGGACGGGTTTATCTACTTCCGCCAGCGCATCAAGCGCATGATCGTCTCATCGGGATACAGCATCTACCCCTCACAGATTGAAAACGTCATCGACGCGCACGAAAAGGTGCTCGTCAGCTGTGTGATCGGGGTGCCTGATCCGTACAAGATGCATCGGCTCAAGGCGTTCGTCATTTTACGCGACGGCGCCGAGGCGACGGATGAGATCAAAGCGTCGATTTTGGAACACTGTAAAAAGCACATCGCCAAATATGCGCTGCCGTCCGAGTTCGAGTATCGTGAAGCCCTGCCGCGCACGCTTGTGGGCAAGGTCGCGTATCTGGAGCTGGAGAAAGAAGAAAACGAAAAGCTTGCCGCGAACGGCTAAGGATATAAAAAAGGACAGCTATATAGCCGTCCTTTTTGTTTCAGCTTGCTTATTTTATTGCGACGCCTCTGGATTGGCCGGGCTGCTTGATGTTGTGACAAGGTGAAAAACAAAGTATGTACCAAAGATGAAGAACGAATACAATAGCGCTAAAGACACAGTCGACCGGCTAAGCGCACCACCGAGCTCTCGCAGAAGATGAAACGGCCGTAAAATGTCCCAGGAGTTAAAGCGGAGCATCCGCCCGATGTACATGGCCAATCCGCCGAGCAGGCTGACGGCCGCGACGAAAAACCAGCCGAACAAGCGGCCCTTCCAGCCGGAAACAAGCGTGTGCATGGTGCGAAGAGAGCCGAACCCCAGAAGCACGCCGAACACGACGCCGCTGCCGAGATAAAGCAGCTTGAACCAGTATAGGAACGTATAATAGTTGTTCGGGTCGACCAG
Source organism: uncultured Sporobacter sp. (assembly GCA_963677825.2). Lineage (GTDB taxonomy): Bacteria > Bacillota > Clostridia > Oscillospirales > Oscillospiraceae > Sporobacter. The sequence goes on along the minus strand of CAXXEF010000001.1, from coordinate 1,656,344 downwards.
CCCTGAGCTGGCAATATGCGTTAGATCTGTGATCAGATACGGGGCGTTCGGAAAAAAGAAGAGCCATAAAAGCGCGAATAAACCGATTAAAAGCCGGCTTTTTTGCTCTTTTTTCAATGTTACTTCAAGCGCCCGGACAAACAGCAGCGGCAGTAGTGCCAGAAAGACGTTCCACACGAAAATGATCTGCCACTTCTCGCCCGACAACCAGACGACCGTCTTGCCGTACAGATAGTAAAAGCCCAGACAAACTAAAAGCCAGACTGTTTTCCTCAATAGATCATACCTCCACGACGGCCGCCGTCCGCTTACATCTCCGATGCTTTTTGCAGATCATCCTTCGTGAACATCATCAAATCGTCACGAGTAGGCTTGTCGAGCGCGGAGACGCGGTCGGAGTGGACGGACACGACGTCCTCGAAAAAGTTACGCACGTCGCGCGCATTGCCGAAGTTGTCGTCGCGTGTTTCGTATAAGAGGCTGAAGTAGCTATCGGCGAATTCGCGTGCTTCGTCGGTGAGGACGTATTCGTTCTTTTTGCAGATGAGATCAAAGATCGTCACGAGTTCGTCCGTCACGTAGTCCTCAAAGAAAAAGTAGCGGTTGAAGCGCGACTGCAGGCCGGGGTTCGACGAGATGAATTTATCCATCAGCTCATCGTACCCGGCGACGATGACGATAAAGTCGTCGCGGTTGTCCTCCATCGCCTTGAGGATGGTTTCGACGGCCTCGTGGCCGAAGTCGTTGGTTCCATCGCCGGAGACGAGCGCGTACGCTTCGTCGATAAACAAAATGCCGCCGAGCGATTTCTGAATGACCTCACTCGTTTTGATCGCCGTCTGGCCGACGAAGCCGGCCACGAGTCCGGAGCGGTCGACCTCGGTGAGATGCCCCTTGGACAGCACGCCGATAGCGGCGAATAACTCCGAGAGAATCCGCGCGACGGTCGTTTTTCCCGTGCCGGGATTGCCCATAAACACCATGTGCAGCGAGATCGGCGGGACGGCAAGGCCAGCCTCCTCGCGGAGCTTGCGGACCTTGACGAGGTTGATGAGGCTGCGCACGCTGGTTTTGATTTTTTCCAGACCGACCAGTTCGTCCAGCTTCTGCAGCGATGTTTCGAGGTCGGGCTTGTCCGGCGACTGCTCGGCCATTGTTTTCGGTGCGTCTTCCTTGAGCGCGCCGTCGGTTTCTGCTAAAAGCTGCTTGGCGGCGGTTTCGGCCTCCTCGATCGAGCCGAGCAGGTCGGCCATATCCGTCAGGCTGTCAATATACGCGCCGGGCGGCTTGAGATTAAAATTGGACAGGCGTTTGTCGCGTTTAAATTCCAAAACGGCCACCTCCGGGTTCTTTTCATTATCATATCACGCTTTTACGGGAAAACAAAAGACTATAATCGAAAAAGCCCGCCTGTCCGGCGGGCTTTTGTGACCTGTTTATCGCCCGCGGCGGCGCGAGCCTTTTTTATCGGTGTTGTGCTTAAGGTCAGAGATTTTGCTGTCGGAATCCTGCATGAAGCGCTTGAGCTTGTCTTCGAAAGACGGCTCGGCGGCGCCGGCGCTGCCGGACGACGACCTGGCGGCCTGACGCGGGCGGCCTGCCGCAGCCGCAACGGGCCGTCTCGGCGCGTCTTGCCTGATCGGACGAGCCGGTTCGGGCTGAGCGGCCTTGATCGACAGATTGATGCGATTATTGTCGTCAATACCGATGATCTTAACGGTGACATCCTGGCCGTCGGTCAAATGGTCGTGGATGTCGCTCACATAGGAATTGGCGATTTCAGAGATGTGGACAAGTCCAGACTTACCGGGCGCGAGCTGAACGAACGCGCCAAATTTTGTAATGCCTGTGACTTTGCCTGTTACAACGGACCCGACTTCAAAATCCATACGAATTGATTAACCCTCTCACTGATAATAGGCGGCTGCCGTTTAGTTGCCTGTGCCGTAATAAACCTTTTCACCGGGCGCGACGAGACCGAGCTCATCTCTGGCGATGTCGGCGATGGTATCTTCATCGTCGTGGTGCTCAATCTCATATTCAAGCTCGGCGTTTGTCGTTTCTTTTTCCGTTACCTGTTGTTGCAGGGCGGCTTTCTCCGAGCGGGCGGCGTCGATTCTTCCGCGGAGATTGACCAGCGCTACCGACGCGTAGATGACCAGTGCGAACACGACTACTTTCGTAATGATACCGGATCTTTTCAGTCTCATGCGCGGTGCCCTCCTCTCGGGATCTACCCTTTTTTTTACAAAAATGCGGTATTACCCTGTTATTGGCACTTATTCTATACCATTTACACGCATAAAGAAAGATGTTTTTCGTAAAATTCCGAATAAATTTAAAACCAATCCACGTCCAGACAAACGGTCGGGAAAGCGCAAACAGCACATAGATGACGACATCGGCCAATGCGTTGCAGGCAATCAGACAAAAGCGGCTGAGTGTACAGAAATACAGCGCACCGCCGAGCACGACGAAAATATTCATGAAAACCCGCTGGCGCCCTTCGCCGAGCGACAGGCCCAGTAAAAACAGCGCTGCGCCCGTCACGAGCCAAAACAGAAGATCGGCAGCCAGCGTCACCGTTTTTGAGCCCGTCCGCCGGCGGACGACGCGGAAAAAATCGTATATAAAGCCGGCGGCCGCTCCCAGCAGTAGGGAAGAAGCCGCCTGCATCAGCTGATGAGAGATCGAGATCCCCATTGGTTACTTAAAAAGACGGGAAAACAGTCCGCCGGATACCTTGACGTCGTCTTCGTACTCGAGCCGGTCGATGACGCCTTCAAGCACGACGTCGCCGCTGTCGAGGCTGAGCTTTTCCATCCGCAACTCCTTGCCGCGCACGATGAGCACCCCCTGCGACGTGCTCATAATGATCTCGTTTTCATCGAAGCTCTCCACGTCGTCGACACCCGAGACGCTCGCGCGCTTACGGCTTTCCATAATTACGTTATGCGGCAGCTCGACCGTCTTGTATTTTTCCTCGTATGCCATATGCTCCGTCCGTCCTTTCTCAGCGCCCGTCCGGGCGTAATGATCAGTACATATATATTGTCCGAACGCGGAAAATAGTACCCGTCCGGCTTGGGTGTGGCGCCGCGCGATCCTGCTTTACAGTCTGAAGTGTTTCTGATATAATGGCTCACGCGCTAAAAGCGCCATGCGCGCCCGTAGCTCAGCTGGATAGAGTGTCAGACTCCGACTCTGAAGGTCGCAAGTTCGAATCTTGTCGGGCGTATTGAAATAAAACCCTGTGATTGTTGCAATCACAGGGTTTTTGTTTTGGCGCAAGCCGCGCAATACAAGGGATGACGACGCACGGTTACCGCACGGCACCGGCACAATGTGCTTAAAAAGGATCGGGCCGATTGTCCGGTACTATTAAAGCAGGACGGCCTTTTGCAATATATTGCAGATTTAGCAATGCGGTTTAGCGCATGACGGCCGGTTTATTTACAGTGATTATGAAATCATGATAGAATGTTGTTACGATATTATGTATTAAAAATGCGAAAATTTGATGGTACGGGTGATGAGATGAAGCTGAGCATGTGGATGCTGCTTGACGAGCTGGCTGACTACAATCCCAAAAGCGCCATTCAAGACGGCTTTGCCACGATCGATGGCTTCCGTCTCTTTTCGCACGCGGATACGCTTTCATTCGGCTTTGTCTATATTGGTCATGCGTCTGATTTTTTTGATATTAACAAGAACATCGTCATATTGGCGCACAACGCTGATATGATTTTTATTGACAGCGGCGATGCTGCCGAGATTATCAATCGCATCGTCAGCGTCTTTGACAAATACAGGAGCTGGGCTGCAAAGCTCAGCGAGGCCCGGCATGACCCGACCAATCCGTATCAGGCCGTACTGGATGCCGCGCACGAGCTGTTTAAGTGCCCGATGTTCTTCGGCAATAAAAATCTGCAAATCTATGCCATCACCCATCAATATACAAAGGAGCAGGTGTTTGAGGAGTGGGATGATGTTAAAACACAGCTGACGATGCCCTTTTACTTTTTAGAAAGGTGGAAGGATATGCGGCTGCCGTTAAATTATACCGATGATGTTGACCCTGCTGTATTCCCATGGCCCAGCGAGAATTTTGAGTACCAGATTCGCACAAATTGCTACTTTAACGGCAAAGTATGGGGCCACTTCTATTTGTATTACAGCAAAAAAGAGGTTAGCCCGGCTATTTTGCAGCTCGCCCGGTATGTCGGCGATCTGTTTGAACGGATGTTGCAGCAGTCACAAGAAAAAAACACAGAAAAGTTTGCCGGGTATTCGTTCCTCGTCGAGCTGCTCAATGGCTACAGCGTATCACAAGGGACGATCCAATCGTTTTACTGGATGCGAAAATGGGCACAGACGGATACGCTCGTTTTATACAGGGTCGCACCTTCTACGACAGCTTATGATCAGCTGCTGTTTTTCTGGCTGGCCGACAGTATCAGCGAACAGGCCGGCGACGCGGTCGTCTTCCCCTATCAAAATGATATTGTCATCATCGCCCGCGCAGCAGGCGAGCAGGCAAAGATCCTGCGCGACAACATTGTCAGGCTCATCAGCGTCAACCATTATCATTGCGGTATCAGTTTCACGTTTAAAGGGCTGGAGAATATCATTTCCTATTACCGTCAGGCCGGGTACGGCATATCGTTTGCGCCCGATTTGGGCGGCAAGGTACATGCCTTCAAAGACGCAGTGCTTGAGGGACTGGGCGTTGAAATGAAAACACAGCTGCACTGGCGAGACTGGATAATACCGTCGTTGTTTGCGCTTGTTGAGTCGGATGCATCACAGGGGACGGCGTACTATGCAACGCTGTATCATCTGCTCATCAACAAGGGGCATCTTGGTAACACAGCCAAAGCGCTGTACATTCACCGCAACACGCTGCTCTATCGCTTGGATAAAATCGGCAATTTGCTGGACATGGACATCCACGACGAACGCGTCTGGGCATATTTGAGATTCTGCTATTTCATGATGATGGAGGACTATCCGATTACGCCGCTGGCGCCACCGGCAGGCAAGACCGAAAGTTAAACAGGCCGTTTTAATGATCGTGTGTCAGGACATCCGGGACTATTTCAACAGAAATAGTCCCGGATGTTCTTTCTGTTTGGATATGTTATACAATCGACGTCGAATTATCCGCCCGCTTTTATGGATACGGTAAACATTGAAGACGGTAGGTCTATTCGATACCATTAAAATAAGCCGCAATATACATCGAATCAATTCGACGTCCGCTACGAAGCGGCGGACAGTAAAGAGGTAAAAACATGCTTAAATTCCCGAAACTATTTTCGCCTTTTAAAATAGGTGACACGGTGTTCAGAAACAGGATATTCAATTCTCCGACGGGGTATATGGATTTCTACTGGGACGGCACGACGCCGACGGAAGAGTTCATCGCCTATTACGAGCGCAAAGCCATCGGCGGCGCGGCGACCGTTTGTATCGGAGAGTGCCATATCAAACCCGATGTGAGCCGGACCGGGAAGCTCGGCGTTGATATCACCAATGACGCGTCGATGCGCTTCATGGCCAGGCTCGCGGACAGCGTCAAGCGATTTGGCGCCGTACCGTCAATGGAGCTTCAGCACGGCGGGATGTATGCCGACGCGCACCTTGGGCCTTCAGACGGGATCATTGACAACGATCCGTCAAGGACGTGCACGGCGATGACGGAAGAGCAAATCTACGAGACGATTGAGCTGTTTGCCAGCGCGGCTGCTCGCGCGAAGTATTACGGGTACGGCATGGTCACCGTTCACGGCGGGCACGGGTGGCTGCTGCACCAATTTTTCAGCCCTGTGACCAATCATAGAACCGATAAATGGGGCGGCTCGGCGGAAAACCGTGCGCGGCTGGCTGTGGCTGTTTGTGACGCGATCCACGAGAGATGCGGCGCGGGCTTTCCAATCGAGATCCGCATATCCGTGACAGAGTGGGAGGACGGTTACGACGTGCCCGAAGGCGTCGAATACGCCAAACAGCTCGACGGCCACGCGGATATCATCCACTGCTCGGCAGGGCTGCACGGGCACACGAAGCGCGGCAATTCGCTCCGATGGGCACCGTCGATGTATGAACCGGACAGTACGTTTGTTGACTATGCCGCCGAAGTTAAAAAACACGTGAAAAAATCCTATGTATCGTCCGTTGGCGCGCATTCTGATCCAACCAAAATGGAAGCGGCGCTTGCCGACGGGAAAGCGGACATTATCAACATGGCGCGCGGCCTCAACTGCGACCCGGATCTGCCCATCAAGGCCAGAGCAGGCAAAGACGATGAAATCAGAAAGTGTATCCGCTGCTACGCCTGCAGCGACAACCTTTTCCCAACGTTTCGCATTTTGTGCGCGCTTGCGCCGGAATCGGGACGGGAAAACGAATTTACGAGATTTTCATTGCCGCCCGAAAAGCAGCGGGTGCTGGTTGCTGGCGGCGGTATCGGCGGCATGCAGGCGGCCATCTCCTGTGCGAAGATCGGCCATTCTGTCGTGCTGTGCGAAAAAGGCGACAAACTCGGCGGCGTAATTCTTTGCGAGGAGGCCGTGCCGTTCAAGCAAAATCTTGTCAAATACATAGAATTGCAGAAAAATACGCTGCAGAAGCTGGGCGTTGAAATCCGACTGGGCTGCGAGGTCACGCCGGAATATATCGAGAAGATGGCGCCGGACGTTGTTTTTGCCGCAATCGGGGCAAAGCATACCGTCCCGCCGATCGAGGGTGTTGACGGGCAAACAGTTCTGGCGGTCGAAGACGCGTTTAGAAACCCGACGCTGACCGGCCAGCGCGTCGTCATTATCGGCGCCGGTCCATCCGGTGCCGAGCTTGGTGTTTATCTCAGCATGCTGGGCAAAAAGGTCGCGCTCGTCGAGCTGTGCGAGAAAATGCCCGGGCCCGGTGTGCAGGGGATGGTTACCCGGCTTGATTTACAAGATCGAAACGTGAAGATCCATTTTAGCACCTCGGCCGATACAATCACCGATGAAGGCGTACACTGTACGTCGCCGGACGGCGCGCTTTTCCTCCCGGCGGACACGGTCGTCATCGCCGCCGGCGTGACACCGCTGACAAACGAAACGTTCGCGCTGTCCACCGTCTCCCCGGCCTTTCACATGATCGGCGATTGCGCCGGCGGGAAAAGCATCAAGCACGCCGCAGAGTCGGCGCATACAATAGCAGGTGTAATCGGACGGGTATAAGCCGTGCCGGTCGGATGAAAGGAGTATAGCAGATGCGAAATTTCGAGGAATACATTTATACCATGCCGGAGGATCACCACCAATGGGGTGAAACGTATGCAAGCCCCCGCTGCACCTTCCCGGGTGAGGGCGTGATGCCGGGCGCCAGGCTTTATATGGGCTTCACGGTTGTCATGAAGGCCCATGTCATGGAGGAGCCGCATTTTCATCATGCGGTGGACGAATACTTAATGTTCACCGGAGCAAACCTCGTCAATCCCTTCGACTTTGACGCGGAGATCGAGGTTATGCTCGGTGACGACCCCGACCACATGGAGGCGTTCACGATTACAAAGCCCACGACAATCAGGGTGCCGCCGAACGTCTGGCATTGTCCTATAAATTTTAAGCGTATCGGCAAGCCCGTCAACTTCATTCCGCTGTATCCGGACGGTACATGGTGTAAGGTGACGCGGCGCATGAAGCCCGATGGCTTTCCGGAGTATATTTACGACGGGGCAAATCTGCGTCGCTGCACTAAAAATCAGGCGTTGATGTGCATCTACTGCGGGCAGTGCTTCAATGACGCCATGCAGGAAAAAGAGCAGGAAAAAGCCTGACGGAATTGAGGGCAGCATTACGATGGCTGATAAACATTTGGGCGACAACATTGGAAAACTTGGTTACGGCTTCATGCGGCTTCCGACGACAAAAGACGGCGCATTTGACCTCGAGCCGATGAAGAAAATGGTGGACGTTTTTCTGGCGGCAGGGTTTACATATTTCGATACCGCGTACGTGTACCCCGGATCAGAGGCGGCGCTGCGCGAGACGCTTGTAAAACGCCACCCGCGTGACCGTTTTACGATCACCACGAAAATGCCGTTATTTCTGGTGAATAAACCCGAGGACATGCTGGAGACGTTCGAAACGTCACTCGAGCGGCTCGGCATTGACACACTCGACTTCTACTTTCTGCACGGGCTCAATCAGGCGATGCACGATAAGGTCGAGCGGCTCGGGGCATGGGAGTTCATGAAAAAGCTGAAGGCCGAGGGCAGAATTAAGCATTACGGATTTTCCTTTCATGACACACCGGAGTATCTTGACGCGGTATTGACCCAGCACCCCGACGCCGAGCTTGTTCAGCTCCAGATTAACTATCTCGACTGGGATAACCCGGCGGTCCGCTCCCGTGAACTGTACGAAACGGTCCGGCGGCACAATAAGCCCTTCACGATCATGGAGCCGGTGAAAGGCGGACTGCTTGCCGGTCCCGGTTCTCAGGCGGAGCAGATGCTCAAAAAGGTAAATCCCGACGTTTCAGAAGCCTCCTGGGCTGTGCGCTTCGCGGCCAGTCTGGACGGACTTGTCACGATGCTCAGCGGCATGGGCAACATGGCGCAGCTGACGGATAATATCCAGACAATCCAGCATCTCAAACCGCTGACGAGCGATGAGCTGGACGTGATCCATGATGTTGTTAAGCAGATTAACAGTGTCCCGCAGATACCCTGCACGGCCTGCAAATACTGCGTTGAAAACTGCCCTCAGAAGCTCGATATCCCGAAGCTTATGCATCTTTATAACGAGTATCTTCAGTATAAGCAAAAAATGGCGATCGGTTTTCCGTTTGACGAGGCCACGATGGGCGGACGGCTCCCGTCGACCTGCATAGCCTGCCGCATCTGCGAGCAGCATTGCCCGCAGCAAATCGGTATTGCAGACGTCATGGGCGAGCTGGCAGAGATTTACGAAAAATAACTTGATACACCGGCTGCAATCAGATACTATTCAGGCATCCCGGTGCCCGGCTATATGGGCCCGATACCGGATACCGACTTGATCGTGAGGGCAGTGTTATGCATGTACAATTACTGAAAGCGCAAATGAGCGACTGCGCGCAAATACACCAAATGCAAGTGAAAGCCTTCAAGCCCTTACTGGATAAATATCGAGATTATGAAACAAATCCCGGTGCTGAAGAACTTGAGAAGATAACGCAAAGGATGGCGCAGGTATTTACAGATTATTATTTTATTGAACTCGACGGTGCGCGTGTCGGCGTGATCCGAGTGGTCAGACTGCCGGATAACGTCTGCCGAATTTCTCCGATACTCATCTTGCCGGAATTTCAGGGTAACGGATTTGCACAGCAGGCGATTCAGTGTGCAGAGTCTCGCTATCCCAATGCCTGCCGATGGGAACTGGATACTATAAAGCAAGAGCACAAGCTGTGCCGTCTCTATGAAAAAATGGGGTACAAATCAACTGGAGAAGAAGATTTACAACCGGGGATGACAATCATTTCATACGAAAAACGATTTTGATCCATGCCGCAAGCCGACATCGAACCAACATAACCCTATGCGTAAGCCTCGACAGCTTTTTGCTGTTGAGGCTTTTTTGCCAATGTGACCGGCCGTTTGTGCCGGGTATACTAAAAGAAAGCGCCGCTTGCGTGCTTCAGTAAGGGTCTGCGCGTTCGATTGTGAATTTGTTAACAAACTATAACAACATTCAAAAAAACATTTCAATGATTGTGCACAATGACCGTTATTCGTTGACATAGCGTAGGACATGGTGTAGATTTAAAAGGTATGATTAGCGTCAACACCGGGTAAATACCGGCGCTGATTGAGACAAAACGCAACGGAGGAATGCTTCATGTGCACCAATCACACGGGCGGCGACAGTGCCTACTACGCCGCGTTTGATGAAATACTCGCCGAATACGCGCACGTCAGCGAGTCGGACCTGATTCCCATCCTGCAACAGCTGCAAAGTGCCTACGGATATCTGCCGAAAGAGATCATCTCGCGTCTGAGCGAGAAAACCGGCATTTTTAGCACTCATATCATGGGCGTTGCGACGTTTTACTCGCAGTTCCGACTGGAGCCGAGCGGGAAAACAACAATCAAGATCTGCTTCGGCACCGCCTGTCACGTCAACGGTGCGGAGAAAATTGCCGACGCGCTGTGCGACGAGCTGAACGTCGAGCTGGGCGGCACGACGCCGGATCGTGAATTCACGCTGGAATCCGTCGCGTGTCTGGGTTGCTGCAGCCTCGCACCGGTCATGATGATCGGGAGCGAGACATACGGGCGCCTGACGCCGGACTCGGCGCGTAAAATCATCCGTGAAATCTCCGGGAAAGGAGACGGGGCATGAAGGTCATCATCGGACTGGGCAGCTGCGGCATCGCCGCCGGCGGCCTAAAGGTTAAAGACGAGTTTTTACGCCTGATTTCCGGCAACCCCGCAGCCGACGTAACGCTGACGGAAACCGGCTGCATGGGCATGTGCTATAAGGAAGTCATGGTGGAGGTCGTCGACAAAGACGGTAACAGCACCATTTATGGTGAGGTCAACGCGGACAAGGCCCGGCAGATTTTTGAGGGCCACGTCCTCGGCGGCGAGCCGGTCAAGAACTTCGTCGTGCGCTCAAACACCGAGCCCAACGAGCAGGACAGCTTTTTTGAAAAACAAGAGCGCATCGTTTTAGCGCGCTGTGGTCATATCGACCCGGAATCTATCGATGAGGCGCTTGCGACCGATGCGTATAAGGGTCTTGAAAAGGCGCTCAAATCGATGACGCCGGAAGAAGTCATCGACGAAGTCTTGAAATCCGGACTAAAAGGCCGCGGGGGCGCGGGCTTCCCGACCGGTATGAAGTGGAAATTTGCGCGTGCGCCGCAGTCGGAAAAGAAATACATGATCTGTAACGCCGACGAGGGCGACCCGGGCGCGTTTATGGACCGCAGTGTCCTCGAGGGCGACCCGCACGCGGTGCTGGAGGGTCTTGCGATCGGCGGCTACGCCATCGGCGCGGACGAAGCGTATATTTACTGCCGCGCGGAATATCCCATCGCCGTCAAGCGGCTGAACATTGCCATCGAGCAGGCGACCGAGCGCGGCTACCTCGGCAAGCACATTCTGGGTACCGACTTCAACTTTAAGATTAAGGTTAAAGAGGGGGCCGGCGCGTTCGTCTGCGGTGAGGAAACGGCGCTGATCGCCTCCATCGAGGGGCAGCGCGGCATGCCGCGGATCCGTCCGCCGTTCCCGGCCAATAAGGGCTTGTTCGCCAAGCCCTCCAATATCAATAACGTCGAGACGCTCGCGAACGTCGGCTGGATTATCCGAAACGGCTCCGACGCGTTTGCCGCGTTCGGCACGGAGAAGTCCAAGGGGACGAAGGTCTTTGCCCTCGCAGGCAAGGTCGCCCGCGGCGGACTTGTTGAGGTGCCCATCGGTATCCCGCTCCGCGACATCATTGTCGACATCGGCGGCGGTACGTCGTCCGGCAAGGCCTTCAAAGCCGTACAGATGGGCGGCCCGTCCGGCGGCTGTATCCCGGCTTCGCTGCTCGATACGATCGTCGATTACGAGACGCTTAGCGCAACGGGCGCCATCATGGGCTCGGGCGGCATGATCGTCATGGACGAGGACAACTGCATGGTCGACATCGCGCGGTATTTCCTCAACTTTACCCAAAGCGAATCGTGCGGCAAATGCACGTACTGCAAAATCGGCACCAAGCGCATGCTGGAGATTTTAACGCGCATCACCGAGGGCGGCGGCACAGAGGAGGATATTCCGAAGCTTCTGGAGCTGGCCGAGCAGATCAAGAAAAACTCCCTGTGCGGACTGGGGCAGACTGCCCCGAACCCCGTTCTGACGACGCTGCGCTATTTTAGAGACGAATATGAGGCACACATCCACGATAAAAAATGCCCGGCAGGTCAGTGTAAAGCCCTCATCACCTATTCGATCGACCCGGAAAAATGCGTCGGGTGTACGCTGTGCGCCAAGAAATGCCCGGTGCCGTGTATCGCCGGCTCCGTCAAGAAACCCCACGTTATCGATCAGTCCGCCTGCATCAAGTGCGGTGCGTGCTTGGCCGCGTGTAAATTCGGCGCGGTCTCGGTCGGTTAGGAAAGGAGCTGGATACGATGAGTTTACTGAATATAAAAATCAACGGCGCCGACTGTCAGGCCGAAGCCGGCCAGACGATCCTGTCGGCTTGCCGCGCCGAGGGCGTCACGATCCCGACGCTGTGTAACGACGAACGCCTGAAGCCCTTCGGCTCGTGCCTTTTGTGCCGCATTGAGGTCAAGGGCGCGCGCGGCACGATGCTCGCGTGCGCGACAGAGATCGCCGAGGGCATGGAGATCACCACCGAGAGCGAAGCGATCTCCAAGGCGCGCAAGATGAATATCGAGCTGCTTCTCAGCCAGCATGACGGCGACTGCATCGCGCCGTGCTCGCTGACATGCCCGGCCAACATCGACGTGCAGGGCTATATTGCGCATATCGCCAACGGGCAGTACGCCGAGGCGCTCAAGCTGATTAAAGACCGCAATCCGCTGCCCGTCGTCTGCGGACGCGTGTGCACGCGACCGTGTGAGGACGCCTGCCGGCGCAACCTCGTCGACGAGCGGATCGGTATCGACTATCTCAAGCGGTTCGTTGCCGACCTCGACCTCGAGCGCGACGTACCGTATCTGCCCGCTAAAAAAGCGCCGACCGGCAAAAAGGCCGCCGTCATCGGTGCGGGTCCTGCCGGACTGACCTGCGCGTGGTATCTGGCGGCGCAAGGTCACGCGGTGACAATTTTTGAAAAACAGGCGCACGGCGGCGGTATGCTCCGCTACGGCATCCCGGCGTACCGCATGCCGCGCGACGTGCTGGACCGTGAGATTGACGTCATTAAAAAGCTCGGCGTTGAGATTCAGTATGGCGTTGAGTTCGGCAAGGATATCACCTGGGACAGCCTTCAGACAGACGGCTACGGCGCGCTGTTTCTGGGCGTCGGCTCGCAGGTTGGACAGCCGCTGGGCTGTAACGGTGAAGACGTATGCTACACGGGCATCTTGCGCGGTGTGGATTTCCTCGGACGTGTCGGCCGCGAGGAGAAGATCGACTTCTCCGGCAAAACGGTCATGGTCGTCGGCGGCGGCAACACCGCCATTGACGCCGCGCGCACGTCGATGCGCCTGGGCGCCGATAAGGTCGTACTTGTTTACCGACGCGGCCGGTCCGAAATGCCGGCGCATGAGATGGAGGTCGAGGAGGCGGAGCTGGAGGGCGTGACCTACGAGCTGCTGTCTAATCCGAAATCCGTCCGGCCGGAGGGCGACAAAATCGTTGTCCAGCTCATCAAGATGGAGCTCGGCGCACCGGACGCGTCCGGACGTCCGCGGCCGTGCGAAAAGGCCGGGTCGGAGTACGATATGCCGGTCGACGTGGTCATCGCCGCGCTCGGCCAGACGCAGGATCTGTCCTTCGTCGGCGACACGTTTGCCGTCGCGACCGAGCGCAATCGAATCACAACCGATGAAAAGCTTATGACGACGAGCCTGCCCGGCGTATTCGCCGGCGGCGACGCCGTCACCGGGCCGCAGACCGCCATCAAGGCCATTGCCGCCGGCCGCCGCGCCGCGATGGCGATGGATCAGTACCTGCTGGGGCAGACGCTGACGGCGCCAAAGACGTTTTACAACCACACCAAGGGCAAAACGCTTGAGGAAGTGGATAAAGCGCCATATGAAAAATACGAGAAGCTCGACAAAGAACGCATGCCCATGCTCGGCGAAAAGGCGAGGGCGCACAACTTCAAGGAAGTCGAGCTGGGCTATACGGAAGCGCAGGCCGTCACGGAGGCGAGCCGCTGTTTGTCCTGCGGCTGTCAGGACGTTAATGAGTGCCGTTTGCGCGACTACGCGACGGAATTTGACGCCGAGCAGTATCGGCTGGCCGGCGAGATGACAAAGCACCCCATCGACGAATCGCACCCCTATCTCGTGCGCGACCGCAACAAATGCATCCTATGCGCACGCTGCATTCGTATCTGCACGGAGGTGCAGGGCGCCGGCGCGCTGGGCTTTGTGATGCGCGGCTATAATGTGACGGTGGAGCCGTCGTTCAGTCAGCCGTTCGGCGACGAGCCCAACTGTATCCGCTGCGGACAATGTGTCTCGTCGTGCCCGGTCGGGGCGCTGACGGAAAAGGTACCGATGCCCAAACCCGGGCCGTTTGCCGAAACGGTTACAGACACCATCTGCTCGTTCTGCGGCGAAGGCTGTACGCTGGAGCTGCGTACCAACGGCGATAAGCTTGTGCGCGTGACGTCCGATACGGAAAAGGGCGTCAACCACGGTAATTTGTGCGAGTTCGGGCGGTTCTCGAACGCGTACCTCAACGACGACGACCGCCTGCTGACGGCGAAAATCAAGAAAAATGGCGTCCTGACCGACGCCGCGCTCGACGCGGCGCTGACGGCGGCCGCCGACGGGCTTAAAAAGGCCGGAGCGGGTACAACACTGTATCTTTCCGGCAGCGCCACCCTTGAAGAGTCCGCGCTGCTCGGCAGTATCGCCAATGCGCTCGGTACAAAGACGCTGCTCAGCTTCGGCATCGACGCGGCATCGGCGCTGTTTTACGAAAAATACCCCGAGCTCGCTGTATCCGGTATTGACGAGATTAAAGCCAGCGATCTGATCGTCGCGCTTGGCGTCGATCCGGGAAATTACGATACGAACGCCTTTGTCGCCGTACGCCTCGCGGGGCGAAACGGCGTCCCGATCCTGACGGGCGACGCGCTGAGTGCCGAGATGACGGCACAGGCCAAGGCTGCGTCTGCGCCGCTGTTCGTCTTCGGCTTCCAGCCGGACGCCGCGGTGCTCAAAGAAGCCGTGACGCTCGCCGGGGAGACAGGCGGCAAGCTCTATATCCCGACAGCGCCGAACACGCGAGGTGTCTCGCCGTATCTCGACCTGTCCCAGTGCGCGGCCGATCCGGCTGATGTTTCGGCAACGAGCGTTCTGCTGTTCGGCGAAGATCCGGTTGGCTGCGGCAACGCCAAAGCTGCGGCGCTCATCCAAAACGCGAGCTTCACCGTCGTGTTCGACAAGTATATGACCGAGACGGCGGCGCTTGCCGATGTGGTTATCCCGATGAATGCCGTCGCTGAAAACACCGGCACGTTTATCAATGCGTATGGTAACACGCAGCATTTCGAATGTGCGCTGGCAACACCGGCGGATAATCAAGCGGCGCTTACGTCGCTACTGGAGACGATCGGCGGCACGCAAAGCGCGTTTACGGCGCCTTCGCGGGGCGAAATCGCGTCGGCGGCAACGCATACCGGCTACCATGCCGACAGCGTATTCGCGCGTGTGATGAAAGCGCGCGCCGAGACAAAGTGAAATTATTAGACAAATAACCCATAAATAGAAAAATATATAAGAGAAATCCTGCCAGATGGCAGGATTTCTCTTATATTAAGTAAAAATGAACGCACAATAGATGCGCATAATAATGACGAGGTGAATAGTTTGATTAAAAAATATTTGATGCTTTTTACGGCGCTCGCCCTGATCGGCGCGCTGCTCACGGCCTGCAAACCGGTGGCGGACGTTTCGCCGTCGCCGTCCTTGTCCCCGTCCACAACGATGTCGCCATCGCCATCCCCGACGCCGACGCCGACGCCATCCCCGTCACCGTCACCGTCCCCATCGACGTTACCGTCACCCGATGATGGCGTGATGGCGCGCGGTACGTGGGATGGGAATGTCTATACAAATGAGGATGTGGCGCTGCGTTTTGAGCTGCCGGATGGCTGGACATATTATTCCGATGAGCAATTGGCGGATCTGATGGGCGTCGACAACGACTTATTGGCCGATGAAGATCGTTGGCTGCTGGAGGCTGCGCAGCTGACCACAGTTTACGACATGATGGCGATCAATGAGACAACCGGTGCTAATGTTGTGGTGGTTTATGAAAATCTGAAAATGACGCCCGGCGGAACAGACGCGACCATCGACCAATATATTGAGGCTGTAAAAATGCAAATGGAGCAGATTGCATCATTTGATTATGAATTTGTATCAACAATAAGCGCCGATATAGCCGGCAATTCCTATAAAGGCATTTCGATGGCTGAGAAAAGCTATGGATTTACGTCCGATAGCTATTATCGGCTGCAGGACGACTATTTGATCGGCGTTACCGTAACAGCTATGGGCGATACATCAGCCGCCGATATTCTGGCATACTTCAACTGATTATCCGGCAAAAAGCCCCGCAGTGATCACTGCGGGGCTTTACTATTGGGTTATATCCGCCCTTTGCCTTTGAGCCACGCGACGGTATCGCGGATTGTTTCCTCAAACGGGCGCGGGCGGTAGCCGAGCTCGCGCGCGGCTTTGTCGTGCGAATACAATGAATTGCAGGAGAGCGTATGCAGTGAGTACGAGCAAAACAGCGGACGGCGTCGCCGCAGGCGGTAAGCAAGCAGCGCGAAAGGCAGACCGGCTTTTGCCAGCCACATGGGCGCGAAAAAGCGCGTGCGCTTACGTCCGGTTTCGCGGTGCAAAAGCTCAAACATTTCCGGGATCGAAATCTGGCGGTTGCCGAGGATGTACCCCTCGCCGCGCCCGCCGCGGTGCGCAGCCGAGACGATGCCTGCGGCGACGTCGCGCACGTCGACGAAGTCAAAGCGGCTTTTCAGCCCGACGGGCAGCCGACCTGTGCAAAATTCGATGATCATTTGTGTGAGGTTGCCGCGTCCTTGATCGTACGGACCGATGATGCCGCATGGGTAAACGATCGATGCGTCCAACCCGTTTTCGGCGGCGGCGCGGACATACGTCGTCGCCTCCGCTTTCGTCTTGGCGTACGGGCCGATGACGCGTGCGGGGTCGAATCGCTCAATTTCGCGCATCATCTGACCGCGAGGTAGCGTCGGCATCGCATGGATCGAGCTGACGTAAACGAGCTTCTTGACGCTGCGCTCGACGCAGGCATCCACGATGTTTTTCGTGCCGGTGACATTGACCTCATACAGCTTTTTCGACGGTTTCATCGAGGTGCTGACGATGCCCGCGCAGTGTAAAACGACGAGCTCGGTGTCGTTTGGTGCGGTGAAAAAGCGTTGGAGCGTTTCTTTATCTAAAATGTCACCCTCCAGCTTTTCGACGGTGCCGGGTAAGTCGGCGGCTTCGGGGTCGTCCGGCATAACGAGCACACGGATGTCGTCCATCCCGCACTGGAGCAGGTCGGTTACAACGGCTTTGCCGAGATGGCCGGCGGCGCCCGTCACGAGGTATTTAACTGGCATAAAAGCCTCCTTTTGAACAGGGTGTTGAATAACGGTCATAATTTTATTATACTAACACTGTGTATGATATCAATGACCACATCCGGCGTATTTGACGGATGCTGAACACACGGCGTGTGTGTGTCCGATATTTGGCCGGGCAGTTGTAAACCTTTTGTGAACAGGAGGTAGAAGCAGTCATGGCAGACAAAACAGACCGACGCGTGCAGTATACAAAAGCGGCGCTCAAGCAGAGCCTTTTAGAGCTGATGCGCAGCCGTCCGATCGATAAAATCACCGTCAAGCAGCTGTGTGAGACGGCCGACATCAATCGCGGTACGTTTTACGCGCATTACAACGACCCGTACGATCTGCTCCGGCAGATTGAGGACGAGCTGTTTGATGAAATACTCGGCGCCGTTGAAACGTCGCTGACAAGCGAAGCGATCACGCAGCTGCTCACGGAGATTTTCGAGACGATTGTCGAAAACAGCGAGCTGTGCGGCGTGCTGTTCAGTCAGTTCGGCGACAAGGCGTTTTTACGGCGCATCATGTTTATCGCCCACGATAAGAGCATCGACGAATGGCGGCGCTTTTTACCGTCGGCCGAGCCGAAACAGCTGGAGATGCTGTACGTCTTCTTCGCCAATGGATGCGTGGCGATTATCGAGGACTGGGTGCAACGCGGCATGGAAGAAAGCCCTACGCAGCTCGTGACATTTATCGAGAAAATCACCGTAAACAGCTTGCGCGCGTTTATGCAGGCATAAAAAGAGCCCCGCCAATCGGCGGGGCTCTTTTACAATATCATACGTACGATGCGGCAGCGACGAGTCGGTGTATGTCGCGCAAGCCGATTTTACCTTTAAAATAAGTGTTTTCGTTGTTGATCGTCTCAAGCCTTGAGCAAAGCGTCTCGGCGTTGGCGGCGGCAACGGCGGCGGGCGACGTATAACCTGCCTCAAAGAGTAGTCGCGCCGTCAGCGGGCTGACCCACTGGATGCGCGTCAGGTCGGCTTGTGCGAGGAGCGTATCGGCAAAGCCGACGTCCGCGTCATTAAAAACATAAGCGCGGCCGCGCTGTTCAACGGCGTCATATAGCTGCCGGGTCGTTTTGAAGCCCTTGTCAATCAGTGCGATGAGGTTACCCGGCTCAAACCACGTAAAGCCGGACAGCGGTGCCGGTTTCGGGAACCAGCCCTCGACCTCGCGGCGAAGGAGCGTCAGATAGTCAGCAGCGATGCCGGATTTTTCCGCCAGGGCGGCGATCTTTTTAGGCGTCTTGACATTTTGGCGAAAATCGGCGAGCGTGTGGATGCCAGCCGACGTTAACTGCGCGTAATGGCGGTCCAGATCATCCATCAGGACAGCGCGGCTCGGGACAAGGTCGGTAGCTTCAATCCGAGCGCGTACATCGCCGAGCGTGATGCCTGCGTCATCAACATGAAACGGCATGGCTGTATCTCCTTTTTTGGAATAGGTTATCATGATCGGCGAGAGGCGGTCAAGCGCCGTTCAGGAGAAGAATGCGGCCGACAAAAATAGGTACTTTACTACGTATCTCTTTTCCGCTACAATAGAGAGTAGACAAATACCTGCCAGAACAACAAATGGAGACGACTATGGAAAAGACAAATCTGACCGGCAAATTTTACGATATCCAAGGGTTTTCCGTTCACGACGGACCAGGTATCCGCTTGACGCTCTTTATGAAAGGCTGTCCGTTACGCTGCCCGTGGTGCCACAGTCCCGAATCGCAGGCGTTCCCGACGGAGCTCAACTGGATGGAGATCAAATGCGTCGGCATCGAAAAATGCGGTAAATGCCTGGATGTTTGCCCGCAAGGCGCAATCACACCCGGTAAAAAGAAAAAAGCACCGACCGGCGACGAGGAGATCACGCTGGTGACCGTCGACCGCTCGAAGTGCGACAACTGCGGTAAATGCGCGGAAGTATGCACGTCGAAGGCGCTGTACATGTGTGGCACGGACTATACGCTCGAGGAGATTATGCAGCGCGTCCGACGGGACAAGCCGTTTTTTGAAAAATCCGGCGGCGGCGTGACCGTGTCGGGCGGTGAGTGCCTGTGCCAACCGGAATTTCTGTTGGAGATCCTCAAGGCCTGCAAAGAAGAGGGCGTCCACACCGCTGTCGATACGACAGGCTTTGCCGACTGGAAGTGGTTCGAAAAAATCCTGCCGTACACAGATTTATTCCTGTACGACCTGAAACAGATGGACAGCCAGAAACACAAGCAGACCGTCGGCGTGCCGAATGAGCTGATTTTAGAAAACGGGAAAAAGATCGCGGCGGCCGGTGGAAAGTTCCAGATTCGCATCCCCGTCATCCCGATGTTCAACGATTCCGTCCAGGATTTTGAGGCGTACGGGAACTACATCAAAGAACTTGGCGACGCCGTCGAGGTCGTGCAGTTGCTGCCGTATCATAATCTCGGGACTGTTAAGTGGGAGAGGCTCGGAAACACCAAGCCGATTCTGGAGGCCAAGCCGCCGTCCGATGAACTGATGCAGGCGCGTAAAGAGCAGCTCGAGGCACTCGGGATTAACGTCATCATCCACTAGCGCGCAGCCAAATGAGACGATTATACGTCCGGTATAATTAACCTCGGATAGAGCCAAACGTAAAAACCCGCCGTTTACGGCGGGTTTTTTGCGTCAGGCTCTATCGCGTATTGTATGCTTGTATGAAAACAGCATACAAATTCCGGCATATCTTCTTTTGACAAGCACTACTGGTGCTCCGTATAATTAAGAGTAGGACAACACTGTGCGAAGGGAGAGCGCGGGCAATCCGCGCGACACACCGTATGAGTATTATTCAGTACCCGAACTTATTCAAGCCGATAAAAATTGCCGGCACGACTTTTAAAAACAGGATCTTCTCCTCGCCGACGGGCCATCAAGCGCTGACGCCAGAGGGGTACTCGACGCCGGACGTGGCCGCGTACTACGAGCGCAAAGCAATTGGCGGTGCGGCGGCCGTTACGGTCGGCGAGTGCATTGTCGACGACAAGATCGGCCGCGGCGGGCCGCATCATATCGTGCTGGACGATCCGCTGGCCAACCAGACACTGTGCCGCCTGACGAACGGCATCATCCGACGCGGCGCGGTTGCATCGGCGGAGTTGCAGCACGCGGGTATGTACGCCAACCGCAACTTGTCCTTCAAGGGCGCGGCGTCAAAGGGCATCGCGTACGGTCCGGTCGAGTGTGAGCTGGACGGACGGCGCATCCTGCCGATGACGGAAGAGATCATCGAGCACACGATTGAGGCGTTCGCGAACGGCGCGCTGTTTGCCAAGCAGTGCGGCTTTGGGATGGTCACCGTCCACGCCGGACACGGATGGCTGCTGTCGCAGTTTTTATCACCGTTTGTGAACACACGTACAGATAAATGGGGCGGCAGCGTCGAAAACCGGGCGCGCCTGGCCATTATGATCGCCGACGCGATCCATCAAAAATGCGGCCGGAACTTCCCCGTAGAGATGCGCATCTCCGGCTCGGAAGCGCACGCCGCCGGTTACGGGCTCGACGAGGGCATCGCCATCGCCAAAATGCTCGACGGGCATGTGGATCTCATACACGTGTCTGCCGGCAGCCATGAGGTGCGCGAGGTGTTCACGGTGACGCACCCGAGTATGTTTTTGGAAGACGGCGTCAACGTAAAATACGCCGCCGAGATTAAGAAGCATGTCAAAGCGCCGGTTGCGACGGTCGGCGCGCTGAGCGACCCGGAGCTGATGGAGGAGATCATCGCCTCCGGCCGCGCCGACGTCGTCGAAATCGCCCGCGGACTGATTGCGGAGCCGGATCTGCCGAACAAGGCACGGACAGGTCGCACGGACGAAATCAAAAAATGCCTGCGGTGCCTGGCCTGCTTCTCAACGCTGATTGCGCAAGGGCATTTTTACTGCGCGATCAATCCGGAGACGAGCCGCGAGCTTGAATGCCGTTACGCGCTGCCCGTCCGCGATAAAAAGACCGTGCTCATCGCCGGCGGCGGTATCGGCGGTATGCAGGCGGCGCTGACGGCCGCCGACCGGGGGCATCACGTCATCCTGTGCGAGAAGACGGATCGCCTCGGCGGCACGCTGCGCTGTGAGGAGAACGTATCGTTTAAGAAAAAGCTTGACGATTATATCGAAGGGCAGGTTCGCGCGCTCGGCAAGGCGGCCGTCGACATCCGGCTCAATACGCCCGTAACGCCGGCATTTGCCGAAGCCATCGCGCCCGATGTTATCATCGCCGCGCTCGGCGCGCGGCCGGTCAAGCCGCCGGTGCCCGGCATCGACGGCAATAACGTGCTCAGCGCGGAAGCAGTTTATTATAATCCCGAGAAAGCCGGTCAGCGCGTGGCGATCCTCGGCGGCGGGCTTGTCGGGATCGAGCTGGGTATACACCTCGCGCAGCTCGGGCGGCAGGTGGACATCATTGAAATGATGCCCGAGCTCAACGACGGCGGCAACTTCCTGCATATGATCGGGCTGGAAGTGCAGATTAAAAAGTACAGTATCGGTATCCACTTGAACACAAAAGCCGTCGAGATTTCTGAAAAAGGTGTGATGACGGAAGGACCGGAAGGCAAGCAGCTTCTTGAAGCCGACACGGTCGTCTACGCCGTTGGCCAAAGCCCGCTGACGGATGAAGCCGACGCGCTTAGCGCGTGCGCGCCGGAATTTCATAAGATCGGCGACTGCGTCGTACCGAAGAACATCATGAGCGCCACGAGCGCCGCGTATACGATCGCGCGGGATATCGGCGTTTATTAATCAAATCAGAAAAAAGCCCCGCTTTACAAGAAGCGGGGCTTTTGTATTTTGGCTTTGGTGCGCGTAAAACGAGATTGACGGCGGCAGGTGCGCTGCTATATACTTTGCACAAGAAAAAGTAAATATGGGAGGAATAGCTAATGAATCTTGCTGAAAAATTTGGCCCCAGCGCCGCCGCGCTGTCGATCGGGCAATACAGCCCGCCCAAATGCTTCGAGCTGAGCGGACGACGCTTTGAGCTTGTCATGGATACCGGCGAGGATACCGGCGACGCCGTCCTGAATTTCGTGGACGGCGAAACGGTCGAGTGGGGCATCAAGGGCGGAATAACGCTTAAGTCCGACACGTACGAATGCCGCAAGAGCGATGATCTCATTTATCTCGTTACATACTGCCTGTCCGGCGTGGTACCGCGTGAAAACCATACGTGGGTCGTCGACCTTGAGCAGCAGCTCGTAACGCTGCTGCGCTGTCCGCTCGGAGAAAACCCGTACTGGCCGTACCTGATCGATAGCCATTATACGTTCGGGTACATTAAAGAGGACGGTAAGGAACATACCGACCGCCGCCGTCATGGCTTTACAGAGGATGTCGTGGGCACTGCCGTCAAGTGGACGTACGGACACGAGCTGTCGACCATCCACGTTTATTACAGTGCCAACTGGTACCGCATTGGCTATCCCAAGGACATGTCCGCCGCGCCGGCCACGACGGACGCGACCAAGATGTTCCGTGAAATGATGAAGCAAATGCCAAGCGCGGACGAGCCGACGCAGTACGTCCGGATTAAGGACGGTGTCTATCTTGTCAACGCGACCGAGCAGAATCTCGAAAAGATCCTCGGCGACAAATTCATGTTCCGCAGCGATACGCTGTGCTTTCTGGATAACTGGAACCATTTGTACAGCGTCGGCCGCGGCTTCGGTACCTCGACGGCGGATGGGGAGGAACGTGAGATATTCGTCATGATCGGCAAGTATGGCGCGCCCGTGGAGATCGACGAGCATTTTTTTACGGACCCGAACCCCTACCTGACATAGAGGGATAGATTGCGTTTTAAGCCCCGCCACAAAAGTGGCGGGGCGCTTTTTTATTCGTCCTTGCGTCCGGCGAAAACGGCCAGCTCGAGACTTTTAAAGTAGATGTCCACATCTATAAAACCAAGCTCGCGCAGCCACTGACACTGTGTCTGCACCGACAACAGCTTGTTGTCATATTGATCCGGCCGCGTCAGATACGCCTGACGGACCTCGGCCGGTGTGCGCGGCGCCGCTGACTCGAGTTCGTGCGCTATCAAGTGCTCGATATACATCTCGTTTTGGAGGGCTTCGCCCCAGGCGGAGTCGGAGGCGACGTGTTCGATGTTGATGAAGATGCCGCCGCTGCGCAATCGGCTGAAAATCTCGGCATACAACGCGCGTTTACGCTCGTGCGTCAGATGGTGGATACAGTAGCGCGAAACAATCGCGTCGACAGCGCCAATCCCGTCCGGAAATACGGCCTGCTGCCAGTCGGGCGAGGACAAGTCGGCCTCAACGAGGCGTTCGCGCTCGCCGTATGGCGCTAGGCGCGTGCGCGCAGCGTCAAGCATTGGCGGCGAAAAATCGGTCATAATACCGACGGCGCCCGGGTATTCGTCGAGTAGCAGTTGCGTTAGGATGCCGTCACCGCCGCCGAGATCGATAAATGTTTCGATCGGCTTTGGCTCAACGGGACGCGGATTGTGCCGAAGCAGGTGCAGCATGGTGCTCAGCTGGTCGGCATCGGCGGGGTACGGCGTTTCTGTAAGAAAGCGCTGGATGAATGCGGTGTCTTTCCAAATAGGCATGATGCGCTCCAATCCATAGTCTGTGCTATTAAACAAAAAAATACCATACGTTATTCGCGCTGTCAAACGCCGTGATGACGCGCGGATACGGCAAAGTGTGTCGGTTTGTATCGTGTTTGTTTTCTGGACAAGCGTTATTGCCGTATGATAAAATAACGCGGTATGCAACAGACAGTTAACAATGAAAGGCCGGGTGCAGCAAAGCAGATGAGAACACAGGTGCTGGGTGTCGGCTTTGACAATATTACGGCAGGAGAAGCCGTCGAGCAGGCGATGACGCTTATATCGGATGGTCGTGGGCAATACGTTGTTACACCCAATCCAGAAATCGTCTGGCTCAGCCGTAAAAACGACGGGCTTAAACAAAGCCTCCGAGAGGCTTCGCTTGTCCTGCCGGACGGGATTGGCGTCATTTACGGCGCGAAGACGCTCGGACGGCCGCTGCGTGAAAGAATACCCGGTATCGAGTTTGCCGAGCAGCTTTTTGCACGTCTGGCGGCAGACGGGAAGAGCGTCTTTATGTACGGCGCAAAGCCCGGTGTCGCAGATGTGGCGGCGGCGGCGATGGCGGCAAAATATCCCGGACTCGTCATTGCCGGTACGGCTGACGGGTATGTCGGCGACGATTCGATTGTTATCGAGCGCATCAACGCCGCAAAACCCGACTTTTTGATGGTCTGCCTCGGCGCGCCGAAGCAGGAGATCTGGATGGCGCAAAACGCGGACAGCCTGGACGTCGGCCTGATGGCCGGGCTTGGCGGCTCGCTGGACGTATTTGCCGGCACGGCTGAGCGCGCGCCGGAGTCGTGGCGTCGGCTGAATCTGGAGTGGCTGTACCGGCTCGTCAAACAGCCGCGGCGCATCGGCCGGATGATGAAGCTGCCGCTGTTTATGCTGGCGGTATTTGTACAGCGTCTGAGGAGGCAGTAATGGGCAGATTGATCGTGATTGAGGGCATCGACGGCAGCGGCAAGTCGACGCAGTATAATCGCCTATGCCAGCGTCTGGCACAAAGCGGCGTGCCGTTTTTACCGCTGACTTTCCCGCGCTACGGCAAGCCGTCGTCAGCGCTGATCAAGATGTATCTCGGCGGCGACTTTGGTGATAAGCCTGGCGACGTTAACGCCTACGCCGCATCGACCTTTTTTGCCGTCGACCGCTTTGCGTCTTTTGCCGAGGAGTGGCGCGATGCGTATACGGCGGGGGCGATGGTCCTCACCGACCGGTACACAACAAGCAACGCGATCCATCAGGGCGCCAAACTGCCGCGCGGCGAGCGCGACGCATTTTTCAAGTGGCTGTACGACTTTGAATTCGGGCTGATGGAACTTCCGGCGCCCGACATCGTCTTTTATATGGACATCTCCGCCGAGCGGGCCGCCGAGCGTATCGCCAAACGCGCGGCTGAAACAGGTGCCGCGGGCGATATCCATGAGCGCGATCTCGACTATCTCATACAATGCGCCGAATGCGGCGAGCAGGCCGCCGGCTTTTACGGGTGGCATCGCGTCAAATGCTTCGACGGCGACACGCCGCGCAGCGAGCAGGCGATTGCCGACGAAATCGCCGCTATTATCCAAGCATCGGAGAATAAGCCTTTATGAATGAACTGAAAAAGAAGCTGCGTGAAGAACTGCTTGAAGAAATCGGAAACCTGACGGATGCGTACATCGCCGACAGCAACGCCGGCATCTTTGAAAACCTGATTGCGCTGCCGGAATACCAGCGCGCAACGACGATTTTTGCTTACTGCAGCGTCAAACGCGAGATTGATACGTCCGCCATCATTGACCATGCACTGGCGCAGGGAAAGACGGTCGCCTTGCCGGTGTGCGCTAAATGCGGCGTCATGGAGGCGCGCGCGATCGGCTGCCGGGACGAGTTATGTCCGGCGGGATTTGATCTGCTCGAGCCGCTCAACTCGGAGCAGGTTATCCTGCCATCGGCGTTGGACTTTATCATCGTGCCCGCGCTAGCCTACGACGACGAGGGCTTTCGGCTGGGCTGGGGCGGCGGCTACTACGATCGGTTTTTATCCGGGTTGTCGGCATTTACGGCGGGTCTGGCGCGTGAAAAGCTGCTGCGCCCGGCGCTGCCGCATGAATCGCACGACGTACCGGTCCGGTGTGTCGTCACGGAAAAAAAGGCGAGACTCCTTACAGGAGCCTCGCAGTAAAGCGGATAATCGACTGAATCTTTGTTCGCCGGGCTAAGCGCCGGCTTTATCGTATGTAGGTTGTCGCGTCAGCGATTGCAGCAGGCGTTGTCGCCGAAGCCGCCGCCGCAGCAGCAACAAATGATAATCAGGACGATAATGATCCAGCAACAGGAATTATTGCCAAAGTTGAACATATTTAACTCCATTCTGCCGCTGCGCGCCGGCTTGATAGTACTTTATCCTCCTTATCACGCGCAGATTTTTGATAAGGCGTATCGTCTTTCGAAATGACGGTACGAATTGCCACCGTCTGCGATATACTATGCGCTCCCCCTTGCCGGGGTTACTTGAAAACGATTATGTTTATGCGGTTATGGACTTAACGTCCGGCCGCTAGCCTACTGGAGTGAACGACATGGATGACAATAAAGAATACTGGCGTGACCTGCTCGGTGACGATTATTCCGACGAGCTGATGGATATCACCGGCAAGCCTCAGCGGCCGTCTGGCGACAGCGTGTCGCCGTATCAAGACGGGCAAAATGACTATGACGACAGTGCGCGTTTTATCGACGCCGCACTTGGTGAGCCGACGGGCGAGGATGCGGCAGTGCCGTCGGAAGCAGATGAAAAAGCCGACAACTTCAAGGTCAATTTCGATTTCGACGAAGAGTATCGTGACGTGCCCGAAAACCGACCGCTCCGACAGCGCCGTGACAAGCGCACCGGCTGCCTCGGCGGCGTTTTGTACGCCGTGTTTGTCATCTGCGTGTGTTTATTGCTCGCATCACTGTTATGGCTGGCGGCAACCGACGTGCTCGGGCTCGGCGCGGATGAAACGACAATCCAGGTAACAATTCCGGAGGACTTCACAGTCAACGAAGTCGCCGATATTTTGTACCGTAATGAGCTGATCAAGTACAAAGTGCTTTTCAGACTTTACGCCA
This sequence comes from uncultured Sporobacter sp., assembly GCA_963677825.2. Classification (GTDB taxonomy): domain Bacteria; phylum Bacillota; class Clostridia; order Oscillospirales; family Oscillospiraceae; genus Sporobacter. The sequence goes on along the minus strand of CAXXEF010000001.1, from coordinate 1,629,313 downwards.
ATTACTCGGACGCCGAGGATAAGATCAAAGTCGGTACGTACGAGCTTAAAAAGAACTATGACTACCGAGCGTTGGTCACCGGCATGACGCCGGGCGGCGGGATTCGCACGGAGGTCGATGTTGTTATTCCGGAGGGCTTCACGCTCCGGCAGATTATCAAGCTGTTCGCCGCCAACGGCGTCAGCTCCGAAGAGGATCTCTGGGATGCCGCGGCCAACCATGAGTTCGACTACGCATTCTTAGACGACGCGACGCTCGGCGACAAGTTCCGACTCGAGGGCTACTTGTTCCCGGATACGTACACCTTCTATGTTAATGATTCGCCGTCGCGCGCACTGGGTAAGATGCTGTCCAACTTCAATAGTAAGTTAACCGATGAGGACGCCGAGCGCGCCGAACAGATGGGCTACACGCTCCGTGAGATTATGACCATCGCCTCGATGATCGAAAAAGAAGCCGGATCGGATGCCGAGCGCGAGCTGATTGCGTCCGTCATCTATAACCGTCTCAGCAGCAGTGAGTTCCCGTACCTGCAAATCGATGCGACGATCTACTACGGTATTGCCGAGACGGGCGAAGAGTTCTCGACCGCCGCCGACACGCCGTACAACTCGTACACGCACGAGGGGCTGCCGCCCGGGCCGATCGCCAATCCCGGCATCGCTTCGGTCAACGCGGCGCTGTACCCGGCGGAGACGGATTATTACTACTACGCGCTCAATCAGGACAAAGAGCATAACTTCTTTACAGATTATGACGCCTTCATTGCGTTCGTTAACAGCGACGAATATGGCGGATAAACGGCCCGAGCTGCTCGCGCCGGCCGGCGGGATGGAGCGGCTCGTCATGGCGCTGACGTACGGCGCGGACGCCGTGTACCTGTCCGCCCCGCAATTCGGTATGCGTGCCGCAGCAGATAATTTTACGCCCGACGAAATGGCGCAGGCCGTATCGATGTGCCGCGCGCGCGGTGTGCGGGTCTACGTTGCGGCCAACGCCGTGATGCGCCCAGACGACATGGCGTCGCTGCCGCCGTATTTCGAGCAGATTCAGGCGCTCGGCGTCGACGCGGTCATCGTGTCCGACCTTGGCGCGCTGGCGCTGGCGCGAAAGCACGCGCCGAACCTGAAAATCCACGTCAGCACGCAGACGGGTATCGCCAATGCCGCGTCGGCGCGGCTGCTGCACGAGCTTGGCGCGTCACGCGTGATTCTAGCGCGCGAGCTGACGCTTGAGGAAATCAAAAAGATCCGTCGGGACACGCCGACGTCGCTCGAGCTTGAGGCTTTTGTGCACGGGAGCATGTGCATGGCGTTTTCCGGACGGTGCTTGCTATCCGACTTTATGACGGGGCGCGGGGCTAATCAGGGTGCGTGCGCCCAGCCGTGCCGGTGGACGTATAAGCTCATCGAAGACAAACGGCCGGACGAGCCGATCGAGCTCACCGAGGACGGCGGCACGTTTTTTCTCAGCTCACGCGACATGTGCATGATCGAGCACCTCCCGGCGCTTCTCGACGCGGGGCTTGACAGCTTGAAGATCGAGGGGCGGCAGAAATCGTTTTATTACACCGCGGTGGTTACAAGTGCGTACCGCCGTGTGCTTGACGCGGTGCTGGCCGGCGCGCAGCCCGATCCCGTATGGCTTGCGGAAGTCGATAAGGTCAGCCACCGTGCGTACTCGACCGGTTTTTTCTTTAACGCAGGCGGCCCGGGGCAGACGTCGGCGTCCGAAATGTACGAGTCCGACTGCGACGTTGCTGCCGTCGTCGAATCGTGCGCCGAGGACGGTACGGCCGAGCTGACGCAGCGCAACAAAATAAAGACCGGCGACCGGCTGGAGCTCCTAACACCGGACGATCGGCCTGTCATGTTTACGGCCGGCGCGATGACCGGCGAGGACGGTACGCCGATCGACGCAACGCCGCACCCGATGATGCGCTTTTCGATGAAGCTGCCGATATCGGCGCCGCGCTATTCGATTGTGCGCAGCTTTCGAGATCACGGCAGGCTGTAAATAATCCGTAAAAAATGTGCGGGAGGCAAGCATGGACTTTGAAGCGCTTAAGCAGGAACTGACCGATTTTATAATGCACAGTGACGGCAACTTCATCCAACCGGAGGATGCCGTCCGCGCGGATATTGTCGGCCTTCGTATATTTGACGAACCGCTGTTCGGCGTCGCCCGGGCTAACGACCCGCTGTTTGCCCGGCTGAAGAATCCGTCCGTATTAAGCGAAACCTTCATGTATCCGGACGAGTGGGTGCCGGGGGCAAAAAGCGTCATTTCGTTCTTTTTCCCGATTTCGGAGCGTATCCGAACGCAAAACGCTTGGGATATGGGCTGGCCGTGCGACGAATGGCTGCATGCGCGCATTGAGGGGCAGATGATGAACGATATCTTCTGCCGACACTTTTGCCAGCGGCTTAAGGAGATGGGCTACCGCGCTGTCGCGCCGTCGATCGATAAGCGGCTGATTGAAGACATCCCGAACTATTCGACAAACTGGTCGGAGCGCCATACAGCGTTCATCTGCGGCTTAGGCACGTTCGGCATGTCGGCCGGGCTGATTACGGAAAAAGGCGTCGCCGGGCGCTTCGGCAGCGTCGTGACCGATCTCGAACTTGCGCCGATGCCGCGCGACTATACGGATACATATGAATACTGCATTAAGTGCGGTAAATGCGCGGTCAACTGCCCGATCAACGCGATCGACCGCTGCGCGCAGCTGGAGACGGCGAAATCGCATGATTTGTGCAAGGAATTCCAAGGGCCCGTCGTCCGTGTGCCGCTGCGCGGGCAAAGCCGCCGGTTGCGTTACGGCTGCGGCAAATGCCAAGTGAGTGTGCCGTGCGAGACGTCGCGCCCGAAAAAAGCCTTAAAAGGATCGGTATGATCACCATTTACAGTTGACACGCCCGCTTAGTCTATTATATAATGAGCTTCCGCATCGGAGTTGTCCGGCGGCATTTTGTATGCGGTCAAGCGGACAAGCAGGCGATTCGCGCCGCTGCGATGCCGTTTCATTGAAGGAGGTGCCACGATGCTTAGAACATTTCAGCCTAAAAAACGTCACCGCTCGAAAGAGCACGGATTTCGTAAAAGAATGAGCACAAAAAACGGCCGTAAGGTTCTCGCCCGTCGCCGCGCGAAGGGCAGAGCTCAGCTTTCAGCGTAATGACCAAGACGGCGTAAAAACTGGTATTTTAGGGCGGTTCATCCGCCCTATGGCTGTTTGAGGTGACGGGCGCCGTCCCATACCGCCTTGACACAGGAGTGAGCCGTTTGAAGTTTTCCACATCGCTAAAAAACAATTATGAGTTTCGCCGTCTGTATGCCAAGGGTAAAAACGCGCACTCACCGTACGCTGTTATCTACTGGCGTAAAAACAGAAGCGCTCGTAACAAGCTGGGCATTACGGTCGGCTCGAAAATCGGCAAGGCCGTTACACGCAACAAGGTTCGGCGGCGGTACCGTGAGATCTATCGGCTGCATGAGCAGGAGCTCCGGCCGGGAATTGACCTCGTCGTCGTCGCCCGTGCCAGAAGTGTCGCCGCGCGCTACGATACGCTCGAGGCCGACTTTATGAAGCTGTGCCGAAAGCTCGGTCTGACCAGAAAATTATCATGAAAAAAATACTGATCGCACTGATCAAGTTTTATCGAAAAAACATATCGCCGATGACCAAACCAAGCTGCCGATTTATACCGACATGTTCGGCATACGCACTTGAGGCGGTTGAAAAATACGGCGCTTTAAAAGGCGCATGGATGGGGCTCAAACGTTTTTTGAAGTGCCATCCGTTTCACAAGGGCGGCTATGACCCCGTGCCGTAATACTTAAGGTCCGGGGTTAACACCTTTTATAGAAGAAAAATGCCGTTGTACCGAAGCGCCTTGTTCGGCGTTAACTGTGCTCGCAATCCGAGCAGTAAAGATTGTTTCAACGTACGCATTACAAGAACGGAGATTTGATAGCCTTGTTTGATTTTATTGCACAGCCGTTCGGCTGGGTGCTTATGCGCCTGTACGAGATAGTTACAAACTACGGTCTGGCCGTCATTTTATTTGCGCTGCTCGTTAAGGTTGTTCTGCTGCCGTTCCAGATGAAATCCAAGCGCAGCATGATGAACAACAGCCGCCTTCAGCCCAAGATCAAGGAGCTGGAGAAAAAGCACGGCGCCAATAAGCAAAAGTATAACGAAGAGGTCAGCAAGCTCTACAAGGAAGAAAAGATCAACCCGATGTCGGGCTGCTTGTGGTCGCTGATCCCGTTCCCGATTATTATTGCGCTGTTCTCAGCGATCCGCCAGCCGATTAACATCATGATGGGCATCGCTAAGGATGTACTGAATGATAAAATCGTGCCGCTCGTAACGGAATCCGGCTGGGTAAACACACTCAAGCCGGCATATGAGCAGATTTCGCAGGCGCAGTACATTTCCGATAATCCCGACGTATTCAGTCAGGTAGCGCAGATTACAGATAAGATCCGCTACATTGACTACAGCTTCTTAGGGATCGATCTCGGGCGCCAGCCGGAGTTCAGCTTCCTGTGGTCGGCCGACTGGACCGCACCGGACGCCTGGAAAAGCGTCTTGCTGTTCCTGATTCCGATTGTCTCGGGTATCGTTGCGTTCTTCTCCTCGCGGATCAGCATGAAGATGAACGCCATGCCTGACGCCAATCAGCAAAGCACCACGAAAACGATGATGCTGCTGATGCCCGTCATCTCCGTGTGGTTTGCGTTCAGCATGCCGGCGGCCATCGGTATTTACATTATTTTCAGCACGCTGTTCTCAATGATCCAGGATATTATCCTGACAAGCCATTATAAGAAGGTCATGGCGATCGAAGACGCCGAGCGTACGCGTGTCCAGCAGGAAAAAGAAGCCGAGCTGGAAGCCAAGCGGCTTGAAACGGAGCGTAAGAAGCTCGAAAACGCGACGACCGTCAATAAGAATACCTCCAAGAAAAAACAGCAGAAGCTCGAACGGCTGGAACAGCAGGAAAAAGCCGTCGAATGGGAGAAAAAGAACGCACCTGAGCCGTCCGAGAAGCCAGAGGAAGACAGCCGCGTCGGGACGCGCAAGTTTGCGCGCGGCCGCGCGTACGACCCCGAGCGCTTCGGCGGCGACGACAGCGGTGAGGCCGCGCCGTCCGAGTCTGAGCAGGACGAGGATGCCGATGCCGAAACGGCTGCGGCAATAGACACGGATGCTGATGCAGCACCGGATAACGACGAAGAAAACGGCGGGAAGGACGAATAGTCCGTCTCCCACCGAATAAGCATAGTACTGGCTTAAAATGAGGTGACAGGATGAACAAGTCAATCGAGGTAAGCGGACGCACAGAAGACGAGGCCATCGAAGCAGCGCTCGAGCAGCTTGCAATGACGCGAGACGAGGTTTCCGTCGAGGTCGTTGAACGTGCAAAGGCCGGTTTTCTTGGCCTGAAGAGCACACCGGCTGTCGTTCGCGTCACATACGAAAGCACACAGTCGACCGCTGAGCGTGTCGAGAGCTTTTTAGAGGGACTTTTTGTACGCATGGGCGTTGAGGCGTCGCCAACGATCGACCAAGGCAGTGGCGGCATCTCCGTCAACCTGACAGGGGAGGACCCCGGCGTGCTGATCGGACGGCGCGGCGAAACGCTTGATGCCATCCAGCATTTAACGAACTATGTCGTTAACCGTGGATCTTCGGATCGTGTGCGGGTCAGTATTGATACTGAAAACTATAGAGCACGGCGTAACGAAGCCCTGGAGCACCTGGCGCAGAAAGTGGCCGGTAAGGTGGCTAAGTACCGCCGCAACATGACGCTCGAGCCGATGAACTCTTATGAGCGCCACATCATCCATACGGCGCTTCAGGATTTTGAAAACATCACTACGTATTCGGTCGGCAGTGAGCCGAGCCGGCGCGTTGTCGTCTCATACGAGCGATCTGGTGGATCGTCGTCCGATGGCGGCGCGGGAAGCACTTCGCCGACGTATCGTGAATGGCGATAGATCTATTTAGAGGGAGATAACGCATGGTTTTCGAAAAAGTGCAGGAGCTGCTCGCAGCGCAGTTCGAATTGGACAAAGACAAGATCACCAGCGATACGGATATTATGGCCGATCTCGGCGCAGACTCACTTGACCTCGTCGAGCTGATCATGATGATCGAAGAAGAGTTCGGGATCGTTATTACAGACGAGGCGGTCTACTCGTACAAGACGGTCGGCGAGATCGTGACATTCATCGAGAAGATCACAGAAAAAGTCTAAGCTTCACAAATAAAAAGCGGCGCATCCTGTTGGATGCGCCGCTTTGTTTTACTTGTTGATGATTCGATTAGACGATGGATACCGCGCCGTACCAGACGCTGGTGTAGTAGGCGCTGTTGAGGTCTGAGATGATAACGCCAACCCGCGGGGTCGAAGCGTGGCAGAACTGTCCGTTGCCTATGTACATACCAACGTGCGTAATCGAGTAACCGCCGTTGGAAGAAAAGAACACAAGATCGCCCGGCTGCAGATCCGCTTTTGAAACCTTCGTGCCGTCGTTGGCGTATTGCGCGCGCGCCGTGCGCATGATGTCAATGTCAAACTGACGGTAAACGTATTGGACGAGCCCAGAGCAGTCAAAGCCGCCGGACGGCGTCTCACCGCCGTAGACGTACGGGTAACCAACAAACTGCTGAACGTACGTTGCGATTTGATCGCGCAGGCTTGTTTCCGCAGACAAAACGGCTGTTTCCTGAAGGTATACATCAGACGTACCGTCGTTATAGATGTCGATGAAATCAGAGCGTATGTAACCGGTGATGCCGTCGGTGACGACTTTGTACCAGCCGTTGTTGATCCCGATGATATCAACCGTTTCACCGGTTGAGCAGGTGGACAGCATTGGCTCGGACGTTGACGGACCGTCGCGGACGATGACATCGTCGGCGTTGAGCTTGCCGGCCGCATCGAAATTCTCGGCGGTGAGTACGTCTGTCAGGTACATGCAGGCGATGTAGCCCGTCGTGCCGCGGTAATTGATATAGTACCAGTCGGCAGACGTCTTCTCAAGGATAACGACGCGCGAACTGTATGGAATCGTATCGACAACATCATACGACGTATCGGGGCCGCTGCGCACGTTTAGTGCGGATGCGGCGACGGTAGCGGCGCCGTAGGCGATACTGCCTGCGGCGGATACTATGTATTGCGCGGGTATCAAAACGGCCGCGATGATCAGCGTCAATAAAAGCCTGCGTACTACTTTCATCGTGAAACTCCTCTGCTGGTAGTCGGTTACTTAGAGCTCAGGGCTCTTTCAAGCCAAACAGCCGCAACGTCAATCGCGGCATATAAGCTGTCCTTCTCGGTTTTCTTGACAACCCGATCGCGGGATTTGAGATTGGGATCGGTCAACTGCAACTGTACGACGACCTTGGAGGCCACGTCCATGTCCTTGACCTTCTTCGTCTCGGTGATTTGGAGCATGATAATATATTTGTCTGCCATGCTGCCGTAGTAAATAAGATTGTCCTTACGTCTTAGCGGAAAACCCTTGTATTCCAAAGCCGGTTTCGTTTGCTGTGCTGTTGCGGCCATCATTGTTCCTCCGATGATTATTGTAACGAAATTGTAACACATTGTATCTTTGGTGTCAACATAAATCTGGCTGAAGTGGTCATTTCATACAATTAATTTGTCCGACATGTGTGATATTAATATAAAATGTCTAAAACATCTCAAAATAACTACATGTTGGGTTACAAAAAAACACCTATCACAAAATCGTGTGACAGGTGTTTTTGTTTTATGCTAAAACAGCGGTCAATGTGCTATTTTTCGAGGTAATACTTTACCAGCTCCTGCATTAATTCGTCTCGGTCTAGACGACAAATCAAAGCGCGGGCGTTGTTATAGTTGGTGATATAGGTTGGGTCTTCGGACAAAATGTATCCGACAATCTGATTGACAGGGTTATAGCCCTTTTCGTGTAGGGATGCGTAGACCGACGAGAGGATTTCGCGTGTTTCAGCTCTGCTGCTGACGACGTCAAATTTGCGCGTGTATCCGTCCATATGCGATCCTCCCTCCCTAGAAATTCCTTTGATGTTTTCATTATAACAAATTATCGTGCAGTGTAAAGCGGTATTTATTACAATATTGTGACAAATTTACGCGAGCTGAGTCAGTCCATCGACTCCCGCCCGAACGCTTCCGGCAATAATGCCGTCAGCGGATAGCTGACGTACCGGCCGTCGGCGCGGGCGCACAGGACCTCGACGCGTGGTGAGAATTCCCAAAGCACCTGACGGCAGGTGCCGCACGGGAAGCAGTAGCTGCTCGATTCGGCGTAGATGGCGATGCGCTTAAAACTGCGGTGCCCGGCGCTCACGGCGGCGGAGACGGCGGCGCGTTCGGCGCATAACGTGCATTCAAGCGCGGCATTTTCGATCTTACTGCCGGTAAACACCGTCCCGTCTTCACACTCCAGCGCCGCGCCGACGGGAAACCGCGAGTACGGGGCGTAAGAGCTCAACACAGCCTGCTTAGCGTTATCGATAAGGTTTCTGTCTGTCATGGTGCGCCTCCCGACCGGCCGAAACGGCCGCTATATTTGCTTTTATCGTAATAACAGCTCGATAATTTAGCCCAAGTCGCATTTTTACTTAAAGTAATGTATGCCGCTGTTGAAAATCGGCTGGAGCTTCTCGCCGACAATGTTCGTACCGACAAGCGTACCGTATCGTTCTGTATGTGCCATTTTACCATACACACGCCCGTCGGGGCTAGTAATACCCTCTATGGCAAGCATAGATCCGTTTGGATTAACGGAGATGTCCATCGAAACATGGCCGGCGGGATCGCAGTACTGCGTGGCGATTTGACCGGCATTGGCAAGCCGGTGCAGCACGCCGTCCGGCGCGACGAAGCGGCCTTCCCCGTGCGAGACAGGAAGCGTATGCACGTCGCCGATGTTTGTCAGGTTCAGCCATGGTGACAGCGTTGACGCGACGCGCGTATGCACGTATTTGGCCTGATGGCGCCCGATTGGATTAAACGTCAGCGTCGGGCTTTCGGCATCTGCCGGCCGAATTTCGCCGAACGGGACCAGCCCGAGCTTGACGAGCGCCTGAAAGCCGTTGCAGATGCCGAGCATCAGCCCGCCGCGTGCCAGCAGCGCGTGCACGGCGTCGGTGATGCGCGGGTTTCGGAAGAAGGCGGTGATAAACTTGGCCGAGCCGTCCGGCTCGTCGCCGCCGGAAAAGCCACCGGGTAAAACGATGATCTGGCTGTTATTGATTGCGGCCTCAACAGTCTCGACCGACTGCTCTAAAAAGTCGGGCGTGAGATTACGAATCAGCTTAATGTCCGGCACGCCGCCGGCCGCGGTGACGGCCCTAGCCGTGTCGAGCTCGCAGTTTGTGCCGGGAAATGCGGTGATCAGCGCGCGTGGCTTTGCAAATTTCTGCGTTGCTATAATCGGCGCCGACGCCGTATAGCTGAGTGCTTCCGCGTTGCCGTCAACCGGCGCGTCTGTCGGGAAAACGTCTGCGAGTGCGGACGCCCAGACGGCTTCAACGTCGGCGATAGAAACTGTTTCGCCGCCAGCGGTGAACGTGTAATCGTCCGTTATGACGCCGAGCGGCCTCGCGTCCGGTACAGGCCGGGCGATCTCCGCGATAATCGAACCGACAGGTGCGGCAAACAGCGTATCAAGCCCGACGCGACTGTCGCATTTAAAGCCCAGACGGTTGCCGAGCGTCATTTTAAACAGACCCTCCGCGACGCCGCCGTCCGTCACCGACCACGCCGAAACGATGGCGCCGTCGTGCACGTGACGATGAAAAGCCGACCACGCGCGCTTGGCCTCTTCGGGTGACGAACCTGCGTCAAGTAAAACGACGGCGTTGCCGGCCTGCTTGAATTCCGGTGTGACGATTTTACGCGCGTCGCACGGCGCGACGGCGAAGGAAATCAGAGATGGCGGCACGTCGAGCTCGTTAAACGAGCCGGACATGCTGTCCTTGCCGCCGATGGCGCCGAGCCCGAGCCCAAGCTGCGCCTCAAGTGCGCCAAGCAGCGCGCCGAGCGGCTTGCCCCAGCGCTCCGGCTCGCGCCGAAGCCGCTCAAAGTACTCCTGGAACGACAAATAGACTGCGTCGGGATCGCACCCGGCAGCGACGAGCTTGCTGACCGACGACAAAACAGCCGTTTTTGCGCCCAGATACGGGCTGCGTTGAGACAAATACGGGTCGAACCCGAATGCCATGACAGAGCACGTCGTCGTCTCGCCGCTTTGGACGGGCAGCAGCGCTGCCATCGCCTGCGTCGGCGTCTTCTGATATTTACCGCCGAACGGCAGCAGCACGCTGGCGGCGCCGATGGAGCTGTCAAACCGTTCGATCAGCCCGCGCTGCGAGCACCAGCGCAGGTCGCCTGCGAGCGCGCGTAAACCGTCGCCGAGCGACGGCGGTAAGGCCATGTCGGCTGCGTCCAGCTGCGTTGAAACGGCAGCGTCGATGTGCTTTTCTGCGCCGTTGGAATTGAGAAAATCGCGGCTGAGATCGGCGACGGTCACACCCTCGTGACGCATGAGCATGCGATTATGGTCTGTGACCTCGGCGACGACGTACGCCTCGAGATTTTCACCGGATGCTTTTTGAATAAACGCGTCTACATCTGCCTTTGCAACAACGACAGCCATGCGCTCCTGCGACTCGGAGATGGCGATCTCTGTCGCGCCCAGACCCGCATATTTTTTTCGTACGCGACCCAGATCAATATCCAGTCCGTCGGCCAGTTCGCCGATCGCGACAGACACGCCGCCCGCGCCAAAGTCGTTACAGCGCTTGATCATGCGCGTAACGTCCGGGTCAAGGAACAGCCGCTGAATTTTGCGTTCTTCTGGTGCGTTGCCCTTTTGCACCTCGGACGCCATTGTCTCAAGTGATTTTTGGTTGTGCGTCTTCGACGAGCCGGTCGCGCCGCCGATGCCGTCGCGGCCAGTCCGGCCGCCGAGCAGGATGATCTGATCACCCGGCTCGGGACGGGTACGCTGAATATTATCCGCACGAACAGCGCCGACAACGGCGCCGATTTCCATACGCTTGGCGATGTAGCCGGGGTGGTAGAATTCATGTACAAGCCCGGTTGCAAGGCCGATCTGGTTGCCGTAGGACGAATAACCCTGCGCCGCCGTGACGGTTAGCTTGCGCTGCGGCAGCTTACCCGGCAGCGTGTCGGCAAGCGGCACGCGCGGATCGCCCGCGCCGGTGACGCGCATGGCTTGATACACGTACGCCCGACCGGAAAGCGGATCGCGGATCGCGCCGCCGACACACGTCGCCGCGCCGCCGAACGGCTCGATCTCCGTCGGGTGATTGTGTGTCTCGTTTTTAAACATTAAGAGCCAGTCTTCCGTTTGCCCGTTCACGTCGGCGTCGACATGGATGGAGCAGGCGTTGACTTCCTCGGAAATGTCGATGTTTTTAAGCATGCCGCGCTTGCGCAGCGCCTTGGCAGCGATGGTGGCAATGTCCATGAGCGTCTGCGGCCGCGTCTTAGCGGCGTCGCCGTAGACTTCCTCCCGCGCGCTAAGATACAAATCATAAGCGCGGCGGACGTTCTCGTCGGCGATGGTGACCGTGTCGAGATGTGTGGAAAACGTAGTATGGCGGCAGTGATCGGACCAGTAGGTGTCGATCAGGCGCACTTCTGTTTCAGTCGGATCGCGCTTTTCCGTATCGCGGAAGTATGCCTGCATGAAGCGCAGATCGTCCATGTCCATCGCCAGGGCGAAATCGTCGTGAACTTGCCGAAGGCCGGTTTCGTCTGCCGTGATGAAGCCGCCGACGGCGGCGACGGCCTTGGGTGTCACCGATTCGCGGTGGAGCGTTTCGGGCTTGTCGAGCATCGCCTTCCGCGTCTCGACGGGGTTGATGAGATACTCGGTCAAACGCTGATGATCCGACGGCGTCAGCGCGCCGAAAAAGACGAAAATCTGCGCCGCGCGCACGTCGGGACGCTCGGCGCAGGTGAACATCTGGATGCACTGCGCGCAGGAATCGGCGCGCTGATCAAACTGTCCGGGCAGCGCCTCGACGCCTAGAATCCAGTGCGGATCGTCAAATTCGGGCAGCGCTTCGTCGAAGCACGCGTCAACTTGCGGCTCGGAAAAAACGCTGTCCCGGGCTTGGATATAAATATCGTCGCTGATACCCTCGGTGTCGTATCGGTTGAAAAGGCGCAGGCGCTCCAGGCGTGTAACGCCGAGAAAGGTGCGCAGGTCGTGCAGGAGCGCTTCGGCCTCGACATCAAAGCCGGCGCGTTTTTCCGTAAAGCATCTGTAAACTCGCATTCGATAGTCCCTTCACTGTCATGTAAGGTTGACCGACCAGTCGAGCAGGCCGTAAAAAATGTTCGATACTGTCGGCGACAGGCCGATGACGGTGTTTCTGTTTGTATGCACCGCGTATTCGCGATAGAGCACCGGCACAATCGGTGCGTGCTCGTAAATGTAAGCGCATAGCGCTTCAGCAGCGGCAGATTCCGTGTCGTCGTCAGACGCAGAGAGAAAATCGCCGATCAGTTCGGCGTACGAATCAGATCCGACGTGGCCGTAGTCGATGTCGCCGCCGACAGCAAGCAGCTCGGATAAATCGTAGTCGGCAGGGAGAGCGACGTCGGCGTAGTACAGGTCGAAGTTGCCGTTTTCAAGTGCTTGCAGATACGCCGACCAGGACAAGGCGCTTACATTGACATTTATGCCGACGGCCTTCATGGCTGTGGCAATCTGTTCGGCGGCCGCAACTTTGTAGTCGTTGTCGCCGTTAACGATAAAATCAAGCGTGAAGGGAATGTAATCATAGTTGTCGTCGATATATTCCAAAAAACCGTCGCGATCGTTATCGTCAAGATTGAGCTGATCGAAGATCACCGATATTTCGGTAAGCCGGTCGGTGACGACGGGTGCCCAGGCGGGATCATACAGCGCGTAATTCGTGCTCAAAACGAGCGGCGTCGGGTCGGCATGCACCGTGTAGACCGACTGGACGATTTTTGCACGGTCGATCATCAGGCCGAGTGCACGGCGCATATCGGGGTTCGACAAAACGGAATTTTGCGCGTTAAAGCCGACAAACTGCAAAATCGTTGTGTCGTAGTAGCGGACCTCGTGGTCACTGAGGATATTGATCTCCGATGAATCGGCCGGATCGTCCCAGAACAAGTCGATAGACTCTGAGGAAAACTCAACCGACAGATCCTGGTTTGTGCATTCCTTTAAGTAGATTGTGCGCACCGGCAGCGCATCATAGTCGCGGTAATTTGTAAAGGCGACAAGACGCGGGGAGCCGTCACCGGCGTAGTAATACGGACCGCAACCCGTCGGGTGGTTGAAGTCGATCGAACCATTTTTAATGATCGGAATGTCTAAAATCGTTGGCAGCCTGTAATTAGGTGCGCTGAGCGTGATGCTCAGGGTAAGAGGATCGATCACGGTGATCTCGGCGATGCCTTTAAGCCGGCTCGTAAAGCGGCCGGTCAACATCGCCTGCGTCAACGAATATTTGACGTCGGTGGCGTTGAGTGTTGAGCCGTCTGTCATGGCAACGCCGGATTTGAGCGTGAACGTATAGTCGATGCCGTTGTCGGTGGTATAGGTTTCGCACAGCACCGGCTGCGGCGTAAGCGCAGCGTCCAGCGTGAAAAGGCTTTCATAAATCAGAGGCGAGAACGACATGTTGTCGGGATTCGTACCGGTGATGGGGTTGAATGAATAGTCCGCGTTGTACCGAACGGTAAACTTACCGTCTGACGAGCTGTAAGCGATCGCTGACGGTGAGGGCGTCACGTCAACCGGGACATCGGGCGACGTGATCGGTGCCGGCTGGGTACATGCGGTGAGCAAGCAAACGGCGGCGACAGTCATCATCGCGGCGGCGCGCTTGAGAATCGTGCGGTTCACTGACAGGTTCCTTTCATTAATATGACGGCGGCCTGATTGCCGCGCCGCCCCGTTGTGAAGCGGTGCGACCAATATTTATCGTGTCGGCATGATGTGCATTCGTCCGATACGTCAATGTGTTCAGACAGCACGCCGGCACGCCGGAGCAGACGGGCGTTGACGCCCTTGAGGTCAATTAGGAATTTATCGGCGCGCGGCTCGATAAACAGTGGCGCCTCGCTGCCGAGCAGCTCGGTAACGGCGTCCTTAACGTCGTCGCGCGTTTCAAAGCAGCACCCTGAAATGCACGGGCCGATCGCGGCGCGCAGGTTTTCTGGTGCGCTGCCGTATGCCGCCGTCATTTGTTTGACGGCTTTCCCGACAATATCCAGGCACGTGCCGCGCCAGCCGGCGTGAACGGCACCGATCGCACCACGGACGGGGTCGTACAGCAGTATCGGCACGCAATCGGCCGAGTAGATCATCAGCGGGACGCCGGGCTCGTCGGTGATTAATCCGTCGGCCTCGTACGGGACGCGTTTATCGAGCGGACGACAGTCGCGCGACGTCACGCGCAAAACGGTGTCGCCGTGTACCTGACACGAGCGGACGAGCGCATCGGGGTCGAATCCGAGCGCCGAGCCGAGCCGAATATAGTTTTGCCGGACGGCCGACGGATCGTCTTCGTCGTATAATCCGAGATTGAGGGAACTATAAATACCTTGGCTGACGCCGCCCAGCCGCGTTGTAAACGCGTGGGGTATGCTAAGCTGTGACGACGCCATCGTTATAAGCTGGCCGGAAGCCTGCTCCGTAAACGCCATTGTTACGCGTCCCTGCCGCAGCAGTCCTTATATTTCATCGGCAGGCCGTTCGGGCGCTTCTTGCCGCACGGACAGGGATCGTTGCGGCCGATCTTCTGGCCCTTTTTAACCGGCTGCGGCTTTTCAGACGCGTCGCCGCCGGCGTTGGCAATCGCATTTTGGTTTTTAGCCACACTCTTACGCTCGAGCGTCTGCTCTTTTTTAATACGCGCGATGTATAGGCGGCGCACGACCTCTTCCTTGATCCCGTTGATCATCGCCTCGAACATATCGAAGCCTTCGCGCTTGTATTCGTCGACGGGGTTGATTTGCCCGTAAGCGCGTAAACGTACGCCGTCACGCAGCTCTTCCATCGCGTCGATGTGTTCCATCCAGTATTCGTCGACGACGCGCAGCATGATGACGCGCTCAAGCTCGCGCATGAGCGGGACATCCGATCCGGGCAGCAGACCCAGCTCTTTTTCCTTGGCGTCATAAGCTTCGAGAGCTTTGTCATACAGGTAGTCGGCCAGCTCGTCGGCGGCAAAGGCGCCGTGTTCGTCGACTTTCGGTACGTCCTTCTTTTTCAAAAACAGCTGCTCGTAAGGCGCGACGAGTTCGTCAAGATCGACCTGCATGGATATTTCGCCCTGTTGGGCGGCGGCCGAACGCACGGCGGCGTCAATCACGTCGCGAATCATCGACTGCAGCGCGGGCTTAATGTCCTCGCCGTCGAGCACCTTGCGGCGCTGTTCGTAGATGAGCGTGCGCTGCGTGTTCATAACGTCGTCGTATTCAAGCACGTGCTTACGCGCTTGGAAGTTGCGGCTTTCAACCTTCTTCTGGGCGTTCTCGATGGCATTGGAAAGGATCTTCTGATCGATCGGCGTATCCTCGTCGAGGCCGAGCGTTTCCATCATGCCCTGAATGCGCTCCGAGCCGAACAGGCGCATAATATCGTCGGTCATGGCGATGTAGAAGCGCGTTTCGCCCGGGTCGCCCTGACGGCCGGAACGGCCGCGAAGCTGATTGTCGATCCGGCGCGACTCGTGCCGCTCGGTGCCGAGGATGAACAGGCCGCCGGCACCGCGGACTTTGTCGGCCTCGGCCGCTGTGACCTTTTTATGCGCGTCGTATTTCTCAGCATACAGCCGACGCGCTTCAACAATATCCGGATTATCCGTCTCAGCGTAGCCGGTTGCTTCGACGATGATTTCGTCGGGGATTTCGGCTTTTTTCAGTTCGTTGATGGCCAAAAACTCCGGGTTGCCGCCGAGCATGATGTCCGTACCGCGGCCGGCCATGTTCGTGGCGATCGTCACGGCGCCGAACTTACCGGCCTGGGCGACAATTTCGGCCTCTTTCTCATGGTGCTTGGCGTTGAGCACGTTGTGCGGTATCTTTTTCTTTTTAAGAAGATTGGCCAGCAGCTCACTGCGCTCGATCGATACGGTACCCACCAGCACGGGCTGGCCTTTTGCGTGGCATTCTTCGATCTGATTAATAATAGCGCGCAGTTTGCCGTTATCGTTTTTATAAATCGCATCGGGATTGTCGATACGCGCGAGCGGACGGTTTGTCGGGATTTCAATTACGTCGAGGCTGTAGATGGAGCTGAACTCCTCCTCCTCGGTGAGCGCCGTACCGGTCATGCCCGAGAGCTTGTCATACAGGCGGAAATAGTTCTGGAAGGTAATCGTCGCAAGCGTTTTGCTCTCGCGGGCGACCGTGACATGCTCCTTGGCCTCGATGGCCTGATGGAGCCCCTCGTTGTAGCGCCGGCCAATCATCAGGCGGCCGGTAAATTCGTCGACGATAATGATCTCGCCGTCTTTGACAACGTAGTCGACGTCGCGCGTCATGATGCCGTGTGCTTTAACGGCCTGATTGATGTGGTGGGAGAGTGTGTTGTTTTCAAGGTCCGAGAGGTTCTCCAGAGAAAAATATTCTTCGGCCTTGGCGATGCCGCGCGCTGTCAGCGTCGCCGTGCGCGCCTTTTCGTCGACGATGTAGTCCGCGTCGAGAGTCTCGTCCTCCAGCTCCTTATCGTCGATGGTGGCGAATACGGCCTTTTTCAGCCGCGCGACGAAGGCGTCGGCCTTGGTGTACATATCGGTCGACTCGTCGCCCTGACCGGAAATGATGAGCGGTGTGCGCGCTTCGTCGATGAGGATGGAGTCGACCTCGTCGACGATGGCGAAGTTATGGCCGCGCTGGACCATGTTCGCGCTGTACAGCGCCATATTGTCGCGCAGGTAGTCAAAGCCCATCTCGTTGTTCGTACCGTAGGTGATGTCGGCGGCGTACGCCGCGCGGCGATCTGCACTCGACAGGCCGTGGACGATCAGTCCGACATTCAGCCCCAGAAAATGATGAACCTTGCCCATCCACTCACTGTCGCGGCGGGCAAGATAGTCGTTAACGGTGACGATATGCACGCCGTTTCCGCTCAGCGCGTTGAGGTACGACGGCAGCACGGCGACAAGCGTTTTACCTTCACCTGTTTTCATTTCAGCGATACGCCCTTGATGTAAAACGATGCCGCCGATCAGCTGGACACGGTAGGGGCGTAATCCAATGATGCGGTCGGCGGCCTCCCGAACGGTCGCAAACGCTTCCGGCAGGATATCGTCGAGCGTTTCACCGTCGGCAAGCCGCTGCTTGAACTCGGCCGTTTTGGCTTGCAGCGCTTCATCGGAGAGCTTTTTATAATCGTCTTCGAGCGCCTCGATTTTATTAATAATGGGATTAAGGGTCTTCAGCTCCCGCTGAGAGTGGGTACCGAATACCTTTGCAACAACATCTTTTAGCATAGTAATGCCTTTCCCGTCACATAAACATTTTATCAAGGTATTATAGCACACGAATATGAATAAAAAAAGTAATCAAGATAAAAAAAGGCCCGTGCGGGGACCTGAAAAATCGGCGTTTTGACGTGTTAAACGCAGCATGCGGCGGATCTTATTGCATGGTGTCGGACGGCGTCGATACCGTGCCGGACGGGCTGCGGCTTTGTTGATTAAAATAAGGTAAACTTTTTTGTTGACAAAAAGGCATCGCTTTTGTTATTATTAATCTCACTGACGGCTTAAGGCGTGCTGGTGTAGCTCAGTTGGTAGAGCAGCTGATTTGTAATCAGCAGGTCGGGGGTTCGAGTCCGTCCACCAGCTCTCGTCGTCGCCAGCTAAATACGGAGGAGTTCCCGAGTGGCCAAAGGGGGCAGACTGTAAATCTGTTGTCAGTGACTTCGGTGGTTCGAATCCACCCTCCTCCACCAACAAGCAGCTTCGCCAATAGGCGGGGCTGCTTTATTGTTGAAGACGATGAAAATCGCCTTCAATCTGTCGTTTTTGGGCCTAAACGGCGTTAATTTTAAAAACCAACAAAACAAATTGTAATTTACCGCGTATTATTATAGAAATTACTACGCCCAAGCATTTGACAAACGCTTCATAAAATTTCATACTTATTTTAAAGGGTGGTTGACATGAAATTATTATTTCTGGTCTTGAATAAGACCGAAAAACTAGACGAACTGCTCAGTACGCTGGCACAAAAAAAGCTCTGCAACGCAACGGTTACAGAAAGCATGGGTATGGCGAGGCTGCTGAGTGAAAAGTATGAC
This sequence comes from uncultured Sporobacter sp., assembly GCA_963677825.2. Classification (GTDB taxonomy): domain Bacteria; phylum Bacillota; class Clostridia; order Oscillospirales; family Oscillospiraceae; genus Sporobacter. The sequence continues at coordinate 1,610,953 of CAXXEF010000001.1, read as the reverse complement.
GATACGGATATACCGGTATTGGCGTCGCTTCGACAATATCTGAATCCGGAGCGAACGAAGAACTATACAGTATTAGCAGTAATTGAGGACGACAAACTTACTGAAATCGTCGAAACGATAGAGTCGGTCATTGGCGACCTGTCTTGCGAAGACACCGGCATTGTTTTCAGCGTCCCTATAGATTTTACAAAGGGGCTCTGTGGTTTTGGAAAATAGGATCATTCTCGAAGTTGCCGTCATGCTGGCCTGCGGCATCCTGCTTGGAAGGCTTGCAAAGAAATTAAAATCTCCGAATGTTACGGGCTACCTGATTGCAGGCTTGATACTTGGCCCGTCTGTACTTAATCTTATCCCGGTATCCATGGTAGACGGATTTGCCGTCATCTCCGACATCGCACTGAGCTTCATAGCTTTTTCAATCGGCAGCGAGTTCAGTCTCGACTACTATAAAAAAGTTGGTATTGCACCGTTTGTGATCGCCATTGCCGAGTCCGGCTGTGCGATTATCCTTGTAACAGGCACCATGCTGCTGCTGGGCGTTGACAAAAACCTGGCGATCATGCTCGGCGCCATCGCCGCGGCGACCGCGCCAGCCCAGACGATTATGGTTATTAACCAGTTCCGGGCAAAAGGCCCCCTCACGTCCATGCTGATGAGCGTGGTCGCGCTGGATGACGCGACGGCGCTCATTGGTTTCGGTGTCGCGTCTGCGTTTGTTTCAGCGGCGACGTCGGCCGAAACGCATATGGTTTTGTCCATTTTGCGGCCGTTTTATGAAATACTGATTTCGTTTGTTCTGGGCGGCGGCATCAGCATCTTGATGAAATTTGTTTTCCGGTTCTTTAAAAAGCCGTCTAACCGGATCAGCATTACGATTTCAGCGATTCTCGGCACGTACTGGTTATCCGATCTTGTTCACGGCTCACCGCTTCTGGCCTGCATGGCGCTCGGCGGTGTGCTGGTCAATATTTTCAGTGAAACGGATCACATTATGAAAGTAGCGGAATCGTTTTCGCCGCCGATTTTGATGCTGTTCTTTATCATATCGGGCGCAGGGTTTGATATCTCCGCGCTGGCAGGCATCGGTGTGATTGGGGTCGTGTACGTGGTGATGCGAGTCATCGGCAAGATGGGTGGCGCCTGGCTCGGCGGAAAGATTGCAAAGCAGGACAAAAACATCAGCCGTTATCTGGGGCCGACGCTGATGCCCCAAGCCGGCGTCGCGCTGGGGCTGACCGTTGTCGCCGGTCATCTGGTACCGGCCTATGCCGCGGAGATCCGGACGATTATTTTGTGTTCAACGTTTATTTACTCCCTTGTCGGCCCGATCGCCGCAAAATATGCGCTGGAAAAAGCGGGCGAAATCAGGGTCCCGAAAAAGACCAAGCTGAAAAGCGGCTGATATCCCATATCGAAAAAAGAAGACAGGCATTGCCTGTCTTTCTTTTTTTACTTCGGTGGGTTTAACGACACGCAATACATCTAAAAGAAGTCTAATAGCTGACTTTCGACGGCCAGATTTGTGCTGCTAGGCCACCTGGGCAGCAACATGATGCAAATTTTCTGAGGTAGCATCGCCGTCTTTAATTGATAGACAGCCCGCCTCGCTTTGAGACGGGCTGTCTCTATGGTATACGCCAATAAATCGGTGATCCGGCTATTTGAACGAAGCGTTGACAAACGCATTTGCTTCGTATATTATTAAGTCAGATGTTATATCGGAAGACGATATAACGATAAGCGGTATAACGATGTTGATGCTCCGGAGGTTTGCAATGACAAAAAGAATGAATAAACACTCCCCGCTCACGGAGGCGACCTACTATATCCTGCTGTCACTACTCAAGCCGCTGCATGGGTACGGGATTATGAAAAAAGTAGAGCAGATGAGCGCCGGACGGGTTGTTCTGGCGGCGGGCACGCTGTACGGTGCGCTGGGGGCGCTGCTCGATGGCAAGTTAATCACACTGATCGGTGAGGACGAAAGCAACAAGCGGCGAAAGATGTATTGTATCACACAAAGCGGGCGCGCCTTGTTGGAGTATGAGATCGCCCGACTGCGGGAAATGTATGAAAATGGTATCGACGAAATGGCGGGTGTGTCATGAAAAAAATTGTCAAGAAATTGTTTTGGGTTTGGAAACAAGACGAAGAAAAAGCGTTTTTGGAAGACATGGCGCAGCAGGGGTATCGGCTGGATGCAGTTCTATTCGGGACGTACATTTTCGATCAGCAGGAGGAGCAAAAGCTGATCTACCAGATGGACTTCCGAGGTATTGAAAGAAAAATACCGGAAAGTGAGTATCTTCAGATCTATGAAGACGCGGGCTGGACGTTGGCGACTAAATATGGTCTGTGGTATTATTTTTACAAGCCGTGGGAGCCGGCGGCGGACTTATCCATTTTCAATGATAATAAGTCGAAGCGCACAATGTACAAGAGACTGCTGGCATTTCTGCTCATTGTTGGTTTTCCGTTCTACTATCAAACGCTTATTCTGTTCCCCAGCATGCCGGACGCCGAATTTGTATTCCCGAGCTTCTATTTCTTTATGCGGATACTTCTTACAGCTTTAATGGTGCTGCATCTGCTGGCCCTTGTACGCGTGTACTTAATGTACCGAAAGCTGAAGAGTAACCTCCGAGAGTAAAGCGACCGAACTGCGCGTCTGTGAAACATCGTGCAGGGAAAGCCGGCATTGCGCTGTTAATCCGGCGTTTGTCTGATATAATAAACCCATGCCAAAAAAATTGGGAGGGATCCTAGATGAAGAAAAACGAAACGGCGCTTTTAGTCGTGGACATGCAGTATGGCGGCGGCGCGCCGGACGGCTCGCTTGTGCAGATGCTCAACGTCGATATAAGTAAGCAGGAGGACGTCCTCACGCCGATCATCGGGCTGAAGGATTATTGCGCAGAAAACGGGATGCTCGTTGTCAATATCAAAACAGAATACGAACCGGACTTCAGCGACTGGCCGATGCTGGCCGAACGGTTTGAAGTCGAGAAATACAAGCACTTCATCAAGGGCACGCCGGACGCCGAGATCATCCCGCCCCTCGCCCCGCGCGATGGGGAGGCGCTGATCGTCAAGCATGGCTGGAACGCATTTTTTGACACCGGGCTCGATGCGCTCCTAAAAAGCAAGGGTATTAAAAACCTTATCGTCACCGGCGCCGCGACGGACGTCTGTGTGCTTGAGACGTGCAGCTACGCCTTTTCGCTCAATTACAACTGCGTCGTGCCCATCGAATCGACGACGTCGTTTTCACCGGAACGCAAACAGCTGGGGCTGGAGATGCTCTCGTTCGGGCGTGCCGTCGTCGCGCCGATTGACGACGTTTATACGATGATAAACTAAAACACCGACTAAAAAGGGGAGGATCAACCATGAGCGCGCAACAAAAGCCTAGCGATACGGCGGCGGTGCTTGAAAAAATCGCCGCAATGAAAGAAGAATACCGCGCGATGGCCCAGCGACTGCATGAAATCATCCTCGAGGCCGTACCGGAACTCCAGCCGCGCGTATGGTACGGGATGCCGGGCTACGCCAAAAATAAGAGCGGGCCGGTGCTCGTATTTTTCCGCGCCGATAAGTACCTGACATTCGGTAAAACGGAAAGCGCCTATTTTGAGCTTGAGGAAAAGGCCGAGGATCAGTTGATGCCATCCTCCTACTTCTTAAAGAAGCTCGATGCGGCGACTGAAAAACGCATCGCCGAAATCGTTAAAAAAGCCGTACAATAAAATACAGAGAATATAAAAAGACAGGCCCAGGCCTGTCTTTTATATTCTCAAAATGACTATTACGATTCGCGGGTCCAGCGCAGCGCGGTGTTGCGTTTTTTACCGTCTTTGCCGATGCGCACGGGGTCGGCGGTTAAGACGAGTGTGTTGTCGTCTTCAAACGTCACATAGCGTTTCTGGCGGCTGCCGATCCAGTTCGGGATGAGGCTGAACTCCAGCGCGTGGTAAACGACGGCATTTTCCTCCTCGACTGTAAAGCGGCCGGCGTAAGCGAACATGCCGCGCGCGGCGGCCAGCGTCTGCTCGTCGGAGCCGAGCTCCGTGTCGGGGATGTCGTAACGCGGACGGTCGGCACGGAGCATCTGCACGGATATCCAGCCGTCGGGGCTGTAGCAGATGAAGCCGGTCGCGCCCTCACCCATGATGTGTACGGTAACGCCGTCCTCGTCGGTGCCGGTGAACGACGCGAGCTTCCATGTGCCGAGCAGTTTTTCTCTGATCATATAAGCGTCCTCCTGATGCGGTCTGATTGGTCTAAACATCTTATCCTGAAACTTGCGTTCGTGCAAGACCCGCTGGCAATTTTGCCGACGGCTATTGAAAGATAGCAGTCGGCATTGTATTATATAGACAAAATAATATATTGTAGGGAGACAGCGCGATGAGTAAATTTGACGACCTGATTTTTACAATCCCGAAGGAGTTTCACAGCTGGTACGGCTTTGCCGCGCCGCGCGGATTTTTCCGCGGGACGACGATGATGGAAAAAGCACGGCTGTACATGGACTTTACGTCGATCACAAAAGAACTGGTCATGGAAGTGCCGCACACCCATCACTGCGCCGACGAGTATCTGCTCCTGGCGACGGCCGACATCACGAATTTTTTCAATTTCGACGCCGAAATCGAGATTTGGCTCGGCGACGACCCGAACAACCTCGAGCTGTATACGCTCACAGAGCCGACAATCATCCGCGTGCCGCCGAAACTGTACCATTGTCCGATCTACTTCAAGCGTATCGGCACACCTGTATTATTCTCGGCAATCTACCTCGATGGCGACTGGTCGAAGATCAACCGTACCGTCAACGAGGAGGGGCGTGAAGTCTTCACCTACGACGGCGCCGGTGTACGCCGCTGCGTACACGATACGTCGAAGGAATGCATCTACTGCGGCCAATGCTTCTCAGACGCGATGAAAAAACGGATCGAAGAGGCCAAGGGCGGCGCGACGGCGTCGATGGCCGACCAGCTCAAACCGTTTTACGAAGCCGCGCATAAACCCTCCGGACGATTTGATCAATACGTGCACACTTTTAAGCCGGAAGTTCACGACGACGAGCGCTTCCAGAGCCCGCGCGTCGGCTTCCGCGGCACGAGCGAAATGCCGGGCTCGCGCCTGCGCTACGTGCATGATATTGTGCAGAAAGAATGCGAGGTCGGAGAACTGCACATGCACCATGCCGTTGAAGAGTACTGGTTCTTCTATGGTGCGGATATTACCAATTTCTTTGAGTTTGACGCGGAGGTCGAGTTTAGCCTCGGCGAGGATCCCGATCACATGGAGACGTTTACCATCACAGAGCCGACGCTTGTGCGTATCCCGCAGAAGATGTGGCACGGGCCGATCAAGTTCAAGCGTATCGGCGCGCCGATCGACTTTATGCCGTTTTACCCCAACGGTGAATACGGAAAAATCGTACAGGAAAAGCTCGCAGACGGCACATTGAAATACATATACACCGGCACCGACCTGCCGGAATAACCTGTTCAGAATAAAAGCCGCCCCGTTCGGGGCGGCTTTTTTATAGGGTGCCGGTAGATGGATGTTATTTTTGTGCGTTCAGGCGTTCTGCCAATGCATCAATCTGCGCCGAAAGTGACGGCGGCATCTTGTCGCCGAGCGACGCGTAGTATTCGCGGATGGAGTCGACCTCACCAAGCCATTTGTCGATATCGACGGTGAGCAGTTCGGTCATTGCTTCGTCCGTGATATCAAGGCCGGACGTATCCAGCGCGCCGTTTGACGGCATGTAGCCGATCGGTGTGGCGTCGGCTTGGCCGCCGCCGGACACGCGCTCGATGATCCACTTGATGACGCGGCTGTTCTCGCCGAACCCGGGCCAGATAAACTTGCCGTTTTCGTCTTTGCGGAACCAGTTGACGTAGAAAATCTTTGGCAGCTTGTCGGGGGTTGTGGCCGCGCCGATGTCGAGCCAGTGCTGCAGATAATCACACACGTGGTAGCCGATAAACGGCAGCATCGCGAATGGATCGCGCCGTACCTGGCCGATCTTTTTCGAGATCGTCGCGGCGGTGATCTCCGAGCCGAGGATGGATCCCATGAATACGCCGTGCGTCCAGTCGTAGCTCTCGTGGATGAGCGGGATGGTGCTCGGGCGCCGTCCGCCGACGAGGATCGCTGAGATCGGCACGCCTTTTGGGTCCTCCCATTCGGGCGCGATGGCCGGGCACTGGCTGGCCGGTGCCGTGAAGCGCGCGTTGGGATGCGCGGCCGGTGTATCGGAGCCGGGCGTCCAGTCGTTGCCGCGCCAGTCAATCAGATGGTCGGGTGCGTCGTAGCCGATGCCTTCCCACCACACGTCGCCGTCGTCGGTGAGCGCGACGTTCGTGAAGATCGTATTTTTCGCGATGCTATCCATCGCGTTTGGATTCGATTTTTTAGACGTACCGGGCGCGACGCCGAAAAATCCGTATTCGGGATTGATCGCGTATAAGCGGCCGTCATCGCCGAATTTCATCCAGGCGATGTCGTCGCCGATCGTCTCGACCTTCCAGTCGGGGATCGTTGGGATGAGCATGGCGAGGTTCGTTTTACCCGTCGCGCTCGGGAACGCGCCGGTGATGTAGCGCTTGACGCCGTCCGGCCCTGTGACGCCGAGGATCAGCATATGCTCGGCCATCCAGCCCTCGTCACGCGCCTGTGCGGAGGCGATGCGCAGTGCAAAGCACTTTTTGCCCAGCAGCGCGTTGCCGCCGTAGCCCGAGCCGTACGACCAGATCATACGCTCCTCGGGGAAGTGGCTGATATACTTTTGCTCGATGGGCGCGCACGGCCAGGGGACGTCCTCTTGTCCCGGCGCCAGCGGCGCGCCGACCGAGTGCAGGCACTGGACAAATTCACCGTCGTCACCGAGCTCGTCGAGCACCCTCGTGCTCACACGCGTCATGATCATCATGTTGACGACGACGTAGGGGCTGTCGGTGATCTCGACGCCGATTTTTGAAATATTCGAGCCGAGCGGCCCCATGCAAAACGGTACGACGTACATCGTACGGCCCTTCATGCTGCCGGTATACAGCCCGCGCATAGTCGTTTTGAGGTCTTCGGGATCGATCCAGTTGTTTGTGGGGCCGGCGTCTTCTTTTTTCTTCGAGGCGATAAATGTGCGCTCTTCAACACGGGCCACATCCGACGGATCGCTTCGGAACAAGTAGCAGCCGGGCCGCTTCTCGGGGTTGAGCGGCGTTGCCATGCCGGAACGAACCATGTCGTCAAACAACCGCTGTTTCTCTTCTTCCGAGCCATCACACCAGTGTATCGCATCAGGCTGGCACATCTGTGCAACAGAATCGACCCATTCTTGAAGTTTTCTGTTCATGTTTGCAAACCCTCTGTTTCGTAAAATTCGGCGCTCTCTCAATATAATATGAGCAGTAGCTGAACGCTTACACAATGCGTGCGCGCGATCCAGCCGGCTTGCCCATTAAATGACGATGTACTTTAAAGGAGAACAACCGTGCTTGCCGGTTGTCGGGGATTAAAAACCGCAAGAGGCCCGGCGATCAGCCGAACCGCTGCGTTTTTATCTGGATTAATTGGTCTGCGCCTGCTAGGCGGATGCCGGCTGCTTATTTATAGTCGTAAAAGCCTTTGCCGGTCTTTTTGCCCAGAAGGCCGCCGCGCACCATCTTTTTAAGCAGGGGACACGGGCGATATTTCGGATCGCCGGTTTCCGTGTGCAGAATGTTCATGATGTGCAGTACGACGTCGTTGCCGACGAGATCACTGAGTGCAAGCGGGCCCATCGGATGATTGGCGCCGAGCATCATGGCCTTGTCGATATCTTCGACCGAGGCGATACCGTCCTGCAGGACGAAAATGGCCTCGTTGATCATCGGGATCAGAACCTTGTTGACGATAAAGCCGGGGCCGTCGTTGACTTCAACAGCCTGCTTGCCGATTGTGTCGGAAAGCTTGCAGATTGCGTCGTACGTTTCGTCGGACGTGAAGATGCTACGGATGACCTCGACAAGCTTCATCATGGGAACGGGATTGAAGAAGTGCATCCCGATAAACTTATCCTTGCGCTCGACAGCCGATGCCAGCTCCGTGATGGAGATCGACGACGTGTTGGTCGCGAGGATGGTTTCCGGCTTACACAGGCCGTCGAGCGTCTTGAACAGCTCTTTTTTGATTTTGACGTCTTCGATGATCGCCTCAATGACGACATCGGAGTCGGCAGCCATGGCCAGGTCCGTTGTGAATGTGATGCGGGAAAGCAGGGCGTCTTTAGCGTCCGCGTCCATCTTGCCTTTTTCGACAAGGCGACCAAGCGACTTTTCCAGACGCGCTGACGAGCGATTCACAATTTCGTCGGTAATATCGCGCACAACGACGTCAAAGCCGCTCTTTGCAAATACCTGAGCGATATCCGTGCCCATTGTGCCGGCGCCGATAATACTGATTTTCTTCATATTGTACTCCTTTGCGGTCCGGCTACTTGTTTTTAAAGCCGTCCAGCTTTGTTTTGCTGATAAAAGCCGTCATTGCGTCTTTTTGATCTTCTGTGGCAAAGCACACGGCAAAGGCCTGTGCATCAAACGCGATGCCGGTGGCAATGTCGCACTGAATGCCCTTGTTAACGGCGTCTTTACTCTGGCGGACAGCAACTTGTGCTTTAGAAGCAATCTTCTTTGCCAAAGTCATCGCCGCATCCATTAATTCGTCCTGCGGGACGACGGCACTCACAAGACCGATCCGCAGCGCTTCGTCAGCCGAGATGGTGTCAGCCGTGAAGATCAGCTCTTTAGCCTTGGATAAACCGACGATACGCGGCAGGCGCTGCGTGCCGCCGAAGCCCGGCGTGATACCCAAGCCGACTTCAGGCTGTCCGAACTTTGCTTTTTCACCGGCGATGCGGATGTCACAGGCCATCGCCAGCTCACAGCCGCCGCCAAGTGCGTAGCCGTTAACGGCTGCAATTACAGGCTTGGACAGGGTCTCGATCTTGTAAAACACGCAGTTGCCGAATTCGCCGAAGGCTTTGGCTTCAACAGCGTTGAGGTCTTTCATCTCGGCAATGTCCGCGCCGGCGACGAAAGCCTTGCCGGCGCCCGTGAGGACCACAACATAAGCTTCGGGGTCATTTTCAACCGTTACCAGCGTCTGCTCGAGCTCCTTCAGCACGTTAATATTAAGCGCGTTGAGGGCCTCGGGGCGGTTGATGGTAATGGTAGCAATATGATCATTGAGTTCGTAGGTAATATTCATCAGCTGCACACCCTCCTTCAATAGTTTTGTGTCAAATAATAAACCGGGCAATCAGGGCCGGCCCTGATTGCCCGGCCCGGGTAGTTATCTGTTCGGCTGGAAGCCGAGCTCGATGCCCGCAACAATACCCATGTGGATGTTCGAGGTGCCTTCAAGCGTCTCGAACTGCTTGGCATCGCGTAGCCATCTGCCGCACGGATACTCGTCGGAGTAGCCGTAGGAGCCGTAGATCTTCATGGCGAGGTTCGCGCCATGCACGGCGGCGTTACAGCCGGCGAGCTTGGCCATCGACGTTGCCTGCTGGCTGGGCAGACCGTTCTCTTTGAGCCAGGCGGCTTTGTACAGCAGCCATTTGGCGGCTTCGTCTTCGAGCTTCATCTCGGCGATCTGAGACTGAATCATCTGGAACTTGCCGATCGGCTGGCCGAACTGCGTACGCTCGTTGGCGTACTGAACAGCGCCCTCAAGTGCGGCGGCCGACAGCGCGGTTGCGCCTGTGGCACAGCCCATACGGGTGTTGTTGAGCATCCACATGCACATTTTGAAGCCCTTATTGAGTTCGCCGAGCAGGTTCTCCTTCGGGATCTTCGCGTCTTCAAAAACGAGCTCGGATGTCGGTGCGGGCCACATACCGACCTTCTTGTGGATCGGAATACGCTCGACGCCTTCTGTCGTCTCGTTGAAGTCGACGATAAAGCAGGAAATACCCTTGGCGCCGGCAGACGGATCGGTCTTGGCATAGACGAGGCCGACGTCGCACGTATGGCCGCCGGAGATCCACATCTTGCTGCCGTTGAGCAGCCAGTGGTCGCCCATGTCTTTAGCCGTCATCTTCATGCTCGAGACGTCGGAGCCGGAGTTGGCCTCGGTGATCGCGAAGCTGCCTGCATGCTCACCGGAGCACAGCGGCGGAATGTATTTCTGCTTTTGCTCTTCCGTACCATACTCCAGGATCGTCAGCGCCGGGCCCCAAACGTTGCCGCTGATGCTCAGACGCCAGGACGTGTGTACCTTGGAGATCTCGTACAGCGCCGCGACGGCTTCCATCCAGCCCAGGCCGTTTCCGCCGTATTCCTCGGGGATGTTGAAGCCCAGCAGGCCCAGCTCACCCAGTTGCGTGAGAATCTCACGGCGGTAGTAATGGTTTTCCTCGTCCTCTTCGATGTGGGGTGCGATCTCTTTTTCAGCGAAATCTCTAGCCAGGTCGGCTATCATCTCTTGTTCTTCGGAAAATGCGAAATCCATAAAAATTTCCTCCCTAAAAATCATATTTAGTAAATCGGCATCGTTTTGCCGGAAAATTTCGAACCGGTTCGGCCCTGTTCGACCTTGAAGCCGTGAGACGTATCGTGACTCACGGCTTGTTAAGGCTTTTGCCTGTATAAAGGAGCGGTATCGTTTAGCCGATTGAAACGACGACGGTACCCGTTTCGATCACGGCGCCCTGCTGCACGTTCACCTTTTTGACGGTGCCGGCGACGGGGGCGACGATCTCGTTTTCCATTTTCATAGCTTCGAAGATCAGCAGAACCTGACCCTCGGAAACCGTGTCGCCTTCTTTGACGGCGATGGATAAAATCGTACCGGCCAGCGGCGCGGTAACATCACCGGCGCCAGCGGCGACGGGAGCGGCAGCCTTCGGGGCCGCCTTGGGAGCAGCAGCTTTCGGGGCGGGCGCGGCCTTGGCGACCGGCGCGGGGGCAGCTTTCGGAGCGGGTGCGACAGCCGCGACCTGAGTAGTGCCGCCGGCTTCTTCGACGCCGACGTCAAACGTCTTGCCGTTGATGGTGATCTTAAAAGTCTTCATTATGCTTAAGCCTCCGTATTTAGTAGTTGATACAGACTGTTATGATGCGTTAGCCGCGGCTGCGGATCAGGGGATTAGGTGTTGGGATATCGGCAGGAATCGTCATGGAACCGAGCGCGCTGCGTACGAGCAGGTTCGGAACGGTCACAACACTCTCCTGATACGCTTGGAGCGCTGCCGAAATAACGGCAAACAGTTCTTCTTCGCTCAGGTCTTCGCCGCGCTCTTTGGCGAGGCGGCGCTCTAAGAAGTCGCGCGCGACCTGCGGGAAAAGTGCGTAGCTGAGCACGTCTTCGTCAGACTTGGCCAGATCGCCGATCTCCGCTTTAAGCTTATCGAATTCCGGCTCGAGCAGGTCGGCCGGCCGGACTGTAATCAGCTCGGCGTCGCCAATGACCTTTTTCTGCGCCTCGGGATCGGTAGGCGCGGGCAGCTGGCCGTATTCGCCGCGCATAAGCGCTTTGGATTCTTTGGGTACCATCTTGTAGCGCTCGCCGGCCAGAACGTTCATCAGCGCCTGTGTGCCGACAATCTGGCTGGTGGGCGTGACGAGCGGCGGATAGCCGAAATCTTTACGGACACGCGGGATTTCTTCAAGTACTGTGTAGTACTTGTCTTCAGCCTTGGCGTCTTTAAGCTGCTTGATAAGGTTGGAGAGCATGCCGCCGGGTACCTGATACGTCAGCGTGTTCGTATCGACGCGCAGTACGCGGGTGTCGATCAGACCTTCTTCGGTGAAGCGGTCGGCAATCGTGCGGAAGTGCGCCGCCGCATCGCTGAGCGTCTCGAGACTCAGGCCGGTGTCGCGGTCGGTGCCCTTGAGCGTGGCGACGAGCGGCTCGGTGGCCGGCTGTGCCGTACCGTTGCCCAAGGGGCTCAGCGCGCAGTCGACAATATCGACGCCGGCGAGGGATGCCATCAGATAGACCATGTCACCCGTACCGGTCGTGTTGTGCGTGTGCAGGTGGATGGGCACCTTGATGCGCTCTTTGAGCTTTTCAACAAGGCTTGCCGCCGCCATCGGCAGCAGAAGGTTTGCCATATCCTTGATGCAGATCGTGTCTGCGCCCATGTCCTCAAGACGCATCGCCAGATCGACGAAATACTGCTCGCTGTGGATCGGGCTGATGGTATACGACATTGCAGGCTCGGCGTGGCCGCCGTATTCCTTGACGCTCTTCATCGCCTGCTCGAGGTTACGCGTATCGTTGAGTGCATCAAAGATACGAACAACATCAATACCGTTTTCGATGGACTTTTTAACGAACTTGTCGAGTACATCGTCGGAATAGTTGCGGTAGCCGAGGATGTTCTGACCGCGCAGCAGCATTTGCAATCTCGTGTTCGGCAGTGCCTTGCGCAGCGTCCGCAGACGCTCCCAGGGATCCTCGTCGAGGAAGCGCATGCACGAATCGAACGTTGCGCCGCCCCACATTTCCAAAGACCAGTAACCGGCTTTGTCAAGGGTCGGGCACGCCGGGAGCATATCCTCGATGCGCATACGCGTCGCCGCTTGCGACTGATGTGCGTCGCGCAAAATGGTATCTGTTATTTTCAGGGGATTCTTCTTGGCCTTTGCGGCCTTTTCAGAGCTTGACATTATTTCACCTCACATCCGTCAGGCATTCAGGTTGTCCCAGTCGCGGATGACCCGCGGCGTCAGCATCTGGTGGAATGCGCACAGAGCCCTGGGATTCTGGTAAGCCGCGCCGATAAACGCGCAGATATAGTTGCGCAGCTCGTCCAGCTTGACGATCTCGTCGACGAAACCGACTTTGGCGCAGTATGCCGGACGCGATTTAGCGGTGTAATTGTCAATCAGCGTGTTCATCTTGTCGATGACGGGCTGGATGTCCTTACCGGCGTCCTGATCCTTGACGAGACGGCGTGCGTACATTGCCGCGGCAGCCGTTTCGCCGTGCATGACGTAGATCTCCGTCGCGGCGGTACCAAGCGAGAAAACGTTGGTATCGTTGCCCTGCGGGCCACCGATGACGTAATGCGCGGCGGCCGTGCCCTTACGCATCGTGACTTCCATCTGCGGGACCTTCGCGTTCTGGATGCTGAAGATCAGCGACTGACCGAGGCCGAGCAGCTCGGCTTTTTCAGCCGGGTCACCGACGTCGATGCCGGTCGTATCCTGCAGCCAGACGATCGGAATACGGTCGCGGGCACACATGGTGACGAATTCGCTCATCTTAATGAGGCCTTGACGGTACAGTTTGCCGCCGACGCCAACAGTGCCTTCCGGCTGATACTCGGGATAGTTGGGGATCATGCCCTGGAAGTTGGTAACGACGCCAGTCAAGAGGCCGTTGACCTTCGCGAGACCTGCGACGATTTCAGGGCCGTAGCCGGCTTTGAATTCCATAAACTCACTGCCGTCAAACAGGCAACCGAGCACCTTGCGAACGTCATACGGGCGGCGCTGATTGAACGGGATGTGAGAATAAAGGTCGCTCGAGGGATAAAGCGGCTGCTTGGGATCGTCAACGCGGAAGAAGTTTTCGTTATAAGACGGCATCGCGTCCATATACTTCTTGATGGCTTCCAAAACGCCTTCTTCTTCGGTGTACGCTTCGCGGAAGAAGCCCGTCTCGCCGTAGTGGACGGCGACGGATCCCGGGGGATCCTCTCTTTTAGCGTTTTTCGTCGCGTCGATGAGCGCCTGCGCGGCTTCTTTGTCGATGAAGCCCTTGGGGTTCATGCCGCCGACGATGCCGGCACCGCCGACTGCCATGTTGGCTTTTTCGTGCGCGAGCAGCACTGTCGGGCTGATGGCGTGGTAGCCGCCGCCGGCGGGGTTCGTGCCGTAGATACCGACGATGATCGGAATACCCTGCTGCATCAGATCAGCGTGACGGAAAAACGGCGTGCCGCCCGTGACGCGGCCGGCATAAACTTTTTCCTGTTCGTCAAGCTTAACGCCGCTGCAGTTAAGCACGTATACGAGCGGAATGTTCAGCTGCTTTGCCATATCGGTTGCACGCGTGAGCTTCAGCGCTTGCCCGGCGACCCAGGCACCGGCGAGCTTTTTATTATCAGAGGCGATAATAACCGCCCATTTATCGTGAATTTTGCCAAGGCCCGTAATGACGCCGGTGCTGCCATCGGCATTATCCTCGGGGTTGTACAGGCTGTTGAGGGGAAACCAGGTGCCCTCGTCGACCAGAAGGGTAAGACGCTGCATCGCCGTCATCTGACCGGTTTTATTGATCGCTTCGTCGCTCTTACCGGAAGCCAGGATGTCGGCGGCTTGTTGTTGGATCTCGTCTTCGATTTTCTTCAGTTGTGCCTCGTTGTCGGCGTTTACTGTGCCCAGCGGCGCGCCGATCGGCGGCATCGTCTGAAAATAGCTGGGCATTGAGTAGCCAAATGTACTCATGCTGTTTCCTCCTTTAATACGGTGACAATACGCAAAATCATGCAGACATATGATATTATAGTTGACTGCAACGTAAAAGTATAGATCATTTTAATATAAAATCCAACAAAAAACAAATGATTTTACCAAATGATTTTACAAATCAGACTGTATCCCGGTCCGGATATTTCCGCAAAACAGACGTATTGAGGTGCGAGTACGCACCGTTTCAGTGCCCGGTTATCCCATATCATGCGTTTCGTAGCCGCTGATTATCCGGCATTAATCCCAAGCGCGCCGTCGCACGCCGGTAAAATATATTGCGCGGCGCCCGTGCCGCTGAAGAATGTAAAAAGCCCGCGGAACTGCGCAGGCTTTAATATGTATGCAGCAGACGTATCGGCGGCGCTTAAAGGCTGCTTATTGCCGCGACGACGGCGTCAATCTTTTTGTCGCGTGCTTTGCCCGACCAGTTGACGATGCCGGTTGCTGTGACGTCGCCGCCCTTGTCCGCGCAGGCGCGGCGCAGCTGGCGGATTGCCTGATTGCCGCCCATCCAGGGTTTCGGCAGCTGCTGGGTGACGAAGCCGGCGACTGTTTTACCCGTCAGCGTGCCAATCTGGCCAAGATACGCCGATAGGACGCGCGGCAGGGAAAAGCCGTGCACAGGCGTCGCGAAAACGACGGCGTCGTAACCGGAAACATCGGGCGCGTTCGTGAGCCGGACAGCCGTCTTGCTGCTGGGCTGCATGGGATCTGACTGCACACGTTCAACAGCGGCGGTGTGGCCGCGCGTGCTCAGTGCGTCTTTGAGCTTCTCAGCGACGGAGAGCGTGTTGCCTGTTACGCTGTAAACAATGATGCCGATGTTCATATTAATCTGCACTCCTTTAATATAGCGGACAGACCGCTCAGCCGAGCCGCGCGCTGCTCGGTTCGTCGCCCGATACGAGCACAGTCTGCGTCGGATAAGCAAAGTCGATGCCCTGCTCCTCGAATACGCGCTTGATGGACAGATTGACCTTCTGGTGAATATCCATGTACATGTAATAGTCGCTGCTCAGTACGTAATAGACGGTTTCGACGTTCAGGCTGAAGTCGCCGAACGAGGCAAAGTGACAGCGGTCGAACTGGGCCAGGTCGACACAGGTGATGACATCTTTAATAAGCGATGGAATCATTTCGAGTTTATCGGACGGTGTTTCATATGTGACGCCGAGCGTAAAGAGGACACGGCGCTGCTCCATACGCTTGTAGTTTTGAATGCGCGAGCTTGTCAGATCCGAATTTGAAAAGATGAGCTGCTCACCGCCGAGCGAGCGCAGGCGCGTCGTCTTCAGGCCGATGTATTCAACCGTGCCCATCTGCTGGCCGGCGATGATGAAGTCGCCGATCTCAAAAGGACGGTCAAAGAAAATCGTGAAGAAGCAGAAGATATCCCCCAGGATGGCCTGCGCTGCGAAGGCGATGGCGATCCCGCCGATGCCGACGCCCGCGATGAGTGTATTGATTTCGAAGCCGACATTGTCTAGGAACAAAATGATGGCGATAGACCAAATGCCAATCTTCAGCAGGCCGGACATCGTTTTGATGGCCAGCTCTTTGTTGGCGTTTGAGCGCTTGCCCTCCCAGTACTTGTTAAAGAGCATTACAGTCACCGACGAGGCAAACAGCGCCACACAGACAGTAACGATGGCCAGAATAACCATGTCGATGATGCTTTGCAGATCCTTGCCGATGACCAGAATCTTCGTGTTGAGATAAAAGGCGGTAAAATACAAGCCCGGCATTACATATCGGCGGATGCTTTTACACAGCAAGTCGTCTATTGTCGTTTTTGTTTTCTGGGCAAGCTTGGCGGCGTGCCGCAGAATAATGCCGCCGATGATCTTGATCACAATGAAGCTGACGATCAGGGCGCCTAGAAAAATTAAATAAGTTTGGATCGTATTGTTATAAATGACGGTGTTGAGAAAATCGGGCAAGATAACGGCCTCCTTGTATAGTGCACAGCAACGGACGCGCCAGTTGTAATGGTCGCGCACTAAAATGACGACGTCACAATAGTATCTTGACATTATAACATAGAGTAAAAAAACAACACAAGCCGGTACAGCCGCCATTTGCACCCGTCGAATTAAACACTTACCAAAAAAGATAAGACCCCCACCGCTGCAGCGGTGGGGGTCTTAAGTTACCCTTTAGGAGGGAATGGGTCGTTTCCGTATGAGTCTTTAGCTCTGATTTGACCATTTTTTCCGTGAATAATCAGTTCAGAACCTTGATTACGAGCAATTTCGCGCGCAACATTAATCGCTTCTCGCTGTGTTTCAGTGCGCGCTGTTGCTCTTTTATTACCAGCGCCTTTTATCTGCCAGCCGCCGTCTGAGTGCGGTGTTACGTGTTGGTTTTTTTTCATAATAGACCTCTTTAGCCGTGGTGAGCTTCTCTGCTGCAGTAATAGCATCCATCGGCATAGGGATAGCCGATAGTTTTTGCATAAGATACCGCATCAACTGCATTCGTAAACCAGCCTAGCGATTGTTGGTTAAAATAGGCTGGTAAATGGCCGCATGTCGTTGTATGGACTTCGTTGTAACCTTTATTATCAGGCTGTTTGTTTATAATATAGTTAGGCATAAACAATACCCTTTCTCGTGCTTTCGCACAATATATAGCGCTTGTCTATATAAGAAACAAAACAAAAGAGCGGTACCATTTATAGGTTCACTTCCTTTTATGTACTTAATTGGCCAGAGATGTTGACACATGTCATGCTTAGACGTTATAATTAAGCAGTTAGATTTGATTATACCTATATTGTTAAGCTTAGTCATCTCTGAAAGCTCTGCCGAGTAGCCGCTCGGCAGAGCTTTTCTTTTGGTTCATTTACACTTAAAGTATACGCTACATATTGTGCCATGTCAACAGAAGGAGACGATATGTAGATGATTATACTTAATAACAAGTATGAATTCGCGCGTTATGTAGTGGAGAGCTGTAGAAATCGGTTAAATATGGATGGATTCATAGCGTGGAATTGTATTCTAGGGGCGGCACCTTAAATTTATGATTGCCGATGAACTTTTCGGTACTCGGAGACGGTGACGCCCTCGTTTTGACGGAACAGGCGGTACAGCGTCTGCGGGGCGGCGATGCCGACGAGCCTGGCAATCTCCTCGACGGATTTATCCGTCGTGCACAGATAGTTTTTCGCGTAGTTGAGGCGATAAATACTGAGCGTTTTACGAAAGCTTGTGCCGAAATAGTCGCTGAAAATCCGTGTGACGTGGCGCGGTGTAATATGAAACGCCTTTGAAACGTCTTCCAGCGAGATGTTCTCGTGATAATGCGCGTGCATGAATTTCGTGATTTCAACAGCAAGATTGGCCTGTCCGGCATCCGGTTGAGCAGCATTCTGATGTGTATCGGACAGGATGTTACGCAGCAGCTTGACGAAATATTCTCGGCAGTAGTCTACGATCAGCACCTGCCAGCCCGGCTGCTTGTCCTGTGCTTCTCGCGCGAGCTCGGCAAGGATCGGCGGACAGGCGTTGCGGTCGCGCGCGATGATACAGGGATTGTTGCCGAGCGCGCTGCCGACCTGCTCCATGAACGTGTGCTCGCCCGTCTGCCGGGCGGACTGCGTGTCCGCGCTTTTTTGGAGACTGTACACCAGCACGACGTACTGCTTGGGTTCGTCCGGATCATAGACGGCGCCATGGCGGACGCCAGGCGGTATGAGAATGAAGTGGTCGGGCTCCAGCACATGCTCGTGCTCGCCGATGCGCATACGCATCTGACCGGACAGGATGTGGTAGATTTCGAAAGACAAGTGCGTGTGCGTGAATTCGACGCAAGATTCGTCGAGCCGTTCGAGGTATTTGACGGTCAAATCACATCCCGGCATCTGAACGGGAATCTGAAATGGGATATACAGGTTGCTTTTTTTGCCGTCGTCCATCACACGCACCTCCTCTATGTTGTCTTATTTAAACATTATAACAATGTTTGGCAGGGGGCACAAGCCGCGCGCCGACACTCGCTGTGCGCGACACGTTCATGTAAAACGTGTCTTAACAGGCGATTGATTATAAACCGATATGTGTATATAATCTAAAATAGGACAAGTGTACCATATTGAAGGAGGCACAGACAGTGAAATCGGTCACAGTTATTAAAACAGGTAGTCTGAAAGACCCTGATCCGACTAAACGCGGTCAGGTCACGGTGACAGATATCCCGATGCAGCCGCTCGGTGACGAGGACGTGCGCATCAAAGTCGCGTATTGCAGTATCTGCGGATCCGACCCGCATCTCGTGGAAAACATCTTCGAATGGGAAGTACCATTCGGTCTCGGGCACGAGCTGTCCGGTGTTGTTATGGAGGTCGGACCGAAAGCAACGAAAAAGGGGCTTAAGCCCGGCGACCGCGTTGCAGGCAATTTTCTGCATTTTTGCGGCACGTGCTACTACTGCCAGAACGGGCAGCAGCAGTTCTGTGAGCATGCGGACGAATCCAACAACCCCGGCATGAGCGAGACGATCGTCTGGCACGAGTCACAGGTGTACAAGATGCCCGACGACGTCGACATGAAAGCTGCGTGCCTGCTCGAGCCGCTCTCGGTCGCCGTTCGACTGACGGATAAAGTCGATCTTAAATTCGGACAGCGCGTCGCGATTTGCGGCGGCGGACCGATCGGACTGCTGGCGACGCAGGCGATGCATATGTCCGGTGCGTCGAACCTCACGCTGATTGAGCCGATTGCCGAGCGGCGCGCGCTGGCAGAAAAATATGGCGCCGACCATACGGTCGACCCGATGGCCGTCGACGTCAAGCAAGCGGCGATGGAGCTGACGGACGGGCTCGGCTATGACGTCGTGATCGACTGTTCTGGTTCGACAAAAGCCGTTTACGATCTGCCGTACATCACGGCCAAGGGCGGCAAGCTGATCTATGCCGCCATGTATCCCAACGACTTCGAAATGCCGCTGAACCTGTATAAATACTGCTTTGCCAACGAGTTGACGATTACGGGCCAATACGTCTCGCCGTACGCGTTCCCGCGTGCGTGGCAGATGTTCCCGAAATTTGATCTCGAAGCGTTTACGTCAGCCGTATTCCCGATCGACGACGCGCAAAAAGCTTTTGAGGCGCAGGTATCCGGCAAGCATATTAAAATCCTCATCGAGTGCAACAAGATAGATTAAGGAGGAACGCGCGTGAGCACCGTAAAACAAGAAATGAGCATCCCAGAGCTGGAAGAAAAAAGCTATAAAATCCGCAAAGACTTACTCAACTTTATCTACAATATCGGTATGGGCCATCTCGGCGGCGAGCTGTCGATGGTCGAGGTTGCCGTGGCGCTTTACTACAAATACCTCAACTACGACGTGCATAATGCCTGCGACGAAAACCGCGACCGGTTCATTCTGAGCAAAGGCCACTGCAGTGAAACGCTGTATACGATCTTCTCCGATCTCGGCGCGTATACGATGGACTATATGATCGAGCACTTTGAGACGCTCGACTCGGCGAAGTTCGGCATGCACTCCAACCGTAAATACTGTGACCAGATTGAAGTGTCCGCCGGCTCGCTCGGCCACGGCCTGCCGATCGCGGTAGGGTACGCGCTGGGTGCGCGCAAGCAGAAGAAGGATTACCGGGTCGTCGTCATGACCGGTGACGGCGAGCTCAACGAGGGTACGAACTGGGAGGCCATCATGTCCGGCGGCCACTTCGGCCTCGGTAACCTCGTGCTGGTCGTTGATAAAAACGGCCTGCAGATGACCGGCCCGACGGAAGCGATCATGAACATCGACCCGCTCGATGAGAAGCTGAAAACGTTTGGCTGGGACGTCATCAACATCGAAGACGGCAACGACATGTCGCAGGTCGTTGCGGCTTTTGACAAGCTGCCGCCGGTGACGATCACCGAAAAGCGCCGCCCGATCGCGATCATTGCCAATACCGTTAAGGGTAAGGGCGTCGACTTCATGGAGAATAACCACAAATGGCACGGCGGCGGCATCGCCAAGGAGCAGCTGGACGAAGCGCTCGAATCCGTCGAGAAATCTTGGAAGGGGGCGCGGTAGCATGTGCGCAAAATCCACTTTTGACTTTGACCAGATGCTCTCCAATGCGCGCGAAGCGTATGGTGAGGAACTGTTCCGAATGGCCGAGGAAGGCCTCGATTTCGTGTTTACCTATACAGACAACGTCGCCCCGTCGTCGAGCGCGGGCAAGCTATTGAAAAAATATCCGGAGCGCTGCTTTAACTTCGGTATCGCCGAGCCGAACCAGGTCGGCGCGTCGGCTGGCCTGGCGCTGGCCGGAGAGACGGTCTACTCGCAGGTTTTTGGCCCGTTTTTGTCGCTGCGCGCAGCCGATCAGATCCACACCGATATCGCGTATAACGACGTTAACGTCCGCCTGATCGGCACGCACGCGGGCGTCACCGCCGCCGGCGGCCCGACGCATAACTGCATCGCGGACCTCGCTCTGTATCACGCAATCCCGAACTTGACCGTCGTCGTCCCGGCAGACGCGGCGCAGTGCTGCAAGGTCATCCGCGCCTCTTATACGTTCGAGGGGCCGATGGTTATCCGCATCGACCGCGGCGGCTCGCCTAACGTCTACGCCGATGACGATTACGACTTCGAGATCGGCAAGGCAATCGAGACGCTTCCGGGCACCGACCTGACGATCATCTCGGCCGGCTCGTCGGTCTACTGGTCGCTGATGGGCGCAAAAAAGCTCAAAGAAAAATACGGCATCAACGCGCGTGTGATCGATATGCACACCATTAAGCCGCTCGATGTCGACATGATCCTGAAGTGCGCGAAGGAAACCGGCAATATCTTCACCGTCGAGGAGCACTCTGTCAACGGCGGTCTGGGCAGCAGCGTCGCCGAGGTGCTGTGCGAGGCGGGTTTCAAGGGCAAGTTCAAGCGTATCGGCCTGCCGGACGATTTCGCCGTGCTCGGCGACCCCGACGAGATTTACCGCTTCTACGGTATGGATCCCGACGGCATTGCCGAAACCATCAACGGCGTCATGAACGCGTCGACGGTTCTTTAGGAGGATACGATGAACGCAATCGATAAAATCGCCGCATTCAATATGGATTATTTTAGCCTCAAGGGCAAGGTCGCCATCGTGACTGGTGCCAATCAGGGGCTTGGGATGGGGTACGCCGTCGCGTTTGCCAAGGCCGGCGCCGACCTGTACATTCCGCATTTCACGGACGAAACCGCCGAGGTTAAAGAGCTGATCGAGGCCGAGGGGCGCAAGGTCGCCTTTATTCAGGGCGACCTGACGGATGCCGCCTATCGGCAGTCTGTCGTCGAGGGGTGCTTGAAGGAATATGGGCGCATCGACATTCTTGTCAACAATGCGGGCATGAACCACTTCGCGCCGTTTCTCGAGTTCCCGGACGAGGCGTACAGCCGCGTCCTCGAGCTGCAGCTGAAAGCCGTGTATTATCTCGGCCGCGCGGTCGCTAAGGTCATGGTCAAGCAGGGCGGCGGCAAGATCATCAACATCGGCTCGGCGCTGTCGTACACTGCCGACCGCCAGTGCCCCGCGTACGTGACGGCCAAGCACGGCGTCATCGGCATCACGCGCGACTTTGCCAACGAGCTCGGGCAGTACAACATCCAGACGAACGCCATCTGCCCCGGCTTCATCCAAACGGACATGAACATCGCCATCAGTGCCGACAAGGCATTCTACGACCACATCACCGGACGCATTGCCGCGGGCCGCTGGGGTGACCTCGACGACTTGATGGGTACCGTCGTGTTTCTTGCGTCCAAGGCGTCCGACTACCTCAACGGCGCGGACATCAAGGTCGACGGCGGATTCTCCACGGTACTTTAAAAACGCCCGCAGTTAATCAAGAAGCCGCTGTATTGTTAAATACAGCGGCTTCTTTTAGGTTGCACTAATTTTCTTCATCATGATAATTCAGTATGTAACCGTACCTAAAAAGACTGCCATCATTAAATGTTATGCAAACATTTGCGCCTGAATTTATGTATGTATATCCCGTGAAATAGTAATTGTAGTCAGTGTAATTGTAATGCGCATATTGTTCGTATTCTTCTGGACCGAACGAAAAGGTTTCACGAAAGAAATCTAAAACTTGCTCATTAAATGTTTCAATATCAGCTGTTATGAAATAATCCAAAGGAATAAGTTCGCCTGTTTCTAAGTTAAAAGTCGCTCCAAAGAAATATGTATTGCTGACTCCGCCTGCCCACCAGAATTGTGTGAGCTTAATACTTAATATATCACGGCTCATATAGGTTATTTCTGAATTCACCGTGTTTTGGAGGGGGGCGTCAATATACTTGCTTAGTATGCCATAATCCCTAAACGTATCAACTGTGCCTGAAAAATCATTATAATGGCTTTCTTTGAAGTTCGCAGAATCTTCAGAGCCATAAAAGAATCCTTTGCATTCTTTATCAAAATAAGCGTTTATACTTGCGACTGCGTCAGATTCTCCATTAAGTACCGGCTTATCAAAATACATTTCTGCGATAACATTTCCGTGCTCATCTTCAAAATATAACCCAACTCGCTCAAACGATACGGAAAAATCGGCGTCTATGACTTGCTGATGTTCATTGGCTTCATCGGAAAAGGCAGTGCCCTTGTTATCGGTTGCGGTTGGGTGGTTTTCTGTTGGAGTTGTGATAGGTGTTGAAAGTGAAGATGTTGGTGTTTCCGGTAATTGTTGCAAACTTGAGTCGGAGCACCCGGAAAGGAGCAGCAAGGCGAGAAGAAAAACAAAAACACTATATTTCATTTGGTCTGCTCCTTCTTGCTGTTTGTTGATCCCAATAAAAACATTATATGACATGTTGCATAAACGTCAAGTGCGATTAACGGCGGAGCACTATGCTCCGCCGTTCTGAACTACGCATATCTACTTCTTGCGATTCCACCGCAATGTTTTGAGCATCCAGTCGGGGAGCGGCTTTTTTGATTCTTTGGGGAGTTTTTTGTGCGGCGTTTCTTCTTATCCGGTATATTTCAATATATAGCTGTCATTATAGTATTGATCTTGAGAAAAGATTAAGTAGATATCTGAACCGTCATAATAGTAATTGTAGTCATCAAGACGATAGGCCTTATAGGTATTCTCTATATCGGATCTTAAAAAGGGAATATCATATTGTGCGTAATTGTTACATAGCATGTCCGTGACGTTTTTATTGAAAATATTGATACTTACATCAATTAAGCTACTAATTTGAAGCAGTTCTCCCGTCGTTAGATTAAAAGCATATCCGTAATAAGAATGATCACTGACGCCGCCAGCCATCCAATAACCACTCAGTTTAAAACATATAAGTTCGTTGCTTTGATAAACAATTTCCGCGTCATTTGTGCATTCAAGTGGTTGCTGGGCTACAGCTGCGTCGCCATATCTTTCTCGTACGCTTCTCACAGATTCGAAGAAATAATCATAGTGACCGGTTTTAAAAAACTTTGATTCTTCACTACCATAAAAGAAGCCCTGGCATTCAATATCAAATATCGTGTTAATTTTACATATGACAACAGAATTGCCTGCCAATACTGGTTTGTCAAAATACATCTCGGCTAAAATATTACCGTTTTCATCTTTCCTGTAGCTGGCAGTGCGCTCAAATGAAATAACCGTCGGTGTGATATCAAGCGCGTTAGATAAAGTAGGATTATTGTCATATCCTGCTTCGGTAGTTTCTTGTGAGCTACTTTCTGGAGCCTCTTGCTGATCCGAGAATTCAGAACAACCTGAAAGAACCAATAAGCAGACCAATAAAGGTATAACAAATTTCTTCATTGAAACCTCCGTTGTTCTGTTTGTTAATCCCAATAAAAACATTATATGACATGTTGCATAAACGTCAAGTGCGATTAACGGCGGAGCTTTATGCTCCGCCGTTCTGAATTAGGCATATCTATTTCTTACGATTCCACCGCAATGTTTTGAGCATCCAGTCGGGGAGCGGCTTTTTGGGGTCGCGCTTGCGCAGATCGAGGAACCAGTTCCATTTTTTCATGATCGGCAGCTTATGCGTCTCGACGAACTCGATGAGCGTACCGTCCGGGTCCTCAACGTAGGCGAAAATGCCGGACGCTTCGCCCATGTCAAACGTCGCTTCGCCGTCGGACGCTTCCGGCGTCGACTCGACGGTAAACGGGTAGCCCTTGTCGGCGCACAGCGCTTTAAGCTCCGCCATACCGCGGATATCGTAGCAGATTTGGATGAACCCGAGGTCGCCCCAGTATCGGTTGTCGAAAATCTTGTTCGGTGTACGGTCGAGGCACTGCAGCAGCTCGAGCGTCGACGCGCCGAGCAGGCGCGAGAACGCACCTTCGCGCGGCTGTGAATGGCCGATGAGCACACGGCGGAAGCGCTCCGAGCCACCCGGTAGCGGCTCCAGGTCGGAAAACGTGCCGGTTTCGTCGTAAATCACCGTGTCGTAGCCGAGCACGTCGCGGTAAAACGCGATGGATTTGTCCATATCCGATACGCCGATGAGTGCACCTGTCACGCCGCCGACGGCGTCCGGGGTATGCATAAAAACACCGGGCCGCTGCTCGACACGCACGATATTGCCGTACGGATCGGCAACGTGAAACGCTTTGGCGCCCTCGGGCGTGCTTTCGATGTAGCCGAGCAGATCCGTACGTGACTCCTTGACGCGGCGGAACGCCAGCTCAATGTCGGGGGTTTTGACGCGCAGTACAAACACGCCGGTGTCGCCGGCGTTAACCTCGAAAACCGGCGGCTGCGGCGTTCTGGACGTATACTGCCAGATCTCGAGTCCCCCGCCGCCCTTCATGTTGACGGCGAGTACGGCGTGACGGTCTTGCGGCTGGCCGCCCGTGTAGCGCTGCATTTTGTCGGCCGTGCCGGGATCGTCAAAGACGGGTACGTCAAAGCCGAGTACGCGTCGGTACCAATCCCACGCGGCATAAACGTCAAAAACACCGACACCGACTTGCTGAATGCCGCTGATCACCGGCAGATCACTCATGTTTGGTCACCTTCTATAATCCAAAATGTTTCCGGACAATCGCTTCACGAAGCGCGCCGGGCAATAGTTTGCTCATCGCCAAAGTAAAAACGCGTTTTTACCGGCGACGTAAAACGGCCGCAGATGTCGCTGACGCGTAATCCGGATAATTTTGTGCGCGATCACGTCGGGCCGACAAACCAATAATCTCACCTTTATTGACGGTGAGTTCCTCGATGTTTTTCTTGTTGCCGAACTAGTCGCAGCCGCCCAGCACCGTGATACTTTTAAGGTTCATTACGTTACCTCGCTCATCTGAACTAATCATAGTCAACCGCCTGTATTGTATACAACACGACCTTATAAGTAAAGTCGAACGGCGGCTGCGTTGTGAACTTTTATACAATCTTATAGGGTCCTAACAAGACGCTGATAACACGGCTTATCCGCGTTCGTCTTTTTGCTGATTTTTAAAGCCGGCGTGCGGTAATTTTGCACACGGACGTGCAATAGTTAAAAATATAACGATATTGAGACGATTGATAACAATATAAAGGATTCTTTGGACGCGCGGCGCGCATCCTAAAACGATATTGGCGGATACATAAACAAAACGACGAAAATTGTCGAATCGAACATGGGGTTAATTGTGCAAAATAGCCCAATATTGCTTGACAGCATCAGATCGGAAGCACTATACTTAATACCATACTATACACATATCTATATGGAATACGGAGGGCATAATAAATGGCAGCAGGCTATAAAGTAGGCGTCGTCGGGGCCGGCAATATGGGCTCGGGCATCGCACAGAAAATGGCGCAGGAGGGCCTTAAGGTCGTCATGGCGGACGTATCGCAAGAAGCCGCCGACCGCGGGCTCGGCATCATCCGCCAGATGATGCAGCAGGGTATTGACAGAGGTATCTTTACACAAGCGAAAGTCGATGAGACTTTTTCCCGCCTCACGGCGACGGCAGATCTCACACAGCTTTCCGACTGTGATCTGATTGTCGAGGCTATCTTCGAGGACCTGGATGTAAAGGGTCAGCTCTTTAAAAAGCTGGATGGCATCTGCGCGGCTAAAACGATTTTTGCGACGAACACCTCGAGCTTGTTTGTGCATAAGATCGCCGCGTACACCAGCCGACCGGATCGCGTGATCGGCATGCACTACTTCTTCCACCCGGCTAAAAACAAGCTGCTGGAAATCATCCCGCACGAGGGGACGAGCCAGGAGACTGTTGAGATCGCTTCGGCGGTCGCAAAGCTGCACGGCAAGGTGGCGATCTTCGCCAAGGACGCACCGGGCTTTGCCGTCAACCGCTTCTTTATCCCGTTTTACAGTGAAGCCGTCCGTATCCTTGAGGACGGCGTGACGAATATCGCCACAATCGATCAAGCCGCCAAAGACGCGTTCCAAATCGGCATGGGGCCGTTCGAACTGATGAACGTGACGGGCATCCCGATCGCGGTGCACGCTTCGACGACACTCGGTAATGAGATTGGTCCGTTTTATAAAACACCGGCACTGCTCGTCAAGCAGATGGAGTCTAAGCAGGACTTTGACCTCAGCGAGCCGGTCGAGGCGGACAAGATCCCCGAAGTCATCGAGCGTCTCTACGGCGCGACGCTGGGCGTTGCGTGTGAGGCTGCCGAGCAGGGCGTGGCGAGCGTTGCCGATATTGATCGCGGCGCAAAGCTTGGTCTGGCCTGGAAATTCGGCCCGTTTGAGCTGATGAACCGCGTCGGCGTCGACAAAGTCTACGCCGCGGCGAAAACGCTCAGCAAGATCAATCCCAACTTCAAAGTACCCAAGCTGCTTGAAGATCAGGCGAAGTCGGGCGAGCCGTTCTTTATCCAGATCGTCGACCTCGACGTCAAGGGTGATGTTGCGACGATTACGATCAACCGCCCCGAGGCGATGAACTCGCTCAACGCCGAAGTCATCAGCCAGCTTGAAAAGCAGTTTGATGCTGCCGAAAAGAACCCCGATGTCAAGACGATCGTCTTTGCCGGCGCGGGCAAGGCGTTTATCGCCGGCGCCGACATCAAATTCTTCATCGACAATATTGAAAACGACAACGTTGCGGCGTCTGTTGCGTTTACACGCGTCGGTCATGATTTATTCCTGCGTATGGAAAACTCAAAGAAGCTGACCGTCGCCGCTGTCGACGGGCTTTCGCTCGGCGGCGGCAGCGAGCTGGCGCTCGCGTGTCAGGCCATTGTGGCGACCGACGCCGGGTCGTTCGGGTTCCCCGAAACGGGCATCGGCATCTATCCTGGCTATGGCGGCATGATCCGCACAGCGCGGCAGATCGGCAAGGCGCTGACGAAATATTACGTGTTCACCGGAAATATCATCAAAGCCAAGGACGCGTATGCGCTCGGCATCGTCGCAAAACTCACAACGCCGGACAAGCTGGACGAAGCCATCCGTGAGCTCGCCGCGTCCGGCGCGCCGGACAAGTACCGCGCGCGTGAAATCCCGGAAAAATACGCCGACATGGCCGCCGTTTGTGACGGCGCCAACGCCGAGAAGCTGATTGCCGGCGAAAAAGTCGAGGGTGTGGACGCCGCGTTTGCCGAGAAGACGGCGGCCGTCGTCTCCGAGAAGGCGCCGCTCGCGCTGCGTGCAGCCAACGAGCTGATGGACGCGCAGGAAAAAGTCTCGATCAAAGAAGCGATTGATCTTGAGATTGGTCGTCTCGTGTATATGTTCGGCACCGAGGATGCGCTCGCCGGACTCAAATCAGTCGGCGGCAAACCGCCCGTATGGCAGGGCAAATAAAGCCGTTCAAATGCCGTAAGACGGTATGACAAGCAATTAACGATGTGCTATAATGACCGTGCGCCGGCTGATATGCGGCGCACGGTCCGAGCCTGCGGCAGCCGGCCGGCCGGACAGGCTGATTCTGTAACCATCCAAGCGTCAGCGACGCGGTGGTGACACGCAAAATATCTCTGAGTTAAAGCCGGAGAAACGGACGATTTTATGTTTAATAATGTTTATATTCCCTACGGCGGTTATTACGCGACGCCGTTTTGCAAATGGCAGGGCAGCCTGCAAAATATCAACGCCATTGAGCTTGGCGGACAAACATCAAAGCGCTGGTTTGATACGAAGGGCATCGACCCCGCAAAAGAGTTTGAATACCTGTACATGGGTATTACGATCGGCCAGCCGAGCGTCTTTTTCGGCGCGACGTGGGCCGCGCACGTGATGGGCGCGCCGTACATCCCCGGCAACACGATCATGCACGCCTGCGCGACGTCGACAACGACGATTTATAACGCCAGCCTCGCCGTCGAGACGGGCAATCTCGATTCGGCTTACTGCCTGATGGTTGACCGCTGTTCCAACGGCCCGCACACGATCTGGCCCAACCCGATGGGCCCCGGCGGGGAAGTCATCGCCGAAAACTGGAACATGGACAACATCAACTGCGACCCGTCGACCGGCTACGGCATGATTGTCACGGCTGAAAATGTCGCACGGGAAAACGGATTTACTAAAGAACAGGCAGACGAACTCGTCCTGCGCCGCTACGAGCAGTACGACGATGCGCTGAAAGACGACCGCGCGTTCCAGAAACGCTACATGTTCCCGGTCGAGTTCCCGCTGACGCGTAAAATCACCGTCACCGTCGACGCGGACGAGGGTGTGACGAAAACGTCCAAAGAAGCTGTTGAGCGCCTGCGCCCTGTCATGGAAGGCGGCATTCACAGCTACGCTGCCCAGACACATCCGGCCGACGGCAACGCCGGCGTCATCGTTACGACGAAAGAGCGCGCAGCACGGCTGAGCGCCGACGCGAGCATCCCGGTGCAGGTCATCTCCTACGGCTGCGTGCGTACGGAAAAAGCGCATATGCCGCAGGCACCGGCGCCGGCAGCGCAGCAGGCACTTCAAAAAGCGGGATTATCGATAAAGGACATTACGACGGTGAAAAACCACTCGCCCTTCATCGCCAACGACCTGCACCTGGCCAAGGCGCTCGGCCTTGACGCCATGAATTTCAACAACTACGGTACCTCGCTCGTGTTCGGCCATCCGCAAGGGCCGACGCTTGCGCGTTTAATCATCGAAGCGATCGAAGAAACCGTACTCAAAGGCGGCGGCTACGCGCTTGTTACCGGCTGTGCAGCCGGTGACTCGGCAGCGTGTCTGATCGTCAAGGTCGGTTAAATGTGTATGACGAAGCTGACAGGCTATGACGTCAGGAGAGGTATAGAATGGCTAAAATAATCACAGCCGAACAAGCGGCGGAGCTGGTTCAAGACGGTATGACGGTTGCCTTCGGGACAATGGGTCTGGCCGGATGGGCCGAAGAAGTCGCTCAGGCGGTGGAAAAACGGTTTCTGGAAACAGGCCACCCGAAGCAGCTCAATGTCGTACAGGGCTGCAACGCAGGCGACCGCAACGAACGCGGGATCACGCGATGGGGTCACGAAGGCCTGATTAAGCGGTGGATGGGCGCGCATATCGGATTTTCGCCGGGCATCTGCAAGATGATCGACGAAAATAAGATTGAAGCCTATTGCATCCCGCAGGGCGTTATCATCAACCTCTGGCGCGACATTGCCGCCGGCCGGCCCGGTATGCTCTCAAAGATCGGGCTGGGCACCTTTATCGACCCCAGAGTCGAGGGCGGCAAAATGAACACCGTCACCAAAGAGGATGTGTTCAGGATTGTCGAGCTTGATGGCGAAGAGTACATTTATTATAAAGCTTTTCCCGTCGACGTGGCGATGATCCGCGGTACGACCATCGACGAAAACGGCAACCTGACGCTCGACAACGACGGCATGTTCATGGAGCAGCTGCAGGTGGCCGAAGCGACTAAAAACACGGGCGGCATTGTCATCGCGCAGGCGGAATATCTCGCCAAGGCCGGCTCGCTGCATCCTAAGAAAGTTAAAGTGCCAGGTATCCTCGTGGATTACATCGTGATTGCTACAGATAAGCGCGCGAGCTGGCAGACAGAGGTGCAATACTTCGAGCCGTCGTTCTCGGGGGACATGAAGGTACCGCTTAACAGCATTCCCGTTCTGCCGCTTAGTGCCGACAAAATCGTTGTGCGCCGAGCCGCGATGGAACTCAGCACCAACGCCGTCGTCAACCTCGGCGTCGGTATCGCGGCAAGCGTCGCGTCGATCGCTATGGAAGAGGGCGTCAGCAGCCAGATCACCTTGACGACGGAAGCCGGCGTCATCGGCGGCGTTCCGGCCGGCGGACAGGATTTTGGTCAGGCGTACAACCCCGAAGCGATCATCGAGCACAACGCGATGTTCGACTATTACGACGGCGGCGGACTTGACATTGCGTATCTTGGTCTCGCACAGACAGACGCCGACGGTAACGTCAACGTCAGTAAGTTCGGGCGGCCCATGGGCCCCGGCGGCTTCATTAACATCACTCAAAATGCCAAGAAACTGGTGTTTACCGGCACGTTTACGTCCGGCGGACTTCAAACCGAGGTCAAAGACGGTAAGCTGACCATCCTCAAAGAAGGCAAGCACCGAAAGTTTAAAACGGCCGTGGAGCAGATCACGTTCAGCGGGCAGTATGCCCGGGCAAAAGGCCGATACGTTTTGTATGTGACCGAGCGCTGTGTGTTCGCGCTGCGCCCGGAAGGGCCGACGCTTATCGAAATCGCGCCGGGCGTCGATCTTGAAAAGGACATCCTCGCGAATATGGACTTTATGCCGATCATCAGCGACGACTTAAAGCCGATGCCGGCGGAAATCTTTGAGGAAAACTGGGGCGGCCTGAGTAAAATCATGAAAACCTGACGTGCCGCGTATGCGTGATTCCGCCGTGGCGGAAGCCGTCGGTGAAAGAGGCATTATGCTACGGATTTCAAAAAAACGCGGCCGCATCGCGCTGGAGATCACGGCGGTGCCGATGGGGCCGGACATTTGCGTCACCATCATCGGTGGTGCGGGGCATATCGGCGCGGTGACGGCCGTTTCTCCCCAGACGGACGCACGCACGACCGCGTTCGGCACACATAAAGAGTTCCGCGTGACGGAAATGGTTGCCGCGCGGCTGAAAGCGCGGCTGAATTGCACGGCGGCTGCCGTATGCGGTATCCATTTCGATGACATCACCAAAGAAGAGATCGCAGATGTACTGGCGTTGTCGGCGGAGCTGACTGACGCGTTATGCGAGATACTGATACACAACAACGGGGGAGCCGAATGAAAATCATCGTTGGCATTACGGGCGCGACGGGCATCATTTATGCGGCGTCTCTGCTGGAAGCGCTGAGCGCCAGAAGAGATGTTGAGACGCATCTCGTCGTGAGCGAATGGGGCAAGAAAACGCTTACTGCGGAAACACCGTTTACGCTTGCGGCACTGGAACAGATGGCCGAATCCGTCTACGACTATAACGATCTCGGCGCGCCGATTTCGAGCGGGTCGTTTAAAACAGACGGGATGGTCGTTGTGCCATGCAGCATGAAGACACTCAGTGCCGTCGCGCACGGCTATGACGACAACCTGATCGCGCGTGCGGCCGGCGTATCGCTTAAAGAAGGGCGCAAGCTCGTCTTGTGTCCGCGCGAAACACCGCTCAGTGCGATCCATCTGGAAAACATGCTGCGTTTGGCGCAGCTGGGTGTGGCGATCGTACCGCCGATGCCGGCGTTTTACGCCAAGCCGCAGAGCATCGGCGACCTTGTCGCTGCGCATACGACAAAGGTGCTCGATCAGTTCGGCATCGAAACAGGCCAAGAGAGCCGCTGGCGCGGCATCGATGAATCAACGAAAGGTATCTGATTATGTCACACGTCAATGACCTGCGCAGCGCCATCGAGCTGCTTAAAACAATCGACGGGCAGCTTGTCGAAACAGACGTGCCTGTCAAGCCCCACGCGGAGCTGGCGGGCGTCTACCGTCACGTCGGCGCCGGCGGCACCGTCATGCGCCCGACGCGCGAGGGTCCGGCGATGATTTTCAACAACGTCGACGGCCATCCTGACGCGCGCGTGCTGATCGGCCTTCTGGCCAGCCGCAAGCGCGTGGCGCATCTGCTCGGCGAAAAGCCGGAGCGGCTGGGCTTTTTACTCAACGAGGCCGTCGAGAACCCTATACCGCCCGTCGTTGTCGGTAAGGATGAAGCGCTGTGCCAGGAGGTTGTGCATCTGGCGACCGATCCCGGCTTTGATATCCGCAAGCTCGTCCCGGCGCCGACAAATACCGCGGAGGACGCGGGCCCCTTTATCACGATGGGCATGTGCTACGCGCACGATCCCGAGACGGGCGACTCGGACGTGACGATCCACCGCCTGTGCCTGCAATCGGAAGACGAGATGACGATGTACTTCGTGCCGGGCGTGCGCCACCTGACGGTGTTCCGCGAAAAAGCGGAGGCGGCCGGTAAACCGCTGCCGATTTCGATTTCCATCGGCGTGGACCCGGCCATCGAGATCGCCTCGTGCTTTGAGCCGCCGACGACACCGCTGGGCTACAACGAGCTGTGCGCGGCCGGCGCGATCCGCAAGGAGGGCGTGAAGCTTGCCAAGTGTCTGACGATTGACGAGTATTGCATCGCCAATGCCGAATACGTCATTGAGGGCGAGCTGATCCCGAACGTCCGCTACCGCGAGGATATGAACACGAACACCGGTAAGGCGATGCCGGAATTTCCCGGCTACACGGGTCCGGCGATTCAGGAAATCCCCGTGATCAAGGTCAAGGCCGTCA
This sequence comes from uncultured Sporobacter sp., assembly GCA_963677825.2. GTDB lineage: Bacteria > Bacillota > Clostridia > Oscillospirales > Oscillospiraceae > Sporobacter. The sequence goes on along the minus strand of CAXXEF010000001.1, from coordinate 1,577,790 downwards.
CGACACGGAAAAACCCTATCATGCAGACGGTTATCGGGCCGAGCGAAGAGCACGTGAGCCTCGCCGGTATCCCGACGGAGGCGAGCATCCTTGCGATGGTCAATAAGGCCATGCCAGGCAAGCTCCAAAACGTCTACTGCGCGCCGTCGGGCGGCGGTAAGTATATGGCTGTATTACAGTTTAAAAAATCAGCCCCGACCGACGAAGGGCGGCAGCGACAGGCAGCGCTGCTGGCGTTCTCCGCATTTGGAGAGCTCAAGCACGTTTTCATCGTCGACGAAGACGTCGATTGCTTCGACCTTGCCGATGTGATGTGGGCCATGACGACGCGCTTTCAGGCCGACGTCGACATTATCCCGCTGCCCGGCGTGCGGATGCATCCGCTCGATCCGTCGAGTGACCCGTCATACTCGCCGTCGATCAGCTATTTCGGTATCGCCTGCAAGGCGATCTTCGACTGCACCGTCCCGTTCCATCTCAAAGACCGCTTTAAGCGCACGTCCTTCATGGACGTCGACCCGGCACACTGGGTGCCGCAGCTGTTTGGCGGCGAATAATCGCGTCCGAGCGCATTTATCGGGCCTCTGTGTTAAATCGGAGGCCCTTTTTTATCCGATTCAGCGTATTTTTACCAAAGACTATTGCATGTGAGCCGACTTTTTTATATAACTAAGAGTACTAAAACGCATGCTGTATTGTGTAACTAACTGAATGAATGTGAGGTATGTAAATGGCGACAAGGACTAATTTGATACTCAACGGTGTACCGCGTCCCGTAATATGTGACCCGGAAAAAGATTCGCTGGCCGTCGTGCTGCGACGTATGGGTCTGACCGGTACAAAGATCGGCTGCGGCACCGGCGTATGCGGTGCGTGCTCGATTTTGCTCAACGGCGAAGTCGTTCGGTCGTGTATGCGCAAAATGAAAGCCGTGCCGGAAGACAGCGAGATTGTCACGATTGAAGGCATCGGTACCCCGCAGCACCTGCATCCGATCCAGCAGGCGTGGATTACATACGGCGGCGTCCAGTGCGGCTTTTGCACGCCGGGCTTCATCGTGTCGGCCTACGGCCTGCTGACAAACAATCCGGACCCGACGCGCGAGGATGTACGCGCGTGGTTTAAAAAACACCGCAATGTCTGCCGCTGTACAGGCTACAAGCCCCTCGTCGATTCCGTCATGGCCGCCGCGAAGGTGATGCGCGGCGAGCTGACGATGCAGGACATTACATTCGACGCAACCGAGAAAAAAGACTACTACGGCACGGCGCTGCCGCGCCCGGCGGCGCTGGCCAAAGTCTGCGGCCTTGCCGATTATGGCGACGACCTCAAGCTTAAAATGCCCGAAGGCACGGTGCATCTGGCCGTTGTCTTATCAGAAGTTGACCACGCAAATATTATTGACATCGATATCTCCGAAGCCGAGAAAATGCCTGGCGTCATCAAGGTCATGACGGCAAAGGACGTTAAAGGCGACAATAGCCTGCCCGTGCCGCAGGTTCATCCGCGTATGAAATCGTCCGGCATTTTGAAGTTTCCTGTTATTTGCGGCAAGAAAATCAACCGGCGCGGTGATGTCGTCGCGCTCGTCGCCGCTGATACCGAGGCGCACGCCCGCGCGGCGGCCAAGGCTGTTAAACAAAACCTCGAGATTCTGCCGGCGTACAAAACGTACCCGGAGGCCGTGATGCCCAACGCCATCCAGCTGCAGGAGGAGCTGCCCAACTTCTACATGGAGCAGCCGCTGTTCAAGGGTGAGGATACGGCCGATATTTTTGACGACGCGCCGATCGTCGTCGAGGGCAGTTTCTACTCGTCACGCGAGCCGCATCTGCCCATCGAACCGGACACGGTGCAGGGCTACTACGACGCAGAGGATGTATTGACGATCCAGTGCCGCGCGCAGGCAATCTATGACTCGCGCATGGAGGTATCTGGCGCCACCGGCCAGCCGGAGGACAAGCTGCGCATCATCATGAACCCGACGGGCGGCTCGTTCGGCAACTCCATCACGTCCAACACGTACGCGCTCGTCGCCACGGCGGTGCAGAACGTGAAAATGCCGTGTACGCTGACACTTAGCTACGAGGAATTTAATCACACGACCGGCAAACGCGGCGCTTCGTTCTCCAACGGACGCCTCGCGTGCGATCAAAACGGCAAGATCATCGGGGCCGAGTACGACGTCGCGCTCGACCACGGCGCGTACACCGTCGTCGGCAGTATTATCTTTGCCAACTTTGTCTCGATCGGGTTCCACGGCTACAACGTCCCCAGCATCAAGGCGCTGGCGCGCGCCGGTATGTCCAACAACGGATTCCAGACGGCATACCGCGGCTTTGGCGCGCCGCAGATCTACACGACGACCGAGGCGCTCATCGACATGGCCGCCGAGAAGGCCGGCGTCGATGCGTGGGAGTTCCGGTATAATAACCTCGCCAAACCCGGCGATACAACAATCAACTCCCGCCCGTATTTTGACTACGACATTTATCCCAGCCTGATGGAAAAAATCAAGCCTGTTTACGATGCGTATAAGGCTGAGGCGGAAGCGGCGAAAAAAGAAGGACGCCATCTCGGTGTTGGCATCAGTTTGGGCGGATTTTTAAGTACAATCGGTCTGTTTGATGCAGCGGAGATTGCGCTGGAGCTCAATCCAGACGGTACGGTCACGCACTTTAATTCGTGGGAAGATGTCGGACAAGGCGGCGACATCGGCACGCTGACGCACACGCTCAAGGCGCTCGCGCCGCTGGAGCTACTGCCGAGCCAGGTCAAGCTCGTCATGAACGACACGGGCACATGCCCCAAGACGGGTCTGGCCGCTGCAAGCCGGTCGCATTTTATGGCCGGTCGCGCCACGATCGATGCGGCGGACAAACTCATGAACGCCATGAAGAAGCCGGACGGCACCTTCCGCACGTACGACGAGATGGTTGCGGAAGGGATCCCGACGAAATATCTCGGTCACTACGATCAGATGTACCGCAAGGTCGATCCCGGACTCAACCCGAATACGGGCGAAGGCGAAAAGAATACAGAGTTCATGTATGCCGTCAACACGGCGCTCGTCGAGGTCGACGTGGCGACCGGCAAGACGACGGTTCTGCGCTACACGACGGCAGCCGACGTCGGCGTGATCGGCAACAAGCTGGCTGTCGACGGTCAGGCATACGGCGGATTGTCGCACTCGATCGGCTTTGCGCTCAGCGAGGACTATAACGCCGAGAAGAAGCACGGCAACATGGCCGGCTGCGGCATCCCAACCATTGATATGATCCCGGACGACTTCAACGTCATCTATCAGGAAACGCCGCGCGTCGAGGGGCCGCACGGGTCGGTCGGCTGCTCGGAGAACTTCCAGTGCTCGGGTCACATGGCCGTCATCAATGCAATCGTGAACGCGTGCGGTGCGCGCGTGTACGCGCTGCCGGCAACACCCGACAAGGTCAAGGCCGCCTACGAAGCCAAAGAGCGCGGCGAGGATCTCACACCGCCAAAGTACTATCTCGGCAACGACTTTGAGGATGAACTGGAGTTTATTAAAGCCAATCCCATGTAACCAGCAGCAAGCGCGGCGCTCCCGCATTGCGGGAGCGCCGCGCTATCATAAGGAGGCATGATTCTGTGAAGATAAAAGCAGCGGTCGTATATGATAAAGGCGGCCCGTTTGAAATGCGCGAGCTGGAGCTCGATCCGCCAAAAGAGGGTGAAGTGCTCGTCAAGGTCACGGCGTGCGGCGTATGCCACACAGACGAGGTCGCGCGGCGGCAGGAGCTGCCGGTGAGCCTGCCGAGTGTTTTCGGGCATGAGGGCTGCGGTGTTATCGAAGCCGTCGGACATGGCGTAACAGGCTTCAAACAAGGCGACCGCGTCGGTTTTTCATACGGCTTTTGCGGCGAGTGCGAAAACTGCCGGACGGGAAAGCCTTACGGCTGCGACCGGATGGTCGATCTTAACTTCATGGGTCATCACTTCGACGGCACGACGCGCCTGCACGAAAACGGCACAGACATCCACTCGTTTTTCGGCCAGAGTGCGTTTGCCACATACGCGATTGTACACGTGCATAATCTGATCCCGGTGCCGGACGACATCGACCTGAACATGGTCGGGCCGCTCGGCTGCGGTATTCAGACCGGCTCCGGCGCGGTGCTCAACTGTATCCGGCCCGAGCCGGCGACGTCGATTATCGTCACAGGCTGCGGCGCGGTCGGGCTCAGTGCCATCATGGCCGCGAAGATCGCCGGATGCACGACGATCATCGCCTGCGATATCATTGATTCGCGGCTGAAGCTGGCCAGGGAGCTTGGCGCAACGCATACGATCAACGGTAAAGATGTCAAAAGTGTCGTTGACGAGGTCCGAAAAATCACCGGCAGCGGCACGCACTACGCCGTTGATACGTCCGGCCGCGGCGAGATCGTGCGCCAGTCGCTTAATTGCACGCGCAGCCTCGGTACGTGTGTTGTCGTCGGTGCGACGGCGGAGCTGACGATCAACGTTGAGCTGGAGCTGATGGGCGGCGGCAAGAAACTAGTCGGCGTTGTCGAGGGATCGAGCGTACCGCAGGTTTTTATTCCGCAGCTGCTGGAATACTACAAAAAGGGCTTGTTCCCGTTCGATAAGCTCATCACGTTTTATAAATTTGAGGACATTAATCAGGCCTTTGAAGACACCGGGTGCGGCGACGTTATCAAAGCTATCCTCGTCATGGACGCGTAACGACAAACAGCCGGACAGATCGGCGAAAAGAGGTGACCAGATGGACACGACACAGCTGAAATTGTTTTTATCCGTCGCGCAGACGCTTAACTTTACAAAAACAGCCGGGGAGTTTTTCATGACGCAGCCGACGGTGAGCAACGCCATCAAGTCGCTCGAAAATGGGTTGGGCGTCAAGCTGTTAAATCGCGACAGCCATAATGTCTCTCTCACACCGGAGGGTGAAGCGTTCGTCGGATACGCCGGACAGATGCTCAAACTTGAGCTGGAAGCCGAAAACCGCCTGCGCAACATCACCCAAGGGCGGCGCGGGTACTTGCGCATCGCCATGCTCTCGAGCGCAATGGAGCTGTTTTCGACCTGCTTGAGTGAGTTTTTTGAAAAATATCCGGCCGTGCAGGTCGACGTTGATGTCAAAGAAGGCGCCGACTTGATGCGGGCAATCGTCCACGGTGCGTACGATATTTATTTTGCCAACGAATACATGATGACGGGCAGCCAAACTGTCGACTACGCCGTAACGGACCAGGGGCCGCTCCATCTGTTTATGCACCGGTCGATCGCGGATACGATCGACCTCGACGATTGGTCAACACTTAACAATCATCACTTTGTGTCCGTCACTGATACCGACTTTGCCCTGTCCGGACGGATCGAGCAGATCTGTATGCGGCGCGGGGTGACGCCGGATATCATCAGCTTTTATAACAGAGCCGACACGCTGCTGCTGGCTGTCAACGCCGGTATCGGCATTACGATACTGCCGCCGTCGCTCAATTATCTCTACAGCTTTCCCAATGTCGTCGCAAAGCCGATCAGCGGCGAGGACGCGGTGATTGCCGGCGTTGTCGCCTGGCAAAAAACAAGCGAAAACCCCGACGCACACCGCTTTTTGCAACTCGACGCGCTGCGGCTATGCCGCGATTCGTAAAAACTATTGCGTTATAAGCAACACGTTTTGACAAACACGATTTGCATACAATATAATTGTTTCAGTGTATGGCGCCGCCGCGTGGCGCGCGAAAACCAACAAAAATCAACGATTATTAAAGAATAGAGGAGTATAGTATGGCAAAAAAACGTAAAGTCATTATTACCGTGGCTCAAACGGGCAACTTCCAAGGCAAGGCGGCCAACCCCAACCTGCCGGAGCAGCCCAGTGAAATCGTCCAATCCGCAGTTGACTGCTACAACGCGGGCGCATCGATCGTGCACATCCATGCACGCGATAAGGACGGCAACTCCTGCAATGATCCTAAGATCTTTGCCGAAATCAACACGAGTGTTCGCGCGAAGTGTCCGCTGATCGTCCAGAACTCGACGGCGCCGGCCACAAAGCCCGGCAGCGAAGCCGACGACGGCGTCGCGCTGCTGTATGACGATTCCATCAAGGATGCGCTGCCCGATATGTGCTCACTGGATACGTCGCTGATCACGACGGTCTGGGGCGACTTGTCGTTCATCTACCGCTGGGAGCGCCCGTGGCTGCTCAAGCAGGCCAAACGTATGATGGAACTGGGCATCAAGCCGGAAATCGAAGCATTCAACCCCTCAAGCGTCGAGGACATTTTCAACGTGCTGGATCCCGCGGGCGTCATCCCCGATCCCGTGTCGATCACGTTTGTTATGGGCATGAACAAGGTCAGCCAGGGCGCGATTTCGTTCAGCCAGAAGAACCTCGACTTCATGATCAGCCTGCTTCCGCAGGACAAGTATGTCAACTGGTCGACGATGGCCATCGGTTCGCACCAGCTGCAGGGCGTGACGTACGGCCTTCTTAAGGGCGGCAACGTGCGTGTCGGCATGGAGGACAATATCTACTACGCGTATGGCGATCTTGCCAAATCGAACGCGCAGCTTGTTGAACGCATGACGCGCATCATCCACGAGCTGGAGATGGAAGTCGCCACGCCCGACGAAGCGCGCGAGATTTTAAAGCTGAAACCCAGAAAGTAACGGAGGTCGCCCATGAAGCTTGATAACGTAAATCATATCGGCATTATCGGCAACGGCATGATCGGCGACAGCCTGTCCGTTTTAACAACGGGTCACGGTTACAAAACGACGTGTCTTGCCAGAAATGCCGACCGTATCCCCAGCTATAAAAAGACGTATGATGCGCATTTCCAGCAGATGATCGACAAGGGTCTGATGCCGAAAAACCAGCTCGAGATCTGCCAGAAGTATCTCACATACACACTCGATGTCGCCGATTTGCATGACTGCGACATCATCTTCGAGTGCGTGTTTGAGGACATCGATCTTAAATATAAGATCTACAGTGACATCGAAGAGACCTGCCCGCAGGTGCGGGCGATCTGCTCAGTCAGTTCGTCCTTCGTCCCCGACGTGCTGGCTGCCAAGGCGACCAAGTACAAAGACCGCATCATCGTCACGCATCCGTTTAATCCGGCGCATATGGTGCCGTTCTTCGAGCTGTGCGGCGGGTCGGATACCGACCCGGGCGCGCTCCAGTTTGCCAAAGAAGTGCTTGAATCGCTCGACCGCAAGCCCGTTATTCTTAAAAAACCCGCCCCGGGCTTTATCGGCAACCGCCTGCAGTTCGCGCTGTGGCGCGAGGCGCTCAATCTCGTCGAAAGCGGCATCTGCGATCCGCGCGACGTGGATACTTGCCTCAACTACAGCTTCTGCCCGCGTTATACGTCGATCGGTATATATGAGCATTTCGATAACGGCGACCTGCGATTGAACATCACGACGTGCGACACCGTTTTCCCGACGCTGAGCAACATCGATAAAGCGCCGCCGGCTATTACCGACCGCATCGCCCGTGGCGACACCGGGGCACGCGCCGAGTCGAAAAAAGGATTTTACGACTGGAACGACGTCGACATGGACGCATACCGCGAGCGTGTCAGCGATCCGTACTGGCGTTTTATAGACTGGGATTTCCCAACCGAGTAACGAAAGGAAAAAGAGATGGTTTTCGACAATAATCAGGGTGGAGAGACCGCCAAATTCTTCATTCAGAATCTGCAGGAGCCGGCCAATATGGGCTCGCCCGAGTTCAAGAAGCTGTACAACTCCTTTGCCAAGCGCATTTTGTGGATGGACGGCGATGTCTGTGAGGGCGCTTTCCAGATGAATACGGCGTGGTATTTCGCGGTACCGGAACGCGATCCGATTTTTACCGAGCATACGCACGACTATGACGAGCTGCTTGGCTTTTTCGGCAGCAACCCCGACGATCCGTACGATCTGGGCGGCGTTATCGAGTTTTCGCTCAACGGCGAAGCACGCCGGCTGACCCGCTCGACGATGATCTGGCTGCCCGGCGGCTCAACGCATAATCCGATGCGCATTCTCGAGGTTAAACGCCCGATCTTCCACTTCTCGATCGTCACGAACTCTGTGTACGACGGCGATGCGACCTACAAATAAGCATGGCACTGTCCGGTAGGACAACACACGCAAACAGATGATTAAAAAGCCGGCACGCTATAAAGCGTGCCGGCTTTTTGCCGTTATTACACGATGCGCTTGCGCTTTATATTTGTTCGGGTATAATTTATATAGGAAAGCAACGTCACGGCAGGATTGGAGGCGGTCATGAGAAAGTGCATAGCAGGAGTATTATTGATCTTTCTGATGCTCTCTTTATTCGGCTGCGCGCCGATGTCTGAGGTGGACATATCAGACGATCCCGCGCCGGCACCGCCGGCGCCGACACCATCATCGGACGACCCGGCGCCGATACTTGTTCTCGTGCAAAACGCCGACGGCACACCGATATCCGGCGCGGCGGTTACGACACTGTGGATCGATGGCTTTAAGGGCGAAAGCGCCGTGTCCGACGGCGACGGTGCGGTCGGGCTCGACAGCGCGACACCGGGCACGCTCTGGCTCGGCGTCCATGCCGACGGCTACCGGCAGTATACGGACGTGGCGGCCGTTACGTCGCTGCCGACGACAATCAGCGTGACGCTGGAACCGGCCGCCGCGACAGCGCGGTATGTTATGGCTGCGGAAGCAGGCGGCGCGGCAGACGGGGAAAAGTCGATTGTGCTGTTCGAGTCGGACGACGGGCTGTCTTGGCGGCGCTCGGACAATCAGCCCGATACGTCCGGCACAAGTCCCGACGTCATCTGGCACGACGGACAGCTCGTTTTGACGACGGGCTCGGCGTCGTCGATGTTCGGCCTGCGCGAGCCTGTTATAACGACGTATAATCCGCTGACGGGCAGTTGGCGCGACGCGTCGCTCGCGTCGTTTCAGGCCGACGATCTGGCAGACGATCCGACCGGCTCCATCACCTACAGCTATCTTACGCGCGAAGCGTGCTTTTTCACGGACGACGATGGATCGCTCGGGCTCTACGGCGCGAACTTTCCCAACGGATCGTTCCGCGACCTCGATATTTACCCCGAATTTGACGAAACGCGGCTGACCCAGTTTGTCTCCGGCATCGCCAACGGCGTGCCCGGTTACGGCGCGAACCTGTTTCACTGCGACGGGACGCGGTATCGGCTGATCATCCGCGACTCGGGCGACGCCGGGGAGCCCGATGTGTTCCGCGGTGCCGACGGCTGGTATATGCTCCTCGAGCGCGCCGGCGGTATCCAGCTGTTTTTTACGGCCGACCTAGGCGAGTCGTTCGCGCCGGCGCCGCAGCTGCTCGACGGCTATCTCTATCGCGGTGAATCGGGCAGCGCGTGCGGCTTCTACGACGGGGACGAGGGACTGTATCACATTTACATCGCCGACGCGTCCGGCGCGTCGATCCGCGCGTACAGCGCGGCGGCGCTGACGGCAGAGATCACGGACGGTGCGTTGACGAGCGTTATCGACGCGGCGGCGTCCGGCGTCGACGGCGCGGCGTTTATTGCTAATCCAGGCGTATGCCTGACGGGCGCGCCGGTGCCGCTGGGGCTCGACGAGCCGTTTTTACTGAATAATTCGGAAGAAGAGTTTAAGACGCAGTCGATCGCACTGAAGGAAGACTGGGTACCGTCTTCCTACAGCGCCAGCGCCTCGTCGGGGATGGAGGACGGCCTCGTTCATGATATGAAGATCAATTTACCGCCTGACCTGATGGCGTATACCATCGTGCCGTCGGTAGCGTCCGGCAATTTTGCCATGCAGGGCGACGTTACGCCCGAGGACGGCCTGACGGCCGGGTTTGCATACAACCTGATCGACGACGGGCTAGAGCGCGAGGGCTACCTGTTCACCATCGGCGACGGAAAATGGTCGCTCCGGCACGCTGATTTCAGGGATAACATTCTGTATACGCTGGGATTCATGGGCCTGAAGCCGCCAGTGTTTACGACGCTTGCCGAGGGAACGCTGGACGCGGCGGGCGAGACCGTCACGCTGACGGTCGCTTATACCGGCGGGACGCACTGGCTGTTCGCCGACGGCGCGCTGCTCGCGCGCGTCGACGAAGATCCGGTCCGGCGCACGGCCGGGGCGCTCGGCTTCGTTGCCGCAGCGGGAAATCCCGACGGCAACAGCTACTTGTATGAACCGTATAAGATCATCCGTTTGGGTTAATTCGTAAAAAAGAAAACCGGCCGCATCTGCGGCCGGTTTTTTGGTGTCTAGTCGTCCTTGAAGCCGTAAAGCTCAAGCAGGTAATAGGATACAAGCATCATCAGGCGCACAAGAGGATCGTCAAACGCTACGTTGAGCATTTCCTGAATGCGATTGATATGGTAGGTGACGTTGTTGCGGTGCATGTTCAGCTGATTGGCCGATTCAGTCGCGTTGCGCTCACAGTTGAGATACACGTGCAGCAGCTGCAGGTTGTTGCTCTTGTGGCGCTGATCATACTGATGCAGCTGCAAGAGCATGGCATGATACGCGCTGTGATACCACATCTGGGCGTTCTCACTATACTCGCCGAGCAGGCAGAAGAAGTATTTCTTGTCGAAAAAATGCACGCGTGCGTCGTAGGCGCTGTCCGGCTGTATATTGCGGATCAGTTCGCCGCCGCGTAATTGATGGATATACTTCAGTGCGAGCGTTGACTGTAAAAAAGCGTGCTCCAGTTCTTCAATATCGGTGAAAAAGGCGCTCACACCGCACAATGCGTCATACTTACTTAAAAACGTTTCCATCATGGCGCACAGCTGATCGAGCTGTGTGTCAAAATCCTTGCTGTAGAAATTGTTGATCGCGACGATACGCTGCTGATAGCGGATGAATTTAACGCGCGGGAACAGCTCGGAAAAGTCGATGAGCATTTTGCCGATAGAGATGTTCGGCGCGTCGTTCGGAACGATCTGGAATAAGTAGAAATTACCCGTCAATGGGATGCCGACGTACTGCGCGCGCTCCTCAATGACGGCCTTATTAGTGATGGCGCCGTCGATCATGTCGGTCAGAAACGTGTCATAAATATGATTGCAGGTGTTTTTGTCCTCCCAGGCGCGCTCGATGTATACGGCCAGCACGTCAATAAGGATGCCGAAAAGGTCCGTCATACTCGCCGTAAGCGGGCTGCGGTTGCAGGTCATGACGATGTGTGCGAAATAGGTGTTGCCGAATTTAAAAATATAATGGTATGTAGGGTACTTAGCAACCTCGCAGCTGCCGTCGTAATAGGGCGCCTCGGTCATTTCCCAGATTTTAAAAAGATCGTATTTGCGGAAAATCTGAATGATCTCCTCGGGAAAGTAGCCGTGCTGGACCAGCGCCGTGCAGATCGGGTCGTCGCAGGCGATCTCACGCGTGTAGGCCATCAGCGTCAGAGACGAGTCTGACACGGCGATATAGTTATCGATGATCGGTGCGCACAGATCCAGAATTTCCTGCATCGTACCGTTACGGATGAGCGTTTCGTGCATTTTCTGGATCCAATCAAGGATCTTAAAAAACCGGTTTTGTACGAGCGTAAACAGTGAGGTGATCGTCATATTCTCATTGACGATGATCAGTCCGCACAAATTCGCGCCCGTTTCGTGGTCATCCTTGATCCTGTCACGCAGACAGATACAATGAAAATCCGCATCTGCACCGCCAATTGCAAGCGCTCTTGACAGCAAACCGACATATAAGCATTCGCTCGACAGCTCATCCAGATCGTCCGGCAGCGGCAGGCATTTTGCAAAGGTATGGCTGTGATCGCCGGCGAAGTGGGTTTCAAGCTGATAGGACTGTAAAACGTCCAGAATAATGTTAAGTGAAATCTGCATAAAACCCCTACCTTATTATGCTTTTCTGCGTTTGAGTATCTCATAACGCACAATGAAAGTCAAATTTGACAAACTTATTTCAGCACTATTTGTAATTTGTGACAAAGCGAATTGGCGGTAACGATCCATAGAGCCATATCTTGTGACTCTAAACAAAATTATACGTGATTCTTCTCGATTTTTGCAACAAAAGCTTGATTTTTTGTAAAATATCATTATTAATGGTAATAATGATGGGTTGTGTTAACGTTAAAGCCTAGATATTCAGCAATTAGTTGTGATATTTGCCAAAGACTTCGGGTAAACGACGTGATATATTAGCAGTTAAGTAGATGGCTGGCTTCGCATTCACGATGAATTGGTCATCGGCACCAATGTAAAAATATACTGATGGCTACTTAGGAGACTGCAGCATTTCAGCACGGTTTCTCAACTGCGAAGGCCGGTCCGCCATAGGTATGTTTAAGACAGTGCACGAAGGGGGAATGGCCTTCCGATTTCAATGGCGCGCGTTTCAAATCATTCTAAAATGGAAAAGGCATCAATTATTAATAGGAGGAATTACTTATGCTTAAGAAGACCCTACCTGTCCTTGTTATGATCCTCGTTCTCGTTATGAGCCTGCTTGCCGGCTGTGCGCAGACCGGCGACACCTCGCCGAGCCCGTCGGATAGCACTATGCCGTCGGCTACACCATCCGAATCGACAGAGCCGTCGCCGAGCATGCCGGAAAAAGACGCCATCGTCATCGGTGCCGTCCGGTCCCAGTCCGGTGTCTTTGCACTATTCGACGAAACGGCGTTTGGCCCCTGCTACAGAATGTGGGCTAGCGAAGTTAACGCCGCCGGCGGTATTTATGTTGAAGAATACGGCAAGAAGCTGCCGGTTGAACTGATCGTTTACGACGACACATCGGATCTTGGTCAGATGACGCAGCTGTATCAGAAGCTGATTCTTGAAGATGAAGTCGACTTCCTGCTCCCGCCGGTCAGCACGGCCTTCCTGAATGCGGCGGTGCCGATCGCTGCGCAGTACGGCTACCTGATGATTGGTGCTGAGGGCGGTAGTGAATCCCTGAAGGCAACCCTGGCTGATCATCCGAACTTCTTCTCGGTGCTCAATTACACGGAAACCCAGATCCCGGCGATGGTCGAGATATTTAATGAGCTTGGCGTCGAGTCTGCGTTCATCGTATACGTACAGGATACGCATGGCCTTGAGTACTCGGGCGCTGCTGCTGCACAGTTCCCGGCAGCCGGCATCGAGATTCTTGATTCGGTCGACGTACCGCCCGACATTGCAGATATGACCCCGATCGTTAACGCCGCGAAGGATTCCGGTGCGGATGCGTTTATCATGTTTACGTATCCCGACCAGACATTCCCGGCTATCACGATCGCACAGAATATCGGCTACAATCCTGACGTTTTCTTAGTTGGCCCCGGCGGCAGCTTTGACGCGCTGAAGTTCGTCTTCGGTGAAGCTGCTGTTGAAGGTATCATGTATGAAGGCGCCTGGAACACAAAGAGCTCGCCTGAAGCGGCTGACTTTGCTGCGCGCCTGCAGGAATTCAACAAAGACGCTGAAGGCTTTGGTATGGACTGGTGGGGCCACAACGTGTATTACGCGGGTCTCGAGGTCCTTCAGGAAGCCATTGAGCAGTCCGGCACACTGGACAACTCGGTGATCGCGCAGTACATCAAGGATAACCATTTCACAACCGTTCTTGGTGATACGTATTTCATCGATCAGGAACTGGCGCCGGAGTGCTACATGGGCCAGATCGGCCAGTGGCAGAGCGGCTTCCCGGAAGTCATCGACGTCGGTGACAACAGAACGGCGGATCCGATATATCCCAAGCCTGAGTGGGCGCCCGCTGCTTAATCAGCGTCACAAAATTAAACTAACGGATATACACATTGAATTCCGTCGCTGACTTTCAATAACCATTGATCGGCAGGCTGTCTAGGGGTACAGAAGTGGCAACCTTAGGCAGCCTGCTGCGTATCAAATACAATCGCGACTGCAAAGATAGGAGCTTATCACCATGTCTACCGTATTAAACATTATAATCGGCGGATTGATTGTAGGCGGCGTTTACGCGCTGATTGCCATGGGACTGAGCCTGCAGTACGGCGTTGCCAAGATCCTAAACGTCTCTCACGGCGAGTTTATTATGCTGGCGGCGTTCGTGACGTGGGCACTTGTGACACAAGCCGGTCTGGATCCAATGCTGGCCCTTGTTGTCTGCGGCCCGATCGCGTTTGCGCTCGGATTTGTCCTGCATATTACCATTTACAGATGGTTGAAGATCACGTCGCCGTCGTCGGGCGCTTATGAGGGTAACGCCATGCTTTTATCCTTTGGACTGATGTTTATCTTGTCTAACGTCGGTCAAAAGATTTGGGGCAACCAGCTGCATGGTTATGACTACATGAAAACCTCGATCAATTTATTCGGAACGGAAACATCTACTGTTAGAATTTTCGTAATGTTCATTGCGCTGGCCGTTTGCGCGTTATTTTATATTCTTCTGACCCGGTCGCGCTTGGGCAAATCGATCCGGGCCGCCAGCCAGGATCCAACGGCCGCAAGCATGATGGGCGTTAAAATTAATAAAACCATGGCGATCAGCTTCGGGATCGGCGCAGTGCTCGCCAGCGTTGCCGGCTCACTAATTAGTATGTATACGCAGATCAGCACAGTAATGGGGCTGCAATATACCGTTATCGCGCTGATCGTCGTCGTTTTAGGCGGTATGGGCAGCATACCCGGCAGCATCATCGGCGGACTGATTCTTGGCCTTGTCGGAAGCCTGTTCAGCTACATCGAACCGAGCCTGACGATGGTAGCATACTATTTAATTATTTTGGCGCTGCTTCTCGTGCGGCCCAAAGGCTTGTTGGGGAGGTAATGATATGAATAAATTGCTGCCGGGCAATAGCCTGACCTTTAAAAAGATTGCCTCTCCGGCCGCCCTCATTGTCGCACTTATCCTGCTGATGCTCAGCCCGCGATTTGTATCGTCTTATACGATCGTATTGCTCAATACGGTTCTTATGTATATTGTCATGTCGGTCAGCTGGAATATCTTTTCCGGGCCGACGGGATATCAGTCCCTGGCGACGGCAGCGTTCTTTGGTGTTGGTGTGTACACGTCTGCACTGCTGGGGCATAATATGCCGCTGCCGCTTTTGATGCTCGTTGGCGGCGGTGTGAGCTTTGTGCTTGCGCTTGGAATCGGTGCCATTACGCTGCGTTTACGCGGTGTGTATTTTACAATTTTTACGTTCGGACTTGTTTTGCTGCTGCAAAAAGCCATTCTATGGTACGAAACGAGTTTCTCCCACACGCGCGGTCGAACCGTCATCACGCTGGACTTTCAGTACGTGTTCTATTGTCTGTTCGGCGCGCTGGTGCTGATACTAATCGTCGCATATGTTATCCGCCACTCGCGGTTTGGCATGGCGCTTGTCAGCATCGGCGAAAGCGAAGAAGCCGCGTCACACGCCGGCGTTAACACAACGCTGGTTAAAGTGCTGGCGTTTGCGATCACATCGTTTGCCATGGGGGCAGTCGGTGCGGCGAAGGCGACGACGATGATCTACGTTGATCCGCCGATCGCATTCAACGTGCTGATGTCGTTCATGCCGGTGCTGATGGTTATCTTCGGCGGCGTAAACAGCTACATCGGCCCGATTATCGGCGCGGTGATATTTACGCTGCTGCAGGAAAAACTGATTACGCAGTATCCGCAGTGGTACATGATTGCTTTCGGCGCGATCATGATCCTGTCGATCATATTCCTGCCGACCGGTCTTGTCGGCCTTGCTAAGAAAATCACACAGCGTAAGAAAGGGGGCGCCGAAGATGCCATTACTTGAAGCAACCGGTCTGACAAAAGCCTTCGGCGGACTGACGGCGACAAATAACGTCGACTTCTTTGTTAATGAAGGCGAGATCCTCGGTCTTATCGGTCCCAACGGCGCCGGCAAGACGACGCTGTTCAACCTTATCTCCGGCGCCATCCAGCTCGACAACGGCACGATCACGTTTAACGGCGAAAAAATAAGCGGTAAAAAGCCCAACCAGATCACCTGGAGCGGCATCGGCCGCTCGTTTCAGGCGGCTAAGAATTTCGGCGGCATGCCGGTACGTCAGAACGTGATGATGGGCGCGCTGTTTGGTAAGAAAGGCCGCACGGCGGCCGAGGCCGCTAAGATTACCGACGAAGTGCTTGAGTTTGTAGGCCTCTCGGATTTTAGCGACAAAATGGTGCCCGACATCCCATTGGCATACCAAAAGCGACTTGAGGTCGCACGCGCGCTAGCCACGCGGCCGACGCTGCTGCTGCTCGACGAAGTGATGGCCGGGCTAAACCCGTCAGAGGTCGGGGACGCGATGGCGCTGGTTACGAAGATCCGCGACTCGGGGATTACGGTCATCATGATCGAGCACGTTATGAAGGCAATCATGAACATCTGCGATCGCATTGTCGTGCTCCATCACGGGGCGAAGATTGCAGAAGGCGCACCGCAGGAGATTGCCTCAAGCAAGACGGTCATCGAAGTTTACTTGGGGGAATGTTGACATGACAATGCTTGAAGTACAGGATATCAACGTTTTTTACGGCAACGTTCAGGCGTTGTGGGATGTGTCGCTGAAGGTCGAGGAGGCGGAGATCGTCGCGCTCTTGGGCGCAAACGGCGCGGGTAAAACGTCGCTTCTCAACACGATCACAGGGCTCGTCAAGCCGCAGTCCGGTCATGTCAGCTTTATGGGTCAGTCGCTTGACGGGATGCCGAACCATGACATTATGGAAAAGGGCATTTCGTACCTGCCGGAAGGCGGGCGGCTGTTCCCGGATATGTCGATCCGCGAAAATCTGGAGATGGGCGTATTCCCGAAAAGCCTTTGGGGTACACGGGAAGAAGGCATGAAACGCGTCTTTAAGCTATTCCCAAAGCTTGAGGAACGGCAGAAGCAGATGGCCTCGACGCTCTCGGGCGGCGAGAAGCAAATGCTCGCCATGGCGCGCGGCCTCATGTCAAACCCGAAACTGTGCCTGTTTGACGAGCTGTCCTATGGCCTCGCGCCGATCATCGTCACAGAGGTGTTCAAGATCGTGCAGATGCTGCGTGAAGAGGGCATCACGGTGCTGCTCGTCGAGCAGAACGTCCATCAGACGATGGAGATCGCCGACCGCGCGTATGTGCTTGAAAACGGCCGCATGGCGCTCGACGGCCCGTGCTGCGACCTGCGCGAGAACGAGTACGTCAAAAAAGCCTATTTAGGTTTATAAAACAGCTAAAGCTTTTAAGCTTTAGCTGTAAGATGAAGCGCTCGCCCTGATGGGCTCTTTATTACAAGGCATCCGGGGAATTAGGTCAAGAGCACTGGCTTTCAAGCGATGGCGTTGTACTCGTTCGGGCTGATCCATACATACAAGGGAACACCGCGTTTGGATTTGTAACGGGTCAACAGGAATCGCGTTCCCGGTTCCGTTTGCGCCAGGGCGGTTCATCTTGAATAACAGCAATTTGATAGAGTCTTAAGGGGATGATTTATTGAAGTGCTGGCGCTTAACCGAAAAAGACGCTTTAGTTATCGAAAATGCAGTAAAACAAATAGAAAAAATGTATGTTCCTGACAATATCGAAGCGTTTCCAAAAAAAAGACAGCAATTATATTTTTGTAGTAGCCGATGACGATATCGTCATCGGCTACGCTTATGGATATGCGCTTGAAACATTTAATGGCATAAAACCAATTCTCTTCATTTTTTCAGTTGATGTTTTACCTCAGTCTCAAGAAAAAGGATACGGCTCGAATCTCTTATCATTTATCGTAAAATATGCTAAGGAAAATGGATTCAGCGAGTGCTTTGTAATTACAGAGCGCAGCAACCCAAGAGCTTGCCGTGTATACGAAAAAGCTGGATTTGTCGCCGATCATAATGATGATGTCGTATATGTAGCGGAGTTTGACTGACAAAATTTGTCCGAATCTATAGAAGGAGCAGGCCGGACGGCGTTATCCCGTTCCGCTTGCTCCTCACCCGTTTTCAACTGTTCGGCAATCGGCTTCTTCTGCCCGTTTTAAAACCTTTCGCACGGCGAAAGGATGCTGGAGGCAGGACGCATAGTATTCTATTGAAAATAGTTAGCCGACAGCGGATTGCATCAACGCGTAAATGTCCGGCGCGGCGCGCTCGGCGTTGAGCGGCCGCAGCGATGCGTCCGTAAAGGCGTGCAGCGTCTCGCCGGTCGCGATGAGCTCGTCCGTACCGGCGCGCCGGACGGTGTAGGCCATCGTCAGGCGGACGCGAGACATCGATTTAACGCGCGTTTCGACAACCACGTCGTCGCCGTATCGCGCGGGGCTTTTAAAGCAGCTGGTGATCTCGTACAGCGGCAGCAGCAGGCCGCGCCGCTCCATCTCGGCATAGGATATGCCTGTGTGCTGAATGAAATCCGTCCGCGCGGCTTCGAACCAGACCGCGTAAACGCTGTGATGGACGATGCCCATCTGGTCCGTCTCGGCATAGCGGACGGTGATTGTCAGGTGTGTTGTCATGCTCGTGTCTCCTCTCAGCATATGCCGGTTATTATTGTACGCCGGTATACCAAATATTTCAACATCAAATAAGCAACGCCCCGAAACAGCGTTCCGGGGCGTTGCCTATTAATTTATGGTGTGCCGTCAGACGATGCGCGTGGCGCCGTAGTATACGCGTGTGTAGTAAGACGAGTTCAAATCGCTGATGATAACGCCTGTTCTGGAGGTAGACGCGTGGACAAACTGTCCGCCGCCGATGTATATACCGACGTGCGTCACGGAATATCCGCCGTTGGACGAGAAGAAGACGAGGTCGCCCGGGGCAAGCTCGGATTTCGATACGTGCGTGCCGTTGTAGGCGTACTGCATCGATGCGCGGCGCTCCAGCGAGTAGCCGAACTGACCGTAGCAGTAATATGTAAGACCCGAGCAGTCGAACCCGACGGCTGGAGACTCTGCACCGTAGATATACGAGTAGCCGACATACTGCTTGGCATATTCAGCGATCTGCTTGCCGAGCGGCTGCGCATACGTCTTATCCGTGATCTCCATGAAGTCGGAGCGAATATAGCCGGTGTGCCCGTCATACTTGACTTTGTACCAGCCGTTGTTGATGCCGATGACCTGCATCACGGCGCCGCTGTCGTAATTGCCGAGGATCTCACCGTCTGTACCGGGCAGGGAGCGCATGCGGACGCCGTAGCCGGTAAGAAGGCCGGACGCGTCAAAGTTCTCGGCTTTTAAAAGCTGCGTTATGTACATGGCCGCCACATAGCCCTCGGTGCCCTTGTAACTGATGTGGTACCAGTCATCACTGACGATGTCAAGCACGACGATGATGTCACCTTTATAAAGCGTGCCGATAATCGGATTCGTTGTACCGGGTGCTTCACGGATATTTAGCGCCGTCGCTGAAACGGTGCCGGCCCCATAGGCAATTGATGACGCTGATCCAACCAGCGGTAACGCCGTCACCAGCATCACCACAACAATGATCATAGCTGTCAGTTTATGTATACGCTTCATCCTGACCCCTTTCCCGAACAGCTGCTGTTTCTATGTCTGAATTCTGTGTATAATCAATTTTTAACTAATTGTAACCCATTTGTAACCGGCTGTCAACGGTCGGGAATTAGAAAGTTATTCCTCTGGATTTAGCAAAATCACGAAAAACAGCGTGGCAGTCGGATAACTTTTTTCTTGCGCCCTGCTTATAATAAAGGGTATAGTATACACGGCGAAAGGGTGGGAAACATGTACGATACGATACTCGGTACGATCGGGCGCACGCCGCTTGTAAAGATTAATAAACTCAATCCGAAACCGCATATACCGCTGTACGCGAAGCTCGAGGGGTTCAATCCCACCGGCAGCATCAAAGATCGCATTGCGCTGAAAATGATCGAGCAGGCCGAGCAAAGCGGCGCGCTGACACCAGGAAAAACAATCATCGAGCCGACATCCGGCAATACGGGGATTGGTCTGGCGATGATCGGGGCCGTCAAGGGTTATGCTGTTGAGATTGTAATGAGTGAAGCGGTGTCCATCGAGCGCCGCAAGATGATCGGCGCGTTTGGCGCGACGATTACACTGACAGAAGCGTCCGGCGGGACGGACGGCGCGATCCGCAGGGCGCACGAGCTGGTCCGCGAAAACCCGGAGCGCTACTTTATGCCTAATCAGTTTTCAAACGAATACAACAAGCTCGCGCACTATCAGACGACAGCGCGCGAGATCTGGGATGATACGGACGGACGTGTAACGCATTTCGTCTCCGCGCTTGGTACGTCCGGCACGATTATGGGCGTGGGTATGGGGCTTAAGGGCAACAATCCCGACATCCAGATCGTCGAGGCGCATCCCGTTAAGAACCATTACATTCAGGGACTGAAGAACATGGAGGAGGCCATCGTGCCGGAGATCTACGATCCCGCGCGGATCGACCGCTCCGTTAAGATCGACTCGGAGGCGGCGTTTGAGATGGCCCGCGCAATCGTGCAGCAGGAGGGGATCTTCGTCGGCATGTCGAGCGGCGCGGCGATGATTGCCGCGCTTGAAACGATCAACACGATCGACATGGGATTTGTTGTTGTTTTATTTGCCGACCGGGGCGAAAAGTACTTAAGCACCGATCTGTTCAATGGATAGCGTGGGCTGAAGTCTGTAACTTAAAGTGAATATTGCTATTTGTACCGCTTAGATCAGAGTGATTGATGCGTAGGGGGTAACGGTTATGTCTCGCTATAAAGTCGGATGTTTAATAATCTTGTGCGTTTTATGCGTCCTCTCCGGCTGCTCGACGGGACCACAGAGCGCTGCTGCCAGTACAGATGTAACGCCGCCGGAAGTATCCGCGTCCGCTTCTATGACAGCCGTTGTCAGTCCGTCTGGAAGCGATAAACCCGCGATGGACGATTATCTGACGTATCAGCTGCCGGATAACTTATCCAACGCGGGCGTAACAGATTCGGCAGGGCACAGGATGCTGTTCACCATTGATCAGGCGCGAGCTGAAGTTAACCCTAGTTTGCCGCTGGAGTGGAGCGCCGCCGGGGGCGTCATGTTTTACGATATGTATGTGGTGGGCATAAGCTTGATCGGCTTTGAAAACGGTGCTATTTCATCCGTTCAGTCACGGTGGAATTATCCCGACTTTTTACCCGCCCTAGAGGATGTTCCAGGCTGCGAGGTCAGCGCCGTCATCGCTGAAGATCAGTACAGCCTTTATACAGCCGCAGAGCTTGAAGAGGCGGAAGCCGCGGGGAGTCCGGTACCGGAAGATCAGCAATACGTAAAAATGTGGTTCGTCATTTTTGCACAGGAGGATGGATACGGAGCTTACGCCTTATTCTTAAACGAGGAATATTTTAGTAAGGATGACATGATAAAACTCGCGCAGTCGGTGCACTTCATAGACGGCGCATTTGATTTATACGACCCGAATTTGCAATATTCGCAAGAATATTTGCCGGGTTCGAGCAATATCAAAGGAAATGTTGATACGGCATATTTTGCCGATAAATCGCCGGACTTCGAGATTGGCGCGAATCGATACGGCTATGCTGTATTCAAAAATCCGGCGGCAGCGTATGCCAGATTGGTAGAGGATTTTAAAACGGGAATCGACCTGATACAGGAAGAATTCGAGCTGGAACCGTTGACGCCGGACAAATATTTAGCCTATATGAATCTTGGCTGGCAGGTTACAACCGGAACAGAAGATGAACGGGATCAGGCCATGTTTGTCACGTTCTGTATGGACATATATGAAAACAGTATTGTGTTTCATTAACGCAGAGCTTATTTTTCCGCAGAAAAAATAGAAAAGATACGAAATATGATGTATTTCTCATTCGACTCCGTTGGCAACAGTAAAAGTGCATCAAGACGACAAGGGTGAAACGCCAAACGCGTTTCACCCTTGCTGATTGCTGAGATACTATTTTAGTAGCTGACGACGGTCGTGCCAATGGGGACCGTGTCGAACATATACGCTACATCCTCATCGTACATACGAACGCAGCCGTGGCTGATCGGAAAGCCGATACGCGGGTCGCTAACGGTGCGCGTGTTGGGATAATACAGCCGTGAGTGGAAGGCGTAAGCGGAGTTAATGAAGCTGACGAGCGGCTCGACGGTGTAATGGCTTGTCGTCCAACCGACTGTCCGCTTGGCGAATATATGGAAGACGCCGACAGGCGTATCCCGCCCCGGTGTGCCGGTGCCGACGATAAACGATTTGGCCAGCGTCCAGTCGCCCTGAGAGCCGGTAAAGACGTTAACGCGTTGGTAAGCGATGCTGACCCAGACGAGGTAATCCGTTGAGCTGGAATAACCTTTGATTTCGACAAACTCTTCCTTGAGCGGTGCTTGATAGTCGTTGGCTAGTGCCCAGTCGAGCGTGTAGTTGCCCTTATAGCCTGTCGACACGGCGGCTAAGACAGCTCTTTCGCTCTCAGGCGTCCGGCCCTCCAGCGTGACGGCCTTTTCGGTTACCAGTTCGTTATACATGCCATCGCTACCGGTGTAGGTGAGCACGAAGCGGAGCGCCGCGTCGATCGGGGCGTCCGTTTTATTGCGGTCACCATAATAAAACGGTATCTGTTCGCCGGAAGCAAGGTCAACGCGCTGCTCGCGAACGAGCGTGTCGCCGATATACCACGCCGCACGCGCATAACGGCTGGCCTGCAGCGTCGTATCGATCGATACGGTTGCCTTAAGCGCCTGATAGACCGGTACGGTACGTGGTGCGTCCAGCGTGACGCCGACGCTGTTGAGGCCGTAGAAATAATCGTACATGGCGGCTTCGACGCCGACATTGATGGTGCTGCCGACGCTGTTGTCATTCAGTTTGGTGATGGTCCCGGCGCCATCCACCGTTGTGCCCTTACCGTATAACGCACAGGCGCCGACCGTAGCGTCGAGCGATACCGAGTTCCCGGACGACGACGGCATCGTCACGAGCTTGCCGATATCGGCACCCGGATTGACGATAACGGTATTGCCAGAGCCGCTGATAACGAGCGAGTCAAGTGCCGTTGAGACGATGACGGTTCGTCCGGTACCGGTTACCTCAACGGCCGAGACACGACCGCCCACCGTCACCGTGCCGCGGCCCGTGCCGACGACGACCGTACCGACGGTTGAGGCGAAATCCGGACGGACAGCAATGTCGCCCGAGGTTGCCGCCACGACGAGCCGATCGAATTTGCATCCGGCGATCGTCAGCTGTGTGAGGGCATTGCTGCGCAGCACAACGGCGGGCGCCGTAACGTACCGAAGCGTCAGGTCGCTGGTGTCGGCGGCAAAATAAACGGGTGCACTGAAGTACGTACTGCTAACGGCGCCGCTGCCGGACAGAACGGTGCCGGCGTCGCTGCCGACTGCGTGGTTATCCGTTTCGGAGAAGACGGAAGCGATCCTGTATAAGAGCGTGACAAACTCAGCGCGGGTGAGCGCGCTGTTAATATGTAGATTTCCGGAATAGCCCTGTACGTATCCACCGCCGACAAGCGCGGCAGCCGCAACACGCTCCGGACCGAACAGATGCACACCGTCGGCGTAATCGTCTAAAGCGGACAGGTCGGGATCGGCGCCGACGAGCTGGAACGCTTCTGCCAGCATTAAGAACGCGATACTGCGCTTTACGGGCGCGTTCAGATCGAGCCGGTTTGCATTGGGCGTGATAATACCGGCGGCGACGGCTTTCGCCGCCGCTTTGTAGTACCAATCATTTTTCGTAATACCTGCAACACCGGATAGATCCGCCTCCGTCTGCAAAGATAGTACCCGACTAATCAGCGTGACGATTTCAGCGCTGGTGATCGGGCTGTCCGGACGGATAAGCAAGCCGTCACCGATTAAAAATCCATCGTTGACGGCTTGGGTCAGATCATCTTGTGCCCAATGACCGGCGATGTCCGGATAGTCCGCAGCCACAGCAGCGGGCATGACAACGCCGGTCAGCATGAAAAGAACCAGTATGAGTGCACCGGCTCGCGTGATAACTTTTCTCATAGATTACTCCTGCATCAAGTCGATTGGGCAGAGATTGCCGCGCTCGTCTGGCTGGAGATAGGACGGCGCTTGCATTAATATATACGGACAAAAAGCTTGTCTTATCCTATCGGATATTAATATTCTGCGGCGCGTTGGGCAATTTATTTTGCCACATATCGTCAAAAGTCTAAAGTCGGCCATCCTGTCAGAGTTGAACGCCCGATCACATTACGATGACAGTTTCCGACAGCGGCTTTCTTTGCGCATGCTGCGGCGCAGGCGCTACGCCGTCTGCGGGATATCCAAGCGGCATAATGCTCGACGGTATGATGTTTTCGGGCAGATCGAATTCGCGGACGACAGCGGCAGGGTCGTAATAACACACCCACGTCGAGCCGAGGCCGAGTTCCTGCGCCTGGAACATCATGTGCGCACATACGACACTGGCGTCGATATCGCCGTGATCTTTATCGTCAAAGCTGCGCTTCCAGGAATCGTTTTTGTCATAGCAGATCAAAAGCGCCACCGGTGCGCCGAAAGTACAGGGCGTACAGGTGCTGAGTTTCTGCATGCCTTCTTTGCTTTGGACGAGATAAATCCGCTGGGGCTGTAAGTTTTTAGCCGTCGGCGCCAGCTGTCCGGCTTTTAGTATCAAATCAATCTTCTCCTGCTCAATGGGTTTGTCGCTGAATTTTCGGACAGAAAACCGCTTTGCGGCCAATTCATTAAAGGACATACGTTGCCTCCTCTTGATAATAAACGGTGGTTTAGACATGATTTGCCATAATTATATCATAACCGACAATACACGACAATATCCGATATAGTAATAAAAAGCCGGCCAAATGGCCGGTTTTTTATTACTATTAAGTTTGATATTGCGATGCTCAAGCGGATAGACCGCGAGGACTATCTGAGCAGGTAGAAGCCACCCAGGGTGATCGCCAGCTGCCCGACGAGAATCGCCGGCATACCCAAACGAAAGGAAAGATGCCGCGTTTTATGCCGAAAGACCGACATACCCAGCATGCTGCCGACGCTGCCGCCCAGCGCCGCATATAAAAACAAGCGTTTCTCCGGCGTCCGTTGGCTGTGGGTGATGGCCTTGCGTTTGTCGCGTCTCATGCTTCTGTAGGCGATAAAATTGATGAGAACAAGATAGGAGATCAAATAGATCATGTTTGTGCCGCCTATGCGTATTTTTAAAGCATCATACACCATGAAACGTGCAGATTCAAGGCTTTTTGCGGCGGCGCACGGCGGCTTAAAAGCCGCCGTGCCGGAATTTGTCTGTTTTTTCGATGAGCCGCACCTGCCGTGCGATGGATTTCGTCCATTCGTTTTTTGCCCGCATGGCCTCGGCTTTGTCCTGGGCAAATAGCTGCTCCTTTTGCAGTTTTTGATAGCTTTCCCACCGCTCTCGGGTCAGCGCACCTGACGCGATGGCCTCCAGCACGGCGCAGCCCGGTTCCGTTTCGTGACGGCAGTCGGAGAAGCGACATTGCCCGAGCAGCGCGCGCACGTCCGGGAAGCTTTCGCCCAGTCCGTCGGCCGCATCCCACAGGCCGATTTCACGCATACCGGGCGTATCGATGATCATCGCGCTCGACGGCAGCCGAATAAGCTGACGATGCGTTGTTGTATGGCGGCCTCGGTCGTCTGATTCGCGCACGGTGCGCGTGTCCATCACCGTTTCGCCGGCCAGCGCATTGACAAGGCTCGATTTGCCGACGCCGGATGAGCCGAGGAAAACGACGGTTTTGCCCGGTGCGATATACGCCGATAGCGCGTCAAGCCCCTCGCCTGTGACGGCGCTGACGGCGTGTACGCCGACGCCGAACGCAATCTCCTCGACGGTGTGCACGAGGCTTGGCCAGTCGTCAGTCAAGTCGCGCTTGGTGAGGATGACGGCCGGAGTGGCGCCGCTTTGCCATCCCAGCGACAAGTAGCGCTCGATACGCCGCAGGCTGAAATTATTATTGAGCGACGCCATGATGAATACCGTGTCGAAATTGGCGGCGACGGCTTGCTCCCCACGCCCGGGGTCGGGGTCACGGCGTGAGAAATACGAGCGCCGCGGCAGCGTCGCGACAATGCGGCTGTCGCCGGACGGATTATAGTCAATGAGCACGAAGTCGCCTGTTGTCGGGAACGGCTCGGCCGCATTGTGGTAGTAAACAGCCGATTTGAGCGTTGCGTGAACTTCGCCGTGGCGGCAGATGAGCTCAAAGCGGTCTTTGTGGACGGCTGTGACGCGTGCAGGCAGCTCGCGCGAGCCGGCCGTCAGCATCTCCGGTGTTAGTCCGTATTCGATTAAGTCGATCATGATATCCTCCGTGATCGGTATTATTTTGCGTGGCACAGCGCGCCGTGCCGATGAAAAAGGGCGCAAAAATACCGCGGAAAGCAGCCTGTCGGCTGTCCTCGCGGAGTGAGGCAGATTCACGATAGGTTACTTCAACACAAGCTGACGCGCGGACCGTCCGGCCCGTCGTGACTGCTTGCCGTTATGCGGTTTTAGCGCCGGGACACCTCAATCACTACAAACATCCATACAGCTCCTTTCAATAGCTTTGTTTGTAGCTTAGCATAAGACGCCGTTGTTGGCAAGCGTGGCGTCTACACAGTTGACAGGCGGCCGTGCGGGGACTACGATAGACGCAGAAATCCAATAATGGAACAGGAGGACATCATGAAAATTACAATCTTATACGTCAGCGTGACGGGCAACACGGAAAAAGCGGCCGGATTCATTAAAGAAGGAATGCTGGAAGCGGGTGACGTTGACGTCCGGCTGATGAATCTCGTCGGAGACGTACCGGTGGATACGGACTTCGTTCAAGACAGCGACGCTGTCGTTTTCGGCAGCCCTGCATACGTCGCGACGATGTGCTGGCAGCTCAAAAAATGGCTCGACACCGACCGCAGCATTAAGCTTGCCGGCAAGCTTGGCGCGGCGTTTGCGACGGAGAATTTTGTCTACGGCGGCGGCGACATCGCCGTATCGGAAATTTTACGCCACCTGCTCGTCAAGGGGATGCTGGCTTACTCGTCCGGCGGGGGATGCGGCGCGCCGATCATCCACGTCGGACCGGTGTGTGTTTCAGCGGAGCTGGACAACAATCAAGATCTCTACAAGATTTTCGGCAAGCGTGTTGCCGAAAAGGCGCTCGAGCTATTCGGGAAGTAGTCCCAAACGGCAAAAACGCCCCGACAAGGTCGGGGCGTTTTTATGTTGAAATGACGGGTCGGCGGTGTATTTCTGCTAGATATGGATAGCCGCCTGGAAGCCGCCGTTCGTCGCGGTGGAGATGTTGCCGACGTTCAGCGCGTCACCGACGATGAAAACATCGGTTTCAGCGGCGCTGTGGCGCAGTTCGTCAACGACGTCGAGCCGCGACTTCATGCCCAGCGACAAGAGCACCGTGTCGCACGGGAACTCCACGCGCTCGCCCGTCACCGTGTCGGTACAGACGACGGCGTCGTCTTTCACTTCGGCCAGCTTCATGTTCAGGTGGAGCGGTATGTTCTCCTGCCGGAGGATGGCCAGCATCTCGTCGCCGGCGCGTTTGGAGCTTTTACGCAGCGCCAGCAGATGCGTTTCGGCATCCATCATGTCCACGACAATGACGTCTTTGCTCATCTGCTTAAAGTCGATGGCGGCTTCGATACCGACAGCGCCGCCGCCGACGACGACCAGCTTGTCGCCAACCGGCGCTTTGCCCATTTCGGCGTCAGGCGCCCAGTGGACGTGCGGTTTGTCGATGCCGGGGATGCTCGACGGGACAATCGGCGCGGAGCCGACGGCGATAATAATGGCGTCGTAGTTTTCCTTGTCGAGCATTTCTTTCGTCGCTTCGGTGTTGAGCAGAATCTTGGCCGGATACTTTGGGATCTGGCGATTAAGCCACTTTAGGTAATCCTGCAGGTCGGGTTTGAACGGCGGGAACGCCGCGGGGATGACGCTGCCGCCGAGCTCGTCGGTTTTTTCGTAGAGCGTGACGTCATGGCCGCGATCGCACAGCGCCATCATCGCGTAGAGCCCCGCAGGCCCGCCGCCGACGACGGCAACTTTTTTCTTGACCGGTGCTTTGGGGATGATGCCGTCTTTAATCTCCGTGAATACGCCGGAATACGGGTTCACCGCGCAGTTGAGCGGGCGCGGCGGGAAAAAGCGGGTGCACGCGTCACAGCGCAGGCACGGACGGCGCTCCTCGGGCATGTTGCGCGCGTATTTGTTGGGCATGTCGGGGTCGGCCATGAGCGGACGGCACATGGCGACGAAGTCTGCCCAGCCGTTTGAGATGATTTGCTCGCCAAGCTCCAGGCTCGTGATGGAGCCGACGGTCGTCACGAGCAGGTTCGGGAACGCTTTTTTAATATCGCGCGCGAAGTGGACGTTATAGCCGCGCGGCATCAGATAGTTCTGGCACCAGTTGCGGTAGTACTTGAAGTCAAAGTCGCTGTGCAAACCGGCGGATACGTGCAGAATGTCGATGTGATCCTGGAGATAGTCGATCATCTGGAGCGTCTCGTTAAAGTGCATGCCCTCAGGGGCGATTTCGTCGGCCGAGATGCGCATCTCGATGACGAACTTTTCGCCGACTTTTTTGCGGATCGCGTCGCACACCTCGATGGCGAAGCGCGCGCGGTTTTCCGTCGAGCCGCCGTATTCGTCCTTACGGAAGTTGTACAACGGGCTCATAAACTGGCTGATGAGGTTGCCGTGGCCGCCGTGGATGAGGGCGATGTCCATACCGGCCTGCTGCATGCGCGAGCAGGCGCTGGCAAACTTATCGACCGTCTCAGCGATCTTTTCGTGCGTCATCTCGATCGAGGCAATCGGATCGCGCCCGAGGCGCTTGGCGCGCGTGATCTCAGACGACGTGATGATTGACGACGCGCTGTACGGGGCGTGACCGACGGTTTCGAAAGCAGTATCCTTACCATTGTGATTGACTTCAAACGAGGCGTGGCAGTTATACTGCGCGGCCATTTCCGCATACCAGCTCAGCGGCAGTACGCATCGGTCGGTGCCGAGGTCGATCTGTGTCTCCTCGTCGTGACATTCGGTCTTGTCTACCGTTGCGTTGCCGACATATAACGTCGCCGCGCCGCCGCGCGCGAAAGGACGCATCCAGTCCACGAAATCGCGGGTCATGGTGCCGTCTTGATTGGCAACGTTGGGCGACGGGGGCGCGAGCGTCACGCGGTTTTTAAAGTCGATGCCGCGGATGCGGATCGGCTGAAAAACATGCTCAAACTTTGAGGCCATAAACTAAACTCCTTTTTCCTTGTGCAATATTTTTATAGTGGAATTATACCATTTGATACCGTTTTATTGCAAGACAGACGGGCCGGTTGAAATAGGATGGCGTCCGTGGTACAGTCAAAACGACAGGGTGCCCGAGCAAGCGTGGATAGTGCGCTGAATCTGCTGTCCGTTTTATCGGACTGCGCATGGTTTATAATTGTGCGTGAGACCCGGATTCAACCCCGACGCGCCGACGGCGCGGACTACTTAGTATCGGACGGTGATGGATGTGTCAGCCATTCTCGATAATCTTAACGACGCCCAGCGCGAGGCCGTGACGGCAACGGAGGGGTGCTTCCGCGTCATTGCCGGCGCAGGCTCGGGCAAAACGCGTGCGCTTGCGCATCGGTTCGCGTATCTCGTCAGCGAGGTCGGCATCCTGCCGTCGGGTATTTTATGCGCGACGTTTACGAACAAGTCCGCCGGCGAAATGCGCAAACGCATCCGGCGGCTGACCGGTGACAGCGATACGGGCTACATCTCGACGTTTCACAGCTTCTGCGTTACCGTGCTGCAGGAGGACAGCAACATCGTCGGCTATCCCAAAAGCTTTCTCGTGCTGGACAATTCGGACATCGACCAGATGCTCGCCATCATCTACGAGGAGCGCGCACTGACGCTGCGCGACAAGACGTTCGGGAAGGCGCGCGACATGATCGAGATCATGAAGCTTGACCGGATACCCGACTACTACGAGTATATGATCGCCCTGCCGCTTGACAAGCTGCGGCAGAAATACCTCGACGCGCAAAGCGCCGACGATATCATCTTCTGGGGCTATTTGTACCAGCAAAAAAAGTGTTTCGGGCTCGACTATAACGACCTGATCAAATACGTCTTGTACATCTTCAAAATCAGCGACGCTGCGCGGCTGAAATGGCAGACGCGGCTGGAGTACATCATGGTCGATGAATTTCAGGATATCGACGCGCTGCAGTATGAGCTGATGCGCGTGCTCGCCGATCACCATAAAAACCTGTTCATCGTCGGCGACCCGGATCAGACGATCTACACCTGGCGCGGCGCAAGCGTCCGGTTTCTGCTCGACTTTGACAAAGAGTTCCCCAACGTGCGCACGATTATGATGATGCAAAACTATCGCTCTACGCCCCAGATCCTTGATGCGGCCAATTCGCTGATCTCCAAGAATAAAGTCCGAATTGAAAAGGACCTCATCCCGATGCGCCCAACCGGCGCGATGCCCGTTTACCACCACGCGCGCACGTCTGAGGATGAGGCGAAGTGGATTGCCTTTGAAATCAAGGAACTGCAGGCGCGCGGTGTCAATCTGGGTGAAATGGCGATCCTGTATCGGGCGCACTTTGTCTCGCGCGTGCTGGAAGAGGTTTTCCTAAAGGAAAATCTGCCGTATACGATCTTCAGCGGCGTGCAGTTTTTTGCGCGCATGGAAATAAAAGACGCGCTGAGCTACCTGCGCCTCATCGTCTACCGGGACGATCTGTCTTTCTTACGTGTGGCAAACGTGCCCAAGCGCAACATTGGCCGGCGGCGGATGCAGGCGCTGCAGGATTACGCCGCGCAGCAGGACTGCTCGCTGTATGACGCGCTCGTGCACCTCGTAGACGAGCCGCTCTTTCGCGGCACAAAGGCGTCGGAGCTGATCGACCTTGTTGAGCGCTATGCAGGGGTTGAGCGGGACATCCCGGTCTCGGAGCTATTAAGTAAAATTCTAGACGAGAGCGGTTACGAGGCAATGCGTCGCACCGAGGGCGCGCAGGAACGGCTGGACAACCTTGCCGAGCTCAAACAGGCCGTCCACGAGTTTGAGACGACGTGCGGTGAAGAAACGTCGCCGGAGGCGTATCTGGGGCACATTGCGCTGATGACCAATCAGGATGCCGACTCGGGGCGCGAAGCGGTGAAGCTCACGACCGTACACACGGCAAAGGGGCTCGAGTTCCCATACGTGTTTGTGTGTTCACTTAGTGAAGGGATATTCCCGTCTAAAAAGACGGCGACGCAGCAAGCGATGGAGGAGGAGCGGCGGCTCGCGTTCGTCGCTGTGACGCGCGCGATGCGCGGGCTGTACCTTACCGACGCCGAAGGGCGCAACCACGACGGGTCGTACCGCTATCCGTCGCGCTTTATCTTTGATATTGACAAGCCGCTCCTCACGTACACGGCCGAGCTCGACCAGCGGCTTGTACAGGAGGCGCGGCAAGCCGTCGAAAGCGGCGACCGACTGCTCGCGCTTGCGGCGGAGGGTCCGGAATTTTTGCCGGGGGACCGCGTGATGCACAGCGTGATGGGCGCGGGGACGATCGTCGAAATCGATACCGACCGCGCGGCCTACGTCGTACAGTTTGATCTGTTGCCGACGACGCGGCGCATCAGTATGAAAGCAAAGCTGACGCGGATGGATTTGTGATCAAAAACGCATGACGTGCCGGGTGCATTTATGGTATACTCGGAGCACAGCCGGCGCATGCCGGCCACTTCAAGCGGACGGTAATGACTATGGTGACCATCACACAAATGCAACAAATGCTCGACGAGATTGCCGCGGAATTTCCGCCGGTGTTCTTCGATGAGCTCAACGGCGGCATCGTACTGCTGCCGAATACGATGCAGCACGAAAAAAGCCAGCATAACGATCTGTATGTACTCGGGCAGTACCATCGCGGCGGCCCGATGGGGCGGTATATCGCCATTTACTACGGGTCGTTTCGCCGCGTGCACGGACATCTGAGTCCAGAAGAACTCAAGGAGGAGCTGCGCCACGTCGTACGTCACGAGTTTCGGCATCATATGGAGTCGCTGGCCGGTGCAGCGGATCTCGAGCTTGAGGACGAGCACGATATCGACGCGTATCTCAGCGGCGAAAACGAGCCGGAGAAACCGTAACTACTCAAAGGAGTCCCCTGTATGGATAAAAACGATTTCGCCGTACGGCAGCCTGTCATGATCGGCGAGGGCGAGAACAAGAAATACGCGGTGCTTGTGCCGCTTGTTGACACACCGGACGGTCCGGCGCTGCTGTTTGAAAAGCGTGCGGCGTCTCTTCGGCGTCAGCCGGGCGAAATCTGCTTTCCCGGCGGGATGATCGAGCCGGGCGAAACGCCGGCGCAATGCGCTTGCCGC
The DNA here is from genome assembly GCA_963677825.2 of uncultured Sporobacter sp. Classification (GTDB taxonomy): domain Bacteria; phylum Bacillota; class Clostridia; order Oscillospirales; family Oscillospiraceae; genus Sporobacter. Next base: position 1,545,435 of record CAXXEF010000001.1, on the reverse strand, counting down.
GAGACGGCGGAGGAGCTGTCGATCACACCCGATCAGATTACGCTGTTCGGGCCGGGCGACACGTTTATTTCACCCTTTAACTTTATTATCTACACGTTTATTGGCAAAATCTCCGACTACGGCTACACCCACAACACCGCGGAGGTTGCCGAGGTGATCGCCGTGCCACTCAGCTTCTTTACAAAAGAGCACCCGGAGCAGTATATCAGTACGCTCGTCAACCAGCCGCCCGACGATTTCCCGTACGAGCGCATCCCCGGCGGCGACCAATACCCCTGGGCGTCCGGTACGCAGGACATTTTACTCTACCAGTATGGCGCATATCTAATTTGGGGCATTACGGCCCGGCTTGCGCATTCAGCCGTCGGGCTGATTGAGCAGTATCACTTAAGCTGACTGGCGCCATGACCCGACGGCGCACACCTCACAATTAAATTGATCAGGCACCCGAAAACCATTTTCGGGTGCCTTTTTATTTTTCATAAGCGAAAAATATTGGGTTTACTGATTTAAAACTGCGCATTATTCGTCAACTGACCGTTTTATGGGACAGTGAACGGCGTAATATAGGTATCAGAAGGGATGTGACCACATGAATTACACCATCCGATACCGGCGCGGCCACGTCGAAGTGTATGACGAGTACGGCGCGTTTATCTTCTCGGCCGATAACGAGCACGAGGCACGTGAAGAGCTTGGCGCGTTTGACGCCGCATAAGATCCGATAAAACGAAGGGAGCAGCATCATGAAAACAAACCATTGCCGAAACGATCAGTACCTGCCGCCCCACGGCGACAATACCATCCTCTATCTCGATGATTATCGTGACAAGCCGGCGCCGCGCGCTGCCGCCGACGTACTGTGGACGGTCCTGTTCGGCGTGCTGTGCCTGTCGGCGCTTGCGTGCCTGCTGTTTTTATAAGCAGGGTGCCCGATGCCTTGTAAGCCATTACGCTATTTAGTATAATCATACTAAAAGCGGAGGTAACGATTGTGGCAAGATCATCCAACCAGAAGCTCAAACTTCTATACCTCGCGCGCATTTTCGAGGAAAAGACGGACGAGCACAACGCGTTGAGCGTGGCGGAGATCATCACGGAGCTTTCGCGCGCGGACATCTCTGCCGAGCGAAAAAGCATCTACGCCGACATCGACACGCTCAAGCTGTTCGGCTACGATATCGAGACGGTGCGCGGCCGGACCACGGGGTATTATCTCGCAAGCCGTCTGTTTGAGCTGCCGGAGCTCAAACTGCTCGTGGACAGTGTGCAGTCGTCAAAGTTTATCACGCATCGTAAATCGATGGCGCTCATCCGCAAGATCGAAAGCTTGTGCAGCGTCCACGAGGCGCAGTCGCTCCAGCGACAGGTCTTCGTCGCCAACCGCATTAAAACGATGAATGAGAGCATTTACTATAACGTTGATACGATCCATACCGGTATTAGCGAGAATAAAAAGATCAGCTTCAAATACTTTGAGTACGCTGTAACGAAGGAAAAGGTCTTTAAACACGGCGGAGAGCGGTACGTCGTCAGCCCATACGCACTGACGTGGGACGACGAGAACTACTACCTTATCGCGTTCGACACAGTCGCCGATAAAATCAAACACTACCGTGTCGACAAAATGACCGACATTCATGTGTCCGACGAGCGGCGAGACGGTCAGGATACATTTAAAAATATCGATACCGCCGCGTACTCAAACAAGCACTTTTCGATGTTCAGCGGCGACGAGCAGACGGTACGCATCGTCTTTACTAATCGGCTGATCGGCGTTGTGATCGATCGATTCGGCAAGGATATCATCACCGCCGCGCACGATGAAGGCCGCTTCGTGATCCAGATTCAGGTGGCCGTCAGTCCGCAGTTTCTGGCGTGGGTGATGAGCTTTGGTGACGAAGCGGTGATCCTGTCGCCTCAAACGGTTGTCGAGCGGATGAAAGCACATACCCGTCTCATTTTGTCGCAATACGAGTGATTAAATAATGAAATCCCCTGAATCAGTCGATTCAAGGGATTTTTTGCTTTTGATAATATTGCTTCGCTTGGGTTGACGCTGTGCCGGCTCAGTCAAGGCGCCGGATGCGGTTTCATCCCGTCGCCGGGATGATCCAAAGCGACGCGCGGCGCGTGCGTGAAAATATAACACGTCAGAACTGCGCCTCCTCGTCGGCGGCGAGACGGTCAAGCCGCGTATTGCGCCAGTACAGCGTGAGGTCGACGGCAACCATGACGGCGTTGAGAATATAAAAAGCGAGCACGTAAGTGACGTTATGCGTGATGATCTTGCCGGCGATGCCGCACAAGTACCCGAGTAATATAAAAATCTCAAAAAACAAGCTCTTGCCGCGCGCGGTGCGCGACTTCCAGGATTTATAGACGGACAGCGGCCACGACAGACCGAACAAAACGATCATCGCGGCTTCAAAAAACTGTGGCATTGCGGTGGTATCCTTTCTGGTTTAGGTGTCGGCTTGCCCGCTGCGGCTTAAGCTGGCTGTGTCAGTCGGGTAGATTTTCGTCTTCCAGCAGAAATTCGGCGATCAGGCGCGCGGCCTTCTCGACGACACCGCCGCATGTAACGTTGTGGTCGGTGACCTTCCAGTAGTCCTCGGCGTCGACAGGGTCGGTGAAGATGTAGCTGCGGCCGAAATACTGCTTTTGGAGCTCGGGGCACAACGTTGTGCCCATCTCTTTGAGGTAGCGGTCGCGGAAGTCCATGAATTTGCCGACAGCGACGCCTTGCTTGGTCGGGTCAGCCAGCTCTTCATCGAGCGGGACATTGTACTTGAGCCCCACGGCAAGCAACCCGCACGTATACGTGCCGCAGCTGCCGCTCGCGGCGCCGGCGCCGCCGCACAGATTCGTCGAGGCGCGGATGAGCTCGTCGGGGATCCAGTCAAAATACGTTTTCAAGCCGATCAGCGTACTGCGTGAGCATACGTCGTCGCGTATCTGGGCTTCTTTGGCGGCCTTGCCTACCTGCTCGATGATCTCTGATTTCGTCATGATAGCCCTCCATAGTATTGTTTTTCATCAGTTTAACACAAGAAGGCCCGATTTCAAATGAAATCGGGCCTTCTGAGGCTTAGAAAAATTCGTGATTAATTACAGCGATTTGTCAATACTTAAGAGCGCCTGCAGCATGACGTTGGCGCCTTTGAGGCACATCTCGACAGGTGTGTATTCCAGCTCACAGTGGCTGTGGCCTTCAATACTCGGCACAAAGATCATCGAGGCGGGCAGCATGTCGATGAAATACTGCGCGTCGTGCCCGGGCCCGCTGTACATACGCTTACTTGAATAACCGTACGTGTCGGCGCTTTTCTCAATGATGTCGACGAGCGCAGGGGTAAAGTCGACAGTTTTGCGCGACCAGGCCTCTTTGTATGACGCCGCGCATTTTTCAACCTCGTCGGGGATGTCCTTGATGATTTTGACAACCTCGGCAAGGACCTTAGGATCCTGATGGCGTGCGTCGAGCGTGAAGCGAACCTCGTCAGGGATGATGGTGTGGATGTTCGGGTGGCAGGAGATTTTACCGGTCGTGTAAACGAGCTTGCTGTCAAGCTTGTCGAGTTCGTCATGCAGATACTGTATGGTTTTGACGGCGGCGTACAGGGCGTCTTTACGGTAGGGCATCGGGGTTGTACCGGCGTGTCCGGCCTGACCGATAAACGTGAACTCATAGTTAACCATGCCGCAAACACCTTCGACGACGCCGATGTCGAGCCCCTCGGCGACAAGCACGGGCCCCTGCTCGATATGCAGCTCGAGAAGCGCTGCGTATTTGTCGGCGGAGAAGCGGTTCTCCTCGGTGCCCTTGTAGCCGCTCTTTTCAAGCGCCTCGGCGAAGCGCAAGCCCGGGACGTCTTTGGCGTAGGTGTTGAGCATCGTTTCTTTGTCAAATTTGCCGCAGATGACACCGGAGGACATCATCGCCGGCTCGAACCGCGCGCCCTCCTCATTTGTCCAGACGACGACGGTGATCGGGTGCTTGTGCGGAATCTTTTCGCGCACGATCGTCTCAACGGCTTCCATCGCCGTTAAAACACCGAGCACGCCGTCGTAATTGCCGCCCTGACGGACAGAGTCGAGGTGCGAGCCGGACGCGATCGCCGGCAGATCCTCCGTGCCGGGGATTGTGGCGTACATGTTGGCCATGTCGTCGGTCGTGATGACCGCGCCGATCGCCTCCATACGCTTTTTGAACTCATTGCGCGCCATGAGCGCTTCCGGCGAGAGAGAGAAGCGCGTCACGCCGCCCTTGCCGGTGTCTCCGAATTTACTGAACGTCTTAATTTTATCGTCAAGGCGCTCCAAACTGCATGATACCATTATAGAATCCTCCTTGAAATCACCCGTTTTGGGCGGAAAGTTTACTCTTACTGACGCGCGCACCCGGTGCGATAGCCCCGACGGGGCAAACTGTCACGCACAGGTGGCAGCCGACGCATTTTTTAGCGTCCATGACGGGCTTGCCGTCTTTGCCGATCGTCAGCGCTTGATGGCCGCCGTCGTAGCATGAAAGCGCGCAGCGGCCGCAGGCGACGCAGGCGGCGCGGTCGAATTTTGGAAAGCAGACACTCTCGCGGTCGAGGTCGTCCGCCGGAACGATGTGCTCCAGCGCCTTGCCGACAAGCTCGGATACGCTCTTGTAGCCGTGCTCGGCAAGATAGAGCGTCATGCCCTCGATCATATCGTCGATGACGCGGTAACCGTACTGCATGACGGACGTGGTCACCTGGATGTTCTCGCAGCCCAGCGCCATAAACTCCGCCGCGTCACGCCACGTTTCGATGCCGCCCATACCGCTGATCGGCACGTTTTTAAGCGGCGCAAAATCGCGCATCGACTGGATAAAACGCAGCGCAATCGGTTTGACGGCCTTGCCGGAGTAGCCGCCGACGCTCGTCTTGCCGACGACGTCGGGGCCGGACGAAAACGTATCGAGATTCACGTTCATGACGCTTTTAATTGTGTTGATGGCCGCGATGCCCGTCGCGCCGGCCTCGATGGCGGCGCGCGCGGGGATCTCCATGTTGCCGATGTTCGGCGTCATTTTCGCGAGAATCGGCAGGTGCGTGCCGCGCCGCGTCGCGCGTGTGAACGCGGCGACAAGCTCCGGGCTCTGCCCAACGTCGGAGCCGAGCCCGTCGGCGGCCATGTGGGGGCAGGAAAAATTGCACTCAATAATGTCGCTGCCGACGTCCGTCATAAGCCGGGCGAGTTGCGTCCATTCGTCCTCGTTTTGCCCCATGATGGACGCGACGATAATCTTTGTGGGATAGTCTTTTTTGAGCTGCTGCAAATAGGATAGGTTCTCCTCGAGCGATTTTTCGGCAATCTGCTCGATGTTCTTGAAGCCGACGAACGGCGTCGACTCTTTTCGCAGCGCGTCAAAGCGCGGTGAGACCTCGTTGGCCGCGAACGTGCCGATCGTTTTAAACGCGACGCCCGACCAGCCCATCTCAAACGCCTTAGCGACCATTTCATAGTTGCTGCCGACGACGGATGAGGACAGGAAAAACGGATTTTCGCAGTGAACCCCGCAAAACTCGATCGATAAATCGGCTTTTTGCTCTGTCGGTTTGGGTAAAGATGATGCTCGCATCATGATCTCATCAATGGGGACGGGGTGGTTGATCTTGCTTTTAACACAGGCCGTCAGGCACGGCTTATCCGTACAGGTGACGCACGGCAGGGGATCGGGAATACGCCGCGCCGCGCCGAGTGTGTTCTCAAAGCGCAGCGAGCGGATGACAGTGTCCGGCTCCAACACGTACGGGCAGGCGGCTGTGCACGGCGCGCCGGCGCACAAGAGACAAGCGCCGACGTCCTCGGTGAGGGCGATGTCCCGGTAGGTTAAATCGGCCATGCCATCACGCTCCGTAGAAGTTCGGCGCGCGACTCACAAAACTGCCGAAGCCGGGCGTGCCGACGAACGCGCCGTCGTCGTACACAAGCGTGCCGCGCACATACGTCTGGACAGGGTAGCCGTGCATCGACAGCCCCTCCCACACAGAATGGTCGCAGTCGCCGTGCATGGTTTCTTTAGACAACGTAACGTCTTTATTCGGGTCGTACAGCACGATATCTGCGTCTTTACCGACCGTCAGTGAGCCCTTTTGCGTGCAGCCGAAGATTTTGGCCGGATTTGTCGCGCACAGCTCGACGGCGCGGCTGAACGAGAGCCGTCCGTTGTTGGCGGCTGAGAGCATATACGGATACATCTGCTCGATTCCGCCGACGCCGTTGGGGATTTTCGTAAAGTCGTCCTTGCCCCAGTCCTTTTCGTCGCTCATGAACGGGCAGTGGTCGGTAGCAATCGTGTCGAGCGTACCGTCTGCGACGGCACGCCAGAGCGCCGACTGGCTCTCCTCACCCTTCATCGGCGGCGAGCAGACGAAATTGCGCCCGTCTTCGCGTTTATACACGTCACAGGTGAATTCAAGGTACTGCGGACAGGACTCGACGAAGATGTTCTTGCCGTCGCGCCGCGCGGCGATGACGGCGTCGAGCCCCTCTTTGTCGGCCATATGCACGATGTACAGCGGCGCGTCGACCGCGGATGCCCAATGCACCGCGCGTTTGTCGGCTTCTGCCTCAACGAATTCGGGGCGCGAGAGGTAATGATACCAAGCCGACGTTTTGCCCTCGCTCAAAAACTGCTCGACGTTCATGTCGATAAGATCCGGGTTCTCGCAGTGGATGTTCGTGATCGCGCCGACTTCCTTGGCCTTGAGCAGTACCTTGACGAACGTGCCGTCGTCGACCATCATGCCTTCTTTTTTATACACAAAGAAGCATTTGAAGCTCGTCACGCCGAAGTCGACGGCGTCGGCGAATTCATCAAGGATGGTTCCGTCGTTGAGGTCGGTAATGATGCAGTGGAACGCGTAATCCACACACGCTTCCGGGTCGCACAGTTCCATGCGCGACTGGACTGTTTCAAGGATTCCGGCGCCGCGGCGCTGCATCGGGTAGTCGAACACGGTCGTTACACCGCCGCAGGCGGCGGCGCGCGTACCGGACAAGTAGCCGTCTGACGAGACGGTGCCGCCGAACGGCATCGCCAGATGCGTGTGCGCGTCGATCGCGCCGGGCAGTACGAGCTTGCCGGCCGCGTCGACGGTCTTGTCTGCCGTTACATCGAGATTTTTGCCGATGGCGGCAATTACGCCGTCTTTGACGGCGAGGTCGGCTTCAACCATTTCGCCGGCGGTGACGATCGTTCCGTTTTTTATCAGTAAGTCCATAGTCGTACCCTCCGTTTCACAAATTACAGGTCGATAACCGAACGGTTGTGCGGATCGCCGTCCGCTCGGTTATCCAACTCCAATTTGCTGTTATGAAGCGGATGGGGGTGCGTTTTGCAACGCACCCTATCATCCGTCAGATTATTGAATGATCAGCCGTTGACCTTATAAACAAGGACGAGGCCCGAGCGCTGGAAGATTTGTGCGACCTCCAGCAGGTTCATGCCGCCCGCGTTGGAGGCGATGAGGTTGGAGACCCAGGTGACACCGAAATCAACCTGACCGGTGTAAACAGCCGTGGTTTCGCTGATGTCGCCGCCGCCCGGAATGATCGTGACCGTGAGGCCCACGTCTTCATAGAAGCCCTTGTCAAGTGCGACGTAGTAGCCCATGAACTGCGCCTGCGGGAGCCACTTGAGCTGGATGGAGACGTCTGTCTTTTCCAGCTCGCCAAACATACCGTCGGTGCTTTCAGTGGCGGCCATCCAGTAGGACGTGTCGCGGATATCGTCAAGCGTGAGCGCGGACAGCGCGTCGGTGGAGGCGGAATCTTCAAAGGAGATGTACTCCTGCGCGAGGGCAAGTGTCTGCGCCATGGCGTCTTCGTCCATTGCGCCCAGGTCAGAGACGGCATTGCCCATCATGTCGGTTTCGACGAGTTTTTTAACTTCGGCAGCCATGTATGCCTGATGTTCGCTGGAAACAGACGAGCCGTTGTTGAAAACGATCTCGGCGGCTTCTTCAGGATTCTCGCACGCGTAGGCCCAGCCCATCAGCGAAGCGTAGATGAACGCTTTGACGGTATTGGGATTGGCTTCGGCGAATTCGCTTGTGCAGAAGAGGTTATCTTCGAGCATCGCGACGCCCTCGTCGTTCATGTCGATGAACTGTGCCGTGTCGCCGTAGTTGTAGCCGCCGTCGTAGTCGTTTTTAACGAGGCCAAGCTCGTTGTAGGTCATCGCGGAAGCTAAGAGGATCGTATCGTCGTCAAAGCCGTCCATATCGAAGGCCTGGCTGAGATAATCGGTCGGAAGGCCGTATTTCGACAGAAGCGCTTCGACCTCGTATTCGTTGCCGAGACCCCAGTTGCCGACTTTGCCCTGTTCGGCGGCGTCGGTGACGATTTCTTCAGTCGTCATGTCCGCGTCATAATACGGGCCGGAATCGGAAGGCATGGACGAGTCAGACGGCGACGCGGAAGCGTCGGGATTTTTCGGCGCGCACGCGGCTAAAGACATAACGGTCATAGCCGCAACAAGAATCAGCGCGAGCAGTCTGGAAAGTTTGCGATATTCCTTTTTCATTTTGGGTTTCCTCCTAAAAATTTTTGATACATTTATATATTGAGCCGATAGCCGGCCGCATTAACTGCGGCCTTTCAGCAAAATACCTTCGGTAATGAGAAGAATCACGTACAGCACGATGCCGATCACGCACGCGACGAGGATGTAGGCCCACGCCGTCGCGTATTGCGATAAAACGATGTTCTCGCGGATCTGGCGCCCGACGCCGATGATATATTCGGCGAAATATTCGCTGACGAGCGCCGAGATGACGCTGGCCGGTACGCTCACGCGCAGCGCCGTGAAGATATACGGCACGCTGTTCGGCAGCCGCAGCTTGACAAAAATGGTTTTTCGGTCGGCGGCGTACGAATTCATCAGATCTTCGGCAAAGGGACGCAGCTCGGTCAGCCCGCGGTAAGCGTTGACGCTCATCGCGACGGTACACGTGAGCATAACGACCAGCGTCTTGGCAATCATGCTGCGGACGTTCGGACTGTCGGAAAAGTCGCGTGTGAGGTTGTTGAGGATCGGCGCGATGGCGATGATCGGCACGGCGTTAAACGCTGCGGCGATCGTCAGCCCACCTTTGCCCCACTTGGTGAATACAGCCGCAATGATGCCGAGCAGGTAGCCCAGCAGCGAGCCGAGGATCAGTCCGCCGATAGCGACGATGACGGTTGCTAGGACGTTATTCATGATCGACGGGAAATTGTCTCCAATGATGGCAAAGATGCGCCCGGGGAGCGGTAGCGTAAAGGTGTCCGCGCCGATGATCTTGTGCAGAATCTGCGTTTGCCAGAGAATGACGACGAGGATGCCAAACGTGAGCGGATACAAGAGTGTCGCAACAGATTGGCGGTTTATTTTGCGTGATCGTTTTTTCATCCGGCAACCCTCGACTTTCCGCCGCGTCGGCGCAGTGCCAGTCGCTCAATGACGCTCATCAGATAAAAGCTCAAAATGCCGACGGCGGCGCTGAAGAAAACGATCTGCCAGAAGACATAAATCGTCATCGCGTGCTTGAGCGACTGGGACAGCATGGTGCCCAGACCGCTGCCGCCCTGCAGCGTATCAACAAGGATCGAGGCTGTGATGGCCATCGGGGCGGAGATTTTCAGCCCTGTAAACAGGTATGGGATACATGACGGGATCAGCAGCTTGAGATAAATCTCGCGTTTGCTGGCGGCCAGCGAATGCATCAGTTCGAGCTTTTCGCGTTCGACAGACTTAAAGCCGGCCAGTGTATTGGTTGCCACGGGGTAAAACGTTAAAATCGCGGCAATGATGATGCGGCTTTTGTTGATGTCCTTCGTAATGGCCAGGATGATCGGCGCCATGCCGAGGATGGGGATCATCTGGATCACCATCAGATAGGGGAAAGCGATTTTTTCGATCGGGCGTACAAGGCTCATCAGTATTGCCAGAATAAAGCCGATAGCGGCGCCGATGGCAAAGCCGAGGCCGGCGCGGTACAGCGTAATGCCGGCGTTGGATAAGACGATCTGGAACGCTGTTTGTCGGCCGTTGATGAGCTTCGTGTCAAAAACGGAGCCGATGATCTGATACAAGTGCGGCAACACGTTTTCCGGCGTGCGCTTGGTGTTTGCGACGATTGTTGCGGCGATCTCCCAGAGAACAATCAGCCCAATGATCCACACCATCGTCACCATCTGCCTGGAGGTCAGAAGCTTTTTGACGGTTTTCATGCGCTCAGACCCCCTCGAAGCTCGAGCGGACTTTAGCCACGAGCGCGTTGAATTCCGGCGAGTTTTTCACATCAAGCCGGCGCGGTCGCGGGATGTTGATATCGACGATCGCAGAAACGCGGCCGGGATGCGGCGAGAGGACGACGACGCGGTCGGATAAGAAAACGGCTTCGGAAATGTTATGCGTGACGAATAGAATCGTCTTATTCGTCTTGGACCAGATCCTCAGCAAATCCTCGTGGAGCTTTTCCTTGGTGAATTCGTCGAGCGCGGAAAACGGTTCATCCATCAGGAGAATTTCCGGCTTAATGGCCAGCGCCCGGGCGATGCCGACACGCTGCTGCATACCGCCGGACAACTCATGCGGATACTTTGAGCCGAAATCGTACAGCCCGACGAGCTCGAGCATATCCGACACGGTCTGTGTGCGGTATTTTTTCGGCAGGCCCATCAGCTCCATTGGCAGGCAGACGTTCCGTCGGACGGTGCGCCAGTCGTACAGGACAGGGCTTTGGAAAACGAAGCCGTACTTCTTTTGCAGGCGAATCTCGTGCGGCGTCTGGCCGCGTACGGATATCGTGCCGGTCGACGGCTGCTGAAGATTGGCGATGGTGCGCAACAGCGTCGTCTTGCCGCAGCCGGACGGCCCGACCATCGAGATGAATTCGCCCTGCTTGATGTCAAGGCTGACGTCTTGCAGCGCCACGACGGGCTCGCCGCCGTCCTTATCGGGGAATTTAACCCACAAATTGTCTATACTGATCTCCGTTTCCGAAGATTTTGGTGCGGAAAAATCTCTGGATAGAAATTCACTTTCCATATTCTTGGCAGCAGCCATAGGACAGACCCCTTCCTCTAAAAAGCGTAAAGGCGCAAAGCTGCTGCCTTACGCCTTTGTAATCAGTTTTTGTTTATTGAATTATTTGCCGGTTTATTGTTGCCACAGACGGGCATAAATCGCAAGCAGATCATCTTTTTGCGTCTCGCGGATTGTGTTTGACGGGCTGCCGCTTGTCATCGCGTCCGACGCCATTTTGTCGCACAGTTCGCCAAAGCGCGATTCGTCGATGCCGTATGCGCGCAGCGTCGGGATTTCAAGCTTTTCGCATAGATCCTCCAGTGCGCTGAGAAATGCGAGCGACGCTTTCTCGTCGTCGTCTCTAGCGTCGGCGGCGCCGATGGCGCGCGCGATGTCGGCAAAACGTGCCGCGCAGCCGTCACGGGCGTACTTCATGCATTCACTGAGCAGCATGGCGTTTGAGATGCCGTGGGGCACGTGGAACAGTGCGCCGATCGGCCGAGACATACCGTGCACAAGCGTGACGGAGGCGTTGTTGATGCAGATGCCGGCTTGATACGCCGCAATGGCCATCTGTTCACGTGCCTTTTCGTCGCTGCCGTCGTTATACGCGGCGGGCAGGTATGCGAAAATGCGTTTGATCGCGTCCAGTGCGTACAGGTCGGTGAGCGGGTTGGCTTTACGCGAGGTGTACGACTCGACGGCGTGCGTCAAGGCGTCCATGCCGGTCGCGGCGGTGAGACCTTTGGGTGACGAGACGGTCAGCGTTGCGTCAATGACGGCAAGGTCTGGAATGAGCGCGTCGCCCTTGAGGAGCATCTTGACGTCTTTTTCCGTGTCGGTGATGATGGTGAATTTGGTCGCCTCCGAGCCGGTACCGGCCGTCGTCGGGATGAGGACGAGTGGCGGAAAGCTGCCGCCGATCTCCGCACCCATATAGTCGGAGATTTTCCCGGGCAGCGCGGTCATCGCGGCGATGGCCTTGGCGCTGTCGAGCGGGCTGCCGCCGCCGATGGCGGCGATAAAGTCGCAGCCGGCTTTGCGATACGCGTGTACGCCGTCGGTGATCATTGTATCGGTCGGCTCGCCGGTGATGTCGTTAAAGACCTCATAGGTGATGCCCCAGCGGTCGAACCAGTCGGTCAGAACTTTTAGCAGCCCTGTTTTCGTCACGACTTTGCCGGTGACGATAAACGCTTTCTCGCCGAAGCTCTTCATCACGTCTTTACAAGACTCGAGCGCATTATTACCGATGACGGTTCGTCGCGGCAGGGTAAAATGATAAGCCATGGTTGCTCCTTCCGTCAGATCAGCGTCTCGTCGACGATGGTGAGCACCTCATCGAGTTTTTTGAGCTCTTCCGTCAGCTGCTGCTCGGTGATGATCAGCGGCGGCGCGACGACGACAACGTTTTCGTGCGAATAGGTCATGAACCGCCGCTCGGCAAGCAGGCCGAGGATTTTTTTCATGACGCCGTCCGGGTCCTTGCCGTACGGCACGAGCGGCTCTTTCGTCTCTTTGTTTTTGACAAGCTCGAGGCCGGAAAACAATCCGATATACCGCACATCGCCGACCGACGGATGCTTTGCCTTCATTTCTTCGAGCGTCTTACCAAGCACGGCCCCGACGGTGTTGACATTGTCCATGATGTTATGATCCAGCAGATAATCGACGCTGGCGACGCCGGCGGCGCAGCCGAGCGGATGGCCGGAATACGTCAGGCCGCAGGAGAGCAGATGATCGTCAAAGTATTCGGCGATCGCCCGTGAGACGGCGACGCCGCCGAGCTGTACGTAGCCGCAGGTGACGCCTTTGGCGAACGTGACGATGTCCGGTTTGACGTTTTCGTGCATAAACGCAAACAGCTCGCCCGTACGCCCGAAGCCGGTCATGACCTCATCGCAGATCATTATGATGCCGTATTTGTCGCACAGGGCGCGTACGCCGGGCAAGTAGCCGGTGGGCGGGATCAGGATCCCGTTCGAGCCGGTGATGGTCTCCAGCACGATCGCGGCGACGGACGCTTCGCCCTCGTAAACGATCTGCTCCTCAAGCTTATATAGGTAGTACGCCGTCGCGTCTGCTTCGGTCTTGAAGTCGATCGGCTCGCGGTAGACGTAGGGATCGAAAAACTTGACGAAGCCGGGGATGCCCGGCTCGAGCGGGAAGCGGCGCGGCTCGCCGGTCAGGTTTCCCGCGCCGTACGATGAACCGTGATAGCTCCGATAGCGGCTGAAGACCTTATTGCGTCCGGTAAACATCCGCGCCATTTTGATGGCGTTCTCGTTGGCGTCGGCGCCGGCATTGGTGAAGAAGACCTTGCCCATATTGTCCGGCAGCAGCCCGATGAGCTTCTCGGCGAGCTTTGCGCGCGGCTCCGAGCCGTACGACGGGCCGACGAAGCAGTAGCTGTCGACCTGCGCCTTGATGGCCTCCGCAATGGCTTTATTGCCGAACCCGAGGTTAAGATTGACGAGCTGCGACGACATATCGGTATAGCGGTTGCCGTCAAAATCCCAGAAATAAATACCGTCGGCTTTTTCGATCGGAATGGGGTTAATACCGCGCTGCTTGCTCCACGACTGCAGGCTGTATTTTGGTTGTATATCACGAATTTCCTGGCCTGTCATTTGGCGATGCCTCCCTAGAAAAAAACAAACAGCAACGATCGCACAAGCGCCGTTGCTGTCCAGAAATCACAGGTATTCAATTAAAATTAACTCGGTGCGGTACGTTAGCGTTGTGCGCGACGTCCGACCTGAGCTATATGCATGAGTATAGACCATATGCCGGATTAAAGCAACGGCGGGATATCTGAAAATTTGCAGAAGACACCTACTGTTTTTTATGCAAGATAACCATTCGGCGTGCAAGATTGCAAACAAAAACTTGCAAAAAATGTGGCGGTCGGTCATAAAACGTTGGGAATAACAGATGGAAATCATTCTGTGATTACCTGCTATTTGTGGATAGTGGCGAGTATATACGCGATTATGGCGATGGATCAGGAATGCGCTTGCAAGGGTACCGAAAAAAGCATTCAAAAACCAGATGCGTTTCTAAATTCGGCAGGCACGACGGCGACCATATAAAAGCGCCTCTGAGCGGCTGAGTGGAATACCGCGCCGCCTGTTTAGAGCAAATTGGCGGCTGTATGTTGAACAAGGCGCCGGAACGTGATACTATTTCAAGTAAGTGCAACAATACTGTACGACAGGAGAACCGTTATGACGCCAGCAAAACTGATGACAGTTCAGGAAGTGGCCGATCTTCTGAAAATTCGGAAAAATACCGTCTACGAGCTCATTAAACGCGGCGATCTGCCGTCAAAAAAAGTCGGCAAGCAGATCCGCATATCGGACGAGGACGTCGAGGCGTATCTGGGCACCTCGGACCGCCCTTCCAGCGGCGCGGCGCCGGCCGAGCCGGGTGGTCAAAGTCCTGAAAAGATCGTATTGTGCGGCCAAGACATCGCGCTGGACATTATCGCCAATCATATCAGCGCCGAGCCGGGGCTCGGGAGCCTTTTGCGCTCGCATGCCGGCAGCTACAATAGTTTGTATTCGCTGTATCAGGGGCGCTCGCAGATTGCGACGGCGCATCTGTGGGACGAGAAGACCGGCCAGTACAACTATCCGTACATCCCGCGGCTTGTGCCGGGACTGCCGGTGACGGTCATCCGTCTGTTCGGGCGGATGCAGGGGTATTACGTATCCAAGGGTAATCCGAAAGACATCCGCTCGTGGGACGATCTGAAACGCGATGACCTGACGATCGTCAACCGCGAGAAGGGCAGCGGCACCCGCGTGCTGCTCGATGAAAAGCTCAAGGCGATGGGCATTGCGCGATTTGGGCTTGATGGGTATAACCGTGAGTACTCGTCACACTTGGCGATCGCGGGTGCGGTCGCCCGGGGCGAGGGCGATTTCGGGCTCGGGAGCGAGCACGGCTGTCAACAGGTCACAGGCGTCGATTTCATCCCGCTGCACAGCGAGTGGTACGATATGGTGTTTTTCTCCGACGTTGCCGATACACGTCCGTACCGCGCGATTGTTGACTACGTCGCGTCGGAGCTGTTTGTGCAGGAGCTGCTCGGTATCGGCGGCTACGACATCTCGCAGACGGGACGCATTGAGAAATTATAGTTGTAACAGAAAAGTGCCTCAGCCGATAGCTGAGGCACTTTTTATTGAGTGTGTTCGACTCGTGCCGGGATTAAAGCATAGCAAATCGCAGCCTTATTAATAGTAGCTGCCTTTTTCAACTTGACACAGCAGCGGCTGCCCGTTTTGGAAGCGCCGAACGTTTTCGCATAAAAGCTCGATCGTTTTGCGTTCGGCGTTATCCGTCGGCCCGGAGCTATGCGGTGTAACGAGCACGTTTTCCATCGTCCAGAACGGACTGCCCGGTGGGAGCGGCTCGGTGTGGAACACGTCGAGCACGGCGCCGGCGATCTGCTTCATTTGCAGCGCGCTGATCAAGGCGCTCTCGTCGACGATATCGCCGCGCGAGACATTGATGAATACAGCCGATGGCTTCATCGCGTCGAAAGCGTCGGCGCCGATGAGGCGGTACGTATCCGGTGTGAGCGGCGTTGTGAGCACGACGTAGTCGGCCCTTGGCAGCACGTCTGTGAGCGCGTCGGTCGCGTAGACGGCGTCGAAGTGCTCGAGCGGGGCGGGGCGGCGCTTAATGCCCAGCACGGTCATATTAAAGGCTTTGGCGCGGCGCGCGACTGCTTGACCGATATTGCCTGCGCCCACGATGATGAGCGTTTTACCGTCGAGATCCTGACCGGTAAAAACCGTCTGCCAGACGGATTTTTGCTGATTGCGCATAAACAGCGGAAAATCGTGACTGACGCAGAGCATCGCGCCGAGGACAAACTCGGCGATCGATCCAGCCTGTGCGCCTTTGGAATTGCACACGGCGATGCCGCGCTCGTGCAGTTTCAGCATCGGCAGCTTTTCGATGCCGGCGCTGATGCTCAGCACGACCTTGAGCTTTTTGGCAGCGTCGAGCAGGTCGTCGTCTAGTAGCAAGCCGCCGCCGCCCATGACGACGGCGATATCCGCGTCCGGTAAGGCTTCAAGCGCCGCCTCTTTCGTGCGGCATTCGACGATTTCTTCACCCAGACACGATGCCATTGCCGGTATATACGGGGTTTCCCAGATCAGTAGTGATACGATCATAGCAGCTCCTTTATGTACGCACGGCGTTTTACATTTATTATACCCATAGCCGGAAAGACTTTCAAGGCAGATGATTTGTCCGTTTGCGGGCTTGAAGGCGGCTCCGGCGTTTTGTATAATACCTCTATAAGGAAAACGTCGATATCGTGGCACTTTAAGCCTCGGCGGCAGCGATGCGATGATGCAAACACCGATCGTAAAGCAGGTAATCGGCATGGGCCGAAAAAGGACAGGAGGACGTAGGATTGGATTTTAAGTATCGGGAAATTCTGACGGGTGACGGGCAGCTTGGTCCGTATCCGCTGGAAAAGCTGCCGCGCGTCGAGACGGCTACAACGCATCATACCGACGCGACCGAACGGCGCAACCTGCGTGACGCGGCATTTATGCGCGCGGCGCGCGGCGAGTACGGACAAGCCGTGAAAGACAACGCCAAGCGCTTTATGAAGCGTGAGCCGATCCTGACGGCCCTGACGGGGTTACACTTTTATCTGGCCGACTATCCGATGCTGGAAATTGCGCCGGAAAAAGCCGACATACCGGATGATCCACACATTCTGACGCGGCACATTAAATCCTTGGCGTATTTTCTGGGCGCCGACATGGTCGGTGTGTGCCGCCTGCCGCAGTCGAGTGTGTATACAGCCGACGCAGACGGCACGCCAATCGAGGCCGACTATCGATACGCGATCGTTGTGCTCAATGTTAAGCACACGGATACCATCCGCGCGTCGTACGGACGCGAGTGGATCGACGATCCGGTCAGCTTCCAGGTTTATCAGCAGTGCGGCCTGCAGTGCCTGAATCTTGCCGCGTACATACGAAACCTCGGGTATCCGGCGTATCCGTCGTTCGTGGGGACGTATAAAACACAGATTACGCCGCTGATCATCGAGGCGGGGCTCGGCGAGGGGAGTCGCCTCGGCATCGCGCTTAATCCATTTGTCGGCGCGGCGTTCAAAGCCGCCGCCATATTGACCGATCTGCCGCTTGAAGTGGATAAACCGATCGACTTTGGCCTGCAGGACTACTGCGCCTCGTGCACGATTTGCGCCGAGCAGTGCCCGATGCACGCGATTTCCGATCGTCCGAAGGAGCTTTACAACGGGTACGAAACGTATCGTCATAATTATAAGCTGTGCTATACAGGCATCATGACCAACCCGACGGGTAACTTCTGCCAGTGCTGCGCCAAGGCGTGTCCGTGGAACAGGCCGGATAACCGTCCGGAAGATTTTCGCAGTTGGGACGGCAATTTGGATTACCTGTACGACTCCGTCGCGCGGCAGGCTACGCGGATGAAGGACGGCAATTTCGTCGAGACGGACGAGCATCGCAACAAATGGTGGTTCCCGCTGGAAAACAAGGACGGACGGTACGTCGATGCGCCGGAATTTAATTACGACAGTCACATCGCCAGAATGGCACAGGTGGAAAAAACGAAGTGCGACGGCAAGCCGTGGAGCATCGCACCCGACTATGATTAAGCAAAACAAAAAGCCGCAGGAAAACCCTGCGGCTTTTATTTTATTTCATCAGCATATCGATGGCCTTGTTCAGCTCGTCGATCGTTTCCATATCGCCGGTTTTAACCGCGTCGACAAGGCAGTGGTCGACGTGATCCTTCAGGATGATTTTGCACGTGCCGTTGATTGCCGAGCGCACGGCGGCCAGCTGAATGAGAACCTCGGAACAGTCACGCCCGTCCTCAACCATCCGGCGTACCGCCGACAGATGGCCGATCAGCTTGGACAGCCGATTCAGTACGGCCTGCGTGTTCGTATGTGTATGCGAATGCTTGCCGACAGCCGGATCACCGTGGTGGTGGTGACCTTCCGGGTGCTCGCTGTCGGCATGGTGCCGGCGCACGTCGCGCATGAATTGATCGTTAACCATGATGTTCTCCCGATTCGGCGGCAGCAACCGCCGTGTATAACGTAATTATACACGCCAATAGCAAAAATCGTCAATCCTCGCCGGTTATAGCCGCCGGGCGGCGCGGCCGCTTTATTTGCATAAAAGACCCCCCTCGGGGCTTGCCGGGAATCTGTCGGCGTTTTATGATTGTTACAATAATAAGATACGATGGAGGAATTGCTATGCATATGGCAGATGCACTGCTGTCGCCGGCTGTCGGCGGCGCGATGCTGGCTGTCGGTGCGGCATCGGTTGCCGTATCGGCGGTGAAGATTAAGAAAGATGAAATTGGCGATAAGAAGCTGCCGGTTATGGCTGTGGCCGGTGCGTTCGTTTTTGCCGCGCAGATGATCAATTTTACGATCCCCGGTACCGGCTCGAGCGGACATATCGGCGGCGGCATTTTGCTGTGCGCGCTGCTCGGTGGTTTTCCGGCGCTGCTGACAATATCGGCGGTGCTCGTTATCCAGGCGCTCTTTTTCGCCGACGGCGGCCTGTTGGCACTGGGGTGCAATATCGTCAACATGGGCGTGATCCCGTGCCTGCTCGTTTATCCGCTCGTTTTCAAACCGATCGTTAAAAAGGGCCTGACGCGTGGACGGCTGGCCGCCGCGTCGATCGCCTCGGCCGTCACAGCGTTGGCGGTCGGTTCGTTTGCCGTTGTTCTTGAGACGCTCGCGTCCGGCGTGACGGCGCTGCCTTTCGGCACATTTACGGCGCTGATGATCCCGATCCATCTGGCGATCGGCCTCGTCGAAGGCCTTGTGACGGCGGCAATTCTCGGTTTTGTGCACAGCGTTCGGCCGGAGATCCTCGACAGCGCCGCGGCGCGTACGCCGATCGGCCGCGGTGTGCCGATGAAAAAGGTGCTGGTGATCCTTGTTGCGGCGACAGTCGTGATCGGCGGCGCGCTGAGCGCTGCTGCGTCGGCCTATCCCGACGGGCTGGAGTGGTCGATCCTCAATACAACCGGCGATACGGAGCTCGCGGCTGACGGCAGCGTGTACGACAGCGCGGCCGACGTCCAGTCGGCGACGGCATTTTTGCCCGACTACGACTACGCTTCGGCCGGGGAAGACGGCTCGGCGACCGGTACGAGCGTGTCCGGCATCGTCGGCGGCGCGATGACGTTTGCGCTGGCCGGTGCGGCGGGGCTTGTGATTTCGCTGTCGAAACGAAAGAAAAAAGCAGCGGCGTAATATTGACTGTATACAAAAAACCGCCGGGCTTGACTGCGCCGGCGGTTTGCGTATAGACTGAATCTCAAACACCGTAGATTTGGAGAGGGGCGTGACGGCGACGGCTGATATTGCCAGTAAAATCCGCAGCATCTACTCAATTGAGCAGCTGTCTGGCGGCCAAAGCGTTGTGCATCGCCGCCATCCGCTCGTTAAGCTTGTATCGACGTTTTTGTATATCGTGCTGGTCGTCTCGTTCGACCGAGACGAGCTGGGGCAGCTGATCCCATTCGTTTTTTATCCGGCCATACTGATGGCGCTGTCGGATACGCCGTGGTCGATGGTGCTTCGCCGTGCGGCGGTCGCGTTGCCGT
Organism: uncultured Sporobacter sp.; assembly: GCA_963677825.2. GTDB lineage: Bacteria > Bacillota > Clostridia > Oscillospirales > Oscillospiraceae > Sporobacter. Next base: position 1,525,721 of record CAXXEF010000001.1, on the reverse strand, counting down.
TTTGCGTTTTGGCGGGTGTATCAAACATCATTTTTGATACGCGGCTGGCTGCCGTTGTGTTTGGTATGGCGGTCAGTTCCGGTGTCGTGTCGTTTTTTGCAATTGTGCTTAAAACAGTTCTAAGCGTGACGGCAGTACTGATTCTTGTCGCCGTGACGCCACTGAACCAGCTGACAGGACAGCTGCGGCGGCTGCGTGTGCCGGATCTGTTCGTCTCACTGTTTGAGATGATCTACCGTTATCTCGGTGTGCTGGCAAGCGAAGCGGCGTCCATGATGACGGCGTACCGCCTGCGCAGCGGCGCGCGACGCGGTCTGCAAATGCGCCATATGGGCAGCGCCGTCGGGCAACTGCTCGTGCGCAGCGTCGACCGCGCCGAGCGCGTCTACGCGGCGATGAAATGCCGCGGCTATCCCGGTCCGCCGCCGCCGTCAACCCGCGCAAAGCTGACCGGCGCGGACTACGCATACCTTGCCGCGGTCGTCGTCCCGTTTGTCGTGCTGCGTGTCGTCAACGTGACGGCGTTGTTTGCGCGGCTGCTGTGATTCCACCGCCCCAGGAGGCGCTATGATAGACATCAACAACCTGTCCGTCGTGTACCCTGACGGGACGACGGCTGTCGATACCGTCAGCCTTACTGCGGCTGACGGCGAAAGCATTGCGCTCGTTGGCGCGAACGGTGCGGGCAAGACGTCACTGCTGCTTGCACTTGTCGGCGTGCTGCCGATCCATAGCGGCAGCGTTACCGTCGACGGCGTCGCACTTGGCAAAAAGACGCTCAGGGATATCCGTCATCGTATCGGGCTTGTTTTTCAAAACCCCGACGATCAGCTGTTTATGCCCATGATCCTCGACGACGTTGCGTTTGGCCCGCGCAATTTCGGCCTCACTGAAAACGAGGTGATTACGCGTGCCGAACAGGCGCTTGAAACGCTTGGCATCGGCCATTTACGCGCACGGTCGGCGCTGAAGCTATCCGGCGGCGAGAAGCGACTGGCCGCGATCGCGACGGTGTTGTCGATGCAGCCATCGCACCTTTTGTTTGACGAGCCGACCGCGTTTTTAGATCCGAAGGCGCGCCGCGCGCTCGTCCGCGTTCTGACAGAGCTCAAGGAGGGCAAGCTCATCGCCACCCACGACCTGCGCTTTGCCGCGGAGGTCTGCTCGCGTGCGATTGTGATCAAAGACGGGCGCGTCTTCGCCGACGGCGATCCGTCGGTGATGTTTACGAATGCAAAGCTGATGGACGAGGCAGGTCTCGAAGCCGTCTGCTTATAATATTAGTATCACACTAAAGAGCGCACCGAATATTTCGGTGCGTTTTTTATGCTTTGTTGTAAATGCATCACGGAATCTCTTGCTGATTCTGGTATAATAATAATGTAAGTATGTATCTTTCGTCCGATAGGAGGACGTGTATGACCGAAAAAAGATTTGCCGTAACAGGCATGACGTGCGCCGCGTGCGCGGCAGCCGTCAAACGTGCCGTGTGCAAGTTAGACGGTGTTGACGCGTGTGATGTCAACGTCGCCACCGATAAGCTGGATATCACGTTCGACACGGACAAGCTTTCTTTTGAGGCGCTTCAAAAAACTGTCGAGGACGCCGGGTATGGTCTGATCGACGAGACGCCGGATAAAAAGGCCGAGCTGGCGATCGAGGGCATGACGTGCGCGGCGTGCTCGGCCGCCGTCGAGCGTGTGACAAGAAAGCTGCCGGGCGTCAAAAGCGCCGTGGTAAATCTGACGACGAATCGCGGTGTGTTTGAGTATGACCCGGCGGCGGTCAAGCTATCTGAAATTAAAGCCGCCATCGAAAAGGCCGGATACACGCCGCGCGAGATTGAAACCGACGACGCCCGCGACGAGCAGGCTGATTATCAAGCGCGCGAGGCGCAGACGATGCGCCGGCGCTTTATCGTCGCGGCCGTATGCGCCGCACCGATTTTATACATCGCCATGGGGCATATGATCCCCGGTATTCGCGCGCCGCTGCCTGCGTTTATGCATCCGGGTAATAATCCGCTCGTATTTGCGCTGGTGCAGCTCGTGCTGACCATACCGGTTATCATTGCCGGCAGCCGCTTCTACACGCGCGGCTTCAAGACGCTTTTCAAAGGCGCGCCGAATATGGACACGCTTGTTGCCATCGGTACGGGCAGTGCATTTTTGTACAGTCTATACGCGACGATACGGATTATCGCCGGTGACGGGGCGTTTGTCATGTCGCTGTACTTCGAATCGGCGGCTGTCGTCGTGACGCTTGTCATGCTCGGAAAATACCTTGAGGCGCGCAGCAAGGGCAAAACGTCTGACGCGATTAAAAAGCTTCTGAAGCTGCGCCCGACGACAGCCGTGATTGAAAAAGACGGCAAAGAGCTCGAAATTGCGCTCGACCAGGTCGCTGTCGGCGATATTGTCGTTGTGCGGCCGGGCGGCGCGTTCCCCGTCGACGGCGTCGTAACAGACGGTGTGTCCTCGGCAGACGAGTCGATGCTGACGGGCGAGAGTCTGCCCGTTGAAAAAGCACCGGGCAGTCCGGTGACGGGCGGGAGCATCAACGGCGAGGGACTGCTCCGATTCCGCGCCGAGCGCGTCGGCGCCGACACAGCGCTCTCGCGCATCATCAAGCTTGTTGAGGACGCACAGAGCAAAAAAGCGCCGATCGCCAAGACGGCGGATATCGTGTCCGGCTGGTTCGTACCGGCGGTGCTCGGCATCGCGGTCGTTGCGGCGGCGGCGTGGGCGATTTCGGGACAGGATTGGGGCTTTGTGCTGACGATCTTCGTGTCCGTACTTGTTATTGCCTGCCCGTGTGCGCTCGGTCTTGCGACGCCGACAGCAATCATGGCCGGTACGGGACGGGGCGCCGAGCTGGGCGTGCTCATCAAGAGCGGCGAAGCGCTTGAGACGGCGCACAGCATTGACACGGTCGTGCTCGACAAGACCGGCACGATCACCGAGGGCAAGCCGAAGCTTACGGATATCCGAACTTACGGCGGTGTTACCGAGCGCGATGCGCTGACGATCACGGCCAGCGCCGAACGCGGATCGGAGCATCCGATCGCCCGCGCCGTCGTCGAACACGCCGATGCGCTCGGCATCGACATAGCGTCGCCGGCGCGCTTTTCGGCGGTGCCGGGGCACGGTATCGACGCCGCCGTCGGCGAGCGGCAGGTACTTGCCGGCAATAAAAAGCTCATGGACACGCGCGGCATCGACACGCGCGCCGCCGACCAAGACGCCGACGCGCTGACCGGCGCGGGGCGCACGCTCTTATACGTCGCGTTTGACGGTGTGCTCACCGCCGTAATGGCGGCGGCGGATACGGTTAAGCCGTCCAGCCGTGCGGCGATCGATAAGCTGCGTCGGCTCGGCATCGACGTGTATATGATCACCGGAGACAACCAAGCGACGGCGAACGCCATTGCCGAATCCGTCGGTGTGACGAACGTGCTCGCCGAGGTGTTGCCGCAGGATAAGGCCGGTGAGGTCAGGTGCTTGCAGCAAAGCGGCAAAAAGGTCGCGATGGTGGGCGACGGTATCAACGACGCTCCGGCGCTCGCCGCCGCCGACGTGGGGCTGGCAATCGGGACGGGCACCGACGTCGCCGTCGAATCGGCAGACATCGTACTGATGCGCGGCGACCTGAACGAAGTCCCGACGGCGCTCGCGCTCAGCCGCGCGACGATCCGTAACATCCGGCAAAACCTGTTCTGGGCGTTTATTTATAACGCGATCGGCATCCCGTTTGCCGCCGGTGTCGTATATGCGTTTGGCGGGCCGCTGTTAAGCCCGGTATTTGCCGGTGCGGCGATGGCGTTCTCATCCGTTTCCGTTGTGACAAATGCGCTGCGGCTGCGCCGCTTCCGCCAAAAATAGAACGTGTAAAAAAGCTATTATTTATCTAAAGGAGCCGATGATATGGAAAAAATCGTATTAAATGTCGAGGGTATGTCGTGCGCGCATTGTGAAAATCGGGTCAAAAAGGCTGTCGACGCGCTCAGCGGCGTCGCAAGCGTTGACGTCAGCCTAGAAGGCAAGACTGTTACGGTCGAGCTTGACCCGTCTGCCGTGAGCACGCAGCAGGTCAAAGAAGCGATTGAGGAGCAGGGATACGACGTTGTATAAAACGTAATGTAACGCAAAAAAGAAGACGGCTTATGCCGTCTTCTTTTTGGTTGGGTTATTTTCTGGCGCTGAACGTGCCGCGCATCAGACCGCCCGCGTTGAACGTGCCCCAGATATAGTGGTTACTGAGCTGACCTTTAAAAGCCATCGCCGAGGCCAGGTTGCCGTCTTCGTCGTCGAAGGTCAAATGAATCTCAACACTGTCGCCATCGATGACCATGTAGCCGGGGATCAGCTCCTGCGAGACCTCCACGACGTCGTTGTTGCACCATTCCTGCCGCAGCTGCACCAAGACGGAGACGTCCTCATATTCCGGTAAAACGTCGTCATCCGACTGTATGACGTACATCGTACCGTAAACGGTGGTGCCTTTGAGTGTGAAACTATAATCATTATTGATGTCTGCATCCGGGAAGATTGCCTGGAAAAACTTGACGAAGATATCGACAATCATGTTGATCAAACTGTCGACGGCCTTAGACTCCGTGATGCGGTACGAGAAATTCCAGTTGCCGTAGAGGTCAAGCGCGTTGACCTGCGCCTGCGCCTCGCCGAGTACCTTGCCGTCGGCGTTTTTGATGAGCTTGCAGGACATTGTGTAGTCGCCCTTTTGTGCGTAAGCGTACTGGACGGTCGGCTCGGTTGTTTGCAGCGTGTCGCCGTTGCCGAATTCCCAGACGTACGAGACGTCCGGCGGCGCGGCCCTGGCCGTCACGGAGAAGACGGCTTCAGCGTTGCAGATCACGTCGTAGGGGTTATCGTCAAAGCGCAGGTCGACGGTCTGGTTGTAATCTACGCGGAAGCGCTGGAACTCGATGAATTTATCTGCCTGATAACCGGCGGAGGTTGTAACAAGCTTACAGGTGTACAAACCGATGTCGTTGATGCCCGGTTCCAGATCAATTGTAAAATAGGCGCGGCCGTACTGGTCTGTGCCGGACTGCTGCTTGACGACGGCGTCGTTGAGGCCGATGTATAAGTAAACGTTTAGGTCGTTATACGGTGTCTGGACGCACAGACGCAGTTTGTCGGCATAGCCTTCGCCGAGATTTTCAACAATCGTCTGCGTGTCCAGCGACAGTTCAGCCGTCATGTCCTCCCAGACCGTGTTTCCTTGGTCGTCCTTAGACTTTAAGTATTGATAACTGCAAGCCGGGAACTCGTCGTCACCGACTGCCAGCGTGTGCAGCTTGTCGAACTCTTCTTTGATGGCGGCGTTGTTGATCATTGCCGACTGGCCAATGTAGTAAACGCCGCTGTAAGGGAAGTCGTCCCCGTTTTCGATGGCCGCGGCATTCTGGCCGGAGGAGTACGTGTCGAAGCCTGTGCCGTTAAAGGTGATCGTCCGGTCCGTTTTGCCGGGATAATTCGGGTCGGCGATAAAGATCGTGTTGCCCATCACGGCGTATGCCACGAGCGCGTGCCCGCCGCTGTCGACCGTGCCGTCCGCTTTTGTTTTCTGCCCCCAGACGGCGACGTACTGCGGCTGCCCGGTCATCTGCATGGCATAAACAAAAGCGTTCATCGACCAGACCGGGTACGCCTTGGACAGCTGCCTTTGTTCTACGCGGAGCTTACTGTCCCAGCTGATTTTATTCTGAATGACCGAGGCGAAACGATAGGCCTCGTTGTCGTCACGCCAGAAGCGGCTCGTCGTTACGTCGTAGCCGAAGTTATCATATAGTCCGTACAGCCTCGGCGCGTTTTGCCGCTGATACATTTCGTTAAAATACCACATAGCCGTGATCGACTGGCCGGCACAGTGGCCGCCGCGGGCGATAAACGAGCCGTAATTAGTAAACTGCCAGTCGTCGATCCCGGGCTGAAAGCCTGTGATGACCTCCAGATCGTCAAGCTTTGTCAGCTCGACCTTGGACACGACGATTTCGCAGAAGTGGCTTGTATACAGCGTGATCTGATTATTGTCGAGCGAAATGAGCGGGATGCCCTCCAGTTCGCCGGTTTTGATGTCGTAGTAAAATCCCATCGCGAACTCGTTATCGGATTTTTCGATCGGGATGGTGACCGCGACGGCCTCTTCAGCGAAAACGTCGCCGTTGTCGATGGAAATAAGCGGTGTTGCCGGATCGAACAGCTCGCCGAATTTGTGATCGTCGATCGGGCGGGTGCTTATTTCAAATGGCGTGTCCTGCGTATACGCCCCGGCCGGTACGTCAAGTACGAGCCCGTCGAGGCTGCCGCCGGTTACGGCGATCGTACCGCCGCCGGTCGAGACGGACTGCGTCGTGACCGGTGTGACGTCGCCGAGCGTGAGCATATCGCTCGTGCGTGTGAGCACCTTGTATGTAATGAAGCCGCCGATCAGCGCGACGATGATCAAGAAGACAATGAGACCCGTCCGCTTCTTTTTCGGCCCCCGTCCGGCTGTTTTACGCCATATCTTAATCGCCTTATCGATGTCATACCGTCGCCCGTTTCTGGAATCGATGAAAACATCCTGCGGGAACAGGCCGCCTCCGGCCAGCATGTTCAGAAGCTCTTGCTCTGTAAATGGACCGGTTTGAACGCCGCCGCGTATCAAATACCATATGCGCATTACAGCTTTTCCTCCCTCAATCGGCTATGCGGCACCGGCATGTCGGTGCGGTCAGCGCGCAGATATCATACATGCCGAGCAAATCACTACGAATTAACATTAAATGCTTTAGCGCATTCTGTCAACACGCACGGTGTAAAACGTGGCGGAATAATCTATTACACTTGTGTACACCGCTTATGGTATAATGGGTTGCAGCAAGCAGGAACTTTAAGCAACCGCAGTTATAGGAGGGAAATGCTGTGAGCGAAAGCTATATAACGCAGGAGCAGGAAGTTGGATTCACGACCGAGCTGCTTGCTGCGCTGGCCGGGGAGAGCGGCGCGATGCGCAGGCTTTTGTCCATCGGCTACAGCCGGCTGAACAATCCGATCATCGTCACCGACAAGAGCTGGAAGGCGCTGGCGATGACGACGGAGATTGCCGTTCCCGACGATAAAGACTGGGTCGAGCTGACGACGACGGGGATGTTGTCGTCCGATTCTGTCGCGGCCGGTATACAAGATAAGCTGGCCGATCGAATTGAGCAGAGCGTCAGCCCGTTTATTTGGAAGAGCGCGGATATGCGGTATCCGCGGATGTTTTCCAAGATTACCGTCGGTGAGCGCAGCGTGGCGACGATATCGGTTATCGAATACGCCAGACCGTTTGAGAGCAATGATGCGCATCTGCTGAAGATGCTTAGCGAAGCAGTATCAGCCGAGCTGCAGAAAAATCAGTTCCAGCAGTATTCGCGCGGCATGATGTACGAGGACTTCATCTGGAATCTCCTTGAAGAAAACATGGTGGATCCGAAATCGATCAACGAGCGCGCACGGGTGCTGGGCCTCAATTTCAAGAAAAATATTTATGTATTTGTGTTTGATCTGCGTGACTACGACAGCAGCCAGTACTCATTACGTTATATGCGCGACATGCTTGAAAACATGATCAGCGGCGGCCGCGCGCTCATTTATGAAAACAAGATCGTGATGACGGCCAGCAGTACACAGCGCGTCAAGGATTATTTCGGTGACGAGCTTGGCCGGTTGGCGGCTTTTCTAGCCAAATACGGTATCCACTGCGGCATCAGCCGGCGGTGCGTCAGCCCGATCAATCTGCGCCTATACTATGAACAAGCGCTCGACGCGATGCGGATCGGCCGCCGCCTCGACGCTGACCGGCATTTATATACATACGGCGAGTATGCGGTGTACACGGTTGCCCAAGCCTGCGCCGACGCAGCTGGAGGCGTCAGTAAGTTCGTGCACCCCGCGCTTGACGTGCTGCTCGCGTACGATCGCGAGTACGGTACGAGCTATATGGAGAGTCTCTACACGTATCTGCGCCACTTTAAAAACATCACCAACGCCGCCAATGAGCTGCACTTACACCGCAATACAATGGTGTATCATCTCAAGCGTATTGAGGAGATCATGGACGTCAGCTTCGACGATTACGACGTTGTTCAAATGCTCGAGCTGTCGTTCCGCCTGTTGGAGTTTGATAAAAAGACGAAGCGGCCTTGCGAGCCGCTGCCTGTCCCGGAAGCAGAGCGATGAAAAGCCGCCCGAAAGGGCGGCTTTTTGTACGATGGCATGGTTATTGTGAACAAAAATATAGTAATTATTTATGAGAATAGTAGAAATTACAAATTAGGATAACAAATTAGGATAAGATGCCTATGCTCAATAGTGCGCAATAGTGCGCAATAGTGCGCAATAGTGCTCGATAGTGAATATTGTATCACTTTGTACGAGCGCGTTATAAACTTGAAAGGCTATGTATGCTGTGATAAAATAACCACAGATCAGGACACGTCTCCAATCGTAAGAAATGGGCATAAGATTCCGCGGCAGGGGGTCTTCCCTCAAATCTTACGAAAGGAGAGTACAAATGAACGTTACCCTCGATATCGTTATGACGGTGCTAGGGGTCGCGGAAAAATTCCTCGCTATTTATGTTTTATACATAAAAGTGAGGAACGCTTGTTGCAGCAAGCGTTCCTGATCCTAGACAGCTTAGAAGAGGGCATTAGCTCTCTTCTTTGCTTTTTAATAGCCACTATACGTAGTATACACGTATAGTGGTTATATTGCAAGAAAAATGACAACTATAAGGTACACTTAATAACAAGAGACAACAGAGAAATAACAAAAGTTGCTTGTGGATAATAAAGGGAGTTTCTAGGCCAGATCGATTTCGTTTTCCCAGAAGGTGTGCGGCTTGTCGCCGAGTTCGAGCCATACGTGTTTGTGGAACGTATACTCATCATAGACGAGCATCGAGTTCTCTTTCGTCCAGCCGGACTCTTTGCAGCCACCCCATGGCGTTTCCGGCACAATCTTGAGGTGTTGATTGATCCACACTGTGCCGACCTCGAGCTTGTCGAGCATGCGCAGCGCGCGGCGGTAGTCCAGTGTCCAGATGGACGCGCAAAGGCCGTAACGGCAATCGTTGACGAGGTCGATCGCTTCCTCAGCGTTTTTAATCTTCATAATGCCCACGACCGGCGCGAAGATTTCCTCCTGCATCATTTCCTGCTTATTGTCGTAAACTTCAAATATCGTCGGCATGACGAATGCGCCGTTTTTGAGCTCCGGCGCCGTCGGCCGCTCACCGCCGAGCAGCAACTTGCTGCCGGCTTTTTTTGCTGAATTGATGTAGTACTCGGCTGTGTCACGGCAGGCGTTGTAGGCGAGCGGCCCCATCATTGTCTTCTCGTCTGTCGGGTCGCCGACGATGATTTTACCGGCGGCCTTAACAAAACGGCTGACGAAGGCGTCGTATATGCCCTCCTGGACGTAAAATCGGCTTGGCGAGCCGCAGTTTTGCCCGGAATTGAAGAAGGCCGAGTACGTCGCCGTCTCGACGACATTATCGAGCTCGGCGTCGTCCAGAATAATTACGGCGTTTTTACCGCCAAGCTCGGACGCGACGGGCTTGACCTGCTGACTGGCGATCTCCATGATGCGCTTGCCGACCTGGCTGTCGCCGGTAAAGCTGATTTTTGCAACGTCACGGTGGCGCACGATTGCCTCACCGACCTCCGAGCCGGGGCCGGTGATGATGTTGATCACGCCGGGCGGAAAGCCTGCTTCGAGAGCGTATTCGCCCAGCTTGAGGACCGTCAGCGGCGCGCAGGACGGGGGCTTAAGGATGACGGTGTTGCCGGTTACGAGCGCTGGGCCCAGCTTAGAAACGGCTGTGACGAGCGGGAAATTCCACGGTGTAATCAGCCCGACGACGCCATACGGTTCGCGGAGCGTCATGACGCGGGCGTTCGGGTCGGCGGCGATGGTATTGCCGGTGATACTGCGGCCCATGCCGGCCATCAGCTCAAACTCGTCGACGGCGGCAGGGATGTCAAAGATGCGCGTCTTACTGACCGGACCGCCGTACTGCGCCGTTTCCATCGGCACGAGCTCCTCGGCGTGCGACTCAATGATGGCGCCGAGCTTATACAGCAGCTTCGCGCGGTCGCCGATGTAGGTGTTTTTCCATGCGTTTTTTACGCGTTTGGCGGCCGCGACAGCCAGCTCCACGTCCTCGACGGTGCACTTGGGTACGACAGCGACGACGTTGCCGCTGGCAGGGTTGACGATATTCATCGTGCCGCCCTTTTGCGCGGGAACAAGCTGACCGTCGATGAGGTTGAGAAACGTTTGATCCATAAAATCCATGATTGTATCCTCCGGCCCTAAACGCTATAGTCGATGGTGACCATTTTAAGCTCGGTAAACTCCGCCAGACCCAAAAGGCCGCCTTCTTTACCCAGTCCGCTTTGCTTGACGGACGTACCCCATGCCTGCTCGTTCGTCAGCGTCTGGCAGTTGATGAAGACACTGCCGACGCGCAGTGCTTCAGACATTTTCAGCAGTGTCTGAATGTCCGCCGACCACAAATGCGCGCAAAGACCAAACGGCGAATCGTTGCAAAGTGCGATGATATCGTCATCATCCGTGTATTTGAGCATCACGGCAACCGGACCGAAGACCTCCTCACGCGCGATTGTCATATCGTGTGTTACGTCCGAGATGATCGTTGGCATGACGAAAAATCCGTTTTTATGCGCGTCGGATTTTTTCTGCTGAAAGTAGAGTGTCGCGCCTTCCTTAACGGCGCCGTCGATGTATCCCTCGACCTTGCTCTGATGTGTGTTACTTACAACAGGCCCCATAAATGTGCCCTTTTCAGCCGGGTCGCCGACCTTAACGTTTTTGGCGAAATCGGCAAACTTCTTTAAAAACGCCTCGTAAACCTTTTCATGGACGTAATAGCGGCCCGGTCCGGAGCAGTGCTGGCCGGAATTGTTGTATTGCCGGGTTCCGAGTACCTTGACAGCGGCGTCAAGGTCGGCGTCTGGCCTGATGACGACGGGATTATTGCCGCCGAGCTCCATGACGCACTTTTTGACGGTGCCGGCAGCGTGGCGCAGGACGTCCTTGCCGGTTTCGCTGCTGCCGGTAAAGCCGATAATATCAATGCCGGGGTGTGTGGCGATCGCCTCGCCGACGGCACCGCCCGGTCCGGTGACGACGTTGAGTACGCCATCGGGCAATCCGGCTTTCTGGATAATCTCGGCCAGCTTTAAAATCGTTGAGGAGTTAATACTCGGCGGCTTGACGACGCACGTGTTGCCCACGGCAATGACAGCCGAGAGCTTGACGCAGGTGACGATGATCGGCAAGTTCCACGGAATGATCAGGCCTGCAACACCGAACGGCTCGCGTCTGAAATACGAGAGCTTACCTGATTCCATTGGGATGTGCGTGCCCATGAGCGCCTGTGCGATATCACCGTTATATTCGAATTTTTCAGCCGCACCCATAACAATGCCGTAGGCGTCATTAAATGGGGTGCCGTGCTCGTGCATGTCGCACACGGCCAGTTCCTCGGCGTTTTCACGGATGACGGCGGCAATTTTGTTCATCATCGCAGTGCGTGCAGACTGCTTCAGACCAGACCATGAGGGAAGCGCCGCGCGGGCGGCGCTGACGGCGCGGTCGACATCGGATTTGCCGGCCAGCGGCACGCGGGCAAATACTTCGCTGGTCGCGGGGTTAACAGTGACGAACGTTTTGTCGTCGTCGGCGCGCGTCCAGCTTCCGCCGATGAGCATGTTGTATTCTTGCATATGTTACCTCCATAACGGCTGCATTTTGTATTCCTTCTGCCGCCATCGTACCGGAGTTGTTTCCGATCGGCATGGGCATACGCTACGAAAACTGATCGCCTTATTTTGTCAGATCATACAATACAAGGATTTCTGCGACGCATAGCAGGCTGTCAAGAAAAGCACAAAAAGCAGCAACCGCCGCGTCTTAGACGCGGCGGCCGATTTGCAGGTATAAGCTTGTTAATCTTCAGCTGTGATGTATAGCTCTTCTGCTACCAACTGTGAGTCAATCAGCGTTATTTGTGCAAATTCGTAGTCATGCTGCTCCATGCTGTGCAAAGCGGTTGTGACACCATTGAATAGGACAATGTACATCTGTTTATAGTCGACCATTACGTACTTCATTACCTCCACTTACTGGCTATAGATTAGCCGGTGGCGTTCTCCCCTTCGCAACCGGCCACATTCCATATAATACCTAAAATGTAAGTGGTTATCAATAGAAATGCCTATATTTACCAATTTTCGTAAATTATATACAGATTGACGTGTTGTTAAGGGCTGCACTTCGTCGAAAAAGAGAGATGCTGGTCAGGATAAACAGTGTGTAGGCTAAATGACAAACTTATATCCAAAGCCCCAGACGGTGACGATATACGGGTCGTACGGCTTAATCGTTTCGCGCAGCGAGCGAATGTGCGTGTCGACGGTACGGTCTGTGCCGATAAATTCGTAGCCCCAGACCTCGTTGAGGAGTGTTTCTCTTGAAAACGCTTTGTTGGGATTGTGCGACAGGAAGTAAAGCAGCTCGTATTCCTTCGGCGTGAGCTTGACGGGCGATTCGTCGACGTAGACGGTGCGCGAGGCAGTGTCAACGAGCAGTCCGCCAACGGCCAGCTTGCCGGACGACGGGCGCTCAATCCCTCGCGTGCGGTATAAGAACACCTTAATACGTGCAGCCAGTTCGGACAGCGAATAAGGCTTGCATAGGTAATCATCCGCACCAAGCTCGAAGGCAAGCAGCTTGTCACACTCATCCGCCTGTACGCTGACGATGATGATCGGCACGTCCGATAGCTTGCGGATCTGGCGGCAGACATTCCATCCGTCGAGCATCGGCAGATCTGTGTCCATGACGATCAGATCGTAGTCGCAGCGCCGAAACAGCTTGACGGCCATGACACCGTCCGCGGCCGTTTCGCAACTGTAGCCGTGGGTCTGCGCCAGTTGCTTGAGCCGATTACGCTCCCGGTAGTCCCGGACAGCGACCAACAATCGGATATCGCTCATGATTACACCCCCGTCATTGCGGACATCGTCCCGATGCCACAGCGTACAAACGCCGCCGGCCCGAAGGCTGACGAACACGACACACGCCACGGCAAATACTTTTCGTCGGCATGGATGCTGTGATATAATTCTGGCATTATTTAGGAAAGTTGGTGGATCCGTTGTATTGGATAAAATACGAGTGCTTCAATCGAGATAACTGCTCGGCACAGTGATTTGACAGCAAATTGTGCCGGGCTTTGGCAAAATAACGGCTGTCAAACATACTGTGCCTTTTCAGCACTGAATTTTTTAAGTGAAAAGGAGCAGTACCATCATGAATTGTGAAGGGTTCAAGAAGCTTTGGCAAGACGAGGAGAAGCGGGCGGTCACAGGGTGGGATTTTTCCTGTCTGCAATCAAGATGGCGCCATGAGCCCCTTGAATGGGATTATAAAACCATCGTCAAAAATTATCTGCGAGATCAGGACCTGCTACTGGATATGGGTACTGGAGGCGGAGAGTTTTTGCTTACGCTGGAGCATCCTCTGGAAAAAACCTCGGTAACAGAAGCTTGGCCACCCAACATTGAGCTGTGCGCGAAGCGGCTTGTACCGAGGGGTATTCGCCTGTATCCCGTTGAGGACGATAACCGCCTGCCGATTGAAAACAATAGCTTCGATATCGTAATTAACCGTCATGAAGCTTACGTTCTGAGCGAGGTATCCCGGATTTTGAAGCCGGGCGGCCTTTTTATTACCCAACAAGTCGGTGGAGATAACTGCGAGTCGTTAGTGCGGCGCGTAATCACCAGCAATGCACCGCCACTGTATGAAGGCTTTTCGCTGGCGACAGAACGGCCGAAATTTTATGAACATGGGTTCGAGATACTCAGCACGAATGAAAACTATACCGAGCTGAAGTTTTTTGATGTTGGTGCCGTCGTTTTCTTTGCTGGCGTTATAGAATGGTCATTTCCGGGGTTTTCTGTGGAAAGCTGTTTTGACAACCTTTGCGCGCTTCAGCACGAGCTTGAAAACACGGGCTTTATTTCTACATCGGAGCATCGATTCGTTCTTGTCGCACGGCGCGCGTAACAAACGTCTGCTATTTCCCTCGGTTTGCCGCCAAGGGGGCGGAATGAAGCGTTACGCGCAAGATCAGATCATATTGCGTCGATCCGCACCGGCATTTGCGCAAGTACAGACGTCCTGTAAGTAATATTAGTATTTTTTAACAAACATTACAAGATTTATTGGCGTAAATTATGCACAAATAAACGGCGGGCCGGTTGTCCGGCCCGCCAACGTTTATAAAGAGGCTGCGGCGATATTACCGCTCACGTTTGAGATAGTCGGCAATAACGCTTTTGAGTATTTCGACAGTCTCGGCCGTTTCGTACAGCTCGCTCTTCAGGCGCGTGTTCTCTGCTTCAAGAGACAAAGCCTGAACAGACTGCATGGATTCGGCTTTCGATCCGGACACTGTCGCCGCCGCCGGTTTGCGCGCACTTTTTGCCGGCGCGTTTTGCTCGGTGGCGATGGTAAAGCGCTGATCGGTCAGCTCATTGAACAGGCCGCGCGGCACGTAATGCGTATGCAGATACTTATGTGAGACGTGGCTGTTGGGCTGCTCAAGGTAGTCTTTATACAGCGCGGTGATGTATGGGTTCTCGTGCGATTTGCGCAGCGTTTTGCTCTCGTCCTCATCGTACAGACCGGCCAGGCGCTTCTGACGCACGTCAGGATCCTCGGAGCGCGGCTGACCGCCGCCGGTGATGCAGCCGCCGGGGCAGCCCATGACCTCGATGAAATGGTACGGCGAGTCACCCTCGGCGACCTGCTCCATCAGCTCGCGCGCACCGGCCAGGCCGCTCGTGACGGCGACGCGGACGGTTACGCCATCCAGGAACTTATATTCCGGCAGCGGCTCGGTGATTGTGACGGACGCTTCCTTCACGCGGTCAAGACCGACGATGGGCGCAACATGCAGACCGTCGAACGGAATCTCGCGGCCGGTGACGACTTCGTAAACCGTCCGCAGTGCGGCTTCCATGACGCCGCCGGTCAGGCCGAAGATATCGGCCGCGCCGGTGGACATACCAAGCGGATTGTCAAACTCCATGTCCTCCAGCGATTGGAAGTCGATGCCCATTTCCTTGATCATCGCGCCCAGCTCACGCGTGGTGAGCACGGCGTCAACGTTCGGGTTGCCGTCATTTTGCATTTCGGGACGCGTAATCTCAAACTTTTTCGCCGTACACGGCATAACGGAGACGACGAATACGTTTTTCGGATCGACCCCGACCTTACCGGAATAGTACGATTTAATCAACGCGCCAAGCATCGTATGCGGCGATTTGCATGTAGACAAATGATCCAGCTCGTCGGGATAAGTGTGTTCGATGTACTTGATCCAGCCGGGGCTGCAGCTGGTGATCATCGGCAGCGTGGCGCCCTTGCCTGTCAGCGCATTGGTGACACGCGTCAGGAACTCGGTGCCCTCCTCGAGAATCGTCAGATCGGCGGCGAAGTTGGTGTCAAAGACATCGTCAAATCCGAGCTGGTGCAGTGCCGCGGCGAGCTTGCCTGTCACGCGCGAGCCGGCCGGCATGCCGAACTCCTCGCCGATAGCAATACGAATCGCCGGTGCCGTCTGGACGACAACGCGTTTTTCGGGATCGTTGAGCGCTTTCCACACGCTTTGCACGGCGTCGGTCTCTTTGAGCGCCCCAACCGGGCACACGACGGTGCACTGGCCGCAGAACGTGCAGTTAACGTCGCCGAGCGCGAGGCCCATCGCCGGGCTGATGACGGTGTTGAAGCCGCGTTCCTGTGCGTTGATGATGCCGACGCCCTGAACGTCGTTACAGGCGGTGACGCAACGGCGGCACAGCACGCACTTGGAGATGTCGCGCGTGATGGAAACGGACATGTCTATATGGCACTCGGAGCGCTTACCCTCAAAGCGCGTCGCCTCGACGCCGAGGTTACGGCCGAGTTCTTGCAGCTCGCAGGTTTGATTGCGCTTGCAGCTCAGACAGTCCTTCGAGTGATCAGACAGCAGAAGCTCATAAAGAACCTTTCGCGCTTTTCTGACACGTGCGGAGTTGGTTTGGACGACCATCCCGTCGGAGACCTTTGTCATACACGACGGCATGAGTGTTTTTGCGCCCTCAACCTCGACGACGCAGATGCGGCATGAGCCGAATTGATGCACATCTTTGAGGTAGCACAGATTCGGGATCGTGATGCCGGCTGTTTTGGCGGCCTCAATGATGGTCATATCGTCGCCCACGGAAAGGGCTTTTCCGTTTATCGTAATGTTTTTCATTGTTCTACCTCCTGTCACAATGCAAGCAGCGCATGGCTTCGGCCATAGCGTTGAGCTTGTGATAGCCAAGGTCGACCTCAGCAAACGAATGGCAGCGTTTTTCCGGGTCGAGCCGCTCGACGGTGAAGCGTTCGTGCTCAACGACTTCATCCTCGCTGAATGTATCGGGGATGTCGATCGGTGCGCCCTTATTGAGAACGCCTGTACCGCCAAGATACTGGTCGATCGCGACGGCGGCTTTCTTGCCGTCGGCAATCGCCTGGATGACCGTTTCCGGTCCGCGCGCAACGTCGCCGCCGGCAAATACGCCCGGCATTGTCGTCATCATTGTATCGTCGTCGATAATAAAGGTGCCCCACGGCGTCAAGCCGATTTCGCTCTTGGGGATAAACGGCAGGTCGGAGTGCTGGCTGACGGCGGGGATAACGGTATCGACGTCGATGGTGTAGTTTGTTCCCTCGACCTTCATGGTGCGGCGGCGTCCGTCACGCCCGAAATCGTCGAGCGCATTTTCCTGCACCTCGACCTTGGACACGCGGCCGTCTGGCCCGCCGATGAAGCGGATGGGGGAGACAAGCTCGACGATCTCAATGCCCTCGGCGACCGCGTCAATTACCTCCTCCTCGTACGCCGGCATCGAGTCGATCGTGCGGCGGTAGAGAACGATTACGCGGTCGGCGCCGATGCGCAGTGCCGTACGCGCCGAGTCGATGGCGGTGTTGCCGCCGCCGATGACGGCGACTGTGCCGCTGAGCGTAATGTCCTGCTGGAGGTTGACGCGCTTGAGGAAGTCGATCCCGTGGATGACGCCCGGCAGGTTTTCGCCGGGGATGCCGACTTTGTCTGGGAACTGTGCGCCGGTGGCAACATAGACGGCGTCGTGCTCCTCGCGTAGTGTTTTAAACGTCGAGTCCTTGACAACGTCGATATTCAGATGGATGTTGACGCCGGCTTGCTCGATGAGCTTAATCTCATGCTGGAGAATCTTTTTAGGCAGGCGGTATTCAGGAATGCCGAACGCCAGTACGCCGCCGGCGGTGGATTCCGATTCGTATACGTCAACATCGTAGCCGATGCGCACGAGGTAATACGCGCAGGTGAGGCCTGCCGCGCCCGCGCCGATGACCGCGATCCGCTTGCCGTTTTTCGGGAATACGACATCTGACGAGAACGGCTGCTCGTTTTTATACGCGTAGTCGGCGACATGGCGCTTGAGCTCACGGATGGCCACAGCCTCGTCAACCGAGCCGCGGCGGCACTTGCTCTCGCACGGATGCGTGCAGATGCGCCCGCAGACGGCCGGGAACGGGTTTTCCTGCCGGATGAGGTTGTACGCGTCAAGAAAACGGCCGGCTGCGATCAGGCCGAGATATCCCGGTACGTTAATGTTGGCCGGGCAAGTGTTCTCGCACGGCGAAATAAACAGATCCGCGCAAACGCCGGCACGGCAGTATTTGTCCTTGATGTGCTGCTCAAATTCTTCACGGAAATACTTGATGGTGCTTAAAACCGGGTTCGGCGCCGTCTGCCCGAGGCCGCACATGGCGGTGTCTTTAATGACCGCGCCGAGCTCCTCAAGCAGCTCGATGTCGCCCTCGCGGCCCTCGCCCTGCGTGATGCGCTCCAGGATTTCCAGCATACGCGTCGTACCGGTTCGGCAGGCGTTACATTTACCACACGACTCGTCTTTAATGAAGTCCATGTAGTACCGCGCGGTGTCCACGAGGCAGGTATCCTCATTCATGATGATGAGACCGCCGGAGCCCATGATTGAGCCGACCTTGGCCAGGCTCTCATAATCCATGGGGATGTTCATATTCTCGAGCGTGATACACCCGCCGGACGGACCGCCCGTCTGCGCGGATTTAAACTTTTTGTCTTTCGGGATGCCTGCGCCGATCGAAAATACGATGTCGCCGAGAGGGATGCCCATCGGCACTTCGACAAGCCCTGTATTTTTGATGTGACCTGTCAGCGCGAAGACCTTTGTGCCGGGGCTTTTTTCTGTGCCGAACTGGCGGAACCAGTCCGCGCCCTTTAACACGATTGCCGGCACGTTGGCCAGCGTTTCGACGTTATTGATGATCGACGGATGGCCGAACAGCCCGTTCTGGAACGGGAAGGGCGGCTTTTGCCTCGGCTCGCCGCGGTTGCCCTCAACGGATTCCATCAGCGCCGTCTCTTCGCCGCACACAAACGCACCGGCGCCGATGCGGATCTCGATGTCGAAGCTGAAGTCGGTACCGAAGATATTGTCGCCCAGCATGCCTGCCACCTTGGCCTGCTCGATTGCCTCGCGTAGCCGCATGAGCGCGATGGGGTACTCTGCACGGATATATATGTAGCCCTTGTCTGCGCCGATGGCGTATCCGCCGAGCAGCATACCCTCGATGACGCTATGCGGATCGCCCTCAAAAACGCTGCGATCCATGAACGCGCCGGGGTCGCCCTCGTCGGCGTTACAGATGATGTATTTTTGCCCCGCCGGTGCGTCGTGGCCGGACTGCCACTTGATACCCGTCGGGAAGCCTGCACCACCGCGTCCGCGCAGGCCGGACGCCTTGATCACGTCAATGAGCTCTTGCGGTGTTTTTGTCGTGAGCGTGTCGTACAGCGCGAAGTAGCCGTCATTGGCAATGTACGAGTCGATGGTCTCGACGTCGATATAGCCGCAGTTGCGCAGCGCGATACGTACCTGCTTTTTGAAAAACGAAATATCGTCGATCACAGGCACGTTTTTTTGCAGGAGATGATCGTAAAACGTATACTCGACGATCGGCTCGCCGCCGATGAAGTGGCTTTTGACCACTTCGCGGATCCTTTCGGGTGTCATTTCGGTGTAATAGGTCCGGTCGGGATGCACATAAATGACCGGGCCGACGGCGCACGTGCCCATGCAGCCGCGCTTGATCACGGCAACATCGTTTTCCATGCCCTGCGCTTCCAGCTCAGCGCGCAGCGCCTGTTCAACTTCGCCGCAGTTTGCCGACACGCAGCCGGTGCCGCCGCATATGTACGCCAGATATTTGTACTGCCCGAGCTTTGCCTGGTAATCATCCTTGATTTGCTGCAAATCGGTTTTTGTTTTTGTTATCATCCTCGTACCTCAATCCCCGTATTCGGCCAGGATCGCGCCAAGCTTCTGCGGCGTGACCTGCTTGTAGACCTTCTCGTCGATCATCATCGCCGGTGCGAGTCCGCACGCACCGATGCATCGCGCCACCTCGAAGGTGAATTTGCCATCCTCGGTGGTGTCGCCGATTTCGACGCCCAGGCTTTTTTGCAGCGCCTCGACAATTTTTTTGCCGCCCCGAACGTAGCAGGCTGTTCCCAGACAGACTCGGACGGTGTGGCGGCCGCGTGGCTTCGTCGAAAAGAACGAATAGAAGCTGACGACACCCGTTACTTTAGAAAGCGGCAGGTTTAAGGAGTCTGCAATGAATTCCTGCAGTTCCAGCGGCAGATAGCCGTAGATCTGCTGCGCGGCATGGAGGATCTGGATAAGGTTGCCCTCTTTGTCCTTGTACAGCTCGATGACATTGCCGATTTCGGAAAAATCCTGCTCATCGGTTGCACAATTGCATGGTTTGACCGTTGTGCTCATCATAAACCTCCTTCTTTATTTGGGAATTTTTCAGTCAATAACAGATTAACAAAAACATGTGATGAAATAATGATGGCGTTTGGCGTCTAGGGGGATGATTTAATGGTATTATGTTGACAGGGGCGTTATAAGTCAGGCGACCCATCACAATTCCATTACATTTTACGGATTGTGCTCAAATTGTAACTAAAAATTGTGTTATATTGACATAGTTATGACGATAATGCACAAAAATACCTACAATAACGTTTAATCCTTAACAAAAGCAGCCCGTCCGGTATAGTCGGACGGGCTGCTGCGTAGTTTGTGACGTGTAATAATTCGGCATTCGGCGAGGCGGCCGACAAAGACATATCAATCATCAAGAGCCGCGTTCGCTGCCAAGACGGCGGACAACTCCGACCAATGGAATAATGCACTGCAAGATTATAACAGCTAAAAATTTTGTTGAATATATCCAAACTTATGGTATAATCACAATTGATCTCTGGTGAAAGTGGCGACACTGCAGCGGCGTGGCGCCAAAGCTTACATTCGTGCATTCCAAAATTTATTATGAAAGAGGATGAGTAATGGATTTATTATTGGAGCAATTCACGAGTATGCATATGTTTTTTCATTTTTTCCTGGCGCTGGTTTTATTGATACCCATTGTTCTAGTTTCCCGAACAGTTGTTGCCGGAAGCAGGTATTCACCAATCCTAATAATCGTTATATTTGGCCTTATCATGGGACTGGTTCTTGTTGAAAGCGGCGTTGCGGCTCCCGGACTTCCTGATTTTGAATTTGTAGGACTAATGAGCAAAGTTACAATTACGGCGTTGATCGCTTCATTCTTTGTCGGCGGTCAAGAGATCAAAAAACTATTAACGCGCCAGAGTATCACGCCGGAAGATATAATCACACCGTCTGAAGACGAAGTGATACTAGGGACAAAACGAACACAATTCATATTTTTAGTCAGAGCGTTTTTCATTCTTGTCGGTATCGAAGGCATCAAGAGAATGCTTCTCGGGTTTTCTTCAGATGATGTTCTGGGCAGATTTTATCCCCTTATTTCATACATCGGCCTTATTGGTGCGACGATACTCATTGACAGCAAGAAAAGCATCAAGCGGAAGGGGAACTATATCCTAAGAGGCTTGTTGGAAACTGCCGGTATTATCGCCGTACTGGTCGGCTCTCACTACATATCCTTATGGATCAAGTCTGTTATTGCTTTACCACAGATCTTTTTTGCCATGATCCTCTCCGCGGCCCTGGGCATGCTGTTTTCAAAATGGAGATTCGGTCCGACCCTCAGAGCGCTCCTATTTGCCGGCATTCCCGTAGTTCTCGCGGCAAATTTTTTAGTTGGCGGGTCAAGAATCCTTGAAGCTTTCAAGCTTGTAAGTATGCAACGCGTCATGCTGTACGGATTCTTCGGGCAAGTGTTCTGGATGTTCGCCGGAATCGCATTGCTCATCTTTCTCGGTCGCGCAAATAAAGTGCGCAATCTTGCCCCGGGTATGGCAGGGTCACTGTCCCACTCGGGATTGACCGGCGCTTGTACGGCGGGCGATTTGGGCCCTGAGGCAGCATCACGGGCGCCGATTATGATTAATGTACCGTTCCTGGGTCACATATTCGTCTTTTCTATACTTGCTGCGAGCGCGTCAAATGGCGTTTTACTGTATCAATGGGCGATCCCGGTTGTTGTTCTGGGCGTGTTGCTGACGATTTGGTCGCTGCGCACACTGCGACAGGCGCAAGGAATTGAAGCTGCTGAAATCAAGGGGCTAATGCAGTTCTCGCTTGGGTGGCAGCTGACGGCTGTTTTTGGCAGCTTTATGCTGCTGAGTTTCAGCGGCATACCACTCGGCGACGCCGCGATGGCAACCTCATCGGCGATTTCCCACTTCGGGTTATTTGCCGCTATTCAGGGCGGCATGTTCGGTGCACAGGCGTCCGATCTGATCCCGTTTATTTTCGCAATGCCGTTCTTGATACACCCGCTGGTTTTCGGCATGTTTGGTAAGGCGGCTAAAAACGATGGCGTCATGCCCCGTAAAACCGCGTTGGTTTTGGCGCTTATCGGGCTGGCGGGCATCCTCTATGTTTTCATTCTGGCATAAATCGAATTTGCAAGCGCGTGAACGTTGATCAATGCTCTCGCTCAAACATAAAGCCCGGCCAGATATTTATCTGGCCGGGCTTTATCCAAATTTAACTAAGTCTGATGACGATTCAGCCGTTTTACTGCGCCGAGGAATCCTCGTAAGACTGGATCATTTTCTTGACCATGTTACCGCCGATCTGCCCGGCGTCTTTCGATTTCAGATCGCCGTTATAGCCGTCGTTGAGCTGGACGCCGACCTCGCTGGCCGTCTCATATTTGAGCTGGTCGAGCGCCTGGCGTGCTTTCGGGTTTAAAATCTGATTTTTTCTGGCCATTGTTTATGATGCTCCCTAATAGTTGTTTTCGCGTTTCAACTGCCTGACGATTATAGTGTGTGTCGTGTATAAAAAAATAAACGATGCAAATAATATATGTTCATTTAATATATGACTGCCGCGCGAAGATTTGCCTTGGCGCCAAATTTCGGAAAAAAAGAGCGCGCCCGTATGGGCGCGCTTTTTTGTTGTGCCAGACAGCAAATCAACCGATTGTCTTGAGGAAATCGGATTTGGTCCCGTCTTTGTTGATGAAAAAAACTTCAATATGGTCGGTCATCGTTCCGTCGTAATCAAAATATGCCACGACCGTTCCGACGATATTATCGGTGTTGCTGGTGCCGGTATAAGAATAACCTGCGTTTGAGGTTATAAATATGGCCGGGCGGTAGCCATCTCCTGAAGCAAGGGTGCTGTTATAATCCAGAATAGACATTTTTCCGCTGTACGGATTTTTTATGGATACATTGTTTTCATATGTGCCGCTGTTAACGACTTCCAGCTCAAATTCGATATAATTATTCATCGATCCGTCGCCCGGTCGCCAGCCTTCGTGCCAGTTACTTGCATAATTACCATACCAATCACTTTGGTCAAATTCAATCGCATATAGCTGAATCATTTTCGTAAATTCCGATACATTCGTCTCAAGCACACTTATTTTTGATTTTTCGATATACTTCAGATATGACGGAACAATAATAGCGGTCATAACGGCTATGATGGCGATAGCGATAATAAGCTCCACCAAGGAAAAGCCATTGTTGCCATTTGTTTTGCTTCTTTGTTTTACCGGTATCATCGCAGTATTCCTTTCCATATGTCGTTGTGCCTGAAAATCATATTTTATTGTATCGGTTTGCTCAGGCTATTTCAAGCCGAGGTTATATATTGTGTACTTATACTAAACACTGACAAAGCGCCACCGGCGCAGCGCATAAAAAAAACCGCGCCTTCGGCGTGGTCTTTTCTTTTTGCTCCGCTTTTGAGCGCGCCTTTGGCGGGCGACTTATGCGCCGCCGGCAATATTCGTCGCGTTCGGCGACGTGTTGTGGATCTCGTTTTCAAATGTTGGCATTTTGTAAACGGCGCTACAGTCCGCCGTGACGTCTGGCGGCGCTTCGTGCTCTGAGGCATGCCGGCGTGCGCTGGCGATTGCCGCACGCGTTTTATCCTGTGAGATAAAGGTATTAGGCCATACGAGCTGTTTTTCCCGATTATCCATCGTGTTATCGTCTCCTTTGATGGCGTTCGGGTTTAGTATGTGCAGGTGCGGGATGAATGATGGCGGCAAACAATATCCATTAATAAAAAATTCTGGCTAAAATCAAAAAAAGCCGCCCAACCGGGCGGCTTTTTGCTTATTCGCCGTCGATGTTCACAAACCGGACGACTTCCTTGATAAAAATCTTGCCGTCCAGCAGATCGATTGGATGGCAGTACATCGATACATCGGTGCCTTCGGCGGTAACCGTAACAGCGTCGCCGTTTTCGTCGAGTGCTTCAACGGTAATTTTTTCCGGACGTAGCATGATGCCGTATATATCCTTAAAGCTGATACAGCCCTCAAAACATTCCTGCTGCCCGGACTGCTCGGTGATGACGGGATTGACCAGCTTCTTCACACCGTCCGGTGTGCTGACGACAATCAGCCGCCGCTTGACGCCGATCTGATTGGCTGCGACCGCGACGCAACCGGGATACGCTTGCATCGTATCGACAAGATCGTCCAGCGTTGCGCGTATATGATCATTGACATCCGATACAGGCCGGCAAACGGACTGGAGATCGGGGTCTTCAAACATTCTGATACTTCTGACTGCCATAAAGGTCACCTCATACTTGTTGCATTAGAATCATTCATAGGCGCAGGCACGCTGCCGCGCGTGTCCGACCGATACGGACGCCAGTTAATATTACAAAACGTCGCGCCTTTTGTCAAACGTTATGCGCCTGCGTGACTTAATACGATTTCTCTGAATGAAGGAAAGCGGACGTGCCGCCGTCGCAGTAGAGCACCGCACCGCAGACGCCCTTCATATGCGGCAAAACCATCGAAGCGAGCGCCGGACCGACTTCGACGGCGTGCATCATGCGGTGTTCTTTGTAAACAGTCGGCATCGCCATCCCCATGATGATCGTTTCAAAACCGTCGCGAAACTCCTGCGTGTCGGGCATGATCGTCGTGTCGACGGCGCCGGGCGCCAGTGCGTTGAGATTAACGCCGGCAGCCGCCCAGGACGGCGCAAGCCGCCGTACCCAACGGACGAGCGCGATCTTCGTCGAGCCGTACACGTTGTTGCCGGCGTGTTCCGGCGCGAACGAGTCGACGAGCCGGCCGATGCGCTCTTCGTCACCACAGTCAGTCAACAGCTTGTCAACATAGTATTTTGTCCGCTCAATATATGCAATCGAGCCGGATACCGTCACGACACACGCGCCTTTTTTAAGTTTTAGCAGATCGTACAGTCCCTCGGCGACAGCGACTGCCCCAAAATAATTAACCGACAGCACGCGCGAGGGAGGCTTTTTCAGGGAGATGCCGGCGTTGAGGATCAGCCCGTCGATACCGTCGGGGTACTGTTCGTGTACCGCGTCAATGACCTTTTGACGGCCTTCGGCTGTGCCGAGGTCGGCGTTGATATCGCCGCCGGTGATGTCGACGTTGACGACCGTTTGTCCTTCGTCCAGCAGGAAGCGGACGGCTTCGGCGCCGATCCCCTTTGTGCCGCCGGTAATGATGTATGTGCCCATTTCAATACCGCCTTTACGCCGGACGGACAACGGCGTATTTAATCAGCCCGTCGTCCGCAAATGCTTCAATTTCAAAACGCGCGTGTAGATACGGCCCGTCGTACGCGGCAAAATAGTTGCCGCGCCGCGCATGTTCAATGACGGGGTCGAAAACGTCCAGATGATCAAATGTGAAACGGTTGCGGAAAAACATTTCGATGGCGGCGCTGCCGTAAACGAAATAATTATCGCCGCCGTTGCAGCTCGGGCAGTAGTCGATATACCGCCCGTCCTCACTAAAACATGCAGCGAATGCCGTCCAGTTTTTAGCTGCCAGGGCGTCGAGGGCTTTTTCAATCATAAAACCGCACGCTCCGTTCAATTAATTTGCCAATATTCTATCAATATGTACCGTCTATGTAAACAACGTTACATGTCCTGTCGGCGGAGAACGCGACGCTGTCCAATATCCGGCGTAAATCGAAGATATTCAAAGCAATAGGGACTGCGGACGCGATTGGTGCGCATAATAATCAGTAATGGTCAAGAAAACCATAAAGCGGCTATTCATAAAGTTTGACCTATACTGACTATTAATATATAATAATCTTATACTACTATAACTATGTGTGGGAGGTGACGTGCGTGGATTTTAAAGACTATTATAAAGTCCTGGGCGTCGACAAAACGGCGTCGGAGTCGGAGATTAAAAAGACGTTTCGAAAACTGGCCAAGCAGCATCATCCTGATGCCAATAAAGGCAACAAAGCCAGTGAGGATAAATTTAAAGAAATCAACGAAGCTTACGAAGTTATTGGCGATAAGGACAAACGCGCCAAGTACGACGAGCTGTACGAAGACATGAAGAGCGGACGGTTCCGTCCCGGTGCCGGCGGCGGATTTGACCCGTCGATGTATCGTAACGGTTCCGGCGGCGACGGCGGCTTCCAGTACACCTGGTCGTCGGCCGACGGCGGCGACGACTTTAGCGATTTCTTCAACGCGTTTTTCGGCGGCGGCATGGGCGGCCGCGGACGCGGCAGCACGGGCGGTGGCTTCGGCGATATTTTCGGCGGACGGACATCGCGCGGCGGTGGATACGACATCGCGCAAAATGGCCGTGATATTGAGGCCAAGGTCGAAATCGGCATCCGTCAGGCATACAAGGGCGGCGAACAGACTGTTTCGCTGCAGACGGAAACTGGGACGAAAACCGTCAAATTTAAAGTGCCGCCGGGCATCCAGCCGGGCGAGAAAATCAAGCTGTCCGGACTCGGCGGACAGGGGATCGGCAAAGGAAAGCCCGGGAATCTATACCTAGAGATCGGCATCAAGCCCGAGGGCGGATTTTCGCTTATCGGCTCCGATCTTGAAAAAACGATCGACGTCTTTCCGTGGCAGGCCGCGCTCGGTGACGAGCTGCAGATCCAGACGCTGGACGAAAAACTCAAGGTGAAGCTGCCGGCCGGCATCCAGACGGGCGGTAAGCTGCGCGTCGCGTCGCGCGGGTATCCGGCGAAAAGCGGCAAGCGCGGCAGCCTGAGCCTTGTCGTGCGCATCGTCAATCCGTCATCCCTGACGGACGAGATGAAAAAGCACTACGAACAGCTTATGGATCTTTCAAAAGGCGCAGTTACCCAAGGGGTATGAAGGAGGTAATCAGACATGACTTTAGATAAATTTACACAACGTGCGCAGGAGGCCATCAGCAGCGCACAGGAGGCGGCGTTGCGCCGCCATCATCAGCAAGTGGACGCAGAGCATCTGCATTTGGCGCTGTTGACGCAGGAGGGGGGACTGATTCCGCGCCTCGTGGGCATCATGGGCGTCGATAAAGACGCGTATCAGCGAGACGTGGAGCAGGAGCTTGATAAACTGCCCGGCGTCACCGGCGGCGGTGCCGACAGCCTGTACGCGAGCCGGCGGCTCCAGTCGCTGCTTGTTGCCGCAGAGGACGAAACAAAGCGCTTCGGCGACGCGTACGCCGGCGTGGAGCACCTATATCTCGCGCTGCTTGGAGAACGGAACACGCCGTCAACCAAGATATTCAAGAAGTACGGCATCGATACCGAGAAATTTCTCGCCGCGCTGACCGATGTGCGTAAAAACCAGCGTGCGACGAGCCAGAATCCCGAGGAGACGTACGACGCACTCAATAAGTACGGTACCGATCTTGTCGAGGCGGCGAAAAACGGCAAGCTTGACCCCGTCATCGGGCGCGATCAGGAGATCCGCCGTGTGGCGACGATCCTCAGCCGTAAAACGAAAAATAATCCGGCGCTCATCGGCGAGCCCGGCGTCGGCAAGACGGCGATCGCCGAGGGGCTTGCGCAGCGCATCTGGCGCGGCGACGTGCCCGAGACGCTCAAAGATAAAACAATCTTCGCACTCGACATGGGCTCACTCATCGCCGGGGCAAAGTACCGCGGCGAATTTGAGGAGCGGCTCAAGGCCGTCCTCGACGAGGTGCGTCAATCTGAGGGGCGCATCATTCTGTTTATCGACGAGTTGCACAACATCGTCGGCGCGGGACGTACCGAGGGCGCGATGGACGCGGGCAACCTCTTAAAACCGCTGCTCGCGCGCGGTGAGCTGCACTGCATCGGCGCGACGACGCTGAACGAATACCGCAAGTACATCGAAAAGGACGCGGCGCTCGAGCGGCGCTTCCAGCCTGTCACGGTCAGTGAGCCGACGGTCGAGGATACGATCTCGATTTTGCGCGGCCTGAAGGAAAAATATGAGGTGCACCATGGCGTGCGTATCACGGACGCGGCGCTCGTCGCGTGCGCGGTGCTCTCCAACCGCTATATCTCCGATCGGTTTTTGCCGGATAAGGCCATCGACCTGATGGATGAGGCGGCGTCCATCATCCGCACGGAGATCGACAGTATGCCGGCCGGCCTCGACGAAAAGAGCCGCAAGATCATGCAGCTTGAGATCGAGCGCGAGGCGCTCAAAAAAGAGACCGACAAGCACTCACAGGACCGGCTCGACGTGCTTGAGCGCGAGCTCGGCGATTTACGTGCCGAGTACGAGGAGCTGTCTGCCAAGTGGCAGCAGGAAAAACAGGGCATCCAGCGTATCCGGCAGATAAAAGAGGAAATCGATCAGGTGAAAGCCGTTATTGAAACGGCGGAGCGCGACTACGATCTCAATACGCTCTCGGAGCTGCGTTACGGCAAGCTGCCCGCGCTTGAGCGGGAGCTTGAGGAAGCCAAGAGCCGCGAAGGCTCGGCGGAAACGTCGCTTTTACGCGAGGAAGTGACGGACGAGGAGATTGCCGAAATCGTTGCCAAGTGGACAGGGATTCCCGTCTCGCGGCTGATGGAAGGCCAGCGCGATAAGATTCTGCGGCTGGGCGAAACGCTGCACGAGCGCGTCGTCGGGCAGAACGAAGCCGTCGACGCCGTCGCGGACGCGATTTTACGCGCACGGTCGGGTCTAAGTGACCCGAACCGCCCGACCGGATCGTTTTTGTTCCTTGGGCCAACGGGCGTCGGCAAGACAGAACTCGCCAAAGCGCTCGCCGAGGCGCTCTTTGACAGCGAATCGAACATCGTACGCATCGACATGAGTGAATATCAGGAGAAGCACACCGTCTCGCGCCTCGTCGGCGCACCGCCGGGCTACGTCGGCTACGAGGAGGGCGGACAGCTCACCGAGGCCGTCCGGCGTAAGCCTTACAGCATTGTGCTGTTTGACGAGATCGAAAAGGGCCATCCGGACGTGTTCAACACGATGCTGCAAATCCTCGACGACGGCCGCCTGACGGACGGTCAGGGGCGGACGGTGAATTTTAAAAATACCGTCATCATTATGACGTCTAACATCGGCAGCCAGTACCTCATGGAGGGCATTGGCGAGAGCGGTGAGATTTCGGACGCGGCGCGCGGTCAGGTCATGGCGGCGCTGCAGGCGGCATTCCGCCCGGAATTCTTAAACAGGCTGGACGAAACCGTCCTCTTTAAGCCGCTGACGATGGACGAGATCATCGAGATCATCGACCTCATCCTCGATAAGACGGATCAAAAGCTGCACGAGCAGGGCTTGGCGCTACTTGTGACACAAGATGCCAAGCGCTACATCGCCGAGGCCAGCTACTCGCCGGTTTACGGCGCGCGGCCGGTCAAGCGGTACGTGCAGAAAAGCGTCGAGACAGACGTCGCGCGTATCATCATGCGCGGCGACATCTCGGACGGCAGCGTCATCGAGGTTGGCGCGGATGAAAACGGACTGACGTTTAATGTCAAGCAACCCTCTGAGGTCTAAACCATATAAACAAACGCCCCGGCTTTTTAAGCCGGGGCGTTTTTAATAGAGTGCGGTGTGCGTTACGAGTGCAAGCGATGTTTTGTTTAAATGACCGAGAAATCGAAGAGATCCGCAAACGCTTCGAGATCTTCACGTGTCAGGCCGTTTTTAGTATAGAAATCGTATTTGTCGGCGTATGATTTGGGGTCATTTTCTTTGAGCTCGTCGATTTCTTCCTGGGTAAAGCCGCCGTCGTCAATCATGTTTTGCGACCGGGCGCCATTAAGGATATTGACGGTAACAAAGGAGTTGTCGAGCTCGGCAATCAGCAGAGATTTCGTTTCCCCGAGCGCCAGTGATACGGTGATACCGCTTGACGTTTCGTAGGTCCACTCGTCGTAGCCGTCTGCGTCACCCACGTTCAGGTATACGTCGGAAAACGTGCCCTTGACGTAGTTGCCGAACTGATAGCTGAAGGATTGTTCGTCGGACAAGACAGCCTCTCCGTCATAATGGAAGGTGCCGTCGTCATAGACATAGCCGCTCATGCGCGGTAAACCGGATGGGTCGGCAATGAAGTTGCCCGTGCCGGACAAGGCCATGAGCGCATCAACGGAGTCATAGAGCTCCCTGGACGTATGTAGCGTCAGATCATATTTGGTGATGATTTCCTCAAGCTTGTCGGCCATGTCCTTGGAGTAGACGAGATACATTGGATACCGCTCGGTGTATTCGTTTGAGCTGTTGCCGACCTCGTTAATGATCGCGCCGTCCTGATCGTAACCGGCGCAAAAGGTGTTCCATTCGGCGCTGGCCTTGTATTCGGGACTGTCGGGAAAGCCCTGCAGAGCGATGATGTCGTACGTTGGCAGGGGATTCGGATCTTCTGTCGTTGCGCCGTTTTCCGTCGACGGCGCCGCAGTCGGCGCTGAAGCCGACGGACTTGGGGTGCTGATGACGAGATCGCGTACGCCGAACCAGCCGGTCGCGAGCGCGGTGATACCGAGCGCGACGACGAGAATAGCCGCCGCCGCAACGGCGATGAATTTTTTTGCAGATTTCATTTGACGTCCTCCGTGCAGGGCTGTGTATTGCGTCTCAATGCTGTTCGGGAAATTTTCGGGCATGACGGCGTCGGCGTCGTTGCCGCCGCGCAGGGTGAACAGCAGCGCGCTGGCGGCGTCGGCGCGCGCGATGTCGCCGCGTGCGATTGCGTCGTCCAGCTCGTCCTCGAGCCGCGTGATATCCCAGCCTTTAATGTTTTTCATGTGGTCACCTCGATGTTCCCGTAAAGCGCTTTACACTTATATATGGACGTTTAAAGCAGATGTAACTAAAAAGCATTCAGTTCCAGATCCCGGACGATACCCTGTATATCGCGCCGCAGACGTACAAGACGCATGCGCATGGCCGGCTCGGCGATGCCGTGCGCGTCGGCAATGGCACGGATTGGCTGCCGGTCGACGTAGCGCTGCACATACAAGTCACGCTGCGCGTCGTCCAGGCGACCGAGCACCTGGTCGACGTAGTCGTCCTCGTCGATGCGGCGGTCGCGGTCGGTTTCGAGCTGTGTGAGTACGTCGTCCGTGCCGGGCGTATATTCGTCAAGCAGCTCAAGATGTATGCGCCGCTCACGGCGCAGGAAGCTCAGCGTAACGTTGCGTGCTGTGGTATATAAAAAAGCCGTCGGATTGTCGTGCGCTGTAAATGTGGTGCCCTTTTCGAAAGCGATGGTGAAAACATCTTGAATAAGATCCTCGGAGGCTTCCCGCGAGCCGGTTTTTGCAAATATGTATTTATAAATACGCTCGTAATTGTCCCGGCATAAATCCTCAAAGCATCTCATTCAAATCACCCCTTTCATATATGTTACATTTAGCGCGATGTAACATCAAAACTTAAAAAAGCCGCAGACGTATCCCGTCTGCGGCTGAGAGCGGCCATAAGTGCTTAGTCGATCGCCGGTTTTTTACGCAAGACCGTCAGCGTCATCAACAGGATGGCACCGACTAAAACAGCCTGCAGGCGGAGCGCCGGATCGTATGAGCCGGCGCGCTCAAAGATCAGATTAGCCAGCGGCATTGCCGCGGCACTGCCAACCATGACCATTGCCATCACATAGCCGAGGATCGTTGCGGCGTCCTTGCGGCCGAATAAATCGGATACCCACAGCGACGGGACGAGATTCGGCGCGGAGATGCCGAAGCCGATCCCCACCGAGGCCACGACGGCAATAATGGCATACTGCGGCGCCATTATCAGCGCTGCAATCAGGCCGATAAGATTGGCGCCGAACGGGATGAGCGCCGCGCGCCCGGCGCCGAGCCGGTCGGTTGACGCACCGAATATGAGCTTACCGACGATGTTGCCTACCGGCATCGACACGCCGATCACCGATGTAACAAACAGCAGCGACAGCCCGTCCTGCTGTGCGTGCGACGGGAAAATAAGGTACGAGCCCGACGCCGCGATGCCGATGAACAAAGCCGTCAGCAGTAAAAACCAAAATTGGGGCGTCCGGGCGGCTTCACGGGCCGTGAGACCCGGCGCGTGCGCGTCGGACTTGATATCCAGATCACAGCCGCCGGCATCGCAGTACCGCTCGTCGGCACGTAACAGCATCACGATCAGTATGCCGAATACAAATACGAGAACTGTCGAGCACAGATAGACGCTGCGCCAGCCCCAGCTCGTCGCGAGCAAGCCGACGACGGGGTTGAACAGCGCCTGCCCGAGGCCGCTGACGGCGCTTGTCGCGCCCATGATAAGCCCGCGCCCTGTGTCGAACCGGCGGTTGACGATCAGCACGGCCAGCGGATTGCTTGCCAGCGCGTAGCCAATGCCGGATACAGTGCCGGCGAGATAGAAGACCGGCAGCGAGCTGCCTCGGGAAAAAATGAATTCGCCGATGGCCGTTGCGGCCAGCCCGATCATCAGACACGCCGGGATACCCAGCCTAGCCACAAGCTTACCAAACACAAGACTGATCAGGAATGCGGCGATGAACCGGAAGGTGATCGACAGCGTAAAGGCCGAGCGCGCGATGCCGAGATCGTCTGTGATGCGCACGGCCAGCATATTAAATGTAGAAAACCGCAGACCGTAGGCAATCCAAACGAGGATGGCGCAGCCAAGTACTGTTTTCCAGAGCGTTCTGATTTGTGGATTTTTCAGTGGATTATTCATTGCGTTGTATGCATTCCGCCTTTGTATTAGTGATTCTAATTATATGCGTACGCCTGACGACGGTCAAGACAACGGTTGCGAAACAGCGCTATTTAAAAGAAAACGATAAAGATTACTAAAAAGTTTCGAAATTCTATTGACAACCAATAGCACCCCTGCTACAATATGTAGTACCCACGCAAAAAGAATAGGCATATATATAGTTGTTATGTACAAAATACAACACTACATAAAGAAAGGCTGGGTGTTATGATCAGTCAAATTATTAAAAGAGACCGTTCTTATGTTCCGTTTAAGAAAGAAAAGATTGTTTTAGCCATTTTTAAAGCGGCTGAGGCGGTTGGCGGCAACAACTTTACGACTGCCGAGCGCTTGGCCGATGAGGTTATTACGCTTGCCGAGCAGGACTATCCAGACGGTATCGCCGAGGTCGAAGGCATACAGGATATCGTCGAGAAGGTGCTCATCGAGAACGGCCACGCCAGAACGGCGAAGGCGTTCATCCTTTACCGCGAGAAGCGGCGCTCGGCTCGTGAGTCCAATGCACTCATCGGCGCGACGATTAGCATGTTCTCGGAGTACCTCAATGACCGGGACTGGCAGATTAATGAAAACGCCAATACGCAAAAGTCGATCAATGGCCTGAACAACTATATCCGCGAGGCGTTTACGAAAAGCTACTGGCTGCATGAAGTGTATCCCGACGAGATCCGCGACGCGCATCAGGCCGGTGAGATCCACATACACGATCTTGGCTTCTTTGGCCCCTACTGCGCGGGCTGGGATCTCAGGCAGATCCTCGTCAACGGCTTCGGCGGCGTGCCGGGCAAGGTTGAATCGAAACCGCCCAAACATCTCCGCGCGTTTTTAGGGCAGATCGTCAACTCGACATTTACGACGCAGGGCGAGAGCGCCGGTGCGCAGGCCTGGTCGTCTTTTGATACGTACTGCGCCCCGTTCATCCGTTACGATAAGCTGGATTACAAGACCGTCAAGCAGGCGCTGCAGGAGTTTATCTTCAACCTCAATGTGCCGACGCGCGTCGGTTTCCAGTGTCCGTTTTCAAACCTCACTTTTGACATCAAGCCGCCCAGCACGCTGAAGGATCAGTGCGTTGTTGTCGGCGGCAACGTCATGGAAGACACGTACGGCGACTTCCAGGCCGAGATGGACATGTTCAACAAGGCGTTTTGCGACGTCATGATGGAGGGTGACAAAAAGGGCCGCGTCTTCACCTTCCCGATCCCGACGATCAACGTGACCAAGGACTTTGACTGGAACAGTCCCGTCGTCGATAAGTTCATGGAAATTACCTGCAAATACGGCATCCCGTATTTCTCCAACTACGTCAACTCCGACCTGTCGCCGGAGGATGCGCTGTCGATGTGCTGCCGCCTGCGGCTGGACACAAAAGAGCTGCGCAAGCGCGGCGGTGGCCTGTTCGGCTCGAACCCGCTGACCGGTTCGATCGGCGTTGTGACGATCAACCTGCCGCGCCTGGCGTATCTGGCCAAAAGTGAGTCTGAGTTCTTCATGCGTTTGTGGCAGCAGATGATCATTGCTAAAAAGAGCCTTGAGATCAAGCGCAAGATCATCGAGGAGCAGACGGAAAAGGGCCTGTACCCGTACTCTGCCAACTACCTGAAGGATGTCAAGGCAAAAACCGGCTACTACTGGTATAACCACTTTAACACGATCGGCCTGATCGGCATGAATGAAGCGTGCCAGAATATGCTCGGGAGCGATTCCGATCTGACGACGGCGGAAGGTCAGGCATTTGCCCTGAAGACGCTCAACTACATGCGCGACGTTATTAAGGAAATCCAGGACGAGACGGGTCACTATTATAACCTTGAGGCGACGCCGGCTGAGGGCACAAGCTATCGCTTGGCCAAGCGCGACAAAGAACGCTACGCCGACATCATCACCTCCGGCGAAAACGTACCGTACTACACCAATTCTACGCAGCTGCCGGTCGGCTTCACAGACGACATTTTCGAGACGCTCGATCTGCAGGATGAGCTACAATCGCTGTATACCGGCGGTACGGTGCTCCACCTGTATCTCGGCGAGGAGATCAAAGATACGGAATCGGCCAAATCGCTCCTGCGCAAGGCCTTCTCCCGTTACAAGCTGCCCTACATTTCTTTTACACCGACGTTTTCCGTGTGCAACAACCACGGCTACATTGCCGGCGAGCACTTCACCTGTCCCGATTGCGGGGAGGACGCCGAGGTTTGGAGCCGCGTCGTCGGGTACCTGCGGCCGGTGCAAAACTACAACACCGGTAAAAAAGAGGAGTATCAGCTGCGCAAGAAATACGTCATGCGGGAGCCGGAAACGGCCGGCGTATGACCGTCGCGGGGCTACAGAAAAGTACACTCGTCGACTTCCCCGGACGGGTTGCCTGTGTGCTGTTCACACCGGGGTGCAACTATGACTGCTATTTTTGCCATAACCGCCAGCTGCTGGACGGTTCCGCACCGATCCTGGATAGCGAGGAGCTTGAAGCCTTTTTGAAGAAGCGGGCCGGACAGCTCGACGGCGTCGTCATCACCGGCGGCGAGCCGACGCTCCAGCCGGACCTCGCGGCGTACCTCGCGTGGCTGAAGTCGCTGGGCTATCAGACAAAGCTTGATACAAACGGATCAAAGCCGGAGACGGTCAAAGCGCTGCTGGCGGGACAACTGTGCGACTACGTCGCCGTCGACTATAAAGCACCGGCGGCGCAGTATGAAGCGATCAGCGGTATTGCTGGCGCGACAGCTGACCCTGTTCGGGAAACGATCGGCATGCTGCTTGATTCGGGGATCGAATTTGAGATTCGGACGACCGTCCTGCCGCAGCTCGGTGAAGAGGCCCTGCTGACGATGGCGCGGGAGCTGCCCGTCGTGCCGCGATGGACGCTCAACCGCTACCGCATGCCGGAGCTGTACCGCCCGGAGGACGCAGACAAGGTCAGCGCACCGCCGCCGACGAAAGATGATATAGCCGCATATACTGTCAAAATGCGAAGCATTCAACCCAACATCGCATCATAAACGAATAACGCAAAAAAAACACCGGAAGGCTAACCTTCCGGTGTTTTTTTATCCGTCACGTCGCCCATGCCGTCGACAGTTACCTCGGCAGAATTTGGCGGGGCATTCCTGCTCACAGACAACGTCGGTCGACTGACATTCCGAGCAGACATACGTGCCGTTTTTAACGGCGCCGATGTTCTCAAAGCTCTCGACCCACTCGCGGCCGCAGTTGTTGCAGTGAACGGCGCAGATATTGCGTGTAAAATTACCGCCGCCGATTCGGAGCGCTTTGCCTCCGACGAGACTGTCGGCGACCTTTTCGCGCGCAGACAACAAAATCCGCTGAAAAGTCGGTCTGGACACACCCATGCGCTCGGCGCACTCACCCTGCTCAAGCCCTTCAAGATCTTTGAGCCGGATCGCTTCAAGCTCCTCGAGTTTAAGCTTGTTTTCCGGTTGCGTCGTATCACCGCTGCCGTCGGACGGGGCGAAGTACGCGACGGACGGCATATTCTCGATGCGACGCCACTTAATCGGACGCGCCATCGCCATCAACTCCTTTGATATCCTGATTTGTCTCTTTAGTGTATCCTTGAGATGCTTTTATGTCAACAGAAAACAGCGCCGCCGAAGACGCGGCGGCGCTGTTGGCATCAGTTTGTTTCGTCGAGCTCGGCAAGACGATTCTCGATCTCTTCGAGCCGATTTCTCAATAGTTGCGCGTGGTACGTCAGCGTGGCCTTTTCGTCCGCCGCGCTATACGAAGCGCCATCAAAGCCGTGATAGCCGTGATGCGGATGAGCTGCGTGGCAAAACATCCGGCCGTGACCCAAACCGCGGCCGAAGCCGTGACCGAAGCCGTGCTTGGCACCGCCGCCGTATCCGTATTTGAAACCTCTGCCGGCACCGTGACCGGCATGGCCTGCGCATTTACCTGCGCCGCGACCCGTCATCGGGCCTTGTCCCATCGGACCTGTTTGATCTCCTCTTGGCATATATATCCCCCCTTTCTTGTATCATGTAGATTTTTTCATCGCTTTAAAATTATTAAAATAGCATATGCCCATAACTAATGATAACGCAATTAAGAGCATATGTCAATAACAAAATTAGTTTTTTTAATAAAATAATCCCCGTACCTTTCGGCACGGGGATTTTGGTTAGCTAATCGGCTATTTCTTCTCTTTTTTAAAGCACATAAACCAATCGAGGCAATAGGTATCGTCGCTGGTGGAGGCCATGCGCTCTTTGGCCGTGCCGCACGAGCCCGCGGTCGGGACGATGCAATCGTCACCGGGACGCCAGTCGGCCGGTGTGGCGACGTTGTCGGCGTCGGCCTTTTGCAGAGCCTGAATAACGCGCTTAATTTCGTCGAAGTTACGGCCCGTCGACAACGGATAGTAGAGGATCAGCCGGATGATGCCTTTCGGGTCGACCACGAAAACGGCGCGTACCGCCTGCGTGTTCGATTGCCCGGGCTGAATCATGCCGTATTTTTTCGCGACATCCATGCGGATGTCTTCGATGAGCGGGAAGGTGACCTCTAGATTTTTCTTGCCGTTCCATTCCAGTTCTTGAATTTTGCGCAGCCATGCGATGTGTGCGTACAGCGAGTCGACCGACAAGCCGACGAGCTCGGTGTTTATTGCTTTGAATTCGTCGATCATGCTGGCAAACGTCATAAATTCTGTGGTGCATACTGGCGTGAAATCAGCCGGATGAGAAAACAGAATGACCCACTTGCCTTCATAATCTGCCGGGAAATTGATTTCGCCCTGTGTGGTCGTGGCCTTGAACGCCGGTGCAGGATCTCCAATCAGGGGCATACGTACTGTATCCATATCCATTTCTTCCATGTGTGAAAAGCCTCCTTTAATAATTTCTAAATATAACCATATTATACACTTGTTGATGTGCTGTTGCCGTAACAACATCACGCTATTATTAAACAACATTCTTGTCCGGTTTGCAATGACTAACTGGCGTATTTTCGCACATTTAACAAATAAACGCATTAAAATCGATATTGACATATGCTTATAACGGCGTATAATGACAGAAGGTAAATAGCATATGCCAATAAAAAGAACGGAGGATTATATGAAAGTAGTAATTCCGGTCGACGAGAATACGACTTCGACCAGTGTGTGCGTCTCGTTTGGACGAGCGCCGTTTTTTATGATTTATGACAGCGAAACAAAACAGTACAACTTTATTAACAACACAGCCGCTGACAGCCCGGGCGGCGCCGGTATCAAGGCTGCACAGCTCATCGTCGACAGTGACGCGGCGGTGCTGCTCACGCCGCGTTGCGGCGACAATGCCGCCGAGGTACTAAAAGCCGGAGGGGTCATGTTGTATAAAACAAGCAGTGGCTCAGCGGCAGACAATGTAAGCGCATTCTTCTCCGACAAGCTCGCACCGCTGACCGAAACGCATGCCGGATTTCACGGCCACCAGGGCGGCTGAGATGACCATCGCCGTTCTGAGTGGCAAGGGCGGCGCAGGCAAAACGCTTGTGTCGGTCAACCTCGCGGCGGCGGCCGCGCCGTCGGTATATGTCGATTGCGATGTCGAGGAGCCGAACGGACGGTTGTTTTTCAAGCCGGAAAACGTCACGTCCGTGCCGGTTGAGGTACTCATCCCCGAGGTTGACGGCAATAAATGCACTGGCTGCCGTGCGTGCGTTGACTTCTGTGCGTTCAACGCGCTGGCATTTTTAAGAAACAAACCGTATGTATTTGAAGAAATCTGCCACAGCTGCGGCGGTTGTTCGCTCATATGCCCGACAAAGGCCATCACCGAGCGGCCGAAAGCAATCGGCATCATTGAGCGCGGTGCAACATGCGGCGTCGAAGTGCTGACCGGCATTCTGAATACAGGCGAGGAGTCGGGCGTGCCGATCATTAAGAAGCTGCTCCGTACGCT
The DNA here is from genome assembly GCA_963677825.2 of uncultured Sporobacter sp. Classification (GTDB taxonomy): domain Bacteria; phylum Bacillota; class Clostridia; order Oscillospirales; family Oscillospiraceae; genus Sporobacter. The sequence continues at coordinate 1,487,174 of CAXXEF010000001.1, read as the reverse complement.
AGAAGCGGACGCCGACACACCCGTATTCATTGACTGCCCGCCCGGTAGCGCCTGTACAGTTATGGAAAGCATCAAGGACGCCGACTTCTGCGTGCTGACCGCCGAGCCGACCATCTTTGGTGCGCACAATCTGGCGATGGTGTGGGAGCTTGTTCAGCTGATGAAGAAGCCATGCGGCGTCGTGCTTAATAAAACACTTGACGGTGACAACCCCGCCGAGCAGTTCTGCCGCGAACGCAGCATCCCGATCCTGACGCGCATCCCATACGACTCGTCGCTCGGCGCACTGAACGCAATCGGACAGATTGCGGTGCTTGAGGATACAAAGTATCGTGGCGTGTTCACATCGCTTTACGAGACGATCCGAGAGGAGGCGGCGAGATGAAGCAGCTCTTAATCCTCAGCGGTAAAGGCGGTACCGGCAAGACGACGCTCGCCGGTGCGTTCATCCGGCGGCTCAGTATTGAGGCCGCTGCCGACTGCGATGTCGACGCGCCAAATCTGCACCTTGTACTCGGGCGCACGGACGAGCCGGAAACGTCAGATTTTTACGGCTTGCCAAAAGCGAACGTTGATGCCGATAAATGTACATCCTGCGGCCTGTGCGCGGCGCATTGCCGCTTTGACGCGATCGATGCAGGCGCGGGCGGCACGTATACCGTCGACCCGTATGCCTGCGAGGGCTGCGGCGTTTGTACGGCGATCTGCCCGGAAAAGGCCGTGACGATGTTGCCGGCTGTGGCTGGCGAACTGTCGCTGTACGATGATGGACGCAGCGTTTTTTCGACGGCTTGCCTGAAAATGGGCAGCGGGACGTCCGGTAAGCTTGTTACGGATGTTAAGAAGCAGCTCAAAACGCACGCCGGTGACAGACCGCTCGCTATTATCGACGGCTCGCCGGGCATCGGCTGCCCGGTCATCGCGTCCATGAACGGCTCGCATCTCGTCCTGATCGTCGCGGAGCCGTCTGTTGCCGGCTTCAGTGATCTTGAGCGGCTCGTCAAAACAGCCGCGACGGCACAGACACGGTTGGCAGTTTGCGTCAATAAATACGATACGAATATCGAGATTACCGAGCAGATCGAAGTGTTTTGCCATGACCGAAGCATAGCATTCGTCGGGCGTGTGCCGTATGATCCCGAGGCAGTGCGCGCTGTCAACAGTGGCCGAACGATTGCTGACGTCGATTGCCCGGCAGGTCGCGCGGTAAACAAGATCATCAAACGTACAATACACTTGATACAGCCGGATGAAGCCGGCGATAATAAAAAATAGTGGAGGTATAATATGAAAATTGCAGTAGCAAGCGAAGGGCTGATGGTGACGGAGCATTTTGGTCACTGTGAGGGGTTCAATATTTTTGATACCGAAAACGGTAAGATTACCGGCAGCGAATTTGTTGGCAACCCCGGTCATCGGCCCGGCTTTTTGCCAAACTTTCTCGGCGATCGCGGCGTCAACGTCATCATTTCCGGCGGCATGGGCGGCGGCGCGATCGATATCTTCAACGAGCGCGACATTGAAGTTGTTGTCGGCGTCCGCGGCAGCGCCAAGGCGGCTGTCGAAACGTATTTGAAGGGCGAACTGAAATCGACCGGCTCGGTCTGCCATGAGCATGCGCATCACGACGAGTGCGGCCACTAATATGATTGCTGGGGAACTGGCCGAAGCCGCGCGTGCGCTTGCGGGCGACCGGAAAATCGCCGATGTGCGGTGCGGACTCGGCTACACGGGTGTGATGCTCGACGACGGCGCTGGCGGCGTCGCGTATACATTCCGCGCCGATCCGGGCGGCCACTGCGGTGTGATTGACGAGGCCGGCACGCTGATCGGCAAAGACGCCGCCGAGGTGATTGGCTGGGCGGAAAGCGGCGTACTCGTCAAGGCATCCGTCGGCGTCGCAGCGATAAACGCCGTACTAAACGACGCACAGAAGGACTATGAAGCGGGCAACGTCATCCAGACGCTCGACGTCGGCGAAGCCGACACGTTTGGGATGGTCGGCGAATTCCGGCCGATTCTGGCCGCCGTCCGAGAAAAGACGAAGAACATCTACGTGTTCGAGCAAAACGTCAAAGCCGGCGGTATGCTCCACCCGTCCGAGGACATCCCGGCGTTTTTGCCGAAGTGCGACGTCGTCGTCGTGACGGCGACGAGTATCATCAACCACACGATCGACGAGATTTTGCCGCAGTGTCAAAAGGCACGGGCTGTCTGTCTTGTTGGCCCGTCGACGACGATTTGCCCCGATGTGCTTGGGAAATATGGCGTGACACTTCTGGCGGGCAGTATCGTCTCTGATGCGCCGCGCGTCCTCGATATTGTCTCGCAGGGCGGCGGAACGATGGCGATGAAGCCGGCGATCCGGCAGGTGCTCGTCCCGGTGCGGCGATAAAAAACGAAAAAAACGCTCCGAAGCCGACCGGCTCTGGAGCGTTTTTGCTATATAGGGGTGTATTAGCTTTTCAAAATACTTAAAAGGTCGGACAGATTGTGCAAATCGTAAGTTGCAATGTTGTAGCGCGTGCCGTCGCCGACGGCGGCGCAGTCCATACCGGCGGCGAGCGCCGACTCGATACCGGAGCGCGCATCCTCGACGGCGAGGCATCGGTCGGCCGGCATGGCTAAAAACGCGGCGGCTTTATTGTAGACCTCTGGATCCGGTTTGGAGCGCGTGATGTTCGTCCCGTCGGACACGGCGTCAAAAAAGCCGTCCAGCCCGAGCCGCTCAAGGATGAAGCGCGTGTTCTTGCTCGACGAGGCGATGGCCGTTTTAAGACCCAGGCGTTTGACGCCGTCAAGCGTCTGGCGCACGTCGTCGGTCAGATCATTCGGGCTAAGCTGCTGCAGACCGGCACGGTAATACGTGTTTTTTTGGTCGGTGAAAGCCTGCTTTTGCGCGTCGGTGTAGTCGACGGTGCTGCGCTCGAGAATGATCTCGAGGCTTTCGCGACGTCCGACGCCGCGCAGGCGGTTGTTGATCGTTTCGTCGAACGGAATACCTAACTCGTCGGCGAGCTTTTTCCACGCCCGATAGTGGGACTGGTCGGTGTGTACAAGCACACCGTCCAGATCAAAGACGATTGCGTCGTATCTCAATAGTGTCACCCCCGGGGAATTTTCGTTTGCATGTCAAAATCGAGCGTATCGTCCAGCCTGTAGGATTTATTATAGACGGTAACGTCTGTCGGCGAGCCGCTGAGCAGCTCAAAGCGGCACGTGTCGGCCGTGACGTGCACGCCGATACGGTTACCCTCAAAGCTGATATGAAACGCGTAATGCTCCCACTGCTCGGGAATGATCGGCGCGAAATGAATACCGTCTCGTTTGATACGCAGGCCGCCGAAGCCGTAGACGATTGTCATATAGTTGCCGCCCATATTGGCTACGTGGATACCGTCCCGCGTGTTGTTGTAGTGATCGGCCAGATCGATGAAAACGGTTTTACTGAAGTAATCGTACGCTTTTTCTACCATACCAAGACGCGCCGCCATGATGCTGTAGATGCATTCCGACAACGACGAGTCGTGCGTGGTGATCTGCTCGTAGTACAAAAACGAGTTGCGAATCGTCTCGATGTCCTGTGCGTCCTCCAAGATGAAGTGCGCCATGACGGTGTCGGCCTGCTTGCTGACCTGATGGCGGTATAAATACAGCGGATGATAGTGCATTAAGAGCGGGAAGTTATCCTCCGGGATGCTTTGTAGATCCAGCTTTTCTTTTTGCAGAAACGAATCGTCCTGGGGATTGATCTTCAGCTCGGTATCGTACGGTAAAAACATGCTGTCTGCGGCGTGTAGGAAGGCCGCAATTTCATCCTGCGTGAGATCGATGCGAGCGATCAGCCGTTTGAATGCGGCTCGGCGTCGGTACATTTTGTAAAAGTTTACGGCCCAGCGCAGATGGTGCTGCGCGAGCACGTTGGTGTAATAGTTATTGTTGACGATGCAGGTGTATTCGTCCGGGCCGGTCACGTCGTTAATATGGAACTGGTCGCGGAAGAAGCAGCCGACGTCCAGCCAAAGCCGGGCTGTCTCAAAAATAATCTCGGCGCCTTTGTCGATGATAAAATCATCGTCCTTTGTAGCCAGATAGTACGCGATAATCGAGTAGGCGATGTCACCATTGATGTGGTACTGTGCCGAGCCGGACGGGAAATAGCCCGAGCATTCACGCCCCATAATGGTGCGCCACGGGTATAGCGCCCCTTGCTGATGACCCATGATGCGCGCGTTTTCCCGGGCGTACTCCAGCGTCGAGTAGCGAAAGGCAATCAGACATTTCGTCATTTCCGGATTTGTTACGGTGAAAAACGGCTCAAGGTACATTTCTGTGTCCCAGAAGAAATGCCCTTCGTATCCTTCGCCGCTGAGACCCTTGGGCGTGATGTTGGAATGATCATCCTTACCAACAGATTGTATCAGCTGGAAAAGATTAAACTGCAGTGCGGTGTTCAGGTCGTATTTGCCGGCCACTTCGACGTAGCAGTTGTCCCAGTATTGCTCCAGGTACGTCTGCTGACGCGCGTAAAGCGTCTCGATTGGAACGCTGAGAGCCTTGTCGATCTCCTCGCCGGCCTGCGCCCGGCAGTCGTCGTATCGGATCGAATCGCACAACGCCGTGTATTTGATGAGCCGGATTGTCTCACCCTCGTCGGCAGAAACTGTCAGGCGACAAACGGACGAATTGTTATTGAATAAAAACTCCTGCGTGTGCTCGCCGTCGATGACGTTGTGCACGCAGCTGCAGACTTTCAGCCCGGACTCCGAGGTCATCGATTCGATGACCGAATTGTTATTTTGCACTTGCGTGCTAAACGGTGTCAGATACTGTACGCTGACGTTGGAATTGCGCGGATCGTGCGGGTCGGACGCGTTGGAAACGCTGCCGTTGTGCACGGATTCGAGCAAAATCTCACCTGAAAAATTGATTGGTGTGAGCTCGTAGTCGATCGTGAACAGCGTTAGTTGATCGAAAGACGCCATACGCGTAACGCGCAGGCGCAGCTCGCGCCCCTGCGGGCTCATCCAGTGCACCTGCCGGATCGTGACGCCGCGGTTCATATCAAGCGTCAGGCTGCTTTTCAGAATCGTGCCGGTAAACATGCTGAACACTTCGCCGTCAAAATACGCTTTGATCGTCTGCGTTTCGGCGACGTTGAGCATGACCTGTTTCTGCTGGGCAAGACCGTAAAGCCGTTCCGGCTGATCCATATCGGTGATGTCGTAAAAACCGTTAATATACTGCCCGGGAATTGAGTTGAAACCTTGAGGATACCCCTCTTCAAAAACGTAACGCACACCGAGGTAGCCGTTGGCGTTGTGAAACAGTGTTTCGTTGAGCAGTAAACGACGGTTGTCGAGCGTGTAGTCCCGTAAGGTGAACTGGCGGCTATCGTCCATCATACCCTTCCTTGCTTGCTGTATTATACATCGGTGTGTGTGGCTTAACCGATCAGTGATTCGAGGAAACGGCGCATCGTGCGCCAGGAGCGTGTGCGGTATTTTGCGCGTGAATCGTCTAGGCCGATTTTAATCGTAAAGGCGCGCTCGGGCAGAAACGAAAATAAATCCTCGTCGGTGAAATCGTCGCCGGCACCGAGGATGAACTCAAATGAGCGGTCACGCAGTAATAGCGACGCGCCGTAGCCTTTGTTGGCGCGGGCGTCTTTGATTTCGAGAACCTTTTTGCCCTCCTGCAGCCCGAGATCCATCGACTGCGTCATACTTGTCAACGCATCGCGGATTTCCGGATAACGCGTTTTGACGAGGTCGGGCTCGCATTGGCGGTAATGGAACGCGAGCGCGTATTCCTTTTCTTCAATGAACGAGCCGGGCATCCGGTCGGTGTAGACTTGCAGGACGTGGCGGATAGAATCCTTCCAGGCGTTGTCCAGAGAGACGGTCATCTCCCAATCGCGCCCCGGCCGCTTCAGCCACAGCCCGTGCTCAGCCAGAAGGATCAGATTGAGCCCATCGAGCCAAGTGCCAAGCGTATGACGGTCGCGCCCGGAAATGATGACGGTCATGTTATGCGGATCGGCGGCAATCCGTGCCAGCAGTGACCGCAGATCGTCGTCCGGCCGGGCTTGATCGGGCGTTGGCGCAAAGCCGACGAGCGTGCCGTCGTAATCGAGGAAGACGGCGCGGCGTGAGGCCGTCTTATAAGCTTTGATGATGTCGGTGCCGAAGCGCTCGATCGATTTTTCCGCAACGGTATTCTGCGTCAACGCGACAGTACGCTCGAGCGAGTCAAGGAAGTCGCGTGCCCAGAAGTCGACGTTGTAGCGCTTGATGCGCTTGTGCATAATCGTATTGCGGGCGCGCAGCTCTTCCTGCGGCATCTCGATCGCCGTTTTAATGCCCGCGGCGACCTCAAAGTAGTTGTTAGCGTTGACAACAACGGCCTCGCCAAGCTCGCTGGCGGCGCCGGCAGTCTCGCTGAGAACCGCCATGCCGCCCAGATCCTGGCGTGCGGCGATGTATTCCTTGGCGACAAGATTCATGCCGTCGCGCAGTGGTGTAACAAGCAGCACATCGGCGTGACGGTAAAATGCGATCAGCGTTTCCTGCGGGAACGACTGATAAAAGAACCAGATCGGCATCCAGTCCACGGTGCCATACCGCCCGTTGACCTCACTGACTTTTTCGGTAATCGCGCGGCGCAGCTCGTTGTACGAGTCGACCTCGGTACGCGAGGGCGCGACGATCAGATAGAAGCGGACCTTGCCGCGGTAGTCTGGATTTTCATGCAGGAACTGACCGAACGCGCGGATGCGCTCGGGGACGCCCTTTGTATAGTCGAGCCGGTCGATCGATAAAACGATCTTCATGTCTTTGTTGATCTCAAAGAGCTTGCGCGTTTCCTCCAGGAACGAATCGTCGTCGTATTCCATGGCGAAACGGTTGTAATCAATACCCATCGGGAACGCGTCAACATGGACGAAGCGATCCTCGAACGCGATGGTGTTGAGTGTGTTTTCATAGCCCAGCAGACGGCGCACGCTGCTCAGAAAATGGCGCACATAGTCGTATGTGTGAAAACCGATCAGATCGGCGCCAAGCAGCCCCGTCAGAATTTCCTGACGCCAGATAAGCATCCGGAAGATCTCGGCGGAGGGGAAGGGGATATGCAAAAAGAAGCCGACCTGTGCGCCGGGGTGCTTGGATTTAATCATCTCCGGCAGCAGCATCAGGTGGTAGTCGTGCACCCAGACGATGTCACCGTCGTGGATGAGCGGGTCGACGGCTTCAAAAAACTTCTGATTGACCTTGACGTAAGTCTCCCACGTCCGGAAGTCGTATTCTGTTTTACTCTGGAAATAGTGAAACAGCGGCCAGATTGTGTTGTTGCAAAAGCCCTGATAATAATCGTCGATCTCCTGATCGTCCAGAAAAACCGGTCGGCAGTGATACGTGTCGGACAGCGCGCGTCGGATTGTTTTCTGATCGCCTTTGTCCAGATCGTTGTCGGAGATGCCGGGCCAGCCGACCCATACGCTCTCGGACTGCTCGTGGCAGCTCTTAAGACCGGTCGCTAAGCCACCGATGCTCTTGATATACTCCAGTGCGCCGCCTTTTTTACGGACGGTAACGGGCAGACGATTTGATATGAAAATGATTTTGCTCATCCTTCGCTCCTTTAATTACCGGGTTGTACAAGCCGCCGTCTTTTGTGCGCCGGAGACGCATGCGGCGTTTGTGCGCGTATCCATTTCTAATCATTATACCGTTTTTTACCGTTTATTTAAAGTAAAAATACGGTAAACGCCGCACAATGCAAGGAAAAGCCGGCGTATTTCAATATACGTCGGCTTATTTTGCACTGGTTAAGTTACAACAAACGAACGATAAAGCCTGTCAGTCGGGCGCGATAAGTGCCTGAAATCCGGCGGAATACTCGAGCGTACCGCCCTGAAGTACCCACGCGGCTTCTATGCCGTCGAGACTGTTGATGAGCGCGCGGCCGTCATCAAGCGTCATGTTGAACACGGCCGTGGACAACGCATCCGCTAGGCCTGAGTCGGCGCAGACGATGGTTACTTGCTCAAAAGTATCGGCAGGAAACAGCGTCGCCGGGTCGATGATATGATGATAGCGCACGCCGTCAACCGTGTAGTACCGCTCGTAGATGCCGCTGGATACGATGGACAGCCCGTCGATCAGAAGGTGCAGGATCTCCGTCTGCTCGCTTGTTTTATCGGGATTTTGTATGCCGATATTCCAGCGCTTTTCGCCGTTTGAGCCGGCGACGAGCTTTTGTCCGATGGCTTTGACGTTGCCGCCGATACTTACCAGCAACGATTGGACGCCTGACGCTTCGATCGCGCTGATAACGCGTTCGGCGGCATAGCCTTTCGCGACGGCACCGACGTCCAGACGCATTTCGCTGTCACGCAAAAATACAGTCGACGCCTGTTCGTCAATGACGATGTCGTTGATATTTGTATGCAGCGCGGCCTCCTCCAGCAGTGCCATTGGCGGTACCTCGGCGTTCAATGGATCATCGATCCCTGCTTCGCGGTAGTTATGCCAGACGGCCAGCACCGAGCCCAGCGCCACATTGACGCTGCCGCCGGTCTTGTCGTACATATCCTGCGAGAACAGCAGCAGGTCGATAATACGGCTGTCAACAGTTACAGGCGCTACGCCGGCGTTGTCGTTAATGGTCTTAATGTTGTTGATGCCCTCGTAATCGTTATAGATGTCGTAGAACTGGTGATAGATTTCCAGCTCATCGTGAATCGACTGCGCGAGTTCCGAAAAATCCGCTTCGGAATCCGCGTAGCCGACAATAGTCGTCACGGTATCAAACAGCGATAAAAACTGCGCCTGATACCGATTGGGCACCGTGGTGCAGCCGGCAGTCAGCAGCAGTGCTGCCGTAAGCAATATTAAGACGATTTTCTTCATAGGGTGTCACCTGCGTTTCGCGTGATAAACCGAAGAGGCAACAGATGTTGCCTCTTCGGTTTGATTACTAAAAGTCTGCGAGGTTACATTGCGGCGCTCTGGACAAGCGCAACAAAGTCAGTGATGTGGATTGTGACAGAAGCGAGGACATCCTCGTCAGCGGCGTGGCCGTCTTCGCTGATCGCAATGGCGCCGACATCGTCAATCGTCATGCCGGTGACATACGCAGCAAAGGCCGCGGCTTGCTCATACCATTCCATGCCGATGGAGGACACGGCGCCCATGCCGTAGTCTTCCATGAGCTCGTTCTTCGTCATCGGCGCGACTGTCAGGTCGGTCGTGATCATGCCCGTGGCATCAAAGTTGACGTTGGACTGCGACGCGTCGAAAATGCAGCTGGTGACCGTGTTGTCAGCGTCGAGCGTGACAGCGCAGTAGGTGGAGTAGACCTGGATCAGGCCGTCGGCATCTTCAGCGACGTCCTTGGATTTTGCAATGTTCGTCGTGGTGGCCAGAGCAACCATGTCGCCGGCCATCGCGCCGAGATCCATTGCGTTGGCGGCAGCCTTCTGGACGCCGGCTACGAAGTCGGTGATGTGGACGGTGACAGACGCAAGAAGATCTTCGTCAGCTGCGTAGCCTTCGCTGATCGCGATGCCGCCGACTTCTTCAGCCGTCATGCCGATGACATACTGGGCAAAAGCCTCAGCCTGCTCGTACCATTCTTTGCCGATCTCCGAGTTGCCTTTCATGCCGTAGTCTTCCATGAGCTCATTCTTCGTCATAAACTCCGTGTCGAGCGGCGTGACGACCATGCCGGATGCGTCAAAGTTGGCTTTCGACTGTGCCATGTCGATCATGCAGTCCTGGATGACGCCGTCGGCGTCAACCGTCAGCGCGACGATCAGGGAATCGGCTTCGGCCATGCCGTCTTCTTCGGCTGTGGCATCCTTGGATTTTGCAATCGAGTTGATGATCGCCAGACCGGTCTTGACCGATGCCTCAGCGTTGGACGGCTCGGTAGACGGGTCCATCGATTCGGACGGGGACGGCTCTGTCGAAGCCGACGGGGATGTGGCGGGTGTGTTTGTACAACCGGCCATCACGGCAACAGCCAGAATGACAACCAGAAGTATAGCTAATACCTTTTTCATATTTTCCTCCTATGTTCGCTTGTGCGGATCTATAATTAAAGGCGCAATCTCAAAATATGTATTGGCATTTTTAGTGTATTTCAAGACCGCGTTGCCTTTCGCGAAGGTTATGGCCCAGGTGCCCGCTATTTTAAACGGGACCCCAGCCGGGCAGTAAAGCCCCTAAAAAGATCAGGGCAATATGCACCGAAATGATCAAAACAAAGTTTTTGATCGAGACAATAAAGGTCTCTTCCTTAACCTGCTTTCTGAAAAACAGGCTGATGTTTTTCTGGACGGGGATGAGCGTGACGAGCAGCACCAGGCTCAGCGGCGACAGGTAGCCGAGGATGACCATCATGGCGACCGATGCGTAGCACGCGTAGTATAAAAACGCGAACAGGTACAGCGCGCGTTTTTTAAGATAATACGCGAGCGTAAACCGCTGGACGGCAATGTCGTGCTCGACGTCACAGATATTATTGGCGAGCATGATGTTTGAGGTCAGCAGCGTCGGCAGGACTGCCAGCAGCACGAAGCCGAGCATCGGCATCGTGTTAATGTGGACGCTGACCTGCTCCCATGAGAGCGTAAACGTCAGCAGTGACGCGGGCGCGTTGACATACACGAGAATGAATGGGATCAGCACGCCGTAGAAGAAGCCGGAAACGGCTTCACCGTAAGGCCCGTGTGAGATCGGGATCGGGCCCCAGGAGTACAGTACGCCGAACAGAAAACACAGCCCGCCAGCCATCAGTACGACAATGTCGGACAAAGCGACAAGCCAGAGGCCAAACGCGGTACTGAGTAAAAACAAGACAACCGTGATGGCTTTTGCTGTGGAGCGCTTAAACTGGAGCGTCTGATGATTCTTCTTCGTGTCGTTATAGTTATTGATCGTCGTCGCGGTCAGATCAAACAGAAACATACCGCAGAAAAACACGATCGAGCGTACCGGATCGATATTTAACCCGTTGACGAACAAGTACCCCAGCGTCATGATAAACGGAAAAACACTGGTGATTTTCGTTTTTATTTCTACATAGTCGAGCAAACGTGCGATCATAAGCACCACCGAGCTATTACGATTATTTTCCGGTCGATTTATCGAGCAGTCCCGTCAAAAGCGCGCGCTTAGATTCGCCTAAATCAAGCGAATCGATCGCCGACAGCGTTTTTTTATACAGACGGTCAATCTTTTTGTGCGTGTAGGCCAGCCCGCCGGCCGCTTCGACGATGTCTTTAAGCGCGTCGGGCGTCAGGCCGGCCTCGATCTTGCCCAATAGGGACGCGTCCTGCTTCAGCGCGTAGATGAGCGGCAGTGTAACGACGCCGCGTTTAAAGTCGGACAAGACCGGCTTTTTCATTTTTTTGTGCGTCGACTCATAGTCGGCACAGTCGTCGGCCAGCTGAAAAATCGTGCCGATATTGCCGCCGATCAGCTTGTACACGTCCTTAGACGCATCTGGTTCGTCGGACAGAAGAAAGCCCGTGTAAAAGCATGCTTCAAAGAGGGCGGCCGTCTTGCCGCGAATGATTTTAAAGTATGCGCGTTCACTGAGGCGGAGGTTTTGGTTGTTCTGGTTTTGGCTGACTTCGCCGAGGCAGACCTCGGTTAGATAGTGCGGAAACGTCTTGTCGAACTCGCTTTTGCGGCACTCGCGCGGCGTCACGGTCGAGACGAACTCGAGCGCCAGACAAAACAAGTAGTCGCCGCATAGTACGGCATATTTGCCGCCAAACTTTTTATGCAGTGCGTCGATGCCGCGGCGCTTGTCGGCGTCGTCGATGATATCGTCGTGCACGAGCGTCGCCAGATGCAGCAGCTCGGCCGACGCCGCAGCTTTGACGGCGTCCGGGCTGATCGTGCCGTCCGTGTTGATCGCGCAGCACAGCAAGGCCCGCGCGCGTATCATTTTACCGGCGGCCTTGGACAGATGTGATGTCTGCTGGCGTATAACGGCCGGCGCACCGCGGAGCATCCGTTTAATCTGCACGGCTGTTTCGGCAACGGCTGTATCAAAATCAAGACCGGCGGCCGCCGCCGCGCCACTTGATAAATCAGTCATGATAGAGGTACGACTTCCTTACCCAGCCGATTTTCCGCCAGCCCTTTTTCATCAGAGGCGAAGCGTAGTAGTCCAGGCCGAAGATTTTGCCGCCGCCGAAGAGGATCGCAATGGCAGCAAAGCCCATCCAGAAGCTCGACAGGTACAAGCCCGTCGTCGCGGTGAACATGAGTAGCAGGCCGATCGATACGGCGGCCGAAACCGTCGTGAGCAGACCGCCCATCATTGCCAGACCGATTAGGATCTCGACGACGACGATCAGCACCTGCATCACCTGCGCGAAAACGGGATGAGGGATAATAACAGTATTAACAAACCAGTTCATCACGCCGATATCAAGTTTAAACGCATAATCCGCGATGGTCGAGTCTGCCGCAGTCTTGCCGGTGACGAAAATTGCTTTGAACAGACCGATGATATCCCAGTTGAAGATCACCTGTCCGACGGCTTCCCCGCCGCCCTCGCCGGTTGCGGCGGATACGGCGTCTGCCACTTGTGTCCCGGCGCTTGTTGCATCAGAACCGCCGGTTACGCCAAGAATCGAGTTGAACCACGCTGTTGCACCGCCGAAGAACGCTTCGAGCTTCGGCTCTTTCAGCCAGCCCTCGACGATTTTCATCACGCCCTCGAATGCCCAGACGGCACCGAGCCATAAACGAAGCGGTACAAGCAGGAAGCTCGGTGTTCTGTTGGAGAAGTGCCCGCCGACAAAACTGCGACGGTGACGGATCGTAAAGAACTCGTTTTTCAGGTAATGGATGATCTTGTTCCAACCGGCGACCTGAATAAAATAGATGAGATTGATAAAATGCTTGGCGAACATTGCAAAAAATGACGCAAGCGAGAATTTTTTCTTATCTGTGCCAACATAGGCCGCGCCGTAGCGCCCGCCGATACACAGCATCGCGCCGTGGAACTTGGGCTCGTATTCCTCCATCTCGCCGTGGCCGGTGATATCGGCAATGATATTGTGGGAGACCGTGTGCGCGCTCTGTTCGGCGTTCTCGACCATCTGCGGTACGGGCATTTGCTGGTTGTCCGGCTGATAGAAAACATTGTCACCGGCGACGTAGACGTCCGTAAGGCCTTCGGCGCGGAGGTATTGATCCGTTTGCAGACGGCAACGAGCCTTTGTTTGCAGCTCGCCGCCCAGATCGTTGACGACCTCGGCGCCCTCGACGCCGGCCGTCCAGATAACGGTGCGCGTATTATAGCGCGAGCAGTCGTCGCCGCTTTTGAGTTCGATGAAATCTTCGCCGACGGCGCAGACGCCTGTTTTCAAGACGACGTCAACACCCATTTTGCGCAGGCGTCGGTCGGCCTTGGCCGACACGTGCTCCGGGAACGTCGGTACGACGCGGTCGAGCATGTCGACGTTAACGAGCTTGACTTCTTCGCGGGCGATTTCGAACTCGTCGCACAAAATCGGCACCCATTCGGCCAGCTCGCCAATCATCTCGACGCCGGTGAAGCCCGCGCCGACGACGTAAAACGTCAAAAGTGACTGCCGCTTCTCGGGATCGGTTTCGGAGACGGCCAGACGGAACATATCGAGGATATGGTTTTTCAGCAGCACGGCGTCGTCATACGACCAGAGCTTATAGGAGAACGCCTCAGCGCCCTGCGTGCCGAAATAAGTGGGCCGTGACCCGCAGGAGACGACAAGATAGTCAAACGCATACTGCGCCGTTTGGCCGGTAACGATTTTATTATCGAAATCAACCGCCGTGATGTTATCCAGACGGACGTCGACCTTGCGCTTTGCGAAGATTTTTTTAAGGTCGATACGGATATGATTTTCCGGCACGCGATTGGCCGCAACCTCGTGCAGTTCGGTCAGCATCGTGTGATAGGGGTTTTTGTCGATCAGCGTGATTTGGACGTCGTCTTGCTTTTTCAGTTTTTTAGCCAGCTTTTTTGCCGTGAGCACACCGGCGTATCCGGCACCGAGAATTACAATATTCTTTGCCACGTTTACCTCCACCTCAGCAGTCCGACGCGGCCGAAAAACAGCCGCTGTTGACTTTTACGATTATTTTTACAATAATATACGTGATACTGCTTTTTTCTGCTTAATTATCTGAAGTTTGTTATAAGCTCGTTAAATAATTGTTATTGTATTCATTATAATACAATAATATCGAATTATCTCGTATCTCAGGATACGAAAGGAGGACATATGAGTCCTGAATATCTTCAAGCTGTCTCAAAATCGGTATTATTCGCCGGAATTGAGGCCAAAGACGTTCCCCATGTGTTATCCTGCCTAAGTTACTCGCTGGTTCACTTTGAAAAAAATAGCTATATTGTCAAAGCGGATGCGCCGTTCGGCGGCGTCTGCGTGGTTGCAGACGGAGAAGCGGCTGTCGTGCGTGAAACGGGCAACGGCGAACGGCTGCAAGTCAATGTTTTCCGCGTCGGCGATATGTTCGGCGAGATCATTGCGTTTTGCGGCGCTGATAAATGGCCGTCCTCGATACAGGCGATTACCGACTGTGTGATTATGTTTATCCATCCCGAGCATATACTCGACATGTGCGACAGAGCGTGTAGTTTCCATAAGATTATTCTGGCCAATCTTGTGCGCGTTGTTTCCCAAAAGGCGTTTAAGCTGAACAAGAAGGTCGAGTACCTGACGATTAAAAGCATTGCCGGGAAGCTCAGTAAATATTTACTTGAGCAATCAGACGGCCGCCCGACGTTTACGATTCTACTCAAACGTGAGCAGCTGGCCGATTACCTGAACATCTCTCGTCCGTCGATGTCACGCGAGCTCGGCCGGATGCGTGACGAGGGCATTATCGAGTTTTACAAGGAGACGATCCGGATCATCGACATGGAAAAACTCATCAGTCTGCAGGAATAAGCATTGATCTGACAGAGCAATAACTGGATATAGCAAGCACGAACACCGCCGCATCGTACGATACGGCGGTGTCATTGTTTTATACAAGCGACTTAGTCAATGAGCATGATTTTTGTGTCTGGCACGCTGTTTTTTACGGCACTGTCATAATAGATATGAAGGCCGCCGTTGCCGCGCACCACATCGCCGATAACAGCGCCAAAAATCATATCGACCTTGCCGTTAAAGCGCACTTCACCGTTTGGCGCGAACAAGATGCCGCGGAAAATGGCGTTGGCGCCGTCAAACGTGATGTCGCCGTTGAGTGAGCATAGGCTCATCGCGTCCCAGGCGCCCATGTTGACGCCGCTGCCGTTGAACGTAATGTCCCCGCTGGTAATAACACAGCCCGTTGCACAAACGCCGGAGCCGTTAATCGTTAAGCTGCCGTCGATATAGATCGTCTGATCGGCATAGGCATCGAGCATCGTATTCAATTGCGTCGGCGACATGGTGTAGTTGCCGTCCGATTCCGTCGCGCCGTACGCGATCATTGTATCGTACGACAGCGGGAAGGCGACCGAGACAACGTCTGAAAAGTCCGGCATTGTCAGAACGCTATAGCCCGGGACTTTATTTGTAGCGGTAATTTTGCCGTCAATAATCCCGGCAGCCGTGACGGTGCCGATGACGGTGGCGATATTTTTAATATTATAGTTAGCGTGTATATCGCCGGTAATATAGTTTTGCCCCGTAAATTGCAGCAGGTCGATTTCGCTGCCGGAGAACAGCGCATAGTCGAACGGGCCGAGCACGTTGGTAATAACCGCGGTGGCATCGGCGGAGATCGTTTTGCTGCTATTAGCCATAACAGCGCGTGCAAACTGATAGTCAACGTCCCAACTCGCGGTGACCGTGACTTGCTTGTCTGTGTAGCTGAACGTTACAGATTGAAGGCTGGCACCGGGCGCGTTGACGTTTAGATAGTCCTCCGCCGCGTCCTCGGCCTTATCTGTATGGTCGGGTAGGTACTGTGCAGCGGCCAGGCAGGCCGCATCGACGGCATTTTGCAGCTGACGCTGGTGGCCGGCCAGATTGCCGTAATCAATAACGAGCGCCGACACGCCGATGAGCACGACCATCATCATTGCCACGACAATAGTGACGGATCCGGATTCATTTCGAGCAAACTTTTTCATAGTGGCGCCCTCGTAACGACGGTTCAGGAGGCCGACTGAACATCAAGCACTTCGAGCTTGGCCTCCGGTCCCTGTTCCGACTCTTGTTTTTGTTCGTCCGCTGACGGTGTCAGTCCAAGCCGCAGCGATTCAAGCCGGCGTTCGGCGACGAGCTTTTCGACGGTTTGCTCTGACTTCTCGCGCAGGAGCTCAACGATGCGTTTGCCCTCGGCTTCCAGAGAGTCTGATAGTGTCAGATTGACGGCAGCAAGCTTCTCGTTTTGAAGTGTTAGATCGCCGAGCGTTTGCTTTAGACCTTCAACCATTGCGCGCAGCGACAAGTTCTCATTTGTGAGTGCTTCGGACTGTGCGTTCTTCTGGGATAGCTCGGTCTTATGCCGCTCGATAATTTCATCGGAGAGTTTGGCTGCTTCGCGCAGCTCGGCGACCTGGCCGGACAGCGCCGCCGTGTGATCCTCCGAGAGTAGATTCTTCAAACGCGCGATTTCCGCTTCGAGCTCTTCCGTATACCGTGCCTCCTGGGCGACCTGCGTGCGGAGGTTGACGGTTTCTTTTTTCTCTAAAGTGAGCAGTTCCATCTGATTGCGCGTCTGACGCTCGGCTTCGCTGATCTGCTCGTCCTTTTCGCTCAGCGCCTGCTGCTGGTTCTTGATCGTGCTGTCCAGCGTGCGCGCTTCGGCATTGAGGCGGTCATTTTCCGCCGTGAGCGCTGCGATGGCGTCCTTGAGCGCCGGGATGTCTTCAAGCGTCGCGTCGGCCTGCTCAAGGTTGTCGACTCGCATACTGTCCGTCAGCGCCTTGTATTCCGATTCAAGCCGCGCGATTTTTTTATTCAGCCGGCTTGTTTCCTTTTTAAGTTCCTCTTTTTCGTCTAAAACCGTCTGCATGTTACGGTTGAAGGTTTCCGCGTAGCTTAGCTGCTGGCGTCGCAGCGCCGAAACATACTCGGTGACGGATTTCTTCGTGTAGCCGCCGACCGAGCCTTTCAAACAGTGGCTCAGATCTTCTTCAACGGACCGCTGGCGCAGCGTGTTGACGAGACTGGTGCTTGTATTGTCACCCATGACTAGCACTCCTTTACAGTTCAATATTACTAATTTCGAGGGTATCTCCGGCTGCCACAGCAGCGGCCTGGCCGGCACCCAGCTCTAATACAAAATGTGTTTTCGGTACCAGCCGGCCGACGCGCCAGGGCGCGAGGGTCTGGGTGTCGAGTACGCGGTGATCTCTTGATAAGTAAACAACGTCAATCGGAAAGCGCATGAAAAAACAATGCACGGCGTTTGTTGCCAACAGCAGTCCCTCAGACGCACCAAGTGATTTTTTGCCCATTAGGCCGACAAGCCGTTGAAAGAAACTTTTAGCGTACCGGACGTTGCCGGCGATCATTTGGTCGTTGCAGTAAACGGTCATACAGGCCTCCAGATTCGCGGCTTCAGCTGCCGCTGAACACGTTGATAACATTAACGACGGCAGGGCCGAGCAAGATGATGAAAATGACGGGGAAGATGAACGCAACCATTGGGAAAAGCATTTTGATTGAAACCTTCATTGCTTTTTCCTGGACCTTAGATTTTCGGGACTGGCGCATGGCATAGGCTTGCGCGCGCAGCACGTTTTTAATCGAAATACCCAGTTGTGTGGCCTGCACGATCGCGCCGACAAACGTTTTCATTTCCTCAAGATCGCACCGCTCACCGAGCAGGACTAACGCGTCGCGCCGGGCGCGGCCCATTGTCATTTCGCGGTAGGTGACGACAAGCTCGTCGATGAGCGGGCCGTCCATCCCTGCGGTGATGTGGTTGATTGCCTGCTCGAAGCCAAGACCGGCTTCAACGCTCACACTGAGCAGATCGAGCACGTCCGGCAGTTGCCGTTCCATCAGTGTGCGCCGCTTCGTGATCGCGCGGGTCAGGTAAAAACGCACGCCGGTAAAGCCGACAAACAAACCTGCTATCATAGCCAGCAGCATCAGACTCATGTCGCCGCCGAGCAGCAGTGCAAAGACGCCCAACACAACACCTGCGCCGATGACAACGAGCATCCGTATAAGCTTGAATTCGGCAGCACTCAGGCCGAGACCGGCTTGCTTGAGCATTTTTTTAAGTTTGGCCAGCCGAGGATTTTCTGTTGCGATGGCGTCGTCGTCGTTTTTATTGCGGCGCGACATCCGTGTGGCGGCTGATTTGATCAGAGGCTTGAAAATCCTCTCGCTGAGCGGTTTTGAAATGTCTTCATCGACGACGAAGGTCTTATTCTTCGTTCCGCCGACAACGTCAAGCCGGCGCCTGACCGAATCGCGGTACATCCCGCTGCTATGTCCAACCATCAAGACGAGCAGATAGATCGTGATGCCGAGCATTGCTGCAATAATGAATGCCATGTCCGATCTCCTTTCGCCGTCTAGTATTTAATGTCGACGACCTTGCGTACGGCCAGAAAGCCGATAATCTCGAGAAACACGCCGACAGTCAGCATGATTTTACCGATTGCGCTATCGAAGAATGCGCCGATAAAGTCCGGGTTCATGACCATCAGCATCAGCGCGATGGCCACCGGCAGAAGCCCGATAATAATACCGGACATGCGGCCCTGCGCTGTTAGCACGCGTACCTCGTCGCGGATCTTAATACGGTCTTTGATCGTGGCGGAAATATTGTCGAGGATGTCGGTCAGGTTTGCGCCGACCTGACTGGAGGTGATAACAGCTGAAACGAGCAGACTCAGGTCGGGATTATGTGTGCGTTCGACCATGTGATTAAGTGACTTTTCCAGACCCACGCCGAAGCGCATCTCGCGCAGAACGATCGAAAATTCGTTGGAAATCGGTGGCTGCATGTCCTTGGCGACGCTTTCCATGGCCTGCTGGAACGAGTAGCCGGATTTGATACAGTTGCCCATGACGATCAGGGCGTCGCTCAGCTGCGAGTTGAACAGCTGCTGGCGCTTTTTTTGCGCGCGTTGCACAAGAAACGGCGGGATGATAAAGCCGATGATCCCGGCGCCGAGCACTGAGATGAAGTTTTTACCGGCAAGCGACAACACGAGCACAGGGATCAGCGTCGTGCTGATCCACGCGAGCAGGTACTCTTTGCCGGTCAGTTTGATACCGGAAGCAAGCAGATGGTTTTCAAACTTCTTGCTGATAAGGCTGCTTTTTTCTTTTTTTTGATCGTTGCGTTTTTCGCGCATGACATCCGTGTGGATCTGGTCAATGTCGCGCTGCGCCGACAGGCCGTACAGCCGTCGACGGACCTTTTTTTTGTCGTCCTCGCCACTGAAAAATGAGCTGATCACCAGAAAAACGGTGACGGCACCGAGGAGCGGTACTAGCCAAATAATCATAAGCGCCTCACTATGAAAACCACTCGTTGCGCACGAGCACACCGGCCGAGGCAATCTTTTCAGTAAAGCTCGGGCGGATGCCTGTGGCCGCGAAACTACCTTTGAGCATACCCATGGCGTTGAGCCCTTCGGGCTTATAAACGTAGATGTCCTGCAGCGTGATCGTCTCGCCTTCCATGCCGACGACCTCGGTGATGTTCGTGATCTTGCGGGAGCCGTCCTTCATGCGCGCCTGCTGGACGATAACGTCGAGCGCGGAGGCGATCTGCTCACGGATGGCTTTGACGGGAAGGTCCATGCCGGACATGAGCACCATTGTCTCCAAGCGCGAGAGCATATCGCGCGGGGAGTTGGCGTGCCCTGTTGTCAAAGAGCCGTCGTGACCGGTGTTCATGGCCTGAAGCATGTCGAGTGTTTCGCCCGAACGCACCTCACCGACGACAATACGGTCGGGGCGCATACGCAGGGAGTTGCGCACAAGGTCGCGAATGGTAATCTCGCCGGCGCCCTCGATGTTAGGCGGCCGGCTTTCGAGCGTGACGACATGGTCCTGACGCAGCTGCAGCTCGGCGGCGTCCTCAATGGTAACGATGCGCTCGTTGTCGGGGATGTAGCTGGACAGGATGCTTAAAAGCGTTGTTTTACCGCTGCCGGTACCGCCCGAAACGATCATATTCAGCCGACCCTTAACGCACGCGTCCAGAAACGACATCATCTTCGGTGACGCCGACTGAAAGCGTATCAGGTCGGAGACTTGAAGCGGGTTTGCAGAGAATTTTCGGATCGTGATCGTCGGGCCGTTAAGAGCCAGCGGCGGGATGATCACATTCACGCGCGAACCGTCACTGAGGCGCGCGTCAACCATCGGGCTTGATTCGTCGATCCGGCGGCCGATGGAGCTGACGATGCGCTGGATGACGTTGGAAACGTGCTCGTCGTTCTTGAACGTAACGTTGGACAGCTCGATTTTACCCTTGCGCTCAATGTACACATACTTGGGGCCGTTGACCATAATTTCGGAGATGTCATCGTCCTCAA
The DNA here is from genome assembly GCA_963677825.2 of uncultured Sporobacter sp. Lineage (GTDB taxonomy): Bacteria > Bacillota > Clostridia > Oscillospirales > Oscillospiraceae > Sporobacter. The sequence continues at coordinate 1,466,633 of CAXXEF010000001.1, read as the reverse complement.
GAAGCGGCTCAAGCGGGCCAAGGCCGAGCACGTCGTTATAGATATCGCGGACCAGACGCGTGCGGTCGCTGCGGGTTATGTTAACGCCGCGGGAGACGACGAGTGCGTCGAGCGTTTTTAAAACATGCGCCTCCTGCGGCTCTCCACCGTCGGAGGATTCGCCGCCCAGTAGCTCAATCAAATCGGCGTGCAGCGTTTTTTTAAGCTCGGCGTATTCGTCCTGCTGCTTCGTACTGACAATCGTTCTGCCGCCGACGCTGTCGGACGGTACGTCGGCTTCAGCCGGCGCTTTTGTTTGTTCAAGTCGTTCAAGTAGATTCATATAGATATACGCCTCCGTCCTGACGACTGCTGTTAAAACATGGCGGCTGATTTACGCCGCGATGTTTTCATCAGTTTCTTTTGGTCTTTGGGGCTGAGCTTCTGGATATCGTAATCATCATTACCGGTCACGAGCAGCTCGGCGATGCCCATCAGCGACTGGCTGAGCTTGGCTTTCGGCGTGAGCGTGACGAACGGGACGCCGCGGTTGAGCGCGGAAACGGCGATTTTATAGTCGCTGGGGATTTGCGCCCAGATCGGCCGGTTGAGGATCTTCTGCACGTCTGCCAGCGTGATCGTGTTGATCTCGACAGCGCGGTTGACCAGCACCTTAATCTTGTCCAGCTGCTGCAGCGATTCAAGAATCGACATCGACAATCGGGAGTTCTTCAGGATCGACACGTCAAGCCCGGTGACAAATAAAACTGTCGCCGAGCATTCAATCGCGGTGAGCGTGATGTCGTTAAAGGTCGGTGGCGTGTCAATAATAACAAAGTCATAATACGAGCGCAGAAGGCCGATCAGGTTCTGTACCTTCTCGGCTGAAATGACATCGGCATACTCGGGGCTTTTAGGCGCGCAGAGTACGTGCACGCCGCTCGAGTGCACGACCATATAGCTGCGGACTGTGTCGATATTCGGTGTGTAGACCTCCTGCACGAGCTCGGCGATCGTGTCTTTCGGCTCGATGTCTAAAAACACATGCACGTCGCCGAATTGCAAGTCGAGATCGATGAGTGCGACCTTTTTGTTCTGAGCAGCCAGACGGACGGCAAGGTTTGTGGCAATCGTTGTTTTGCCCAAGCCGCCCTTGGAACCGAAGACGGTAATTACACGCGACATCCAGGACAGGCTCGTCTTTTCGTTGAGTGCCTGCAAACGGGCCGTTTCGCTGGTGTAGACTGTTTTCAGGTACTCGGCAAACAGCTTTTCCGACGTTGGGAACTCCGTGATGTTGTGCGCACCGATGCGCGTGGCCTGCTGAATCAGGTCCAGGCTCATCTGCTCGAGCAGCAGCACGACGAACGTACGCGGACGGTGCAGCAGGATGCGCTCGGTCAGGTTGAGCACGTCCATATCGCCGGCGCCAAGTGCCATGACGAGAATGTCGGGTGACAGATTTTCAATTTTGTCCAGCGCTTTTGAGCCGCCGGAGGATTCGCCGACGATGGCGATGTCTTCATCGGTGATGAATTGCCTCATATTCGCCAGCGTGCTCTCAAGCTTGCTGACAAGCAATACGTTAATTTTCATTGTGGGCTCCGTTTCTCTCACTGAACGGTTGTGCTACTTGTTAATTTTTTGGCTTACTTTATCAATTGACGGCGTATTGATCGGCTAAATCCGTAATCGTAAACACATCCATCTCGACGATCTCGTTGTCGAGCGGTGAACGCAGTGCCGCGCGTAAAAGGCCGCGGTTTTCGGCCAGGCTAATCTTCAGCGTTTCTACGGGCGTCACCTCAAGCGTCATTGTTGTGAAGCTGTCGGCGCCCGTTTCCTGAAGCATGCGATCGACGGCGAGCACGAGTGTATTTTGTAATAGCAGCATGGCGGTCGTTTCCGTCTTTGTGACGGGCTGACCCATATCGTCGACGGTTTCACGCTCAATAGGCACCAGCGCAATCAGATCGACATGATCACCGGGCCGAACCATAAATTTCAGGCTGGAGGTATCGTTGACGCCGATTGTAATTGCGCGCATACCGGGCGTCACAACATAGGCAAGAGCACCGGACGATGTCGAACCGACCTCGACAAGCCGCGCGCCGGAGACTTGTTCGCCCTCAAAGATCTGCGCGCGCGTCGTCATACCCAGCGCGAGCGTCGTTTGCGAGAACGTCAGCGGCTGTACGGCCTCGACCGGCAGAGACGCGACGCGAAGCATCTCCTCGGTAATCGTCGTATTGGCCGCGATGTCAACAGCGGCAACAACGACGTCGGTCCGCGCGATCGGCTCAACGGCGGTATTATTTTTCTGATTGAGAAAGTAAAACAGCGCGCCGGCCGTCACGACGGCCATAATGATCGCAATTAATTTGACTTTTTTCATAGTTTGCAAGTCCCCTCGTGTCTCAGCGCGGACGCTGCAAGCCGGCATAGGCCGGCTGTGTATGGGAAGACCGAGATCGGTCTAATTTTCGATTTTCATGATGCTGGAGGCAGAGACATTGATGGAGCTTCTGCCAAGCAGCGTCGACGTGACGCCTGTCAAAAGATCCACAGATGCTTCGGCACTGATTTTGACGGATTCGTTGATACCGTCTGTATCGACGTCGACAAAGGTGAGCGTGACAGTCGTACCGTCGGCCGGCAGCTGTACGGCTTCGGCCAAAACAATGGCGCGTGCGGCAGCAAGATCGTCGTCGATGCTGCTGTCGTAAATATGGATGCTGGTGTACCGAGCGGCTTCCCGAACGGCGTTATTGGTAGCGATGACGCCGTTATACAGCCAGCCAAAATCAATAATAGCGCTGAGCAGCAAAATCAGAATCGGCAGTATAATGGCGAATTCAACGATTGACTGCCCTTTTTCATTTTTCCATCTCATAACGCAGACCTCCTAAGGTGCGGGTAAGCAGGGCCCCGAGCTTTGGGCTGGGGCCCTGCTTCGGAGATGGTATTCGATCTATGCGGCAGCTGATGCAGATGCACTGGTCAGTGCATCGCCGACGCTGTTGAACATACCTGCGATGTCGTCGCCGAGCAGGAAAATGGCACCGACCACGACGATGGCAATACCGGCAATGATCAGACCGTATTCGACCATACCCTGTCCGCTTTCTTCCTTCTTGAGCCAATTCATAATCTTCTTCATGTTAATAACCCCCTATAAGTTATTGGCTTAACTGATTTTTTGTATTATTCAAGGCATAGCGCCTTAAATACAATGTAATGTGTGCCGACGGCTCAGCCACCGGCGACGGAGGCGATGACGGCGACAAGTGTACCGCCCATTAAGAATGGTGCAAACGCGACCATGCTCTTAAATGTGATCTTTTTTGTGAGCATCCCGCCGATGCTGAAGACGAGCAGTAATGCGCTCATGGCGAGCATGCCGTATATGACGTATGGCCAGCCGAGGACGAGGCCGATTGCACCGGCGAGCTTTACATCGCCTGCGCCGATCGTTTCAAGCCCCAGCGCGACGCCGAGAACGATGAAGAGGATCATCACGGCAGCCATCGAAAGCAGTGCAGGAATCAAAGACGACAGACCATAGACGGTGATGTGGAGCGTGAGGCCGACAACGGCAATCAGCGCGACCGACTCATTCGGGATGCGGCGTACACGCAGATCAATGACGGTGACCGTCAGCGCGGCAATAACGATAAAGGCCAGCAATATGATTTGCAGGAGCTGCTGCGACAGTCCGCCGAGTATGGCCAGACATCCGCCACTCACGAGCAGGCAAACGATCTTATGCCATAAGCGGATCGGCCGCCCGTCGTCGGGATATTCTTTAAGGTGCATGATCTTTTGCGCCAGCTGCGGGATAAACCATCCTGCGGCTAATCCTGCCGCGCCCCAGATCAGAGCAGATAAAACATTCATGTTTCGACCTCAATCGTTGCCGACGGCGGTTGGACGCCGGATGAAAAGCTTCACGAATACGCTGTAAAAATAGTCCAGAAAACGCAAAATTCCCTATTGGACGCACCAATAGGGAACAATCATCATTCAGAGTATGACGATTAACTCAATAATGGCAGCTGGCAGTCATAGTAAACCTTAGACCCTATAGCTTTGCGTCCTTACTTTTCAGTAAGTTTGCTATTTACATATTGTAAACATATTTAGTTTTCTCTGGAGTGTATGTGATCGTATCACAAAATTTTAGTGGCGTCAAGGCCTTCCTGAAAAGTGAAAGCGTTAATAATATATAATTATGTCGACCTGAATGTGGTCGAATTGCCCAAATTTCTGTCAAAATCGACGGTGGATGTTCAATGGACGTTCAAATCTTGAAGAAGCAGCGTTTTTTAAACGCCTACGACTTCACGGCAGGATACGGACCCTTATCACGGCCCTTCACCGTTGCGGAACGCCTCGATCATCGTTTGCGTCAGGCTCATCGTTGACTCTCCGGGCGGGATGTGATCCCGGTCAAACCAAGTGCCCTCCGACAGCTCGTATTCATCGACGTGTACATCGTCACTGCCGTCGAGGTCGGCGAAAAAGCCGGCCAGCAGCGAACCGGAGAACGCCCACGGCTGACTTTTGAAGTAGCGGATATTTTTAACGTGCAATCCGACCTCCTCGAGCACCTCACGCCGGACGGCGTCCTCAAGTGTCTCGCCAACTTCGACGAAACCGGCCACGAGCGCGTACCGATCGTACCCGCGCGCGTACTTCGTTAAAAGCAGGCGGTTACCGTCGGTAATGGCGACGATAACGACGGGGGAGATGCGCGGGTACTCGACATGACCGCAGGCCGGACACAGGAGCGCGCGCTCGCGCTCATGGTGGACGAACGCTGTCGCGCAGCGGCCGCAGAAGCGGTGTGTATCGTACCAGCCGCCCAGATGTGCCGCTGTTGCGGCGGCAAAAGCCATGTGCGCCGGCGACATATCCCGGCAGGCCATGATCGGGCGATACGTAAAGCCGTCCGGCGCCGCGACGGCGTCAAGGTGGAGGAAAAACGCCGTTTCGTCGACCGACAGCAGGTATATAAGCCGGTCGGACGTGCCGAGCCGCGCTATCGCGTCGCCGACGGTCGGCAGCGTCGCAGCGCCGCTGCACTCGTCCACTAAAATGCCGTCTTTACCGGCGATGAGAAGGTAATCGCTGTCTTTGGGCTGTTTGAGTTCAAATTCAATATGTAGCGCATGAGGCTGGATATCTTGAAACATGAGTTCACCGCCGAATTTTATTTACTATGAATTGTAATACACGCAGGGGAATTACACAAGAGACAATCCCGTACGTCACAGTTTTAACACCGCGGCCATATATTAGCATCGGGTAGCATTTTATGCGGCGCTGCGTGAAGCGCCGATACATAGGAGGAAAACATGAACGGACAAATCCCGCTCAGCGAGCTGCCGATGGGCCGAAAAGCAAAGGTGGCACGCTTGCTCAGCGACGGCGATACGCGGCGGCGTTTGCTCGATTTGGGCCTGACCGACGGCACACAGATTGTGCCGCTATACACGAGCCCGTCTGGCAATCCCGTCGCGTATTTTATACGTGGCGCTGTTATCGCATTGCGGGCCGACGTATCCAGCGCAATCCTTGTTTCACTGTAAACGACCCAGCAACGCGGTGTCGGATTACATAGCGCATCTCGTGCCGCCGGGCTAGCGTACTAACTATAAGGAGACATCATCTATGGGCCAGATTCATGCCTCAACACGCGCCGAGTCCAGCGCTTTACATATCGGCAGGGGGAAGTCCGGCGAGCGCATTGTGGCGCTGGCCGGTAACCCCAACGTCGGCAAAAGCACCGTCTTCAATAGCCTCACCGGCCTTAATCAGCACACAGGCAACTGGCCGGGCAAGACTGTTTCAACGGCGCAGGGGCGTCTGCGCCGTGAGGATACGGACATCGTGCTCGTCGATTTGCCCGGGACGTATTCGCTGCTGGCCAGCTCCGTCGAGGAGACGCTTGCGCGTGACGTCATCTGCTTTGGTGACGCGGACGCTGTCATCCTCGTCGCCGATGCGACGTGCCTGGAGCGCAATCTTAATCTGGTTTTGCAGACGATTGAAATAACCGGGCGCGCCGTTTTGTGCGTTAACCTGATGGATGAGGCGGCTAAAAAAAAGATCAGCATTGACCTTGACTGCTTGGCCGTCTCGCTCGGCATTCCCGTCGTCGGGACAAACGCGCGGCACGGGGACGGGCTTGATGCGCTGATTGACGCGGCGGTATCGGTCGCGTCGGACGCGTTGCCGCGCGTACCATACCGTGTGACGTATCCGAAAGCGATTGAAACAGCCGTCTCGATTCTCGCGCCGGCCGTTGCCGACGAAACCGGCGATATTATCAACGCGCGCTGGCTGTCGCTTCGGCTGCTGGAGGGCGCCGACGATCTGTTCGATACGCTTGGCGTGCAGCTCGGACGTGATATACGGCAAGCCGACACCGTCGCGCAGGCGATTGCAGCGGCGGAGGGCGTTCTTACCGACGCCGGACTGACGCGTGAAAAACTGCGCGACGCACTTGTCACAACGCTCGTCGAAGCGGGCGAAACGATCGCGCGGGACGTCGTGTCGTACGGCGACCGGGATTATACCGCGCGAGATCGACGGCTCGATAAACTGCTCACGTCCAAACGTACCGGTATCCCGATCATGATTGCGTTGCTGTTCGGCGTGTTCTGGCTGACAATCACGGGCGCGAACTATCCGTCCGCCCTCTTGGCCGACGGGTTGTTTTGGGTTGAAGGGCGGCTCGGCGCGCTGTTCGTCTGGCTCAGCGCGCCCGACTGGGTGCGCGGGCTCATCGTCGACGGTATGTACCGAACGCTCGCATGGGTCGTATCCGTGATGCTGCCGCCAATGGCAATATTCTTCCCGCTGTTCACGCTGCTGGAGGATTCAGGCTATCTGCCGCGCATCGCGTTCAATCTTGATAATTTCTTCCGCCGCGCGTGTGCCCACGGCAAGCAGGCACTGACGATGTGTATGGGGTTTGGCTGTAACGCCGCCGGTGTTGTCGGCTGCCGCATCATCGACTCACCGCGCGAACGGCTGATCGCCATCCTTACCAACAATTTCGTGCCCTGCAACGGTCGTTTTCCGACGCTCATCGCCATCATTACGATGTTTTTTGCCGGCGGCGTGCTCGGTGCGTTCGGCTCCCTTGTGTCGACGCTGATGCTGACCGGCGTCATCGTACTTGGCGTCACGGCGACGGTGCTTGTGTCAAAGCTCTTGTCCAAAACAATCCTCAAAGGGCTGCCGTCGTCGTTTAATCTGGAGCTGCCGCCGTACCGCAGACCGCAAATCGGGCGGGTGATTGTGCGCTCGATCCTTGACAGGACGCTGTTCGTGCTCGGGCGCGCCGCTGCCGTCGCCGCGCCAGCCGGACTTGTGATCTGGGCGATGGCGAATATTCAGTCGGGCGGGGTGAGCCTGCTTAACATATGCGCCGGATTTCTGGATCCGTTTGGACGTCTATTGGGGATGGACGGCTTCATCGTGCTCGCGTTTATCCTTGGCTTTCCGGCGAACGAAATCATCGTGCCGATTCTTATTATGAGCTACATGGCGTCCGGCTCACTGACAGAACTGGCAAGCCTCGGCGACCTGCATGCGCTGTTTATCGCACATGGCTGGACGTGGGTGACGGCGGTTTGCGTGATGCTCTTCACGCTGCTGCACTGGCCGTGCGGCACGACGTGCTGGACGATCGGCAAGGAGACGAAAAGCGCTAAATGGACACTGGCGTCCGTGCTCATACCGACAGCAGCCGGTGTGTTCGTGTGTTTTATCGTTGCGGCGGTGTGCCGGCTGCTCGGGCTGGTATAAACGACCTGCAAAGTAAAAAACAGTCCCGCCTATCATAGGCGGGACTGTTGACGTTTTACTTAGTCTATCAGGTTTCGGACGTTTCTGTCTTTTCAGCAGGCGGTACGTCGACGATGTCACACGAGGCGTCTTTAACCACACGACGGTCGCGTCGGCTGGCGAGAATCGTCAGGAAGAGGATTACGAGCAGCAGCACACCCTCGACGGATTCTGAAATCTGGCTTTCCGACATGCCGATGAGCGCAAGCCCGTTGACAATCAGCGTGATCGACAGGGAGCCGAGCACGACCTTGTAAATTTTCGCCGAGGTGCCGCCGGTAACGAGCACGCCGCCGAAGAAGATGGCCATAGCGACCTTCATCTCGACAAACACGCCCATCTGCATGCTCGTGCCGCCGAGCGTGGCAATCGAAAAGATTGCGCCGAACGCGGCCATCAGGCCGGCGACCGCAAATACGACGATTTTCATCTTTGTGACCGGCACGCCGACAAATTTGGCCGTCGTCTCGTTTTCGCCGATCGCGCGGCTGTAACGGCCGGTCTTCGTGAACTCAAACACGTATGCTGCAATAAGCACGAGCACGATGAACAGCGGGATCTTGACGATCGGCTCGTTCAAAATGCGCAGCGAGTCGGGGATGTACTCGACGCCGATAAACGTCTGGATATAGTTGACGACACCGCGCACGCCGATGAGCATTGCGATCGTCAGCATAAACGAGGGCACTTTAAACTTACTGACGATGACGCCGTTGAACAGCCCGACGATCAGGCCGATGATGAGTGTGACAGGGATAAGAAGGATGCCGACCCCGGTCGCCTGTGCGACCCATGTTCCTACAACGCCGGACAGGGCGAGGTTGACGCCGACGGACAAGTCGATGCTGCCCTGCGCGACGACGAACAAGACACCGCAGCCGACGAGAATCGTGATCATCGACTGATCGAGAATGAGGTGCAGATTATACGGCGAGAGCAGTCGCCCTTTGCTGGTTATTGCGAAAAACACAAAGATCACAACAAAGGCGATGAACGGTACGAGATCCTGCAAACGGATTTTACTGTTCTTTATCATATCATCACCCCTATCACAGATTGCTCGGTGAAGTCCTCGCCGCGCTCGATGACCTTCGTTGCCCGGCCGTCTTTCATGACGATGAGCCGGTCGGACATGCCGAGCACCTCGGTGAGTTCGTCGGAAATGAGGATGATGGCGATCTTGTCCTTCTTGGCCTGCTTCATCAGCGCGTAAATGTACGCCTTGACGCCGACGTCGACGCCGCGGGTCGGGCAGTCAAGCACGAGCAGCTTGAGATCCTTCGCGAGCCACCGGCCGAGATTGACCTTTTGCTTGTTGCCGCCGGACAATGCGTCCATCGTCTGATAAATATCCACACATTTCACGCTCAGCTGCTCTTTCATCTTGTCGGCGAGCTTACGCAGCTTGCCTGGCGCGAGATAACCAGCGCCGCTCTTAAGTTCGTCGAGTGACGGGAGCGCGAAATTGTCCAGGATGCTCGCGTGGATCATCAGCGCCTCGTTGTCGCGGTCTTTTGGGACATAGGCGACGTCGTTACGCATGGCCTGTGTGGCCGATTTAATGTGCAGGTCCTTTGTTTTTAGATGTACGACACCAGCCGACCTTTTCGACAGACCATAGACGGCCTTGCCGACCGAGTGAATGCCGGAGTCGCTCAGACCGCAAAAGCCGAGGATCTCGCCGGCGTGCACGTCGAACGAGATGTTGTCGATCTCGCCCGCGACGGACAGGCTGTCGACGCTAAGCACAACGTCGTCGGTAAAGTCGGGCTTCATGTCGGCGCGGTAGTAGTCGCCGCTGATCTCGCGGCCGACCATCATACGCTTGATCTCGTCCGGTGTGGTGCTGCGTGAGTCGACGTCGCCGACGACGTCGCCATCGCGTAAAACAGTGATGGAATCGGTGATCTCGATAAGCTCTTCAACGTCGTGCGTGATGACGATGACGCTCCGGCCCATCTCCTTGAGCTTTTTAAGCAGGTCGTAGAGCCGTTGGCGGTTGTTCATCGACAGCGACTGGGTGATCTCGTCGAGCAGCAGAATGTCGGGATCGACCGACAGCGCACGCGCAAGCTCAATCATTTTGCGTGTTTCGATCATCATACCGTCGGTAAGCTTACCGACCGGCACCTTAGGCAGGCCCCATGTTTTGAAAATTTCAACCGCGGCTTTGTTGAGCGCTTTGAGGCTCACGACGCCGTTTTTCGTAAACTGGCTCGTCCGGCCAAGGAACACATTGACGCCGGCAGGCAGGTTCCCGATGACGCCCAGCTCCTGCATAACCATTGAGATCTTGCGGTTGTTGGCGTCGAGCGGGCTGTGCGGATTATACGCTTCGCCGTCGAGCAGCATGGTGCCGCTGTCGTGGCGGTATAGCCCGGCGATCTGGGAGATGAGCGTTGATTTTCCGGAGCCGTTTTCGCCGATCAGACCCTTGATTTCGCCGCGCTTGACAGTGAAATCAATGTTTTTATTGGCGTGCGTGGGCCCGAAATACTTATTGAGGCCACGGATTTCGAGGATCGTATCGTTCGCGCTCATTTCACGACCCCCTTTACGTCCCGCTGCCCGAGGATACCGAACACGATTAAAAACAGACCGAGGAACGTTTCCTGCAGCGTGCCGGACGGTACACCGAGAAGCGTCAGCAGATTGAATACCGCATAGATGATAAACGCGCAAAGCGGTATGGCGATAATAATGTTGATACGCTTTTGCAAGATTTGTGCAAGCAGTACGATCGCCAGCGGCTGGAAGATGACAAAGATGCTTGTCAGGCCGGTTTTGACTGTTGTGCGCCCGGCGTAGCTTTCTTGTATGAATGATGCCACGCCGATCAGCAGACCTGCAATCAGGCCGACCCATAAGAGCGTACGCAGAACATTGATGCCGAGTGCTTTGGAGACATGTGCGTTACCGCCGATAGCGCGGATATTCAGGCCGATGGTCGTCCTGTTATATATAAAGTAGACGACGATTAGACCGACGCCGAGCAGAATAATGCTCAGCGGCAGCTGCCCGAGCAGACGGGTATCCCGCGAAAGCTCCGTATCGATGAGCGGCTTTGTGGCTTTACCGACCTTTAAGAAGACGGCAACGGCCTCGTAGATCATCGCCAGACTGATACCGGCAATCCACGAGGGGATTTTCGTAAACGCAAAAATATTGAAGTTGACAAATATGAGCAGTGTTCCGACGACGAGGCCGCCGAGAATAACGCCGATATATCCAAAGTAGTTGCCGAAAATGCCGGCGGCAAACGAGCCGAGCACGACGACGCCGCCGATCGACAAATCTGTGTATCCGCAGGCGAATAAAAAGCAAATCCCCCAGGCGATAAACGTGGGGTATACAGTATGGGATACGATGACCCCCAGATTTTGTCCTGTCATGAATCTGCCGCCGGTCAAAAGATGGGCCGTGACCATAATCACGGCAATCACGCCGAAGAAGATCAGGATAAAAACAGCGGAATGAACGGGCTGATCGCCCGCTGCTGTTTTTTTAAGCTGCTGCGCTTGCAAGAGTCAATCACCTCTGTTTCTCTCGTAAACTCTGATTAACAAAGCCTGTTGTTTGAGCTGGAACAGCCTGCCTTTCAGGCAGGCTGTTCCAGCTTTTAATTCTTGCTTCTGAGAACGTGTCGTTCAAAATCTAACAACGCGTTTTCGTTAGGCGTGTGCTTCAACGATGGCTTCAAGAGACAAGCCGCTCGTGATCAGCTCGACGTACGTCTGGTAAGTCACGTCAGGGTTGTAGCGATAGCACAGGCTCTTGAGCACTTCGTCCGTGACGGGGCTGACGCCTTCGGTGGTGAAGGTGGCCATGTAATCGTCAACGTTCTCCGCGGTGACGGCGAACGGGATTGTCTGCAAGCGCGGCGGATTGCCGTTTTCGTCGAGGATCTGATGACCGTCGAGGTAGTTGAGCAGCAGTGTCGGGCCGATGTAGCTGGCAAGCGTAATGCCGTCGTTACCGCCGGCGATCCGGCCTTCCTTTATGTACTCGGCAGAACCTTTGTCGACGCAGGACAGGTAAACGTTGATGCTGTCAGCAATACTAAGGTTATCGATCGCTTCGATCGAACCGTAGACATAGTCGGCGACCATGGCGTAGATACAATCGACTTCCATGTTCGCGGAAAGCATGTCTTCCGCTTTGGTCAGGGTTTCGGACGGATCGGTGCAGCGGGCTTCGTCAAGCACGGTGCCGCCGAGCTCTTCAAACTTCTCGCGGAAGCCGTCGGAGCGCTGGTCCATATTGTTGTCGCCGATGTTGCCGCCGATGAGGACAGCCGTGCGGCAGCCGTCGGCGTATGCCATTTCGGCGACCTTCATGCCGTCGGTAATCATGTCGGCGTCGACAGCGCCAGCGTAGAAAGCGTTGTTTTCGGAGATTACGTCGCGGTCTTCGTCAGCACCGATGAAGGTAAACAGCACAAACGGTACCTCGGCATCTGCACAGACGCTGGCCATTTGCGGCAGTGTCGAAACAGCAGCCGCTTGCAGCGCAATGCCCTGCGCGCCGGCCGAGATAAAGTTCTGGACGTTTGTCAGTTCTTTTTCGGCGGTGAAGTCGTCGCTGGCGCGATCGACCGTGCAGCCGAGCATTTGAAGTGTGTTCTGGGCGTTGTCACCGAACATGTCAAGGATCGGGACGCCGGAGCCCCAGGTGTTCACGCCGATCTTAAATTCGGTCATCGCATCGGGAGAGGTGTCGGGAGAGGTATCGGTCGTTTTCGGCGCACAGGCGCTGAGCGCAAAAAGTGCGACGAGAACGAGCGCAACGAGGGAAAACAGCTTCTTAAGGTTACCTTTTAACATTCTTCTTCCTCCATCATTCAATAAGCATTTATTTTGAATAGACTCTATTCTTTTCAGCGACACCTCCTGTATATGTAAGGCCGGATGCAGTTATTGAATAACATGGAAGAACAATTGCTTGTCTATGTTGTCAATACCGTGCCGGCCGTTATCAGTTAATGAGCCTAGCGCCACCCAACACCACGTCGGCGTGGGCGCTCCGCTATTCGAAACGGTCATGTTATATGAACAAGACGCTATGGAAAAACCGAATAAAAAGAGCCAATAATATGCGCTCCAAGAATTGCCTGAATCAGTTTACATCAGGATAAAACGAAAAGCAAGAAAATGCGATTGACGGCGCTGATTTATGTTTAAAATGACGAAACGTCTGTTTGGTATGACGAAAAACGCGGCTCCGACGCCAATAGAATCGCTAATGCTTAGTGCTTTCCGACAAAAAATCTGTGTGTTATCATAGGGTATAAAACTAATTGAAAACAGACGCAAGGAGGATACATAATTGAGCTCAATACCATATACCCTTGTACAACCGAGAAAACCAAAAGTCATGACCGTCGAGTTTTGGCGATTCGCGTTCACCGCGCTTGTATGCCTGTTCCATCTGGAAATCTACTTCATGAAGCGGGGCGTATTGCCGTCCGGCTCAAGCGCCGTCGAATTCTTTTTTATTCTGGCCGGTTTTACGATGGCGATGTCCGCCAAACGCAACCTGGCCGGACGGACAGTACCGCTGTCAGTTAAAGAAGCGCAGGCGTACGCCCTCGATTTTGTCAAGAAGAAGCTCAAAGCGATTTACCCGGTCATCGTCGCCGTGATGATCCTATGGATCGTCGTGACGCCGGTGATGCAGGGAACAACAAAGCTGGAAATGCTCCAGAATACCGAGTGGGAGTTCCTGCTGATGGTCGGGACACCATTCGGATATATGGACGGCATGGCGCCGATCGTTCCGATGTGGTTTCTGACGGCGCTTCTGCTGGCTGGGTACATCTACACATTTCTCATCTATAAAAACTACGATCTCGTCAAGTTCCTCGCGCCGGTCGGCGGTATATTGCTGTATACTTTTTTCGCACTGAACGCCGACACGACACTGGATTTTTTCATCCCGATGGGCTTTTTGAATGCCGGAATGATCCGCGCGCTGGCCGAGATGAGCTTCGGCGTGTCGATTTTTTACTTATACGAATACCTCTCCAAGAAAAACCTCGGTACGATCTGGGTCGTTATCCTGTCGCTGCTGGAGGTCTATTCGATTTATCGGTTCATTACGCTCACGTTCTGGCAGCCGGTGGGGCTGGACAACTACCGGCGCATCCCGTATATCCTGATTATCGTACTGCTGGCGTTTTTGAATGTGACGTTACTGTCCCGGGCGCTCAGTAAGCTCGGCAAACTCTGGAAGCTGGCAGGCAGCATCACGTTGACCATGTATCTGTGCCATCTGCCGATGGTTAACGTGTACCTATCGCTGCTTAACGGGCTGAAAATGAAGCTGATGCCGCTGGCGCGACAGCCTGGATTTGCTAAGGGCTTATATCAATTTCTCGACGGCACGGGCGGCGTAAGCGCCGGATTCAAGCCAAGCTACCTCAGCTGGAAAGACGCGGTTCTTTTTATCCCGCTTGTGGTGATCACGGCGATTGTCATTACGCTGATTATTGCGGCGATTAAGCGATATGCCGTTCCGCCGCTCGTTGCCGCATACAGGAAAAAGCAGGCCGAGCGGAAAACGGCAGAGATCGCGGCCGACTAGGGCGCCGGACGTACAGCATATCGGGGCATTCCGGCGATCTTTATGAGCGGATCTGACCATCGGCTAAATATGTCATGGCAATAAAAACCCGCCCCGAAAAGGGCGGGTTTTTATAATCAGTGATCGATAGTATGCTGAAATTATGCCGGCGCGTTATCGTACGCCTCAAGCGCCGCGACGAGGCAGTCGGCCGTACCGTTGATGCCGAGCATCAGCGTCGTGAGTACGGCGCCCATGACTTCCTCACGCGTTGCACCGGCTTTTTTGGCAAATGCCGTATGCCCGGCGACAGAACCAACAGCGCCGTTTTGCGCCTGCAGGGCGATGTACACGAGCTGGAATGTCTTTTCGTCCAGACCGACGTTATTCTGGACAGTGCCGGCAAAGCCCATGAAAGCGTCAAGGGTTTTTGGGGACTCCTTGCCCCAGACGTCGAAGAAATTTGGTGCTGACATATTATATCCTCCTATTAATGTTTGTGTTTACCAATATTTTTCCCAGTCGGGTGCGCCGGGCGTCGTCTGTTTATCATACGTCGCCGTGTTCGTCAGGAAACTGAAAGCGTTATAAAATTCGGGATTGACCGGCTGATCGGGATAAGAGCGCATAATGGATTCCATTTTAGCCTTTACGACCTTTTTGAACTCGGTGTGCGTCACGATATATAAGTCGCCGCGCTTAATGCCGCGGATGACGCGCTCGCCGACTTCTTCGGCAGACATCGTCATTTCTTCCATCTTTGCGAGTATGTCCTTGAGTTCTTCCTCGCTCAGGTGTGCAAGAGGGCTGCCGTTAGGCGCCGCATCGGCTGCGGGCTCGTTTTGCAGGTGCGCCGGACGCACTTCTTTTGAGGTGTTTTTCAGGTTGCCGTGCACAGGACCGGGGCAGAAGGCTGACGCGCCGACGTTTGTGTCTGCAAGATCCGTGGCAAGTGTCTCCATTAAAGTGATGACAGCGGCTTTTGTCATGTTATACAAGGAGCCGCCGGGGACGACCGTCAAACCAGACTGCGAGGCGGTTGTGACGACGTGTCCGCCCTCACCGTGCTTGAGGATGCGGGGCAGAACGGTGATGATGCCGTTGAGCACGCCTGTGATATTGACGCCGACGATAAAGTCGCAGTCTTTAAATGAGTTTTTCCACACGCCGCCCATCGGGGCTTCGACGCCGGCGTTGTTGATCAGAACGTGGATGTTGCCGAAGACCTTCTCAACCTCGTCGGCGGCCTTGGCGTATGCCTCGCGGTTGGTGACATCAAGCTGGATGCCGTGTACCGGCCAGCCCTTTTCTTTGAAAAACGGCAAGACCTCGTCGATGGCGCTCTGGCGCATGTCGGCGATGACGACGTTCATGCCGGCGTGGCCGCAGGCTTTGGCGATGCCGAGGCCGATGCCGCTGGCGCTGCCGGTGACAATGGCCGTTTTTCCTTTAAGGTTCTCCATAGTATATCCTCCATTTCGGGCTGGTCTGAATAAAGCTGACCGATGCCTCGTGTATTGTTAGGGATACTATATAGTTTCCGCGCCCGGATTTCAAGCATGGATAGCATAACTGTATGCCCCAATCCAGATATTATGCAGATTAATGTCATATTAACAGATTCCGAGTTGCAGGGCGTTGGATGCTGTCATATAATCAGAATATAAGTGTAATGAAACATCGGCAGATCAAGACAGTAGAAGCGCAGCTGAAAAGAGCTGAAACACTGAAGATAATCAGCCGGTACAACCGAAAGGAGGCAGTTCTATGCAGGAAGCGAGCAAATGCCCTGTGACAGGCAAGATGGCCAATCCGACCGCGAGCGGCGGCATGAAAAACGCCGACTGGTGGCCCAACCAGCTTAATTTAAAGATACTCCATCAAAACCCCGTCAAGGGCAATCCGATGGACACGGATTTCGACTATGCCGCGGCGTTTAACGCACTCGACCTCAAGGCGATCAAGCAGGATCTGTACGATCTGATGACCGACTCGAAGCCCTGGTGGCCGGCCGACTATGGCCACTACGGCCCGTTTTTTATCCGCATGGCGTGGCATAGTGCCGGTACATATCGCATGGGTGACGGCCGAGGCGGCGCCGGTGACGGCACGCAGCGCTTCGCGCCGCTCAACAGCTGGCCGGATAACGTCAACCTTGATAAAGCACGGCGGCTCTTATGGCCGATCAAGAAAAAATACGGCAACAAGATTTCATGGGCCGATCTGATGATCTTGGCCGGTACGTGCGCGCTCGAGTCGATGGGACTTAAAACGTTCGGGTTTGCCGGCGGGCGCGAGGATGTCTGGGAGCCTCAGGAGGACGTGAACTGGGGACAGGAAAAAGACTGGCTCGGCGACGAGCGCTACAGCGGTGAGCGCGACCTCGACAATCCGCTGGCCGCCGTGCAGATGGGCCTCATCTACGTCAATCCCGAGGGCCCGAACGGCGTCCCCGACCCGGAAGCGTCCGGCATTGACGTGCGCGAGACATTCAAGCGCATGGCCATGAACGACTACGAAACCGTCGCGCTTGTCGCCGGCGGGCACACGTTCGGCAAGTGCCACGGCGCCGGCCCCGCGACGCACGTCGGCCCTGAGCCGGAGGCCGCGCCCATCGAAGAGATGGGGCTGGGCTGGAAAAGCAGCTTTGGCAAAGGCATGGCCGGTGATACGATCGGCAGCGGTATTGAGGGCGCGTGGAAAGCTAGGCCCACAACCTTTGATATGGGCTACCTTAAAACGCTGTTCAAATACGAATTTGAATTGACAAAAAGTCCGGCCGGCGCCAATCAGTGGCTTGCCAAGGACGTTGAGGACGAGGACATGGTCGTCGACGCGCACGATCCGACGGTCAAGCACCGTCCGATGATGACCACGGCGGACATGTCGCTGCGGTACGACCCGGTCTATGCGCCGATCGCCAAGCATTTTCTTGAAAATCCTGCCGAATTTGAAGACGCGTTCGCCCGCGCGTGGTTTAAGCTTACGCACCGCGACATGGGCCCGAAATCGCGCTACCTCGGCGCGGACGCGCCGGACGAAGACCTTATCTGGCAGGATCCCGTGCCGGCAGCCGACTATAAAATGATTGACGAGAGCGACGTCGCGGAGCTGAAAGAAAAAATACTGGCGTCGGGCCTGACGGTCGGGCAGCTCGTCACGACGGCGTGGGCGTCGGCGTCGACGTTCCGCGGCTCGGACAAGCGCGGCGGCGCCAACGGCGCGCGCATCCGCCTCGCGCCGCAAAAGGACTGGGACGTCAATCAGCCGATCGAACTGAAAACGGTGCTTGATGTATACGCCGCCATTCAAAAAGAGTTTAACGATACAGCGACCGGCGGCAAAAAGGTATCGATGGCCGATCTGATTGTGCTCGGCGGCGCGGCAGGTATTGAAAAGGCCGCGCAAAACGCCGGACGCAGCGTGCGCGTTCCGTTTACGCCGGGGCGTACGGACGCCACAGCCGAGCAGACGGATGCCGAGTCCTTTGCGGTACTGGAACCGAGGGCGGACGGCTTCCGGAACTATCAAAAGAAACAGTACGCCGTGTCGGCAGAGGATATGCTTGTTGACAAGGCGCAGCTTTTAGGTCTTACTGCCCCGGAAATGACAGCCCTCGTCGGCGGGCTGCGCGTGCTCGGCGCGAATTGTAGCGGCGCGACGCACGGCGTGTTCACCGATACGCCCGGGACGCTCACGCGCGACTTCTTCATCAACGTGCTCGACATGGATACGGCGTGGATGCCTTCAAAGAACGACAGTGACATCTTTACCGGACGGGACCGCGCAACGGGCAACGTCAAATGGACGGCGACGCGTGTTGATCTCGTATTCGGCTCAAACTCGCAGCTGCGCGCACTTAGTGAAGTCTATGCGCAGGACGACGCGCAGGAAAAATTTGAAGCGGATTTCGTCAGCGCGTGGAATAAAGTCATGAACGCCGACCGTTTTGATTTGAACTAACAGCGTCATCACACAAACCACAGCGGGCTAAGGGCGGCAACCGCTGCCCTTAGCCGGAAGAAAGGATCACGCATGCCGTCAGCTGTCAAAAAAATCCTGTATATTATTGCGGGCAGCGCTGCGCTGGCGCTCGGTATCATCGGTGTTTTCGTACCGGTTTTGCCGACGACCCCGTTTTTACTGCTGACGGCATTTTGCTACATGCGCAGCTCTAAACGGCTGTACGATTGGCTGATCGGCCATCGTGTCTTCGGCACCTATATTTATAACTACATAACATATAAGGCCGTCTTGAAGCGCGCGAAAATCATCTCGCTGGTGTTCTTATGGGGGACGCTTGGCGTGTCGATGCTGCTCGTTGACAGTTGGGGGGTTCGCGCTGTTTTACTTGTTATCGGCGCTGCGGTCAGCGTCCATCTGCTGATGCTCAAAACGATCGCCGGTGACAAAATGATGGCGCCGCCCGCGCCGAAAAAGAAGGCGGTGTAGTATGAAACGTTTTTTTGCGCTGTTTACAGCAGCAGTTCTGCTCCTGACTTTAAGTGCCTGCGCATCGATCGAGAAGGTGTATCAGAGTCAGATGCCGACAGTGTCGCCGAGCATGATCATTGAGGCACCGACACCATCGTTGTCACCGTCGGCGAGCCCCGCGCCGGAACCGTCGGTGAGCCTCGTGCCGGAACCGACTGAGGCTTCAGTCAGCCCGAT
The DNA here is from genome assembly GCA_963677825.2 of uncultured Sporobacter sp. Taxonomy (GTDB): domain Bacteria; phylum Bacillota; class Clostridia; order Oscillospirales; family Oscillospiraceae; genus Sporobacter. The sequence goes on along the minus strand of CAXXEF010000001.1, from coordinate 1,447,565 downwards.
GTCGCCCGAGCCGTCACGGTCACCGTCGGCTGAACCGTCACCAAGCCCAAGCCCGTCACCGAGCCTAACCCCATCACCAAGTCCGTCACCGTCGCCGAGCCCATCACTGGAACCGGCGCAGTTGGCGCAGCCGCCGCTTTTGACGCGGCTGGTCGGCGATGCGGGGCTGTCGTTCGAGGATATATCGTATTCGCAGCTCCTGCTCGTTGCGGCGACCGGATCGTCTGCGACAATTTACGGCTACGACCGAACGGCTGACGGTCTGTGGGTGCTCAATGAATCCGCAGCGTACCTTGGCGGCTGGGTCGGACGGCAGGGCATCAGTACGAACAAAAAGGAGGGCGACGATAAGACGCCGGCTGGTCTGTTCGCACTTGAATTTGCATTCGGTAACAATGCCAAGCCGCCGACGGGCATGGTTTACCGTGCCATCACGCCGGACAGCTATTGGGTCGATGACCCATCGTCCGCGTATTACAATCAATGGGTTGAGGGCACGGATAGCAAGGACTGGACGAGCGCGGAAGATTTGTCGGTCAATGTCAGCAGCTATGCCTACGCACTGTCCGTTGGGTACAACCGACCGCCTGATGTTGTGTCGGGCGCCGGATCGGCGATCTTCATCCACTGCGGCGACAAAGCGACGTCCGGCTGCATAGCCGTGTCGGAATCGACGCTGCTGACACTGCTCGGCTGGCTCTCGTCGGACCTAAATCCAGGCATCCTGATCGCCAATGCGTAAAAACCACCCCTAAGGGGTGGTTTTTTATTTTTTAAACTTTCCAGTCACGATATTTGCGCCCGGGCACGTTCCTTGACCGGGGGCGCTTTGTTGACAGGCCAGACCATACGTTGTTTAATGAAGAAAAAAGAGTATGAGAAAGGTTAACGCCATGTCATCAAAGTATTCACATGTGTTCAGCCCGATTGTTATACGCGGGGTCTTGTTCAAAAACAGGCTCGAGCAAGCGCCGCCCGGCTGCTTCTTCTCCGCCGATGACAACGGATTCGTCACCGACGATTTTGTCAGCTACTTCCGTCAGTACGCACGCGGCGGTGTTGCCATCTGTAGCGTCGGCAACGCAACCATCGACATCACCGAGAGCTGTGACGAGCCGCGCCAGCTGCAGCTGAGCGATCCGGCGTGCGTCCAGCCGCTCAAATATTTTGCGGAAATGTGTGAGAGCTACGGCGCGCACGGCTCACTCGAGCTTACGCACAACGGCAAGGACACCGCCTTCGAAGCGATCGGCCATGCACCATACAGCGCGTCGTCGTACGTGACGACAGCGGAAATCAATCGGGCCAAGCAGCTCGGCCGCGCGCCGTACGCGACGATCGAAATGACAAAAGAAAAAATCCGCGAGACGGTCGAAAAGTACGCGACGGCGGCGCGTTATTGCAAAGAAGCCGGGATGAAAATGTGCATGGTGCACGGCGCGCACGGCAACCTGATTGCACAATTCGCCAGCAGCTACTTTAACAAGCGTACCGACGAATACGGCGGCTCGCTGGAAAACCGCGCTCGCTTCGCCGTCGAAATCCTCGATGCCGTGCGTGAGGCTGTCGGCGAGGACTTCGTCATCGAATACCGCATCTCCGCCGACGAGTGCCATCCAGAGCAGATGCATTTTCCGGAGACGCTCGAGTTTATCCAGTACATAAAAGACAAGATCGACATCCTGCACGTATCCTCCGGCATTCATGACTTGTGGGGCGAGCCGTACTGGATGCGATTCATGCTGCAAAACTACACGATGGATCAACAGTACAACGTGCATTTTGCTGCCGACGTGAAAAAGGCGTATCCAGACCTGCTCGTTTCTACGGTCGGCTCGATCAAGGACGTCGCGCAGGCCGAGGAGATCATCGCATCCGGCAAGGCCGACTTCGTGGCGATGAACCGTGCGCTGCACGCCGACTACGACATACCGCGCAAGTATGCCGAGGGGCGCGAGTGGGCGCACATGCCGTGCCTGCGTTGCCGGTGCTTCCGAATGGCCAGCCCACATACGACAAAGCTGTGCTCCGTCAACGCGATCTGGGGCCGGTTCAAGGAATATCCGGATGGCAAACTCCCCGTTGCCGCGGTGAAGAAGAAGGTCGCCGTCATCGGCGGCGGACCGGCCGGTGTCGAGTCCGTCAAATGGCTGCTCCAGCGCGGGCACGACGTCACGTTTTACGAGAAATCAGGGCAAATCGGCGGCCATGTGCGTGACGCCGTCGCCGCACCGTTCAAGCAGGATCTGACCGATTACCTGCACTACATGGAAGATTTCGCGGCAAACTGCGGCGCGCGTATCCTGCTGAATACCGAAGCGACGCCCGCGCTGCTCGCGCCGCAAAAATTCGACACGATCATCGCCGCACTCGGCGCCGATCCGATTCTGCCGAGACTGTCCGGCGCCGACAAGCCGCACGTCCATTGGGCGCCCGACGCCGAGAACGGCCGTGTGGAATGCGGTGATACTGTCGTCATCGTCGGCGGCTCGTCCGTCGGGACGGAAGCGTCGATCAACCTGGCGATGGACGGCAAGACCGTCACCGTTCTGGAGATGGCAAAAGAAGTCGACCTCATGCGCACGGGCGCAGGCCCCGACCTGCTGAGCTTATCCCGCGAACACGGCGTCACGCGTCTGCTCGGCTGGCAGCTCTTGGAGATCGGAGACGATGCCGTCGTCGCGGAGAACGTCGATACGGGTGAGCGGCGCGAGATCGCCGCCAATACGGTGCTGATGGCTGTCGGCATGAAGCCGCGGCGTGACGCGGCGCTGAAATTCTATGACTGCTGCCCGCCGACGAATTTTACCATCATCGGCGACTGCAGCCAGTCCGGTGACGTGCGCGACGCCGTCTGGTCGGCGTTTGAAGCTGCGCGCTACGTTTAAGCCAGCGGGAGGAGCATCATGAATCGTAAACCGTATAGTAATCAATCACCGAAACGCGGCTGGACGTGGGAAACGCCGCCGCAAAAAATACCGGAACAACAAATCACTGAGACGATCGAGGCCGACGTCGCGATCGTCGGGGGCGGCATCTCCGGTCTCGCTGCCGGCGCGCGGTGCATCCAGAAGGGCCTGACCGTCGCTGTCGCTGACCGGTTCCCAAACCTGCTCGGGCGCGCGGCACACGTCGGGGTGCTCGATTCGTCCGTCATGCGCCGCCTCGGCATTACGATCGATAAAAAGAAGTTTGCGCGCGACTGGATGATGATCACCGGCAGCCGCGCAAGCGAGGAGCTCTTGTGGCTGTACATCAACCGCAGCGGCGAAGCGTTTGACTGGTTCATGGATCAAGCCGGCGACGCTGTTGACGCGACAATCTACACCGGCTACTACAAGGGCCCCGTCTTTCACGAGTACCCCGGCACGCATGTCATCACGCAAAAGCCGGGTTACGAGACGTATAAAAATAACTTCGGTGGCATGCTCGTCGTCGAGGTGCTGGAGCGCACACTCCTTGAGGGCGGCGGTAAAATCGTCCGCCCGATTCGCGCCGAGCAGTTTGAGAAAGACGATACGGGCCGCGTCGTCTCGTTTATCGCCAAAAGGGAAGATGACGGCACGTATGTGCGCTTCGTCGGTAAAAAGGGCGTCCTGCTCGCCTCCGGCGACATTGAGGGCGACCCGGAGATGCTCGAGGCGTTCTGCCCGCTCGCGCTGCGCGCGTCGAACGCGCGGTACTGGCCCAAAGGCAACAACACCGGTGACGGGCACAAAATGGCCTATTGGGCGGGCGCCGCGTTCGACGATCCGAGCTGGGCGCTCAGTCTGCACGGGCGGCGCGACGACGACGCGTCGTATTATTCGCTTTACTTCCTGTTTGTCAATGCGCTCGGTAAGCGCTTCATGAACGAGGATACGTGGACGCAGGCGAAGTCCATCCGTGTGTTGTCTCAGCCGGGCGGCGACACGGCGTATACGATCATGGACGGCAAATGGCTCGACGATTTCGGTGCGCGTTTCGACATCTCGGGCGGGCAGGCCGTCATGCCGCTGAACATTGCCAATTGGGGTGACAAATGGTCGCCCGACTGCGGGCTGCGCGAGTCCATCGAGCAGCTGGTCGAGCTCGGTAAATGCGCCTGGCGCGCCGACACGCTCGATGAACTGGCTGAAAAGACCGGCTTGCCGGTTGACAACCTGAAAGCAACCGTTGCGCGGTATAACGAGCTATACGAAATGGGTGATGACGTCGACTTCGGCAAGCGGTCGGAAATGCTCACGTCGATCACCGAGCCGCCGTTTTACGCGGTCAAATGGGGCGCATCCCTGCTTGACGTGTTCGGCGGTGCGCTGACGGATACGCGCCTGCGCGTGCTTGACGCCGACCGCGCACCGATTCCGGGGCTCTACGCCGTCGGCAACGCGGCGGGTGGGTTCTACGGCGTAGACTATCCGCTCCTGCTCAACGGCAACAGCTTTGGGCGCGCCCTAACGTGGGGGCTCATCGTCACGGAAGGCATTGAGGCCGACAACGTGTAATATATCACCCACGCAAAAAAGCCACCCATTCGGGTGGCTTTTTGATGGCGTTGGTTGATGTAATCGTTTCGGTGCGTTACATGACGCCGATGACGTCGGGGAGGATGAGCGTGGCCTGTGTCTTCGCCTGGATGTCCTCGACGGAGACGCCCTCTGCCAGCTCGCGCAGGACGATCCCGTCCGGCGTGACCTCCATCATCCCCAGTTCGGTGACGATGTAGTCGACCTCGTTGACCGCCGTCAGCGGCAGGGTGCAGCTTTTGAGGATCTTCGGCGAGCCGTCCTTCGTCGTGTGCTCCATGGCGATGATGACCTTGTTGGCGCCGACGACGAGATCCATCGCGCCGCCCATGCCCGGCACCAGCTTGCCCGGGACGATCCAGTTGGCGAGGTTGCCCTGTTCGTCGACCTCGAGCGCGCCGAGTACCGTCGCAGCGACGTGGCCGCCGCGGATGAGCGCAAAGCTCGTCGCGCTGTCGAAGCACGCGCCGCCCGTGACGATGGTCACCGGCATGCCGCCCGCGTTGACGACGTCTTTGTCCTCCTGGCCGGCCTCAGGGCTCGGCCCGATGCCGATGAAGCCGTTTTCCGACTGCAGCAGCACGTTGATGTTTTCCGGTATATAATTGGCCACCATCGTCGGCATACCGATGCCGAGATTGACCAGATCGCCGTCTTGGAAAAAGCCGGCGACGCGTTTAACAATGCGTTCACGAATTTCAGACATAGTTCAGCGCCTCCTTCAAGCCTTGACGATCATGTCGACAAGTACGCCGGGCGTTACGATTTCGTCCGGGTCCAGTTCGCCGACATCGACGATTTCTTCCGCCAGCACGATCACGAGATCGGCGGCCATGGCCATCAGAGGGTTGAAATTGCGGGAGGAGCGGCGGTAAACGAGATTGCCGCTCGTGTCGGCCTTGTGTGCCAGCAGTAGCGCGACGTCCGCGCGCAGCGGCAGCTCCAGCAGATACGTCTTACCGTCGATCTCGAGCTTTTGCTTGCCCTCCTCGACGATCGTGCCGACGCCCGTCGGCGTCAGGATACCGCCAAGACCGGCGCCGCCGGCGCGTACGCGCTCGGCCAGCGTGCCCTGCGGGACAAGCTCGACGTCCATCTCGCCGGCCGTCATCTTGCGGCCTGTCTCCTTGTTTGTGCCGATGTGCGAGACGATGGCTTTCTTGATTTGACCGGACACAACAAGCCGGCCGATACCCCGGTCGACGAAGCCCGTGTCGTTGCCGATGACCGTTAAGTTGCCGACGCCTTTGTTGATCAGGCCGTCAACGAGCGCCTCCGGCGTCCCCGCTGCCAGAAAGCCGCCGATCATGACCGACTGGCCGTCTCGAAGCGCGTCAAGGGCCTCCTCCATGCTTCTTACTTTACTCATAACGCATAATCCCCATTTTATTGTTTTGGGCAGACTCGTCGTACAAGTGCATTTGTCATCAGGCTGCCCCGGCTATAAAGATATTTTATCACATCATAAGAAAAAGTATAGTCTAAAATTGAATAATGAGAAAATCTGTCTTATAAGCAGATTAACAAGGCCGGCAATTTAAACGCTGTTCTAAGTTCAATATAGCGGTAAATAGAAATAAATTGACGCAGAAATCTTGACTTCGCTGCGGGCACTGGATAGTATTAGATGGAATTTTAGCAGTAAGTGCACAGCATGAGGCGGCTTAAGGGATAGGAACATTTGCCGCCGGATGCTGCGATAAATCAGATTGCATAAATAAGACAAAAGAGAAGGAGCGAGCCATGTTTTGTAGAAACTGTGGTAAATCCATCCCGGACAACAGTCCGTTTTGCAGCAACTGCGGCGCGCAGCAGGCCGAGGCCGGAGAAAACGGGCAAAACGCCGCACCGCCGCCGGCCGGACAGTATACACCCCCACCATCACCCGGTATGAATACATATGCACCGCCGCCTTATGGGGCGGCCCCGCCGCCGAAAAATAAAGGCATGATGATCGCGTTGATTGCGCTGGGCGCTGTCGTCATCGTGCTGGGTGTTGTGCTGGCGATCATATTACTTAAGCCCAAAACAGGGACAGGGAACGGCGTTAATCCGCCGAGTACGTCGCAACCGGCAGGCGCCAGCGCTGTTGTTGGCGGCAGCATTGTTACGGATTCCGGTGGTACGAATAATGACACGCTGCCGGGCACGGCTACAACGTTGCCGTCCGCAACGCCGGATACTGTTACGAATGCGCCGAGCCAACCGCCGGCAGGGCAGACCTCGTCGCCGACATCGCAGCCGTCACCGGGCAATTCGGTCGAGTGGCGCGTGTTTAATACGCCGGTTTGGTCCAGTGAGCCGATCTATCAGACGATCGACCTCGGCGGCGCTTGGACGGGCGTGGGCATCGCGACGAATCCAGCGCAGATTGACGGTGATTACGGTGTGCTGACGCTGGATGACGTTGAGGGCGCCACGCTGCATCTTGAATTTTTCGCCGATCAGACATGCAGCATTGAATACGACACATCCGAATACGGCGTCGAAACGTATTACTATGAGATCATGGATATCGAGTACTGTGACACATACATGGACGAAGACGGATTCGGTTACCGATTCTACAATGGCGACGATGGTCGGCTGTATATGTGCGGCTATCAGGACATGGGCGACGGTACATATCCGGACGTTACGGATTTCATAGTCTTTGAACTGCTTGGTGACGTCGTCGACTGGTAAACGGCAGTTTAGTCGGCGTGTTCATGTCGGCCCGACACATTATCAAAACAAAACCCGGCTTAAAAGCCGGGTTTTGCTGTGCATACAGACTTCCTTGCGTACTAGGATATGAATACTAGCAGGCCGTTAGGCGTTGACGATGGCGCTCAGGCACTCGGCTTGTTCTTTTGTACCGAGCACGACCATTGTGTCGCCGCTGCCGAGACATTCGCTTGAGCTGGGATTGAACCGAAATGATTGCTCTCCCGGGCTTTTAATCGCCAGAATCATCAGCCCCGTGCGTTCCGGGATTTTTGCTTCGTGAAGATACTGGCCGACGAGCGCTGAGTTCGGATTGATAGTGATTTCCTCCAAATCAAGCGTCAGATCGCCAGCGCGCGTCATCACGTCAAGAAATGACACGATAGACGGGCGCACCAGATGCGCCGCGATACGCTGTCCGCCGATCTCGCTGGGGGAGATCGTCTTGTTGGCGCCGGCCTTCATCAGCTTATTGTGCGCGCTTGGCTCGACGGCCTTGGCGACGATGTTGATCTCCGCGTTCATCTGGCGGGCCGTGAGCACAGTGAAGACGTTTTCGGAATCTGTTTTCAGCGTACACACGATCCCGCGCGCTTTGTCGATGCCGGCTTTTTTAAGCGTGTCCTCATTCGTCGCGTCGCCCTCAATGGTCAAGACGCCGCCGTCGACAAGTTCCTCGGCTTTCTTTTCGTTTTCCTCGATGACAACGAACGGCGCCCCGCTCGTACTTAGATTTTTGATAACCGTGACGCCGACGTCACCGGCGCCGCAGACGATGTAATGCCCCGTCAGACGACTGATTGTTGAGTCCATACGTTTTTTCCTCCATGCGTCTTTGAGTCTGCCTTCAAAAAAGAGCGCCACAAAGCTGGTGATACCGTAGCCGACGACCGACAGGCCGGCAAAAATGATCAGGATTGAAAACAGTTTGGCGGGGTCCGACATCGGCCTGATCTCGCCGTAGCCGACAGTCGAGATCGTGATCGCCGTCATGTACAGCGCGTCGACGAAACCAACATCCAGTAAAACGGAATAGCCGGCCACGCCGAGTGCGATGACGGCGGCCAGCAGGATAAAAACAAGGACGAACTTGCGGCTGTCTTTCATATATACCGCTCCTCCCGGCGGCGTGGCGGCTGTAAATAGCCGCCGCGCGGCGCGTTACTTTCCTTTGCGCATTTTGGTGCGCCGGCTAATCCGCAGCGCCCGGCGCGGGACTGGCCTGGGGTTCGAGGGATAATAGCCCTTCCGAACGGACTTGGCCTCTTCGACAGAATAGAAGGCATTCGATTGACAATGCTCGATCACACCTACGATGCGCCGCATGTCCTTGCGCTTAATGACGGAAAACAAAATTGTTACCTCACCGGATTTACCGTGGCCGTTCAGCCGGGTAACACCAAAGCCTTCTTCATATAGACGCTCCTGCATCCGGCAATCATCCTTAATGAGAAAGATGCGCACGATCAGTGTGCCCATGGCGAGCTTTTCCTCGATTAGAATACCGACGAGATTACCGGCCGCGAAGCCGATCGCGTAGGCCAGAAAGCAGACGACGTTGTCCAGATTCTGCATGATCTGGCTAATTGCCAGCAGCCAGATCGACACCTCGAAAAACCCCAGTAGCGGCGCGAGCACCTTCCGGCCTCGCGAGACGTATATAATACGGAGCGTTCCAATTGACACATCGAAGATACGTGAGATGAAAATCAATGCGGGTAAAATGACCCAACTGAATAAAGAGCTGTCCGATAGTTGGTTCAAAAAGTCCATCTAATCCCTCCAAAGGCAAAAATTACTTGTATTACCGATTGTTTACTACATCATATTGTGCGTAAGCCAAAGATATTGTATAATACTTTCATTCAAGAAGTAAACCTTATACAGATTAATTTTTGGCTGACGCCGACATGAGGGCGGGACGGGTGCGTATGGATTCTTTTTATAAGTATGAAGAATTGGCAACGCTTGGCTTGAAAACGGTTGGCAAGGACGTGCTGATCAGCCGCAAGGCAAGCTTTTACAGGCCGGAGATGATTACGATCGGCGATCATACGCGGATTGACGATTTCGCATTCATATCCGGGGCTGTCACGCTTGGCGCGTATGTACACGTCGCACCATTCTGCGCGCTCGTCGGCGGGGAAGACGACTCGGCTGGTATCGTCCTAGACGATTATTCCGGCCTGTCCGGCAACGTGATGATCTACGCCGTATCAGACGATTACTCCGGCGAGTACATGACCAATCCGACCGTGCCGCAGGCGCTGACAAACGTTACAAGAGCGCGTGTTACACTCGGGCGGTTTGCAATCGTCGGTGCGTCGTCGGTGTTGCTGCCGGGAGCTGCGCTGGGCGAGGGTACGGCCGTCGGGGCGATGAGCCTCGTGACGCACAGCCTCCCGGGCTGGAAGATCTGCGCCGGGAAACCGGCCCGTCCGCTGCGAGACAGAAGCCGCGAACTCTTAGACAAGGCCGGGCAGCTTGGCGCGCTCGTAAATACATAAACAGATGAGGCAATATGATGGCAAACACACCAAATTATGAACAAATTGCCGGGCAGATCCGCGCGTTTTTACTGGAACGCTATCTGTTCGGATTTGACGAGAAGGCACTGACGGATGATATATCGTTTCTTGAGCATGGCATCCTCGATTCGCTGGGTGTGCTGGAGCTGATCGATTTTATTGACAGCACCTTCGGCATCGCGGTGGCGGATGAGGAGATCCTGCCGGAAAACCTCGACAGCGTCGGTGCGGTCAGCCGCTATATTCTCGGCAAATCAAGCGTTTAAGACGGGGGGACGAACGGTTGAAGACCTGCGCGAAATGTACGCTTAACGACAATATATTCAGCGTTCAAATCGGAGACGACGGTGTATGCAACTACTGCCGCACCGAGACGCCGAGCCGCTCGCCGCGCCCAGACCCCACGCAGGCGGCCGAAGCGCTGTCGGCGTTTTTTGATTCTTACCGCGACCGGCCGTACCAGGCGGTGCTTGCGTACAGCGGCGGCAAGGACAGTTCCTACGCGCTGTACAAACTGGTCAGGGACTACGGCGTATCTGTTCTGGCCGTTACTTTCGACAACGGCTTTTTGACGGAGCAGTGCTATCAGAATATCCGCAACGTCACCGCCGCGCTTGGTACGGACAGTATCATCCTGCGCCCGTCGACGGACAAGCTCACCGAGGTGTTCCGGCTGGCTGTGCGCGAGGAAATTTTCCCGAAAAAGGCGCTCGAGCGTGCCAGCGCCATCTGTACGTCGTGCATCGGATTTGTCAAGACGGCGGTGTACCGCGAGGCGATACTGCGGCGCATCCCCTGCGTTGTCTTCGGGTGGACACCCGGACAAGCGCCCGTGCGCGCACCGGTCATCAAGCTCGATTACCGCATGATGCTCGCCAACCAAAATCAGCTACGCGAACCGGTGCGGCAACATCTCGGTGCTGACTACGATAAATACTTTCTCGATCCGGACTGGCTGGAAAGCCAGAAGGCGCATATACCGTCGCTCGGATATCCGCTGGTGTTCGATACATACAATCCGGACGAAATTATACGAACCGTCGAATCTCTTGGCTGGGTCAAGCCGGCCGATACGGATCACAACTCCACCAACTGTCTTCTTAACGCGTATGCCAACGCGCAGCATCTGCACGCGTACGGCTTTCATCCGTATACGATGGAGGTCGCCGGGCTTGTGCGTTCCGGCAGCCTCACGCGTGAGGAGGGTCTTAGACAGCTGGATGTCTCCGACGAAGCCGGCATCGCGCAGAAGGTGCGCGACGCGCTCGGCGACGTGCTGCTGTAGGGCCGGCGGATGGGGAACATTTATACGTTTTTGAGTAGCAGCGCCGCGGCGTATCCGGACCATATCTGCGTGTCCGATACGGACGGCTCGGTCACGTTTGCACAAATGGACGTTCGGGCGCGCGCGCTTGCCCGTGTTTTTAGAAATTTCGGGCTGGTTGCCGGTGACCGTGTGCTCCTCAGCCTCGACAATACGCAGGACTATATCGCAGCGTACTTCGCTGCGCTGTATCTCGGCGCCATCGTCGTACCTGTCGGGCGGCAGATCCTGCCGGACGCGCTCGCGCATATCATTGCCGAAACAGCGCCGCGGCTGATTGTCGTCAATGCCGTTACCGCCGCGCGTTTACGAGAGACAACGGCGCGCTTTCCGGACTTGCCCTGCGTTACCGTCGATGCTGAGACAAGCGCCGAACCGCTAACGGATGCGCCGGTAAACGGCGGCAGCAGCCCGGCGCTGATCCTGTATACGTCCGGGACGACGCGGCTGCCCAAGGGCGTCACGCTCTCACACGACAACCTGGCCTGCAACACCGATTCAATCCTTTCTTATCTGAAGCTTACACCAAGTGATTCACTGCTGACGATTATCAGCTTTTCCTATTCGTATGGCAACTCGCTGCTGCTCACGCATGTCAAAGCCGGGGCGCACCTCGTGCTTGAGAGAAACGCCGCGTTTCCGATAAAGACGGTTGAACACCTGTTCGACAGCGCCGTCACCGGCTTTTCAACCGTCGGGTCGTACCTGCATACGCTGCTCGGACTGACGGCCTTTACGCCGGAGCGGCTGAAGCGCCTGCGGTACATCACGTTTGCCGGCGAGAGTACAAGCGCCGATGACATCGCGCGGCTGGGTGCCATGGCGCCGCATCTGAAGATTTACGTCATGTACGGGCAGACGGAGGCGTCGGCGCGCCTGAGTGCGCTGATGCCCGATATGCTCGCGCAGAAACCCGGCTCGATCGGCCGCGGCATTGAGGGCGTTGAGCTGCGTATCGTCACGGAAGACGGCGCACTGGCCGCACCCGGCGTCGTCGGCGAGCTGACGGCGCGCGGCGGCAATATCATGCTCGGCTACTGGAACAATCCGGACGAGACGGCACGCGTCGTCTGCGGCGGCTGGCTGTACACAGGCGACCTCGCCGTGGCCGACGCGGATGGATATATCTATATCAAAGGCCGTCGGGACGATCAAATTAAGCATCAAGGGCATCGCATCAGCCCGGCGGAGATTGAAGACGTGCTCAACGCGATGGACGGCGTTATTGAGTCGGCCGTTGTGTCGCAGCAAACGCCGGGCGGCGCGCGCATCAAGGCTGTCGTCGTCGTGCGCGACGGCGTTACCGTCGAGGATGTCACGGCATACGCCAGAAAGAACCTGCCCGGATTTAAGTGTCCGCAAATCGTTGAGCTCGCGCCGTCGCTGCCGCGTACGTCGAGCGGGAAAATCATGCGCAGCCGTTTACGCGGCCAGTAATAACGCGGGGAGACAGTATGTGCGGAATCGTCGGCCTGCTTGACGGGCGCAAAACTACATATGACGATACGCTGCGTGCGATGGTACAGGCGATCGGTTACAGGGGCCCGGATGATCAGGGCTTCTACGACGGCGGTATCGTCGGTCTCGGCCACGCGCGCTTGTCGATCATAGATCCCGAAAACGGACGCCAGCCAGCCTCCAGTGAGGACGGCGGCGTCATTGTCGTTTTCAACGGTGAAATCTACAACTTCCATGCGCTGGCGTCGTCGCTGACGGCGTGCGGGCATCGGCTTGAAAACCAATCGGATACGGCCGTGCTGCCGCATCTTTATGAGGAATACGGCCTGGATATGTTCCAGCGCCTGAGCGGTCAATTTGCGATCGCCATTTGGGACAAGCGCAAACAGGCGCTCATCCTGGCGCGCGACCGCTATGGCGAGAAGCCGCTTTTTTATGCGGAGCGCACAGGAAATTTTGCGTTCGGCTCTGAAGCGAAGGCAATCTTCAAAAGCGGGCTGATCTCGCCGGTGCTGTCACCGCGCTCGCTCGGGCACATCTTTACATACTGGACGCCGCTGGGCGATGAGAGCGCCTTTGAGGGCGTTCATCAGCTGCCGCCGGGCAGCTTTCTCGTTTACAAAAACGGACAAACCAGCATCCAGCGCTATTGGGCGCCGGATTTATCGCAGCCGGATCACGCGTCCTGTCTGGATGCGGCTGCGTATGAAGCACAGCTGGAAGCACTGCTGATACAGTCGGTCCGCGCGCGCATGGTCGCCGACGTACCGGTGTCGTTTTACGTCAGCGGCGGGCTTGATTCGGCGCTGGTGACATCGATCGCGGCGCGTGAGACGGGCCTGCGGCTGAACACGTTTTCACTGACCTTCGACGATAAGCATTTTGACGAATCGGCATACCAGACGGCGCTCACGCGTGCGCTCGGGACGAATCACCGCAGCGTGCGCTTCGAGTCGGCGCGGCTGCCGTCGCTGTTGAGCGAGGTGGTCTGGCATACGGAAACGCCGGTGCTGCGATCGGGGCCGTTCCCGATGTACGTACTGGCCGGGCTCGTGCGCGACAGCGGCATAAAGGTTGTTTTGTCGGGCGAAGGCGCCGACGAGCTGTTCGGCGGCTACGATCTGTTCCGCGAGGTCAAGATCCGCCAGTTTGCCGCGCGTTTGCCGGAGTCGACGGCGCGGCCGCGGCTGTACGGGCGCGTCAACGCCTTTGTGCCGCAGTTATCCGGTCAGCCATCAGGCGGGCTGCGGTATTTTTACGGCAGCGCCGATAACGCGGACTGCTTTGCCTCACACCAGACGCGCTGGCGGCTGGGGCAATACAGCCGACAGTTTTTTGCGCCGGACTTCCGAGCCGCCATGGACGCGCCGGACGGCGCAGCCGATGCACTGTCCCCGTTTTTACCGGACGGGTTATGCAATTGGCCGCCGCTTGCCCGTGCGCAGGCGATTGAGACAGCGACACTGTTTTCCGACTACCTGCTCAGTTCTCAAGGCGACCGTGTGTCGATGGGGCAGGGGGTGGAGTGCCGGTATCCGTTCCTGGACGAGACCGTCGCGACGTTTGCAGCGCGGCTGCCTGATACGATGAAAATCCGTGGACTGAACGAGAAGTACCTCCTCAAGCAGCTTGCGCGTAAATATGTTCCCGAGCCGATCCAGCGCCGGCAGAAGTTCCCGTACCGCGCGCCGATCGACATTGCCGCCATCATGGCAAGCGACGAGGCGCGCCATTTCCTCAGCGACGCGAGTATCCGGCAATATGGCGTTTTCAACGCCGATGCCGTCGCGCGGTTTATCGCGCTGACGTCGGGTCGGACGTCAAACAGTGAGCGCGACTGCATGCTGTTTATGGGCCTTTTAACAACGCAGGCGCTCTGCGAGCGATTCATTGGCTGAAGCACGGCGCGAACACGCACAAAAACGCATCGTCTACCATATACTGTTAAGTGCGCCGGAAATTACAGCGGTTCAGGCGGTGAACGCAGACCGTCAGGCTTGTATTTATGCCGGAAGAACTGTAAAATAGTCTGGAAGAATCGGATATTTTGTCGAATATCATGATACAGATAAGGAGAAGAGGATGTTTTGTAAGAACTGTGGTTACAACAACCCTGATCCGTCGAAGTTCTGCAGAAACTGTGGTACGCCGATGGCCGCCGCGCCGCCGCCGTCTGCGGGCAATCCGCCGTTGGACGCGGGTAACGCCACTGCTTCAACGGGCTACCAGCCGCCGAGCACAGGCTATACGCCGCCGAGTGCAGGCTATCAGCCGCCGAGTGCAGGCTACACGCCACCGAATATGGGCTATCCGCCACCGCCGCCAAAGAAGAAAAGCAAGGCGGGGATAATCGTCGGGCTGTCCATCCTGGCCGTCTTATTGTTCACGCTGCCAATCCTCATTCTGACGAGCCTCAACCCGCCGAAGACCGATCCGACCGATCCCGGCACCAGCGGCAACGTCGTGCTGGGTGATCCGTCCGACAACGGCAACACGCCTGCCCCGACCACCGCGTCGCCTGATAGCGGCATCGTCCGTGACAACTATACGCAGATCTACGGCGACGGCACCGACGTCGCGACGGTAATGATCTACATATGCGGCGCCGATCTCGAGTCGGACGGCGGCTTCGGCTCGATTGATATTAATGAGATCTTAGCCGCGACGCTCGGCACCAACGTCAACGTCGTCATTGAAACGGGCGGCTGCACCGACTGGTATATCGACGGCATCGCCGACGGGCAGGTGCAGCGCTGGCTCGTCCAGGACGGGCAGCTGTGGGAGCTGGAAAACCGCGGCGCGATCGGTATGCTTAATGCCGAGGAGCTGAGCGACTTTATCAACTTTGCTTCGTATAATTATCCGGCCAACCGCTACGAGCTGATCCTATGGGATCACGGCGGCGGGTCGCTGTATGGCTACGGGAGCGACGAATTGTATCCCGACAGCACACTGTTTTTACAAAACATCGCCGCCGCGCTGGCCGCGACAAACATTAAATTTGACATCGTCGGCTTTGACGCATGCCTGATGGGGACGATCGAGACGGCCTATATGCTCGAGCCGTTCGCGGATTATCTGGTCGCGTCGGAGGAGACGGAGCCGGCATACGGCTGGTACTATACGCCATGGCTGTCGGCGCTCGGAGCGAACACGGGAATCGGTACGGTCGAACTTGGCACGGCCATTGTTGACAGCTTCATCGAGCAAAACGCCGAGGCGCAGGAATACGGGATGGAATCCACGCTATCCGTCGTCGAGCTGCGGGAGGTGCCGCATGTATATGAAATGCTCTGTGAGTACATGCCTGACACGTCTGCATCGCTGGCGGAGCAGCAGTTCCAGCTGATCTCGACGGCAGTGGCCAACACCAAATCATTTGCCGACGCGTCGTACGACTTGATTGACATCGTCGATTTTGCCAACAATTCCGGGATGGACGGCCAGCAGGAGCTGATCAGCGCGATCAGCACAGCCGTCAAATATTCCGACAGCACCCTGCGCAGCGGGGTATACGGCCTATCGATGTACTTCCCGTATACGGGACTGATGGAATACGAATATGCCAAGGACTTCTTCAGCCAATTTGGCTTCGGCGATGAGATCTATGCGTTCTACGACGTGTTCGTCAATTATCTTGCCGGCGGTCAGCAGTCTTCAACATCCCGTTCGCTGATGGAAACGATGACGGGCGAGGAGCAGGCCGGAACCGACTACTCGGTATATGATTGGTACGACAACTCCACCATTGATAGCTACACGTATGACAGCATCGATTACACGGAGCTTGAGATTCTCTACGATGACGTCAGCGAGACGTGGTATCTGCCGTTGTCCGACGAGGACTGGGAGCTCATCACCGCCGTCGAGATGCAGATTTTGCTTGACGACGGCACCGGCTACGTCGATCTTGGCAGCGACCAGTACTTTGAAACAGACGATTATGGCAACCTGCTGCTCAACTTCGGGCGCGACTATACGTGGGTCGCCATTGACGGGCAGGTCGTGTGCTACTATGCTGAAGCGATCGTCGAGACACAGAACGATAAGATCTATCGCGGCTACGTGCCGGCAGTCCTGAACAATAACGATTATATTGAAATCATCCTTGAGTGGAGCGACGCGACCGGCGAGAGCTACATTGCGGGCTATCGTCTGGCGGAGAGCAACTCAACAATCGGCGGCGCAGGGACAGTCGGCAAGGGCTACATGCAGTTTGAGACCGGCGATATGGTCGATTATGTTTGCGACTTCTACACCTACGACGGTGAGTACGACGATGTTTACTATTACGGTGACACGCTCTATATCGGCAGCACGCTGCCCGCTGTGACCTATGAAGACGTTGGCGACTACAACACGCTGGAGTGCTACATGATCGTCGATATCTATCAAAACTACTCCTGGACGGAGTACGTCGAATTTACGGTTTATTGATCTGCTAAACATACGCAAAGCAAAAAACCATCGGCGGCACAGCCGATGGTTTTTTGCGGCGAACATAACAGGGCAAAGGACTTTCTTGCAAATGACTTTTTATCTCATCCGGCACGGCGAAACAGACTGGAACAAGCTCGGCAAGCTGCAGGGCACCGAGGACATCGCGCTCAACGAGACGGGCCGGCGGCAGTCGGCCGAATGCGCGGCCGCGTTTCACGGTGTGCGCGTCGACAGAATACTAACGAGTCCGCTCCAGCGGGCAAGCGTCACGGCGCAGATTATATCCGACGCGCTAGGTGGTGTGCCCGTTGTCATCGAGCCGGGGCTGACCGAGCGCGATTTCGGCAAGCTTTCCGGCCTAACGTACGCCGATCGTGCCGATTTTGATGCGCGTGGTGAAGACCCATGCCTTGAACCGTTCGAGCCGCTTATTGAGCGGCTGATGGCAGCCATCCGGCACCACGCGGACGAGGACGAGCGGACGGTGATCGTCGTGTCACACGGTGCGTCGCTCAACGCGATTTTATCACATCTGTCGGGCGGCGAGATCGGTACGGGCGTCACGACGCTGAAGAACGCGTGTATATCAAAGCTGACCGGCGACGGCGAGTCGCTGCGTGTCGAATACTTTAATATGGCGCCGGATGAATTCGGTGCCATGCCGGACAAATAAAAACGGGAGCGCTAAGCGCTCCCGTTTACTTATATGCCGGTTTTATAAAGTTCGATCACGTTGATGACGGGCACCTCGTACGGATGAACCTTTTTGATGGCCCGGAGCGTCTCATCGACGCGGCTGCGCAGACACAGCGCGTCGACCTTGTACTCCTCCGCGCATTCGACGGTATTCTGCTGGCCGAGATACGGCGCGCTGCCGGGGAGCGGCCGAAAGCAGCCCGTCACTTCGGAGTACGATAAGCAACTGTCGTAGTTGCCGACGTGACCGGCGTCGACGCTTCGCAGCGCGTCGCGCAGGGCGGCGAGATGCGTTTTCGGGATGAATATTTCGAGTTTGCAGCACGCGCCGGGCTCGGATGTTGATGCGCTGCGTGCCGTCGTGTCATCCGGCGCGGGGTGGACGTCGGTCATCCAGCGCTCCGAGACCTCGACGGGCACATATGTGTCGATATAGTCGAGCGCGGCCTGCGCGTCGTCGGTGACGAAAAACAGATCCAGACAGCTGTCCTTGGCGAAGTTGAGCCGTACGATACTATCGAGCTGGGCGAGCAGATGGTCATAGAAGCCGCTGACGTTGAGTACGACGATCGGTTTGTTGTGATAGCGCAGCTGCTTGAGCGTGATGATCTCCATCACCTCTTCGATCGTGCCGAAGCCGCCCGGCAGCGCGATGAACGCGTCGGACCGGCGATCCATCACGTCTTTTCGCGTACGCATGTCTTCCGTGACGACGAGCTCGTCGCACCCTTCGTAGACGATGCCCTTTTCGTTGAGCGCCTTCGGAATTACCCCGACGACGTGACCGCCGTGCCGGTGGACGGCGCGCGCGCATTCGCCCATTAAGCCCGTCAGGCCGCCGCCGAAGAGAAATACGTCGCCGCGCCGCGCAATTTCGCGCCCAAGACGCGCCGCGGCGTCGAAGTAGGTGCCGTCGATCGTGTTGCTCGACGAGCTGTAAACGCAAATAACTTTATTCATATAGTCGCTCCCGGATAATCGTTATGAGACGTGACGGTTCCGGCGCAGCTGGCCGCAGCCGCCGAGCACGCCCGCGCCGAAGTTGTGGAAAATGTCGCAGTCGATCCTGCCTTTAATTTTATTACAAAATTCCAAAACTTCAAGGTCGTCCGGCGCGTGCAGCCCGGAAATATTATTATCATTATACGCCGATATAACCAGCTTGATTTTTTTGCCGCCTAGCAGACGGACGAGCGCCTCGGCGTCTTCCGCGCTGTCGTTGAGCCCGCGGATGAGCATATAGCGGATGCGTGCCGTCGTTTCGGTGCGCCGCGCAAAGTCGTCCGCGGCGGCGACGATTTCGTCTACGCCCCATGCGCTGGTGGCAGGGATGAGCTGCGTGCGCGCGTCGTCCGTTACGGCGTGCAGTGAAACATTCAGCCGCAGCTTGACGCCCAACGCGTATACGTCGTCAGTAAGATTGGCGATCCTAGGCACAACGCCGACGGTCGCCAGCTCAAAGTGCTTGATGCCCAGGCGATCGCGGATGAGGGCCATTGCCAGCAGCACATTGACGTAGTTGTCAAGCGGCTCGCCCATGCCGGCGAAGACGACCGCGTCGAGCGGCGGGTAGCCGCCGGCACGTCGATGCTTGTTTAGCAGCGTAACCTGACCGGCAATCTCCTTGGCGGTAAGGTTGCGCGCAAAGCCCTGCGACCCCGTTGCACAGAAACGGCAGTTCATTTTGCATCCAATCTGCGAGGAGACGCATACGGTGCTGTGGTACGTCAAAGCGCGGTCTTGGTCGTGCATGTACAGCGCCTCGACCGAGTTGCCGTCATCCAACCCGATGAGGCATTTAAGCGCGTTATCATCGCTTTTAAGCTGCTGCAGAATCTTCATCGAAAAGCCTCCTGTTATTGTTGCCGGAAAACAAAAAAATCCTTAAAGCAAACTGCTTTAAGGATTTTACCATGGTCCTTTTTCAGCCACGCTCTTTCTCGGAGCGGGGTTAAAACAGTATCAGGCAGGTCTCCTGGCTAACGGCTCGACGCCAACTCCCGCCTTCCCGGCCGGATGGGCCAGTGGCATGTGGGAGCAGCTCACCGATTACAGTGGCGGGACCGCTCGGTTTATTTCCGATTCCCTATTCTCCCCCGAAGGGGCACCTGATACGCTGTATTCAATTATCCGTATTCTATCAAAGGTCAGCTGATTTTGCAATCAGTTTA
Source organism: uncultured Sporobacter sp. (assembly GCA_963677825.2). Taxonomy (GTDB): domain Bacteria; phylum Bacillota; class Clostridia; order Oscillospirales; family Oscillospiraceae; genus Sporobacter. Next base: position 1,427,737 of record CAXXEF010000001.1, on the reverse strand, counting down.
TGCTTTTGTTCAGCCGCTTATTTTTTCGTCGCCGATTGGAGCGCGTGTAATACGCTGTCCTCTTCAAACGGTTTTGTCAGATAGCTGCGTGCGCCGTTATTGAGCGACTCCAGCACGATATCCGGCTTGCCGACGACTGTCATCATGATCACAACGGCATCCGGGTCTATTTCAATGATCTGGCGCAAAGCCTCGATGCCGCTTATGTCCGGCATGGATACGTCAAGCATGACGATGTCGGGGCGCAGCGCTCGATAAAGCTCGACCGCGTTCCCGGCGTTCAGCGCTTCTCCGATAACTTTATAACCCGCGTGCTCGAGGATATCGCGCATCGATTCTCGCATAAAGCCTGAGTCGTCTGCGATTAAAACCCGCTTCATCGGCGTACCTCACTTTTTAGCGTTTGTTTTTGTCAACGCGACTACCGCGCGCGGCCGGAGGATGATTTCATTATAGTCGGGCGCAGGGCGGCTGTCAATGCGCCGTTTCCGGACGGCCTGGGAGCAATATCGTTTATTATACAAAGGCGTGGTATAATATTTAAAACACAATATAGCGGAGGTGATGTTATGCAGCTGGATCAATATATGTTTACCGGCAAGGAAAAGTTTGATATTGAACAGTTTGACACGTCAGAAACGGATGGCTTTCACTCAAAAGGCGAGATGAAGGAGAGCATCCGTGACAATCTCAAAGAAATGAGAGCCCTGCAGGACAAGCTGTACGCCGAAGGGCGCAGCGCCGTTCTGATCATCTTTCAGGCGATGGATGCCGCCGGTAAAGACAGCGCGATTAAGCATGTGTTTTCGGGCCTGAACCCGCAGGGCGTCAATGTGTGGAACTTCCGTGAGCCGTCGGAAGAAGAACTCCGGCATGATTACTTATGGCGCGCGACACGACGCCTGCCGTCACGCGGGAAAATCGCGATCTTCAACCGCTCGTATTACGAAGAGGTGCTTGTGGCAAAAGTGCATCAGCTGTATAAGAATCAGCGTCTGCCGGATCGCTGCGCTGACGATGATGTCATCCATGAGCGTTACGGGCAGATAAGAAACTACGAGGACTACTTGTGGGAAAACGGCGTGACGGTCCTTAAGTTTTTCCTGCACGTATCCAAAGACGAGCAGCGAGAACGTCTGCTTGACCGGATTGACGATACGTCAAAAAACTGGAAGTTTTCGGAGAACGATCTGCACGAGCGCCAGTTCTGGGATGCGTACCAGAAGGCTTATGAAAAGGCGATTAACGAAACGGCCACGGAGCGCAATCCGTGGTTTGTGCTGCCGGCCGATAAAAAATGGTACGCGCGTGCTATTTTGTCGGAAGTCATTCTGACCGCGCTGCGCGAGATTGATCCGCAGTATCCCGAGCTGGATCCTGCGGTAAAAGAAGACCTTGACGTTTATAGAAAAAGCCTGGAAAAATAGCGATTGGTGTCGGCGGACGGTGTAACATTGTCACATAATTTGTCGGCGAATTTTGTATAATAGATACTATAACGAAGCAAACCAGCAGAAATGCATGTGAGGGTAGAGATATGAAAGAAATTACAATGTTTATGACGAAATGGTGTCCCTACTGCCGCCGGGCTATCGATATGATCGGCGAGCTTCAAAAGGAGAATGAGCAGTACGGCAAGCTGAAGATCACCATGATAGACGAGAATAAGGATCGGAAACTTGCCAATCAGTACGACTACTACCTCGTACCGACGTTTTACATCGATGGCACGAAGATACATGAGGGGGCCGCATCGAAGGAGGATATCCGCAAGGTTTTCGATAAAGCCGTCTGAAAAACGCCGATTAACAAAAAAATAATCATCGTCAAAATACACAAAAATGCAGCGACCGGCATGAGCGGTCGCTGCATTTTTGGTGTTATGTACCAGTTTCAGTGTCAAATTCATAGGGGTAAGGTGGGAAATTTGTGAGGAAAACCCCCTATATCCACAAATCGTGCTAGGTTGTGTTAATTCGACACTATATATTGTATAACTTTGTTGAAACAGCTTGAAAACAGTAGGGATGGATGATACAATTATCCGGATGATAGGCGTGGTTAAGACCTTGCCGAAATTGAACGTGCAACGATCGTGGTGCGAAGGATGAAGCAACTGTATTTTGTTGAAATTGACCCACCGTCGGCGAACGACCTGACCTGGCCGATGCTCGCGGCAATGCCGCCGCTCAAACGCGAGCGCCTCATGCGTCTGCGTTTTGAGATGGACAGGAAGATCAGTGTCTATGCTGACGCGTTGGTTCGATGCCTGGTTTGCAGGGAAACAGGTGCTGACTATTCACACATTCGTTTGGGGATCGGCAAATATGGAAAGCCGTATCTCATCAATGACGAACGGTTCCATTATAATGTGTCGCATACGCGAAGCGCCATCATTGCCGCCGTGTCTGACCGGCCCGTCGGCGTCGATATTGAGCGCGTACGCGAGACAGACGACGCACTCGCGGCGCGTATCTTGAATGCTGCGGAGCATGCGGCATACGAGCGCGCCGGCGCCGAAAAAGATGATCGGTTTTTCAGCATCTGGACACGAAAAGAAGCGCTGGTCAAATATCGGGGGCAAGCGCTGCCGTCCGACCTGAAAACGCTCGATACGATGTGCCCGCCGCCGTCGCGATATTTAACGACGTTTGCGCAGGATAATTACCGCGTATCTGTCTGCGCCGATGAGCGCTTTACACGCGGTGAATTTACAATATTAACCGAAAACCAGTTGGCCGGGCTGTGGGCGCGCTTTGCCGGTAAAATAACATATCACACGGAGATAGCATGTAATGATGTCTGGTAACCACCTGTATCCGCTGACCGAATCGCAAAACTCCATATGGTATTTGGAAAAAGCGTACCCGGGTACAAGTTTGAATATTGTCGCCGGTACACTGCGTATGACCGGTGACGTCTCATATGACGCGATTGTGCAAGCGCACAATCTTTTTGTTAAGAATAACGATGCGATGCGCCTTCGTATTACCGAGAAGGATGGCGTTGCGTCTCAGTATATTGCGCCGTACGAGCCCTTTGAGATGGATTTCTTCGACTTTAGTCAAAGCGGCGGTAACAAGGCGCTTTTTGCCTGGGACGAGCAAACGACGCGGCAACCCTTTGATATCAATGAGGAGCAGCTCTTCTATTGCGCGATGTTTAAGATCAGCGACACCGAGGGCGGCTACTACATGAAAATGCACCATCTGATCTCCGACGCGTGGACGATGGGGCTTTATACGCGGTATCTTATCAACACCTATTCAGCAATCATTGACGGACGGCCTGTCGACGATAAGCCCGCACCGTCGTTTATCGACCATCTGGAACGCATTGCCGCGTACGAACAGTCGGCGCGGTTTGAAAAGGACAAAGCGTACTGGGAGAGTAAATTTCAAACGTTGCCGGAGCCGACGGTGCTAAAGCAAAGAGACAAGAACGAGCCGTCGATCAAGGCCAAGCGTAAAACACTTATTACGCCGGTTAAGTTCTCCAACAAGCTGCGCGAGTTCAGCCAGGAGAATCAGCTGTCCGTCTTTACGTTGTTTATGGCGGCGCTGTCGATCTATATCAATCGTGTAAGGGGTCTGGGTGACCTTGTGCTGGGCACGACGACCCTTAACCGCGCCGGGCCGAAGGAAAAGCAAACGGCCGGCATGTTCGTCAGCGTTGCTGCGCCTGTTCGTATTGCCATCGACGACAACATGGATTTTACGACGTTTGCCGCGGCGATGCTTCGGGAAAACACGAAAGTCTTGAAGCACCAGAAATATCCGTATAACTATCTGGTTAAGTATCTGAAAAAGACGCACACGGATATGTCGCGCCTTTTCGATATTGTGCTCAATTATCAAAACGCCAAATTCCAAAAGAACGAAACCGACGTGGATTACGTCGGTAAGTGGCTTTTTAACGGCTATCAGGTCGAGTCGCTCGTTATCAGCATTAACGACCGCGAGGACGGCGGCAACCTGATCATCGACTACGATTATCTGACGGATGTTTTCAGCGTCAAGGAAATTGAATTTATCCACGCGCATATCATCAGTCTGTTGTGGCATGCGCTGGATAATCCGGCCAAACCCGTATCAAAGCTTGAAATGCTCTCGGAAAAAGAAAAGCTGACGGTTTTACACGACTTCAATAATACGGCGACAGATTATCCGCAGGATAAAACACTCAGCGCGTTTTTTGAGGAGCAGGCGGTTAAAACGCCGGACAAAGCGGCGCTGAGCACCGACGACGGGAATATGTCGTACGCCGCGCTCGACAAGCGCACCAACGCGCTCGCTCGCCGCTTGCGCCAATACGGCGTCGGTTCGGACAAGGTCGTCGCGATTATGACAGAACGCTCGACAGACATGATGGTCGGTCTGCTGGGCATCCTCAAAGCCGGCGGCGCGTATATGCCCATCGCCTCAGATTATCCGGCCGACCGCGTCGCCTACATGCTGGAAAACAGCGGTGCCGAACTGATGCTAACACATAGAGGACTCGCAGACGATATCGTGTTCGACGGCCGCGTCCTCGCGCTGGATGACGACGGCAGCTATGATCCCGACACGAGTGCGCTTGAGCGTCTCAGCGGCCCGGAAAATCTGGCGTATGTGATCTATACCTCCGGCTCGACGGGTCGCCCGAAGGGCGTAATGGTCGAGCAAAAGGGCGTTGTTAACCGTATTTGGTGGATGCTCGGGCGCTATCCGTTCAACGCGGACAGTGTCATCATGCAGAAGACGACATTCTGCTTCGACGTTTCCGTCTGGGAGCTGTTTTCGTGGTTTTTCGTCGGCGCCTCGCTGTACCTGCTGGGACCCGGCGACGAAAAAGAGCCCGGCGCGATTATCAAGGCTGTCGAAAAACACGGCGTGACGGCGATGCATTTTGTGCCGTCCATGCTCTCAATGTTTTTAAACTACGTCGAGGGCAGAGGCGAAGCGGACCGGCTAAAGTCGCTCGTCAACGTTTTCGCCAGCGGTGAAGCGCTGACGCTCAGCCAGGTCGGTGCCTTCAACACTCTTCTTTACGAGACAAACGGCACGACATTGACGAACCTGTATGGCCCGACGGAGGCAACCGTCGAGGTTTCGTATTTCGAGTGTTCACCGATGCCGGCTCTAAAATCAGTGCCAATCGGCAAGCCGATAAGTAACATCAATCTGTATATTTTTGATCGCAACAGAAACCTGTTGCCCGTCGGCATACCGGGAGAATTGTATATCGGCGGCGTCGGCGTTGCGCGCGGATATCAAAATAACCCCGAGCAGACCGACGAGCAGTTTATCATCAACCCGTTTGACCCGACGGAGCGCCTGTTCAAAACAGGTGACCGCGTACGCTGGTACCCAATGGGTGACATCGAGTTTCTCGGGCGTATGGACAATCAGGTCAAAATCCGCGGCTTTCGCATCGAGCTTGGCGAGATTGAATCGAAGCTGCTGGCGCACCCACTTGTCCGTGACACCGTCGTGCAGCATTTTGAGCAGGACGGTGCGCCGGCGTATTTGGCGGCCTTTGTTGTCACAAACGCACCGGTCGAAGCCGACGAACTCAAGCGCTATCTGGCAAAGGCGCTGCCGGACTACATGATTCCGGCCGCGATCGTATTTCTCGACAGTCTGCCGCTCAATTCCAGCGGCAAGGCTGACCGAAAAGCACTTACACCACCGGGCGCGGCGATCGAGCAGGCACACGGCTACGCGGCGCCCGTCGGTAAAAACGAGCAGACGCTGGTTGAGATTTGGCAGAAGACACTTGGTGTTCAGCGCATCGGCGTGCTGGACGAATATGCTGCGCTCGGCGGCGAATCACTTGGTGCTATCCGGATTATCACGGATATTTATAAACAGTTCGGTGTCGAGCTCTCACCGCGCGATTTGTTTACACTTAAGACGATCCGCGCGTTGTCCAAACATATTGCTAAGATGACGCGGCAGCCGTATGCAGCCATTCCGCGTGTGCCAAAGAGTGATTACTACGCCGTGTCGGCCGCGCAAAAACGCTTGTATATCGTCAACGAGATGAACGTCGGTACCAGCTACAACCTACCGGGATACCTTTGTATCACCGGCCAGGTCAATGTTGATAAATTCGAGAGCATTCTGCGCGCGCTCATCGCGCGCCATGAAGCGCTGCGCACCAGCTTTATGATGCACAGCGGCGAGCCTGTCCAGATCGTCCATGACGATGTGGATTTTCGTCTTGAGTACGCCGAGCAGCCGGGCATGACGCCGGCCGAACTCATGGACGATTTCGTCCGTCCGTTTGATCTCGGTGCTGCACCGCTGTTTCGCGCCAAGCTCGTCCGGGTGGACGACGAGCAGTATGTGCTGCTGAGCGACATGCATCATATTATCGCCGACGGTGCGTCGATCAATATCTTCATTCAGGAATTCAAGTCGCTGTATGACGCGCAGCCGCTTGTGCCGTTGACGATTCAGTATAAGGACTTTTCGGCGTGGCACAACGCGTTCTTACAGTCCGGCAAACTTAAAAAACAAGAATCTTACTGGCTGGATAAGTTCTCCGGCGAAATCCCCGTGCTCGACCTGCCGACGGATTTCCCGCGCCAGCCGCTTCATAGTTATGCAGGCGCCAAGCACCATTTCAGCCTGAGCCCTGTGGTTACGAAAAGCCTCAAGGCGCTCGCTGCACACTCGGATGCGACGTTGTTCATGGTGCTGTTGGCGGCGTACAATGTGCTGCTGTTTAAGTACACGGGACAAGAGGACGTCATCGTCGGTACGCCTGTCGAGGGGCGCCGGCACGATGCGCTGCGTGGTGTGATGGGGATGTTTGTCAATACGCTGGCAGTCCGCAGTCAACCGGTGGGCGAGAAAACGTTTAAAGCGTTTCTTGCCGAGGTCGGCGACGATCTGCTTAGCGTTTACGACAATCAGGACTATCCGTTTGAGCGACTTGTCGAAAACGTCGTCACACGACGGGACGCCAGCCGTAATCCGTTGTTTGATACGACGTTTGTGCTGCAGAATATGAACCTATCCGCGATGAATACGGCAGATTTTAAAGCGCAGTTCGATGTGTATGACGACCGATCGTCCAAGTTCGATCTGACGCTTGAAGCTGTCGATCACGGGGATACGATTACGATCAACGTCGAATACGCAACAGCGCTGTTTAAGCCCGAGACGATTGAGCGGCTTGCCAGTCATTTCACAAATGTGCTGGCGCGCATATCAGACAATCCGTCTCAGCGGCTGCACGAGATCGACATCCTATCCGACGCAGAGCGCCGCCAGCTGATTGAGGAATTTAACGATACCGACGCCAATTTCCCTGTAGATAAAACGATCCACGCAATCTTTGAAGAACGCGCGGCCGAGGCGTCCGATGCGCCGGCGCTATCGCTTGACGGGGAAATCATGACGTACGGCACGCTCAACGAGAAAGCCAATCGTCTCGCGCGCGTACTGCGCCGCAACGGTGTCGGCCCGGACGTCGTTGTCGGGTTGTTGGTCGACCGCTCGTTTGAAATGATCGTCGCGATCCTCGGTGTTCTGAAGGCCGGCGGCGCGTATATGCCGATGGATCCGGACTATCCGGCCGATCGCATCACGTATATGCTGGAAAATAGCGGCGCGGCATTGCTGGTGACCAAGCGATCGCTCATGCCCGAGGTATCTGTTGCGTCGATAGCACTCGATGATGAAACATCGTACGATGAAAATGCGTCAAACCTTGATCCGGTCAATACGCCGGCCGATCTGGCGTACATCATCTACACCTCCGGCTCAACAGGACTGCCCAAGGGCGTCATGATCGAGCATCGGAATCTGGTGGGGCTGCTGCTTAATGATCACTTCGCGTTTGATTTTAATGCCGATGATGTATGGACGCTTTTCCACTCGTACTGTTTTGACTTTACAGTCTGGGAGATGTACGGTGCGCTCCTTAATAGCGGCAAACTTGTAATAATTGCATCTGACGCAGCCAGAGATTTACGGCGATACCTCAATATTCTAATAGAAGAAAAGGTCACTGTGTTGAATCAAACGCCGCGATCAATGTATAGTCTGATCGACCTAGAACTGAAAACCGCGCAGCCTGAACTTCTTACACGGTACGTTTTTCTTGGCGGAGAGGCGCTTAATCCGTCAATGCTTAAACCGATGAAAGACAGATATCCGTATGCGCAGTTCACCAACCTTTACGGCCCGTCAGAAACAACGATTTTGATAACACTCAAAAGACTGGATGTACCGGAGGATTTTGCATCAAGCCTCAGCAACATTGGGTCGGCAATTCCGATGACGAAACTATACGTTTTGGACAAATACAAAAACCTTGTGCCGACAGGTGTTTCTGGGGAACTCTATGCTGCGGGAGCTTGTGTAGGTAGAGGCTATATAAACAATGATGAGCTGACGCATGAACGGTTCATCGATAGTCCGTTTGATGAAATTGGTAAGCTGTATAAAACGGGTGATCTCGTCAGGATGATGCCAAGTGCTGAAATCGAATACATTGGCAGAGTGGACAGCCAGGTTAAGATCCGTGGCTATCGGATCGAGCTTGGCGAGATAGAAAGTACAATGCTCAAGCATGAAGCTGTTGAGCAGGCTGTTGTCACAACTTTTGAAACGAGTAGCGGTGGCGTGTATATTTGTGCGTTTTATAAACCGAATTCAGACATCAGCAGCAGTGAGCTTAAATCCTTTTTATCTGGCTCGCTTCCAGATTATATGATTCCGGCACAAATCGTGCAGGTTGATTCTTTTTCACTCAATAATAGCGGCAAGATAGATAAGTCAAGTCTCCAACCGCCTGAAGCAGGCCAACTGGACATCGTGCTGCCCAGAAACGCAACAGAGGAGCTTCTTGCTTGCGCTTGGGCCAGTGTTCTTGGGTTACCAGCTGTCGGCATTGACGATGATTTCTTTGAAATCGGCGGCGATTCGCTCAGCGCCGTTAAGGCTGTAGCCTCCTTGGATATGGATATCAATATTATTGATTTCTATACTCATCCAACTGTCCGACAGTTGGCTGAGAAGCTGATGGCTGATAGTAAAAAAGCCGGGTTGCTTGTTAACATGTCCAAAAAATACGATCCATCAAACTGCAGTGTTGTTTGTTTTCCGTTTGGCGGCGCGAGTGCATTGGTGTACCGGGATATCAGCAACAGCGCGTTAAAAAAGGATGCGCCACTGAATATTTTTGCGGTCAATCTGCCCGGCCACGATTTTGGCGGTGATGACAGCCTTCAGCCGTTTGACAATACGGCTGAGGAAATTGCCGAGGAGATCAAAGCGACAATTACAGGTGAAGTAATAATCTATGGCCATTGCGCCGGTATCGCTTTAGCGACGGAAACAGCCAGGCTCCTTGAGCGCGCCGGCCGCTCGGCTAAAGCTGTTATGCTCGGTTCTTTATTCGTACCAGCGCTGCTTAATCTTTACGGCGGGATTTACAAGCCGTGGGCATTCCGGACGGACGAGCAGATTGTCAAGGTTCTTAAAAAAATCGGTTTGCCGGCAGAAATGGAAGCTGATACCGCTTATATGAAGCATCTAGTCAGAGCTTTCCGGCATGATACATTGCATTTTATCGAGTATTTTTACATGATCGGCAGAAAGAAACCCGACAGGATTCAAGCACCGCTGACTTTCTTTGTCGGTGACAATGATCCGATAACCAAGAACTATCAAACGCGTCATCATCAATGGAAGCGATATTTCACCAGCGTAGAACTGGTCGTCTTAGAAGACGCAATGCACTTCTTCATCAATTCTCATGCCGATGAGCTTATCGACTATATTATTAGCACCTTATAAAGGCGTATTGCTGAATGGGAGGGGACGAAAAGCATGGAAATAGCGTTTGTGCTACTGCATGTGTCAACGTTGTTGACGTTAATACTACTCGTTCTTCTGTGGCGGATAAAGAATAAAAAGCCGCTCCATAAGTATTTCAATCTAGCTATTTTAGATATCTTCTTGTGGTGTTTAGTGTCGTTAATACAGCAATATATTGGGAAAAGCGATGATATCACGATAAGTATATTGATTAGCAATTTAATTGATTCTTTTATTGGCTTCCTGTCGTTTTTACTGTTCTTTATTGGATATGCGTACTCAAAATCTGGCTATGAGATCAACAAGAAGCTCAACCTGCTGTTTCTCATTCCGGTTATAAGTGCCATCCTGATTTGGACAAACGAGTTTCATCATTTAGTATATATCGTGTACTCAAATGTAAACAGCGAGCGTGTGCGCGGATTTGTAGCGTATGCGATTACGATCGTCGATTATGCGTTTGTGATTGTTGGCCTTTACTATCTGCTGCGGTTCTCAATTAAGAATTCAGGCTTTTTTTCAAAGCAGTCCTTTCTGATTGTGATCGGGGCGCTTATTCCGATACTTGTCAATCTTGTCTACTTCATCAATCTTGTAACATTTCCCAGCTATTTTCAGGCTATCGCTTTTTCGATGACTGTGGTATGCTTATTTATCGCGATGCTCCGATTTGATTTGTTCACGATTGTTCCCGTTGCGTTGCAAACGGTCGTCGATCACATATCGGACAGTTACATCGTGTTGAGCGACACAACGATTATTACTGACTTTAATAAAACGTTTGTCGATACGTTCAAATCGGTATATTCAGCGAAAAGAAAAGAGCCGCTTGAAGACCTTTTGGTTATTTTGAAGGATGAAGATGACAGCATCAATACGAATTTAGCCAAATCCATAGCTGAAAAAAAGACGCTGAATTTTGAAGTGCACATTAACGTGCCCGATAAAAACTTCGATAAATACTTTATAATTGAGATAACGCCAATCGTTTCGAACGCCCAGATTATATGCACCATAATCTTGTTCAAAGATGTTACTGAGCAAAAAAAAGACGCTGAGCTGATTGCCAAGACCCAGTACATGCTCATCGAGAGTGAGCATCTGGCGTCGCTTGGACAGCTGGTCGGAGGCATCGCACACAACCTGAAAACGCCGATCATGTCGATTGCGGGCGGGCTTGAAGGCCTCTCAGACCTTATTAACGAATACGATGAGTCTGTCGACGACGCCGACGTCACACCGGACGACCACCGCGAAATCGCCGAGGAGATGCGTACGTGGATCGGCAAGATGCGCGAGTATACGGCGTACATGTCAGATATTATATCGACGGTAAAGGGGCAAGCAGCACAGCTGACGGCTTCGATGACGGATAGCTTTTCAATTAAAGAGCTGATCAAGCGTGTCGATATCTTGATGAATCATGAGCTCAAACGCTTCTCCTGCCAGCTTAATGTTCAGTGCAGCATCGACAAACGCACGAAGGTCAAAGGGGAGATTAATAGCTTTATCCAGGTTATCAACAACCTGATTACAAATAGCATCGAAGCTTACGAGGGTAAAGAAGGACTGATTGAATTCAGTATATCAAGGGAAGAGTCTCAGATCCGTTTTGAAATCAAGGATACTGCAAGCGGTATGCCGGAAGATGTTAAGGACAGGCTCTTCAAGGAAATGATCACGACAAAAGCGAAAAACGGAACGGGTCTTGGTCTGTATATATCTTACTCCACGATTACAGGGCGCTTCGGGGGTGAGATGTGGTTTGAATCGGTTCATGGTATGGGAACGACGTTCTATATTATGATACCGGCCGCTTAGGAGGTAACATGAGAAAACGCAAAAAAGAATATGTGCCCGAGTACCGGATCCTTGCGCTGGATGATGAAATAGGCATCATCGACTCGCTGGCTGTTGTACTCAAAAGAAATGGGTACGGTTTTGACGGCGTTACGACGCCAGACGATGCAATCGAACGGATTAGAGCGGGCGGCTACGATATGCTGATCCTTGACTATATGATGCAGCCGATCAACGGTGATAAGGTCGTGGAAAAGATCCGGGAGTTTAACAACGACCTGTATATTCTGCTGCTTACCGGACATAAGGACATGGCGCCGCCGCTTGAAACGATCAAGGCGCTCGACATTCAGGGCTACTGCGAAAAAAATGACAAGTTCGATCAGCTGATCCTGCTTGTTGAGTCGGCGATCAAGTCGATCATACAGAAGAAAACAATCATGCGGTATACAGACGGGCTCAACAAGATCCTTGAAGCCGTTCCGAACATCTACCAGCTGCAGCCAATCGGGAGCATTCTGGAGGATGTTCTCGTCGGGGTTATGACACTAGTCAACAGCACCAATGCGTTCATCCTTGTAGACGATATGGTTGACGAGAACAGTGGGCATAACAGCATTTTCCGGGGTGTAGGCCGCTATAACAAAACAGTCGATAACTTTATGGCGATGCTTAATCCCGCGCTGATGGAACACATTGGGTCGGCGCGTATGATCAAAAAAACGGTACGTGTACCGGACGGTATCATCCTGCCGCTCATCAATGAGCACGCGGTGACAAACGGCGTCATCTTTATTGAAAGTGATATGTACGAAGACGCGCTTAAGCTGCTGGAGATTTATGCAGCTCAATCGGCCTCCGCCGTCAGCAACGCTTTTTTACATTCGATGGTTAACATTAAAAACGACGAACTCAACAAAACATACGATGAGTTGCGCAAGACATATATCGACACGATTGAGGCGCTGCGCATGACGGTCGATGCCAAAGATGAATACACCCGCGGCCATTCTGACCGGGTGGCGTTTTATGCAACCAAGGTCGGCGCTGCACTCGGCCTGAGCGAGCAGGAGCTTGAAACGCTGCGCATCGGCGGATACTTCCATGATATCGGCAAGATCGGTACGTCTGATGAGATCTTAAAGAAAAGCGAACGGCTCAGCGGTCAGGAATATGAGATTATCAAACAGCATCCGCTTAAAGGCGCAAACATCCTGTCGGCCGTATCCATGTTTGAAGATGCCGTCCCGATTGTCCAGTGCCATCACGAATGGTATAACGGCGCAGGCTATCCGCGCGGACTTAAAGGAGAGGAAATCCCGTTCCTCGGACGGATTCTTTCCGTCGCCGATGCGTTTGACGCCATGACGTCCACGCGTCATTATCGGTCTAAGCTGAATCTTGAAAACGCGCGTGAGCAGTTGGTTAAGGGCTCCGGGACACAGTTTGATACAGAAATTGTCGATCAGTTTCTAAAGACCGTCGTTGATAATTTCGCGGCCCTCGCTCCGGAGCTGGAGGGTATTGTACATACAGCCGGCTGATTGGACATCATAATAAAAACAGATAAACGCAGTGCATAATCGTAGATTGGCGCTGCGTTTATGCGTTTCCATGCGCCAGCAAGATGGAATAAAGTGCTGCAGCATTCATTTTGTGCTGTCGCTTAACGTGTTTCGACAAAAATTCCCGCGGCGGTGCGGTATACTTCATACTATCAATAAGGAGGGATGAAAATGCCGCGTGGAGTGAAAAAAATCCGCAATATACCCGAAGAAATTGCCGTTGTTGGCGAGCAGATTGCTAAACATGAGTCCGCCATTAAAACGCTTAAGGCCAAACTTTCAGCGTTGCAGGAAGAACAAGAGCAAAGTGAATTGCGCAATCTTAATAATCTGCTCAAGCAGTCCGGTATATCGACGCAGGAACTGATGAATATGATTGACAAGTCGGACCAGGAAGACATTGCGTAACGCTTTGTTCGTCATCAATCAGCTGCGAAGAAACGTAGTCAACGTCTAAACAGCCGCGGTAAATAGCCGCGGCTGTTTTCTTATTCGTAATTAAAGAAGCAGGACGAATTATCGCGGTGCGGCGGCACCTGTTGTCTGTTTCGGACGTGTTATGGATGCCAGCCGAGAGTCGACGGCATGCATGTGCTCAATAAGATCGAGGACCTTATTGGAGTAGCCGATCTCGTTATCATACCACGCAACAAGCTTAACAAAGCGGTCGGTCAGCGCCAGACCGGCGCGCGCGTCGACGATGCACGTATGTTTATCACCGAGAAAATCCGTCGAGACGACGTTGTCGTCCACGTAACGGATGATGCCGGTAAACGCGCTGCCGGCTGCTTGCCGCAGCTCGGCGCAGATCTGCTCGTACGGCGCGGGGCGCCGCAGGCGCACGGTCATATCGACGACCGATACGTCGATGACCGGCACGCGCATGGAAATGCCCGTCAGCCGCCCGTTCAGCGACGGGATGACCTGGCCGACGGCCTTTGCCGCGCCTGTTGAAGCCGGGATGATGTTGCCGAGGATCGACCGCCCGGCGCGCCAGTCCTTCTGTGACGGTCCGTCGACGGTTTTTTGCGTCGCCGTCGACGCGTGAATCGTCGTCATGAGGCCCTCTTCAATGCCGAAGCGGTCGTCGACGACCTTGGCCAGCGGCGCAAGGCAGTTCGTTGTGCACGAGGCGTTGGATACGATGTCCATATCGGGCGTGTATTTTTGATGATTGACGCCCATGACAAACATTGGTGCGTCGATCGACGGCGCAGAAATGACGACTTTTTTAGCCTTGCCGTTAAAGTGCGCTCTTGCCGCGCCTGCGCGCGTAAATACACCTGTCGACTCGACGATATATTCCGCACCTGCCGCGCCCCACGGAATATCGCCCGGGTCTTTTTCTGCATAAGCAGCCGTCATACGCCCGTCGACGTCGAGATAGCCCGCGCGGGCGTCGACAGGCGCGTTAAAGCGCCCGTGCGCCGTGTCGTGCGTGAGCAGGTAAGCCATGTAATCCGTGTCTATAAACGGATCGTTGACGGCGGCAATTTCTATTAGCGGGCGTTCATGTGCGGCGCGGAACACAAGCCGACCGATCCGTCCGAAGCCGTTGATGCCGATTTTAACAGACATGCGCAATCCCTCCGATTTCAAAATTATAGTGTCTCGTTTCAGCATGAAAATACCGGCTGCGGTAGCTAAAAAATAACCTGAACTGCCAATTTGTATAAGCGTTTTCATAAAATCACCTGCTATGAGGAAACCTTTATGATATCCGATGTAAAAAAGGCGGCGGCGCTGCTACTCACGCTGCTGCCGTTTTGAGGTGTTTTATGAAAAAGATTTTGACAGTATTATTAATGTTGGCGCTGACAGTCTCGCTGCTGTCCGCGTGCCAAAAGCAGCCGGAGCCGACGCCGCCAGAGACGTCACTGGGCACGGCTTCCGCGTCACCGTCCGGTTCGTCGTCGCCCTCCGGGTCGTCCTCACCGTCGGCATCCGGATCTTCTTCGTCGCCGTCGGGTGAGCCGATGCAAACGCCGTCGACGTCGGCAGGGACTGCCAAACTCGGGCTGGGCATCGTCACGTCGGTCGCAGCATCCGCCGACGCTGGCGACAAGGACGGTCAGGCCCAAGCAGACGCGACAGTTGTCGCGCTGACACTGGACAAGGACGGGAAAATCCTCTCGTGCGCCATCGACGCCGTGCAGACGAAGGTTTTGTTTGACGATCAAGGCCAGCTCGACGGCACGCCGCCCGAAATGTTCCAGACGAAAAATGAGCTTGCCGACGCGTACGGGATGAAAAGTGCGTCCGGTATCGGCAAGGAGTGGTATGAGCAGGCCAAGGCGTTTTGCAGCTATATTGAGGGCATGACGCCAGAGGATGTGAAGAACATGAAGGTCGACGAGACCAATCACTCGATTGAGCCGGATCTTAAGGCGTCCGTGACGATTTCGATCGGCGGATTCATGAAAGGCGTCGAAAAGGCCGCGATGAACGCCAAGGAGGGCGGCGCGTCCGAAGCCGACAAGCTTGGTCTCGGGATTATTGCGGTGCTGAGTAAAGCCCAAGGCGCGTCACCTGAGAGCGAGGGAATGGCGCAGGCGGAGATGACGTTTGCCGCCGTAACACGCGACATGTCCGGCAAAATATCCGCGTGTATGCTCGACGCCGTCCGCGCGAGCGTCAGCTTTACCGAACAGGGTATCATCACGACAGACCTCGCCGTCAGTCCGCCGACGAAAAATGAGCTCAAGGAAGCCTACGGACTGAAAAACGCGTCCGGCATCCAGAAGGAATGGTTTGAGCAGGCCGAAGCGTTTGCGCAGTACGTGACGGGCAAAATGCCCTCAGAGGTTGCCGGTATGGCTGTCGACGATCAGGGACACGCCGTTGCGGGGGATCTCGCAGCCTCCGTGACGATCGCCGTCGGCGACTTTATCGACGCCGTGGAAAAGGCGACAAGCGGCGCATAGACCTCGCTTCGAGCGTTGCAATCAGACGGCGCATATGGTATGATTTTGCAATAAGAAACCTGCTTTCATACCAATGAAAGAGAGATAAATTATGAGCCTGTTTGACAAAATCGCCCGCGGCGAGGAGCAGATCTCCGTCGTCGGCCTTGGATATGTCGGAATGCCGGTCGCAGCGGCTTTTTCTAAAAAAGCCGCTGTGATCGGCTTCGACGTGAATGCCGACAAAATTGCGCTGCTGAAAAGCGGCGTCGACCCGACCGGCGAAGTCGGCGGCGACGCTTTACGCGCATCAAGCGCCCTGTTTACGTCCGACGAAGCAGACCTCAAAAGGGCGCTGTTTCACATCGTCGCCGTACCGACGCCGATCAACGACGATAAAACGCCCGACCTGACAGCCGTCAAGGCGGCCAGCCGCGCGGTCGGGCGCGCCCTGCGTCCCGGCGCCGTCGTCGTCTACGAGTCGACGGTGTACCCCGGTGTTACGGAGGACATTTGTCTGCCGATCCTTGAGCGTGAATCTGGCCTGAAGTGTCCGGCCGACTTCAAAATCGGCTACTCGCCGGAGCGGATCAATCCCGGCGACAAGGTCCACCGGATCGAAACGATCACGAAAATCGTTTCCGGTATTGACGATGCGGCACTGGCAACGATCGCCGACGTGTACGGGCTCGTTGTCGAGGCCGGTGTTTACAAAGCCGAGAGCATCCGTGTGGCCGAGGCGGCCAAGGTCATCGAGAACAGCCAGCGCGATATTAACATCGCGTTTATGAACGAACTGTCGATCATCTTCAATAAAATCGGTCTCAATACATACGACGTGCTGCGTGCTGCCGGTACGAAGTGGAACTTCCTGCCGTTTTATCCCGGCCTCGTCGGCGGGCATTGTATCGGCGTCGATCCGTATTATCTGACGTACCGTGCCGAGCAGGCCGGTTATCATTCTCAGATTATCCTGTCCGGCCGTCGTATCAACGATGATATGGGTAAATACGTTGCCGAAAACACGGTGAAAACACTGATCGCCGCCGGCGTCCCCGTCGGGTACGCACGGGTGGTCATCCTTGGCTTTACGTTTAAGGAAAATGTGCCCGACACGCGCAACACACGCATCATCGACATTGTCCGCGAGCTGCATGCGTACGGCATCGAGGCGGTGCTTTGCGACCCGACGGCGGATGCGGACGAAGCCAAGCGCCTGTACGGCGTGACGCTCACGCCCTTCAGCGACATTAAAGACGCCGACGCCGTTGTCGTCGCCGTCGCGCATGAAGCGTTTAGTAAGCTGACGGTTGCGGATTTTGATAAGCTGTATAAATCGGAGCCTGCGGGAAACAAGGTGATGGTTGACATCAAGGGTCTGCTCGACCGATCGACGTTCGAAAAAGCGGGCTACCGCTACTGGAGCTTATAATATGGACTACACATCACTGACATTTCCCGAGAATTCTGTCTTTCTCGTAACGGGCGGCGCAGGTTTTATCGGCTCAAACCTGTGCGAGGCGATTCTCGGCATGGGCTATCGCGTGCGCTGTCTGGATGATCTGTCCAACGGCAGGCGTGATAACATCGCCGACTTTGCCGATCACCCGAATTTTGAGTTTTTAGAAGGCGACATCCGAGACTACGACATGTGTCTGTTCGCCGTTACCGGTGCCGACTATGTGCTGCATCAGGCGGCGTGGGGGAGCGTGCCGCGCAGCATCGAGATGCCGCTGGTATACGAGGACATCAACGTCCGCGGCACATTGAACATGCTGGAAGCTGCCAAGCGGCGCGACGTGAAGCGCTTTGTTTATGCGTCCAGCTCATCGGTTTACGGCGACGATAGTACGCTGCCGAAAGTTGAGGGGCGCGAGGGGCATCCGCTGTCGCCGTATGCCGAGACAAAGCGTGCCTGCGAGGCGTACGGACGGCTTTATAAATCGCTGTACGGTGTCGAAACGGTCGGCCTGCGATACTTTAACGTATTTGGGCGGCGGCAGAACCCGGACGGCGCGTACGCCGCCGTTATTCCGCGATTCATTCGTCTGTTGATGGCAGGCGACCGTCCCGTCATTTACGGTGACGGACTGCAAAGCCGCGACTTTACGTATATCGACAATGTCATCGACGCCAACCTCAAGGCTTGCGCCGCGCCATGCGACGCGACGGGGGACGTTTACAACGTCGCCTGCGGCGGCGGCGAACAGCTTATTGATGTACTGGACGTGCTGCAAGCGGCGCTCGGCACGCATATCGAGCCGGATTTTCAGCCGCCGCGCCCCGGCGATGTGCGCGACAGCCGCGCCGACATTACCAAAGCGCAGCGCGCGCTCGGCTATGATCCGACATTCAGCTTTGCCGACGGTATCCAATGCGCGATCGACTGGTACCGCGAAAACCTTTGAGAGAATTTATAATGATATAAAAATAGAGGGGTACTATGGGAATGAATCAACCGCACGCGCATCTCTGGCAGACGAAGCCCGAACCGATCACCGGTGTTACCCGTGAACGCGACTGCGACATCGTCATCATCGGCGCCGGAATATCCGGCTGTACAGCAGCCGAAGCGGCGACCAGCGCCGGCGCCGACGTACTCGTCTGCGAGAAGTTCGGCACGTTTACGGCGCACGGCATCGACGTCGGGGCCGTCGGCACAACGCTGCAGAAAGAACGCGGTGTTGAGATCGACAAGCTCACGGCCGCGCGGCTCATCTACGACTGGAGCCAGCAGCAGGCCAACTATTTTCTTATTAGGACACACGTCGAGCGCAGCGGTGCCATTATGGACCGTTACATAAAAATCGCCGAATCGTACGGTCTTGAGGTGCATCTCAACGACGACTCGACGGCGCGCGCGGATTGGAGCGGGCTTGAAGACCGCTTCAGGATGTTTTCGAGCGCGCACCTGTTTGCACTGACCGATCGCTGCGCGTTCAAGAAGCGTAAATGGAGCGTTAGCTATTTTGTCGAGGCGATTTACGAGCAGGCAAAGAAACAGGGCGCTGAGTTTAAGTTCAATACGACGGCCGATCAGCTCGTCAAAGAGGACGGACGTGTGACAGGCGTCATCGTCAGCGACCAGGACGGCTATCTGAAAATCAACGCCCGAAAGGGCGTTATTCTGGCGACCGGCGGCATCACCGACAATACTGAAATGATCCGCTGCTTCTGGCCGGCCGCGCTGCGCGCCGACACCAATCAGAACTTTCCCGTCGGCGGCAACATGGGCGATGGACTCGTCATGGGTGCATGGGCCGGCGCGGCGCTTTCACGCTGTAATCCTGCGCCGATCATCCATCCCGTTGACTTCTCGGTGCTCGGACCGGGCATCAATTCAAGCTGGCTGACCGTCAACCGCGACGGACGGCGCTTTTCCTGCGAGGTCGGCTACGAGCCGATCGTGACAAATGCGCGTGTGAACGCGCCGGGGAACGTCGCCTTCGCGATCTTTGACTCGAATTACCGGGAAAATATGCTGCAGCAAGAGCCGCTCAAGGCGCAAAAAATCCTCGACGGACTGGATCAGGCCATCGAGGACGAAGTGAAAACCGGCGCATATGTGAAGGGCGAGACGCTTGAAGAGCTGGGGGAGAAGCTCGGTATGCCACCCGGGGCGTTACAAAAAACCGTCGCGCGGTATAACGACTGGTGTGATAAAGGGTACGACGGCGACTTTGGTGTACCGGCGCGATTTTTATGCTCTTGCCGACGCGGGCCGTTTTACGCCTCGACGATCAAGGCGTGGCTCTTAAACATCCCGTACGGCCTGCACGTCGACCACAACTCGCAGGTCTGTACCGAGAGTGACGAGCCGATTCCGGGTCTGTTTGCCGTCGGCAACGTGCAGGGCGACTTTTTTGCTAATTCGTATCCCGTCACGCTGCCCGGCACGAGCCACGGCCGGTCGCTGACGTATGGCTACCTCGTTGGCAAGGCGCTGGCCGAGGATACGGTCCTCGGCGGATACGGCGAGTTATAAGGATAACTGTAAAAAAAGAAGGCCGCCCCGTAAGGGCGGCCTTCTTCGTTTTCATTATGATTGCGCGTACAAGAGATTGTCAAACTCGACGAGGTCAATCAGAGACTTCTCGGTTTTGACGAACGTGAGGGCGACCGTATCACCCTCCACCGAAAGCGAGAGCTCGGGGCTTAAATCGGCAACAGACATGAATATTTTATTTGGCCTGTTCGACAAGATGATATAATAGATCGTGTTACCGTCGGAAATCTCCGATGATATACGATCGATTACGCCGGTGAGCGTTTCCTTTTCGCCGCTCGTGTCAATCGACGAACTGCCGCCGGAGGCTTTGACGGCCGAACGGAAGCTGGCGATTGCGTCCGCGATGGTGTCGCCTGTACCGACGGTCGTATAATCGGCGACCGAGACGAAGGCGTACTGCTTGATCAGCCGCGCGTCGTCCTTGAGTGTCATAAAGTAGGCGGCCTGACCGTCGACGTTTGTAATCAGCGGGAACGATGCGTAATATTGCAGGTTTTGCACTTTACCTTCGGCCGACTGCTGCGCCGCGTATTCTGTCGCGCCGCTGATCTGGTACCGATACGGCGTTTTCGTGATCATGTCGACGAGCATAAAGCCGATCGTACTCTCGTCGGTGCCGACACTCGTCAGGCCCGTATACAGGTAGCACCGGTCGTTGTTGTAGACGATGGCGCTGCCCTCAGACGTCTGGAACTTGCCGCGATGCGAGAAGTTGAACAGGCCGTTGATGTAGTTGCCGCGGTTGTCGATTTGTGTCATGACAAAATCGACGGGCTGCACACGGTCGACCCAGCCGGGCACGTTTGAGAGGCTGTAGCGCGTGCTTTGTCCGGTTGTGGCGTTGATGATCATAACCCCGTCGGCCTCCGGCAGGCGGATTCCAGTGAGGTTTTTATACGTCGTGATAACCCAGAACGGCACGCCCTCGTCATTGATTTCAAAGGAATAGTCTGTTATACCCTTGAAGAAACCACCCGAGAAGCGGATGTGGCGCTCAAGGTTGTCTAACAAATATGCGTTCGGTTGGTATTTGATTAAGAAGTTGTCGACGTATTCGACGTCGCGCGGATTTGTTGCCGATACGACAATATAGCCCGGTGTACCCTCAATGTTGGAGAACCATTTGAAAAATCCCGAATGCTCCAGCGGCACAACCCAGACGAGCTTGCCGTCGACCTTTTGAATCGTCGGCTCGCCGAGCATGACCTGACTGCCGAGCGACGGGCGCTCGCCGAGCTTTTTGTCGGCTAGGAGTGCGGCGAGGTCGGCATCGACGACGGGCAGTTGGCTGACGTCGATTGGCTGCAGGTCGGACGAAAACTCGCGTACCTCAGCCTCCGGCATCTGGTTCTTATAGGTGTTGACGTGGAACAGCACGCTCGAATAGATGCCGAGCAGGATCAAAATTGCCCACGGGGCGGCGGCAATGATCAGGTAAATGCGGCCTTTTTTCGGTACCTTGTAACGGATCATGCCGTCCTCTTGATAGACGACGTTTTTTGCGCCCTCGCGCTGCAATAGCAGCGTGATGCTGTAAACGGAGATCACAAAAGCCCAGAACGCCAGACCCTCGCCGTAGATCGGATTGAGGTTTGGTGACGTTAAAAAAATGATCGCCGCGAGCGCGACGGTTAGGAACACGAGCGTTAAAATCTTCTTTTTCATCGGTACGATCCTTTCTCAGCCGGTGCGTTGTTGCACCCGGATGTATCGAGCGGACATTCTTGTCCGGTTATCGTCTGTTATAACAGGTTCTTCAAAGTCATGTTATAATGCTAGGTGGTGCGGACGGCGCTGCCCATAATTATATTCCGGAGACAGCGGCCGCGCGTTTAATGGCGCTACGATTCATTATAACATGGAATCGACGTATCACAATCGTTGTTTTGATATAGTAGTGTATAAAATCAGGAGAAAATATGCCGAAGCGACCCGATAATAAAACAGACAGCGGTTTCAGCCTGCCGCCCGAGCTGCCGGAACTGCTGCTCAATTGGTATGATTTAAATGCGCGTATACTGCCGTGGCGGCGTGACCGCGACCCATATCGCGTGTGGGTATCGGAGATCATGCTTCAGCAGACGGGCGCGAGTACTGTCGCGGACTACTTTAAGCGTTTTGTCGCCGCGCTCCCAACCGTCGCGTCGCTTGATGCCGCCGATGAGGAGCAGGTGCTCAAGCTCTGGGAGGGGCTGGGGTACTACTCGCGCGCGCGGAACCTGAAAAAAGCGGCAGGCATCCTTATGCGGGAATATAACGGGCGATTTCCGGAAACGGCTGACGGTTTGCGACGGCTGCCCGGTATCGGCCCGTATACGGCCGGGGCGATTGCCTCGATCGGCTTTGAGCAGCCCGAGCCAGCCGTCGACGGCAACGTCGCGCGCGTCGCCGCGCGGCTGACGGATACATCCGGCGATGCGGCCGTCATAAAAAAGCAAGCGGCGGCAGCGCTTGGCGCTGTCTATCCCGACGATCGCCGCGGTGACTTTACACAGAGCCTGATGGAGCTCGGCGCGCTGATATGTGTGCCGAACGGCGCGCCGAAATGCGATAGCTGCCCCGCGTCGTCCGTCTGTCGGGCGCATCAAAACGGTACGGCGGCCGTTGCCGGCATACGGCAGAAAAAGACGGCAAAGAAGCTACAAGAGCTGACGGTTTTCATACTTAAATGCGGCAATACGCGCGCCGTCCGTCGGCGTGCCGCGTCCGGACTGCTCGGCGGCTTATGGGAGCTGCCAAACGTCGAGGGGCACCTGACGGATACCGAAGCCGTCGAACAAGCGTCGCGGTGGGGCGTCGCGCCCGTTTCGATTGAGCGTGCGATGCGGCGCGAACACGTTTTTACGCACATCAAGTGGGACATGCTCTGCTATGTATTGACCTGCCGCGCGCAGCCGGACTGTTTCGTCTGGCCGGATGCCGATGCGCTGGACGAGACGTATCCGCTGCCGACGGCGTTCAAAAAGCTGCTAAGTGATTAATAGTATTTCATGCTATTCCCGATAAATGTACTTTAGGAGGCGCGCTTTATGCATTCTGCTGATACTGCTCAATTTGTGTTTAATTTAGTTGCTGTCTTAGTAGTGCTTGGCGCACAGGTCATGGGTATATATATTCTTCAAATTTTGAGAAAAAAGAAAGAGCGATTAAAGCAGTGGCATAAATATACATTGCTTATACTGCTCTTAGCCATTTTTGTGCCTGCTAGTATTTATATCCTGATTGAAATCATTAAAGGTGAAACCGCATTGCGTTTACTTATTATTGCTTTTTTTGCGTTCTATCTTTTACCGGCTTTCTTAGCTCTTAATTGGGCATGGAAAGAACTAAAGAAAGATAAGGGAAAGGCCGAGGAAACACAACTTGTTGAACCGGAATAATTAGTTTTTTACACACCGAGCCGATCTTCAAGATATTCCACAAAGTCGGCGACGGCGCCGATCTGGCATGGCCCGACAACAACGTCGGCCAGCGCCTTTAAGTCGTCCGGTGCACCGGACGGTACGGCGGCGATGGCCGATTCGCGCAGCAGCTCGACGTCATTATAGAAGTCGCCGATGCTGAAGATGTCTTCAGCCGCGATGCCGAGCTCGTCCGCAAGGATTTTTAACGCCGCGCCCTTGGAGATGTTCCGGGGCAGCAGTTCAAAACAGCCCGGCGAGGAAAAGACAAAGTCGCAGCCTCGGCGGCCGCAGGCTTCGAGATGGTCGGACAATTCTAAAAGCCGTGCATTATCCGAGCAAAAAAGCACTTTGTGGCCGTCCGGCGGCGGCTGGACGGCAGATAGAGCCGGGTAATCCGGGTATTCTTTTGTCTGCGCGTTTTTGACCAAAAAGTGCACACTCCCGCCCGAATGCACCTCAATGCCGACGTCGGGGAACGCGGTTTTGGCCGACTCCACAAGCTCAGTATATGCTGCCGGCAGGCTGACGCTCCATAGCATTGCGTCCGAGCTGAAATCATAGATGCCGCCGCCGTTACAAACGATCGACGGCACTGTCGGCGAGACCTGCGCGGTGAACCGTTTCGCCGACGGCGCGCTGCGCCCTGTTGCGAACGCCGTTTGCCCGCCTGCGCGGACGAATCGGGCAAGTGCGTCGATATTACGCGCGGGAATATGTCCGCCCTCCATGACGAGCGTACCGTCGAGATCGGTTACAAGCAGCTTGCCGCGCATCGGTAAATCGTTCATTCGTTTGTTCCTTATGATTAAATAAACTTTATTATACCATAAAAGCGATCGGGCGTTTATAGCGTTCCGACCGTCTGTTTCGTATTGAAATATGCTGAAAGTAATGTAATTTATGCAATGTTTGTAATGACTGCGTCTTGAAAAATGAAGTGGAAATGTTATAATAACAAGACCGATTATTGCTTTGGCAAGATTATTCCGCCGCTAAAAGTATGTTCATACGGTTAGAAGGAGCACCAAAAGAATTAATAAACGTGACCGGGAAAAGGATGGATTTATATTAATACAATCTTGTACATTGAAATAAATGTCGTTCCGCTTTTTATTCTTGCGTTCATTCTATTTAGTATTCGACATCGTATGAAGCAGATTATGCTTGACCAAAAGCTGTTTATTGTACTGGTTCTGACGACAGCACTGATTTTAGTGCTTGATTCGCTGATGTGGACACTGGACGGTGTTCCCGGTGTTTGGGCCGGGGCTGTACTTACGGGCGTGACGGTATTGTACTATATACTGAATCCGGCGATTTGCCTGCTTTGGTACTACTATATCGTCTACTATATCTTCCGGGATCTGAAAGTTCTTAAAAAATCGATTGTACCGATGATGATTCCAACCGTTGTGATTGCGGTGCTGGCCGTCTGGAGTATATTCGGTAACGTTTTGTTTAATATTGATGAAAACAACGGCTACCATCGTGGGCCGTATTTTCTGCTGATGGCGGCTGTCAGCGCTTATTACCTGATCCATACCGCGGTACTGGCGAGCCTTAAACAGCGGATGATCCGCCGTCAGGAATTCATCCCAATTCTCGTTTTTATGATACCGCCGATCGTTGGGGCTGCGTTTCAGACTGTATTCTTCGGCCTATCTCTCGTTTGGCCGATGACAACGCTGTCACTTTTATTTATTTATATTTCTATGCAAAACAATCTCGTTGTTACCGATCATCTGACGGGGCTGTATAACCGCCGTCAGTTGGACCAATACCTGCGCAACCGGCTGCAAACGTCTGATGCGAAGATATTCGGCGGGATTATGATCGATATCAATCTGTTCAAGGAAATCAATGACGAGCACGGCCATGCAGCCGGCGATCAGGCGCTCGTTATTGTTTCGGATATCCTGAAACAAACCTTTCGCGAGCACGACTTCATCGCCCGCTACGGCGGCGACGAATTCTTAATTGTAATAGCCGTGCGGCAGGAGGAAGATCTTCAAATAGCCGTTGATCGCTTAAACGCAAACGTTTCTGAATTTAATGAATCCGGTGCAGTGCCATATGAGATCGGCTTAAGTATCGGCTATGATTTGTTTAGTAGTAAATTCAACAATGTCGACAGCTTCGTCCGCCATCTCGACCAGCTTATGTACCAGAGTAAGCAGACTTATTACGGCAACGATACCATGGTAGAGGAATCGTAATAAGGCTACTGATTGGCGCAGCGTTGTTACATCGTGTGTCCGGTGAAACAGTCACAGACAGGGGCGATCTAAGCAGTTCTCTGTTGAAAAATTAACCAAGCAATGATAACATGTATACATACACCATATACTAAGCCAATGCAAACAGAAAGGAGATCAAAACATGATATGGAAATGCTCTGTGTGCGGTTTTATGCACGAAGGAAATGAGGCGCCGGATGTATGCCCGAAATGCGGCGCGCCCAAAGAAAAATTTGCCGCTATGACGGAAGAAGACGCCAAAAAAGTCTATATGTCCGACCGGACAAACGATATCCATATGGAGATCATCAAGCTCGCCATGCGTATAGAGGCGCTGGCCAAGGAGGGTATTGAGATCAACCTCGACCCGCCGTGCGTTGACCTGTTTAAGAAAGCCAAGGACGAGGCTTGGGTCATCAAGCAGCGCAGCAAGGCCGAGATCGCAGGACACGTCGGCAAAGGTAAATGGTAAACACCTGATAGAAAAACGCACCGGCTTTGCCGGTGCGTTTTGTTTTATAGAAGCGGCAGGACGTGGAGCCGGGTCAGTCCAGGTTATCGGGGCCGAACCCGAGCGGCAGCAGTTCGCTGAGCGCGCAGACCGTCATCGACTCGGCGCTGTCGCCCATCACGACGTCGAAAGGTGCATTCGAGCAAAATTCCGCCATCACCTGACGGCACACGCCGCACGGCGCGACGAGCGAGTCGGGTGCGGCGTCCGCCTTGCCGCCGGAGACGGCGATGGCCGTAAAGTCACGCTTGCCGTCCGACACGGCCTTGAAGAAGGCCACGCGCTCGGCGCAGACAGTCGGCGTGTAGGCGGCGTTTTCGATGTTGCTGCCGGTGTAAACCGTCCCGTCGGCACAAAGTAGCGCCGCGCCGACGGCAAAGCGGGAGTAGGGCATATACGCGCCGCGACGCGCCTGGGCGGCTGCTTCGAGTAGGTTTTTATAGTCCATGATTACGCCATCTCCAATTCCTTGACGATCTTAACAACGCGGCTTGTGCCAAGCCGGTCGCAGCCGAGGCGGATGAATTCTCGCGCGTCTTCCAGCGAGGCGATCCCGCCGGACGCCTTGACCTTAATGCCCGGCCCGACATGCGCGCGCAGCAGGCGCGCGTCGTCAAACGTCGCGCCGCCGGACGAGAAGCCGGTCGACGTTTTGATGTAGTCCGCACCGGCGTCCGTCACGGCGCGGCACATGCGGATTATTTCGTCGTGCGTCAGCAGGCACGTTTCGATGATAACCTTGAGTATTCTATCGCCGCACACGCTTTTGACGGCGGCGATCTCCCGCGTCACGAAGACGTCGTCCCCGTCTTTAACGGCACCGAGGTTGACAACCATGTCGATCTCAGCCGCGCCGTTTGCGATGGCGTCTTCGGCCTCGTAAACCTTGACGGACGTCGTCGCGTAGCCGTTCGGAAAGCCGATGACGGTGCACACCGGTGTCCGCCCTGCAAGCAAGTCAGATGCTCGGCGCACGAACGACGGCGGAATGCATACGCTGGCTGTTTGATAGCGCGCCGCGTCGTCACAAAGGGCGCGGATCTCGCCCCACGTACTATCGGGGCGCAGAAGCGTGTGATCGACCTTTGATAAAATGTCCTTGATGTCCACGAGTATCCTCCAATCGGCTGCGGCAATTTGTCAGAACTATTATACCCGACTACCGCACCGTCACGCAACAGATGTCGGTCTGGTTTGAGAGCATTAGACTTAATCGGGTGTATCGGTTGTAATCAGAATTAAAGAGGTATAGAATTGCATTACAGACAAAAAACGGGAGGTCAAACGTATGAAAATTGACATTGGTTCACCGGCGCCGGCATTCACATTAGACGACATAAACGAGCAAGCCGTCCAGCTGTCGGACTTCAGCGGCAGCCGCGTGCTGCTCTCGTGGCATCCCGCCGCATGGACAGGTGTGTGCACCGACCAAATGCGCGCGCTTGAACGTCATTATGACGCCTTTAAGGCACTTAAAACGGCACCGCTTGGCTTGAGTGTTGATTCAAGTCCCTGCAAAAAGGCGTGGGCGGCGGTGCTGGGTTTGAATAATCTGCAGCTTTTATGCGATTTCTGGCCGCATGGCAGGGCGGCGAAGGATTACGGTATTTTCATCGAGGATTTCGGCATGTCGCAGCGAGCCAACATTATTATTGACGAAAACGGGATTGTCCGCTGGTTCAAGCAGTACGAGCTTGGTGAACTGCCGGATATCGACGAAGTTTTGCGCGCGCTGGAGAATCTCGACAGCTAAAACGATAAAAACAAGCAACCAGCAGACAGGGACGTGTAGACGTCCGACGGACAAAGGGGGGAACATGTATAATCTGCTCATCGGCGGCGCAGCCGGGCAAGGCATCGAAACGACCGCCGCGATTTTAGAGACGTCGCTTAAGCGCTCGGGCTACTTTGTACTGACCGTGCGCGACTTTATGTCACGCGTGCGCGGCGGACATAATTTCTCGCTCATGCGTTTTGGCAGCGAGGCAGTCTATTCACATTGCAGCGCGCTGGACGGTATCGTCGCACTGGACGCTGAGACGATCGAGCGCCACAGCGGCGATCTCAAGCCGGACGGCTTCATCCTGTGCGACAGCGCGCTCGAAACAGACGACAGCCGCGCCATCAAGCTGGAGCTGGCAGAGACGGCCAAGCAGCTTGGCAACACACGTGTTGCCAATACGGTCGCGCTCGGCGCGCTGCTTAGTCTGTTCGGCGAAGGGCTCGACATTATGCGCGGCGTACTGTCTAAAACGTTCGGCGATAAGCTCGCCGACATTAACAATCAGGCTGTAACAGCCGGATACGACATGGTCACGAACCGCTACAAGCATCTGGACGGCCCGTTCGGCGACCATATGGTCGTGTCGGGTTCTCAGGCCGTCGCGTTCGGCGCCTTGGCGGCCGGTCTGCAATTTTACGCGGCGTATCCGATGTCACCCTCGACGCCGGTAATGGTGGCACTTGCCGCCGCGGCGGACAAGCTTGGCATCGTTGTCGAGCAGGCTGAGGATGAGATCGCCGCGATGAACATGGCCATCGGCGGGTCGTACGCCGGCGCGCGCGCCATGACCGGTACGTCCGGTGGCGGCTTGTCCCTGATGGTTGAGGCGCTTGGACTTGCCGGGATTACGGAAATTCCCGTCGTTGTCCTGGATGTTATGCGTCCCGGCCCGGCGACGGGCTTGCCGACACGCACAGAACAGGCCGACCTGAAATTCGTCGTCTCTGCCTCGCAGGGGGAGTTTCCGCGCATGGTCATCGCGCTGCGTGACCATCGCGACGCGTTTTATCAGACGGTCCGTGCGTTTGACCTTGCGGAAAAATATCAGATACCTGTCATTTTGCTCAGCGATCAGTATCTCGGCGACGCGACGTCGACCGTCGAGCCGTTTTCGCTCGACGACATCGAGATGGTACAGCCGTCGCGTAGCGCCGGGAGCGACTACAGGCGCTACGCGATGACGGAGTCCGGCGTATCGCCGCGGCTGATCCCCGGACGGCAGGAACAGCTCGTCATTGTTGACAGCGACGAACACGATGAATATGGACACATCACTGAATCGGCCGAGGTGCGCGTGGCGATGGCCGACAAGCGCATGAGAAAGCTTCAAGGTCTGATGCAGGACTTGCAGGAGCCGGAATTCTTCGGGCCGGACGCGTTTGATGTCCTGCTCATCGGATGGGGCAGCGTGTCGGGGCCGCTCAAAGAGGCTGTCGGGCTGCTCAACGCGCAGCGCGGCAGCGCGTACGCCGCGCTCATCTTCGGCGACGTATGGCCGCTGCCGACGCAGCGACTGACGCAGATGACTAAAAAAGCGAAGACAATCATCAATGTTGAACAAAACGCGACAGGTCAGCTCGCGTCGCTTATCCGAGCCGAGACCGGCATCGTTTGTGATACGGCGATCCTCAAATACGACGGACGGCAAATATCCGGTGAAGAAATCGCCGAGCGCGCGGCAAAGGAGGCGGCAAAATGAGCGTCACTTACGAAACATACGAAACAGCTTGGTGCCCCGGCTGCGGCAACTTCATGATCCTTGACAGCCTGAAGAAAGCGCTGGAGCAGCTCGAGCTGCCGCGGCACAAGGTACTCGTCGCGGCAGGCATCGGTCAGGCGGCAAAAATTCCGCAGTACCTGAGCGCCAACGGATTTTGCGGTCTGCACGGGCGCGGCGTACCTGCGGCGATAGCCGCCAAGATCGCCAATGACGACCTGACCGTTATCGTCAGCACCGGTGACGGCGATTCTTACGGCGAGGGCGGCAACCACTTTTTGCACAATCTGCGGCGCAACGTCAACGTCGCGCACTTCGTGCATGATAATCAAGTTTACGGCCTGACAAAGGGTCAAGCGTCGCCGACGTCGGATGAGGGCT
This sequence comes from uncultured Sporobacter sp., assembly GCA_963677825.2. Classification (GTDB taxonomy): domain Bacteria; phylum Bacillota; class Clostridia; order Oscillospirales; family Oscillospiraceae; genus Sporobacter. The sequence continues at coordinate 1,397,612 of CAXXEF010000001.1, read as the reverse complement.
TTACAACGCCCGTCCAGCCGGACGGAAGTTTGAACACGCCGTTCAACCCTATCCAGCTGGCGATAGCTGCCGGCGGCGGCTTCGTCGCCCGGGCGTTTGCCGGTGACAAAGAGCATCTCGTCGAGATGATGAAGCAGGCAATCGAATACGACGGCTACGCCCTCGTCGATATTTTGCAGCCGTGTGTATCGTTCAACAAGGTGAATACCTTTGCATGGTATCGTGAGCGTGTATATAAGCTTGAGGCGGACTATGATCCGACGGACAAAGCGGCGGCGTTTATGAAAGCCGAGGAGTATTGCGACAGGATACCGCTTGGGGTGTTGTACCGCGCGCCAACGATGTCGTACAAAGACAAAAACCCGGCTCTAGCCGACGGCGGGCCGCTTCTTGAGCGTAAGATCGATAAAGCTGCGCTGCGCGAACTGATGCGCATGCATGTATGAATGTTGACTTTTTTAGAGAATAGACGCTGCCTACAGTAAAAATACGGCGGGATCAAGCCGTTTTTAACAAAAAAATATAGGCAACGCGCTGTTTTGGCGTTATAATGGGACAAGTGAAATTTTACTTAGGAGGCAAACAAACATGGATGGTCGCTTAAAAGGAAAAGTTGCGCTGATCACAGGTGGCGGTACCGGTCTCGGCGCCGAATTTACGAGAAGATTTGTTGAAGAGGGCGCGAAGGTCGTCATTACCGGCCGGCGCTTAGAGCTGCTCGAAAAGGTCGCGGCTGGTCTGCCTGAAGGTACGGTTATTCCGTTCAAGGGCGACGTATCGGATCCCGCGCAGGCGCAGGCGATGGTCGACGCGACTATTGAGCTCGGCGGCGGCAAGATCGACGTGCTCGTCAACAACGCCGGTATCGATCCGGCGGCTACGGTTGTCGATATCCCGCTTGAGCAGTGGAATAAGGTTATTACCATCAACCTGACCGGCCCGATGCTTACGATGAAGGCTGCGATTCCCAACATGATTAAAAACGGCGGCGGCTCGATCATCAATATCGCGTCGCTCGCGGCAGTACGCAATATCCCGGCGATGCCTGCGTACAGCGCGTCGAAGTCCGGCCTGATCGGCCTGACGAACGCGACCGCGCTCGATTACGGTAAGTTCAATATCCGCGTCAACGTCGTTGCGCCCGGCCCGATCAAAACGGAAATGCTCGAGCATTCGATGGCCGGCCTTGCCGAGGCGCTTAACACCGATATTGCCGGTGCGCTCAACACGCTGACGCAACACCTGCCGCTCAATCGCCCGGCGCTGCCGAGCGAAGTGTCCGGCGCGGTGGTCTTCCTTGCCAGCGATGATTCGTCTTTTATTACAGGCACCATCATCAACGTGGACGGCGGCGCGCTCGTCGTCGATCCGTGCGGCGCGGCTGTGTCCGGCGCCGGCAACGCCTGGGGCGACTGATCAACGTTCGATGCTATCAAGAAAACACCCTGAAGCCGATCGGCTTCAGGGTGTTTTGTGCTTAATGGAACGTCTCTTTAATTCGTGCGTCTAAAGAACAGCTTGTAAGTACCCGTGTTCTGGTTTGACGTGTAAAAGCCTGTCATCAAGCGCTGCTGTATAACGATAAGGACAAACCGCAGATAGGATTGCCGCGCAAAATAGACGGGCGTTGCGCGGCGCAATCAAGCGGCCCGGTAGCAAAAAAAGGAAAAATTTCATGAAAAAAAGAATTTACTCTTCATTTTCCACGCTTAAGAACTTATAATAGGAGACGCGGTTATATTAGCGCGCCGAATCACAGGATCAGAATCTAAATGAAGCTGGGAACGAACATATGAAAGAAAAGTCGAGAAAACTCGTCATATTCGGCTCAAGGAAACCAAAAAAGAAAAAACAGGCACGCAGAAATCCGAGAAAAAGATTAGCCATTATCGGGATTGTGCTTGCCGCTTTGATCGGCCTGTACTGCACGGCCGTTTTTTCCAATATCCCGTTCGTCAAAAAATGGCGGGACATCTACATAGAAACAGCAATGGATACATTTACGCATAAATGGTTGGCTACGCTGATCATACCCCGGTCGGTTATCGACGAGGTCATGGACAGAAAAAACGCCTTTATCGAAGAACAGCAGCAGCTGCAAAGCAGTTGGGAGCCGTCGCCGTCAACGTCGCCGGACGTTTCAGATGACCCGACCACATCCGATGAGCCGATCAGCGATGAGGAGCTCGCGCGGCGTGCGTTCTTCGAGCTATTTGACGAGCTGGACGCCGATACGTTCGACGACTACGTCGCACAGAACCCCGATGTGCTGGCCAACGGCTACGAAACGCTGCTGATCAATGAAGCCGGGCTTGATAAGGACGGCACGAGTATCACCACAAAACAGGGCGACGAAGTCGTCGTTGTCGACGCGGAAAACGGCATCCTGATCGTTCGTATCGTCGGCGACGGATTCGAGGGCAAGCTCGCCATGGTTAAAAACCCCGCGCAGGTACGCCTCGGTGTTGCTACAACGCTTGGTACACATGGGCAGATCGTCAGTCAGATCGCCAGTGATAACAATGCGATTTTAGCCATCAATGCCAGCGGCTTTGCCGATCCGGAATGGAAAGGCAACGGGGGGCAGGTCGTCGGGCTGTTGATTGCCGACGGCATCATGCTCAACGGGCCGGTCAAGCACGGTTATCTGAATATCGGCTTCAGCACCGACGACCGTCTGTACGTCGGCGTGTCGACGCAGGAGGTTTTATACCGCGACGCCGTCGAATTCATCCCCGCGATGATCATCAACGGCGAGAACGTCACCAAAGGTTCGGATGGCTTTGGTATCAATCCGCGTACGGCCATCGGACAGGCCGACGACGGGACCGTCTTTTTCCTGACGATCGACGGCCGGCAGATCGGCTACAGCATCGGCGCGACCGTCGCCGACTGCGCGGTCGTTTTCGAGCGCTACAATGCGGTACAGGCGGCCAATCTCGACGGTGGCAGCAGTACACTTATGATCTACCGGGACGAGATCATCACGCGTCCCTCCAGCACAACGCCGATCGGGCGGTATGTGCCCAATGCCTTTATTGCCGACTACGCCTCGGCGCTCGACGAATAACGGCGCCCTGATCAAACAAAACAAGGGGAACGCCCGACAGGCGTTCCCCTTGTTTTGTTCTTAAGTGTTCGACGTCCCCTGCGTGGGAATATCGTTTGGACGAGCCGACCTAGTCTGACACCGACTTGCCGCAGGTGTGGCAGAAATGGAAGCCCTCTCCGATCGGTGCGCCGCAATGCGGGCAGACTTTACCGATGTCGCCGCCGGATGCTTTTTCCGACAAAGATAAAACCTCTTCACGAATCTCTGAGCCCAATTTGCCGCAGCCTTTACAGACCAGCTTACTTTCGTCGTGTAGATCGGATAATAGATTTTGTCCGCAATCAGTACAATAAAACATTCCTTTTTGTCCTCCTTCATATGCCGACGGACCTGTAGAAAATTCCGCCGCTTTTGCAAATAGTTTAGTAGGATATTGCCGAATCTTTGAGTATAAGTATAGGTTATTATCTTGCGTTCGTCAATTATTTTGGTAAATATGATGCCAAGTGCTTTTCAATTTGAGGGTGTTTATTACGACAACACACCAAGAACAGGTACCAAAGGCATCAAAACGATCCAGACAGTGGGTTTTGCGGCGTAATATTCCGCCCGGCCGGCACCGTTTCTGATAAACTTCCATGTATTTTCACAATAAATCGTAATATTTGACTACAGAAGTCCTGCGATTTATGGTATTGTGTATTGTGTTGCATTGTAATCTTTACAATTGATCTGTGTATTTTTATGTATTTTATGAAGTGTGAATCCGAAATATTTAAAAATCCGCAAGTGAACCATTGTACTTATGTTTAGGGGGGAAATTGAATTGGAGGATTACACCAAGTTTAAGCTTAAAAAAGAAGAAGAGTTAGCCCCGCTCGTCGCGGACAAGGACAATATATTTGTCGTTGCCTGCAATAAATGCTTCAAGGAGTTTGAGATCGGCGATGAACCGGAATGCGCCGCTTTTGAGCAAATTGCCAAGCAGCAGGGCAAAACGCCCGTCGGATGTGCAAAGGTCGATTTTCTTTGCAATAAAACGACGACGGCGAAAAAGCTCGCGGCTGAGCTGCCGGACGACGCCGGAAATGTCTTTGTTATTTCCTGCGGCCTTGGTATCCAGACGGTAGCCGATTTAGCCGACCAGCCGGTATACGCCGCGGCCGACTCGATCAAGTACCGCGGACGTCACGGCATGGCGCTGACGACCACGCGCTGCGACGCGTGCGGCCAGTGCTATCTGAACATGACCGGCGGCATCTGCCCGATCGTCGATTGCTCCAAGAGCCTCATCAACGGTCAGTGCGGGGGCGCGAAAAACGGTAAGTGCGAAGTCGACAAGGACATGGACTGCGGCTGGCAGAAGATCTATGAAAAAATGGCCGAACAAGGCCGGGTCGACGAGCTGCTGAATCTGCCCACCCAGGTGCGCGACTACTCGAAGGTCAATTACAAATTCATCAGCAAATACGTCAAATCCGTCCGTGAGAAGCGCTTTGAGGGCTACTACGGCGGGCTGCATCCCGACGAGCGTAAGGAGCTCAGCGAGCATCTGGCGCTGGAGGTTTTTCCGGCACCGAAGACGGTTGTTATTCCGATGTCTCAGCACGCCGGCGCTCCCGCCAATCCGATCGTCGCCGCGGGCGACACGGTGGGACTCGGTCAGAAAATCGGCGAGGCAAACGGGTTCATCAGCAGTAACATCCATTCGAGCGTGAGCGGTACGGTCACGGCTGTAGAGCCGCGCCGCCATCCGATCACCGGCGCTCAGGTCATGTCGGTCGTCATTGATAACGACGGCAAAGACACGCTGCACGAGTCGGTCAAGCCGGCCGGCGATCTTGACAGCCTCACGCCCGACGAAATCGTCGATATCGTTCGCGAGAGCGGCATCGTCGGCATGGGCGGCGCAGGCTTCCCGACGTTTGTTAAACTCAAACCGCCCAAACCGGTTGATACCGTTTTGCTCAACGGCTGCGAATGCGAGCCGCTGCTGACGGCGGATCACCGCGTCATGGTGGAATACGCCGACGATATCATCTACGGTTTGAAAGCAATCCTGAAAGCATCGGGCGCTGAAAAGGGCATCATCGCCGTCGAAGACAATAAGCCCGACGCGATCGAGATTCTCGAAGCCAAGACGGCGGACATCGACAACATCGAAGTCCACGTCGCGCAGACAAAGTACCCGCAGGGCGCGGAAAAAATGCTCATCAAGCGCGTGCTGAACAAGCAGGTGCCGTCCGGCGGATTGCCGGCCGACGTCGGCGCGATCGTCGCCAACGTCAGCACTGTCAAAGCCATCTCTGACGCGATCCAGAAGGGCATGCCGCTCGTCGAGCGCGCTGTGTCCGTCACTGGTGAGCGTATGGCGAAAAAGGGCAACTTCATGGTCAAGATCGGCACGAATGTGCAGGAGATCATCGACTACTGCGGCGGCATCCTCATGCCGGAAGACACGACCGTCAAGCTCGGCGGCGTGATGATGGGCTTCGAGCAGACCGATTTCAATATTCCTGTCATCAAGGGCACCAACGGTATCATCGCCATCGAGACGCTTGTATCCGAGCCCGACAACTGCATCAAGTGCGGCCGCTGCGCCGACGTTTGCCCGATGGAGCTCAAGCCGCTGTACTTCACCAAGTACGCCGGTACGCAGAACTGGCAGGGCTTCAAGGATCAGAACGTCATGGACTGCATCGAGTGCCGCTGCTGTGAAACCATCTGTTCGTCGAAGATACCGATCGTGCGCATGATCAAGATTGGTAAAACTGCGATAAGGGAGGGTAAATAAGATGCTGATTACCCAACTGAAACAAAAAGAAACGATCGAGGCGCTTGCCAAGGGCAAGGTCTTCATTGTCAATTGCCACGGCTGTAAAGAGATCTACTTCCCCGAGGCGGAAGCCAAAGAGCTGCAAAAAGAGCTCGACGGCGTGACGGGTATCGTTACAACCGACTATATCTGCAATCCCGATAACCTCAAGCTCCAGCTGAAAAAGCACATGGACAAGATCGGTGAGGCCGACACAGTCATCGTGTTCTCCTGCGGCGTCGGCGTTCAGACGGCGGCCAAGCTGCTGGACGACAAGCGTGTGTACGCCGGCTGCGATACGTATCCGCTGCCGGGCTTCCAGGGCGTGACGCCGCTGGAGGTCGACTGCGGCCAGTGCGGTGAGTGCTACCTCAACTACACCGGCGGCATCTGCCCGATCACGGCGTGCTCGAAGAGCCTCGTCAACGGTCAGTGCGGCGGCTGTAAAGACGGCAAGTGCGAGGTCGATAAGGACATGGACTGCGGCTGGGAGCGTATTTACAGAAAGCTCGAAAAGATGAACAAGCTTGAAACGCTGCAGCATCCGGCGCAGGTGCGCAAATACGGAAATCCGGACGCCTGATTAAAGCCGACGGAACCAGCTGTGATTTTTCTCAAAAGATAATTTGATTTAAGGAGCGATATAAATGAAGCTTACCGAGGTTTTTAAACGTGGCGAGTTCGCGGTTACTGCGGAAGTAGGCCCCCCGAAGGGATTTCATATTGAGCATCTTCTTGAAGAAGTTGAAACTTATTTAAAGGGCAGAATCCATGCCGTTAACGTGACGGACAACCAGTCGTCCGTTATGCGCTTGGGTTCTCTGGCGACGTGTAAGGCGCTCAAAGATATGGGCGTTGACGCCATCTATCAGATGACCTGCCGCGACCGCAACCGCATCGCGCTGCAGTCGGATATCCTCAGCGCGGCGCTGTTTGGCATTGAGAATCTCCTGTGCCTCACAGGCGACTATACCACGCTTGGTGACAACCCGCAGGCCAAGCCTGTTTTCGATCTGGACTCCGTTTCGCTTTTGCACCTTGTCGGCCTGATGGAATCGGGTGTGGACATGGGCGGCAACGCGCTCGACGGCGAAGCACCGTCGTTCTCTAAGGGCGCCGTCGTTTCTCCGTGCAGCGACTCTGTCGACGTGCAGCTGGCAAAGATGGAAGCCAAGGTCAAGGCTGGCGCGGAATACTTCCAGACACAGGCCGTTTATGAGCCGGAGAAGTTTATTTCCTTCATGGAAAAGGCCAAGCAGTTTGGCGTACCTGTACAGCTCGGTATCGTTATCCCGAAGAACGTCGGCATGGTTAAATACATGAATGCCAACGTTGCCGGTATCAGTGTGCCGGATTCGATGATCGAAGAGCTCAGAGCCGACAAAGAGAAGACGAAGTCGGGCGAGACGGGCGTTGAGATCTCTGCGCGCATCATTCGCGAGTGTAAGGATTACTGCCAGGGCGTGCACATCATGGCACTGGGCTGGGAATCCAAGGTTCCCGAGATCCTCGACAAAGCCGGTCTGTAAACAGTACTGTGCCGTTTTGCGGCAGGGTAGTAGTACAAATAATGAAAAACCGCCTGCAGATTTCTGCAGGCGGTTTTTGTCGGAAATGGCAAAAGTAATGGGAGAAACAGCGCAAAGTGACGGCTTGTTGATTGTCCGGCTGTATGGTACTATTATACTAAGAACCTAGGAATCAAATAATATCTCACTTGCTTGAAAGGAACGTTTATTATGCCAGATAATACGCCAGATTTTATCAGCCTCGCTCTGCCTATTGTGCAAAAGATTGTGTTTGCGCTCATTGTACTGATTGTCGGTTTATTAATCATCAAAGGGATCGTCAAGTTTTTAAACAGAATTCTGGATAAAAAGCACGTCGACCCGACGCTGCGCCCGTTTTTGAAGTCGACCGTCAGCGTCGGACTCAAAGCCTTGCTCATTGTCGCGATTGTCGGCATTCTCGACATACCGACTGCCTCGTTTGTGGCGCTGTTCGGCGCCGTCGGCCTGGCGATCGGCCTGGCGTTTCAGGGGTCGCTGTCGAATTTTGCCGGCGGCGTGCTCATCCTTGTGACGCGGCCGTTCAAGGTCGGCGACTATATTGACGCCGCCGGACAGAGCGGTACGGTTGAAGCCATCCAGATCCTGTACACAGAGCTAGTTTCGCTCGACAACAAGGTCATTCGCATCCCGAACGGCAGCTTATCCAACGCGAGCGTCACAAACTATTCGGAAAAGCCGACGCGACGGGTGGATTTGCAGTTCACGGCAGCGTATGAAGCCGATACCGACAAGGTTATCGGCGTGCTGACATCGATTGCAATGAATCATCCCAAGGTGTTTGAGGATCCTGCGCCGTTTGTCCGTATGTCGGAGCACGGGGACAGCGCCGTCACCTATACGGTCAGAGTCTGGGTTAATTCGGCGGACTATTGGGATGTCTATTTTGATGTGATCGAAACGGTCAAGAAGCGCTTCGACGAAGCGGCTATTTCGATCCCGTATCCGCAGCTGGATGTGCGCGTCAGCCAGCCAGAATAACGAAACCGATCAATCCGGAGGAATGTATGCCAAGCAAGCAATCCATGCCACAAGAAACCGATTTCACCGAAAACATGCAACAGCTGAAGCACTGGATCGATTCATCCGACAAGATTTTAATTGGTGCCGGCGCGGGCTTGTCGGCAGCCGCCGGGCTGAGCTATCTTGACGCGGAGCTGTTTAAGCAGTTTCAGCCGGAGATGGCGGCGATGGGCTATCAGTATCCGTACGAGCTGTTCCAGCACGAAAACGATGGCTGGCCGCAGCCGAGAGAGTGGGCGTACCTGATCCGGCACGTCAACTTCGTCCGTCACGTATTCCCGGCGTCGGAACTATATAAGAAGCTGCTCAGCGTCGTCCGAGACAAAGACTACTTTGCCGTCACATCCAACTGTGACCGGCAGTTTATGCGCACGGGCTTCGATATGTCACGCGTCTTCGAGGCGCAGGGCAGTTACGACCGACTGCGGTGCACGGGCAAGTGTACACGGGAAACGTGGGATATCAAGCCGCACATTGACCGTCTGCTGCCGCTGATCGATTCTGAGACCTTTATGATCTCGGATCCCGACGCCATTCCGTACTGCCCGAACTGCGGCGCGCCGCTGTATACGGCGTTCCGGGCGTTTGAGGGCTATAAAGACGAACAGTCGCGCTACATCGACTGGCTTGAAAGTACAAACGGTCATAAGCTGTGCCTTCTCGAGATCGGCGTCGGTTTCAATACGCCGGTTGTGATCCGCTGGCCGTTTGAGCGCCTGACGTACGCCCACGATGATGCACATCTGTTCCGCGTCAACAAGGAGTACCGGGAGTGGCCGGGGCACGGGGGGTATTCTGCTGTGCCCGTCGAGCTGGGAGACAAAGCGACGGCTATGCCGTACGACGCGGCGGCCGTGATCGACTGGCTGTTTAAGGAAAGGGTGGCTAAATGACGCACGACGAGCAGCGGATCTATCTTATTAAGTATCTGCTGGCGGAAAATCCGGCGTATGCCGGCACAAAGATTTCGGATGATCCGGAGGAGCAGTGGCTGCTGCTGCGCGGACTGATGAATGTGCGCCCCGCTCAGCCGGTCAGCGACGAATTTTTAGCCGTGCAGGATGCGTGCCTGTCCGCGTTGATTGCCGAGCAGGGCATTACAGACGCCGATACGCTCCCGTCCGCCCCGTCTGACCCGCGGCTGGCCGTCTGGCGCGGCGACATTACCACGCTGAAGATTGATGCGATCGTCAATGCCGCCAACAACCGGATGGAGGGCTGCTGGCAGCCCAATCACGCCTGTATCGACAACTGCATTCACACCTACGCCGGTGTGCAGATGCGCCTGCAATGCCATGAGCTGATGACGGTGCAGGGGCATAAGGAGCCGACGGGCGAAGCGAAGATTACGCCCGGATACAACCTGCCTGCAAAATATGTGCTGCACACGGTCGGTCCGATCATTACCGGCGCGCTCACCGAGCAAGACTGTGACCTGCTTGCGGCGAGCTATACGTCCTGCCTGGATCTTGCGGCGGAAAACGGCTGCCGCGCCGTCGCGTTTTGTTGTATATCGACCGGCGTGTTCCGATTCCCGCAGCAGCAGGCGGCAGAGATCGCCGTGCGGACCGTCCGAAACTATCTGGATGCCAGGCCGGGGCCGGTCAAGCAGGTGGTGTTTAACGTTTTCGGTACGACCGACGAGCAGATATATCACACGCTTCTGGGATAATAAAAGACGTCACGACAAATCTTGTCGTGACGTCTTATTTTTTAAAGAACAGCCCAGTTTGGTGGAACTTATGTTTATTCCGGATCGATCGAGTAGGCGATATTGATGGAGTGGCTGGCGATACGCTCAAAAGTGGCGAGCATATTGGTGAAAACGATGCCCGTGTGCGGACGGCACAGCTCCTCCTGCAAGCGCTGGATGTGATGATCGGTGTACTTGTGCTGCATCCGGTCCACTTCGCGCTTTTTAGATTCAAGAACGTCGATCTCAGAATTATCGCGGTTTTTAAACATTTCAAGGCTCAGGCTGAAGATTTCCTGTGTGACGTTGGCGATCGCACGTATCTCGTTGCGTGCTTCTTTAGACATCTTTTCTTTTGCGTCAATAAGTGTAATAGTGTATTCGGCGATGTTTTCAGCACGGTCGCTGATGCGCTCGAGATCGATAATGACGTGATGGAGCTTGCCCAGCGTCACCAAGTCGTGATCGGGCAGCTCGTCACCCCGGAAGTTGATCATGTAGCTGGTGATGTTGTCGCACAGGAAATCGACGGTTTCCTCCAGTTCGGCGACCTTTAATATCTTTTGCTCGTCCTGATCAAAGAAAGCATCCAGCGAACATTTAAAGTTGTCTAGGGTAATTGTGCCCATGCGCGACAATTCCTTGAGTGTTTGCGTCAAAGCGATGGAGGGGGTCTGGGCGATGCGTTCGTCCAGATAGACCAGCTTCTTTTCGACGCTGCCGGGCTTTTCCCGGTTGGGGATGATCAGCGTGACGAGCTTCACCATCTGCTTGGCAAACGGGAAGAGCAGCAGTGTGATCGATACATTGAATACCGTGTGGAAATTCGCGATCTGGCGCGGTATATTATCCGGAGACAGGGACTGAATCCATGCTATCAGCGATGGGAACAACCCGATCACCGCCATGTAAATAAGAGAGCCGGTAATGTTGAAAATCAGATGGATGCCGGCGGCACGCTTGGAGTTGGAGCTTGTCCCGATCGCCGCGAAGATCGCGGTGATGCACGTGCCGATATTCTGCCCGAGGATGACGTATACGGCGGAGTCAAGCCCGACGATGCCGAGTACGGCCAGCGCCTGCAGTACGCCGACAGATGCGGAGGAGCTTTGGATAATCGCCGTGAAGGCGGCACCGATTAGCACGCCGATCAGCGGGTTGCTAAAATTGGAGATCATGGACTTAAACGCTTCGTTGTCTCTGAGCGGCGACATCGCCGACGACATCAGGTGCAGACCGACGAAAAGTAAACCGAAGCCGAGTACAATCCCGCCAACACGTGACAGCTTGCGCTTTCTGGTGAACATGGTCATTAGCATGCCGATAAATAGAATGAACGGCGCGATGTCGGATAGTTTGAATGCGATCAGCTGTGCAGTGATGGTTGTACCGATATTGGCGCCCATGATAACGCCTGTTGCCTGAAGCAGCGTCATGAGGCCCGCGTTGACGAATCCGACGACCATCACCGTCGTGGCGGACGAGCTTTGAACGAGCGCCGTGACGCCGGCACCGACGCCGACGGCGGCTGCGCGCTTGTTCGTCAGCACTTCCAAAACGCGGCGCATGCGATCTCCGGCAACGTTTTCAAGGCTGTCGGACATCATTTTCATACCGTACAGAAAAATCCCAAGTCCACCGAGCAACTCGAAGACCATCCAAACACTCATATTTTATCCTCCGACACAGCCGTTTTCTTTAGGTGTCCCGTGTGGCATTATACTTGATACGCAAGGATTTAACAAGCGTTTAACACAGGTTTGCAATTTCTCGTTAAATTTGATGGATTATGGGCTAAAAACAGCCTTAAAATAAGGCTTTTTTCGTAAATACAACGCCATTATCGGCCATTCTTGAATACACTGTGTGTATGAGATACAATGACAGCGACAAATGTATGGAGGCGGCCAATGGCGATGAACTACATTGATATGCACTGTGACACCCTCTTGAAGACGCTCGGGGGAAGCAGCTTATATGAAAATCCGCGCAATATGCTCGACGTTGCCCGGATGGTTTCGGCCGGGCAGGGCGCACAGTTTTTTGCTGTATTTTTTCCGCCTGTTCCGGATCCAGATGACGCGCCGCCTGTACAAAATAGCTGGCTATTAAGCGATGACCAGCTGTTTGAACAGGCGCGTCAAAACCTGCTCGATACAGTTTCAGCGCACGGCGACGTCATCGGGATGGCGTATACGGTAGATGATATTGAACGCCATATTGCCGCCGGCCGCTGCGCAGCCGTCCTGACGATGGAGGACGCGCGCGCCGTCAACGGGGAGATGGCGAAGCTGCGGTATTTTTACGATGCCGGTGTACGCGCTATGTCACTGACGTGGAACGCAGCCAACTGCTTTGGGCATCCCAACACGGCAGACGCTGCGAAAATGCAGCTCGGCCTGACCGATTTTGGCAAGCAGGCTATGACGGAGATGAACGCACTGGGGATCATTGTGGACGTATCACATTTGTCCGACGGCGGCTTCTGGGACGTGGCGGCGCTTTCGGCAAAGCCGTTTGCGGCAACGCACTCCAATTGCCGGGCGCTGTGCGCGCACCCGAGGAATCTGTCCGACGAGATGATCCGCGCGCTGGCGGACAAGGGCGGCGTCGCCGGCGTCAATTTCGCGCCGCAGTTTCTCGCGCCGGACGCAGGGGATGAAAGCCGTGTCGAAGACATTTGCCGCCATGTGCTGCATTTCATCAAAATCGGCGGCGAGGACTGCGTCGGCCTCGGCAGTGACTTTGACGGTATCGGCGGCGCGCTTGAGGTCGGTGAGCCTGGGCAAATGCACCAGATCTTCGATCGCTTGGCGAACAAGGGCGTATCAGCGCGCCAGATGGAGAAGTTTACGCACGGCAATGTGCTTCGTGTGTTCCGCGATTGCTGCGGCTAGCACTGTATTTTAGCAATCCAAACCACGCCTGTACCGCGGTGAAGATGCTGCCACAGAGCGCGTTGTGTGAAAACGAGGCAAACGCTGAAATCTAACGTTGCGCAATCGATTTGAAGACGAGGCGGGCAGCGTCCGGTCCCGTCCTTAAAAATGAGGGAAGCCTGTAATCCACTGAATTACAGGCTTCCCTTTATAACGTATAAAATTAGGGCAATGGCGCTGATGCTAAATATAGGCAGCAGCCTTCAGTGCGCTCATCGTTGCATTGGCGATGTTTTCACCGACATGATTGCAGTCGCCAACCACAAAGGCGGATGTCCCCGGGCAGCTCAAGCGCAGCGTGTCGGCCTCGTCGTGCTTAGGCGATACGCCGATGGCAAGCAGCACGGTGTCGGCCGGAAGCTTTTTGCTTTCGCCGGTTTTAGCGTCGATACATACGACGGCGTCGTCTTCGATGGCGGACAGGCGCGTGCCGAGTAAAACGGGAATCTTCAGCTCGTCGATGAGCGCCATCAAATCGTCGAAGCCGCCGCTCGCGGACGCCATCAGGCTCTCAAAGCTGTCCAGCATCTCGACGATGGTGACGTCTTTACCCTCGCGCTTGAGGTCGATCGCCGCCTCAACGCCAACGGCGCCGGCGCCCACGATTACGACCTGATCACCGCACGGCACCTCGTGCGCCTCGGCATGCGGTGCCCAATGCACATGCGGTTTGTCGATGCCCGGAATTTTCGGGAAAATCGGCCGTGCGCCGATGGCGACGATGACAGCGTCATAGTTTTCCGCATCGAGCATGTCCTTCGTGCACTCGGTGTTCATGAGAATCTTCGCCGGTGAGCGTGCCGCAAGGCGCTCCAAGTACTTCACGTAGTCGGCCAGATCCTGCTTAAAGTCCGGCAGCGCCGCGTAATACAGCGCGCCGCCGAGGCGGTCGCTTTTTTCGTAGAGCGTGACGTCGTGTCCGCGCTGACATAAAACATCCAGTGCGACAATTCCGGCTGGTCCGCCGCCGATCACGGCAACTTTTTTGCGCACTTCAGCTTTGGGCACCTTGCCGAGCGGGAACTCACGCTCGTAGCTCAAAAACGGATTGACGGCGCAGTTGATGACTTTACCCAGCAGGCGCCTGCCGCAGTACTGGCAGCGCAGGCACGGACGGTGTTCCGCCTCGCGGCCTTCGGCGTATTTTTTCGGCATTTCAGGATCGGCCAGCAGCGGACGGCACATCGAGACAAAATCGGCCTTGCCGCTTGCGATGATCTCTTCGGCGCGGTCAATGCTCATGATCGAGCCGACGGTATTGATCAGCAGGTCGGGGAACACTTTTTTGATTTTTTCCGCGAAGTGGACGTTATACTCGCGCTCCATCATGTAGTTTTGATACCAGTAGCGGAAAAAGGAAAAGTCGCCGTGCAGACCGGCCGAAACGTGGAGAATGTCGATTTTGTCCTTGATGAGGTCGATAAATTTCAGCGTCTCGTCAAAGTGCATGCCGTCGGGGTGAAATTCTTCTGCGGAAATGCGAAACTCGATGACGAAGTCCTCGCCGACCAGTTCGCGCGTCCTGTCCAGAATCTCAATGCAAAAACGCAAGCGGTTTTCCAAAGAGCCGCCGTACTCGTCCGTGCGGAAATTGTACAATGGACTTGAAAATTGATTGATAAGATTGCCGTGCCCGCCGTGAACCATACACATTTTCATGCCGGCTTTTTTGGCGCGCAACGCGCCCATCGCGTATTTTTCGACGGTTTCACGGATTTTATCTTTGGACATTTCAATCGTGGCATACGGCTCGCGCCCATACTTCTTGGCATGGTCGATCTGGCGCTGCGGTATATAGGAGGATGCGGCGTAGGGCGGCACGCCGGTCAATTCGACGTTTGAGTCCTGCCCGATATGATTGATCTCCAGGCAGGCATGCGCGCCGAAGCCCTCGCACATCTCGGAAAATCGGCTGAGCGGCAGTATGCATTCGTCGGAACTAAGCTCAAGCTGGCGCTCTTCATCGGCGGATTCCTTGATGTCGACCATGACGTTACCGACGTTTAAAATCGCCGCGCCGCCGTAGGCGATTGACCGGTTCAAATCCACAAACTCCGGGGTGACGAGATTGTCGTTGCTGGCGAGGTTTAAAGATGGTGGGGCAAGCTCAATGCGGTTTTTAAAGTCGACCCCGCGGATTCGTATGGGTGAAAATACATGCGGATACTTCAAGCTCATTGGTGCAACTCCTTAGTAATAATGTTTAAAATAGAATACCATGTTTAAGCGTAATATACCAGAGGCTAATACTACTTAAAAGCGGCTTGTCAGCGGCTTGACTATCAATGAACATCGACAGCAAAATCCAGCGGCAAGAAGACGGCTGTTGACGCCGGATTAAAAACTGACTACTCAAATTAATGAGATATTACAGTGGTTTGCAACAGATAATTCTGGTACAATGATCGTATTGTTATATCACGGTGAGAGAATGCTGGAGTTGTAAGCGCGCGGTATACCTCGATGCGGTATATCGGGGTATTGGCAAAATCACGCCAATGGCGCGCTGGACGGAGGCTTATGCAATGAATGAGAAGAAGTGCACATCGTGCGGGTCGGACATACCCGCCAACGCTAAATTCTGCGAGAAATGCGGTCAGCCGGCGCCGACTGACAGTCCTGCGGCTGCCGAGGTGCCCGGTGCTCTGGGGCTGACCTGCCCTGCTTGCGGCAAAACGTCGCCGTCGGGGATGCGGTTTTGCGAGAGCTGCGGCACGGCGCTGCAGACCGGCGAAGCGCCGCCTATCGGGCAGCAAGCTGCGTACATACCGACGCCGCCTCCCGCGCCGACACCGAAAAAACAGGGGATTAAACGTAAGCCACTGATTGCTGTGGTGTCCATCGTGCTTGTGGCGGCACTACTGATTACGGGCTTTTGGCAGCCGGGATTTTTCCTAAACGGCGGCAAATACCCCGATCCGTTCCACAGCGGCAGCAGTTCAGCCTTTTCCACGACGCCGGTTCCCGGTTTTACCATCTCCGCCGACGCGAATTCGCTCGATCACGATCGGGAATTTGTCGTGTCGGAAGCCCCGGAAGAGACATTTATCGACGTGAGCACAACGATGGCGGAATACGGCATCCTGCTGATGAATCTATACGATCTCGACGCCGGGCCTGAAGACAACACACGGTTCCCCGGCGTGTATGATATGACCTTCGACCTCAACGAGCTGGAAATCCCAGCCGCACTGCAGGAATTTACGACCGTCTACCGCATCAGCGACGACGGCGATGCCACGGAGCTGGTCTGCACGCTGCGAAACGGTAAGCTGAGCTGCCAAAGCGACAAAAACTGTTTCATCGCGCTTGGGACGATTTTATATTGGG
The DNA here is from genome assembly GCA_963677825.2 of uncultured Sporobacter sp. GTDB lineage: Bacteria > Bacillota > Clostridia > Oscillospirales > Oscillospiraceae > Sporobacter. The sequence goes on along the minus strand of CAXXEF010000001.1, from coordinate 1,381,192 downwards.
GCGGCGGTATCGTTGTTGCCGGAGCGGTCTCCTTTTTCGGGGCGCGGACCGGTATAGAATATAACGAGAAGTGGGAAGGCATGTCGGGCAAGACGCTCGTGCAAAAGGATATCTGCGACGGGCTGTACCGGCTTACCTGGGCGGTCGACGACAACACGCCGTGGCGCATCATGAAAAACAAGCTTAATAATCTGTATATCAAGATTAAAGACGAGCTGAATCAGGAAATACAAGCCGCCGGAACATGGAACGGCTATGCCATGGCCTATGCCTACAATCGGCTGCTAGCCAGTAAAATCGCCAACAATCAGGAATATCAGACGCTGCTACAGGAGTTTAAGGCGTTGACGGAGACGATTGTCAACGACGGAACACCGCAGATTGCGCAGGTGGCCGCTGCGGTCACAAAAGCCCATAATTATCTCACGGCGCAAGGCTTTACAGCCAGAACGAATGTAACAGACATTATTCTAGTCTCTGACTGGCCGAGCGGTACGGCGCTCGGTTACTCCAAGAATCCGGATACATCCGCGCCGTACATTCGCTTGAACATGACCGTATTTCCACTCAACAGCATGACAGCGGCCCCTGCCGACGTGGCAGACGATATGTACCTGACCGTAACGCACGAGATGTTCCACGTCTTCCAGAGCAATTATACGACGATCGACTGGAACAGCAATATCATCTTCTGGGAGGCGACCGCCGTCGCTGTCGAGGCCAAGGCGTTCAACGACTATCAGGCCGACGGCACCATCACCACCACGCCCGACCTGACCCCGTCCAACTCGTTTGAAACGCTGAGCACCACGGTGGGGGAAATGCCGCCGGGCGGCGCGGATGTCGCGCGGGCCAACGGCTACACGCTGTCCAGATTCGTCCTGTACATACAATCAAATTACAGTATGAAACTTAAAAACCTGATGAACGCCTTTGCCAGCAGCGGCAATTTTATCGGCGCGCTGAAAGGTGCGACCGGCATGACAGACGAGCAGCTTGGTTCGGTGTATGTGGGGTTTTGCCGGGTTAACGCTCAGGAGTTCTACAACCGCCATAAAGCAGCGGCCTCCGGCAGCGGCATTGCCGCGACGCTGGTGGATCCCGTACAGCTATCGTCCGGCGCCGTGAAAGCGCAGGTACCGGTGGGCGATATGCCGCTGTCGGCCTATTTCCGTGAATTCAAGGTGGATACCGCCTCCATTGCCGGCGGACAGTACGCGCTGCTGCTCGCGTCAGACCCGAGCCTCTTGACCAAGCCGAATTACAACCTCGTTAACACCACCGCCGGCGTCACCGCGACGCCGAAGGGGCTGTTTTACCCGGTGAGCAGCGCGGCGTCGGCTTATCTGTTTGAGATCCACTCCTATGCTCAGTCCGACGGGATCAACGCGTCGTACACGGCGTATTTGCTCACGCCGCCGGCCAATCCAAGCGTCACGCTTGACGAGGGTAAAACAATGTCGATCCAAATGCCGCCGGCCAGTATTGCCGCGCGCGACGGTAAGATTGACGGATACCTCGTGACGATCACCTCGTCTGACGGCGTTGTAACGAATAAGCACGTACCGTACAGCCAGTGGGGCGATCCGCTGACACAACGGCTGAAAAGGCTGACCAACGAAACGGAAAACGTTTCCTTTGCGGTCACGGTCAAGGAATACATTAAGAACGGCTCGACGTATTACTTCGGCCCCGTCTCCAACGACGGCGGCAGCTATCTCAGCGAGGACGTGCTTGACGAAGAACTGCTCGACGCGCAGGCCGGTACCGGCGAGATTACGATCTCTATGCTCTGGTCCACGGCTGACGACCTCGATCTGCACGTGATCACACCCAGCGGCGCGGAGATATACTACAGCAACAAGGTCGCCGACGGCGGCACGCTGGACGTCGATCAGAACGCCAGCTCGGATAACATCGTCGCCAACCCGATCGAAAACATCTATTTCCAAAGCCCGCTGCCGGGCACGTATAAGGTGTTCATCGTCAACTACAGCGACAGGACGGAGAGCGGCGCCAGTGACTATATGGTGCGCGTCACGGTCGGCGGTCAAAGCCAGACGTATCAAGGTGCGCTTGACGGCACGGGTAGCTCTGTAGATATTGTTGAAATCAACTACGGCACTCAGGGCAATTGATGTCCAGAACGGGATTATAGGGAGGTTTTTCATGTTTTGCAAACAATGCGGAAAACAACTGGAAAACGGACGTCGCTTCTGCAGTAATTGCGGTGCGGAAAACCCGGTGCAGCAGGCGAATCCAGGCATACCGAATGCTGCGCCGTCGCAATACGGCTCTGTGAGCGTGCCACCTGGCGCGCCGCCGCCGGGCAATCCGGGTGCACCGTACGCCGCACCGCCGCAGTACGGCTATGCCGGTGCGCCGAATGCGGCACCATATATACAGGGTACGGCGCCGATGAATTCTGCGCGTAGAAAGGCGAATAAAAAGCCGCTGATGCTGGTCGGCGTCATTGTATTGGCGGTTGCGCTGATTGTCACGGCTGTGCTGCTATTGCGTCGTCCGCCGCTTGACCCGGTTTTCGGCCTGACTGAAAGCATTATTCTCGACACTTAACGCGGCACAAAGAGCGCGCAGCGTAGGCCTTTTTCCCCAAAATAGACAATCAACCCCGAAACCGCCGGCATGCCGCAGTTTCGGGGTTTTTTCGACGCGGATTGAAGCGACGTGCCGTGCTGTCCGCTCAAGCAGTAACGTGTGCTGGCGGTCTTGCGCGGCGGCGTTGCATCCGCCAGTATGTATATTCGACGGAGTATGTTATACTGTCCCTGACAAACCGTGTCCGAACGCGTGGCGGCGCGGACGCTCAACGAAAATTGGGGGAGGGGCGAGTGAAATCAAGACCATTTTAGTCACGGGCGGCGCCGGATTCATCGGCAGCCAGTTTATCAGCTTTATGCTGGAGAAGCGCCACGGCTACCAAATCCTCAATGCCGACGCGCTGACCTACGCCGCCGACGAAGAAAATCTATCAGACGTGGCGCAAAGCCCCGATTATTGCTTTTTCAAGCTGGACATTCGCGATAAAAAAGCCGTCAGCCTGTTGTTTGGAGAATATACCATCGATGCCGTCATCAATTTTGCCGCACAGTCGCATGTCGACCGCAGCATCGACGATCCGGGAGAGTTCGTGTCAACGAATGTGATGGGTACGCAGATTCTGCTGGAGGCGGCGCTTCGCAGTTGGAAGCTGAGCCCAGAAGATAATCGCGATCGGCGCTTTCGAGACGGCGTTAAGTTCATACAGATTTCAACAGACGAGGTCTACGGCGAAATCAGCGCCGGACTAGCCGCAGAAGACAGCCCCCTGCACCCAAATAATCCGTACGCGGCGACAAAAGCCGGCGCGGACATGCTGGTCGGGGCGTACTACCACACGTATGGCTTGCCGGCGATCATCACGCGGTGCTGCAACAATTATGGGCCGAGGCAGCACCCGGAGAAGCTTATTCCGATGACGATTACGCGGTGCGTCCGCGAAGAGAAGATCCCCGTGTACGGTAACGGCCGTCAACGGAGAAACTGGATTCATGTCCGCGATCATTGCGCCGCGATTGAGGCGGTGCTGTATCGCGGCACTGCCGGGGAAGTCTACAACATCGGCGGCGACAGCGAGCGGGAGAACCTCGACATTGTTAGGCACATTGTCCGCCTGACGGGCAGCTCAGAGGATCTGATCTCCTTCGTCGGCGACCGGCCGGGGCACGACAAGCGGTACGCGATTGATAGCGGTAAAATCAGCAGGGCACTGGGCTGGCGACCGGAAATCTCGTTGGAGCGCGGTATGCGCGAGACGATAGACTGGTACACCCGGAAGGCGTCACGGCCGGCAGGAAATGAATCGTAATTGGGTTGGTAACGATATGCACAGGATACCTAAATCAGCGCATTATGTAATGGCGCGGTGTTGTTCGCGGTTGGCTATTTTGCGCTGCCGCAGCACGTGTTTTCCGACGCAGGTCGGGTGGCTGTCTCGACCCTGGCCGTGATGATTTACTGGTGGGTTACACAGCCGGTGCACATCGCCGTCACGGCGCTGCTGCCGATCATCGTCAATGCTTTTTTCAATGTGATCCCGATTGAAACGGTGCTCGCGCAGTATTTCAGCCCCATCGATGTTTTGCTGCTGGGCGCGAATATCCTTGTGCTTGTCTGGATTAGGACGGGCCTGTCAAAACGGATCGCGCTTGGGCTGCTCAAATCGGTAGGGACACGCGTATGGGTTCATATTGTCGTCTGGTTCGCTGTATCGACGATCCTGAGCGCTTTTTTACCCAACGCCGTCGTCGCTGCGGCACTTTGCCCGATAGCCGCTGCGATGATTGGCTTCAGCACACAGAACAATCCCGGCGCCGCGCAGAAGCAGACACTGTATATGATTTTGCTGGCAATCGTCTGGGGAGCAGGGCTTGGCGGTTTCGGTACGCCGTTGGGCGGCGCGATGAATTTCGCGGCGATCGAGCATATCGAAGCGTACACGGGGCAGGAATACCTGTATCTAACGTGGACGCGGCAGATGCTGCCGTACCTGCTTGTTTTAGCCGCAGGTGTCTGCGCGTATTTACTCCTGATCAAGACCGGACAGAAAACGATCCCCGGCAGTCGAGAGTATTTTAAAGAGGAAATCAAAAAAATCGGCACAATGACAAAAGCGCAGGCATTGGCGCTGGCGCTCTTTTGCGCTGCGGCGTTGCTGGCTTTTTTAAGACCGCTGTATCAGTCCGTATTGCCGGGCTTTGCCCCGTATTATGCCTTTCTACTGGCTGGATTTCTGGCGTTTTTCATCAAAGGGGACACCGGCGAGAAACTGATGACGTGGGAGCACGCGGCAAAGAACATCAACTGGGGACTGATCCTCTTGTTCTCCGGCGGCATGGCGATCGGCAAGATGCTCGTTTTATCCGGCGCGACGGGCGCGATCGCGGAGCTTTTAACGGCGCAAAGCAGTTTGGGCATGTTCTCGATCGCCCTGCTGATCGTGGCGATCGGTATACTGCTGTCAAACGTCTCAAGCAACACAGCGGCTACGGCGATTTTAGTGCCGATCGTTTTCAGCGTTGCCGGGGCGAAACAAGCCGACCCGCTGCCATATGTTTACCTGGCGGCCGCCGCGTGTAACTGTGCGTTTGTTTTACCGACGTCGATACGGGCGATCCCGGTTGGATACGGGTTGGATATCCGCTTCATGTTCCGAAAGGGTCTGGCGGCGTGCGTTTTGGTGTTTGCCATTCTAGCAGGTTTTGCATTTATTCAGTTATAGACTGAAGTCGGAGGAGACTGAAATGATTGTCAAAAAAATGGACTGCTTTGGAGAAATTTGCCCGATCCCGATCCTTAAAATTGAACAAGAGCTGAAAAAAATGCAGCTGGGCGACGAGCTGATGCTCGTAACAGACCACAGCTGCACGATCGAAAATATTAGGGAGGTCTACACAAAAAAGGGCATGCTCATGAATATCGATGAAGTGATCAACGGTGTGTGGGAAGTGATCATCGTCAAGCGCTGATAGAGCAGACATACCGGCAGACGTTTAGCAGAAGCTGTCCCTGCCGTATCGGTTGAACCAGTAGACAAAATCCTGAACATAGCTCGGCGCGTCCGGCTTGCGGACAAGCAGGATGTTGACCTTTATGTCAAAATCGGGGACTTTGATGATTTTGTAATGCTTGTTGTAAAGTTCCTCTTTGATGGCAATGTACGGCAAGAAGGAGATGCCGTATCCGTTTGTGACCAGCTTTTTGGCGCTCTCGATTTCACGCACGCGCATGCTGCAATTGAGGCTGTCTTTTTTATACCCGTGGCGTTTGAGATTGGACAGCAGCGCCTGCGTAATGCTGTTGTTTTCCGAACACATGATCAGCTGCGCGCTAACCAGCTCCTCTACTGTCATTTCGTCCGGGAATGCAGCAGTATTTTTTGCGCAAAGGACGACGTTGCTTTCACCTGCTGTGGAGACAACCAGATCCTTATGGGATAAGGTCGTATTTTCACTGCAGTAAAATCCGATGTCGCAGATATCGTTGCTAATATTTTGCAAAATTTCATCCGACCCGTTACCTGAAAGCTCGTAATTGTGGTTCGGGTATTTTTTATTGGCATTAATCAGTGTGCAGGGCAAAGCGTAACCGGCGATCCAGACGCAGGCTTCGATCTTAATGATCAGATTATTATCCTGCGACTGATTGATCTCGCTGAGCATCTCGTCGTACATACGCAGGATATTGTCGGTAAACTTTAAAACGATTTTACCGGAGTCTGTCAGGGTGATCCCCTTATTGCTGCGAATCATCAGCTTTCTGGATAAATCGATTTCAAGCTTTTGAATTTGCTGGCTCAGCGCAGACTGGGATAAGTGCACCTGCTTGGCGATGCTGCTGATACTGCCTTCTTTGGCCATCAATTGAAAATATCTCAATGAGTCAATGTTCATGCCGCGCCTCCTCCCGATAAGCTATATCTTAATTTTACCATAATAACACCATAAGTAAAGCTTATGCAGAATAAGGAGAAACGATAATATAATAGCGCGCATCTGTGTTAATATATCATCAAACAAAGACGAAAGCTAAAATTATATGGTTAATTTATTAACGATAAGGGGTGGTTATCAGTGGCTGAAGAGTCTATCAGAAGATCGTCACGGACAACAAGTCGCAAAAAGAAGAAAAACCAGATACCCATCGCGATTATTCTTTTATTGGTAATCGTCGCGGGTTGCTTTTGGCTGGCAACGGTTAAAGACAGCCTAGTGCTGTATCTTGTGACCGGACTCGCATTTGGTTTTGTCCTTCAGCGTGCGCGGTTTTGTTTTACGGCGGCGATGCGTGATCCGTATCTGACAGGGAGCACGTCTCTAACGAAAGCCGTTCTCGTCGCCTTCGCGATCACGACCATTGCGTTTACCGCGATTAAGTACGGCTACTTTGTTAATGGGCTGCCGATCCCAGGTCAGGGTTATGTGGCACCGATCAGCCTTGCTACATGCGTCGGAGCGTTTTTATTCGGCATCGGCATGGTTATTTCGGGCGGCTGTGCGTCGGGCACGCTGATGCGTGTTGGCGAAGGGTTCTTGATGCAGGTGCTTTCGTTGTTCTTCTTCATCGTCGGCACGCTGATCGCGGCGTATCACTACGGTTGGTGGGAGCGCAACTTCATCGTGTCAGCCAAGAAGATATTTTTGCCCGACTATCTCGGTTGGATCGGCGGGCTGATCGTCAATCTGCTGATTATTGCCGTCGTCTACATCATTGCCCATAAATGGGGAACCCGCAAAAAAACTGAGCAAGCAGAACACTAAATTAATTAATAATATATTTTTAGGAGGACTTGAAAATGTCAAAGGAAGTTGTTTTAGATTGCATGGGAGAAGCGTGCCCGGTTCCGCTGATTAAAGCAGAAAAAGCACTTGAGAAGCTGGATGTCGCTGATATCCTGATCGTACAGATCGACCACAGCTGCGCGATGAAAAATGTGCCGGAGTGGGCCAGAAAGCAAGGCCACAACGTCGAGATTGAAGAAGTCGATGACGGCGAGTGGGAATGTGTTATTGAAAAATGCTAATTGCAAAATATGCAAAAGAGGGTGATCGGGTATGAAAGCTCTTTTGGAGAAAATCAAAAAAAATGAGTTTTATAAGGTTTGGTTTAAAGATGCGCTGCCGTACATAACAGGCGCTGTCTTACTATCACTGCTTCAGATAGTTACATTTGCCACAACGGGAAATCCCTGGGGTATCGCCGGCATCCTGACCAACTGGGGCGCCTGGCTGTTTGAAGCCGTTGGCGGCTCGGTGGACAACTGGTATTACTTCAGTTCTCCAGGCGCGCAGGCAACACTGAACGGCGGATTCTTGAACCATGCCGACTCTTGGAGAAACATCGGAATCATTCTCGGCGCGCTGTTTGCAGCCCTGATGGCTTCGAGCTTCAAGATTAAGAAGATCAAATCCTGGCGGCAGGTTATTGCCGCCGTACTCGGCGGGCTTATGATGGGCTACGGCGCGAGAATCGCCTTTGGGTGTAATATCGGCGCTCTGTTCTCGGGTATCGCGTCACTGTCCGTTTCCGGTTGGGTCTTTGCCTTATTCCTTCTGCTTGGCGCCATCGTCGGCAGCAAGGTTTTGGTAAAGTACTTCATGACATAAAAAACGAAAGGTTCTAGTGATTATGGCAAGAGAACTCAAAGTTGAACAATATGACGTCGTGATCATCGGCGGCGGCGCTTCGGGGCTGTCAGCCGGTATCTACTGCGGCCGCGCCCGACTGAAAACACTGGTGATTGAGCAGTCGCTCGTCGGCGGTATCGCGACGAATACAAGCGAGATCGAAAACTATCCCGGTTTCCCGGAAGGTGTTTCAGGCATCGGCTTGATGGAACTGTTCCACAAGCAAGCCAAAAAATTCGGTGTCGAATTCAAGCTGACAAACGTTAAAAACGTGGATTTGTCCGGCACGGTTAAAGCTGTCGAGACGTTCCGCAATCGTTTTGAAGCCAAAGCCGTCATCATCGCCAATGGCAGCAAGCCCCGTGTCATCGGTGTTGAAAGCGAAGAGCAGTTCATCGGCAAGGGTATCGCCTTTTGCGCCACGTGCGACGCGGCGGCCAACACCGATCTCGAAGTGCTGGTTGTCGGCTCGGGTGACGCGGCGATCGAAGAAGGCATATTCCTGACGAAGTTTGCCAGCAAGGTCATGGTCTCCGTGTTGCACGACGAGGGCGTGATGGACTGCAACGAGATTGCCAAGGCGGCGGCGCTCGCCAACCCGAAGATGGAGTTTTACTGGAACACCGTCGTCGACGCCTACGAAGGCGAAAACGAGCTCGAACGCGTTATCCTCAAGAACGTCAAAACAGGCGAGAAGACGCCCATCAGCTGCGCGACGTGCTTTTTGTTCATCGGATACATACCGAATACGGACATCTACAAGGGCAAGGTTAACATGACGTCGAAGGGCTATATCCTGACCGACGAAAATATGCAAACGGACGTACCGGGCGTTTTCGCTGCCGGCGACGTACGCGAGAAATTCCTGCGGCAGGTTGCCACCTGCGTCGGCGACGCGGCGACAGCCGGCGTCATGGCCGAGAAATATATCGCTGAAAGCGAAATTTTTGAGCAGCAGATCATGAGCGGTAAAGGCGTGGCTTACGTCTATAACGCCGTTGAAGCCGATCAGCGCGAGCTTATCCAGATATTTAAGGATCTGGAAGCCAAGTACGCCGATTACAACTTCCACATCATCGACACGTATAAATCCGACGGCTTGGCAAAACGGCTCGGCGTCACGTCGTGCCCGGCTGTGGCGATCATCAGCGACGGCAAGGTCGGGAAGGTACTTTGTGACGATATATGTGTGAAGACAATAGAAGCGTGCCTGTAACTTTCCGAATGCTAGGAGGGAAGACCTTGAAAAGAACCGTCATAGCGATACTCATTGTTGTATTCGCGCTGACAGCGTCAGGATGCGCGAACTATGATTTTGCGCAGACGGGTGAGTATATCGTCACGCCCAAGCAAGCGCTGCAGCTTGCCGAGGAAGGCTCGGCAATCCTCGTCGATGTGCGTTCGGCTGATGATTACGCCGTCTCTCACGTTGAGGGCGCTGTCAACCTGCCGATGAGCACGCTGACTGTGAGTGAGCCGTACAGCAACATGCTGCCGGAGGCCGAGCAGGTCGAAGCGGTTATGAGCGCGGCAGGCTTGACCGAAAACGACATGTTGCTCGTCTACGACGGCGCGGCAAATATGCAGGCAGCCAGAGTCCAGTGGACACTGAACATGTTCAGCAACTTCAACATTAAGGTTGTCAGCGGCGGCTGCACGGCGCTTGAGGAAAAGGGCGCGGCGATGACTGCCGAGGCCACAGTGCTGTCGGCTGCAACGTATACGGCGGGCGAGTATCAAAAGAAGCTGATCGTCAGTTTGGACTACATCAAGCTGCTGCTCAACACGCCGGAAGAAAACACCGTTATCATCGATACGCGCAGTGATGAGGAATATGCCGAAGGGACGATCCCAGGCGCTGTTCACATCGAGTATCTTTGGAATAACTACGCCTCCGGGCAGTACAAGAGCCCGCAGGATCTGCAAAGCACCTATATCGGAAAAGGCATTATGCCGGACATGAAGCTGATTGTTTTCTGCAAGACGTCCGTTCGTGCGGCGCAAACCTACACGGCGCTTAAAGACGCCGGGTACCAGGATGTGCGTGTGTATGACGGCGCGTGGCTGGAATACAGTGACAACGGCGAAACGACGCAGGTCTCGGCGCAACCAACAACACCATCCATTCAGGACGCATCCTGAAAACTATAAAAGGTGAATAATATGAAAAAAATTACTGCAATTCTACTGGCGTTACTCCTAACACTGTCGCTGTTTGCTTGTAATAATACAACGACAGATCCGTCGGTCTCCGGTTCATCTCCTGCGGCAACGACCGATGCTGGCACGAGCGACAACGCGCTGGAAGCCGCGGCCTTAAGCTACTTCGCCGACTTCACCGCGAACCCCGTCATCAAATGGGATGATTTGTTTACCAAGATTGACGCGGGCGATGAGCTGTTCATCGTCAGCATCCGCCAGCAAGACGTTTACGATCAAGGTCACATTCAAGGAGCCTACCTCGCGTCTTGGGGCGCGGATTTAGCTTCAAAGGTGTCCATGCTGCCCACCGACCAGCCGGTGTACGTCTACTGCTACTCCGGCCAGACGGCCGGCCAGACAGTCGCGCTGCTGCGTCTGCTCGGCATTGACGCCTACTCGGTTCAGTCGGGCTTTAACTATGGCGCGATGAAGGTCGAGGGGTATGAAGCCTACCTCGAAACGACGGCCAACGAATTGCCCGACGCCGGCGCAAGCTTTGACGCGGACATCCTCGCTTACGTCCAGGAATACTTTACCTCCGTTACCGATAACGGCAGCTTCCAGATCGCCGCAGCAGACGCCGATGTCAAGCTGCAGGCAGGCGATGCGGTCCTCGTCGATGTCCGCCAGCCGGACACGTTTGCGTCGGCACACGTCGACGGCTCCATCAATATCCCCTACGGCGCGGGCATGCAGGAAAGCTTTACAGATCTGCCGACCGACACACAGCTGATCGTCGCGTGTTACACAGGCCAGACGGCCGGCCAGACCACAGCGATTCTGCGCGCGCTCGGTTATGACGCCATTTCAATGAAATTCGGTATGACCGGCGCTAACGGCTGGTCGAAGTACATCCGCACGACGGCGGCCACCGCCTACTTCGCCGACTTCACCGCCAACCCCATGATCACGTGGGAAGACCTGTTTGCAAAGATTGACGCAGGCGAGTCACCGTTCATCCTGAGCATTCGTCAGCAGGATGTTTACGACGAGGGCCACATCAAGGGCGCCTACCTCGCATCTTGGGGCGCGGATCTGGCTGAGAAGGTCAGCATGCTACCGACCGACCAGCCGGTGTACGTCTACTGTTACTCGGGACAGACAGCAGGCCAGACGGTCGCGCTGCTGAAAATGCTTGGTATCGATGCGTACTCGGTCAAGTCGGGCTTTAACTACGGCGCGATGGCTGTTGAGGGCTATGAGGCATACCTCGAAACGACAGCCAACGAGCTGCCGGACGCCGGTGCAACCTTCAACGGATTCCTGCTCAACGATATCGCCGCGTACTTTACGTCGGTTACGGACAACGGCAACTTCCAGATCTCACCGGCCGACGCGCTGGAAAAGGTCGAAGCCGGTGAAGTGACCTTTGTGGATATCCGTAAGACCGACGACTTCGCGGCCGGACACGTTGAGGGCGCGATCAACATCCCGTACGGTCAGGGCATGCAGGAAAGCTTTAGCGACCTGCCGACCGATCAGCAGATCATCGTGACCTGCTACTCGGGCCAGACGGCCGGCCAGACGGTCGCCGTTATGAGAATGCTCGGCTACGACGCCATCTCGCTCCAGTTCGGCATGGCCGGAGCCAAAGGCTGGACGGCCAATGAGCTCCCCGTTGTTGTTGACTAGTATATAGCACAATCTAATAATGAGCTCCCGTCGTTCGTACGGGAGCTCATTTCAACTTCGCCATAGTGGTAAAAAAACGTGTTTGCTTATATAATGGAGCGCAAAGGCAGAAGACAACGATTGCCGCTCGCGGCGGCGCTTGGAGTATGGGGATGCAAAAGAGCCACTGGCACAAAGCAATATGGATTTACCTTGCAGTCTATGGTGCGGTAAACCTGCTGTTTCTCACGCAGTTTCCAATGATGCATTCAGACGAGTCGTGGTTGTCGGGCTTATCCAGAGCGATGCTTGAAGGCGGCTTGACGCAAACCGAACCGTTTTTCGACCTGCTCAAAGCGTATCCCAACACCATGAGCGTGATTTTCAACGCCATCCAGATGGCGTTCATCGGCGCGTTTGGCTACGGCTTATTCTCCGTGCGCCTGATTTCACTGATCTTTGGCGTTTTGACGCTGGTGAGCTTTTATCGGTTGATTCGACTGCTGTCCGGTTCGGAGAAAAAGGCGGTCGCGGCATCGGTCATCGTATCGCTGGACGTGCAGTTTATCACGGCATCGCATTTGGCGCGGCAGGACATTATCATCGCGTTCGGCGTTGTGCTCGTCGTTTACTGGATGTTCCGCCACGCCCAGGCGTGGACGCGCCGGCACGATATCGTAACAGGTTGTTTGGCCGGGCTGATGCTGGGTGTCCATCCCAACGGGGTGATGGTCGCCGCGTGCGCAGGCGCGCTGTATGTGTATTTCATCTCGGTCCGGCAGCTTAAAGCGAAAAATCTGCTGCGATATGTTTTGCTTGTGGCCGGGTTTGCCGGCATCTACATTGGCACAAGTTACTTAATGGATCACAGTTTTTTGCGCCACTACTTGTCCTACGGTTCGACGCTCGGGACGGGCGCGTCGTTATCGGAGAAGTTAGGTGCGCTGCCGTATTACTTTGAGAAGCTGTATTTTGGTGTCAGCGGCACGTATTATATTCCGCCGATGCGTATTCAGCTGCTGATTTTTGCCGGCGCGTTTATCGCATCCGTCGTATACGGCTTTTTTAGGCGTGAGATGTTCCGCTTTGCTGTACCGGTCGCGGCGGTGCTCGGCGCCGCCGTGCTCATCGGGCGATACTCACAGCCAGCGATCATCGTAGTGTTTCCGGTGTGCTACTTGATGGTTTTCGCGCTCATTGACCGTCTGCCGATCAAGGCAACAGCCGCCGCGGGGATTGTGCTAGGCGCGGCGCTGCTGACACAGTCGGCTTTGGCGATTATCCCAGGCAGAAATAGTGATTACGACGAGTACCTCGGCCGTATCGAGGCGACTGTACCGGCAGGCAGCAAAACGCTCGCCAACCTTAACACCGAATATGCGTTCAATAATGGGATGCTGCTCGATTACCGCAACCTCGCCTATCTGGACGGGCTGTCGTTTGAAGACTATATCCAAAGCCGGCAGATTCACTATATTATCTACCCGCAGGAGATGGACTACATCTACGAATACCGCCCCGTATGGAACATCCTCTATGGAAACGTCTATCCGTATTATGAGCAGATGCAGAGATTTTTCAAAACGTCCTGCGTTCTGATGGATGAATTTACATCGCCGTACGCGATGCGGATTTCCGGTTTAAGTTATACGGAAAACTGGACGGTCAGAATATACATGGTGAAGGAGAGCGATTAAATGCAGGTCCGTTTCAAAAAAACCTATTATGACGACGCGGAAGCGGCCAGTGTTTGCCAAGCCCTCACCGGTACGGATTATGTCGCCAAGGTCAAAGCACGCCTTGAACGGGACTTCGGCTGCGCTTACTTAACGTCAAGCGGTTCGGGCGCGTTCGACCTGTTGTTTGACGCACTGAGCTTTAAACCGGGCAGTGAGGTGATCATCCCGTCGTATACGTTTCCGTCGGTTGCCAATACGGCACTGCGATGCGGCCTGAAGCTGGTTTTCGCCGAGATCGACAGGCGGACAATGACGCTGGATATCGCGGACGTCCAAAGGAAGATAACCGACAAGACGTGCGCCGTCGTCACAACGCATTACGGCGGCGCGTCCGTCGATATGGAGGCGCTGCGCGGTGTGCTCGGCGACATTGTGCTTGTTGAGGACGCGGCACTCGCCTTCGGGGCGTCGTACAAGAACCGTCCGCTGGGGGCGATCGGCGACGCGGCAATTTTCAGCTTTCATCACACGAAGAACATCTCATGCGAGCAAGGCGGTGCGCTGATACTAAGCGATCGTCTAGCCGAGTCGCTCGGCGATAAAATCCAGCGCGTGTATGACCTGGGCACCGACAAAGCTGACTTTTTAGCCGGGCAGGTGCCGGCGTACACTTGGCGTGAGATCGGGCTGAACACCGTCATGCCCAACACAAGCGCGGCCATCCTTTACGCGCAGCTCGACAAGGTGGACGCCATCACTGAAAAGCAGCGCGATATTTGCACTTATTATCGCACGGCGCTGTCGGAGCTGGGCGACAAGCAGGGGTTCAGCCTGCCGGTTGTGCCGGACGACAATCACGATAACCATCACGTTTTCTATCTGCTGTTTGAGACACCCGAAGCGCGCGAGCGCGTTCGCCTACGGCTCAAAGCCGATGGTGTCGAAGCGCATTTTCATTATATGCCGCTGCACGCGTCTGCTATGGGGCGGCGTCTGGGCTGCAAGCCGGAAGATCTGCCGGTGACGCAGTTTGTCAGTGGCTGCCTGCTGCGGCTACCGGTCTACGCGTCCCTGACGCAAGAGGAGTGCCTGTACGTCGCTGAAAGGATCGGTGCCGCTGTATGCTGATCGAGCATTCGATTTGCGCCGTCGTGCCGGTGTATAATGCTGAAGCGACACTGGAACGGCTCGTCGGCGAGTTGACGCGTGTGCTGGGTTGTTTTCAGTCATACCGCATCGTTTTGGTAGACGATTGCAGCACCGATGAAAGCTATCGCCTGATCAAAACGCTATGCCGCGCCGACGAGAATATTATCGGTATCCGCCTGAAGAAAAACAGCGGACAGCAAACGGCGGTATTTTGCGGACTGGAACACGCCGCGAAGGATTATACGGTCATCATTGACGATGATCTGGAGCAGGATCCGGCAGACATTATGGCGCTATACACCGAGGCGCAAAAAGGGTACGATGCCGTCTATGGCATCAGCGTTGCTGGCACAAAAGGCGCGTTTCGGGCCGTCGGCTCGAAACTGCGTGACACCTTGTTCGACTGCATGACGGATAAACCAAAAGATATCAAGGTTGGCAGCTTCCGCCTGATCAACAAGCAGACAGTGGATAAAATCGTGCACGCGCAAACGCGATTCGTTTACGTGTCGATGGAACTGCTTAAGCATACAAGTCGCATCGGCAATGTCGCGGTGCGCCAACAGCCGGCGGTAACGTCGACGTACAAACCGGGCAAGCTGATAAAGCTGCTCGTGCAGATGGTTGTATATTACGCGCCGGGGCGATTTTGGCGGTTGTTTCGTAAACAGGGGCGCTGCTACAGCATCGACGAGCTGGTGAAGGGTAACTGAGATGAGACTGATGGTTTTAGGTGGCGGCAGCAGCCAGCTTAATCTGATAAAAAGAGCAAAAAGCGACGGGCATACCGTCGTTTTAGCCGATTATCTTCCAGACTGTCCCGGTCGGCAGTTTGCCGATCACTACGTACCCGTCAGCACCTTTGACGCCGACGGCGTTTTACGCGCAGCGATAGACCATCGCGTTGACGGCGTCGTCACGACAGGGACAGATCAGCCGGTCTTAACGGCGGCGCTGACGTCCGAGGCGCTGGGTCTGCCATTTTATATCGACGGCAAAACAGCGCTGGCGGTGACCAACAAGCGCGTCATGAAAGAGATTTTTACAGCGCATGGCATCCCGCACAACGATTATCGGTTAATCGGCCGCGATTTCACGGATGCAGACGTACGGGGCCTGCGTTTTCCGGCGGTGCTCAAGCCGGTAGACAGTCAGGGGCAGCGCGGCGTTATCCGCGTTGAACGCCTTGAAGAGGTTCGCGCGCAGTTTGCCGAAAGCCTTCGCTATTCCAGAGAAAACAAGGTGCTGCTTGAAGCGTTTTATAAGAGCGATGAAATCACCGTCAACGGGTGGGCCGTTAATGGTCGGGCGGTGATCCTGTCGGTGGTGGACAGAGTGAGCATTAAGGAAACCAACCATATCGGTATCTGCTTATGCCATCATTACCCGTCGGTGCATTTGGGGGAATACGGCGCGCGGATTAAAGCGCTGACGGAGCAGATCGTGCAGGCATTTAATATTCAGAATGGACCGCTGTATTTCCAGTATCTCATCGGCGAGGACGGACTAAAGGTTAACGAAATCGCCATGCGCATCGGCGGCGCCTACGAGGATTTGACGATCCCCGTCATTAGCGGCATCGACATCCTCGGGCTTTTGCTGCGACAGGCCGAGGGGCAACCGGCCGACACATCGGCGCTGACGGCGTTTGACGCGGCGCCGGCAAGGAAGTTCGTTTCCACGCAGATGTTTTTCTGCCGGCCGGGCACCGTCGTGTCCGTTACGCCGGAAACGGCTATTAGCAAGCTTGACGGCGTGCTGGCGGTCGCCTATACGATCGGCCCCGATTACGTCATTGGCGATATTCACGACGCTACCGCGCGGGCAGGCTACGTCATTATTGAGGGTGACAGCTTTGCGCAGATGCTTGAACGGGTGAACAAGGTGTTCGAGGTGCTGGCGGTGCTCAATCAGGCCGGGGAGAATCTTGTGATTAAATACGAGGAATATCCGCAAAAATATGTAATGCCACTTTATTTAAACGATAAATAAGCAATTTATGTCACACATAGGCACTAGGCACAATGAATATTGTAAGGCGCATCTGTCAACAAGATGCGCTTTGATTTTGTGCAAATTGATTCACACTGAATGGCTATTTGTATTTTACAACAGTCACCGAACTTGATATAATGGTAGGTAGCTACTTATTCTGCAAAGGAGCAACTTTCCTATGTACCAATTCAAACCCATAAGTGAACGGATGCAATTAATGCATCAGCTGATTCGCGACCGCGTCATCCAAAGTGACGCCGAGACAGCGATGATTACGACGCGCTGTTTTCAGGAGAATGAAAATCTCATACCGTATCTCCGACGTCCGATGGTGCTCAAAGCCATCTGCGAGCAGATGACCGTACGCGTCGAGGATTTTGAAATGCTTGTTGGCAATACGAGCAAGATCTTCTGCGGTACCGGTTATGCGCCCGACTGGAGCGGCGGCGGCCTGCTGCCGTACGTTATCGACTCCGGTATGTGGACGCTCCGGGACGACGGCTTGTATCATAACCCGGACGACGAAGAAATCCGCATGTCGATCGCGCCGGAGGATTATGAGGATCTGAAGTCTATCGGCGATTACTGGAAAGGCCGCACCTACAATGATATTGCGTCTGCCTGGCAGCCACAGGGCTACGAGGAGCTGTGCCGCATGCAGGTTTCGGCGACCGTGAAGAGTGCGCCGCTCATAATGATGCCTTCCGGCCATCTGACGCCGGGCTTTAAAAAGATTATTGACAAGGGCTACGGCGCGATCCGCAAGGAGGCGCAGGACTGGCTGGATGCGCATGTGAATGATCTGATGGGAGACGACGCGACAAAGGTCTTGTTTTATACGGCTGTCGTCATTTCCTGTGACGCCGCGTCGACGCTTTTGAAGCGCTACGGGCAAAAGTGCCTGGAAAAGGCCGCCGATTGTATCGATGCAAAGCGCAAGGCGGAGCTGGAATCGATGGCGGACAGCCTCGACTGGATTTCGGAGAACCCCTGCCGCACCTTCCGTGAGGCATGTCAGGCGGCGATCACATATCAGTATGTTTTGCGCCTGAGCTTCATCGGCGACGTCGGTTCGTTCGGCCGCTTTGATCAGTATACCTGGCCCTATCTGAAGAAGGATTTAGAGCAGGGGAACCTGACGCCCGAGGAGGCGCAGGAAATCGTCGACTGCTTCTTCATGAAGATTAACTCCATGTACGGCGGCGGTGTGCTCAGCGTGCCCGGCGCAGGTGATCTGATCAAGATCATCGGCATCGGTAACACGTACCTGCATACCACCATCGGCGGTGTGGACCCGAAAACGGGCGAGGACGCGAGCAATCCCGTGAGCTACATGGTGCTCGAGAGCCTCTCGCGCTTGAGCCTGCACGATCCGACGATCTCCCTGCGCGTTAATCCGAACACACCGGATGAATTGTGGGCGCTGGCACTCGAAACGTCGACGAAGGTCGGCGGGCTGCCGCTGTTCCAAAATGACGAGATTATCGTCCCGGGTATCATGCAAGAGCTCGGCTTCACACTGGAGGACGCGCGCGACTACGCCATCATCGGCTGCCAGGAAATCACCGGCTCCGGTAATGACTATTCCGCGGCCAACGGCGTTGCGCCGCCGCACGCGTCGATCCACTACAGCGTGCTGCTCAGTATGGCGATTAACGACGGTAAAAATCCCTATAACGGCGAGCAAAGCTCGATCCATACAGGGTATCTGTACGAGATGAAATCGTTCGACGAGGTCAAAGAGGCCTGGCGCAAACTGGCGCTCTACTACCTCAAGGCGCAGGTCAGCCTGAACAACTATCTGGAGTATCTCGTCCAGTACCATACGCCGCATCCGATGCTGTCCATCTCGATGGACGGGTGCATGGAATCCGGCAAAGACTGCACTGCCGGCGGCGCCAAATATAATTCCTACGGCGGCACGGCAACCGGCCTTGCCACCGTAGCCGACTCGCTCACGGCCATCAAGTACATGGTTTTCGATAAGAAGCTGTGCACCGCCCGCGAGCTGTATGACGCCGTCATGGCCGACTGGGAGGGCTACGAGCCGCTGCGCCAGCAGATCATCAACGAGGTGCCGCACTTCGGTAACGCCGACCCGTACGCCGACGAGCAGATGACATGGGTCATCGATACGTATTACGAGAACTGCAAGCAGTGCTTCTCGACCCGCACGAGTATCTTCAAAGCCGGACTGTACGGTGCGGCCGACCACGTCGGTCAGGGCTACCACACATGGGCGACGCCCGACGGCAGAAAGACCGGTACGCCCATCGCCGACGCGGCGTCACCGTGCCAAAGCCGGGATACAAACGGACCGACGGCCGTCTTTGCGTCGTCGCTGTGCTATGACCATAGCAAGTTCATGGACGGCGTGTGCCTGAACATCCGCCTGCATCCCACCGCGCTCAGCCGGGATGACGGTATTGCCAAGCTGCGCGACATGGTCAAGACGTACATGGATAGCGGCGGCGCTGAAACGCAGTTCAACGTCGTATCGACGGAAGCGCTGCGTAAGGCGCAGGAGACACCGGACGAATACCGCAACTTGGTCGTGCGCATCGCCGGATATTCCGCGTACTTCGTCGAGTTGACGGAAGACTGCCAGAACGACCTCATTTCGCGCCACGAAAACGTCCTCTAACGCGCGGCGAGCGCCCAATTGAACATACCCAAGCACATTCTGCCGTGTTATTCGGCAGAATGTGCTTTTTTAATCAGAAGCGCTGACCGATTCGTCTGTGGACGCGCCCGTGACATAATGGTAAAATGAAGACGTGTTCAGCATGGATTCTGAACCGGGCGAAACATAAAAAGAAGCCAGCAGACGACTGGGGAAGTACATATGAAGCTATTGCACCTGTCAGACCTCCATTTGGGAAAACGCGTCAACGAGTTTTCGATGCTGGAGGATCAGGCGTATATCCTGACGAAAATCATCAATATTGTTGACGACGAGCAGCCCGACGCCATCGTCATCGCCGGCGACGTTTACGATAAGTCGATGCCGTCGGCCGAGGCGGTCGCGCTGTTCGACGATTTTTTGGCGCGCCTTGCCGCGCGACGGCTGAAAGTGTTTGTCATCAGCGGCAATCACGACTCGCCCGAGCGCATTGCATTCGGTGCGCGCATCATGAATCAAAGCGACATTTACATGTCGCCGGTTTATAGCGGAGACATCGAGCCGGTCAAGCTGGAGGACGCGCACGGCGCGGTGCGTATATACATGCTGCCGTTCATCAAGCCCGCGCATGTTCGGCGATACTGCGAGGACGACATCGCGTCGTACACAGATGCCGTCCGCGCCGCTGTCTGTAAAATGCCGATCGATCCGACTGCGCGCAATATCCTCATCACGCATCAGTTTGTGACGGGTGCCAGCCGCTGCGATTCGGAAGACATTTCCGTCGGCGGCACGGATAACGTCGACGCTGCCGCCTTCGACGCGTTTGATTATGTCGCGCTCGGGCATATCCACAGCCCGCAAAACGTCACCCGGGAGACGATCCGCTACTGCGGCTCGCCGCTGAAATATTCGTTTTCGGAAGCCGGGCAGCAAAAGTCCGTTACGGTTGTGTCGCTCGGTGAAAAAGGACGGGTGGAACTATCCACAGTGCCGCTGATCCCGAAGCATGACCTGCAGGAAATCAAGGGTACGTATGCCGAGGTGACGCGAAAGAGCTTTTACGAGCACACGAGTTATCCAGACGACTATATGCACGTCACGCTTACAGACGAGGAAGACATCCCCGACGCCGTCGGGAAGCTCCGATCGATCTACCATAACCTGATGAAGCTCGATTACGACAATCAGCGCACGCGTGCGGGCGTACAGCTGCTCGGCGACGATGCGGCGGCGCAAAAGTCGCCGCTGACGCTGCTCGGCGAGTTTTATGAAAAGCAGAATAATCAGCCGATGAACGCGGCGCAGCAAACCTTTTCTTCACAGCTGATTGAAGAAATCTGGGAGGGCTAAGACATGAGACCGATTAAGCTGACCGTCTCGGCCTTCGGCCCGTATGCCGGGACGACGACCGTCGACTTTTCTAGGCTCGGCCAAAGCGGCTTGTACCTCATCTCCGGCGACACGGGCGCGGGGAAAACGACCATCTTTGACGCCATTACATTTGCGTTGTACGGGCAGGCCAGCGGGGACAGCCGCGAGGTGTCCATGCTGCGCTCAAAGTACGCGTCGTCGGATATACCTACCGAGGTGAGACTGACCTTTGAGTATCGTGGCAAGACTTATCAGATTCGCCGCAATCCCGATTACGAGCGCCCGAAAAAGCATGGCGAGGGCACAACAACGCAAAAAGCCGACGCCGAGCTGACGCACCCAGACGGGCGCGTTGTGACAAAAACATCGTCGGTCACGGCGGCGGTGGAAGAGATCATGGGCGTCGATTTTGATCAGTTTTCGCGCATTGCGATGATCGCGCAGGGGGAATTTCGCAAGCTGCTGCTCGCGCCTACCGAGGAGCGAAAAACCATATTCCGTCAGATTTTTCAAACGAGGCCGTATCTAAAGCTGCAGGACAAGCTCAAAGCGCAGACTGCGGCGTTAAACAGTCAATGTCAGGCGCTGCGCAGCGGCATCCGGCAGTATATATCCGGCGTCACCTGTGACGAGGACGATGTGCTGCAGCTAGAGCTGGAAAACGCGCAGTCGGATCAGCTTGCGCTGGATGAAACCACGGCGCTTATCGGCGCGATAATCCGCCAGGACGAGCAGGCGGCGGCAGAGCAGGCGGCGGCGGTCGCCGCGCTGGAAAAACAGCTCGAGACGATCAACATCGCGCTCGGCACGGCCGAGACGATTGAAAAGGTCGAGAAACGTCTCGCTGAAGACAAGCGGCAGCTGACGCAAAAAACAGCAGACAGGGATAAGCTGCAGTCGGCGCTGACCGCCGAGCAAGCAAAACAACCGGAAATCGAGCGGCTTGGCGAAACGATCACCGCGATGCGCGGCCTGCTGCCACGCTACGATGAGTTGGAGGCCGTCCAAAAGAAGCTGACGGACGAGAAGAAAGCCTTAGCGGAAAAAACAGCGCTGGTTCGCCAAAAGATTGAAGAGCGCCAAGCAGCCGACAGCGCACTGAAAGCACTCAAGCAGGAAGTCGCGAACCTAAAAGACAGCGGCGCGCAGAAAGAAAAACTTGAAAGCGAGAAAAAGAGCATTGAAGAGCGGCTTTCGCAGCTTGCGGCGCTGGACGACAGCCATAAAGAATATGTACGGCAGGTCCGTCAACTGGAGAAAAGCCAGCGCGACTATCAAAACGACGCTGCGCGCGCCAAAGCCGCACAGGATGCGTATGACCGGATGAATAAAGCGTTTCTCGACGAGCAGGCAGGCGTGCTCGCGTCCGGGCTTGAAGACGGGCAGCCCTGCCCGGTTTGCGGCGCGTTGACGCATCCCGATTTGGCGGTGCAGTCCGAGCATGCGCCTACCGAAGCGGCGCTCAAGCAAGCGCAGACCGACAACGCTGAAGCGCAGCAAAAAGCGTCGGCGTCCAGCGCGGCGGCGGGAAAGCTCAGCGGCAGAGTGTCCGAGCAGGAAGCGGCAATCAGCAAGCAGTGCGTCAGACTGCTGGGCGGCTGCGGCATTGATGAAATTGGCAGCAAGCTCACTGCGGCGCTCGGCGACACCGAGGCGGCACTGGCCGCGGTGAAAGATAAAATCAGCACTGAAGTAAAAGCCCTGCATCGCAAGGCGGCGATCGAAGAGCAGATTCCGGCGCAGGAAGCGCTCATAACGCGCAATGAGGACGAGCGTCACGCGCTTGATAAAGCAATCACCATACTCCAAAGCGACATTAGTGCCGCTGAAAAAAGTCTGGAGCGTCTTTCCGTGGAGCTCACGCATGCGAACAAGTCAGAGGCCGAAAAGGCCATCGAAGAAACCGTCGCGCGGCGCCAGGCGATGAGGCAGTCATACGACAAAGCGCATCAGGCGTATCAGGCTGTTAAGTCTGAAACCGACGCGCTTGAAGGGCGGATCAAAGCACAAAACGAGCAGCTGGCACAGTCGGAGAAGATCGACGTGGCGCAGCACAAGCAGCTGCACGCGTCATTGACGGCGGAAAAAACGGCCTTGGGCAGCGCGCTCACGGCGCGGACATCGCGCTTGAGCAGTAACCGTACGGCGCTCGACAATATTCAAATGAAAAGCGGTGACCTTGCGGCGCTGGAAGCAAAATATACCTGGGTCAAGGCGCTGTCTGACACGGCTAACGGTAATCTCAGCGGCAAGGAAAAGGTCGCACTCGAAACGTATGTCCAGATGACGTATTTCGAGCGCATTATTGCCCGGGCAAACACCAGACTGATGGTCATGTCCGGCGGACAGTATGAGCTTAAACGCCGGGTAGACCCGGAGGATTACCGCAGTCAGAGCGGTTTGGAGCTGGATGTTATCGACCACTACAACGGCTCGGAGCGAAGCGTTAAGTCGCTGTCGGGCGGCGAGACGTTCAAGGCGTCGCTCTCGCTGGCGCTGGGGCTGGCCGACGAAATCCAGTCGTCTGCCGGCGGCATCCGGCTGGATGCGATGTTCGTCGACGAAGGCTTCGGTTCGCTCGATGACGATTCCCTCCAGCAGGCTATGCGCGCGCTCCACGGCCTGACGGAGGGCAACCGGATCGTTGGAATCATCTCGCATGTGCCGCAGCTGAAGGAAAGCATTGAAAAGCAGATCCTTATAAAAAAAGAAAAGACCGGCGGCAGCAGTGTATCAATCGTCTGCTAGCGTCCAGCTCAAGAAATCGGCGCACCGCCAACATGGCTTTGTCACAAAAGGCTTATATAGTAACGCCTAATATCCTAGCGGTGTGAACAATCGACCGTTGACGCGCCGTTCAGGACGTGCAAAACGAAATATGTGACAGACCGGCATAAAAAACGCCTGCGGTGATTTACCGCAGGCGTTTTTGTGAATAAGTATGCGCTGCTCAGTCGAACCGTACGGTGACCTCAGACATGACAGAGCAGCCAAGCTCAACATTTGTACCCCATTTGCTCAGCGTGGTATGGCGAACGACAGACGTTTCGACAGCCAGCTCACCCAGCGCGCCACGCGCGCGGGCCTCCGCCAGCGCCGCGGCCTCGGATGCGACAGAGGCTTCGGCAATCGCGTCGTCTAGTTCGTCAAAGCGGCTTGAGCCTGTTGGCGCGTGGACGACGTAATACGTGTGCCCCTCGGAGGACAGCGCCTTAGAGATTTTCACGCTCGAAACGGCGTTGATGTCCGCTTTGAGAGCGCCGAGCGCATTGGCGACCTCCGCATATTCCGGCACGATGAACTTAGTGCCGAGCGCGTTGGCCACATCGGATAAAAAGATGTGCGTCGGTGCACCGATGCCGACAAGCGCCGCCGTTGTATCGAACAGGTGGTGGACGAGGTCGCCGCTGCCGTCGCCGCGCTTGATCCAGCTCTGGCGCAGCAGGCAGGCGGTCTGCGCGTCAAGCCCATCGGCGAATTCGCGGGGATACTGCTGTGTGAGCATGATGCGCAGCAGGTTTTCGTATAAACGCCCCTCCACAAGCTCGTACACTTCTGTGGCCAGCGCTTGCAGCTCGTCAAGAGAATTTTCGCGCCCGAGACAGTGGAGCATATACCGCGCGGCCAGCGCCGAGGCTTCGGCATCGTACTCGTGATAGTCGCCTTTGATGTGCATGAAATCGGTCGGCGTCAGGCCGCAGCGCATGATAACGCCTTCCTCCTCCAGCCGGTCGATGCTCAAATGGTACAGATCGACTTCGCCCGTTTCCGCCAGCTCTGCCAGTATTCGCGGACCGTCCTTGACGGCGTTAATGAGGCGCAGCTCGTCCGCATCGTATCGCTTTTGTTCGGACGGCTCACGGACGAGGTATAAGAACTCATGCAGCGGAAATTTGTTCTTGTGCTTGCTGAGAAGGAGCTTTTTCAGCGCGTCCTTAATGTCCGGCCAGCGCTGCGCCGCCGAGCAAAGCGGCATGACGCGGCGCGGATACAGTTCAACCAGATCGCCGTATACACGCACGGCACTGTCGCCGCCGAGGGCGAACGTATCGACGAAAACGCCCTTGACGTGTGTGCGCCAGCCGCCGATTTGAATGCCGTCATCGGCCATGACAGGTTTATGGCCGCGCACGACGGACACGTCCGTCGTCGTGCCGCCCATGTCGATGATGAGGTAATTGTCCTGCTCGGTTACGGCGCGGCCGGCCAGAACGCTGGCCGCCGGACCTGACAGAATCGTCTCCACCGGACGCGTCAAGGATAAATCGGCGGACATCAGGCTCCCGTCGCTGCGCACGACCATTACTGGTGCCTTGCAGTCGCGGGCGGCAAAGCCCGATAGTGCCGCGGTGATGAACTCGCGGACGATCGGCAGCAGCCGCGCATTTAGCAGCGCCGTTGCGCCGCGGGTAAGTACATTAAGCCCGCTGGACAATTCGCTTGCGCGAACGAGCGGGAGGCCGAGCTGCGCTTCAGCCAGCTCTTTGAGTTTGTTTTCGCAGGGCGCGCCGTTGCGGTTGGCGTAAAGCTCGGCTGCCGCCAGTGCGTCCGCGTCGGACATCCAGTCGCCGAGCTGTGTGACGACGGCGTCCCAGTCCGGCTCGTCAATGACGAGGCCGTCGGCGCTGCCATGCGTATCGACGCAGCGGACGTTATCGTACTTAAAGCCGTACTTGCCCTCGGCGTCAAACCGGCGGATGTATTCATCTGTAAGGCCGAAGATGACGAGCTTGGCTCGTCCGCCTTTGCTTTCGACACAGGCGTTCGTCGCCAGCGTCGTCGACAGGGAAATCAGAGAAGCGTCGCGGATAAGTTCCGGCGGCAGCATGTCCAGCGCCTTGCTGATCCCGATGGATAAGTCTTCCCGTGTGGTCAGTGATTTCCCGCGAGCCAGCAGCGTCTGCGTTTCAAAATCGTACGCGACGGCGTCCGTGCAGGTGCCGCCAGTATCAATACCGATGCCAATCTTCATGGTGTTACCTCGAAAACAGTAATAATTCTGAAATCTATTGTATTCGATTTTGCACTTATTATCAACAGTTTGGCATGTGGGAAGTTTGTGACGACGTCACAGCAGATCATCTTTTATTGTCGTAGGGTATAAATAAAACTTTGGGAAGAAGACTTATCATGGCAAAAATCATATTTAAAGCACTTGGCGCGCTGCAAAAGAAGCTGATCATCAGTATTCCTATCGTGATCGTTTTAGGGCTCGGCGTCGGGATGTTATTCGACGTATCGTTTTTCAAGAGCTGGATTCTGCCGCTGACCTTCGTCATGGTCTATCCGATGATGGTCTCGCTGAACGTCAAGCAGATCGTCAAAAAGGGCGATACAAAGCTTCAGTTGACGGCGCAGGCAATCAATTTTCTGATCATACCTTTCGTCGGGTTCGGGCTTGGCGTGCTTTTCTTTGGCGACAACCCGATTTTAATCCTGGGCATGCTGTTAACAGCGCTGCTGCCGACGTCCGGCATGACAATATCCTGGACGGGTTTTGCCAAGGGCAATATGCCGGCCGCCGTCAAGATGACGGTCATCGGGCTGCTGCTCGGCGCGCTTTTGACACCGGTGTTTATACAGTTTTTGATGGGTACGTCCGTCGACGTGTCGTTCGGCAAGATATCCTCGCAGATCCTGTTTGTTGTGTTCCTGCCGCTCATCGCGGGCGCGATCACGCGCTGGCTGATTGTCCGGCGCGCGGGGCAGCAGCGCTTTGACACCGACATCAAGAAAAAGTTCCCGGCGATTTCAACGTTCGGTGTTCTCATGATTGTATTTATATCGATGGCGCTCAAGGCGAAAAGCATCTTCGCCGACCCAGTCGTGTTGCTGTATTACCTGATTCCGCTGATTTTGTTCTATGTTGTCAGCTTTTTGCTGGTGACGGTGATCGGCAAACTTCTATTTAATCGTGAGGATGCTATTGCGCTTGTTTTCGGCACAGCGGTGCGAAATCTTTCAATCGCACTGGCGATAGCCGTGAGCGCCTTCGGTGAGCGGGGGAGCGACGTCGCGCTCATTATCGCACTGGCATATATTGTTCAGGTTCAAGCCGCGGCGTGGTACGTCAAGCTGACGGACAAGGTGTTCGGCAAACAAAAGAACGGTGCACAGCTTAATCAAAAAGCATAAACACTAATATAACTGATTTAAATTAATAAGAAGTGCGTCTGTAAAGACGCACTTCTTTCCTATTTCAGTAGGCATTACGAAAACGATTTGCCGTGCCGGTTTATGTAAAAACTCATTACATTTCGATAAAACGCTTGAGCATGATGGCTGCCTGCGCGCGTGTACACGGATTGACCGGGATCAGCGTGCCGGTGTCATCGCCGAGTAACAGACCGGCGCCGACAGCCCATTGTACGTTTAATAGTGCCCAGTTTGAAACGTCGTCTGCATCCGGATATAACGCAAGGTCGTCCGATGCTGTTAAGTCATACCCCTTATACTGCGCATAGCGGTACAGGATTGCAGCCAGCTGCTCGCGCGTGATGAGATCGTCCGGGCCGTATTTCTCGTCACTGTAGCCGCGTATAATATCATTTTCACTGCCCCAGGCGATGGCCTTGGCGTAGTATTCGTTACTGTCGACATCTTCAAAGGTATAAGCCGCGGCCGTTTCCGGCTCGCCCTCTAGACGGTACAGTATGGTGATGATCATACCGCGCGTGGTGGTCAGCTCAGGGCCGAAGCTGGTTTGGCTGATGCCGTTCATCAGGCCGTTTTCCGTCACAAATTTGACGGCATCGTAGCACCCGTCTGTATCTGTGACATCTGTATAGGGATTGGGCCATTCTACCGGCGCCGTAGATTCAGTAAAAATCGCCTTTATGGTATACGGCCTGCCAACAAAGGGGATTGTATAGCTGCTCACAGGTCCAACGCTCTGCCAGTTGACCAGAACATCGCTGATTTCATAGCCGTCTTCCGGCGTGATGGTAAAGGTCAGACTGCTGCCGGACAGTGCAATGACAGACTCCGGTGTGATTGTTCCGCCGATGCCGGCTGTAGCGGTGACTTGAAAATAGAGATTTTCCACATAAGCAATGCCGTAGGTTGAAAACTTTTTGACATGAAGCGTCAGCTGTGTTCTATCGGCGTTGACCTCAATGTATTCGCCGGCACCGTTCGGTGTTTCGGTAATCTCTTCGACGCTGCCGTTATGATAACGGTAAATGCGATAGGACGCCATGCCCTGCAGATCCTCCGGCAGTGGGATGATGATCCCGATCAGCCCGGCGGTCTCGTTATATTCGACCGCTTGTCCGTCACGCATCATTGTGAGCGTGATATCCAGCAGCATGCCCAGCTTCCGATTTGCTGCCTTGATGGCGCCGACAACAAAGCTGCCGTTATCTGCGTCGGCCGGGTCTTTTTCCTCAACGGTCATTGTTATTTCGACGCTGCTGCTTGAACCCAGCTGCTCGCCAGCCTCCTGATTGAGCCCGGTGACGAGCACATCGGGCGTACCGTCCCCGGTAATGACAAGTTTGCTGTTGACGACACTGGACGGCAAGGTCACGTTTCCTACCGCGACATCCGACTCTGTCACCTCAACCAGCAGGATAATGCTCTGCGAATCCTTGGCAATGATCATGTTATACGTGCCTGCCGGGATGTATAACAGATGGAAATCACCGTTTGTATCGGTCAATGCCGTTGCGCCGTATTGGACTGTTCCTTTGACAAGTTTCACGGTCGCGCCCGCTACACCAATACTGGAACTGTCGACGGCGGCGCCTGTTACCGTATACACCGGGACAGTACGCCAGGCGGCATAAAGCGTTATGTCGGCTGTCAGGGTGTCAACGTCGAATGACCAAACTTGCGTACAGGCCTCATCTATGTACCATCCGCTAAAGACGAAATCGTCTTTGGCGGGGTCTGACGGTGCGGTGATCGTGTCGCCGTATGCTTTGCCGGTGATGTCTGAAACGGCACTGCCGTCCTGAGAATTGAAGCTGACGGTAATCGTCGGGCCGACGTTAATCGTTACCGACTGTGCAAGGCTGCAAAACGCTTCGTCGGTGGCTTTGTAGCGGAAATGATACGTGTTGGGAATCAGATCCGTTATCCCGTTTTCCGCCTGATCGGCGGTAACGGCTGTCCAGGATGAATCGGTGGACAGCTTGTATTCCATCGCCGTCGTGATATTTGTCAGCTGGCCGTTGCCTTGATTCTTATACGTCTCGTCAACAGCGACCACCGTCGTCGGCGCAGCCGGTCGGGACGGTGCCGTGAACGCGACGGCGGGGCTGGCGGGATCGTTGCCGCTTGCCGCCTTGCGTACGTAATAGCTGCCGCCCGGGGTTATGCCTGCACCCGTAGCGATCGTTGTGCCAAAGTCGCTTGTTGTGCTGATCTGATAGCCCGCGCCGATCGATATGGTTTCAGTGCCGTAATTAAAGGAATACCCCTCATCCGGCGACGGTATGGCCAGCCACTTGGCGTAAAGCGTCGTGTCGCCTTCCAGTGTATCGGTGCTGAACGCCCATATTTGCGTACAGCCTTCGTCTTTATACCAGCCGCAGAAGTAGTAATCGTCTTTAGTGGGGTCTGACGGTGCGGTGATCGTGTCGCCGTATGCTTTGCCCGTGATGGCAGTGACGGCACTGCCGCCCTGTGAATTGAAGCTGACGGTAATCGTCGGGCCGACGTCAATCGTCACCGACTGTGCAAGGCTGTAAAACGCCTCGTCGGTGGCTTTGTAGCGAATTTCATAGGTGCCGGGGATCAGGTCCGTGACCCCGCCTGCCGCCTGATCGGCGGAAACGGCTGTCCAGGATGAATCGGTGGACAGCTTGTATTCCATCGCTGTTGTGACATTTGTCAGCTGGCCGTTGCCTTGATTCTTATAGGTCTCGGCAACACCGACAACCGTCGTCGGGGCAGCCGGTCGGGACGGTGCCGTGAACGCGACGGCGGGGCTGGCGGGATCGTTGCCGCTTGCCACCTTGCGTACGTAATAGCTGCCGCCCGGGGTTATGCCTGCGCCCGTAGCGATCGTTGTGCCAAAGTCGCTTGTTGTGCTGATCTGATAGCCCGTGCCGATTGATATGGTTTCCGCGCCGTAATTAAAGGAATACCCCTCATCCGGCGACGGTATGGCCAGCCACTTGGCGTAAAGCGTCGTGTCGCCTTCCAGTGTATCGGTGCTGAACGCCCATATTTGCGTACAGCCTTCGTCTTTATACCAGCCGCAGAAGTAGTAATCGTCTTTAGTGGGGTCTGACGGTGCGGTGATCGTGTCGCCGTATGCTTTGCCGGTGATGTCTGAAACCGCGCTGCCGCCCTGAGAATTGAAGCTGACGGTAATCGTCGGGCCGACGTCAATCGTTACCGACTGTGCAAGGCTGTAAAACGCCTCGTCAGTGGCTTTGTAGCGAAAATGATACGTGTTGGGAATCAGATCCGTTATTCCGTTTTCCGCCTGATCAGCGGAAACGGCTGCCCAGGATGAATCGGTGGACAGCTTGTATTCCATCGCCGTCGTGATATTTGTCAGCTGGCCGTTGCCTTGATTCTTATAGGTCTCGGCAACACCGGTTACCGTCGTCGGGGCAGCCGGTCTGGATGGCACGGTGATCTCCGCCCAGTTACCGACTGGAACATATGGTGGTATTGCTTTTTCACGGATGTACAGCGTGCTGCCTGGTGTAATCACCGTGCTGTCGCTGATGACCGCGCTCCCGCCGGACATTGCCGTATAGACTTCATAACTGCTGCTGAAAATGATTTGTTCCTCAATATAGTCATAGGAGACGACACTGCCGTCACCACTGACAACAGGGGCGGGCGGTGCAGCACCATAGACGGTGACAGCGGTTGATTTTGTATCTGTCGAGCCGGCGGTGTTGCTCCATTGCTCGCCGTCAAAGGTTTGCAGCTGATACGTTGCTGTCACGGTAAACGGGCCATAAGCCGACGGTGTATACGCTGCGGTATATGTGCCGCCGCTTTCTGTAAAGCTGCCGGATTTGTCGCCCTCTGTAGACGTCCAGGTGGTGGGGATATATCGTGTTTCACCAGCTTGTGTTCCGCTGGCGTTCTGCCGGTCGCCGACGGCCGTCAGTGTGAAGGCGCTGCCGACGGTCAGAGAAGTCGGCTCCGCGGATACACTGTTATTGGCAGCAACGCCGCCCTCTGCCGTCGCAACTGTGACAGTGGGGGAGTTGAAGCTTGAACCGGTAGATGTTGTCGCACGGACGCGATAATAGTAGGTCGTCGACGGCGCTAGCCCTGTGACGGTATAGCTCGTGACATTACCGACGTTGAGGTTGTTATAGCCGCTGACCATATTGGTAAAGTTGGAGTCGGTTGCAACGTCAAGCCTGTAACCCGTCGCGCCGCTGACGGCGTTCCAGCGCGCCACAAAAGAGTTGGCGCCAAGCGTATTAACGGTGGTTACTGTCGGTGCGTCAGTCGTGCCTTCCGGGCGCTTACCGGAAACGGCGAAAATGCCGGTGCGCTGATTATTAGTGGATACCATGTGGAACGAGACGGAGGTAACCAATTTATCTTTATAGCTGGAAAGGTCAATATAGCAGTCATAGAGTTTTGCGTTCGGACTGTCGATGAATGCGGAACCCGGGTTAGTTTCGTATATTCTACCGTAAGGGAATACCCTATTCAGATTGGTTTTAGCTGCATGATTACCTGCGTAAGTCGCAGATGAACACCAGTCATACACCGTAAACGTCCTTTGCATGGATGTGCCGTCACTGAAGTTGACCGTTGCAGTGAAGGTAGAGTCGCCGTTAGCGCTGCTGGCTAAAAACAGCAGCTTCTCATAGGAGCCGGGTGTTGTGAACGTCAACGTCCCATCCGTGTTAGCGCCGGAAAAAGACGGACTGAGGTATGGATAGGAGCGAAGGTAGGTATTGTTGTAGTATACCTGGAAATTGTAGGCATTCGAGCCGAAAAGAAACAGCGCGTTTGCGGCGTTATAATCTGCTAGCTGATACGTTGCACCGTTGTAATAGGTACTGCTACTGGTGATTGTTCCGCTCGTAGGCAATCCATTCGATCCATAATAGTCTAATGAATAGAAGGTGGCGCTCTGATCATCGAATCCGCAATCCACGGATCCCGATGCGTTGCTGCCGTTAACGATCATATCAATGTTAAAGCCGGTAACCGGTATTGCTTGATAATAGCTTGTTTCAGCGCTGGCCGTGATCGACATGGGCGGCAGCAGGCCAATGATCATTACCAAGGCGAATAGTATCGATGCCAGTCTCTTTCTCATAACCACATACCCCTTTATATTGTGTTTATATTATTTTAATTGCCGATAATTAGTATATTTATCAGTTTATCTTACCATAGTGCAATTAACGGATCATTAACAAAACGGCTGAAAAATGGATATTTTTAATTCTATATACAACATTTTTGAGAATTAATGTATAATCAGAAGAAAACCGTACTAAACGACGCGGCAGCAGACAGTGGGCAGGGACGAGGTGAGGGCAAAAGCCATATGAAAACAATCAGATATGCTTTGCCGATCCTGATGATGCTCCTTGTCCTGTCTGCTTGCGGAACGCCGGAAGCAAGGCAAGCGGATGTCCGGGCACATGACGGTGTTATTGACATTTCACAGATCGATCTGGATGAAATCGAGACGATCCGGCTGGACGGCGATTGGTCTTTCTACAGCGGGCAGATCATCGATCCCGGCGGGTTTGAGACTGCCGTGCCAACCGGCTACTATAACGTCCCGGAGTATTGGACGAAATACGCCGGACTAAATCTGCCGGCTAAGATGGACGCGACCTACAGGCTCGTTATACATACAGATGAAGACAGCCGCGCGCTGAGTATCCGGACGCCGGAGATCTATACCGAGTATGCGCTTTGGATCAACGGTATTAGTGTAGAGCGTACCGGCAGCTTTGCCGACCGTACGATCCGGTATCTGCATCCTGAGGTTTATGATTTTGACACGGACGGTCAGGATGTTGAAATAGTCCTTCAGATCAGAAATGACGTCCACGCCAACGCCGGCATCGGACAAAGCCTGCGTCTGGGAACCCCGCAATCGATACAGCGATCAAGCGGCTTTGGCGCGGCTGGTGATCTTATCATCATCACCTTTTGTGTTTCGGCGGGGCTTTACCACCTGGTTTATTTTCTTTTCCGCAGAAAGGACATCGAGTTTCTTTATTTCAGCATTCTTTGCGTCGCAAGCGCTATCCGGACGCTGTTTTCCAACGAAACGCTCATCATGCGCGTGCTGCCGGAATTAGCGTTTTCGATGGGGTCGCGAATTCTGACACTGACGGTGCCGGTGATCGTACTGTCATCGCTGCTGTATACGTACAACCTGTTCCGCGACGACGCACCGAAGGTTGCGGCCATCGCACTTTTTTCCGTCAGCGGGCTTTACGCGCTGATGGTGCTGACGTTACCGCCGTCTATCTATTCGTCTGTCTTTTACATCTATCTCGTTACGCTGTTGGCTGATTTTGCTTTTGCGATTTATGTTTCTGCGACGGCGATGGTCAGGAAGCGGTCGGCGGCGGTGTACTACGTGATCGGCAGTGCGTTTTTGATCGTAGGCGGTGTGATAGATTCTTTGGCGTTCAATCAAGCGCTCCAATCGATGTATGTACTGTCCCTATGTCTGTGCGTTTTCATCGTAGCCCAGACGGCGCTGCTGGCTAAGCGGTATTCAGACGGCCATCGGCAGGTTGAAAAGCTGTCGGATAATCTGGAAGCGTCACATGAGCAGCTGATGATTACGGAAACAGCCTTTCTGAATGCGCAGATGAAACCGCACTTTGTTTACAACGCCCTCAATACGATTGCCGAATGCTGCTTAACAGATCCGTATGAGGCGGAGCATCTGATACTATCGCTGTCAAGCTATCTGAGGGGGACGCTGGATTTTGAAAACCTTGGCGGCGTTATTCCGCTCAAGAAGGAAATCGAACTTGTAAGGGCTTACGTGTCCATCGAGCGAGCGCGATTTGACAACATCAGCGTCGATTTCTATATCGATACCGGCATTGATGCCGTCTTGCTCCCACCATTGACGCTCCAGCCGCTTGTCGAGAACGCGATCAAGCACGGCGTCAGAAAAATGGAGCGGGGTGGCAGTGTCGCTGTCCGGATCAGACAACAAACGGGCCGTATTGTATTTGAGGTGGCAGATAACGGTATCGGCTTTGGAGACAAGGATCCTGATTCAGTATTAATGGGGCCGTCAGCTAATTCAGGCGTTGGCCTTTATAATATTCATACACGGTTGACACGATATTTCGGATCGGGTCTGTCGATACGCAGCAACCCGGGCGAGGGGACGTTAATCAGCTTCGAAATACCGTTTAAGGAGCACAACTGATGTTTAGAGTTATTGCCGTCGACGATGAAAAGAAGGCGCTGGACCGGTTTGAACGGATCGTCAATGAAGACGCGCGCATATCCGTCGTCGGAAAATTTACCCGTGCCAATGACGCCTTGGACTTTGTTAAGAACAATCCTGTAGACATTGCCTTTCTGGATATTGAGATGCCGGGTATGAACGGCTTGGATCTTGCCGAACGGCTGAACGAAGCCGCGCCGAAGATCGTCGTTATTTTCATTACGGCCTATGATAATTTTGCGTTAAAGGCGTTTAAGGCGCATGCGTTGGGGTATTTGCTCAAGCCGCTGCACATTGCCGCCGTCAGGGAGCAGCTTGACAGCCTTGCGGCTAAGCTTGACAAAGCGCCGGAGCAGAGCGCCGCCGAGAAATTGACGGTTAAATGCTTCGGTCAGTTTAAATGCTATGCGGACGAGAATTATCCGATTAGCTGGCGAACGTCTAAATCCGAGGAGCTTTTTGCGCTGCTTGTCCACAACCAAGGCGGCGCGGTCTCGAAAGAAATACTCGTTGACACGCTGTGGCCGGATTATGAGCCGGAGCGTGCTGCAAACAACTTCCGGGTGACGTGTACATACATCCGAAACGCCCTGGCCGACAGCGGTTATACCAACGTGCTGCTGCGCGAGCGTACCAGCTATCGCATTAATCCTGACAAAATTAGCTGTGATATGTTCGATTTCGTTGCCGGGGTTACGGCGCTCAATACGCAAAATCCAGATGTTGAAGCGCTAGAGCGCGTATCCCAACTATACGAAGCGCCGTATTTTGCAAACATGCCGTATGAATGGGCCTCTTCCAAAAAGGTCTGGCTTTACAATAGGTTCAAAGTGCTACAATATCAACTCGCGGATACATACTGTAATAAACAGGCATATAAAAATGCCTGTAGCGCCCTCGACAAAATATTGGAACAAGATCCGCTTGATGAGGAAGCGGTAGAAAAAATCATATCACTACTCGTACGGGCCGGCGACAGTGTTCAAGCAAAGAAAACGTATTATAACTACATTCAAGGACTACAAAACACACTCGATTTACCGCCGCCAAACAGACTTAAGCAGTTATTCTTTAATCTTTGAGCGCGACGGAACACTTTTGGCGTATCCGGCAGGCCACGTCTGCCCCGCTCTATCCGCGCCGAGGCATCAGTGAAGAATTAATACGTGGAAAAGAAAGTGCCGCGGCGTAAAGGATGCCGGGCAAGACGAAAGAGCGCCGCAGCGGGATTGGCCGGACAGGTCGTTCGTTCAGGACCTTTAAGTATGCATTCAATTTGTGATAAACAAAAAAACCGCCGGATTTTCCGGCGGTTTCTGCTTATCGTGCGGTGCGTTTTCATCGGGCATAATTAATACGGGACTGTTTATAAAGCTCTTCCCGGAAAGCCGGTGTTAACAAGTTTTTGGGTAAGCAGGCATGCATGCTGAGAAAAGACGGCTTATCCGGCCGACAATATGTATCGGCATAGTTGCGCGCCGCCTCGCGCTGCTCCTGCTCAGACGACGCATCCACATCGTAATGCCGGGGCTGTGTGCCGAGAATAAGCTGATCGCCATAAAGATCGTAAATCTTCTCCACATCGTTGATGCCCTGCGGACACCAGGAATCGAAGCCTGCTGCGATCATATTGGGCACCTGTTTAATATTATTACCGCAGCTGTGAAGCTCGATGTACCGGCCTTTTGAATGCACAAAGTCCGTCAGCCTTTTCATATAGGGTACAATCATTTCCCGGCATAGAGCCGGTGAAAAAAACGTATCTTTTTGAGCCGCCCAGTCATCGTGTAAAACGAAATTATCAATTTCCGGGAAGTACGTCAGGTGTTTGTCGCACAGCGCAATATAAAAATCGGTGAGCTTATCAAAGAATACGCGGATATCATCCTGCTGATCCTCGTCACTGAGCGCGAGTATGGCGCCCTCAAATTCCATTAAGGATATCAGCCGCTCAAAATAACCGTTGAGGAGCATCGTGCAGTAGGCTGTATCCTCACGAAAATATCCTTTGTTCAGCTGCTGACAGCCCGCCCAGTCCCAGCTGTCCATGTCTGGCCAGACGACTTTTTCAGACAGCTCGCTCGCGTCGGTTATGAAGGGCTTGCCGGGACGGACCATGCATCCCATTGCCGCCGGGATGTATTCCCACTCGACGCCGAACATATCTTTGCCGCCGCTTTGATTGCTGACACCGGGCACCACCGTCGCGTCGAATACGGACGCCCGGGCAACATTATCCGGATAGCAGGAGGGATTGAAAATATGCGCTTCGGTGCCCAAGGCCGTCATGACCTGCCAAACCGGTGCTTTGCCATACAGCGCCCTGACGGCCTGCTTGGCGGTGACCGGGGTCTTGTAGACAGCGATTGGCGGCCCGCCAAACATATTCGGGACTTCTGAGACCACGGTTAATTCATCTGAGCTGAACGCAGGTGTTTTCATATTAAGTCTCCTTATTTATCCCTATATAAAGGGTTTACTACACTGCAAGCCGCGCAACTGCCAAGATGTCCGCAATAAAACGGCGATCGCGCCGCGTATGCGAAATGTATTCTGTGGCGAGGAACTAAAATGAAAACATCACGCAGTACGGGGCGGTTAAAGTCAATAACACCCGCAAACTAATGCGACAGAGCAAAGCTTACATAGCGCGGTTGTAAATATAAGCAAACCGGCTTATTACTAAAATTTCGCCAGTATGAAAGGTATATTGTGGTTAAGTGCTTTAATAAAATAAATCAAGATTAATGATGTGAATTCATTTGCTTAACCATATATATACAGGGATTACCATTAACATCGGCAGTTGCCGACGATCAGTATTAAGGCAAAGCGCCGGCTAATAAATCGAGCGGATACAATGACGAATACGCGGCGAATTGCGAGGTGATTTCGGCGTTTTATGACAGAATAAAATTTGCATTGCCAAATAGCGGAAAAAAGAATTTCGTTTCGACAAATAAAATTCGAGCTTAAAATTTGTGAAAAACGATAAAAGATCGGATTGTTTCAAAAAACTGGTTGACAATCTATACAAAGGATACTAGTATTAATGGTGACCCTGGTTTTCTGAAAAGCAATTCGTAACGAGCTTAACGAACGATCACTTATCTTGCGATTGACGCGAGATTTATTATAAGCATACATGTTACTCTTGTCAAATGCCGCACGGTGGTGATTTGAAGAATCATTACAAAATTCGACTGATTTTCAAAAAAAGAACATCAAATTCAGGCTGCTGTGCTGGTAAGACAAGCGGTTACAGAAAACGCGTATACTGGAGGGATTACGTTGCTCGCTACATATGATGAAATCGTCCGATTCATGAAGGATTATTTCCCGGCCTATAGCGAAAAAGGGCAAATTGAGCAAACGCAATACGTTATGGACGAGTTTTATGCGCCGAATATTAAATTCGACGATGGCGTCATCACCAGTAGGGCGCAGTGGTATAAAGCTTGTTTGAGCCACCCGGGAATTCAAGACAAAATTACACTTAAACATCTGTTTGTTGATGAAAAGCAGCAGCAGGCGGGTGCGTTGGTCAAAACGCAGGCTGTTGAACGAGCTACGGGCAACGTGCTTGTCGAAATCGGTATGAATGTTCTGTATACACTAAAGAAATATGATAATAACGACATCAAGATGACGCATATCAGAGTATTCCTTGAAAGCAATCCGACAAAAGCAACCGAGTTTATGCGTGTTTACGGCATGACCATGTAAACGTTTCGACGTCTCATTTGCAGCAAACGCAGGTCACTTGCAGATGGCTTCACACAAGTCATTTATTATGTAATCCACCCGATTGAGGGTTTGTAAGATATGTAATAAAATAGTGAAGGAGAATAAAAATGAAAAGAGCGAAAATCATCCTCTGTATGCTTTTGGCACTCGTTATGGCTTTGTCTTTATTTGCGTGTAAGACAACCCAAACCGACCCGAGCCCCACGGATTCGGGCACCGCTACGACTTCCCCATCCGGGACGGTTACCGATGAACCCACGCCATCCGCATCCGAACCTGCTACCAGCAAACCGTCTACTATTTACACCGGTGTTACCGGCTGGCTCGGCCGTTTCCTTGACGGTGCAGAGCCTGCGCAGAACATTGCTGCTTGTAGTGCGGTCTACGACCTTTTATTCCTGATCGATCCCGATACGAAAGAGCCGCATTCCAATATCCTCGATAGCTGGGGATATACGGACGATCTGACCTTCGTCATGACGCTCAAGCCGGGCATTACATTTACCAACGGCGACGTTGCGACGGCGGATGACCTGCTCTTTAGCATTCTCAACCATGTCGAGCGTCAAGATATTTTCGTCGACTGGTTCGGCTCCATGGATTTTGAAAACTGCACGTCCGACGGTGAATATACTGTAACGCTCAAATTCGCCGAGCCATACGGCCCCGGCCTTTACGGCACTACCCTGTATCTCTATGATAAAGCCTGGTGTGAGCAGGTTGGCTGGGATTCTCAGGACTGGTATTCCAACCCCAACGGCACCGGACCGTACAAGGTCACAGAATATGTGACGGACGACCACCTCACGATGACGCTCAAAGACAACTACTGGAATGCGGCCAATGAGACATTTGACGTTGAAGAGTGGGTTGTCAAGTATTATCCTGATGCTTCAACAATGTATCTGGCGCTTGAAAAAGGCGATATCTCGCTGTGCGCCGTTTCGAACTACTCCGACTATCAGCGCTGGCTGGATGACGGCAGTGATGCCGTGGGTATGAAAGTATGTTTGACGGGCGACAACCTGCTCTTTATGGTCGGCCCGCACAACAACCCCGTCTTTGATGACATCGCGGTCCGCGAAGCGATCGCCTACGGCGTCGACTGGGCATCTATCGGCGAGATGGCACTAGGCGAACTGTACATACAGGCAACATCTATTCTTGTCCACGACAGCCCGTATTACCTGGATGTGGGCGCCTATGAATACGATCCCGACAGAGCAAGACAGGTTCTGGCCGATGCCGGCTACCAAGACGGCGACATCGTCATTCACGATTACGAGATGTCCGCGCCGCTCAATAAAAACCTGGCGGAAGCCTTCCAGTATTACTGTTCAGAGATGGGCATTACGGTTGATATCGAGTTCGGTGATGTGACCAGTGCGCTGATGGCCTGGGTGTCTGACGGCGGCAGCGATATAGGCTGGAGCAGCAATATCTTCGGTATTCTCGATCGCGAGCCGCATAAATCGATCAACCACTTCTACATCA
Organism: uncultured Sporobacter sp.; assembly: GCA_963677825.2. Lineage (GTDB taxonomy): Bacteria > Bacillota > Clostridia > Oscillospirales > Oscillospiraceae > Sporobacter. The sequence goes on along the minus strand of CAXXEF010000001.1, from coordinate 1,341,757 downwards.
GAGGCTTCACATGGGGTCTGGGTACCGACCAGACGGCGATTGATCTCGCTTTTGCCGCGTTGAATACCATTGATCAGGCAGAGCGGACGGCGCTCTATCATGAACTCCAGCAGTATGTCCACGACAACTATCTGATTTTCCCGGTATACGCAAGCACGGCTGTTGTCGGCTATGACATGAATATTTTTACGCAGGCCGAAATCGACAGCAATGTCTTTTCCTCGAACAACTTTGACCTGCATGAACTTGGTAAAGCTGTAGGCTAATCCACCCTGACAGCATCCACGGCGCAGATTTGGGGAGGGCCGTATCGACATGCGGCCTTCCCCATGATGCGCGTCGGCCTATTTAGAACGTCACAATCAACAGTTGTACAGACATAACAGGGGGGATCCTTTTGCTCAGATATATTGCCAAGCGCCTTTTGTGGATGATCCCGGTCATACTGGGCGTGCTTTTAATCGTCTTTACAATCAGCTATTTCACACCGGGCGATCCCGCGGCGGCGATGCTTGGCACAAACTATACGGACCAGGCATACGCTGATCTTCGGGAAAAGCTGGGTCTTGACCAGCCATTTTTCGTTCAATTCTTTAATTATCTGTGGAATCTGGTTGCACATCTTGACATGGGTAATTCGTATCAAACAAATCAGTCGGTCGCGGGTGAAATACTCTCGCGCTTTCCTGTGACGTATAAGCTCGGTATTTTCAGCGTTCTTGTAACACTGGTGCTGGGTGTGCCGCTCGGGATACTCTCTGCCACAAAGCAGTATTCCATCGCGGATTACTCCGTGACAAGCTTGGCGCTTATTGTCGCTGCGATACCAAACTATGTTTTAGCCATGTTCGCGGGGCTGATATTTTCGGTCAAGCTCGGATGGTTGCCGCTTACTGGTTTGGCAACATGGGATGCCTGGATCTTACCTGTTGCGGCCAACTCCTTGGGGTTTGTGGCTGTTATTGCACGTATGACGCGAACGAGCATGCTGGAGGTTATCCGGCAAGATTACATCAGAACAGCGCGCTCCAAGGGGCTGAAAGAAAATGTCATTATCCGCAGTCATGCCCTGCCAAACGCCCTGATTCCGATTGTAACGGTTGTCGGCTTCCAGCTAAGCTATATTCTGGCCGGCTCCATTATCGTCGAGACGATTTTTTCTATTCCAGGGATGGGCATGTACATACTTGGCGGTATAAACGGACGAGATTACCCGATCATTAACGGCACGGTGTTGGTGCTTTCGGTGGGTATCTGCATGATGAACCTGCTCGTCGATATCGCTTATGCCTTTATTGATCCGCGTATCAAAGCACGGTACGCGTCGGTTAAGAAAAGAGCCAAAGCCATTAAGCCTGATCAGAGAAAAGCGGAGGTGGCCTAATGCAGCCGTTCACGCTTAAAAAGAAGAAAGAATACGTCGAGACGTTGGAAGCAGCGGCTCGTAAGCACAGCCAGTGGCGCGACGTTATGGGGCGGCTGCTCCAAAACAAGCTCGGTATGGTAGGGCTTATTATCGTGGTCGTGCTACTTATACTCATCCTCCTAGCCGGTGTTTTTACATGGTTTCCGTACAATGAGCTGGATTTCACCAGAAAATTCGCGGATTTGAGCTGGACGCATTTGATGGGCACGGACAATCTCGGTAGAGATCTCTGGTCACGCCTTTTATATGGCGGACGTATTTCTTTATTTGTTGCCGTTATCTCCGTTATCATGTCACTTAGCGTCGGGACAATCCTTGGCTCGACGGCTGGATATTTTGGCGGCAAAGTAGAATCTGTCATTACGCGGGGTCTGGATATCGTCATGGCGATTCCGGGGCTGCTGCTGGCCATTGCCATCTCGGCGATGCTGGGTGCCGGCCCGTTCAATACGGCGCTGGCTATATCAATCTCGGGCATGCCCGGTGCGGCGAGAATCATCCGGTCGACCGTCATGTCCATCAAGGGTAACGAGTTTGTCGAGGCGGCACGCGCCACAGGCTCGACGCACCTGCGCGTGATCTTCAAGCACATCCTGCCCAATGCCATCGCGCCGCTGATCGTTTTCTCAACGCTTGGCATTGGCGGCAATATTATGGCGATTTCCGGACTGAGTTTCATCGGGCTCGGCGTTCAGCCGCCGATACCGGAGTGGGGTTCCATTTTGTCAATGGGTCGGACGTATATTCGCGACTATTGGCCGATGACTGTTTTCCCGGGCCTCTTTATTGCGTTGACATTGTTCGGATTTAACCTACTTGGTGATGCGCTTCGTGATGCGCTTGACCCGAAACTGAAGAAATAGGGGGGCGCGCAATGAGTTTGCTTGAGATCAAAGATTTAACCATCCATTACATCAGTAAAGACAGCACCATCAAAGCGGTCAACGAGATCAGCTTGTCGCTGGAAAAGGGCGAAACGATCGGCCTCGTCGGGGAGACGGGCGCCGGCAAAACGACGACCGCGCTGGGGATCATGGGTCTGCTGCAGTCACCGCCCGGCAAGGTGGTCGGCGGCGAGATCCTGTTTAACGACGTCAATCTTCTGAAGAAGAATGAGTCGGCCATGCGCAAAATCCGCGGCGATGAAATCTCCATGATTTTTCAGGATCCCATGACGGCGTTAAATCCCATCAAACGTGTTGGCGACCAGATTGCCGAGGTCATCTACCTCCATGGCAATATAACGCGCGCTGAAGCGGTGAAGAAAAGCATCGAAATGCTGAAAACGGTCGGCATCCGCGAGGAGCGCAGCTCAGATTATCCCCATCAGTTCTCGGGCGGGATGAAGCAGCGCGTCGTCATCGCGATTGCGTTGGCGTGCAACCCGAAGCTGCTGATCGCCGACGAGCCGACAACCGCGCTGGACGTGACGATTCAAGCGCAGGTTCTGGAAATGATGAACAACCTAAAGGATCAGATGGGTACCTCGATGATCCTGATTACGCACGACCTGGGCATCGTCGCTGAAAGCTGCGACAAGGTTGCCATCATGTATGCCGGGCAGATTGTCGAATACGGCTCACTGGCGGACATCTTTCATCATGTCAGCCACCCGTACACGGTCGGGTTGTTTGAGTCGATCCCGAGTTTGGACAAAGACGTTGACCGGCTTAAGCCGATACAGGGGCTCATGCCGGATCCATCCAACCTGCCGTCCGGCTGTAAATTCAATCCGCGCTGCAGAATGGCCTGGGACGAGTGCTCGGTGATTGAACCGGAGCTTTACGAGATCCAGCCGGGGCACTGCGCCAGATGCTTATTGTTCAGGAAGGAGGCGGCGCGGGATGAGTGAGCTGCTCAAGGTTGAACACCTAAAGAAATATTTCAAAACACCGGCCGGCATGCTGCATGCCGTCGACGACGTGACCTTTGCGATCAATCAGGGCGAGACGCTGGGCGTCGTGGGTGAAAGCGGCTGCGGCAAGTCGACGCTTGGCCGGACGGTGCTGCGTTTGCTGGAGCCGACGGACGGGAAGATCATCTTCGACGGACAAGATATTACGAATATTAGTGAGAAGGAGAATCTGGAGCTGCGTAAGCAGATGCAGATCATCTTTCAGGATCCGTTTTCTTCGCTCAACCCGAGGTTGTGCGTTTCCGACCTGATCGCCGATCCGCTCAAGACGTTCCGTGTCTATAAAACGTCGGCGGCGCGGAAAAAGCGCGTTTACGAGCTGATGGATATGGTTGGACTGGCGCGGCGGTTTGAGTACAGTTTCCCGCACGAGCTCGACGGCGGCCGCCGGCAGCGCATCGGTGTGGCGCGGGCGTTGTCGCTCGATCCGAAGTTTATTGTGTGCGATGAGCCGGTCTCCGCGCTGGATGTGTCCATTCAGGCGCAGATACTGAACTTGCTTCAGGATCTGCAGGCAGAGCACGAGCTGACGTACATTTTTGTGACGCATGACTTGTCGGTTGTTAAGCACATCTCCAACGACATTCTCGTAATGTACATCGGTGCGATGGTTGAGAAAAGCCCGGCGAAGGAGCTTTTCAAGAGGCCGCTGCATCCGTATACGAAAGGTCTGCTGTCGGCTATTCCCGTGCCGAACATCGACATACCCAAAAAGAGAGTATTGCTCCAGGGCGAGCTGACATCGCCGATCGAGCCAAAACCGAGATGCCGGTTCGTTGCGCGCTGTCCGTTTGCCACGGATATTTGCCACAATACGTTCCCGACCTACGAGGAGGTTCTGCCCGGCCATTTCGTATCCTGCCACAATACCAAGCAGATTAATGAGCTTTAAATCGCTTCTTGCTTTGGCGGCCGCCGCTTTTCTACTGATAGCGGCGCCCATCACGGCTTATGCTTATAACGGCGACGATATTGCCGCAACAGTGCCGCGGCTTCTGACGGCCACCAGTGACAGGGACGCCAGAGTTCTTGAGTGCACGCTTGGTGACGCCGTTTCTGACGCCGTGCGCGTAGCAACAGACGCCGATATTGCCATCATCAACGGCGGCGATCTGGTGCGCAATCTGCTGCCCGGGGATATTACCTGGGACGCACTCAAAGCAACCTTCAAGGAAGACCGAATTTTGGCAACGGTAAACGTCACGCCAAAGACGCTGCGCAATATATTGGAAGCCGGATTGTCTCATATCACAATTGACAATACGGAGGCTATTGACATTGCCGCGTCTGCGTATGACGGCTTTCCCCAAATATCCGGATTTGTCCTGAAATATGACGCGTCGGCGCCGGCCGGGCAGCGCGTGTATGAGGTTAAATACGGCGGAGAACCGCTCGACCTTGAGGCTGACCAGCCCGTTTTAAAACTAGCCGCTACGTCGTTCATGCTGAGCGGCGGGTATGACTTGCCGGTTGTTGAAGGTGCTACCCCATCGGCACAAACGCTTTCCGAGGCGATGGCTTCCTATATGAATCAAGACATGCCGGACTATGTTGAAACCGGGAGCAGGATTTATCCAATGGGGACACGAAACGGCTCCTTTGCCGCCTTGTTCCCGATGGGTTTGGCATTTATCATCATTCTTTTAATCGTGATCGGAAACGGACAGCGCTTTAAACACATGTACAATTTTGAACGCTAGTTCAGATCGGAGAGATGCCGATGGAATGGGAATTGGTATTGGCAATATCGCTATGTTTGTTTCTCTTAGCAATTATTGTTGCCGGTAACATTTATCTAGAGATGGATAAGCACAAGGCGCGTGCCATCGTCTACGTGAAAAAGATGACGCCGCAGTTGGATCAATGGGTTCAGGATACGCTGGACGCAGCAGACTTTTCAAAAAACAACAAAGCGTCGGTTGAAGAGCTGCATACGCTGGCCCGGGATTATTACGCGTGCAAAAAAACCAAGCAGATGCTTAAAAAAATCTCCTTAACAAACGCCATTGTGCTGACGGCGGCTTTTCTCGATGACGAAGCGCTTGGGCTGGAAGCAGATCGTTACCTCAACGCGCGCATGACAGATGCGGAAAAGCTTGACATACTGCGCTCTGAATACAATAAAAGCGCCGCTAAACTCAACAAGCGATTGCAAAGAAGATTATCGGCAGCAGTTGCAAAAATATTCAGAATGAAGGGTATTGAGCCATTGCTTGACCTGAGCTCAATTTCGTAGGGACGTGCGTATCGGCGTAACGCCGAGTAATTGCCGTCGTTCACCGGCATTGATGTAAGATTTCAAAATCAGAGCGGCAATTTGACAGTTGACGGCCGGGAACCGTTTGCCGCATGACTGCCAATAAAGCTTGTCAGAGAACAAGATGGCGCCGCCAGATCAGAAATAGTATTGACATTTTAGAATAACGATGCTAACTTAGATTAGTAAACGCTCGTTAAGTATTTTAGTGGAGGTATACATATGAGTCAGAAACAGGAAGCGACAAATCAAGTGACATTAGAAATTGTAGAGCCGAAGGGCGTGCTCAACGATCCAAAGCGAGAAGGGCTCAGTAACCCCCGCCTTGATACGCTGGACGGCAAAACGCTTGCGCTAATGAGTATCCACGTGGCCAACCTGCATCAGTTCGGTTCCGAACTGTTTTTCGACGTTCTTGAGCAACAGCTTAAAGAAAGATATCCGACGATTAAGTTTGTCCGTTTTCAATCCTTTGGATCGCCCAATGCGGTCGTCAACTCCGATGAGATCGCGGCGGCCTGTGACGGCTGGGTCGAGGGTGTCAAGGAAGCAATTACGCAGGGCCGGCGAGACGTCGGTGTCTTTATGGAACGCGCCGGAAAGCCCGGTGTCTCCATCTGCTCGGAAGTCCTGGTGCGCTCCAAGCAGGCGCTTGCCGATCTTAACGGCATGCCGCCGGCGCGGCTGGCGACGGTGCCGGAAACAGATTATTGTGCCGCCAAAAGAGATGCTGAGCTGATGAAAGACGTTGTTGCCGGCGCTATTGACGGTATTATCAAAGCGCTGACCGATCCCCTTACGGAAGAAGAAACAAACGTCACGGATATGCAGTACGATTATTCTAATAAGACGTTTACAGGTGCCAATTACACCGAAGCCAATGAGAAATTTCAGCAGTACTGCGCTGAAAACCATCTGTCGGACGGATTGGCCGTCACGCCGCCAACGCCGGAAGCCGTCGAGTGGATGCTGAGCGGTACGAGCTACCCGCGCGATAAGGTTATCGGCCTGATGTATCCTAAGAGTGGTATTGCCACCGTCGAAAAGATTGCCATCAGCGCTGTTATGGCGGGCGCCAAGCCGGAATATCTGCCGGTTATCATCACCATTATTGAAACGATTACGGCCAAGAACTTCAATCAGTTCCACATTGTCAACGAGATCCTGCCGGCTATCTTTATCAGTGGGCCCATCATCAAAGAGCTTGGTATTAATAATAAATCCGGCTATCTGGCGCCCGGTCATCGGATCAACAGTACGATCGGCCGCTCGATCTTAATGTGCATGATTAATATCGGCTGGCGTGATATGACGATTTATGCATCGCCCGGCGGCCCCGGCCAGCCGACGGCGTATGCCAATTTCTTTATCGTAGAAAATCAGGATGATAGCCCGTGGGAATCCTGGGCGCAGCAGAACGGATTTGGACCGGAAGACAGCATCATCACCGCCTGCGAAGAAACCGGCTATCAGCGCTTTGCGGGTGAATGTATGTCCAACGCCACGTTTGAAGAGCGTCTGGCACAGGTGCGCAACATGTTTTCACGCAAATCGATGCTGTTTACCGGCTTCGGCATGCCGGAGAACGCGGAAGACGTGCGTCACATGGTCGTGCTGCATCCGACAATGGCGCGCCAGCTGGCAAACGCAGGATTCACAAGAGAGTCGTTCATCCAGTATCTATATGATGAGAATGTCATTGACTGGGATAAAATGACCCCGGACGAGCGCCAGCAGCTTAAAGACGAGCTGACGAAGGAGCATGTCGTTAAAAACAATAAAATGTTCACCTTATTGCCGGAGGATGTCAAACCCGGCCTGCATAGAGAGCCGTTTAGCATTCCGGAGCATGTTCTGGTCATCGTGGCAGGCTCCGGTGCCGGCAACTCGATTGTCTTCCAATCTGTATTCGGATCGACGGCGAACGTCGAGGACGTCACGGAGACAAGACCGTTCATGAACAAAGTCATTCACGGTGCGACACTGACAAAATACGGACGTTAATCCACTTTTCGGCAAGGTATGGGAAAGTCTGAATGAAGGCTTTCCCGTGCTTTTGGAAAATTGCGCAAATATTTTAAAAAGATAGTTTTAGTATAATTATGGCTAGAGATTAGCAAGCGATCGCTATCTCTGCGTGTCATGGCTGCCGGCGCATTTGAGCAGGAAGGCATCTAGCCCCTGCTGCCGGCATCCGCAATATGAATTCGTGTTGTCTGCACACCGCAAGTCGTTTGCCGGTTACAACCTCGATGTTTGGAGCGACGTCGCTGAAACGGGCCTTAAACGGTAGAAGCCGAAGGCCGATTCCCGAAGCAGAAGTTCGATACCCGTCGGGCTGCGGCGAAATCGCTTATAAATAGACCAATTGTAGGAAGGAGCACCCCCGATATGTCATCAACTATCAACAAGAAAAAGCAGTGGCAAGCCTTAAACTATAAGTCGTACGACGAGGCTTGCGAAAAATTCCAGTGGAAAGAAAGGTGGGAGGTATTCGACGGCACAAAAGAAAACTTCAATATTACGCATGAATGTGTCGATCGTCATCCGGCCGATGATTTAGCGCTGCGCATTAAATATGATGATAGGAGCAGTGAAAGCTACACCTTTGGTGAGTTGTCTAAGCTGACTTCAAAATTTGCCAATATGCTGGCAAGAAAAGGCGTAAAAAAAGGCGACAGGGTCGCCGTATTATTATTTCCATCATTGGCATTTTATGTTACGATGTTTGGTGTCTACAAGAGCGGCACCGTTCTAATCCCGTGCTTTCCGCTGTTTGGCCCTGAGGCCATTAATTTTCGGCTTGAAAATGCCGAGGTTACCACGATTATAACGACGGAAGACAAAGTCGACATGGTCGACAAGGCTTTGGCTGAAAAGCTGAATTTGAAATACATATTTGTTGAAGATCTCGAGAAATTACTCGAGGATGACAGCGATGAATATACGCCGGATACAGCGGCAAACGATCTGTGCATGATCCAGTTTTCAAGCGGCACAACCGGATCGCCGAAACCGATCCGATATACGCACGGCGCAATTTCGGTGGCGGCGGTTGTCATGAGATTTGCCGGCGGAATCAAGCCGGATGACAATTACTTCTGCTGCTCGTCCCCGGGCTGGGGGCATGGTATCTGGTACGGAACGATCAGCCCGATGATTTTCGGTAAGGCGGCCTGCACGATTTCCGGTAAATTTGACCCAGAAATCTGCCTGGAGGCACTTGAAGAGTTCGAAATCACGAATATTGCCGGTATCGCGTCCCATTTCCGTTTGATGATCGGCACGGGTAAAGCGGATCAGTATGACCTGAAACTCCGGTTTTTAACATATTCCGGCGAAAAAATGGCGCAGGATCTCATTGAAGAAATCCAAGAAGTCTGGGGCCTTGTTCCCTACACACAGTTTGGTACGACGGAAGTCGGTCCGATTACGCTGGATTACGGCGGATTTGACGACTGGGTTGTTAAGCCCGGCAGCGTCGGCAAGCCGACGGTAGGCGGTCTCGCCGTTAAAATCGTTGACGAGGACGGCAACGACGTTCCAACCGGTGAAGTCGGTCAGGTTGCAATCTGTAAAAAAACCGGCTGGGAAGCCATCGCGGATAAAGCGTATATGGACGAAGACGGGTATTTCTGGTACGTCGGGCGTGTTGATGACGTTATCATTTCATCCGGCTACACCATCGGGCCGATCGAAGTGGAACAATCGGTCATGAAGCATCCGGCTGTGCTTGAGTGCGCCGTTGTCGGCGTTCCGGATAAGCAGCGCGGCGAGCTTGTCAAGGCGTTTGTTGTGCTCGAGGAGGGCTATGAGCCGTCTGAGGCGCTGGAAAAGGAAATTAAAGAATTTGTCCGCGATAAACTCAGCAAACATGAGTATCCGCGTGAACTGGCGTTCATTGATGAGCTGCCCAAAACACCGGACGGCAAGATAAAAAGGAAGATGCTCAAAAACAAATAACGGCTCGTTGAAAGGGTTGCGTAATTATTACTGGAGGAGGCCGCACTATGTCCTTACCGTATACTAAAAGCGAAGCCAAACAATGGGCAAAAGAGAACTACATCGGTCTTGAAGCGCCTATTTTTCCGTCTTTTACGCCGGATATGTCCGAGCTAGACGAGGACGGCATCCGTTACGACGTCAACCACATCATCGCCAACGGCATGATGTCTATACTTGCTGCCAGCGAAGCTTGCGGCATGACGCATCCTGAGCGCAAGCGGTTTATCGAGATCGTCAACGATGAAGCACGCGGCCGTGTGTTTACGTCTGTATCTGTCTTGATGGATACTGTTGAGCAAAACATCGATTTGCTGCAGCATCATGAGAAAACGGGCGGTACGCTGGCCATGCTCGGGCATCCGCTTTTATATGACCCCGAGTCTGAAGAGGAGCTGTATCGCAACTTCAAGTATATGTGTGATTCGACAAATCTGGCGCTGCATTTTTATCCGGGCAGGCTTAGATTGAAGCGATTTCATCCAAGCGGCTGGCCGATGTCGATCATCCCGAAAATCGCGGACATTCCCAACGTTGTGGCAATGAAGTTTGCCGGTGGTTCGCCGCTGGTTCAGGCGATCGAATGCTTCCACACTGTCGGCGACAAGATCCTGGTTGCGGATGCGATGCCCAACACGTGGTTCGTGACGATCCCCAAATACGGTCAGCAGTGGGCGGGGGCCGGACCGTTTTATGCCAGCCAGACCCCCGAGGATCAGCGTCATGTCCGTCTGTTTAATCTGCTGCGTAATAATCAGATGGAGGAAGCGATCGAGCTTTACTGGCAGGGCGCGAAGTACGGCGAAATAGCGGGATCGAGTATGATGCTCGTCAATTATACGCAAACAGGCATCGTCAATCCCATTATTGATAAATACGGGCATTGGTGTAACGGCGGTAACGGCGGACCGGTACGTCAGCCGTCGGGCCGGTTGTATGATTATCAAAGGCAGGCCATCCGAGCCGGTCTGCGCGCTATCGGCCTTACGCCGCGTGAGCCGGAGGAGGAATTCTTCGTCGGCCGGATGAATTATGCCAAGGGTGCGAGACTTAAACGATATTAAAACTGTAATCCTCGGGCTATATCCAAAAACAGCTAATCCGCGTAACATACGCAAAGTTCAGGCGTTGGACGCTATTGCGCGCGTGCTGCGGATGAAAAGGGATATGCGCCGCCTTCCGAAACGTCGGAAACAAGAGGAACCATAGATTACATTAGGAGGTAGGGGCAAATGGGAAAAGGTGCGCTGGACGGCATCCGAATTGTTGATACAACACAGTTTCAGTCGGGTACGGTATGCACGATGACGCTGGCCTGGCTTGGCGCTGAGGTCATAAAGATTGAACGGCCGAAGGTCGGTGAATTAAACCGGTATTCAGTTGTTGAGCCGGATATTGATTCCTATAGTTTTATCACCTGTAACGCGAACAAGAAATCCGTCACACTTAATATGAAAAGCCCGGAAGGCAAAGAGATTCTCTGGAAGCTCATTGAAGGTGCGGACGTATTCGTTGAAAATATGAGCCCAGGCGCCATTGACCGTCTGGGGTTCGGTTACGACGCAGTGCACGAACGCTGCCCGCATATTGTTTACGCCCAGATCAAAGGGTTCGGACTCGACGGTCCCTGGGCGAATTATCCGGCCTTTGACCCGATCGCGCAGGCGACGGGCGGCTCGACGAGCATCAACGGGTATCCGGACGGATCACCGCTTCAGCCGGGCGTAGATCTGGCCGACAGCGGCGCCGGGTACATGACGGTCATCGCGATCCTTGCCGCACTGTATCAGCGCAATAGGACCGGCGTGGGCCAGCGCATTGAGGTAGCCATGCAGGATACGGTTATCGCCTTTATCCGCAGTATCTGGGAGCAGCAGCTGCGTAACAATAAGCCGGCGCCACGAGTCGGTAACGGCATGCCGCTGGAAGACGTCGCGCCTGCCAACATGTATCGCTGCAAACCGGGCGGTCAGGATGATTATGTGCACGTTTACGCTTCGCGGGCGCCGGGCAGCAAGCAATTTGAGCTGCTGATGAAGAAAATCGGACGGCCGGACATTTTAGATGATCCGCGTTTTGCGACGCCGCAGTCGAGATACCTCCACAAGGAGGAGCTGGACGAAATCATCACCGGCTGGACAATGCAAAAAACGAAGCTGGAGGCCATGGAAGAACTCTGTAAGGAGGGCATCCCGTCCGGCGCGAATCTCAATACGGAAGATATTACGAATGACCCGTATCTGAGAAAGCGCGGTATTATCACGGAAATCCAGCATCCGCAGCGCGGCAGCGTGTTTATGCCCGCTCATCCGATGATGATGGAGGGGACTGTGCCTGTGACGAGTTCGCCGTTGCTTGGGGAGCATAATGCCGAGATTCTAAAAGGTCTGCTCGGCTTTAGCGATGCCGATCTTGAGCAGCTTGAAGAAAAAGGGGTCATCTAACACGCCGTAATCAGATGGTTTTCAAGGGATATGTCTAATCTTGTGAAAACCGGCCGCGTGTAGCGGTGCGGCCAGTTGCTTGAATAACCCTATGAAAGGAGCACGGGACGGTATTTACCGGAAATTGATATGAAAAAAATGACGCTGAATATAAACGGGTCCGATCGCATCTTGGTCGTTGACCCTGACAAGGATACCTTAGCCGCAGTGCTGCGCCGAATCGGTCTGACAAGCGTGAAAATCGGGTGCAACACCGGACAATGCGGATCGTGTACGATCCTGCTAGACGGCCAGCCGATACGCTCCTGCGTGCGGAAAATGAAAACCGTGCCGGAAAACGCCAGAATCGAGACGACGGAGGGGCTTGGCTCAGTCGACAAGCCGCATCCGCTGCAGCTGGCATGGATTGCGCTGGGCGGCGTCCAGTGCGGCTTTTGCACGCCGGGCTTTTTGATGTCATCCAAAGCCCTGCTGGATCAGAATCTCAATCCAACACGTCAGGAAGCGCGAAGCTGGTTCCAAAAGCACCGCAACGCCTGCCGATGCACGGGGTATAAGCCGATTATTGACGCCGTCATGGCGGCGGCGGCTGTAATGCGCGGCGAAAAAAGCGCGGAAAGTCTCAGCTTTCAGATGCCGGAAGACGGCAAATTGTACGGCACGCATTATCCGCGGCCGGGCGCGTTTGCTAAAGTCATGGGTACGTGCGACTATGGCGCCGACATTAACGAAAAGCTTTCAGACAGTGTACTCCATCTGGCGCCGGTCTTCTCCGGCATCAGTCACGGAAATATTCTGGACATCGATACGAGCGAGGCTGAAAAAATGCCCGGTGTCCGTCAGATCATTACGAGCAAAGACATCAAAGGCAGCAACCGGATCGTTCTGCCTGTCGGCAAGGTGCGCAGTAAAGCGATCGGCAATGAAGAACCGATATTAGCCGACAGCAAGATATTCCGCTACGGGGACGTCTGTGCGCTGGTTGCCGCCGACTCGCGGGATCAGGCGCGCGCGGCTGCACAGGCCGTTAAAGTGCGCTGCGAGCAGCTGCCGGAGTATCTCGATCTGCTGGACGCCGTTGCCGATACGGCGATGCCGATTCAACCAGGTCTGCCGAATATGTTTTACGAGCAGCCGCATTTCTGGGGCGAGGATACTACTGGGCCCATGGAAGATGCCGCCTTTTCGGCACAGGACAGCTTCCATACACAACGCGAGCCGCACCTTGTCATCGAGCCTGAATGCGGTATGGCTTATATGGATGAAGACGACAATCTGGCGATCCATTACAAATCACAGTTTATTTACCTGATTAAAAGTACAATTGCCGAAGGCATCGGATTGCCGCCGGAAAAGATCCGGGTGATCGACAATCCTGTCGGTGCGAGCTTCGGATACTCCATGTCGCCGGCGTTTCCCGCACTGCTTGCCGTCGCCGCGCTGGCGACCGGTACATCGTGCGCGATGACGTTCAGCTATGAGGAGCATCAGCACTTTACCGGCAAGCGTGCGCCGTCGTATTCCAACATCCGCATGGCGGCCGACGAGAACGGCAAGCTGCAGGCCATGGACTATGAAATCGCTTTTGATGTGGGCCCGTATCCGTTTATGGTTTCGAGCCTTGTCGATAAAACCCCCACCTTTATGGGCTGTCCGTATAAGATCCCCAACGTAAAGGGCTTGGCCAAGTGCGTCTTTACCAATCATGCGTTCCAGACGCCATACCGCAGCTACGGCGTCGTTCAGATTAACTTTGCAACAGAGCAGATTATGGATCAGCTGGCGCAGTCGATTAATATCGATCCGCTGGAGTTCCGCTATATCAATGCGCTGCAGCCCGGTGATTTACTGGCCAACGGCTGTGAGATGGACAGCTATCCCATCCCGGCGATGCTGGAGCGTCTGCGGCCGAAATATCAGCAGGCATTAAAGCATGCCAAGGACGAATCGACCGCCACACATAAAAAGGGCGTCGGCGTGTGCTGCAGCTTGTTTAAGGCGGGCGCGGGCGCAAACGACCGCAGTGAAATCCGGCTGGAGCTGAATCCGGACGGCACGGTCACGCATTTTAACAGCTGGGAAGACATGGGCCAGGGTGCCGATGTGGGTACGCTCATTCATACATATGAGGCACTGCGGCCGCTTGGACTGCGTCCCGACCAGATTAAGCTTGTGCAAAACGATACGAAATACTGCCCCAACTCCGGGCCGGCGGCCGGCAGCCGATCGCATTTCATCAACGGCAACGCGACGCTCGACGCCGCCAAGAAGCTGATGGACGCCATGCGCAAGCCGGATGGCACCTACCGCACGTATGACGAGATGGTCGCCGAGGAAATCCCGACGGCGTATACAGGCCTGTACTCGTCGGCCGGTATGCCGGGCATCTCCTTGCCCGACCCGAACACCGGGCTCGGCAGAGATTGCGTTGTTTACGCGTATGCCGTCATGATGGCGGAGGTGACGGTCGAGCTTGAAACAGGAAAAGTGAAAGTAGATCGGTTCCACTGTATTTCGGATATTGGTAAGGTCGGTTCGCGTCAGGCCGTGGAGGGTCAGGCGTACAGCGGCATTATGCATGGTATCGGCACCGCCCTGTCGGAAGACTATCAAGATCTGAAGAAACACGCCAACATCATCGGTGCGGGTTTCCCGTTCATCGAGAGTATACCGGACGACATCGAGGTGGAATTTATGGAAAGCTACCGTGAGGCGGGGCCCCACGGATCGTCCGGCTGCGCGGAATCGTTCCAGTCCGGGCCGCATTCCGCGGTAATCAGCGCGATCAACAGCGCTTGCGGTGCGCGGCTACGTGATCTGCCGGCGACGCCGGACAAAGTGCGTGCAGCGTTGCAGGATTTGGCACAAAACAACGAGCCCGCCGCGCCCTATTATCTGGGCTGCGACTGGGAAGAGCACATGCAGGAGCTCAAAGTAACCCCTGTTTGATCCGACCGATACAGCGTCATGGAAACAGCAGGAAATCGGAGGGGTTGAATGGACGTTCGGCACATACTGGAAATAGGGCAGAGCTGTACGGCAGAAGAAAATGCGCCCTGTGTTGCCGCGTGTCCTCTCCAAGTAGACGTTCGCACCATGCTCCAGCACGTTCGTGACGGCAATTGGGATTCCGCGTGGAAGCGATACAGCAAGCAAACTGTCTTTCCGTCGATTCTCGCGCATATATGTGACGCGCCCTGCCGAAACGCCTGTGTTCGATCCGAAATTGACGATGCGTTGGAGCTACAGCTTCTGGAGCTGGCGATCTTCGATTTCGCGACAAAGAAGAAACCGCGGCGCTTTGCCGCGCCGTTGCAAAAAAAGTCGGTCGCGGTCGTTGGCGCAGGGCTGACCGGCATGACGGCGGCTGTACTTTTAAGCGCCAGCGGCTACCGTGTTGATCTATACGAAAGCCAGCCTCGGATTGGTGGCCGTTTATGGGAAACGGATGCATCCGAACTGCCCCGAGACGTGCTGCAAGCGCAGCTGGACGACATCGCACAGGATCGCAACATTACAATACACTGTGACACGCCAATCCGCGCCGTTGCGAACTGCCGGGCAGACGCCGTGCTGCTGTCAAACGGCAGCAGCGCGCAGGCACATCTGATAGCCGCCGGAGACCAGGCCGGATACGACACAGAATTCTGGGCCTGCCAAATGGAAAAGGGCGTATTCTATGCCGGATTGGGTGCCGGTGATGACGGGCTGTCACCAGCCGCCGCCATAGCGGCCGGCAAACAGTACGCGCAGCGTATCGACTGGTACGTGCGGGGCATGAAGACACCGGCGGCGCAGCCGCAGCACACCGATACACGACTCAAGCCGGACATACGCGCGGCGACGGTCCAATCCACCGTCCGCCCTGGCGACAGCAACCGGTACACACTGGACGAAGCGCAGTGCGAAGCAGGCCGATGCCTCGACTGCCACTGCCTGCACTGCGTCGAGTCGTGCGAGCTGCTCAAGCAGAATCATGCGTATCCCAAAAAATACATCAACGACGTTTATCAGAGCCTCAATCTTGTTGAGAAATTCAGCGAAAGCATCTGTAAACGGCAGATATATTCCTGTAGCCTCTGCGGACAATGCCAAACTGTCTGCCCGGAATCTATTGATATGGGCAGTGTTTACCTGCAAGCGCGCCGTACACTATATGAAAAGGGCAGCCTGCCTCCGGCCTTTCATGAATTTTTCTTGAACGACATGCTCTTTTCAAACGGCGAAGCCGCTTTGACGCTACCTGGAAAGAACGGTAGTCAATACGCGTTCTTTCCAGGATGCCGTCTGGGCGGGCTCCTGCCGAATACGCTCGAGGCGACGTATCGGTTTCTATCCGAGAAGCTCACCGATCAGGTTGCGTTAATGCTTGGATGCTGCGGCGCGCCGGCTTATTGGGCGGGACGAGAAGATTTACGCACGCAGGCCACGGCGCTCATCCGGCACAATTGGCAGGAGCTTGGCCGCCCGACATTAATACTCGGCTGCCCGTCCTGCGCGAAAATGCTGCGGGCGTTTGCGCCCGAGATTCCGCAAAAAATGATCTGGGCGGTTTTCCAGACCATCGGTATTCCGGAGCCGACGACAGCGCTTTCCGGTGGCACGTTTTCCGTATTCGATCCATGCAGCGCTGCCGATGATCCGGCGCTGCGGCAAGATGTGCGTCGGCTGCTGCAGCAATGCCATACGACGCTGATCCCATTGAAAGAATCCGGCGGATGCTGTGGTTACGGCGGGCTGATCGCTTACGCAAATCCGCTGCTGCTCGATCAGGTTGTACAGCGGCGTATCCGGCAAAGCCCAGCGGAATACGTTACGTATTGCGTCAACTGCCGGGATACGTTTGTTCGGCGCGGGAAATCGGCAAGGCATCTGCTGGAGCTGATCTTTCAGACGGCGGAGCGTGAGCGGACACCGTCTCTCACTAGGCAACGGGACAACAGACGGCGGCTTGTGCTAAGCCTGCAAAACCTGCCGATACCCGATGACAATAAAATCCCGCTACTGGCAGACGAGCATGTCATTGCGCGTATGGACCGTCAATTTATACTGATGGAACAGGTCTATCAGGTCATACAGCACAGCGAGCAGACCGGCTGTTACATCGTTAATAAAAGCACAAATACAATTTTGGGAAAATATCAACAAGGCGCGACGACTTACTGGGTTGAATACGAGCGTTTGGCATCGGGATACCGGGTGCTCGACACCTACAGCCATCATATGGAGATCATCGACGATGTCTGTGAGCAAGATGCCCATTAAACGGTAGCGACGTGGGAGAACGACACACGATCGTCGTCAGATTATTTTGTCGCATTTACTGAATGATCGATTACTAATATAGGTAGTCTTTACATTGACATCGCTATACAAGAATACTAAACTATCATTAGTGATTGATCGTTAACCTTGCTGAGCATTTATAGATATACGTATTGAAGTACAGAGAATAGTTTAACAGGAGTGAAACGTATGAGCGTAAAAACTGCAGCCATGGCGGAGGGGACGATTACACCTGAACTGATCGCCGAAATGGAGTCCAAAAAGGGCTTAAAGCTGAGGGTCAACACCTCGATTTTTAACGAGTACGCAACCAAAGACAATATCCGCAAATTTATAAACGGCATTGGTGATACAAATCCCTTGTTTCAAGACGAAACGTATGCCGGGAAGAGCAAATACGGCACGATTATCGCACCGCCGTCCTTCATTTTAAGCGTACTGGCAGGTGTTCAGTTTGGCTGGCGCGGACTGGCGGGCTTCCATTCGGCCAGTGATATGCGGTTTTATAAACCCATCAAAGACGGGGACAAAATCGTGCCCGAAGAGGAATACCTGGGATTTGAAGGTCCGAAAGAAAGCAAGTTTGCCGGTAAAACGATATTTGACTATTTCGGTGATAAATATTTCAACCAAAACGGCGAGATGGTCGCGGAAGTTAAAAAGCTGATTATCCGCGCCGAGCGCAAAAAGAGCCGCGAAAAAGGCAAGTACCAGGAGATCCAGCTGCCGCATCCCTGGACGCAGGGTGAGTTGCGAGAGCTGGAAGAAGAGATTCTGGAAAACAATAAAATGACATGCGGCAATCAAACACGATACTGGGAAGACGTTCAAGTCGGCGATAAGATCCCGCAGCTGATTAAAGGGCCGATCGGTTTAACCGATATGGTCGCGGCTGTTGTGGCCGGACTCGCGCCGGCGCGGCTGCTCGCGCACGAAGCGGCGCTGATGCATCATGAGCAGAAACCGGCATGGTATTTCCGTGATCCCGGGACGAGCGCGTGGGAACCGATTTTTGCCGTTCATTACAGCATCGACGGCGCGAAAGCCATGGGCTTGCCGTATCCCTATGATATCGGTATTCAGCGTCATTGCTGGCTTGTGCAGGCGCTGACGAACTGGATGGGTGATGACGGCTGGCTGAAAAGATGCTACGCCGAGTATCGCAACTTTGTATTCTTGTCTGATGTCATCCGTATTGACGGCACAATAGTCGAAAAGTTTGTTGACGACGACGGGGAGTACTGCGTACGGATCAAATCGACGGCCATCAACCAGCGCGGCGCAGACGCCATGCCCGGCGATTCTATTGTTTGCCTGCCGTCGAGAAAAAACAATAAATGGCCTGTTAATGACAGGTGCTGACATATACCGGCGGTTCAGTAATAGCGCAAGGTAAATAACCGAGCAAAAACTAAAATTTTGTGGTCAAAGCATTCGCTTTTTAGTTGAGTTCCAGCAAGTCATGAAATAAAAAATATTAGACAATACGACCAAAATGTTGTAAAATGAGGAGTGGATGTTTATTAGAACTTATAAAAATGAACGATATATATTTTCGATTATCATTACTTGCGCGAGACAATCATAATAACCATACGAACTGCTCGATTAAAGACGGATGGTTAAGTTAACTCTGCTAAATACCGGATGCACTTAAGAAATATCAAAACAACGGGTCGGCGACAACCGAAAGATGCCGACCGACAACGACAGTTTGAAGGAACATTTATTAGGAGGAAACAAGTATGGCGTTACCGTTTACTAAACCGGAAGCAAAACAGTGGGCAAAAGAAAATTTTAAAGGGCTTGAAGCGCCTGTTTTTCCGTCATTTACACCCGATTTATCGGAATTAGACGAAGATGGCATCCGATACGATGTTAATCATATCATTGCAAACGGCATGATCTCCATTCTTATCGCGCCGGAAGGCACCGGCATGACCCAAGAAGAACGCAAACGCTTTGTCAGTATCGTCAATGATGAGGCAAAGGGCCGCGTACATACATCGCTTTCTGTTTTGATGGATACTGTTGAAGAGAATATAGACATCATGCAGCACCATCAGAAAACGGGCGGCACGATGGGTATGCTTGGCCATCCGATTATGTACGATCCCGAATCGGAAGAAGAGCTGTATCGTAACTATAAATATATGGCTGACGCCACGGATCTGGCTTTGGTGTTTTATCCCGGCAGACTAAAAGCCAAGCGTTTTCATCCCAGCGGTTGGCCGATGTCGATTTTACCGAAAATCGCGGACATCCCGAACGTTGTCGCGATGAAAATTCAGGGCGGCGCCTCGCTCGCGTATACGATTCAGTGCTTCCGGCTTGTCGGCCAGCAGATTCTTGTTGCAGATCCGATGCCGAGCGCATGGTATACAACGATTCCCAATTACGGTCAGCAATGGGCCGGTGCCGGTCCGTTCTACGGATCGCAGACGCCGGAAGACCAGCGTAATGTCAAGATGTTTAACGCCCTTCTTAACAATGACATCGACACGGCGCTGGAGCTGCATTGGAAAGCGATGCCCAACGCCATGGCCGCCGGCTCGGCGTTTGCCAACGTCAATTATCCCGAAACGGGCATCCTCGTCGCCTATGTCGACAAATACGCGCACTGGTGCCTCGGCGGCAACGGCGGCGTGCTCCGCCAGCCGACAGGCCGTTTGTACGACTATCAGAAACAGGCGATCAGATCCGGCCTGAAGGCGATCGGCTTTACGCCGCGTGAGCCGGAGGAAGAATTCTTCGTCGGCCGGATGAACTATGCCAAAGGCGCAAGACTTAAAAGATATTAATCCGCCGAATTCACGGCTATAGCATCACCCTATAAGCGCATATACGTACAATAGACATTAGGAGCCTTCCCGAGCTTCCTCGGGCAGGCTCCTGATGGAGCAGTTACCACGGCCGCGTGCCGACCCCGCAAACCACCTGAGCTGACGGATTATACGTCGTGTACTGTCACGATCATCAGCAACATATAATTTTGTCTTTAAGGGCATCATCAAGCCCATTTCATATACGAAACGGAGGGTATTCCAATTATGGATATTGACGACTTAGTCAAAGGCTCAATTGACATGCACTTACATCACGGCCCTGTCGCGGGACCCTGCCGTTTTGACGCGCTGGAACTGGCCGAGCAGGCACAGCAGGCCGGCATGAAAGCCATCGTGCTCAAGGACAGTGGCTTTCCGAATGCGCAGCTGGCCGTCCAGCTCAAGCGCGTTGTGCCGGGCATTGAAATCATCGGCAGTATTTGTCTGAATTTCTTTACCGGCGGCATCAACCATCACGCCGTCGAATCGTCGGCGCAGCTTGGCGCCCGTGTTGTATGGATGCCGACGTATTCGTCGGTAAACTCCATTGACAAGTTCAGGTCGTACGGGCTCCCGCTGGAGGGTGAAGGGGTTTCGCTGCTGGACGAGAACGGGCAGCTCACCACTGAGGTGAAGGCCGTTTTAGCGGTTGTGAAAAAGTACGACATGGTTCTGGCGACCGGGCATATATCTCCGGCGGAGATTTTTGCGCTGTTTGAAGAAGCAACAAAGCTCGGTATCCGAAAGTTACTGGTGACACATCCGCTGGATCCGGAGTTCTCCGATCAGGTTCCGAGCATGGATGAGATTAAGCGGCTCGTAGCAATGGGCGCGACTATCGAACTAACTTTTGTCTGCCATTTGCCGACAGAGTTTTCGCGCAATCCAAAGCACACGGCCGCCGCCATCAAAGAAATAGGCGCCGAGCACTGCATTATCAGTACGGATTTAGGATTATTCATGTATAATCCCCCGCCAGTCGAGGGGATGAGGATGTTTATCGCCAGCTTGATGCGCAACGGCATTACCGACCAGGAAATTGAGTTAATGGCGAAGGTGAACCCGTCTAAGCTGCTGGGCTTAGACTAGGACTTAAAGGAGACGAACATGGCCATTATTGAAAAAATCGAAGAAATAGGCAGTTGGCAGCAGTTTTTTACGCCAACATGCACTGAAAGGGTTAAGAACGCAAAAAACCGTGTTTTGACGTCAATGGAAATCTGTCTTGAGCGTGCCCGCGCGCAAATGAAGGCCATGCAGCAATACGAAAATGAGCCGATGGTCATTCAGCGTGCCCGTATGCTTGAAAATTACCTCAAGGACAAAACCATCCATATTCTTGAGGGTGAACTGATTATCGGCAATATCACCAGTAAAATCCGCGGCGGCTCCTTCGCGGCTGAAATGGTTTATTTCATGGACGAAGAGCTGGGCGACCCGGAAAAAGACTTCCAGATACGGCCGCATGAAAAATTCATTATCACGCCGGACGAGAGAAAAGAGCTGCGTGAAGAGCTGATTCCGTTCCTGAAGGGGAAGACGCTCAGTGATTTTATTTTGGAGCGGGCGGATGAAGAAATCAAAGATAAAGCCTATTCTGTCACGGCGATCGATCCGCACATTCCCGTAATCGGTGATTTGTCGCTGTCAAAAGACCTCGGCCACCAGATGGTCAACTACGAAAAAGTCTTGTATAAAGGCCTCAAGGGCATCCGCGAAGAAGTTGAGATGTACCTCGAGGAGCTGGATCAGCCCTATACGCGGTATGGTCTGGAAAATAAGCGAGACTTCTACAATGCAACGCTGATATCCATTGACGCCGCGATAGATTACGCGCAGCGGTATGCTGATCTGGCGAAGGAAATGGCCGAAAAGGAAAACGACAGCGACCGCAAGAAAGAGCTGCTGCGCATCGCCGAAAACTGCGCGCAGGTGCCCGTCAATCCTGCTAGAGACTGGTGGGAAGCGCTGCAGTCACTGTGGATGACGCACCTTCTTGTGCATTGCGAAATCTTTAACGTTGCCAATTCTCTGGGGCGGTTGGACCAGTACTTATATCCGTTTTACAAGAAAACGGTCTTGGAAGACAAAGCAATTACGCGCGATTTTGCGCTGGAGCTTCTGGAAAGCGTTTGGGTCAAATTCAATGAATGGGCGATTTTGCTCAGCTATGACGTGGCCAATTTCCAGCCCGGCCAAGGCCTAAGTCAGACGATTACCATCGGCGGGCAAACGCGCGACGGTAAAGATGCCTGCAACGAGGTCACCATGCTCTGTCTGGAAGCAGAAGAGCAAGTCGGCCTGCCGCACCCGGATCTGGCAATGCGGCTATGGGAAGGCACCCCGAATGAATACTTAAAAAAAGCGGTTGAAGTCATCCGTTTAGGACGCGGTAAGCCGAAGTTTATCAGCGATCAAAAAGCAATTGAGATGGCGATGCAGGGGCATCCAGGGTTAACGCAGGGAGATCTGCGCGAATGCTCCGTTATGGGCTGTACAGAGCTCACGATGCCGCATATCAGTATGCTGCATAGCTGGGAGGGCATCTGCCTGACCACAAAGATACTTGAGTTGACGCTCTTCAACGGCAAATGCTCGCTTTGCGACCGGCAAATCGGGCCGGCAACAGGTGACCCGAGAAGCTTTGGGTCCGTTTCAGACCTGCAAAGCGCGTACCTTGAGCAGCTGTATTATTGGATGAAGCTCATGGTCAGAGGCATCAAGGTCGGCAAGGAAGTACAGTCTGAAAGGCTGATGATCCCGCTGAGCTCGGCGTTATCGGAAGGCCCGCTGAAGAAAGGGCGCGACATAGCGCAGGGCGGGTCATGGTATAACAACTGCGGTATTTATCTGGCCGGGCTGGCCGACACGGCCGACTCGTTCGCGGTTATCAGCAAGCTGATTTATCTGGATAAAAAGATTACGTGGGATCAGCTTTTGCAGGCACTGAAGGACAACTGGGTCGGACATGAGGAGCTCCGGCAGCTTTGCGTCAACGGCGTCACGAAATTCGGCAACGATGACGACTACGCCGACAGCTGGGCTGTTTGGGTTATGGATTCCTGGTACGACTGCGTCGACTGGATCAACAATCAGCGCGACCTTGCCCCCAAGCCGTTTCCCGACAGCTTGTATCTCGGCGCCGGTATGATCGGGCAGAGCAACGTATCGTTCGGGCCGGTCGTCAGCGCGCTGCCAAACGGCCGCGAGAATCCCAGGCCGACGGCCGACTGCATTTCGCCGTTCCCCGGCGTTGACCGCGAAGGGCCGACGGCTGTGGCCAAGTCGATCAGCAAGCTGCCGACAAAGCGGTTTGCCATGGGTGGGCTCTTGAACCTGCGGCTAAGTGCGCAGCTTGTTGCCAATGACGAGGACGTCGATCGGTTTATCGGCTTACTGCGCGCCATTGAGGAGCTGGGCGTCTATCATACGCAGTTCAATGTGGTGTCAACGCAGCTGCTGCAGCAGGCTGTTGAGAAACCGGAAGAATACAGAGACCTGCTCGTTCGCGTCGCCAGCTATATGGCTTACTTTGTTGAGCTGACGGAGGAACAGCAGTTGGATATTATCAGCCGTACCGAGTATCAAGGCTGGTAGAGTAAAAGATTATCATTATTTGGTTAGTAGCGTGCCTGCATCCGCCCTGTAACAAGGGCCGGATGCGGTGCGCCTGTTTACTTCAAGCTGATAAGCGGTTGTTGCTTAGCATACAGTGATCTCCCGAAAATCGCCGATAAAAAGGAACGCTCGGGCGCTATGACGGTATACAATTTGCAGGCGTGTATTGTGGTGTGGAAATGGCAGAAACAGATACAAATACGGTCAACGAGACGGCCCCGGCAGATAGTCGTTATGTACTGAACGTCCACAGAATGACGACGCATAATGGGCCGGGTATACGAACCCTTATACAGTTTAAGGGCTGTCCGCTGCGATGCGTATGGTGCTCAACACCGGAATCGCAAAAAATGCAGCCGGAAATCGCACTATTTCCGTCTAAATGTATTCAGTGTAATAACTGCGTTCCAGTATGCCCAACAGGTGCGATACAGGCGGAACAAGGCATCGTTGAAATCGACCGGTCTTTATGTAACGTCTGCGGTGCCTGCGCTGAAGTGTGTTATACAGGCGCTATTAAACGGCTAGGTCAGGCTATGACGGTCGAACAAGTGCTGGCGGAAGTAAAAAAGGACGAAGTGTTTTATAAGCACTCGGGCGGCGGGGTAACGCTGTCCGGCGGAGAGCCGCTCTTACAGCCGGATTATACCGGCCGCTTGCTCCGTACGCTGAAAGCCAATGGGATCAGCGTCGGCGTAGACACCTGCGGTTATTGGGACTGGACAAATACAGCGCCATTGCTTGGCGATATTGATTTTTTTCTTTGGGATATCAAGCACATGGACCC
Source organism: uncultured Sporobacter sp. (assembly GCA_963677825.2). Lineage (GTDB taxonomy): Bacteria > Bacillota > Clostridia > Oscillospirales > Oscillospiraceae > Sporobacter. Next base: position 1,317,197 of record CAXXEF010000001.1, on the reverse strand, counting down.
GCAAAAGCATTTTGAACTAACAGGCGTATCAAATGAGCTGATACTGAAAAATGCAAAGGCTGCGTCAGAACGCAATATCCCGATCTACATACGGCTGCCGGTTATAACAGGCTACAACGATGCGGACGATAATATCCGCGCCACCTGTGAATTTGCGCAAAGCTTACCGTCGTTAGTCACTGTTGACATCATGCCGCTGCATCATTTGGGTCAAGCGCGATATGAAAGCTTGAACCGCGTTTATCCACTGTCGAGTCACCTTCATGTTACGGAGCAAAAGCTGCAGGCAATCAAGCAAATAGTGGAATCCTATGGCATCAAGTGCAAAATTGTCACTTAGACGAATGGCCTTATGAGCGGCCAATATACGCACTGTGATTAGTAGTCAGTTTCATCGGGCAGCCAGATCGCACATGCTGCCAAAAACGATCTCGTGGGGTATATACGGCGGACGGACATCATACACACGCCATGTCATGGACCAAAATTGAGATGACGCTTGCATAATCCATTTATAATATGTATACTGCATAGTACCAACTGCCGTTGCAGTTAAAGAGAAACGCGGTATCCGTTGCAGTTAGGGCACTATTTGGTCGTTTCTTGAACAAACTGTTTTCTTAAACTTATGTTCAGATGTCCGGCAAGTTATGACACGCATAGCAAGAAACAGCTTGGCAGGCTGCCGTTGTAATTTCGAATATGATTTTTGCGTAGCAGTTACTTTTAACACAAATCAGATTACCTTAGGAGACGCCAGATGAGTAAAAAAGAGGACGGCAAGGAAATAGTTGTAGATCGTAAAGAGAAGATTATCGAGGAAGCAACAATCCTTTTTTATAAGAATGGATACGACAACTCTTCTATAAGAGAGTTGTCTAAAGCGGCAGGTCTTAGCGTCGCCGGGGTTTATTATTTCTTCGTTGACAAAGAAGACATCCTGTTTTATATCCTAAAACAGTCCATTATCGACATGGTTGAAACAATTAAAAACGCCGTCTCGGCCGACGATGATCCCAAGACAAACTTAGAGCGCATCATCAAAGATCTGCTTCGGCATGTTATTAAGCACAAGATGGAGATCACTATTCTCAACAGGGAAGACACCAGACTCAACGAAGAACAGCGGGAGACTATTTATCAAAAACGGCGGGAAGCCTTTGCGCTTGTTAAAAATCAACTGATCGCCCTTGAAAAACATGAGAATATGAAGCTGAAAAGCTACACACCGGCAACATTCTTGATTTTCTCGATGACGACGTGGTTTGTGCGCTGGTATGATCCGAAAGGGTCGCGCACGTTTGATGAAATTGCCGATGAAATGTCCAGCATTTTCTTTGTTGGTGTGCTCAACAGCTAAATCAAGCCTTCTGACGAAAAAGGTACATTGAATATAAGTAAAAAACCCGCTGAAGATTTATAGTAATCTTCAGCGGGTTTTTATCCGTCATTCTAACAGTGCGCTTTGATGACGCTAGTCAGACGGGAACTTCATGCAGTCCATGAGCAGCCGTGTGTAGCCGGGATATGTCGAAAGCTCCAGATAGGACACATCTGTGGACAAGGTGCGCATCCGCTCGCCGGACGCGCAGTCGAGTAGGAACAGCTCGGCACCGGTCAGCGATGTGTTGCCGACATATTGAATCCGGCCCTCAAATGCCTTTGGCAGGATGCCAACATCCAGCAAGCTTTCCTCGGACAAATGCGCGCCGAACTGCCCGGCGATGAGTACCCGGTCAACGTCGCTCGTGGTCAGCCCCGCCTGCGTAAGAAGCGCTGTAATGCCGGATAAAATTGCGCCCTTCGCTAACTGCACCTGACGGACATCTGCCTGCGTAAACGAGACGGGCGATGATCCTCCGGACAGAATGAACGCCGGCGTTTTCCCGTTGGGACGCACGTGCGCCTGAAAAGCATCCGGCAAAGGATCCGCGATGCGTCCGCTCGGATCTACCGCGCCGGCTCGCAGCAGCGCGGCCATTGTTGTCAGAACGCCGCTGCCACATAGGCCGGACGGTACGGCGTCGCCGATTGTTTTGACGGCAAACCCCTGCTCGCCGGTCTGCACCTGCTCGATTGCACCGTCGGCGGCGCGCATACCGCAGGAGATGTTCATCCCTTCAAGCGCCGGGCCGGCGGCGCAGGAACAAGCGCTGAGCGTCCCGCGCCGTGACAAAACGATTTCCCCGTTCGTCCCGATGTCGATGAACAGCACGGTGTCAGACGCGCCGGCGATCGCACTGATATCAATGCCGGCCAGTATATCGGCACCGATATAAGCCGATATGGACGGCAGGCAGCATAACACGGCGTCTGCCGAGCAATTTTGCAGGCTGAGGTCCTCTGTGCGGACGATTCGTTCGTCTGTAAATACCGGTGTATACGGCGCCATAGCCAGGGAGCGCGGATTGACGCCCAGTAAAAGGTGCAGCATCGTCGTGTTGGCCGCGACGGCATACGCGTAAATCACACGCGTACCGATGCCGGCCTGATCGGCCAGCTGCGCGGTCAATCGGTTCAGACAGCCGACGACGAGTGATTGCAGCTCTTGAACACCGTCCGGTTGTTGCATGGCGTGTTCAATACGAGATAAAACGTCTGAGCCGTATACTGTTTGCGGGTTGATGTCCGCCGCTTGGCCCAGTTGCTTGCCGGTCTGCATGTCCAGCAAGGCGCAGGCGATGGTCGTCGTCCCGATATCGACAGCGACAGCGTATAATCCGCCGGCTTCCGACGCCGGAACAGCGGTGATCGGCGCGTCCCTAAAAAACACGGTATCTTCTTGCTGATCAGCCTGCGCCGCAGGGATGATCTCAGCGCGTTTTTTTGTGAGGCACGGATTAAAATTGAAGCTCGGCCGCAGCCCGCCAGCGAGTATTTCATGCATCCCGCCCGCATCCGTAAGCTCGACGACCACGGGCGTCAGTGGGTGCGCAGGCGTGACAAAGCACGCCAGGCGGACGCCGTCTGACAGCTCTTGCGACGATAAAAATGACAGCTCGGTTTCCGTCGGTGAGGAAACGGCGCCGCTTTTAACGATGATCCGGCATTTGCCGCACGTGTGCTTGCCGCCGCAGGGCGACACCGGCGCCAAATCGGGCGCCTGCCGCCGTAGGGCACTTAAGAGGCTCTCGTTTTTTCGCAGGTCAAAGACCTGCCCGTGCCCCAGAACAGTTAACGTTGTGGTTGTCATTGATCGGTGCCCGCCAGCTCTTGATGACCCAGCCATGTCAGGTTAGACGCGACCGTCAGCCTGTACTCGCTGCCGGCGCGGACGTCACTGATCGGTTTGAGCGTCTGCCGGACGACGGTGTCAATTGCGGATTTATCAAGGGTACTGCTATCGGCAAGCACGCGCTCCACCGGCGTGCAGCGGTTGATTTTTGCGCTCATGGAGCCGTATGCCACGCGCCAGTCGTCGCCGCTGCGCAGCATCGCGACGGAGACAATCGCGATGGTCAGCGCGGTGCGTCCGCCGACCTTGTAGTAAACGCCTTGCCAGCCGCCGTCCGGGATCGGGATCACGATCTCCGTGACAAGCGCGCCGGAAGGCAGCGCTGTTTTGCGCGGGCCGAGGAGAAAATCACCGATTGGCAGCTCGGTCGTGCCGGACAAGGTCTGCATCACGACCGACGCGCCCGCTGCGACGAGAAAGGGCACGCTGTCTGCCGCCGGTGAGGCGTGAACGACGTTACCGCCGAGCGTCGCCCGGTTGCGGATTTGAACCGAGCCGATCTGTCCGCAGGCAGCAGCTAATACGGGCGCTTTTTCACGAACGAGGGCACTGCCGGCTATAGCGGTATGCGTCGCCAGCGCGCCGATTCTGAGACAGCCGTCGTCAAATCGGATGGCCGACAGTTCACCCTGCAGCGGCATAAGATCCAGTAGGGATATGCCGTCGTGTGCGCCTTCGCGCGCGGCGGGGAGAATATCGGTTCCGGCAGCAATCGGCCGGACGTCCGGTGTTTGGAGCATCGTCAATGCTTCGCGGAGACTGCCGGGTGTGTAAACGTGCTTAAAATTCAGCATGAGCCGCACCCTCCGTCGCCAGAGGCCATCTGGACAGCCTCCTCAATTTTCTTGTACCCCGTACAGCGGCAAAGATTACCGGCCATCGCTTCGCGGATCGCTGCAACAGACGGTGTCGGGTTTTTCAGCAGCAGCGCCTTGGCGGCCATGATCATGCCTGGTGTGCAGTAGCCGCACTGGATGGCACCTGCGTTTAGAAACGACTGCTGCAAAGCATCCAGCTCGCCGCTTTTCTCAAGGCCCTCAATGGTCACAATCTCATGTCCGTGTGCCTGAAAGGCGGGCAGCAGGCACGCGTGGACGGCGACGCCGTCACATAGAATCGTACAAGCGCCGCATTCGCCCTGACCGCAGGATTCTTTCGTGCCCGTGAGATTGAATGTGTCGCGCAGTACGTCGAGCAGGCGCGCGGAGGCGTCTACGTCTGCCGTTACGGGCAGGTCGTTCAGCGTAAATTGAATTGTCATGCCGATCACCTAAATTCTATCGTATTTATGATGCCAAGACAGGTCTGGAAACAACGAACCCGGCAATCCTTATAACCTGCAAGCGCCGTTGCTTACAAAAAGTTTTTAAGGTGTGTTGCCGGGGATACAATTATTTAATTACTTGAATCATAGGCCAATTATGCTGTTTTGTCAAGATGTTATAGCTGGTGATCTGTAAGTTTTAACTTAATGTTCATTGACATAGCTAAATCCCGATGCTACGATTATAGACAAATACAAAATAATTTTTAGGTCAGCACGGCGACGGATGCAATGGGGCGCGGACGCAGAATTCTGATCGGATTGAGTTTGGAGGCACGAACATGTCTGAATTCACTTGGGTAGGCAAACGCATTCCGCGCACAGACGGCAAAGGCAAAGCAACAGGACAGACGAAATACATGGGGGACATCGCGCTCGACGGGATGCTATACGGCAAGCTGCTGCATCCCGATACTGCGCATGCCATCATTAAGAATATCGACGTATCCGAAGCGGAGAAAATGCCCGGCGTCGTTAAGGTTGTGACGGCGGCGGACGTCCCGGGCGTCAACGCGCACGGTCTTGTCGTTCAGGATCAGCCTGTCATCTGCGCCGACCGCGCGCGGTATCTCGGCGACACGGTCGCCGTTGTTCTGGCCGAGACGGAAAAACAGGCTGAAGACGCGCTCAGTGCCGTCAAGGTCACGTACGAGCCGCTGCCGGCCGTCATGACGGCACGCGACGCGATTGCGGACGGTGCGCCGCAGATTCACCCCGACGGCAATCTGATCGCACATTATGCATACCAAAGCGGCGACGTTGAAGCTGCGTTTAACGATGCGGCGGCAGTCGTCGAGCAGGTCTACACGACGACGTATCAGGAGCACGCGTATCTCGAGACAGAGGGCGGCGTCGCGCGGCCGACGGCTGACGGCGGCGTGGAGATTTGGTACGCCGCGCAAAACGGCATGCGCGTCCAGCGCGATCTCGAGACGATACTAAATCTGCCGGCTGAGAAAATCATCGTACACTCCAATCCGCTCGGCGGCGGATTTGGCGGCAAGGACGACCTGCTGCTGCAGGGGATTTTAACCGTCTGCGCGCTGGCAGTGAACCGGCCGGTGAAAATCGTCCTCAGCCGCGAGGATTCCTATTTGATCAGCCCCAAACGCGTGCCGATTGAAGTCCGCATCAAGATGGCCGCGGCGGCCGACGGGACGTTTACAGCCAACAAGGTTTACGCGCTGGCACGCGGTGGCCCGTACGCGAGCTACGTCGGCGCAATATTGAGCTTAGCGCTCGAAAGTGCCTGTGGCTTCTACTATTACCCGAATACGGATATATCCGGCGATGCACTGTACACGAATAATTGTTACACGAGCGCATTTCGCGGCTTCGGCAACAATCAGATGAATTTTGCCGTGGAAAATGCCATCGACATGCTGGCCGAGAAGCTGGGGATGGACACCCTGGCGCTCCGGCGTAAAAACGTGCTCAAACGCGATATGCGCCACAGCTATGAGCAGCTGCTGAGCCCCGGGGCGTACGCCGACCATACGCTGGAGCGGCTGGAACAGTCCTGGCTATGGCAGAACAAAGAAGCATTCAAGGCCGGGGCGTCGAAGCCGTGGCTGAAACGCGGTGTTGGCCTGGCCGGATGCCAGCAGGGCGTCGGTCTCGGAAACGCCTGTTACCCGGACGAATCCGTCTGCGACGTTGAGCTGACGACAGACGGGCAGCTGCGTCTATATTTCAGCAACGAGGATATGGGTCAGGGCAGCTTAACATCTCTGGAGATCATTGCCGCGGAAGCTGCGCATATACCGATGGACAAAATCAGCTCCGTGCACGGCACGTCGAACCTGACACCCGATTCCGGCCCGATTACGGCCTCGCGCGTGACGTATATTTCCGGCCTGGCGATCATCGACGCCATCAAAATGCTTCACGAAGAAATTGCCGCCATGCTGGGCAAGCCGATTGACTCGCTCCGATTCAGCGACGACGGCGTTGACGGTTTAACATGGGCGGAAGCTGCGTCGCGGCTGGCACCAGATCAGCGCCGCCAAAGCGCACGGCGTGAATTTCAGGACACCGACGTGCAGATTGAGTTTGGCCTGCACTATATCCAGTCGCACTTGAGCCAGATTGTCGGCGTTGAGGTCAATACCCTAACGGGGCAAACGCGTGTACTCAAAACGGAGATTGTCCCCGCTGCCGGTACCATCATCAATCCGCTCGGATTCGAGGGCCAGTGCGAGGGTGGTGCCGTTATGAGTTTGGGCTATGCATTGATGGAGGACTTCCGTTCAGACGATAACGGCCGTCCCATTACGAAAAACTATCAGACGTATCTGCTGCCGACGATTGCCGATATGCCGGAGATCGATATTTATCCGATCGAGGATGAAGAAGACAGCGGCCCGTTCGGCGCGCGCGGCGTCGGGGAGCAGGTGTCTGTCGCCGGTACGGCGGCAATCATCGGGGCCATTTATGATGCGGTCGGCGTGCGTGTATTCGATCTGCCGTGCAGCGCCGAGCGGCTGTTGACGGCGATGAACACGTCCGCCTGAGAAGAATAAAGCAGCCGCTGCCACCGGTTATAAAAAAATTATTTGATTTAAAAAAATTTTTGAATTCTTATTGACAACCGTATCGTCATTCACTATACTTATTTTAGAAACTAGCAGATAAAAACTGAAACGGTCGCAAAGGGGCGGCAGCTATTTAGCTGCGCTCTTTTTTCTTTATAGCGGACCGTGGCTGGTCGTTCCGGAGTCAGAATATATCTGGAAATGATGACAGAAAGGTTAGAACGTGCATGGACGAGATTTTAAAACGAATCAGTGAACTGGTTGCCGAGGGCGAGGAAGACGAGTCGGTCGAAGCCGTCAAAGAGGCCATCGAGATGGGGATTGACCCGCTGATGATCCTCAATGAGGGTGCGGCCAAGGGCATGGATATAGTCGGTGAACAGTATTCCTCCGGTGAGGCGTATTTGCCGGAGCTGGTATTGGCCGGCGACGCAATGTCGGCCGTTATCGCGGTGATCTTTGAGAACATGGATACGGCGCAGGCCGAGCAGTCCAAAGTCGGCACCATTGTGATGGGGCAGGCCAAGGGCGATGTGCACGACATCGGCAAGAACGTCGTCGCGGCGTTGCTCGCCGTCAACGGCTTTGTCGTACATGATTTGGGTACCGACGTACCGTTTAAAGACTACTTCACGAAAGGCCAGGAGGTCGGCGCGGACATTATCGCCGTCTCAACGCTGCTCACGACGTCGCTGCCGTTTCTTGAAGACACGCTCAGCTACATACGGGATACCGGCAACAGAGAGCAGTACCGCTATATTGTCGGCGGCGGCCCGGTGACGAGCGAATTTGCCAAAAAAATCGGGGCGGACGGTTGGTCTCGCAGCGCGTTTGACTGCGTTGATCTGTGTAAGCGTCTGATGAAATTGGAGACGCCCGGCACATTCGATACGGTTATCGTTGATTCCGAAGCGTCGTAAGGGGAGACTGCCGATATGTATAACTATAAAGTTCAAAGAATACTGAACAATCTCGACAAAGCGTACACCGGTCCTGTATTGACGATGAAGGAATGGGACACAAAAGTCATTCCGAAGACCATCAAGTCGATCCTGAAGAAATACGGGCTGAACAATACGCTTGATATGGATAATCCCATCAACTATGACGACGATCTCGCCGATACGTTCTTCAAGGCCGGCTGGGAGCTGGCACTGGAGCTTGGGCTTTACTGTGAGGACACCGAGCGTGTCATCAAGATCACGGAAGATGAGCTATTAGAATGTATCCGCGACTATCAAAGCGAGAACATCCTCGGCGAAGGCCAGGATCAGGTGATTATGAAGCCGCGCAAGCCGGAGGATCCGTATCCGCCGCTCTTGGCCGCCTCGCTGGGTATTGTCTGCTCGGAGGAAAACTACCTGCCGCTCGTACAGGGGCTTGTCAAATACAATAAGCTTGTCGACGTGCTCCACGGCCCGACGCTTGCGACGGTTTTCGGCCGGACGATCCGCTCCGGCACACCGTATGAAACGCTGATGGGCAACTACGAATCGCAGCTGAAAAAAGAAGCGCTGTGGCGTGCCGGACGCCCGGGGATGGCGTGCACCGGCGTCGCCGGCGCCGTGACGGAATTCGGCCATCTCGGCGGCGCGCCTGCCGTGGCAGGCCGCGGAAACATGACAATGTCGCTGTGCCCCGTTGAGCTGAAGGTCACCTTCTCCAACTTCCACCGGATCATTCAGGGCCTCAACTACGGACACAAGCTGCGTGTCGGCGGGTTCTCGTATATCGGCGGCTACGCCGGTCCGCCGGAAGGTGCGGCGCTTGCGAATGTCGCCAACGATTTGCTGATCCCGACCATATTGCAATCCGACTACACCAGCTCCTACGTTTATGACATCCAGCTGTTCGGTAACTGCGGGCGCAAGGCCGTCTGGGCCAACTCCGTGGCGACGCAGGCCATCAGCCGAAACACCGGCTTTATGCGCAACAAGATCGTCAATGAGACGGCCGGACCGTGCACCGAGATGTTCATGTACGAGGCGGCAGTCGGGCTGATGAACCACTGCGTTTCCGGCGCGTCGAAAACGACGCAGCCGCGTTCGGCGGGCGGTCGTTATACCGATTACATTACGCCGGCTGAGGCATGGTGGTGCGGCGAAGTCTTTAAATCCTGTGCCGGCATGACGCGTAAAGAAGCCAACGAGATTGCCAAGAAGATTCTGCCCAAATACGAAGAAAAGCTTGTCGCGCCCGATAAAGGCCAGCCGGTCGACGCCTGCTTTGACTTGATGGGGCAAAAACCTCTACCGCATTACGCCGAGCTGTATAGCAAGGTGCGCAACGAGCTCAAGGACCTGGGGATGCCGCTCGATAAAGTTTACGGCTCTTGGTACGAAGAAAAAATAGCTTCCAGATCATAACTGCTTCTGGTTCTCAAACAAAAGGTCAAGGATGACATACTTCATTGCAGTTATGTCATCTTTGTCTTTATTACGAGACTAATCGGTATACGACGAGGTGAACACATGCACGAACCGATATTGGAGATGAAAGGCATCGTCAAGACATTTGGGCGTGTCGTTGCCAACCATAATGTCAATCTAAAGCTGTATGCCGGCGAAATCCATGCGCTGTTAGGCGAAAACGGGGCCGGTAAAAGCACGCTGATGAACATCCTGACGGGTATCTATAAGCCGGACGCCGGGCAGATATTCTATAAAGGCCAGGAAGTAACGCTGAAGTCCCCAAAAACGGCTGTCGATATGGGTATCGGGATGGTGCACCAGCATTTTGCGCTGGTGCAGACGTTGACGGTTGCGGAAAACATCTATTTGCACTGCGACCAGTGCAAGACGATTCTGAATACTAAAGAGATGGAAAACGACATCGCAAAAAGCTCGAAAGCCTTTAATCTGGAGCTGGATGCCAAAGCGAAAATCTGGCAGCTGTCCGTCGGCGAACAGCAGCGCGTCGAGATCGTTAAGCTCCTGTACAGAGGTGCGGAGATTTTAATCCTCGATGAACCGTCGGCCGTGCTAACGCCGCAGGAGTCGGTCGAGATGTTCAAGACGCTGCGGAAAATGGCCGACAGCGGCAAGGTGGTTGTTTTCATTTCGCACAAAATGGGCGAGGTGATGACCAACGCCGACCGGATTACCGTGCTGAGAAGCGGATCTGTTGTCGACACAATGCTCGCGGCCGACGCGACGGAAGAACGGCTGACGTGCGGCGTCATCGGATCGGATAAAAAACTGCTCAAGCAGACGCAGGACGACCGCTCGCCAAGCGGCGAATGTGTATTGAGCCTTATCAACCTCAGCGCCAACAATGATAAAGGTCTGCTCGCGGTCAACAATGTCAATCTGAAGCTTTACGCGGGCGAGATTTTCGGTATTGCGGGTGTCGCGGGTAACGGGCAGCGCGAGCTGTCGGAAGTCATCTCGGGACTGCGCGCACACGAATCGGGGAGTATCCTATTTCGCGGTAAAGACGTGAGCAGCCTGACGATGAAAGAGCGTATCAAGCGCGGCTTCGCGTTTGTGCCGGAGGATCGGCTTGGTATGGGCCTTGTTCCGTCCATGGATCTGATGGATAACGTCATCCTAAAAGACTACGATTCACAGCCGTACAGTAAAAACGGCATTTTGAATAAAAAAGCAATCCGCAAAAACAGCGAAGACTTCATCAAGCAGTACGATATTAAAAACGGCGGTATTGAACTGCCCGTCAGCCTGATGTCCGGCGGCAATCAGCAAAAGCTGCTCATCGCCCGAGAAATCAGCGGCGCGCCGACGGTGATCATCGCGGCGTATCCCGTGCGCGGGCTCGACATCGGCGCGACGAACGCGATACATAAGATCTTAATGGAACAGCGCAACAAAGGCGCGTGTATCGTTCTGATTTCAGAGGAACTCGAAGAGATTTTTGAAATGGCCGACCGTGTTACGGTCATGAACTGCGGCTTCATGTCGGACGCCTATAAGGTCAGCGAGACCTCGTATGAAGAAATCGGCTCTATGATGATCGGCATCGGTGACGATTCGGCACATAGCGAAACAGAAATAGCATAGGGGCGCAGATGAACAGTTTATTTTTCAAGGTCGAAAAAAGAATACAGCCCCCGCTGATTGTCCGGGCGATGAATCCGATCTTATTTATCCTTTTGGCGATGGCGTTTTGCGCGATATTCATCAGTGCGTCGGGCTTTAATCCGATCACAGTTTACGTCAAGATGATCCGCGCGGCGTTTTTCACATCCAAAGGCCTGACGCAAACGATTTTATACAGCATTCCCTTGATGTTATGCGGTCTGGGCGTGTCGATTTCGTTCCGGATGAACCTGAACAACCTCGGCGCGGAAGGGCAGTATGCCATGGGCGCGATTGCCGCCGGCGGCTTTGCGCTGTACGGCCCCGAGATGCCGATCGTTCTCAAGCTGATACTCGTCATCGTTATCGGCGTTGCCGGCGGCGCGCTGTGGGCGCTTGTCGCGGCCATCCCGAAAGCGCTCTGGGGAACGAACGAAACGATTGTATCGCTCATGCTTAACTACGTTATGCTGCTGTTTCTGGACTATTTATGCCGCGGCCCTTGGCAGAACAACGAAGGGCTGAACCTGCCGTATTCCGCGTCCATCAGTGAGAGCCTGTACTTCCCGGACTTGTTTGGCACCGGTGTTAATGCCGGGATTATTATAGCCGTGGTCATAGCCATAGCGTTTTATTGGTTTTTTAAGAAAACGACGAGCGGCTATCAAATATCCGTCATTAAAAACAGCCTGCCGGCCGCTAAATATGCCGGTATGAACATCAAGAAAAACATCCTGCTTGTCATGGGTATCAGCGGCGCGCTGGCCGGTATGGCGGGCGTCGTCAAGGTGCTGGGCATTACGCACCGTCTGCAGCCGGCGCTGCCGGGCGGCGCGGGCTTTACGGGTATCGTTATTGCCTATCTGAGTAAATTTAATCCGTTCCTCGTGATCATCGTCTCGTTTTTCTTCGGCGGGCTGAACACGGGCAGCTATACCGTGCAGATTCTCGGCGTACCGTCACAGATCGCCACGATGATTCAGGGCACGATCCTTGTTTTTGTGCTGGCCGGCGAATTCTTTGTCCGTAATAAAATCGTCCTGCGTAAAAAAGCGGCGCTCGAAATCCTCGATGAGGCCGATGCGGAGAACGCCGAGGGAGGTGACGCGTTATGATGACGATTATCGTCTCCATTCTGGCGTCGGCCGTCGTCTACGCCGTGTCGATCCTGTATGCCACGATCGGCGAGATTTTCTCGCAGCGCGCCGGCATTATCAATCTCGGCCTGGAGGGGATCATGCTGATGGGCGCGGTCACCGGCTATATTACAGTCGTGCACGCGCAGAATCTGGCGCTGGGCATCCTGGCCGTCATTGCTGTTGGTGTCGCGCTTGGGCTGATTTACGCGTTTTTGACTGTGACGCTTAGAGCCAACCAGATCGTTTGCGGTCTGGCGATGCTGACGTTCGGTATGGGACTGAGCGGATTTATCGGTAAAAGCGTATCCGGTATCAGCGCCAATATGAAATTTGACAAATTTGACATCCCGTTCCTTGCGGATATACCCGTCATCGGTAAAATCTTTTTCCATCAGGATTTGCTGGTTTATATCATGTACCTGATCATACCGCTGTCGATTTTCTACATCTATAAAACCAAGCAAGGTATGATCCTGCGCGCGCTCGGCGAAAATCCGGCGGCGCTCGCGGTCGAAGGGATTAACATCTTTGCGCTGCGATACGCGTACGTTATTTTCGGCTGCGTCATGACGGCCATTTCCGGCGCCTATCTGTCGCTGGCGTATACAAACTTTTGGAGCGAGGGCATGACGGGCGGCCGCGGCTGGATTGCTGCCGCGCTGGTGACATTTTCGACCTGGCGGCCTAAGGCAGCCGTCTGGGGGGCGCTGCTGTTCGGTGGTATCAGCATCATCGGCTCGAATATGCAGATATATCTGCCGTTCATCCCATCACAGTTTTTCAGTATGTTCCCGTATATTGCTACAGTGATCGTGCTGATACTGGCCAGCGGCAAGTTCCGTAAAAAACGCACCGAGGAGCCCTCGGCTCTGGGCGTGCCGTATGAAACGGAAGCGCGATGATATTTGAGATGCCGAGCGCATTCAAATATAGATTATGTATTCAAAATAACAGGAGGAAATTATGAAAAAGGTAATTGGACTGGTCCTGTCGGTTCTGCTGGTTCTGGCACTGTTTGCCGGATGTAACAGCGGCACGACAACATCCCCCAGCACGAGCCCCAGCGATAGCATGGAGCCGTCGGCGTCGACCGACCCCTCGGGCGATCCGTCGATGGAGCCGAGCGACCCCGGCAAAGACGTGACCGAACTGAAAATCGGCGCGATCACCACGTTCGTTAAAGAAGACGGCGGCTGGTGTCAGGCGCAGTATAAAGGTATCGTCAACGCGATGGCCAACCTCGGCATTCCCGAAGATAATCTGATCTTCGTCGAAAACACGGCGGAAGAAGTCACGGCCGTTACTGCCGCGATCGACGCGCTGGCTACCGAAGGCGTGGACATCATCATGGGCGCTTCTACTGGCTACGCCCCGATCCTGTCTGATCTGGCTTCCGAGTATCCCGACATCACATTTACCCAGGTTGGCGACAAGGCCGACAACCTCATCTGCTACCAGATCCGCGACTATCAGGCGATGTTCCTGCTCGGCGCGACGGCAGCGCTCGTCTCTGAAAACAACCTGCTCGGCTACTCGGCCGGTATGTCTGAAGCCTCTGTCCGCCGCGGCATCAACTCATTTGCGATCGGCGCCGACTACGTCGAGCCCGGCTCCGAAGTCCAGCTCGTCTGGGCCAACAGCTGGTACGACGTTGACAAAGAAACTCAGTGCGCACAGAGCCTGATTGATCTCGGCATCACCAGCATCGGCATCAACGCCTCCTCGCCCGCGATCCCGCAGACCTGTCAGGAAAACGGCGTGTACTGCACCGGCTACCATCAGGATATGTATGATTACGCGCCGGACGCCGTGATGGTCTCCTTCATCTGGAACTGGGCCCCCATCTTTGAATCGGTCTTCACGTCTGTTGCCGACGGTACGGCTACATACGACGACTACTACTTCTGGGGCGCGGAAAAAGATTGCGCAACGATCTCCGCGTTTAACGACGAGATCGTTCCTGCCGACGTTCAGGCACAGGTGCTTGAGCTGCGCGATATGATTATTGCCGGCGACATCGAAGTCTTCGGCGGCGAGCTGATGGACAACGAAGGCAACGTCCTCGTTGCCGACGGCGAAGTCATGAGCGACAGCGACATCAGCGCTCAGAAATTCCTCGTCGGGAACGTTATCGGCGAGTGGTAAGCATCAACTGAATCACGACCAGTATGCGGCTATTGGCCTTTAGCCAATAGCCGCATATATGGTGCGCGATTATAGCGATACGGCATCAAGGCCTATTGAAAATTAACGGCAGGGCAGGTGAATGGATATGTCAAAGACACTGATAAAAAACGCGGCGGCTATTGTGACGTGCGACCACGACGACCGAATACTCACAAACGCCGATATCCTGATCGACGGGCCGCAAATCGTCCGTGTTGGCGTCAACATTTCGGCGCCGGATGCTGCCGTGATTGACGCGGCCGGGCGGTTTGTGTACCCGGGGCTTGTCAACACCCATCATCACTTGCTGCAGGCGTTCAGCCGTAATATCCCGCGCATCCAGAATTCCGAGCTGTTCGATTGGCTGATGTACCTGTACAAGGTTTGGACACGCGTGAACCCTGATTATATGTATTACGCGTCGATGGTCGCCATGGGCGAGTTTGTCAAATTCGGCGGTACGACGATGTTCGATCAGCATTTTGCGTTCCCGAGAAGTACGTCAAAACAGATCATTGACCGTGAATTCGACGCGGCACACGAGCTCGGCCTGCGCTTTCACGCCGGACGCAGCAGTTTCACGCGCGGCCAGTCGAACGGCGGCCTGCCGCCGGACGAATTGGTTGAAACGTGTGACGAAACGCTTCAGGACTGTGAGCGGCTCATCAATATGTATCACAACGGTGGCGCGTTTTCGATGCGTCAGGTGGTTGTGTCGCCCTGTTCGCCGTTTTCGGTCGATTCAGAGGTCATGACCCAATCGGCGAAGCTCGCGCGCGCCAAAAACGTCCGGCTGCATACCCATCTATGCGAAACAATTGACGAAGAAAACTACTGCCTGGAGGTTTACGGCAAGCGTCCGCTCGACTGGGCGGAAGCATGCGGCTGGACGGGCGACGACGTCTGGTATGCCCACGGCATTCATTTTACGGATGACGAGGTCCGGCGGCTGGCCGAGACTCAAACCGGCGTGGCGCACTGCCCGGTATCCAACATGAAGCTCGCGTCCGGTGTTTGCAAAATTCCGCTCATGCTGGAGCTGGGTGTACCGGTTGGCCTCGCCGTAGACGGCAGCGGCAGTAACGACGCATCCAACCTGATGGCAGATATCCGTGCGGCTTTTTTACTGCATCGGCTTCAATACAGCCGTCAGGCACCATCCGGATACGAATTTTTGAAAATGGCGACGTCCGGCAGCGCGCAGGTGCTGGGAAGATCGGACATCGGCAGTCTGGAAGAAGGCAAAGCCGCCGATTTATTTATGATAGACATAGATCAGCTTGATTTTGTCGGCGGGACATTAGATCCGGCAGCTTTTTTAGCGACAGTCGGCTACGGACGGCCCGCCAGCCTGACGATGATCAACGGGCGCGTCGTCTTCAAGGACGGGAAGCTCTTGGGCATCAACGAAGAGCACATCCGCGAGGAAGCTAAAAAGCATGTGTCGAAAGTTTACGAGAATCTGCCGACGACGTAAGGCGGACGCTTTTCAGCGGGCGTTTCATGTAGGCGCGAGCGCGTCATTTTGGTTGCTTTTGTGGCCGAAAAGTTATAATCTGCTACTGAAGAAACCATTAAGAAATGATTGTGAGGTCGTAACAAATGGGATACATTTTGGGTAACGCAACGGTCATAACAGTCGACCGAGACAGACGCATTTTACGTGACAGTGCCGTCGCTTTCGACGGCGATACAATCGTAGCCGTCGGCAAAACAGACGCAGTCCGCGGGCAGTTCCCGTCGTTTGAATATAGGGATATGAAAAACCATATTATTATGCCCGGACTAATAAACGCCCACGTCCACCTGACGCAGGCGCTTATTAAAGGCTGTGCCGACGATATGAGCCTGATCGATTTTCTGGCCGGACGCATCTGGCGGCTGATGGGGGACTACGATGAGAACGACGCGCGCATCAGCACCAATATCTGTTTGCTGGAAATGATTAAAAGCGGTACGACGACGTTTGCCGAGACGCTGCTGCTTTCGCGCTATGGGATGGACAGCATTACGCAGGCAGTGCTGGACAGCGGTATGCGCGGTATGCTGGCCAAATCCGTCATGGACATCGCGACCTATGCCACACGTGACAATATCATGTATGAAGGTATGGTCGAAGACGGCGATACGTGTCTGCGTCAAGCCGTCGAATGGCAGCAAAAGTGGGAAAACGCAGGGGACGGCCGCATCCATATCTGGCTTGGGCCGCGCCCGGTCGGCTCTACCACGCTGGATATTTTGAAAAAGATTTCAAAAACGTCAAAAGAGCATGACATGGGTATCGCCATCCATTTTTGCGAGGTCAAGCAAGACCTTGAACTAATGGATACCGAGTACCACATGACGCCCGGTGCTTTGGCTGAAGAAGCCGGCATCCTGACGGATAAAACGCTTCTCATCCACTCCGTCTGGCTCACGAAGGACGATATGGAGATTATTAAGAAATATGACTCGTCAATCGTGCACTGCCCGGCGAGCAACATGAAGCTCGCGTCCGGATTTTGCCCGGTGCCGGAGCTGCTGGAGGCCGGCGTCAACGTCTCGCTCGGGACGGACGCCGCCACGTGCGACAATGCCTACGATATGTTCGACGCGATGCGTCTGGCGGCGATCGTGCATAAGGGACGCACGCTGGACCCGCTTGCCGTACCGGCCGAATCGGTCATAGAAATGGCGACGATCAACGGCGCGAAGGCCATCGGGCTGGACAGTGAGATCGGCTCGCTGGAGGTCGGCAAAAAGGCGGATATCATCACGGTCGACACGCTCAATTCACGCATCATGCCCAACGTCAATCCCGTTTCCGCCGTCGTCTATTCGGCAAAGGGCTGCGATGTGGACAACGTTGTGATCAACGGCCGCTTTGTCGTGCAGGACCGTGCAGTTTTAACGATGGACGAAGACAAAGTTCTTGCCGAAGCCATGGACAACATTGACCGCGTTATGGCGCAATCTGGTGTTGTCAACGAACCGAAATGGCCTGTGGAATAAAAATATTTTAGCTAAATAAAAAATATTTTAGATTTATCGTTGATTGAGGCGGCACCGACTGGTACAATAGGTGCTGCCAACCCACCGCAAGCAGGAGATAGCCATGAGTGACAAAATGCATCCGATGCCGTATGAACAACTGCTGCATTGGCTTTTTACAGAAAAAAAGAAAGCCGGCACAGTATTCGGTGTGCCGCTGGCGCCGCCGGACGACAAAGCCGAGGCTGTTATGTATCAGGGACGGCGGCTGTCACTGCCGTTTGGCCCGGCTGCCGGTCCGCATACGCAGCTGGCGCAGAACATCGTTTGTGCCTATGCGGCCGGCGCGCGGTATTTTGAGCTTAAAACGGTGCAGATCATTGACGGGGCGCTGCTGCATGTTGATAAACCTTGTATCTCCGCCAAGCAGGAGGGGTACAACGTCGAATGGTCGTCGGAGCTGACGGTCGCCGCGGCGTTTGAAGAGTACGCCAAGGCGTGGTTTCTCATCCATCTGCTCGCCATTGAGCAGGGCGACGATGACGGCTTTATCTTTAACATGAGCGTCGGCTATGATCTGAACGGCATCCGCTCGTCTAAAATTGACGGCTACCTAGAAACCATGAAGGATGCGTCCGGCACGGCGATTTGGCGCGAGATGATATTGCGTACGCTTCATAATCTTGATCTGCTGGAAAAGGTATCGGCCGACGACGTCAAGCGGATTTCACCGCTGATCTCCGACAGCGTCACGCTGTCCACGATGCACGGCTGCCCGGCAGACGAGATTGAAAACATCGCGACGTACCTGATGCGCGACAAAGCGCTGCACACCAGCGTGAAGTGTAATCCGACGCTATTGGGTTACGATTTCGTCCGTTCGGCACTCACCGGCGCCGGATACGATTACTTGCAGCTGGACGAGGCGGCGTTTACGTCTGACTTGCAGTTTGATCAGGCAGTAGCGATGATCCGGCGGCTTAAAGAGGCCGCCGCCGGCTACGGCATGCAGTTTGGCGTCAAGCTGACAAATACACTGCCGGTGAAGAGCTACGGCGGGCTGCTGCCCGGGGACAGCTACTACGTATCGGGCAGTGCGCTGTATCCGCTGACGATCAACGTAACGGCAAAGCTCGGCCAAGCGCTTGGCGATCTCGTCCATTTGTCCTACTCCGGCGGGGCGGACGAATCGAACGTCGCGGATCTCCTGCGTGCGGGCATCTGGCCGATCACCGTCTCGACGCGGCTGCTGAAGCCCGGCGGGTACAAGAATTTGACGGCGATGGCGTCACGCCTGCGCGGCATCAAGCCGGGACCGATTGATACGGTAAAACTGGATGTTCTTGCGGCGCAGTCGCTGGAGCAGCCGGCGAAGCCGGCGACACAGCCGGTGCGCGCCAATCCGGACAACCGCAATCATGACGACAAGCGGCGCACCTGCTACATCTGCAATAACTGCATCGACGTGTGTCCGAACAGAGCCAATATCGGGTTTGTATTCGGCGCCGACAAATACGCGCTGCATCTCGACGCGCTGTGCAACGAGTGCGGCAACTGCGCGGACTTTTGCCCGATGAGCTACGTCCCGTACTTGGATAAGCTGACGATTTTCGATACCGTCGAAGCGCTGCAAAACAGCGGCAACGAAGGCCTTGCCGTACTGGATCGGGCGCAGGGGGACATGATGGTACGCATGGACGGGCAAACAACGCAGACAAAAGACGAGACGATTACCGGTCAGGAACGGTTGGACAGCCTACTGAAAAACGTTCTGAACGAGAACCCGTACCTGATCGACGCAAACATACACGCCCCCGGAAAGGACTGATTGCTGGTGCTGACGCGTGAACAACAAGACAACGTTGTAAAGCTGTGCCAACAGCTGATTAAAACGAAAAGCTATTCAGGCGGCGAAGGCGCGCTGGCCGAAGTGCTCAAACGCTATTTAACCGCACATGATTTTGAGGTCATAACAGACGATTACGGTAACGTCATCGGGCATCTGAAGGGTAAAAGGCCGGGCAAACGGATTTTATTTGACGGGCACATCGACACCGTTCCCGTCGGTGACGCCTCGGATTGGACGTTTGATCCCTTCGCCGCCGCCATATCCGAAAACAGAATTTACGGGCGCGGTGCGTCGGATATGAAGGGTGCCGTCGCCGCGATGATCTGCGGCGCGGTTAATTTCACACAAGCCTGCGACGGGGATTTTGCCGGGGATATTTATATCTCCTGCGTCGTCCATGAAGAATGCTTCGAGGGCGTTGCGGCGCAGTCCGTTGCGACGATTGTTAGGCCCGACGTCGTGGTCATCGGCGAAGCGTCCAACCTGAACGTCAAGATCGGCCAGCGCGGCCGCGCGGAGATCGTGCTGGAGGTTTTTGGGCAGCCGGCGCATTCGGCCAATCCCGAAAAAGGCATCAACGCCGTTTACAAGATCTGCCGCGTGATTGAGCGCATCCAGAAGCTCGTGCCGACAGTGCATCCGGTGCTTGGCAAAGGCATTTTGGAACTGACGGATATCAAATCCGCGCCGTATCCGGGCGCATCGGTCGTGCCGGAATACTGCCGCGCGACGTATGACAGGCGCCTGCTCGTCGGCGAGACGCGCGAGAGCGTGCTTGCGCCGCTTGAGGCGCTGCTGGCGGACATGACGACCGAGGACGAAACGCTCAAAGCGTCCGTTTCCTACGCCGTTGGCGAGGAGCGCTGTTATACCGGCAATATGATCCGGGGCGAGCGTTTTTTCCCGGGGTGGCTGTTTGACGCCGACGCGCCGCACGTAAAAAGCGCGCTGCGCGAGCTGAACGCTATGGGCTTTGAGCCGATTGTGACGCAGTATAACTTCTGCACCAACGGCAGCTACTACGCCGGTCACGCCGGTATCCCGACAATCGGGCTGGGCCCGTCCGACGAGAGCTTGGCGCACACGGTAGACGAATACATTGACATTGAGCAACTGACTGGCGCGGCAGAGTGCTACTTTGCCGTTATGAAATCGCAGCTGACGGAGAACTAGATGACAATACTCATAAAAAACACGACGATTGCCGACGGGAGCGGCGGGCCGCTCCGGCAAGGCGACGTGCTGATTCGCGACGATAAAATTCAGGAAACGGGCAGCCTTGACAACGTAGCAGCCGATACGGTGATTGACGGAACAGGGCTGGTAACAGCGCCCGGATTTATCGACGCGCACAGCCATTCCGACCTTCAGATATTAACGAAGCCGAAGGTGATGCCGAAGATCATGCAGGGGATCACCACGGAAATTCTCGGTCAGGACGGTATATCTATGGCGCCGCTGCCGGAGCAGTATATCAGCCCGTGGCGAAAGAATTTATCCGGCCTCGACGGCGAAAGCGACGATATCAACTGGCATTACCGAACGACGGACGGCTACTTCAGCGAAATAGAAAAGGTCGGACCCGGCGTTAATGTGTGTTATTTAGCCCCGCACGGAAATATCCGCATGGAGGCAATGGGTCTTCAAAACAAGAAGCCGACGACGTCGGAACTTCAAGAAATGTGCGAAATCATGCACCGGGAAATGAATGCCGGTGCCATCGGGCTGTCAAGCGGGCTGATCTATATGCCCTGCGCGTATTCCGACACGGACGAACTTGTTGAGCTGTGCCGCGTCGTCGCGGAACATGACGGGATATTCGTTGTCCATCAGCGCAACGAGTCGGATAAGGTGCTGGAGTCGATTGATGAGATTCTGGAAATCGGACGGCGCTCCGGCGTCCGGGTACACTTTTCGCACTTTAAGGTCTGCGGCAAGGATAATTGGGGAAAAATCGAAAAAGCGCTTGCAAAGCTGGACGAAGCGCAGGCAGACGGGCTGCGTGTGTCGTTTGACCAATATCCCTACGTGGCCGGCAGCACGATGCTGGGCGTCGTCCTGCCGCCGTGGGCGCATGACGGCGGTACGAACGAGCTGCTGATGCGGCTGCGGGATAACGATCAGCGCGCAAAAATGATTGAGGACATCAAACGCAACGATGGCACCTGGGACAATTTCATCGGCTTTGCGGGACTTGATAACATCTACATAACCAACGTTAAAACAGACGCCAACCGCGACGTTGTCGGTAAAAACCTGCTGGAGCTTGGCCAAATGCGCGGCGAAGACCCGTATGAAGCGGTGCTGGATCTGCTGCTTCAGGAGGAGAACGCCGTCAGTATGTTCGACTACTACGGGCTGGAAGATCATATCCGCCTGTTTATGCAGCGGCCGGAGATGTGTGTTTGTACGGACGGGCTGCTTTCCAAGGGCAAGCCGCACCCGCGTGTTTACGGCACGTTTCCCAGAATCTTGGGTAAATACGTCCGGGAGGACTGCTGCCTGACGCTCGAGCAGGCCGTATATAAAATGACAAGCAAGCCGGCGCAGACGTTTTCGATCCAGAACAGAGGACTGCTTAAAGCGGGCTATTATGCCGATGTCGTTCTTTTTGATCCGGATAAAGTCATCGACAACGCAAATTTCTGGGAGCCGGTGCAGTATTCCGAAGGCATCGAATACGTGATCGTCAACGGGACGATCAGCGTTGAAAAGGGCCGCCATACACAAAAGCGAAACGGTAAAGTCCTGCGTAGCGGCCGCTGAGCGCGGGCAGAACGAACGTATTGGAGTTGTAATGTCTAATAAAATTGAACTTTATCTCATTTCCGGCTATCTCGGTGCCGGAAAGACGACGTTTCTAAAAGCGCTGCTTAAAAACTTAGAAGGCCGGAAGGTCGGCGTGCTGATCAACGAGTTCGGTGCCATCGGTATCGACGGCAAGACGGTCGAGCGCAACGGCCTGTCACTCGTTGAGATTAATAATGGGTCTATCTTCTGCAGCTGCCTGAAAACGACGTTTATCAAAACGCTTATTGCGTTCAACAACGAGGATGTCGACGTCCTGCTGATTGAAAATTCCGGCTTTGCCGACCCGATCGGTATGCACAAGCTGCTTGAGGACATCAAGCCGCAGCTGACGCGCGGCTACGACTACAAGGGATCCGTCTGTCTGGCCGACGCAACAACATTTCTCGACGTCTTCGATATACTCTTGCCGGTTGAAAACCAGATTCTGGCCAGCAACTTTATCCTCATTAACAAAACCGACCTCGTTACGGCGGCGGAGCGCGACGCCGTTGAAGCGGCGATCAGCGAGCTCAATCCAGACGCCGTCATCTACAGTACGCAGCAGGCGCAAGTTCCGTTTGACATCCTGTCGGTTGAGCTGCGCGACAACGGCGCTGACGGTGAGACATCAAACAACCCCTCCGGCCGACCGCAAACGTATACGGTACTCACGCGGATGGGTCGATACAATAAATTGGACATCGAGGCGTTTCTTGCCGATATCGGCAAGAAGGCGGTTCGCGTCAAGGGCTTTATGAAAGCCAAGGACGGCCTGCTGCAGGTCGATTCAGTCGGCGATAATCCGAAAACGCAGCAGGTGATGGATACCTCTCTGAGCGTGGCGCCGTCCGCGCTGGCGCTTGTTTTGATCGGGTATGATCATCAGCCGTTTAAAGACGGGCTGAAGACGGCCTGGAAACAGCATTTCAAGGAAAACCCACTCATCAAAAGGTAACGAGAAACAGCTCGTTGCTGCCTCTCTTCAAACGGACAAAGCCCTGAAAGCATTTGCTTTCAGGGCTTTGTCTTGCGTATGGGCGGCTGTTAGCCGTTTGTCGTTTCCAAAACAAGATCGATGGCTTTCTCAACGGCTGTAATAATATTCTGATAGCCGGTGCACCGGCATAAGTGGCCGGAGATTTCTTCGCGGAGCTCCTCGCGCGTGTAGCGACGGCCACGGCTGACAATCTCGACGGCGGACATGATAATCCCCGGCGTACAAAAGCCGCACTGGATGGCCGCCATATCGACAAAGGCCTGCTGGACGGGGTTGAGGTTACCGCTGTCGTCCTGAAGACCTTCGACGGTCAAAACACTTTTACCGTCGGCCCAGATGGCAAGATAGACGCACGTGTTTGTGGCGATCCCGTCGATCAAGACGGTGCACGCGCCGCATTCACCGACTTCGCAGCCCTTTTTAACACTTGTGAGCTTGAGGCGGTTGCGCAGCGCGTCGGCCAGCGATTCGCGCACGTCGACGGCGATCTCCGTCGGTTGACCGTTGACGGTTAAGTTAATAATCTTAAGCATGTAAGCTCCCTCCCGCGGATTCGACAGCCGCCGTCAGCGCGTCTTGAGCCAGAAGCCCGATCAGGTGCTCCCGGAACGCGCGCGAGGCGCGCCGGTCGGTGATCGGGGAGACGTCCTGCGTCGGCGCGAGCGCTGCGATTTCATCCAGCAGAGACGGCGTAAGCGGCTTGCCGCGCAGCGCCCCCTCCGTCTTTTTAGCGCGCAGCGGCAGCGGACCGGCTGCGCCGTACGCCAGACGAATATCGTCCAGCCGTTTGCCGTCGTCGCTGAGCTTGACGCTGACGCAGCAGCCCAGCAGCGATACGTCCATCGCGTTACGGACGCTGTATTTGATGTAATGGCCCGTGAAGCCTTCGTAGTCCGCTCGGCGGATCACAATATCCGTCAGCAGCTCGCCGGTTTTAAGATCCATCTTTTCCGGCGCCAGATAATAGTCTTCTATCGGCAGTGTCCGCTGACCATCCGGCCCGGTGACGACCATGACGGCGTTCAGGCAAAACAGCGCCGGCGGTGAGTCGGCCGTTGTCATGCCGTTGGAGACGTTACCGCCGATGGACGCCACGGCGCGGATCTGCGGGCTGCCGATTGTCGAGACGGCTTGAGCGAGCACGGGGATATGTTCCTTAATGATCGGATCGCGCTGGATTTCGCGAAAGCAGGTCAGCGGCCCGATATGAATGCTGCCCGCGTCGTCGATTGTGATGCCGCGCAGTGCCGCGATACCGCCGATGCTGACAAGTTCGCAATCGGCCAGCAAGCCCTCGCGCGCCTTCGGGAGCAGGTCGGTGCCGGCGGCGATAATCGTCGGCTTGGGCGTCTTTTGCAGCGCGTTGACGGCGTCTTCAACCGAACGGGCTTCATAAATACTTTTAAAATCATACATGATATCGCCTCCTTATATGAGGCCGTTGGCCTTGAAGGTCATGGCCAGTTTTTCGGGATGCAGCGGCAGGTCGTTAAACGCAACGCCTGTGGCGTGCAGTACGGCGTTGCGGACGGCGGCGGCCGGTGAAACCGTCGTCGGCTCGCCGAGCGATTTGTTGCCGAATGGCCCGGCCGGATCGTTCGTTTCGACGAAGTCGGCGTCGAACTCGGGTGAATCCATGGCCGTCGGCATTTTATAGTCGAGCAGATTCCCGTTGAGCAGACGGCCGTCCGGCGCGTAAATGAGCTGCTCAGCTGTCGCATAGCCCAAACTCATACTCATGCCGCCGTGCACCTGGCTCGTCGCCATCGTCCGATTGAGAATCTTGCCGCTGTCATGGACGTTGATGATATCCAGCACGCGGATTTTACCGTAGCGCAGGTCGACCTCCAGATCGACGAAGCTGGCGCCGAACGAGAACGTGTTGTCCGTACACGAATGGGTCGTGTCGGCGGTGATGGGTGCGCTGCGCGCTTTGTTGTAAAAAGCGTCCTCCGAGACCTCGCGTAGCGAAATGAGCTGCTCGCCGGTGCTTTGTTTGATGATGTGGCGTTCTTTAATGTCGAGCGTTTCCTCTGGCTTGTCCAGCAGCAGCGCGGCGTTGCGAATGATTTTTTGCTTGAATTCCTCCGCCGCTTTTTTGACAGCCAGACCTGTTACGCAAGACTGGCGAGAGGCGTACGCGCCGTTGTCAAACGGCGTGACGTCCGTGTCCTGCATGGAGATGACGTGCACATCTTCCGGCAGAAAGCCGAGCGTTTCTGCGGCCATCAGCGTAAAGACCGTGTCGGCGCCCTGACCGAGCTCGGTCGCCCCGATCATCAGCTGCGCGCTGCCGTCCTCGTTGAGCACGAGCCGGGCGCCGGCAATCTCGAGGCTGATGGGATAGACGCCCGTCTTGAAGCAGAAGATCGACATCCCGACGCCACGGCGGACGGGGCCGGTTTGGTTAGCGTACGCCTTGCGCTTTTCGTCCCAGCCGATATGCGCGCGGCCTTTTTCGATG
This sequence comes from uncultured Sporobacter sp., assembly GCA_963677825.2. Taxonomy (GTDB): domain Bacteria; phylum Bacillota; class Clostridia; order Oscillospirales; family Oscillospiraceae; genus Sporobacter. The sequence goes on along the minus strand of CAXXEF010000001.1, from coordinate 1,291,695 downwards.
CACTCGACAATACCGTTAGAGTGGCAGACCAGGCCGGTGTGTTTGTCGACATAGCCTTCTTCAATGACGTTTTTGAGTCGGAATTCAATCGGGTCCATACCAAGCTTAAGCGCCAGATCATCCATGTGCGACTCGAGCGCGAAAATGACCTGCGGGATGCCGTAGCCGCGCATCGCGCCGCTCGTGCCAAGATTGGTATAGACGGTATACGCGTCGTATTTAATGCTTCTGGCGTAGGGGTATAAGTCGCGGTAAATATTAACGGCGTTGCCGACGATCGCGTGGCCGTGAGAGGCGTAAGCGCCCTGGTCGGCAATCGCCTCGGCGTACCGCGCGGCAAATTTTCCGTCCGGTTCGACGGCTGATATGAACCGAAAAGCGATGGCGTGGCGCGAGCGCGTGCACATAAACGTCTCCTCGCGTGTCAGCTCCAGCTTGACCTTACGCCCGCCGACAAGTGTTGTCAGATAGGCGTTGAGCGGCTCGTAATTGGCGTCTTGCTTGTTGCCGAAGCCGCCGCCGACATACGGCTTGATGACACGGACGCGTCCCCACGGCAGCCCCAACGCCTGCGCGACGATCCGCCGCAGGATATGCGGGATCTGTGTGGAGGAAACGACGACGATCCGCCCGGACTCCATGTAGGCCATCGACACGATGTTTTCCATGTGGCACTGGCTGATGCGCGGTGTTGAATACGCAGCTTCGCTGACGAGCAGGCCGTCCTCTTTTATGACAGCGTCAAAGTCGCCGTCACCAATAGACGTGTGGCAGACAATGTTGCCGGGGAATTCCTCATGAATCAGCATTTGGCCGGGCTTCATCGCGTCTGCCGTTGTGACGATGGGCGGCAGCTCGTCGTACTCGACTTTTAAAAGCCGGACGGCCTGCGAAGCCGCCAAATCGTTCGTCGCGACGACGGCGGCAATATCGTCTCCGTACAGCCGGACGCGCTGATTTAAAAGCTTTCTGTCGCAGATGTCGCGGTCTTCCGGCTCGAGAATCCAGGGATGCCCGGCTGTGGCAAACTGGATGTCGGGCACGTCAAAGCAGGTAACAATCTTCACGACGCCCGGCACGGCCGCCGCCGCGGCGGTGTCGATTGATTTGACCCAGCCGTTTGCGATGGTGCTGTGGGCGACCTTGGCGACGAGCGTATTTTCGTCTGTTAAATCGTCTGTATATCGTGCGCGTCCTGTGACCTTCTCATAAGCGTCAACGCGCGGGATGCTTTTATCCGCTGCCATAAACATTACTCCTTATTAAACAGCAAAGACGGCCCATCCACTCCTCTCGCCTTTGAGAAATGTACTGCCGTCCATTCGGTACCAGTTGTCAGGCGTCGGCCTCGGCGCCAAGATAATTGTAAAGTGTGTATTTAGAAATGCCGAAATACTTTGATACCTTGTCGCCCGATTTTGTAATCAGAAACGCACCGGTACTTTCAAGATACTTGATTGCTTTGACTTTGTCCTCGCGTGTCATATGCGACACGGGTTTGCCGATCAGGTCGACGGCTTGAGTAATCAGCTCTCCGAGCAAGTCGTTGACGCTCTTGTTGATTTTCGTGGGTTTGTCAACGTCATTGTCGTGCTTCAGGAAATCCTTCACGGTGTTTTCGACGAGCATGAAATTCGTAATGTCGTAGTTGATCGCAAAAATACCGATGATTTTATTGTCCGCATCCCGGATATAGATTGTGGAGGATTTCAGCATCCTGCCGTCTTCCGTTTGCGTAATGTAATTGATGCGGTCAGGCAGCTCGCCGTTGTTGCTCAGCGTTTCCAGAACAATGCGCGACGGCCCGTCGCCGACTTTTCGTCCCGTAACGTGACCGTTTTCGATGACGATGATGGTATGCTCAGTGTCGCCGGTTAGATCGTGAATGGCTACTTCACAATTACTGCCAAACTGACCGGCAATTCCTTTGGCAAGCGTTTCTAAAAACTGCGAATTCAGAAGTTGCTTCATAGGCGCTCTTCCTTAATTTTCAAAAATTTATCTTTCTACAATACGTAATTTTAGCATACTGCCGAAGCCGGCGCAAGCGTCGGGCTAAAAAAAATTATAAACTCTAAAATAATTTTTGTTTTAGCCTGTACTTCTAAAAAAAGTTATGGTATTATCCCCATATAGGGACAGATTGCAGAAATGGGATACTTTCGGCTGAAACCTATGATTTGAAAATGCCCAAAGACGGGTGTCCTTGCCGGGATACCCGTCTTTATTTATTAAAAACAACAAGAGAAGAGGTGAGTGCATGCGTCTGGTCGGAAACGGACGGCTCGTTACACGCGATCCGGACAACCCCTTTTTTAATAACGGCGCCGTCGTCATCGACGGTGGGATAATCGTTGACGTTGGTGAGACGGCGTCACTGCGCGCGCGCTATGCCAATGCGCCTTTTGAAGATGCGCAAAACGGTCTCATCATGCCCGGGCTGATCAATACGCACGATCATGCGTACAGTGCGCTCGCGCGTGGCATGTCTATTGCAGGATATCATCCGGCCGGCTTTACAGAAATCCTTGAGGGACTATGGTGGAAGCTCGATCGCACCCTCCGGCATGCCGATACGGCTGCCAGCGCGTGGATCGCGTTCATCGACAGCGTTAAAAACGGCGTGACGACGTTTTTTGATCATCATGCCAGCTATGGCGAGATCGACGGCAGCCTTGCGGTGATCTCGGACATTGCGCAGCAGGTCGGTTTACGCACATGCTTGTGCTACGAGGTGTCCGATCGTGACGGCCCGGAGAAGATGCGCCGCGCTATTGCCGAAAACGTCTCATTTATGAAAAAAGCGGCGCAAAACGAGGACGGTATGCAGGCCGGCATGATGGGGCTGCACGCGTCTTTTACGCTGTCGGACGAAACGCTCGATTATTGTCTTGATCAGATGCCGGGCGACGTGTCGTGCCATATCCACGCCGCCGAAGCGATTGATGATGTGGTGTATACGCGCGAAAAATACGGCCAACGTGTCGTTAAGCGGCTGTACGAACGCGGCATATTGGGGCCGAAGACGATTGCCGCGCACTGCGTGCACATCGACGACGAGGAGCGGGCGATCCTGCGTGATAGTGATACGATCGTCGTGCATAATCCGCAGTCGAATATGTCCAACGCCGTCGGGTGCGGACCGGCTGTCGAGCTGTATGACACGGATGTGATGATTGGTTTGGGCACGGACGGCTATACGAAGGACATGCTGGAGTCGCTGACGGCGGGCTGCCTGATCCATAAGCACCGGCTGGGCGATCCAACGGCTGCCACAAATGAGTTGATGGGCATGCTCTTTCAAAATAATGCCGCGATTACCGAGCGGATTTTCGGGGTCAAAACCGGCGTATTAAAGCCCGGTTACGCGGCCGACCTTATTACACTTGACTATGATCCGCCCACGCCGATGACGGCAGACAATATAGACGGGCACGTCCTGTTTGGCCTGACGGGCGCACAGGTTGTGACGACCATCGCAAACGGCCGCGTCTTGATGCGCGGCGGCATGCTGACAGGCATTGACGAATCCGAGATCCGCGCCATGAGCCGTGAGCAGGCGGCTGATTTGTGGCGGCGGATCAATTCCTGACGGACAGAGGGCGCGTTGTGGATACGATCATTCAAAACGGCGTCATTATTACGCCGCAGGGGCGTGAAAAGGCCGATATCTCCATTAAGAACGGGCGGATTCATGCTGTTTCGCCAACGCTGGATTCGACTGACGAAAAGGTTATCGACGCCGCCGGAATGCTGGTGTTCCCCGGCTTTATCGACAGCCATACGCATTTTGACATGGATGCCGGCGCATTTCACACCGCCGACGACTTCGAAAGCGGGACGGCTGCCGCCGTGCTCAGCGGCACGACGACCGTACTTGATTTTGCCACGCAGGATAAGGGTGGCACGCTGACAGACGCACTGGATGCTTGGACAAAAAAAGCGGCAGGGAAGAGCGCGTGTGATTTTGGGTTCCACATGGCCATCACCGATTGGAACGCGGGTGTTGCGGCGGAAATACCGCTATTACGCGACTATGGTGTGACGTCCTTTAAAGTCTATATGGCGTATGATGCGCTGCGGTTATCCGACAAGGCGATCTACGAGGTGCTCAGCGCCGTAGGGACGGTCGGCGGCATCGTCGGTGTGCACTGTGAAAACGGTGATCTGGTATCGGTCGGTGTCGAGGCGCAACAAGCACGCGGTAATTTGACGGCGGCCGGTCATCCGCGCTCGCGCCCGAACGCTGTAGAGGCTGAGGCGATTAATCGACTGCTGACGATTGCCGAGCTGGCCGGTGTGCCGGTCAACATTGTACATATCAGTACACGCGAGGGCCTCGAGATTGTCCGTCGAGCGCGAGAAAAAGGCCAAGAGGTCTACGTCGAGACGTGCCCGCAGTATCTGCTGCTGGACGAATCGGTTTACGAGAAGCCGGACGCGCCGAAATACGTCTGCTCGCCGCCGATCCGAAGCCTCGCCGATCAGCAGGCGCTCTGGGACGCTGTTGCCGGCAGGCAGATTGATACGATCGGCACCGATCACTGCAGTTTCCGCTACGCCGACCAAAAAGCACCGTTTGCCGGTGACTTTTCATCCATTCCCAACGGGCTGCCCGGCGTGCAAAACAGACCGGCGCTTGTGTATACCCACGGCGTGCGTACCGGAAAGCTGTCGCTGGAATCGATGGCGGCGCTTTTATCTGAAAACATCGCCCGGCTTTTCGGGCTGTATCCGCAAAAGGGCGCAATCCACCCCGGAAGCGACGCGGATATCGTGATCTGGAACCCGGATCATGCGGAAATACTCCGCGCCGAAACGCTTGCACATCGTACCGACTATTCACCGTTTGAGGGCTTTGAGCTTCAAGGACGCGCGGAGCACGTGCTGCTGCGCGGCGAGCCCGTTGTCGAAAACGGACGATTAATCAGCCCGAGCAGCGGGCGCTACGCGGTCAGATCATCCAGCGACTTTTACCGGCAGCATTCAGCCGTTAGTAATTAAGAGGAGAAACATCATGTCGACTTTCACCGTGAACGGGCAGACCGTTACAACCGAAAAAAAGGAAAAACTTCTGGACTTTCTGCGCGAGACACTCAACCTGACATCCGTTAAAAACGGCTGCAGTGAGGGCGCGTGCGGCACGTGTATGGTCCTTGCCGACGGCGTTGCCACGAAAGCGTGCGTCTTAAAGACGGACAAGCTCGACGGTAAGAGCATTATTACCATTGAGGGGCTCAGCACGCGCGAGCAGAGCGTTTATACCCATACGTTTGCGCAGGCCGGAGCCGTGCAGTGCGGCTTTTGCACGCCGGGTATGATCATCTGCGCCAAGGGACTGATCGACCAGAATCCGTCGCCGACGCGCGATGAAGTTAAATACGCGATCCGAAATAATATTTGCCGCTGCACCGGCTATAAAAAGATTGAGGAAGCCATCTTACAGGCGGCTGACCTGCTGCGTACGGGCGAGCCCGTGCCGGCGGCGTCGGACAACGCCGAGGTCGGCGAGCGCTTCGACCGTATCGATGCGATGGCCAAAGCGGCCGGTACGGCTGAATTTGTCGACGATATGCGCATCGACGGTCTGACGTTTGGGTCAGCCGTGCGCTCAAAATATCCGCGCGCGCGCATCGTGCGTATTAACACCGACAAGGCCAAAGCCCTGCCGGGCGTGCTGGCTGTTTTGACGAGTGAGGACGTGCCCGGCAGCAAGAAAATCGGCCACCTTCAGCACGATTGGGACGTCATGATCCCCGTTGGGGGTGTGACGCGCTATCTGGGTGATGCGATCGTGCTGGTTGCGGCGGAAACAAAGGACATCCTTGAGCAGGCCAAGGCGCTTGTCGAGATTGAATATGAAGAGCTGCCCGGCAGTTTCTCGCCGGAGGCGTCGCTCCGTGACGGCGCGCCGATGATCCATGAGGGCGGTAACGTCTTGTCGGTGCAGCATGTGCGGCGCGGCGACCCGGACGCGGCAATCGTGGGCGCCAAATACGTCGTGACGAACCACTACTCGACGCCGTTTACCGATCACGCGTTTTTGGAGCCGGAATCGTCCGTCGGCATGATGGACGACGACGGGACGGTTATCGTCTACAGCAGTTGTCAGGGCGTCTATCAAACGCGCGAGGAGCTCGCGCTGATGCTCGGCCTGCCGGAGGACAAAGTCCGGATCATCGCCAAGATGGTCGGCGGCGGCTTCGGCGGCAAGGAAGATATGAGCGTTCAGCACCACGCGGCGCTCTTGGCGTATCATCTTAAAAAGCCCGTCAAGGTGACGCTGACGCGCGCGGAAAGCCTGCAGGTGCATCCCAAGCGTCACGCGTTCGAGATGGACATCACCACCGCGTGCGACGAAAACGGGTATCTGCTCGGCATGACGGCAATGCTCACGTCCGACACGGGCGCGTACGCATCGCTCGGTATCCCGGTCATTCAGCGCGCGTGTACGCACGCGGCGGGACCCTATAATTATCAAAACGTCGAGATTACCGGCAAAGCCGTCTATACGAACAATCCGCCGGGCGGCGCGTACCGCGGCTTCGGTGTGACGCAAAGCTGCTTCGGCGCGGAAAGCAATCTTAATCAGCTTGCGGAGATGGTCGGCATCTCGCCGTGGGAGATCCGTTACCGCAACGCGATCCGCCCCGGTCAGGTACTGCCCAACGGCCAGTTCGCCGACGAAACGACGGCAATGGTCGAAACGCTTGCGGCTGTCAAGGATATCTACGACAGTAATCCGAAAATGGGCATCGCCTGCGCGATGAAAAACGCCGGCCTTGGCGTCGGTATCCCCGATTACGGCCGCTGCCGCCTCGTCGTGGCGGACGGCAAGGTGCACATCCGCACGAGCGCGGCCTGCATCGGGCAGGGGCTCGGGACGATCCTCACGCAGATGGTATATTCGACGGCCGGGATTGATCCCGCACTGATTGTCCATGACGCCGCGGACACCGCCATCGCGCCGGACTCCGGCAATACGACGGCGTCACGCCAGACGGTCTTTACCGGCGAAGCGACGCGCCGCGCCGCCGCCGCGCTCAAGGACGCGCTGGAGGGCACGACGCTCGACGCGCTGAACGGTCAGGAATATTACGGCGAATACTTTGGGCGGACCGACAAAATGGGGGCCGACGTACCCAATCCCGTCAGTCACGTGGCCTACAGCTACGCGACGCAGCTTATCGAGCTCGACGAGAACGGCTACGTCAAACGCGCCGTCGCCGCGCATGACTCAGGCAAGCCGATCAATCCCAAAAATCTGGAGGGACAGATCGAGGGCGGCGTAACGATGAGCCTGGGCTACGCACTCACAGAAGATTTTCCGCTTGAAAACGGCAAGGCGAAAGCCAAATACGGTACGCTCGGGCTGTTTAAGTCCATGCAGGTGCCGGAAATTGAGATCATGCTGATCGACAAGAGTGATCCGTCGCTCGCGTTTGGGGCCAAGGGCATCGGCGAGATCAGCTCCATCCCGACAGCGCCGGCCGTCCAGCTGGCTTACTACAATTACGACGGTAAATTCCGCACGGCGCTCCCGCTCCGGGACACGCCGTACAGCCGTAAAAAATAACAAAAACGGAGGCTCTAGCGATGGCGGTCAGAGCGTATAAGGGCGATATTGCCTACACAAAAACACCCGGCGAGTTCACGTTTATAGAAGACGGTTACATCGTCGTGGACGGCGTGTGCGTCGTTGCGACAGGTGCGCAGCTGCCGGCGACGTACGCCGGTGCCGACGTCGTCGACTACAGCGGCAAGCTCATCATCCCCGGCTTTGTTGACGCGCACGTGCATCCGTGCCAGCTGCCGAACATCGGGCTTGGATACGATATGGAGCTGCTGCCGTGGCTCGATACATACACCTATGAGCAAGAACAGCGCTTTCGCGACCTCGATTACGCCAAGAAAATCTATTCGTGGTACCTCGACGAGCTGTGGCGCTGGGGCGTCACGCGCTCGATCGCCATGGGGACAACGCATCCCGACGCAACGGCACTGTTGATGGAGCTGTACGTGAAGTCCGGTCTCGGCGCGTATGTCGGCAAGGTCAATCAGGACTGCAACTGTGGCCAGCCGCATTTCATGGAGGACACCCAAACGTCTATCCGCGACACGGAGCGGTGGCTCGATCGGACGATGGGACTCAGCGCGCGCGTCAAACCGATTTTAACGCCGACGATCAATATCATCTGCTCGGCGGAGATCATGAAAGCGCTCGGCAAGCTTGCCGACCAATTCGATCTGCCGGTGCAGGCGCATTTGTCTGAAAACAGGACGGAAGTCGCCTTCTGCAAGGAGATGTATCCGGACGACGAAGATTTCGGCAGCGTGTACGACCGCTTTGGTCTGTTCGGCACGCACAAGACAATGATGGCGCACTGCATCTATACGACGACCAAGGAACGCCGGATCATGAAAGAGCGTGGCATCCTCGCCGCGCACTGCCCGTCGTCCAACCTCAATATTTACAGCGGCATCATGCCTGCACGATCTTATCTGGATCAGGGGCTGACAATCGGGCTTGGCAGCGACATCGCCGGCGGCGATACGCTCTCGCCGTTTGCCAACATTGCGCGTGCGATTCAGTCGGCCAAGATGCTGTGGATCGAGGACGAAAATAACGGCATGATCAAAACGTCCGAAGCGTTCCATATGGCCACGAAGGGCGGCGGTACATTCTTCGGGCAGGTCGGCAGCTTTGAGGACGGGTACGAATTCGACGCGCTCGTCGTAGACGACAGCCGTATTAATGCGATCAATGACTATACGATGTACGAGCGCATCGAGCGGCTCATCTATGCCGGCGAAAGCGGCGATATTGCCGAGCGGTACGTCGCCGGTGCGCACATCCCACGCCCGGCGCTGTAACGCGATGAAAACCGTCATCATCGCCTGCTCCATGCTCCGCGACGAATTGGAGAAGTCGCTCGCCGAGATGCATTCGGACATACCGGTCGTCTGGATGGAAAAAGGCCTACACGACAAGCCCGAGCATCTGCACCGCGTGCTTCAGGAAACGATCGATGCGCAGCAGGCTGCCGAAGTGATCGCGCTTGCGTACGGGTTATGCGGCAATGCTGTGCTCGGCCTCGTCAGCAAAAAAGCGCGTCTCGTTATCCCCAAATTTGACGACTGCATCCGGATGCTGCGCAGCATCGAGCCGGAAGGTGCGCCCGACGTCGATTGCCGCTGCTTATACTTCACGCGCGGCTGGATCGACAGCGACAAGTTTGTGCTCGACGAGATACGCGGTTATGAAGCGCGGTACGGTGAAAAAAAGGCCGCAAAAATCACAAACAGTATGCTCGGTAATTATACCGGTGTGCGCTTGATTGATACCGGCGCGTTCGACCCGAACAAATACAGCGTTTCGCTGCGTCAATCAGCGAGTGATTTAGGCCTCGATTTCGACGTCGTACCCGGATCGCGTCGCGTGCTTGACAAGCTTGCGTCCGGATTGTTTGACGCGGATTTTTGCGTTGTAGAACCTGGGAGGCCTGTCACATCGGATGATTTTAAACGGGCGATTCGATAACAAGCGAGATATCCTTTGTTAAAAGAGCTAAAAAAAATTATTTTGGTTAAAAAATATATTGAAACGACTTGGATCGAATGATATAATGACGCCAAAGCTTAATAATATGTGAAATAAAGGCGTTTCATACTATACGCACGATGATGTGCGCAGTTGTGTGTCGCCTTTTTTTGTTTAAGTAAGAGTGAAGGGACTTTGTGATTATGTCGGATATTTTAAAACAAATCGAAGAAGCCGTATACGAAGGCGAAGATGAGATCATTGAGGAACTGGTGCAGAAAGCGCTTGACGAGGGGATAGAGCCGGCCGACATCATCCAAAAGGGCGGCGTTGTGGCGCTGGATCGTCTCGGTAAGGACTTCAACGAGCTGATCGTATTCTTGCCGCAGCTGATGATCGCCGGCGACACGATGAAAGCGCTGATTGCCAAGCTCAGCCCGTATATGGGTGAAGCCAACGCGTATAAGGGTAAGGTTGTGATCGGCTGCGCGAAGGGCGACCTGCACGATATCGGCAAGAGCCTTGTCGCTACGCAGTTGTCCGTTAACGGCTTTGAGGTGACGGATATCGGTGTCGACGTCAGTAACAATAAATTCGTCGAGACGGCCGCAGCAGTTGGCGCGGATATTATCGCCGTATCGTCACTGCTGACCACGTCGCAGTACTACATGGAAGAGCTGATCAACCGTCTCGAGACGGACGGTCTGCGCGACAAATACCGCATCGTCGTCGGCGGCGGACCGATCAGCGGCGAGTATGCCGAAAAGATTGGCGCAGACGGCTATTCGCGCACGGCCAACGGCGCTGTACACATGTGCGAAAAACTGATGACGCTCCAGCCCAAGCAGGAACTTGTCATCGTCAACGAATAATCAATCCGAATAAACCGGGAGTGTGGTAACGCTATGGATATGCATAAAAAAATCCTCAGAACGCTGGATAAAGCGCGGCTTGGTACGCGCATCACAGAAAAAGAATGGGATCAGAGAGTAGTGCCGCGGACGATTGCAGAGGTCACAAAAGAATTTGGACTGCAAAAGACGTGCGATCCCAACAATCCTGTCAATACCGACATGGAACTGGCCGACACCTACTTTAAAGCCGGCTGGGAGCTCGCGCTGCGCTTAGGCTTCTTCTGCCCTGATACGGAAACGGTCATAAAGGTCGATGCAGACGAGCTGGCGCGGGAGTTTAAAAAAGTCCCGGGCGAGTTTACTGTCGGCAAGGGCAACGAAGTGGTTACCGTCAAGGCGCGCAAACCGTCCGACGGGAACGCTCCGGTGTACACGGCGCCGCTGTCCATCCAGATGAACGAGGAGCTGTACGTGCCGCTCGTCGAGGGCATTTTGTCCAGCCGCCTCGTCGACATGCAGGAGGGCCCGTCGCTTGATACGATCATGGGCAGCCCGCTGCTAGCCGATACCCCGTACGAGACATTGGCCGGCATCTATGAGTATCATTTGCGCACGCAGGCGCAGTGGCGCGCCGGTCGCGTCGGCATGGCCAATCCGCTAGTGTCGAGTTCAAGCACGCATTTTGGCTTTCTCGCGGCGTTCCATCTGTACGATCAGCCGCAGATCGCGCTGTGCCTGAACCCGGCGTCACTCAAAATCAACTACACGACGCTGCATAAGTGCATTGTTGCCATGGAACTGGGCAGCTACATCCGCAGCGAATCGCCGACGATGATCGGCGGCTATACCGGCAGCCCGGAAGGCACGGCGATTGCGTCCATCGCGACGGATCTGCTTCAATTTCCGATCTGCGGCGCGCATTTGCCGGGCTCCCCGTCTTATGATATCCGTTACGCGGGCAACTGCGGCCGGCACGGCGTATGGACGCAGTCGATCGCCACACAGGCCACGGCGCGCAACAGCAACATCCTGATGAACAAGACGATCAATCAGGTTGCGGGCCCGTTTACAGAAATGTTCTTCCTGGAAACGATTGCAGGTATGGTATCCGCGTCGGCCTCCGGCCAGACGTTTACGATCAGCCCGCGCTCAGCCGGCGGCTCGAAGAAAAACCACCTCACACCGCTTGAGGCGTGGTTCAATGCCGCTGTCTTTAAGGGGGCGGCCGGTCTGAGCCTCGAGCAGGCCAACGAGATCTGTAAAGAGGTCATCCCGCGCTTTGAAAATGACCTCAACAATCCGCCGAAGGGCCAGTCGTTCCAAGAACTGTACAATATCGACACGCTCACCCCGTGTGACGAATACAAGAAAATGTATCTCGATATGCGCGGGTACGCCGAGAGCCTCGGCATCCCGATGCCCGGAGACGGCGTTTTAAGCTGACGGGACGAATTAACTACCGAACTGGAGACTTTTATGACCGGTAAAGAACTGATTTATGAAGCCTTTCGGCACAACGACCTGCCGCGCGCACCCTGGGTGCCGTTTGCGGGCGTCCACGCCGGCAAACTTAAAGGCTATAAAGCGACCGAGGTGCTCACCGACGCCGACAAGCTGTTCGAGTCTTTGATGGAAGTCCACCGGCTGTACATGCCGGACGGACAGCCAATCGTCTTTGACCTGCAGCTGGAAGCCGAGATCCTCGGGTGCGAGCTCATGTGGGCCGATGACAATCCGCCGAGCGTTACGTCGCATCCGTTTGAGGACGATACGATCCCCGATATGGTTATTGACGAAACAATGGGGCGTCTGCCGATCGTGCTTGACGTGTGCAAACGTATGAAAGAAGCCGTCGGTGACGAAACGGCGCTCTATGGCCTATTCTGCGGCCCGTTCACGCTCGTCTCGCATCTCAGAGGCACGAAGCTGTTTCGGGATATGAAGAAAAACCCCGATCATGTCCGCGCTCTGATGGACTACGCCGTTGAAACCGGCAAGCGTATGGTCGATTTCTACGACGCGTGCGGCATGGATATTATCGCACCGGTCGACCCGCTGGTTTCGCAGATCTCCCCGAAAAACTTTACCGATTATATGGCCGAGCCGTATATCAAGCTGTTTGATTACATCCGGGAAAAAGGCCGGTTTTCCTCGTTTTTCGTCTGCGGCAACGCCCTGCGTAACATCGAGGAGATGTGCAAAACAAATCCCGACGGTATTTCCATCGACGAGAACATCCCCATGGAGACGGCTAAGGCCATCACCGACCAGTACAACATCACCATCGGCGGTAATATCCCGCTGACAACGATCATGCTGTACGGCAACCAGCAGGACAACATGAAATTCGTCGTCGATATGGTTGACAAGGTCGGTATTAAGAACCTGATCGTCGCGCCCGGGTGCGATATGCCGTACGACGTGCCGATCGAGAATTCCATCGCCGTGACGGAGGTCGTCCGGGAGATTGATAAATACCGCGACCTACTCAAGGACTACGCAGCGGCCGACATGGACATTGACATCGAGCTGCCGGACTATGACGCGCTGACGAAACCGCTGATTGAAGCATTTACGCTCGACTCGGCGTCGTGCGCGGCGTGCCAGTATATGTGGGCGATGGTTATGGACGCCAAGGAAAAATACGGCGACGCGATCGATGTTATTGAATACAAGTACACCAAGCGCGAGAGCATCGCGCGGTGCCAGAAGATGGGTGTAAAAAACCTGCCGTCGCTGTACATCAACGGCAAGCTAGCGTATGCGTCAATCATCCCCAGCCACGACGAGTTCTACGGCGCGATTGACGCGCTAATATAAGATATAAGCAAAAAAAGAAACCGCCGAGGCGGTTTCTTTTTTTAGTATTAATCCGGCAGGACGTTGTTGTCGCGCAATGTGCGGATGAGTACGTCCATATCGGGCGTGACGGACATGGGTGCCCCGGCGTTATGGATGGCGCTGTCAACGTCTTTAAGTCCGTTGCCGGTGACAATGGACACAACTGTTGCGTCTGGTGGGATAAGACCGAGTGCACAGGCCTTTTTAATACCGGCCGTCCCGGCGACGCCAGCCGGCTCGCCGAAAACGCCGCAGACGCGCCCCAGCAGGCGCTGGGCGGCCATGATTTCCTCGTCTGTCACGCTCACGGCAAGCCCGCCCGATTCTCGGACGGCGTTCAGCGCCTTGTCCGGGTTGCGCGGCACGCCGACAGCGATGGAGTCGGCATACGTGTTTTCCGCCATGGGCTCCCACGGTGTATCGTTTTCGATCGCTTTGTTGAGCGGACAGCAGCCCTCGGCCTGTACGGAGAGGAGCTTTGGCAGCCGATCAATCAAGCCGAGCGCGTACAGATCCTTGAAGCCCTTCCAGACGCCACCGATCGTGCAGCCGTCGCCGACGGACAACGCGACGTAGTCGGGGCAGACCCAACCGAGCTGCTCGCCGATCTCCAGCGCGACCGTCTTTTTTCCCTCCGATAAAAACGGATTGACAGCGGCGTTGCGGTTATACCAGCCCCACTTGTCGATCGCTTCAGCCGACAGGCGGAAGGTGTCCTCGTAGCTGCCCTGCACCGACACGACGTTCGCCCCGAAAATCATCAGCTGCGCCAGTTTCCCTTTTGGCGCGCGTGACGGGACGAAGATGTACGTTTTCAGCCCGGCCGCCGCAGCATTACCGGCCAGGCTTGACGCGGCGTTACCGGTCGAGGAGCACGCGATTGTCTCATAGCCGGCTTCCAGTGCCTTGGCAACGGCCATGGCTGACGCGCGATCTTTCAGCGAGGCGGTGGGATTCAAACCGTCATCTTTGATATACAGCCGACGAAGTCCGAGCATTTCCGCCAGCCGCGGTACGTCATACAGCGGCGAGCCGCCGACCCGCAGCGGCGTGTTCGGTGTGTCGTCTTCAATCGGTAGCACCTCGCGGTAGCGCCACATGGATCGGTCGGTTCTGTTTTTAAGAACGTCTTTCGTCAGCTTTGGCTTGATCGCCTCGTAGTCGTAAATAATATCCAGTATGCCGCCGCACCGGCACGTTTCGACCGTCGGCACGGCGTCGTATTCCTGGCCGCATTTGACGCAGCGGGCACATGTTACATGCTTCATGTTGTCCTCCAGAAAAGCGATGCGGGCGGATAAACGCCGCCCGCGTTGGACTTTATTAGATATTTTTCAGTAATCCCGTCGCTTCATTAAATTCGTTGATGAGCTCGTCAAGCTGCTCGTCCTGCTGTTCGACGGCGCGCCAGGTGCCGGCTTCGTCGTACCACAGAGCATTGATCTCGTCATACGTTTTGCCCTGCTGCTCGACCCACGTATAGTACTTGAGGTTGTGGATGCGCTTGCGGTCGTTGTATGTCAGCTCCAGCAGATTGTCGGTACGCATGCCCAGCATATGCAACGCGTGGTCGACGGCGGCTTCCTTGTTGTTATACGAGCCGTATTCGTCGCGCTGTTCGATGACGCGCGAGGTGTACATCTCGGCCGAATCGGTCAGGACAGTCGCAACGACGTCGTGCTCGGTCAGCTCGTAGTACTTGGCCATCTTGATGCAGCACAAGACGTTGGCGATACCGGAGATGCCCAGCCACGGCAGCTTTTCAACAAGCGCGGGATCCAGACCGACTTCGTCGATCAGGTGTTTATGGCCTTCCGGCTCATTAAACAGACGCAGGAGGCGCTGGGAGTCTTCATCATCGATGGCGATGGCCATATCGGTGTTCTTGACGTTGTGAATCCACGGGATGTGCTTGTCACCGATGCCCTCGATCCGATGTCCGCCGAAGCCGTTGTTGAGGATCGTCGGGCACTGGAGCGCTTCGCCGACGGCGAGCTTAAGCGTCGGATACTGCTCCTTGAGGTAGTCGCCGCAGCCAATCGTACCGGCTGAGCCTGACGTAAAGCATGCACCGGCAAACCGGTCGCCGGGGCGCTTGACGGCTTCATAGACGTCTTCAAGCGCGTGGCCGGTTACCTGATAATGCCACAGATGGTTACCCATCTCGTCAAACTGGTTGAAGATGACGACGTCGTCACGCGTTTTGCGCAGTTCCCACGTCTTATCGAAAATTTCCTTGACATTCGATTCGCAGCCCGGCGTGGCGATGACTTCGCCCGCGATCTCGGACAGCCATTCGAAGCGCTCGCGGCTCATTTCCTCGGGCAGGATCGCAATCGAGTCGCAGGCGAGCAATTTGGAGTTGAACGCGCCGCCGCGGCAGTAGTTGCCGGTCGACGGCCAGACGGCCTTATCATGCCGGGCGTCAAACTGGCCTGTCACCAGACGCGGCGCCAAGCAGCCAAACGATGCACCGACCTTATGGCAGCCGGTCGGGAACCACTTGCCGACCATACAGACGATCCGCGCCGGTACGCCTGTCAGTGCGGGCGGCAGCTCGATATAGTTCGGTACGGCAGTAAAAAGCCCGCCGGACGCTGTCGGCTCATTTTTCCAGGTGATTCGGAAAAGATTGAGCGGGTTAATGTCCCAAAGGCCGACAGTTTTAAGCTTTTCTTTAATCGCCTCGGGTATCGTCTCCGGATTCTTCATTTGCTTGAATGTCGGGATGATAATGTTGTTTTCTTTTGCCGTTTCGATATTATGCTGTAGGCCGTCTCGTTTGATTTCCAGCGAGATCATTAAATAAAACCTCCCATGCGCGCCGCGCGTAAATAAATGATACCTCCGCATGATCATCATGGGAGGTTTAGTCCGTCTATTTCGATTCCCGCCCAAGGGAAGAGAAATTGGGACGTGATAAGCTGGCCGAGCGTTATTGCGCCAGCCCCCAAGATACCCAGTCCCCATTGCCTGAGAAGATTATCCCCATGATAGCATATATTCCTGTTAAAAACAATAATTTTGTAAGAATCTAAATAATTTTTGCGGGCGGATTGACGCCGTCGTTTTTATAGCGATATAATAACCATAACGAGTACATCAGAGTGGAAGTACAGGCTTAATGACCATAGGTGAAGCGTTTTGAACATTTTTGATATTATGGGGCCGGTTATGGTCGGTCCGTCCAGCTCGCATACGGCGGGCGCCGTAAAAATCGGTCTTGTGGCGCGACGGCTTCTGGGCGTGCAGCCTGTCAAAGCAGAGATTCTCCTGCACGGCAGCTTCGCGGCAACCGGCGGCGGCCACGGGACGGACAGGGCGCTTGTCGCCGGGCTTCTCGGTATGAAGCCGGATGATACGCGGATACCTGAAAGCTTTGAAATCGCCGATCAGCGGGGGATGGCATACAGTATCGGCGCAACACACCTGCGCGGCGCGCATCCCAATTCGGTACTACTCCGGGTGGCAGATCACAGCGGCAGGCAGCTGGAGGTTCAGGCGGCCTCGCTTGGCGGCGGTCAGGTCAAGGTGATGAGCATTGACGGCATGGACGCCACCTTTACATGCGATTATCCGACAATTATCGTCCGCAATGAGGACAGACCCGGTATGATTTCGGAGGTGTCAACCGTGTTATCGCAGCGAAGCGTCAATATTGCGGCGATGCAGCTTTATCGCCAAAAGCGCGGCGGATTGGCTGTGATGGTCATTGAGAGCGACCAGACTGTTGGCGCGGATACAATAGAGGTGCTGCGCCGATGCCCCGGCGTTGTCTACGTAACGTATCTCGATCTCGGTACGGAAGAAGCGACCGGCTGAGGTACAGTACACCGTAATCAGTCGAAACAACCCATAGAGACAAGGAGCTGAAATGGCGTTTTTATCTGTTCAGTCGCTGCTGGAGGCAGCGGAGAATATACCGCTGTGGCAGGCCGTTTTGGATGACGATATCGGCGATCGCGGCGTCAGCCGGGACGAATCCTGGGCGAGGATGGCGTCGCTCTGGGACGGGATTGTCAGCTCGGTGCGCGATTACGATCCGCAGGCGCGTTCGCGCAGCGGTTTGTCGGGCGGCGACGGCGGTCAATATGAAGCGGCCGGACCGGCGTATTTTGACGCGTTTGCGCGCGAGGTGACCGCCATCGCACTGAAGGTCGGTGAGCGTAACGCTTGTATGGGGCGGATTGTCGCTGCGCCGACGGCTGGCTCGAGCGGGGTGTTGCCGGCGGTGTTACTGCCGGCTCAGAAAAAGCTGAGTCTATCCGATGAAGTGATAATTAAATCGCTCTACGTGGCCGCCGGCTTCGGGCAGGTAATCGCGACGCGCGCCTGCATATCCGGCGCGCAGGGCGGATGCCAGGCGGAGATCGGTGCGGCGTCGGCCATGGCCGCGGCGGCACTCGTCTATTTAAAACAAGGAACACCGGACGCGATGGCCGCCGCGTGCGCGACGGCACTGCAAAACACACTTGGGCTTGTTTGCGATCCGGTCGGTGGTCTGGTGGAGATTCCGTGTATCAAACGCAACGTGATGGGCGCGCTGAACGCCGTCGCGGCGGCGGAGCTGGCGCTGGCCGGTATCCGGTCTTTAGTCCCGTGCGACGAGGTGATCGACGCTATGCGGGCCGTCGGCGATGCGATGCCGGAAAATCTGCGCGAGACAGGGCAGGGCGGACTTGCGGCGACGCCGTTTGCACGGAACTTAAAATACCGCCAATGAAGCGACACGCAGACGGGTGGGCATAATAGACACAAACCGCTGAATGGATCGTTCGGCGGTTTTTCTGCAATGACGGCGGCGCCGTCTTGTGGTAGAATCAATAGAGCATTATTATTGACGAAGGAGACCAGATGGATAACGTCAAAAAGATACTGGCCAAGGAACTGGACCAAAGGGAAGAACATGTAGAAAACGTCATACGGCTTATCGACGAGGGGAACACCATCCCGTTTATTGCCCGCTACCGCAAGGAGCTGCACGGCGCGATGGACGATACGGTGCTCCGCGATCTGGCGGATCGGCTTTCGTATCTGCGCAATCTTGACACCCGGCGGGAAGAGGTTAAAAAAGCCATCGCCGCACAGGATAAGCTTACCGCGTCGCTGACGGCCGACATCGACGCCGCGAAGACGCTGGCGGAGGTGGAAGATCTCTATCGTCCGTATAAACAAAAGCGCCGGACACGCGCGACAATTGCAAAAGAAAAGGGGCTGGAGCCGCTGGCGCTGGCGCTTTTTGAGCAGCGCAGGGATCTGCCGGACATCACGGCGCTCGCCGCGGATTATATTGATGTGGAAAAGGGCGTTGACAGCACGGACGACGCGCTCAGCGGCGCGTCGGACATTATTGCCGAAATCGTGTCGGACGCGGCGGATATTCGTCGGCGCCTGCGCGAGTTGATACTGAGAAACGGTCTGATAAGCTCGGCTCAGGCAAAAGATGAAGATTCGGTTTACAGCCTTTACTATCAGTTTAATTTACCGCTCTCGCGGCTGCAGGGACATCAAGTCCTTGCGATAAACCGCGGCGAGAATGAGGGATACCTGAAGGTCGTCGTGGATATAGACAGGGAACGCGCACTTGGGATTATTTTTAGCGCGGTCGTCAAACCTGGGTCAAGCGCGACGGACTTTGTCCGCGACGCGGCAGCGGACGGATACGACCGCTTACTCTTCCCGTCGATTGAACGTGAGATCCGGAGCACGCTGACGGCGTCTGCAGCGGAGGGGGCCATACGCAATTTTGCGCTGAACCTCAAGCCGCTTTTGATGCAGCGGCCGGTCAAAGGACATGTCACCATGGGCCTCGATCCAGGTTACCGCAACGGATGCAAAGTCGCCGTGGTGGACGGTACCGGTAAAGCACTGGACACCGCTGTCGTGTATCCGACATTTGGGGAGCGTCAGAAAAACGACGCGATTAGGTCGCTGGAAAAGCTTATTGATCAATATGGGGTCGTGCATATTGCCATCGGCAACGGCACCGCCTCGCGCGAAACGGAGCAGATGACGTGTGAGCTGATTGCCAAACGACCGGGTGTCAGCTATATGATCGTCAACGAAGCCGGCGCGTCGGTGTATTCCGCCTCCAAGCTGGCGGCAGAGGAATTTCCGCAATATGATGTCAATCTGCGCTCCGCCGTATCCATTGCCCGCCGGATGCAGGACCCGCTGGCAGAGCTGGTGAAGATCGATCCCAAGGCCATCGGTGTCGGGCAGTATCAGCATGACATGCCGCAAAAACGGCTTGACGAATCGCTGGCCGGTGTGGTGGAGGATTGCGTCAATGCGGTCGGCGTGGACCTGAACACGGCGTCGGCACCGCTGCTTCAGCGTGTTGCCGGGCTCAACGCGACAACGGCCAAAAACACGGTGGCCTACCGTGAAGAAAACGGTGCCTTTGTTTCGAGAAAGCAGCTCTTAAAGGTGCCGAAGCTGGGCGCGAAAGCCTTTGAGCAATGCGCGGGATTTTTACGCGTGCCCGAAAGTAAATCAGTGCTGGATCACACAGGCGTCCATCCGGAAAGCTACGCTGCGGCAGAAAAGCTGCTCAAGCTGTGCGGTTATAAGCTGGACGACGCGGCGCGCGGTCGGCTCGACGAGCTGCCGGAGAGGCTGAAAGCTTTTGGGGAGGACAAGGCCGCGGACGAATGCGCGGTCGGCATCCCGACCCTTCGCGATATTGTGATGGAGCTGATGAAGCCCGGCCGCGATCCGCGCGATGAGCTCCCGGCCCCCATTTTACGCACCGATGTGATGGACATGGATGATCTGCAGCCTGGTATGACCCTCACGGGGACGGTGCGCAACGTCATTGATTTTGGGGCGTTCGTCGATATCGGCGTGCATCAGGACGGCCTGGTGCATATATCGGAGATTGCAAACAAATTCATTCGGCATCCTTCAGAAATACTGTCCGTCGGCGACATTGTGAAGGTCGTGGTTTTAGCCGTAGATCCCAAGAAAAAGCGTATATCCCTGTCGATCAAGCAGGTAAACCAATAGCGCCGGTACGTTGCGAGCGGGCCGAGGAAAGTCAGGTGTTTTAGTGAAGCAGCATTCAAATCACAAGCGGCGGAAACCAGCCGACGATATGGCGTTTACAGTTACCGAGCCCGTCGGCCTGCTGGACTTTTTGCGGCTGAAGCTAACGGATCGCTCCAGAAACAACGTCAAGTCGCTGCTGACGCGTAAGGCCGTCTTCGTGGACGGGCGCGCCGTGACGCAATACGATCATCCGTTAAACCCGGGGCAAATCGTAAGAGTCGCCCAGCCGACGACCGTGCAGGCAGAAAAGCCGAAGGATCAACTAAAAATTCTATATGAAGATCACGAACTGATTGTGATCAACAAGCCTGCAGGCCTGCTTACGATCGCTACAGATACGGAGAAGAAACAGACTGCGTATTATAGGCTCAACGACTACGTCCGAAGCAGCGATCCCGACGCACGCATTTTCATCGTGCATCGTTTGGACCGCGATACGTCCGGTGTTTTGCTGTTTGCTAAAAATGAGCAGATAAAGCTGGCGCTGCAGGAGCAGTGGGATCGTCTTGTTTGTCTGCGTGGCTACCGCGCCGTCGTTGAAGGACGGCTTAACGAAAAAAGCGGCCGGATTCAGTCCTGGCTTAAGCAGACCAAGACGCTGCTGATGTACTCCAGCGCACAGGCGAATGACGGGCTCGAAGCCATTACGAATTATCAGGTGCTAGACGAAAACGCGCTTTATTCTTTGCTGGACATACAGCTGGAAACGGGGCGCAAGAATCAAATTCGTGTGCATATGAAGGAGCTTGGGCATCCAGTCGTCGGCGATAAGAAGTACGGCGCCCGGAGCAATCCGCTAAAGCGCTTGGGGCTGCATGCCCATCAGTTGGAGCTGACGCATCCGTTTACCAATGAACGGATGCGCTTTGAAGCGCCGCCGCCGTCGTCGTTCAAGGCGCTGATGAAGCATTGAGCATATCCCAAGCCGGTACCAAGATGCGATATCGCTGCGCATAAGAAAAACGCCGCACAAATGTGCGGCGTTTTTTTATTTATGCCGATTCGGCGGACGCCTGCCCGAGCGGTTACCCGAGCTGCCCGAATGACCTGAGCGGCTGCCTGTGCTACCGCCGGAGCGGTTGCCGCCAGATCGGTTGCCCGTGCGTCTGCGATACTGCGGCGCCCCTTTGGCCGGGCGCGGATCTGACAGATCCGAAGAATACGTAGTGACCGTCATGGGAAAAGGACTTTCGACGGTCGGGAGCTTTTCGCCGGTGAGCTTTTCCAGTGCAAACAATCTCTCGAGCTCATCATAACAGCAGAAGCTTATGGCCTTGCCGGAAAGCCCGGCGCGCCCTGTGCGCCCGATGCGATGAATATAGGTTTCGGGATCCTCGGGAATATCGTAGTTGAACACGTGTGACAGCCGCGCGATGTCGATGCCTCTGGCCGCGATATCCGTCGCGACAAGCACCTGAATTTCGCCCTTCATAAGCTTGGATAAAGCGTCTTGACGCGCCGGCTGACTCTTGTTGCCGTGGATCGCTTTGGCGTTGACGCCCATCTTGTCCAATTGGCGAACGACCCTGTCCGCGCCGTGCTTTGTCCGGGTGAACACGAGTGCGCTCTGAACGTTGTCTTCTTCCAGTAACGATACCAGCAGCTTGCTTTTGTTGACTTTATCGACATAATAAAGGGACTGCTCAATGCTGTCCACCGTGCTGGTGACCGGATCGACCTTGACGGTGGCGGGATTTTGCAGAATGGTCATCGCCAGCCGTTCTACGTCCGGCGGCATTGTGGCGGAGAAAAACAGCGTCTGTCTTTTTTTCGGCAGACACCGCAGCAACCGCCGGATATCATTAATGAATCCCATGTCCAGCATACGGTCGGCTTCATCCAAAACGAGTATTTCAAGCTTGTCCAGTTTGATATAGCCCTGCCCGATGAGGTCGTTCAATCTGCCCGGTGTGGCGATGAGGATGTCGACACCTCGTTTAAGCTGCTCGACTTGCGAGGTCTGCTTTACACCGCCGAATACCACACACGTTTTCAGCGGAAGCGCCTTGCTGTAAATACTGAAATTCTCGGCGATTTGTATTGCCAGCTCACGGGTCGGTGTAACGATGAGCGCACGCACCGGACGCGTTGGTGCTTTCTTGTGGATGTCGCCCTCGTATAATTTTTGCAGGATCGGCAACGCGAACGCCGCGGTCTTACCGGAACCGGTCTGGGCACAGCCGAGGACATCTTTTCCGTCGAGCACCAGCGGGATTGTTGCTTCTTGTATGGGTGTGGGCGTTTGGTAGTCCGCGCCTTCCACCGCTTTTAGTAATGGTTCAATGAGGTTTAGTTCGTCAAAGGTCATGTAGCTACTCCTTGTTTTCTGCGGGGATAATGTATTTTGCCTGTATAAATAGGATTATGTCGCGTGGACATTCGTCATCATAGATTATTACAGGCTGCATATTCAGTCGTTATTTTATATAGTTGAATGATACAATTATATCTATTATATCTATTATACCATTAATTCTGCGCGTATTCTACGGGGTGAATGCACAACAGGGGCTTCTGCGCATCAATATGTCATCAATGAGCGGGTGTTCTTGGCTGCGCGGTCATCTTTAAGCGTTTACGGATAGCTTGGATCATGCGGCGCATCCTGCTGCGACAGCAAAGACAAGAAGCCCTGTAACATCAACGTGTACAGGACTACTTCCGGCTTTGTAGGCAGGCATTTAGTCGACGAATCCGGTGGTATTCCGGCTTTTCATAAGCTTTATAACATTCTCAACGTTCCTGCGCTTCGCTACAAGGCCGATGCCGACATTAATCCTTTTTACCATGATGTTTTTTTGGCTGTATCCGTTCTTTATCTGTGTCATTTTCGATCTTCAAGTATTTCTTGATCTCTAAGTAGGCCAGCCAAAAGGACACGAGGCTTTCTGCGCCCTGATTAGGATTCAGGTTATTAGATTCGATGCCGTCATAGCACCCGCCTGTTTCATAATCAAGTAAAGTGTGCCGTTTTGAATTTCTGCCGATGAACCAGGAAAAGCAGATCTTCGCTTTTCGAAGATACTCTATATCATTCGTTATCAAGTAAGCCTCAATATATGCCGATGTTGACTCACAAGCCTCGAGGGGGTGTTCGTCATGGTGGTCTGGCGTATCGTCAAGGCGCTGTAATCCGTTACTGCCGATTGGCTTTAAATAGTTCTCGTTAAAAATCATGCGTTCCAGAAACGACAAGCTTTCAAGACCGATTTTCAGATACCTTAATTCTCTGGTTGACTTAAATGCCGTGAGCAACGCCCGGGGCAATACTGAATTGCAGCTCGTCAGACTGTCTTCAAACCAATGCCAGTCGCCTGTATTATAATGCGTATAGTGATTAGCAAGCGTAGCGGCCAGCTTGGAGATAGTGAGGTCGGTTTTTGTAGTGCACAGATAATTCAGGCCGATGATTACATAAGCAGCGGCCCTGGATGATCGGATATTCAGACAATTTGGCAATGCTTTGTCAATCAGATCCTTTACAGTCTTTTTAATGCTATGCGGCATTTTTGAATCCGAATAGGTAAGGCACAACGCCCATAAACAGCGCCCAAAACACTCTTCGGAGCCGGTTTCATCCAGAAATACACGATTGTATCCCATGGTATCACGAAAAGTGCCATCTGCAATTTGAGCGCTTGACAAAAATGAAACATATTTATAAATCAGGTTCTCGATCTTTTTCGATTGAATCTGATCATACAGTTTGGCCGCCATAATGAGCGCTCTCGCGTTGTCGACGGTTGTATAGCCGCTGGAGAGATCAGGGACGCCGTATTTAGCATGATGAAGCATTCCCGTGTTGTCAGTCATGCGGAAAATATGGTCTGTTTTTAGTTTTCTTGGCTTTTTGTTTGTTGTCACCGGATAACCCCTACAGTCATTAATGTTTACCTGCTGGTTTTGCAGCAGGCTTCCCCTTGGCGGGCTTGGCGGAGACCTTTTTAATTCTTGTTTTTGTTTTTTTTAATTTATCTGGATTTTTAAAACTCATATTAAGTACCTCTCAAAGCGCGTTTTGCGGTTTTTCCTAAAAAATGATGCTGGACAATACGCGCATTTAGTATTAACAAGAAAAGCCACTTCAATAAAAAGTGGCTCAAGCTGTCGTTTCCATTCTTATTTAAGCGCTCAAACACAAAGGTTGTGCACCTATAGGATATCATCTAGTTAACATAAAGTCAAATTTACTTTGTCATACCATGTATCGAAAGCCGTCATGTCGTTACTGAAGCGCTCTTAAATAAGCCCTGATGGCTTTAATCCAATGAACAGCAACGACATTAGCGCCTCGATTAATTATTGACGAATCCTAATGAAAGTGTAGCCCCATCGACAGGCGGTTATGAAAACCTTGAGCCTGACGCGTAAAACACTGGTTGACCTATGTGGTGGTTGACTACGTGCAGCGACGGTGATATCATAGTATAAATCGATATGAACGTCTTGATCACACATATATGTCTATCATTGTTCTTACCTATGATTCACATATATGTGTTTTTTATAGGCGATTGGCATAAGGAAAGCGGTTCAATAACAGGAAAAAGAGCTGCGAATAGTTGCATAATGGAATATTGTTTGTGAAAAGCGCAATTCATGTTTATGTAAACCATCAAGCCGAGAAATAGCGCGGGGCATATGTCCTGCGCTTTTTTATTAGCAGGTATTAGGCAATACGGCCGTATCAGTGCGGCAGGATTAATCAACGCCAACGTATAAGGGCAATATATAAACTTTGAGCGTATACGTATATGGCAAGGGTGGTGCGTCGTGAATAAGCTTGAAAAGGCCATACTCAAAATAGCGTCAAACGTCTTAGCAAATGTCAAGAAGTATTACAAAATATACCGTGGCGTATTGCACCTGGCTAATCCCTACATTAAGACGATTTACGGCGCGCTTGACCGAAAGATGATGGTAAACGGCCGGGAAATACCGGTCCGCGTTTTTCGCCCGAAAAAAGATGCCTTGCCCGGCGTCATGATTTTCTACCATGGCGGCGGATGGGTTACAGGCAGTATTAATACTTATACAAAAATATGCGCACACCTGGCCGAGCAAACAAAACACACGGTTGTGTCGGTAGACTATCGGCTCGCCCCTGAAAATCCGTTTCCTGCCGGTCTAGAAGACTGCTATTTCGTGACACGGGAGATCTTTAACGATCCGTGTCTAATCGACTGTGAGCCGGAGGATATTACATTGATCGGCGACAGTGCCGGCGGTAATCTGGCCGCGGCTGTATCACTGATGGCAAGGGACAAAAACGAGTCATGGCCGGATAAACAGATCCTGATTTACCCTGCCACATATTATGACCATAGTGAGCATTCGCCGTTTCCCTCCGTGCATGACTACGGATCCAGCTATTTACTGACGGCAGAGAAAATACAAAACTATCTTGATTTGTACATTCGGAACAAGGAAGATAAATATAACCCGTATGTTGCGCCGCTATTGGCGGAAAATTTGTTAAACCAACCCAAAACGCTCATTATTACAGCGGAATACGATCCCCTCCGAGATGAGGGCGAGGCCTATGGAAATAGATTGAAGGATTTTAACAATGACGTCAGCATTTGCCGAATAGAAGGCGCTTTGCATGGATTTTTAGCGCTTCCCAAGTGGTCAAACGCGGTTGTGAAGTGTTTTGAAAGCATCAACGGATTTTTAAGTAGCGATAAAAATCCGTGTGAGCCGGACGATACAACGGAATGAGATTGACATATGAAAAATCATAAATACGCGGATTGGTCAAGGCTGGAAAACGCCTCTAAAATCTTCCCCGCAACATGGACGATGAAAGATCCGAAGGTGTTTCGGATTGCTTGCGAGCTTGTTGAGGAGATCAAACCGGCGCTACTGCAACAAGCGCTTGAGCAGGCGATTGACGACATCCCTGTCTATAAATCGGTCCTGAGAAGAGGCATGTTCTGGTATTATATGGAGCGAAGCGAAATTAGGCCGGAGGTTCAAGCGGAAGCAAATACTGTGTGTGCGCCAATCTACGTGGGGCACAGGGACAAGCTGTTATTTCGGGTTTCTTACTTTGAGTGCCGGATAAATCTTGAAGTATTTCACGCGCTTTCAGACGGTACCGGTGCGCTGCGCTTTCTTCAGCTGCTGATATATTACTATATGACACTCATGGATAAACAAAGGTTTAAAAACGCTGTGCCGACAGCAGATAATGCGTCTTTAAGTGGGCTGATGGATGATAGTTTCGGTAAACACTTTGCTGGAGACATTAAGAAAAAGAAGCCGGCCGATCAGCTTAAGACGAGAGCCTATCAAATTCATGGCACGAGATTTGCCGATAACAGAATGAATGTTGTCGAAGGGGCCATGTCCGCGAAGGAAGTATTAAATGAAGCGCATAAAAAGAACGCGACATTAACAGTTTTCCTGGCGACACTATTTGTTTGCGCGATCAGTAAAGGCATGCACGCACGAGGCAGAAAATATCCTGTCGTGCTCACGGTCCCGGTTGATCTGCGCCAATACTATGAATCGATTACGGTAAGGAATTTTTTTAGTTTTGTTAATGTCAGTTATCACGTTGATGGTACCGACGACGTCGACAAGGTGCTGGAGGGTCTGCGCGAAGGCTTTAAGAAAGCGCTGACGATTGAACAACTAGACTACCAGCTCAACAAATACATGTCTATTGAGCATAATCTGCTTGCTAGGATCGTTCCGCGGCCGATTAAAGATTTCGTCGCGCGCAGGGTCGTCAAAAAGGCGGTAAGGCAGACGACCTCCAACATATCGAATATCGGCAGGATATCCATGCCCTTGGAATTTGCGCCTTATATCCGTCAATTTTCCGTTTCCACAAGCGCACCGCGGCCTCAAATGACCCTGTGCTCCTACGGTGATAATTTGGTCGTGAGTATTACCTCCCCGTATCTTGAAACGGATATACAGCGGAACTTTTTTCGCTTGCTTTCAGGTTATGGAATAAACATAGAAATAGCGTCCAGCTTCTAACGAAAGGACAGAATGTATGCTGTACTGTCAGCAATGCCGGGTTTACAGCCGAGGCGTTAAGGAACGATGCGTGTTATGCGGCAGCACGCTTTCACAATCCGATTGTGATGAAGGCCGGGAAGAAATCTTCCCGACCATACCACCTGCTTTTGAGAAACATGTCGCAATAAGGATACTCGTGTTTATATCCTTTGCGGCAGCCGTTGCCAGCTTTGCTATCCGGATGATATTTCCTACTGATTTTAACTGGCCTTTATTTGTGGTTTTTGGACTTGTCAGTATGTGGCTGGGGTTAATTGTAGTTGTCAGGAAGCGGCATAGCATACCTAAAACGATCATGTGGCAGGTGACGATTGTAACGCTGCTGTCGGTTTTGTGGGATTGGCAGACGGGCTGGAAGGGCTGGTCGATAGATTATTTAATCCCAACCGTCTATGTTTCGGCCGAATTGGTTATGTATATATCGGCGAAGATTATGAAGCTTAGTATCACAGATTATATTATGTACGCGCTGCTGGATGGGTTGTTTGGCGTCCTGCCGATTCTTTTTATCCTGTTTGGCTGGGTGAATGCATTATACCCATCTGTCATATGCATTGCAGCAAGTGTCATCTTCCTTGCCGCGATATTTATTTTTCAGGGAGAAGAGATCAAAAACGAATGGCATAGAAGGATGCATATCTAAGCAGCATCGGCATCGTGCGCCGATCGTGTCGCCAAATGGAAGACCTGATTTTAAACGGCAAAGCGAACGCCCGGTTATTTTATTCGGGCCGCTGCTGCATCACGTATTTTAAAAGTATATAGAAACAGTAAAACACCTAAAATCAACTGATTTTAGGTGTTTATTTTGTTACGGATGCAGGGCCGAAATCATGAGGCGTAACGGCGCCTGCGGCGTCAACGGCCTATTTCGTCAACACGAAAACTACTTCGGTGTGCAAATATACCAGGCCGCACGCACATCCACATTAACGACTTCTACGCTTGAAAAACATTCGGTCATTTCAGCCAGACAGCTCTTCATTTCGCTTTCCGCCTCGTTGATAAAACGAAAGTAGTCGCCTCGCTCAAGCCATTCAATGACAGAAGTGAGCCAGCTGCGATTTTTATTGTAGTCATAAATAATCACATACTCTTTTGTTACCCGGCTCATTTCTATATACATGCGTTTTCTGTCACTCTTCTGCAGCCCATGCGCCACATAAGAAGCAATGGAAAGATCAAACGATTTGTCTCCAAAAGGCAGAGGATCGAGGATGCTCGCCTGCAGTATTTGAACAGGCTCGCCCTTAAGCTTTTTTTTCGCGATGTTCAGCATTTTTTCAGCCGGATCCATACCTGTTACCGACAAACCCATTGCGTTCAAGACGGTGCACAGTGCGCCGGTACCGCAGCCGACATCCAGTATCGTTTTATAGGCGGTTAAGTCCAGTTGGCTCCTGACACCGGCGATCACCTTTGCAAAACGACTTTTTTGGTGGTTATAGAATAAGCCGTAAATCGGCGCAATGATGTTGAACATCAGATTACTATTACTTGTACTCATCTTTATCAACTCACTTTTCCGATTGCGGGCTTTTTGAATTTGCGATTGCCGCAGGATGTATACTTCAGCCTTTTGTCAGCGGCGGGATGGGTGGTATCATGCCCATTTGGGCGATTTTATCGTCATTGAGCTTGAATTTCGGCAATACATCGATATTTTCAGTTGAACGCCAGGAATACCAGCACTTCTCGCAAACGTATACCGTCCACTCGTTGCCGACGGGGGATGTGACCATGATTCTGGCCTGATCGCTGTCACAGCGCGGACATTTCATATCGGAGTTCCTCCTCAAGACTTGATTTCTTTAACGAGATTACGGATGATTTCTTCCCACTTTTCCGTATCTTTCGGTGGCATCAGCAGCTCCGTTTCCCGATAGTTCGGCTCGGGCGGAACGGGCGTGGTCGCGTCGATGATCATTTTGCTGTGCATGCCCGCCGGATAACTCGACGGGTCGAGCGGCATGCCGGGGCAGTTCTCGATGATCGACACATCCTTGTCCGGGCGGACGCGCGTCGTGACGGCCCACATGACCTGTTCGAGATTGAAGGGGTCGACGAATTCGTCCACGACGATGACCACTTTTGAATACGGCATCCCATGCGGGGTGGATAGCAGCCGAAACGCCACGGCCTTACCGTAGCCGCCGAAGCGGCATTTTGTGGAGATGATGACGCCCATGCCGTGCGTGTACATCGCGTTGACGGCGACGACTTCCGGCATGGATTCCTTAAGCTGCTTGTACAGCGGGATGCTGGTGTTCAGCGCCATCAGGTAATCAATTTCCGTCCAAGGGATGCCCAGATATAAGTTTTCGAAGATGGGGTTCGTGCGGTGTGTGATGCAGGTGATCTGAATCTCACACTGAAGCCGCGAGCCGGAATATGTGCCGGGGAACTCGCCGAACGGCCCTTCGACAACGCGTCGTCGGGGAATAATATAGCCTTCCAGAACGACTTCCGCCCCGGCGGGCACATATAGATGCGCCGCCGTTTCAGCCTGGACGATGTCGGCCGGGACGCCATCCTGCAGCGCGCCGACAAACTCGTATTCGCTCTGGTTATAGCTGACGGGCGTGCTGGCCATAAAGGTAACCAGCGGGGCGTTGCCAAGCGTGATGGCAACAGGCAGCGGTTTGTCCTGCCGCTCGGCCTTTTCAAGCTGAAGCGCCAGATCGTGGAATGCCAGCGCCTGAATGCCGACGCGATCTTTGTCCTTGATCTGAATGCGGTAGGTACCTACGTTGAGCTTATTCATATCGTCGGGAAATTCCGGGTCGCCGGAAACGACGGAAGCCTTCGATAAGAAAAAACCGCCGTCCTGCTCGTTGATTCTGTACAGCGCCAGAATCTCAAACAAGTTAATATCACGCGTTATTTTGTTTTCTTTACACGGGGCGTCTTCACGTTTGACGATGTTCGGCGGGACGGGAAACTTATCCCACCGACGGTCGAGTTCGTAAAACTGTTCTTTCGTGGGCGTATTTTTATCCAGACCCAGCATCAACGCATGATTCTGCCATGAGCCGTGGACATTTGTCACGACGCTGTGCTTGTATCCGCATACGCTCTCAAACAGGACGGCAGGACTGTTTTTCAGATTCGCGGCGGCGCGTCCCGCGGCGGCGATGTCAGGCTCGGGATTCACCGTCTCCTTGATGCGTATGAGTTGCCCCTCTTTTTCAAGCTCGGCCAAAAACTCGCGGAGATCTTTATATGCTTTCGCCATGGGATCCTCCAATCATACTTTTTACGTTTACATTTACCGTCATAATACCATATGAAAATTCGCATATCCAGCAACAATTTTTATGCAGGGTGTAGTGGGCGCAATGGTCAGTTATTACAGTAATACGCGTATCGATAAAGAGACTGCCTGAATTGGCGGTATATTCGGCGCGCTTCGTTTAAAAGCGTTGGCAGTTAATAAATATCATCATCCGCTGATTTCTGCATCGCCGCATAGACCTTATATGTTCTAATAGGGCGCGTTGTTCGCATCCGATCGATTTCAATGCGCGGCCAGAGACCCTGCTGCGTTGGCGGTGAAGCGGAGCGACAAAAAACACCTGATTTTGTATAAAATCAGGTGTTTTTTTACGGTATTCCTGCCGTCATTCGATGCAAGGCATCGTTTAATCTAATAATGCTCAACCGTGAGGCATCTCGCGGCTATATTTACTGCAGCGCCATAAAATCTGTTTTTCTTGCCTGTGCGGCGCAAAGGATCGAGCTTAAATGCCGTAGACATCCTTGTTGTAGCGATCGATCTCGTCGTCAACGAACTTGTCACACTGCGGATAGATGGAGCCCGGGCCGCCGTAGGTGATGCAGGGGATGAAGTGACCGCCCGGCCCGAAATCTTCACAGACTTTACGCACGTGGGTTCGAATTTCTTCTTCCGTACTGTCTTCGCGATCGACAATTGAGGCTTCCAGACCGCCCATAAGCGTCATGCGGCCGTTGAGCTGCTCCTGGATCTTTTTAAGGTCGTTTTGAGGCAAAGCACCCTGCCATATATCGATGCCCAGTTCAACCATATCCTCGATGATCTGCTCAAGGAATGAGTCGGCGTGGTGCATGATTAAGACATTGCTATCGTTGAGATATTTATAGGCCTTGACATAATTGGGCTTGATGTATTCGCGCCAGACATCCGGGCTGACGAACAGGTTTGTCTTGCTGCCCCAGTCGTCGTGAGAAAGCATAATGTCGGGTTTGGCAATATCGGCGATGAGCTTCATGCCGTTATAACGGTATTCGCCGATCGCCGCGCACAGGTCGGCCATAGCTTCTTCCTCGGTCAGGAAGTTGATGAACATATCCTCAAAGCCCATTAAAAAATGCAGTCTTTCGAAAAGACCTGTCGGGGCAAACGCCATAATGAGATTATTTTCCCGGTCAACCTCGGCAATGCGCTCCAGATAAGGTATCCAAAGCTGCTGATCGGAACAATTGGCAACCAGATCCGGCACTTTCGTAAAATCGCGCCAAGACGTCACGTCGCGTACGACCTTCGTCTCGTTGGTGACGTGCGGCATCGCGGCGACGACATCGGCCGGCCAGATGATTTGGGTACCCCACTTGTCAGTAAGCGGATCCATACCGGCATAGCGCTCGCCGCGCACAAAGTTGCCAACAGGGTCGCCGGGAAGGAAGACGGTGCCTTCAAACTGTTTGACGAGTCTGTCGGGTTTGCCGTCCGGCTTGACTGTTTCAAGAAAATTCTGCTTTGCGTTTAGCATTGTATATTCTCCTTAGTATATAATTTATTATTTAAAGCGAGGAACATGCCGATAGGCATTGCAACGTCGATGTTTTACCAAAATTAATTATACGATGGATTGACATCTGTGTCTACGTTTGATAATAATTAAATAGTGTTTGTCTTTGTGCGATAATGGCAAACGCATGCGTTGCAGAGGGCTGCGACATAGCCTGAGAACATATAACTTGCGCCAGAGTTGTCAAATATGCAAATAAAGAGGCGCGTATATTGCGAAATATCGCAAGTATAGCCGATGCGCGCACCGTGAGGCTGGCGCCGATCCTTGGGACTTTGAATAAATAGAGATGGAGAATACCGAAAAATGACGGTAACACTTAACATCATTTTGGATGCGTTGTCGGATATGAATATCGAGCACATCGCCCTGGATACGACGCGTGACTTTGAGCGGGTCAACGTGCTGCAGCAAGACGACAAGGCGCTGCACAGCGATCACTTGTATGTATGCCGGCTGAGCGAAGCGCTCCAGCTGACGCGGGACAATGCTGACGTCGTCTTTGTCTGCCTGCGCGATCGGTTTAATAGCATCGACGAAACGGAAGAACTGATGAAAAACATCGTCGTGGTTAATGAAAATATGCCTGTAACAAAGCTATTTTCAGTTGTTTACGATGTATTTATTCAGGTTATTACCTGGCAATACAACATGCTTGAAGCGTTTATCAAGAAGAAGCCGATCCACGAACTGCTTATACTAAGCGAGCCGATTATTAAAAATTTCATAACAATTTCCGACTCGTCACTGTCGCTTATGTCCTATACCCCCAATATCCCGATAGACGATCCTGTCTCAAACGCGCTGATTGCAAATGGTTATCATTCAGAGGACGCGATTCGCCGCTTCAAAGAGCATGGCCGTTATCAGCTGTGGGAGAGCACCGAAGGTCTGCTGTATGATCTTGAGCAGATCACGTCGTCGTATCCGGTTGTCAGCAAGATATTTAAATACGGCGGGACATACTTCACGCATGTTGCGATGATATGCAATAATCGGCCGATATCACACGGGTTGATCGATCTATTCAACATCCTGCTTGATCATCTTGCGGCGTATATTGATAAAGACTGGCAGCAAAGGCAGGACGGCAGCCGTGTTTATGACCCGATGATTACCCATATTCTCGATAATGCCGAGCTGCCTGCCGATGTCATCGCCGACCGAATCGAACAGATTGGCATGCCGCTGGACGGCAGCTATTGCCTTTTTAAGCTCGTACCCATGAAAAATCCGGGGCAACCGGCAGGTATTATCGCGCAAACGGTACAGTCGCTGCTGCCGGATATGAAGATTGTTGTCTATCATCACGCGCTGCTGCTTCTAATATGCGATACGGAAGGTGAGATCGCCGCGCAGATTGACAAATGCCGGCAACAGCTTTCAGAAATCATAGAAGCAAATGGGTTATGCTGTGGCATAAGCCCGGTGTTTTCCGACTTGACTGAAATCCGGCAGGTGTTCGAGTACGCGACGCTCGCCATTAAATATGGCCGTCGGCTGATCAGCTTTTCGCCAGCTGAAGTGTTCGGAGGACCATTTTTCAACTACGAGGATTACTACTTCTATATGCTCCTTTCCGAACAGGACAATATGGACATTCTGGCTTCCGGACAGCCATATCAATGGCTGAAGATGCTGCGCAGCTATGATGCGGATCATCGGACGGATAACTTCGGCCTGCTGTACCTGTACTTGACCAATGAGCGACATGCCGGCAATACGGCGAAGGCGGCCTTCATGTCACGCAACAATCTTGTCTACAGAATTAACCGAATAAAAGAAATTTTGAATATCAACCTTGACGACTATCATGTGCGCATGAGTATACTCATCACATACGAGATGCTCAAGCTCAATCCGAGCAGTGTATAGGAAGTAACGCAGACGCATGCAAAAAGCACCCGATATCCTTGAAATATAAAAGGATATCGGGTGCTTTATAGCTTGATTGTGCGGAGACGGTGAAACGTATCACCCGACGTGTTTTACACGCCATAACTTGGGCGCGCGTTCTATTTTAGCCGCGTTTGCGCCAGGTAGACGGGAGGAACAGCACAAGAACCGGAAATAGCTCCAAACGCCCGACGATCATGCCGAGGGAAAGGGCGATTTTCGATAAACCCGTCATCTGTGCGTAATTAGAAGACGGGCCAACGGCGCCAAATCCCGGACCGATATTGTTGAACGTCGCAGCGACGGCGCTGAATGCCGTTTCAAAATCGGATACGTCCAAGCTGACGATCAGCACCAGCCCGATAAACGTACCGATATAGACGAGCAGATAACGGGTGACGGAACGGACGATTGGGCGGTCTACGAGCGCACCGTCGAACTTGATGCTCAGCATTTGGCGCTGCTCTTTGGACTTGAACACTTCGGCGACGGCCGTTTTGATCAGTATCGCAATACGCGATACTTTGATACCGCCGCCGGTTGAGCCGGCGCTTGCGCCGATAAACATTAGCAGCAGCAGCAGTGTCCGTGAAAGCAGCGGCCAACCGCTGAAATCCATGATAGTGAAGCCGGTCGTCGTCATGATCGACGATACGGTGAAAAACACCTCGCGGATTTGTTTTTGAAACGAATCATATTGCCCGAGCGTATTGAGGACGATCAAGATGATGGCCGTCAGCAATATGAGGAAATACCAGCGCAGCTCCTCGTTTTTAAGTGCTTTTTTCGCTTGCCGGATGACAATCAGGTAGTAGAGGTTAAAGTTAACGCCGAACGCCACCATCGCAAAACTCAGCACGTACTGGATATAAGCGCTGTCAAAGTAGGCAACACTAATGTTTTTATTACTGAATCCGCCGGTACCGGCTGTGCCAAACGCGTGGATCGACGCATCGAACCAATCCATTCCGCCCAGCATGAGCAGGAGGATGAGTGTGAGCGTCATCGCCAGGTAGATGATATACAAAAACCGGGCGCTGTCTTTAAGCTTGGACGCAACCTTGCCGAACACCGGGCCGGGTACCTCGGCCTTCATGATGTTCACGCTGTCGGACGTCATACTCGGCATCAGCGCCAAGGCAAACACCAAGACACCCATGCCGCCGAGCAGGTGCGTCATGCTGCGCCAGAAAAGCATGGAATGGCTGAGCCCTTCGATGTTGCTTAGAATCGATGAGCCGGTCGTGGTGAAGCCGCTGCTCGATTCAAAAAACGCATCCACAAAGGAGGGGATCTCGCCGCTGATGAAAAATGGCAAACAGCCGAAGATTGATAAAACAATCCAGGACAAAGAAGCAATGACAAGCCCCTCTTTGATATAGAGGTTCATGTTCCGCGGCTTCTTGGCGCCGGATACGAGGCCAATAATCAATAACGCGGCAATCGTGATTGAAAAGCTGCCGATCGTTTGCATACTTTCGCGGTAAATCAGCCCGACAATCAGCGGGACTAGCATCAGCCCCGCTTCAACCAGCAGCATCCGGCTGATAACGTAATAAACAACGCCCTTGTTCATTACTTAGCCTTACCCATAAGCATGTCGTCTATTTCATCAAAACGCCCGTGTGTTGTCACGGCGATCACGTGATCGCCCGGGCGGATTTCATCGTTGCCGGTCGGGAATATTTGCTTGTGATTGCGGATAATATACGCAATCAGAATGTTCTTTTTCAGCTTCAAGTCTTTGAGCGGGACGCCTGTTGCCGGGCTGTCGTTGAGCACCTCAAACTGCAGCGCCTCCGCGTTGCCGTCACCGATTCTGTATACGGCTTCTACTTTCGAGCCAAGTGTTTTATGCATCGAACGGACAAAGCGAACAATGCTGTTGGATACAAGGCGCGTCGGCGTCACGATCGTCTGCAAACCCAAATCGCCGAAAATATCAAGGAGCTGACGACGATTGACTTTCGTCACGATTTTCGGGACGTTTTTCTTTGCGGCGAACAGTGACGTTACAATATTCTCTTCGTCAATACCGGTCAGCGCAATGAAGCAGTCGTAATGCTCGATGTGC
This sequence comes from uncultured Sporobacter sp., assembly GCA_963677825.2. GTDB lineage: Bacteria > Bacillota > Clostridia > Oscillospirales > Oscillospiraceae > Sporobacter. The sequence continues at coordinate 1,255,614 of CAXXEF010000001.1, read as the reverse complement.
TGCTCGATGAGGATCGACTGGTCTGTTCCGTCCGCAACAATGACTTTAGCTTTCGGATATTGTGCCGCCATGGCTTCGGCTGCCGACTCGTTATGATCGATGACGCATATTTCCTTGCCTTGCTGGCTCAGCAGCTTTAATAGATACCGCGTGATCCGGCCGCCGCCTATAATCATAATCGAGCGGATTTTTTTAGTTAAACAACCTGCCGCCTTATAGATGGCATCCAGGTCTTTTGCTTTGCCTGTTACGTGCAGCAAATCACCTTCCCGGAGCGTGAAATTACCGCCCGGGATGAAGCTGTCGGCACCCCGCTGGACAACGCAGACAAGGATCGTTCCATACATTTTGCGGAAATCGTTCAGCTGCAGGCCGATTAACGTGCTGGATTTGACGATCCGGACGTTAACCATCTGAACGTGCCCGTCCAGAAACGTTTCGATACCGATCGCGGACGGGAACTGAATGCTTTTTGCAATGGATCGTGCGGTCTCCAGTTCAGGGTTCACCATCATCGAAATGCCGACCCGCTCCTGAACAAACTCGAGATCGCGTGAGTATTCTGGATTCCGTACGCGTGCCAAGGTCGCTTTAGCGCCCAGCTTACGCGCAAAAATGGAGGCAATAATATTAATTTCATCGGTATCTGTTACAGCCAAGAACACATCGCACCCGGGTACGCCGGCTTCGCGCTGTATATCTAAATTGGTGCTGTTTCCGACGATCCCGAAGATATCTCCGGAACTATAGTGTTCAACAACCCGTGGATCTATATCAATGAGTACGACGTCATGATTTTCCGCCGCCAAATCAAAGCACAATGCCCCGCCGACCTTTCCGCCGCCAGCAACAATAATCTTCAAGGTATCACCTCCGCGGTTTTTTGCTTCAAATCTTAGATGTTTGTTTGGCATATTCGCGTCGTTTGCAAACAGGCCTTTAACCATATATAGTCGCCAATATATCATACTTATAAAAAAAATTAAAGCCACCGAACAACTGCCGTATTTTTTGTGGAAGCCTGCAGTGCTTTTTCAAGATTCGGCCTCGACAATTATAGAACCTGCGCTTGAAAAGCGGCATCGTTGCGTCAAAGCTGAAAAACACGGGTTTAGCGAAAAACACAGCGGTGTTAGACTCAGTCCTTCCGCGCCCAGACGCAACAAGATCCGGCTCTTTATGAGCCGGATCTTGTTGCGTCTGCCGCCACGGGCGTAGCACGCGATACACTCGAACACGTATCAAATGAAATCCGCGCGTGATGTAATTGAGACATTAGCCCGTCAACCATTATTGCTGTTAATTGTGACGTTGCATGCGATTAAAACGAGTGGCGGCAGATTGCATTATACGCACATCTGTGGGACAATAAGATGTTCCACTGGTGTGATTTCATACTTCGGGAACGATGATTAAGTTGATTAACAGGCTGAGGATCCGCAATAAGGTAAATTCAGAGGATGAAGATGCTGGTTAAAATAGCGCTTGCCCATTTGCCGGAGAATAGGAGCGCCAAGCAGTGAAACCCAAAATCATGAGAGAGCCGCAATATTACGCGTATATGCTCCGCTGTGCCGACGGCACGATTTACAGTGGATATACCACCGACCCCACCCGCCGCGCCGACGTGCATAACAGCGGACGCGGTGCAAAATATACGCGTTCCAGATTGCCTGTTGAATTGGTTTTCGCGCAGCGATTCCCGACAAAAAGCGAGGCGCTCAAGCGAGAGGCTGCGCTCAAAAAGCTCAGCCATGCCGAAAAGCTCGCGTTGATTTCATCGTCGCACGAGATAATGCAGTAAAGCACCGTGTTATAAGGAGTAGAGCCTTATCCATAATACGAAAATAAGAGGCGTTTATATGTACGACGAGCTCACAGTGATTGATATTAAGAAAATGCAGGAAGAAATCGACTACCGGGTCAAAGTTGTGCGGCCCGAATGTCTTGAGGATGTAAAAACGGCTAGGGCCTTTGGTGATTTAAGTGAAAACTTCGAATACAAGGCCGCCAAGCGCGAAAAAAACAGGAACGACAGCCGTATCAGGTATTTGGAAAAAATGATTAAGACGGCTAAAGTCGTATCTGGAGAGTCAAAGGCCGAAGAAGTCGGGCTGTTCGATACGGTGGAAGTGTTTTTTGAAGAAGATGACGAGACACAAACAATACGAATTACAACCACATTGCGGCAGGACGCGCTGAAGGGCATCATTAGCCCGCTGTCGCCATTAGGCAAGGCGCTGATGGGCCATAAGGTTGGCGATAGAATCCGCGTTACTGTAAACGCAGGCTACAGCTACTATATCGTTATTCGCTCGATCGAAAAAGGCCAGGACGATGAGTCGCTGCCGATAAGCACCTACTGAGGTTGTGCCCGACAGATAAGAGAAGCTTATTATGAGTTCGCAATATCTATAGGAATTTGTCTGGCATCTAAACAGGACTGCTATCCTGTTATGCCATGATAGGCAACGTTGGAATTCGGCAGCAGCTGCGATGTTTAACATCGACTTTTGGAGGGATATCCATGATTTTTCGGGAACCGTTGGAAGCGATCGTCAGGCGGCGATATTCGGTGCGCACCTACAGTAATAAGCCGATCACGAAGCAGGTGAAAGAGGAAATAGCAGCATATATCGAGACGCTCTCCAGTCCTTTCTCGGCAAAACCGTCGTTTTCACTGATTGAGGCAGAGCTTGCGGCAGGCGGCGCCAAGCTGGGTACCTATGGCATGATCAAGGGCGCAGCCACCTTTATTGCTGCCGTTGCCGCAGAGGGTTCCTATGCCATTGAGGCTATCGGGTATGAATTTGAAAAGCTGATTTTGTTCTTGACGACGCTGGGGCTCGGTACCTGCTGGCTCGGCGGGACCTTCAACCGCGCCGAATTCAGGAAGGCGCTGGGCGAATCGGGGGACGCTCTTATGCCCGCCATTTCACCGGTGGGCTATTTTGAGAAGAAAAGCCTGCGCGAAAATCTTGTGCGCGGCTTTATCCGTGCCGACTCACGCAAGCCGTGGGAAACGCTGTTTTTTGACGGCGCATTTACGTCGCCGCTTTTGCCGGAAAAGGCCGGCCCGTATGCTTTTCCCCTCGAGATGGTACGTCTTGGGCCATCAGCCTCAAACAAACAGCCCTGGCGGATCGTCATGGAATCAGGCCGATACCATTTTTTTGAGCAGAAAACGCCGGGTTACGGCGGCGCATTCAATTTCGACATGCAGAGCCTCGACATGGGCATCGCGGCCTGCCATTTCCATCTCGCCGCTATAGAAAAAGGTCTTGATGGAATCTTCGAGATGGACGCCGCGCCCGTTTTGGCTATGCCGGAGAACACCATCTACAAATTTTCGTGGATACCGAATTGAGCCCTTCAACAAACAGATTGTAAAATATCCGGCGTTATCATGCACTAAATGAGCAAACTAAAAACGCCTATACGCGTGGCGCATGATGTTTATGATGGGCAACGCGAGACGGATGATGTTAAAGCGTATTGAAGAAGAAAAAGGAGCGGAATATATTGTATCAATTGTAATACGAAATGTTGATAGTTGAACAACGCCGTTATCTTCCACATGGTTTTGTCCTGAATACGCACATACTATTTACATCACCGTCAGATGAATATAATTGACAGTATACGCCGTTATTGATATATTAGTGGTGCAAATAAGCCGTTTTATTTAAGCGAGGCATTCTGTCTCGTTTTTTTGTTTATATGAAATGAGGTACACATGGAGAAAATTCCATTTTCACAGCTGAATCTGACGTCTAAAGTAGAACATGGCATTGCGGCGATGGGCTTTGACGTTGCAACACAAGTACAATCGGAGGCCATACCCCTGATCAGAACGGGCGTTGACGTCATTGCGCGTTCTCAGACCGGCACGGGGAAAACCGTTGCGTTTGCGATTCCCGCCATCGAACGCGTTGACACCCATGAAGAAAAAACCACAATTCAGGTGCTGATATTATGTCCGACGAGGGAGCTCGCGCAGCAGGTTACCGATGAAATACGGAAGGTCGCACGGTTCAAAACCGGTATCAGTCCTGTTGCGATATACGGCGGCGCCCCCATTGACAAGCAGTGCATCCGTTTGCGGCGGTGTAATATTGTTGTAGGAACGCCTGGACGTGTTATGGACCATATGCAGCGTAAAACAATCAAGCTGAAAAATCTAAAAATGATCATCCTGGATGAGGCCGATGAAATGCTGAATATGGGCTTCAAGGAGGACATTGAAACTATTTTGATGGATACGCCGGAGGACCGTCAGACCGTACTGTTCTCGGCCACCATGCCGCCTGCCATCTTGCGGCTGACGGAGCAGTTCCAAAAGAATCCGCAGCTGATTGAAATCAACAAAGGTCAGGTAACGATCGCAGATATCGAGCAGAGCTATATCGACGTGCCGCATGACAGAAAAAAAGATGCGCTGGCGGCGCTTCTAAGTATGTACGAGCCTAAACGAGCCATTGTTTTCTGCAACACAAAAAAGATGGTGGATGAGCTGGACGAGCGGCTTACCGGCATGAATTTCAGCGTCCAAAGCATCCATAGCGACATAAAGCAGGCCCAAAGAACAGCTGCAATGCAAAGCTTTAAACAGGGGCGGACTTCAATCCTGCTTGCTACTGATATTGCAGCGAGAGGTATTGACGTCAGTGATGTGGAATTTGTCATTAATTATGATATCCCGGCAAATACTGAATTCTACGTCCATCGTATCGGCAGGACGGGGCGCGCCGGAAAATCTGGACGCACTATCACCCTTTGCAGTGGAAGAAGAGAGGTCGCGACCATGCGGGGTATTGCCTCGGATACAAAGTCCGAGATTAAACGCACGGAGCTACCCTCTACCGACGCGATGAAAAAGCTGAGTAGTGCGAAAATGACTTCTGAAATGCAAGAGGTATTGAAAACCACGCCGCAGGACCTCTATAAGACGGTTGTCGATCAGCTCGCTGAGCTGGGATATTCGCATCAGGATATTGCCGCGGCTGCTATTCAGCACCATTTTGCCAGCGTTGTTTCAGCCGCTGCGATCGAGCCGTTTGAGCAGCGGCAAAAATCTACCGCCAGACCCAAATCAAACACCCGACCCAAAACGTACCGCAGCGGAGCGAGCTACTCCGGGTACGGTCAAAAAAAGAAGCGTAAGCCACGTTATTAATAACGATGATAATAAATTCACATTAAGGGTCTAGCGATTATGCTTTTATCTGCAGAGAAAATTAAAAAAAGCTACAGTGAAAAAGTGCTGCTGAACGATGTCTCGCTTTACATCGAGCGGGGCGATAAAATCGGTGTTATCGGGGTGAACGGGACTGGTAAATCTACATTTCTGAAAATCCTTGCTCAGGCTGAAGAACCGGATGATGGGAATGTCGTAAAATACGCGAATACGCGTGTTCAATACCTGCCGCAGAATCCCGTGTGGGATGATGCGCTGACAGTCCTGGAGCATGTGTTTGCTGATGTGCCGGAACTAAGGGCAGAAAACGAATTTGAGGCAAAAGCCATCCTGACAAAGCTTGGGATAAACGAATTGGACAAGCCGATCAGGAGTTTATCCGGTGGACAAAGAAAACGTGTGGCAATCGCCAGCGCCTTAATCCACCCCTGTGATGTACTGATTTTAGACGAACCGACGAATCATCTCGATACGGATATGATCCAGTGGCTTGAGAACTACCTAATCAGATTCACCGGGGCGATCGTTATGGTTACCCATGACCGCTATTTTCTAGACAGGATTACAAACAGGATCGTTGAAATTGAACGCGGTCGACTGTACAGCTACAAAGCAAATTTCTCGAAATATCTGATGCTCAAAGCGCAGCGCGAGGAAAACGAGCTCGGATCAGAGCGTAAAAGGCAGAGCATCCTTCGCAAAGAACTTGAATGGATTCAATCTGGGCCTCGTGCCAGAGGGACAAAAAGCAAAGACAGAATAGCCCGATTTGAGGCGCTTAGCGAAATGAACGGTCCAGCTGAGGCGACAAAGCTGGAGCTGAGCTCGTTGTCGTCAAGATTAGGCAAAAAAACGATTGAAATCAACGATATCTCGTTTAGTTTCGGCGCGAAACAGTTGTTCAGTCACTTCGATCATATTCTCCTTCGGAATGATCGAATTGGAATTATCGGGAAAAACGGCTGCGGTAAATCCACGCTGCTTAACATTATTGCCGGTATTTTGACACCGCAAAGCGGTAGTGTTGTGAGAGGTGAAACGGTAAGGCTCGGCTATTTCGCGCAAAGCACGGAGGAAATGGATCTGAATATGCGGGTGATCGATTATATTAAAGAAATCGCCAGCACGTTTGAAACATCCAGCGGTTTGCTCACAGCCTCGCAGATGCTGGAGAAATACTTATTCTCGCCAGATGTACAGTGGAATACGATCGGTAGGCTCTCTGGCGGAGAGCGGCGCCGCCTCTTTTTTGTGGGGATACTGATGCAGGCGCCAAATGTACTGCTTCTCGACGAACCGACGAACGACCTGGACATACAGACGCTCAGCATTCTTGAGGATTATCTGGAGTCTTTTAAAGGACCCGTTATTGCCGTTTCGCACGACCGGTATTTTTTAGACAAAGTCACCGATACGCTGTTTGATTTTTCCGGTGACGGGACGATAAAAAAATACCTTGGCTGTTTTATGGATTATATTGAAGCAACAAAAGCGGATGAACCGGATGTGAACGAAAAAAAGGCACGAGAACCCTCAGTGCCTGTTAAATCAGGCAATACGAAGCCTCGGTTTTCGTTTAAAGAACAGCGTGAGTTTGAAACAATTGACGGCGATATCGCTGGTCTGGAAAATGACATTAAAGAATTATCCACACAAATGGAGCGGCACGCCAGCGACTATATAAAGCTACAGGAACTTATGGCACAAAAAGAGCTAATGGACAAAGCGTTGGAGAATAAAATGGAGCGATGGGTCTACCTGAACAATCTTGCGGAAAAAATCGCAGAGAGTAAATGATGATTTTAGTTGCACCCTATGACGGCGTACGGGTTTGTGTGGTGCATTGTTCCAGCAAACAAGTTGTCGGCTTTCACGCCGCCGGCCCAGTGCCAAAAGAACTTGAAACCTCTCTGGCGATTTCAAGTTCTTCCGAAGTAAGCTGGCATATTCAATTTTCTGTCTCTTGATCGGTTTACAATAATCATTTCTGAATGCTGTCAGTGCATTGCTGTTGAACGGCATTTCGAGCCTGAGTGATCGGCTCCTGTGCAGACAAGGAAAACACTGAATTGGCCGGGCGGTATCTAATACCGCCCGGCCAATTCGTAATGAGGGGTCGCTTAAGTGAACTTAAGCTTAGAGCATCTGCTCACTGCGCGTAATAACGTCTTCTTGGATTTCCGGCGAAAGCTGCACGAAGTAGGCGCTGAATCCGCCGATTCTGACGATGAGATCTTTATGCTCGGCCGGTTTGACCTTCGCGTCCATCAGCTCTTCTGTATCCGTGATGTTGTACTGGATGTGGGTGCCGCCGTTCTTAAAGAACGTCGTTGTAAAGGCCAGCAGCTTGTCGACGCTTTCCTCGCTCGACAGAAGCGACGCAGAAAACTTCTGGTTGAGAACATGTGCGTAGGAATCCTCAAAGCCCGCTTTAAGCACCGAACGGATGACGGCAGTCGGCCCGTTTGTATCGGCACCGCGCATGGGAGACGCGGAACCATCGTTGAGCGGCTGGAGTGCTTTGCGGCCGTTCGGCAGCGCGCCGACGCCCAGACCGCCGAAGTAATGCCACGCAAGACCTTCGCGTGAGATCATATAATTGCGGAACGGCGAGTTGTCATAATTCGTGATGATATCCGCAGAATCGGCGCTGACGGTTTTGGCCATCAAGTCGACCTCGTCAATGTCGTTGCCGAATTTCGGCTGCGCAAGGCACATCTGACGGATTTCTTCGCCCCGGGCACCGGCGAAGTCACTGTTCAGTGCGTCCATCAGCTCGCTTAGGGTGAGCTTTTTGTCATCATAGACCAGCTTTTTGACGGCGACGAGTGAGTCCGCTACGTCGATGACGGCGCGGTCTGAGATGCCGAACATCGAGAAGTCGGGATGCGGTACCAGTGTATCCTGTCCGATATCCATGCAGCCCTGAAGACCAATCGTCGTAACAAGGGGGAGACGCATATATTTGGACTGTACATTGCGCGCGATGGCTGCCAGCCAGAAGCTTCTGTACATGACATAGCGATGCTGCGCTTTAAACGCTTCGTAGAGATCGTCAAACGTCTTGAACGATTCGACGTCGCCTGTTTCCAGGCCGACGAGCTTACCGGTAATCGCGCGGCCGTTATGGAGGACAAGGTGCAGGATGGCCGCCAGATTGTAGCCGCCGATACCTTCAGCACCGTAGTGCTCGGCGCGCGAGGGGAGGCAGGGATACACACAGCCCAGTCCGCACCATTCGCAGGCTTCCTCATATGGAATCCCGTCGTCGACATAATGCTTGACCATGTTTTCATCGTTCTCAAACAGCGGGATACCGCCTTTTGTTTTGAGGTTTGTCTCGATAGCCTTGCGCATCATCCAATCCGGCATTTGCGTACTCCACCGTACGCCGACCGTCGGTGAAGACAGCTGAAGATGACCGACCATATGCAAGAACAGGTAGCTCAGTTCGTTAGAGGCATCTGTCTTTTCTTGATTGAGGCCGCCCAAGAGAACATTATTAAGCCCGAAGTTCACCTGATGCGATTCCTTCTGCGTTTCATTTGTGACAAAAATCTGGGTGCCCCAGCGGCCGATCAGTTCACTAAGCAGCTCGGCAGCCTGCTCGATGGTGATCGTCTTATTATTTATATCGGCGATAAAATACGGGTAGAGGTATTGATCACCGCGGCCCCAGTGCGGGTTGTTGTGCATCGGATGTTCGAGCACTTTGCACGCGCCGATAATAGCCATCGACTGCAGTGCTTCATGGAAGGTGCGCGCAGGGAATTCCGGTACGTGATTGCAGGCTTCAGCAATCTGATTCAGTTGCGCTTTTCTTTCAGGATTCTTCTCAACGCTCGCCTTGTCGGCCGCAAGCTTTGCGTATCTTTTGGCATGATTGATGATCGCTTCGCATACGATGATGGCGGATTGCCAGAAATAGAACTTGTCGATGTCGGGGTTCTGCTCCGCGATGAACGCGTCAATATGACCCTGCGCTTCCTCGATGAAGCTGCGCAGACCCTTGGAAATCAGCTTGCTCCACATCGGTACAGAAGTTACCTGCCCAAAAATACCGGCGTCGAGCGTCGGATCTTTGATTTTGGCGTCGGTGACGTCTTTGGGCCAGGTGCCCAGTACGTCTTCCCAGGCTTTGTTGGCCATTTCCGGTGCCGTTTTTCCGCCGAACACGCGTACGCTCTCGCGCAGGATCTCACGGCTTTCGGCGTCCAGCTGCGCGTCGGCGTTCATCGTCATGTTAACGTCGCCGTCTTTCCAGAGATCGGGGATGTAGTCGCCGCAGACATCAATGGCGGTGCACGCCCCGATGACGCTCGGCGTCGAGCGGCCGACGATGTAGTCGAAATCTAAGATGTCGATTGTAACATTGTCCAGGACCTTTTTAACAAGCTTCGCTCTGCGGATCTGGATGTCCTCGCCCTCGGTTTCGTGCCAAGACGCTACCGTATACTTTTCTCTTTCCGCAAACAGTTTCCACGGCGCGGACTGCATCGCTTTTTTCCAGGTCTTAATCCGGTCGCTCAACTCGATGTCGTCTATTTGCTTTAGTAATTCTTCGTTGATTGTAATCTGACTCATAGTAGTATTTCCCCTTGTCATTTAGATATCGAGCACTCAACGCCCTCGTTGATAAATGCTTGTTTGACTTTTTCGATCTCATCTGGCTGCATTGCCTGGCACTCAGCGAACAAATTAGGAATGCCGAGGGCCTTGTATTTACTGTCGCCGAGGCGATGGAACGGCATCAGCTGAACCTTGGGCTGCGGCAGGATGCTTTTGACAAAGGCTGCCGTCTCCTTAATGTTTTCGTCGGTGTCATTGACCGACGGGATGAGCGGGATGCGAAACAGTACGTCCGCACCGCTTTCAGCCACCAGCCGGGCGTTGGCAAGAATCTGTTCGTTGCGCTGGCCGATGTATTTAAGATGCTCGTCAGAGTTCATAAGCTTTAAGTCGAACAGCACGTAGTCTGTCACCGGCAGAACGGTTTCGAAAGCGTCCGGCGCAACGAAACCGGCTGTTTCGATACACGTGTTGATATCATCATTTTTGCACATCTCAAAAAGAGACTTGATAAAGCCGGCGTGCATTAGCGGCTCCCCGCCGGAAACGGTGACCCCGCCGCCACTGGTTTCATAAAACATTTTGTCTCTTCGTACTGCGTCGAACACTTCTTCGACGCTCATCGTCTTGCCGTACATAACCATCGCTTTGTATGCGCAGGCTTCAACGCATTTGCCGCATACTGTGCATTTGCTGTAGTCGACGCGATGTTTGTCCGGGGCGGTTGTTAAAGCGTTTTCTGGGCACACCTCAAAGCATTTGCCGCATCCAGTGCATAAGTTCTTGATAAAACCGATCTGCGGCTGTGCAGAGATGCTTTCAGGGTTGGCGCACCATTGACACGCCAACGTACAGCCCTTAAAAAATACAACTGTTCTGATGCCCGGCCCGTCGTGGATGGAGTACCCCTGAATATTACTGATTATTGCTGTTTCCATAAATCATCGCCCCCATACAATCATGGCGTTTTGTTTTCTGGTTAAAGTGTGTCGCTTCTTACTGAACCGGCTTGGCCCCAAGAGGTTAGCCGAAAATCGCTGATTTTCTAGATACTACTATATTATCTTATTTATTAAGCGCTGACCAGCAACCTTTTTTACAACAGAACCAAATTGATCAACTGTTGGTTGACGACGCGGAGATGACTGCGGCATCAAACAAAACCACCGGACCAGCGTCCGGTGGTTTGATATTATTTGCTGTTATTATAGAAGTTGTCAACTATGCATGCATTTTCGTGTGATTTTTGAAGTGATCGAACACCTGCTTTAAAAATAATTCCGCGCTGGCCGACATTGGGCGTTCCTTCGGATACGCCATAAGATAGACGATCTCGATCTTCTCCTTGAATGGGATCAGCACCGTGTGCTCCGTCGTCAGAAAGTTACGTAAATCCTCCGATTCAGGAATGGAGGTGATGATGGCGGCTTGGTATTTTTCGATATAATCATCGCACATTTCACGCAGATTGGAAACGTACACCGGTTTCGGGACGTGCAGAAACCCGTTTTCACTTAAAATAGTTGAGAATAGAAGCGTTGTGTTCTGCGTGTCGTGAAGAGCCACAAGGGGTATCTGCGTGAGGCATTTTAGCGGCAGCGTTGGGTTTTGTGCCAGCGGATGATTCCGGTTGATATTGACGCCCAAATACGATTTGCTGAGCGTATAAATATCATAATTATCCAGCATGTTATAAAAAGCCGATAAGGATCGGTTCCCGCTTGCTAAAAAAATAAAATCATCATCTGTTATACGACGGTCGTGATTGAAAAAGAGTAGCTTCAGGACATTACCCTCATACTCGCAAAACTGAATATTGACGTCATCTCTTATTTGTCTGTAGATTTTTTGCAGTTGACCCGACAAGGCCGTAACGTTGCTGACCTTGACAATCGTATTTTTAGTGTATTTGCTTGTGAACGTATCTTTTTCGAAGAGGTACTTGTTTTGAATATCGTTTACATGCTTTTGGATCTCCAACGCATGCTCATAAATCTCTTTGCCTTCCGCTGTCGCAAAAGCGCCGTATCTGGAGCGGTATAGCAGCGTAACACCCAATTCGGCTTCCAGCGCTTTGATCGCTTTTGAAATATTTTGCGTTGATGTATGCAGACGTGCGCCGGCTTCATGCATGTTGCCATATTCAATTGTGGCGATTAAATATTCAAATTGTTCAAGACGCATTCTTTTGTCCTTTCGCGAGAGAGTTTATTGTTCTGGTTTGTTGCTACAGTGATTATCAGAACAGGCTTGCCCATTAGGTGACGCAAAAAGCCTTTTAATTAATAGCTATACTAGCATAAAACACATAAATAATCTATAAGCCACTCATGTTACGGTACCTTCTGTAAGGAACGCACCTAGAGAAAACCAGGTGCATTTTTTGTGGACATGTTTATTGTATCGGTATATCGGCGGCTGTGTATATCGGCGGATGAAAGTATTAAATTGAAGTGGTTTATGTGTCGTCCTACGTGCTTTGTAAACTAAATGGCTACGAGAGCCGCGTGCGATCGGGGGAAATATATACCTTGTGAGGATATTATTTGCGAATAATGAGGACATAACAGCCATGCCTTTTCGTTAATATTAAGGGTTCGGAGTGTTGGTATTTGATAAAAAACCATGGTTATTTTGCAAATGATACATAAAATCATCAACTGCAGGTTGACAACGCTGGATCGCATGTAAAATTGGCTGATTTACAGAATTAGCTTCCGTACATAGACTTTGACTGTTGAAAAGTAACAGTGATGCGTTGAACTAACATAATTTTGCTTGTGGTTTAATGAAAATGCATCGATAGGTGTGCACGGCGTTCAGTGCTATGATTCAGAATCTCGAGTATTTGAGCCGAAATGCTATAACAAGCGTTGACAACAAGGAGACCCACCGGCAAGTTTAGAAAAGCTTTCAGTGTATTAGGTAGTTGTTAGTCGAAGACAAATGAGAGCTGTACCATGTGGACGAGGATTTCTCCGAGTCCAACGACCTTGCCGGGCAGTACCCGGATAAGCTCCGGGGAATGATTGATCTGTGGTGGCGCGAAGCCGGCCAGTATGCATCCTGCCGATGCTTTCAACACAGCCTTTGATAACGCGTTGACTGCGAAAACATGGGAAGAGCGTGCCGAATTCGGTCAGACCTGTGCACAGCGGCGCAACTTTGACGAAGCGAAGCTGCGCGTGATGTATATGGCATCCAATGCCTTCTTCATTCAGGACTACTTCCGTGGTTCAATCTATGGCGCCGGTGAAGAAATCTTTAACAGTACGCGGGACCTGGCGTGGGTGGAGCAATAACATCTCCCGAAAGGGGTCTTTACTTAAATAGACCTAGCAGGTCTCGCACCTGAAATTATAAATTTCGGACTTGCTTGGCATGAAGTCAGCCATACGCTGCGAATTCTACATTCCAAAGCCGCCCGCACGGAAACGCGGACGGAACGGATGTGAATAGAAGAATTACGATCAAATTTGCCGGGAACTCAGCGCTTGATCAATCTGAATATCAATGCCTGGGCCGTCTGGCGGCAGGCTTAATCGACCGCATGCGCCGCATCAAAATGTGTTAAATCCAATTCGGTAAAATAAAGTTGTGGCGATGACAGCGGTGACTGTTCTCGGTATTAGCCGTATTCTTCCAGTGCGCTTGAGCAATCGTCAAAGTAAACAAAATTATATTTTTGCGTATTTTGAGGTGCTGGAATTATCCAGGCGAAAAAACATGTGATTTTGCATGGATAAACAAGTCACAATGTTTCGTTATTACAAAATATTAAAAAATTGAAAATAACAGACGCCCTGGTTGTTGGCCTGCTTGAGTTTATGAATGACTGTAAAAAGATGACTGACTAATATGACGAAAAATAGACGTCAAATAGCACAATGAGCGGATTGAATAATTGTGCTAGTTATGCAAAATGGATATTACAAGTTCGAGAGCTGACATTGCGCCATAAAGGATATTATGCTTTAATCAAAACTGTCAGCGCGTTTATTTCAATTTGGAAATAACGTGTTTGAGATCACTGGGAAGTGTGCTGTTGCCGGCTATTTCTTTATATTATCTGTTGCGGTACAGCGCTTGCCGAGCAGTGCTCGGTAATCTCTGCAAAATTACATTCGCAAAGGAGACAATATTATGCCTGCCTCTGACAACAAATATTTTGGCAGTATGAAGAAGTGTTTTTTGTTTTCAGCCCTGGGGTGGCCTGAAAACAAAAAGCCCGGGAAAGACGTGCCAAATGCACTACATAATATGCTGAATGATGCGGGGTATTCAGAGGCTGGCTGTTACGGATCGTTTAATAATTCCAAAGTCTCCCGCACGGCAAAGCGGATGGAACGGATGGAGCTGTAAATGGGAAAATACATTATTAAGAGGCTGCTTCAGACCATCGTAGTTATGGTAATTGTCGCAGTGGCAACCTTTTTTCTGACCAGCATGATGCCCGGTGACCCTGTTATTGCGGTTTCCGGTAAAGAGAATATTACGCCGGAAGAATACGATCGGATTTATCATGAACTCAATCTTGATAAAACGGTTGTTGAGCGGTTTGGTATTTGGGTATGGGATGCGGTACATCTGGATTTCGGTACATCTTATACGTATAACGAACCTGTTTGGGACGTCATTGCCGCGCGCATCCCCGTCACTTTATACTTAGCTATTCTTGCGCTGCTTCTCAGTATGCCTGTCGGTATGCTGTTCGGGGTGATAACGGCGGTCAAACGCGGCACAAAAACAGATACAGCTATTACGCTGATCGCGAATATTACGTCTTGTCTGCCCCAATTCTGGATCGCGATTTGTCTAATGTATATCTTTGGGCTCAAGCTGGGTTGGCTGCCGTCGTTCGGTCTTGACTGGGCCTGGAACGTCGGCCTTGGGGAGCATTTGAAGCACCTGATAATGCCGCTGTTCTGTCTGGCGATCGGCGCCGTTGCGGTGTTCACGCGGCAAACGCGCTCAAGTATGCTGGAAGTCATCCGTCAGGATTATGTACGTACGGCGCGCTCCAAGGGGCTTGCTGAAAACAAGGTTATATCAAAACACATCATGCGTAATGGCCTTCTGCCGATTATCACGATTCTGGGTAATCGTCTGGCCTTTATGATTGGCGGCTCCATGTTCGTGGAAAACGTCTTCACCATCCCCGGCATGGGCACGCTCGTTGTACGCAGCGTCCAAGCGCGAGACATACCGACCATCCAGGCCTTGGTGCTTGTTACAGCGTTTGTGTGCAGCATGGCGTACATTCTCACCGACCTTCTGTATGTTGCGGCAGATCCGCGCATCAGCCTGACCGCCGATGCTGGCAATTGAAATGGGTGACATGATGAACGAAACAAAAGTTAACATCAGAAAACAAGTGCGTCGTGAAAAGCGACGCAAGATGATTAAAGCAATATTCAGCCGGAAGGTCGTCATTGTTGCGGCTGTGGGCGTACTCTTTTTCATTCTGCTTGCAATATTCGCCAGCGTTGTAACAAAGTATGACCCGAACCTTACCGACCCGCACAGCATGCTTCAAAATCCAAGCTGGCAGCATTGGCTGGGGACAGATCAGTTCGGCCGCGATACACTGACACGGCTTATTTACGGCACGCGCGTATCGCTCATCATCGGCGTGCTGGCCGTTTCGATCGCTTGCGTTGTTGGCGTCATGCTCGGTATATGCGCAGGTTACTTCGGCGGCTGGGTCGATACGATCATCATGCGCTTGAGTGAATCGCTCATGTCGATCCCGATGATTATGATCGCACTGGCACTTATTGCGATCATGGGACAAAGCATCTCCGATCTTGCGATTATTCTCGGTATTTCGACAATCCCCGGATATATTCGTATGATGCGCGGGCAGGCGCTGAGCGTTAAACAAAGCGACTATGTCAAGGCGGGACAGGTTATGGGCGGCAAAAGCTTTTACCTGATGCTTCGTCACGTTCTGCCCAACTCTATGTCACCGATCATCGTCATGATGACGCAGCAGGTCGGTATGACAATTCTGATGGAATCGGGCCTGAGCTTCATTGGTGTCGGCGTGACGATTCCGCTGGCGTCTTGGGGTACGATGGTTTCAGACGGTAAGAACTATCTGATGACAGATCCCGTCCTTGCCATTGCACCGGGCGTCGCTATTGCGTTGCTGGTCGTTTGCCTGAACATTTTAGGAGATGGCCTTCGTGATGCCATGGATCCTCGCCTGCGCGGTGAAATATGACCCGGAGGATATGATATGAGTAATTTACTGCAAATCAGAGACCTTTATACCTGTTTCAGGGTGGAAAAGGAACTGATCACCATACTGGACGGTGTCTCCCTGCATATTAAGCCCGGTGAGATCATCGGCCTTGTGGGCGAGTCCGGCAGCGGCAAGTCTGTGACCATGATGAGCACGATCCAGCTGCTGGCCGGCTCGGGACGCGTCACGGCCGGCAGTGTGGAGCTGGATGACGACGGCCAAAACATCCTGGAGTACGCGCCGACCAGTACGGAGATGCAGAAGGTGCGCGGCGGACGGATCGGCATGATCTTCCAAGAGCCGATGACGTCGCTCAATCCGGTTATCACGATCGGCGATCAGATTCAGGAAACGATCATGCTCCATCTGGGATTAGACAAAGAAGCGGCCAAGAAAAAGGCGATTGAAATGCTTCGGCTTGTCAATATCCCCGACCCGGAAGAGCGGTTTAATCATTACACGCAGCAGTTTTCCGGCGGTATGCGTCAGCGCATCATGATTGCGATGGTGCTGGCGGCACAGCCGGATATACTGATCGCCGATGAAGCGACAACGGCGCTTGACGTTACGACGCAGGCACAGCTGCTGGATATGATACGTGATCTTGCGGTCGAAACGGGCATATCGGTTATTATCGTCACGCATAACCTTGGTGTTGTGGCGCGATACGCCCAACGTATTTATGTCATGTACGCCGGCAACGTGGTGGAGACGGCCACGGCCGACGAGATCTTTAAGAATCCGCAGCATCCGTATACGCGCGGCTTACTTAAGGCGATTCCGCGTCTGGATGATCCGAAGGACCGTGTCCTGATTCCCATTAACGGTCTGCCGCCCTTACCGAAGGACCGTCCCCCGTTTTGTACATTTCAGCACCGTTGCCGCTATCGGATGGACAAGTGTCATACCCTCGATAATCCACGGCTGACGGAGTCCTCGCCGGATCATTTTGCAGCGTGCCATCTGACGCAGGCAGAAAAGCAGGCCAAGCAGACGGAAATCGATAAGGTTGAGCACCGGCACCGTGATCCAAAAAACGCGCCCGGAGATATCTGCCTTCAGGTAGACGGCCTTGGTAAGAGCTTTAACATATACAAGGGCGTGATTCAACGCAAGGTCGGCTCATTTAACGCGCTGGAGAATATAACCTTCAACGTCAGAAAAGGCGAGACGCTGGGGATCGTCGGCGAAAGCGGCTGCGGTAAAACAACCTTGGCCCGCTGTCTCCTGCGCATGTATACGCCCAGCACCGGATCGATCAATCTGTTTGGCAAGGATATTACCCATCTGAAAAACCGGGAGCTGGCACCGTTCCGTAAAAAGCTGTCCGTCGTGTTTCAGGATCCGTTTTCATCGTTGGATCCGCGCATGGATGCCGGCACGATTGTTGGCGAGCCGCTGCGCATTCATCGCATGATGAAGACGCACAACGACTATCTTAAACGTGTTAACGAGCTGTTTGAGCTCGTTGGTATGGACCATAACCTGAAAGACAGGTTCCCGCACGAGTTTTCCGGCGGCCAGCGGCAAAGGCTTGGCATCGCGCGTGCGCTGGCGCCAAATCCGGATCTGATGATCCTCGACGAGCCGGTATCCGCGCTCGACGTTTCAATCCAGGCACAGGTCATCAACTTGCTTGAAGAGCTGCAGTCGAAGCTTGGTTTAGCTTACATCTTCATCGCGCACGACATCGCCGTCGTCAAGCACATCAGTGACCGCATTCTCGTTATGTATCTCGGCCGCGTGATGGAGCTTGGCGACAGTGAGCAGGTGTGCGACAATCCGCAGCATCCGTATACGAAGGCGCTGCTGTCGGCCGTGCCCATCGCCGACCCCGAGGTCGAACGTACACGCAAGTTTGTCGGGCTTAAGGGCGAGGTCCCGAGCGTCATGCGCCGGCCGGTCGGCTGTCCGTTCAGCGACCGCTGCCAGTTCGTCATGGAACGCTGCCGCAAAGAAGTGCCGCAGCTGCGCGACCTCGGCAACGGTCAAAGTATGGCTTGCTTTCTGGAATAAAGAAAGTTAAAATGTACAACAGACCCATGTGATAGCTGATATTTTTAAGAGGGAGGGCGTCGCTTTGCCACCGATCGGTGTGCTGATCAAACCTGCGTCAAGCAAGTGTAATATGCGCTGCAACTATTGTTTTTATCATTCCATTGCAGACAACAGAACGATCGATGATTTTGGCTTCATGAGTGAAGAAACGATCGAGCAGATCGTTCAAAAAACACTGGCCTTTGCCAGCGGGAAAGCGACGTTTTCTTTTCAGGGCGGAGAGCCCACGCTTTGCGGGCTCGACTTTTTTAAGAAGGTCGTCGAGTTTGAAAAGAAATATAACGTTAACGCGGTAGAGATTGAAAACTGCATTCAGACGAACGGGTTGGTCATTGACGATGACTGGGCGCGCTTCCTGCATGAAAACCGGTTTTTAGTCGGGCTGTCGCTCGACGGCCCCTGTGAGATCCATGATGCCAGCCGTGTGGACGCGGGCGGCAAAGGTACGTTTCAGAAAGTGATGAAGACGGTCAGCTTGTTTAAGAAATACAAGGTCGACTTTAACATACTTTTTGTTGTGTCGGCGGCGAGCGTCAAGAACCCCGAAAAAATCTATAATTTTTTCAAGAAAAATGACTTCCGGTTTCTTCAGTTCATCCCGTGCGTGGACCCGAAGGGAACCGAAAGAGGCGCGCATTCCTACTCGCTGACGCCGGCGGCGTTCAAAACGTTTCTTATCAAGCTGTTTGACTGCTGGAGCCGCGACTTCTTAGCAGGCTACGAGAGCAGTATCCGGCATTTTGACAACTATGTCCGAATGGTTATGGGTATGCAGCCGGAAGCGTGCAGCATGACGGGGTAATGCCAGTGCCAATTTGTCTTTGAAGCAGACGGCAGCTGCTATCCGTGCGATTTTTATGTTACGGACCAATGGTGCATCGGAAACATTGCCGACGACGAATTGATGGGAATGTACCAATCACAAACCTGCAAGCAGTTTCTGACGACGTCAGGCGATGTGAAAACGCTGTGTAAAGACTGCAAATGGATGGCCCTTTGCAGGGGCGGATGCCGATGCGACAGGGAAAATACAATATCGGGCGACATCGAACGCAATTACTATTGTGAAGCCTTTTACGGGTTCTTTGACGATGCGCTTCCCAAAATGGTTGAAGTTGCAAAATATGTCGCTAAACAAACTGCGCCGGGGATGTAGCAGGCCGCGGTTAACCGGCATTTGCTGAAATCGCCGCTTAACATGAAGCGGCAATTTCCAGTCTTTGAAGACAAGCGTGATAGTAAAAATTCGTTACGAAAATCCAGGCCGGTGACCGGCAGTATGCCGGATAACATTGGATTTAAAGGCGAAATAAAAACGAGCATGACAGAATCGGCGCCGTGGTGACCGGAGCAAAACGTCCGCCGGAGGACACCCCGAATTAGCTCTCGATGAATACAGCGTTTTCATGCAGGCGTCGTCGGCAACGAAGGCGCCCGCGGTTTCTATTCCCTTAAAGAGGTAATCTATGTACATAATATTTTTGTTAGTCAGTATTTTTGCATCCTTAATCGGCGCTATTTGCGGTGTCGGCGGCGGGATCATCATTAAACCGAGCTTAGATGCGCTCGGGATTTTGGATGTGGCATCCATCAGCTTTTTATCCGGCTGCACGGTGCTCTCGATGACGCTTTACTCCGTCGTCAGCTCAAAAATCAAGAAAGAGTCAAGAATAAACTTTAAGGTTTGTACGGCGCTTGCCGTCGGCGCTGTTATCGGCGGTGTCATCGGCAAAACCTTATTCCAGATGATATGGGATCAGGCGCTCAATAAAGACTCGGTGGGATTTATACAGGCTGTCTGCCTGATCGTCATTACCGTAGCGACCTTAATTTATACTTTATTCAGAAAAAGGATTAAAACACACGATTTTGATAATCCTTTCATCACGATTGTTATCGGTGTCGTGTTAGGAATCATGTCCTCCTTCCTGGGTATTGGCGGCGGGCCTGTCAACCTGATCGTTTTGTTCTATTTCTTCTCGATGGACATAAAAGAAGCGGCGGAAAATTCGCTTTATATCATACTGTTTTCGCAAATGGCGTCTTTGGTCAGCGCCATCGTGACACAAACGATTCCGAATGTTGACCTGGTCGTGCTGGGGCTAATGGTTGTGGGCGGTGTTCTGGGCGGTATTCTCGGCCGCGGCGTCAACAAGAAGATCCAGCCGCATACAGTCGGCAAGCTTTTTATCGGACTGATGGCCGTTGTTATTGTGATTAATATCTATAACGCGTTCAGCTTCGCGGGCTGACCGGCGTTTCGGCTGCTGGCCATCAATCGCGAGCCTGATACAAAAACCGGCATCATCATTGTCAATGCAATGATGATGCCGGTTTCTTGTATGCTTGCTTACGCTCGACGCCAGCGTCCAGCGCGTCTATTCGTTTTTCAGTTCGACGTGCAGGTCAAATAGGCGATCCATATCGTCTTCCGGGCGGTCGAGATTATACGCGATCTTATCCAGCGTCCCGCTGTATTTGAAGTAGCCTTTGCCCTTATGCGCTGGATTGATCGGGCTCTCGCCGTACCGTCCTACCGCAAAGTATCCGGCGACAGGGAACAGCGGCTCGGTCGCAATCTCGATCGGGGCGCATACGGCCCGTCCGTCAATGAGCAGGCGCCCTGCGCCGCGGTTGTTGCCGGTGTTAAGAAAGTCGAAGGTTAACGTGTGCTTACCTGGGGAAAGGGGCGCGTCTGAGATGAAATCATAGGCCCGATTCTGGAGATAGTTGAAATGGAAGCACAGATAGCCGTCCTGTACGTAGAGTGTATAGCCACCGGAGTTTGTACCCGCCCCGACCAGAACGCCTTCGTCGCCGGGCTTCCAGTCTACAAAGGCTGAAATCGTAAAGGATTTGTTGCCCAGCCGCGGTGCGGTGAAGTGCGGTGTCATCTCCGGATAGTAGGTGTAATGTGTTTTATATTCCGACGGCGGGAATTTAGCGAGATGATTAAAGTTAAACCCGTCTATTGTCCTGAAATGGCTTTCAAACATCGGCAGCACACCGTAGGCGCCAGCTTCGTGCCACCAGAGGTCGACGAGCTCCTTGACCTTTTCCGGATACTGGGCCGCCAGATCGTTGGACTCGGAGAAGTCGACGTCCGTGTTGTACAGCTCCCAGACATCTTCCTCGAACGAGGGGGAATCGACATGGTTGGCAACGGCCTTCCAGCCGTCACGCCAGATACCACGGTTGCCGAACATCTCAAAGTACTGGACGTTGCGCTGGCGCGGCGCGGCGTCGTCGTCAAACGTATAGCGCATGCTTAAGCCGTGCTTTGCTTTCTGCTTAATCCCCTTGACGATGTCGGGCTGCTCGATGCCGCAAACGTCCAAGACGGTTGAATTGATATCAATAACGTGATGAAACTGCGTGCGGATGCCGCCCTTGTCTTGGATCTTCTTAGGGTAGGAAATAATGCAGGGCACCTTGACGCCCCCGGCATGCACCCAGGATTTGTACCATTTGAGCGGCGTGTTGCCGGCCCAGGCCCAGCCGGGCGGATAGTTGCTGTTGGCGTCCTCGGAGCCCAGCTGCTCCAGCCGCTCGTCGTCGAGAAGCTCCTCCCAGTTCATGGACAGGATGTGGAAAAACTCGTTATAGCAGCCGTTGGGTCCGCCCTCGGCAGACGCGCCGTTATCGGTCAGGAAGACGATCATCGTATTGTCGTACTGGCCGATTCTTTTTAAATAATCAAGAAGGCGGCCGATTTGCTCGTCCGTATACGTCAGGTAGCCGGCGAAAACCTCCATGTAACGGGCAAATACTTTCTTCTGGCGATCCGTCAGGCTGTCCCACTCCGGTGAGAGCTTATTGCGCTCGGTCAGGACGGTGTCCTGCGGAATGAGGCCCATCTCTTTTTGGCGCGCAAAGACTTTTTCACGGTAAACGTCCCAGCCTTCGTCGAATTTACCTTTATAATGATCGATGTACTCCCGCGGCGCATGGTGCGGCCCGTGCATCGCGCCAAAAGCCAGATAGCAGAAAAACGGTTTTTCCGGTGCGCTGGACTTCTGATCGCCGATATAGCTGATGGCCTTATCAATCATGTCGGCGCCGAGCTGATAGCCTTCTTCAGGCAGCTTCGGCGGATCGATGACTTCGTTGCCCTGTACGAGCGTGGGGCTGTACTGGTTGGTGCCGAACGGGAGAAAGCCATAAAACTTATCAAAACCGCGGTTGCACGGCCACTGGTCAAACGGACCGGCGCCGGTCATATGGGATTTACTCAGCAAGTGCCACTTGCCGAGCGCGCAGGTGAAGTAGCCCGCGTCGTGCAGCGTTTCGCTGATAAAGCCGTACTTCGGGTCGACCTCGCCGGCCATATTTGGAAATCCAAGGTGGAAATTGCACACGTGGGCAAACCCGACCGCATGGTTGTTGCATCCGGTAAGCAGGCTTGCGCGGGTCGGCGAGCACATGGCGTTGACGTGAAAATCCCGATAACGCAAACCGTCTCCAGCCAGTGAGTCGATATTTGGCGTCTCGATAGGAGAGCCGTAGCATCCGACCTGTGAGTAGCCTGTATCATCCATCAGGATGTAAAGAACGTTCGGGGCGTCCGCCGGCGGCCGTTTTTCTTCAGGCCACCACGGCGTTGAATCCTGATATCGGGTCTTTATCATGCCTTGAGGATTATTCACTTTCATGTGTGCGGTTCCTTTCCGTATTTGCGGTGTCTACAACCAAAGGTGGATAACAGGGATACGATTAAGTTGTTCTTAATCGCTGCTTGACTAGATACTGCATTGCGCCCGATGAACATGCGAATCTTGCTTGGGCCGTGTTTCATAATCTGTGACTTCGCGTGGACAGACCGTCCCGTTGTCGCCACAAGAATGCGGCTGAGTTGACTCACACGGCGTCGATGGAATCGACAAATACCTTAGCCAGATCCGATAAGCCCGTTTTGCGCCAGGCCAGAATCATGAACTGATCCTGAACGGGTTCTTCGATTTTCAATAGCTTAATATCCGGATGAAATTCTTTGCCGAATTCAGAGCCGACAATCGCAATACCCTGGTTGTTCCGGACTGCCAGCGTCAGGGCTTCGCGGCTGGACAGATACTTAATCTCCCTCGGGACGAAGCCGAACGCCGCGCATTCACTTAAAGCGCGGGACTCTGCATCCTTCATCTCCGCCAGCGACAATAAGTAGAGTGTTTCGTTTTTAAGCTGGCCCGTTTCCAGGTGATCAGCAGACGCTAGGCCGTGTTTTCTCGAAACAGCGAAGTAGGAATCAAAATTATAAATTTGCTTCGTCTCGATTTCCCGGAATTCGCCAAAACCTAATGAATAGCTGACAATACAGTCCATGTTTTCGCACACAAGGTTTTCGCGCAACTCGTGATAATTAAAATACGCAATGTCCAGCAGGATGTCTGGGTGGCTTTCCTCAAAGCGTTTGATCTTTGGCCTGAGCTTGTCGATGAAGCCGGCTGTAGACAGGCAGCCGATTCGAAGGATATTGTCCGGCATGGCGTAAACTGTGCGGATATTTTTCATCGTAATCCGGATGCGCCCCAACAGCGGCTTGAGCTCGTTGTAGAGGAACTGTCCTTCATCCGTCAGTGCGACGCCGTGGTTGGTGCGGATAAAGAGCGTTGTGTCGAGGCTGTCTTCAAGCCGCTGGATCCAGCGGCTGACGCCCGCCTGATCGAGAAACAGCTCTCTGGCCGCACCGGAGAGGCTGAGCTGCTCCGCTACGGTCAGGAAGATTTCGATTTGTTGTATGGTGATGTCAAACAAACGGTACTCCCTTTATCCGGTCGGCTAGACTCGCCCGATACTACGTGAAACAGCATAAGCCATATTGGTCGCGTTCATGATATTTTTCGGCGTGATACAGTCGCCGACGGGATAAAACTCCGGTGCACAGGCGGACAGTCCGAAGGCGTCGTCCCGCAGCGGCCGCTGACCGACGGCATAAATCACCGTATCGGTATCAATATGCGCTTTCGTATCGTCCTGCGCGCATAAGACGCCGTCGGCGTCGATAGACAGCGCCTTCGTTGACAGCTTTACGTCAACGTTGTATTTGTCCAGCTCCTCCTGAAGCCCCTTCATATGCTGATAATTACCGCCGTCGTTAACATGGTCCATCATTTCGACGATCGTAACCTTTTTACCGAGTATGGAAAGGTACACGGCCAGCTCCATACCGACGAGCCCGCCGCCGAGGATGACGACACGTTCGCCTGTCTTTTCCGGATGAACATACGCATCTTCAGCGCTGAGTACATTGCTGCCGTCGATCCCGTCGATCTTCGGTACGACCGGTACGGCGCCCATTGCTGAGATAATGGCATCCGGCGCGATCTCGCCAGCCAGCGCCGGTGTTACCGCCGTATTCAGCCGCACTTCAACGCCGGCTTTGTCCACAGCCGCGGCCTGGCGCAGTAAATAGTCCTTTAATAACCGCTTGAACGGGACCGCGTCTTCACACTTGAGCGTGCCGCCCAGTGCATCGCTTTTTTCACACAGGATGACCTGATGGCCGCTTTGCGCGCATGTAATCGCCGCTTGCATACCTGCGATACCGCCGCCGGCGACCAGCACCTTTCTCGGATTAATTTTCGGCGTTTCGACGCGCATCTCGGATTCCCAGCCCAGCTCAGGATTGATGGCACAGCGGAAACGGCCGGTACTCATCAGGTTGGAGAAGCAGGCCAGGCAGCGCATACATGCGTTGATGTCCTCTTTACAGCCTGCGCGTGCCTTTAACGGCAGATCGGGATCGGAAAGCAGACCGCGCGCCACGGACAGAACATCCGCCTGGCCGCTGGCGATGATTTCCTCCATCAGCTCCGGGTCTGTCAGCGCGCCAACGGCGGCGACGGGCGACTTCACGTGTTTTTTGATTTCAGCGGCAAATTTCACATTGCAGCCGTCTTCGCAGAACATGCTGGGGTGCGTGAGGGTGAAGACTTTTTCCACCTCATGGCTGCCGACGGAAACATGGATCAGATCGGCTTTGCCGTCAATCTGTTTGGCGATGGCGACGCCTTCTTCAATGTCGTAGCCACCTTTGTAGCCTTCCGTGCCGGTGATACGCACCTCAACGGGGAACGCCGGCCCGACGGCTTTGCGTATGGCGTCTAAAACCGCGACCGTAAAGCGCGCGCGGTTTTCAATAGCCGCTCCGCCCCATTTGTCGGTGCGGGTGTTGAGCCGTTTAGAAAGAAACTGATGCAGCAGCCAGCCGTGACCGGCGTGCAACAGCACCATGCCGAAACCGCAGCGCTTCAGGAACGCGGCACCGTCGGCATATTTCTGGATAGTCCGCTCGATGATCTCCTCCGGCATTTCGCGGACAGACCGGCCGTCGATGTCAACGCTGTCCACAGGGCCGTAAGCGATCCCCGGCGGATTGAGCCACCGGTTTGCGTACATCCCGGCGTGCTGCAGCTCGCCGCAGCATACGGCGCCGTAACGGGCAACCGATTCTGATACGCGCGTCAGGCCGTGCAATGAATACGACGCACCGGAGAAATGGCTATCCAGCCGAATAGTATAACCTTGCCCCAGACCCAGCTCGGAGTCGACAGCGCAGCCGCCGACGGTCACGGCCGCGGCCCCGCCCATGGCTTTGCGGGCATAATATAAAGCGGCTTCCGGCGGCAGCATACCGTTCTTGTCCTGATCGATAAAACCGGTCGGCGCGCCGAAAATACGGTTTTTAAACGGTTGCCCCGCAATCTGAATGGGGCTGAATAGGTGGGGGTATTTCATTTCGTAGCTCATGTTCTCCTCCGTGTGCTGTTTGGAGCACACACTCCCTTCGTAATTCTTATTGCGACGCCGCGCTATCGTACGCATGAACTCGGTCAAGCGGTTTATTCCATTAGATGTTCTCTGGTCAGGTATAGAATTAAGATGCTGAAAAAATTATAATTTTAAAATGATGAAACAGCAACCGCCCCGGCCATGACGATAAATCATGGCGATTTATAAATTTAACCTTCTTTTATTTTCAAAATGAATAAAATGACACGGTATTTATTGCAATGATGCTGGAATTTATATTATAATCCTCTTAAAAAGCGATGTCATGGTTTCGAGAGGGGGGTATATTTGTGTTTCTGGATAAAATCAACAGCGATGAAAAAAATGTATTTTTGAAGCTTCAGAAAGACGGGCCATTAACAAAAAAGCAGTTATTGGATATGATGGGCTTTAAGCCCAGTACATTAAACAGAATCATTCAATCCCTCATGGATCAGGGCGCTGTTGTGGAAACAGGGCAGCAGCAGTCTGCAGTCGGACGCAAACCGTCCATATTTGATGTCAACATCCAAGAAAAATACCTGCTGGGAATTGATATCTCGAGGACGGCGCTGATCGCGATATTATGTGATATGAAGCTGAACATTCTAACGTCGATTAAAATGCCGCTCGGGATTCCGTTTGGTGACCAGAGGCCGGTCGTCCTGCTGCCGGGGTTCTGTTCGCAAATCCGTCAGATGCTTGAAGAGCATCAGTGTAAACCGTCCGATTTATTAGGTGCCGGCGTGGCGATGGTCGGACCGGTTGACCGCAAGGCCGGGAAGACGCAGGATGTCAACACATTTCTCGCGTCCGGCTGGGATTACTTAGAACTGGGCGATATTTTCTCCCGTGAGTTGGGGTGCCCCGTGTATGTTGACAACGGTGTATACGCGGCAGTTCTCGTTGAGTATTTATATGGCGCCGGACGCAATCACAAAAGCATTTCGTTTTTTAACTGCGGTATCGGTATCAGATCCGGTTATATTTCGTCCGGCGGCATTATCCGTACGGCCAATAACGAAGAAGCGTCTTTTGCGCATACGACGATAGCGCCGATGGGTGAGCGCTGTGCGTGCGGCAAACGGGGCTGCATCGGCTGCTACTCCTCGACGGTCGTCATTTCCCAAAATGTACGCCGGCGTGTCCTTTCGGGAGAACAGACACTGATAGAAACGCCGCCCGACAGGATCATTTATTCCGATGTTGTTGATGCAGCGAAGAGGGGTGACAAAATGTGCAGGCAGGAGTTGTGCCTCGCCGGTGAATACTTTGGTATTGCGCTTGCCAACTATATCACGCTGCTGAATCCGGAGCTTGTTATAATCGGCGGTGTCATGGCAACCGCAAGCAGCGACTTTTATGAATCGGTCATCCAGTCGGCCACGACGAATATCTACTACAAAAACAAATCGCATGTGAATTTCATTCGAGGCGGCACTTATCAGATTAACACGATGGCCATCGGCGGCGCGGCCATGTTTTTTGAAAAATACATGAAAAATCCGATTATGGACTGAGCGGAGCAGATTTTTCTTAATAAATGTAGATGATCCTGCTGACGGTAAGGTGACCGGCGGCAGGATCAGTCTGTTTATCAGCAGAAGCGGCCGGGTAGGATCTCGCATCGATACGCCAGAATTGTCGCCGCAATTAGACATATGCGCGTTTTTTAGTGGATTATGTCCATTACGGTAAAATTGAGCTAAAACTTGTAGCAATTGCACTTAATAATAATTGTATTATCTGAAAACATTTGTGCAATTGTCAAAGTAAACAAACTTTTATTTTTAAAAAATTTACGATGCTGGAATTATTATTGTAAAAGATCCTGCAAATGCAGGTGGATATATTGCCTATATCGATTCGTTATTTTAAAATATTTCAAAAATGGAAAGAAAGATCGCTTTGGTCATTCGTGCACACAGTTTTTGTGCTACCTGTAAAATGATGCCTGATAATAATGACGAAAAATAGACGGCACAAATCACAAAAGGGCGGGGGTTTATTTGTGATAGTTGTGCAAATCAAGCGATAAGCTCCAGAGCGCCGACGTTGCACCATGAATGATAATGTGTTTTAATCAGAATTGCAAATGAGATTATTTCAAATAGGAAATAATAGAGTGGCGGACACAAAATCACGTGCGCCGCGCCCTATATATCTTCAAGAATATGCAGCGCAGCTACTGTAACAGAGCGCTTGCCGAGCGGTTTTCATGATTACTTTACACAAAGGAGAAACGACTATGCCTGCTTCTGACAGCAATTTCCCCGGCGTTATAAAAACACGTTATTCGGACTCAACCCCATGGTGGCCTGAAGATAAAAAACCGGGGAAAGACGCGCCGAATGTACTATACATTTTGCTGGATGATACGGGGTACTCGCAGGTTGGCTGTTACGGATCACTGGTTGAGACACCCAATATCGATTCGCTGGCAGCAGACGGCTTGCGTTTCCGCGATTTTCACGTTAACGCCATGTGCTCGCCGACCCGCGCAAGCCTGCTGTCGGGCTGCAACAATCACACGGTTGGATTCGGTTATCTGTCCAATAACGATCTTGGTTTTCCGAATCTTCGCGGCGAGGTTGATCCGAAGTACGGTTTTATCAGCGAGACGCTGCAGCAGGCCGGCTACTTCACCTGTGCGCTCGGCAAATGGCACTTAACAAATGAATCGCATATTTCCGGCGCGGGACCGTTTGATCAGTGGCCATGCGGCCGGGGCTTTGATAAGTACTATGGATTCCTCAACGCGATGACAAGCCAGTATACGCCGGCGCTGACGCAGGGCAACGAATATGTCGACGCGCCGAAATCGCCGGAGGAGGGCTATCAGCTGGGCGCCGACCTGATCGACAAGGCCATCGGCTACATTGGCGACCAAAAGTCGTGTGCGCCGGAAAAACCGTTTTTCTGCTATTTGGCCTTTGGTGCGATGCACGGACCGCACCATGCGCCAAGGGACTATGTCGAGCGCTATAAAGGCCAATTCGACGAAGGCTGGGACGTCTACCGCGACAAGGTCTTTGCAAAGCAAAAAGAGCTGGGCCTCATTCCTCAGGATACCGTTTTGACGGGGCACAATAAGCTTTCGCCGGCATGGGACAGCCTGACGGATCGCCAAAAGAAGGTGTTTGCCCGATACATGGAGGTCTTTGCCGGTTATCTGACGTATACGGACGAGCAAATCGGCCGGCTGCTGGATTATCTGAAAAAGATCGGCCAATACGACAACACGATGATCGTCTTCCTGACCGATAACGGTGCGTCCGCCGAGGGCGGGCCAAACGGCTGCTATAACGAATACTATCACGTTTACTCGATGAACTGGGAAGAACTCGTGGACGACGAACGGTTCGATGAGCTGGGATCGGCCGCGGCCGACAGCAACTATCCGCAAGGCTGGGCCTGGGCGGGCAATGCGCCGCTGAAATGGTATAAATCCTGGGTGCACGCCGGCGGTATCAAAGTGCCGTGCATTATTTCGTATCCGAAGATGATCAAGGATAAGGGTACCATCCGCACACAGTTCCATCATGTTATTGACATCAATTCAACCGTATTGGACGTGTGCGGTATCGAGCAGCCGTCGGCCATAAAGGGCGTCGAGCAGGAGGTAAAACACGGCGTGAGTATGCGTTACTCGTTTGACGAAGCAGACGCGCCGCGCCAGCGCAAGATTCAGTATTTTGAAATGCACGGCAACCGCGGTATTTGGTGTGATGGCTGGAAGGCCGTTGCCAACCACGTCGATTCCCCAACATTTGAAGACGATGTCTGGGAGCTGTACAACACGGATGAAGACTTCTCGGAGTCTAACGATCTTGCAGCAGTTTACCCGGAGAAGCTGCAGATGCTCAAAGATCTATGGTGGCATGAAGCCGGAAAATTTGGTGTGCTGCCGTTAATTGAAAGCCATTTCCGTGAGATTAACGGATTCAACTTTAATCACATGTTCAAGTTCCCGCCGGCGGATCAAAAAACAACGTTCACTTACTATCCAGAAATGTCTCCCAACTACTTAAAACCGAGACTCGGCAACAAGTCGTACACGATCACCGCACATATTGATTACCAGCCGGGAGACGAAGGGGTGCTGATGGGCGGCGGTATTAATTCCGGCGGCTTCGCGCTGTACATCGAGCAGGGCAGGCTGAAATATCACTATAATTACCTGCAGAACAAAGCGTTTGACATCGTCTATGACGAGCCGCTGACGCCGGGCAAGCATGACGTTGCGTTTGATTTTATCAATACCGCAGACAATCAGGGCGTCGGACGGCTGCTCGTCGATGGCCGGCCTGGCGGTGAGGTGGCGATTTCGTCTTTCCCGCTGTTCCCGATGCCGGGCACCTTTGCGGTAAGCCGCTACGGCGAATCGCCGATTAACCCGGCGCACCGGGACAAAGGCTATTTCAAATATAACGGGACGCTGAGCAGCATTGATCTCAATCTTGACCGTCCCGCGGATGATCTCGATGAAATGATGGAATTGGAACAGGCGCTTATTAATCAGTAAGCAAACGGATTGTTATTTGGGGGTATGTCGTTGAATTTTTCCTAGATGTTTGTTCTGCGGTACGCAGACTGAAGGTTATCGTAGTCTATTGTCTCAAAGATCTTTTAAAGGCTTCCGTTAATGCGGATTAGTAAATTATACGAAGGAGATTGTAAAATGAAAAAGGCTACTCGAATCCTGGCGCTACTGCTCACGCTAGTAATGCTGTTTGTGCTGGGGGCATGTTCAAATCCCGGCGGTGACGCGAGTGACGATCCCAGCGACAGCACCACGTCTCCGGTAGTAACAACCAACTCGCCTGAAACACAGACATCAGAGCCGACAGACGATGGTGAGCAGCCTCAATACGGCGGCATTGCCACGATTGGCTGGCGTAATGTTCCGGCAGATTTGTTCTTCATCAAAAATCACAGTTTTTCGATTTACTACATAGCGCCTGTCTGTGAAACGCTGGCTCGTTTGGTCAACGGCACAAACGACTGGGAACCGTTCCTGGCAGAATCACTGACATCCGATTTGGACAATAATACCTTTACCATCAAGCTTAAAGAAGGCATCATGTTCCACGATGGGTCCGAGTTGACGGCCGAAGTCGTCAAGTGGAACTTCCAGTTCATGATCGATAATGGTCAAGGCAGTTACCTTGGTAATCCTGTCAGCTTCGACGCAACAGATACGTATACCCTCGTCGTTAGCTTTGCTGGCCCCAGCGTCAACTGGTCCGAGCTGCTCGGTCAGATCCCGCTGTATTCACAGCTGGCATACGAAACAAACGGTCTTGATTATTGCCTGCTCCATCCGGTCGGCACCGGCCCGTTCGTCTTCTCAGAATATGTTGCCGACGATCATATCTCCTACGTTCGCAACGACAATTACTGGCAGGAAGGCCTGCCGTATCTGGATGGATGGAACATTCAGGCCATCGCCGATCCGGCTGCCCAGATGTCGGCGTTTACAAACGGCGAGCTTGACTTCATTGAAGTCAGTAATGTCCCCACGGCTGAATCAATGATTGCCATGGGCATTGAAGATAAGCACGAAAGCACGTTTGCAAGCTATACGGCGTTCGGCGTTTATCCCAACTCCAAAGTTGAAGGCGATCCGTGGTATGACACGGCGGTTCGTCAGGCTGTATTGCTGTATGGTATCGATTGGGAAGCCGTTGCCATGCTGGCTGGCGGTGAACGCGGTATTGCCCATCTGCAGCAATGCATCGAAGGCGCGCTTTGCTACGTTGACGGCATGGAAGACGAGTCTTACTACGACGTTGATAAAGCCAAGGCTATGCTGGCCGACGCCGGTTACCCAGACGGATTCTCCACAAAGATCTACAGCCCGATGACGACGGTTGGGGCGGCGACAGCCGTTCAGGATCAGCTGAAGAACCTGAATATCGAAGCCGAGATCGTCCAGGTTACGCCGATGGATACGGCCCGTTCCGATGGTACGTCGTCCGGTCTGTCTATGCTCATGGTCACAACAGCATACGATCTCGTCTACAAGAGCTATACCATGTTCTTTAATAAGGACAGCATCAGCTACGGTGCCAACGTGATGTATTCCGACGAGTTCAATACAGCGTATGAAAATGCACTGGCAGCCAAGACGTGGGAAGAGCGTGCGGAATACGGACAGATGTGTGCAAGACTGCTGAACGTTGACGAGTGCAAACTGCGTATGATGTATATGCAGATCAACGCCTACTTCATCCAGGATTACTTCCATGGTTCCAACTACAACTTCGGCAACGAAATTTTCAACGTCACACCTGATGTCGCTTGGCTTGAGCAATAACACCGCTTGTACAAGGATCTAGCGAGTAACAATTAAATAAGAATAGCAACAGCCGGCGGGCGCGGAAACAATGAAAGTTTCCGTGCCCGCCGGTTCATCATACGTGTTTTGAAAACACAAAACCATTGAAAACAGATACCGGGTATCCTCGCTGTTTTTATTTGGCACAAATAATGTTTTGTTTGAATGTAGCAGACTAGCAAGCTCCGTACTGGGCGCATTTATAAATTACAAATAATGATAATTGTAGTATAATATGTCACGTTATTGCGGCGCTGATACATATATTTAGTGAGGGATTAAGTCGATTAAACGATCGTCAAGGTAATTGGAAAAGTGATTGGAAATGTATTATAATGAAATGTATGGATAAATTGAATAATTATGGATGGTGCCAATTAATCAATAGGGGGCGCACTATGCATCGAAAAATCATTATCACACTTCTTGCTGTCGTTTTATCGTTGTCATTGATATCTTGCACCGCCAATGAGGATGCTGATAACGACATTGACAAGCTGTTTAACGGGATCCTAGCGGCAGATGAAGTTTACCTACGAACCGGAGGTGGTGCACCTTTAGGTATATCTTATGTCGGATTAAGCAGCGAGCAAACACAAACAGCGGTTGAGCTGCTGTCATCTGTTGACACGTCAAGCTTAGCTGAAGCTGAAATCAACGCACCTTATTACGTATCGGTCGAGCTGATTTTTGAAGATTCAAACGGATGGCAGTCGATTGAGATTATAAAGACGGTATCCATGTCAACCCCAACGGTATCCATATTCACCCCAACATTATACATCAGCTTTAAGCAGATCGACCACCTAATCGATTTCGAGTTGAAAACAGATGAAGATTGGGCCGAATATCTGGAACTTAACCAGAATCAAAAGATCCTTACTTACGAATATACTGGCTCCTTTGATTTCGAAGAGTTAAGCAATTTGGTGCAGACAATTCTCCCTGATACGGAGGACGTGGAAAACTGCGCATTCATTCAAAAGACAGCCGGTACGGGTGAGGCCTTTTACCAGAACAAGGGTTCAACTGCAGAATTACAGAATGTACTTGAAGGCACGATACGAACGACATATGAGTATACCAATGGCGATGATTATAGTTTTGACGTTAAGATCACAATAGGCGAGAATGTTTATTTAGTCGATACAAAAACGGGCGTGTTTTCCAAAAACGGTGGGGCGCTATACCAATATGATGAGAAGTGGATACAACGTATGCAACTATTCACAGGAACACGACCTGACCCTAGCTAATCGATACAACACTATTGCTGAACCGGCGGCCTCAACTAAGCTGTTGTGATGCTACTCTTTTGTTAAGTAGACGTAATTTGGAGATGTGATGATAATGCGCCCTTTGCTATCACTCAAAACGTTATATCGATCTCCCGTCAGAACAATCCTAACGTTCATCCTGCTTGGTGTTGTGACGTTCGCGTTTTTCTCGCAGACGGCGGAGTACGCCGTCACGGCGCGAGAGTTCAACGCCGTCGCCGAGCAGTACGTCGGCGTCGGCTCAGCGGAGGTGGCGCCGGCTTCGGATACATATGCGGGGTTGCCCGGATACATAAAAGCAGATCCGCGCGTTGCGCAGGGATACTCCGAAGAAAAGCGGGAGAAGTATCTTAATGAGCTGCGATACCAGCCACTGACGCAGGAACAGATCAATGTCATATCATCGCTCCCGTACATCACGTCAACCGATACGCGGCATATGACGGCCGGTGTTTCAGATCCTTATTACCGGCTGGACGAAGAGTACTTCTATAACTATACAATGCGGTGCATTTTTGAGGGAACGCTGACGGAAGTACAGTATGGTGATCCAGTCGAATCAGTACTGTTTTCCGAGGATAATTTTAACCAATTAATTATTGAAGATTGTAAGCTCCTTGCCGGAAATCTGCCGTGGTCAATCAATGATCGAATAATCACGATTTCTGCAAACCCGCAAAGTGATATTAGACTAGGTGTCGCCGGCGGGATCGAAAGATTTGTATCGGTCTTCTCTCAAGAAAACAGATTTGATACCGAGTACGTTGAAAGCATGACGCCGGGCAACCGATATGTATTTATCGTCCGGTTTGACCCGCAGATTCCCCATCAGACTGATCCGATCTATTATCTCAGCGACGACCTGGTTGTTTCCTGGTGCGACGCCGTCTGGCCGCTGGATGGCGCGCCATCCAATTACCTTGAAACAGGCGAGTTCGCGCCGCTCAGTGAGCTCGTCGAGATCACAAACGCGGACATGCACACGTTCGACATGGTCTACACGGAGGATATGCGCTCAATCCTGCGGTTCGCCGAAGGTAACATGACGATCCTCGATGGGCGGGCGCTGACGCCGGAGGATAGCGCGAACGGGCTGAATATCTGTGTCGTCAGCCGCGACTTCGCCGAAGCGAATGGACTCGGCGTCGGCGACACAATCACGATAAAGCTCGGTACCGAGTTGTTCGAGCAGTATAAATCGCTCGGCGCGGCTGCCGTAACGAAGGAGCGGTACGAGCCGGCGGAAAAGCCGATCACGCTTGAAATTGTCGGCATTTACGCGGATTTGGACGGCCTGAACAAGCAGTCTAAAGAAGCAAACTGGTGCTACAGCATTAGTACGATATTTGTCCCGAAGTCGCTTCTGCCGGTCGACGAGAGCGCATTGTCCGATCACGTATTTTCACCGGCCGAATTCAGCTTTATAGTCGGCAACGCGTGGGATATTTCGGCCTTTATAGGGGAATCGGCGCCGCTGATCGAGGCGATGGGCCTGACACTCATCTTTGACGACGCCGGCTGGCCTGAAAAAGCCGACAGCTTCCGTGCGGCACGACAAGTTTCTCTAATCAAGATTGCCGCGATAACGGCGGCGGTCATTGTCGCGACAGGCTTCGTCGTGTACCTGTTCATCGGCCGTAAGAAGAAGGAATACGCCGTCATGCGTGCGCTTGGTACAACGAAGCAGATCGCGGCACGGTCGCTGCTGCTGCCGCTGGGCACAGTCGCGGCTACCGCTGTGCTGGCGGGGAGTGCGGCGGCGTGGATTTATACGGTGAAAACAATCACTCAAAACAACACGCTGTCTATGCTGAAAGAATTTGCCGTCAGCACCACTGTTCCTGTGGGGGTGGTTGTCGGGTGCATCTTAGGTGAGATCCTGCTGACGCTTGTTATCGCGGCTTTGCTGCTGCACCAGATCGGTAAGCTTTCGCCGTTGACGCTCTTGCAGGACAGCAGGCGGGCTAAAGAGCGCGGCAAGAATATTACTATGACGCCGTCTAAAACGGACAAAGATCCGAGTGAAGCGGCATCCGTATCCCATAACACAGCGCCAAAACAGACAGCCACAGTGAACGTGGCCGATAAGGCTTCAGATGCTGCACAATCTGTTCAACACAAGCGGACAAGCAACTCAATCGGATTTATCCTCCGATATATCGGGCGACATCTGCGCCGGTCACTAGGAAAATCAGTGCTGGCGATCGTGTTGGCGGCGCTGCTGTTCGTTGCCGTCGGCCAGCTGGCGCTGATGAAGCAGTCGTATGCCGGGTTGATCGAAGAAACGGTTATTACCGCGAATTTCATTGGGTTACCGCTGCAATCCGTGCCGGAAATTATTAATTCCGGCTACGTTGTCGATCCGTACTATGAAGCCAGAGAAATCGTGGACCTGCGTTCCACCGAACTGGATGTCGAGGTTATTGTTCCGTATGAGGAAAGACCCGACATCGTTTTTACAAACAATATTGCGCGCTATACGAACGAAGAGCCCGAAATTACCTACGCTGACGGCTACGACGCGACTGTCATGGATGAGTTTGGCAAGGCAATCATCGTCGGTGAAACGCTGATGATGCAATATGAGCTTGAACCCGGCGACACAGTCACGCTT
Organism: uncultured Sporobacter sp.; assembly: GCA_963677825.2. Taxonomy (GTDB): domain Bacteria; phylum Bacillota; class Clostridia; order Oscillospirales; family Oscillospiraceae; genus Sporobacter. The sequence continues at coordinate 1,219,545 of CAXXEF010000001.1, read as the reverse complement.
TCCAGCGAGGGTTCTCTTCCCGGCTTGCAGGAAACCTATATCGGACTGTATCGAACGGCGTATCCAAACGAAGCAATCACCGACGAAGAGATATTGGCGCTGTCTCATGCTGAGATCACGCAATTGTTCAGGATGTCATCGCGCACCTATACGATTACCGGCGTTGTCTCAACGCCGTCCGGCGCGTACGACGATTTGCTTTTTACAGCGGGGGATTTTGACACGGTCGATGTCGTCGGGTCGGGCGTTGTGCTAGACGTCGCCGAGTTCACGCTCTGTGATAATTATCTGGCGAATGAATTTCGAAGTTACAGCGCAAAAATAGCCGGTGACAGCGTCTTCATCATGGACACGAGCAAGCTTGAACACCTTAGCAATTCGCTCCGGCTGCTTGAAACGCTGTACCCGATCGCCGTCGCGGCGGCGCTCATCATCGGCGGATTCTTATGCTGCCTCGTCATTCTCCAATCGTCGAAGGAAGCGGCCATCCTGCGCATCCTCGGTACGACGAAAAGGAAGACGCGCGCGATCCTGTCGCTTGAGCAGATATTCCTGAGCGTCCTCGGACTGATCATCGGCGCAGGCGCGCTGCTGATCTACAAAGGCACCGGACTGTCTGGCGTTTTAACGCAGCTACTGCTGTTTGTAGGACTGTACTTCGCCGTCGTCGTCGCTGCGGCGATCGTCTGCGCGTCGCTCGCGACGCGGCGCAACGTGCTCGAACTGCTGCAAACGAAAGAATAGGGGAGGTTCAATGATGTCAGATCTGGTCATGGACAACGTCACATACAAATACCGCAGCGCCGCCAACCCGGCCGTTAAAGACGCCGCCTGCGTCTTCGAGCCGGAGACGCTCTACGCAATCGTCGGCCCGAGCGGCTCGGGCAAGTCGACGCTGTTGTCGATGCTCGCAGGGCTCGACAATCCGACGGACGGCGAAATCCGACTCGGCGACGAAAACCTTGCGTCGATGGACCTCGACCGCTACCGCCGCGAGGACATCGCGATGATCTTTCAGGCGTTCCAGCTTTTCCCGCTGCTGACGGCCGTCGAGAATGTCTGCTACCCGATGGAGCTCGTCGGCGTCGCGCCGAAGGATGCGATACCGAAGGCGGAGAAGCTGCTTGAGAGCGTCGGCATCTCGCCGGAACAGATGAAGCGGTTCCCGTCGAACCTCTCGGGCGGTGAGCAGCAGCGCGTGGCGATCGCGCGCAGCCTTGCGTCGGGCGCGCGGATACTGCTGGCCGATGAGCCGACAGGCAACCTCGACGTCGCCAACTCCGAAAATATCATGGCGATCCTGTCGGGCCTCGCGCATGAAAACGGCTACTGCGTCATCGTCGTCACGCACGACATGGATGTGGCGAAGATGGCCGACAGGATGTACCGGATGAGTGACGGGGTCATCTTAACGATGGAGGAGTAGCGGCACAGCGACAAGTCATTTGGGTAGTAGATGCTTGAGCCGAATTGCATTGATTGATACACATGTTGACTAAAGTGGCGGATTTTGATCTAAAATCCGCCATATTATCTTGCTGTTTTGCAAGCATTGACGTCTGATCGCCGCGCCCTCAGCTTTATATATCTTATATTGACTTACATCAAAAGAATGAGAGCGGGATAGCCTGCGTTTTTGACATAAGTCAATTATGTGCAGACTATCCCGCTATTGCGGAAAATTATTAAAGGCTACTACGCGCCATTGAAGCTCAATCGAACGCTAAGCCGCGCTCGTTGGATTAGAGATTAAACTCACTACGGCAAATAACATCATCCTGAATCTCCGGAGACAGCTGCACGAAATAAGCGCTGAATCCGCCGATTCTGACGATCAGGTCTTTGTGCTCCTCGGGCTTGACTTTTGCTTCGACGAGTTCTTCCATGTCGGTAATGTTGTACTGGATGTGAGAACCGCCGGCAGACATGAAGGCATTGGTGTAAGCAATCAGCTTGTCGATACTCTCCTCGCTCTGAAGGAGGGATGCAGAGAGCTTCTGGTTCAGCACGGACGCATAGCTGACGTCGCTGAAGCAGGAGTTACAGGCGGAGCGGATGACGGCGGTGGGGCCGTTCACGTCGGTACCCTGCATGGGGGACAGCGAACCGTCGCTCAGGGGCTCAAAAGCCTTGCGGCCGGTGGGCAGGGCTCGGCAGCCCAGGCCGCCGAAGTAGTGCCATGCAAGCCCCTCTCTTGCTACCATGTAGCGATGATAGGGTGCATTGTCGTAAGAATGGATGATCTCAACAGAATCCGTGCTGACGCGCCGGACCATGGCATCAACCTCTTCGTCATCGTTGCCGAACTTGGGCTGGGAAAGGCACATCTGGCGGATCATCTCGCCGCGCTCTCCCTCGAAGTTGGCGTCTAGGGCGTTCATCAGTTCGTCCATGGTCAGAAGCTTGTTTTTGTAAACAATGCTGTACACGGCGTATAGAGAGTTGGCCGCGTCAATAATAGCTCTGTCGCCGACGCCGAACAGGGAGAAGTCCGGGTGCGCGAACATCAGATCCTGACCCAGCTCCATGCTGGCATCTATGCCCAGAATGGACAGCAGCGGCGTGCGGAAATAGTTGGGCTCCTGATCTCTTGCGACGCCGGCCAGCCAGAAAGCGCGGTGCGTCACATACTTGTGCTGCTGCAGAAAGGCCTGATACAGTTCCTCAAAGTTCTTAAAGTCTCTGGGATCACCACTCTTCAGACCGGTCTGCTTGCCGTTTATATCAATGCCGTTATGCATAGTCATATCGAACATTGCAGCAAGGTTGAGGGCCGCGGAGCCGTGGGCGCCGGTGTGCTCTGCGCGTGTGGGGATGCAGGGATATACGCAGCCCAGTCCGCCCCAGTCAACCGCTTCGTTGAAGGGGATACCGTCCTTAACATAGTGGGGTATCACTACTTCGTCGTTCTCGAAAAGCGGAATGCCGCCGCGGGTCTCGATATTGGTGTGGATAGCCTTGCGCATGAGCCAATCGGGCGTCTTGCTGTTCCAGCGCAAACCCACAGTGGGAGAGGATATCTGCAGCTTGCCAACAAGGCAGAGGATCATGTAGCTCAGTTCGTTGCTGCAGTCTTCGTTGTTCTTGTCGATACCGCCGACCATGATGTTGTTGATGCCGAAGTTTATCTGGTGGGAATCCTTCTGGGTGGAATTTTGAACATAGGTCTGGGTACCCCAGCGGCCAATCAGGTCGGCCATCACGGAAGCCAGCTTCTCAAGAGGTACGCCGTTCTTCAGGTCGCGGACAAAGTAGGGGTAGAGATACTGGTCTGCGCGGCCCCATTGGCAGTTGTTCTGGTTGGGGCTCTCCAGCATCTTACACAAGTTACAAAACTGCATGGACTGCAGGGCTTCCTGGAAGGTTCGGGGCGGATTCTCGGGTACATACATACAAACCTCAGCGATATTTTCCAGCCTCGCCTTGTATGCCGGATCCGTTGTCTCGGCGGCCATCTTCTTGGCAAGCTCGGCATATCTGTTTGCGTGTCTGATGGCGGCCTCGAGCGTAATGATGGCGCTTTTCCAGAAGAATATTTTGTTAATGTCGTGTCCCTTGACGGCGATGTAGGCGTCAATGTGCTCCTGCGCCTCGTTTATGAAGCCGCGGAGACCGACACGCAGAATCTTGGGCCAGTTGAGGGTGGCGGTGGACTGGCCGGTAACGCCAACATCGATCCCAGGATCCTTCAGCTTTGCAGCTTCGGCGTCCGCTGCCCAGTCTCCCACTAGACTTTCCCAGGCCTTCCGCACCATCTCGGGATAGGCCGTGCTGCGGAAAGTCCGTGCGCTCTCACGCAGTATCTCCAGTTCATCGCGGGTCAGAATTGCTGTGACGTCCATGGTGGCAGAAACCTTGCCGTCATCGTTCCAGATGTCGGGGATATAATCACCCACGCAGTCTATTGCCGTCGCGCAGCCGATGACGCCGGGCGTGGGGCGGCCTACGATCTCATCGAATTCGTGGATCTTGATCTCCAAATTATCCAGAACACAGGCGACCAGCTTGGCTCTGCGTATCTGCAGATCCTCGCCCTCCGTCTCCTTCCAGGACTTGACGGTCCAGCGCTCGCGGTCGGGATAGATCCGCCACCCGGCAGACTTCATGGCCTTGCGCCAAGTCTTGTTCAGTTCGCTCAGCTCTAGCTTATCTATGTCCTCAAGTAGAGTCCTATCAACTTCGACCATTTTTGACCTCCCAGTGCTTGTTTTGTTGTTTTAATCCTGTTATTGCTATTATACAGTTGTGGTGGTACCGCAGCAACTATATTTTGTTACTCACTACTGTGTATTTCCTTTATATGAAGGTAAGTAACAATGACGTTCTTAGTCATTAAGCGGTGTGTTTTGCTCAATAAACTCCCTCATGTCAAGTATGGATAATTGCAGATCTTCTGCAGTGTAGTCGTCGTTAAAGTGGTTTTCAGGGTGGTGTATTTTGTGACGAATATATTCTGTTAAGGGAATCATTCTTGGCTGAAGAGGCTCCCCGTTCATCATCTTAGTATATAGTCGCTGAGGCTTTCCTTCGCAATAAGCAGTATATAAGCCACAGTACTTGAGGTGTCCATAAAGCTCATCGTGATATTCTTCTGAGACTTCAGTAAAAGCAAGGTAGTTTACCTCATTAAGGGATGGGTATGGTAATTGCGCTGGAGTAACAGCGGTGACATTTTTTCTGTTACCTTCCTCAAAAACAAGCCGAAGGCTTGGAAATGCAAGTGCTTTAACAATGTTGGCGCTATGTGTTGTAAGGAAAACTTGTGTATTTTCAGCTTCGGCGAGTTCTTTTAACGCGGTGATTAGCTTTTTTTGGTTTGCAGTGTGTTGTGATGTTTCGGGCTCTTCGATTGCGTAAATGATACCAGTTGCTCTGTTTTCGGCTTGCCGGCGCTCTGCTTCGGCACGAAAAAAGTTAAGTAATATAAGGCGCTTCACGCCGCTTCCGCGCTTGTTAATTGGGATGTTATCGTCGCCTGTGATAGACACATTCTTAAACACATCTGCCCACTTAAGATTTTCAACGGGTGGGATATCGGGATTTAAACTATCTGCGATTTCCGGACTCATTTCACGTAGCTTTTCCAATGTCCGTGCAGACACTTCTCGAAGTTTCGTCTCAACTTGATCTGCAATGGTTTCGAGAGAGGCTCTCAAAGCTTCATCCTGCAAAATTTCTTTTACAGCCACTTTTAAGGGGTCTTGCACTTCGGTATCATTGTCGGTGTTTTTTCTGTCCGCTTGAAAAAGAGAGTATGTCGGCAGGTAGTTCTCCAAGTTGTTCCAAATTGGTTTTGTTTCACCCTTAGTAACATCAATATCTACCATTGCAAGTTGCAATTCGACTTCATAGTGATGCCAAATGGCTTTCCTCAGCTCGGAGTTTATTGCTTGATTAGCGCATTCAATATTATTTTCTCTTACAATTCGTTTAAGCTCAGCGTTCTTTTTCAGCAATAAATCGTTACAGATTGGATTGGTAGGGTGAAGTGCCCGAATGTATGTTTTGGTTGTAGCAGTTTTATAGACCTTTTTTACTTCTAAGTAACCATCGTCAGTAAGAAGATACTCATCTGCTAGCGTTGTTTGATAAGTTGTGTCGATTGTTATATTAGCGGGTAGTTGGTCGAAGCGTACTGTTATGCTCGTTTCATCGCCATCTAATGCGAGGTTGTTTATGTCAGCTGGCTCGAACTTAATTACACCTTTGCTATCGTTGAAAAAAATGTCAAGTGCTTCAAGTATCGTGGATTTTCCAATATCGTTTTTGCCTACAAAGACAGTTAAGTCATCAAAATCAACCGATATCTCGTCGCGATAACCTCGAAAATTTTGCATTTTCAAATTAGTCAATCTCATCTTAATGCTCCTTGATAAATATTAGTATAAACCGCCGCACTTGGAAATAAATAGTAATGCAAGTATAGCACAAGATAGTTAAAATAGCGGATTTAGCTACTGGGGAGCACTCGGTTTCTTTTGGTTTATTTCATGAAAATTGTTTTTATCCAAAAGTAATGTGGTATTGAAATGCATTTGTATTACCTTTAAATACTTGAAAAGGCATTGAACAGATCTAAGAGATTTTGCTGTCCGGATACTTTATACAGCAAGTAGGACATCGCAGAAATGAACAGCAGTAAATAGACGAATAAGATAATGCTGCGGGCTGATTTGTTCGGCACGAGACTTAAGAAAATCACGGACAGTATAAAAGCCAGTGAAGCGACAATATAAATGATCAATGCTGACATTATAATCCTCCTTTTTGACTGGTTAAAGGTTTATGGAAATTTTACGATATCTTTTCCAGCTCAAAAGAATCCATTATTAAAGTCGTACCACCATGCCATTCAAGCGTGGAGGTCGCGCCTGATGTTGCATATAAATACCTATAGTCATATGTTCCTGTAGTGGTGTTTGATGAGGCAACAGCATTCGGACCTACTGGAACTGCAGCATCAGTTGCGCTAAATGTCCAGTCATCATATAAATGAAGCGTTATCGTGAAATAGGATTCCGTGCCTTCCTCGTAATTGAGGTATTCAACATCGCCGATATACTGCCATGTGCCAACAAGTGCAGGATCCGGCGTATTCTCTGTTTCCGCTGTAGGCTCAGCGCTTTGTGTAACCGTAACCTCCGGTGATGCCTCCGGCTCTTCCACAGTTACCGTATCGTGTGCCGTGCCATACTCGCTGCCGGTCTCATCCATTACCATGACGGATACAGTATAAGTGCCTGCTGCTGTATATGCGTGCTCTGTGTTAATTGCGCTATTGGTTATCGACGTACCGTCACCGAAGTTCCATTGATAGGTGTAGCCCATGCCTTCAATGTTAGTTGAATAATAAACGGTTTCCTCCGTGAAAACGTAATTAGGCATAATCCCGATTTTTACGTTTTCGCCGGCCACTATTGGAATGACGTATTGGCAGATGAGTACTTTACTACCGCCAGATACATCATAAAGAGAAGCCGTGGTCTGTGTGCCGGTCAGTTGCCCGAATTTGTGCGTCACATGGCCGGACAGCGTGTTTGCATCAAGCGCTGCGTTTTTCGATAGCGTTGTTCCGTCACCGAAGTCGATAACGACCTCTACATCCGTTACATAACTATAAATGTCCTTGAAAGCAAACGTGAATTCTATTTCTTTGCCTGTCCTGATATCCTCAAGTTTCTGTATGGTGCACTGTGCCTGTATTTCGCTTGCGCTGACGCGGTATGTCGCACCCGGGGTGAAGTTTTCGAGCCCGACCAGCGTCATATTATGGCTGCCTGTTTTGAATGTAATCAGCTTATGCGTTTCACCGGCCGACGCGTCGGGGTACATATGGCCCCAAATTTCGCCGCCTGGTACGCGCAGGGCGTTCAGCTCGTTTAGCTTTTCAACGCCGGTAACTTCCAGATACATTGCGCTTGTACCGCTGTCCCCGGTGCATTCAAGGTTAAATGTCCGAACAGGCATGTTTTCGGAAAAAGCCGAAACGGCAAACACGCCATATGCCGCTGCTGGGGAAGCGGCTGAGTTGTAGAAAAACTCGAAATAGTGGTCCGTTGCGTTAAAATACCTTTTTCCGCCGTTAAAAGTGTTTTCCAGGTTTGAATGCAGCGGGGCATTGGCGTCGGTAATAACGGCGCGCCAGAAGTCCGTGTAGGACATTTCCAGTGATAAAAAGTCCGATGATTTCGATTTGAAAAAGTCGGCCAGAGCGATCTCCAGATTGCCGCCCTTAGGCGCGATGTATGACCACATCTCCACAAACGTGCTATTTGTTTCCTTGAGCAGCCAGCTTATAAAGCACGACATGTCATACTCCTGCTCGCCGTTATAAACGTTCATGGATTTGCGCGGCATGGCATAGTACGACAGCTCGCGCTGCCTGCTTTTCTCGGGGAACGCCAGTTCAAACGAGGCGAGCTCGGCGGTAGCCTCGATGATCCAGTTGTTTGCAGAGCGGTATGGGCTCATAGCACCTGCTACTTCATTCCAGACGGCGTCCTGGTACGCATGGAATAATTCATGTGCAAGTGTTGTTTCAAAGTCTTCTGCGCTCCTGTATGTTGTGGGCAGCTTAATATCGTTAGTAACCTGCATGTACTGAGCCGCGCTCGTGTAGGACGAGCTGAGGTATACGTCCATGGCGTCCTTGAAGCCCAGAAACGAGTAGTTCTCACGGTATGCCGTCGGAAGAACCTCATAATCCTTACGGACTTCCTCCAGCGTCTGTCCGACCTTCCGTGCCAGTTCATCCATGTCCGAGGCATAGGTTTGATAATCATCGTCGCGGTAATAAATCTTGAAATATCCGTCGGGGGAATAAATCGCCTTTTGGCTGTACTTGACGATAAAGTCTGTCAGATGATCGGTCTGAATGTATAGTATTCCGTTATTGACTTTGCAGTATATGCTCCGCCAAGTACAATCGTCCTCATCAAAATAGGCAGCGGAGGGTTCGCCCGGCAAATTTACGGGCAATATGTATTCGATGACAAGCACATCGTTAAATTCTGTTACGTCGCCCAACGTCACGGAAAACGCCGCGCCGATACTGACGTCGGGTAAATTTGCGTGGACGGGATTTTCGATACGCTCGATTTGAAGCGTCTGCGCCGTGTCAATGGCGTTTGGGGGCAGTAAGACGGTAATATCTCCCGTCGTCACCGTCTGGACCTCGTTAACGGGAACGACAGCTTGCTGCGCCAAAAGCGTTTTTGCCTGCGCTGTTACCTCAAAATGACCGGCAATAATTGTTTGACTCCTATATTCCAGTGTAATATCGCCGGACTGTGCGTCTGCCGGCACAATAAAAGCCGCAGATTCGTTCGTCAGCTGGTAAAGGCTAAGCGCCGTATCACCGATATTCGCGTTATAAAATCCGGCTTCTGCCAGATTTGCTCCAGTGATATTAATAACAGTGCCGACCGCTCCCGAAGCTGGCGACATTGAGTCTGCCGCTGCTGTCGGTATAATTTCGTCGGTGGGTACGGGAGATGCGCTGTTGTCAAACGCAAGGCCGGCGGGAATCTGAGAGGAAAGCGTTAACGCGCCGTTCGACCCGCCGCCGGGTAATTGAAAGGAATTGGGCGATGTAAGAAGTATCAAAGCCACGACTGACGCCAGCGATAAAAAAGCCATGATCAACCCGGCTGCAAGCGGCCAGCTTCTACGCTTTTGCGGAAACTGGTAAAGCGACTGAGCCCCCGCTGGGCCTGATGAGCGTGATATTGGCAGTCCGCAGTGAGTACAAAAAGTATCGGCGGGACCTAGTAAATTCCCACAGCGTGGACAGGTCATTTGAATGCTCCTTTCCCGGTGGCGTGTTAACTTTACTAGATACGACTTTCTATTCTAGTAGCTCGACTTTATTTACTGTTGTTTATTTTGTGTAAGCCAATACGAAGGCTTAAATTTCGAAAGACAGCACAACGGAATGGACAGCCTTTCAACACCGCAAAGAAATATGTAGACAGAGTGGATTGTAATGAAAGCTACGCGGTCCCCAAAAACAAAGCGCGATGACCCATGCGACTTATTCGGGAAGAGGTGGGGGGATATTTTACAATATGTACCGTTTCCTGTGAATTATTTTATCTTAATTTTTTGCGTCTGGCAATTTTAGTTTACATAAGTTCTGGCGCGCTGAAAATTCTGTTGACAATTATGACCTTGGCCGGAATTGATAGACAGCCTAAAACGCTCTATACGAAAGTAAAAAGCTGAAGTATAAAAAAGTTTCAAACTGGCATCTGATATCCGAAAAAAGCATCCATAGCATAACATCGTAGATAACACATGGGGGATGCTGGACAAATCGCCGAAACTGCTATACACTAAGCCATATTAAGTTATGCAATAATGCTGAAGGAGGACACGAACATGGCAGATATGCCCATAAGACAGAATATCAAAAGAGAAGAAAACGTATTTGAACTGAAACCATGGCACTCGATTCACAGCAGCATTACAAAACCGATGGTTACAGGACTGGGGCCGCACGATATTAAAGAATCAGCGCTGGAAGCGGGCTTTGCGCACATCACAGCCCCGGAGATACTCGGCAGCCCGACGCATCAGCACCCGTTTGACCAATGGATATACCTTATCGGTGCAGAGGACTTTACTGAATTTGACGCGGATATTGAATTCACATTGGGCGATGAAGTTTTACAGATCAATTACCCCTGCTACATCTTTATTCCCAAAGGCGTCATGCATTGCCCGCTGAACATTAAGCGTGTTGGAAAACCCTTTATTTTCGTCGATGCCAGCATTACACAGGAAGCGTCTGTTCGCCCGGATACTGTAGCAAGTACGAAACGCCCAACATATCAAGATGTGTCCCATAAGGACTGAAGAAGTCACCAAACAAATATTCAGGTAACAATATTAAAAACGAGTAAGGCGACAGTTTCGCCTTACTCGCTTTTATGTCCAAAAATCAGACAAGATCTTTTTGCTATTACGCGTTCTCGTGACCGTCCGGAATCTTGTCAGCGACGATGATTATATATAAAGCGCCGGTTAAAAAGTGTAATTTTATAGCTGCATGTGGTGGTCGTGTTTGACCTGACCTGACCTGACCTGCTCCCAGAAAAAGCAGTCCTCCTGAAATTAGAAAAAGACGAAAGTGCAAAAACAATATATTGGCATATATGCAAGGTATCGACAAATATAGGTTGACAAACGTCTACCATTTTGCTATATTTCGGGTAGACAAATGTGTACCTGAAAGAGGCGATGATATGAAGGTCAAGTTATCCGACGGAGAATGGAAGCTCATGAGCCGGCTGTGGGAGCACTCGCCGATGACCATTATGGAACTGACGGGCGCGCTGCACAAGGAGACTGGATGGAGTAAGCATACGGTGATTACGATGCTTTCCCGTCTTGAAGCCAAGGGCGCCGTCCATTACGAGGCGGGAAAGCGGGCGAAACGGTATTACCCCGACGTAACACTGAAGGACGCGGCCAGAACAGAAACGGAGAGCTTCCTGGATAAGATCGGCGGCGGCAGCCTGGGCGTGGCGATGAACGCCATGGTCAGCGGCCGCGTGCTGACGCAGGCGGATATTGACGAGCTGTCCGAAATTTTGGATAAAGCGAAGAGGCAGTCGTCATGAAAGAGATTCTGATTACGTCGTCAGCGCTCATTCTGGCGCTGCTGGCGCTGCGGTTATTGTTTCGAAAGACCGTCTCGCGACGGCTGCAGTACGCCCTGTGGGCGCTGGTGCTGGCGCGCCTGTTGGTGCCGGTGACTTTACCGGCTATGTCCCTGTCGGTACTCAATGCCGGGGAGCAGGCGCAGGCCGCCATGACGTTGTCGATGGCGCAGACGATCTATGTCCTGCCGACAACGCCCACGACAGTGCCCGACAACACCGTCATAGAACAAGCGCAGCCAGATGTCGAGGCCGCCGAAGCGCCGGACGCCGGTGATCCGGCGCTGAGCGCGGACAGCCCGGCCCTCGCCGAGCCGGCCGAGCCAGTGACCGTCGGAGCGCTGCTGGACGCTGTCTGGAAGGTCGGCGTCGCCGTCATGGCCAGCTTTTTCCTGGCGACGAACCTTCTGTTTTGGCGTAAGCTCCGAAAAAACCGGACGCGATATGACGTAGAAGGCTGCAACTATCCGGTGTATATCTGTGACGGCTTGTCTTCTCCGTGCCTGTTCGGCCTGTTCCGGCCGGTCATTTACCTGACGCCGGCGGCGGCCGCTTCGCCGGACAGCCAGCGTTATGTGCTTGCGCATGAGCAAACGCATGCCCGACATCTCGATCCATTGTGGTCGCTGCTGCGGTGCGTATGCCTGACGGTGTATTGGTTTAATCCGCTCGTTTGGGCGGCGGCCGCTGCGTCCAAAACCGATTGCGAGCTGGCCTGCGACGAGGCGACGCTCCGCCGTCTTGGCGACGCCGAGCGCTTTTCGTACGGGCAGACGCTGCTGTCGCTGATCCCGGTGCGGCATGGGACGGCCAACCCGCTGCTGTCGGCCACCACCATGACGTCGGGCAAGCGGCGGCTGAAGGACCGGATCAGCCGGATTGCCGAAAAACGGAAAAATGCGGCAGCGGCCGTCACGGCTGTGACGATACTGGCGCTTGTTCTGGCCGCTTGTACCTTTACCGGCGCCACGGTCCCGGAAAACGGGCCGCTGACCGGCGACGAGCTTCGATATTTCAACGAGGAATTCTTCAACGGCGAATATATAAACATCCGCAACCAATTTTTATCCTCGCGTTACGACGCGCCTGAGAAAATCAATCTGTTCGAGCTGTTTTACTGCGGCAGCGGCGAGGTCGAGACCGCGACGCAGGCGGAGCAGGAGGCTGTTATTGCCGCCAACGGCTGGGATGGAAATCCGGATAGCCCGTGCGAAAAAATAAGCCGCGCCAACATGGACGCTGTTCTGACGGAAAACCTGGGCATGTCTCTTGAGGACACTGAAAAAACCGGCCTGGAGTCTTTTACGTATCTCGCGGATTACGACGCTTACTACTATTTCCATGGCGATACCAATTACCGCGCTCGCGTGACGATCGCGACGGGGGAGCGCGAGGGCGACCTGACCCGGCTGTACTATGACGACCACTTTATGGCCGACGGCTGGAAGTGCGTCACCTTGCGCGAGACAGAGGAAGGCTATCAGTTCGTCACCAATCTGCCGTCTGAGAAGCCCGCCATCTCCATTGTCCTGCCGGAGGGCGATCCGGCCATGACAATACCGCTGAGCAGTCTGAGCCCCTACGACGCGCCGGCGGTCACGGTGGAACGCCATACGGACGATTGCGCCGAGCGGCTGGGTGGCTACTCGGTGGGCGACTCCGTCATCCGCGCCTATCGCTCGACCGACGGCAACACCTACGCCGCTGTGATCTATGACGAAGCGGTCGAAAACGGGGAAATGACCGTCTGGGACGTGGGGTGCTTTTTAACCTTGCCGGACGACTACGCTTACGCCGGCGCCTTCAGCTTCTTTTCCGATCTCTTTGGCCACGACGGCATTGTGATATCCTATCCCGGAAAGCGCAGCGAGCACGAAGGCGTGATGTTCAACGATTACTATTACGTCACAGACGACAGCACGCCTGTTCTGCTGGCGCGCACCTACGGTGTTTCGGAAATACTCGATATGGACGGCGACGGGGAAAACGAGCTGGTCTCCGACACGCAGATATTCTACAGTCGGGACGGTCGGGTGATTGAAGCCGACCTGCCCGCCCTGCTGGCGGACGCCTGGCCGGAGATGAACTACTGGGATGATGCGATGCTGGATACGAACGGGCGGTATTTGACCGTCCGGGGCTTTGTAACAATGCCCGATTGGGATGGCCGCAGCGCTTATTTCCATCGATATGTCTACTTCGACGACGGTAGTCTGCTGGTTTACGAGAACGGCGGTACGTCGGATCCTGTGCGCGCGGGCGTCAGCGCACAGGACGAGGTGCTCACGGCGGCCAAAAACCGCGCCTTGGCGGCGTATCGGGCGATGAAAAACGGCGATGAAAACGCACCGGCGGATCAGAGCTTCGACGACTGGCGGATATCGAAACTCAATCTCAGCTATACCGATCATCCCGTCGCCGATCGGCCCGATCTGATTGTTGAGGTATACAGCTTCGGATACGAGTTTCACTCGGAGTATCCGGAAGATGTGCTCATCGTCGGCGGCGTCACTGTCGACGAGGCGGGGTGGGTCAGCGGCCTTGGCGCCCCGGACGGGGAGTATCTTGTTTTCTTCGCCCACGACGCACAACGGGTTTTACTCGACAGTGTCATAGCCGAAGGACCGCCGGGCAGTCCGGCCTTCCGTGAGAGTCTCACTAACGCGCTGGAGCAAGACGGGCTGCTGTCTGCTTTTGATAAAGAAGCCGAGCCCGTCCCCGCGGACGCGGCGGCGCAGGCCAAAGAGGTTCTGGACGCCGTCGTATCCAAGGGAACCGTCGTCATGACGCTGAGCACGCCGGATGGCGCGGGCGGCGGGCGCTATGAGATGCCCTCGGATGCCCCCAACGGGCCGGACAAGACCGATGGGTTTGAAAACAGCTTTGACTGGTCTTATGCGGATGGCGGCGCTTCCGAATTCAGCGATGCTGTCAGTTCGCTGAAGCTCGAGTCGCCGGACGGCAGCGCCGCTATCCAGTGCTGGCAGGGGTCAGACACGGTTCTTTGTACGCTGGACGGACAATCCATCCGGCTTTCGGCGGGCGTGCTTGATACTACGCCTTGGTTTGACGGTACGATATTCTTCGCCTTGCATTCTTGGTACGACGAGGCGGAAATCAGAGGCTTGCAGGGAGACGTCGTCATACCGGACGCCGGGCAAAGTTATGAGGAGGTCGCTCGGGCGTGGACGGAGGCCTACGAGGGCGCCAGGCTGCGTGCGACTCCGGACAGCAAGTATGCCTGTTCTTATGTGAAGACAACCATCACCAGGGCGGAAGCCGGGACGGACGCATCTGGAGATGCCAAAAGTTTTAATTTCAGCTACACAACCGTTCTTATCCCGGAAAACGAATTGGCGGCCATGTACCTGATGGCGGGTAATACCCATGAATACGAGGGAGACGACGCGCCCGACGGCGCGCTGGTTTACACGCGCATGGCCCACATGTACCTGACGGTGGATGGCTGGCGGTGTGACGGCGTGGGTACCGGGCCGTGAGTATCATACAAGAACCCTTGCTTGACTGTAATCTATTTCCTTTTAGCAAGGATGTAAAAAGCGTTGAAGCTGCAGTCGAGCGGGTAATTCGATAATTGAAGCGAGCAAGAGCACGGACGACAAAGGGTTCTCCTATAGAAATGCCCTTTGTCGTCCGTGTTTTTAAATGTGTATTTATTGTATAATGAGCGCTCGCTGACTCCGCCGGCGATAGGATCGCATTTTCCTTTAAAGAGGACACGACCTAGATTTATGCGGCCGTGAAGGCTGAAATCTTATAAACCTTATAACCACACGTATCAGTTGTGAATTCGCATCCGTTACGACCGTTGGATTTATCTTTACATTTTAAAACACTAATACGTAAAAACCATAGGGATAGGTGCAAGAAAAGCTCCGAAATCATACTGATTTC
Organism: uncultured Sporobacter sp.; assembly: GCA_963677825.2. Classification (GTDB taxonomy): domain Bacteria; phylum Bacillota; class Clostridia; order Oscillospirales; family Oscillospiraceae; genus Sporobacter. The sequence goes on along the minus strand of CAXXEF010000001.1, from coordinate 1,204,468 downwards.
GGAGCTTTTCTTCTGGCTGCTATGATGCGCAGCAACAGGTGTCAGCTATCTCGTTATTCGGGTATTAGTAAATAATACCAACAAAGTAAACGCTTGATATTTGTAAAAATATATGAAATGTGTCTAAACCAGAAAAAACGGCTGACTTCGCATAGGAAGCGTACTAGCATTAGGGTTAATGAACACTTGTTCATCAAGGCGAAGCCTTTATCCATTTCGCGATTATCTATTGAATTTTCCTAATTTCAGGTTCGTTTGTTCGTATTCTCAAAAGCCTACCCGACCGAGGGTTACAAGCCACACAATTAATAAATAGTGAAGGAGAGTAAACATGAAAAAGGCGAAAATCATCCTCTGCATGCTTTTGGCGCTCGTTCTGGCCGTGTCCTTGTTTGCCTGCACCAAGACAGCCGGCAACAACCCCGGCGATTCGACAGAAAAACCATCCAGCATTACCATTGGTACATCGAGTTCTCTCGGCCGCTTTCTAGACGGATTGTCCCCCTCGCAGAACATAGCGGCTTGCAGTGTCGTCTACGATCTTTTATTCCTCATTGATACCGAGACGAAAGAGCCGTACTCCAACATTCTCGACAACTGGGAATATACAGACGAGCTGACATTCGTCATGACGCTCAAGCCGGGCATCACGTTCAGAAACGGCGACGCGGCAACGGCGGACGACCTGCTCTTCAGTATTACACAGCATTTTGAGCGCGGAACCACAATGGTTAGAAAACTTGGCCCAATCGATATAGAAAACTGCATGTCCGACGGAGAATATACCGTGACGCTCAAATTCACCGAGCCGTACGGCCCCGGCATTTACGGCAACTTGCTGTATCTGTTCGACAAATCGTGGTGCGAAGAGGTCGGATGGGACTCTCAGGACTGGTACTCCAACCCCAACGGCTCCGGTCCGTACGTGGTTACGGAATACGTCGCTGACGACCAGATAAAGGTTGAGCTCAAAGATGATTACTGGAATGCCGCCAACGAGACGTTTGACGTCCAGGAGTGGGTATTCAAATACTATCCGGATGCCTCGACGTTGTATATGGCACTGGAAAAGGGCGACGTTGCGCTATGCGGCGTAACAAACATCGCAGATTACGAACGGTGGAAGAACGAGGGCAGCGATGACGTCGAGGTGCAGATCTGCTCAATGGGCGGCAACAATAACTTTATGGTTTCGCCGCTGAACAATCCGGTCTTCGACGACATCGCAGTACGTGAGGCGATCGCCTACGGTGTTGACTGGGTGGCCATGGGCAAGCTGGCCATGGGCGACTTATTCGAACAGGCGACATCGATCATCGCGCCTGATTCCCCGTATTACCTCGACGTCGGTGCGTACGAGTATGATCCAGACAGAGCCAAACAGGTCTTGGCCGATGCCGGATACCAAGACGGCGACATAAAGATTCATATCTACACAATGGCAACGGATATGTATAAGAATGTTTCCGAATCCTTACAGTATTATGCCAATAATATGGGTATGGAGGTCGAACTTGAATTCGGCGATGTAACCAGCGCGCTGGCTGTCTGGATGGAAGACGGCGGCAGCGACGTAGGCTGGTATACATACGTTTATGGCACGAGCGATGGAGAGCCGAACTCCACCTTGCAGCCGTATTACATTAAGAGTTTCACATGGGGGCAGGGCAATGATCAAGAAGTGATCGACAAATTCCTTGATGCACTATACACCATTGATCAGCAGGAGCGTACACAGCTTTATCACGAACTCCAGCAGACCGTTCACGACAAATACCTGATCTTCCCGGTTTATGTGGACGTGGCGGCCGTTGGCTATAGAAATGACGTTTTCAGCAATATGGAAATGAGTCAGTATGTCTACAATAGCAGCAACATCAATGTACATGGCCTCTCTGTGGCAGATTAACCCTTCCTGACAGCCGGTTCATGAAAACAGGGGAAGGCCGTACCTTCCGTACGGCCTTCCTTAATTTTATTTTTGTCGCTGTCAAAGGTTAAAACCGTATCTATAAATGGGGGGGATTTTTTTGCTTAGATACATAATCAAGCGTCTAGTATGGATGATCCCGGTTATGCTGGGCGTGCTGTTAATTGTGTTTACAATTAGTTACTTTACGCCGGGTGACCCCGCGGCGGCGATGCTCGGGACAGGCTATACGCCCGAAGCATATAAAGCACTCAGAGCGCAGCTGGGTCTTGACCAGCCGTTTTTTGTCCAGCTGTTTAACTATATCTGGAATCTTGTGTCACGATTTGATTTAGGGAACTCTTATTCGACAAGCCAGCCGGTTGCCGGGGAGCTCCTTGTCAGATTCCCTGTCACGTTTAAGCTCGGCTTGTTCAGCGTCATCGTGACGGTCATGCTGGGCATACCGCTCGGGATTTTGTCCGCTACAAAGCAGTATTCCATTCTGGATTACTCTGTAACGAGTTTGGCACTGATTCTCGCTGCAATACCAAACTTTGTGCTGGCACTTTTCTCTATTTTGGCCTTTTCCGTAAGGCTGGGATGGCTGCCCATTACGGGGCTGGACACTTGGGAGGCCTGGATTTTGCCGGTAGCGGCTAATTCGCTTTTCTTTGTGGCTTTCCTGGCGCGTATAACACGAACAAGTATGCTGGAGGTCATAAGGCAAGACTACATCAGAACGGCGCGTGCCAAAGGTCTGAAGGAAAACGTCATTATCCGCCGCCACGCGCTCCCAAACGCGCTGGTACCTGTTATTACAGTCATTGGTGTACATATGAGCCGGATTATGGCCGGCTCCATTATCGTCGAGACGATCTTTGCCATCCCCGGGATGGGCATGTATCTCATGAGCGGTATCAATCAGCGCGATTATCCGGTCATCAACAGCACGGTTCTGATGCTTTCGCTGACGGTCTGCGTGATGAATCTGCTCGTCGATATCGCTTATGCCTTTATTGATCCGCGTATCAAAGCCCAGTACGTCGCGGGGAAGAAAAAGCCCGCAGTCAGACGAAAAGTACCCGAGACGACGGAGGTGGCCTGATGCAGATGTTTACGGTTAAAAAGAAAAAAGAGTACATAGAGACGCTGGAAACGATGGCGCGGGGGAGAGGGCAATGGCATGATATTATCGTTCGCCTCCTGCAGAATAAGCTTGGTATGGTTGGCCTCATCCTCGTGGCTATATTGCTGATTCTCATCGTTTTTGCCGGTGTGTTTACGCGATTCCCTTATGATGAACAGGACTTTATCAACAGGTTTCAGTATCCAAGCTGGACATATCTGATGGGCACGGACAATTTCGGCAGGGACTTATGGGCCCGTCTGCTGTACGGCGGCCGCATCTCATTGCTTGTTTCCGTTGCTGCTGTAGCGATGTCGCTCGGTATCGGGACAATCCTCGGTGCAACAGCCGGATACTTCGGCGGAAATCTGGAAGTTGGCATCACGCGGTTTTTAGACATAATTATGGCCATACCGCATCTGCTGCTGGCCATTGCCATCTCGGCGATGCTGGGCGCCGGCCCGTTCAATACGGCGCTGGCTATTTCCGTATCCGGGCTGCCGTCGGCGGCGAGAATCATCCGGTCGACCGTCATGTCCATCAAGGGTAACGAGTTCGTCGAGGCGGCGCGCGCCACAGGCTCGACGCACCTGCGCGTGATCTTCAAGCACATCCTGCCCAACGCCATCGCGCCGCTGATTGTTGACTCCACACTCCGCATCGGCGGCAATATCATGATCATCTCCAGCTTGAGCTTTATCGGGCTCGGCGTTCAGCCGCCGACACCGGAGTGGGGCTCCATCCTCTCGGCCGGCCGTCCGCTTATTCGTGATTTCTGGCCAATGACGGTATTCCCAGGTTTGTTCATTATGTTGACATTGTTCGGATTTAACCTACTTGGTGATGCGCTTCGTGATGCGCTTGACCCGAAGCTGAAGAAATAGGGGGGGCGCGCAATGAGTTTGCTTGAGATCAAAGATTTAACCATCCATTACATCAGTAAAGACAGCACCATCAAAGCGGTCAACGAGATCAGCTTATCGCTGGAAAAGGGCGAAACGATCGGCCTCGTCGGGGAGACGGGCGCCGGCAAGACGACGACCGCGTTGGGGATTATGGGTCTGCTGCAGTCACCGCCCGGCAAGGTGGTCGGCGGCGAGATCCTGTTTAACGACGTCAATCTTCTGAAGAAGAATGAGTCGGCCATGCGCAAAATCCGCGGCGATGAAATCTCCATGATTTTTCAGGATCCCATGACGGCGTTAAATCCCATCAAACGTGTTGGCGACCAGATTGCCGAGGTCATCTACCTCCATGGCAATATAACGCGCGCTGAAGCGGTAAAGAAAAGCATCGAAATGCTGAAAACGGTCGGCATCCGCGAGGAGCGCAGCTCAGATTATCCCCATCAGTTCTCGGGCGGGATGAAGCAGCGCGTCGTCATCGCGATTGCGCTGGCGTGCAATCCGAAGCTGCTGATCGCCGACGAGCCGACAACCGCGCTGGACGTGACGATTCAAGCGCAGGTTCTGGAGATGATGAACAACCTAAAGGATCAGATGGGTACCTCGATGATCCTGATTACGCACGACCTGGGCATCGTCGCTGAAAGCTGCGACAAGGTTGCCATCATGTATGCCGGGCAGATTGTCGAATACGGCTCGCTGGCAGACATCTTTCATCATGTCAGCCACCCGTACACGGTCGGGTTGTTTGAGTCGATCCCGAGTTTGGACAAAGACGTTGACCGGCTTAAGCCGATACAGGGGCTCATGCCGGATCCATCCAACCTGCCGTCCGGCTGTAAATTCAATCCGCGCTGCAGAATGGCCTGGGACGAGTGCTCGGTGATTGAACCGGAGCTTTACGAGATCCAGCCGGGGCACTGCGCCAGATGCTTATTGTTCAGGAAGGAGGCGGCGCGGGATGAGTGAGCTGCTCAAGGTTGAACACCTAAAGAAATATTTCAAAACACCGGCCGGCATGCTGCATGCCGTCGACGACGTGACCTTTGCGATCAATCAGGGCGAGACGCTGGGCGTTGTGGGTGAAAGCGGCTGCGGCAAGTCGACGCTTGGCCGGACGGTTCTGCGTTTGCTGGAGCCGACGGACGGGAAGATCATCTTCGACGGACAAGACATTACGAATATTAGTGAGAAGGAGAATCTGGAGCTGCGTAAGCAGATGCAGATCATCTTTCAGGATCCGTTTTCTTCGCTCAACCCGAGGTTGTGCGTTTCTGACCTGATTGCCGATCCGCTCAAGACGTTCCGCGTCTATAAAACGTCGGCGGCGCGGAAAAAGCGCGTTTACGAGCTGATGGATATGGTTGGGCTGGCGCGACGGTTTGAGTACAGCTTCCCGCACGAGCTCGACGGCGGTCGCCGGCAGCGCATCGGTGTGGCGCGGGCGTTGTCGCTCGATCCGAAGTTTATTGTGTGCGACGAGCCGGTCTCCGCGCTGGACGTGTCCATTCAGGCGCAGATACTGAACTTGCTTCAGGATCTGCAGGCAGAGCACGAGCTGACGTACATTTTTGTGACGCATGACTTGTCGGTTGTCAAGCACATCTCCAACGACATTCTCGTAATGTACATCGGTGCGATGGTTGAGAAAAGCCCGGCGAAGGAGCTGTTCAAGAGGCCGCTGCATCCGTATACGAAAGGTCTGCTGTCGGCTATTCCCGTGCCGAACATCGACATACCCAAAAAGAGAGTATTGCTCCAGGGCGAGCTGACATCGCCGATCGAGCCAAAACCGAGATGCCGGTTCGTTGCGCGCTGTCCGTTTGCCACGGATATTTGCCACAATACGTTCCCGACCTACGAGGAGGTCCTGCCCGGCCATTTCGTATCCTGCCACAATACCAAGCAGATTAATGAGCTTTAAATCGCTTCTTGCCGCAGTAATTAACAACGGATGATATAACAAAATAACAAGTAAAACCGCCACTGACGTTTTGAAAGCGTTTGTGGTGGTTTTACTAAACACAGTATATAGAAGTTACCTTTGAGACAGTGCTATTTAGATGCGTCCAAAGAGTACACGATTTGAATCCACGAATTCTATTTCTTTGAAATTAGACTTGTCACCCTGATTAATGAGGGGGGAATTGCGATGTTTCCTTACTATTTACATATGTATCATTTAAACGGTGTGTAAATAGATAAAAAGCTACGAACGCCATAGACGTATTAACACGTTTATGGCGTTCGTAGGAAATAATGTTTGCAGAGGCAGGGCTTGAACCTACGACCTCCGGATTATACGGTATCAGACGGTCTTAAGGCCATTTATGGCTACCGCTGATCAGCTTTGATGTTTTGAGGTTTCTTCAAGGGGGAATTGCCGTAATCTCGAGTCACTTCAAGTCTTTTCAGACGGCAATAAACATTAACTAAACATCAGCTTTTAGGTTTTGGCCTAATTGCATTAAGGCCAAATGTCTTGAAAAGTTCTTAATAACAAAAAACACCTCAATACAAGCTGTTTCGAGGTGTTTTTGTTGGTTGCGGAGGCAGGATTTGAACCTACGACCTTCGGGTTATGCGGTGTCAGAATCGCTTAATATGATATGCCGCGATTTCGAAGTATTTTTGATAATTAGCGGTTTATTAAAGGCTTACTTACTGTAATTTATAGTCTTTTCAGACCATTTATGACAGAGGTAAACATCAAATGAACGTTTCCTGCCTCCGGTTTCAAATTTGTAATACGACATTCACAAACATCCACAAAAAGCCGCCCGGCAATCAAGCCGAGCGGCAAATAAACATAATTCTCAATCAGTAAAAAACTGTATTTGCAGGCTTTTCAGCAGCAAGCGCAACAAAACCCGCCTCATATGAGACGGGCTTTGTTGTATCAACCATTGTTGATGCTGTGCCTAAAGAACATGAGATTGATACAAATGAACGATGGGTAAATCCGGCTTCAAAACCGTATACCGGATTCATCTGTTTGTATTATTAACGTATAGTGATTTTTATTGATTCAAGAGAATAAAATATTAAAAATTACTTGCGCCATCTGCGCGCGGATGGAATTGCCAAGCGGGTCGAGCTGTCCGTTACTGCCGGATACGATTCCCGCCGAAACGAGTGTGCCAACAGCCTCTACGGCATAATCGGAGATCAAATCGGCGTCACTGAAATCCGACAGGGAAGAGGTGGTGCCCGCCACCGGAAGTTCCTCCAAAACCTCCAGCGCCCGGTAAAGGAGCGTGAACATATCTTGCCGCGATATCTCCCGTTCGGGGGCATACATGTTATCACCCACGCCGTTGGAGATACCGAGCCGTTTCGCAGCCGCCAGATAACCGGTGTAGTAAGCATCGCCCGCGTCGTCGAAGTTATCCGTCGAGGATTCATCGGCTTCGATCCCGTACGCTCGCATGAGCATTACGATGAACTGCGCCCTTGTCAGCGTGGCGTTGGGAGAGAACTCATTTTCTCCGGTACCGGTTGTAATACCGCGCGCCGCGCAGAAGGTGACGGCATCAAAATACCAGATGGTGTCCGCCACGTCGTTGAACGTTACCTCATGGTAGCCCACCGCGTAAACGGAAAAGTGCGTTACGGTGAAATCAACCGTGCCGGTCTCCGCATTGTATTTCCCGCGCACTGTTTTGAGTTTGCCGGAATCGTCTATGTAGTATATGACAACGGCGTTCGGATCTTCGTCGGCCTGCAGGGTGTACGGCACGTTGACGGTTGCTTTGCCGCCCAGCTCGGAAATCTGCGTATCGCCCGCCATTAGCGTGAAGTCATACACGGGCCGGTCGCCAATTAGCGCCCGCGCTTCGGCGGAAAGCGTTGAAACGTCGACTTCCTCCACCATCAGGCTTATGTCCCCGGTATCGGACGAGTCGCTTATGCTGTCTACCGCTTCAGCGTCAAAGGTAACCTTCACGATTCCCAGATCGATAGTCACATCGCTGTCGCTTTTTACTGCCAGATCGTCAAAATCCTCTCTGGGGATGATTACCGTCACACCGGTTTCCGTATCGGTCCGGGTACCGCCGGCCGAATTGCCTTCGGCATCGGTTATGGTAATGACGTCACCCTCGTCTTCATCCTCGGCGCTGCCGCCCGGATTGGTGCTTCCTCCGCCCGGATTGGTGCTTCCTCCGCCCGTGTAGGTGAAGGCGGGCGTAACGGTGACATTTTCCGCGGGCATGATAAAGTAGGTTTCCGCCGCGTCCGCGTCGTCAATGACAGCTGCTCCGCTTACCGTCCAGCCGGAGAAGGTATAATTGGAAAGCGGCGAAGCCGCAATGTCAACCCTCGTTCCGGCGATACAAAGAGCCGGATCGGCCGTTGCTGTGCCGCCTGTGACTGTCGCAACAGTCACGCTGTAGGTCGCTTCAGCGGTGACGGAGACGGTCAAATCCTCCGTGACGGAATTCAGGGTGCAGGCCCATGTGCCGTCGGTCTGGTCCGTATCGTCGAACGCAGAAATCGTGTCGCCTGAAATATCCACCGAATCGATGAGGTACCCTTCATCCGGCGTCACGGTGACAACGGCGGACGCGCCGTTACGGACGGTACCGCTCGTCCCCGCAAAGCTGTAGCTGTCGGGGCTGAACACGGCTGAGAGCGTGTAGTGATCCTGTTCCGCGGGCAGGGTAACGGTCCAGGATTGTTCCGTCTCGAAGGTAACGGAGACGGTGGTATCTTCAGAGAGCGCGTCGATTGTATAGACCGAGCCGACATAGTCCGAGCCGTACTCATTTTTCACTGTCTTGCCGTTTGCCGTCCAGCCGGCGACCATATATCCGGCGTTCGGTGTGGCAGTGAACTCGATCACGGTACCGCCGCCCGGGCGCTCACCGCTTGTAAGCGTATAGTTGTCGTCCATGACGGCCGACACAGAGCCGTGATCACCGGCTGAAAATTCCACCGTATAGTAAATCTTGGCGGCAAAGTTCAGCGACAGTGTACGGTCGCTGTCGATGTTGCTGAGCAGGCAGGTTTTGCTTGTGGTCTGATACCAGGTTCCGTCGACGGTCCAGCCGCCCACCATAAACTCTGTGTCGGGCGCGGCGGTGAAGATCAGGGTATCCCCCTCGTAAACAGGGATGGATATGGTCCCCGCATCACTGCCCAGCGGCACTTCATCGCCGCCGTTTAAGCTGTAGCTCAGCGCGCCATGGGCCTCCTTGGAGACCGAGACGGTATAGGCGTTATTTTGTTTGAAGACAGCCACGACTTCGAGGTCTTCGCCTAGGGCGACGCAAGTGTATACTTGCGGATCTGCGAGGGTGTCGGGGTCTATCGTCGCGCCATTTACCGACCAGTGGTCAAATATGGCTCCGTAGGCAGGTACCGCAGTGAAGGTGACGGCCGAGCCTCCCGCAAGCTCCGTCAGGGAATCGAGGTCTGTTTGGTTCCCGTCAACAGATACGCTGACCGCGTTTTCACCCGTGTCGGTACCGCTGCCGGTCCACCCTGTGGAAACCGTCACGTCATAGTTCTGTAGCTCGCTATCGGCGGTGATCTCGGTGTCCTGAGTGATAATGAATATGTAGCTTTGTCCGCTGTAATAGACGGTTTCGTCCTCATCGGTTGCTGGATCGTCCTTGACGGTCGTAACAGCAATACCGTCTGCATACCATTTTTCATCGTCCGCGATCAGGTATCCGGCGGCAGGTTCCACGGTGACCTCGGTATCTCCGAGGACAAGCGTCCCAGAGGAAACGTATTTTTTGACGTCCGGGGTAGTACTGTCATCGTCGTCGTCCCAGTAATAGCTCGCTACCAGATGATCTCCCAGAGAAAGGACATAGCTGTCCCGCTCGAAAACGGCCATAAGATTGGCCGAGACGGCGCCCATCGTCAGGGTACAGGTGTGGAATCCATCCGTGTCCTCGGCGTCCGCAGGATAGGAGAGCCCGCCGGCATAAAGGCGCCACTCTTTGAAATGATAGCCTGCATCCGGAACAGCCTTAAAGGTATAGGAGGCACCTGCGATCACGTTGTCGCCGCTTTGGAGCATGGCGGAATCCACACATTCAACGCCGCCATGATCGCCGTCAAAGGTAAGCGTGGCCTGCTGGACCCGATATGCCACCGAGACTGTCATCGCCTCGTTTTGCATGGTTTTTGTGAGCAGGTTGGGATTGGTGAGCGTCTCCGGGTCCACAGAGACTCCGTTGACCGTCCAGCTGCTTACCTCATAGCCGCTGTCGGGATACGCGGCGAAAACGATCTCCGTGCCGTATTGGTATTCAGCGCCCGGCGCATAGCCTTCGGGAGAAAGCACAACAGGGCTACCCACTGTTTTCCCCAGCAGCGTCTGCCCCGAAATGGTCACGGGATAAGTGGGGCCCGTAACGGTATAGGTTCCGGAAACAAATGTAAAGTCGTAATTTTTCTGGGCCATGATGTAGCTGCTACTGAAGCTCTTGGTAACTGTCGTGGTATATACGCCCGGAGAGGTGGCGGAGGAAAGCGTCACCGTGGTCCCTGCCGAGTTGACACAGGCAACATCGATGCCCAGAGATGAGTAGGAATCGCTAAATCCCAAAGAGCCGTCAGTTATCGTCAACTGGGACGTGACCGGCTGCGAAACGTCGCTTTGAGAGACAGTGTCGGAAGGCGCGGTTATGGTTAGGGGCCGGGGCGAAACGGTAAAATCTCGGGTCAGCGTTTTCACCACCGTGCCGCCTTCATTCTTGATGATGGCGGCCACCCTGTATTCGTCCGCCGCCGTAGGCGTGATTATGCCGTCATCAGCGCCAGCATTCGTGAGAAGCCAGACAGGTGGAGCGTATATATTGCAATACGTTGCGTAAAGGGCTAATTGCAGCCAAAGGTTGCTACCGGCTTGATCCTTAACGTATGCCTCAATTGCTGCCGGATCCTCTATATAGCTGGTGGAACGGTATATTTCGTAAGACAGGCTGTAGCCATCTATCGCTTCCGTCGCGGACAGCGTTTTCTCGGTTGCGTTGGCGGCGTCATAAACGGTGACCACAGGCGTCAGGGAGTCCCCGTAGCAGATTTTGTCGAAAACCACCATTCCGAAACCCACGCTGCTTCCCGCAATGAACGAGGTACCCGCGCTCACTGTCTTAAACACGCGGTTGCCGCTGTATTCCGCCGCGATGGCATAATAGCCTTCCTCGGGCGCGGTCCAGTCTGAGAGTGCAGCCTTCCCGCTGGAATCGAGTTCCATCGTCACGGTCTGTGTGTAGGTGCTTCCGGTGATCTTAAACGTCACGGTTCCAGAGGGGATGCTGCCGCTGGTGCCGGTATTGCTGATCGCCGCCGTGATAACCGGCGTCATATCGTCGTTCGGGTTATCTTCGGCAGTAAGTACAATGGCGGGCACCCGCTTGGAAATTCCGACCTCGACGCTGTCCGAATAGGCGGAAATATAATAGGTTCCCACAAGCTGGTTAACGCGGCAGCGGTAGGTTCCCGCGTCTGATATACCGACGTCCGCAAAGGTCAGTGCGGAGCCGGTTTCGCCGGTCAGGCTGACCCACGCATCGTCCGCAAGCTTCTGCCACTGATAAAGTGGCGCTCTGGCATTTACCGCATCATTGGTCACAGTCACGCTCAGCTCGGTCCTGTCGTCGGGGTAAAGCTGGAGGGATTTATCGGAAAGTGTGATTTCGGGTTGCCCTTCGCCCGGTGCCGTGTAAACCGAGAGCATATCGCTGAGCACGCTGTAATGAGGCGCCGTGCCGCTGATGGATTGGATGCGGTACTGATATTCGTTGTAGGCTTCCAAACCGGTGTCCGTATATGAATATGTATATTCGCCCGTCTCCGGGTCATAGGAATCATAGTCGCTGATCACGTCGCCCTGCGCAAAGTCCCCTTCTCCGTCCGGAAATTCATAATGCCGGTATAGCTGGAATCCCGCGACGGTGGGGTCGTCACTTTTCCAGGTGAGCGTAATGCTATCGGAAGTCAAAGCTTCCGGATCCGAGGAAAAATCGCTTGGCAGCTCCGGCGGAGTTGTGACACTGTTAACCACATAGCTGACCACCGGGAAAGTATTATCATCATCGGTATACATATACTCGAAAATTTTCCAGTTATAGCCGTAGCTGTATTCCTCAGCAGCCGCGGGCATGTTGACGACCGTGCCGGAAAACGACGATCCGGTCAAGTCGATCGAAGTATTTCCCCAGCCTGCTTCGCCGCCGACAACTACGCCGATCGTGAGACCGCCTGCACCCGCGCCTGCCTTATTGTTAATCGCCAGCGAATAGCTGCGCGTTGTTGCGGTTTCCGTGGCCATTTCCAGCGTTTGCGTGATAGAACTGGAGCTGCCGTACCCTACGCCCGCGTAATTCCCGTCGTAAATAGCCACATCAGTGTATTCGGCTGTGGAGCCGGGGTAGCTGGATGGATCGCCGGGCGTGCTTTCCAGAATGCTCCCGCCTACGGCCGGCAGACTGTCATAGTTTTCCGCGATGGTGTCGTAGGCCTCTACCGTGAGCGTCTTGACGCTGGCTGTATACGGCACACTGACGGTCATTGTCTGCGTTTCCGGTTCGCCTGAATCCGTTGGCATGTAAGCTGTGTAATAATATACATCGATCGGAATGGAATAGAGCACCACCGTGTCCTGTCCGCCCATGGTAGAGTACTCGATTGTCTGGGTGGTTTCCTTTGATTGCTCATATTCCTTCGTAAAAGCAAATGTAACCTCACGCTCCACCTCGAACGAGGCCGCCTTGAGTCCGTAAAACGAAAACTCTTCTTCAAGGCTGCAGTAGATGCCGGCAGAGATCGTCTTGCTGGAGGAGCCACTGCTCCCGGAGCCGGTCGAAGAAGCGTAGGATGTTTCGCTGTTTCCAACGTAGTCGTCGCCGCCGTCCAAATGCTCAAGGTCACCGAAATACGGGGGAGCCGCCACGACCGCGAGAACCTCGGGTTCTGAATAAACCAGTTCGTGCTCACCCGTATATTCCATCACCATTGTATCATTGTCGGTGTTCGGCGCGGCGATGCAGAAGCCTGAACCCACAAATGACGAGAGAACCGTAAAAATGGTGTCTCCTTCTTCGAATTCCGAGTAGTCAGTCTCACAGTGGATCGCTTCGTAATTATAACCATTATCACTATTATAACAAAGCATTGCCGCGATGGTCTCTTGACCATCGCCGTTAAAGTCGGCCGCAGTGACATTGTACAGGAATATCGTTTCCATCATCATTAAATTGGTTACGACTGGCTGACTCGGCGTAAAGCCTTCGTCGGTCAGAAGAAAGAGCACGCCGTCTACGTATACATACTCCTGAGTGCCTATGCCATCCTTCTTCACGACGGCGAGCGCGGACCTAAGTTTAGGAAACGACAGAAATATTGAATAATCCCCGTCTCCCCAGGAACTACTTTTCAGATCGACATTCGTCGAGGCGCTGCAAACAAATGACGAAGTAGTGCTGTTGTATTCATAGACCGCGATATAGCGTGTGTACGGATTTCTGTCTTGCCCGTCCGCCAAGTCATATATACTCTGTCCGCTGATGACCAATTCGTTTTTACCGTCGCCGTCGGCATCACCCAGCGCCATAGATACGCGCACGAATCCGTAGCCGTTTACGGTTCCGAGAGAAAGCGTATGGGTATCATCAAACAAAGAATCACTGCTTTTTGATCCGCAGAGAACAACGGCTTTGCTGGCCGAGTAAGCCGGCATGAAATAGGCGCCCCAGGTTATGCCCAGGTCATCCACTCCGTCGCCGTTCATATCGCCCGCTGTCAGGCTGACCTGATTCGGAACATATGTATCGTAGCTGAGGTCGTAGGTATACTGTTTCACCCAGGCAGCCGATGTCCCCCATGTTTCTCCGTCGCCCGGCTGGAGCTGGTATACGACCACGCGCGGGCTTCCCTGCTCGGGGATATACACGGCAATTTCATCGGTGCCGTCGCCATTAAAGTCTCCCGCGGAGATCTGAAGATAGTTCTGCAAAAGCACACTTGTTGTTGAAGTATCCTCAACAGTTGTTCCTCCGTTGGCAAACTCGGTGCTCTCCCCATCCCAAACAGTCTTAGAGGTATAGGTTGACGTGCTGTTTTCTATTTCTTTAAATATTAATAAAAGTCTACTGTTAGCCGTTGAATACTGAAGAGCAGCGACCTGTCCGTCCAGGCCGCTTCCGTCAAAGCTGCCGGCCACAGCAGCGCTTGGACCGAGAATTGATGAGCCAACATTTTTGCCGCTTCCAAATAACTCTGTCGCATCAACACCCAGCTCCACATCATCACCATAGAGCGTTCCAACGCCAACTGATCCGCCGGAAACGTACAGCTCCGAGACTGGCGATACCGTTGTGACCGCCGTGCCGTAGGGCGACGATTCGCTGCTGGAATCATATCCGTCCGGCGCCTCGGCGGTGTCGAACCCCAGTGCGGCCAGGGCGTCCTCTTCATCATCCGCCGCCGACGCAGGCGTCGATACCGCCGGCAGCAACCCTATGATAAAAATCAGGGCCAATGCGATGGATAAGAATTTATGTAGCCTTTTTTTGATTGTCTTTTTCATATTGATAAACCTTCTTTCCCAACAGTTTTATTTCTTAATCAGCTCAAAAACTTCGCCTGCGGACAGCTCCACCTTGCTGCCCCAGCGGATTACCGTGCCGTCCGTTTCCGCACGCCGGAAGAACGCTTCGTCCTTAAGTAGGCCGAAGCGGATCGTCCCGAGCTTCGGCTTTAAATTCAGCGTGACGCTGCCGCCGTTTGTGAGAAGCACCTCCAGATGGTAGTCCGCTCCTGGGCGTACTTCTTTTATCTCTGTCATAAAAACACTCCAAAATAAAAAATAACCACTGTACTGATTGTACAGTGGTCACTTTTTTCTGTAACCTACCCACCGGGTAGTTTTTTGGCACTTTTTATTCGTTTATGGTATCAAAATGCTGTCTCAGTAATGCGCGGCTGCTGATCGACAGCTTTGAAAAAACGGATTTCAGCGTAAATTTAACCGTGTTTGCGGAAATGAAGAGCTTGTCCGCAATCTCTTTGTTGGTCATCCCCCCGGCGGCCAGGCGGGCTATCTCGGCTTCCCGGTCTGTGAGCTCCGGCTTTTCCGCGTTAAAATACGTCTGCTTGATTTTCTCCTTTGCAGCGGCATAGGTTTCATACAGCGTCAGTATCTTCTGTGCCTGCTCCTGATAAGCGCCCTGCGCGGTATACTCCCGAATCAGCGGTTCTATATAGTCGCCGTTTTCCACAAAGGGCATATAGAGCGCGTCTGACATGGCGATGTCCATCGCCTTTTTGAGGCTTTCCCTAGCCTCGGCATCTCTGTGGATCTTCCTGTTTGCCGCTGCCATATAAATATAGGTATAAATAACGCCGAGCAGGTTTGGATAAAATGTTGCCGTTTCCAAAAAGTATTCCGCGCTGCCCAAAAGCTCGGTGTATTGTTCATTAATCAGTAAAACCCGGCCGTAGATGATATTAAACACACCAAAAGAAGCATGCAGCAGCCGTATGTCTCCGATTTCCGGACGGGCCAGGCTTTCCGGAATTTTATATTTCTGATCGAGCTGAGCATAAAAGCTCATTTCGCATAACTCAACCTTATGCAGATACTGATACTCGACCCGCTCCGACATTTCCTCGCGCATCCCCGTCAGAACGTGAAACATATGCTCAAAATCGCCCTTCATTAAGTCAACGCGCATTTCCAGAAACATGACCGCCAGCACGATTCCCCACTGCCCGGCAGACCGGGCTTTATGTCGCGCCTTATTGAGTGCAATCTCCGCGCTGATAAAATCGCCCGTATTGTAATAATATTCTGCTTCCATCACGAATTCGCCGCCGCTGCTGTGGCCATCGGTCAAACGCCGGTAGCACGGCAGGCCGTTTTTTAAATCCGCCAGATTCTCACAAAGCTTTCCGCTCTCCCGATAGTACAGGTATAAAACGGAAGGCGACCCGTGTGTCCAGTCCACATCAACATTAAAAATAGAGGTGGACCGGCCCAACAGTTGCCAGGCAGTTTCAAAATGCGGCGCCATTTTTTTCAGATCGTTAAAGGCTGCAATACCCAGCAGGATTTGAAGCTCGCCAAAAAGCTCCCCGCGCTGCGTATCATTGAGGCTGTCATCCCTCTTTATATTTTCAGCCACTTCACCGCAAACCCGGCCAAACACCTGAAACTCATTATGAAGAATCAGATGAATAGAGAGTATTAATAAAGCGTAATGGTGCCGGCTTTTGATTTCTGCCGGGCATTCGTCCAAGTACTTGCGCAGCGTTTTCATATTTTCTTTTGTAAAGGTTTTGGCCTTTTCTTCTTCGATAGACCGTAGAATGCGTTCAAAATCTCCGTATGCATACCAGAACTGCCGGGCTGCGGAGTAGTCACGGTTTTCCAAATACCATCCCGCCGCCATCCGGTACAGGTCGTTTTTAAAATCCGGACCTCTGGTTTCCAGTGCCTCCCTAAGGTAATTTCTAAACAAGCTGTGAATCTGATAGGTCTTGGATCGGCTGTCATAGCTGACAAAGGCATTTTTCCCGGCGATAGAGGAAAGCATTTTCCCGACATCCCTGTCTCCCCAGATAAACGCCGCCTGCTCCAGCGTAAATTTGTCAAATACGGATAGCTTTACGCTGAACTCTTTCAATTCGACGGACAATGGGGCATAAACTGTTTTTTCAATCAGCTTATAGATGCTGTCCGGCGGTTGGAGCGCCCCGTCTTTAGTGAAGCTGAGCAGCATGAGATACAGCGCGCTGATCCAGCCCTCCGTCGTCAAATAAAGCTGCCCGGCCTGCTCCCGGCTGATTGATACGCCGCATTTACCGTAGTATTCCACAATATCTTCCGCAGACAGCTCGAAGGATTCCTTTGTAATATGATACAGCAGGCCTTTAAGCGATAGTTCTTCCAGCTTCGGAAGTTTTGTATAGCGCTGTGTTAACACGACATGGAGGTTTTCAACCTCGTTTTCAATCAGCGCCATCAAAAATCCGTCTATCTCCGGGCTGCCGAGCAGATGATAGTCGTCAATAACAAAAACGCATTTACGTGATAATTCAATACCGCCCAGCAGCCTCAGCGTTTCCCGCAAAGAGACTGCGTCGTCCGGTAATCCAAGCTGAACAAGGCTTCTGTCCAGATCATCTTGCAGTTCGCCGAACAGCCGGGCGAACGCATCCCAAAAATTATCTGTTGAATCGTCATATATTTTTATCCAAAGCACATCGGCATCCGCGCCGCTTAGAAATTCCTTGACAGCAGTGGTTTTTCCGTAGCCCATTGGCGCTTCCACTATCGTCAGCGGATGATCCCAAAGGCCTTCCAATGCTTTTAGAAGAAGAGGGGGGAAATATAAGCTTCTTGTATTGTATTGATTCGTGTTCAAATGACTCCTCGTTTCCGGCTGTTTACACGGTTGCACTTTTAATAATACTACTTATTGATATAAATTTCCAGAATACAAATAATATAGGTTTGTTCAATATGCAAGTATAATAGCATTAGTTACTTATGCTCACATACGGTCTAAATCACATACTATTCATTTTTCGCATTCGCAGCAATACTGTCCCTGAATAAAAACGTAACCTCATCCCTCGCACTCACAATCATCTTCTCAATAACCGCATTCCACAATCAAACTAGTTTTTGCATTATTGAAACGTTCCGTAAGGCTACCATATTGCCTCTGGTATTCACTCTGAGCAAGAGCTTTGCCGGCATTTTCCTGCACCATTTTTCGCATAAGTTCCAGAACTATATCAATTTCACCTTGGAGCTGCCGGGACTCCGCTTCAAGCGCCAAATTATCTGTAAGCGAAGCAATAAGCTCATTATAAGCAGCAATAATAGCTGATCTGTCCGCAACACGCTTATCCATCACCCCAACAAGCATATCTTTGAGCTGGTCCTCATAGAAATGTGGCGTTTTGCACTTTTCGCTGCCCTTAAATTTTCCGTTGCACTACCAAATGGTATGCCGATACTTTGAATCGCTGTGCCATACCTTAGCCCCATACACACAGCCGCAGTCACCGCAGTAAATACGACCAACAAAGCAGCCGGAGCTGGCGACACACCGGGTCTCTTTACGGCGATGAAGCTCATGCTGAACATAGTCAAAAAGCGCCTCGCCTACTATGGCTGGATGACTGCCTTCAACATAATACTGCGGCACCTCTCCCTCGTTAATCTTCATCTTTTTGGTCAAATAGTCCGTACAGAAGGTCTTCTGGTGGAGTCGAGGGGACTCAAACCCATCCGAATTATAAACTCGTGAACGATTTGTACACTATTGAACGTTTCCTGCCCCCGGTTTCAAATAATATTTCGCTATATTTGATTTCATCGAACAAAACAGAAAACCACCCGGTAATCAAGCCGAGCGGCAAATATGTAATACTCTCAATCATCAACACCCTGTATTAGCGGGCTTGTGGCTATATAAACAGCTAAACGCCTATCCAGATACATGTTGTATCAGAATAGGCGTTTAGCTGTGGTGGACGATAACGGACTTGAACCTGCCGCAAACATCAATCAAACATCAAAAAAGTCTTGTAACCGCGGGCTATTTAGGGCAATCTCATATCCAGCTAAACATCAAATAAACATCAGCGTGTAGTTATTGGCCTTGTGTAGTTATTGACCTTTTCGCGACTTGGGCATTGCCCTCAAAAAGTTCGTAAAAACAGAAAAATACCCCGGAATCTTACGATTTCGAGGTATTTTTGTTGGTTGCGGAGGCAGGATTTGAACCTACGACCTTCGGGTTATGAGGTATCATATTGACTTGAGGAGACCTATGGTTATCTCGTATTTTCTTTAATTATCAAAGGTTTTTGAGACTATGGCTTCACGCAATCTCTGACGATCTCGAGCGACTTTTTATGGCAATAAACATCAAACAAACATCAGCTTGTAGGTAGAGAAATTCTCTTCATACAACCATGATTCATAAGATTATAAATCAATCCAAGAAGTATTTCTGGCGGTAAGAACTTACTTTTTAAACCAACAACTCGAAGTGCTGAACATAGATGAAAGCATAAAGCCTACGACGAAATCAAGCTCGACTTTGGCCGACTATCTCGTATACTTTTTATCTTTGACTGCTTAAATGCCGAATTATATCGGTTGCCTTTCATCGACTAATACTGTGTTCTGGACAATTCCGTGTTTTGGCCGCCTTTCTCCGTGCTCGGCAAGGTTGGCTAGGGTCAGTATTTGGGTTGAGCAAACACATCATCTGTCTCGCGTTGCCCATCACAAGCATCATGCGCAACGCGTATAGGCGTTTTCAGTTTGCTCATTTAGTGCATGATAACGCCGGATATTTTACGATCTGTTTGTTGAAGGGCTCATTTCGGTATCCACGAAAACTTGTAGATGGTGTTCTCCGGCATACCCAAAGCGGGCGCGGCGTCCATCTCGAAGATTCCATCAAGACCTTTTTCTATAGCGGCGAGATGGAAATGGCAGGCCGCGATGCCCATGTCGAGGCTCTGCATATCGAAATTGAATGCGCCGCCGTAACCCGGCGTTTTCTGCTCAAAAAAATGGTATCGGCCTGATTCCATGACGATCCGCCAGGGCTGTTTGTTTGAGGCTGATGGCCCAAGACGTACCATCTCGAGGGGAAAAGCATACGGGCCGGCCTTTTCCGGCAAAAGCGGCGACGTAAATGCGCCGTCAAAAAACAGCGTTTCCCACGGCTTGCGTGAGTCGGCACGGATAAAGCCGCGCACAAGATTTTCGCGCAGGCTTTTCTTCTCAAAATAGCCCACCGGTGAAATGGCGGGCATAAGAGCGTCCCCCGATTCGCCCAGCGCCTTCCTGAATTCGGCGCGGTTGAAGGTCCCGCCGAGCCAGCAGGTACCGAGCCCCAGCGTCGTCAAGAACAAAATCAGCTTTTCAAATTCATACCCGATAGCCTCAATGGCATAGGAACCCTCTGCGGCAACGGCAGCAATAAAGGTGGCTGCGCCCTTGATCATGCCATAGGTACCCAGCTTGGCGCCGCCTGCCGCAAGCTCTGCCTCAATCAGTGAAAACGACGGTTTTGCCGAGAAAGGACTGGAGAGCGTCTCGATATATGCTGCTATTTCCTCTTTCACCTGCTTCGTGATCGGCTTATTACTGTAGGTGCGCACCGAATATCGCCGCCTGACGATCGCTTCCAACGGTTCCCGAAAAATCATGGATATCCCTCCAAAAGTCGATGTTAAACATCGCAGCTGCTGCCGAATTCCAACGTTGCCTATCATGGCATAACAGGATAGCAGTCCTGTTTAGATGCCAGACAAATTCCTATAGATATTGCGAACTCATAATAAGCTTCTCTTATCTGTCGGGCACAACCTCAGTAGGTGCTTATCGGCAGCGACTCATCGTCCTGGCCTTTTTCGATCGAGCGAATAACGATATAGTAGCTGTAGCCTGCGTTTACAGTAACGCGGATTCTATCGCCAACCTTATGGCCCATCAGCGCCTTGCCTAATGGCGACAGCGGGCTGATGATGCCCTTCAGCGCGTCCTGCCGCAATGTGGTTGTAATTCGTATTGTTTGTGTCTCGTCATCTTCTTCAAAAAACACTTCCACCGTGTCGAACAGCCCGACTTCTTCGGCCTTTGACTCTCCAGATACGACTTTAGCCGTCTTAATCATTTTTTCCAAATACCTGATACGGCTGTCGTTCCTGTTTTTCTCGCGCTTGGCAGCCTTGTATTCGAAGTTTTCACTTAAATCACCAAAGGCCCTAGCCGTTTTTACATCCTCAAGACATTCGGGCCGCACAACTTTGACCCGGTAGTCGATTTCTTCCTGCATTTTCTTAATATCAATCACTGTGAGCTCGTCGTACATATAAACGCCTCTTATTTTCGTATTATGGATAAGGCTCTACTCCTTATAACACGGTGCTTTACTGCATTATCTCGTGCGACGATGAAATCAACGCGAGCTTTTCGGCGTGGCTGAGCTTTTTGAGCGCAGCCTCTCGCTTGAGCGCCTCGCTTTTTGTCGGGAATCGCTGCGCAAAAACCAATTCAACAGGCAATCTGGAACGCGTATATTTTGCACCGCGTCCGCTGTTATGCACGTCGGCGCGGCGGGTGGGGTCGGTGGTATATCCACTGTAAATCGTGCCGTCGGCACAGCGGAGCATATACGCGTAATATTGCGGCTCTCTCATGATTTTGGGTTTCACTGCTTGGCGCTCCTATTCTCCGGCAAATGGGCAAGCGCTATTTTAACCATCATCTTCATCCTCTGAATTTACCTTATTGCGGATCCTCAGCCTGCTAATCAACTTTATCATTTCATACCACAACACTGCAACCGCAGCGATACCTAATGTAATAAGGTTCTGGCCGGCCGAAAGCGGAGCAAGCTTAAGGAAACCAGAGAGCGGTGTGTATAAAATGATTGCAAGCATAAGTAATGTGCCGAAGTTAACCGCCCACATGACCACGTCTTTAGAGAGGCGCATAAACGATTGAACCGCAAAATCACGGTCAGAGCTGTTAACCTGAACGAGGAACAGATTGGCGAGCATAATGATCGCAAGGCCCATGGAGCGCGCGACAGGTGCGTTGGCCGGGTCACTGGCAAGGACAGTAAAATATGTACCGAATGATGCAGTGAAAATCACAAGCCCCTGAGTGACGCTTTTAAGTAAGGTCTTTGAATCTAACAGCTTGGCTTTCGAATCGCGGGGCTTTCGTGCCATAATATCTGTTTCAGCCGGTTGTCGTTCCAGAACAATGGAGCATGTTGGGTCGATTAAAAGCTCAAGCAAAACTACATGCAGCGGCAGAAGCATCAGGGCAGCTGGAGCAACGCCGAGAATAGGTGCCAATAGAGACGTGAATGCAATTGGGATATGAATAGTAAAGACATATCCAACTGCCTTGCGGATATTATCATAAATTCTCCTGCCGTCTTTTACAGTTTCGACGATGGTTGTGAAGTTATCATCCATCAAAATAATGTCAGCCGCCTCTCGGGAAACCTCGCTTCCGCGTTTGCCCATAGCAATGCCGATGTCAGCATATTTGAGCGCAGGCGCATCATTTACGCCGTCGCCGGTCATTGCGACGATTGCTCCGTTTTCTTTAAAAGCTTTAACGATCCGCATCTTATGTTCTGGAATCACGCGTGAGAAAATGGACACAGTTTTTACTGCTTCACGGAGTTCATCATCGGACATCTCATTAAGTATATCGCCGGTAATAACGTTCTCGCTATTGTGCATATTGATTTTTTTAGCAATGGAAGACGCTGTAACGCCATTGTCACCTGTGATCATGACGACACGTATACCGGCCTTGTTGCATACCGCAATATCCGATTTAACGCTCTCCCGTGGAGGGTCTGCAAGCCCAATGAGGCCACAGAAAGTTAGGCTGCACTCCGTTATGTTTGAGGGGATTGATTCCTCCGATACCAGTTCTACCGTAGCAACCGCAATAACGCGCAGACCTTCTTTTGCCATTGCAATAATTTTGTGTTCTACAACATCTCTATCATTTTCAGACAGATTGCAAATTGTTAAAATTCGTTCAGGAGAACCTTTGGCGGCAGTGACGATTGTTCCATTGCGTCGCCATACATGCCCCATCATCTTTAACTCATTGGTAAATGAATACTCGCTGATCAGTTCACCGCTAAACAGATGCTCTTGGGATATACCGCGACTATCGCAGTATGCTAGCATTGCTTTTTCCATTGGGTCATACGTATCTGTTTCGCAGCCAAGTCCCATCGTTTCGATAAGGGCCTGTTCGTCACCATTTAGTGTCCATGTTTCCTGTACATTCATCTGATTCATCGTAATGGTGCCGGTTTTATCCACACATAAAACGGATATGGAACCCAGCGTCTCAACCGACGGTAGCTTCCGAACAAGTGATTTCTTCTTTGCAAGCCGCCATGCACCCATCGATAGAAACACTGTCAAAATAACAGGGAATTCTTCAGGTATCATCGCCATAGCAAGCGTGATGCCTGATAGAACGCTTTCTATCAGGCGATCTCCTATTGCGTGATTGGGGATGTTGATAAAGGTGACCACGCCGACAAGCGCAAACAAGACACCCGCTATTCCGGCGCTTGTTTTAACGAGTTTGCCCGTCTGCTTCTGGAGGGGCGTTGGTTCATCAGGGGCTGTAGCCACATTCATCCCGATTTTTCCATACTCAGTTTCCGCACCGATTTTATCAACCAGCACAGTTCCTGCGCCTTGTGTAACAAGTGTTCCAGCATAACAATAATCCTTGCGCCAGTAATCCTCGCAAGGCGCTGCATACTCGCCGGCAACCTTCCATACACCTTCGGCCTCACCGGTAAGCGACGATTCATCAACGCAGAGATCATTGCTTTTAATCACAAAACCGTCGGCCGGTATCTTGACGCCTTCATATATCATCATCAAATCGCCGGGCACGAGCTCAGCGCTGGCAATCAGCGTTTCCCGGCCGTCTCTGATCGCCGTCACATGCGGCGCGGAAAGATCTTTAAGCGCATTGAGCGTTTTATCCGTTTTCCATTGCTGACTAACATCGATACCAATGATGCCAATAACAAAAATCAGCATGATCGCACCGTCTCTCGGTTCACCGAGAATAAAATAAATGATTGCAGCAACAATCAGCAAAAGAAACATCGGCTCACCGATAATATGCAGAACTTTCCGAAAAAAACTCCGTTTGTCCTGCTGCATCAGCTCATTCTTTCCGTATTTCTGCTGTAGTTGCTTAGCTTCGATTGAAGTTAAACCAAGCGTTTGATTTTTGATTTTTGTCATAATTGAATCCTCCGTTATTACCCTTCGGCATCGTCGATTCTTCTCATGGCACGCCATTGATAACTATCGTTCCATAGGTATAAAAAAACACACCAGTGGAACATACTACTGTCCCACAGATGTGCGTTTAATGCAATCTGCTGCCACACGTTTGGTGGCCCGGCCCCACGAACCAAAAGTGGTTCATCGCCTGCTCAGTTTGTACTGTACCTAAATGCAGTGCAAAGAGAATGGCACATTGTATCATATGAATAATTTTGCTGTCAAATGAATAGAGCCTTTTTAATATCTATAATACCATTACAAACCCAGAAAACGACCGCTTACGGAACATCTATTGCGTAATGGATCGCGAAAAGTATGAAGAAAATTTCAATTGACTTCTGGTTAATAAGAGAAATGCAAATCATTCTACTCGCTTGTTCTTGCAAAGTGTTTCATGATTTTTGCCCAAATTCTTTGTGTCTTTTGAAATGAATCATAATGTTTTATCGCGTTTTTATAATACTTATCCAATTCAATTAAGATATTCATAAAATCCGGTCGCTGGAAATACGCGCATATTTTTGGCAATGAATATTTAAGCTTGCCCCTCATTTCTTCAATCATTTCCACGAAATGATCCGGCTGTGTGATATATAGCATCAGCGGCTTGTAACGAACCCAGCCCATACAGGCTTTGTAGAAACGCTCTTTGATTTGTTCGTTATCGGCGCTACTGGATTTTAGCAGCGTAGGTAAGACGCCCTCTAACAATCTGTTGTAAATTGAAAACCCATCGTGAAATGTGTAGCAAGGCACAGACATTACTTTTCTTTCACTTAAGCAAGTACTTAATAATGTATCCTCTCCTCTAGCACCAGGGGGATTGTAAAATGGAAATACGCGAATAGGATCGGTAAGATTAATGCACAGATTGGCTCCGGATATGAATTTGGCGTGATTCGTTTCTGGTATCTCTGTTGCGTTTTTACTTGTTAATATGTTCGTGTCAGCATACGTTACCCCATCATTGTTCATAACGTTCATTATGTTATCCCAATTGATGATATCATTGCTGATAGCCTCTATGAAAATTTTAAAATCGTTTTCCGTCAACGTATCGTTAAATTCCAAATGTGGAATGGGCGATATATATCCACAGTGGTGTCCGTGCGTAATATCGGCCTCCTTGATATATTTCAAATGGATTGGCAGAACATGCTGGCCTCCCCAAATTGCTGAATTTTTCGTATTTGTTACTGCCAATGGGTATTCATCATCATCTAAATATATCAAATAATCTAAATTGTTTTTAATCGCGTTATAAAGAATAGCGTTACGTTTAGCAGCATACCCCTTCCCGAAAATTATTCGTGCTTCTGCAAGTGTAATAACGTTTTCTTGAATTAGGTAAGCTATTTCACCTTTTGTTGACGCATTAGTTACAAAATTGACACTGTTAAGTTGTTTAACTAAATCATGCGGAATATTTGTATAATCAGAAGCTTTTGTATTTTTATAAGCAAGGTCATATGCGATAAAAAGATTTAAACTATACAATCCATCGGACACTAAGCCAGATTCATTCCAGTTGTATACATATGTTTTTAGCACCTGTTGAAAATTCTTTCTCCCAGTTGCGAAACCAATTCCAAGCTTAACTATTTTGCTTTTCTCCATTTAATACTCCTCAACACATGCAACAATTAGTCACGCGCAAAACACCGCAAACGCATTATCGATACGGAATGCGTCGTATTCCTTCGTTTTAGACACCGCTCTGTCTGGTATTATATCAGACAGACCTAATGCCCGCAAAATCCGGTGTAGCGAGTAAATCGTATTCTCTCATTATCTAGGCGCTAGGTTTGCCCAGCATTGTAGCGTAACACAAGAACGCGAATGATATTTAGTCTAGTTCTTATGATATTATTGCACGGAGCTATCGTAAAATGCAAAAAAAGAATAACAAGTCAACAAATATATAATAATATAATATGAATAATTAGTTGACAAATAGTAATAATAAACGTAGTATATATACATAACAAAATATTTACAGATAAGGAGCAAATGCCCATGATGATATCGAGAGATGCTATCGTATCAAACTCCGACATGCTCAAATACTATAAAAATTGTCGGGAAAAGGCAGAAAGATTGAAGAAAATATTCATTCTGAAAAACAACAACCCCGATGCAGTCCTTTTTTCGATTTCCGAATATGAACGGCTGTCGGAGTTTATTGAATATTCAGAAACTCTTTCAAAAAATGATATTGAGAAGATTGTAAAATTTATTAAAAATACAGATAAAACAGTAATTTATTAATTGGACTTGTTAGAAGCGGTGCGGATAAAATTGTGGCGATGTATATCACCGAACTGCAATAGGACAAAAACAGACTGTTCTCAGACAATTTTGCTTATAAGTTAAAAATAATATGTTACTACAGATATTAATGAAAGATTAGGAGAATGTATCATGATGATTAATCATTTATTAGACAAAATAACAATGCACAGGAGACTGAGGGAAAAAGCAGCACACATGTTTGTTGCGGGAATATGCGCGACAGTTATAGTAGGCGCTGGTGTTGGGGCAGTTCTGCTGTTTACTACAAATTCAGGTAAGCAGATAAGGCGAAAAATGAAGTATAAAGCGATTGAAGACGCTGAAAACTTAAGGGAAATAGTAGCAGAAAATTCAGGAAGAGTGAAGTTGTTCGTTGATAATACTATCAATGATGTGGCTAAAACTATTGCAGATAGCTATTCAAAAACGGAAAATGTCAAAAACGATATCAGAGGCGGGGGACGTAAAATCATGGACGACATTCATGAAACAGCCGAGAATGTTAAAAAGGATCTCGATGAAGAGTAAAGCGAGTGAATGATAGCAGCAACATTAAGTCTTGCAAAAAGAGTTTACTGTAAATAGAGTCGTTTAGTATTTTAGATCAGACGGGTGATCAGGTATAATGCATCATAGTTATTGGCAAAGCGCGTGCTACACTAGGTTTAAGCGTATTGCTTAAATATATCAAAATCTATCCAGAAAAAAGCAAGTAATATAATAGAATTAAGAATGTTATGCAAACATTATATTAAGCCTGTTTCTCTTCCGGAGAAACAGGCTTGTTTATAACAATAAATATGTTTTCAAAAACCGTAGATTGAGAAATCGGGATTATGATGCTGACTTGCATCGACATTATCATCGTCAATGTTACTGAGTTAAAGTATCGGATACGGGGCAGCATTATCATTAAAAAAATTGAATGATAAGTACAAAACAATAAAAGGAGATGAGCGTTATCAAACTAACAAAAAAGCTAGGATTAACATTGCTTGGGATCTGGCTGATCTTGACCGGCTTGTTGCAGATAGTTAGCATTCAGATACCGTATGTTGCAATAATACTCGGGATACTTGCAATTGCCACTGGTGGATTACTCCTGTTAGGTAAGTAGAATTATTAAGATGCAACATTTACTGCTACAGCAAGTAAGCACTCTATGCCGGCTGTCGTGATATATAGAAAAATTTTAAGGAGTATGAAAATGAAAAAAACAATGTGCGTTATTCTTGGATTGGCGTTCCTGGCGCTGGGTATCCTAGGTATAACAGGATTGGTAACAATGTTCCAATCCGATCCAGTTTACGTAAACATCGGGGAGATCGTTCTCGGTACCCTTGGCTTAATTGTTGGGGTATATTCCCGACGAAATATCGTTTACGCCCCCCAGAAAACGATGTCCACTCAGCAGGAAAATGATATCGATCAGCAGAGAAAAGAGATTGATGAGTTGAAAAGAGAAATCGACCAGCTGAGAAAAGAAATCGATCACCAGATGAAGGAAAATCAAGAAATACCAATGGAAAACAAAGGTTTATAAGCAGATACACATCGAAGCAATATGATTTTGATAGGAGAGCACACTATGAAGCATTCAAAAAACAAAATTCCCGTAACCAAAGATAAAATAATAGGCGAAGTAAAAGAAGCCATCGGTAAGGTATCTGGCAATGAGGAGCTGGAATTGAAAGGCAAGATTCAGTCATTTAAAGCGGATATCAAGGAAAAAGCGAATATCGGGGATAGGGTGGAAGAAATAAAAGAAGGAATAGCCAGAAAGATCAATGACAGTATAGATAATAAATAGTTATGAAAAAATAGGAACATTTAAGAAGTCCAATCGCTTTGTAACGGTGGACCTTAACAATTCTGTCCGACTAAATGCTGACAATTGCGATACGCAGGGGCATATGCTCCCCATAAAAATGTAAATACACATTTTTATGGGGAGGGCAACTCCGTATGTGCAGAGTCATGGATGTAGGGCTAGGGTCCAATGATCATTTGCTGGTACTTAGAACGCAGTTTTGTAATAGAAAGGTGATAATAATGCTATATACAATCGCACATCAATTTCCAGACGATATGATCCTTGAAGATGGTGGACCATGTATTTCGCTTTACCAACCTACCCATAAGCATTATCCAGAAAACAGGCAAGACTCCATAGTGTTCAAAAACTTATTGCGGAAAATTGAATATTCACTGCAAAAACAAGCTGAAAAAAGTTTGGTAAACGCCATCATGAAGCCTTTCTATGAACTTGAAGAGAATGGAGAGTTTTGGAATAACACCTCGGCAGGTATAGCTGTCCTTGCAAAACAAGGCAAGTGCACTATATATAATCTTCAAAATTCGGTAAAAGAATTTGCTGTAGTAGCTGAAAGTTTTCACATAAAACCATTAATTCAGGCATTTCAAAACATAGAGCGTTACAACTTGGTGTGCTTAAGTCACGATAGTTTTACCCTTTTTGAAGGTGATCGGTATGGGTTTTTAGAGATTATACTGCAGCCGGATATGCCAATGACCTTGGAGGAAGTTTTGGGCAAAGAAACTTCTGAGCCGTACTTAACCCAAGGGTCTTTTGGTGGCACCGGCGGACCTGCTATATACCATGGACAGGGCGATCGAAAGCAAGAGGCGGATATAGATACAGTGAAGTACTTCAGGTATGTGGATCGGTTTGTATACGAAAACTATTCAAAACCTTCAAAATTACCGCTTGTTCTGGTTGCGTTGAAGGAGCAGCATTCGCTTTTTAAAGAAATAAGTCATAACCCATACCTCATTGCCGAGGGCATTAATGATTCTTATGCTAATTTAGAAATGGAACAACTAAGAGTCAAAGCACTTGAGGTTATAGAACATATAAATTCTGAAAAAATACAGGAACTTGTACAATCATATGAAAAGGCACAGTCGGTATCATTAGGGTCATCAGATATAAATCAAGTTGCAAAAGCCGCTTATGAAAATCGAGTTGAGACGATATTAATCGAAGAGGATAGGATCATACCAGGTAAAATCAACAACGCTGGAGATGTAATAATCTGCGATATAACCAACCCGGATTGTGACGATATATTGGATGATTTAGCGGTATCCGTTTTGAGGAAAAGAGGCCGGGTTGTGGTTCTCGCAAAGGATAAAATGCCGACCCCCACGGGCATTGCCGCTATTTACAGATATAACTAAGAAATAGCGTTTCAACAGTTAATCAGACACTACTCAGCAGACGCGATGAAGTGCGGTGTGAAATATTTTATACGAAACACGGACGGACGTTCATCATTAATAATTAGGAGTGATCAAGTATGGAGTGCACAATCGCATTAATTGTAATAATTTCAGGGATTCTTAGGTTCGTTGCTTCAAATACGCTGGGCAAGTTAATCACATACTACTCGTGATCGCAAGCATAATGGTCCTAATTAGAAATTCGAAGGAAGTAGCCAACGAGGTTGCCGCTCTTAATAAAAAAAACAAATGAGGTAGCGCTACAACGTATGTATTGTGTGTAAATATCTGGAGCACAGAATATGATCACTAATAATTGAAATGATTGAACAAATCAGGTGTCATTTAGTTGACGCATTATACTGCGTCTTCAATATAGAAAAGGTGCTGGAAGATGAAAGCAACTGGAATTGTTAGAAAAGTCGATGAACTTGGAAGAATTGATTTGCCGGTTGAACTCCGGCGAACACTGGACATCGCTGAAAAGGATCCACTTGAGATACTTATTGATGATTCATCTATTATCCTACAAAAATATGAACCTGCGTGTATATTTTGCAGTAACGTCAAAGGCTTAGAAAACTACAAAGGTAAAAAAATATGCTCAGGGTGTTTTAAAGAATTAAAGACTAAGAAATGACAAATAAGCCTTGAGTGTGGACACACGTCTTAGTTTATCAATTGAATCATCAGGAGGTGCGAGAGATGAAAAAACGTTTGATACTGTTGGCACTAATGCTCTTTGTTATGTTGCTTTCTTCGTGTTCGTCCGTAGATTCTCGGCCAACAGAGAACAACGTGACCGAATATAAAAAAATTACCGCAGAGGAAGCCAAGGCTCGTATGGACAGCGGAGATGAGATGGTTATCTTGGACGTACGTACGCAAGCGGAATTTGATGCCGGCCACATCGCGGGGGCAATACTAAAACCTAACGAGACGATATCTGACCAGCGACCGCACTTACTATCGGATCTAGATGCGGAAATTCTTGTATATTGCCGTTCAGGAAACAGAAGCGAGCAGGCGGCAAATAAACTAATCGATATAGGATATACAAATGTATATGACTTCGGTGGGATAATCAACTGGCCGTATGATATAGTTATGGATTAACAATTCCTTAATAAGTCTAACAGAGCCTAAAATAAAAACTGCCACAGGACATGTTCTCCTGCGGCAGTTTTTTGTTTTCGGTTTAACTATGTCTTAACCAGCCAAACATACTCCAGTACCGCGCTGACCGTTGCTGCCCATACGAGCGCCGCCGCCATAGCTGTTTGCGCTTCCAGTGCCTGTTCCAACGTTGTCACAAACACCGTCACCGTCAGCATCTACGAAGTTTTCGCCAGTTCCGTTGCACTCTCCAGTGCCGCGGCTGTCGCCGTAACCGTAAGCGTAAGCGTAAGCGTTGCCAGTGCTGGTTCCAACGTTATCACAAACACCGTCACCATCTTCATCAATGAATGCCTCGCCTGCAGCGCCATATTGTGCGCCCGTTTCTTCTGCGGGACCTGCAGCTGCCAGCGCTCCCGTTGAAAAGAGTGAGAGCGCTCCAATTACAACAACAACAGCACCAATGGACATTAATCTCTTAACGTTAATCATTTGACTTTCTCCTTTAATTATTGGTTTGATTGATTTCATGCAATGCATGTCTGCTATAGTTATAAGATAACGAAAATTTGTGTTTAGTTTGTGTTTTTATTTGGGAATAAGTTTTGCGATTCTTCAGATGTCGATACAGGGTTGATGAGTTGCAGCTAGTAAAACGCCCCATAAACATCAAACAAGCATCAAAAAAGTCTTGTAATTTCGGGCTATTTCAGACTATCTCGTGTCTGTATAAACGTCAAATAAACATCAGCATGTAGGTTTTGGCCTAATTGCATTAAAGCCAAACACCTTGAAAAGTTTCTAAAAAGCGGAAAAACACCTCAAAACGAGCTGTTTTGAGGTGATTTTGCTGGTTGCGGAGGCAGGATTTGAACCTACGACCTTTGGGTTATGAGGTATCATAAATGATTAATATGATTTAATGCTATCTCAGATCATCTTTGATAAAACGTGGTTATTGCGATAATAATTTGCTTGAATCTTAAGTCTTATTAAGCCGTTTTTGATGGCAATAAACTTCAAACAAACATCAGCTTGTAGGCTCAAGGATTTGGAATTAACAAAATAAGTGGCGGATTTTGGGTCGAACGTTCGCTACACTATTTTTTCCAGATTTGCTGCAAATCGGGAGGTTAACATGAGTAGATCGGCAGTTTTGAATTGTCGGCCCAGTAAAGACGATATTTGCTTCGGCAAAAGCTCAAGCATACCAGCACAAAAGATGCCCCGTAACAATATGCACGTATGAAGAATTGGACTGTCTATGATATTTATGTCGACGGTGGCTTGGCATAAATGATTGGAATCAAGTTGTTGGCCGCGACAGGCCGGATGTATGGAAGCCACCGCGTTAGTGGCAGGTGAAATCATTGTAAAATCATTGTAATTATATTGAAGAGTGACTGGAAAACCACTAAGATGATTTGAGCAACTCAAATTTGGAACTGGTGGATATGGCTATGAGCAAAGAGAAAAAGAGACAGGCAAAAAATAAAAAAAACGCACAAAAGCCAGCAGCGCGCAAAGACGCGGCGTTTTTGGAAGCGACCGATCCGAAAAGAAATATCATCGTCACAGCGCTGATTATGCTGGCAACGGTGCTGATTATCCTGATCGTGGGTGATTTACCGTATAACAGATTCTCGACCGGCATGACAGGCGCATCGATTAATTATGAAATCGGCAAGGTGGACGCTGTTCTAGCACAGAATCTGCAGGACAGCTCGGTTCAGAAAGGACTGCTGACCGGCTCACAAACGCTGCAGGTCAAAATCCTGACCGGCAGACACAAAGGCGAGTCGGTTCAGGCGTCCAACGCGCTGAGCACCTACAACAGCGTCGTTATGAAAGCTGGGAAATATGTCGTCGTTGCTTATGACGAGCTTGATACAGGTGAATACCAGGTTCGCGTATTCAATTATTTTAGAGCGCCGTTTATTATACTAATGGCGGTATTGTTTTTTACAGCGCTGGTCGTTATCGGCGGTAAAAAAGGGCTTATGTCGGGCGTCGGACTCGTATATACGTTCGTTTGTGTCCTGCTGGTTTTTCTGCCGCTTGTATTAAGAGGTTATTCTCCGGTTTTTGCGGCGATTGTGCTCGTTGTGATTGTGACCACGGCCGCCATGGTTTTATTGAACGGCGTAACAAAAAAAACCTTGTGTGCGATACTCGGCACAGTATCCGGTGTTATTCTGGCGGGGCTCATTCTCTATGCGTTTGGAAGACTGATGCATATAACGGGATACAGCACGGATGATGCGGAGGCGCTTTTGCTGATCGGACAGACGACGGGACTGCGTGTGAAGGATCTGTTATTCGCAGGCATTTTGATCGCTTCGCTGGGGGCGATTATGGATATTGCGATATCAATTGTCTCCGCCATCCATGAGATTTATATGAAGCTGCCCGGTATTAAAAAAGCCGCGTTGATACGAACCGGCATGAACATCGGAAAAGATATGATCGGGACGATGTCCAACACGCTTATTCTGGTTTTTACGGGAACATCGCTGAGCCTGATGATCCTGCTGTACTCCTATTCGGTCCAGATCAACCAGTTGATGAATATGAACACGATCGCCATTGAAATTACACAGGCGCTGGCAGGCAGCCTCGGCATGATTCTGACGGTGCCGATCACCGCAGTCATCGCTGCAAACGTCTATGTAAAAGAAAAGTAAACGGCGCGTTTTAGAATTATAAAGGAATCGGTTTTTGTTTTTACAGAACCGGTTCTTTTGTTTTTCTTGACGTCGGTGCGATTTATATCTGAAAAATGGTGTAGCTACGGCCTTCAGGGCAGCAGCGAGCACTAATTGCCGTCATTATATCGAGCAGGAATATTTGTGATACTTCTCAAAATGTGCAGTATTTATTCTTGATTTTTGTTGTTTGAATGAGAACCGCTCGTTTATATATTTGATGTTATTTTTACACCACGATGATTGAGCGAGAGGAAGACTCGTCCGTATACTTAATAATAATCGTACGCATACGGCATGCGAAAGAGTGAAGTGGAAGTGTAAATAATCGAAAGCCGGGAACAAGCTGCTGAATATGATGCGGCTATGATGCGTGTTCCTGGTTAGTTACGTCGGACAGCATCGAATAATTTGTGAAAGGATGAACTGCTAGTCTAACACGGATGAAGGGATATGCTCAAGCGGCGGATGCCGAAGCCGAACAGGTCGAGGTTTCCGAAATGAAGCGGTGCTTAACGCTTTTGAGAAAAGGCTTATTTGGAAAGCGACGTTTTGAGAGAAAGTAGCGCTTTTTGAGAAGGGGATACTTATCGATTTCTCAAAGGCTCATTGACATGATCGTAGGAAAATCGACATATCGAATTCGCACAAGCTAAATGTTTGTGTCAGATTTTTCTCTATTATTTAGTTTCAACTATAACAGGAGGTATAAAATATGAATCCAAATACCCGTGGTATACATCGGCAAGCCAAATGGAGCAAGAAAATCATAAGCCTGCTCATGGCTGCTATACTGCTTCTTGGCGTTCTGCCAATTGCAGCGCTCGCAGCAGGCGACGGCAACTGGTACATGGACTTCAGCGCTCCCGGCGTTCAGCCGGAAGATCAGCAGTTCCTCAACGGAACGTATGTCAACAATGAGTTCGATCAGTATATACTGTCCAACGACGAGTCGCAGCATCTGACGCTTGATGCGTCGCGCATGCAGGCCGATCAGGTCAATACGTTCAGCGTAACCATCGGCAACAAGAATGGCGACTACGATGTAAACAGCGCCCCCAACTCGACTAATTATGACGACTTCTCCGTGGGTGCGTTTGTCATGACCCTCCCCACCGGCGAAACGGTGCAACCGACCCAAGTCAGGCTATATACACCGGTTGACTCCGCAACGCCGGCCGCAGATGACCATAACGAAGTGCTGCAGGACTATGACAGCACGGTAAGCTATGCCATGGGCGACGGTTGGCCAGGTGGCAGCAATACAACGCTGCTCTATAGGATTGACGTTATATTCGATCTGTCCGTTCCCGTGCCTGAGGATACGACGGCGCCTGTCATCACCGCGCCGGCTTCCACGACAATCGCTGTGGGCGATACATTTGACGCGATGGCGGGTGTCAGCGCAACCGACGACACCGACGGCGACCTGACAAGCGCGATTCAGGTAAGCGGCAGCGTCGATACCACCACTGTCGGCACTTACACACTGACGTATACGGTATCCGACACCGCGGGTAACTCGACAACGGTGACGAAGACAGTCGCCGTGACCGCCGTTGCAGGCGACGGCCACGCTTATGTCGATTTCGCATCCACCGGCCTTCAGACGCAGGACTCAACATGGCATTTCAAAGATGCCTCTTACATAAACGGCGAGTTCTATCAGTACCTTTCAAACGATGCAGCTCAGCAGAAAATGACGCTTGACGCGAGCATGCTGACGCCGGGGCAGGCCAACAGTATCAGCATTACTATCGGCGACAGCAACGGTGATTATCACTCCGACCTCGCGCCCAATGCGACAAATTACGACGACTTTTCTGTCGGTGATTTTGTCCTGACACTGCCGAATGGTCAGACGTATGTCCCGACGCAGGTCGTGCTCTATACGCCGGTTGATTCCGCAACTCCGGCAGACACGCAGCACAACGAAAATACCGCCGTCTATACGACGGATCTTTACGCGATGGGCGACGGTTATCCAGGCGGCAGCAACACCTCCCTGCCTTACATGATCGACTTTGTTTTCGATCTGACTGCCACGACCTGGGACGGCACCTTTGACCCGGACGACGTGCCGCCGCCGCCTCCGGTCCAAGATGCCATCAAGGACGTTTCCCTTGAGATCGGTTCCGACCAGACGCAGCGCAACTTTGCCTGGTACGCGACATCGGCCACGGCCGGAACGGTGCAGTTGGCACTCAAGTCCGACATGACGGGCAGCGCCTTCCCGACCGAGTGTCAGGAATTTACCGCAGTTCTGGGCACAACGAGCCAGAGCAGCTATGTGTCCGACAAGGCGACCGCCACAGGTCTTACAGCCAACACCGAGTACGTCTACCGCGTTGGTAACGACGATGGCTGGTCTGATGTCTATGGCTTTAAAACACAGAGCTTCAGTGGCGACTTTAGCTTCCTGGCGGCAGGCGACCCACAAATCGGCGTGCGCGGCGTTGAGACCGACGTTGCCGGTTGGACGAACACACTGACCAAAGCGGCCACCGCGTTTACGCAGACAAGTTTCCTCGTTACCCTGGGCGATCAGGTGCAGGGCGCGGGCAGCGAGGCTCAGTACGACGGTCTGCTTGCCCCCGAAATCCTCAAATCCATGACGCTTGCCACGACCGTCGGCAACCATGATTTGGCCAATAACTACACCCAGCACTTCAACATGCCGAATGTCTCCGGCACCGCCACCGACACGGCGGCGGGCATCGGTGGCGGCGACTACTGGTATGTATACAACAATACGCTGTTTCTTTCGCTAAATATCAACAACACCAGCGCAGCCGCTCATAAAGCGTTCATGGAAAGCGCCATCGCGGCTAATCCGGACGTCAAATGGAAGATCGTCACGGAGCACTTCTCGCTCTTCCATATTACTAACAGCGGCTACTGGAACATTACTGATCCGCTGCGCGAAGAGCTGGCGCCGATATTCTCCGAACTCGGTATCGACGTGGTGCTTAACGGCCATGACCACTCGTATCAGCGCACCTTCCTGATGAACGGCACAACACCGGACAGCGCGACGGGCGGCGCCAGCGTGACAAATCCCACAGCCGGCGGCGTCCTCTACATTAACACAAACTCCTCGAGCGGCAGCCTTTACTGCGGGATTAATAACAACGCCTACGCGTTCATTGCAGCAAGAAATCAGGAAAATGTGCCGAACATTTCGAAGGTTGATATCACAGACTCGTCCTTCACCATCACGACCTACCGTGTCACCGACATGACTATCGTAGATACCTTCACGATCAACAAGACGACGTCAACCGAGGATACGACGGCGCCCGTCTTTACGGTACCGGCTGACACAACGCTCGCGCTGGGCGATCAGTTTGACCCGATGGCCGGTGTCAGCGCGATCGACAATCTGGACGGCGACCTTACGAGCAATATCGAGATGAGCGGCAGTGTCGATACCGCCACAGCTGGAACCTATACGCTGACGTATACGGTTTCCGATGCCGCGGGCAACACTGCGACGGCAACGCGGACGGTCATCGTCGCGGCTCAGGCCATTGCCATCGATGATTTCACCATGCAGTATGGCTCAGATGAGAGCTCGATGAACTTCACATGGTATTCCGGCAGCGCAGCGACGACGGCGCAGGTTCAGATCGCGCTGAAATCGGCGATGTCCGGCCCGGCGTTCCCTGTCAGCGCCGCCACGACATTCGACGGTACGGCGGCTGTCTCCGGCAGCCATATGTCCTGTAAAGTTTGCGTGACGGATTTCCTGACGCCGGATACACAGTACGTCTACCGTGTGGGCGACGGGACAGGCTTTAGCGAAGTCTACAGCTTTAGCACACGCGACCTGACAGACGGCTACAATGTTACGCTCGTCGGTGACCCGCAGATCGGCTCCGGCGGCTACTTAAATGGCGACGACGGATGGAAAGAAACCGTCTCGCAGATGCTGACGAACTTCCCGGACACCAGCTTTATCCTAAGCGCCGGCGATCAGGTCAACACAGCTTCAGATGAGGAACAGTACGCTGCGTTCTTCGCCCCAACCGAGCTGACCACACTGCCTGTTGTTCCGGCGATTGGCAACCATGACAACAGCGGCACACTGTATACTTACCACTACAATTCACCCAACGAATCAACCACTTATGGCACGACCTCAGCCGGCGGTGACTACTGGTTCACCTACGGCAACACGCTGTATATGGTCCTCAATTCCAATAACATGAGCACAACGTCCCACGACGCGTTCATGCAGGAAGCCATTGATACGGCCGGCTCAGGCATCGTGTGGAAGATCGTCATGTTCCACCATGCGCCGTACAGCTCGGCGAGCCATTCCACGGACGGCGACATCGTGACGAGAAGAAACGAGTTATACCCTGTCTTCGACAAGTATGATATCGACGTCGTCCTTAACGGGCACGACCATGTCTACACCAGAACGTTCCAGATGGAGGGCGGCATTGCCCAAAACGGTCTTGAAAGCGCCGTGATAAATCCGGTCGGCACCCTCTATATCACGGCAAACTCGGGCAGCGGCAGTAAATACTATGATCTCCAGAATGCCGACACGAGCTATATGGCTGCCCGCTGGCAGGGTAAGGTTCCCTCTTATTCAAACATTGAAATCACCGATGATAGCTTTACCATCACGACCTATCGCACCGACAAGCCGATCACCGATCCCAACAGCGTAATTGACACCTACACGATCAACAAGACGCTGTCTTCCGCGCCTACTGGCTTGGTTGGCGTCGAGCCGACGACGATTGACAACAACGACGCCAAGATCACGGGCACGACGGCGGCAATGGAATACAAGCTCACCACACAGACCGAATGGACGCCCTGCGCCGACGACGAGACGACAAATCTTGCCCCCGGTGTGTATGACGTGCGATTCAGCGGCACTGTGCCCAGCGTTTCCACCATCGTCACGATCCTGCCCTTCGGCGGCGTGAATCAGGATCAGGCGGCGCCGGAAGGTCTCATCGGCGTCGAGCCGACAACAAGCAGCAACGACGACGGCATGATCACCGGTACATCCACGGATATGGAGTACAGAACCTCCGGCGCTTCGTCTTGGACGACCTGCACGGGTACATCGATCACCGATCTGACCCCAGGCAACTACGAAGTTCGCATTATGGCGAAGCCCGGCTTTAACGCCAGCGCGCCGGTGTACCTGTCGATCTCAAGGTTTTCCTCCGGCGGCAGCACCACGATCATTTCAAGGATCAGCACCGGCAGCGATGACGTTGAGGAAAGCGCAAGCGATGGCTCGATGGACCTCAACAGCTCCGATCTGGAATTCATGAACGACGGCGATACGAATCAGTACATCGGGCTGCGGTTCACAAGCCTTGACATCCCGGCTGGCGCCACAATCACCGGCGCATACATCCAGTTCTCCGTTGACGAAGAAGACAAAAACACCGATACGTTCGGCGTTGCGATCGCCGGTGAACAAACAGCCAATTCCTCAACCTTTACAAGCAGCGCAGCTAACCTCTCCGGCCGCACGCAAACCGACGCCGTCGCCTACTGGAGCGACATCCCGAAGTGGACGGTCGAACACGAGGCCGGCACTGCTCAACGGACACCTGACCTATCGGCGATCGTTCAGGAGGTCGTCGATCTGGACGACTGGGCAGCGGGCAACGCCATCAGCTTCGGTTTCTTTGGCGAAGGCGTACGCTCCGCCGAATCTTATGAAGGCGCCAACGGCGATCTCAGCCAGATCCCAACACTGTACGTTACCTATGAATACATTCCGTCCTCGGGCGAGCTTACTGTACCGATCGGCTCAGCTCTTGACGACATGGAAGAACGCCCCGACGGCAGCCTGGACTGGGACAGCTCCGACCTGGAGATTACGCGCGAGAAGTCCGATAATAACCAGCAGATCGGTCTCCGGTTTGCCGACCTTCAGCTTCCGGAGGGCGCCGTCATCACCGACGCGTATATCCAGTTCTCCGTCGACGAGACGAAAACAATAGATCCGTTCGATGTGAAGATATACACAGACAGCACCATCAACTCAGCCCCCTTTGAGAACAAGAACTTCACGGTATCTGAAAGAACGAAATCCGATGCATTCGTAACATGGAAAGACATTGCCCCGTGGGAAAATGTTCACGAGGCGGGGGAGCTCCAGCAGACGCCCGATCTGTCGGCTCTCGTTCAGGATATTCTCGACAATGGCGAGTGGACACCGGGCAACGCCATCAGTTTCATTCTGGTCGGTGACGGCCAGCGCTGCGCCGAATCCTTTGAAGGCGCCGGCTCCAATACGGAGCAGATTCCCACGCTGCATATTACCTACACCACGAACAAGCAAGTAGTCATTGACGCGCGCAACGCGCTGATGGCCGAGATGGAAAACGGCAAGTATACATATGCATCCATCGGCGCAGCGCAGTTGGTCGTTGACGCGGTCAACGCGGCGCTCGCAGGCGAGATCAGTAAAGCCGACAGAATCGCGCTGCTGGAAGACATTCAGTGCGCCATGGACGCGTTGGTTCTAATCAATCAGGCGAAGCTTACGGTTGAACCTAACACGGTGGCCAGCGGCGACAATTGGTCGGTCGTCTACAGCGTATCAATCGAGCAGCTGCAAAACGTTGACGTCATGGAAGGCTTTGTCAAGCTTTCGGACGACCGATTCGAGATCGCGCAGATTAAGAGCCTGTATATGGACTCTAATGTCATCTTTACGAAGAATACCGATTTCAACAACGACAGCACAACAGGCTACTTTAGCCTCGTAAAAATCGGCGGCTTCGACGATATGGCGAAGATGGATGTGGTAAACATCACAATCAGACTGAAGGACGGTGAAACGCTCAATCCAGACGAAGAAAATGTGCTGGAAGCAGCGCTCGACTCCATCACGATGTTCGTCGGAAATGCCAATAATTACACGGCGACGGAAGTTTACAGCGCGATCGTCGGAAATGGCACGGCCCTGACGCACATCTGGTTCCCGAGCGAAGTGAAGGGCGATATCAGCGGCGACGGTAGCCTGACGGGAATGGATCTGGCTATCGCAGTACAGTTCTTCGGTAAGACGGAATCCGGCATGGGCGATGAGTGGTACTCGACGGGCGGCTGGCTGGTCGACATCAACAAAGACGGCGTCATCGACATCAGCGACTTGACGATCGTGGCGCGCCTGATTGCCAATCAGAACAACCACTAAACAATGATACAAAGTACGGCTGAACGCAGCTAAAAAACAGCGCAAGGATGGCCGCTTAAGGCCATCCTGTGCGCTTATTAAAATGCGAGGTATATTGATGAAAAGGAAACATGTGAAGCTCGGGGGGCTACTGCTCGCCATTATTTTGGGGCTGAGTTCGATGAGCGTGGCACTCGCGGTAAAAAGCAGCGAATCGATGGAAATCGATCCGACCACGAACACGTTCACATATGCGCTGTATTTCGACGCAATCACGGATGCGTACGCGTCGGCGCAGTTCGATATCACAATCAGTGATAAAAATACGCTGGATATAACGGATATCGCCTTTGACAGCACAATTCTGGAAAGCACGTCTGATGGCGGCGGAACGATTGATACGCTGGAATCCATCGGCGACGTGGTTGACAAAGTCGTGTATCAGGCGGGTTTTTTCTCACCGGAGAACCAGTTCTCCGGCGCGATGCCTGTGTGCACAATCACCTTCGTGTATCACGGTAGCGATGACGCAACGGTGACGTTTGACAATCTGAAGGTCACCAGGACTACCGATGAGGTGGTCGACGGTTTGCCTGTCGTCACCGAGCAGACGTTCACATCGGACGACTGGAGCCGGACGCTTGACATTGCGCGTACCGGCAGCGACGCCACACCGGCGCCGGGCGACGGCGCAGGCGGTGAGGATGAGGGCATCCTCGGCGAAACGACGATCAACTTTGACGACGTCCACGAAGGCGACTGGTTCTATGACGCCGTGCAGTACGTTGTCAACGCGGAGCTGTTCAACGGCACGTCAGAGACGATGTTCTCGCCGGAAACGGCAATGACGCGGGCCATGTTCGCCTCGATCCTGTATCGGCTTGAAGGTAAGCCGGCTGTGACGGCTGAGAATACGTTCGACGACGTCCCGGATGGCGAGTATTACACTGACGCTATCGTCTGGGCGTACACGAATGCCATTGTCAAGGGTTACGATATCAGCAGTTACGGCACAAGCGATGGCCTGACGAGAGAGCAGCTTGTTACAATGCTCTATCGCTACGCGGCGTATAAGGGATACGATATAACGATCGGTCAGGACGAAACGCTTCAGACGTTTACGGATGTGAGTATGATCGACTCTTACGCGGTAGCTGCATTTCAATGGGCGTACGCTTCCGACGTTATCCACGGCAGAACGACGACGACGTTGGTGCCTCAGGACCTGGCAACGAGAGCGGAATGCGCCGAAATAATGATGAATTTCATAGCATCGTTTGTCGCGTAAGCTTTCTTTGAGGAGGCCCTGATTAACTTGAATCATAATAACACAGGACCCTGCAAAAGGGCCCTGTGTTATTATGCGGAAAATCATTGTATGAGTACTTAGCACCGGCGGCTTTGAAACAAAGTGACCTTCGGATGATGGATTAATGAACCATATAAAAATAATAAATTAATGCTTTAAATAGATTTAATGTTTAAAAGGTTTCTGTCATTACGGTGTTTATTTATTCTTGACTATTACAAGGTGGGCCGGTTCGAGAAGGTGTATCTTCGCAGACCGATGATATGAGCAGGAGGTGGCGAAATGGCTGTTCGGAATGTGAAAAAAAAGAATATAAAAAGAAAGGAAAACCGGCTTCCAATGATCATCACGTCGGTTGTTTTGGTTGTTTTGGTTGTCTTGGTCGTCGTAATAGATCTATCAGCACCCGCCGCCTACACCATGTACAACTCCGACGCGATTACCTACGAAAAAGGGACCGTCACCGCCGTGATGGACGAGCGGCTGGAACCGGCCCCCGGGATGCCCGGGCGGGAGCTTGGCCAGCAGAAGATCGCAGTCCGGCTCAGAAGCGGCAATCAAAAAGGGCAGGTGATCGAGGTGGACAACAATCTGTCCGTGACGCACAACATTTATGTCAGAAACGGCCAGTCGGTGATTATCAAGGCCGACCGGCCCGAGGGGGTCACGCCGTATTATACCGTATATAATTATGACCGCACGCCAGGGCTTGTGATTGTCGCGGTTATCTTTGTTGCTCTAATGCTGCTGGTGGGGAAAATCAAAGGCCTTCGGAGCGTGCTGGGGTTTGGACTTTCTCTGTTTTTCATTATGGCTTTTCTGATACCGGCCATCTACCGAGGCTGGTCGCCGGTGTGGATGTCCATTCTCACAGTCGTTATCATCTCTGCGTTTTCGCTGCTTCTGCTCAACGGTTTCAGCAATAAGACGCTTACCGCTGTGGCTGCCACCGTCGCGGGCGTCGCTTTTTCGGCGGCGTTTTACTTTATTATTTCCGCCGTCATGCACCTGGCTGGGTATGATATCACCGAGGCGGATGAGCTGATCTTAATTTCCCAGAACACGGGGCTGCACATCGGACAAGTTCTGTTCGCCAGCGTGCTGGTAGCTTCGCTGGGGGCGGTGATGGACACCGCCATATCAATGTCGGCGGCCCTGTACGAGATTAAAGCCGTGCAGCCGGATATAGCCCCCCGGTCGCTGTTCAAATCGGGGATCGCGGTGGGGCGTGATATGATCGGCGCCAATTGCCAAACGCTGATTCTGGCGTTCGTGGGCAGCTCGCTGGCCACGCTGCTGGTGCTCGTATCATACGGCACGCAGTTCGATCAGTTTCTGAGTTCCAATTATCTTGCGGTCGAGGTCGTACACGGCATTACAGGCAGCATCGCCGTTATACTGGCCGTACCCATCACGGCCGCACTATTTGTGCTGCTCGCCGGACCGTGGCGGACGGGTAAGAATGCAAGGCAAGCCAATTAATGAGAAGAGCACTAAAAACGACAGGTGCACCTGTCGCATTTTGCGAAAATACGATCTTTTTATGAGAACTGAACACGAATTGAGGTGATTTTATACTTTTTCGGAGCACTGATCTGCCCCCCCCCGAAAACGGAGCCAATTGTTCGTAGAGGATAGCCGTGGTAAAATAAGACAAAGGAATGATAAGAATGCCACGGAAAACATACAAAGCAGAAGAGATCGTAGGGATCCTGCGAGACATTGAGATCATGAACGGCCGGGGGAAGAGCATTGCGCCTAGATAATAGAATGCAGCGATTTTGAATATGGGTAGTGTTGATTAAACAGCGTTGTAAGTTTGTGTTTTGTTAGTCGGTTAAGTAAATCATCAAGTACATCCGCCGCCATTTCTTCAGATGATCGGATTACATGACTATTGTCTTTTACATTGAATGCAAGAAATATGGGAAAAAGAATACCGTGGGTGTGGACATAGTACGAGCGTTATATGGAGTTCAGTTGGCAGACAGAATTAATAAATCGATCCTGGTCACAACTGGCCATATTACGCAAGGAGCAAAACAATTTGTTGACAAACAAAATACATTAATGAGCCTGATGGATGTTGATGAAATTCATCGATTGATACACCAAAGTGCAGGACGATACTTTAATTAAAGGTATAAACATCAAACAAACATCAAAATAGTCTTGTAATTTCGGGCTTTTTCAGACTATCTCAGGTCTTGGTAAACATCAAATAAACATCAGCTTGTAGGTGTTATCATATGCGCTTCAATGCCAAACGCCTCAAAAAGTTCCTAAAAAGCAGAAAAACACCTCAAAACAAGCTGTTTTGAGGTGTTTTTGTTGGTTGCGGAGGCAGGATTTGAACCTACGACCTTCGGGTTATGAGTAATCCGATGGGCTTCATATGTTTTGTAACTATCTCGGATTATCTTCAGTATTTTAAGGTTTATTAATGTGGTGTTTGATGTAATCTCTAGCAAATTCAGACCCTTTACTCTATAGCCAAACATCAAATAAACATCAGCGTGTAGGTTTTGGACTCGAATTCCATAGGCTAAAGTGGCGGAAATTTGCTTGAAAATCCGCCATATTTATTTGCCGTTTTAAGGTCGAGACGAGAGCAAAGCAGCGGCCGTTGTGATATAACTCATATAATAATACCATACTTTTCTGTGTGCCCAAGTGCTCGACGTTGCTCTTTCCCGGTCAAGAAAACCAATCTTTTTCCCTAAAAATAATATTGTCATTTTGCAAAGTCGTCATAGCTGTGCAGACGCTTACTTCTGTCACTCTGAGTTTGTCTGCTATTTCTGTTGTATGTACACCTTGATTACCGGGTGATAAATTATGTATTGTTTTGATGTAGTGTTCCTGCGAAAAGTTAATGTGTCCCTATAATTCCGCCCAAAAGGGCGCTGGGGCCACTGCGTGAGTTCGCCCTACACAGCTTTCCTCCTGAGCTGTGAAAATTCCTTTCTGACCAAGATTACGGTCCAAAGTGTGATGATTGCATCAATGGCCAACGAACCAAAGTAAATACCGGAAATGCCAATAAAACGCGGCAGTATCAGCATCACAGGGACATAGAACACAAGCTGGCGGGCAATACCGATGATAGCCGCGGGTTTTCCCT
Organism: uncultured Sporobacter sp.; assembly: GCA_963677825.2. GTDB lineage: Bacteria > Bacillota > Clostridia > Oscillospirales > Oscillospiraceae > Sporobacter. Next base: position 1,159,720 of record CAXXEF010000001.1, on the reverse strand, counting down.
TATCAATGGAGGGGAATAATGTCATTCCCATAAATATAAAAGATAAAACCGGCAGAATTGCCATGTAAATTCGGAAGTAGGTAAACTGTGCACCAGTAAACACCTGATCTTTGAGTATCAGCCCCAGTACTGAACCAGGGGCAGCCAGCGAGAGCAGCCAGAAAGGTAAGGTCAGCAGCATAGCCGTCACCGCGAAGATTTTATAAGAGCGGATAACGCGCTCATACTGTTTAGCGCCATAGTTGATGCCCAACACCGGCTGGAGCGCTCGCATTAGGCCAATAATGGGTGTGAGTAGGAACTGAAACACGCGGTAAACGATGCCATAAAAGGCTATATCCGATACGGTGCCATACCGGGATAGGGCGTTAAAGACCACAATGGCTTGCACCAGCGTCATCACCGTCATCAGCATAGAAGACGCGCCCAGTCGTAATATGGAACTTGTAATCTCTTTATCTATATGGAAGGTAAGCAATTTGGACTTAAAGGAAGCGCGCCCACTTCCAAAATAGAACCATCCCAACAGGGTATAGACCAGCATGGCGATATTTGTACCCCATGCGGCCCCTTCCACGCCCAAATCAAGAAGCACAATCAGCACATAATTGGCAATCGCGTTGACGATAAGGCCCGTTCCCATCATAACCGTCGCTGTCTTCATCCGGCCTTCGGCACGGATAATCATGTTGGCCGACAGACCGTACACCCAGAAAAAAGCGCCGAAAACAGTCACTCGGAAATATCGGTCCCCCAATGCCATCGCCTCTCCTGTGCCACCCATCACGCCAATGAGTTGTGTGGAGAAAAGAAGCCCCAATGCCATGTAAATGATTGAAATAATAACAGAAAGTGCATTAACGTTCCCCAACATTCGTTCCTGCGTTCTTTTATCCTGCGAGCCCAGAGCGATGCTGAGTGCCGAGCCTGCGCCGACGCCGATTAGAGAACCAAAACCCAAGTTGATTTGTGTGAGCGGGTACGCAACGGATACTCCGGCCAAAGCCGTCTCACCAACGAACTGGCCGACAAAGATAGCATCTAGGACGGCATTGAAACCGTACAATACCATGGCTATTACCGCGGGCCATGATAAGTTAATCATGATTTTCCATAAGCTATCGTTTAAAATGAATTGCTTTTGTTTTTGTTTATTCAGTACTTTATTCATAGGCCTTCACCTTTGTGACTGCTTTGAAATTGTGTGTTTAACATCGCTGCAAAAATCCCGTGCTTACCTGTTAACTCCGGAGGTGTTCCGGTTTCCGCAACGCAGCCGTCTTTGATCACAACGATCTTGTCTGCGCCTGAGACAGTTCTCATGCGGTGCGCGATAATCAAGACGGTCTTGTTTTTAATCAGCTCACTGAGCGCCCGCTGGATTTTGCTCTCATTTTCCGCATCAAGAGAGGCCGTGGCCTCATCGAGCAGAATTATCGGTGCATCTTTGAGGATTGCTCTGGCTATTGAAATGCGCTGCCTTTCGCCGCCGGACAACCGTTCGCCGTTTTCACCAATCAGCGTGTCGTACCCCTGTGGCAGCTTCTTCACGAATTCATCACATTGTGCCAGCCGCGCTGCCCTTATGACCTCTTCATTCGATGCATCTTTCTTGCCAAGCCGGATGTTGTCCATTACACTTGAATTGAACAGCGTCACGTCCTGAAATACGATCGAATAATAGTTCAGTAGGGTTTCGGGATCAATCTGTGAGATGTCTTCACCACCCATTGTGATGATACCTTTATCAATATCCCAGAAGCGCGCGGACAGCTTTGCTACCGTGCTTTTCCCTCCGCCTGAAGGCCCTACAAGCGCCGTCACTTCGCCTTGTTTTGCGGTAAAGCTGACATTTTTGAGCGTCTGAACGCCTTCGATATATGAGAAATCCACGTTGTTGAACGCAATATTATAGTCCTTAGGGCGAAACTCCGTTTTGCCCTCCTGCCGTGGCATTGTGTCCATCTCTTTCATACGCTTTATGCGCACGCCCAAGTACAGCAGCAGCGCCAGATTGTCCATTACCTCCATGATCGGGTTATAAATACGTGCCGTTACAACGAGGAAAACAAGATAGGCAAATATACTCACGGATCCGGTGGATAAAAGATATGCGCCGGCCAGGATGACACTAGGCAGACCGAGCTTTAAAATCACATAAGAAAAGTTGATCAGCGCGCCGAGCAACAGCTCTCCTTTAATCATAACCTTCTCGTAATGGTCCAGCTTTGTGTTTAGGGTATTCGAATAGTCTTCTTCCCGATTGTAGGACTTGATTTCATGGATAGAGTCAAACCCCTCCTGGATATTATCCGAGATATCCCGTTTGACTTTATAAAGCCGGGTGTGCATTTTGTTTTGAAATTTTCTCGACAGATAAAAAACCAGAAGAGCGACCGGTACGACCCAGAACACGGCGAGAGACAACTGCCAGTTGTAAATAAACATCATGATGCCCATGATAAATATCGTCACAGCCGCCGCAAAAATCTGGGGAACCGCATGGGAAAACTGCTGTTCAATCTGTGTGGCATCCTCCATAATGGTCGCGCTCAAGTCGGCAACATCTTTTTTGCCAAAGAATGCAAGCGGAAGCTTTCGCAGCGTTTCAGCGAGGCTGATACGCCGACGGGCACTTTCCTCGTAAATCCGGGAATAGGTCGAGTCGTACTGGAAATAGGCAATTACAAACATGACCAGCAAAGCGGCCACAGCCATAATCACATAATAGAGGACGCTGCTTCCCTGGGCGTTTGAAGCGTTAATAAGAGTCCCCAGGTGCTCATCTAAAAATTGAAAGCCGAGGATGACCGGAAACATGAAGCTGAGATCCATAATTGCCGACCAAATTATTGATGTGATGAGGTTTTTCGCCCCTTTTTCAGACATCGCAAATTTATCCTGAAAGTATTTACGCATAGTGAACTCCCTCCTTCATAGCATTTTGGGCGCCAATTTTCCACGCGACGGATTGTTGATATTCATCCCACATGGTTTTATAGAGACCACTCTTGCTCATCAGCGCCTCGTGTGTCCCTTCTTCCGCGATTCGTCCGTTTTCGATTACGAGGATTCTGTCAACGTTGCGCACACTGGTCAGGCGATGGGCAATCATCAGCGTTGTTTTGCCGCGGCTGAGCTCCTTTAGAGCCTTTTGGATGAGGTGTTCATTTTCTGGGTCTGCAAAGGCTGTGGCCTCATCCAGCAGCACAATTGGCGCGTTTTTAACGAATGCCCGGGCGAGCGCGATTCGCTGCTGCTCGCCCCCGGAAAGATACGTTCCTTTTGAGCCGATAACCGTATCCAGTCCATCCCTCAGACCCTCTATGATTTCTCGAGACTGAGAAGAATCGACGGCGTTACGGATATCTTCTTCCGTGACGTTTTTCTTACCGAAGACGATGTTTTCTTTCAGCGTTCCCTTAAAGAGCTTTGTGCTCTGGAAAACAAACGATATATTGTCCATCAGCTCTTTTTTTGAGATATCTTTTACGTTTATTCCGCCGACCAGAACTTCACCTTCGTCAGCGTCCCAGAAGCGCGCGGCCAGACGGGCAATTGTTGTCTTTCCCCCGCCAGAAGCCCCAACGAGCGCAATCGTTTCGCCTTCCCTTAACTTGAAGCTGATGCCGTCGACCGCCCGCTTGTCGGCACCGTCATAGGAAAAAACGACGTTTTTAAACTCCAAGGAGTGACTTTTTATAGTCTTCGGGATTTTTCTATAGCTCATGCTGGGATAGTTAAGAAGGTTATCCAGCCGGTCTATCGCCTGCTCTGCAATCATGCTGTTTTGCTGAAAATACATGGATCTCATCAGCAGCATCGTAAAGATTGGCGATATAAGAAGGTAGAAGATGAAGTTTGCCAGCACAAAGGCGAGGTTCTCGCCGTTCCCGACCAAAAATATCGCCATTGGGATCAAAAAAAATGCCGCAGACTGCATGATAATGGTGTAAAACGACATCGGCTTGCGCCAGAGCAGCGTATACGCGTGCACCATCTCTTTATAACGGATGATGCTGTTATAAAACCGCTTAAAGGAAAATATGGATTGGCCGAAGGTTTTAACGACCGGAATACCGCGTACATATTCCACCGATTCAGAACTCATTTCCTCCAAAGAATCGAAGTAGTTTTTTTGAAACTGCTTACCTTTAGCGGACATCATAAACCTCATGGTGAAAAATCCCAGGATAATCGGAACAAGAGATGCAAGCCCCATTCGCCAGTCAACTGTCAAGATCAGTACGATCAAAATAATGGGGGAAACGATGGTACCCGCCATATCCGGTAGCTGGTGTGCCAAAAAAGAGTGGGTTGTTCCTGCTCCGTCATTGACGATTTTTCGCATTTTGCCGCTTGAATGTTGGTCAAAAAAGCCCAGCGGCATGGACATAATCTTCTGCATACCGACTTTCTGCAGCCCAACCTCCACGCGGAATGCCGCGAGGTGCGAGCTCATCAGCGCGCAGAAATACACCACGACGCCTGCGATTGCACTTGCAAAAGCCAACCATGCATAAGTTCCGACAGTAGAAACGTTGATGGCCTGCGGCGCGGATAATATATTGCGCGTAATGTACCATACAAGCACGAAAGGTATGATGTTAAGGACTGCTGAAAGCCCTGATAATACCAGCGACAACGGTAAAAGCGCTTTTTTCTTGCCCATATAAGGTGTAAACCTTTTTAAGATAAACCCTTTTTTCTTTTTTGGCATTTTATTTGACCTCCCTAATAATTTTGTTGTGTATTTTTTCTCAACTGCTGTTGGTGATATTTTGAAGAAGTTGAGTTGTTGTATGTTCTCTTTTGCTTATTGCATATCGGTTAGCCATGACTAACTTTCGGTGAAAAAAATACTGCTTACAGCATCTGATGTAAATAAAGCTTATCTATACCGGCGCGCACAAATATCGCCATTTGCACAGCGTAATCGTCTGCCTGAGCTCTGTTTGGTTCATGCAGAACAAGTTCCTCCAAAAAGCTGATATAAGTAGCGGCGAGCGTATGCACAAACATCTCGCTAATGACGCCTTTACGGATTTTCACCTTTTTAATAAGAGAGAGACGTGTGTGGAAATCTTGTGCGTAAAGCTGAATAATTCTTTCTTTATAGTCTTGTAAACTTGAACCTGCTGCACAGAATAAAAGCAGTTTGAAGCTTTCATAATTATCCAGAACAGCATGGGCATAATTTCGAAAGCCTTGAATGTCTGATTCAAATGCGTCCGGGGAATTTTCCTTGGTTATTGCGGCAAAGCAGCTTTCCTTATACTGAAATTCATTTTCAATAAAACGTACGGCCGGAGCCGTAAGCTCACAAAACAAAGCGTCCTTGTTTTCAAAGTATGAATAAATAGCGCCTTTAGTAAGCCCTGCTTTTTCGGCAATGACACGGAGCGAAGCTTCCGCATAACCATGATCCAGAAACTCTCTGCATGCAGAACTTATGATGTTTTCTTTAATGTCATCTTTTTTTATCTGCATCTCACTGTTCCTCTACCACTTCATGGGCGTTTCACTTCACCACGGCGTCATCTGACGGGCAATAAATTCCGGCGGTATTTATTATAACGCTTAATTTACACTTTTTCAAGTAGCAACTTAATTATTTTATTTCGAAAGAGGATAGCTTCTTTGTCCAATTCAGCTCAAAGCTGCGATAGGACGTCTGCGTAGGCAGACCGGCCCGGCGGTGAGTTTCTTACCATCCGGACCGGTCAAGCTAATCATACTTGTTTTACTAAGCCGCGTTATTTAATGTGGATATTGGCAACGTTGACGTACCTGCTGCCGGAATAGAAATCATACCCAGCTATGCTATCGCTGTCCCATGCCGCATATTCCCGGGTGTAGGAAACAGGAACCAGAAGGGCCTGCTCGGCAATCGTCCCAAGCACCTCGGCGTAAATCTCCTGTACTCTTTCTAAATCGCTGGTGCTGTCCATCTCAAGAATCAGGTCGTTGCCCCCTTCCAGGAAGGAAGATATCATAAGCAGACCGGGATCCTGGCTGACATCGGAATTCATGTTGGTCATAAGGGTACTCGGATCATAAGCTCCGCCATACGTTTGATACATGTTAAAATCATAATCTCCGGATCCCACGGACCCAAGCCATGTCATGATATCGGTGCCGTTTGGCGTGATGCTGAAGCCTATTTCTGCAAGTTGGCTGGCAATAGCGAGTACAGCATCGTCCAAGCTGCCGTATCCTACAGAGTAAATGATTTCAAGATCAAGCTTTTGTCCGTCCTTTTCCCGAACGCCGTCACCGTCGCTGTCGAGCCACCCCGCTTCGTCCATCAATTCATTGGCTTTGCTGAGGTCAAACGGGTATGCCTCCTGAGCTACATCGCAATAGGGCTTGCTGGGCATAAACATTTTATCTGCCGGCATCTCTATGCCCGCAAATACAGACGAACAGAGGGTATCCTTATCAAGGGCATAGGCGATGGCCTGACGCACAAGAATATCGTCAAAGGGCGCTTCGGAAAGATTAAATCCGAGATAGCGTGTGAAGGTTCCTTTTTCGTCAACAGCTGATCCATAAGAACTGTCTTCAGATAGTTCGCTGTAGGCATCATAACTTAAACAAGACGCACCGATAATCGCATCAATTTCATTGTTGCGCAGAGCCAGTACTTTCGAGTCGTTGCTCTCGATGACTTTGATTTTAAAGCTGTCAACCTCCGGCGCTTCTCCCCAATAGTAGGGGTTGCGGGCAAAGGTATAAGTAGTACCGTCAAAATCTCCTGCATACATATACGGGCCGGGACCCATCGTCTGCTCCGCACAGATTTCGTAAGAATCGCCGTCAAACACAGCCGGATTGACGATGGACATGGGATTGGTCATGGTAAGGTCGTTAAGCGCACCGTAATACGGCTGTGTCAAGGTCATTACAAAAGTCTTATCGTCTGGGGAATCCATCGAATCGATGATGGAAGCGACCTTGCCGGAAGAGTTAACATATGCGCCGAGATTATTAATTGCGCCTTCTATGCTGGCTTTGACCGCTCCGGCCGTCAGATCTGTTCCATCGGAAAACTTCACGCCGTCCCGCAGGGTGAATGTATATGACGATGAGATTAACGCCTCGCAGTTATCCGACAAGCTGCACATATCAAACGGAGCTATAACTCAGGTCGCGGATAAACTGCTGAAGAAAAAACTCATAGAAAAATATAAAATAGAAACCAATAAGAAGGAAGTTTATTTTAGGCTGACCGAACAAGGGGAAGTGGCCTATGAAAGCCACAGGGAGTTTCATCAAGACCTTTGCGATAAGATGATGGTCTATTTAAAAGGGCTGAGTCCAGAGCAGATTAAAGGCATATTGGGCTTTATTGCTGTGTCCGATGAAAACCTTCCTGACCTTTCGTGAGGCAATTCTCCAAGCAATCCTTTGCTGTCACTCATGAAATGCGTGCCATACACTAAATAGCGGCTATAACCATACTAGCCATATGAAGTATAATAAATGCAAAGGAAATACTTGTTGGTAGAGGCGAGTCAACTCTTTAAAAATCAAGTGTATAAACATCAAACAAACATCGAAAAGTCTTGTAATATCGGGATATTTCGGGCTGTCTGATGTCCCGCTAAACATCAAATAAACATCAGGATGTGGCTATTTACGACATAAGTCGTTACTCCATCGTTTATTGACACTGACGGAATCATTTTTTAACATAAAGGGGCTGGGCTAATTTTTCCGCCTGCTGCAGCAGGGTATAGTCTGCCTTGAGCAGCTCAAAGGATTCGCCGGGCTTCATAAATGGTTGTACCGCTTTGGCGACGAGTGGGAACAGCGATCGCCTGTCGCCGTCGAAATCGATTAAGAATAGTTTATGCGACAACGCATCTTCTCCGTGCTGCGCCGACAGTATCCACGCCCGGTAGACGTCGGATCGAGTGTCGAGCAGGTGCGATAACGCTTTGGGCAGACCGATCGGATAATCGGCAGTCGGTTTGATTTGCAGTTTGCCCTGGTAATCTGTCCGTTTGAGCGTCATACCTTCCGTCGCGCTGTCGATTTCGCTGAGCTGTGGATGCCGCAGCAGCAGTGCCTTGCCGAACGGATTGATTGCAATACCGGATATTCTTGTCGGGTTGTCGATCGCAAGATGCTTGAGCGCATCGAAAGACATACCGCGCACCTTTTCGAACGGGAACTGGCATTTCGATAGCTCCTGAGCGGCGGTGAAAGCTGGCAAAAAGGCTTCCGCTTTGTCTGTGTTCAGGGTCACGATGCTATTCGCTTTACCTCGGCATGGGACTAAAAAGCGCGCAGCCTTCAACTGTCTAAAAAATTGCAGCTTTCCCTCCGGCGACGGATCGTCACGGAGGTTCTCCATGCTCCGAACCAAATCGATACCGGCGTCAAAGCTTTCGAGTGATTTGTCCATGCGGTTCCTTTCTTAAAAAAGCAGACCGTTGAGCACTTGTTCAACGAGTTGCAGCGCACCGCGAACGCCAAGGTGCGTTTTCGGGATGACGTCGAGGTAACCTAAGCTCGGTAGGGTTGTTTCAATGCCGGAGAACACGTGCCGCCGGAGCTTGAGCTTGGCAATCGTATTGCCGCTGCCGAAAACAAGCTCGCTGTGCGTGTCGGCGATGTCACGTCCAAGGGTTTCCGGCAGGCTTAAGGATTTCAGAAGCCCGGTTAGCTGGGGCTTGAAGCCGTCGCTTTGCGGGTTAACAACAGCGGCGCAGTCTGGGATCATGCCGAAATACGAGACGAGAAAATCGATGTAGGCGTATAGCTCCGAATACGTCCCCTCCACAGCGAAGCGGACGCCTTTGGGCAGACCTGTTAATGAGTTGACACGGGAAATGAAGGGATACGCGCGCGCCCGCGCCTTTTCGCTGTCGGCAATGGCGGGGGACGCGTCAGCGCCGAGCAAGGCGCACACGCCGCGCGTCATTTTCTCCGTGGCAGCGAAGCCGACCGGTGGCCCGTCGCACACGTAAAACGGTGTGCCGTACCTTTTGCGCAGATACTCGGCTGTTCTCATGCCAAACTCAGGATGGAGCACGACGTTGAGCGCGGCGTCCGGCAGGCGCAGGATGCGATCAAGGTCGCTGCCGGCACATAAAAAACAGTTGACATCGATACCACACAGGGTCATGAGCCGTTCGATTTCCGCGACGTCACCTGCATAATTGCGGTGCCAGATAGACTGGCCGAGGATGTTGACGGTTTTAGGGATCGCCGTCTCCACCCGACGAAGCGGCAACTGGTCGATTAACGCATGTGCCGCTGTCTCATAGCCCGTGCAGATATCGCTTGAAAACCCCGGCGTTTCGATCGTAACGATCGGCCTGTCCGTCACGATGGCGGCAGCGATACCTCGCAGATCGTCGCCGATGAGCGCAGCGCCGGGCGAATTGACAATGCACAACAGCTCGAAGATGACGTTATCGCGCAGAAAGGTTAAGGCCTCGGTTAATTTATCGGTGCTGCCGTAGATGTAGTCGGCGCTGTCGAGATATGTGCACGGCACGCGCGGCTGACCAAAATACCACTTTTCGGGGTAGTTGAGCGGATCAAACTCGAATTGACGGATGGTCTGATGATCCGAGGTGGACGAGTGGTAGAACTTACAACCCGTCGGCCCGTTGAGCAGAACAACGGATTTTGCCACACCCTCCAGCGCAAAAAGTATGCCCGAAATGCTATCTGGCGTAATACTGTTTGAATAACTGCTCATCCTGCCGCCACGCTCCTTTCACGTTGAGTTTCATCAGGTGCGCCCAGCGCCGGAGCATGTTCAGACCGGTATCAAAGCCGACGTCGGGGCACATTGGGATGGTGTCGGCAATGGTAACTTCGTCGGCGATCGAAGACGCATAGTTCGTCAGCAGGATATCGGGCTTGTACCGATCGAGATCTTCGGCGCGGTTTTCTCGGTCGTACTTTTCCTCGACGGGTAGCTGTATGCCCAACCGTGTGCGAAACCCTTCGTCCTGCGAGAAGTTCAGGATGCCGATTTTAACGATCTCGATACCCACGTCGACGGCGGCGCTGAGAATCCAATCCAGCTCATGATTATAGGTGATGATCATGAGCTTTTTACCGGCGAGCATCGGCCGCAGTTCGGCGATTTCAAGCGCATATCGGTTTCGATGCTCGTCGATGACCGCGTCGGCGGCGTCGGGACGACCGAAAAAAGCGGCGACGCCGCGTAGCCAGGCTGCCGTTTCGTCAAAGCCGACGGGGAAGGCACGGTCAAAAAATACCGAGCCGTATTCGCGAGCGAAGAAATCAGCGAGCAGATTTCCCGTGTAGTCCTTGAAGGCCAGCAAATTCAGCGGCGCGGCGCAGAAGTTTTGAACCGCATCGACCGTCGTCTGGCAAATGAAGCGGCAATTGACCGTGACGCCGAGACGGTTTAGCAAACCGCTGATGAGCTCGAAATTGCCATTCGTGTTCTTCACGACGATTTTCTCAAACACAACGTTCACCGTATTTGGCCGGAGGGGTACGTTGCGACGGATGAGCTGCCGCGCGAGTGACATGAAGCTCATCAGCGTGCCCTGCAGATAGTCACCTGCCATGTTCCCGTCGGCTTTGATCGTGACGACGGGCAGCTCCGGTTCCGAAAACCGCCGGACACGGTCAATATCGTCTCCGATGATGCCGGCTGGGCATGCGCTCACCACGATGATCGCCTGCGGGCGGTGTGTTTTGATCTCGCGAAGCTTGTCTTCAAGCTGCTCCATACCGCCGAAGATCATCTCCGCTTCGCCCATTTCTGTGCAATCCAGATTCGGCGCGATGGAGACAGGCAGCAGTGCGCCGCGCTCGAACAGCGCACGCCGTCCCGTCGAGCTGATGGTTTGATACGTGATATACGTGCAGCTTTTTGGCGCGTGCGCGAGAACAACGGCGTCCTGTACGTGCACGCAGGCGGACATCGCACCATTGAATGCGCAGCCGTGCAGAGGCTCCCGTCGGATCAAATTTTTAGATAAGTATCGATTGGGGTCAGCAAGGTCGATATCCGGCGTAGCAGATGATGGCGCTTCCGGTTTGCCTGTCGGTTTGGCCGGGACGAGGCCTGTCTCGGCGGAGGTGGGCAGGCCAAGAACGATCTGTTCGAGCTGTTCGTCGGTCAGCGGGCGCGCCTCGTGCAGCTCCAGACCGGTGACGAGTGACCCGGCCAGATCGTTGAACAGACCGCACAGCGTTTCGTCATCGTCCAGCTCGACGATGGTTTTCTTTTTCCGCTCGGCGCGCGCAAACGCATCGCTGCGCGGTATGTCGGCAATGACCGGCAGCCCGACGGCTTTAGCAAAGCGGGCGACACGTCCGACCTCGTCGTCGATACTGCGGCGGTTAAAGAGGATGCCCGCGACACGCTTTTCGGCGTCACCGTCGTAATTGCGGATGCCGCGCAATATATTGTTTGCCGCGTACAGCGCCATGAACTCACCGGACGTGACGATGAAGATCGTGTCCGCGTACTCTTTACGAATTGGTACGGCGAAGCCGCCACAGACCACGTCTCCCAGAACATCGTACACAATGATATCGTATTGCTCTTTCAGCTTGAACTGGTCGAGCAACTCGAACATACTGATAATACCGCGTCCGGCACAGCCGACGCCCGGCTTCGGCCCGCCTGCTTCGATGCAGCCGACGCCGGCGAAGCCCTTCGTCAGGATATCCCCGATTTTGTATTCGAGCGGACTCGTTATGCGCATGTAATCAAGCGCTGTCGTTTGCTGACCGACGTGCGTTAGCAGGCGCGTGGAGTCATGCTTCGGGTCACAGCCGATCTGTAGCACCCGGCGTCCTGCGCGCGCGAGCGCCGCGGACAGGTTCGCGCTGAGGGTTGATTTACCGATGCCGCCTTTTCCGTATACGGCGATTTCATTCATGAGATGACCTCTTTCACTGAGCAGTATGTCTATAAATACGCAAACCCCATTCGGGAACGGAGCGGTATGACGGTCCGCGCATAGAAACATGCGCGTGTATGTCGCGGCCAATGATTCGCTTGTCGGATCTGGATCGTTCGCGGCGCCGGATTGATAGCCTGTGTGTCTTTACGGGCGATGTCTTCCAGTAGAAAACTCATTGTGACGATATGAAGCGCTGCTCATGCAAGTACAGTCGTAGCGCTGCGGACGTTTTTCTTTATTATTGACCGAGTGTGTTAATCTGTCAAGCCATCCAGCGCAGCCTCCGCGCTTGTTGCCGAATACTGACGTCAGGAGCTTGTCGTATAGCTACGAAATCCAGCGCACAGATGATGCGCGTATGAAGAAAGAAGCTGACGGCATAGCCGTAGACCCCAAAGCACGGATTACCGGCCAGCATGAACGCAACGACGAGTTGAACGGCCGTCGAAGATAAGTGCTAATCGGCCGGGACGCGGCAGCGGCTGCGATGCACTGGCCTCCGCCTTCAGCCACTGGCCATAGAGATAGCCCGTGAAAACATCGGTCATAGAAAGCACCACAATGGCTGAAGACGCCAGATAGAGGCAGGGGTATAGGTTCGTGTTAGCGAATAGATGCTCGGATATGTTTGCTGCCAAGAGCGTCACGCGCAATCCCAAGCACAATGAGTTAACGAATTTCAATCGCCTCATTGACAAGCTCTTTGTCTTGTGGTAACTTATGGCTTAGAAGTAAATATAATCATTTCAAGTGTCCTCATTGGCGTTCGGCCTTTGGGGAAGGATAGGGAATCGGGTTAGAATCCCGAGCGGTACCGCCGCTGTATGCGCGGAGGTTCGTACTCGTAGGCGAAAGCCGGTCACTGGGAAACTGGGAAGGCAGAGTGCGATCCGATGGAGATATCTCCGAAAGCGTAAGCCAGAAGACCTGCTTTGAAGTAAAGTTCACGCTCTGGTAGGAGCGGTGGGCACATGTATGAGTACACAGGAATACGGCTGTGACGATCTTATGATTGTCACAGCCGTTTGTTTTTTGTGATAAGTATAGCTGCTAATGCGCAGACCGTATTGCAAGATGCGGTAGCGTGTGCGTAGATACGTGCACGATTTCCTCCATTTTTGCCCGACATGTTTGCGGCCGGACACCATTTGCCGGCCGCAGCATCGGGCAGTCAATTCGTGGCATCCTGCCTTTGACATTCTTCCTGCCTGGACGAGCGCGCGGGCGGCTTAGCGACACCGCCCGCTGCGTAGCGTCTCAGTGGAAGCTACAAAAGGCATTTACGAAACGATATATATAATGACAATCGAGTTAGTCTGGAAGTGATGACGTGCCAAATAAAAGCATAAACGAGCGCATCGCGTTATCGGAACAGGAGAAGCACCTGATATCGATGATACGTGGACTCCATTATGGTGAACTGCGTATCATTATATCGGAAGGCAAACCCGTCAGGGCGGAAGATATTAAAAAAAGCATAAAGCTGTAGCATAGAACTGACCGATCAACGGAGGTTCGGCGACGCGGAAAGAATTCCGTGCCGCTGAACCTCCAGTTTCATTTATTACAGCTTATTTTGCACCTTGTAGTGGCAAATGGAATACGATCACATTAAAGCAGATGTGAAATGCGTGACAGTTAACCCGCAAACCAGCAAATAAGAGAGAAAGTGTGAGTCTATGCTTACGCAGCTGAAGTCGTAAGCCTAACAGCGCAAAGTCCGTTGGCGTTTGTTTTTACCTACTCCGGAGGGGTAAGAACTTACGTGCAATGAACTAATATTTTTTAGGAGGCTCACCAATGAAAACGACAGTTAGAAAGACGACCGTTAAGAAGACGACCGCGCTGCTTTTATGCCTGATTTTAGCGTTCACATTAAGCGCGATGGCACTGGCCAATGATTCCGACCTTACCAATTTCACAAAGGGCCCTGACACGGATTGGACTGAAGTTGTAGACCAGGGAGACTCGGTTACCCTTCAGGCAGGCCCGGCAGACAGTTATTATGCATTCACCGGATTTTCCACGCAGGCAGCCGCCCAGAACGTGGAGTGGGACGTCAACGCTGGCAGTTCCCTAATTGATTCAAGCTCCCAGAGCACGTACGAGGTCTCGTCGGGAGTCTGGGTCAGCACTCTGACGATTGACACCGTCAACAATGACTACGGCCCAATCAGCGTAAAGGCGACCAATGACAACAACGGCGCCGCCGCTACGGCTTACGCGGATTTCACCGTGGTGATTGAAAATGACACAACCATCAGCGCCGTGACAAACATCGACATTGAGGTAGCCGATATCCACTATGTAGATTCATATATGTATGTCTATAGTGACGGGCTAACGGTTTCGGCGGCGGACGGCAGCGGCGGCACCTTTGACGGCAAAGATTACGCAGCCCAGAGTTACCCCACAGCCGCTATGGCGCTCGACACGATTCTCGATCCGTCCTTTGCCGGTACGCTGTACGAGGTGCCGGAGCACATCAAGGCTATTAATCTGGGGCTTAACAGTGCGTATGTCTCCTCCATTCAGGCCTTTGATTGGTACTACGGCGGTTATCCTACGCTGGCGCCGTATATGAACGGCCTGAGTGAGTGGATCGGCTGGCACTATTGCGTTATCCGGAGCGGTGATATTGTGGCCGAGTCGGATTACATCGGAGCAGAGGCGTTCGAGCTTCAAAACGGCGACGACGTGTACTGGGCCTTCGGTACGGATGCCGAAGCGGACTACTATTTTGCACTATTAGAAGCGTAACCTGTTTTCTCAGCAGCATAGGGGGGGGCTTTGCCCCCTCATATGCTCGTTTTCTATAGAATTTTTATAAGCAGAAGGGGCGTATCTTCTGTTTATAAAAGCGCTATAACGCTTATGAGATACGTGTAATGAAAAACTAGGAGGACAATTAGAATGAGGCACAGAAAAAGGATAGGTGCATTTCTTTTAGCACTATTAATGGTCTTCAGTCTGCTGCCAGTTACGGCGCTGGCGGCTGAGGACGACGCAACGCTGACATCCGGGACGCTGGCGGACGTAGCGATCAGCGGCGATTTTACCGGCGGGGCGGACATCGGGTCCAGCACGGACCTGACGGTCACGATCCCAGACAGCGATAAAATGGATGCGGCGCTGGCGTTGACGACGAGAGACGCAGGCGCGGCAATTCATTATGTACTGAGAGGAACGCAGCCAGCGGATGATACGGCCTATACGGGGACATATACGGCAGGGGACACAACCATCACGGTGTCCGATGGCGATATCCTATGGTTGCTGGTCACAGCCGCAAACAGCACGACGCATTTGTATTACAACCTCACCGTAACGGTGCTTGCTCCAAGCAGCGACGCGACGCTGACGTCGAGCATCGGCACGGTCGATAACAACGCCGAGACAATAACAGATATCCCATACGGAACGACGCTGACGGAGCTCAAAGCAGCGGTCGCTGTGGCGACTGGCGCGAGCTTCGAGGTCTATGAGCCGGACGAGCAAACGGTTGCGAGCGATCTGCAGACGGGGTACAAGGTTGTGGTCACGGCCGAGGACAACACGACAATCAAGACGTATACGGTAACGGTCAGCGAGGCGAGCAGCGACGCGACGCTGACGTCGAGCATCGGCACGGTCGATAACAACGCCGAGACCATCACGGACATTCCGTACGGCACGATGCTGTCCGAGCTCAAAGCGGCGGTCGCGGTGGCGACTGGCGCGAGCTTCGAGGTCTATGAGCCGGACGAGCAAACGGTTGCGAGCGATCTGCAGACGGGGTACAAGGTTGTGGTCACGGCCGAGGACAACACGACAATCAAGACGTATACGGTAACGGTATCGGAAGCAGCGCTTTGCACCGCTGAAATCACGATCGGTAAAACAATTAGCTCTGAGATCCCGAACCTGGTGATTACCGATTTGGCCGGCGATCCCGTCACGTCAAGTCTGGCGGCGGCGGAAAATACAAAAACCTTTACGATTTCCGTAAAAGCCGGGACGTATAATTATGAAGCGGTAAGCGCTGACGGCGGCACGAGCTACGGCAGCGGCAGCTTTACGGTTGACACGGACGGGCAGGCAATCGGGCTGCGTCAGGTTCATTTCGGTCATGTGACACAAGACATTGATGAAGGCTTTGACATGACCATGACGAGCTCGGATGAGACCGTTGCGTTTCCCCACGGGGATGAGGATGTTTCCTTTGTGGTGCCGGTGCTGGACGGCGACGGGTATTACTATTATTCGCTTATCCCCGATGATGTCGTTACATACGTGGGCTACACGGGGCACGTCTATGTCTATTGGGCAGAAGGTGCTCTTTGGTTTGGCGACCTGAACACATCCGATGCCAACAAACTGCGCCTTGTCGAGAACAATCCGATCACCGTTAAAGCGCCGACGGGGATGGAAGTGCGCTGGACGAGCCAGCTCAAGTTTTATATGGTGCGGGATTATACGGCACCGACGTATCTGTACAGTGACGGTGGGTACGATTACTATTCCATGAATTATCCCATCTCAGCAGGAAGTAATGACAGTTTCATGCTGCGGCAGGACGGCAAGGTCACACGCTATGGTCTGGCCGATGCGGTTGGGACGTGGAACGCGGA
Organism: uncultured Sporobacter sp.; assembly: GCA_963677825.2. Lineage (GTDB taxonomy): Bacteria > Bacillota > Clostridia > Oscillospirales > Oscillospiraceae > Sporobacter. The sequence continues at coordinate 1,143,195 of CAXXEF010000001.1, read as the reverse complement.
CGAAACCGTCCTGACCCTGCGGGAGCTGCTGGACGACCCGTACCAGCTCCACCGCGACCAGGGGTATTATGAAGCCAATTTTATGTGCAACCTGCCGCACAGCAAGCAGCTGTCTCTCCAGACGGGCGAGTATTTCGACCTCGTCGCCCTGCGCGGTTGGCAAGCAGTAACAGAGGTTGCAGGCAACGCCCATCAAGATCCTGAATTCCATTACACGGTCATTGGCGACAGTGTGGAGGTGACGGTTACCGAGGACGATGAAATTGGACAGGTTGGACGCATTAAGGCCGTACAGCCCGGTGTCAGCGTCGTTGTTTTTACGTATGATGCGATGGAATGGTACGCTGCTGATTTCAACATGCGAGATGAATACGGCCTGATTTGTTACAGTGCCCTATGGCCGGAAAATACGGGCGTCGCTATCGTCAAGGTTGATGACGACGGTACCACCGAAATCAGCACGAATATCTCGATGTATGAATATGACACCCTGTATTTCACAAAGACGATGACGGACGCCACGGGCGTCACGGAGCAAGTGGACTCTTACGCGGAATACACCTTTACGCCGGATGCCGTCGGTGAAATCGCCGTACGTGTGCATGACCCATATATGGTCGAAAATGGGCAACTGAACATTACAAACGAAACAGACTGGACCACGGGCGAACACTGGACCACGTATCCCGGCAACGGGGACGGCAGCTATACGGTCCACCTGAAAGAGGGACGAAACATTATAGAGGTCGCCGCCGGAGACGCGGTGGAATATCACGTTGTTTTGGCCAAGGGGCTTGATATCACCGTCACAAACGAATCGGCGCCCGGCTTGCCGCTCACGACAGGCTGCGACGCGCAGGTGAATTTCGACGGCCTGCTCTCGCCCATCTACAAATACGGCGCCGTGTACAATCCGAGCGGCTACAACCTCGTTTATGATATGGACGGGACAACGCTAAGCACGGGCCTTGGTCAGTATACCGTCAGCACCAATGCGCAAATCCGGATGTATTTGGATGAAGAGGGCGTCATTTCCTTTACGGATGGGCATTTTCAGGCGCAGCTTTATGCGTTTAACGTAACGCTCCACCGAAAGCTGACCCGATGCGCGGCGTTTTCCCAGTACGACGGCGGAGAGACGGGTACAGTCGATCTGGAGCGTATTTGCGCACTGCCGGACTTTACGGTGGAGGTTCAGGACGCGGGCGAACTGGAGGAAGCGCAAAAACGCAAGGCCGGCCTGTTGTCTTTTTTGCAGGTTCCAATGCGAACATTGACCGCCACAAGCACCGAAGAGATATCTCAATCTATCATTTCACCCCTCCCAATGTCGATAGGAATGAATAGCCCACTGACGGTGACGGCGACGCCGGCCGACGCCGATTGGGGTGAAAACGACACCCTTTATGTCCGATACTGGAAACACGGACAAGACCCAGCCAACGCCGTTATCAAGGAGATCGAAGCGGGCGTTGAAACGACGCTGGAGCCCAAAGGGTATCTGAATATGGCTTCCGTCTATTTGGAGGTCATCGTCGTGCCGGTAGACGGCCATCCCATGACGTACGGCGTTCAGATCAGGCATTCGCACCCCGCCCTTCAGGCGCCGATAACTATAGGTGATTTCGATCTGTCGCCGGCGGCCGGCAGCACGCCGTTCGGGCGGTTTGAAGGCGTATTAAAAGCTGACCCGGTGACGGTCGCATTGGACGGCGAAGACGAAACACTCGATTTTGGATACGGATATTTGGGAACGGAGCTTAGTTACACAACGCAGGTGCCGTACGGCACGTCGGAAATTGTATTTAATACTTCGGTGTCCGAAGTCACTGCTGTTATAGCCGGGGATGCGTCCGCAACGTATGCGGCGGGGCACGCCATTCCGTTGTCTGTGGGCGAAAACACACTTGAGGTAACCAATGCATCCTTCGGGTCAGAGATCACCTATACTATCGTGATAACGCGCGCCGAGCAGCCGAAGATCGTCACGCTGGGCAACGTGCCGGACGGCGCGGAAGTAAAAGTTAAAACCAGCGGCAACAGAACCGTAGCGGCCGAAAGCGACGGCACGTACGCGTTGCAGCCGGGCACGTACAAATACATCATTGTTCTGGATGGTTATGTTACCAAAGCTGAGGAATTTACGGTGACGTCGTCGGAAGAAACGCAGACAGTTACTGTGGGCACGATGGAAACAGTGCCGGAACAGGACGGCTCGGTAACCGTCACGGTTGTGGGGTATGACGGCATCGTCAAAAGCACTACGACGGTTCCCGTCGCTGAAGAACCTACCGATCTGGACGGCCTCAATTACGTCTCGTATAACAACGGTGGCTACACGTCCCTGCACGCGATCATTGACGCGTTTGAACTGGGCATGTTCAAGGTTGGTTTCAGTTGCCGGGAGGGTGTCATCGTTCCGGATAATGATATGGATATGACCGGGCATGGCGAAAACGCCGGCTGGGTCTGTGAGGTGAACGGCGCGGCGGTGGAATCTCAAAGCGCGCTCGTTTATGACGGGGATACGATCGTATACTATTACAATGCGGATTATGATGGGATGCGGCACGCCTCGTTTACCAGCAGCACGGTTACGTGCAAAGAAGAGGAGCCCGTAACGCTCCAGCTTGTATCTACGGAGATACCAAACGACGGCGGGAGCAAGGTGGATCCTGTGGCGGGCGCGGCTATATTTGTTAACGGCTCGCAGGTTGGAACAACGGATGATAACGGTGAGATTACGATGGACGGGGGCAACTTTAAAAGTGCAGGGCTATATGTTGTAACCGCAGAAAAGCTTAACGGCGACAATCAAGATATCCTCACGTATGCGCTATGTACAATAATTGTTAAGAAAGGCGATATCAAAGAGGTCGAAGGAGAGACAACCGTTACATTCCGGCTCATAGGGGATGCCAAACACGGTGATTTTGACAGCCATGAAAGCTACGTTACATGGATCGAAACACGTACATACACCTTCAAAAGCGAAGAGGTTTCAATGTATGATGTATTTACCTATGCGCTTAATTCGGCAGGTCTTGAATATTCAGGTGCCGACAGCAACTATGTTAAATCCATAATGGCGCCACATGGTTATGGCGGCTACTGGCTCAGTGAGACTGACAACGGACCGAATTCCGGATGGATGTATACGGTTAACGGCATCCACCCACGGGTCGGGCTGCAAGACTATTATGTTTCAACCGGAGATGTGATCATTTGGCACTATGTCGATGACTACATACAGGAGACGTATTTCGATGGGAATACGCCCGCCTATCCCAACCGGTGGCTCGAAGCGCCAGATGTAGACCCGCCATCAGATGGAACCGTTACTGATATGGATCAGACGAAGGATGAGACCGAGGAAGACGGCACAAAGCTTACCCCGGAGACAACCGTTTCGAACGGGCAGTCGTCGGCATCCGTCACGAGCGACGAGGTAGACGAGGCAATCGGCGCGGCAGGCGACGTGGGCGCGACACGTGTTACAGTCACTTCGATAACGACCGAGAACGTGACGAAATCGACGGTGACGCTCGCGGACGGCAGTGCGAAGGACATTGCCGATGCGGGACTCGGGCTGACCGTCGAAACGTCGACGGGCACGCTCAAGTTCGACAACGACGCGCTGGACGAAATCGGAGGCGCGGGAGCGGGTGACGCTGAGTTTACGCTGGAAGAGCTCGAAACGGACAATCTTTCGGACGCCAACAAAGCGCTCGTGGGCGACCACCCGGTCTTTGACCTGAGTATCACCGTCGGCGGGACAAAAGTCACCGACTTCGGCGGCGGCACGGTGACGGTCACACTGCCGTACACCCCGGCCGAGGGCGAAGACACGGACAATCTAACAATCTATTACATCGACGACGCGGGCAAAGCGGTCGAAATGACAGGCGTGTATTACGACGATGAATCGGGCATGATCGTGTTCGAGACGGACCATTTCTCGGTGTTCGCCGTGGTGTATGAAGACTGGACAAATCCGTTTACGGACGTGACGACGGACGACTGGTTCTACAACGAGGTGGCGTTCGCGGTGACGAACGAACTGTTCAACGGGACGAGCGAGACGACGTTTGAGCCGGATACGGCGATGACGCGGGCGATGTTCGTAACGGTGCTGTACCGGCTTGAAGGCAAGCCGGCCGTGACGGCGGAAAACGCGTTCACGGACGTCGAGGACGGTAAATGGTATACGAACGCGGTAATCTGGGCGAGCGCGAACGGGATCGTTGAGGGCTACGACGACGGGAATTTCGGCACGAACGACAAGGTCACGCGCGAGCAGATGGCGAAGATGCTGTACAGCTATGCCGAGTATAAGGGTTACGACGTGACGGCGGCGGCGGATCTAGCGATCTACGGAGACACGGACGAGATCAGCGACTGGGCATTGACGGCTATGACGTGGGCCAACGCCGAAGGGTATATCACGGGGCGCACGGAGACGACACTCGTACCGCTTGGCAACGCCACACGTGCGGAGGTCGCAACGATCTTCATGCGTTTTGTGATGAGTTTGGAGGCGTAAAGCGCCGGAATAGCCAATCATAAGCCAAAGAAGCAACGGTAGAAGCGCGCCCACGCCCATCACGTGGGGATGTGCTGCCGTTGGTAAGACGGTGCAATTCCGTCGCGGACTTACTCGCGCCGTTACAGCCGGTAACCAATGAACACGCCGTATCCTGTATGGGGAAAGGCTTTTAAGAAAAGCACCGGGACTCCCTCCGATATTCAGAGGGGGTCCCGTACGTTTGGGGGGCTGAAGCATGGAACAACAGACGATTAGACCGGATCGTGTCCGAACGCTACGCCTGAAACTGAAAGAAGACGCCTGCCGGACCGAAACAGCGGCCGACGACACATGTCGGCGGGAGTGGGTGGACACCAGCCTCTGGCGCGAGTATATGGGAGAGACGGGGCGGAGGCTGTACGAGAGCTTTACCGACGAGGAGCTGCTGGACATTCTGCGTGACACGGCGCAGGCACTCGGTCACGCGCCGGCACAGAAGGAAGTGTTTTGCGTTTACCGCTCGTACATACGGCGACGGTTCACCAACTGGCCGGCGGCACTCAGAGCGGCGGGCCTCAAGCCGCCGAAGAAGAAAAAGAAAACCGGCTGACGAACGCCGGGGAACACAAACGGAGGAAGCCGTGAAAAAAGTATCCAAAGAGTAGCAGCGCTGGTTCTGGCGATGGTACTGTTACTGAGCGTGACGAGAACTGAGCTGCACCCCGAAAACGGAGCCAATACCTACTCTCACGTTAGCATGAATGAGAAGCTTCATATGATTGATTCTGTCTCAAAAGCACTGGAATTGCAGGAAACGAGCGTCGTTAGAAATGTGTTAGAAAGTCAAGAAACCGAGGATGCTTGCTGACAAACAAAAAGCCCTGTAACCTTTGAGATTACAGGACTTCTTCTGGTTGCGGAGGCAGGATTTGAACCTACGACCTTCGGGTTATGAGCCCGACGAGCTACCGGACTGCTCCACTCCGCGCTATTTCGTCTGACGACGTAAAACATATGATAGCATACAAGCCAGTTGAAGTCAAGAGTAATGTGTGCCGTGCAACAAAAAACCGTCCGCCCGATAGTATAGTGTATTAACGATGTGCCCGGCGCATCATTTGGGGGACTACTGCATGGCTACAGATCAAGTCAGCCGGCTTAACACTATATGGCGGCGTGCCGGCACTGGAAGGCTCATCCAGGATTTAAGACAGCTCGCGCTGGCAGATCATAACGCTGCCCTGCGGGCGCTCAACGTGGACGCACTCATCTTTCCCGTATTCTACATCGTGCTTGACGAGGTTGACGTACTGGGCTTAGCGTCCGGCCTGACGCCGCGTAACGCGGCAGCAGCGTGGTTTTGCGCGCGCAGACGAGCTGTCGGCTGGAACGAAACGGCACCGCCCGACGCGGATGCGCTGGTCGAGGCGCTGCGCTGGATGCTTGCGACAGGTAAAGGCTGGGATGGACCGCGCCGCTCGCACGACGAATACGACGCACTGCTCGACGAGGCGGCCGCGCAGTTAACCGTCACCTATCATGACAAAGCGACGCTTGGCGACATCGCCGACCTCATTTTCCTGCGGAACAGAAAAGGACTATATCTTCACGACCTTGTCTGGAGCTTTTTTCAAACAGTTGACCGCCCGGCGCTGGATCGTATAGCGAAGCCGCTGCTGTCGGGCGATGCGCGCGAGGCCCGCCTGGCCGCCAAGCTATTACATATTAATCTGCCTGAATCGCCTGATCCGGTGCGGCGGCAAAATGCTTATGAGCAGTATGTCAACTGGCTGGATGACAACGCGCCGTACTTATACGTTACGGGTGAACATCTGCAAATGACCAACAGTCCACGTCATCTCGACTGTGATGACGAGGCCAAATATTTGCATAAGCCGATCGAGCCGCGTAAGCGGACGCCCGTCGAGCCGCTGACAGACGAGGAGCGCGCCAGCTTGGCGGCGTTTCGTCAGACCACAGACGACGAGCAGGCACTTCTGACGGCTTATTCGCATCAGCTATATGAGCGCAACCACGCAGCGTGGCAGGCGTGGATGAAAAAAGACGCCGCCGAGCAGGTGCTTGCAGCGGGAAAGGATTACGAGGCGGTCTGATGATTCTGATTGGTAACGACCTGCTGAATGCGGCAGCACTGGCCGAGCAGTTTGAGCAGGGCAGTACGGAGCGCGCGGCGCTCGACATCCTGCGGCAAAGTGACGAGGTCTATACATACGAAACACTCGACGAACTGCAGTTTGAACTGCGTTTACGCGCGGAGATCGTCAAGGCGGCAACAGCACTTGGCCGCAGCCGGATGGATTTCGCGGTGTTCCGCGATTCGCGCGCCAACGAACGATACTGGTCGCGCCGCGCCGACGGTGGTTTTGTCCTGCGCCGGGACGTCAGCGCGACGGAAGCGGTGCATGATATTTTTGAGCATGGCTCAAAATATGCCACGGAGTGCGCGACGGCGATGCAGATTGTCTACGTTAAGGCTTTGATGGAGGTTTTACCGCGCGAGACGTTCGACCGTGTGTTCCGCGGTCTGGTGCTGATGAACTGGCATGATATTACACCGGTTTTGCGTGAGACGGGGCGCATGCGCCGTTACGCGGATTATCTGCCCGGCGACCGGCGCTACTTTACGAACCCCGACGTCGACCCCGAAACGCCGGAGTGGCAGGGCGAAAACGTCATCGATCTCGGCGGCGGACGTTACTACGGGCACGGTATCGGCACGTACGATGCCGAGACGATCGTCCGGGCGCTCAATGGCAACCGACACGACGGTGACGACGTGGAGACGGCGTACTTGATGGATGCCGCCGGTCGCCCCAATTTCCGGCGCTTGGCGGCGCTGCGTGATCCGGCGGTGCTACAAAGCGAAAGCGCCGGCGCGCATCGGCGGCCGGCGTAGATTTGCTGCGCGAACAGTCAGCCGCGCCGAGATTTAGTGATCATAATGCCAAGGATAACTACGGCGATAGCCATTAGGCCGATGCCGAGGATGCTGCTGAGCAGTGGATCGGGGATGAGCAGCTTGCATGCCAGACCAGCCAGAATGCATACGTAGCACAGCGCTTTGATCACAGATGTGTTTTTCATTGGTACTCCAACCCTTTCTTATAAACGCGCCGCCAGATACAGCGCATTGCTTGTGTTTGCACGGAGCCGTTTGTATAGACAAAGCTGCCTGCGTAAGCAGGCAGGCGAACCGTTGATTATCGCATTAAGGTGACGAGCACGGCAAAAGCGATGCTTGTCGCCTTATGTTTTTTTTATGAAGCGCTCGCCACACTTCGGGCAGGTAACCTGAAGACGGCCCTTGCCACGCGGAACACGCAGCGTGTTCTTACAGCTGGGGCACTTAAAAAACTTATGTGTCCGATGGCTTTTCTGACGGTCTATCAGCTTTTTGCAGCGTGTTTTAAACGGCCACCAAAAGTGCAAAAACCGATCGTTTTCGGCGCGCCGTTTTTCGATATTGCGCGACAGCATCCGAAACAGCGCCAAAGCGAAGATCAGGTAGGATAAATATAGTATGAATGGGAAGGCGACGAAGCGCGCCACAAGGCCGACGGCCAGTGACGTAATAATCAGCGCCGTATTGAGATGGTCGGGTCCGTACCGCCCCATCATGAAGTTACGAAGGAAATTCATGGATTGCTGGATGCCTCCCAGGGAGTTGACGTTATCGCAATTATAGCACAAAAAAGTTTAAATAACGCGATTGTCACATAACTTTTACATCTTTCAATATTCAAACTCACTGCCGCCGATGAATTCGCGCAGGATTGAGTCGGTCGGGACGAAGGCGGGATCGACGGTTAAAAACCGGTCAAATGCGCCGATGATCAGGTGCAGTGTTTGAAAGTGCTCGGCATTATCCGGCACCTTGGACAGCATATCGCCGGTAAACTGCTTCATGACAGATATCTCGTAGGGCAGAGCCGAATCGATGGTGAAATTGGCCGTTTTATGGTATGGGACGACATAAAGATGTTCTCCGCGGCGGATGTTGTCCCACATGCTCAGCGTCATCTCCGGATCGGAGCCGCGGAAAAAATCGTCTCGTACGAGCCGACGGACAAGCCGTATACCGGCGCTGTCAATGATGATTTTGCCTTTGTCGGTGATGTCGGTGAGCGTACTGACATAGATATTGTACGCACCGGGATGCTCGGCAGTCATTGCCTCGTTGAGCGCGTGGATGCCTTCAAAGATGGCGATGTCGTTCGGGCCGAGCTTCATCGGTGTGACACGGCCTTCAACGCGCTCCTGCTTAGAAAAGCTGAAGTGCGGTATCTCGATCTGCTCGCCGCTGTCGAGCTTGTCGAAATGTTCGTTGAGCAGCTGCATGTCGAGACATTCGGGCGATTCGTAATCAATCTCGCCTTGCAGCGTACGCGGGGCCGTTTCCGGATCGACAGTCCTAAAATAATTGTCGAGCGATACGTTGTAAGCGGTGATGCCAAGGCGTTTGAGCTCCTTGGACAGCTTCTTGGCCGTCGTCGTCTTGCCCGAGCCGGACGGGCCGCTGAGCAGGACGATGGGGCTGATGTCAATGTTGTTGACAATCTCGTCGGCGGCTTTGCGGACGCGTGAGTTGTAGTACGTTTCGCTTTCCATAACGTAGTCGTGCGGTGTTGTTTGGATGCGGTTATTAATGACGGGAAGATCGTAGGTCATACTATTCTCTCCAGACGTGCGGCCGTCACGCGGCGCGCAGTTGATTGCGAGGACTACGAAGTGGCGGTTTCGTTTGCGTAAAACGCCGCGATGCGGCCTTTTTTAGCGATGACATCACCGATATCGCGCACGTACTCGTACGGGTATTTGTAGTTGAACACGCGTTCGATGCGTCCGCCGTGCGCTGACACAAGCTTTGTTACGCCGCCGCCGCCAAGCGCGATGATCGTGCCAAGCTCCTCCATGATGAGGATGTTGTAAAGGTTTTCGTGCCCGGGAAGGCTCCAGCCGACGTTTTCAAAGCCGCCGGACATAAACTTTTGCCGGTACAGGTAATACGGTACGTATCCCGCGCCGCTCAGAATCGCCGTCGACGCGTCGAGCATTTGCCCGACAGCCTGCGCGTCGGGCAGCGCTGCGCCGTCGAGCTTGAGCGATGTACCTTTTTTCAGTGCAAGCGTGTGCACGGTGATATTCTCGGGGCGCAGGCGGACGATCGCCTCGAGCGAGCGCGTAAAGCCGTCCGGCGTGTCGCCGGGCAGACCGGCGATCAGATCGGTGTTGATGACAGTGAAGCCACTTTCACGCGCCTGCTCAAACGACGTCAGGATGTCTTCCGCTGTATGGCATCGGCCGATCGACTCCAACACGTCGTTGGACATCGACTGCGGATTGATGCTCACGCGCGAAGCGCCGTGCCGGCGCAAAACGGCAAGCTTTTCCGGCGTGATCGTGTCGGGCCGTCCGGCCTCGACGGTGTATTCGCGCACGTTTGACAAGTCAAACGCCGTACCCATAGACGCCATGACGCGGTCGAGCTGCTCAGCTGACAGCGTCGTCGGTGTGCCGCCGCCGATGTAGATCGAGACGATGTTCAGCCCGAGCGGGTTTAGCATCGCCGACACCGCGTCGATCTCCTCGAGGAGCGCCTCAACAAACGGCGCGATCAGCTTGGACGATTTCTCAACGCTGTGGCTGACAAAACTGCAATAGTGACAGCGTGTCGGGCAAAACGGGATGCCGACGTATAGCGCGATATCGCGGGCGCCGAGCGCGTGTTTGACGCGCAGGCCGGCCTCCGCCGTGTCCGCGCAGAGCGCAGCGCGCTCCGGCGAGACGAAATATTCCTGCATGAGCGCCTCGGCGGCTTCCTGCTTCGTTGCGCCGTATGCCATCAGGTTCGTAGCGATTTTGCCGGGCCGTATGCCCGTCAGCGCCCCCCAGACGGGCTTTATGCCCGTATGCGCAACGGCTGCTTTATAAAAAGAGAGTTTTATAATCTTTTGAAGCAGTCGGTCCTTGGTGAGTTTGTTGGTCAGGCGCAGGCGATTAATCCGCTCGGAGCCTGTATACGTTTTATCGCCCATTGTGATGCGCGTAAACGCGACGACAAAGGTGCGTCCGTCACGCAGAGCTACCTCGGCCGACAGTCCGTCGTCCGGCGGGGCGTAGACGGGCCGCTCTTTCGGGTACATCATGAGCAGGATCTGCTCGACGGCATATTTATAATCATGCCCCGAAAGCGTCAGATTCATTGGCTGGGGAACTGTTCGGCGGCGTACGCCATGTAATCGTTGAAGCGGCGTTCGCGATCAAGTGTAGACGAGCCCATGTGACCGGGATAGACTTCAAAGTCACCGTCCAGCATCGCGAGTTTATTGAGCGAGCGCAGCAGCTCTTGAATGTTGCCGCCGCCGAGATCGGTGCGGCCGATGCTGCCGCGGAACAGCGTGTCGCCCGTAAACAGGACGTTTTCGCATTTAAGCGTGACGCAGCCGGGGGAGTGGCCCGGCGTTTCAAGCACGGTGAACGTCAGACCGCCGACGGCGATGGTGTCGCCCTCGGTATAGTAGTGTACAGCCGTATCGGCGGCAAATTTGAACTGATCGTCCGCACCGCCGTCCGCTGCGTCGGCGCGGTGGATAAAGACCGGTGCGTCCGTCGCGTCGCGGATTGGATAAACGGCGAGATTATGATCAAAGTGACCGTGGGTGAGGAAAATCGCGCCGACGGTCAGCTTGTTGGATTCGATGTAATCGAGAATCGTGCCGGACTCGTCTCCTGGATCGATGACGGCGCAGCGCAGCGTGTTTTCGTCTGAGACGATATAGCAGTTGGTTTGGATCTGGCCGACGACCAGCGTTTTGATCAGCATAGAAAATCTCCTTTAATGATATGCTACAGTTCGGCGGTGTCGAACAAAATTGTGACCGGACCGTCGTTAATGGATTGAACCTGCATGTCCGCGCCGAAGACGCCCGTTTGCGTCTCAAAGCCGGCGGCACGGCAGGCACTGATAAACTGCTCGTACAGCGGGACGGCGACGTCCGGCTTTGCCGCGCCCGTGAAGCCGGGGCGGCGGCTTTTGACGTCGGCGTATAGCGTGAACTGTGAAATGACGAGAAGACTGCCGCCGGCGGCGGCCAGGCTGAGATTCATCTTACCGCCTTCGTCCTCAAAGACGCGCAGCCCGGTAATCTTAACGGCGAGCTTTTCCGCGTCGGCGATCGTATCTGTTGGCGCGACGCCGACGAGCACGAGAAAGCCGCGCCCGATTTGCCCCGTCAGTGTGCCGTCGGAGATGACGGATGCCTCGGAGACCCTTGTGACAACAGCACGCATACATGGATTCCTTTTCTTGTGTGTTTAAAGCGGCACTTAGCTGCTGGAACGCTTGATTTCGATCAGCCCATTGATCGTCGCCAGACGCGCGATGGCAGCATTGAGCTCTTCACGGTCCTTAACCTCGATCACGACGGTCGCCGTCGTGATGCCGCCGGTCACGTCTTTAGCGGAAAACGACGTCATCCGGATCTTCATTGAATTGAGGATCGTTGCGATGTCCATAACGATACCGCTGCGCTCGCGAGCGGTGATATTAAGCGTCGTTGAATATACGTCGGAATCGGAATTGGCCCAGTCGACGTTCACCCAGCGGCCTTCCTCCTCGGCGTTCTCGACCGATTTGAGGTAGTTTTTACAGTCTTTGCGGTGTACCGATACGCCATAGCCGCGTGTGATAAAGCCGATGGCGTCGTCACCGGGGACCGGTGTGCAGCAACGCGCGAACTTGACCAAGCAGTTATCCAGCCCCTCCACCATGATGCCGTGGATGGGTTTGCTTTTCTTGCCGGGACGAAATTCAAAGCCCAGCTCGTCTGTGTCGTCTTTACGCCGTGCGCGGTCGATCGAGCGCAGCTCGTCACGGATGCGGTTGACGGCCTTTTGCGCGGACAGGCCGCCGTAACCAATAGCGGCATAAAGCTCGTCGAGCGAGGGGAAGGCGAGCTTTTTCAGCACACGCGGCAGGACGTCTTCGCGTATAATGTCCGACATCTGAAGGTTAATCCGCCGCAGCTCCGACTCAAACATCAGCTTGCCGTGGGCAATATTCTCGTCGCGCTTTTCTTTTTTGAACCACTGGCGGATCTTGTTGCGCGCTTCGGGGCTTTTAACGATGTTCAGCCAATCGCGGCTGGGTCCCTTCGACGACTTGGAGGTGAGAACCTCGACGATGTCGCCATTGGAGAGGATGTGGGCGTAGGGCACGATGCGCCCGTTGACGATCGCGCCGGTCATACGGTTGCCGATAGCCGAGTGGATCGCATACGCAAAGTCGATCGGCGTTGCGCCGGCCGGCAGGTTGATGACGTCACCGCGCGGCGTGAAGACGAAGACTTCGTCGGAAAACATGTCGATTTTCAGATCGTGGAAAAAGTCCTGCGCGTCGGCTTCCTGTTGCGTTTCGAGCAGGCGGCGTACCCATGCAAACTTTTCCTCGTCGGCGAGCTTGCCGGATATACCCTCTTTGTATTTCCAGTGTGCGGCGATACCGTATTCGGCGGTTTGATGCATGTCCTGCGTGCGGATCTGCACCTCGAAGGGGATGCCCTCGCTGCCGAGTACCGTTGTGTGCAGGCTTTGATACATATTCGGCTTGGGTGTGCCGATATAATCTTTAAAATGGCCGGGGATCGGCCGAAACATGTCGTGGATATAGCCAAGCACGTTGTAGCAGTCGGCGATGTCGCCCACAATGACGCGAAACGCGTACAGGTCGAGCACTTCTGAGAGCGTCTTTTTCTGAGAGTACATTTTGCGGTAGATGCTGTATATGTGCTTCACGCGACCGTAGACGGTGCAGTCGATGTTGATGTCCCGGAGCCGGTCGGAGATTTTTGTTTGGATGAGGTCGATAAATTGCTCATGCGAGCTCATAATGCGTTGCAGACCTGCCTCAATCTCGGCATAGCCGATCGGGTCGAGATAGTAGATCGACAGATCCTCTAGCTCCCACTTGATCTTTTGCATACCAAGGCGGTGGGCGAGGGGGGCGTAGACTTCCATCGTCTCCAGCGCTTTTTCCGATTGCTTTCTGGGTGACTGATACTCCATTGTGCGCATATTGTGCAGCCGATCAGCCATTTTGATGATGATGACGCGGATATCCTTAGCCATCGCGAGCAGCATTTTGCGCAGATTCTCCATCTGCTCTTCTTCTTTGCTCGTGTAGGTGACGCGCGTGAGCTTTGTGACGCCCTCGACGATCTCGGCGACGTTTTTGCCAAAGCGCTTGGCAATTTCATCATGGGTCGCGACGGTGTCTTCGATGCAGTCGTGCAAAAGCGCCGCCATGATCGCCTCGTCGTCCAGGCCCATCTCGGCGACAATTTCGGCAGCGGCCAGGGGATGCGACACGAACAGCGAGCCGTCCTTGCGCCGCTGATCCTGATGCGCCTCTTTGGAGAAATCAAAAGCAGCCCGTATGCGCGTTAAGTCCGCAGCGGGATTGTTTTCTTTGATGATCTTTTCAAAATGAAGATATTTGTCGGTTAATTCGTCCATGCAGTAAACTCCGAGTGTGCGCGTATGTCGAGAACGTGCAGCTGGACGTTGCGCCAGCCCCGATATTCGTTGACGACCGGATTGAATGCCACGTCTACGAGCATGCCCTCGTCGACGCCGAGCTGTTCAACCGGCCGATTAAAACAGATGCAGTCAAAATATTTGCCCGACTTGACAACGCGCAGCTTCGAGTGCTTGCCGCCGCCGACTGATACAACCGAGCGCAACTCGGCATTTGCAAAGCACACAAACGGCGGCAGGAAGCCGCTGCCGTAAGGCTCGGTGCAGTCAAGTGCGGCGACGTTATCCAGTGAAAGCAGTTCGGGCTTTTTTACCTCGAAATCAAGCTTAATCGTCGGTACGGACGGGATTTTAATCGTCTCGCGGTAATAGGCAAAGATACGCCGGCGAAACTCATCGATGTTTTCTTCGGCAATAGTGATACCTGCGGCCATTTCGTGCCCGCCGAAGTTGATCAGCAGCTCGCTGCACGCTTTCAGCGCCGTATACATGCCGAATCTGCCAATGCTGCGGCACGAGCCACGGCCGATGCCGTTCTCGTCCACGCTGATCATAATGGCCGGGAACAAGAATTGGTCGGTGACTTTCGCTGAGACGATGCCCATCACGCCTTGGTACCAGTTGCGGCTAGCTAAAACGACTGGGCCTTTTGGCGGTGGGCCGGCTTCAATCATCGCCAGCGCGTCATCAAATATCTGCGACTCGATACTGCGCCGTTCATCATTCAGTCGGCACAATTCGACGGTCAGCGCGGCGGCCTCCTCGTCGTTGTCGGTGAGCAGTAAGTCGATCGTCAACGACGTCCGGCCCATCCGGCCGGCGGCGTTCAGACGCGGTGACAGCGCAAAGCCGATGAGTGCGGAGTTGATCTCGCGGCGTTCAATGCCGATCTCACACATCAGCCGACGCAGGCCGGGACGGTTTTTCTGATTCAGCGCTGCCAGCCCGTGCCGGACCAGTACACGGTTTTCGCCGTGCATGCTCATTACATCGGCAATGGTGCCGATGGCAACGAAATCGCCGTAATCATTGAGCAGTGCGTTGATGTCTGTATCATGTTCAAGTGCGCATACCAGCTTGAATGCGACGCCAACGCCGGCAAGCGACCGGTTCGGGTATTGGCTTTCGGGACGCTTGGGGTCGACGACGGCAAGGGCGTCGGGCAGTTCGGGTTTGCACTCGTGATGGTCGGTGATGATGAGGTCAAGCCCCGCCTCTCGCGCGTAAACGGCCTCGTCGAGGGCGGTGATGCCGCTGTCGACGGTGATGACAAGGCTCGCGCCCTGCTCGCGCAGCGCGTCAAGCGCCTGCGGGTTGACGCCGTATCCCTCGTCGGTGCGGTCTGGGATGTAGATGATATAGTTGGTGCCCTTGGCACGGAAATAGCTGGCTAATAAGCAGCTGGCCGTCATACCGTCGACATCGTAGTCGCCGTAAATGGCGACCGTCTCGCCGCTTGCGACGGCCTGATGAATTCGCTTGACGGCTTTGTCCATGTCGGCCAGCAGAAACGGGTCGTGGAGTCGCGCCGTGTCGTCGTTCAGGAAATCATTGGCCGATTCAACGGTATTATACCCTCTGGCGGCTAAAAAAACAGATACAAGTGGATTGACGCCGCTGCGCATAATCGCAGCCGCGTCGGCTCTGTCGTATCCTTGTAAAGCCCAAACATCGAATTTCATCTGTCAACTCCAAAAACAGGCTGTCGGCCTGATAATATTTCTTAACTATATCAAAAACCGACGCGTTTCTCAACAGAAAATTGACTGCTTGCCGCAGGGCTACCGTCACAAGTCCGTATTGTACGTGCAGCGGCTGCTATGATATACTCTTAAATAACAAATTTCGCCGAACGGAGGAACACGCATGGCTGAGATCACGCCGATGATGCGGCAGTATTTCAACATCAAGGAGCAAAACAGCGATTGTATCTTGTTCTTTCGCTTGGGTGACTTTTACGAGATGTTCGGAGACGATGCGCTGACCGCCTCGCGTGAGCTGGACCTCACGCTGACAACGCGTGACCGGCGCAACGAGAACCCCGACGAGCGTATTCCGATGTGCGGTGTGCCGCACCATTCCGCCGAAGCGTATATCGGCCGGCTGATCGCTAAGGGATACAGGGTCGCGATCTGTGAGCAGGTGGAAGACCCGGCCGAGGCCAAGGGCCTCGTCGACCGCGATGTTGTCCGTGTTATTACGCCCGGTACGCGCATTGAATCATCGATGCTCGACGAGGGCGTCAGCAACTATCTGTGCGCCGTATGCGCTGGGGAGGACGGCAGCGCCGCGTGCTTTGCCGAGCTGTCTACAGGCGAGCTCGGCGTGTCGTTTTATCCGGCGGGCGACGACAGCCGCCTGCTCAATGACCTCGGGGCATTCATGCCGGCCGAGGCCGTTGTCAGCAGCGAAGCGACAGATGCCTTTACGGCGTTTTTAACCGATAAACTCGATTGCCTTGTACAGCGGAGCGATGCGCTGTTTGAATACGATCATACTGTCGATACAATCTGCGCGTGGTTTAGTGTTGACAGCCCCGAGACGCTCGGCCTGACCGGCAGCAAGCAGGCGGTTCGCGCCGTCGGTGCGCTGCTGGAATATCTCAAGAATACGCAAAAGACGGATTTATCGCACATCAACCGCCTGCTGGTCAATTCCGGCGGCGCCTTTATGGAACTGGACATCCAGACGCTACGCAGCATGGAGCTTGTTGCCGCGCAGCGTACCGGGGAGAAAAAAGGCAGCCTTTTATGGGTGCTCGACAAGACGAAAACGCCGATGGGTAGGCGGCTGCTGCGCTCGTGGGTGCTGCGTCCGCTGGTGTCGACGGTGGAGATCAAGCGGCGGCTTGATGCCGTTGAGGACCTTTATGCCAACACCGTCGCACGCTCGGAGCTGCTGCGGGCGCTGCGCGACGTCGGCGACATTGAGCGGATCATTGGGCGCATCGTTTACGGTACGGCCAACAGCCGAGACCTCAAGGCGCTGGAGTATTCCGTTAAGGCACTGCCATCGGTGCTGGCGCTGCTGGAGCCGATGCAATCGAGCCTGATCTCAAAGCTTAAAACAACCGATCCGCTGACGGATGTCGAGCGGGTTATCCGTGAAACGATTGAAGATGATCCGCCGTTTTCCGTCCGGGAGGGCGGGATGATCCGCACAGGCGTCAGCGAGGAGGTCGACCGCTTACGCGCACTCCTGCGCGACAGCACCGGCGCGATGGCTGAAATCGAAGCTGCCGAGCGCGCCCGCACAGGCAAAAAGCTCAAGGTCGGCTACAACAAGGTGTTTGGCTATTACATCGAAATTCCGCGCTCGTCGTCGGAGACGGTGCCTGACAATTATATTCGCAAGCAGACGCTGGCAAACTGCGAGCGCTTCATTACACAGGAACTCAAGGAACTGGAGACGACGCTACTTGGCGCCAAGGACCGCCTTGCCGCGCTCGAATATGAGGTCTTTACGGATCTGCGTGACCGGCTTGCCGCAAACGTCGGGCGTGTACAGGCCACCTCGCGCGCCGCCGCAACGATCGATGCGTTGTGCTCACTGGCGGAAACGGCCGTTAAAAACAATTTTGCCAAGCCGGAGATTGACGTGTCCGGCGTTCTCGACATCCGTGACGGGCGCCATCCCGTCGTCGAGGTGATGCAGACAGACGCGCTCTTTGTCCCTAACGACGCGTACATGGACACAGACAGCGCGCGCACGCTCATCATCACGGGGCCGAACATGGCCGGTAAATCGACGTATATGCGCCAGACGGCGCTGATCGTGCTGCTGGCACAGATGGGCTCGTTCGTTCCGGCGCGTTCGGCGCAGATCGGACTTGTCGACCGTGTATTTACGCGCATCGGTGCCTCAGACGATCTGTCTGCCGGTAAATCGACGTTTATGGTCGAGATGACCGAAGTCGCCGAGATTTTACACGGCGCCACGGCAAAGAGCCTCATTCTCCTCGATGAGATCGGGCGCGGCACGTCCACGTATGACGGCATGGCCATCGCGCGCGCCGTACTTGAGCATTGCACCGATAAAAAGCGTCTTGGGGCAAAAACGCTTTTTTCGACACACTATCATGAGCTTACAGCCATTGAAAACGAGATTGCCGGCGTTAAGAACTTTAGTATCTCCGCTAAAAAGCGCGGGGGAGACATCATCTTTTTACGAAAGATCGTGCCCGGCGGCGCCGACGACAGCTACGGCATTGAAGTCGCCGGTCTGGCCGGCGTGCCCGCCAGCGTCATCCGGCGCGCAAAGGCCGAGCTTGCGCGCCTCGAGCAATCCGGCAGCGCGGCACCGATTGCCGCTCAGCCGACGCAGGACGATGGCGGCCAGCTCTCGCTGACAGATGTCGGCGGCGGCGAGATTGCCCGGACATTGCAAAAAACACAGCTGGACACGCTTACGCCGATTGAAGCACTTAATCTGCTCTTCGAGCTGAAGAAAAAGGCGGAGGATCAATGACACAGCCACCGGAGAACAAAGCCTTCTCGTCGCCGATGCGCCGTTCAGAGAGGCTGTTCGGGTTTATTTATCTGCCGGTACATGTTTTCGTGTTGCCAATTATACTGGGGCTGCTTATCCCGCTGATTGCGCCCGACGCAGACGAATCGCTCGTAGCCGCGCGCATGAATTTGATTTACTACGCCATCAGTGCGGTGTTTCTATTCGCCGTTTTATTCCGGTTTCTGAAGCAGTCGTTTTCCGACATGCTCGACAACCGGCTCCGATCGTTTCAGGCGGTAGCGCTGGGTTACTTTTTAACGTTTACGGGTTCGTTTCTCGTGTCATCGGTGTTGTACCTGTTGATTGACGAGCCGGTCAACCCGAACAACGCCGAAATCATCCGGCTGGCATCGCTCAACAGTGGTACAGTGATTGTCTCGGCAGTGCTGCTCGGACCGATCGTCGAGGAAACGCTGTTTCGCGGCGTGCTGTTCGGAACGCTGCGAAAAAAGAACCGTTTGCTGGCCTATGCCGTGACGGCCGGCGTGTTCGCTGTGTATCATATTTGGCAGTACTTCTTCGTCGGTTTCGACTGGAATCTGTTCTTGTATATGCTGCAGTATATCCCGTCCGCGCTTGTACTGTGCTGGGCGTATGAGTACAGCGGCAGCATCTGGCCGCCGATTGTCCTGCATGCGCTGGTCAACTACCTGCAGATCAGGTTGCTGATAATCTGAATAAACGCCGCTTCCTGTCAGGAAGCGGCGTTTATTATTTACGGTTTTATTTCTCGTCGTAGGTGAGCTCTTTGAGCGACGTTGCCAGGCCTGCAAGGCCTTGTATTTCTGATGGAATGATAATTTTCGTTGCCTGACCGTTGGCTGCCGCGGCGAAAGCGTCCAGCGCTTTGAGGCGGATGACGTCGTCGGACGGCTCGGACAGATTGATGAGCTTGATACCTTCGGCGATGGCGTTTTGCACCTTGAGGATCGCTTCGGATTCGCCCTCGGCTTCCAATATCTTTTGTTGCTTTTTCGCGTCGGCGCGTAAAATGGCCGATTCCTTCTCGCCCTCGGCGACGAGGATGGCAGATCGCTTTTCGCCCTCCGCGCGTAAAATCGCTTCGCGACGCTCGCGCTCGGCTTTCATCTGGCGCTCCATCGCGTTTCGGATTTCCTGCGGCGGCAGAATATTTTTCAGCTCGACGCGGTTGATTTTGATGCCCCACGGATCGGTGGCCTCGTCGAGGATGATGCGCATACGTGTGTTGATGATATCACGGCTCGTGAGCGTCTCGTCGAGCTCAAGGTCGCCGATGATATTACGCAGCGTCGTCGCTGTGAGATTCTCGATGGCGACCATTGGGTACTCAACGCCATAGGTATACAGCTTCGGGTCGGTGATCTGAAAGTACAAAACGGTATCGATCTGCATGGTGACGTTGTCTTTGGTGATAACCGGCTGCGGCGGGAAGTCGACGACTTGCTCTTTGATCGATACGACTTTGGCTACGCGGTCTATAAACGGTACCTTCATGTGCAGCCCGACGCCCCACGTCGTGGTATATGCGCCCAGTCGCTCAATAACAAAGGCTTTGGCCTGCTGAACAACGCGGATGTTCTTGGCGAGAATGACGATCACGATGGCGGCGATGATGATGAGAACGATCGGGGTGAGATTGGACTGATTGGGATTCATACGGTACCTCCTTCATTGTCTGCTGCTGACGGCGCTGGTGACGGTGTGGCGGCCGGCAGCGGCTTGACGATCACTTTGACGCCCTCGATGGCTTCTGCTCTGACGCGTGCGCCCTTGGGGATGGGCTCACCGCTCAGCGAGCGTGCCGTCCAGATTTTGCCGTCGACAGAGACGGCGCCGGTGGCCGCGACATTGTCGATGTCCTCCGTGACGATACAGATCATGTCCAGAATGCGGTCGGCGTTTGTGGGCAGTCGTTTGGCGTTAATATATTTCTTTGCCAGAGGACGCGTAAAGTATAGTGCGACGGAAGACACAACAAGAAAGACGACCACCTGAATCCAGATGGAGTCCGTCAGTGCTGCTGTGACGAGGCCGGCTAATGCCCCGAGCGCAAAATAGATTGACGCGAGCCCGACAGTGGCCGCTTCGATAATCAAAAAGACGACGAAAGCCACAAGCCAGTATAGAATCAACACGAGCACCTCTTTTCATCGGATATGTGCCGGATATATCCATATAGTATACCATTCTGGCGCGCTTATCAATGAAAAAAAGATTCTTCGCGATCCCATACAGTGTGGGATCGCGAAGAATCTTAATAGGAGCGCTGCCGGAGCAGGCGCAGGGCTTATAGGTAAAACAGGTGATTACCGATCGTCATCGAATACGGGCGGTTGCGTGCGGCCCAGCAGGCCGAGTTGTAGTTGAAATACATGCTTTCACCGGCTGTGTTGCTGCCGTCGAGTACGAGTTTGGCGGCCAGAACGCTCTCGTCCGTCGGTGTGAGATAAATTGAACCGTTGTAAGCCGGTGTGAATTGGACACCGTAGCGCTTATCAAAAACGACGTCGTAAACGGTATTCGGGAACTCTTCGGAGGCGATGCGGTTCATGATGACGTCGCCGACGGCAATTTTTCCGTCAAGACACTCGCCGCGCGCTTCGCCGTTAATGATACGGGAGAGCCAGTACAGATCGGTCTCGTCGTAATACTCACTGCCCGGGATTATTGCGCCCGAGCCGGGGAACAAGAATACAGAATGTGAATCAGGATTCCAGGCAAGTACGGCGTCGAACGCCTTGGACAGTGCACGAAGCGGTGCCATCATCCGGCCGTCCAGCATTAAGATGCCGTCCGGTGTGTACAAATAGCGTCCGTTGGCTTCGATATACACCTGGCCGACGGTAGCCGTAATCGTCAGGTTCTGACTGGTGACCGTTGCCGTTCCGGCTTCAGCATCCCAGCTGACGTCTTCGGCGCCCATCGCCATACAGAAGTCGCGCAGGGGGACATACGTCGTCGAGTCGACCAAAATAGCGTCTGTGGTGAACTCGACCGGCTGATTGTCGATGTAGATCGGCACGATGTTTGTTGATGTGTCGGTGTCGGAGTTTTCGGCGAGCGCGAACGGCGTGATGGCCGCCAGCAGCGCCAGGACGAGCAGTCCCGACAAAATCAAACGTTTTCTCATATTAAAATAACAATCCTTTCAGTTTGCCGAATCCTCGGGTTTATGGATCCGGCTGCCCCGTCGGAGCGGATTGGCTCCGAAAGGCCGAACATATATGCAACCGGGATAAAGATTTCGGCTTAGCCGAGTCCCGTTGATGCCAATTAAAAGTGGCGGTACGTACCGCGGTTATGGCAGTGCAATCGTGTGCACGCCGTCCCGCCCGGACAGGCAGGCAGCCTCTCGGCTGTGACAGGTGAATAAAAGTATCTGATGTTTTTGCGATAGTTCAAGTAGATATTCGAGCGCCGCCTGGGCGCGGTGGTCATCAAAATTGCTTAAGGTATCGTCAAGGATGATCGGGCATGTATTATCAGCAGGGAGCACCAGCTCGCATACGGCCAGCCGCAATGCCAGATAGATCTGGTCGGCGGTGCCCGCGCTCAGCGAGAGGATGCCGCGCATGACTGTGTCGCCGGCCGTTTTGGCCGATGCGTCCAGCGTCTTGTCGAAGAGGATCTTCTGATACCGCTCGGCTGTCAGGCGGCGGATGATGCGCCCGGCCGTCTCGCTCAGCAGCGGTGAAAAGCGCGATTGCATCTCGATGCTGGCTTCCTTGAGCGTGTCGATGGCTAAGGTCAGCGCGGCATATTCGCCGCGTAGCGTATCAAGCTTTTCCTCGGCCATCTTTTTTTCGCTGCCGAGAATGACGGGATCGCCCAGTGCGCGAATCTCGCCGAGCGCCATGTTGTAGCGATTGAGCTGTGCTTCCAGCTGCGTATCGACGTTGTCGAGCGCGCTTGTGAGTTCGTCGCGGGTGTGCGCGGGCGGTTCGTCGGAAGTGCTGCCGGTTTCGTCGCCGGGATTTTTCATCGATGCCAGAACGCTCTCGACGGCCCGAAGGTCGGCTTTGGCCTTGCTGAGGATGCCCAGCAGGTTTTCCAGACGTCTCAGCTCGGCGTCAAGGTGGGGCAGATCGGGCGTGACGGATAAGGCTGACAGCTTGTCGACCAGTCTGTCGGAAACGGTGGTGACATTGGCCGCGGCCGAGGCGGCCGATTTTTCGGCCGCTCTGACGTTGCTTTCCGCCATAGCAATCTCAGAAGATAAACGGAAGTCTTTATCGTACAGCGCCTGGAGCGCCTCCGCTGATGTGACGCCATAAACGACCAGCAGCGACTTGAGCTCGTTTGCGGCACGCCGCCGTTGGACCGATCGCCATACAAGTGTGCCGATACAAAACAGCATCGCCGCGCCGGCGGCCGGCGGAATAAACGCCCAGGGTAATAAATCCTGCAGGGCAGAAACGACGGTGGTCACAGCGAGCAGGACGGCAAGGATAATCAAAATAACAGTTGGTGCGCTGCGTGGCGACAGCTCGCTCACGCGCGCTGTCAGGGCGTCGGCTTTGTCGACCTCGCGTGCGGCGTCTCGCCCGCTAAAGGGTGAGGTCAGTTTGAGGCTTTGAATACGCGCAAGTTTCTCTCGAGCGTCGCTGAGGACAGATTCTTCGGCGCTTTGAACAGATTTAAGCGACTCGATTGCACGCAGCTCGCCGCGCACAACAGAGATTTTATCGTCAGACGGCATTTCGCCGTTTTTCGTCAGTTCACGGTAGGCGTTTTCGTAACGGACTCTGGCACGTTCGTAGTCGGCACGGGCGCGGCGGATGGTCTCTCGTGCTTCATAGCGCTCGATGGCCTTAAGCATCTCGCTCAGCTCTGTCTTTTTCTTTCTAAGCCGATCGACTTCCAGACGCAGCGCTGCGGCGTCCTCCTGTGCGTCCTCGATGCGTTCAAGTTTATGATTGATCGACGCAAGTGATTCCTCCAGCGCGGGGATCGCACCAGATTGTTTAAATCGGCGCTTACGCTGCCAGGCGCGCAGCTGCTCGTCGACCTCGGTGAACGACGAGGATTCGTCGCCCGTTGTGACAAGTGAGGAGATGCGCTTTTCCAGTTCCGGCGTCTGCGTAATTCTTACGCCGGCCTGCGATATGTAAGCGCTGCGCTCAAATACGGCTTCACTGACGCCGGTAAGCGTTTCGCCGGCCGTGTCGGGATAGAGCGTTTCGATGGGCTCGCCGGTGCCGGTATATCGGGCTGTAAAGCGCTTCATCGGCAGGCGGCCTTCGGACAGCCGCTCAAGCGTGACGGACTTACCGTGCGCAACGATATCCATCGAACCTTCCATTGCCGCGCCGTTCCACGGGCGGTAGTGTGTTTTGTCGGACAAGTACCCGAGCTTATCGCGATCGGATGTACATAAGCCATAGAGCATGGCCTTTATAAAAGCGCACCACGTCGACTTGCCGGATTCGTTGGGGGCCTCAATGATGTTGAGCCCTTCTTCCAGCATCAAGGTTTTGCCTTGTAGTTTGCCGAAGGAGGCGCTTAGGCGTTTGATCATCATGCCTCGTACTCCTCCCGGTTGTCGAGCGCCGCCAAGCCGTATCGCACAGCACGTGTGACGACGGCTTTATCCGCGTCGTCCGCGCTGTCATAGCGCTCTTTAAGAAGGCGCAGGAAGCTGCCGCGTAACGTATCGTCGCCGGTGTCGGCCCAGATATCAATAGGCGGGCGCGTCTGGTCGGTGACGCTCAGATGGAAAAATCGGTCGTCGAGTGCGTCCTTAAGCGCCGTTGTGTCAATCCCGCCGGCAAATTCGCCGGTTAGAATAAGCTTGTAAATATCGCGCTCGGTATGTTGGGGAAGTGCTGCCAGTGCGGCCGAAGCTACATCGTCTTCACCGGTGAGCGACACGGACTGCACGGCGTATTTGCGCGCGCCGGTCGGAACAAAGCGCAGCTCGGCGCCGTCTTTACCGACCGTACCGACGATGACGCCCTTGTCGCCCGTTTCGTCGAAGCCGCGCCCTTCCGGGCAGCCCGGATAGGCGTACGTTGTTCGTCCGGCCTGACGGATACCGCTGAACGTGTGCAGATGCCCAAGCGCCAGATAACTCAGTTCAGACGCGGTGATATCGCCCTCACGCACACGGTTGTAGTCGTCTCCCGACGTATCGCCGTGCAGGACCATGATGTCGATCATGTCGTTATCGGGTACTTTAAAGCCGGGCAGCAGCGGCCGGCTGTACGGATCGTTGAAGCCTGCGCCCCAGACACGGCAGCCCAAATGCGGCAGAGCAAAGCAGCCGACGATCGGCGAAGAGAAGACATGCACATTGTCCGGGAACTTAAAATACGCATACGGCGACTTGGGGCAGTAGTAGTCGTGATTGCCCGGCGCGATGAAAATCTCCGCGTTGATGCTTGAAAAGGCCCGGTGCAGAACTTCCTGTGTTTCGAAATAGGAGGTGGCGCTATCCAGCAAATCCCCGGCGAGCAGCACAAGTTGGACCTGTTCGTCGTTCGCCAGTGCGGCGATACGGTCAAGCAGATCGCGCTGTTCGCGACGGCGCAGCACGGCTTTTTCTTCGCTGAGCGCGTCAAACGGCGAGTCCAGATGGAAATCGGCCGCGTGCAGGATTTTGACGGACATCGTGTCACCTCGAAAAAAGTAACAAATGGTTACAGAAATCATCTACTGCGGGCTATTATAAAACAATCGATTACAAAAAGAAACATCAATTCCTAAACTTTGGTAATTGTGACCGGAAGGTTTTGCGAAATGACGGATAATCAATAGAGTGTTTGGTTATATTGCATAAATTAATTGGGCGAATTTAGGATGAGGAGCCGCCGACCTTGCATATAATTACCAAAAGCGGCGCGGAACAATTGTTCCGCGCCGCTCATAGTGCCTGCTCTGAAAAACAGGTTATACATTATAATATATTGTAAAAGATCATCGATATTAATTGGGTGTTGTCGTATCCGACAACCACGGGATGTCCAGATGGAGCCCGCCGTCCGGCTCATAAACGATATATTGCCGCAGGACGAAAAACAAAACGACGGCTAAAATCAATACAGAAACGATCAGCGAGATCAGAACGGTCAGTGCGATCTTCAGCGGCCGTTTGCTGCGGTATGTTTTCGGAACGCCGCGTTTCATGGCGTGAAGCTGTCGAACATACCGATACGTCGGGCGTGACGTCCGCCTTCAAACGGCGTTTTCAAAAACGTGTCGAGGATCGATTCGGCAAGGGCGGGGCCGATGACACGCCCGCCGAGTACGAGGATGTTCGCGTCGTTATGACGGCGCGTCATTTCCGCGCTGTAGCTGTCGCTGCACAGCGCGGCGCGAATGCCGTTAAAACGGTTGGCCGCGATCGACATGCCGATGCCTGTCCCGCAGACGAGCATCCCTTTGTCGCATTCGCCCGACTGGATGCTGCGCGCGACGGATTCAGCGATGACGGGGTAGTCGCAGCTTTCAGGTGAATAAGTGCCGAAGTTTTTATAATCGACGCCGTCAGCGTCCAGATGGCGGATTAGCTCCTGCATCAGAGCAAAGCCACCGTGATCACAGCCAAGTGCCAGCATAATAAGTGCCTCCAGAATGTCATTCATTTTGTATCCGCGACGTTTAGCGCGGCGGTTTATTTTAAAACGGCCAAGCCGACGGGATCCAGCGCAGGAAATATTTTGTGTAAAACTCGGAAACGGGTACGCCTGTCAGTACTGGGTAAAACGCCGCGAATAAGCCGACGGTCGCGCCGGTAAAACCGAGCACAGCCATGCGGTAGCTGCCGTATCGGCGTTCCCAGATCGTGTTGAACACATGGCTGAGCGCGAGCACCAGGAAGATGACGCTCGGGAAATAGTGATAGATGAACACAACGCGCGAGATGAAAAACCACGGCGCGAGCTGGCTGAAATACCCGATCAGGATAAACAGCGCCTTCCCGTCTTTATACTTGTAGAAGCGGTAACCCATAGCGATCATCGCCAAAAATCCGCCCCACCAAACAAGCGGGTTGCCGAACGACGCGAACGCAGATTTAAGCCCGCCGCCCATGGATGTGTCGCGGTAGTACAGAATCGGCCGCCCATCGACGATCCATTGGTACCACGACGAACCGTA
Organism: uncultured Sporobacter sp.; assembly: GCA_963677825.2. Lineage (GTDB taxonomy): Bacteria > Bacillota > Clostridia > Oscillospirales > Oscillospiraceae > Sporobacter. The sequence continues at coordinate 1,116,527 of CAXXEF010000001.1, read as the reverse complement.
CGCGTGTGTTGCGTCCAGACCGCTGTGGTAGCTGAACATGAACTTCTGGTTATTCCAGATCATCTTGTAGAAAGCAGGGTCCCAAAGCATACCCTCAGACACACGCATACCGGCGGCGTGCGCGTTTTGGATGTAGCTCAGGCAGTAGATGATCGCCGGAATGACGAGAAAGAACACGCCGGTCAGAAGCAGCGTTTTTAAAAGCCGCGCCCGGAAGCCCAGAATGTCGTTTTCGTCGTAGTATTTGCGCACCTGGACGAGGTGCAGGATGTACAGTGCCAGAAGCCCAGCCCCGGCGTAGATGACCGTCCATTTGCTCGCACAGCCGATGCCGAACGACAGACCCGACAGCGCCAGCGGCCACAGCGATTTGCGTATCGGCGTCTCGGGGTTGAGCGTAATAAAGCGGTACATAAAGAAGTAGGACAGCAGGATGAATATGACACCGTACGTATCGATCGTACCGATGCGCGTTTGCACGAAGTGCATAAAGTCGAAGCCGAATAAAATCGTGCCGCATGAGGCGATGACCGTCTTGCCGAACATGTTTTTTAAGAAGATGTATAAAATCGGCAGCATCAGCACGCCGAACAGCACGCCCATAAAGCGCCAGCCGAACGGCACCATACCGAAAAGGCTCACGCCGACCGAAATGATCAGCTTACCCAGCGGCGGGTGCGTCGTTTCGTAGGGGGAAATGTCGCGCAGGTTTTCGTACGCCGTGCGCCCATGGTAAATTTCGTCGAAGTACATGCTGTTCATGTAGCTCGGCGCGTCGGGGACGATGTCCTGCTCGTCGAAGAGCTCGACAGCGTCGGTGGTGATATGATCGGCGGTGATGGGCGTGCCGAACTTTGTCGTCAGTGCCAGCTCGCCGAGCTCCAGCGGCCCGCGTTCAGCGGTGATGCGGATGTATTTCGTCGGCAGATTAAAATCGTTGACGTCGGCGTAGCGCCACTTGAACAGATCGGAATGCGGCTGATTCATTTCAGAATCGTGATCGTCGGCAGCATATTGGCGCTGCCAGTTGTTGCCGTCGTTCGAGAATTCGAGCTTATACGAGCCGATCCATAGGCCGGTGTAATACATGACGGCGCCAATGTCTGTTGGCTCGTCGAGCTCGATGAGTACGGTGTCGCCCTGATTGTCGAAATGATAAAAACTTTGCGGGTTCGTTAAATCGCCGAGATTTAAAAAACCGAGCGCCGCACACACGATTGTGATGATCGCAAGCGGAAGCGCATCACGCTTTGTCATCGGGTGACGGCGGAATGTGAGGGTAAAATGCGGCTTGTTGACGATGCGGGAAATCCACTCGGTTGTGCCGGTCAGCGGCATGCTCGCACGCAGGTAGTATCTAAAAAATAGCACCAGACAGGTGACCGTGACAACAGCAAATACAGTTGTGATGAGTGAGGTATACAACAATAATCCCTCCGAAGCCCGCTGCTCCCGGCAGACGTTTTCGTGTACATATTTACTTAATGATAGCAAGAATCGCCTAAAAAGTACAGTATTAAATTCGCGGTAAAACGCGCGTGTGTATCCCAGCTTCTGACAACCGTTGCACATTAAAAGTGCGCGGAGATCTGGCGAGCGCCGGCATCCGTGGCGCTATAAGCGTATTGGCAAACGACGGTGCGTACGTCGGGAGCAGTGAGGCTCGTGCCGATGCTGGATAGGCGAACGCACCCGGGGCGCAGCAAAAAGAACGCGTGGGAGTAAGCGAACGCACCCGGGGCGCAGCAAAAGATCGCGTGGGGAGGGAAGTGAATGCATCCGGGGCGCAGCAAAAAACGGCGAGCATAGCTCGCCGTTTTTTTATCGTTTATATCAGCGCTTTTTTTTCTTCTTAACGCCCTTGCCGCCGGCACCAAGTGTCTCACCAAACTGACTGAGCAGATCCTTTTGCTCCTTTGTGAGGTTTTTCGGGATCTCAACGTGTACGGTGACGTACTGGTCTCCGCGTCCGCTGCCATGCAGATTCGTGATGCCCTTGCCGCGCAGACGGAAGACTGTTCCGGTCTGTGTGCCGTCCGGTATGGTGTATTTTACATCGCCGTCGAGCGTTGGTACTTCGACTTGCGCACCGAGTGACGCCTGCACAATAGAGATCGGCAGCTCGTATAAAACGGCGTTGCCCTCACGCTTGAAAAGAGGGTGCGGCTCGACGAAAACGGTGATGTACAAGTCGCCTGCCGGACCGCCGTTGGCCCCTGCGCTGCCCTGGCCGCGCAGGTTGAGCGTCTGATTGCTGTCAATCCCGGCAGGGATATTAACGGTGATTTTCTTCTTTTTACGTACGAGCCCGAGACCGCGGCAGGTGGAACACGGCTGATGGATGATTTTACCGCGTCCGTCGCACTTGGGACACTCGGTGCTGCTTTGCATGACGCCGAATACGGTGCGTGTTTGCTTCGTGACGACGCCGCTGCCGTGGCACTCGTCGCAGATCTCCGCTGTTGTGCCGTCGGCGCAGCCGGTGCCCTCGCAGTCGTCGCACGGCTCGATGCGCGATATTTGCACCTCTTTATCGGCGCCGAATGCCGCTTCCTCAAAGGTAATCGTGAGTTCGGCGCGCACGCGCTCGCCGCGCCGCGGTGCGTTCTTCGAGCGTGCGTTTGTGCTGCCGCCACCGCCGAAAATTGTACCGAAGATGTCGCCGAGGTCGAAGCCCATGTCGCCAAAGCCGCCGAAACCGCCGCCGCCGCCGAAATTCGGATCGACACCGGCGTGCCCATACTGATCGTATCGGGCGCGCTTCTCGTCGTCGGACAGCACTTCGTACGCTTCGTTGACCTCTTTGAAACGCACTTCAGCCTCCGTGTCGTCTTTGTTAACGTCCGGATGATGCTTTTTGGCGTGATGCCGGAACGCTTTTTTTATCTCAGCGTCGGTGCAGCCCCGGTCTAAGCCGAGGACCTCGTAGTAATCGCGTTTTTCTGCCATGTATTGCGTATGCCTCCCCCGCGGTTTGCTGTCAAATCAACGCACGAACGAAGAATCTCCGTTGCTTAGCGGAGATTCTTCGCTGTACTTTAATGGTTTTTATGCCGGTTTATTTCTTTTCGTCGTCATCGACGACCTCGTAGTCTGCGTCGTAGTACTCGCCGCCGCCGGGCGCCTCGTCTGAGCCGGCGTCACCGGACGTGGCGTCCGGGCCGGGGGCACCGGCGTCGCCGGTGTTGGCGTACATTTTTTCGCTGACGGCGTAGAAGGCCTTTTGCAGTTCGTCGGCCGCTTCCTTGATGGCGGCGGTATCGGTGCCGGAGAGCGCTGTTTTAACTTTTGTGACAGCCTCTTCGATCGTCTGCTTGTCGCTGGCGTCAATCTTGTCACCGGCTTCGCTGAGCGTCTTTTCGCTCTGGTAGACGAGCTGGTCGGCGTTGTTGCGCGCATCGGCCTCTTCTTTACGCTGCGCATCTTCCTGCGCGAACTGCTCGGCTTCCTTGACGGCTTTGTCGATATCGTCCTTGGACAGGTTTGTCGAGGATGTGAGTGTGATGTGTTGTTCCTTGCCCGTGCCGAGGTCCTTGGCGGAAACGTTCACGATACCGTTTGCGTCGATGTCGAACGAGACCTCGATCTGCGGCACGCCGCGTCGCGCCGGCGCGATGCCGTCGAGACTGAAGCGGCCGAGTGTTTTATTGTACTGTGCGATGTCGCGCTCGCCCTGCAGGACGTGGACTTCGACAGACGTCTGATTGTCGGCAGCCGTGGAGAAGACCTGGCTCTTCTTGGTCGGGATCGTTGTGTTACGCTCGATGAGCTTGGTGAACACGCCGCCGAGCGTCTCGATACCCAGAGACAGGGGCGTGACGTCGAGCAGCAGCATGTCCTTAACATCGCCGCCGAGAACGCCGGCCTGAATGGCCGCGCCGACCGCAACGCATTCGTCGGGGTTGATGCCCTTGAACGGATCCTGGCTGGTCAGGCGCTTGACAGCGTCCTGAACGGCGGGGATACGTGTCGAGCCGCCGACGAGCAGAACCTTAGTCAGCTCCTTGGCAGACAGGCCTGCGTCTTTGAGCGCCTGCGTGACAGGGCCGACTGTTTTCTCGACGAGCGCGGCTGTCAGCTCGTTAAACTTGGCACGCGTGAGTGTCATTTCCATATGTTTCGGGCCGGACGCGTCCGCCGTGACGTACGGCAGGTTGATCGAGGTGCTCGTCACGCCCGACAAGTCGATCTTGGCTTTTTCGGCTGCCTCGCGCAAACGCTGCATGGCGATCTTATCGGTACCGAGGTCAATGCCTGTGTCCTTTTTGAATTCAGCCAGCATGAACTTGACGATTGCGTCGTCAAAATCGTCGCCGCCGAGGCGGTTGTTACCGGCTGTCGCCAAAACTTCAATGACGCCGTCACCGATCTCGAGCACCGATACGTCAAACGTACCGCCGCCGAGGTCGTAGACCATGATCTTCTGATCGGTTTCTTTATCGAGCCCGTACGCGAGTGCCGCGGCCGTCGGCTCGTTGATGATGCGCTTGACCTCGAGGCCGGCAATCTTGCCGGCGTCCTTGGTCGCCTGACGCTGGGAGTCGGTGAAATAAGCCGGGACGGTGATGACGGCTTCAGAAACCGTCGACCCGAGGTACGCCTCGGCGTCGGCCCTGAGCTTTTGAAGGATCATCGCCGAGATTTCCTGCGGCGTGTAGTTCTTGCCATCGATGCCGACCTTATGACCGGTACCCATTTCGCGTTTGATGGAGATGATAGTGCGGTCAGGGTTGGTGATTGCCTGACGTTTGGCCACCTGGCCGACCATCCGCTCGCCGTCTTTTGAAAAGGCGACGACCGACGGCGTCGTGCGCGCGCCCTCCGCGTTAGGGATGACGACCGGCTCGCCGCCCTCAATGACGGCGACGCAAGAGTTTGTCGTACCCAGATCTATTCCGATGATTTTACCCATTTGTGTATTTCCTCCTTATTGTATATAAGAAATATTTATTTAGTTTAGTTGGCAACTTTGACCATTGAAAAACGTATGACCTTGTCGCCAAGCGTAAAGCCTTTTTCAAATTCCTCGACGACGATACCGTCGCCATATTCAGGGTCTTCGACGTGCATGACAGCGTTATGTCGGTCGGGGTCGAACGGCTTGCCGACGGCCTCGATTGCCTTGACGCCGAGTTTATCCATAATTTCCTTCAGCTGCGACATGATCATTTCTACGCCCTTGTAAAAGGGCTCGTCGGCGCACTCTAAGCTCAGTGCGCGGGCGAGATTGTCGTAGATGGGCAGAAAGCGGGTGATTGTATCAGAGCGCAATTCGTTGTATATTCCCTCACGTTCCTTGATACTGCGTTTTCTGTAGTTGTCGTATTCCGCGGCCAAACGAAGATATTTTTCTTTTTCAACATTGAGCGCTTGTTCAAGCTGATCTGCCAGTGCGCGCTCGGGATTTGCTTGATCTTCTTCCGCCGAGGCTGTCGTTTCGATGTTCTCCTCGGGCATGTCGGGTGCTTTTTGTTTTGCCAATCCGGTCATCTCCTTGCTTCTTTAGTAAAAGGGACGCGCTGTACACGGTCAGTCCTGAGGCTCCTCATTGCTGCCGTCGCCGTGCGGCAACACGCCGCCGGTCAGCAGCCAGCTGAGGCCGCGTGCGATGTACTTCAGCCGTGCCGCGACTTTGGGATAATCCATACGCGTCGGCCCGACGACGCCGATAATACCCTGCAACTCGTCGCCGGCGTCGTACCGTGCGACGATGACGCTTGAGTCATGCAGTTCGTCGGCGAGATTTTCCGAGCCGATCGTGATCTTCATGCCGGCTTTGTCATCCGGTGCGGGCAGGCGCGCAAGCTCCATGTCGTCGGACAGATAGCGGAGCAGGCGGTGTGCCTTTTCGACATCCCTGTACTCGGGATATTCTAGTAGACTTGATGCGCCGGTGATGTGCGTTTCGCTCGCTTTTGTCTCCAGCAGCACCTCGATAGCAAAGCCCGCAACAACGGCAGTGACGCCGTCTTTGTCACCGGCGGCCCGCTCGGTCGCGCGGATGCGCTCGCTGGTGATTTTATCTTCCGTGATGTTGGTGAAGCTCGCGTTAAAGAGCGCCTGAAGCGTTGTCAAAAAGCTCTTTTCCACCTGTGAGGGCAGGCTGACAAGTTTATTCTTGACTAATCTTGTGCTGAGCATTACAACAACAATGAAGGTGTTGGGGTTAACGTGAATCATATCAAAGCGTATAATGGTAACGACGGTTGCCGCCGCTGCCAGCGCATAGGCCGGATAGCTCATCAGCTGATTGGTTAGTCGGCCGGCGTCGGCTATGATTTTGTCCAGCTGCTGGATGCGGCTGCACAGTGCGCTGTCGATCTGCTTGGCCTCTGAAGAGCTCAGCTTATGCTGATCCATTAGTTCGTTGACATATATACGGTAACCCAGACACGTCGGGACGCGCCCGGCTGAAGTGTGCGGATGCTCCAGCAGCCCCAGCGACTCCAGCTCGGCCATCTCGTTGCGGACTGTGGCCGACGAAACGCCTAAATCAAGGTCGCCCGTGAGCGCCTTGGAGCCGACAGGCTCAGCGGTACGGACGTACTGATCGATGATGGCGCGCAGTATTCTTTTTTTGCGTTCACCTAGGTCCATAACTGCTGTCCTTCCGGCGGGTGAGTGCGGCGGGGCGACGTTTTAGCACTCTCGACTTATGAGTGCTAATCATAATTTAGCACTATGGCGTTGTGATGTCAAGTACCTAGCATGTTTGTTTTTAGTTTATTAATAATCTAAAAAGATATATGTATTGTTACTTTTGTAAATTATTGTTGTTGCAATTAATAAGACGTTCAAGTATCCTGAAAAACAATAGAAACCGCTGGTTTTTAAGACCCTATCCGAAAGCTGGTGACCATTGAAAAAGGTAATTTTAAGTGTGCTGCTCGTCATTGTCGGTGTTGCTGTCGGTTTGACAGCGGCGCTCGGCGTTTATTATGCTAAGGGCGAAGCGCCGTTTGTTAAAATAGTTGGAGACCGAAACCCCGCCGAGACACCAATGCTCGGTGCTTCTGCGACGAGTGAAGAGTTGACTGCCTATGCATTTAAAGTGCTTGAGTACATTAAAAACAATGATTTTAGAAGTCTTGCCGCCGTCGTGCATCCGGAATATGGCGTCCTTTTCTCTCCGTATGCAACGATTGCACCAAGCGTGAACCAAAATTTCACGGTTAGTCGGGTCGAGGGCTTAGCAGAGGACACGAACACATACGTCTGGGGCAAATATGACGGCAACGATAATCCGATCGAGCTGACACCTTCTGACTATTTTAAAACCTTCGTATTTGATGAAGATTACACACAAGCCGATAAAATCGGCGTCGATGCGATCATTCAGTCCGGCAATGCGCTGGAAAACATCACCGAAGTATTCCCCAGCACACGCTTTGTCGACTTCCACGTCGCCGGTACAGATGCAGACGCCGAAGGGCTTGACTGGAGCAGCCTGCGCCTCGGTTTCGAGGAATACGACGGGCAGCTGATGCTCACGGTCATCCTCCACAGCGAATGGACCGTGTGACCGATATTAACATGAAAACCGCCTGCTCAGGGCGGTTTTTTATTATCCAAATGCGCTGCTGCCAGTATATGACATAGTAAATATTGTGCTGGAGAACATAATAAACCTGCAAAACATCTTCCATCCGCTGCGCGGATGAGATCGAGCAGGAGGAGAATATGAAAAAAATTATTCTGTTGTTAGTGGCAATTGCGACGACGGTGCTTATGACCGGCTGCAACATGTCGTCCACTGTCCCCGGTGTGCTGCCGGACGGCGAATACGAGACGCCGTACGGTACGACGTATGATCCGTATGGGCCGATGAATTCACCCAAAACGACGATGACACCGAATCCGGCCGGCGGCACAACACGTCGCAGCACAATGACCGCGTCGCCGAGCCTGTCACCGACCAGTACGCCGGGCGTCAAAGCACCGACAGTACGCAATATGACGGACAAAGATATGCTGCCGTATATCGATTAAGCGGCGCAAAACGAATACCGGCGCCGCACGGCGCCGGTATCTGCTTATTTTGTTGGATGCGGCCGTCAAGCAGGTTTGTCGGCTGTGGTTTTCGGTTCGGCATGGATAATATGCTTTGAGACGACCTTATATACAAGAAACGTAATGATCGAATTGGCGCCGGCTTTGATCAGGTTGAACGGCATGATGATCGGCAGCAGCATTGCGTCGATGGCTTCGGTTGGCGCGCCGGTATAAAATGGCGTTACGAAGTGGTTGGCGACCATCATTATGCCAGCCATGGCGATTGTACCGCTGGCAAGGCCGATGACTGCTCCTGTGCGCGTGTGGCGGACGCGGTAGATCGTGCTCGCAACAACGACAAGCGTCGACGTGGCAATCAGGTGCATGATGAAGCCGTAGATGCCGCCGGCGGCGCTGACCGTCAGCGCCTGAACAGCGCATGCAATGACGGCAATGATGATGCCGGCGACAGGGCCGAAAGCGAACGCACCGATCAGGATCGGGATGTCGGCCGGATCATATTCAAGGTAGGGCGCGGCGGGGAAAATAGGGAAGCGGACGATGTACACCAGCGCGATCGATACAGCGATCAACAGGGCCATCAGGACAAGTTTACGGGTTGTGAGTTTCACAGATAAAACCTCCAAATAAAGTATAAACACCTGAAAGATACGTCTTCCAGGTGCGCAAAAAAGCCAAAGCAAAAAGCTTGACTTATCTTCTTCCATCCAGACTATAACTGTCGGTATTGGAGTTACACCAATTCTGCTCTGCGCGCGGAATGCGCACGTTGCTCGCGGACTATACCGCCGATCGGGAATTTCACCCTGCCCCGAAGACATCGATATTCAGATGTTTGAATTTATTATAGCATAATTGATAAATTGTGCAACTGTTATTTTATTCAAGGGAAATAATGACAAAAATTATGCAACTATTTTTTGACAAATCTAAAATCAAAGCTTAAAATAAAAGATAAGAACAATTATTAGTTAGGATAAAATTGTTGGAGAGCATATGGAGAATATAACAACTCGGGATGGTACCTGCTGTTTTTCTGGGTACAGACCTGAGAAACTGCCGTGGGGCTATATAGAAGAAGACGACCGCTGCGTCCGCCTGAAGCAGAAGCTCAGGGACACGGTATCTGCTGCTTATTCGTCGGGGATCCGGCGCTTCGTCTGCGGTATGGCGCTTGGCAGCGATACTTATTTTTGTGAAGCAGTTCTGTCGCTTAAAGAAGATCACCCCGACGTCACGCTCGAGGCGGCGATCCCGTGTGAAGATCAGGCGGCAAAGTGGAACGAAAAGCAGCGCAGCCGGTATTTTAATCTGATTGCGCAATGCGACACGGAGACCTGCGTCAGCCGGCGCTATACGCCGGTGTGTATGATGAGACGAAACCACTACATGGTGGACAAGTCGTCGCTGCTGATTGCGGTGTACGACGGACGCTTCGGCGGCACGATGCAGACGGTCGGCTATGCGCAGTCGCAAGGGCTTGAGATTATCCAGATCAAACCGTAACGCAGTATAACAATCCGGTAAGCGGCGTGCTGAAAGTACGCCGCTTACCGATGTATATGGACAAATAGCGTCAGAATACACTGTACCAAACTCGATTTTGGTGGTGCGTGTATGCTCTGGGCGACTTTTTCTATTTTGTTGATCAGTCCGTTTCTGATGCTGCGGATGTCCGAGGGATCCGGCTCGTTCCCGAAGCCGCTGTCTGCGGCTGAGGAGCAAAAATACATCCAGCTGTTTATGCAGGGCGACATGGATGCCAGAAATGTACTGATTGAGCGCAACCTGCGCCTCGTGGCGCATATTATCAAGAAATACTATACGCAAACAAGCGAGCAGGACGACTTGATCTCGATCGGTACGATCGGGCTGATTAAGGGCATCTCGACGTATAATCCCGACCGGCGCGTTCGGCTGGCGACCTACGTCAGCCGCTGTATTGAAAATGAGATTCTGATGCATTTCAGAAGCCTTAAAAAGTCGGCGGGGGATTTGTCGCTGTCCGATTCGATCGATACCGACAAAGACGGCAACAGCCTATCGCTCATGGACGTGATCAGCGTTGAGGACGACATGCTCGACAACCTCAATTCGCGGGATACGTGTGTCCAGCTGTTTCGTTTTATCAACAACGCACTGACCGAGCGCGAAGCCGAGATCGTCTGTATGCGCTACGGGCTGAACAATAAGCTGCCTAAAACACAGCGGGAGATTGCCGCCATCTGCGGTATCAGCCGTTCCTACGTCTCGCGGATTGAAAAAAAGGCGCTCGAAAAGCTGCGCCGTTGTTTTGAGGACTTAGATTTGTAGCACTGCACAAAAATCCGGCTACTGGATTGTCAGCGGCCTGTCGGATACTGTTGACCCTCGGTGACGAGCAGTGTCAGACAAGCGGCATACGGTGGATATATGATCGAAAGGACGACCCTGGAGGGGGCGTCCTTTTTGACTTTTTGCCTGTCCGACACCGGTGTTTTTCAGTGCGTCCGATTTGACAACGCCGAAAAAAATATGTACCATACGCCTTGTTACAATATGTAACTATTGGTAACTGTTGTGTTACCGGGAGGGTCGCGCCTATCCATTTGAGGTGATACCGTGAAACAAGCAGAAATGAAGTCCTACCCGGCGCCGTTCAGGCCGTTTGTCTGTACGCGGCCGTTTTTCAGACATCCGGCGTCAAAAAAGAGGCTGACGGCAACGGCCGTTTTTACACTTGTGCTGGCCGTGATGCTGGCCGCAGTGCTGATCGGCTCGCAGGCAGTCTATGCCGTTTATTATAATGGTGTGCCGATTGGCAGCGTCGGAAGCATGAAAGAAGTCAAATCTGTCGTAACAGATGCACAGGTGCAGTTGCGTGAGCTGCTTGGGCATGATTACGCGCTCGACGACGCGATATCTGTTGCGGCTGCCTTTGGCAGCGAGACAGACGGCGCCGAGAATATCAAAAGCGCCATCCTCGAAAATGTTGACGGCGTCGCAGAATTGTATGTGCTGGAGGTCGACGGTGTCGCGGTCGGCGCGTCCGACGATCCGGCGGCGTTCGATACGGTCCTGGACGAAATGCTGAGCGCCTATACGAATGAACGGACGACGTCGGCGCGGTTTTTACAGACCATAACCGTGCGCAGCCGCTTCATCGGCGAGGATTTCGCCCGCGAATCCGATGAAGTGCGCACGCTGCTTGATCCGGAGAACACCGCGTCGTCGGTGCGTCTGACGGTCGAGACGACGGAGCGCACCGTGTACACCGAGGCCGTGCCGTACAGTACGTCCTATTATACCGACGCCGAGCTGTACGAGGGCACAACGCGTGTCGTAACCGGGGGTATCGCTGGTGAGCAGTGTGTCGAAGTCGATACGCTGTGCGTGAACGGCGTACCAAAATCCAGCCAGATTGCCGGCATCACCGTCACTGTCGAGCCGGTGACGGAGGTTAAAGCCGTCGGCTCGGCGCCAAGGCCGGTGACGGCGTCGACCGGTGCGTATATCTGGCCGGCGGAGGGCGTCGTGACGTCGGGCTTCGGCCCGCGCACCGGCTTTGGATCGTCCAACCATCAGGGCATTGACATCGGCAGCTTTTATGGCGAAGATATCGTCGCTGCCGACGGGGGAGAGGTCGTATACGCCGACTGGTGCGGCGGTTACGGCCTGCTGGTCAAGGTGCAGCACGATGATGGCGACGTGACCTACTACGGACACTGTTGTGAGGTTCTCGTCACGCCGGGCGAACGCGTGGCACAGGGTCAGGTCATCGCGCACATGGGCGAAACAGGCGTCGCCAGCGGCGTCCATCTGCATTTTGAGATCCGCGTTGACGGTACGCCTGTTGATCCGGCGACATTGCTGCCGTAAAATCGAGGGAGCATTTCTGCTCCCATTACATATAAAAAGCGCAGCCGGTTATGGCTGCGCTTTTTCAAGATTGTCCTGTTCCAGCGCGAGCAGCGCGCTTTTGATGTCCAGACCGCCGCCGTAACCGCCGAGCGTGCCGTCGGCGCTGATGACGCGGTGGCACGGCACGATAATCGCGATCGGATTGTGATGGTTGGCCTGTCCGACGGCGCGAAAACCTTTGGGGCAGTCAACAGAGATGGCGATGTCTTTATACGAACGCGTCTGGCCGTACGGGATATCGCTGAGCGCCTGCCAGACAGCTAATCGAAACGGCGTGCCGGATGGGGTAAGCGGCAGATCGAATACTTGCCGCGTGCCGGCGAAGTATTCCCGGAGCTGCGCCGCCGCCTGTTCGAGTACCGGCGACGTACCGTCGCGGCCGTCAACCGCGCGGAAGGATACATCGGTCAGCGCGCCGTGTGCTTCGGCAAGCCATAGCGTGCCGATCGGCGAGGCTAGGGTATGGACTGTTTTCATCGCCGCTCCTTTCGGAAAATATCAAACCGGCAGAATGGAGTTCTGCCGGTTTATTTCAGATGTTAAGCGTTAAAAACCGAGGTTAAGACCGCCTGTCAGCTTCGACATGCTCTCGCTCATCGTCGTGTCAGCCTGACGCATCGCCTCATTGACAGCCGCCGTGATCATATCGGTAAGCATTTCAACGTCGTCGGGATCGACGGCTTCTGGATCGATGTCGAGCTTTGTGAGCTCGTGCTTGCCGTTAACCGTCGCCGTTACGACGCCGCCGCCGACTGTGGCCGTATACGTCTTTTCTTCCATCTCGGCCTGCATTTTCATCATGTCGGCCTGCATCTTCTGCGCTTGCTTGATCATGTTCATGTTCATGCCGCCACCGCCGCCGGGGGTGCCGCGAAATCCGCCTTTTGCCATTGTTGTCACTCCTTGCATATAATTAACAGCCGCATTGTGTACGGGCGCTATTGAAATTTAAAAATCGGGTTATCTCGGAATTTGTCGAGTGGATCGCTGCGTGAACCCGACGCGTCGCCGTCCAACACAAAACGCACACCGATGGGACTGCCGAACTGCTGCGAGGCGTTTTGCCGGATGACGGTAGAAATGGCTTCCGCTTTGAACCGCTCGACGGCGAAGGGGTCTTTCATGCGGATCGTCAGCATGTTGCCTTCGACCTGACCCGAGGCTTGCGCTGGGTCGCTCAGCCAGGTGTAAATGGACATATCGCTTTCAAACGTTTTGACCAGTGCCGTCCAGAAATCATTTACATCGCCGGTGTCGGCCGGCGCTGCCGGGGTTGATGAATCTGACGGGGCTGACGGGGGCGATTCGGACGCTACGGGCTCTTGTGCTGGGGGCTTGGATATTTCAGGCTGCTGAGCCTCGGCCGACGGTTCCGGCGCCGGTTTCCGGGGCGGTTTGGACATCGGCACCGGCTCGGCCTGTTTGACCGCGGTGACCGCCGCCGAGCCGTCCGCGACGGCAGGCGTGCAGCCATGCTGCTCTAAATCGCTGATCCGAGCTGCCAGCGCTGACGGCTCAGACGTGAGTGCTGCATCACTGAGGCGCAGCAGACACAGTTCGACGCCGATCCGGCTGTCGGAGCCTTTGGTAAAGTCGGTTAGCGCGGCGCGTAAAACGTCGGCCATGTATAAAAGCCGCTCTTTGGTAAGCGTTTGAGCCAGCCGTGTTAAATCCGCGCTGTCGTAGCCGCCCGTCAAAAGCCCCTGGCCGCCGGACGGCATCAGTGCGGTAACAAGGGTGTCGCGCACAAGGTTGAGCAGTTCCTCCAGAATGGCGGACATGACCTTGCCGTCGGCATAGAGCCGGTCGAGCATTTCGAGCGCCGAGGCCGTGCTGCCGCCGGTGACGGCGTCGAGCAGCGCGACGGCGCTGGTGCGGCCCATCAGACCGAGCGCGGACTGAACACGCGCGTCGTCGATCGTTTCTGCCCAGGCGCACTGATCGAGCAGCGACAGCGCATCACGCAGGGCACCGTCGCCGAGCCGGGCGAGTAAATCAGCCGCGCTGTCTGTAAGCGTCAGGTTCTCGCGCGCAGCGACGTCTGTCAGCCGCGCGGCGATGTCCTCTGGCGTGATGCGCTTGAACAGATGCCGCTGACAGCGTGATAAAATCGTTGCAGGCACCTTGTGCAGTTCCGTCGTCGCTAAGATGAACATCAGGTGCGCCGGCGGTTCTTCAAGAATTTTCAGCAGCGCGTTGAACGCCGCCGCCGAAAGCATATGCACCTCGTCGACGATGTAGACGCGTTTTTTAACGGCAGCAGGAGAGTAGACGGCTTCGTCGCGCAGGGCGCGCACGTTATCGACGCCGTTGTTGGACGCCGCGTCCAGCTCGAGCACGTCGAGGATGCTGCCGTCGTCAATACCGACGCAGCTGCGGCATTTGCCGCACGGGTCGCCGTCCTGCGGATCGAGGCAATTGACGGCCTTGGCGAGAATCTTCGCACACGATGTTTTGCCCGTCCCGCGTGTGCCGACAAACAAATACGCATGCGACAGCCGATCGCCGGCGACCTGCCGCCGCAGCGTGTCGGTAATATGCGCTTGCCCGACGACATCGCCAAAAGTTTTTGGGCGCCATTTTCTGTATAAAGCCTGATACATCGCCGCGCCCTCCGTTGTAAAATATAAGATAATTATAGTATGCGCCGGGTTAAAAATCAAACATGAAAACGTCGCTACACATCAAAACAGCCCGATGATTTCATCGGGCTAAGCCTTCGCAATCCGGCGGGAAGCCCATCGAAGCGGGTTCCTGTCGGAAAGAAGGAGCAACGGCGCAAAATGGATTTTCGCCGCGAGGCGAAAGAAAGGAAGCGCTGATTGCCCCGACGCCGGCGCGCGGCAAGGCTGCACACCGGCTCTTGAAAGTGCAGTATACCCGTAAACAACGGCAGCCGGCTCGAAGCCGGTAGCCTTGCGGCACACGCAGAATTTCGCTTAATGCTGCTCGGTTCCCCGCCTGACATGGTTCACGAATCGACGTTGCGCAAGACCGGCTTGTCATCACTGCTTACCGGGCTCAGACAATACACCACAAATCCTGGAGCCGGAATTCATCCCTGCTATAGCGGGTTGCAGGTAACAGGGCACCGCTGACTCCCCGACTAGTGCAGCCTTGCCCCGCGCCGGGCCGATCAAATGACGGCGCTGCGGGGAAAGCGTTTCTTATTATACTACGCGGACGTTGTTTAATCAATACGATTGCAAAGATCCGTAAATAGAATAAAATGCCTAAACGGACAGACCGTTTACGCATTGACAAGATAGTGGGTTATGTAGTGCCGGATGCCAAAGGCCTCCGGCGTATTAAATTGTTAGGCGCCGAAGCCGCCGAAGCCGCCAAAGGCGAACAGAATCACAAGGATAATAACGAGCCAGGTGCAGTTTTGGTTGCTAAAAATGCCGTTACAGGCCATGTCGGTTTACCTCCTGATTGAATACTGCCCGTTTCAGGGTCTACATTATTGTATTCAGGAGTTGCGCCGATGTGACTGCGCCCTCGTTTGCAGCAAACAGCGTCTCGCTATCTGTTGCAGACGCCGAGCAGCCCGTTGCCGCAGAAACAGAAAATAATGACAAGCGTAATGATCAGCCAGCAGCAGGTGTTGTTGTACATAATAAAAACCTCCCGATATGAAATAACCCGAAATGGGCTACTACATCATATTCGGGAGGTTTGAGCGCGTTACATACCGACGATGATCTGGCAGAATTCCAAAATGATTTTTGCAACTTGTGAGCGAGACGCCGGGTCGAGCGGCAGAAGCTGCCCGCCTGAGCCGTTGATCAGACCCTTGTCCGTCGCCCATTTCATCGAATCGACGGCGTAGGACGATACGTTGGCCGTGTCCGGGAAGGCGTTGAAGGCTTCGGGGCCGCCGTACGTCATGCTGTATCCTGCGGCCGCCGCGTAGCGGTAGAGGATTGCCGCCATCTGCTCGCGCGTGATCAGCGCATTCGGACGGAACGTGCCGTCGTCATAGCCGTTGACGACGCCGTTGGCGACGGCCCACACAACAGGCTTATAATAGTATTCTGACGCGTTGGCTACGTCGGAAAAAGCGGAAGCACTGGTGACGGACGGGCTGCCGTGCAGCCGGTACAGCACCGTGACAAACATGCCGCGCGTCATGGTCGTATCGGGCGAGAACGCTGTGCTGGACGTGCCGGTAAACAGCCCCTCGTCGCTGACGAAGGTGACGGCTTCATAGAACCAGTCGGTTGTTTGCACATCGAGGAATTTGTTTGTGTCCACAATGATCGAGCCGGATGTTTTGTAAAATCCATCGACATACGCGACCGCGTTGGCTGTCGCCTTGATGACGGCGGATGTACCCTCGGCACAGAAGTAGCGGTGCCCGACGGTCAGCGTCGTGCCGTCAGCAATCTCGCTGCCGACGGAAATGTCGATGATGGTGCCGGCGTTGAGCTGGAGCTTCATCGTGCCGGACAGCGGCATCAGAGTCGAGCCGGTCACGAGATCGACGGTTTTACCCGACGTTACGCTGAGCGCCGCATAGGATTTGGCGAACGTATAGCCTTCATAGTTGCCCAGTTCGATCATTGCCGTATCGAAAGCGGCCTGCAGTTGCTGCTCGGCGTCGGTATAAATTGAATCGAACGCATTGTCGACCAGTGCGTCGGTATCGCTGTCGACAGACGGTAAAAACGTATTGTTTATGTAGCTCAGGGACATCAGTGGATCGCTCGGTGAGCCGGGTGCCGCGGCCGAAGCTGTCGTCAAGCAGATCAAAACGATCAGTGCGAGCGCACCGGCAAATAAACGTTTCATATTGGCGCACCTTTCATGAATCAAGCAGTTGAAGGGTATACTGTGAACATAACACGAAGCTTTTTTATCGTTGTGTTATCCCAAGCGGCGGGATCGGCGCCGCATTCAGGATAATCCAAGCGCCTGCCACCGGAGACGGCAGGCGCGTAATATGTGAATTCTTAGCGCTTATTATACCATGGTGATACTTTAATATCAACTCGGATATGTTGACAAAAATTACACTGTGGTATAGATTTAATGTATCCCGCCGACGGCGGAGATGACATTAAATAACCCTCAGTCAGACTGGAGACCAACATGACGTCAAGACGAGTATACGCGGATAACGCGGGCACGACGGCTCTTTCAAAAACGGCGCTCGACGCGATGCTGCCGTATATGACGGAAAGCTACGGCAATCCGTCGGCCATTTACAGCCTCGGGCGCGAGGCCAAGCGGGCGCTTGAGCAGGCGCGCGCGGATATCGCCGCAGCCATCGGCGCAAAGCCGCAGGAGATCTATTTTACGGGCTGCGGCACCGAGTCGGACAACTGGGCCGTGCGCGGTGCGGCGGTGTCTGAGAAGAAAAAAGGTAAGCACATTATCACCTCGGCCATCGAGCATCATGCGATCTCGCACACGCTTGAATATCTGGAAAAGCAAGGCTATGAGGTCACCTACCTGCCTGTCGACGAATATGGACGCATCAGCGTGGCGGACGTAAAAGCCGCGCTGCGCGACGATACGGTTCTCATCACGATCATGGCGGCCAACAACGAAATCGGCACGATCGAGCCCATCGCCGAGATCGGCGCGCTCGCACGCGAGCGCGGTGTGCTGTTCCACACCGACGCGATTCAGGCCGTCGGCCACATTCCGGTCGATGTCGGTGCGCTGAATGTTGACATCCTGTCGATCGCCGGTCATAAATTCAGAGGCCCCAAAGGCGTCGGCGCCTTATACATCCGAAAAGGCGTCTATCTGCCACCACTCCTGCACGGCGGCGGACAGGAAAACCGCCGGCGGTCTGGGACGGAGAACGTACCCGGCGCTGTCGGTATGGCGGCCGCGCTCACGGAAGCCGTTGAGCATATGGACGAAAACATGAAGCGCGTGTCGGCCATGCGCGACCGGCTCATTAAGGAGCTTTTGAAAATCCCGTACTCGCGCCTGACGGGTGACCCCGATAACCGCCTGCCGGGCACGGCGTCGTTCGTGTTCGAATGCGTTGAGGGCGAAGCGATGATTTTGATGCTCGACAACGCCGGTGTGTGCGGTTCGTCCGGCTCGGCGTGCTCGTCGGCCTCGCTCGACCCGTCACACGTGCTGCTGGCCATCGGCCTGCCGCACGAGATCGCGCACGGCTCGCTGCGCCTGTCGATTAGCGAGACGACGACCGACGAGGACATCGATCATATCCTTGAAACGGTGCCCGGCGTCGTAGAAAAGCTGCGCGCCATGTCACCGCTGTGGGAGGACAAGCTCCGTGAAAACGCTTAGCGATATTCAGCAAAAGATCCTAGACCTGAAAAAGCAAAAGAATGCGCTCATTCTCGCGCATTATTACGTTCCGCTCGACGTGCAGGATATTGCCGACCACGTGTGCGACTCGTTTGAGATGGCCAAACGCGCTAAAAATGCCGAGCAGCAGATTATTATCATCTGCGGCGTACGCTTCATGGGCGAGAGCGCGAAGCTGCTCGCGCCGGATAAAACGGTACTCGTCCCGTCGCTTGACGCGGGCTGCCCGATGGCCGATATGGTCACCGTCGAGGACGTGAAGAAGCTCAAGGAAGAACACCCGGACGCCGCCGTGATGTGCTACGTCAACTCGTCGGCCGCCGTCAAAGCCGTCAGCGATATCTGCTGTACGTCATCGTCGGCCCTGCGGGTGGCTAATGCCATCGACAACGACGAGATCATTTTCGTGCCGGACATCCATCTGGCCGAATATACGGCCGAAAAAGTGCCGGACAAAAAGTTCATCCTGCATACCGGCTTTTGCCCCACGCATCACCGTATCACCGAAAAAGACGTTTTAGACGCCAAAAAAGCACATCCCGACGCCGTGTTTGCCGTGCACCCCGAGTGCCGCACCGAGGTTCTGAGGCATGCCGACTTCATCGGCAGCACGTCGGAGATCATTAACTTTGCGCGTGAAACGCAGGCCAAGGAAATCCTCATCGGCACGGAGATGGAAATTGCCCTGCGCTTGCAGCGCGAGTTGCCGGACAAGAAGCTCTATTCCGTTGCGGCGGCGTTTATGTGTCCGAATATGAAAAAAGTCACGCTCGAGGCGGTGCTCAACAGCCTCGAAAATAACGAATATGAAATCACGCTGGACGAGAGCGAGGCCGCCGCGGCGCGCCAAAGCCTGGACCGTATGGTCGCCGTCTGAGCCACATACAGGAGAGATAAAGATGTATTCTGAAAAAGTAATGGAGCATTTCTCAAACCCGCGCAATGTCGGAGAACTGGAAGGCGCCAACGCCATCGGCCAGGTCGGAAACCCCAAGTGCGGCGACATCATGAAGATTTACATGAAGATCGAGGACGATGTTATCCAAGACATCACGTTTAAAACCTTCGGGTGCGGCGCGGCGATCGCGACGTCGTCAATGGCGACGGAGCTCGTCAAGGGCATGACGATTGAAGAAGCGCTCAAGGTCACGAATAAGGCTGTCGCCGAAGCGCTTGACGGTCTGCCGCCGGCCAAGCTGCACTGCTCGGTACTTGCCGAGGAGGGCATCAAGTCCGCCATCGCCGATTATTACAAGCGTCAGGGCATTGATCCCGAGCCGATCGTCGGCTGTGCGTGCGACTGTGACGCCTGCCACAAATCAGACGCGGAGTAACGGCTGCTACATTATAATAAGACAAAAAATCCGGCACGAATTCGTGCCGGATTTTTGTTGTTATGAAGCCGCCCACAGTCACCGGCAGGGCATCGCGGGAATAGAATAAACGGAAACATGACGTCCGGTGCTAATTGTTCCCGACTGACCATAGAAGGAGGAAGAGTATGAGATTTGCGGTTTTAGGCGGCGACATGCGTCAGGTAAAGCTTGCGGAGCTGCTCGCCGCAGACGGCCACGCCGTTTCTACATACGCGATCGAAAAAATCCGGCTTGACAGCGCCATCGAGCAGCAGCCGACGCTCAAGGCCGCGGCCGCGTCGGCCGAGTGCGTGATTTTGCCGCTGCCTGTTACATCCCGGGAGGGGATGCTGAACACGCCCTTGAGCGCCGAGCTTCTGACGACGCGCGAGGTGCTCGCGGCCCTTAGTCCCGGACAAATCGTCTGCGCCGGCAAGATCGACAGTGCGACAAGGGAGCTGGGCGAGACAATGGGGCTGACACTCATTGACTATCTGTTGCGCGAGGAGCTTGCGGTGCTCAACGCCGTCGCGGCGTCGGAGGGCGCGATCCAGCTGATGATGGAGGAAACGCCGATTACGCTCTCGGGCGCGCGCTGCCTCGTCATCGGATTCGGGCGTATTGGTAAAATACTATGCCACCGGCTGCGCGCACTCGGTGTACACGTGACCGCGACGGCGCGTCGGTTTCCCGATCTTGCATGGATTAAGGCGTATGGCTATAAATGCGAGAAGACAGACGCCATCGACGCCATCCTCGGCCGATACGACATCGTCGTCAACACCGTGCCGGCGCGTATTTTGGAAGAAGACCGATTGCGGCGGCTCAAGTCCGGCTGCTTATGCCTCGATCTTGCCTCCAAGCCCGGCGGCATGGATTTTCAGGCCGCGGCGAAGCTTGGCGTCAAGGCGGTATGGGCACTCAGCTTGCCCGGCGAGGTCGCGCCTGTGACGTCCGGCGCAATCATACGCGATACGGTTTACAACATTTTGCATGAGAAAGGCATCACGATATGACTGGTTTACGTATCGGGTATGCCCTGTGCGGCTCCTATTGTACCTTTGAAAAGGCGATTGCCGCGCTCGGTAATATCTGCTCGATCTATGGCGACGTGACGCCCATTATGTCTGAAAACGCGTATTCGACCGATACGCGCTTTGGTACTGCACGCGGATTCATCGACAAGATCGAAGCAATCTGCGGTAAAGAGGTCATCCACACGATCACCGGCGCCGAGCCGGTCGGGCCGAAGGCGCTGTTCGACCTTTTGATCATTGCGCCGTGTACCGGCAATACGCTTGCCAAGCTTGCTGCCGGCATTACCGACACGAGCGTTACAATGGCGGCGAAGGCGCATCTGCGCAATGACCGGCCGGTGCTAATCGCCGTGTCTACCAACGATGCGCTGACCGGCAATGCCATGAACATCGGGCAGCTGATGAACCGCAAGAATTACTACTTTGTACCGCTGTATCAAGATAATCCGTATAAGAAGTCGGCGTCGCTCATCGCCGACTTTTCCCGCCTGCCGGATGCGGCGAACGCCGCGCTGAGCGGCACGCAGCTCCAGCCCGTGATCTGCTGCGGCGTTGACGGTTGCGGATAACCAAAAAAGCATAATATAAAAAGGCCGCCACAAGGGCGGCCTTTCGCTGCGTTAGTTGCCGATTGCATCAATATCGTACGGCGTTGTCTGATAGACGTAATAGTTGAGCCAATTGGTGTATAAAAGCTGCGCGTGCGCCCGCCAGGTGACGACGGGGCGTTTATTTGGATCGTCATTTGGAAAGTAGTTTTTAGGGATGTCGATTTCGAGGCCCTTCTCCACGTCGCGCTCGTATTCGATGGCGAGCGTCTCCGGGTCGTATTCGGGATGGCCTGTGATGAAAAAGTGGCGGTTGTCCTCGCTCTTAACGGCGAATACGCCGGCCTCCGATGATGTCGACAGCAGTTCGAGCGACGGCACCTTGAGGATGTCCTCCTCCAGTACACCCGTGTAGCGCGAGTGCGGCATATAGAATACATCGTCGAAGCCGCGGAAAAACGGCGACTGCGGCTTTAAAACCGTATGTGGGAACACGCCAGACATTTTCTTCGGCAGCGGAATCTTGTCGATGCCGTAGTGGTAGTACAGCCCCGCCTGCGCGCCCCAGCAGATATGAAACGTCGAGTGGACGTTGCGCGACGACCACGCCATGATCTCGCACAGCTCCGGCCAGTAGTCGACGTGCTCGAATTCAAGCATCTCGACCGGCGCGCCGGTGATGATCATGCCGTCAAAGTGGCGGTGGCGGACGGCGTCGAATGTCGTATAAAACGAGGCTAGGTGCTCGGGATCGGCGTTTTTTGGTGCGTAGCTGTTCGTTTGCAGGAACTCGACTTCGATCTGAAGCGGTGTGTTTGCCAGCTTGCGCAGCAGTTGCGTTTCCGTGACGATTTTCGTCGGCATCAGGTTGAGGATCAAGAGCTTCAGCGGCCGGATGTCCTGATGAATAGCACGGTTTTCTGTAATGACAAAAATATTCTCATTTTCTAATATATCTTTTGCAGGAAGCGCGTCTGCAATTTTAATTGGCATGGTCGAACTCCTTTGCTGCGGGTAAGTGCGCTCTGGCTAATGTATGACCTCGTCACTAGACGTGACCTTAGTAATAATGCTCTATATTATAATGTACTCTTTGTGCAAAAGCAAGGAGCGCTGCGGCGTCCTTTAAGCGCGAAAATTCACTCTGAAAAAAAAGGTGACGAAAGGGGGCAAAAAAGGGTTGACATGGTATAGGTGTAGTGGTATATTAACTGAGCGTCTTCAAGAGAGGATGCGGGAGAGCCAAGGCGGCGGACAATGTCAGGCAGCAATTGCATGTAAAGAAGATGCAAAAGAGAGCTTGACAAAAGGGCACCAAGTGTGGTAATCTTAAAGTCCGCCGACAAAGGCGAAAACGTCGTAAAAAGCACAAACAACGGCAGTGCCGAGACGGCGAGTGTACCTTGTAAATTAAACAATGTAAGCGAAAAAACGCACCAAATGGAAGTGCAGGCAACAGACCGCCCGGTCTGTGGTCAATGTACTACCAGTGAAAAGGGACCTTAAGTTGGCTCGCGGCGTTGTCAGCGACCGCAGGGCTAACTATAAAAATACTTTGAGTAGCTAGATTTAGCATTCAATGAAAGACGTTTTTAGATGCTTCGGCATTTAAGATACCATTTTATTGAGAGTTTGATCCTGGCTCAGGACGAACGCTGGCGGCGTGCCTAACACATGCAAGTCGAACGGGGTACCTCCAAACGAGTTTTCGGACAAGTGAGGAGACTACCTAGTGGCGGACGGGTGAGTAACGCGTGAGCAATCTGCCCTTCGGAGGGGGACAACAGCTGGAAACGGCTGCTAATACCGCATAACGTATTCGGTTGGCATCAACTGAATACCAAAGATTCATCGCCGAAGGATGAGCTCGCGTCTGATTAGCTAGTTGGTAGGGTAATGGCCTACCAAGGCTTCGATCAGTAGCCGGACTGAGAGGTTGATCGGCCACATTGGGACTGAGATACGGCCCAGACTCCTACGGGAGGCAGCAGTGGGGAATATTGGGCAATGGGCGCAAGCCTGACCCAGCAACGCCGCGTGAAGGAAGAAGGCTTTCGGGTTGTAAACTTCTTTGACCAAGGACGAAGAACGTGACGGTACTTGGAAAACAAGCCACGGCTAACTACGTGCCAGCAGCCGCGGTAATACGTAGGTGGCAAGCGTTGTCCGGATTTACTGGGTGTAAAGGGCGTGTAGGCGGGATCACAAGTCAGATGTGAAATCTGGGGGCTTAACCCTCAAACTGCATTTGAAACTGTGGTTCTTGAGTGATGGAGAGGCAGGCGGAATTCCTAGTGTAGCGGTGAAATGCGTAGATATTAGGAGGAACACCAGTGGCGAAGGCGGCCTGCTGGACATTAACTGACGCTGAGGCGCGAAAGCGTGGGGAGCAAACAGGATTAGATACCCTGGTAGTCCACGCTGTAAACGATGAATACTAGGTGTGGGAGGACTGACCCCTTCCGTGCCGGAGTTAACACATTAAGTATTCCACCTGGGGAGTACGATCGCAAGGTTGAAACTCAAAGGAATTGACGGGGGCCCGCACAAGCAGTGGATTATGTGGTTTAATTCGAAGCAACGCGAAGAACCTTACCAGGGCTTGACATCCTACTAACGAAGCAGAGATGCATTAGGTGCCCTTCGGGGAAAGTAGAGACAGGTGGTGCATGGTTGTCGTCAGCTCGTGTCGTGAGATGTTGGGTTAAGTCCCGCAACGAGCGCAACCCCTATTGTTAGTTGCTACGCAAGAGCACTCTAGCGAGACTGCCGTTGACAAAACGGAGGAAGGTGGGGACGACGTCAAATCATCATGCCCCTTATGTCCTGGGCTACACACGTAATACAATGGCGCTTAACAGAGGGAGGCAATACCGCGAGGTGGAGCAAATCCCCAAAAAGCGTCCCAGTTCGGATCGCAGGCTGCAACCCGCCTGCGTGAAGTCGGAATTGCTAGTAATCGCGGATCAGCACGCCGCGGTGAATACGTTCCCGGGCCTTGTACACACCGCCCGTCACACCATGAGAGCCGGGAACACCCGAAGTCCGTAGCCTAACCGTAAGGAGGGCGCGGCCGAAGGTGGGTTTGGTAATTAGGGTGAAGTCGTAACAAGGTAGCCGTATCGGAAGGTGCGGCTGGATCACCTCCTTTCTAAGGAGACCATGTTGGTAACCATCCCAACATAACTTCCTAGGTCAGTCCTTATCACAGCGTCTACTAACTTACATTGTTTAATTTAGAGGGTACACTATACTTATGCGCATTTCTTCTTTGCCGCGGGGGTATAGCTCAGCTGGGAGAGCACCTGCTTTGCAAGCAGGGGGTCAGCGGTTCGATCCCGCTTATCTCCACCAATTAGTTACTAGAAAAGGTTACTGGTAGTTAGTAGTCGGGGGAAATGAGCAACAATAAGACGAAAGCCCTATACTAGTAACGAGAAGAATGGCTAGCAACTATAAGGGCCCATAGCTCAGCTGGTTAGAGCGTACGACTGATAATCGTAAGGTCGGTGGTTCGAGTCCACTTGGGCCCACTTAATTTCATCGGCTGTGAAAACGGATACGGGTGCTTAAATTGTTAAGCGTCGGTATCTGGTTTCAACAGAAACTGGAATTTGCACCTTGAAAACTGAACAATGACGAAAAATGTGACAAAAAGCAAGGCAACAGAGCGCGCGCATCTGGAAACGGAAGCGTGCGTACAAAGCGAAAATGATTGTGGAACAAACGTTTGACGCGGAAGCGTCGGACAAAAAAGGGTAACAATACGATTTCGAACTTCTGTGAGAACACGCAAGTGTTTTCAAATTGCCTGCATAATTCTTAACATTGAGAACTAATAGCTTAAGAGTCGTTGCGGTGAAAACCGCGGCGGCAACAGGTCAAGCTACAAAGAGCGCAAGGGGAATGCCTTGGCATCAGGAGCCGACGAAGGACGCGACAAGCTGCGATAAGCTACGGGGAGCGGCACATACGCATCGATCCGTAGATTTCCGAATGGGGAAACCCGGCAGAGCCATACTCTGTCAACGTGCATTGAATAAAATAGGTGTACGTGGGGAACCGCCCGAACTGAAACATCTAAGTAGGGCGAGGAAAAGACATCAACCGAGATTCCGCTAGTAGTGGCGAGCGAACGCGGAGCAGGCCAAACCACAAGACTTCGGTTTTGTGGGGTTTGGACCCACATAACGGCAAAATAGGTTAGTCGAACGGCATGGAAAGGCCGACCATAGCGGGTGAGAGTCCCGTAGACGAAAACCGAATTTTGTTAGTGGGGATCCAGAGTACCGCCGGACACGTGAAACCCGGTGGGAACACGGGAGGACCACCTTCCAAGCCTAAATACTACCTGATGACCGATAGAGAAGCAGTACCGTGAGGGAAAGGTGAAAAGCACCCCGGGAGGGGAGTGAAATAGTACCTGAAACCTTGTGCTTACAAGCAGTCAGAGCACGTTAATGTGTGATGACGTACCTTTTGTAGAATGGTCCGGCGAGTTATTGTATGCAGCAAGCTTAAGGCATTAAGTGCCGAAGGCGTAGGGAAACCGAGTCTTAACAGGGCGTATGAAGTTGCATGTAATAGACCCGAAACCGGGTGACCTATCCATGAGCAGGCTGAAGTGGCGGTAAAACGCCATGGAGGGCCGAACCGACCCCCGTTGCAATGGTGGCGGATGACTTGTGGATAGCGGAGAAATTCCAATCGAACCCGGAGATAGCTGGTTCTCCCCGAAATAGCTTTAGGGCTAGCGTTGTTTTAGATTAGCGGAGGTAAAGCACTGAATGAGCTAGGGGCCGACGAGGTTACTGAACTCTATCAAACTCTGAATGCCGCATAATTGATGAACAGCAGTCAGACTGCGTGAGATAAGTTTCGCAGTCAAAAGGGAAACAGCCCAGACCCACAGCTAAGGTCCCAAATATATACTAAGTGGAAAACGATGTGGAGTTGCAAAAACAACCAGGATGTTGGCTTAGAGGCAGCCACTCATTGAAAGAGTGCGTAATAGCTCACTGGTCGAGTGACTCTGCGCGGAAAATGTAACGGGGCTAAGTATATAACCGAAGCTTGGGCTTGTGTCTTTGACACAGGGGTAGGGGAGCGTCGTATACCGGGGTGAAGCGTGAGCGGAAGCACACGTGGACTGTATACGAGTGAGAATGCCGGAATGAGTAGCGAGAATTATGTGGGAATCATAATGGCCGAAAATCTAAGGTTTCTTGGGGAAGGTTCGTCCGCCCAAGGTAAGTCGGGAGCTAAGGCGAGGCCGAAAGGCGTAGTCGATGCACATACGGTTGAAATTCCGTAACCACCGAAAGATTTAAGCACACTGACACATGGAGATAGCCGAACCCCGGCGTTGGTCGACCGGGGCGTAAGGGACCGAACATCAGTAGGGAAGTCGGCGATGCTCTGTGGCGAGAAAAGGTGTGAGGTATATCTGAGGTGCCCGTACCGCAAACCGACACAGGTAGATGAGGAGAGAATCCTAAGGCCAACGGGAGAAGGGTTGTCAAGGAACTCGGCAAGTTGACCCCGTAACTTCGGGATAAGGGGAGCCACCGAAAGGTGGCCGCAGTGAAAAGGCCCAAGCGACTGTTTACCAAAAACACAGGTCTCTGCTAAATCGAAAGATGACGTATAGGGGCTGACGCCTGCCCGGTGCCGGAAGGTTAAGAGGAGGAGTTAGGAGCAATCCGAAGCCCTGAATTGAAGCCCCGGTAAACGGCGGCCGTAACTATAACGGTCCTAAGGTAGCGAAATTCCTTGTCAGGTAAGTTCTGACCCGCACGAATGGCGTAACGATTTGGGCACTGTCTCGACAGCCCACCCGGCGAAATTGTTGTACCGGTGAAGAAGCCGGTTACCCGCAACTAGACGGAAAGACCCCATGGAGCTTTACTGTAGCTTAATACTGGAGTTTGGTAATACATGTATAGGATAGGTGGGAGCCTAAGAAACCCGGGCGTCAGCTTGGGTGGAGGCAACGTTGGAATACCACCCTTGTGTTACTGAATTTCTAACCTGCGGCCGTGAATCCGGTCGGGGGACACTGTTAGGCGGGCAGTTTGACTGGGGCGGTCGCCTCCTAAAGAGTAACGGAGGCGCTCAAAGGTTCGCTCAGCACGGACGGAAATCGTGCAATGAGTGCAAACGCATAAGCGAGCCTAACTGCGAGACCGACGGGTCGAGCAGTAACGAAAGTTGGAGTTAGTGATCCGGCGGTATGTGCGTGGAAATGCCGTCGCTCAACGGATAAAAGCTACCCTGGGGATAACAGGCTGATCTCCCCCAAGCGTCCACAGCGACGGGGAGGTTTGGCACCTCGATGTCGGCTCGTCGCATCCTGGGGCTGTATTCGGTCCCAAGGGTTTGGCTGTTCGCCAATTAAAGCGGCACGCGAGCTGGGTTCAGAACGTCGTGAGACAGTTCGGTCCCTATCTGTTGCGGGCGTAGGAGAATTGAAGGGAGCTGTCCTTAGTACGAGAGGACCGGGATGGACATACCTCTGGTGCACCAGTTGTCGTGCCAACGGCATAGCTGGGTAGCTAAGTATGGACGAGATAAACGCTGAAAGCATCTAAGCGTGAAGCTCCCCCTAAGATAAGTTCTCCCATCCTTTATGGAGTAAGGGTCGATGTAGACTACATCGTTGATAGGTCGGAGGTGTACGCACGGTAACGTGTTTAGCTGACCGATACTAATAACCCGAGGGCTTGACCTGGAAATGCAGGCAAATAGCCTTGAGGGATGTCACAAAGTAATCATTGTTCGGTTTTCAGGGTGTAAACAATCACTGCTAACCGACCAAATTAAAGCCCAGCGAAGCGGGTTTAATTTGGGAAAGGCGGAGCGATGAAGCGAGCGAGCATGGCCGCTTGCGGCGGTGCGAGACTTAGCGGAATCCGCGACGACGCGCACCTTTAGCTCAGCTGGTAGAGCACCTGACTCTTAATCAGGGTGTCCAGGGTTCGAGTCCCTGAAGGTGTATTTCACCCCTCGGGGCGATGAGCACCGGACGGGGTCACAAACAAGCGTACCCGCGAGGACGACGGCCCGTTGGTCAAGTGGTCAAGACGGCGGCCTCTCACGCCGCAATCAGGAGTTCGACTCTCCTACGGGTCATTTGAATTACTCCTTTGTCACGTCTTGACAAAGCGCGCATATTGTTGTAGTATTCGGTTACGATACCGATTACATAGTTGGTGTTATTAACGGTGAGGGTCCACCCGTTCCCATTCCGAACACGGCAGTTAAGCTCACTCGTGCCCACAATACTTGGCTGGAGACGGCCCGGGACGATAGGTAAATGCCAACTCAAAAAAGGCAGCCCATACGGGCTGCCTTTTACTTTCTATATATACATGCGTCTAACCAAATGCTATTCTAGGAAATAGATTACCAGAGTACCAAGCCCGCAACTCAGCCGTATAAAAACCCCTGCTTCCGATGTTCCGGAAAGCAGGGGTTTTATTCATTTGCCGGTCAAATCCAAACAGACGGGGGTAGCTTACTCTACGTCCTGAAGTGCATCGTAACCTTCTTCGCCGGTACGGATCTTGATAACGTTCTCAACGTCGTAGATGAAGATCTTGCCGTCGCCGATGTTGCCGGAGTACAGCACTTTTTTCGCCGTGTCGACGACCGTGCGCACAGGGATACTGCTTACAACAATTTCGACTTTAACCTTCGGCAGCAGGTGCGTCTCGAACTCGACGCCGCGGTAGTACTCCGTTACGCCGCCCTGAGCGCCGTAGCCGAGGACGTTCGTGACAGTCATGCCGGTAATGCCGATCTTATCCATGGCGTTTTTGAGTGTCTCAAACTTATTTTGCTTGAGAATGATCTCAACCTTCGTAATCTTGGCACCCGGGGTGGATCTGTCATGAACCGGTACAGCCTGCTCAACAGGGACAGCCGGCGTGCTCGGTGTGACTTCATGCGCTTCAACACCCGGCGGTACAAGCGCGTCTTCCAGATACTCAGAAGCGCTTGTGTAGTCGACGGTGACGAAATCGGGATACGCCTGGTTGCCGTGCTCACCGATGTCGAGCCCTTCGATCTCTTCCTTGGCGCTGACGCGCAGGCCCATTGTGCCCTTGATAGCAAACCATACAAGCATCGATGCGACGAATACAAAGCCGCCGACAGCCACGACACCCAGTGCCTGCGAGCCGAGGAAAGCGAGGCCGCCGCCGAAGAACAGACCGTCCGGCGTGCCGCCGATGGCGCTCTGGGCAAACAAGCCGACGCACAGTGTGCCGAATACACCGTTGACAAGATGGACAGATAATGCGCCGACGGGATCGTCAATCTTGCGGCGGTCAAAGAACAGAACGCTTAGAACGACGATGACGCCGCCTAGCGCGCCGATGAGCAGTGAGCTTGGCACGCTGACGAACGCACACCCTGGCGTGATGGCCACGAGGCCGGCCAGCAGACCATTGATCGACATACCGAGATCGGGCTTGCCGATGACGATCCATGCTGTTGCTGTCGCTGTCAGGATGCCGGCAATACCGGCTGTGTTTGTTGTGATGAAAATATGCGAGATAGATGTCGGATCGGCAGCCATGGTGGAGCCGGGATTAAAGCCGAACCAGCCCAGCCACAGTACGAACGCACCGATTGTAGCCAGCGGCAGGTTGTGGCCGGGGATCGGGTTGATCTTGCCGTCCTTGCTGTACTTACCGATACGCGGTCCGAGCACGATGACGCCCGCGAGCGCGGCCCAGCCGCCGACGGAATGGACGACCGTGCCGCCGGCAAAGTCCCACATGCCGGCACTGGCGAGAAAGCCGCCGCCCCAGATCCAATGGCCGACGATCGGATAAATGAGTAATGTCAAAATAAACGAGAACGCGATAAACGAGATGTACTTAATACGCTCGGCCACGGCGCCGGATACAATAGTCGCTGCCGTACCGCAGAATACGAGCTGGAAGAAAAACTTCGCCCATAATGGTACGTTGGCCCATGAGATTGACTTGTAGACGCCTTCGTACGCGTCGACGGACGGTGAATTATCAGCACCAGAGACCATAAACAGCCCCTTCAGGCCGATAAAGCCGTTGCCGTCACCGAACATCAGGCCCCAGCCCAGCAATAAGAAGCCAAGCGACGAGACAGCGAAAACGATAAAGTTCTTCGAAAGGATATTAACCGTGTTTTTCTGGCGCGCAAACCCACTCTCTACGCAGCCGAAACCCAGGTTCATGAAGAACACTAGCGCTCCCGCTATCAGGACCCATAAGGTATTCATGATTACAGTTGTTTCCATATAAACCCCTCTTCAAAATAAAATATATATAAAAAAGGGCGCAGAGTCACCTGGGTGACTCGACGCCCTTGCCGACAGCACCATTGCTGTAATATATATTTTCCTAACATTTATAGCATTAAGCGCGGAAAAATTCAAGGGTAAAAGGGAAATTAAATTGAATTTACAAATATTTAGATCATTTACTACGAAATATCATTGATCTCGCAGCCAAAATGGTTTTTACGGCAATATGGCAACGAAGCCCTGCCGCGGCAGGGCTTCGTTGCCATATTGAGAGAGGTGGGAGAGTGGGTCGCAAAAGAGGTATGCGCATAAAACAAAGAAGCTATGAGCCAGTAAAAGAGTAAAAGAGAAATAAAAAATAGCGCAAACCCATAAAAATAACGGGTCGGCGCCTTTGCCAATTGAGCAATCTCACTAAATCAGCTTCTTCATTTGTTGTTACTGTAACATATAAATGAAGGTGCGTCAATAGGATTATTCAAAATAATTGATATTCCTGCTAAAAGCGTGCTTAAAAAGCGAATAATTGAATAGGATGTTGCAGTTAGTTGCAAAACCATATCAAATTGTCTTGTTTTTGACACGTTTTGGACACCCTGCTATAATTATAATTCAGTATTTTGGAGAATTTGTTGAAAAGGTGAGAACTGAAATTGGAACTGGAACCACAGCTGGATCATACACTGATAAAAATAGTTATTATCCTTGTTGCAACAAAAATCGGCGGGATATTGTGTCGAAAAATCAAAATGCCGGAGGTTTTAGGCGCGCTGCTGGCCGGTGTAATACTCGGGCCGATCGTTTTTAACCTTGTTCAGAAAGACGACAGCATTGAAATGCTTGCCAATCTCGGCGTCATCCTGCTGATGTTTTTCGCCGGTATTGAAACGGACGTTGATCAGTTCAAGAAAGCCGGCAAGTCCTCGCTTGTCATCGCATTATTTGGTGTGGTTGTACCATTGGTGCTTGGTACGGCCTGCGCGTTTATCTTTTTCAATGATCCCATCCAGAACATATTTATCGGGGTCATCCTCACCGCGACGAGTGTGAGCATCACCGTGGCGACGCTCAACGAGCTTGGGAAGCTGCGCACGCGCGGCGGCGTTAACATACTAGGTGCGGCCGTGATCGACGACGTTGTCGGGCTACTGCTGATATCCGTTCTGATTGCATACGTGAACAGCGGTGACGCGGGCACCTCGCTTGTAATGACGATCGTCGAGATCGTCGCGTTCTGCGGCGTATCGGTTTTGATAGTTATTTTCCTGCCTAAGCTTGTCAGTCGGTTTTTGAAAAAGACGCGGCCGACGCGCGCGGTGTTTACGTTTGCACTTGCCGGCGCGGTACTGATGGCGTTTTTAGCCGAGGAAGTCGGCATCGCAGCCATCACTGGGGCGTATGTATTCGGGCTCGTTATCTCCCAGCTCGACCACAAGGAATACTTTAAGCACCGTGTCAAGATTCTCTCGTCCGGCTTCTTATCGCCGATCTTTTTCGCCAGCGTCGGTCTGACGGCGACACGAGAAGGACTTAGCGGCAAGGTTTTACTGATCGCAGCCGTGATGTTTGTTGTTGCTGTTGTGGGTAAGGTCGCCGGATGTGGATTTGGGGCGAAGCTGTTCAAATTTGAAAACAGCGAGTCGCTGCAGGTTGGTGTCGGTATGATTTCGCGCGGCGAGGTTGCGATCATCACCTGTAACCTTGGCTTGTGCACCCAAATCATTACGCAGGAGGTTTTCCTGCCGACGATCCTTGTAGTACTGCTCACGACGATGATCACACCGATTTTACTTAAGGTCGTATATACTCATCGCTTTGAACGGCGCGTGAACAATGTGCCGAAAGGCCCGGTCAATAAAGTTTCATAGCCTATATCAAAAGCCCCCGGACATCGTCCGGGGGCTTTTTGCTAGAACCGTACCGTTAGCGTCGCAGCTCGTCGAAGTGCGCCGCGGCGTCGATCCGCTTAATAGCCGGGAACAGCACCAGTGCGATTGCGACTCCGCCGCCTGCCTGGGCCAGGTTGAATGGCAAATTTGGAACAGCCACAGGGATGCCGTACAGCACAACTTCAAAGACAAAGTATCCGGCCGTCATGACAGCCCCGCCGATAATACAGGCAAATACAAACAGTCCAAACGATTTTTTTCGTGCCATAAAGCCGACCAATAGCCCCATCAGTCCTTTAATAATAAACGTTGCTGGGATATAGATCGCATATCCCGCGGCGGCGTCGGCAATAGCGCTGCCGACGGCGGCCGCAGCGGCGCCCAGCGGCCCGCCGAGCAGGAAGGCTGAGAGGAAAATCATCGCGTCACCAGGGTGGATATAGCCAATGCTCGTGGCCGGGATTGGGAGCTTCACTGTCCACGTTATGACAAAAATAATGGCGGCAGCGACAGCCGTATACGTCAGCTTTCGGATATTTGTATTCATGATTTACCTCTTTGCCCGGCTGTTTCGCCTGTCAGCGTCACGCGGATGCCGTCATGCGCGACACGTGTGTGCGGAAAGATCGCCCGGACGGCGTTTTGATATTCTGCCGGCTTTTTCATTGCCGGACTGAAATGGGTCAGCCACAGCCAATCAGTGCCGGCTGACTTGGCGATTGCCGCCGCGTCGGCAAAGACCATGTGTCCCTTTTCTTCCATTTTTGAGCGCATCTCACTGTCGCCGTACATGCCCTCGCAGATTAAGAGATCAGCGCCGCGCGCGAAATCGGCCATCTGCGGCGTCGGCATTGTGTCGGTCATATAGCAGACACTGATCGGTGGGCGCTGTGCGTCGATGACCTGCTCGGGCAGGATCTCGCGTCCGTCGTCAAGCGTGACGGACTGACCGGCGTGCAGGGTGCGGTACAGCGTTCTCGGGATGTTCAGCTGCGCGGCTTTTTCGGGATTAAACACGGGTTTGCGCTTGAGACCGACACGATAGCCGTAGCAGCGCGTACCGTGATCGAGCGGCAGGTACGACACAACAAGCTCGTCGCTTTCGAGATAACCGGGATCGTCGTCTGTGATTTCATACAGCTTCAGTTCATACGGCAGCGCCGACGCGATGACGGTCAGCGCCGAGACGACCGATTTGAGACCGCGCGGGCCAATGATCGTCAGTGGCGCTTCGCGGCCGTTGTTGCCAAGCGTCAGGAGAAGACCGGGCAGGCCGGCGATGTGGTCGGCATGGAAATGCGTGACCAGTAAAAGCTCCAGCCGACTCATTTTACAGCCGGCTTCGCGCAGCGCAATCTGCGTGCCTTCGCCGCAGTCGATCAGCAGGGCCTTGCCCTGATACTCGATCCAGCAGCAGCTCAGCCAGCGTTCCGGCAGCGGCACCATGCCGCCGGTGCCGGGTAAACAGATATCCAGCATCAGCCTTCCTCCTTCGGTGAAAAATTGTCGGTTGAAATATTATTGATTTTATACGCTGTGCCGTCACGCGTCAATGGTCAAGCAGCGGTAAATGGGGCAAAATCGTTAAATTCGACACTGATATTTGTAAAAGGTGACAATTCGGCGTCTTGGCACCTTAAAAAATCCGCGCAAACGCGGTATATTGAAGTATAGATAGAAAGCCGTGCCGATACCGGCGCGGCAAACGGCGACAGGAGAACGGTTTTGGACAGTGTGAGCAGAGTAGAGGCGTTTTTAAAAGAGTCTGGGATGCATCCCGACAGCGTTGATTTTCACAGCATATACGACGATTTTCAGCGCGACATGATGCGCGGTCTTGCCGGCGAGCCGTCGACATTGGCGATGCTGCCGACATACCTCTCGCCAGACGGCGCGCTCTGCGACGGCCAGACGGCAGTTGTCGTCGATATTGGCGGTACAAACCTGCGTACGGCGCTTGTGCGGTACACATCGGGCGGGATGGAGATCGTCCGCTCGGATACGTCGCCTGTCCCCGGGCGGATGAGCGAGATCACGATGGACGAATTTTTCCGCGCGATTGCCGATAAGCTGCGGCCGCTTATCGAGCACAGCAATAATGTCGGTATCTGCTTTTCGCATGCGGTGGCCGTTGGGCCGGATCGCGACGGGCGGCTGATTTCGTTCAGCAAGGAGGTTCAGGTCACCGGCGGCGCCGGGGCGATGATCGCACACGGCATCAAAGAGGCGCTGCGCGCACTCGGCGTTCAGCGTGACTTGTCGGCGACGCTGCTCAACGATACGGCAGCCGTCCTGCTCGGCGCCGAACAGACGTCGGTCGGCTTTGTTCTTGGTACCGGCATGAACCTCAGCTATGTTGAACAAACGACGGCGATTTCTAAAGTCTCAGGCTTTGAGCCGGACACCATGATCGTCAATACCGAGGCCGGTGGCTTCGGCCGCGCCCGGCAGGGCACGTTCGACCGGGCGCTTGACGCGGCGACAGCCGATCCCGGTGCGCACCGCCTCGAAAAGATGACGAGTGGCCGATACCTCGGCAGCCTTGTGCTGCGCACGCTGCGGGGTGCGGCGGATGCCGGAATTTTTCAGCCGGATGTGCGTCAGGCGCTTGAACGTCTGGGCGCCCTCTCGCCGCCGGAGACAGACGCTTTCGTCATCGGTGGTGACGGTGTGCTCGCGCCGATATTCCGCGCTGAGGGCGACGTAGCTGCCGCACAGACGGTTATTGTGCGGCTATATGAGCGCGCGGCGAAGCTGACCGCCGCTGCCGTCACTGCGGCGATCGATAAAACGCACCAGGGGCAATCTGCAGGCCAGCCTGTCCGCGTCGCCGCCGAGGGATCGACGTTTCACAAGCTGCATGGCTTTGCCGATACCTTTTCGCGCTATGTCAGCGGCGGCGGAGACGGACAGAAGCGCCGCGTCGAGCTTGTCTCGGCGGCGCAGGCTACGCTCATCGGTACGGCGCGCGCGGCGATTACACACGGATCGTGCGGGATCGGTTGATACAATGGGAAAAGCCCCGACAGTCGTCGGGGCTTTTTTGTTGAGATGATTATTATGCCGGTGAGAGCTTGTCGACAATCGACCGTGCGGCGATGACGCCGCTGGCAGCCGCCTGCGCAAGACCGCGCGTGACGCCTGCGCCGTCGCCGATGGCGTAGAAGCCGTCGTATGACGTCTCTAAAGATGGCGTCAGCTGCGGCCGCGACGAATAGAACTTAACCTCAACACCGTACAGCAGCGTGTCGTAGTTAGCCGTGCCGGGTGCAATTTTATCGAGCGCGAAGAGCATTTCAACGATGTTGTCCATATGGCGTTTGGGGAGTACAAGCCCGAGGTCGCCAGGCGTTGCCTGAAGCGTCGGCTGTACAAAGCTTTTAGACAGGCGCTGCTCGTTTGTCCGGATGCCCTTGAGGAGATCGCCGAAGCGCTGGATAATGACGCCGCCGCCGAGCATATTTGACAGTGAGGCGATGTGTTTACCGTACTTGTACGGCTCCTTGAACGGCTCGGTAAAGCGGTTGGAGACCAAAAGCGCGAAGTTCGTGTTGGGGCTTTGCAGCGCCGGATCGGCGTAGCTGTGCCCGTTGACGGTAATCAGTCCGTCGACATTTTCGGCCACGACGTGCCCGTACGGGTTCATGCAGAAGGTGCGTACCAGATCGCCGTACTGCTTTGTGCGGTAGTGCAGCTTCGACTCATACACGGCGCTCGTGATGTGCTCAAACACGGCCGCCGGCAGCTCGACGCGTACGCCGATGTCGACCTGATTGTTGATCAGTTCCAGCCCGAGCTTGGTGCATTCAGCGGCGAACCATTCCGCGCCCGACCGACCGGGTGCAGCAATCAGGTACTTACTAGCGATATCGCCGTCAGACGTTTTCAGCCGGTATCCGTCCGTCGTTTTATTAATACTATCGACGGTGGTGTTGAAGTGAAACGTCACCTTATCGGCCATGAACTCGAAGATGTTGGTCAAAATGCGCAGATTATTCTCCGTACCGAGGTGCTTGACTTTTGCATCCAGCAGGTGCAGATCGTTTTCAAGCGCCCGCTTACCCAGCGCGCGCGCCGCGTCGCTGTCGGTAGAGTAAACCTCATCCGTCGCACCGAAGCGCATATTGACGGCATCGACATAGTCGATAAGCGCCATAATCTCTTCGTCCGGCAGATACTCGCGCAGCCACCCGCCGAACGCTGTGGTAAAGTTGTATTTACCGTCCGAAAAAGCGCCGGCACCGCCGAAACCGCGCATGATCGCACAGCTTTGGCAGCCGACACACTCGGCGGTTTTGCGGGTAATCATCGGACAGCTGCGATGGCGGATGTCCGTGCCCTGCTCCAGCATCACGACGCGCAGCGACGGATGCAGGCGCAGCAGTTCAAATCCGGCGTAAATGCCGGCAATACCGCAGCCGATGATGGCGACGTCATAGGTTTCAACAGCGTTCATAGTGCTACCTCTTTATTTTAGTTGGGAAGCCGTCCCGACGCATACTGCGGTCCGCTTGCGCATATAGTGGAGCGCAACAGGAAAGGAGATGCGTTTAATGAACGGTTATCCCGATACATACGGACAAAGTGCGCCGGGCGCACAGGCCGATATTTTTACCTATCCGCAAAATTTGCAGCATGCGCTGCAGCTCATCGTTGACGCCACCGGCGGCGAAACAGCCGACCGGCAGTTTTACACGTGGCTGATTTCTCAGGCACCGTACGAATCCGACCGTGAGATCATCGCCGGTATCCGTGACGACGAGATCGGGCACTTCAGCTTATTCCGCCGGTTATACCACGACCTCACAGGCACCGATGTGCCAAGCGTTCCGGAGGAGCAGTTCACGCCGCCGGCTAATTACTGCCAGGGCCTCGCCCGGGCGCTCATCGGCGAGCAGAACGCCGTGCGTAAATACCGCCAAATACTGTACGCGATGCAAAACAGAACACAGTTCAATATCATGACCGAGATCATCTCGGATGAGCTGCGGCACGGCATATTGTATAATTATCTGTATACGAAAAACGGCTGCCGCGGATAAATCGTGGTTAGTCGGATTCGCGCTGCGACGCGCGGCATTGAATCAGCTCGGCGGTGATGCTTACGGCGATCTCCTCCGGTGTTTCTGCGCCAATGTCAAGCCCGATGGGTGAGTGTACCCGGGCAATATCGTCCTTTGTGAAACCGTCTGCGAGCAGGTGCTCGTAGATGGTTTCGCGCTTTTTTCGGCTGCCGATCATGCCGATGTAGCCGGCGCTCGTTTTCAGCGCGCGGCGCAGCACGACCTCGTCGTGCATGTGCCCGCGCGTGACGATGACGATGTAGCTGTCTGCGCTAAAGCTGAGCGAATCGAACGGCTCGTCTATTTTGCCGGGTACGACGATTTCGTCGGCCTCGGGAAAACGTGTAGTATTGGCAAACTCCGAGCGGTCGTCGATGACGACGGTGCCGAAGCTGACGGTGTGCAGCACGTGCGCGAGCTTTTCGCCGCAATGCCCGGCGCCGAAAATGTAGACAGTACCGTCTGTGCCGATGGGGAACAAGTACACGTCATACGACGCGCCCTTCGTCACGGTGTTGCCGCACTCGATGGCGTCACGTACGGCTTGCTTGACCGCGTCGGGAAACGCATCGCCGCCGGACAGGACGCCCTCGTCCGTAACGAGGCAGTGGTTGCGCGGCGCGAGCGGGCCGGCCGTCGGCACGACGGTCGCCAGGTATGACCGCTCGGGCGACAGGACCGATTGGTACAGCTGCCCGAAGTAGTCAAGGTTCGACGCATCGGCCGGGTCAATGTAGTCGATCAGAATCGTCGCCCGGCCGCCGCAGATCGCGCCGATGGCGGCAGCGCCCGTCTGTTCGAGGACGTACTCGGTTACAGCGGACTTCTTGTCGGCGATGACGGTTTTGGCGAGCTTCTGGATGTGTGCTTCAAGTACACCGCCGCCGACCGTGCCGACGATGGTTCCGTCCTCTAGAATGAGCATGCTCGCGCCGGCTTCGCGCGGTGTCGAGCCGCTGCTCGTTAAAATGACGGCTTGTGCGAAGCCCGTGCCGCTTTTGAGTAATTTGATGGCTGTTTGTGCAATCTTTTTCATACGTCTCCGGCTTTCTTATGGATTTCGATGATCGGCAATCTGCCGCTTTAATGTACCTGTTGTAAAAAAGGCCGCGTCACCTACACGCACATCAAGCAGCAGTTCAGGACCGAACAAGTCTGGCAGGGCCGTGCGCAAAGAGGTTTCAAGCGCACCGAGATCGGTCGGCTGCGCGTCGCAGCGGATGGTGACGGTGAGCTTGTCGCGGTCGCTGTCCTTCGTGAGCACCGCTGTATACGCGGACACTGACGTGTCGGGCAGGATCGCTTCGTCGAGCGCGGCGATCGAGAGCGTTTTCCCGCCGCCGAGCGCGACCGTCTCATGGATACGCCCCATGACGCGTCCGAGCCGCCGCAGGACGGTGCCGCACGGGCACGGCTCGGTGAGAATGCGGGCGCGGTCGCCCGTTTTGTATCGGATGAGCGGCATGCCACGCCGCGTCAGCGTCGTAAAAATGACCTCACCGCACTGACCGTCCGGCAAGGGCTCGCCGGTGATCGGGT
The DNA here is from genome assembly GCA_963677825.2 of uncultured Sporobacter sp. Classification (GTDB taxonomy): domain Bacteria; phylum Bacillota; class Clostridia; order Oscillospirales; family Oscillospiraceae; genus Sporobacter. Next base: position 1,077,594 of record CAXXEF010000001.1, on the reverse strand, counting down.
CGACGATCTCGAACAGCAGATCGGCGTCGCGCATGTGGTAACCGTCGTGCGCGGAACACGCGACGGCGCCGCCGAGCCCCGTTTCCGTCATGCCGTAGTGCTCAAACACGCGGATGCCCCATGCCTTTTCAATCGACTTAACCGCCGCTTCCGGCACGTAGTCGGCACTGAGCAGTGCCGTGCGTAAAGATAATGCACCGTGTCTGGACGGATTGTAGCGGCTAAGTGTGAGTATCTGCGACGGGATACCGACGAGACTGGTGACCTTCTCGCGGATCATCGTATCGAGTGCGTCGGCATAATCGCGGATCGGGCCGTAAATGATGGTTTTGCAGCCGATGCGACCAAGCCCGTCGCTTAGCAGTGCGCCGACGCTGCCGGGCGTCTGCCCCGGCATAAAAACAATCACACAGTCGGTTTGATCCACGAGCGTTTCCATGCCGCGATGAAAAAAGTCGGCAGTCAGCTCCTGATCGTCCTGGGTGAAGAAAACACGCTTGGGATTGCCGGTCGTACCGGAGGTGGACAGCGTGACGATGCGCTCAACCTCGCGCGGTGAGACGCATAAGAACGCGTTGGGATCGGCAGCAATATCGGCAGGTGCGGTGAACGGCAGACGCGATAAATCGGCTACATCCGCAATGGCGTCGATATCAATGCTGTCGAGCGCGGTGCGGTAATGGCGGCTGTGTTGCCGCGCATGTCTAAGCGTTTTGCGAAGCATCTGGAACTGATATGCGCGCAGGGGAAGCGGCTCCGGACGTCCGTCGATGCCGGTTTTTTCTGATATCCATTGTTCGAGCGGGGTAATGGCAGTCATAAGACAGTTTAGCTCCGTTCGTTTTGTCTGGCGATGATCAGCCGGTATCCGAGATGGGACAACCGGACGTTTTGACAGCCCGCGCAATTGCCAAGCAGCTCGGCGGCGAGCGGTTTTACGCCGTCGTACGTTGCCAGCTCGGCGGCGTAGGTGCGCAGCGCCGCCGTATGATCCTCGCTGACGGCGATGGTGAATCCCGCGGCGGTGATCTGGGCTTCCAGCGCGTCTACTGTTACAGACCGCCCGGAGAGCATGTCGCCGGCGGTTTTCGCGCACACGTCTGAAACGATCAGCAGCCCCGACGGCTTGAGCGCCTCGGCAGCGTCGCTGAGTACGGCCGGTGCGTGGCCGATGACGGACAGCGTACACTCAAAAAGCACCGCGTCAAGGCTGTCCGGCTCAAAGGGAAACGTCAGGCAGTCCCAGTGGATCAGCTCAAGTCCGGGATGGCGGCCGAGCCCCTCGGTGACGAGTGTGCCGGAAATGTCGAGCCCAATCGCGCGCAGACCGTATTTCTCCTCTAAAAAGGCGCAGGTCTCGCCCGTACCGCAGCCGATGTCGGCCACAAGCATCCCCTCGCGCAGACCGGCGAGACGCGCGGCACGGTTTGTCAGACGCAGGCCGCCGGGATGCATCGAACGCCCCGGACGCGACGCGAATAGATCGGATTCGTAAATATTGCTCATCTTTAGCTCTCCAGCGCGTTGACGCCGGATAAATATCGGGCGCAAAACGGAATGATACGATCATTGTCATATACGTGCAGGCTGCATCGACGCAGCCGCTCGATGTCGAGGGTGTAGGCGTCTTGAAACGCCATGCCGGTGATGGTAAACCCGTGCGAGTGCACGCGGCTTAAAAATGTGTCGATATCCTGATAGTCGGCGTCGGGGTCGTCCGGCGCCGCGCCGCTCGTCCGCTTCCAGCGGCGTGAGACAAACGCGCGGTTTTTTAGATGCGCGTCCGACGGCGTGCAGCACGACTTTTTACCGCTTTTCTGCGACAGGCGCAGCACCATGCCGCGCGGTAAAACGACAAAATCGCCGTGGAACGAACAGCGCGGATGGTCACAGCAGGACGGCCCGAAGTCGGAGACTTTGATTTTGCCGTTCGTTTGCGTCTCAATGGCGCGGATAATCTCGGGCAGGGTGATCCGATCCGCGTCGGACGGCGGCGACGGATAGCGTCCGAAATAGCTCACAGGCTGAAAATGTACGCCGCGTACGTCCGGGGAGCGTTTAAGACCGAATCGGACAATCGCGCCGATGTTATGGTCGTTGACGCCGGGAACGACCGTCGGTACAAGTGTGACGCCGAGCAGATTGTCCGCGCAGACGTCGATGGCTGCTTTCTTTTCAGCCAGTAGCGGTCGGCCGCGCAGCTTTTCGTAGATCGCGTCTTCGGTGCCGTCAAACTGCATGAAAACAAACGACAGACCGGCGTCGCGCAGGGCGCGGGTATAAGTGGGCTCCGCGCCGAGGCGCAGGCCGTTCGTGTTGAGCTGGATGTTCTCGCAGCCGGCGTCCCGCGCCGCGGCGACGATTTCCGGGAGATCGTCACGGACTGTCGGCTCGCCGCCCGACAACTGGACAAACGTTCGCCCGTCGTCGACAAGTCGGCGGAAGATGGCTCTTAGATCGTCCAGCGGGACGTCGCTGCCGGCTTCGCCGCTGTGCGCAAAACAGACCGGACAGCCGAGGTTACAGCGTGACGTGACCTCGACCAGCACACAGCAGGTTTTCTGCAGGTGATCGCCGCATAAGCCGCAGCCGTCCGGGCAGGCGGTGCCGCCCGTTTCCTCCGGGAAGCCGTCGCCCGTCCATTCGGTGAGTTCCGGTGTGCCGCGCCAGACGACGGCAGAAAAATCGCCGTGGGTCGGGCAAGACTTTGTAAGATAGTAGTCACTGCCGCGACGGACGAGCCGTGCCGGTATCTGTTTAAGGCAAATGGGGCAGACGCTCTGCGTCCGTCGGATGGTTTGTGTCATGTACTTGTCCTCAAGTGTTACGTTGGCTTCGCGTATGTCAGACACGCTTTATTTATCTTCCATCTGCGTTTCCACCTCGGACATGCGCCCTTCGGCCAGTTCCTTGGGGATGAAAACGTTGCCGCATTTCGGGCAGCGCATGACCTCGTGCGAAAACGTATGACCGAGGTACGAAAACATCGTCTTTTTCTTAATGAGGGTCTCGTCGCACTTGCCGCACTTCCAAACGGTTTCGTTTTGGCTCATTGTCTCAGCCCTCCTTATTGAACTTCATACGATGCGTATACGCCTTGACGATTTCGTAGGTGTCGTCGCTTGTTTTACGGTACTGCACCCAGTATGTCAGCACGGATTTGACCATGCTGCACTGACGCAGGCCGTCGTCGCTGACGAAAATATCGCCGGACGCTTCGGCGCGCCAGATGGCTTCCTTGAGATCGTCTTCAATAATAAGCTTGCGATCCATCTCGTCGAGCAGCGCGTCCGGTATCGTGAGCTGCAGGCTGCTCCACTCGGCGCTTTCCGGGATAAATTCTTCGCCTAATAAATCCTTCATCATCATCGATTTAACCTTTCGGCTGTTGTCCCATTTCGATTGCAGATCGGGACGGCGTTTGTCCGCGTTGATCCCGAATGCCATGTCCAGGATATGTGCGCAGTCTTTGCCCTCCTGCCGGAAAACCTCCTGACAGTTGGCGCAGTATACGACATACGGCTTGTCGCTGGCCTGTTTGCGGTGCTCGGTGATTTGATTATACAATCCGGGATTAGCCAGACTGATATGTCCGCCGTAGCCGCAGCAGCGGTTGCGGTTTTCGAGCTCCTCGACGGTAACGCCTGCATTCTCAGCAAGCGTACGCACACCGGACTGCATCGCGTCATCGTCGCGCGCGGCGCACGGATCAAAAACGGCGGCCGTATCGAACGGCTTCGACGGCTTGAAAGACGTGTCACGCGCCATAATCTCGTACAAAGAAACGCGCGGAATGTCCGGCATATAAAGGTCGAAGACCTTTTCGCAGTACGCGCAGGCAAAGACGAACGTCGGCTTGCCGAATTGCGCCCACAGCGCCGTCAGCCGGTCGGCATTGTCCGCTAGACGCTGCCGGTCGCCGGCCCAGTAGGCCGGTGCACCGCAGCAGCCGAGAATCAGGCCGATGTCGAGCTGACCGCGCAGATAATCGTAAGATTTTATAACGTGATCCGGCTCGGCCGCGCCGAGCTGACAACCGGGGAAGAACAGATACTCGCATGTCGTCTGACCTTTTGGCGGCGCGGCCATAAAGGCTTCGCCAGAATGGAAGTCGAACTCGCGCAGCCAATAATCATGCAGCGCCGGTACTATACCGCTGTTTGTTTTCCACCGATCCTCGCGTGAAAACTGCAAGAGTGCGCCCATGTCGACGTCGACGGGGCAGACCTCTTTGCATTTGCCGCAGATGTTGCACGAGTATGCTTCGCGCGTCATCGTGTGCGATGAGAACGGCGGATTGACATTGGCGTCGGAGTAGACCTCGACGCCGATTTTGTGCGGCTTTTTACGGAACCACTCGAGCATCTCGCAGTTGCGCTCGCAGTATTCGCAGTCGCAGAGCATGCAACGCGATGCCTCAGCCTTCGCCTCGTCTTCCGAGTACCCGTCAGGCGACGCAGGCGTGACAAGTGGGGCGCCGGGCACGCCGTTATGCCGGAGGTAGCGCGTGCGCTTTGAGCGGTCGTAGTCGCCGTGCGTTTTAGACGACCGGCCCGTCTGTAAAAACACTTCGATCGTTTTGGACATGGCGGGACCGGCGGCGATGGCGTCCATCTCGTCCATACCGACGAGACCGCCGGTCAAAAAGACCTTCGGGTCGCTGGTTGTCAGCAGCGCCTCGTCCCAGCTATCCTTCAGGCCGAAATCGTTACCGCCGTCGCCGGTAGCAATAATAACAGTGTCATATTCGGCCAGCTCATCGAGTGACGTGATGGCGGTATCAAAGCGGAAATCTGTCTCGACGGCGGAAAACTGCAAGGCAATGTCTTCGTCGAACAGCGCCCAGTCGGGATGATCGCGCAGAACGCCGCCCCAGCCGCTTTGCTGATTGAATACGGTGACGGGGAACTTCTTTTGCGCGAGGCTCAGCGCTGCAGACAGCCCGCCCAGTCCCGCGCCGACGACGGCGACGGTTTTCGTCTTGGGCGGGATTGTGTACTGCTCGGGCTTGCGGCTTTTCGCGTAGCGGATGACGGCCGCTTCAAGATCGCGCACGGCAAGCGCCTCGTCGCCGACGACCGTTGCACGCTGGCAGTGATCGCGGCAGGGCTGCGGGCATAGCCTGCTGACGACAACGGGGAATACAACAGCATTACGAAGCGTTTTATATGCGGCACCCCAACGGCCCTTTGCGGCTTTTTGCATGAACGCACGCAGGTCAAGACGGAAAGGGCACGCGTACGAGCAGGAGGCCGGCTCCCCGCTGAAGCACTCTTTTACATAGCCGGTTGCTTGTTCAAGCTGCATAGGCTGGTCGTCCTTTCCGTGGGTGTCAAATAGTTCCCAGGGCGCGCTTTTCGGCGCGCCCTGTCGATTATGGTGTGTATTTACGGTGTGATTGATGCGCTCGGGTTACATGGGGTTGGCTTTGATGAGCTCCATCTCGTCTTCAAAGTCGGACCCGAGGAAGTATTTGGGCGGCGTGAGGTCTTCACCGCGCTGCTTGGCTTCGTACGCGGCCTTGACCTTGTCGGGTGTGGCCGGCAGGGCGTAAACACGCGCGCCGCAGGCGTTGTCGATGGCGTTGATGACAGCCATATGGCCGGAGGACTGATAGCATTCCGAGCAGCCGCACGAGCCGTGCGGGCCCGCTTCACGCGGGTTCTCGACGAAGATGAGGTTGAAGTCATCGGGGATCATGTCGATCGTCGGGATGCCGCAGCCGGCGATGTTGCCGTGCTTTTTCTGTGCGCCGTAGTCTTCTGTCAGCGCAAAGCCGATCGAGTGTGACAGACCGCCGTACGCCTGTCCCTCAACGGACAGACGGTTGCCGATGACACCGACATCGGATACGCATGTGTACTTGAGCACCTGCGTCTTGCCGGTTTTAACGTCGACCTCGACTTCGGCGATGTTGACGCCGTACATGTAGGTCGGGTTCTTCTCGCCCTCGCCGGTGTTCGGATCGAGTCCCGGCGGCAGGCCGATGTCGAACTGGTCGTAGTGTCCGATATATTTGGTCGGGATGTTCTCGGCGACCATCTCGTCGTAGGTGCGGTAGGTGCCGTCAGGCTTTTTCATGGCTTCCATGAGCTTGGCTGCCGCGTCGAGCGTGGCGTTACCGGCCATGTAATGGCTGCGGCTGGCGGCGGCGAGGCCCGTGTCGGGGCACGTTTCGGTGTCGTTCATGACGAGCTTCACTTGGCTCGGCTTCACGCCCAGCGGCGCAAGCGCCTTGACGGCGTGCGTCAGCGCGCCGATGTCGCCGCCCTGTCCGACGTCTTCCCACGTGTTGTAGTGGGTGAACGTCCCATCCTCGTTAAGTTCGAGGGCAACCTCAGACTGATCGAACATGCCGATGGTGACAATGAAGCCGCCCATGCTCATGCCGACGCCGACGTGACGGCCTTCGGCCTTCGCCTTTTCGGCATCCGCTTTGTATTCATCATAGTAGGGCTTGGCTTTTTCGAGCAGGTCGGGGTAGACGTAGTCGTGGTACGGGCGGGAGTTGATCGTCATGTCACCCGGACGCGCGGCGTTCTTGTAACGGAATTCCCAAGCATCCATGCCGACCTTCTGGGCGGCCAGATCGATGAGCGCTTCGGTCGTGGTGTAGATCTGCGGGGCGCCGAAGCCGCGGTAAGCAGTGTTGAAGGCGTGGTTTGTCGCGCCGCCGCGGGCAAGCGCCTTGAAGTTGGGGATGTTATAGCCGTGGAAGCCGACAGAGACGAGGTTGTTGAAAATGAGGCTCGCGACGACGGCGTACGCGCCGTGGTCAAGCGCGATGTCATATTCTGCGCCGATAATTTTACCGTCTTTATCGCAGGCGATGCGGCCGTTCGTGAACGACGCGGAGCGCTTACCGGTCGTGTGGTTGAATTCCTCGTAGCTGAGCGTCAGCGTACAGGGCATATCGAGGTTCTGGACAGCCGTCGTAATGAGCGCAAAGGTGTTCGGGCTCGTCGAGTAGCCGAAGGAGCCGCCGACGGGGTTCATGATGATGCGGATGTTTTCCTTCGGGATGCCGCACGCGAGCGAGATAACGTCGATATTTTCCGTCAGAGACTGTGATTTACACTGGATGGTCATTTTGCCGTCGGCGCCCCAGTACGCCTGCATGACGTCGGGTTCGATCGGCAGATGCGGCTCGTGCTGCGAGTGGAAACTGCCCTCGGCGACGATCGGTGCTTCTTCAAAAACTTCGGCGGTGTCGCGGCCCTTGAAAACAGGCTGCTCCATGTAGAAGTTCGGCAGAGACTCATGCAGCTGGATGGCGTTGGGCATGACGGCCTCGGGGAACGTCAGGTACGCCGGAAGTGTCTCGAGGTTTTGCTTGACGGCCTTGGCGGCCGCGCGCGCATGCTCCTCCGAGTCGGCGGCGACAAGCGCGACGACGTCGCCGCGGCGGCAAATCTTTTTGCCGGCGATGACGGGGAAGTCGGTGACGCCCTGACCCTTCTGACGGGGGGTGTGTGCCGGGGCGGCCATATTGTTGGTGCCCTTGACGTCTTCAGCTGTCATGACCTTAAAGACGCCCGGCATCTTCTCGGCTTCGGAAATGTCGATATCGACGATATTGGCATGATGCGTCTCGGACAAAACGACGGCCAGATGCGCTGTGCCCTCGGGCATTTTCAGCTTAATATCATCGCCGTAATCGGTCAGGCCCGTGACCTTGCCCAGCGCCGACGGGCGCGGCATTTTCGAACCGTAAAATTCTGTTGTGCTGTCATAATCGAATGTGATGTCGGCCATCGTGGCTTCGCCGCGCATGACCTTTGCGGCCTCCATGACGGCGTCGACAATCGGCTTGTAGCCGGTGCAGCGGCAGATGTTGCGGTGTGATTTAAACCAGTCGCGGACTTCGGTGCGCGTCGGGCTTAAATTTTTAAGGAGTAAGCCATATGCTGAAACGATGAAGCCCGGTGAGCAGAAGCCGCACTGGACGCCGCCGTACGTGATCCACGCCTGTTGCAGCGGATGCAGATTCTGCGGTGTGCCGATGCCCTCGATCGTCAGAATCTCACTGTATTCGGGGACGGCCTTTATCTTTTTCATGCAGGAGCGAATGACTTCGCCGTTAAGCAGGATGGAGCACGCGCCGCAAACGCCCGTGCCGCAGCCGACTTTAACGCCCGTCAAGCCCAGCCGGCGAAGAACGGTTGCCAGCGAATCTTTATCCGGATCGCATACCACCGGTCGCTCCACGCCGTTGACGATGAAAATCTGTCTTGTTACCATCAGAAAAACCTCACATTCGATGTATTTGGCCGCAGTCGGCCTGGATATGGACGATATTCGTGCCGGATGCTTGTCCGGCCTTTCAAAGCTATACCGACATCAATCGGCGCAGCTATGACATTTTCAATAATTCTATCAAACGATGCCTAAAAAGTAAATGGCGTTATCGCTAACGACCGACGTCTAATTCGTGCGCCGCGCACAAAGTCAGCCGGACAGGATGTCCGACGCTTGGATGCCGTACCGGTCGCGCAGCATATCTAAGATTGCCTGCGCGCGGTCGAGCCGACCAGCGGCGTTGTCAATGGCCTGCTTGTTGCCTCGGAAGCGTTTTTTAACGCTGTCAAGCGTGTCGGACGGCAACAGTAGCTGCCCGCCGCGCGAGAGTTTGTCGGCCAGATATAAAAGCGACAGTGCGCTCACATCGGGCTCATAGCCGTCCGGCAGATCCATATGCGCGGCGATGAGCATCGCCGTGTCGGGATAGCCTTCGGCCAGCAGCAGCTTTGCGCCGACGTCGTGATGCTCAGGCTGAAGCCGCGCAACGTCGTGCAGCAGACAGCCGGAGATCAGCAGCGGCTCGTTGACCGTTACGCCCTTTTTCAGCAGCAGCTTTACAATTTTTAAAGCAACCCTGCAAACTTGCTCGCTGTGCTCTTTAATGTTGTCGGGCATCTCGTATTTATTCATCAGTGACCGGCTGTGCTCTTCAGTTGGATAGGTCGGCAAGCCGAGATGGCGCAGCAGCGTCGCGTAGTCGGCCGGCGTGTCCATGTCGAGGAGTATAGCCGGATCGTCTATTTCCACGTCATGTGAGGGGAACGCCGACAAGTAGCCCTGCATGCCGTTCGGTCCGTCATATTCTTTGAGGCCACCCATGAACTGCATCGGGATTAGCGGCGGATGCCCACGCTCACCGCGAACTGTCGGATAAATGACAGACGGCTCCGGCGTGAGCAGGTACGCGGCGATCAGACGCTCAAACGTGTCGGGCGTGATGGCGCACAAGTCGACCGGCAGCAGGAAAAACGCGTCGATATCGCCGGGCAGAGAATGCACACCAGCCTGAATCGATGTAAACATCCCGTCCGTGTAATGCTTATTATAGATGTGCCGGACGTTTTTGGCCTTGCAGCGCTGCAGCTCGGCCTCGACCAGCTCGTGGCGGCTGCCCGTCACGACTGTTATCATGTGTACGCGCTCCGTGCGCCCGAGCGCAACAGCGTGCGCGAGCGCGCTCATTTCACCGACCGGCAGGAGCGGTTTTAGTACGCCCATGCGCTCGGATAAGCCTGCCGCAAGAATCATCAGAGCTATTTTCATCCGTCCACCTCCTGACAGCTGAATTTTATCACAATCCAACCGGTTTGAAAACGATTTATATGCCGATTGCCATCTGTTGAAGCGTGTAAAACGCATTTATGGAAAACCGCTTGACATTTGCGCCGTTTTTTCATATTATAGAGTACATTAATTCAATAATGAAACCTTTGAGCAAGAAGAGTAGAACACGTCGAGTGTATCCAGAGAGCCGCCGATTGGTGAGAATGCGGCATCACAGATCTGTTTGAATGGGCTTGCGAGGGCGGCTTGAAATCGGAGCGAGAGTAGATGCCGACGGGAACCCTGTCCGTTATCAGTAGGGTGCATATGATGGTATGCAAAAAGAGCGGATGATTTAATTCATCAATTTGGGTGGTACCGCAGAAGTTTTAAGCTTTTGTCCCATGGGGGGCAGAAGTTTTTTATTTTGCCGGTAGCCATCTTTTTTTATTTTTCAGAAAGGAGTTTTCATCCCATCAATGAAAACGAGTGAAGCGATATGATCTATCCAAGCTGCGAGACGATTGAAGCGCTCGCCAAAACGTACAATACGATACCCGTTTGCCGGGAAATCTACGCCGATGTGACGACACCTATCCAGCTGCTGCGCAAGCTTGCCGCGCAGTCGGAACGTTATTTTCTGCTTGAAAGCGTCGAGGGCGGGGAGAAATGGGCGCGTTACTCCTTCCTGGGGTTCGATCCGGTTTTACGCGTGACGTGTCATGACGGGGTCGTGACGGTCTCGGGGCAGGAGGAACGGACGGTCAAGACCGATAAGCCGTTCGGCGTGCTGCGTGAGATCCTGTCCGGCTATAAAGCGCCGAAGATCGACGGCATGCCGCCGTTCACGGGCGGATTTGTCGGCTACTTCGGTTATAACATGTACGGCTACGCCGAGCCGGTGCTGAAGCTGCAAAAGGGCAGCGACAAAGATTATGACCTGATGCTTTTCGACAAGGTGATCGCCTACGACCATCTCAAGCAGAAAATCAGCGTTATCGTCAATATGCATACGAACCGCCTGATGGAAAGCTACGGCAAAGCCGTCGCAGAGCTGGAGCGTATCGTCCGTATGATCGGCGACGCGGCGCCGCTGGCGCCCGTCCCGTCCGGCAAGGCGGCTGGGTTTACGTGCAACGTGACCAAAGAAGCGTACTGTGAAATGGTCGAAAAGACGAAGGAATACATCGTCGACGGCGACATTTTTCAGGCCGTCATCTCCCGCCGATTTGAAAGCCCGCACGACGGCAGCCTTTTAAACGCTTACCGTGTACTGCGCACGACGAATCCGTCGCCGTATATGGTATACATGCGTATCGACGGCATGGAAGTTATGAGCACGTCGCCCGAGACGCTCGTGCGGCTGCAAAACGGACGCCTGGCAACGTTTCCCGTTGCCGGTTCACGGCCGCGCGGCGCGACGGACGAAGAAGACAAAGCGCTCGAAGACGAACTGCTCCAGGACGAAAAGGAGCTCAGCGAGCACAACATGCTCGTCGACCTCGCGCGCAATGATCTGGGCCGGATCTCAAAGTTCAAGACCGTCGAGGTTATGGACTATATGATGATCCACCGCTACTCAAAAATCATGCACATTGCCTCACGTGTCGAATCGGACATCCTTGACGACTGCGACGCGCTCGACGCCGTCGAAGCCATCCTCCCGGCGGGGACGCTGTCCGGCGCGCCGAAGATCCGCGCGTGCCAGATCATCGACGAGCTGGAGGACGCGCCGCGCGGACTGTACGGCGGCGCGCTCGGCTACGTCGATTTTACCGGCAACCTCGATACCTGCATCGCGATCCGTATGGCCGTCAAAAAGGACGGCAAGGTCACCGTGCAGGCCGGCGGCGGCATCGTCGCTGACAGCGTGCCGGAAACGGAATACGAAGAAGCGGCCAACAAGGCGCGTGCTGTTATCAATGCGATCGAAAACGCCAGCGAGGTGAACGACTGATGATACTTATAATAGACAACTACGACAGCTTTACGTATAACCTTGTCCAGCTCGTGGGCGGGTTGGACGCGGACGTTACCGTCGTGCGTAACGACGCGATGACGCCGGATGAAATCCGCGCGTTCGCGCCGTCGCACATCATCCTCTCACCAGGACCGGGGTATCCCAAGGATGCCGGCGTCTGCGAGGAGGTCATCCGCAAACTTGGCGGCGAGATCCCGATGCTCGGCGTGTGCCTGGGGCATCAGGCGATCTGCGAAGTCTTCGGCGCGACGATCACCCACGCCGAGCGCTTGATGCACGGCAAAAAAAGCGCCGTCACGCTCGATACGTCCAGCCCCTTGTTCGATGGGCTGCCGGAGACGATCGACGCGGCGCGCTACCATTCACTGATTGCGCGGCGTGAGACGCTGCCCGGCGTGCTGCAAGTCATCGCCGAAGATCCGATCGGCGAGGTGATGGCTGTTGTATATCCGGGTAAGGACATTTATGGCGTACAATTTCACCCCGAATCGGTGCTAACGCCGCTCGGCGAGCAGCTGATGCGCAACTTCTTGAAGATCGGAGGCGGCAAGTAATGATTAAAGAAGCCATCAAGTTGGCGGTTGAAGGAACGGATCTGCCATACGATACGGCAAAGGCCGCGATGGACGAGATTATGAGCGGTGACGCGTCGCCCGCGCAGATCGCGGCGTTTTTAACAGCGCTGCGTATGAAGGGGGAGACCGTCGACGAGATTACGGCCTCCGCGACCGTCATGCGCGAAAAATGCGCGCGCGTTCAGTATGACGGCGACGCGCTCGATGTCGTAGGCACCGGCGGCGATCAGTCGCATACCTTTAATATTTCGACGGTGACTGCGTTCGTTGTCGCCGCAGGCGGCGTACCGGTCGCCAAGCATGGCAACCGGAGTGTCTCCAGTAAATGCGGCGCGGCCGACTGCCTGGAGGCGCTCGGCGCCGTCATTGACCTGACAGCCGATCAGACGACGCAGGTGCTGAAAACGGCCGGACAGTGCTTTATGTTCGCGCCGAACCATCATGCGTCAATGAAATATGCAGCGCCCGTCCGGCGTGAGCTTGGAATCCGGACGATTTTCAACATTCTCGGGCCGCTCTCGAACCCGGCGTTCGCGCGTCTCATGGTGCTCGGCGTGTACGACGGCGCGCTCGTGCGCCCGATGGCCGAGGTACTTGCGAAAATGGGCGTGGCGCGCGCACTCGTCGTCCACGGCGACGACGGACTGGACGAAATTTCGCTCTCGTCGACGACAACGGCCTGTGAAGTCGCGCCGGACGGTATGCTCACCGGCTATACGCTTGATCCGCGTGATGTCGGGCTTACATTGTCTGCGCGTGAAACGCTCGTCGGGGGCGGGCCGGACGAAAACGCCGCCATCGCGCGGCAGATTCTCTCCGGCGAAAAAGGACCCAAGCGCGACACCGTCCTGCTTAACGCGGCCGCGTGCTTTTATGTCGCCGGTAAAGCCGCGACAATAGCCGACGGCGTCACACTTGCTAGCGCGATCATTGACGACGGACGCGCGGCGGCACAGCTCGAGCGCTTCGTCGATGCAACGAAGGAGGCCACCCGTGATTCTTGACACACTTGCGGATGCTGCACGCCGCCGCGTCGAGGCGCGTAAAGCCGCCGTATCGCTCGATGAGATCAAAGCGCGTGCACTGTCGATGCCGAAAGGGGACTTCCAATTTGAAGCGGCGCTTAAAAAGCCGGGCGTCTCGTTCATCAGCGAGGTGAAAAAGGCGTCGCCGTCCAAGGGCGTGATCGCCGGAGACTTTCCGTATCTAGACATTGCCGCCGACTACGAAAAGGCCGGCGCGGACGCCGTGTCGGTGCTGACCGAGCCGGAATACTTTCTCGGCAGTGACGATTATTTAAGAGAAATCAAGCAGCAGATCAGCCTGCCGGTACTGCGTAAAGACTTCACCGTCGACGCGTATCAGATCTATGAGGCGAAAACGCTCGGTGCGGATGCCGTGCTGCTCATTTGTGCCTTGTTGGACACACAGACGATTGCCAGTTATCTTGAAATTTGTGATACGCTCGGCCTCAGCGCCCTCGTTGAGGCGCACGACGAATCCGAGGTGCGCTCGGCGCTCGACGCCGGGGCCCGGATCGTGGGCGTCAACAACCGCGATCTCAAGACGTTTACAGTTGACCTCGGCACATGCATCCGCCTGCGTCCGCTCGTGCCGGACGAGATCGTCTTCGTCGCCGAGAGCGGGATTGCCTCACCGCAAGACGTCGCACGGCTGCGCGGCGCAGGCGTCGACGCTGTGCTCATCGGTGAAACGCTCATGCGCAGTACCGATAAAAAAGCCGCGCTCGACCAGCTGAAGGGCGGCTCGTCATGAAAATCAAGATTTGCGGGTTAACACGCCCGGAAGATATCGCGGCCGTCAACGCCGCGATGCCGGACTATATCGGCTTCGTCTTCGCCGACAGCCGGCGGCGCGTCACACCGGAATACGCGGCTGAGCTGAAAAATAAGCTCGACCCCGGCATAAAAGCTGTCGGCGTGTTTGTGAACGCTGACCCGAGCGAGATTGTACATCTTTGCAAAAGCGGTGTGATCGACGTCGTACAACTGCACGGCGACGAGGACGCAGATTACATCGCCGCACTCAAGCGCGACGTCGACTGCCCGATCATTAAAGCGATTCGCGTACAGTCAGCGCAGCAGCTTAAAGCGGCCGACAGCCTGCCGTGCGACTATCTTTTACTGGATACCTATCATAAGAACGCTTACGGCGGCACGGGTACTGCGTTTGATTACACGCTGATCCCGCCGCTGAACAAGCCTTTTTTCATCGCCGGTGGTATAAATGCCGATAATATAAATGACGCCGCTTCTGTGAAGCCGTTCTGCCTCGATGTAAGCAGCGGCGCGGAGACGAACGGCGGCAAGGATGCGATGAAAATCAGTCAAATTGTAACGATTGCAAGGGGGATTGCACCATGAAAGGTCGTTTTGGCGTTCACGGCGGACAGTATGTCCCGGAAACGCTGATGAACGCACTCATCGAGATTGAGCGCGCATATGAGCACTATAATAATGACCCCGAATTCAACGATGAGCTGGAAGCGCTTTTACGCGACTACGCCGGGCGTCCGTCACTGCTGTATTATGCCGAGCGGATGACACGTGATCTTGGCGGCGCGAAAATTTACCTCAAGCGCGAGGATCTCAACCACACCGGCTCGCACAAGATCAACAACGTGCTCGGTCAGGTGCTACTGGCTAAAAAGATGGGTAAGACGCGTGTCATCGCTGAGACGGGCGCGGGCCAGCACGGCGTCGCCACGGCGACGGCGGCGGCGCTGATGGATTTGCAGTGCGATATCTACATGGGGCGCGAGGATACGGTCCGTCAGGCGCTCAACGTGTACCGCATGGAGCTGTTGGGCGCGACGGTCCATCCTGTGACGAGCGGGACCGAGACGCTCAAAGACGCCGTCAACGAAGCGATGCGCGAGTGGACGGCACGTGTGGATGACACGCACTACGTGTTCGGCTCGGTCATGGGGCCGCATCCGTTCCCGACGCTTGTGCGCGACTTTCAGAGTATCATCGGGCGCGAGGTACGCGCGCAGATCCTTGAAAAAGAAGACCGCCTGCCGGACGCGCTGCTCGCGTGCGTCGGCGGCGGATCAAACGCCATCGGACTGTTTTATAATTTCATCTGCGATACGGATGTGCGGCTGATCGGCTGCGAGGCCGCCGGGCGCGGCGTCAATACCGCCGAGACAGCCGCGACGATGGCCACCGGTACGCTCGGTATTTTCCACGGCATGAAGAGCTATTTCTGTCAGGACGAATACGGGCAAATCGCGCCCGTTTACTCCATCTCGGCGGGGCTGGACTATCCCGGTATCGGGCCGGAGCATGCCAGCCTGTTCGACTGCGGCCGCGCCGAATACGTCCCCGTCACGGACGACGAGGCCGTGTCGGCATTTGAGTACCTCTCACGGCTGGAGGGGATTATCCCGGCCATCGAGAGCGCGCACGCCGTTGCGTATGCGCGTAAGCTCGCGCCGACAATGGAAAAGGACCAGATCATCGTTATCAATCTGTCCGGCCGTGGCGACAAGGACGTGGCCGCTATCGCGCGGTATAAGGGGGTCGATCTCCATGAGTAGAATTGAAGCAGCATTCAAAAGCGGTAAAGCCTTCATCCCGTTTGTGACGGCGGGCGACCCCGATCTTGCCACGACGGAACAGCTTGTGCTTGCCATGGCGGACGCCGGTGCCGACCTTGTCGAAATAGGCATCCCGTTTTCCGACCCCGTCGCAGAAGGGCCGGTGATCCAGCGTGCCGACGCGCGTGCGCTCGCGTCCGGCACGACGACGGATAAAATATTCGATATGGTTCAGCGTCTGCGTAAAAAAACCGACGTGCCGCTTGCGTTTATGACGTACGTCAACCCGATATTTGTGTACGGGGCCGAGCGGTTCATGCAAAACTGCCGCAACGTGGGCATCGACGCCATTATCGTGCCCGATTTGCCGTTTGAGGAGAAGGCCGAGCTTGCGGACGTCTGCCGCGCGAGCGGCGTCGCGCTCATTTCGCTGATCGCACCGACGTCGAACGAGCGTATCGCGATGATCGCGCGCGAAGCCGAGGGCTTTGTATACGTCGTGTCGAGCCTGGGCGTAACAGGCGTACGCAGCGAGATCGTTACCGATCTTGGCGAGATGATACGGGTAGTCAAGTCGGTCAGAGACATCCCGTGCGCCGTCGGCTTCGGTATCTCGACGCCGGAGCAGGCGAAAAAAATCGCGGCGGATGCCGACGGCGTCATCGTCGGTAGTGCAATCGTGAAGATCGTTGAAGAGTCCGGCGTGCAGTCTATCAAGCCGGTTGCGGACTATGTCCGCGCGATGAAACAAGCCGTTTCTGAATAATCAGGCTTAGGTGTATTGCAGAATAAGCGGCAGTATATCCAGGAGATCATCTGTTTGAATGGCGCAGGTCGCTTTTTGTGCAACGCTGTCCGATGCATTTAATGCAATTGATTTGCCGCAATATTCAAACATCGGAATGTCCGTTGATCCGTCACCAACGGCGAGGCAATCGTGCCGGCTCAGATCATACTTACGACAATAGTCTTCAACACAGTCAATTTTTCCGCAGTCGCCGATGTGGTGCGTGATATCACCGGTGAATATCCCGTTCTCAGTTTGGAAATCACTGCCGTAAGAATAGTCAAATCCCCATTTTTCCCGGGCGATACCGGCAACCTGTTTCGGGCCGGCAGTGATAATGACACTTGGGATGTGGTGTGTTTTCAGCCGTCGAATCGTTGCTTCAATATGCCGGAGTGGCTGTATCATTGCGCCAAACTGCTCGCATAGCACCCTTTCAGGTAAACCTTTTATCAGACGTGCTTTACGATGATCGCTTTCTATCCAGTTCAGCCCCTGTTGTTCCAGCTTTTCCAGCTCCCAATACTGCTCAGCTTTGTCGTTTAGTAGGCAAAGGAACATAACGGAGTTTATTTCTCGGATAAGCGTGTCATCCAGATCAAAACATACAGCTTTTATCATCCGCATACCTCATCAAACAATATCTCTGATCGTTCATTCAACATCATTATCTCATAAGGCTTGGATAATTCAAGAAACATTTAAGCGCAGTCAAGCCAATAGTTAAGGAGACTATCCTAATGGTATTTGTACTGAAAAAAGACGCGACGTCTGAAAAAGTCGGCGCGTTCGTTAAAAAAATCGAGGATGCCGGCTGCTCGACGTTTATGAGCACCGGCACGGAGCATACCGTTGTATGCCTGATCGGCAACACGGCGAAGATCGACGTCGACTTTATGGTGCAGACCAACGATATCGTCGAGTACGGTAAGCGCGTCACCGAGCCGTACAAGGCCGTCAACCGCACGGTGCATCCGGACGATACACACATCAAAGTGGGCGGCGTAACGTTCGGTGAAGGGTATTTTCAGATCATCTCCGGGCCGTGCTCCGTCGAGAGAGAATCACAGATCGTTGCCGTTGCCGAGTCGGTGAAGCAAAGCGGCGCGACGCTGCTGCGCGGCGGAGCATTCAAGCCGCGCACGTCGCCGTATTCGTTCCAGGGGCTTCAGGACGAGGGACTCCGGTTCCTGCTCGCCGCCAAACGCGCGACGGGTCTGCCGATCGTCACCGAGGTCATGAATCAGACGCAGCTGCCGCTGTTTGACGACGTTGACGTCATCCAGATAGGCGCGCGTAACATGCAAAATTACGATCTGCTTAAGGAGGTCGGCAAGCTGAAGAAGCCAATCGTCCTCAAGCGTGGGTTTTCCAGCACGATCGAAGAATTCCTGATGAGTGCGGAGTATATTTTGTCTGAGGGGAACCCCAACGTTGTCCTGTGCGAGCGCGGCATCCGAACCTTCGAGACGATGACGCGCAATACGCTCGACCTGTCGGCTGTGCCGCTCTTAAAGCAAAAATCGCACCTGCCCGTCATCGTCGATCCGAGCCACGCGGCGGGACTGCGTAGCCTCGTCCCAGCGCTCAGCCGCGCCGCCGTCGCCGTCGGTGCCGACGGGCTGATGATCGAAACGCACAATGACCCGGCCACCGCCCTGTCCGACGGGGCGCAGTCGCTCGATCTGGACGAATTCCGCGAGCTGTGCGCCGACATCCGTCGCCGCGTCGAGTTCGAAGGCCGGAACTTCGGCGGATAATAGTAAAAACTGGTGCTTTTAGAATTATCTTGTGTTAAACTACCTGCAGTTAATGCAGGTAGTTTGTTTATTAGGAGAATTATCGTTATGATCGTACTGCCGTTGTGCATTGTCACAGCTCCATGCAAAGCCTGATCGGGCGGATTTGCATGGAGGCGCGGCGCGCATAAGAGCGCCGGAGCCGTCCGATAACGGGCTTTGCATCATTTGACAACATTTCAAATGAAGGGGCAAAGCCACTATGAAACTAAATACAATCACACAGCTCAGAAGCTTTCTCGTCTTTTGGGGCGCGATGACGGTCTCGTCGCTGGGCACCCAGATGACAAAATACGCGCTAATCTTGCGCGTTTACGCCGAGTCGGGCAAAACGCTTGACGTGACGCTCCTGACGGCGTGCAGCCTGCTGCCGGCAATCGTTTTCTGCTTTGCCGCCGGGGCGCTTGCCGACCGGTGGGACAAGAAAAAGCTGCTGACGGTTTGTCAGCTCCTTGCCGCTGTCGGAACGCTGACGATGCTGGCGCTGTTCCGCTCAGACACCGTTCGGCTATGGCAGCTGTACGCGGTTAATCTCGCGCTCGGCTTCGTCGGTGCGTTTTCCAATCCGGCGATGTACGTCACAGTAACGCTGCTCACGACGAAAGAGCAGTATGTGCGCGCCGGGGGGATACTATCGCTCTCGCGCTCACTCACCGAGATCATCGCGCCGCTTCTAGCCACAGCGCTGCTGGCGCTTGGCGGTATCCGGCTGATTCTGTCTGCCGACCTTGTCACGTTTGCTGTTGCCGTCGCCGTGCTCGCGTTGTTCGTCCGTTTGCCGGATGATCGGGATAAACCGCCGCATGAGCGGCGGCCGTTCGTGCAAAGCTGCCTGGACGGCGTACGCTTTCTAAAAACGAAACGCGCGCTGCTGCGGCTGATCTTATTCTTTGCACTCGTCAATTTTCTGGCGTTCATGACAGGATACGGGACGCTGCCGGCGTTGATTCTGAGCCGGACAGGCGGCGACGAAGCCATCTCCGGCACGGTCAGTGCTGCTGTTGGACTTGGGACCCTCTGCGGCGGTGTACTTGTTACGATAATCCGTCTGCGCGTACGAAAGACCACGATCATCTTCGCAGCCCTCGCGGCGTCATATTTAATATGCGAACTGCTCTGGGGGATCGGGCGCAGTCCGATGCTCTGGATTATCGGGGCGGTTCTAGGCAATGTACCGGTGGCGTTCGTCAACGCGAACATGTCGGCGCTGATGCGCGAGAACATCCCGATTGATTTGCAGGGGCGCGTATTCGCCGCGCGC
This sequence comes from uncultured Sporobacter sp., assembly GCA_963677825.2. Taxonomy (GTDB): domain Bacteria; phylum Bacillota; class Clostridia; order Oscillospirales; family Oscillospiraceae; genus Sporobacter. The sequence continues at coordinate 1,058,065 of CAXXEF010000001.1, read as the reverse complement.
GATACGCTCCAGTATTTCCCGATCCCGCTCGGATTGGTACTGGGCGGCTGGCTGGCCGACCACGTTTTCGAGCCGCTGATGCACTCTGACGGCGCGGTGCCGTCGGCGCTGAGCCGGCTTGTCGGTACGGGCGATGGCGCGGGCATTGCGCTGATGTTTGTGCTGGTCGGCATCGTGGGCGTCGTATCGAGCCTGATGAGCCTGAAAAACCCGCTGTATAAACAACTAGACTAAACAAAAGCCGCGAAACAACTGTTTCGCGGCTTTTGACAGCTCGATTTCATATACTGCCTTGAAATCGTCGCCGCCGACTGATACTATAGCAGGCGACTACTACATTGAGGTGAAACGCATGACCGCAAATGAAGCCAAAAAGAAGCTGATTGACGGTAACGCCCGTTTTGTATCCGGCGGCCGAGCCGATACCGACCTGAGCGCTGCGCGCCGTCAGGATTTATCCGCTAACGGGCAGCACCCGTTTGCGACCATCATATGCTGCAGCGACTCGCGCGTAGCGCCGGAGCTGCTGTTTGATCAGGGGCTGGGCGACCTGTTCGTCATCCGCACGGCCGGTAATGTGGTCGACGACATTGCACTCGGCAGCATCGAATACGCCGCCGAGCATCTTGGCGTGCCGCTGATCGTCGTACTGGGACATACACAGTGCGGCGCTGTTAAGGCTACCGTCGACGGCGGCGGGCACGCGCACGGCTGCATAAAAGCCATCGTCGACAAAATCGCGGTGTCGATGGAAAAGACGCGCGGCGCGGCCGACGCCTACACCGCCTGCGAGGACGAAAATATCGCCGCCGTCACCGCAGAAATCGCCGGCAACACTATTGTCAGCGAGATGATCGCCAAAGGCGAGACGACTGTCGTCGGCGCGAAGTATAACGTCGCCAGCGGTGCAGTTACATTCATGTAAATAAACAAGAAGAGCAGCCAGCCGGCTGCTCTTCTTAATTTAATCGTAATTGAGTTTAAGCGCGAGCGTGCCGAGTCCTGCTTCAAAGTTGACGCCGTAGCGAACGTCCGTCCCCGCCTTTTTCGTCCGCTTGATGCTTTGTACCGTGAAGTCGACGGCGATCCGCGCTGCGCTGAGCAGGCTGTGATCCAGCATCAGCCCGGCTGTCAGGGTGCTGGCGAATACGTCGCCTGTGCCGTGATAGAGCCCGTCAATACGGTGATTGAGTGCGTACTCTATATTGCCGTCGTCTCTGTCATAGCAGGCCGAGCCGAGCTCTCTGTCGTTAAAGTACACGCCTGTAAGAACAACCATACGCGGGCCAAGTGCGCTGAGAGCCATAATGGTTTCTTCGACATATTCACGCGTATATGGACCAGGTTCATATGGCCGACCGAGCAGAAGCGCCGCTTCTGTCATGTTCGGAACGATCAAGTCGGCTTCGCGGCATAGCGTCGTCATCCCCGACGGGAATTCGGGCGTAAACGAGCTGTAGAGCTCGCCGTTGTCCCCCATGACGGGGTCGACGACGACAAGTGTTTCCGGTGTTTTCAAACGGCGGATGATCTCGGAAACAAGTGCAATCTGCTCAAACGAGCCGAGATAGCCGGTGTACACCGCATCAAACGGCAGCCCGAGCGACTGCCAGTGCGCGGCGATCGGCAGGATGTCCTCTGTAAGATCGCGATAAGTATAGCCGTCAAATCCGCCGGTATGCGTGGAAAGAACAGCCGTCGGGATGACGCTCGTTTCAATCCCGGCCGCTGACAGGATCGGCAGCGCAACAGTTAAAGAGCATTTGCCGAAGCAGGAGATATCGTGGATTGCGGCTACACGTTTTTGTCTGGGCATGGTCAATAAACCTCATTCATCAGTATGGGGTATCGTCCACCGCGCGCGCGGCACGGCGGTGTATAAAAAACCGTTGTTCATTTTACCATAAATATGATATCATTTACAGTCAATAGAGGAAATATTATTGCTTAAAACGGTTGAAGATAATCATCTGCCGTTTGGAGGATTTATGGGTATCAACGAGGTTCGCCTTGTCGACACATTTACAAAGCTCGTGACCATCGACAGCCCGTCGTATGGCGAGCGAAAGATGGGCGACGTTATCAAGGCATATCTGCGCCGGCTTGGGATGCTCGTCGTCGAGGACGGCGCCGGTGAGGCGATCGGCGGCGATTGCGGCAATATATACGGATTTTTACCCGGCACTAACGACGCAAGCCCGCTTTTGTTCTGCACGCATCTTGATACTGTCGAGCCTTCGTGCGGCAAAAAAGCCGTGATCGCGGACGACGGAACGATCACGAGCGCCGGCGATACCGTGCTTGGTGCGGATGACTTGTCGGGTGTTACGGCTGTGCTTGAGGCGCTGACGGCCATTACTGAGCAGAAGCTGCCGCACCGACCGGTCGAGGTGTTGTTCACCGTCGCCGAGGAAGTCTACTGTCGAGGCAGTGCCGAGTTCGATTTTGCCAAACTGCTATCTGCCGAGGCGTACGTACTAGATTTGGCTGGACCTGTCGGTACGGCGGCGTACACGGCGCCGAGCATCATCAAATTTACAGCGACAATGCACGGCAAGGCGTCTCACGCGGGTTTCGCGCCCGAGAAGGGCGTGCACGCCATCGGCGCTGCGGCCGACGCAATCAATATGCTCACGATGGGGCGCGTTGACGACGAGACAACCGTCAATATCGGCATCATCGAGGGCGGCAAGGCTACAAACGTCGTGCCGGACGCCTGCGTCGTCAAGGGCGAAGTGCGCAGCCTCGATCATCAAAAGGCCGTTGCGCAGGTTGAGCGCGTGGGGCGGCAGTTTGAGCGCTCGGCCGCCGCGCTCGGCGCGACGGTCGCGTTTGAGGCGGAGACGGTGTCGAAGGCGTATAAGACGCCGCTCGACCATACCGTCGTCGGACGGTTTGAGCGTGTGTGCAACAAGCTTGGATTGACGTCGTCGCTCGTGCAGACGTTCGGCGGCAGTGACAATAACATCATCGCGGAAAAGGGCATCACGGGTCTTGTCGTCGCCAATGCCATGAACCGATGCCACGCGCTCGACGAGTTTACAACTGTCGACGAGCTTGTGAAAACGGCCGACATAACGCTTGCTTTAATGACGAGCGCGGACTGAAACGATACGACAAAGGCATCAGCCGGAGGTCAATTATGAGATTACGACAATATGGATATATCCGCGCGGCGGCTGCCGTGCCGCGCGTAAGCGTCGGCGACCCGGCCTCAAACGCCGCGGAGATCGCGCGGCTCATCAAAGACGGTGTAACAGAAAACGGTGTGCAGGTGATGGTCTTTCCGGAGCTGTCCGTGACGGGCTATACGTGCGCCGACCTGTTCCATCAGTCGCGCCTGCTCGATGCGGCGGAAGACGCGCTGGCGACGATAATGGACGCCACACACGGCGGCGCGATTGTCGCCGTCGTCGGGCTGCCGGTACGCGCCGATAATCAGCTGTTCAACGCGGCCGCGGTGCTGTTTGACGGGCGCGTGCTTGGCGTCGTGCCGAAAACGTTTATACCCAACTACAACGAGTTTTACGAAAAACGTTGGTTTGCCTCCGCTGTGACGCGCCGGAGCGATACGATCACGCTGTGCGGGCAATCTGTACCGTTTGGTGCGGATTTGCTGTTTCGTGACAGCGGCGCCGACGTGACCGTCGGCGTCGAAATCTGCGAGGATTTATGGATGCCCGTGCCGCCCAGCTCGCGCCATGCGCTGGCCGGGGCGAATGTGCTGGTTAACCTTTCCGCCAGCAACGAAACGGTGACAAAATCCGACTACCGGCGCGCGCTGATCCGCCAGCAGTCGGCGCGCTGCTACGCAGGTTACGTTTTCGCGTCTGCCGGGCAGGGCGAGACGACGACGGACGTCGTTTTCAGCGGACACAGCGTCATCGCCGTCAGCGACGCGATTGCTCGAGAGAGCGAGTATACCGCCGAGTCGACGTATATCTATGCCGACATCGATGTTGAAAAACTGCAAAACGACCGGCGCAAATTCAACAGCTTTATGGGCGAGGACGATATCGGGGCTTACAGGACCGTTTCGTTTGAATTGTCCGGCACACCCGACGTCGAGCCGTCGTTTATCGTCGACCCGCGCCCGTTTATCCCGCGTGACCGTGCCGAGAAATACGACCGCTGCCGCGAGATATTCAAGCTCCAGTCGGTCGGCCTGGGCGAACGGATGCGCAAGACCGGCATCCGAAACGCTGTTATCGGACTGTCCGGAGGGCTCGACTCGACGCTCGCGCTGCTCGTGGCGACGGAGGCGGTGCGCTATCTCGGCGAATCGTCGGCAAACATCGTGGGCATCACGATGCCAGGCTTCGGCACTACGGATCGGACGTATAACAACGCCCTGACGCTTATGCGCGAGCTCGGCGTCACGATGCGGGAAATCTCAATTGCCGAGGCGAGCCGCAGGCATTTTGAGGACATCGGGCACGATCCGTCGATACTGGATGTGACGTACGAAAATGTGCAGGCGCGCGAGCGCACACAGATATTGATGGACGTTGCCAATCAGGTGCACGGCCTCGTCGTCGGGACTGGCGATTTATCCGAGCTTGCACTCGGCTGGTGCACCTATAACGGCGACCACATGAGCCATTACGGCGTCAATTCCGGTGTGCCGAAGTCGCTCGTCAAGCACCTGATCGCGTGGTACGCCGAGACGACGGACAACGCAGATGTTGCCGGCACGCTGCGCGATATCCTCGATACGCCCATCAGCCCGGAGCTGCTCCCGGCCGATGAAAACGGCGCCATCGCACAAAAGACGGAGGATGTCGTCGGCCCTTACGAGTTGCACGATTTCTTCCTCTATCACATGCTCCGAAACGGCTTTGCGCCGACAAAAACGCTCAAGCTCGCAACGCTCGCGTTTGACGACGTTTACGAACCGTCTGTCATTCTGAAGTGGCTCGAGACGTTTTATCGCCGCTTCTTTGCCCAGCAATTCAAGCGCTCTTGCCTGCCGGACGGCGTCAAGATCGGCTCGGTGTGCCTGTCGCCGCGCGGCGATTGGCGCATGCCCAGCGACGCGACAGCCAAGGCCTGGCTCGACGATATCGCAGCGGCCGCCGAAAAACTGAAAAGCGGGACGCTTTAAAAAGAAAAAGCCGCCGAAAGGCGGCTTTTTTATAGGTGAAAACGAATTACTCGACGAGGTCTTTTAGATAGCCGTAGCCCTCTTTATCCATGTCCTCTTTCGGGATGAAGCGCAGTGACGCGCTGTTGATACAGTAGCGCAGACCGCCCTTATCACGCGGACCGTCGTTAAAGACGTGGCCGAGATGCGCGTCACCGGCGCGGCTGCGCACTTCTGTGCGGATCATCCCGTGCGTTGTGTCGTGCTTTTCTCGTACGACATTCGGGTCGATGGGTTTACTGAAGCTCGGCCACCCGCAGCCGGATTCGAATTTGTCTGTTGATGTGAACAGCGGTTCGCCGGAGGTAATGTCGACGTAGATGCCGGGGCGGTAATCATCCCAGTAGTCACCCGTAAACGGCGGCTCCGTCGCACTGTTTTGCGTCACGTCAAACTGGAGCGGCGTCAGCGACGTTTTGAGCGCCGACGCGTCGGCTTTTTGGTACGCTGTCGGGTCGACGACGGCGTCTTTGGCTTTTTGGAACGTCGAAGCGCCGATGTGGCAGTAGCCGCCTGGATTTTTGTCGAGATATTTCTGATGGTAGCCCTCGGCGGCGGCAAAATTGTCAAGCGGTGCGATTTCGATCGCGACGGGCTTTGTGAGTGTTTTTTGCAGCTCGTCGATCGAGCGCTCAATGACGGGCAGGTCGTTGGCGTCGGTGTAGTAGATACCGCTGCGGTACTGCACGCCGCGGTCGTTACCTTGGCGGTTGACGCTCGTCGGGTCAATTGCTTCATAAAATAAGCTTAGCAGGAACCCGAGCGGCAGTACGGCGGGATTATAGACAACCTTAACCGTCTCGGCGTGACCGGTGCCGCGACGGCACACATCTTCGTACGTTGGGTTTTGCGTTGCGCCGTTGGCATAACCGACTTCAGTGTCGGTGACGCCGCGGACGCACGAGAGGAATTTCTCCGCGCCCCAGAAGCATCCGCCGGCTAAATAAATTTCTGCCATGACAAGCACCCTTTCTGCTGTTATGTTGCGTCTTTTACTATTCTTATTATACCACAAATAGAAATACTGTCATAACACGGTGTGCGCGCATCGCAATGTCGCGCGATAAGGTCTATCAGCGGACAGAAAAATCCCCGATTGCGCGTTTAACGCGCAATCGGGGATTGTCTCAGGCGTTGACGGAGCGCTCAAGCATTCAGGATATCATAGAGACGGTCGATGTCGAGATTCTCGCGTAAGGCGGCGGCCAGAAGATCATACTGGGCGTTTTTATGCGCGGCATCGTCGGCGTTTTCGACGACCGCGTCGTCGAGGCCCTTTGCACGCAAAAGGATACCCGTCAGGGCAGGGGAGAGTGCGCCGTCGAATAAGCCGTGCAGGTACGTGCCGAACACACGGCCGCTGACGGCGCCGTCGGCCTGACCGTCCGACAAAACGCAAAACGGTGACGCGCCGCCAGACAGCGTCGTCTGCCCCATATGGATTTCATAGCCGGTCAACTCTGCGCCGGATAATCCAGTAAAGTAGCCGTCTGACGGACATATCCGCGCGGTGACGCGCGTGCGCGTTTTACGCGGCTCAAACACGGTGTCGACGGGGAGTAGCCCCATCCCGCGCAGCTCCCCGCCGTCCTCGATGCCGTCGGGGTCGCTGAGCGTGCGCCCGAGCATCTGGTAGCCGCCGCAGACGCCGGCGACCGGCGTACCGTTCTCAGCGAGATGGACGATGGCAGCTTCGAGCCCGTTTTCACGCAGCCAGCGCAGGTCGCCCATCGTATTTTTCGTGCCGGGCAGGATGATCAGGTCGGGGACGCCGAGCTCCTCGGCGCGCGTGACGTATCGCACGCCAACCGGCTCCAACCGTCCGAGCGCGTTGAAGTCGGTGAAGTTGGATATGCGCGGTACACGTATGACGGCTACGTCGATCGGTTTGCCGGTCACCGAGCGCACGAGCCGCTCGGACAAGCTGTCCTCATCGTCAATGTCAAGCGTCAGGTACGGCACGACACCGAGCACCGGTACACCGGTCAAGTCTTCAAGCTGGCGTAGCCCGTCTTGCAGCAGCGTTACGTCGCCGCGGAACTTGTTGATGATGATGCCTTTGAAGCGCGCTTGCTCGTCTGGTGGGAGCAGTTTGATGGTGCCGTAGACGCTCGCGAATACGCCGCCGCGGTCAATGTCGGCGACGAGCAGCACGGGCGCGTCGGCAATTTTAGCCATGCCCATGTTGACGAAATCGTCGCGGTTAAGATTAATCTCCGCCGGACTGCCGGCGCCCTCAATAACAACGATGTCGTGCTGCGCGGCAAGTGCCGAGTAGGCCTCGGTGACGGCGGCGCGGAGCTTGGGCTTGACGTCGTAATAGCGTCCGGCACTCATCGTATCGAACACCTCGCCGTTAACGATCACCTGACTGCCGCTGTCGCTTGTCGGCTTCAGCAGGATTGGGTTCATCAGCACCGACGGCTCAATGCCGGCCGCCTCGGCCTGCATGACCTGCGCGCGCCCCATCTCCAGCCCTTCGTGTGTGATGAAGCTGTTAAGCGCCATGTTCTGGCTCTTAAACGGCGCGACGCTGTTGCCATCCTGACGGAAAATGCGGCATAGTCCGGCGCAGGTGAGACTTTTACCGGCGTTGGAGGTCGTGCCCTGAATCATGATCGGTTTTGCCATGTTATTGCTCCTGTTGGTTTAATTTAGGTCGCCGAGCGCAGCGATGAGCGCGGCGTTTTCGCTGTGTGTGCGCACGGCAATGCGATACCATCCGACATCCAGCCCGGGGTAGTTCGAGCAGTCTCGGATCAGGATGCCGTGCGAACGCAGTTTGAGCGGCAGATCGTTGATGTCCGTTGTGAAAAACAGATAGTTTGCCTCCCCCTGCGCACCAATTCCAAGCCGCGACAGTGCGGCGGTTAGGTATTGCCGCTCCGTTTTGATCAGTGACCGCGCCGCGGCCACGTAATCGCGTGCTCCCAGCGCGGCGATCCCGGCCGCCTGTGCGAGCGACGAGACGGCCCACGGCTGCCCGGCGTCTGCCATCCGGTTGAGCAGAGCGCGGCTGCTTGACAGGCAATAGCCGAGACGGATACCGGCCATCCCGTACAGCTTGGTGAATGCGTCGAGGATTAAGAGGTTGTCATAGTCCGGCAGCAACGGACGCAACGTGTGTTTGTCCGGCTCGTCTAAAAAAGCGTTGAAGCACTCGTCAACGACGACCAGGGTGCCCGTCTTGGCGCACTTGTCCAGCAGCTGACGCAACAAAGCCGGATCGACAGTTTTCCCGGTCGGGTTGTTGGGATTACAGATGAAAACCATGTCTGTTTCCGGTGTGACAGCAGCAAGGAGCTCATCGGTCAGCGCAAAGCCGTTCGACGCCGACAGCGGATGACGCGCAACACAGCAGCCGACCGTGTCCAGTGCCAGCTCGTATTCGGCGAACGTCGGTGCGGTGACGAGCGCTTTATTTGGTTTTTCGGCCAGTGCCAAGCGGAAAATGAGATCGGCCGCACCGTTGCCGCATAGAATCGTGTCTGAATGGACGTTGAGGGTGCCCGCCAGCGCGCCGCGTAAACGGCGGCAAAGCGGGTCGGGGTAGCGGTCGGCCGATTCGGCCGCGCCGCGGACGGCGTCCGCCACACCAGGCGCCACACCGAGCGGATTGCAGTTGGACGAGAAGTCGATCGGGTCACGCCCATATTCCAGCCGGAATCCCTCGACGTCACCGCCGTGGATTAAAGCCATACAATCACCCCTTTAATAATAACACTGAGCAGTACGCATACGAACGCCGTCACATACATCAAGCGCGAGGCGCGGCGGATATCCTCGGTCTCGACAGGGCGGTCGTTGTCGCCGATCGTCGGTTTTGGAACAAGCTTACCGAAGTAATAATTATCGCCGCCAAGTTGGATATGCAGGGCGCCGGCGCAGGCGGCTTCCGCGTGTGCCGAGTTGGGACTTTTGTGATTAAGCCGGTCACGCCGGAAAATCCGAAAAGCGTTTTTACCGTCAAAACCGGCAAGCGGCGCGGATACGGCCATCAGCAACCCGCCCAGTCGCGCGGGTATGAAGCCAAACACGTCGTCCAGACGCGCGGCGGCACGTCCGAAGTATAGGTATTGGTCATTTTTATAGCCGACGAGGCTGTCCATTGTATTGATCGCCTTGTATAAAAGGCCAAGCGGCGCGCCGCCGAGCGCCATGAAGACGAGTGGCGCGATGATGCCGTCGCTCGTATTCTCCGCGACTGTTTCGACGGTTGCCCGCGCGACGCCAGGTTCATCGAGATTCTGCGTATCACGCCCGACAATCTCAGCCACAGCCAGACGCGCCGACGGCAGGTCGCCGCGTTTCAGCGGCTCGAAAACTGTCAGCCCCGCCACGCGCAGCGACCGCAGAGACAAACACTGCCAGACAAAAACGCTCTCCACGCCAAGCCGCAGGTAGGGCGAAACGCGCTGACAGGCATACAAAATCCCGATGCCGACGCCAAGAGATATTACGCACATCAGTACGACGAGAACAATGCCGCCGCTGAGCATGCCGCGCGGTGTTGCCGGTAAAATCCGGCGCAGGCGCTTTTCAAAAAACACGATCAGCTTGCCATAGCCGAGCACGACGTGCGGCCATCCGATCGGATCGCCGATAATGAGATCAAGCATAAAACCGATGAGCAGTGCGTACAAAGAGAGCATCGTTATAGTCCTTCAGTCGTTTAGTTGGTGCGCTGCGCAGCATACGTTGCCGCCGCATTGACAAGACTTTCGGCAAAGTGCGGATTGCTGTAAAAGTACAGGTGCGGAAATCCGGCGAATAGAGACTCGCTGCCGTGTACGCACGGCCAGCTCGTGCCGCTTGTCCGCGTCGCGGTGCACGCGCTGCCGGTATCGGCGGTGTCCCAGAAGTGGAATTCGTGTCCCCGGATCGTCTCGCCGGCGCGGCACATCATCGTGTCGGTCTGCGCCGTTAGGTTGACATAACCAAACCGCTGGAGCTTGTCCGTCTTAAACGCCTGCCCGGGCAGCGCGCCGACCATCGGATAGGCTGTACCGGTGTCGTCCTCTAGAGACGCGTGTAACATCATATAGCCGCCACACTCGGCGAGCGTCGGTATACCGCCGATGACGGCGTCGCGGATGCTGTGAAGCATCGGTGTGTTCGCGCTGAGCGCGCTGGCGTACAGCTCAGGGTAGCCGCCACCGAGATACAGCGCCGAAGCATCGTCCGGCAGCGCGGCGTCGTGCAGGGGGCTAAACGGTAGGAGCGCGGCGCCCAGGCGCTCCAGTAGCAGCAGGTTGTCCTCGTAGTAAAAGCAAAAGGCGTCATCCCGAGCAACGGCGATGCGCGGCCGCGTATCGGTGACGGGCTGAATATCGGGCAGCTGACCAGCTAGAGGCGGTGCGCCGCCCGCGATCGCGAGCAGCCGGTCGAAATCGATGCTCTCCAACGCTTCGTCTCCGAGCCTGTCGAGCCGGGTGGCGAGATCGCCGATCTCGTCGGCTGTGACGAGCCCGAGATGCCGGCTGCCGATGGAGCAGTCGGCACGGCGCGGCAGAAAACCGAGCATTGGCAGGCCTGTCTCGCGCTCAAGCATGGGTTTGAGCTTGTTAAAAAGTTGTCTTGAACAGTCATTCAATATAACCCCGGCGATATGGCTGTCGTCACGAAACGACGCAAAGCCCCGAATCGTCGCCGCGAGCGACAAATACGCCCCGTGCGACGGGACAACAAGGATTGTCGGCGTATCCGTCGCGGCGGCGATGGCGTAGCTGCTGGCTTCGGCGCTGTCGCCCGATCCGTCGTAGTAGCCCATCACGCCCTCGACAACGGCAATATCCGCCGATTCGGCGTGCGTTCCCATCAAGCCGCAGACGGTTTCCGGCGGCGTAAAGAAAAGGTCTAGGTTAAAGCTGGGGATGCCGAGCACGGCGCGGTGGAACATCGGGTCGATATAGTCCGGCCCGCATTTGAAGCTGACGGGATTCAGCCCGCGCTTTTTCAGCGCCGACAAGACCGCGAGCGTCACGGTCGTTTTGCCTGCACCGCTGTGCGGCGCGGCAATTAAGATTCTGGGTATCCGATTCATAAACAACTCCAGTACGAGAGGCGTTAACATAATCTGAGTAAGTAGTGCGGCCGTCGTGCATACCGATTGGCGTAAATCGCCTGTGTTTCAGACGACGAAAAACGCCCCTCCGGCTCGGAGAGGCGTGAAAAAGCACGGCGTGCTTTCGTCACACCGGCCGAAGGTCCGTCGGCTTTGTGCAGCACGATCCCTGCACCTGTATTCTGGCTCGAGCGTCGTCACCGGCGTTTGGCCTTCCCATGATAAATCACAGTGACCGGGGAACTCCCCAAAAAACGCGGCTGGTACTCTTACAGCGGCGGCTCCGCGCGGGATTTGCACCCGACTTCCTGAAGCGGCAAAAAGCGGCTTCGCGCAGCGATCGTTTGTTGATTGTTTTATGGTAATGGGTAGCGGCGTTTTTGTCAAGAGAAAGGGGTTCAAGTTATACACCATAATGCCTGATATAGTACCAATCATTTCTTAGTTTATCAGAATACGAGAAGTTGGGTTGCTTTCTGGAAAAAGTTATATAGATCCACCAATAGTCTTCTCTGAAAAGATTACGACGGCTACTACCTGACCAAGAAAAAATCACGGAATCCTCAGAATTACTAATGTAATTGCAGCCCAGCGTTGTAAGTATATAAAGGACGTCATCTTCAATTTCTGTATTCACCACAACTGAAGTGTTGTGATCATCTATGCAGTATTCATCCAATTCATACATATTGTCCTCAAGATACGTTGCAACCTTTTGGAACCGTTCATAATTCTCATGAAATACTGACACGGCTTCGGGTTCTTTTTTTGGATCGGTGTATACCTGCGCGTTCAAAATAAATATAGTTATTAAGTATAAAACAATACAGCAAATGATAGCGAAGAATATGTACACAAAAACGGGTGTTCTTGTTTTCATACTATACACCGCCTTGCAAAGACTCACGCCGATATTATCAATATATGCCAATATCGTCAAATAAAAAAGGCCTTGGAATTTTTCAAAGACCTTTTTTGCTAGGTGTTTGTTGCGTCGGCGGCATATAAGACGTGCCGCTTCAGAGGACTGTCGCGGTCCATACTCGGATGGTCGAATTCACGGACTTTTACCATACCAATTCTCTTCATGACGTTTTCAGAGCGCGTGTTTATCACGGCAGTAAAGCTGTAAATCCGATGCAGGGTTGTGGCCTTGAATCCGTACTGGAGGCACGCCGACGCGCCTTCTGTCGCGTAGCCGTAGCCCCACGCGTCATAGCAGAGCCGCCAGCCGATTTCAACGCAGGGTGTGAAATCGGACGGAAATTCGGCTCGATGCAAGCCGATAAAGCCGATAAATCGGCCGTCGTGCTTCGTCTGGGCTGCGTAAAGGCCGTAGCAGTGCGTTTTGAGTTCGTTCTGTATCAGCTCAAAAAAACGGTCGGACTGCGCGGCAGTCAGCGTTGACGGAAAAAATTCCATAACGCGCTGATCGCTGTTCATTTGGCGAAATTCGCGCCGATCGTCGTCCGTCCAATCGCGCAGGATAAGCCGCGGTGTCTCTAGATAAACCATAATATCTTTGGACCTCCGAAGAAAAGAGAGCCGAATCATCATCCGGCTCTCTTATTTAGTATCAGCGGTAGTCTGGTTGTGTGGTTTTAGTAGCTTTTTTCCTCGTCGAGGTTGCCGCCGAGCTTTTCGCGCTGATCGTCCCAAGTCAGGTAGACCTTCTTGTCGTGCAGCTCTTTCATCTGCTCTTCGGTGTAACCGAGACCCTTGATGATCTCTGCGCTGTGCTCACCCAGGAACGGGCCGCGCGCGTATTTAATCTTCTCCGCGCCCTTGATCGACACGGGCTGACGGACCATCGTGCGCTCGCCGGTAAGGTATTTAACCTTCTCGAACGCGCCGATTGCCCAAGCCTGCTCGTCTTCGAGCACTTCTTCCCAGACGCGCGCAACGGAGTGCGGCACGTCGGCTTCGACGAGAATCTTGCCCCATTCTTCGGCCGTCTTCTTGGCGAAGGCGTCCTCGATGATGGCGATGAACTCGGCGTGGAGCTTGTTTTCGGTGATGCTCTTCATCGTGTAGCGCTCGTTGCCGACGAGATCCTCGCGGCCGATGAGCGGCATGAATTTGGGATAAAACACATCAAACGGGGGCATCGACAGCTGGATGAAGCGGCCGTCCTTCGTCTTGTAGGTGTTGTTGAACGGATTTTCGGCAACCTTGCGGCTTGTCGGATACTTCGTGCCGAGATCTTGATACTGCGCGGCCTGAATGTTGATGGCCTGCGTCCAGATGGCGCTGTGCAGCAGGTTGATTTCGCACTTGTCGCCCTTGCCTGTTTCCTTGGCTTTATACAGCGCGACCATGATGCTCGCGGCCAGGAACATACCGGTCGTATGATCGCCGATGCCGGGGATGAGGTTGATCGGCTCGGTACCCTTTTGATAGGACGTGCCCTGCAGACCGCTGCGCGCCCAGAAGGCGGTGAAGTCGTAGCCGGGGAGGTTTTTGTCGGGACCTTCTTCGCCGTAGCCGGTGAAGGAAGCATAGACCAGCTTGGGGAACTTCTCTTTCACGCTGTCGTAGTCCAGACCGAGCTTGGCGATGGCCTGCGGACGCCAATTGGTGATAAAGATGTCGGTTGTTTCCAACAGTTTGAAAAGGATCTCGCGGCCCTCGGGGGCTTTCAGGTCCAGAACAAGACCCTTCTTATGGGCGTTTTCAAGATCCCATGTCGTGTTCTCATAGGGCGTGCCGAGACGCCCCTCGGATACACCATTAAAACGGACAAGATCTCCGCCTTTGGCCTCGATTTTAATAACTTCGGCGCCGAATTCGGCGAAGAAGCGGGCGCACGCCGGCGCGCCGATGAAGGTGCTCATGTCGATGACCTTGATACCGTCAAGCGGTCTTTGCGTATTCATTTATTGTTTTTCCTCCTGTGCGATCAGTCTGCTTAATCTATTTTGCGTACTGATTTTATTGTAGAATCCCGAAAATGTCAACAGTGCCAGCTATTTGATCATGCTGACCGTGCGAACTTTTGGCGCCGGCGACTTGAACTTATCACCGGCCTTGTTGCCGACGATCACGCCGCAGACGACATCGCTGCCGTCCGGCACTTGGCACTTGTCGCGCAGCTCGTCGCCGATTTCACCGGCGAAAGCGGCGCGAATGCTCATCAAAAAGCAGGAGCCGAGTCCAAGCGCCGTGGCGGCTATCAGCATGTTCTCGGCCGCACAAGAGCTGTTTGGAATGGCGCTGCGGTCGCCGGCCGACAACAGAATAAGCGTCGGCGCACCGTAGACCGGCTCATAGCCCGGCGTCGAGGCGCGCTGGACGGAAAACTCAATGCCGGAGTTCAGCATGGCCTGCTTCGTCGTGTTGTTAATCGTTTGGATCAGTGCGGCGTTCTGGATAACGCTGAAGTGGATTGCGCCGCTGCCCGGCCCGCTTTTACCGGCGTCAAGGATCGTATCCAGCTGCTTGTCCGTAATCTGCTCGCTCGTGTATGAGCGCACGCTTTCTCGTTGCACGATGGCGTTGATGGCGTCCATAGTTATACCTCCGTAAATTTGTTTGTCCGGCGCCGCGCTGCGTATTGTTTTCCGGCGGATAGCCGACGAATTTCTTATTGTACATCTTGTTGTAGTCCGTCGCCCAAACGACCGACCGACCATCAAGAGCGCCCAATTATGAGCACCATATTGTCGCTGAGGCGTTGGCCGGCACTTGGTATATCATACGAAATAGAAAACAGTAATTTATTATTTCAAATGATGACATGTCACGCGTTTTCATATACACTATGATATAGTTAGATTAGAATAAGGTTTTAAAGTTTGTTTTCGCGTTAAGCAATTGTATTTTCTTACAAACATTCTATCGGTAGGGGCTAAAAATGTAAAGCCCCTGTTTAAGAAATGTCGGTAAGCTCATCTAAAATTGAGAGAGGTGGCGCCATGAACAGCACATGGAACAGTCCTAACCCGGTCCTTTACGGCAGCGGTTCATCGAAAACCGTCGGGGAGCAGCTAAAAAATCGCGGCTGCAAGAAAGTCATCGTCGTGTTTGACAAAGGTGTACAGCAAGCGGGTATCGTTGATACCATCCTGGATAATATACACCAAGCCGGCATCGAGACGGTCTCGTATGATAACGCGCAGCCCGACACGCCGGACTGGTCGGTTAACGAGGCGGCGGCGCTGGCCGTGAGCGAACAGGTCGACGGTGTCGTGGCCGTCGGCGGCGGCAGCTCGATTGACACCGGCAAAGGTGTCGACGTGCTTTTGTCCAATCCACCGCCGATCAATCTGTATTTTGCGCAGCCGTCCAAGCCGCCGGCCGGCGACTTGACGAATCTCAAGCCGCTGATCGTCATCCCGACGACGGCCGGTACCGGCAGCGAAGTGACGCCGGGCGGCGCGTGCGCCGACACGGCCAACAATACCAAGGAAAATTTCGTCTGCCCCGTGACGCTCGGCATCATTGATCCGGAGCTAACGCTCGGACTGCCGCCGGCTGTCACAGCTGTTACCGGATTTGATGCGCTGTGCCATGCCGTCGAGGCTGTTGTGTCCAATCAGCCCAACGAATTCAGCAAGCTTTTCGGTATGCATGCCATTGGACTAGTCGGCGCAAATTTGCGCGACGCCGTTAATAGCGGATCAAACCTTAAGGCGCGCGAGGGCCAGCATCTGGCGGCCACGATGGCGTCCATGTCGATCCTCGGGCCGTACTGCAACATTCCGCATGACATCGGCGCGGTCATTTGCATGATGTTCCATATTCCGCACGGCGCGGCTGTGAGCGCGTGCCTGCCGGAGATCTTTAAGTTTTACGCACCGGCTGTGCCGGCGCTGCTGGCCGAGATTGCCGAAAAGCTCGGCGCTGATGTCCCCGCCGGCGCGTCACCCGATGAGATCGGCAAGCTGGCATCTGACGCCGTATCGCGCCTCATGAACGACGTAAAGCTGCCGAAGCTGACGCAGTACGTCGGCTCGAAAGACGAGCTGCTGGCGGCTGTGCCGCAGATTATGGCGACGCAGAACTTCTTCTTCTCGCCGCGCCCCGTTACGGCGGCGGATGTTACCGATATTCTGTCCAAGGCGTACGACCGCTGCGCGGCCGACCAATAAAGGAGGCACCAATGCAAAGTGTATTTTCCAGCCCTAATCCGCTGCTATTCGGGACGGGTACATCTAAAATGCTCGGCGATAAGCTGAAGGAATTCGGCTGTAAGAAAGTCCTCGTCGTTTACGACATGGGCATTAAGAACTCCGGCATTGCCGATAAGATCGTCAAGATCATCAATGCGGCTGGTCTTCAAACCGTTGAGTATGACGGCGTGCAGGCCGATCCGCCCGACTGGTCGGTCAATGAAGCCGGCGAGCTCGGTATCCGCGAACAGGTCGACGGTGTCGTCGGCATCGGCGGCGGCAGCTCACTCGATACGGCTAAGGGCGCCAAAATGCTCCAGACCAATCCGCCGCCCATCAATCAGTATTTCGGTCGTGAAGGCGTTGTGACCGTCCCGTCCGTTCCGCTCGTCGTCATCCCGACGACGGCCGGCACCGGCAGCGAATGCACGCCCGGCGGCGTCATCACCGATACGAAAAACGACATCAAGACGAACATCGCCGGTGTCGGCTGCGCCGTGACGCTCGGCATCGTCGATCCGGAGCTGACGCTGGGGCTGCCGCCCGCCGTCACCGCCTCGACCGGCATGGACGCGTTATGCCACGCTGTTGAGTCGTATACGTCGCTGCGCGCCAACAGCTTTTGCGAGGTGACGGGCCGTAAAGCGTTCACACTCGTCGGGCAGTATCTTGTCCGGGCGTTTGAAAACGGCAGCGACCTCGAAGCCCGTGAGGGCATGATGCTCGCCGCGACACTCGGCGGCATCTCGATGTCGGGTCCGCTGTGCCACCTCGCGCACGACATCGGCAAGATGCTGGGCGCCAAGTTCCACATCCCGCACGGCAACGGCTGTGCGTCGTGTCTGCCGCAGGTGATGCAAGTCATCACGCCGGCCGTGCCGGACAAGGTCAAAGAGATTACCATCGCGCTCGGCGGCAACGTACCGGACGGCACATCGGATGAAGCGCTCGCGACGATCGTCTACGATACAGTCAAGGCGCTGATGACCAAGCTGAAGCTACCGAGCTTGCGTGACATGGGTGAAAAGCAGGGCTTCACAAAAGACGATTTGCTTGCCGTCGTACCCGATGGCGTTGTCGGTATGCAGCAGGGACTCGTCAAGATGTTCGGCACGCAGACGGCACCCGTCCCGGCCACAAAGGAGCTCATCGCGTCGATCGTCTCGCGCGCGTATGACGAAAATTGAGATCATTTTAACTTTACTATACATTCTCTCGGAATGATCGTTTAATGCACAACCGTTTGAAAGGCAGGTTATTTTAATGGCATTGAAAGTTGACCCCAAGGAGATCGCCAGCGTACAGGTACTGACGCCGCGTCTTCAGAAGCTAAAAAGTGAATGGGAAAAGGCGGAGCCGCAGGTCTACGTCGACGATACGCTGCTGTTCACCAAGTCCTGGCAGGAGACCGAAGGTCTGCCTGTCGATATCCGCTGGGCCAAGGCGTTTGAGAAGCGTCTGCTGGAGTGCCCGCTGCTTATCCGTGACGACGAGCTGCTCGTCGGATCGCTGACAAAGTTTATCCGCGGCAACGGCACGCTGTGTGCGATGAAGCCGCACGAAATCCTCGATATGTGTAATTCCGGTAAGTTCGCGCGTAAAACGAGCGACACCGAGTCGACCAATATTACCGATGCAGATCTCCAGGCGCTCAAGGAAGACGCTGAATACTGGGTGGAGCATATGCCGCAGGTCAGTACCGTCAACGCGGCGTTGGAATACGATATGGGTACGGACGTGTTCGATCTGCTGTTCGACCGCGGCTGCGTTTTCGAAGGGCGCGGCGTGCGCTATAAGATGGACCGCGGCTTGTTCCAGAACTATTCGGCTTACGGCGGCGGCGTGGCGCAGGTCAGCGTCAAGTGTGTCGACCATGGTCTCAACTATGTCATCGACCTGTGTAAGAAGGAAAAGGAACGCATGATGGCCGAGGGCGATGAGCATTCCCACGGCTCGGCGCAGTTCCTCCGCAAATATTGGCTTCTTGAGGCGTGTATCATCTCCTGTGAAGCGTTCATCAAGTTTTCTCAGCGCCACGCTGAGCTGGCTCGCGAGATGGCGGCCAAAGAAACGCGTCCCGAGCGTAAAACCGAACTGCTGCGCATCGCGGAAGCGTGCGACCGCTGCCCGGCCGAGCCCCCGCGCGACTTCTTTGAGGCCGTACAGTGTGTGCGTATGTACCATCTCATCTGCTGGAAGGAAAGCTCCGACCGTCCGGAAGTGCCCGTCGGACGCCTGGATCAGCTCCTGAACAAATACTACGAAGCCGATAAAGCCGCCGGTAAAGTCAGCGCGCAGGATGCCGCTGAGCTGCTCGGTGCGCTGTGGCTGAAGATCCGCGAGTGCGAAAACCTTGTCACGATCCCGCGCGAGCAGCGCGCGGCGCCCGGTTCACTGCTGCCGAACATTACGCTGTGCGGCACCGACAAAGACGGCAATGATCTCACGAACGAGATTTCCTGGCTCGTCCTCGAGGCGATGGCGCAGGTCAAGCTCTCTGAGCCGGCCATCTACGTCCGCTACAACCCGGATATGGATCAGGAATTTATCCTCCACGCGCTGCGCTGCAACCGTGACTTCGGCGGCGGCAATCCGGCATTTCTCAACGACAGACTGGGTACCCAGCGCTATCTTGACCGTGATGTACCGATCGAGGATGCCTGCAACTGGAATGCGTCCGGCTGCCTGGGCTATCACCTTGACAGTATGGAACACGTCGGCGGCGGCCATAACATCAACCAGACGAAGCTCTTTGAGCTCGCGCTCAACGACGGTTTTGATCCGAAGACACAAAAGCAGCTCGGCGTACACACAGGCGACGCGTCCAAGTTCACCAGCGTCGAAGATGTCCTCAACGCCTACTATAAGCAGCTGGAGTATTTTGTGCCTGTCCTTCACAAGGTGAAAATGCTGACCCTCTGCACGGAAATCACCGACGGCCCGATGAGCGGTCTGCGCTGTGCAATGCAATACGAAGACTGCATCCGCGAGGGGCTTACGCCTAAAGAAGGCGGCGCGCGCTATCCGGAAGGCAGAACGTGCTGGCTTGGCAGCCGCGGCATGGTGGATCTTGCCGATAGTATTTCCGGCATTAAAAAGGTTGTCTTTGACGATAAAAAAGTTTCCATGGAGACGATGCTCGACGCGCTGTCTAAAAACTGGGAGGGCTACGAAGACCTCCAGCAGATGTGCCTGAACGCGCCGAAATATGGCAACGACGACGACTACGTCGACGAGATTTACGACGAGTTGTCCACAAAGGTGCCGGAGATTATGCAGCGCTGGATCGATCCGATTACCGGCAAGAAGCCGATGCTCTTCATCGGTGCCGCTGCCGGCCATATCGGCATCGGTAAGTCCATCGGCGCGTTGCCCAGCGGCAGATTGGCCGGATCGCCGATCAATGACGCGGCGTGCTCCGTCATGCCCGGCATGGACACGAACGGCCCGACGGCGGCGATCAACTCTGCCACAAACGGCCCGTACGCTAAAGAATTTGTCGGTTACGCGATGAACATGAAGTTTTCTAAGAACATCCTCAACACCGACGACAAGCTCCAGCGGCTTGCATGGCTCATCAAAGCCTTCATGAAGCGCGACGGCTGGCATATCCAGTTCAATATCCACAGCAGAGAAGAACTGATGGCCGCGCAAGCTTGCCCAGCCGAGCACAAGAACCTGCTCGTGCGCGTCGGCGGCTACAGCGCCTACTTCATCGACTTGCCCAAGGGCCTGCAGGATGAAATCGTCAACCGGACGATGCACGAAGTAATGTAACCCTTCGACGGAAACGCGCCGCGTTTCCATCGTGAAACGGCAGGGCGGCTACTCAGCCGTAGCCGCCCTGCAAAGCTTTTTTAGCACAACACATTAGTAGAGACAGAAGAATTGCCGGGCGGCAATTCTTCTTCTTAAGAGGAGACAAGCATGGAAAACATCAAGGGGGTCGTATTCAACGTCCAGCGCTACAGTATTGACGACGGTCCCGGTGTGCGTACAACCGTATTTATGAAGGGCTGCCCACTCACGTGCCTGTGGTGCTCAAACCCCGAATCGCAATGCATGGCGCCGGAAGTGACGTACCGCTATACGTCCTGCAAGGCGTGCGGTACCTGCGTTGAGGTTTGCCCTGAGAAAATTATTACACTCGCGGACGACGGTATACACATCGACCGCTCGCAGTGTACGCTGTGTGGGGAATGCGTCAAAAACTGCGTGCCGGAGGCGCTGCAGATATCCGGTAAGTCGATGACGGTTGACGAGGTCTGGAAAACCGTCAAGCGCGACGCTGACTACTACGAAGCATCCGGCGGCGGCGTGACGGCGTCCGGCGGCGAGATCCTCGCCCAGCCCGACTTCGTCGCGGAGCTGTTTCGGCGCAGCAAGGAAGCCGGTTTTCACACGAACGCCGATACATCGGGGTTCGGCGACCCGGCGGCACTTGACAAAATACTCGAATATGCCGACCTTGTTTATTATGACCTTAAGCATATGGATCCGGTCAAACATCAGGAATATACCGGTCAGTCCAATGAACTGATATTAAGTAACCTCAGGCGCGTAGCCGAAAAGGGCGTACCTGTTGTGATCCGCGTGCCGCTTATCCCGGGCTATAATGATTCGGAAGAAAACCTGCACGCGATGGCGCAGGCCGTCAAAGAGATCGTACCGGCCGCGATGGTCAACATCCTGCCGTACCACCGCTACGGCGCCAATAAGTATAGAATGATCGATATGACGTACCAGCTTGACGACGTACCGGAAGTTACCGAGGCGCAGCTGGACAAGGCCAGAGCAATCTTTGAATCATATGGCCTCGCGGTCGAGATATCGAAATAGAGGGGGATAACCGTGATCAACGTCAAACAGCAGAAGATCGACGAGCAGACGTTTGCAAAAATGCGGCAGGAAATGCTTGCACAATGGCCAACCGGTAAAGAGGTCGACATTGACGAGGCCGTCGAATTTCATAACAAGATGCCCGAGGGCAAAAACTTTACTAAAGTGCTGGCTCAATATAAGGCAGAGGGTAAAATCGGCTTATTCCCGCGTTCGGGCGTGCCGGTCGTCGAGGAGGAGATCAAGCTCCTCAAGGGCCTCAATGCCGTCGGCGTGCGCCTGTTCCCGTTCACAACGGACTCGTACACGCGCAACCTGCAGCTCGACAAAGCCCAAAAGGGCCTCGAGGACAGTATCCGTACGGGCAAGATGAAGCTTAACGGTTATCCCATTATCAATCACGGCGTCAAAACGACGCGCGAGGTCGTGCTGTCCTGTGACGGCGCGTTTGACCCGCGCTCGTCACGCGTCGCCAACTCGTTTGTCGGTGAGATCGCGTTTGCATCCGGTATGACGGCGATGCCCAACAGCTTTTTCGGCTGGATCGGCGGCTACGACAAAAAAGCGACGCCGGAGGAGTGCATCCAGACGGCGCAGTACCTCGGGCGGCTCATCGGCCTGTACGCCGAAAAGGGCGTCATCATCTCTACCGATACGCACGGCTGGCTCCCGAACGGCGTCATCCCGATGTACGTTAATATTGCCACGCAAATTATCGAGTCGCTGATTTCCGCCGGGCAGGGCACGAAGAGCATCGTACCGCTGATGAATTTCCAGGGCAATATCGCTCAGGATGTCGCGGAGATCAAGGTCTGTGAGAAGCTGTTCCGCAAATACCTCGACAAATTTGGCTTTACCGATACGATTATTCCCGGCATTATCGGTAACCAGTCGTCGCTGTTCCCGTTCCCGCAGGACGTCGGCAACGCCTATGGCTACATCAACTACATCGCAATGGAAGCGGCGATGACGGATCTCGCCGCCTGCTCCGTCAAGACGATCGACGAGGCAATCGGCGTGCCGAGCATCGAGTCGCACATGCAGACGTACGCGTCGGCCAACTGGATATTCAACGTCGTACGTCAGCAGAAGTTTGAAGCCGATACGCCTGCGATCGAGCAGGAAATGCGCATGACGGAGCTTGCTGTCAGCGCGATTCTCGACAAGGTCATCGACATGGGCGACGGCGACATTGCCGTCGGTGCGATTAAGGCCGTCGAGGCCGGCGTACTCGATTCGCCTTTCTCGATTAACATCCATCCTCGGGATCTCGTGCTTGGCGCGCGCGACCTTGAGGGCGCCTGCCGCTACATCGATTACGGCAACCTGCCCATCCCCGAGGAAGTGCGCAAATATAACGACGAGAAGATTCATGAACGCGAAAAGTATGAGGGTACAAAGCTCAACTTTAAGGCGTCTATGGCCGACTTCTGGTGCCTTGCG
Source organism: uncultured Sporobacter sp. (assembly GCA_963677825.2). Taxonomy (GTDB): domain Bacteria; phylum Bacillota; class Clostridia; order Oscillospirales; family Oscillospiraceae; genus Sporobacter. The sequence continues at coordinate 1,035,465 of CAXXEF010000001.1, read as the reverse complement.
CAGGGCAAAGCGATCGGCGAGTTTGACAAGAGCGACGTCGAAGACGAAAAAATCGACATGAAGCGTGTGCCGACGATTGTCACCGGCACGAGCGGCGTCGACGCACACGTCATCGGTACGAAGATTATCTCCCGCGCGCTTAAAGAGGAGGGCTTCAACGTCGTCGCGCTCGGCGCGCAGACACCGGCCGAGGAGTTCATCAAGGCCGCGCAGGAGACGGACGCCGACGCGATCATGATCACGACGCTTTACGGTATGGCCGAGATGGATTTGCAGGGCATCCGCGAAATGTGCGTCGAGGCCGGTATCGGCGATATTCTGATGTACATCGGCGGTATTCTCGGCGTCGGCACGCGCGTATTTGAGGAAGACGAGGCGACGTTTAAAAAGATTGGCTTCGACCGCGTCTATCCGCCGGAGTCCGACGTCAAGCAGTCGATCCTTGATCTCGCTGGAGATTTGGCGAAAAAGGGCAAAATCTAAAAAGTCAGTACACACTTTTCATACAGTAAAGCCGCATTTATAATGCGGCTTTACTGATGCAGACGGCAAAGGCTTTTGGTATAATAGACACAGCATTTCAAAACGGGGGATAAGGTATGAGCAGCATCCGCATTTTCATCGACTTCGGCAGCACCTTTACGAAGGCCGTTGCGTTCGATCTCGACGCTGAGACTGTCGCCGCGCGCGTGCAGGTGCCCTCGACGGTCGATACGGACATATCTGTCGGCTTACGCGAGTCGCTGGACGCTTTAGCCGGAATCGTACCGATCACCGACGCCGACGTCCGCGCCGCCGTCGCGTGCTCCAGTGCGGCTGGCGGACTGAAGATGATCTGTGTCGGGCTCGTGCCGGAATATACGACGGAGGCCGGACGGCTCGCGGCGCTCGGCGCGGGCGCGAAAGTCGTCGGGACGTTCTCGTATGAAATGACGGACGATGAGGCCGACGAGATCCGTGCGCTCGCGCCCGACATCGTGCTGCTCACCGGCGGCACGGACGGCGGCAACAAGAAGACGATCGTGCATAACGCCCGGATTCTGGCGGCGCTCGATTCGGGCGTCAAGAATGTCATCGTCGCCGGTAACAAGTCGGCGCGGCGCGAGATCGAGTCGATCTTCGACGGTTCACATAAAAACGTGCTGTACACCAAGAACGTCATGCCGGAATTCGGTCGGCTTGACCTGGACCCCGTCAACGAGAAAATCCGTGCGCTGTTCATCAGCCGCATTACCGATGCCAAAGGGATCGCGCAAGTAAAGGAAATGATCGGCGATGTCGTCATGCCGACGCCGTCCGCTGTTTTACAGGCGGCGAAGCTGATCGCCGACGGAACGCACGGCGAAGACGGCCTCGGCGAGTTGCTGCTCGTCGACGTCGGCGGCGCGACGACGGACGTCTATTCCATCGCGCGCGGTGCACCGACAACGGAGGGCGCGGCGGTCGCCGGTCTCCCGGAGCCATACGCCAAGCGCACCGTCGAGGGCGATCTTGGGCTCTTTCACAATCTTGATACGCTGTCCGGTATCGCCGAGACGGTCGGCGGTCTGTACGACGAGGAGAAGGCGGTATTTGACCGCCGAGTTGCCGCGCTGCGCGCGGTGCAGAGCATCCCCGACGGTGCGGACATGACCGACTGTCAGCTCACACTCTCACAGCTAGCCGTCAAAACGGCCGTCGACCGTCACGTCGGCACGATTGAATGCGTCGTGACGCATAACGGCGAGTTCTGGGTGCAGCGCGGCAAGGACTTGACGCCGATTAAGACGGTCATCGGCGCAGGCGGGCCTGTCGCGTTTTCGTCCGATCCCAGACGCGTGCTCGGCGGCGCGGTGTTCGCACCGACCGCGCCGAATATCCTCAAGCCGAAAGCGCCGCGGTTTTATCTCGACAGCCGGTATATCCTGTTTGCTGTCGGTCTGCTCGCGCAGTCCGACCCGAAAAAAGCGCTGCGGATTATTAAAAAGTATCTGACAGAGATTTAAATGGATTAGAATAAAAGAGGCCGCCCGTTATTGGGCGGCCTCTTTATATTTGAGCGTCTAAAAAATAATTAGTACGGTAGCTTGGTGAACGCCAGCGCCGTCAGAATGACGCCGCCGAGCCACGATAGGTCGCGCCCTGTCTTTTTGTGCAGGAGCTTGCCGACGACATATCCCAGCGTAACGGCGAGAATGTTCGACACGAGTGACAAAGCAAGCAGGCGCCAGTAGCTGCCCGACGAGAGGCCCCAGCCGAAACCGGCACCAAGGCCGTCAAGCGAGAGCGCCAGCGCGAGGTAAAGTGCTTCGCGTAGGGACAGCGTCTTGTTTTCGTCGATGTCGGCTTTACGGCTGTCCGCGTAGACGGTGAGGACGAAATGCAGGTCGAACATCCGCAGCCGCACCTGATTTTTCCGGTCGTCGCCGCGGGCGATCCAGCGCTTCAAAAACGACTCGAACGACTTCGTGAGTCCGATCACAAGCAGCAGCGTGAATGAGATAACCGACGCCGTCTCCGGCGCAATCAGGCCACGGACGGCGGCGGACAGCCCGGCAGATACGGCGAGTGCGCCAGTGCACACAACACTGATGACGAGCGCGGCGGCCTTTGTCATGCGCGTGCCGGACACGCCGCACGAGAGACTGGCCGTGAACGCGTCAAGGCACAGCGCCGTCACCAGCAAGATTTGAAACATATCAAGACAACCCCTTCAATATATTTTTATGACAGGCTGTTAGGTCGTTTTAGGGTCTGGTTATTCAAGCGCGAGGACAATAAAGGCACTTCATGCAAGGGGTAAACAAATGACACAACACAGCATGACACAGCGGATCGACCGCATCAGAGGATTGACAGAGCAGGACGTACACGCGTCCCGGCAGCAGCACGGCGACAATGCGCTTACGCGCATTACAAAGCACAGCTTCTTGCGCGACTTTCTTATGAATTTCGGCGACCCGATTATTAAAATACTGCTCGTCGCACTCGTGGCCAATATTGTGCTGCGCCTGCGCGACTTCAACTGGTATGAAACGGTTGGTATTGCTGCGGCGATACTGGTGTCGACGTTTGTCTCGACGCTGTCGGAATACGGCAGCGAGAAGGCGTTTGACAAGCTGCAGGCGGACGCGCTTAAAACGACGTGCCGCGTCAAGCGCGCGCACGGTCTGGCAGAAGTGGCCGTAACAGACATCGTCGTCGGTGATATGGTACTGCTTCAGGCCGGCGAGCGTATCCCGGCAGACGGCGTGATCATTTCGGGCGAAATCTACGTCGATCAGTCGCCGCTGAACGGGGAGAGTAAAGAGGCGCATAAAAGCCCCGGCACGTCGCCGTCGGGCGCGTCGGACGACGGATTTTCTGACCGCGGCCGGCTGTTCCGAGGCTGCGTCGTCTGCTCGGGCGAAGCGGTCATGCGTGTACTGGCTGTCGGCGGCAGCACGTTTTACGGACGACTCGCGCGTGATGTGCAGGAGGAGTCACGCGAGAGCCCGCTCAAAATGCGGCTGGGCAAGCTCGCGCAGACGATCAGCCGCTTTGGGTACATCGGCGCGGCACTCGTCGCGCTTGCCGATCTTTTTAACGCCATTGTTATTGCAAACGGCTTCAACGGCATGGCAATTATGTCGTGTCTGCAAACGCCGCAGCTGATTTTAGGCCATCTCATCCACGCGGCGACGCTGTCGATCTCTGTCATCGTCGTGGCAATCCCGGAGGGGCTGCCGCTGATGATTACAATCGTGTTGTCGTCAAACATGAAACGGATGCTGCGTGATCATGTTCTTGTGCGCAAGCTCGTGGGCATCGAAACGTCCGGCAATCTGAGCATTCTGTTTACCGACAAGACCGGGACCATCACAAAAGGGAAGCTTAAAGCCCAGTCGTTCGTATCCGGAGACGGAACGGTTTACCGCGACTTTCGGAAAATTGCCGCCACGCCGCTCGGCGCGCTATTACGCGTGAGCTGTCTATACAATACGAGCGCGGCGTTCAGCAAAAAGAACGGCCAGCAGCGCGCCATCGGCGGCAACGCCACAGAACGCGCGCTGCTGGAATTTGTCGCAGAGCGCCAACCGGCACCGGCACGCATCCGCGTCGTGTCGTCCGTGCCGTTTTCGAGCCTGCGCAAGTTTTCCAGCGCGCGTGTCGACGGCGATGTGCGCGGGCTGCTCGTTAAGGGGGCACCGGAACTGATCCTGCCGCTGTGCACCGGCTGGTACGACGAGGGGGGCGTCCGGCGCGCGCTTACCAATCCGGCAAAGCTCAAAAAAGCGCTCGGTGACATGACGGCGTCCGCCGCGCGTGTGCTTGCCGTCGCCGTCGGTGAATCGGCCGCGACAGAAACGCTCGGCGGTGAGTTGACGCTTGTTGGGCTGTTTGCCATCCGCGACGAGGTCCGCCGCGAAGCGCCGCGCGCTATCCGTCAGGTGACGCAGGCCGGTGTGCAAGTCGTGATGATCACGGGTGACAACGACAAAACGGCGGCTGCCGTCGCGCGCGAAGCCGGAATGCTCAAGAACAGCGACGACGCACGCGCCGTGCTTACGTCCAAGCAGCTGGCTAACATGACGGACGGCGAGCTGCGCAAGGTTTTGCCGCATTTGCGCGTTGTCGCGCGCGCCGTCCCGTCTGACAAGACGCGGCTGATTGCCGCCGCGCAGCACCTCGGCCTCGTCGCCGGGATGACCGGCGACGGCATCAATGACGCACCGGCGCTTAAAAAAGCCGATGTCGGCTTCTCGATGGGCAGCGGCACGGAGGTCGCCAAGGAGGCCGGTGACATCGTCGTACTGGACGATAACTTTTTATCGATTGCCAAGGCGATTCTATACGGGCGCACGATTTTCAAAAGTATCCGGAAGTTCATCATCTTCCAGTTGACGATTAATCTGTGCGCCGTCGCCGTATCCATCATCGGGCCGTTTGTCGGCATCAGCTCGCCCATCACGGTGTTGCAAATGCTTTGGGTTAATATGGTCATGGATACGCTGGCCGGGCTCGCTTTTGCCGGTGAGGCACCGCTTGCCGAGTACATGCACGAGCCGCCGAAAAAGCCCGACGAGCCGATCATCAACCGGTATATGTATAATCAGATTATTGTCGGCGGGATGTATATGACAGTTTTATGCCTATTGTTCTTGAAGCTGCCGGCTATTCATTCTATGTATCGTCACGGCGGCGGTGACGAATTCTTCATGACGGCGTTTTTCGCAATGTTCATCTTCGCCGGCGTCTTCACCAGCTTCAACGCCCGCACGACGCGGCTGAATCTGCTTGCGTACGTCTGGCGAAACAAGGGCTTTATCGCCATCATGCTGTTCGTATCACTCATACAGGTGATGATCATCTATTTTGGCGGCGCCATCTTTAGAACAACCGGCCTGAGCTATATGGAGCTGCAATTCGTCGTCATTCTCGCGCTGTCGGTCATTCCGGTCGATTTTATCCGCAAATCGGCGATCGGCAGCTTAAAACGCGGCGGCGCTCTTTAAAAACATTGATTTATGTTCAGGATAAATTATGAAAAATATGGGGCGTGATTGTCGGAACATACATGTTGACATAATATCTTCTGGTGATATTGTTGTTCTTCAGGAAGCCGGACAGGGCAACCTGCTGAAAATGCCTGTTTTAGCCGTTTTTAGGCTGAAACAGGCATTCATTTTATTGCATTGAATCGTCAAATAGACTAAAATTATACCCAGACAATAGTCAAGCTTGTCAAACAGGAGGAGAAGGTATGTCCATATCGCGATATTTCGCGCCGGCCGGCGCGGTCAAGACAGAGCATGTACATTTTCACCCGGCATCCGCGCACGTCGATGTCACCAGGATGGATGCGAGCTTCTATCCCGGCTGTATGTTCAGCGACGTTTGCTGGATCACCGGCGCGCTGAGCCGGGATGACTTTTTTAAACATACGTCGGACGAGCTGCTGATGTTTATCGGCGGCGATCCATCCGATCCCGAGAATCTGAACGCTGAGATCGAGCTGTGGATTGAAAACGATAAGCTGACACTGACGACGACGTGCATCGTCTTCGTTCCAGCCGGCGCGGCGCACGGACGAATCACGGTTAAAAACGTCACGAAGCCGGTTTTTCATTACACCTGTCAGCTCAATACCGATACTTACGAGGAGATCCCGGCGGAAGCAACCGTTCCGGCCGGGACATACGCGAACAATTGGGTCGAACGCTACGAGCCCGTCGACGGGCGGCTGCCGCAAGCGCCGGAGGGATTCCTGACGCGGCTGCTATGGATCGACGGCAAGAAACTCCAAGACGCGCCGTATCTTGAAGCGGTCTGGTTCCATACGTCAAACGATACGGGCCCCGAGGCGCACGCGCACGATTTTGACGAGTTTATCGGCTTCATCGGCTCCGACCCCGAGCATCCGGAGGATCTGGGCGCGACCGTCGAGTTTTACATCGGTGACGAATACTACACGATGAACAAAAGCACGCTTGTGTACATACCGCGCGGCGTCAAGCACAGCCCGATCCTCGTGCCGGCGCTCTCCAAGCCGATCATCCACTTCTCCGGCGGCAACGGCGGAGACTATGTCCGCAAAGGCAGCGATCAATTCTAAATAGGCCATGCCGCTACGGTAAGTCAAGTTCAAGCAATGCGGCAGAAGGGAATAAACTATGACTAAACTGCAGCCAATCACCGGGATGGGCAGCGCGTTTTCCGTCAAGGGACAAAATGTGATTGTTACCGGCGGCAACCGCGGCATCGGTTACGGTATTTCGACGGCGTTTGCCCAGTCGGGCGCGAACGTGGCGATTTTGTGCCGCAACAAACAAAAAGGCGATGAGGCCGCCGAGAGCCTCCAGCAGTACGGCGGTAAATACATCTGCGTACAGTGCGACACAAGCGACTTTACGAGCGTGATAAACGCTGTCGACGCGGTATACAAGGCGTTCGGTGAGGTGAATACACTCGTCAACAATGCCGGCGTATCGACGGTGACGAAATTTCTGGACGATACCGACCTCATCGAGTGGTATCGCGTCGTCAATACGAATCTGCATGGTCCGGCGCATATGATTTACGCCGTTGCGCCGCGCATGGCCAAAGCCGGTAAGGGCGGCTCCATTGTCAACATCTCGTCGATCGGCGGGCAGAGCGTCGGCGGTACGCGCCATCATCCAAAGGCGTCGTACCACGCGTCGAAGGCGGCGCTGGAGATGCTCACGAAGGCGCTGACCGTCGAGTTTGGTGACGACGGCATCCGCCTGAACGTCATTGAGCCGGGGCCGACGCATTCCGATCTTGACAAGGATCTGCCGCCGGAGGCGTTTAAGGAGATCGAAGCGAACATGCCGCTGCATCGTTTCGGTGAGCCGATCGAGATCGGCGCATATTGTGTGTTTTTATCGTCACCAGCAGCCAGCCAGATCACCGGGACGATCAACGTGCACGACGGTGGCCTCGTCCTCGGCGGCTGATGCCGCGTATGCATGCACGGCACCAACCATCCAGAAGACCTATCCGGCGGCGCCGATGCCTGCCGGTATCTATAAGGGAGACGCCAACATGATCGACTTAATCAAATTTACCGTCAAAGCCGACGCCGTTGAAGACGCTAAGCGTTATATGAGTATTCAGGCCGAGGAAAATCGGCACGACGAAGGGCACCTGATGAGCCATGTGTTTCAATCGAAAACAGACCCGCACGCGTTTTATATGCTGATGGGGTGGGAGAACCAGCAGGCCGTCGAGAAGCATATGGCGACCGAGCATGACGCACAGTTCCGTGAATGGATGGACAGCCTGCTCGCCTGCGAGCCCGAGTTCGTCGAGTGGTCGCAGATCATTTAAACAGACAAAAACACGCCGGAATATCCCGGCGTGTTTTTAACAGGCCTTGCATGCGTCGATACATTTTTAATACTTATTTGTCAAATTTGAAACCATACCCATAAGATCAACCTCCCCAATTATAAAATAAAGAATGTCAGCCGATCGTAGTATGATACGGTCGCTTGAAAATTATAGATATTTGCCGTATATTTATAGGATGCTATTACGGTGCATGTGGTCTAAATCGTACATTTGAGTGTTTATCTGAGCCAAAGGAGAAGAGTAGTATGCCGGACGTTATTATTGAAAAGCTGACGGAGCGCCATCTCGGCGCCGTACGCGATATATACAATTACTATGCGGAAAACACGACGGCGACGTGGCACGCACACGCGCTGACGGACGAGGAAATGCGTCCGCTCGTATTCAGTGACGATGAGCAGTATGGTGCTTTTGCAGTGCTGGACGGCGATGACGTGGTCGGATATGTAACGCTCAAGCCGTTCAAGCCGCGCGACGCCTATGCCGGAACAGCCGAGATCAGTGTCTATATCAAGCCAACCGCGCTTGGCAGAGGACTTGGACAACGAGCCCTCACGTATATCGAGGCGTATGCTCAAGAGCGTGCCTTTCACGTGCTGATTGCCGCCATCAGCGGAGACAACGCGGCGAGCATTGCGCTGTTCGAGCGCAACGGCTATGAAAAAAGCGCCCATCTTAAGCAGGTCGGGTACAAGTTCGGCAAAAGGCTCGACGCTGTGATGTATCAAAAAATTATTGATTAAATAGTTGATTTTGGTGATGTCGTCACAGTTCGAAATGGCGAGGAGTAGTATTATTAAACCATAAGGAGATGGTTCCAATGTTCCATCAAGAAGCATAAAGAAACGTAGAAGGGGATGAGTCCAATGATTGAAGTAAAGGTTGATCCCGGCATCTGCGGCTTGAAGTCGGAAGCGCATTTCGACTCTGAGGATATGCAAACCGTCAATGTAGATTTCAAAACAGACTGTCCGAGCCTCAAAGCGCTCGAACAAGAGTTGGGTGAGATCGACGGATATGACGTAGCGTTTGCTAAGTATGGCGAGGGACCGATTATGGAGCTGGCAAAACAGCACTGTAAGCATCCTGGATGCCCAGTACCGGCGGCGCTCATCAAAGGCGTAGAAGTGGCCTGCGGCATGGCCCTACCGAAAGATGCCGGGATTACAATAGAAAAGAAATAATCATCATGCGGCGTCGAAATGACGCCGCTGAGTTTTTTGATAATCCAACTATTTAAAGCGCAATAATAAAATCGTGAAAAAAGCCCGCAGGTAAAGGCCTGCGGGCTTTTTTATTTCGGGCACGATGGATCAGTACAGCCGCCCGATGTTACGGGCGACGGCTTCTGCCGTCGAGGTGGCTTGCAGAATGTTTTTCGGCACGGCGCAGTCGCCGACGATATAAAACTCTGGGGCGAGTATGCGTAAGGCCTCCGCTTCGTCCTGCAAAGGTACCTGACCGACGGCGCAGACGACGCTGTCGGCGTCGAAAAAGACGGCTTTACCATCTTTTTCAGCCTGTACGCCGCAGCAGGTGATTTCTGTGGCCTTTGTACCAAGCGCGAGATGGATGCCCAGCCGCTCGATTTCGCCGTCAAGAGCAAGCTGGTGCAGAATGTTACCGCCGCTGTTCAGCATCGGCATCATTTCGACGATCGTTACATCGCGTCCAAGCCCGGCCATGTAGATTGCCAGCTCTGTGCCGACGAGCCCGCCGCCGAGGACGACGAGCTTTTGCCCAACTTTTTCGGGATACAGATACGCCTCGTCCGCCATCAATACGGCGCGATTGTCGATGCCCTTAATCATCGGGACGAGCGGCCGTGCGCCGAGCGCCGCGATGAGCACGTCCGGCGCGATTTTTTGTGACAGTTCCGGCGTGACCTCCGTGCTTAATCTGACATCGATCGCCGCGTCGGCGACGGCCTTAGACTGATAGGAGATATAGTCCTTGATCTTCTTCTTGAACGGTACGTTTTCCTCGCACGTCAGCGCGCCGCCGAGCCGGTCGGACTTTTCGCACAGGATGACGTTATGCCCGTCTTTCGCGGCCGTCAGCGCGGCCTGCATACCGGCGATGCCGCCCCCGGCAATCAGCACTGTTTTGCGCTCGGCAGGCGTCGGCGCGTAACGGTATTCACGCTCGCGCCCGATGACGGGGTTGACGGCGCAGTAGATTTGTCCGTTCGTGATGAGATGCGAGAAGCAAGCCAGACACCGCAGGCATGGACGGATTTCTTCGGGTTTCCCCGTCCGCGCTTTTTTAACGAGATCGGAATCCGCGAGCAGCGCACGCGCCATCTCGACGACGTCGGCTTGGCCTGAAGCAATGATCTCCTCGAGCAGCGCCGGGTCACTATGCGCACCGACAGACGCGACCGGGGTCTTGACGTGCTTTTTGATTGCCGCGGCGTAACCGATGTTGCAGCTGTCAGCACTGAAAATGCTCGGATGCGTGACGGTGAACACTTCACGGCGCTCGTGGTGCCCGGCGGACACGTGGATAAGATCGACGTGCCCGTCGAGCATTTTGGCGATGGCGATACCCTCGTCAAGGTCGTAGCCCATCGGCGTAACCTCTGAGCCGCTAATACGGATTTCAATCGGAAACCCAGGGCCGACGGCCTTTCGGATCGCCTCAATCGCCGCGAGCGGAAAGCGCATCCGGTTTTTCAGACTGCCGCCCCATTTGTCGCGGCGTGTGTTGACCTTGGAGGACATAAACTGGCTCATCAGCCAGCCGTGCCCGCCGTGCAGCGTCACCATGCCGAAACCGCATTGCTTTGCCCAGGCCGCCGACGACGCGTAAGCGCCGATCGTATGTTCGATGGTTTCCTCAGGCATCTGCTCATAGGTATTGCCCGCGGCGTCAACACCGTCGACCGGGCCGTAGACCGGCAAGCCAAGTGCGCGGGTGCCGCTGGCATATAGCCCCGCGTGCTGCAGCTCAACAGACGCGACGGCGCCCTGGCGCGTGACGGCGTTTGAGAGCATGTTAAGCGCATGGTTTGTCCGGACATCATCCAGCGGGATCATGAACTCGCCGAACATGCCGTATTTTGAATCAATGACGCAGTCGCCGACACAAACGGATGCCGCGCCGCCGATGGCCTTCTGCTCGTAAAACGCGACGCAGGCGTCGGTCGGCCGGTTGAGGCTGTCGAGCGCGCGTTCCGAGATCGGGGAGGCAAACATTCTGTTACGGAACAGTGTTTTGCCAAGGCGGATCGGCTCAAATAGATGTGGGTATTTCAGCATGGCTCGTCTCCTTGTCGCGTCCTGTCAACAAAACGCTATATCTTTTGTTATTCATCATACAAAATCCCTGAACATCTTTCAAGAGACAAGCCGACGATACGGGCAACCACACTTTATAGGAACATACAATCAAAGGCCTGCCGGAAAGCAAATGTGAGTAAAATGGAAAGTTAGCTTGACATTTTGAGCTGGATACAGTAAAATGAAGATGTAAAGCAAACTTTCCATTTAAGGGGCGGTATTATTGAAAAATAAACTGGAGGAAATCCGGAAATTACACGGTATCCGTCAGGAGGATCTGGCGGACGCGCTTGAGGTTTCACGCCAGACGATCGGCTCGCTTGAAAAGGGACGGTACAACCCATCGATCGTGCTTGCGTTTAAGATCGCGCGGTATTTCGGTATGGCAATCGAAGATATATTTATCTATGAGGAGGACTAAACGGTGACTAATAAAGGTTTGTTCAAATACGTGGTTCTTACAAGTTTGGGGTTTGTGCTCGTGATCGGCGGTATTTTTATGGCGTTGCTGATTGAGCCGGAAGACGGCTTGATGAAAACGCTGCCGTTCGTTTGTGTCGGTGTCGGTGCCGGGATTTTTGGCGGCGGGCTCGGTACGCTGCTGAAGCGGCATGTGTCGATTAAAGACGAGCAAGCGGCAAAGCGTATTGAGATCGAGGAAAAAGATGAGCGGAATATCGTTCTGCGCAGTCATGCTAAAGCAAAAGCCTATGATGTGATGCTATACGTCCACAGTGCGTTATTGATGTTTTTTGCGTTGATGCAGGTAGAGACGTACGTGGTTTTATCATTAGTGGCAGTCTATCTGTTTGTGATCATAGTATACATCTGGTCATTTGCGCGCCTCAACAAAAAAATGTGAAAGCTGAGTAAGATAGGAAAGCGCCGGAGCATCCGCTCCGGCGCTTGCTTGTTTGCCGAGCTTAAGCGGTCTTCGACACTATCCAGCTATGGACTTATACTAGGCGAACTTGTGTTAGACCAATAAGCGCGTGCGTGGTATACTACAGCTATCGAAAACAGTGCGGGCTTGGATGCCGGCACATCCATTTTGAACGAAAGCGTGAGCAGTATGCAAAGAAAATTTCCGGCGCTGTTCAGCCCGATACGGCTAGGCAACGTGACGCTGAAAAACCGCATTATTTCCGCCCCGATGACATTCCCGCTCCTCACGGCCGACGGCTGCCTGACACCGGAGGCGATCGCCTTTTACGAGCTGCGCGCCAAGGGCGGCGCCGGTGCCGTGACGGTCAGCGAGGTCATCGTTGACGGCAAGATGGGTAAATATTACCCGATTCAGGTCATTCTTGACGCACCCAACGCCAAGGACAGCCTGGCCTCCGCCGCGCGCGCCATCAAGCGCCATGGCGCTGTGCCAAGCATCGAGCTTTCGCACGGCGGCAAGCACGCCATCACCGACGGTCCGGCATTTGGCCCCAGCGATGAAGTCGATGAGGACGGCAAAAAGACCGTCAAGGCCATGACAAAGCGCGACATTTCGCGCCTGCTGGACAAGTACGCATTCGCGGCGGCGATGTGCCGGGATGCGGGCTTTCAGATGCTGCTGATCCATGCCGGGCACGGCTGGCTCCTGCAGCAGTTTCTGTCGCCGTCGTCCAATAAGCGCATCGACGAATACGGCGGCAGCCTTGAAAACCGCGCGCGGCTGGCACTAGAGGTGATTGAGCGCGTGCGCTCGGTCGTCGGGCCGGACTTTCCGTTGGAGGTGCGCCTGAGCGCCGAGGAATACCTTGACGACGGCTACACGCTGGAGGATACCATCGAATTCTGCAAGCTGCTCGACGGCAAGGTCGAGCTCATCCAAGTCTCGACCGGCGCGCATCGCGGCAGCTTTGACCGTACGCATCCGTCGATGTTCAAGCCGCGCGGGATGAACGTGCCGTACGCCGCCGAGGTTAAAAAGCACGTCCAAACCCCGGTCGCGACGATCGGTGCGCTCAACGAGCCGTCCATGATGGACGAGATCATCGCGTCGGGCAAGGCCGACGTCGTCGAGATGGCGCGTGCGCTGCTGGCCGATCCGTATCTGCCTAAAAAAGCGTATACGAACAAGGACGGCGAGATCGTCCGCTGTTACCGCTGCTTCACCTGTATGGCCGAACGCCTGACGACGGGTTTGCGCATTTGCGCGCTCAATCCCGTTATCGGCAGTGAATACGAGCTGAGCTTTGCGCAGCCGGCCACGACGCCGAAAAAGGTGCTGATTGCCGGCGGCGGGCCGGGTGGTATGCAGGCCGCCGTCACCGCGGCTGAGCGCGGGCACGCCGTTGTGCTGTGCGAGAAAACGGATGCGCTCGGCGGCGCGCTGAAATCCGAGCAGGGTGTGCCGTTTAAGAGCGATTTGTATGGCTTTATTGCGTCGAAAACGCGCCAGCTTGAGCGCGCCGGCGTTGAGATCCGATTGAGCACCGAGGTCACACCGGTGCTTGCCGAAGAAATAGCGCCGGACGTGATCCTTGTCGCAGGCGGTGCCGAACCGGTCGTGCCGCCGATCCCGGGTATCGACAGCGAAAAGGTCATCAGCGGCAACGATCTGTATCAACAGCGCGATAAGGTCGGGCAGAAGGTGATTGTGCTCGGCGGCGGACTCGTCGGCTGTGAGACGGCGGTGCATCTGGCCAATGAAGGGCGCAATGTGCTCATCATCGAAATGGCCGATACGCTCTGCCCGGACGCCAATCCGCGTCACCGACCGCTGCTGCTCGCGGAGCTTGAAAAGTCCGTCAAGGCACGGACGGAGCTGCGCGGCGCGCGCGTGGACAAGCACGGGCTCGTCTGCGTCGACACGGACGGCAACGAGCTGTCGTTCCGCGCCGATACGATCGTGCTCGCCGTCGGGCAGCGCGCACGTACCGACGTATTGGACACGCTGCGAGACTCGGCGCCCGAGGTTTACGCCCTCGGCGACTGCGTCCGCCCCGCGCAGGTGACGCAGGCTATATTCCGCGGATTTTTCGCCGCGCTGGATATTTAAAGAAAGAGGGCGGCCAGACGGCCGCCCTCTTAGTGCTTGTTAACATTCATAAGTTTTTATAGTTGGTTATTTAGACTTAGCTACCAGCCCGTATATTGAGAAAATGGGGCCGAGCAGCAGGCTAATCATACCCAGTACACTAAAGAGCGAACCACCACCCTTAGTGCTTATATAGATGCATGCCAGAGCGAAAACATTCATAGAGATCCCAAATAGAAGCGGTTTCATAGTATGTATTCCCCATATCTCTTGAATTTTTTGATTTACATTATTGACGTCGTACGAGCGTTAATTTGATAACGCAATGATTTCATCCATAGCACTTTTCCAGTCGTTGGTGGTAATTCTTAATTTTAGGTCATCAAACTGCTCAGCTGTACTATTCACATGATGCAAGGTTAGATAAGATTCGTTTTTGTTGCCGAACGTTTCAATTCTCAATAAGTCCTGCTGGCTATTGTTATATTCAACGATGATCTCATAATAATACTTGTCGATAGAGTTATAGTATATATACGAAGAGGTTATACGCCTGAAAGTGGTATCAATTATTAGCAGTTTGACCATTTCGATTTGAGTTTCGTCTAGTATATACTCGTCATAAGTACTCAGATCATCATGATTATAGTTTCTGAGAGTAACAGTACACTCGGCAGACATATCCGAAATACCCCATAATGACCTGCCGGGAACACGAAAGTAAAAAAATACGGCGCCAATTATTACACATACAACTACAATAAAGATGGTTGCTTTAAGCCACTTGCGCAAGGTTTAACCTCCCATATATGTTTGATTATGTAAATAACCATTGCGCCAAGTATAACATAGGATACAGTTACAAACAAGGTCAAGAATAACTGTCCGCGCTTTGCCTAGAGCTGGTGCTTGCTGCTACAATACTAGGACAACGGAAGAAAAAACTTATAATCTCACCTTATTCAAAAAATCTTCCATATACGATTCTTGCGGTGTAATAATATTTATATCTACCGCCGGATGCTCGTTTACATAGGCTCGCAGCGCGTCTTCCAAATTATCGGCAGACTGCATATAGTCTTTTATGATAGCGTCACGCCGCGCGCCCATTCTAGATAACAACAGTGCCGACACGACACCAGTCCGGTCTTTTCCCGCGGTGCAGAAATAGAGCACATTTGTCTGTGCGGCTTCAATCGTCGTAATTATTTCACGCATCACATCATCAACCATTGACAAATATACGCGATGTACATGAGCCTTTGATTGCGGAATATCATTACCGCCAGTTACCGGCAGATTAATATATTGGAATTCGGATATATCCGCCAGCACACAGGGTCGTTGCTCAACCTCTATTTCACTTCGCAAATCAATGATCGTTAAAATATTATTGTATATCAGCCACTGAATTTCATCTTCAGTTAAGTTGTTGGGAAAATCGCTTCGGATATATTTCAAAGAGTTTTGAAGTACTGAACGCGTGTTTATGGTGCTTTGCAATAAGCTGCTCAATAGTCTCACCACCTTCGCTTTTTTGGAGCGTTTGTTTCAGTATAGCACCTGCCGGTGAAACAAAAAAGTCTGACTAATAATTCAATAACTGCCTTGACGGTATAGATCGAAAAATTACTCACACGCTAATTTAGAAAGTTGGTGACCGACGATGAAAAAAGCGCAGAAAGCCCAGCGCGAATTCGAAAAAATTAAATCACAGCTCAGCCAGACGGCGCACATCGTCCGGAATACGAAGGACAGTAAGCTCTGGGATCATGAGGCGATCGTCCGTAAGCGCATCAAGGCGCTCAAAGCGATGGACAGCCGCGGCTTCCGCGATTATCCGGACGTTCTGGAGCGGCATTTCGAGCTGCTTAATGAGATCTCACGCCGCCTGCTCGACAATTACAATAAGCGCAAGCGCACCGACTATCAATTTGACGAAATCGTTGCGACCGATCATGAAGGCTATGTGTCGTCCGGCATCATTTCGGTGCTCGTGACAAGTCACATCCCGAAGCTCGTCGCCGCCGAATTCAAGCGGTGTTTTGCGGAAAATCCGAAGGACGAGTACGCGCCCGCGCGGGCGATGCATCGGTCGTTCACGCTGCATCTGGGCGAGACGAACACCGGCAAGACGTATACCGCGATCGAGCGGCTCAAGCAGGCTGAGAACGGCGTGTACCTTGCGCCGCTGCGCATCCTGGCGCTGGAAAACTACGAACGGCTCAACCGCGAGGGTGTCCCGTGCGATCTCGTGACCGGCGAGGAGGAACTGCTCATCGACGGTGCGCGGCATGTGTGCATGACGATCGAGAAGCTCGACCTGAGCCGGGAATATGACGTCGCCGTGATTGACGAGGTGCAGATGGTCGGCAGCGGCCAGCGCGGACAAGCCTGGACGCGCGCGCTCCTTGGCCTGCGGTGCCGGGAAATTCACGTCTGCGGCGCGTCCAACGCCGAGAAGCTGGTCACCAAGATGCTCAAAGACTGCGGCGACGCGGTCGAGCTCAAACGCTACAAACGCAATACGCCGCTGGAGGTCTGTAACGAGGTCTTTTCCCTGAACCACATCGAACGCGGCGACGCGCTTGTTGCGTTCTCGAAGCGGCGTGTGCTGGAGCTGTCGAAGTTTTTGCAGGACAAGGGCATCCGATCCAGCGTCATCTACGGCGACCTGCCGCCGGAGGTGCGCCGGATGCAGTATCACGATTTTGTCAGCGGCAAGAGCCGACTGCTTGTCACGACAGATGCGATCGGCATGGGCGTCAACCTGCCGATCCGGCGGATAATATTCATGGATCTGATGAAGTTCGACGGCGAGGAGAAGCGATACATCAACTCGCAGGAGACTAAACAGATCGCCGGACGCGCCGGGCGGCTGGGTATCTATGACGTCGGATATGTGTGTACCGCGCGCGCCGAGATCGACTTTCTCAGCGACAATCTCGACACGGACGACGAGCCGATCCGTCAGGCCGTCGTCGGCCCGGGCGAGGCGATCATGACCGTCAAGGGTCTGCCGCTGCGTGAAAAGCTTGCACTGTGGAGCACGAGCGAGGAGCGCGTCGCATTCTACCGCAAGATGGACGTGCGCGATTACCTGCTGGTTCTGGAAAACCTGCGCCAATTCAAATTACCGGAGGCGGCGGAGTATCGATTGATGCTCCTGCCATTTGACGTAAACGATCCGGAGCTACTGCGCTTTTTCCTCATGTACGTCGACGAGCATTTCATCCGCGGCCATCCGGCGCTCTCGAAACCGCTGGCGACCGGCCCGAGTTTGCACGAGCAGGAGCAGTATTATCGCAAGCTGGGGCTTTATTATTCGTTTTCTAGAAATTTCAGTCTTACTTTTGATCCTGAATGGATTTACGACGAGCGGGCGAAAACGAGTGAAAAAATCAACAGCCTGCTGGTGAAATTGTAAATTCAGTGCGAATTTGGGACGTGATTGTCGGCATAAAATCGACTGAAAAACAAAAAATATTCAGTGTGCCGATCATCGGCGCAGATGCAGTTATGACCATGATTGAGGTTTTTGATTTGGGGAGGAACCGGCATGAGTGGGCGAAGCAGAATGTCTGAGAATTTGAAGATGGAGATCGCCAAGGAACTCGGTGTGTACGAGTCTGTTCAAAAGAACGGCGGCTGGGGCGATGTCTCGTCGCGTGATTGCGGCCATATCGTCACAAAGGCGATCGAGCGCGCCGAACGCGGCGTTTCCGGTGTATAGCGGATAGTAATCGGACACTAGAGGGGGCGCGCAGGCGCCCCCTACATACAAATCTGATTGACAGCGCTGCCGAGACCATGTATAATCACCTCAAACCGAATACAGGGGTGCTGAGTAAACTCGGCTGAGATGCGGCGGCTTAACGCGGTGAACCCTCGACCTGATCTGGATAATGCCAGCGTAGGAAGACTTTTGTGAGCACTCTTGCGGCATTTCGCAGGGTGCCTTTTTGTATGTCAAAAAACTGCACCGGCGGATGCGCAAAGTCTGCAAAGCTGCTTGGCTTCAGATGTTCTCGGTAATTCAAGAATCTGAAGGAGAAGAAAATGACAAGAAAAACAACACTGACCATGGTAGAATGCGCGATGCTGATCGCCATCGCCGTCGTGCTGAGCCTCATCAAGCTCTACGAATTTCCGCAGGGCGGCTCGGTGACGCTGGCAAGCATGGCGCCGCTCGTCCTTATCTCGTATCGCCACGGGATCAAATGGGGGCTGGCCGCGGCGTTCGTCTACAGCCTGTTACAGCTGATTCTGCCGCCGGGTCTCATTCCGCCGCCGACGCGTACCTTTACGATGTTCGCTGCGGATGTCCTGCTCGATTATGTGCTCGCGTTTACGGTTTTAGGCCTTGCCGCGTTTTTTGGTAAGCCCATCAAAAACCGGATCGTCAGCGGCGTCGTCGGCGCGGTGGCGGTTACCGTACTGCGCTTAGCTTGCCACTTCGTCAGCGGCATCATAGTCTGGGGCGTTTATGCGCCGGAGGGCACGCCTGTATGGCTGTACTCCCTGACCTATAACGGAACGTACATGATCTGGGAGATCGCTATCACGGCCGTTGCCGTAGCGGCACTGCTGCCGGTGCTCGATCGAATCGGCAGATCACGCTATTGAGTATAAAAAGAAAAAGAGGCTGCTTTGCGGCCTCTTTTTCTTTTGTCTTGTTTGCGGTATGATAGTAACGCAAACCAACTAAAACGGAGGACTGTATGCACGCCGTCATTTTAGCGCTCAACGCCCGATACATTCATTCGTCGCTCGCGCCGTGGTATTTACGCGCGGGCACCGCGGCGTTTTGCGCGCACGCGCATACTGTCCGCGTCGCCGAGGGGACGATTAACCAGTCCGACGGCGATATCCTCGCGCTGATCACGGACGGTATGCCCGACGTCGTCGCGCTCAGCTGCTACATCTGGAACATCGCGACGCTCCGCCGTCTGCTGCCGGACATCCGCCGCCTGTTGCCGGACGCCGCGATCGTGCTCGGCGGTCCGGAGGCGACGTATAACGCCAAAACACTTTTACGCGAAACGGCCGCAGATTATGTCTTGGCCGGGGAGGGGGAGCGGCCATTTGCACTGCTGCTCGACGCCCTTGCAAGCGGCGATGGCTTTGACAGTATCCCGGGACTTTGCCGCGTTGCCGGCGACAGGCTGATGCTTGCCGCGCCGTACAGCCCGGCGGACGAGCCGCCGAATCCGTATACGCCGGACTATTTTCAGGCGCTCGGCGGGCGCATCGCGTATCTTGAGACGAGCCGCGGCTGTCCGTTCCACTGCGCCTTTTGTCTGTCGGGCTTTGGTGCAGGCGTCCGCTTTTTCCGTATGGAGCGCGCCAAGCGCGACTTGCTGGCGCTTGCGGCGAGCGGCACAAAAACAGTCAAACTCGTCGACCGGACGTTTAACGCCGACAAAGCGCGGGCGCGTGAGATATTCGCGTTCATCATCGGAGAATACAAGGCGCGCATTCCGGAAGGCGTCTGCTTCCACTTTGAAATCGCCGGTGATCTGTTAGATGATGAAACGCTGTCGATCTTATCGGCTGCGCCGCCGGGTCTCATCCAGTTTGAGATCGGCGTGCAGAGTTTTAACGAAAAAACGCTCGACGCCGTCTGCCGGAAAACAGACATGACGCGGCTCATCAGCGCCGTCCGCCGCCTGATTGCGCTCGGGACGATACACGTGCATATCGATTTGATTGCAGGCCTGCCGCACGAGGACATCGCCGCGTTTGCGGCCAGTTTTAACGCGGCGTACGCACTTGGCGCGCATCAATTGCAACTGGGGTTTCTCAAGCTATTACACGGCGCGCCGATGCGACGCGACGCGATGCGATATCCGTGCCGCTATTCGGATGCACCACCCTATGAGGTGGCCGAAACGCCATGGCTGACGGCGGACGCGCTTTCGCGTCTGCGTCACATAGCCGATGCGGTCGATAAGCTTAATAACACCGGTCGTTTTCGCCGGACGCTCGCTTATGTGCTGGACGTTACGCGCTTGACGCCGTTCGAGCTTTTTGACGCGCTCGGTGAGCAGATCGTCCGGCGGCTTGTCGGCGCCTCACTCGACGCGCTGACGGCGGCAGTGCAGGCATTTTTCGCCGAGCTGCCGAACGTCGACGCCGATGTTTTGCGCGACAATCTGGTGCTCGACCGATTGTCGACCAATCGTTCCGGCAAGCTGCCGACCTGCCTGCGGCTGGCGGATCGGCGGCTGAAGCGCGCTGCGGCGGCTGTGGCAGAAGCTGCACCCGGAAAAAAGCTCGGCATCGCGATACTGTGCGCGCGCGACGTGCTGGTCGCCGCCGATTATACGGCGTGCGATCCTGTGACAGGGGCGTATCCGATCACTCAATATCCGATGAAATCAAATGATACCGGGCGCGCCGTATGCGATCGGCCAAAATAGGCTAAACAGAAAAAACGTCGGAGGCCAAAGTGGCCTCCGACGTTTAACACAGTGATGCGGTTTATTTTTCTTCGAGCAGATCGACAGTCTTTTTCAGCTCGTCAATGATCTTAATCTTTTGCGGACAAACCTGCTCACACGCGCCGCACTCGATACACGTTGACGCTTTGGCGCTGCCAAGCATGACCGTGAAATGATAGCCCATTTTCGCCGAGTGCATGTTGCCGTAAACGAGATGGCGGTTTATCGCGTCAAAGAATTGCGGGATGTGGATGCCCTGCGGGCAGCCCTTGACGCAGTAGCCGCACGACGTACACGGCACCCGCGGGATCGCGTCGAGCGTCGTGCGAGCAGTTTCAATGACGGCTTGTTCGTCTGCCGTCAGCGGCTTGAAATGCTCCATATACGAAATATTGTCCTGCATCTGCTCCAGTGTGGACATGCCGCTGAGCACCGTGATGACGTTGTCGAGCGACGCTGCAAAGCGGATCGCCCACGACGCCAGCGAAGCGTCCGGTTCGGCTTTCTTCAGGATCGACTCGACGCTTTCAGGCAGGTCGGCCAGTATGCCGCCTTTGACCGGCTCCATGATGATGATCGGCTTGTTGTGCCGCAACGCAACCTCGTAGCATTTACGAGACTGTACCGAGTCGCTTTCCCAGTCGCCGAAGTTGATCTGCAACTGGACGAATTCAACCTCGGGGTGCTTCGTGAGGATCTCGTCAAGCGCATCGGCGCTGTCGTGCATGGAAAAGCCCATATGCTTGATGAGGCCTTTCTCTTTTTGCTCACGCACAAAGTCCCAGATGCCGAACTTATCAAACGTTTCGGTCCGCTCGCCGCCGAGATTGTGCAGCAGGTAAAAATCGAAATAACCTGCGCCCGTGCGCTCGAGCGATGTCCAGAACATCTGCTTTGCCTCGTCGGCCGTTTTCGGGCCGGCCCAGGCCGGCAGTTTCGTCGCTAGTTGGAAGCTCTCGCGCGGATAGCGGTCGACGACCGCCGTTTTCATTGCCGCTTCAGACTTACCGTTGCCGTAGCCGTATGCCGTGTCAAAATACGTAAAACCCTTGCTGAGAAATAGATCCACCATTTGCTTGGTCTGCTCAATATCGACTTCACCGTCAAAGCCGCCGATCATTGGCAGCCGCATCAGGCCAAAGCCGAGCTTTTTAATGTCTTCACCAAGATATCCCATATAAAACCTCCGAAATCATCGTATGGCGCGTCGGTCGCCCGTCAACGGTGTGATGTACATTGCCGGACGAAACGCGCGTATTGTATGAATTCAGCATATCCCAAACAAGACACAGCGTCAAGCGCAGCAACGGCGGTATTTATGTATAGTTTCGCGCACGCGCGTACGCGTGCGCGCGACAAATATCGATAAAACGGTTGATAATACCGCCAACAAGTGGTATATTTCATAACTGTCAGCGGCATTGGTATGTTATAGGATACATACCGGCGCCCGACGCAGGGAGGATGTTATGAAGCCTGGCCTCAAGCTGTCTACGATGCAGATTTTGGTGATTGGATTTGCGCTGGTTATTCTGATCGGCGGCCTGTTGCTATGCCTGCCGATCGCCAGCCGCGACGGACAAAGCATCCCGCTGCTGAACGGTCTGTTCACCTCGACGTCGGCCACGTGCGTGACGGGACTTGTACTCTACGATACGTATACACAGTTTTCACTGTTCGGGCAAATTGTCATTCTCTTTCTGATCCAGATCGGCGGCCTAGGCTTCATGATCGTGGCGATCATGTTTTCCATGGTGCTGGGACGGCGCATCGGCCTCAAGGAGCGTGCGCTGCTGATGGATTCCGTCAGCGCCCTGAAGCTCGGCGGCGTCGTGCGCCTGACGAAAAAGGTGTTTGTGCTGACCTTATCGCTGGAATTAATCGGTGCGGCTGTATTGGCGGCGCGGTTTATCCCAGATTTCGGCACGGCAAAAGGCATCTGGATGGGGCTGTTTCACGCCGTTTCGGCGTTTTGTAACGCGGGCTTTGACATCATGGGCCGGATTGAGCCGTACAGCTCGCTGACGCACTTTGCCGGCGACGTGCTCGTCAATGTGACGGTGATGATTTTGATCGTCGCCGGTGGCCTGGGCTTTTTCGTCTGGGACGATCTGACGGAGAACGGCCTGCGGTTTTCGAAATATCATCTGCATACGAAGCTGATGCTTGTGGCGACGGCGATATTGGTCGTCGTCGGCACGGCGCTGTTTTTCCTGTTTGAGGGCAGCCACTCGATGGCCGGTATGGATTCCGGCGAGCGGGTGATGGCATCCTTCTTTGCGGCCATCACACCGAGAACGGCCGGCTTTAATACGGTTTCCACCGCCGATATGAGTGCCGGCGGTACGCTCTTGACGATGGTCTACATGATCATCGGCGCGGGACCCGGCTCGACGGGCGGCGGCATGAAGGTCACAACCGTGCTCGTGCTCGTCGTGGCGATGATCGCGCGTACGCGTAACAGGGAGGACCTCAATGTGTTCGACCGCCGTCTGGAGGATCGCTCGCTCCACCGCGCGGCGACAAGCGCAAGTATCTATCTCACATTGGCTCTCGGCGGCGCGTTTGTACTGTGCGCGCAAGGCGCAACGCTGACGGATGGTGTTTACGAGGCGTTGTCCGGCATGGGAACGATTGGCCTGACGCGCGGCATCACCGGCAGTCTGGGCAGTGTATCACGTATCGTGATCATGCTGCTGATGTACGCCGGACGTGTCGGCAGCCTGTCGGTGGCAATGGCTGTCTCGCGCAAAAAAGCGTATGCGCAAACAAGTGTCAAAAAGGTCTCGGAGAAAATCATTATCGGTTAAAAGTCGATGTTTAAACGGCACGGCTGAGAATATAATAGTCGCTTTGCGGCGGAACAGGACGATACTATGAAATCAATGCTTGTCATCGGTCTTGGCAGATTTGGACGGCACCTGTCCCTGAAACTCATGGAACTGGGCAATGAGGTAATGGTCATCGATAAAGACGAGGAGGCCGTTGAGAAGGTCGCCCCGTTTGTGACGGCCTCGCGTATCGGCGACTGTCAGGAGGAGCAGGTGCTTATCGAGCTGGGTGTCGGCAACTTTGATATCTGTTTTGTGTGTATCAGTAACGACTTTCAAGGCTCGCTCGAGGTGACGTACCTGCTGCGGGAGCTTGGCGCGCAACACATCGTCGCGCGTGCCGACCGCGACCCGCAGACGAAATTCCTGCAAAAAATTGGTGCGAACGAGGTCATCCATCCCGAAAAGGACATGGCGCAGCGCACGGCCGTACGCTACAGCGCGACGAATTCGTTTGACTACATTGAGTTGACGCCCGAGTATGTGATCAGCGAGATACAAGTGCCCAACGCCTGGGTCGGCAAGACGGTGGCTGAGATCAATGTACGCGCGAAATACAACGTCAACATCATCGGCGTTAAAACGAGCGACGTCATTACACCGTTTGTCAGCCCGTACCATGTGTTTTTAAAAGGTGAGCACATTGTGATTGCCGGCGCTAAAAAAGACGGGCTCGCGCTCACCGACAAGAAGCATCAGCATGATAATACGACCAGCTGATACAGATTATACCAAAAGTCAATCAAAAACGCCCGGCTCAACGCCGGGCGTTTTTATGCAAATGGTGCGCGCTTAAGGGCCGAAAGAATTTGAAATTAGCCCGGTGTTATGATACTATGAGACTAATAATGAACCTGCGGTATGTAACCGCTTTGAATAAAAACGGAGGGATACATATGAAAAAAATCCTCGTGCCCGTCGACGGATCGGGCCAGTCGCAAAAGGCGCTTGGCGAGGCTGTAACACTTGCCAAGAAATTCGGATCGAGCATCCTCCTCGTTTCTGTTGTGGAAGTGGAAAGCGAAGTGTCTTATTCGGAGTTTGGTATCGCTATGTCGGGCGATTATGCCGGTGTGCGCGATACGCTTATCGGCCTAAAAAAAGATGACCGGCAGAAGATACTCGACGCCATCGTCGATAAGCTCGACTGTACCGGCATCGAGATCACGCAGGAGATCCGGGTCGGTACGCCGCATCACGTCATCGTCGACGTGGCGCAGACCGCCGAATCCGATTTGATCGTCATGGGGCATCGCGGCCTTAATCCGCTCAAGCGGCTGTTTATCGGTTCGGTTGCCAAGCATGTTGTAGACCATGCGCCGTGCTCGGTACTGGTCGTCAAGTAAGCCGATGTGACCATCCCGGCGCTGCCGGCATAAAATGGTGCAGCGGCCGAACGTATAGTACGCCGCATCCGCGTCATATTGATTATTCCTTCAACATGATTACCTTCCTAATAAGCTGACCTCCCGCTTTTTGCGGGAGGCCTTTTTTTATATCATCATTTTTCCGACTATACCGCCGACCAACCGCGCAGCCAAGACCTTAAGCGGATTGCTTTTGTGATGCGTAAAATAGGTGCATCCCGGCTCGAGCCAGCCGCGCTGCTGCCAGTAAGCCTGATCATAGGTGCCCTGGTAGTTCGCCCCATCCCGGTAGCTCATCTGCTGTACCTTGAAGACAAGCAGATTGTAAAAAGACGGCCTGAGCGGCTTGTTCCCAAGTATGTCGCCGATAAAACACAGGCAAAGCTTCGCCGCCTGGGCGGTATAGACCTGCCCGGCATCCTCGCGGCTCATCCGCGCGCCCATTTTAAAGGTATATCGCGCACTGACGCGGAAGCCCCAGGAACGCAGCGCAAAACCGACGGTACGCAGCGGATGCCCGGACGCGCCCATCCCGGCTGTCAGAAGGGTCATGGCCGGTTTGCCGGCAAAAGCGGGCCGATGGCAGTTGAACGCCATCCGGTCGATGAAGTTTTTGAGCGTACCGCTCACGTCCTCGACGTAGACGGGACCGGCGATGATAACGCCGTCACTGTCGAGCAGACGGCGATAGATGTCGGGTAATTCGTCTTGAAGCGGACAAGCCTGCTCGCCGCGGTCAAAACAGGCGCGGCAGCCGCGGCAAAACTGCAGTGCATTATCGGCGAGCGAAATGATGTCAAATTCAACAGGCTCCGAGCCCGCTTGGGCATGAATCGTTTTCTTAAAAAGGCGCAGAAGCTCGTCCGTGTTGCCGTTTTTGCGTGGACTGCCGTTGATCGCGGTGATTTTCAAATTCCGGTCACCTTCTCACTTTGGATGAGCAGCTCTTTTTTCTTTTTAAGCTGCTTGAGGAAGAAGTACCATAGTATAACCAGCACCTGCAGTACCGCGCCGACGGCGAAAATGAGCTGCACATTCGTCAGCGGAAATAAAATGTATACAAAAGCGGCGACCGACCATACCAAAGCGCTGACCGACATCATGCGCAGCCGGAGGCCCCACCAAATCGACGTGAGGACAACGGCGATGATAAACGTCGCCGGGATCGCGCCGATAAAGAAATACCAAGCCCAATCGAGCGCCGGCGCAAACACGCGTACCGCCGCGTAAGCGACCGTCGCGACGAGCCAAACGAGCCCGATGATAATCAGCAGCAGGGTTGCCCGGTTTTTATTGACGCTGACGACGGAGGGCGGGAGCGGCGGCGCGTTTGGGCTGATCAAATCACCTACCGTGACTTTAAATACATCCGCAATAAGCGTAAGCACGTAAATGTCCGGCACGCCCTCGGCGCGCTCCCATTTGGATACGGACTTATCGGAATAGGCGATGCGCGCGGCCAGATCCGACTGCGTCATATTATGCAATTTTCTGTAATGTGCCATATTGGCTGCAATACGTTGGCGCAGGATCATTTCGTCATTATTCGGCCTAGTCATAGCGTACCTCCACGGGATTCTACCGGCAGTAGAACTCTGCCGGCGAGATTCTACCGGCGTATCGACGAAAATAGAATCAAAAAAGCAAAAAGTAGGTTGGTTTTTAAGTGGTTTTTGGATATAATCACATTAGTCAGATTCGTGCGAACGCGACGCACGGTGGGCGGCGGAGCATACATAGAGCGCACGATAAAACCGCCCGATCTGTTGTACAACAAATCATCTGGAGGTCACATATGGCGGACTATAAATTAACATGCAGCTCTACGGCGGACATGCCGGCCGATTACCTTGCCCAGCGAGACATTTCGTATGTATGCTATCATTTTGAAATGAACGGTACAGTCTATCCCGATGATCTCGGGCAATCGATCTCTTTTGAGGATTTTTATAAGAAGATCAGTGACGGCGCCATGCCGGTCACGAGCCAGGTCAACGTCGATCAGTTTATCAGCTTTTTCGAGCCGTATCTGGCTGACGGTATAGACGTATTGCATATTGAGATGTCCTCGGGTATTTCCGGTACATTCAACTCTGCGCGCATCGCGCAGGAAGAGCTTTCCGAAAAGTATCCGGACAGTAAACTCTATCTCGTCGACTCGCTCGGTGCGTCGTCCGGCTACGGGCTGCTCATCGATACGGCTTGGGAGATGAAAAACAGCGGTAAATCGATTGGCGAGGTCTACGATTGGATTGAAGCCAACAAGCTCAATCTGCACCACTGGTTTTTCTCAACCGATTTGACACACTTTAAACGCGGCGGACGCATTTCTTCGACGTCAGCGGCGATCGGTACGCTGCTCAACATGTGCCCGCTGATGAATATGAACGATCAGGGCGCGCTGATCCCACGCGAAAAAATCCGCGGGAAAAAGCACGTTGTACGCGCCATCGTCTCTAAAATGCGCGAGCATGCCGATCTCGGTACCGGGTACAACGGTAGGTGCTTTATTTCGCACTCCGCCTGTCTCGAGGACGCCGAAACGGTCGCTGCGCTGGTAAAATCGGAATTTCCGAACATTGACGGAGATATCCGTATCAACAGCATTGGTACAGTTGTCGGCTCGCATACGGGGCCGGGTACCGTCGCACTGTTTTTCTGGGGAGACAAGCGCCTGGAATAAGAAACGGAGGAACCATGTTCAAACAGCGCCTGGCGAAGGTCGTCCGCATTGCGACGGTCCCGCCGGTCATGGCACTCATGCTGCTTGTGATCTTGTATATCACAAAAGCAGAGTTTTTCGGTACGCCGCTCAATCTCGTGCTGGCGATCGTATTCTTAGTTATATTACCAATACTCGGCTATCCGCTTCAGCCGATCGTACCGTATTTCAAGGATAAAGGGCGCGAAGGTCAGCGCACACTTGCGATGATCATGGCCAGCGCCGGCTACGTGCTCGGGCTGATCTCGGCGCTTATTCTGCCGGTTTCCGATTATCTGCTGATTATTTATCTGACGTATCTGTTTTCCGGACTGCTGCTTGTGCTGCTCAACAAGGTCTTTAAAATCAAAGCCAGCGGACATGCCTGCGGCGCGGCCGGGCCGATCTTTTCACTGATCTATTTTCTCGGCCCGTGGATATTGTTTGGACTGTTGCTGCTGGCCGCCGTCTTCTGGGCGAGCCTTGTTATGAAGCGGCACGACAAGACCGAGCTCGTCATTGGCACAACGGTACCGACGTACGCGTTGATGCTGGCGTTCTTAATCGTCATCGGCTATCATCCGTGAGTGCTCGGCGCGTTCATTTTATCACCTTGACCGCCGCGTTGTCGAGCGTCGGGATGCGATAAATATGAACATAATATGAACATTATACGATGAAGGCCCGTACCGATACCAGTGCGGGCCTTTATTTTAAGGGAATTGTTACAATTAGAATTTATTGAGACATTTTACATAATGTTTACAATAATTCTATTGCTTTCGACAAAATAAAGGCGTATGATGTATATAACTCAATAGGGAAAGGAGGATATGCATGAAGCATTATCACGGTGAAGACATCGACGACATGATCTTCAAAGACGAAGAATACTCCGCGAGTGAAAAATAAATAATCGGACGGAACCAGGGTGAAATTCCCTGGGATTCTTTTTTTTATACAGGAAAACCGGCGTCAATACGCCGGTTTTACATTTATGGATTGTTCTTCTTGCCGTCGCGCCCGTCACCGACGTGCCCGTCACGAAACCTGACGTCGATGTGCGAGGCGTCGCAAAACGGCATGTTCTCCGACTTGCCGCACCGGCATAGCGCCACGCGGTTGCGAATCTCATACGTTTTTCCGCTATCCGACTCGATGGCGATTCCGCCGCGCACAAACAAAGGGCCGCTGACGCGCTGACCGGGATCCTGCAGTACGTCGATACCCGGCTCCAGCGGCGGCTCGATGTGCTCACCGGATTTTGTCACCGCCGTCAGCCGTCCGGACGGGCACTCAGACGCGGCGATAATCGCGTCTTCACGCTTGGCGTCCTTGTCGGACTCTTCGGTGAGCTCCCACACATCGCTGCCGTGCCGGTGGCAAAAGCGCGCAAAAGCGCACCGTCCGTCGTCGAGCAGGTCGATACCGGGGCCTTCCAGCAGCTCGGCACGCTCAGCGTACGGCGACATGTCGGCCGTTTCGTGCGCGTCGAAGCCGGCTTGGGCGTGCGAGCCGTCACAAAACGGCGGCGTACTTGTCTGGCCGCACCGGCACAGAAGATACGTCTGCTTTTGTTCGAGCGGGCGGCCGTCCTCGTATTCGTAGCGGCCTATTTTATGCACGATGCGCTTTTCCGTAATCGGCACACCGCCCGTAACGAGATACGGGCCGCGAACACGAACCTTGATCTTTTTGTCCTTTTCCATGCGCTGTCCATCCTTGAGCCGGCAGGATTCCTAAATCTGCCGTTTTACGTTATTGTTATCATAAACCATCATACCACCAATGGCAACAGTTGAAACGCGTGGCGGACGTTGACACACGGCGGTACGGCCTGTAATATGAAAAAAGAGAAAACACCTTTTAATGCTGTTTTAATGGGGACGATAGTGTGCTTTAAAGCTTATTTGCTAATCTAGATTCATCACAGATCAAACAGCTGCTAAAGGGGGCTTTAATTATGATTACACTGGAACAAGTTGAAAAACTGCGCGAGAAAGCAAATGTGAGCTTTGAAGAAGCCAAAGTGGCGCTTGAAGCGTGCGACGGCGATCTGCTTGAGGCGATCATCTATCTTGAAAAGCAGGGTAAAGTCAACGCACCGGCAGGCGGTGGCTACTACACCAGCCAAGGCGCGCAGCCCGATGTGCCCGAACCCGTTCCGGACGGCGAAAACCATCGGCACGAAGGTTCGTTCGGCGACATGATGCACAAATTCGGACGCTTCTTAATGAAACTGTTTCGCATCGGCAACACGAATCATCTGGTGGCTGAAAAAAACAGCGACGAGATATTTGCCTGTCCGATCACGGCGTTTGTATTACTGTTGATTTTCTTCTTCTGGGTCGTCGTACCGCTGATTCTTATCAGCTTATTCTTCGGTTTCCGCTATAGTATCCGTGGCAAGGAACTGGGTACCGATCAGGTCAACAAAACCATGGACGGGGCGACAGATACAGCGGAGGATATCAAGAAGAACTTCACCAACGATCAAAACGGCAAGAACTAATTGCTGAGGCACGACCGGTGCAGCAAAACTTGGAGGACGGTATGGGCGCTAAAATATTGCTGATCGAAGACGAAGAGAAGCTCGCACGGTTCGTCGAGCTGGAGCTGACCTACGAGGGCTATGCCGTCACCAAGGCGTTCGACGGGCGCGAGGGCTTTGAGCTCGCGCAAAACGGACGATTCGATCTCGTTTTGCTTGACATCATGCTGCCCGGACTTAACGGGATGGAGGTGCTGCGGCGTTTGCGCCGCAGCGTCGACGTGCCTGTTATTATGCTCACCGCACGCGACAGCGTCGGCGACAAGGTCGCCGGACTTGACCTCGGCGCGGACGATTATATCACCAAACCGTTCGCAATCGAGGAGCTGCTCGCACGCATCCGGACGGCGCTGCGCAAGAGCGGCGGCCGCGACGCGGGCGAGGTCCTCACGGCGTCGTCCGTGCGGCTCGACGTGCCAAGCCGCACCGTTACCGTCGGGGATGCACCCGTCGAGCTGACGAAGCGGGAGTTTGACCTGCTGCATTATTTACTGAAAAACAAGGGCATCGTTGTAACGCGCGACGCACTGATGGAAAACGTCTGGGATTTTGATTTTGACGGCGGCACGAACACGGTCGATGTCTATATCCGCTTTCTCCGCGGAAAAATCGACGAGGTGTTCAGCATTAAGCTGATTCATACAGTGCGCGGTGTCGGGTATGTGATTAAAGATGAGTGATAAAAAAACGGCGGAATCCGGTAAAGTCCGCACATCAATTGAACGAAAAATAAGCTCCAGGATTTTTGGAAGGCTGCTGAGCATCTTCATTGTCCTGGATATTTTGCTTTGCCTTATGACAGGGGTGCTGCTCGTCATCTACAGCGAGAGCACCGCTGCTAAAGCGGCGGGGATTTTAAGTGAAGTCGGCGCACCGGAGGAAACGGCGCAGCAGTGGATGGCGCTCGCGCCGGTTGACGTTGTTACGGTGGAAGGACCAAAGGGTGTGACTGTGACAATGCCGTACTCGGCGCTTTTACCGCCGCTGACGCAAAACGCGTATCGCGACGTCACCTTTGTGTATGAAGACGCCCCGGCGCGGTCCAGGACGATGGATCTGCTGCATTATGACGTCTATTTCTCCCAAGACGACGCGATTTACCGTATATCCGTCGCGCTCGGCTCGTTTATGAGGTTATTCCGCATCGGCTTCATTGTGCTTGTGGTGCTGGAGCTTTTGATTTTACTGACACGCGCCGGGAAAGATCGGCGCATGGTGCGTCGCATGCTCGACCCGATCACGGAGTTTACGCGCGCCGCGCAGACGCTGAATGCGGTGTCCGGACAGCTTGACCCTGAAAAAATGCAGGCGCTGGCCGGGAAACTCGAAAACATCAACGCCGCGCGGCTTGATACGCGCATCTCGGTTGACGAGACGCAATCGGAGCTGAAAAATCTTGCACGTGCCATCAACAGTATGCTCGACCGCATCAACGCGTCTTACCGGGCGCAGGTGCGCTTCGTATCGGACGCGTCGCACGAGCTGCGTACGCCGATTTCTGTCATTCAGGGGTATGCAAACCTCCTCGACCGCTGGGGTAAAAACGACGAAAAGACGCTTCAGGAGTCCATCAGCGCGATTAAAGAAGAAGCCGCGAACATGAAAGAGCTGGTTGAGCAGCTGTTATTCCTCGCGCGCGGCGACAACGACACGATTGTGCTGCAGACCGAGTCGTTCAATCTCGCTGAGCTGGCCGCGGAGGTATATGCCGAAACGAAAATGATCGACGCCTCGCACGAATTCCGGCTCAAGGCTACCGACACATACATCCGGGCCGACAAGGCGCTCATCAAGCAGGCGCTGCGGATTCTCGTGGACAATGCCGTCAAGTATACAGACGCGGGCGGCACAATCACGCTGGTATCCGAAGCGGCAGGCGGTATGGCGGCGCTGAGTGTGCGTGACGACGGGATCGGCATTGCGCCGGAGATCGTACCGCACATCTTTGAGCGATTCTACCGCGCCGACGAGTCACGCGCCCGCGCGACGGGCGGCGCCGGGCTCGGCCTATCGATTGCCAAATGGATCGTCGCCCGGCACGACGGGCACCTCGAGGTGCTCAGCCGTGAGGGCATCGGCACGCGCATCACGCTGGTGCTGCCGTCTGCGCCGATGCCAGCGCCGGTCTTGCCGCCGGTAACGTCTGCCGCGCCGCTTGATCCAAACATGGCATCAGGACAGGACGAACAGACACCGCAGTGACGGGTAAAGAAGAAAAAGTCATACTTTTGCCATAGTTTATTCATATGGAATACATGCGATTGCCATATGGTTACCGTGATGGATACGCAAAGGCGTGCCGTCGCGATCTGTTGTAGATCGTATCGGCACGCCTTTTCTGAAAAGGGGAAAAATATGGCGTGGATAAAAAGACATAGAAACAACATCCTGCTCGGATTGATCCTGATGCTGACGGCGGTACTGCTGTTTAACCGCATCGGCAAGATCGGCGACGGCAACGCGTATTATACCGCGACCGTCAGCAGCATGCTGACGAGCTGGCACAACTTCTTTTACGCATCGTTTGACCCCGGCGGATTCATCACCGTCGATAAGCCGGCGCTTGGCTTCTGGCTCCAATGCCTGTTCGGACTTATATTCGGGGTACATGGCTGGAGTCTCGCGCTCCCGGGGATCTTATGCTCGATCGCGAGCGTTTTTGTGTTGTATAAGCTCGTTGCACGATATTTCGGCGAGCCGACAGGCCTTTTAGCCGCGCTGATGCTCGCGCTGACGCCGATTTTCGTCGCTGCCACACGGACGAACAACCTTGACGCGTCGCTCGTGCTCGTATGTCTGCTGGCGGTTTGGGCAGCGGTTATCGCGGCAGAGAAGGGCAGCCTGAAACATCTGATTCTAGCGGCGGCGCTTATTGGCGTCGGGTTCAACATCAAGATGCTGCAGGCATTTTTATACTTACCGGCGATCTATCTCGTTTACTTTTTCACGGCGAAAACAAAATGGACTACGCGCCTGTGGCATCTCGCCGTCGCGACGGGGGTGCTGCTCATCCTATCGCTGTCGTGGTGCGTGATTGTTGATCTGACACCGGCGGACAGCCGGCCGTATATCGGCAGCAGCCAGACAAATTCGGCCATCGAGCTTGCGCTGGGTTATAACGGCTTGTCGCGTCTGCTTGGCGCCGTCCGCGGCGGCGCCGGCTCAGGGATGGTATCGTCGCTTACGACGATGAACGGCGGTGCGCCGAACGAGGGGGGCGACGTCGGCGTGTTGCGCCTTTTCAACGCCGACATGGCCGCGCAGGCCAGCTGGCTGCTCGTATCGGCGCTGCTTGGCCTGCTCGCGCTGCTTTATCGCACACTGACGGAAAAAGATAAAGACGCGCGACGCGGCGTGCTGCGTCAGCTATTGCTATGGGGCGGTCTGCTCGCGCCGATGGTTGTATTTTTCAGCGTCGCGCAGTTTTTCCATCGGTATTATCTCATCATGCTCGCGCCGGTCATTGCGGCGCTTGCCGCCATCGCCGTACGTGAGGCGATGCGCCTGTTCGCCCGTGACGGCGAAACGGGCAGAAACCGCTGGATGAACCTCGCGCTGCCGATCTTATTTGCCGTATCTGCCGGGGTGGAGATCTATATACTCTCCGCGTATTATCCCGATCAGGCACGCGTGCTCGTCCCGATCATCGCGACGATAAGCGCGTTGGCCATCGGCGGACTGATTGCAGTGAAGCGGCTTAAGCGTGAAGACAAGCCGATTTTCAAAGCAGTAGTCGCCGTCGGACTTCTGGCAATACTCGTGACGCCGGGCGTATGGAGCGTTATGACGAGTTTTGAGGCGCGCAATAACGTCGTGCCGACGGCCTGGCTGTCACAAACTGCAAACAGACCTTACGCACAAGACGGCGGCGTCCGTCCAGACAACAACGCGGATAGACCGTACCAGATGCCGAATTCAGACGGCAACCACCAGAACGACGGCGCGCCGCCGGTGCAGCTAAATATCAGGCTCGGGTCAAGCCTGCCGGACAATTTGGTGCGTTATCTTGTTGAGCATGATATCGGCGCGCGATGGCTCGTCGCGGTACCGAACGCGAACATTGCCGGACCGGTTATGCTGGAGTATGACGTGTCCATCATGGCGCTTGGCGGCTTTGCCGGTAATGACGATGTACTCGACCTTGAAGGATTTATGTCGCTTGTCGAATCCGGTCAGCTCCAATATTATTGGATTGCCATAACGGACAAAAGCGAGATAGCGCGATGGGTAGAGCAAAACGGCGCGGTAATCGAACCGACGGTGTGGGGCGGTGAGGTATACAAAACAGGAACGCTCTACGATCTGACGGGTCTGTTCCAATAAAAGCGCAAGAAAAGAAGCGTGCCAAACGGCACGCTTCTTTGTTGTGGTTGATTACTCCGCCGACGGACCGATGAAGATCGAGTAGACGAGCCCGTCCATTGTGTAGATTACCGTGCCGCCGTACATCGAGCCGAGCACGATGGCGCTGAACAGCTCGCTTTGCTCAGCATTGTAAACGTCGTCATACGCTGCGAGTACTTCCGCTTCTGTCGAGCCGATGGCGATACCGCGCGTCGTTTCCAGAGAGCTGGTGCCCTGAACGAACAGGCTGAAAATCGTATACGTCGTTCCGTCGCTGGATAGGTCGACGACCAGATTTTCCGAGTAATACCGCCAGGTTTTGTGATACTCACCATCGGCCTCCCACAGAGCAGGTTCGCTCGTCTCGTCCGGGGGACCCATGGCGGCCATCACGTCGTCCTCCGACATGCCCAGACGCAGCTGGCCGAGGCCGTCGTCCAGCATCGGATCAAAACCGTCGGACGGACTGGGTGACGGCTCTTCCGACGGTGTCGGTGACGGCGACGGTGACGGTGACGGACTGGGTGACGGAGAGGGAGACGGGCTTGCCGTTTCGCTCGGCGAAGGTGAGGCCGAGATGGACGGCGAAATTGACGGCGACGTCGCCGGATTGCCGGCGCAGCCGGATGCAGTCAGCAGCGCGATGATCAGGATCAGTACAAGAATAACAGCAGATCGTTTTTTCATTTCTTCCTCCTTGCTGGTGTGTGAATCTGTCGGGGTGACGGGCGCGGGATCATTCGGCTCAGCTGCCGAGGATGGTTACGAAGCGGCACAGCACGTCGTTATGAAGCGTCGCGCCAAAGTGGACCGTTACGTCATATTCGGCGCAATACCAGACGGTCACGTCGTATCCGCCGCTGCTGACATAGGTGTCTTGCTGCTCGAAGCCGCTTCTGCGCAGCGCGTTATAGTAGCCTAGGACGGCGATGTCGTATTCATAAGTAATGTCGTTCTGGTCGTAATAATAGGTTTGGTCGCCTGTCTGATCGTCATAATACGAGTCGAACAGCGGGATATCAAGATAGGTGCCGTAATTGGGCACGGGGAAATGATTCAAGTAGTAAGCTGACGTGCCGGAACTGACGGCATTGAACAGTTCAAACGACATCAGCTGAAGCACTTCTATGTCGTTAATACGATCCGACGGTATGGCAAAATTGAGCGTCTGGCTGCTGGATACCGACAGGCATGTAACACCGACGACTCGACCATACATATCAAGGACGGGGCCGCCGCCGGTCCCGAGAGAAATGGGGGCCGAGATCTGGAGATACGGCACGTCCTCAATGATTTGTGTCGTGTTGGATATGAGCCCTGTCGACATGGAGTTGATAAGTCCGAACGGGCTGCCGATCACGCAGATCGGTGTGCCGGGCGTCAGTGACGCCGCGTCACCGAGGGTTAGGTATGAAAAGCCCGCATCGTCAATCTCGATGAGCGCGAGATCGTTTGTCACGTCGAATCCGCGCACGCCGGTGACGTCATACACGGTGCCGTCGGCCATCGTGGCCGTTGCCGACGCCGCGCCGGCGATCGTGTGGTAGCAGGTGACGGCCAGACCGTCTCGCGTGATGAAAAATCCGCTGCCAATGCCAAGTAGACTCCCGGAGTCGCTGAACATCTCCAGATAAAACACAGCCGGTGAGGCTGCCTCGAACAGCTGCGCCGTGTTCAGGACGGCAGGCAGGGTGAAGTGCTTTCTGAATGCCGGATCTGCGGCTCTGGCGACGACGGCGGCGGCTTCAGCACGCGTCAGCGTTGCGTATGGACGGAAAGCGCCGGCGCTGTTGCAGCCGGTCAGGACACCGGCACGGTAAAGCGCATAGACCGACGCACCGAAGCTGTCGGACAGCATTACATCGGGCACGCCGTTGTTTGCGATGGTGTTGACAGTGCCGAGCGCGTCGCTCGGCAGAGCGGCGGTAATCAGCTCGGCAAAAGCCGCCCGTGTAACGGGTGCGGTCGGATCGACCGGCGCGCTGTCCACAATGCCGTGTTGCAACGCGTAATCGATATACGGCGTATACCACGGCTCGGCGGCGCTAAACGTCATGGAACCGGTGTAATACTGGCGGTGCAGGCAGGCGGCAAGCTTGACGGCTTCGGCTACGGTTAAGCTGCTGTTCGGCGCGAAGCGAGAGGCCGAAACACCATTGATAAGGCCGAATTCATAGTCGGCTTGTACATACATGGCATACCATGAAGCAGTGGGCACATCGGTGTATTGACCGTTTGTATATGTACGCTGGACGGTGAAATGCTCGAGTGAGCCGCCGGCCGCTTGTGCTGTGACGGTCAATGCCAATGCCGTTATAACGGCGAGAACCGCCGCAATCAATCGCTTCATGTATGCTCCTCCGTATTTAAACGCGCCTGCGGCGCGCTCAAGGCTTTAGTTCATCTTAGATTATACGGTGTCGGGCTTGTCAAATCAACACCATTATGGCAGGTAATGAAAAAATTACCAGATTATAAGAGGCTTAGCGTGCCCGGCGTAAACGTCCGGCCGCTTCAGCAAGCTTGTCTATAAAATACGACACTTCTGCCGCTGTCGAATATCGGCTGAAGCCGATGCGCAGCGCGCCGTCGATCACGTCATTGGGAAGGTTCATCGCTTCAAGCACATGGCTGCGCGCGCCTTTTTTACACGCGGAGCTTTTTGAAACACAGATGCCGTCGGCTTCAAGGCAGTTCATGAGCACTTCGCTTTTGTAGCCGGGCAGGGAAATACTGAGGATATACGGGCTGTCACCCGGTGACAGGACGCGCGCGCCCGGGACTTTTACGCGCAGCTCGTCGGCGGCCTGCTCGTATAGAGCGCGGACAACCTCGAGCGCCGCGCCGCGGCTGCCGACAGCGCCGCGGACGGCTTCGGAGAAGCCGGCGATGGCGGGCATCGCCTCCGTACCGGGGCGCTTTGAGCGCTCCTGCGTGCCGCCGTAAAGCATCGGACGCAGACGCACGCCCTTGGCGGCGTACAGCGCCCCGACGCCTTTCGGACCGTGTATTTTGTGCCCGCTGACTGTCATAAGGCCGACGCCGAGCGATTTGACGGTGAACGGCAGCTTCATGAAGCCCTGCACGGCGTCGGTGTGAAACAGCACGTCGAGCCGCCGGCGCTTCGTCTCGCGTACCATCTCGCCAATCGGATTGACGGCACCCGTCTCGTTGCTCACAAGCATGAGGGAGGCAAACGCCGTCTCGTCGGTCAGTGCGTCGGCGAAGGATTGGAGCGTGATGCGTCCGTTTTCGTCGGGCGTGAGATACGTCACGCGCCAGCCGAATTTTTCAAGCGCCTCTGCCGACTTTAAGACCGCCGCGTGCTCTGCCGACGAGGTGATCATGTGCCGCCGATTCTTCGGCAGCGCTTCGGCCGCGCCCAAGAGTGCCCAATTGTCGGCCTCTGTGCCGCCGGACGTGAAGTAGACTTCCTCCGGCGTTGCGCCAAGTGCCGAGGCGACGGTTTGCCGCGCGTCGTCGAGCATTGATTTGGCCGCGCGGCCCATTGTATGTGTGGAGGACGGGTTGCCGTATGTCTCGCGCAGCGCAGACGTCATGGCGTGCACGACGTCGTCGCGCACCTGCGTTGTGGAGGCGTTGTCAAAATAGACGGTCATAAGTGTCAATCCTTCGCGGTTGTATGTGAAGTTATCCATTGCTCGTATGGAGCCGATATTGTATTATATACTTTATAATGAAAGCATGGCAAGGGGGCGGGGGAAACGCGTATTTACTTTGAGACACTGGGCTGCAAGGTCAATCAGTTTGAAACACAGGCGCTGCAGACGATTTTACAAGGACGCGGACATACGCTCGCCCGCGCCGGAGACGGCTGTGACGCTGTCGTCATCAATACGTGTGCCGTGACGGCCGAAAGCGTGCGGAAATCGCGCCAGGCGATCCGACGCTTGCAAAAGCTTGAGCCGGACGCGCTCGTGGCCGTCTGCGGCTGCTTTTCGCAGCTGAGCCCCGACGACGCGGCGGCACTTGGTGCCGACCTCGTCGCCGGCAGCGCCGACAGGCACGGCTTTGCCAACGCGCTGGAGCAGGCGCTTGGCGGCCAAGCGTCCGCAATTGAAATCGACGATCCGTTTTCGCGCCGGGCCTTCGAGCCGCTGCCGTCTGGCAGTGTGTCGGGCCGCACGCGTGCGATGCTTAAAATTCAGGACGGCTGCCGCAATTTCTGTGCATACTGCATCATCCCGTACGCGCGCGGACGCGTACGCTCGCTCCCGCTCGACGCGATCCGTGCCGAGGCGTCGGCGCTGCAGGCGCAGGGGTTTAAAGAAATCGTCGCCACGGGCATCGAGATCGCCTCCTACGGCGCCGACCTTGACGGTGCGCCGGGCCTCATCGACGCCATTCGCGCCGTGTCCGAGTCTGCGCCGGATGTGCGCATCCGTCTCGGCTCGCTCGAGCCGCGCGCTGTGACGCGTGAGTTCTGTGCGGCGCTCCAATCGTTCGGGAATATATGTGCGCACTTCCATTTGTCGCTGCAAAGCGGATGCGACGCAACGCTTGAGCGCATGAATCGGCGCTACACCACCGCGCGTTTTGACACGTCCGTCGCCGCATTACGCGACGCTTTTCCCGGTTGCGGCCTGACGGCCGATTTAATCGTCGGCTTTCCCGGCGAGACGGACGAAGAGTTTTCCCAAACGCTCGCGTTTATCCGTAAATGCGCGTTTTCGTCGATGCACATTTTCCCGTATTCGATCCGTCCCGGTACACCGGCGGCCACAATGCCCGATCAGCTCGATAAAGCTGTGAAGAAGGCGCGTGCGCGTCAAGCCGGTCTTGTCGCCGAGGAGATGGAACACCTGTTTGCCAAGGGCTGCGTCGGTACGATACAGCGCGTATTATTTGAAACCGAGTCAGATGGATTTTCAACGGGGCGCGCGCAAAATTACGTCCAAGTTCGTGTTCGCGGCACGGGACTGCGCGGTACCGTTCAGACGGTGAGAATCACGAGTGCGGACGCGTGTGTGCTGATCGGTGAAATCGTTGCGTCATAATTTGACATCGTTATACCGCTATAATATAATGTCCGATGCTCGGATAACGTTTTCAGCAGGTCTAAACGGCGTCCGAAAAAGAATGACGGCGCACGCCACGGCTTGAAACAGCCGTTCAACCGCCGGGTATTAATTAATTCAATAGGCAAACTCAATATAAAATAAGCAAACCGAAAAGGCTGGTGCTACTTACATGTTCAATGAGAGAATCTATAATTTTTCAGCAGGTCCGTCAACCTTGCCGCTAACCGTCCTAGAGCAGGCTGCATCGGAGATGACCAATTATCACGGCACCGGCATGTCGGTGGCGGAAATGAGCCACCGGAGTAAAGCGTACATTGCCATCTTTGACGAAACAAAGGCCGACTTAAAAAAGCTGCTGAATGTACCGGATACGCACGAGATCCTTTTCGTGCCCGGCGGCGCGACGATGCAGTTCTCCGCCGTCGCGATGAACCTCATCGGCGTGACCGGCAAGGCGGATTACATTGTGACCGGCAACTTCTCGAATAACGCGATGAAGGAAGCCGCTAAATACGGCCAGACTGTTCTGGCCGGCTCGACCGAGTCGGACAACCACGCGCGCATTCCCGCTCAGAACGAGTTGACACTGTCCGCGGACGCATCGTACGTGCATTATTGCGCCAACAACACCATCTTCGGTACGGAGTGGCAGTACGTGCCGGAGACCGGCAGTGTGCCGCTCGTGTGTGATATGTCCTCCAACATTCTGTCCAGGCCTGTCGACGTATCGAAATACGGCATCATCTACGCCGGCGCACAGAAGAACATGGGCCCAGCGGGCGTGGCGGTCGTCATTGTCGACAAAGCGCTTGCAGGAAAGGAACTGGCCTGTACGCCCAAGCTCTTGAGCTATCAAAAGATGATGGACGGCGACTCCATGGTCAATACGCCGCCGTGCTATACGATTTACATGCTTGGGCTGGTGTTCAAGTGGCTGCTGGCGCTGGGTGGCGTCGAGGCTATTGAAAAAATCAAAGCCGATAAAGCCAAGCTGCTGTATGATTACCTCGACGAGAGCGCGCTGTTCAAGGGACATGCGCAAAAAGAAGCCCGCAGCGACATGAACGTGACGTTCCGAACCGGCGATGCTGATTTAGATGCGGCGTTCATCAAAGCGTCGACAGCGGCCGGCTTTGAAAACCTCAAGGGCCATCGCCTCGTCGGCGGTATGCGCGCGTCGATCTACAACGCGATGCCGGCTGAAGGTGTCAAGGCGCTTGTCGATTTCATGAAGCAGTTTGAAGCCAATCATAAATAAAGGAAGACGCGTTATGTATAACATTCAGACACTCAACAGTATTTCCCACGTCGGTTTGCAGAATTTCGACAAATCACGTTATAAGGTTTCCGACGAAGTTGAAAACCCGGACGCCATTCTCGTCCGTTCGGCCAAGCTGCACGACATGGAATTTAACCCCGAGCTTCTATGCATCGCGCGTGCCGGCGCCGGTACGAATAATATTCCCGTCGACAAATGCGGTGAAAACGGCATTGTCGTATTCAACACGCCCGGCGCCAACGCCGAAGCTGTCAAGGAACTGGTGCTGTGCTCGCTGCTCTTATCCTCGCGCGACATCGCCGGCGGTATTGAATGGGTTAAAAGCATTGCCGGCGAGGGCGACAAGGTCGCTGCGCTTGTCGAAAAGGGCAAGAGCCAATTCGTCGGGCCGGAACTGTACGGCAAGACGCTCGGCGTTATCGGTCTGGGCGCCGTCGGTGCGCGCATCGCGCAGGATGCGACGATGCTCGGCATGACCGTCTACGGCTTCGATCCGTACCTGTCGGTCGACGCAGCCTGGCGCATCTCCAACAACATTATCAACGCCAAAGACCTCGAAACGGTCTATAAGCACTGCGACTATATCACCATCCATGTGCCGCACCTTGAGTCGACGCATCACCTCATCAATTCGTGCAGTCTTGCACAAATGAAAAACGGCGTGCGTATTGTCAACCTTGCCCGCGCCGAGCTTGTTTGCGACGACGATATCATCGAGGCCATTGATAACGGTAAGGTCGCCTGCTACGTTACCGACTTCCCGAATGAGAAAACGGCAAATGTGGATAAAATCGTTGCCATTCCGCATCTGGGCGCGTCAACACCGGAGAGCGAGGACAATTGCGCCGTCATGGCGGTGCACGAGGTCATCGATTATCTCGAAAACGGCAATATCGTAAATTCAGTCAATATGCCGTCGGCGGCGCTGCCGCGCACGGGCGACAAGCGCATCTGCGTCATTCACAAGAATGTGCCCGATATGATTGCCAAGATCACCAGTGCCGTATCGGCGCTCAGCCTGAACATTGAAAACATGGTCAACGCCAGCACACGTGGGCGTGTTCAGGCGTACACGATTATCGACGTACCCGAACTGACTGCAGGGATTACCGAAAAAATCATGGCCATCGACGGCGTCATCCGCGTCCGTACAATCTGATGACGGGTGACCGCCATACAGGAGCTTGAGCGGTGTCAAAAAGCCTTTTGCTGATTGTAAATCCGTATTCCGGTAGGGGTATTTCAAAGAATACCCTTGGGATTATCGTCGGCCATTTTTGTGACGACGGCTACACCGTTACCGTCCAGTTCTCAACAGATCAGACGCCCGAGCAGATTGCGAGAGACAGGGCCGAGGGCTATGATCTCGTCGTATGTGTCGGCGGCGACGGTACGCTCAGCGGCGTAGCGTCCGGCCTGATGCAGATCGCCGATCCGCCGCCGTTCGGATTTATTCCACGTGGTACGGCCAACGACGTCGCCAGCACGCTCTCCTTGCCACGAGATCCGAGGGTGGCCGCCAAGGCTGTTTTACACGGGCATCCGATGCCGCTGGATATCGGGTGGTTTAATAACGAGCGCTTTTTCACTTATATTGCGGCGTTCGGCGCGTTTACCGGCGTATCATATACGACGACGCGCAGCGCCAAGCGCGCGCTGGGTCACCTGGCATACGTGTTCAGCGGGATTGCCAGCATGCAGGACATCAAGCCGCAGCATACGATCATCGAGCACGACGGCGGGGTGCTCGAGGGTGAATATATATTCGGCGGCGTGACGAACTCGACGTCGATCGCCGGATTTGTCCGGCTGGATCGAGAGGACGTTGATCTGTGCGACGGCTTATTTGAGGTCATCCTTGTAAAAAATCCCGTCAATACAGGTGAACTCGGTCAGATCATCTCGAGTATCCTCAACCATTCCTACCATAGCGAAAACGTCTCTTTGCTGCATACAAAAAACGTCCGATTTACGTTCGATGAAGACGTAAACTGGACGCTTGACGGCGAGAACGGCGGCGTGCACCGCGCCCTGGAGATTAAAAACCGGCGGCAAGCGCTGCGTATTATCATTTAATAAAAAACACCTCGGTTCACGGCGTCGGTCGTGAACCTTTTTTAAAGGAGACAGCGTATGCGCGTAAACATTCTCGCGATCGGCGACGTCGCCGGCCGATCCGGCGTCGAGCTGCTCAGCCGACGGCTGCGGCTGCTTAAAAAGGAAAAGGATATCGCCTTCACCGTCGTCAATGGTGAGAATGCGGCGGTGCTGGGTCTCACACACACCGATGCGGAGGACATCTTCGCCGCCGGCGCGGATGTGATTACGCTCGGCAACCATACGTGGGATAAGCGCGACATCCTGCCGTACCTCGACGAATGCCCGTACATCCTGCGTCCGTCAAATTTTGCGCCGCAGACACCCGGGCGCGGCTGGGGCGTGTTTGATGCGGCGTTTGGATCTGTCTGCGTGATCAGCTTGATTGGCCGGTGCCAGATGGATTTCGGCCCGGACAGTCCGTTTTTTGAGGCCGATCGAATCCTCAAGCAAACCAGAGCGGCCGTCACACTAGTAGACTTTCACGCCGAGGCGACCAGCGAAAAGCAAGCGCTCGGGTTTTATCTCGACGGGCGCGTTTCGGCGATCTGGGGAACACACACGCACGTCCAGACGTCAGATGCGTGCGTTTTACCAAAGGGTACAGGCTACAT
This sequence comes from uncultured Sporobacter sp., assembly GCA_963677825.2. Taxonomy (GTDB): domain Bacteria; phylum Bacillota; class Clostridia; order Oscillospirales; family Oscillospiraceae; genus Sporobacter. Next base: position 992,108 of record CAXXEF010000001.1, on the reverse strand, counting down.
TACAGACGTCGGCATGACGGGGCCGCAGATGTCTGTGATCGGCATCGAGCCGGATGTGGCCGTGTCGCGTTTTCTCGGTAATCCACCGCAGCGGCTGGCATCAGCCGACGGAAAGGCCAAAATTGAAGGCGCTGTTTTTACAATTGATACGCAGACCGGCCACTGCCTTGCCGTCGAGCCGATACGGGTGCTCGAATGAATGAGGCGGCGCTGATGAAAAACACGGCGCTTGTTACAGGCGCGTCGCGCGGGATCGGAGCGGCGTGCGCGCAGGCGCTTGCGGCAGACGGACGGCGTGTCATCGTCAATTATTTGCACGCACAAGCGAAGGCTGAGGCACTTGCCGACGAACTGGGCGGTGTGGCGTTTTGCGCCGACGTCGCCGACAGCGCTGCGGTGCGTGCGATGCTCTTCGCGCACGGACCGGTCGGGACGCTTGTGTGTAACGCGGGCGTGTCGCTCTATGGTCTTTTGACCGATACGCCGGAGGCCGATTGGCGGCGCTTGCTGAACGTCAACCTCGGCGGTGTGATCAACTGCTGCCAGGCGGCAATACCGGCGATGGTGCGCGCGCGTTACGGCCGGATCATCCTGATCTCCTCCGTATGGGGGCGTGTCGGGGCGTCTTGCGAGGCGGTGTACTCGGCGTCCAAGGCGGCGCTGCACGGGCTGACACTGTCTTTAAGCAAGGAACTCGGGCCGAGCGGGATTACCGTCAATTGCGTCGCACCGGGGGTTATTGATACCGACATGAACGCGCCGCTGGGTGAAGACGACGTCGCCGCGCTTACCGCGTGCACGCCGATCGGCACGCTCGGCACACCGGCGGACGTTGCGGCACTCGTGCGATTTTTAGCGTCCGACGACGCCCGATTCGTCACGGGGCAGATCATCGGCGTCGACGGCGGATTCGCCGGCTGAAAGCGGCGCCGCCAAGAATCGGGAGCGGACAACGTGGGGAGCATTCATTCACATTTAATGTAAATTCAATGTAATGCCCGTTGACAGGCCGATCCATGTTATATAAGATTAAAAAGTAAAAATCGCCGGACATAGTCGGCGAGGATGAATCTCCCGTGAGGGCATCCAAACGAACGCGAGAAGGGTTTGCTATGATAATCGGATTATTTAATGACTCCTATCCGCCGGTCGTCGACGGCGTCGCACGCGTTGTTCTTAATTACGCCAAAGAGCTGGAGGCGCGCGGCGATACGGTTTACGTCATCACGCCGTATTTGCCCGGCACAGATGAAGAATACAAGCATAATCTATATACATTCCGGTCGATCCCGGCGCCGGGCCGCGGGGAATACCGCTTTGGCATCGGTATGACGGACACACGCTTCTGGAACGAGATCAAAGACGTTCCGTTTGATATCCTGCACTCACACAGTCCGTTCTCGGCGCATCTCGTTGCCAGTACAATCGCCAAGCGGACAGGTGCGCCGCTCGTGTCGACCTTCCACTCCAAATACCGAGATGATTTTTATCAGGTCGTCAAGAGCCTGCGGATCGTTAACGGGGTGGTCATCAAGAACATTATCCGCGCTTACGACAAGGTCGACGAGGTCTGGACGGTTAACGATGCGTCTGTTGATACGCTGCGCGACTACGGCTTTAACGGTGAGATACAAGTCGTCGGCAACGGCTGCGATATTATGCCCGCCGAGCCGGATGAAGCCAACACCGCGGAAATTAAAGCGCGCTTCGGCTTCGATGACGCACCGATGCTGATGTATATCGGGCAGCACACGGAGCAGAAAAACCTGCCCATGCTCATGGATGCGCTCGAGAAGCTTCATGACGACGGCGTAAAATTTAATATGCTCTTCGTCGGTGACGGCATTCTGCGAGAAGATCTTATCAAACGTGTCGAGCAAAAGGGATTGAGCAAAAAAATCGTATTCGCCGGCATTATCCGCGACCGTGAGCTGATTAAAAAGATCTATCTTGCAAGCTACGCTATGACGTTTCCGTCGATGTATGATACGTCCTCGCTTGTGCCGCGCGAGGCGGCAGCCTGCCAGTGCCCGACTGTTTTCGTCAAAGGTTCGTCGACAGCGGAGGGGATTACCGACGAGCAAAACGGCATCCTCGCCCCGGCCGACGCCGACGGCTTCTCTAAACGCTTAGCGGCGCTGCTCGGGTCTGCGCAAACGCGCGACGCCGTCGCCGACTGTGCGCGGCAGACGCTGTACCGCCCGTGGTCGGCCGCTGTGGACGAAGCGTATCGGCGCTATGAGTATGTCATTGACAGTAAAAACCGGAAGGGGAGCGTGACCGCGTGAAGTTTAGGTATATCATCGCGGGCGCCGGCATCACGGGACTGACGATTGCCGAGCGCATCGCCAACGTTTTGGGCGACGACGTACTCGTCATCGAGCGCGACCGGCACATCGGCGGCAACTGCTACGACTTTTATGACGACGCCGGACTGCTCATACATAAATATGGCCCGCACATCTTCCACACGAGCGATAAAGAGGTCTGGGACTATCTATCCGAATTTACCGATTGGCGGCTGTACCAGCATAAAGTGCTTACGTTCGTCGACGGTCAGATGCTGCCGCTGCCGATCTGCGCGGAAACGATCAACCGGCTGTTCGGGCTGCGTCTCGCGCACAACGAGATCGATGCGTTTCTCGATTCGATCCGCGAGGCGGACAGGCCCGTGAACAACAGTGAGGATGTCGTTTTAAAAAACGCCGGCTCTGTCATCTACGAGAAGTTTTTCAAAAACTATACGAAGAAGCAGTGGGACATGTATCCCGATGAACTGGACGCATCGGTCATCTCGCGTGTGCCGATCCGCACGAACGACGATCAGCGCTATTTCACCGACACGTATCAGGGACTACCGCGCCGGGGCTATACCGAGATGATGCACCGGATGGCCGACCATCCGAAGATTCACCTGCTGCTCGGCACGGATTATCAGAGCGTTCTTGGCGAAATTGAGCACGAACGGCTTGTGTGCACCGCGCCCGTCGACGCGCATTTCGGATACAAACTCGGGCGGCTGAAGTACCGCAGCCTTGATATCCGTTTTGAAACGCACGACGGCGACTTCCAGCCGGCATCTGTTGTCAACTATCCCAACGACTACGACTTTACGCGTATTACGGAGTACAAAAAGCTGACGGGACAGCAAAGCGACCGCACGACGATCTCGTTTGAGTTCCCGACGTGGGAGGGCCGCCCGTATTATCCCGTGCCGACACCGGAACAAAAGGCGCTGTACACGCAGTACAAAGCGCTTGCCGACGAGACGCCGGACGTCGTTTTCGCCGGACGGCTTGGTGAATACCGTTATTACAATATGGATGCCGCCGTCGCCTCAGCGCTACGGATATTTCAAGAAAAGCTAGCTCGTTAATACGCCGACATATACGAAACCCCGCCGAAAGGCGGGGTTTTAGCAATTATATGCGGCTATTCCGTTTTGTAAATCCCGCCACGCCGACCGTCATGCTGTCTGAAACGTTATGAATGGCATAAAATGAAACAGCCGTGTAATTCGCGGCTTGCCGGTTAAACCGATCGGCGTCCGGCATCATCCTGCGAAACGGAGTGAAGTATGAAAGTGTTATTAAGAAAACTATCCAGCCGGAAACTCTGGGCGGCCATTGTCGGCATTGCATCCGGGCTAGCGCTCATATTCGGGCTGGATACCGATATAATATTCACGGTATCCGGCGCGGTCGTCGCGCTGTCGTCTGTTGTGACGTATATCATCATAGAGGGGCGTATTGACGCCGCCGCCATCGGCAAAGCAGCTGGCGGGGTAAAAGACCATGCGGATTGACAGTAAGAGCATTGACGATCTGCGCGCGGACGTGGCGGCGAACGTCCGTGTATTTATAACACTGATGAAGCAGTGGGGATATTCCGTCGGGATATCCAGCACGCTGCGTAACGACGAGCAGCAGGCGTATCTGTACGAGCAGGGGCGCACACGACCCGGTGAGATCATCACCTACAGCAAAGTGACGACGTTTCATGGCGTCGGGCTGGCTTTTGATATATTCCAAAACATACCCGGCAAAGAGTGGGACGATCCCGAGTTCTGGGCTGCAGCCGACGCGCTGCGGACGGATATGGGCTTCAGTATGCTGGGGTTTGAAAAGTCGCACGCCGAATGGTCGGCGCACGGGGCGTATACCGGCAGTCAAGTCCGCGCCGGTGATCTGCCGCCGGATATGCCGCCATATGGGGAGGCTGAAATGACAGGCGAGGAGATTTACAAAAAGCTCGACGACTATCTGCGCACACAGTCCGTACCGGACTGGGCGAAAGACGAGTTCCAACAAGCCATCGACGCCGGCATTACGGACGGTACGTCACCAACAGCGCTGATCCCGCGCTATCAGGCGGCGATTATGGCCAAGCGGGCATTGGTCGGCCAATCGGGCAAGTGAAGCGCTCCGAAAAAAGAGTAAACAAAAAGAACAGGCAAAAGCCTGTTCTTTTGTTTGAGGTTACATTCCGGGGATAACAATGCTGAATAGGTCCATCACCTTATGCAGTCCCTTGAAGATTTCGTCTCTGGAGAAGCCGCCGGATTCAAGCTCGTCGTCTGTGAGCTGGTTGAGTTCCTGATAAAAATCCAGAGCCAAAACGAGATGATTGCTGTCGCTGACGTCCAGGTGCTCGAACATCAGCGCCTGCGCGTCACGGATTTCCTGCTTTTTGACGAGGTCGAGCACCGTCCTGTGCAGCGTGTCTGTGTGGCTGATGGCGTCGCCCTCAGCACTGAGGTATTCGATGCTGCCCTTGCCGAGTACCATTTGGGATATTGCGACAATGACAAGCTGTATTTGGCGCATATACCAGTCAAATTCAATGCGCATATTGATCTCCTTAACGTGTATGGTGTGTCAAGGAGTATAGATTCTCCTTGACTCCTTTTTGTTAAGGAGCGCTATTCCAGCATCTGTGTTTTCGTCTTGGTTGAGATGAAGCTATGAAGCGGATGATATATACACAGTAATAAAACGATAATCCAAAGTGGCGGCGGCAGCTCAAGTGCGACAATACAAAACAACGTAACAATCGACAGGGATATGGATAACATCAGTTCCTGGCATTTGTAGCCAACGATCATACCGAGGGCATGGCGCATCTAATCACCTTCTTTTGGATCATCATAACAGTTAATCGTGTATTTATCAATAATTGCCGTGGCGGGATGTGTTAAGTCACGCTTATCAAATAATACAGGCTGAAATAGGTTTCCGCTGCATTGTCGTCCGGCATTAAAGCCAATGGTGAGTGGTCGATATAGCCTGTATGCTCCACGTCGCAGGTAATGGATAATCCGACTTCATCGAATTGAAAATCCTTTAAATAATTCTCGCTGATTTGCTTTGTTATTTGCTCATTAACCCGTGTGAATAAGCCGACCTCATCCTGCGCCCCGGCGAGGGCGAAGGCGGCTAAAATCATATACTTGTCGTAGTAGTTAAACGAGGTGATAAAGTTTGTGCCGTCCTCAATCTCAATAAACATCTCTATGCCGGTTATATAGGCGTTGTCTGTAACAAACTGATAGTTCGGCCGCACGTTTGGCATAACCTCAATATAGACTGTAGAATCTGACGCGTCTTTTTTCCAATGGCCGTTTTCATCTAAATACATACCGTTGAGGTCGAAGTCGTAATAGTTGGCATAGTATTTATAGTTTTCGGCAAATTCGGCGACCGTTAATTCGCCGCGGTTTGGTGGAAGCTGCTGCGCGTAAGCGACTGTAAAACTTGCTGCAAATAGGGCCACATAGGCAGCTGCCAGCAACAAAGGCCTCAGCCATTTCGTATCCTTCATCGTGTAAGATGTCGATTCATCCCACGGGAGCTGATCCCCGGCTTTGCACATTTTATAGCTTTTCCAGAGCCTGACCAGATAGTAAATCGGAATATTATAGCCGAATCCGGAACCGATAACACCCCAAGTACGCGCCAGGCCTTCACCATAAGAAAGTCGGCCGCCGTCGGCTGATTCAAGCCGCAGGCCGAGGATGGCTTTACCCGGCGTTGTCGCAAAGATATGCAGTATCAGGGGCTCGATAAACAGCATCAGCACGAATCCGACGCAAGCATCCAGCCATTCTCCGACGGTGGTTCTGTTTGCCAGATTAACATGGAGGACGAACGCGAGAAAAACCCACCATATTAAGGCGTAAAGCAGCATGTCAAAAATTCTGGCAAAGTATCGACGCCAGGGCCTGTTCACCTGCGGCAATTCATCGCCTTCGACGGCGAAATAGACGCTACTTTGAGCATCGGCAGTTTGGCTCAGCCGGTCAAGATATTTGGCGGCGTCCAGATTATAAAAGGATACGTTTTCGTCTTGTATGCTTCGGCAGAAGCTTTGAGCAAGCGTGACGTCTTTTTTCTCCTGTTCCAGCTCCTCGATTTTCTTGATAAGCGTCGCAGACAACGCCGCAGAACCGTCCTGAAGGGCCTTGATCTCGTCCAGCGAAATATGTAGGCTGCGCAGCAGCTTGATACGCAGCAGAAGCTGTACGTCGCTTTCTGAATAGTCTCTGTAACCATTACTCAGGCGCCTCGGCGTCAGCAATCCTTCGTTTTCGTAAAAGCGGATATTCGATCGTGCCATATCCGTCCGTTCTTCGATTTCTTTTATCGTCATACCGGCCCTCCTTGCATTCTGCTTCCATCATAAACTATCAAGCCGGTTGATAGTCAAGTGTTTTCATCCAATTATTTGAAAATATTTTAAAGAGCCGTTTTAAAAAGAAAGCAGCATCTATTTTAGCTGGAAGTCTTTATAGCTATCATAGCGTCATCACAAAAAGCGTCTGAAATAACCGGAGCAGTGCGAGTGCGCAGTCTATGCCAGCGGCGCGCTCCGTTTGAAAAAACAGCCAAAGTCTGTTATAATTTACATATAAAAGAGAAAAACAGCGCGTTGAGTTCTTGAAAGGAGCATGTATGAACAAAGAAATTTGGGCAGGAAAATGGGAACAGGTTAAAGGCGAAATTCAATCCCAATGGGCCAGCCTGACCGATGACGATTTAAGCAAAGTTCAGGGTGACAGCAAGGCTCTTTTTGGGATTGTAAAAGAGCGGTATGGTGAAAAGAAGGAAGCCTCTCGTGAGGTATATGATAAATTCATGGATAATCTGAAGGAAAAACTGAAATAAAGACGACGGCAGGATCGGTTGATCCTGCCGCTCTTTTTAACAACAACAACCTTCTCGATGGTTATTGTTTTGTTGTACGGTAATCCAAACATCATTCCGATGCGATCGTTATGGACAAGTTCAGAATCTGCGAAAGCTGCTTGAGACTGAAATACGCCCTGCCGCCGAATGCGAATCCTTGACGAATATAGCGGCGGCCATCGGATAATGTAAGCTCATAGTTGTATACAGCGTCGAGAGGTCGCGATATGTGCTCCAACGGACCATCGGTTGCCGATGCGGTCAACTCAAGCTCGAGCGTGGTTGTACCGGAAGCGTCAACCGCGAAGGCATGCGAGCTGTCGGTCAGCGCCGCCGCCAGCGATTCGATTGATATCACCGGCGCAGCTTGCTCGGGCAGGTGATAGCCGTCGACGGTATAGTCTTTACTGCCGATACGAAGCAATACTTGTACCGCTTCATAAACAGGCGGTGTAAAATCGGCAGGAGAAGAGCCGGTATATTGCGCAACGTAGTCTTTTTCGAAGAAAAGCGCCGCGGCGACGTTGTACCATTCAGTCGGCGACGTTGAATTGCTGAAATGATTGAACAACGATGGATGAATGGGGTTCTCAGGGATGATCCCCGCTCGGACGGATGGATCGGTTAAAATATCAAACTGTCGGTCATAGATTTCGGCATAAGCCTGGACGGTGCCGTTGCGGTATTCTTTCAGGCATTTAAATGATGTTGTTTTACGGATCGAAAAAAGTGACGCGGCGCTAAATATGGCCAGACAAATAATAGCAGCGCGACGCATCAACGCCCGTGACGGCTTTTTAGACAAGGCGTCAAGCCGATGCATCACCCATCCGGTAAGATAGAAAGCGTTGGCGTTCAATAGCAGCACAAACGAGAAGTAATTGATATTATCCACACGGCCCATCGGCACGACCGATGCGCCCATACCGTAATAGACAGGCGCGTTTTGCGCGGCAAAGATAAAGAACGAAGCGATTAAGACAATCGGCGCGAAGGGAAATTGAAATGCCATGCGTTTGGTGATACGGACGAATAGCGGTACGAGAGCCAAGCAGGCCAGGTAAAGCGGCACAGTTGAAAAACGGGCGATGTCAAGAAGCGCGTGATGCAGTGACACGACGATTGTCTGTATAAAGGGCAGTTGCTCATACGCGCTTTGACGGATCGCATTGCCCGGCGCAAGAATCGAGAAAAGAAGCCCGATCAAAGCGCACGCAGCGAATATTGCCTGCGCATATTTGCGCTGCGGCGCTGTACAAGCGCTGACAGAGGGGACGAATAGCACAGCTAGCACGACGATGTTTATCAGCAGATTCAAGAAGGCGCTGACGTAATTTGTGCCGCCAAAAACGAGCATTGCGACGCCAATAGCAGCGATTTTGGCGCGGGAGAAGCGCAAGCGTGGATTGAACCGGATAACAGCGGTCCAGATCAGCAACTGAAGACTAAATGACCCGGTATAATAAATTGCGCCATTCCACCAAAAAAAGGCATCCGAAATGCTCGGCAGCCACTGAACGCAGGCAAACAAAACCATCGACGCGATCAAAAGTCGTTCGTAATAATCTGTATTTTTGTGTAAAATAGTTAGCGTCAGTGCGAATATGCTACAGCTGAGCAGCCCAAGCAGCATGAAACCGGTTATGCCATATGCTTCGGCGGCGTTAAAAACAGCGGTAGGCTGGAGGGTCATTAAAAATACACCAAGGTAGGTGCCTTGAAAACCACTATAATATCGGCTGACCGTCTCAAATGAGCCGAGCAGTCCGTTTTGATATAGACCAAGTCCGAACGAATAGTCGTCAGTGGTAGGTCTTGAATACGGAGAGACTAGCAGAATTGGCACTAATGACGCAGCAAGGATCAGTAACACCGCAAGCGCCAGTAGACGGATCGCTTTTATTGTAGATGAAGATTCGTTAATGGCGGGCCGGTGTGTTTTCACGAGGGTAGTCTCCCGTTCTAAGCCGTCAGATCGGATATTATTAAGCAGGGCAATTATATCAATAACACCAAATGATTACAATACAGGGTTCTGGGACTACTGCATAAGATCGCGGTACGACTCAAAAGAAATGTCTTCCAGTTTGTATTTCCAGTGAAAATGAAGTTAAATAATAATTTAAAAGGGAGATATATATGAATTTTGTAATTAGAGAAAAGAATGATGAAGATATTAAAATTGTAGAAGAACGTTTAATGGAAGAATATGGTTTTAAAGGGATGGTTACTCCTGCACAGGCATATCAAGATTTGAGTATATTAGGAGGGTTTTTAGCTTTTGAAGAAAATAAGCTAATTGGTCAAATATTATTAAACTATAATAACGAAGAATGCGAAATAGTTGAACTACATACAAAAAATCGAGGAGTAGGGATAGGAACTGAACTTATTAAAAAAAGTATTGAAGAGGCAAAAGAAAAAGAATGCAAAAGAATTTGGGTTTCTACATCAAATGACAATATAGATGCTTTAAAATTTTATCAGAAAAGAATGTTTTTTATGTGTAAAATTCATGAAAATCATTTTGACAAAGTTCGAGCTAAAAACCCTAATTTCCCGAAGTATGGAGATTATGGAATATTTTTAAAAAATCAGATTGAGCTTGAGATGGTTTTTTAGTCATCACAGGAATTTTAATATTGTCTGAAGTGGACTTCTAGCTATATATGGAACAATGATAGCAGTGATCCCGCACAGCTTTATGATTCATCCAGTAACTTGGTTTCGACCTTTGGAGGCTAATGCTCATAATGAAAGTTATTATTGATCGATTTGAAGGCGATCTGGTTGTTATCGAAGTGAATTCGTCTACCCTTGTGAATGTGCCTCGTGTTCTCCTTCCGCCGGGGGCAAAAGAAGGAGATGTGATTTCAATAGAAATAGATGAAAAAGAGTCTGAAAAACGCCCCGAAAACCTTGCAATACCAACGGTTTTCGGGGCGTTTACTTTTTGGAGCAGGATACGGGAATCGAACCCGTGTGTTCAGCTTGGGAAGCTGACATTCTACCATTGAACTAATCCTGCAAGTAAAAACTATTGTAACACAACATCAGCTAAATGCAAGTACAAAAAGCGCCGCTTTGCGCGGTCATAAACGGTCTGGACAAAGCATAACCCTTTATACCAAGGAGGGATGTGCCCGTGAAAAAACTGATTTCAATCCTCTTGGCGATCCTGCTGTTGTTTGCCGTCGCGTCGACTGCCGCTGCGGACGACGATATCCCCGTCTTCTTGATCGAAGACGATTACGAAGCCGTCGATGCGGCAATCTTTGCCGAGACGACCGTGCCGTCGGCCGGGTCGGAGCTGAACATCACAGCGCCGTCTGCACTGCTGATGGAAAAGCAGACAGGTACGATTATCTACGAAAAAAACGCAGACGAGCAGCTCGAGCCGGCCAGTGTGACGAAGGTCATGACAATCCTGCTGATCGTCGAGGCGCTTGAAGCCGGCAGCATCACGCTCGACGACATGGTCACCACGAGTGCGTACGCCGCGTCCATGGGGGGCTCACAGATATACCTAGAGGAGGGCGAGCAGATGAGCGTGCGCGACATGCTCAAATCGATCGTCGTCTCCTCCGCCAACGACTGCGCCGTGGCGATGGCCGAGCATCTGTCCGGCTCGGAGCCGGTGTTCGTGTCAAAGATGAACGCGCGTGCAGAACAGCTCGGCATGACGAACACGACGTTCACCAACTGCACCGGCCTGCTGGACGACCGTACACACGTCACGACGGCGCGCGACGTCGCAATGATGTCGCGCGAGCTGATCGGGCATGACATGATCAAGGAATTCACAACAATCTGGATGGATACCGTGCGCGGCGGCGAGTTCGGGCTGAGCAACACCAATAAGCTCATTTATTACTACTCGGGCGCAACAGGCTTAAAAACCGGCTTCACAAGCCGATCTATGTACTGCCTGGCGGCAACAGCCGAGCGAGACGGGGTAGAGTATATTGCTGTTGTCATGCATGCGGCAACGACGGTCGACCGCTTTGAGAGCGCCAAGACGCTCCTAAGCTACGGTTTCGCCAATTACAAGCTTATATCGGTCTATCCCGACAGTGCGCTGCTGCCCGTGCGCGTAGAGCTCGGCAAGGTGCCGTATGTCCAGCCGATTATTGAGGGCGGCGGCAAGCTGCTCACAGAAAAAGACAATGCCGGGTCGGTGACAAAGGATGTGCAGCTTGTTGAAAAAACGCCTGCGCCCGTCGCCGCCGGCGATCAGCTGGGGCTGCTTGTTGTCAAATCGGGCGAGACGGTGCTCGGCGAGTACCCGATCGTCGCCGGTGACAGCGTCGACCGGCTGACCTGGGGCGATGTTTTTGGTGGATTTCTTCGGATGCTTTTCTTTGGAGGGTTGTAAACCATCGCGTTTTGGGATAAAATAACTGCATAGAGTTTAAACACGAGCACGGACACGGAGGAGCGCACGCATGATAAAAGCCGATCTGACGGGAGCATTGAGTTTTGCCGGCGACTTTGCGCCGGTGCTCGACGAGGCAAAACAGACGCTTGCGCGCCTGCTCGCCGGCAGTGCCGGTGTGGACGGAACGGGATGGCTCAAACTCCCCGAGCAGATGAGTGCCGTCGTGCCGGCGGTGATGTCGGCGGCGCAGCGCATTTGCGCGGACTCTCAGGTGCTCGTCGTCATTGGTATCGGCGGCTCGTACCTCGGCGCGCGCGCCGCGATCGACTTCATTCAGTCTGTCCATTACAACGCGCTTAAAAAGAATACGCCCGACGTGTATTTCGTCGGTAATAACCTGTCCGGAGAACATCTGGAACAGGTTATTGCTTTAATTGGCAACCGCGACTTTTCCGTCAACTATATCTCAAAATCCGGCTCGACGCTTGAACCGGCGTCGGCATTCCGCGTGTTCAAGAAGCGGCTGACCGATAAATACGGCTCAAAAGGTGCCGCGTCGCGCATCTATGTAACGACCGACGCCGAGAAGGGGAAGCTGCGCGCCTTAACAGACCGCGAGGGTTACACGTCCTTTGTCATCCCGGATGATGTCGGCGGGCGTTACAGTGTGCTCACACCAGTCGGGCTCTTGCCGGCGGCTGTTGCCGATATCGACATCGCCGCGATGCTGGACGGCGCGCGTGATATCATGGAAAACGGGCAAGACGAGGCCGCCCGATACGCCGCGCTGCGTCAGGCGCTGTACCGCGCCGGGCGAAAGATTGAGCTGCTCGTCGGTTTCGAGCCGTCGCTTGTGTCGACGGGGGAGTGGTGGAAGCAGCTGTTCGGCGAGAGTGAGGGTAAAAACGGCTTAGGGATTTTCCCGGCCAGCGCCCAATTCACCACCGACCTGCACTCGCTCGGCCAGTACATCCAGGACGGTGAGCGGACGCTGTTTGAGACGTTCGTATCGGCTGAAGTTCCGCGCGGCACGATTACCGTCATCGCCGACGAGGCGCTGGAAGACGGGCTTGCGCCGCTCGCCGGCGAAAGCTTCAGTAAACTCAACGATGCCGCCCGCCAGGGGACGAAGCAAGCGCACATCGACGGCGGCGTGCCGGTCATCGAGCTTCGGCTGCCGTCTTATACGGCGTACGACTTTGGCATGCTTGTACAGTTCTTCGAGCTCAGCTGCGGCGTGTCGGCGCTGATGACGGGCGTCAACCCGTTTGACCAGCCCGGCGTCGAAGCGTATAAGAAAAATCTGTACGCGATTTTGGGGTTGCAAAAATAGTAACAGAATTCGACACGGTTTTTACTTTTTGTATTGCGGCTGGGTCGAGAAACTGTTAAAATATAAAAAAGTGCAAAGAGGTGTTTTATGGTTAAGATCATCATGGGCCTTAAGGGCTGCGGAAAGACAAAACAGCTGATCGACCTTGTCCACACGGCGGTTACGGAAGAAAGCGGCGATGTGGTCTGTATCGAACAGGGGCAGAAGCTGATGTATGATCTGCCGCATGAGGTGCGCCTCATCGAAGCGTCCGACTTCAGTTTTACCGATTACGAATTCGTCAAGGGCTTTATCAGCGGTCTTCGCGCGTGCAACTACGATGTCACGCATGTTTTTATCGACAGTCTGCTTAAGATCATCGACAAGCCGGTAGACGGCAAAACGGAAGAATTCATCGACTGGTGCGAGGCGTTCTCCGTACGTAACAATATCAAGTTTACAATGACCGTCAGCGCCGACCAGTCGCTGGCCACAGAAGGTATCCGCAAGTACTTCTAAACTGAATATGCAAAGCGCCGCGGCTTGCCGCGGCGCTTTTTTTTGTTGTGTTTTTAAAGACTAGAAGCCGAGTGCTTTTAAGTCCTTGACAATACCGACATAAAGCTCGCGCACGTCAAAGTCATCAATATTCTCGCGATTGAGATCAATCACATCGCCGTGCGAGATACCGCGCTTGCCGGTTGGGCTCAACACGGTATACTGCGCGCCCCATTCTGCCGATGAAACGGAAACAAGACCGTCGTTTTCTCCGTCAAACGGCTGCACAAGTATATTAGACAGATTCAGTGGGAATCTGCCGCCCATCCATGTGTTCAGCTTTGAGCCATAGCTTTTATAATAAACAGTGTCTTTATCCGGTGCCTCTTCGTTGATCTGCCGGCAATTTTCGGCTGTCAGATCCGTCACGGCGGCAATGAAATCCGGGTTTTGATCGCCGAGCTTTCTCAGCGCGGCATTGTAGCTTTTTGCAATGCGGTTGACGAACTTTTCCGATGTCTTTTCAAGAAGGTGATCGGCAAAAAGGCAGCCGTGGTGCGGTGTGCTGATCGTCGTCAGCGAGGCGACGAATTGGTCCATGCCGAGGCAGCTGATGGCATACCGCGCATCAAGGCCGCCCTTGGAGTGGGCGATGATATTTATTTTATCACAGCCGGTTTCCTCAACTATTTCTTTAATCCGAGTAGCCAGCTCGGCGGCTGTATCCTTGACGGACGCTGCAGATTGCTGTTGTCCTAAATAGAATACCGCGCCATTCTTTTTGAGCTCTTTCGGGATACGTCCCCAATAGCTGAAATATCTGAAATCTCTAAAAAAGACGCCATGAACCAGTAAAAGCGGATACTTTGTCGCACAGATGCTCCCAATGCTTCGTATATTGTTGAGCTGATTTTTACCCGTTTCAACTTCATATTCGCGACGTACTAGACGGCAGACCTTGTTGAGCAAAATAAAATTGACAACGGGCACCCACCAGAAAAACAATATCAGCAATCGCCACCGTATACCAAGCTGCTGGGATGTTAAGAAAACACGGGATAGCCCGTTGACAAGCAGAATGAGTGAGCCCATCACACCAACAGCCATGTTGATACCGAAATACCACCAGGATATGTTTGCTGGGACAAATATTACACCAGCGACGCCGTTTGCGATGACAAGGGCTAAGAATGTGACGGAAAACATAAGCAGAAGCTCGCGTCCCTTCATGATGGAACGCAAACGAAAGACATCGTTTTTAACCCGGCAAGGGAAGATGTTAATCAATAAAATGCAGATCAAAGAAACGCAATATATCAAAATCTGTTTAAAAGCCTCAACACGGAAATAACCGCAGATAATCGGGCTGTTGAGCGCCGCGGTAAGTACTAGGATATTTATTAGGCGTCTTAGCTGACCCATGTATCAATACACTCCTGAATATAGAATAAGCGATGGGCAATATGCCATATTATAACACGATTTGTCTATTTTGCCCATTGCCATTATGCATGATTTGTATTACTATAGATAATGCAAAGGGGGCCGTATTATGCTGCTTCGGCTTGACTTTTCAAGCGACGTGCCGATCTACCTGCAGATCCGCAACGAAATCGTACTCGGCATAGCCGACGGACGGTTGTCCTCCGGTGACAAGCTGCCGACAATCCGAGCACTGGCCGACGAGTCCGGCGTCAACATGATGACCGTCAATAAGGCGTATCAGCTGCTCAAACAGGAGGGGTACATCACCGCGGACCGCCGCAGTGGTGCCGTCGTGACAGGCCCGGTACCGTCTGACGCTGGCTTGCCGCCTAAAACGGAAGCGATGCTGCGCCTGCTTATCTCAGAAGCAAAGCTAGGCGGGATGAGCAAGCAGGGGTTTTTACAACTTGTCGGCAAGATCTACGACGAATTGGAGGGCTAGGATATGTTGATGCAAATCATCCTTGGCGTGTGTTTTTTACCAGTTGCGGTTATTATAGTGCTTGTTATGCGCAATGAGGCCAAACCCAAAAAGAATATCATACTCGGTGTTACGCTGCCGCTGGACGCGCGCGAGAGCGTAGCTGTTCGCGCGCTTGTCCACCGGTTTTATGCACAAATGAACGTGACGGGCGCCATCCTGCTCGCGCTGATTGCACCGGTGTTTTTCATCCAGTATGATTCAATTGTTATGACGTACTATTTGTTTTGGCTCATTGGCGCTTTGGTACTGCCAATGCTGCCATACGTTCGGGCGCATCGTGCGCTAAAGACACTCAAACGCGATAATGAATGGTTCGGAGAGTCGACCGGCGTGACACTCGTGGACATGACGCATGCCGCCGCGCCGAAGCGGCTGCTAAGTGTGTGGCTGTTTATCCCGACGGTGATCATTTCAAGCATACCGCTCGTCTATACATTGATCGTGCCGCCCGCCCGCGGGGAGTTTGCGGCCATGACGATTTTATACGGCACTATGGCGATCATGAGCGTGGCGTATATGCTCTTTTACCGCCTGCTGTTTCGTCAGCGAGCCGAAATCGTCGACGAAAACGTCGCGCTCAGCGCCGCGCTGACACGTGTGCGCCGCTACAACTGGGGCAAAGTCTGGATTGCACTGTCGTGGCTGACCTGCCTGTTTGCATTATTCATCTGGCTGTTTGCCGGCCATGCGAACGTCATAGTATACGTTGGATTAGTTTATACCGTAGCGTTACTGGTTTTTGTACTTGGAGCCGAATTCAAGACGCGGAAAGTTCAGCAAAAGCTGACGGCAGACAGCGGCCGTCGTGTCTATATTGATGATGATGAGCACTGGCTGTTCGGCATGCTCTATAATAATCCGGACGATGAGAACTTTATTGTCAATCGACGTGTCGGCGTCGGTACGACCATCAATCTTGCCCGACAGGGTGCGCGGGTTTTTGTAGCCGTCACACTGCTGATTGTATTAGGCATGCCGTTCATCGGATTCTTTATGATCCGCAGTGAATTTACGCCTGTCGGTATTAGTATTGACGCAGCGTCCGTCGTTGCCGAACACACGTCGGACGTGTACACGATCCCAATTGCTTACATTGACGGGCTGCAGCTTGTTGACACGTTGCCGTCCGATCTCCGACGGACAAACGGGACGGGCATGAAAACCGTGCTGAAGGGCAATTTCAGCAGTGATGAACTGGGCAGCCTGCGTGTCTGCCTCGACCCGCGATCGCCGCCGTTCATCCTGATCGAAACGCCCGATTGGACGTATCTGCTCGGGTCGTCAGACGAAGAGCAAACGATGAACGTATATCAGATGCTTCTTGAGACAGACAATGGACAGACGCTCCACATTAATCAGGAGCTTAGTGCACAAAACGGCTGAAAGGAGAAAATATGGTGATGGCCAGTACAATATCCACGATTATAGCGGCGTTTGTTTTGCCAGTCGGCGCGGCATTGTGGTTCGCTTTTCGCCGGAAGGGGTACCTCGGGCCGATTCTGCTCGGCGTACTGACGTTTTTCATCTTTCAGGTCGCCACGCGCCTCCCGGCGCTTAACCTGCTGGGTAAAACCGTCTGGTATATGACGCTTTCTATCAGCTCTCCCGTTTTGTACGCGCTGTTACTAAGTGTGACGGCCGGACTGTTTGAAGAGGGCGGCCGGTGGATCATCATGCGCACGCTCATGAAAAATAAGCACCGCGTTATGGATGGTGTTGCGTTCGGCGTCGGTCACGGCGGGCTGGAGGCGATTCTGCTGGTCGGGGTCAGTGCCATTGTGCTTTTGTTTGCACCTGTTGCCGGGCTTGCGGCATCGGAAATTCTGGCTGGCGGGGTCGAGCGGATCTTCGCGATGCTCTTACATATCGGCTTTTCCGTGCTCGTGCTTAAAAGTGTCACGCTCAACAAGCCGATTTGGCTGGTGCTGGCGTTCGTGTTGCACACACTCGTCAATATGATCTCTGAACTCATGCGGCAAGCCGGTATGAACATCTGGGTCATTGAAGCCGTCATCGCCGTTGTCGCAATTGCGCTGCTGATCTATGTTATTGCCGAACAGAAAAAATACCGTGAAGGAGAAATGGCATGAAAATACTGAAGCGATTAACCGCGCTCGTCTGCGCCGCGCTGCTCGCGTTGAGCCTGACGGCCTGTGCACAATCGTCATTTGAATACGATAAAGCAGCCGCCGAGACCAGAGCATTGGAGATCATTGACGTCATCAAGACCGAGGATTACGCGGCCATCGTCGCGCTGTTCCGTGACGATCTTGAGCCGCTGACGACGGCGGCGGATTTCGAGGCAGCGTGGGAACCGTTTCTGACGCCGGCCGGCGCGTTTGTCGAGGTACTTGATATCAATACTGTCGGACAGACGGACGAGAGCGGTGAAAAGTATATTCTGGCGCTTGTCCGATGCCGGTATGAGCATAAGAAATACCTGTACACCATCGTTATGGATACCGACCTCAACCTCACGGGCCTATATCTTAAATAAGCTGCATAGAAAAGCCCCGCGCCGAAAGGCACGGGGCTTTTAGTTATGTTTGGTAAGTCGGATACGCTTACGCGTCTGTGCTCGTGATGCCGCTACTGTATTTCATGTAGTAGCCCAGCGTCATGAGGCTGTCGCTGAGATGGATGTTTTCCACGGCAATATCGCTCGGCAGGGAAAGCTTGACGGATGTAAAGTTCCAGATGCCCTTGATGCCCAGTGACGTGACGAGGTCGGCGA
Source organism: uncultured Sporobacter sp. (assembly GCA_963677825.2). GTDB lineage: Bacteria > Bacillota > Clostridia > Oscillospirales > Oscillospiraceae > Sporobacter. Next base: position 974,033 of record CAXXEF010000001.1, on the reverse strand, counting down.
CCTCCTTGGCGTACGTGCGCGGCACCGTGATCACGGCGATATTGACCTTGTTGGCGCCGATGAACTCGGCGATGTCGCTGACGTGCTGAATCTCAACGTCGCGAATTTTCTGGCCGATCAGGTTTTGATTGATATCAAAAACACCGACGACGCTGTAACCGTCTTTTTCAAAGGCACTGTGACGCGCGAGCGCCTGGCCGAGATGACCGGCGCCGATGATGATCATCGTACGCATCGTGTCCAGACCGAGAATGGTGCCGATTTCCTGCCGCAGTTGATCGACGTCATAGCCATAACCTTGAAGGCCGAAACTGCCAAAATTAAAGAAATCCTGCCGTACTTGCGACGAGGTGATGCCCATCTTCTTGCCAAGATCTGTTGACGAGACGCGGCTGATACCCATCTGGTGCAGGTTCGTCAGAAAGCGATAGTAAACAGGAAGCCGTCTGATGACGATATCAGGTATTTTTTTTGCCTGTTGCATAGCTAACTCCCCTATATATTACAGTATATCATATTTAAAAAAGATATCATACATTATAACAGTTTGTCAATTCTAATCCGACGACGTAACGCCGTTAAACGTGACTCGTCAGGTAGTCCCTTACACCGTCAAAGGCTTTGCCGTTTGCGGCGTCGTCATCACCATCGGGCACTGCCGGTGCGTCGCCCGATTCATAATCGGAAAGGCTGTAGCCGCCGTCGATAACAAGCATTTTACCCAAGCGCGGACGCAGTGCCTGCGCGGGGCAATTATATACACAGCGCAGGCATGTGACGCATTGCCATGCAAAGGCCGGATGCTCGCCGACCATACGGATGTTACCAGTCGGACAAAATGCAGCGCATAAGCCGCAGGCGGTACACTCGCCGCTCACTTTCATCAGCTTACCGACGAGACGTGCAAACAGCTGCTCCATGCGACCAAACCACGCAAGCATACGGTTTGAAAAATCCGGTGCACTTCGGCGTTCGACACCGTTCAGCATTGCTGACGCGATGGCCTCAGCCTTGTCCGGCAGCACGGCCAGCAGCCGACGTGCCAGGGCGTCCGGTGTCGGCTCGATCGCATTTGCGGGCATGACGAGCATGTTTTCGTAAACGACGCGATAACCGCGCCGCTCAAGCAGGCGTATTGGCTTACGGCGGCAGGCCAAGTTGGGCGATACTTCACCACCGCCGGAAACGGAAATAACGGCGGCCGGTGTGCCGTCGGATGCGGACAGGCGTTTGAGATGTTTAAGCACCGGCCTGGGCGCGGTAAACGCGTACACGGGGTAGCAGACGATCAGAAAATCGTTCGCACCAGCCTCGTCGACGTTACTCTCGCAAGTTAGTTCGTTCAGCCGGGTGACAGCGCCGGCGGCCGTCAATGTTTTATCGAGCGCCCGCGCCGCCATTGCGGTACCGCCGGTGCCCGTGAAATAGGTTATGTTGATACGACTGCCGCTGCCGATCGAATATGATGCCATAGAGTTCGCCTCTCCAGTACTTGTCGATATCCAAACTGTACCATAAACCCGACAAGCTGTAAAGAGCGTGAAGGCGGGGGCATGAATAGTCGAAATGACATGAAAAATGCCGATTTAGTACAAATTATTGATATTTTTAACAATTTGTTATATAATCCAAAATTGGCACGCTTTATAATGGTAAGTATCTAAACTTTTTAATGACGTTTTGTAGCGACGTTTTGCATGTGCAAAAGGCTACCAATGGGGTGGACTATGAAAACCATCGTCAAGATTCTGTTTGCGTCAGCATTGCTGGCGGCTTTTGTCCTGTCCGCTGTTTCCTGCACCGTCGCACCGGACGATGATACAACGCCTGCCAGCGGATCATCGGCAAGCGGGAATGCTACGGCTGACGGTACGTATTATCTGGAAGAACTCGGTATGACGATCAGCGTACCAACCGATTTATATACGTTTACGCGCCAAATCGACCCGGACGATCCGAATCCGGCCGTTTTCGGCCTGACGGGCGATCAATTTGAGCGCTACTTTTTCGAACATGATACCTATCTCAATTCTATTGAGGAACTGGTGCGGTACGAATTCGGTGTAAGAATGTATCAAAACAGCCGCATTCAGAATATTTTTGACTTGAATCTATATTCAGACGAGGAACTTCAGTCTTTCATCGACAATGCCACCTCGATGTATCAAAGGGAAGACAGGACGTATACATCGTCTGAGATATATCGCGGTCAGGGCCAGGCCGTCTTTATCAAGAGCACCGCTGAATATCCCAATGGTATGTACAATGGTTATGATCTGCAGTACTATACCATCTACGACGGTATGGCAATCCTAATTTCCTTATCGTCATATGATATGGCCATTACCCAGCAACGCGAGGCGCTGATGACCGATGTTATGGACAGCGTTGTTTTCAGCAAAGAATATTCAAGCTTTGAGCGGATTGCCACATGGCTCGGCGGACTGAGTGGCCAGCCGCAGATGCTGCTGGTTTTGGCAGACCTTGCCGTCACGCTGGTGCTGCTGGTATTACCGATGCTGATTATTCGATTTGTTATTCGCCGTCGGCCATTGTCGTGCGGGCGATCAGTCATCGTTGCGGTTGCATATGGTGTGCTCGTCGCAGTAGTGGCAGGTGCGTATGTGTATCTTTACGGTAATGTATCGCTATTTGTCGGCATTATTTTATGGACAGTGCTGAATGTGTTTATCCTATCATGTCCCCGCCGCGACGGAATGGCTGCACCCGTCAAACGGCAGAAACCAGAAAAGCGCTGGTCAGAACGTACGCCGCCGGAGAAAACAAAGCGCGCTAAAAAAGTTCGGGTGAAACGTAAAAAAGATTTACTTGACGATGAGCTGTATATGCCGATGTCGGCGCGTAACAAGATTTGTAATAACTGTCTGGCGGTCAACCTGCCCGACAGCGAGACGTGCTTCTACTGCGGTGCTCCGCTGGACGACGCCAGAGACGCACCCTCAGATGTCTCTGAGATAGCCGAAGAACCCAATATCATAGCGGCGCCGGAGACGCCGGATACACCGGACGCGCCGGATACACCGGACACACCGGACACGTCGGACACGCCGCAGACACCGGACGCGCCGGATACACCGGAGACGCCGGAGACACCGGACACACCGGACACGTCGGACACGCCGCAGACACCGGACGCGCCGGATACACCGGAGACGCCGGAGACACCGGATACGCCGGATACGCCGGATACGCCGGATACGCCGGATACGCCGGATACGCCGGATACGCCGGATACGCCGGATACGCCGGAGACGCCGGATACGCCGGATACGCCGGAGACGCCGGATACACCGGATACACCGGACACGGAAGTTCCGTTTGGCGAAGTTGATCCATTTGACGAACGGAATCCATCTATGTAACACGAAAAAGAACCGGCCGACAATACGTCGGCCGGTTTTAAATATTCATATCATCGGACGATGCCGTAGCCGCCGGTCGGTGGATCCTGAAACAGCGGCAGGTGCGGCGGCTGAAACGTGAAATAGACGAACGCCGCGGCCAGCAGAATCAAGACTGCAATACAAATAAGGGATAGTACGCTGCCCGGGCTTGAACGCTTATAGATATGACGCGCAAGCACCATCGCGGCGACTAGGCCAAGTATCACAGAGACGATGTTGATTGTAAGCGATTGCGCAGCGAACGCGCCGATGCAAATATAGTAAATAGCAAGCACAATCACCATCGCGGTCAGCTCCGCAGCTGCAAGGCTGACGGGGAATTTCGCGCGCTGCCGGCCTCGTTTTTGCCCATATATTGCGTAACCGATCGAACACCAGGCAAGCATCGGCCAGAAAATGAGCTTGAGGTGTTCCCACGGGCTTTCGTTGACGGGCGCGATCAAACCGACGACAGCAGGCTTGCCGGTCCATTCGAATAAAAAGTGCAGCGGGTAGGACGCTGCAAACAGAACCGGGATACCGATCAGCAGCCAGATCTGAAACGGGTTTTTACGACGGGATGTTTCTGCTTTAGGCATCAAATCACTCCTTTTGCCGAACCAAAAGCCGACTATTATTATACGTCAGGAGCCAGTCGAATACAACACAATCAAGAAGCCGGAAGCTTTGCTTCCGGCTATCTGTTTGACAAGCGGCAACTAAATGCCCGAAAATGGATTGATTAACGCGCGCTGAAACTATTGCCGCAGATCGCGCAAAAGCGGTCTGCTGGTTAAAAACAGCCATACACCTGCGCACACAACGCTGATGACAATGTCCAGCCCGCCGACTAAGAGGAAATGGTTGCCGATATCGAGTGAAGCAATCACCATACCGAGGCTGCCGGCTATTGAGCTGAAGGCCGCGATCAGCGCCGAAGCGGAGCCGGTGTCGCCGTCTATCTGACTGAGCATCAAAAAGCGCGTCGGCGGCGCGATGAAGGTGACCATAATCGTCGTCGGCATCATCGACAGCGCGAAAGCGAGCGGAGCCGTCGGGCCGATGGTAACGATGAGGATGCCGGAGATCAGCGTGATGATGAAGCTGGCGTTGATCAGCGAAAAGCGCCGGAAACGTGACGAGAGACGGATATACAGGAAAGGCCCGACGACCATCATGATGGCGTTGAACGAGAAGAAGAAGCTGTACCGTTCTTCACTGAGGCCAAAATAGTTCTGGTAGATGTACGGTGAGGCGGAGATATACGCCATCATAACGGCAGCGGCAAAGGAAAAAATCATCAGCAGTGAGAAAAACCGCTTGTTGCGTATGACGACAAACAGCCGGCCAAGTGTTTTGAAAATGTTGCCGCTGTTACGGGACCTGATTGTTTCGGTGAACAGCACCGACAGTGAGACGGCAACGATACCGATAAAGGCCTGCGTATAAAACGCACCGCGCCAGTCCGTGATCTTTAAGAGCTGCGCACCCAGCATTGGCGCGATAACCGGCACGACGACGGAGATCGTCTGGATCGTTGCTATGGCACGCTCCATCCTTTTGCCGTCGAACACGTCTTTGATGATTGCCATGGCTGTCGCCGTCGCGGCACCGGCGCCGATTGCCTGCAGGATCCGGCTGGTAATCAGCATGTAGATGTTGGGAGAAAACGCGCACAGCAGGCTGGCGGTCGTGTAGGTGGTCAGCCCGATCAGCAGTATTTTACGACGACCGTGTTTGTCGCACAGCGGGCCCCAGAACAGGCTTGAGATGCTGAAAAATACGAAAAACAAGATGATCGTGAGGTTGGTCATTACTTCGGGGATATCGAAGTTCTTCGTCATCGCCGGCAGAGCCGGCAGGTACAGGTCGGTTGACAAGGGAGGAAAGATACCCAGTAAAACCAGAAAGATGATCAGACCTCGTTTACCAAGTATTTTTTGCACTGGTGCGGTGCTCTCCGGGGCCGGAGCAGGAGGCGGCGTTGTTTCGTTATTCATACTGATCTCCAAATCGATCCGAACAAGAGGCGACGGCGTGCACATGCACGCTGCGAAGGTATTTGGTTCGCCGCCAGCCAAAAGGTAGCCGGATACATTTTTAGGTAATTATATCATCCTGAAAGAGATCATTCAATCCTATTAGCATATCTCAGCATTATAAATCCAAAATAACCAATTCAAAGGTGCGGAAATTTGACATCGGCACGCGTAGGTGAAATAAATTATTCTCAGGAAAACAGGGCGTGAAGCGCTGTCGCGCGCACGTCAGAGCCGGAAACGAAAAGGCACCCGTGAACGAATTCACAGGTGCCTATTTGTACTATTGCAGATCAAATTCGGCGGATACCGCGTAATCATCGACTTGCTTGACCAGACGGTAATGCCCGGGCTCAAAGGGGAAATCATGCTCGGACAGCTTAATCGACAAGATGTTGGTTACACCGGGCCGCAATGTATATCCGACCGGTGCGAAAATCATATTTTTCGGGAACGGTATCGGATGCCAGCCGTCTTGCAGAAAGATCTCGAGCGCGTATTGTTCATCGTATGTGACGTTACCCGGCGTGTTGTTGGTGACGGTACACGTAATCTCTTCTGCCGTGACGGTATACGACGCCTGCTCAGGGGCTAATACGACAGCGCCGGTTGCGGAGAAGTCGGTCGAGGCGTAATCGGAGGTTTTAAGTGCCGTGAGGGTACTTCGTGCGCTGCCGCCGGCGCACGCGCTCAGCACGGCAAGTGCAGCGATGATGATCAGTAAAACAGCTTTTTTCATTGGATGGTTATTCTCCGGACTGCCTAGACGTCAAAGCTGCGTGCTTTGTCGGCGATGAAGCCGTGCAGCCACGGGCCGACCTCGTCGTTTTTAAGCGCGAAGTCAATGGTGGCCTCCAGAAAGCCCTTGATATTACCCGTGTCGTACCGGCGGCCCTCAAAGTCGACGGCGACCATCGGGTTGCGCTGGCACAGCTCCTTAAGGCCGTCGGTCAGCTGGATCTCGCCGCCATAGCCGGGCTTGGTGTTTTCAAGAATATCGAAAATGTCGGCCGTCAGCACATAGCGGCCGAGGATGGCATAGTTGGAGAACTTTTCGGCCAGCGTCGGCTTCTCGTTCATATCGCTGACGCGGAATATGCGATCTTCAAGCGGATCGATCTTCAGCGAGGAGTATTTACCGATCGCCTCGTCGGCGACGGCTTGCGTGCCAACGGCGCTCGCGCCGTATTTTTCTGCCGCATCGATCAGCTGACGTGTGACGGGCTTGTCGGCCATCATGATATCGTCGCCAAGTAATACGGCAAACGGCTCATCGCCAACGAAGCGCTTGGCGCGCCAGATGGCGTGGCCGAGACCCTTCGTCTCTTTCTGGCGGACGTAAAAGATGTTGGCGAGATCGGCGGAGTGGCGCACGGCCTCAAGCTCTTTATCTTTACCGCCTTGCGCCAGACGCTGCTCAAGCTCAGGGTGATAGTCAAAATAGTCGTCCATCGCAGATTTGGCGCGATTGGTGACGATTAATATGTCCTCGATGCCGGAGGCAACGGCTTCTTCGATGATGTACTGGATGACGGGCTTGTCCACCATCGGCAGCATTTCCTTCGGTACGGTTTTCGTTGCAGGCAGCATCCGCGTACCGAGACCGGCGGCTGGAATGACGGCTTTTCTGACTTTCATGGGATCGTGACCTCCTCAAAGCTGAATGGTTGTTTTATTGATGATAAATTGCAGTCAAACTGCTGTAAAAGCGCATTTTCGGCAGCAGGACGAGCGCCGGCAGGCCGAGCGCGTACATGACGACGAGCTCACCGAAGCCGACCGACAAGCCGATCGAAATAAATGCCGGCCAGAACGCCTCAATCGTCGCCGATTCGAGATACGCGATCATCGCGCCGATGATCACGGCGTTAAAGACAACGGGCGGCGCCGCGGCAAGTACCTTCGAGGCGAGGGCGCCCCTGCTGCGTCGGCCGATTGCCATTGTGCATAACGCGGCAATCAGGGTCGTCAGCGATCCGAAGATGACGTCGAGCGGGCCGTAGGGGCCGATAATATTGGCAAGAATGCAGCCGACGAACAGTCCCCAAACCGAAAAGGGGAAGAAGAACGGCAGGATGCAAAGCACCTCCGCCACGCGAAACTGGACAGGGCCGAAGCTCATGAATTGAAACGCAAGGGTGAGCGCGGCGTAAACGGCGGCGATGACGGCTGCAAACGTAATTTTCCGAATGGTCATAAGTGGTTCTCCAGATAACAAAGTTTTCTCATTATATCAGTTTTAGGCGCTAAAGCAAAGTCTAAACCGTCAGCCGGACGACAAATCGCCTCGCTGTAGGAGCGAGAAGCGGCAGCCGCAGTAATCCTGCCGGTATAGATCAAACTGGCGCGATAATTCGATCGAGCGCTTATAGCCGTCTTTTTTCTTGAAGTCGGCGGTCAGGTAGTTGACGCCGTATTTGTCCGCGGCCTCGACGCCGAGCTTGTTGAGCAGCGCGGCATTCTTATGCGGGCTGACCGACAGTGTCGTCGTAAAATACTCGAAGCCAAGCTCGGTGGCGCGGCGCGCCGTTTCGTCCAGGCGGAGCCGGAAGCATTCGGTGCACCGCTGTCCGCCCTCCGGCTCCGCTTCAAGACCCTTGACGGATGCGTCAAAGCGCTCCGGGTCGTAGGGAACGTCCAGATGCGCGACGGGACGCGGCGTCGTCAACTCGGCAATCAGACGGCGCTGCTCGGCGGCGCGCTTTTCGTATTCGGCGGCCGGATAAATATTCGGATTGTAGTAACAGATCGTCACATCAAACACGCGCGTGAGCAGCTCGAGCACCGTCGTGCTGCACGGCCCGCAACAGCTGTGCAGTAATAAGCGCGGATGCGCGCCTGTCGCCTCGATATTCCGGAGCGTTTCATCAAATATGCGCCGGTCATTAGCAGCCATAGCTTGCCTCCCGATTACTCGCAGAATTTAACCGTATCGTCGATGGGGTCGCGGGCGCTGCGGAAGTTGTTGATACCGTTCGTCTCGTCCGTATAACCCACGGCGATGCCGATGATAACCTGCAGGTTTCCGGGGATACCGAGCTCCTGACGTAATACTTCCGGATAATGCACGCTCGTGACGGCCGGGATCGAACCCAATCCATGCTCGATAGCAGAGAGCATCAGGCTCTGTGAGTACGCGCCGATATCGTAAATCGACCACGGCGTGAGCAGCTTGTCCATACAGACGACGACGAGGCAGGGCGCGTCAAAAATGCGCTGATTTAAAAGGCCAAACTGCCCGGCGGCGTCGCCGCAGTCACGCAGCATGTCCGGGTACAGCGCTTTCAGGCGCGTTTTGGCCGCTTGCGTCCATTCGACGGGCCGTGTGAGGTCGGGCTGCGCCTGGACGGCGTTTGCGTATTGCTCGGCATAGGCGGCTTTGATGCGCTCAAGCGCGCCGCCCTCGGCGACAAAAACGTCCCACGGCTGTGAGTTCGCCCACGATGGTGCGAGGGCGGCGTCCGTGAGGACGGCACGCAGTGTGTCGCGGTCAATACGGTCGGATTTAAACGCACGTATGGAGCGGCGCGCGGATAAAGCTTCCTGTACAGTCATGACGATAGCCCCTTTACTTAATATAATTAACGATGTCGGTTTTACGCGCCGGTGCCGGCAGTTTTGGGCCGGATGCGTACCCGAACGCGACGGCATGGCGCGGTGTGTAGCCGTCCGGCAGATGCAAAGCGGCTGCTGCGCCGTCTGAGCGCAGATATGGCCATAACAAGCCGACCCAGACCGAGCCGATCCCGAGGCTCTCGGCGGCCAGCATCATGTTCTGCACGGCAGCGGAGCAGTCCGTCTCCGGGCTCATCGCGCCGTCTTTGGCTGAGACAAAAATAACGGTCGGCGCGCTGTAGGTGTAGCGGTATCCGCGGTCGGCGGCCAACCCGCGCAGCCACTCGTTGTCGGCATTAGCCAGCAACGCGCTGTTGTCGGCGTTAATCTGCTCGAGCAGTGCGTTGTCCTGAACAACCGTAAAGTACCACGGCTGCTCGTTGTGCGCCGTCGGCGCGTAACGTCCGGCTTCTAGGATCAGCTCGACATCCGTGTCGGAAAGCTGCTTTTGCGTATCGTAAGCGCGGACACTGCGCCGGCTTTTAATGGCTTGTAATACTGCGTTCATGTTGTCACCTCAAATAGAAATTTTTGTTTGATTATACTGTATCGTCTTATAAAAATAAATGCAAGAGCGTTATTGTCCCCAGATGACGTGGTATGATACGATAGACAAGAATCACGTGGAAATGGGGAGCATACATGACGGATAAACTCGGCGTCGAGGTGCGCTATCTTTTTAACAGCGGCTTTACGGTAAAAACAGCCGCGCGTCTGCTCGTATTCGATTATTCACCTGTCGAGCGGCGCAAAAAGCCCGACGCGGATGCCGGCGGACTGCTCACGGCGTCTGAGCTTGCGCCGTACGATGTGACCGTCTTTGTCTCACATCGCCACGGCGACCATTATACCCCGGAAATCTTTACGTGGGCGCACGACGTGTCGCGTATCCAATACGTCCTCTCGTCGGACGTGAGGATGCCGCCGACGCCGCCGGAAAAGCGTATCGTCGCCGAGCCGGATAAAATGTATGAAGCGCCCGGCATGACGATCCGCACCCTGCGCTCGACGGATGAGGGCGTCGCGTTCATCGTCGAAACGGACGGTTTGAAGATCTATCATGCGGGGGATCTGAACTGGTGGCACTGGGCAGGCGAACCCGACGACGAAAACGCCGCGATGGCCGCAGCCTATAAGCAGCAGATCGACAAGCTGCGCGACGAAGTTTTTGATCTGGCGTTCGTGCCCGTCGACCTGCGTCTGCGGCGCGAGTATCTGTGGGGGCTGGACTACTTCATGTCCGTCGCCGACGCGAGGGTCGTTGTGCCGATGCATTTTCAAAACCGCCATACGGTGTTTGACAAGCTTATGAAAGATCCCAAAACAGAAAAATACCGCGGCAGGATCGTGAAGATATCCCACCGCGGCGAAGTATTTGAGCTTTAGCTGTTACAGCACTTCCGCTTCGAGCGCATCGGATTCGATGTGCTCGATTTTTTGCTTTTTGATCGTACGGTTGATGATGAGCATCATGATAATCGGGATGACGGACGTTGCCGCTGCCATGATGTATGTTTTCGTTACGTCACCCTGCAAGACCCGGGTGGAAATCGTATTGAACAAAACCGACGAAAAGCCCAGCGCAAGCATGATAACACCGTAGTTTGTGCCGGAGTTTTTCGGGCCGAAAAAGTCGGTTGTGAACGCGGCGTTGACAGAAGCCGGGCCGCCGTAGCCGAAGGCGATGACGCAGATGGCGACGATGAAGCCCGCGCCCTGCACGTTGAGGATCATTAAGAGCGCGCCGATGAACGTCAGTACCGAAAGCACGATGATCGTCGTTGTGCGGCCGATTTTATCGGATAGCGTTGCCATAATAAGACGTCCGCCGGCGTTGAAGATGCCGGTAATCGACATTGTCAGGATCGCCAGCGCCTCGGTCAGGCCGCGCTGCATGCCCAAATCCTTAATGAGCGGGATGGACAATGTCCATGTACCGTTAATGAAAATGAGCTCCAGAAAAATACACCAAAACGGCAGCGTTTTGATCGCCTGGCCGATCGTACAGTCTTTGCCGGTATGTACTTTGTCGGACACGGGCGTTATCGGCATTTTCTTTTTATCCGCTTCGCTCGGCAGACGGACGAGCATGCTGCCGATCAGTCCGGCGATGAGGAAGACAGCGGCCAGTGTTAAAAACACGGGCTTGAAATCGACGATGCCGTTCGTTGTGTTTGCATTCATTAAGGCGCTGGATATCGGCGCGAAAACGACTGTTGAGAACGCGAACGCCGAAACGGTCAGGCCTGAGGCGAGGCCGCGGCGATGGGGCAGCCACTTCTGTACGCAGCTGATGCACGCGCCGTAGGCGAAGCCCGATCCCAGTCCGCCGATTACGCAATACGTCAGGTTCATCCAGCTGATCGTTTCGCTGGTTAGAAACGCCGTAACGCCGATACCGAACGCGAACATCACGACGCCGATCGTCGCGGTGATACGCGGGCCCTTTTTGTCATTCAAAAAGCCGCCGATTAAGTTGCCGGCGACAAACGCAAACAACATATACGACGACACCATAGTGGCCGCTTCTTTTGTCCAGTCAAACGAGTGCATCAACGGTGTTTTGAAGACGCTCCATAAATAGAGGATGCCGACGCAGATCTGTATCAGCAGGCAGCCGGCAATCGGCGCAATGGCCGGGCGTTTCTTATCCATGATCGTAGCTTCCTTTGTTTTAAGTTAATAAACAATTCATATCATTTCGTTAAAAAAATGTCAAACACAACGAGGTTATGTAAAAATATTTCGGTTAGTTGACGGTAAACAGCGCGCTTAGCTACATATTATTATTAAGATTGTCTAAAAGCATAATTTACCAAATGAAAAGCCCGGCTGGTTTTCAGCCGGGCTTTTTGCTTTTTTATTGTTGTTCCGGATCGGCAGGCTGTCCGGGGCTGCCCAAAAATCGCACGACCCTTTTGCTGAGCACAGAGGAGAACATGCCGAGCATTCGCCCGATGCCCAGAGCGGCGACGACCGTGCCGATGCCGATGCCGTCAATACGCCGCAGGACGAACAGCGACAGCGAAAGCGCGATCGCCGTCGAGATGCAGTCGTACCAGATCTTGACGTGGTGGAGCTTGAAGCCGTATTTTTTTGAGACAGCCTGAACCGTCCCGTCGGTCGGCAAAGCAATCAAAGACGTCGTGAGGTAGAAAAAGACGCCGAGCGCGACACAACTGGTGCCGAGCAGCAGCCACACGGAGCGAACGATCAGATTGTCTGTTACAGGTATAAAGGATAGTGTCCAGATCGTTAAGTCCGTAAAATAACCGAATAGGAAGCTGACGGCGATCTGTAAGAGATTGTACAGCTTATAGTCGCGGCGCAATATGATGATTTGAAGCAGCATGTTGAATACATAGACAATGACGGTCCAAAAGCCGATCGTTTGAGGAAATATCCGGCTGAACACGTACGGTACCGATGAGACGGGTGATACGCCAAGGTTTGATTTGATGGAAAAGGCGACGCCGAACGCCAGAATTAACTGCCCGGCAATAAACAGCAGTATTCTTTTACTGTAATGTATAAGCTGACGGTTCATGGCGGCTCCTAAAAAGAAGTACGAGAAAACGGGTACGAGCCCGCAGTTCGTATGATATCACCTTGCTGACGCGGCGTCAATCACACGCAGGCCAGAATGGATAGATCGGCCGCTTATTGCGATACGTGTGACCGGCACGCCGGCCGTCGACAATAAAAACGCCCTTGAATATTAGGCGTCGTAATGATTTAATAGAGCTAGATATTTTAAAATGGGAGGTTCAAACATGAAAGAAGTATACGATTTTCTAAAGAAGGCCGGAACTTACTACCTCGCAACAGTAGAGGGCGATCAGGCACGCGTGCGCCCGTTTGGAACGGTTGATGTTTTTGAGGACAAGCTGTACATCCAAACCGGCAAGTCAAAAGACGTTGCCAAACAGATGATGCAGAGCCCGAAAGTTGAACTGTGCGCGATGCTGGACGGCAAGTGGATCCGCCTGTGCGGCACGGCTGTTGAAGACGACCGCAACGAAGCGCGGCAGCACATGCTGGACGCGTATCCGTCGCTGCAGGGCATGTATAAGGCCGACGACGGCAACTGCATGGTGCTCTATATCAAGGACGCGACAGCCACGATTTCCTCGTTTACCGACGCACCCAAGGTCATCAAATTTTAATCTCGAGTAATTTAAAAAGGCCGGAACGCTTTTGCGTTCCGGCCTTTTTTCCACAACTTAGTTTTTAAGACTGCTGATCGGGGCGGGGATGCGGCCGCCGCGCGCGATGAAAGCCGAGGCGTCACACGGGCTGACCGGCATAACCGGCGCCGTACCGAGCAGCCCCCCGAAGTCGACGCGGTCGCCGACCGTTTTGCCGGGCGCGGGGATGATGCGCACGGCCGTCGTCTTGTTGTTGACGACGCCGATGGCCGCTTCGTCGGCGATGATGGCCGAGATCGTTTCAGCCGGCGTGTCGCCGGGGACGGCAATCATGTCCAGGCCGACGGAGCATACGCAGGTCATCGCTTCGAGCTTTTCCAGCGACAGTAAACCGGATTCCGCGGCGCGGATCATGCCCGCGTCTTCCGAGACGGGGATGAATGCGCCCGACAGGCCGCCGACGTGTGACGACGCCATGACGCCGCCTTTTTTTACGGCGTCGTTCAGGAGAGCCAGCGCCGCCGTCGTGCCGTGCCCGCCGACGCTGGACAGTCCCATTTCTTCTAAAATATCTGCCACGCTGTCGCCGATTTTCGGTGTCGGCGCAAGTGACAGATCGACGATGCCAAACGGTACATTCAGCCGCCGCGACGCTTCCTGCGCAACAAGCTGACCCATCCGTGTGATCCGAAAAGCCGTTTTCTTGATCGTCTCGGCGACTTGATCGAACGGCTGCCCGGCGACAGACTTTAAAGCGTGATACACGACGCCTGGCCCGGATACGCCGACGTTGATGACGCATTCCGGCTCGCCGATGCCGTGGAACGCGCCGGCCATGAATGGATTATCCTCGACGGCGTTGGCAAATACAACGAGCTTGGCGCACGCCATACCGCCCTCGGACGCCGTCAGTTCGGCGCTTTGTTTAACGATCCGCCCCATCTGCGCAACGGCGTCCATGTTGATACCGGCCTTAGAGGTGGCGATGTTGACGCTGGCGCACACGCGCTGTGTTTCGCTCAGCGACTGCGGGATGGCGTCAATCAGGCGCTTGTCGCCGACCGTAAAGCCTTTGTGTACGAGTGCTGTAAAGCCGCCGATGAAATTGACGCCGACCGCGGCGGCGGCGTCGTCAAGCGCTTTGGCGAGTTTAGTATAGTCGCCAGCGCCGCAGCTTTCGGCCACGAGCGCGATGGGTGTCACAGAAATGCGCTTATTGACGATCGGAATACCGAATTCATTTTGGATGTCCTCGCCGGTTTTGACAAGCTTTTCAGCCTGACGCGTAATCTTGTCGTAAATTTTACGGCAGCAGGCGTCAAGATCGGGATCGGCGCAGTCACGAAGGGAGATACCCATCGTGATTGTTCGGATGTCGAGGTTTTGCTGATCGATCATGTCGATCGTCTGCATGATTTCACTGGCGTGCAGCATGTGCTATCTCCTTAATACTCAAGTCGGTGATGATTGGTTGGTGTTCCGGATGAGTATTTATATGCGGTGCATGGCTTCAAAAATGTCCTCACGCTGGATGCGGATCGACAGTGCCATGTCCTGTCCGTTCTGCTTGAGCTCACCGGCCAGCGCATCAAACGATATAGAGCAGCCGGCGGTGTCCACGAGCATGATCATTGTGAAATACTCCTGCAGAATGGTCTGGCTGATATCGAGGATGTTGACGCCTTTATCAGATAAAAGCGAACAAACGGCGGCAATGATGCCGACCTGGTCTTTGCCGATGACGGTGACTATAGCGCGCATTGTATTTCCTCCAGTTGTAACGTGTAGCGGTTTACTGCCCGACAGATAAGTCCAGTTCGTCAAGCGTCAGCTCAAACGTACCGATGCAGTTATCCATAAAATAATCCAGCTCCGGCATTTTCATCGCCTTGAGCTTTTTAAGCGTCTGCTTGGCGGCAGGCTTAAATTCAGTGTTACCCGTTTTCAGTTCTTCCAAGCACTTGATATATGCCGCGAGTTTATCGGCGGCCTTGATGTAGCTGCCCGGCGTGCTCGTTTCGTCGAGCGAGAAGAGTGGTGCATATGCCGGCTGGAGCGCCGGCGGCAGTGTGCCTAAAAGCCGCGCGGACGCGAGTGCTTCAGCCTTTTTATAGGATGTCATTATGTCCGGGTTGAGGTACTTGACGGGCGTGGGCATGTCGCCTGTGAAGATTTCCGACGCGTCGTGAAACAGCGCCGCCGCGGCGGCCTGCCCGGGGTCGACGTCGCGTGAAAACACGTCACGCCCGATGACGGCCAGCGCGTGCGCGAGCACGGCGACCATATGCGAGTGCTCCTGCACATTTTCCGGGCTGCTGTTGCGCATCAGCGACCAGCGTCCGATATTTTTCATGCGCGATACAAGCGCGTAAAATACAAATGCCATGGCTCCTCCGATCATTGCTCCGGCGGTACTGCCGCCGCAGGTTCTTCGTCCGGCTCGCAGGCGATTTCTTCAATGTCGTCCGTCGAGCGGGTTACGATGGCCTTGTTTTTCCATCCGCCGGTAAAGAATCGGATGACGACGATCAACAACGCGACGCCCCAGCCGATCGGATTTGTTACCCAAGAGGCTTCGTAACCCAGAAAACCAAAATGGACGCCGAGATAACCGAGCGCAATGCGGGTTGCCAGCGCCGACAAGGTCGCGATTGTCTGAAAGATGACATCACCGGCGCCCTGAAGAACACCGCCGATGACCATATAAATTGAAAACCCGCTAAAGACCATTGAGAAGAAACGAACCATCTGAATGCTGCGGGCGAGTGCGTCACCAGTGATGTTGAACATACTGACGATCGCCGGTGCGAAGGTATAAGTTAGAACACAAAGCAGCGCCGACAGCCCAAGCGCCATAATCAAGGTTTGGCGTAAGCCTTTTTTAACGCGGTCGATATTTCCTGCGCCAATATTCTGGCCCGTAAAATTTGCCAAACCTGACTGGAAACCCATAATAGGCACGAACATCATCATGTTGATGCGAACACCGGCAGAAACGGCGGCAATTGTCGCTTCGCCAAAGCCGTTGATGAGCCGTTGCATCGCGGTGTTGCCGAAAGAAACAATCGTCTGCTGAATGGCCGACGGAATGCCGAAACGCAGGATGTGCCGGCACATCTTCCAGTTAAAGGTTTTAGCCTTGGTATCAAAGGTAAAGCGTTTTCTCAGATAGATATAGGAAACGCTCGCGCAGACGACTTGAGCGAGCACCGTCGCAATGGCGGAACCAGCTACACCCCATCGGAATACGAGTACGAACAAAACTGTCAGGATTGCGTTGAGTACGACCGTCACGATGAGAAAATACAGCGTGGCTTTTGAGTCGCCAAGTCCCCGCAGGGCAAAGGAAATAGCGTTGTAGATGAACTGAAAAACCAGCCCAAGGCTGTAAATCCTGAAGTAGGTGATGGCGTAGGGGAGGATGTTTGCAGGTGTGGTTAGAAAAGTTTTCAGTAAAAACGGCGTGATCGCAAACGCGATCACCGAAAGTGCCAGGCCGACGCCGCCCAACAGAAACAGCGACGTGTTGACCGCTTCGGCGAGCTCGTCGTGCCGCCGGGCGCCGAAGTACTGCGAAACGACGATGCCGACACCGGTGCTCAGGCCCATCGCGAACGATAAAAACAAAAACGTCAGCGGCATACAGGTGCCGACACCGGCAAACGCGTCCTCACCAATAAACTGCCCGACGACAATACCGTCGACAGTGTTGTAAAGCTGCTGAAGAAAGCTGCCGGCCATGATCGGCAGGGTGAAAAGCAAAATCAGCTTCCATTCCTTGCCGATGGTCATGTCCTTTTTCAATTTAAGACCCCATTATCTCGTCGCGCGCGGCGGGGATAGTTACAGCAGTAGGTCCGGCAATAGTCGAAATCGGCGCATATGGCCTGAGCCAGATGCGCCGCCGTCATCAATACACTATTCACGCGCGATGCTTCAATTTTTGGTATATCATATCATGCGTGAATGCCAATGTAAATAACGTACCGGCCAAATTGTCGTCGTGCCGGTCATGCGGGTATACCACTAAATATAATTGATTAAGAACTGCTGTTCTGATACAATATCGATGCAATTATGTGCACCTGTCTGAGGAGGGGTATCATGTTTAAAAAGTCTAAAACGGCGCGTACCGCGGCGCTGCTGGTAAGCCTTGCGCTCATGGCAGTACTGCTGACGTCCTGCTTCCGACAGCCGATCAACTTCCGGCCCGATAACGGCGAACAATCGCCGTCGACGGCGTCAAGTTCGACCGATTCGGCCCAGCCGACGCCATCGGTATCGACGGATCCGAAAGACAGACCGTCGAAAGAGCCGGTCGAGCAGACGCCGGAGGAACGGTTTGCCGAGGTTGTCAGGTCTATCCTGATGACGTCGACCGAAAAGACA
This sequence comes from uncultured Sporobacter sp., assembly GCA_963677825.2. Taxonomy (GTDB): domain Bacteria; phylum Bacillota; class Clostridia; order Oscillospirales; family Oscillospiraceae; genus Sporobacter. Next base: position 956,438 of record CAXXEF010000001.1, on the reverse strand, counting down.
GACATTTTATCCGGCGTACAGATCGATGCGTTTATCAATCCCGGTACGGGCGCGGCGTCCGGTAACGCCAATTACTCCAATATTACGGCACGATTGACGGCCGAGAGCGACGGCGAAACGACGGAAGCGGTCATAGCCACCGAAGCCATCAATAACGCGCAAACAGGCGAAGCGTCGTCGGTTACGACGATCGACAGCGGGTCGGAGACGGCCGTGAGCAGCGGTATTTATTTTACGGAAAACACCGTGCTGATTCAAAAAGCCAACGTCGAGCAGCCGATGATACAGCATACACTCAATCCGGCTGTCGCCGAGTCATACGCAGGGCTGACGGCCGCCGAGCGCTTCAACCGCGTGCTCAGCGATGCCAATGCACCAAAGCTGTCGCCCGACGACTGGAGTGCCGCCATTGACGGGCTACTCGCCGTCGTCGCCGATAACGCGCAGGAGGCCGACTACACGACGAGCCAGATGAGCGGCGTATACGCCGGTGTCGAGCTCGACTGCACCGTCGATGAACTGATGCTGATCGGTGACCGCGGTGTCGACATCGTGCGCGAACTGCTCTCGCTCATCGCAAAGGACTCTTCGTTCTGCGCGTTTTTCAACACAATTCATGAAATCAACGAAGAGGAGTACGGCCTGACAGGCATCAACGGGATGCTGCGCGATATCGACGCGATGAACGATGAGACGCGTGATTACGCAACAACAACGATCAAGGCTACAAGCGCCGATTCGCCGCTGAGCCTGCGTATCGATCTGAAGTCGGGCGATCGTGTATTCTCGTTTGTGATGACATTTTATGAAGACGGCAACGTGCATAAAAACGATCTGCTGTTTTACGGCTTTGACAGCAGCGCTGTCTTCTTCCGCGAGGCCAATGTCTCGACCGGCGGCGACAACTATAAGGCGACTGTCTCCTTTGAGGGCTTCGGCCCCGGCCATGTTTTGCAGGAGAGCCTGACAATGACGACCGATAGCACCATCCAGGCGGATGCGTACGACGCAAAAACGTCAATGACATACACCCGCGCTTCACTCGACGACATGGACGCAGTGACCCTCAGCAGCGACTTTATGTACGCACAGACAACGAGCGGCGGCCAGACCACAGGGAACAGCAGCGGTACGCTCAGCTTCTCGCTCGACGGGGAAACGACGTCGATTGCGATGGACGTGGCGGTCGAGAAATCAGATGAGAACAAAGACGTAACACCACCGGCGTTTCTGGCCGGATCGGGCGTCAGTACTGCCGATCAAAGCGGCTTATATGCGGCACTTGGCGATTTCGACGGCGCCGGCTATACACTCGCGCCGCTGACGCTGCGGTTGCTTGCGGCACAGGCGCTGATGCTCAATTGATGGATGGACTATCGTTGCTGCGCGCGCAGCAGATCACGAAACAATACGGCGGCGCAGCTGTGCTGCGCCGCGTCGATGTGACGCTCGCGCCGGGAACGGTGCTCGGCGTGTTCGGCCCGAACGGATCGGGCAAATCGACGCTGCTCGATATACTTGCGCTGGCTGCAAAGCCTGACGACGGACAGCTTTACGTCAACGGGCGAGACGTGGCGGAGGCACCGGCCGCGTCGCGCGCAATCGTCGGCTACGCGCCACAGGATATCGCCCTTTTTGAAGAGCTGACCGTGCGCGACAATTTGCTTGCCTGGTCACGCCTAAAGGGGCGGCAGGCGACAGAGAAACTAGCGGCGCTGACGGATACACTCGCGCTCCAGACGCTGCTGCGCAAGCGCGTGGCGGCGCTGTCCGGAGGGATGAAGCGGCGCGTCAACTTTGCCGCGGCGCTGATGGGTACGCCCAAAATCGTGGTGCTCGACGAGCCGTTTGCCGGCGTCGACGTCGAAAATGCCAAACGGATGACGGCGCTCATTCAAAGCGTCGCGGACGGCGGCGCGGCTGTTGTGCTGTCGGGCCACGCGCCCGATGCGCTGCTGCCGGTGCTGTCGCATGTTTTGGTGCTCTCGGGCGGTGAAGCGCTGTTCAGCGGCGACAAGGCGTCGTATCGTCGGTACCTTGCGGATACAACGGCCCAGCCACGCGCGTCAAGCCTTGACGGCGGTGTGCCATGAGGCTTTTTTTCTATGATTTAAAGCGGCTGTTTTACCGCCGATCGCTTGTTGCGCTGTGTCTGCTGACGCCGGTCGCCGTCGTGCTGATTTTTGCGGTCGTCGTTGCGCCGCTCATCGTGACGGGCGGCGGTTTGCATTTCAATCTCGCGCTGTATGACGAGGACGGCAGCGAGCCTGTTCGGCAGTTTGTGAATCAACTGTTCAATTCGCAAGCACTGCGCGATATCGCAACGGTCTATCCGGTTGCCGACTTCGACACGGGCGTGGCGCTCGTTGAAAATGACGACGTTTCCGTATTTGTTCATATTCCGGAAGGCGTATTCGACCGGCTTGACGAGGCCGGAGAGATCAGCGTGACCGTCGTCGCCACGCGCGCGCACGCACTCGAGGCGCAGGTGCTCTCGATGGTGGCCGACAGCGCGTTGGGCGTTGTGGGCAAAACGCGTAATATTTTCACAGAGGCCGGCGCGCTCCTGACGGAAAAAGGTGTCGGCACGCAGCCGTCCGCTAGGTTTATAGACGGCATGACCGATCATCTGGTGGACAATTTCATGGTTCGTCGTGAAATCATCGGCGATACGGGCGTCGTCTCGCTGATGGGGGAGTACGTTCCAATTGAATACTACTTCAGCGCCGTTTTTGCGTTGTTCGCATCACTGGCAATGCTGCCGCTTGTACACCTGACGGCAACAGATCTGTCCGGTGCGCGGTTGCGCCGGGGGCTGCTGAGCATCCAGCGCCCGTCACGAATTTTAGCCTCGAGAACGGCGTCCGGCGCCGTGTTTATCGCGTTGGTGCTGCTGATGCTTGTACCGGCAGCCATTGCGCTGCGCTCGGGCGGTGCGTTTCTGGGTGGCATGAATACCGGCAGCCCGCCGGCACTCGTACTGACGATCGCGCTGTCCGCGCTGTGCTTTTCAGCGCTGGCCGTCGCGGCTGCCGTTTGGCTGCCAGACGACAAGACAGCGCTCTGGACGGGCTTTTATGCCGTGATTGCTATGGCGGCGGTCAGTGGTGTTTTTGTCCCGACCGGCGCGCTGCCGGACTGGGCATCGGCAATCGGCCGAGCGTTACCGATGCGCCCTGTGATGCGTACGCTCTCCGCCACACTGTTTAAGTTCGACAAGGTTATATACACTGAAGATACATTCAAAATATTGATTTTCACCGCAGCTTTCTTGGTGCTTGGCTTCGCCGGACTTAAAAGACGGGAGCGCGCACGATGAGGCTTGGGTACTTATTTATTGCGCGGCTGAAAGAAAGTCTGCGCCAGCCGTTTTCACTGTTTTTCATTGTGCTGGCTGTTCTCGTTGCTGTTTCAGCGGCCGCGTTGGAGCGTGCGCAGGCAGACGGCGCGCTGACCGTCGCTGTAGTTAACGAGGATGCGGGTCCGCTCGGTGACGAGTTGATCGCCATCCTGATGCAAAACGGCAGCTTTGAGTGCCGTCGTATGACGTCTGCGCGCGCTGACCGATTGCTACGACAGGATCGGCTCGCGGCTATCGCCGTGATCCACGGTGACTTCACCGAACAAATCACGTCGGGCGGCTTCAAGGACACGCTGACGGTGCAAATATCGCCGTCGACGGCGATCGCACCGGCGCTGACCGAGCCGCTCATAAACGGCGTCATCATGCTCTGGGTCGAGGAGGAGGCCATCCGTCAGACGGGTGACTATTTGCTTGATAATGGGCTGAGCTATGATCTGTCAGACGAGGCGGCGCAACGCGAAGCAATACAGCGGCGCTGGGATGACGGCAGCATCATCCGGCTTGAGCACGTGACGATTGACGGCGCGTACGCGCAGCCGCAACCGGATACGCCGTTCAATACGTTCGTGCGATGGTATGCGGTGTTATGCTTTTTTTACCTCGTAGCCGGTGCGTATTGGGCGCTTGAACTCAATAAGCGCGCCGTCCGGACGCGTGCGCGGCAGTCGAATACGCCGCTTTGGCGCGTCGTCGGTGCGACGAGCCTCGCGCCGATGGCGATTGCGGCGGCAGGCTATCTGGTCGGCGGCACGGCGGTAAGTGTTTTGATGGGCACGCCCATCGTTGAGACAGCGCAGCTTTTTACGCCGGTGCTGCTGTATCTTGTCAGCATCGTTGGCGTCACGCTCGTGCTGGCGTCGGCGCTCAATACGGTCATGGCGCTCTTGTTTCTGGCGCCGGCCGCCACGTTCATCAACGGTGTGTTGAGCGGACTTCTATTACAGCTGCCGGATTGGGCGTACGTTTTACGTCGGCTCAGCGCGGTACTGCCGGGCCGATGGCTAAACACGGCGCTTGGCGATCTGCCCGGAAGCCTGATGCCGGCGTTTGTATGCGCGGCGGTTTGGCTGACGGCCGGCGTTTTCGCGTCTGTGATGCGTGCCCGACAAAGACGGACAAATGGATCGATATAATAATTCGAGGATGGTGTCTACTTATGGTTTTCAACGATACGATGTACAAGCAGCTCGCGGAAGCAGCGCCCTGCATGCTCTGGCGCACCGGTCCGGACAGCCTGTGCGACTATTTCAATACGACATGGCTGACATTTACCGGCCGTACGCTGGCACAGGAAATCGGTGACGGATGGACCTCCGGTGTACATCCAGACGATTTGGAAAATTACCTGAAGCAGTACCTCGCCGCGTTTGATAAAAAAGAGCCCTTTGAGAGTGTTTACCGGCTGCGCCGCGCCGACGGCGAATGGCGCTGGGTGCATGTGACGGCCAAGCCGCTGTACGACAGCAATATTTTCGTCGGCTACGTCGGCAGCTGTCTGGACGTGACGGAGCAGATCCTTACCGACACGTGGAAAGCGATGGCGCAGCGCGACGGACTGACCGGCGTTTACAACCATTATTTTTTTGATCTTGAAGCGCGCAAACTATTTACGGAAATTCAGCGTCAGCGCCGTCAGATGTGCCTGCTCGTTTTTGATATCGACCGCTTCAAAGCACTCAACGATCGTTTTGGTAACGCATTCGGGGATAAAATCCTCATACTGTTCGTCAGTATCCTAAAAGACAACATCCGCGACACCGATCTGCTCGGCCGCTGCTGCGACGACGAGTTCGTGCTCATGCTGCCGCAAACAAGCCGCCGCGATGCCGGATTTATTGTCAGCCGGATTACCAGCAAGCTCAAGCATTTGTCCGGCAGCGCCGTAGTCGACGGCGTGTCCGTATCGTTTTCGCACGGTATCGCCGAGTTGGAGCCGGGCGACACGTACGAGCAATTCCTCGAACGTGCCGATACGAAGATGAACGAGGAAAAGAAGACAAAGATCAAATGATGCCCGTACGATCGATAGTACATACAAGGAGGAGACGACATGAAAGATCTGTATGATACGTTTGCGTACGACTATGACGAGTTCGGCGGTGTTGAACGAAACGGAGAGGAGCAAGCTTTTTTTCAGGAGCTTTTTAAACAATATGAAGTCGAATCAGTGCTCGACTGTGCTTGCGGTACAGGGCAGCACCTGATGCTCTTTTCCGATATGGGCCTTGACGCCGCAGGTAGTGATTACTCGCGGGCAATGCTCGATGTTGCCGGGCGAAACCTTGCCGGCAAAGGTGTGTCCGTTACGCTCGGACAATGTGATTTCCGCTATCTTGACAGCCGGTTCGATGCAACGTTCGACGCCGTTGTGTGCTTGTCCACATCGCTGCCGCATCTGCACACGGACGACGATCTGATTACGGCGCTCGTATCGATGCATGAACGCCTGCGCAATGGCGGCATCCTCGTCTTAACGCAGGGGACGACGCAGTATAACCTCTCACAGCTGCCGCCGATCGAGGTCGTTGTCAATCGCGATGACTTCACGCGGGTGTTCGTCAAGGAAAGCGACGGGACATTTCTAACGATCCACGTCGTCGACATCTATCATTCGGATAAGCGGCGCGAACACAGCCAATACGATATGGTTTATAGGATTCTGCTCGACAGCGACTATCGCCGGCTGCTGAGCGAGGCCGGTTTCGATAGCGTACAGATTTTCGGCGACTACGCCATGACGCCGTATGACGAACTGACGAGTCGACGTTTAATCGTCGTAGCGCAAAAGGGAGTAAGTGGTGCGCAGTCGTAAATGACAGGTTGTATTGTCGAGTTTTGTGACTTTATTACACAAAAAAAGTGGCATAAAACTAACGCGTGTGGTATAATATATACATAGATTCGGCTGATGCGCGGCTGACAGTGTTTGCGTACCAGACGATTCGTTTTAAAGCAAAAGCGCCCGATCCTAAGAAATCGGCGGTGTGTCTTTGTCCGGTCATAGGCACGCTGTCACACGGAAAAGGAGGACGTTATGTTGCATGATAAGCATAAGGATTTTGACGACATTGCCAGAGAGCTTTCCGACGGTTCTATTCGATTCAACTATACAATGCTGGAGGATAAGGGCGGTTTTTTGTCGGCAATGGACCGGACGGTCGACACCAGTGACTTAGAAAAGACGCCAGCCGAATGAATAATATCGCGCTATATTAACAGCCGTTCCCGATTAATCGGGAACGGCTGGCGCAGTTTTCGGGGTATAGGCTATACTGCTTTTACGATTATAGGGAGGACGCCGATGCGATTGTTTTATGCCGTTCGATTTGATCAAACCGTTCAAAACGCCCTGCACACGCTGCAAAACAGGCTTCGGCCGCATCTCGCCGCCGGACGTATGACACGTTTTGAGAATCTGCATCTGACGCTCGTGTTTGTCGGTGAAGTAGCGCCGGCGCGTGCACCGGCGCTGATCGATATCGGGCGGACAGTAGTCGTTGAACCGATGGTACTGCGTTTCGGACAGATCGGCCGTTTCCGCCGCAGCGGCGGCGATCTGATTTGGATGGCGATCGAGGACAACCCGGCCTTGACGGCGCTGCACCGCCGTTTGTCCGCCGCGGTGCGCGACGACGGATTTCCGATTGAAGCGCGGCGATTCAAACCGCACGTGACGCTGTGCCGCGCCGCGCGGTTCTCGCGCGGCTTCAGTTTGTCCGAGCTGGATGATGTCGCAATGCCGGCGGCGCAGGTCCAGACGATACACCTGATGCAATCGTCACGCGTCAACGGCGTACTGACGTATTCGCCGCTGACGTGACCGATTGTCGGGCAGCGACGGAACGCTCAGCCGTCCTCGTCGCCGCGGCGCTCGCCGAAGGAACAAAAATCATCATAGCCGAACAGACGATAACGGCGGAAAAACTCGTTTTGGCATAACACGAGTCCGCATTGGAACGCATTTTGGACGCCGTATTTGCAGTCGCGGCAGAAAACGATATCAGGCTTGCGTGCATTCCAAGCTTCGGCGGCCTCCTGTTCGCTTTTATACCAGCGCTCGGCGACTGGAACGCGGCAGTTGTAGTTCGTATCAACGACGCGATAAGCGCCCGTAAAGTTGAGCAGTTTTGCCTCGGCGCCGCAAAACGGGCAGGGCAGCAATTTGTCGGCCATTATGTACTCCTTTCGCGGATGGCAACGTGGAGAGCGGCGCGCCGTAACGCACCGGCGTATAAACGCTGTCTGTTACCGTATATGCGCGGGCAGAGGAAATTGACACAATATAAGAACAAACCGCAGACGCCATATGGCGTCTGCGGTTTGTTCGTGTGAAGGTTATCGTTTAGGCAACAAGGCAAGTGCCGTCGCGCAGGGCGCTGCCGGGCTGACCACTCGTCGAGCGGCCGCCGCCGCGCGGTGCGTCGTCGCTGCCAAGTCCGCCGCCAAGCGGCACCCCGTCTGTCGGGCATGTGCCGTCCTGAAGACCCAAGCCAGCTTCGGCGTTACGCGGCCTGTCTGTCGGGCGGCCGGCACCTGAACCGATCGGATGATCCAGACCGTACTGGAACGCCCGGAGATGCTGCGTGGAAGCGCGCTGGAGCGCGGTGAATACGGCTTCGACATCGTCAGGAAGATCCTGCGCGAGGAACGTCGCGTACATGGCGATGTTTGCTTCCTCTGCCGCGACGCCGGTGTTCAGTGCTTCCTCAATGGAGGCGGGAACCGCTACATGATCGGCCGACGTATCGGCGGGAACGGCGATGCCGTACGTCTCAAACAAGCGCTCCAGTGCATCGATGTGGCGCTCTTCGCCGCGGATAACACGTGAGAACGGTCGGTCGGCGTCAAACGCGTCGATGATCGCTTCGTATTCGGCCCGTGCGAGGTATTCGTCCTCGATGGCGTAGGTTAGCATTTGTTCAATTGTGTACGTCTGTCCGTCCTCGACGGTGCCGGAGCCGTAGTCGCTCGCAGCGGCCGCGGTGACTGTCAGTGCGCCGGCTGTAAGCACGGCGAGCCCGAGAGCCGCGATTTTGTGAATGATTTTCATGGTATGTGCTCCTTTCCTTTCGTTGATGGATTCAGTATGCCTGAGGGGTGTGTCAAAAATGTGTCAGCCATGTTTAAATTCCGTGATCATACAGGCCTAAAAGACATAGTTTTGCCCCGAATCGGGCGATAAAATGTGATATACTGTCCGCAATAGGACAATAGGGGACACTAAATTCAAAAAAACAGCCCGATAGGCGCTGCGAACGCGACTGTCCGGCATTTCAGCTATTATAATATGGTGTGCTTAACAAAGGAGGCCCAGTCATGACACGCGTTTTGATTGCCGACGATAACAAACAAATAACGTCAATACTGGAGGAATATGCGCGTAAGGAAGGATACGAGCCCGTCGTCGCGCATGACGGACAGCAGGCGCTGTCGCTGTTCCACCAGACGAATCCGGACGTCGTATTGCTGGACGTCATGATGCCGCTGACGGACGGATTTGAGGTCTGCCGCGAGATCCGAAAAGAATCGGCCGTGCCGATCATCATGATTACGGCACGCGGCGAGGATTTTGAAAAGATTATGGGGCTTGATATCGGCGCGGACGACTACATCGTCAAGCCGTTTTCTCCGGGCGAGGTCATGGCGCGCGTTCGCGCTGTGCTCCGACGACTTTCGCGCGATACAACGGCACGTCAGGTCTTTACTTATGATAATCTGACGGTCGACCTCGACGATTACGAGGTGTCCGTCGGCGGCGAAAAGCTTCGTTTGACGAAAAAAGAGGTCGAGATTCTTTGGACATTGGCCACAAACGCCGGCAAGGTATTTTCGCGAGAAAATCTATTGAGCAGCCTTTGGGGCTACGATTATTACGGCGATACGCGCACGGTCGACTCGCACATCAAGCGTTTACGCGCGAAACTCGACGTTGAGGTGCATCCAGGCTGGGACATCGCGACAATCTGGGGCGTGGGCTATAAGTTCGAGGTGATAAGCCATGAGAAGTAAGATCGCGCTCCGGCTGACCGTCTACTTCGCCTTTGCACTGCTGCTCCTGGCGGTCATCATTGGTGTTTTGTTTCTGACGATTTACCGAACGAGCCTGATGAACACACAAAAAGACGATCTGCGCGCCCGCGCCGAGCATATTGCCCAAACAGCCTCAGAGCTGATGGACACCGTCGGCCCGGATCGCCAAGGTGCCGGACAGGGCGGCGCGCCTGCAGCAGGCGGACTTGGCCGACTGGGCGGATATCTGCGCTTTGTTGACGACGTAGCCGGCACCAATGTCTGGCTGGTCGATTCCGACCTTAACCTGATAACAGCTGGCGCGCCCGACGCACCTGCGTATCGGTATGACGACCTGCCTGAAGACGCCGAGCTTGTCGTCGCCGAGGCGCTGGGCGGCCAAACGACGTTCAGCGAGGGGTTCTCCAGCGTGCTCAGTGCCCCGACGCTAACAGTCGCTACACCAATTACCAATGACGACGACGTCATCGGAGCCGTACTGCTGCATACATCCGTCACCGGGCTGACGCAGCCGGTGCAGCAGGGGTTGGTGATTTTGGCGGTCAGCATCCTTGCGGCGCTTGTCGCAGCGGTGGTGCTGTCGATTTTACTCGCCGTGCGTTTCACGCGCCCGCTTAAGAAGATGACGGACTCGACGGCGCAGCTCGCCGCGGGCGACTATACCGCTAAAACGAACGTACGTCAGGACGATGAGATCGGTGCGCTCGCCCGGTCGATTGACGCACTCAGCGACAAGCTGGACGACGCGCGTACGCAGTCGGAAAAGCTCACCGAGCTCCGCCGCGATTTCGTTGCCAACGTATCACATGAGCTGCGAACGCCCGTCACGGTGCTCCGCGGCTCGCTTGAGGCACTCGTTGACGGCGTTGTGACCGAGCCGGAGCAAGTACGCGACTATCACGCGCAGATGCTCAGCGAGACATTGGTGCTTCAGCGTCTTGTTACCGACCTGTTGGATCTGTCGCGGCTTCAGAATACGGCCTTCCAGATCGAACGGCAGGAGCTGAATCTGACGGACGTGCTCGGCGAGGCACTGCGCAGCGTATCCGTCATGGCGGGCGACAAAAACGTGAAGCTCGATCACGAGTTCGACATGCCGGTTTTCCTGTATGCCGGTGATTACGGTCGGCTTCGGCAGATGTTCCTGATTGTGCTTGACAACGCCGTGAAGTTCTCGCCAAGCGGCGGGCACGTCGTCGTGACGTTAAAGGATCGTGCCGTATCAATCAGCGATAACGGGCCGGGTATCCCGCCGGAGGACATCCCGCACATCTTCGAGCGGTTTTACAAGGCCAAGAGCGAGGAAAACCGGAACGGCAGCGGCCTGGGCCTCGCCATCGCGCGGCAGATCGCCGACCGTCATGGTATGACGATCGACATCGACAGCAGCACAAACGGTACAACGTTTAGGTTTACGCTGTAAAAGAAAACACCCCGCCGTATGGCGGGGTGTTTTGATATTGGATTGCAGTTTTTAGATACGCTAGAACATCTCGGCCGACGCCTTGTCGATCTCGTCCATAACGGCTTCGTAGACACCGGGGTAGATGCTGCCGGGGTCGCCCATCGTGGTGCACGGGATATAGTGCTTTGTCCCATACGCGCGGCAGGATTTGAACACTTCGTCATGGATGAGTTCGGGCGTCCAGTCCTCACGGTCGACTTTGCCGTTGTCGATGCCGCCCATAATGGTCAGTTTGTCACCGTATTTGCTGATGATCTCGGGGATGTTATTTGTGGACATGCAGCCTTGCCAGACATCCATACCCATATCAATCATAAACGGCACGAGGTTCTCACCGTACGAGTCGGAATGATGGACGATGCACTGCACACCGTGATCTTTATAGTACCCGTAGATCTTCTTGTAAGCCGGCAGGAGGAATTCCTCGAACATCGCCGGAGATATAAACGACGAAGTCTGGCTGCCCCAGTCGTCGTGATGAAACAGTGCGTCGGGTTTCAAATATTTGCAGACCTGCTCAGCCAGCCGGACTTCCCAGTCCGCGATCATGTCGATGATCTCGTGCATCTCGTCCGGATTGGTGTAAAACGCGGTCAGGCAGTTGGTGATCTCCAATAGATAGTGGCTTTGTTCAAAGACGCCGGGTGCGATAAACGGTGCGACGAAATATTCGTTCCGGTCGATCTTCTCAACTTCTGCGATTACTTCCGTCCACGCTTCTGCCGGCAAATCGAGCGGCGGCGCGGTGACGTAGTCGCGCCAGTTGTCGATGTCTTTGATGACGATCTTATCTGGCGTGTGCACGGGGAAGGGGCCAGGCGCGTTTTCGGGAAAACTGATGGTAACGCCCCAGTTGTTAACGATGGGCGGGCCGCCTTTAACCGCCTGCGAATTCGTCCGCGAGTACGGCGTCAGCACAAGCGCGAGCGCTTCATAACCTTTGACGTACCGGTCAGGGCTGCCACCTTTTATGGTCTCAACCATGTTCTGTCTTTTGGTCAGCATATGTTCCTCCTAATAATTGATAATCAGAAAACTGTTTTCAGTGGTTCTTCATAGCGCATCGTGCGATTATTTGTATTTTTATTGATTCATTAGCGATGTATACCGTACTGCTTATATTATCTTAAAATAATAATATTAACAAGACAAACCGTCATTAGGGGTTAACGCAAGTGTCGGTATTGTTTTTCTGACGTTAATGGTGGTCTGGGGCTTTAACGCAAAGCTACGTTTTGGAGGGCGTATAGGGAAAAGCGCCTCGAAGCCCTATAAATACTAGGGTTTGAGAGGCGCTTTATCTATATGGAGACTGCTGGACTCGAACCAGTGACCTCCTGCGTGTGAAGCAGGCGCTCTAACCAGCTGAGCTAAGCCTCCGTATTAACTTATCCGGAGAATATATTTTATGCCGGCCGGCTGAAATACCGGCCGGCCGGCATAAAAATCGTATGACCCGTACGAGACTCGAACTCGTGTTACCGCCGTGAAAGGGCGGTGTCTTAACCACTTGACCAACGGGCCTTAATTGCGGACATTTTCTGCGGAAAATGCGTCGCCTGCGGCTCCAGCCGCAATTTCTAGGAGAAACCAGTTTTCCCGAGATACGAGCCTGTCGGCTCGACACCCTCCCGGTCTCCGGCGGGGAAGCGTGCGGGGAAGTAAGGACGGGGGACGGACGCATCCGCCCCCGTTTGGTAGCGGCAACTGGATTTGAACCAGTGACACCACGGGTATGAACCGAGTGCTCTAGCCAACTGAGCTATGCCGCCATATCGCAATTTGTGTGCTTTCTGCTGTTTGTTGGAAGTCCTAAACTATTGCAATAACTAGGTTATTTGGATGTTTAATTATTTGAGATGCAACTGAGAGAAATTATAACCTAGATGGAGAATCATTGAAACATATCAGAAACTACCATGTATTCTCAAGAAATAGATAGTTTGTTAGATAGTTTTTACTATAATTTACAACAATGCCTGAGGTCGGTTCTATCTCTTGCGAACCATGTCTTTAAATCAGAAAGCTAAAATAATATAACATGACATTATATAAAAAGCAACAGCTAAATTTTATTTAATGAAGCGAGATGATTTTGATTTTATGATATCAACGCTATGTCAACGGATAGAGATAGTCCGAATTTATTAAATATTATGGAAAATATGGATTTTACATTGGAGGAATATATAAGCAAAAACAATTCGACGTTGACAGACATAGAAAGAAGAAGCATGGTAAACCAAATACTTAAGGCTTTTGAGTACTTACACTCAAAAGGTAGACTACATAGAGATATTAGCCCCAACAATATTTTGTTGAAAAAATACGAAGATACAATAATTGTGAAAATTGCCGATTTTGGACTAATGAAAATCCCAGACAGTTGTCTTACATCTGCAAGTACTGAGTTCAAGGGATATTGCATTTCTGCAACATAGAAACCGCCCTTGATGGGCGGTTTCTAACGGGGAAGCCTTATTCGTAATGCGCAGGTCGTCAGTTTGAGTCTGACTACCAGCTCCATCGAAAAGCCCCTGTTTTCAACGTATTTTGTGGTGAGATACGTAGAGGACAGGGGCTTTGGTTTTTTCGGCGGTAATATATAGTCGATATTATGTAAACAGCATCAGAAGAGACTGTTTAGAGCATGATTAACAATGTGATTAGCCTTATATTGTAAATAAATAACATACAGTTTGTTTAATATGCACAAAATAAGCTGATTTGGATAGTGCAATTAGTCAGCTATCTCTATTTACATTGCGCCAGAAAGTTGTATAATATAATTAAAGTAATAAACACAAGTAGGAGATTTTGTATGTTAAAGAAACTGAATGAGAAACTGCAGAACACAGCGGTATATACTGCGGTTCGTAAAGAATATTTAAATGAAGATGAAGATTATTTGCTTTATATGCTAAACAATAAGGCTACGGATAAAAGCAAAAAGGCGAAAAAGACAAAAGCAGCATAAGTATAACCGCGCCAGAGGCTTTATGCGAATTCGTAATACACAGCTTATGGTTCAAATCCGGCTGCGAGTTCCAAGAAAAACCCCATGTTTTCAACGTATTTTGTGGCGAGATACGTTGAGAACATGGGGTTTTGGATTTGTCCTGCTCCCCGAAAACGGAACCAATTAAGTGTGGAGAAGCCAAGGCGCGTGCAATCGTTAAGAATGACGGATTTCCTGTTATGCATGTCGGGAGAGAGACAAGCGTAGTGCCTAGCAAGCTGCGTGAGTGGATACAGCAAAATTACTCGAGCTATACATATAAAAGACACCGAAATTTCGGTGTCTTTTATTACCAATCGGTCTGTTTGTAATTACTATTATCTATCATGTACCATCAATTAGCATCGAATAACGTCAAATAGCATCATCTACTGTTACTTGTCGGGTGTGAACCGATTGCTTTAGCCAACTGAGCTATGCCGCCATATCGCCAGTAGAGGCAACGTCTATTATACGATGATTGTCAACAGTGTTTTTGATTGTATAAACGACGGCCTTGGTGTATAGTATGAAGAAGCGTCTGTGGGCGCAATTGTCTCAATTCGGAGGCCTTTATGAACATCGTAGTATTATGCGGCGGACTGTCCGCCGAACGGGATGTATCGATTACAAGCGGTTCACTGGTCGTCGCGGCCCTGCGCCGGCGCGGTCACAAGGCGGTCTTGGTGGATCTTTTTTTCGGCTATCCTGATTTATATAATGATCCTAAGGATATATTTGAAACGATAGTTGACGACAAACTTGCCGCCGTTTCCGAAGAAGAACCGGATTTGGCAGCGGTGAAAGCCCGCCGCAAACAGGATGATGACGCGCGCATGGGCGATAATGTTCTCGAGGTCTGCCGCGCCGCCGACATCGTATTCCTCGCGCTGCACGGCGAGGACGGGGAAGACGGCAAGATTCAGGCGGCCTTCGACCTGGCGGGTATCCAATATACCGGCAGCGGCCCGCTCGGCAGCGCCATTGCGATGAATAAAGAGATTGCAAAGAAGCTGTTTCAGCAAAGCGGCATTCATACACCGGCTGGTATCTCAGTTAATAAATACGATGACGATGCTAAAGACGTCGGGTTCCCATGCGTTGTCAAGCCCAGTTCGCGAGGCAGCTCGGTGGGGGTTTCCATCGTCAATACGCCGGCAGAATATCCAGCAGCATTGAACCTGGCCTTTCATTACGAGGATGATGTCATCGTGGAGCAGTACATAACAGGCCGCGAATGCTCGGTTGGTGTTCTTGAGGGTCGTGCGCTACCTGTCATCGAATTGTGCCCGAAGGAAGGCTTCTACGACTATAAAAACAAATATCAGACGGGCATGACCGACGAATACTGCCCGGCTGATTTTTCGCAGCATATTACTGAAAAGCTCCAGGAAGTGGCGCTTAAGGTCTTTGCCGTCTTAAAGCTGGACGTCTATGGGCGGATGGACTTTATCGTGGACAACAGCGGTGAGGTCTGGTGCCTGGAGGCCAACACGCTGCCCGGCCTGACGCCGCTTAGCCTCCTACCGCAGGAGGCCGCTGCCGTTGGCATGACGTTTGAAGATCTGTGTGAGACGATCATTCAAACGTCACTGAAGAAATACGAGAAGTAGGGGAGAAGCCGAATGGCGATGAAACCGCTGACACTTGAAACAATTGCCCGTGTCACCGGCGGGTCGTACGTCGGTGACGACGCGCAGCGTGAGGTGTGCATCACCGGCGTCGTGCGCGACAACCGCGATGCGTTCAGCGGATGTTTGTTCGTGTGTATACAAGGTGCGCGCGTCGACGGGCACGACTTTGCTGGCAAAGCGGCCGCCGCCGGCGCCGTCTGCTGTCTTGTTGAGCGCGAGCTTGACGATCCGGCTGTGCCGTACGTGCTCGTCCCGTCGACGCTGACGGCGCTCAAGGCACTCGGCAAGTATTACCGCAGCTTGTTCAGCATCCCGGTCATCGGTGTGACCGGCAGCGTTGGTAAGACGACGGCTAAGGAAATGACGGCGGCCGTTTTAGCGCAGAAATTCAACGTGCTCAAAACGCCGGAAAATCTCAACAATGAAATCGGTGTGCCGCTGACGTTGCTGTCGCTGCAGGCAGAACACGAAGTGGCGGTGATCGAGATGGGGATCAGCGACTTTGGCGAGATGAGCCGCCTGGCCGACATGGTCCGGCCCGACGTCGCGATCATTACAGCCATCGGCTACTGCCATCTTGACAATTTACGCGACTTGGACGGTGTGCTGAAAGCCAAGACGGAAATCTTCGATTTCATGCCGCCGGACAGCCTTGCCGTCCTCAGCGGCGACGATGCGCTTTTGCGCGCGTATGATCCGGCTGCCCGCACGATCACATTTGGATTTGATGCGCAGAACGATGTCCGCGCGGAGAATATTGAATTGTCCGGGCTGGACGGCGTCGCGTGCGATATCGTTAGCAAAAATGGACGCTTTCACGTCTTTATACCCGCGTTCGGGCGGCACATGGCGCTTGCCGCCGCGGCTGCTGCGGCTGTCGGACGTAGCCTTGGCCTGACGGACGAGGAGATTCGTCTTGGTTTACTGAACTACAAGCCGGTCGGTGCGCGCGCTAATGTCGTTGATACCGGCTACATCACCCTGATTGAGGACTGCTATAACGCCAATCCCAACTCGATGGCCGCATCGATCGCGTCGCTGTGTGCGCTCGAGGGGCGCAAGGTCGCCATCTTCGGCGATATGCTCGAGCTCGGCGCCGGCTCAGACGATTTGCATCGAAGCATCGGCGTGCTGGCCGCGGAAAGCGGCATCGACTGCTTGATCTGCGTGGGCGCGAAGGCTGAATATATATTCAAAGGGTTGGTGTCGACAGGCCGAGAGATCGAAGCATATCATTTTCCGCTGCGGGAGGCGCTGCTTGAGCGTTTGCCGTCGCTGATTAAAAGAGGCGACAACGTGCTCGTCAAGGCCTCCAACGGGATGCGTTTTGCGGAGCTCGCCGACGCACTGAAAAAACTGAGCTGAGACGTCCGAGTGCAGCGGTTTCAGCAGGAGGCAAACATGCGTATTTCCGTTATTTTAGGTCATCCCTATCGCGGCAGCCTCAATGCGGCGATTGCAGATACGGTTGTGTTACGGCTTCAACAAAACGGGCACGATGTCCGGTATCACGATCTGGCCGGGGAGCGGTTCGATCCGGTAATACCCGGGGACGAGCTGTCCGGCGGCGTTACCAATGATCCGCTTGTTGCCGTGCATCAGAAGGAAATCGTTCAGGCGGACGGGTTGATTGTTATTCATCCTAACTGGTGGGGTCAGGCCCCGGCTATTCTTAAAGGCTGGATTGACCGTGTATTGCGCGAAAACATCGCCTATAGGTTTTCAGAAGGCGACGCGGGCGGTGGTGTGCCCGTCGGTTTGCTCAAAGCCAAGGCCGGGCTTGTTTTCAACACGTCAAATACGTCGGAAGATCGTGAAAATGAGGTGTTCGGCGATCCGCTGCACCGCCTTTGGAAAGACTGTATTTTTAGCTTCTGCGGTATCGATGTGTATGACCGGCGCATGTTCCGCGTCGTGGCCGACAGCGATTTGAGCCAGCGGCAAAAATGGCTCGCGGAAGCCGAGATGCTGGTAAATAAGTATTTTCCTAAAGACATGGCACTGAACGGATGAGAATGTTATGAATTTGTCGTATACGGCAGGCGAGCAGGATTCGGGCAAAACCGTCTATACGATCCTGCGCCGCGAGCTGATGATATCGGAAACGCTGACGCGCCGGCTCAAACAGGCCGGCGCGATTTTCGTAGACGGACAACCTGTGTTCTCGAATCGGATCGTCGAGCCCGGGGAGATTGTGACGGCGGATCTCGCGGCAGCTGAGCCGCCGTGCGACGTCGTCCCGGAAGACGGCGACCTTAATATTCTGTATGAAGAAAACGGCATGCTGGCCGTTAACAAACCGGCAGGGCTGCTGACGCATCCCTCGCGTGCGCGGTACACCGGCACGCTGGCCAACCGTGTCGCCGGATATCTGTTGCGCACGACGGGCGACGGGCGCTGCCACGCCGTCGGGCGGCTCGACCGCGATACGTCCGGCGTTGTCGTATTCGCCGCCAACAGCTACATGAAAGCGCGGCTGTCGCACGCGCTCGGTCAGCAGGACGCGAAAAAGGTCTATCTTGCGCTCGTCTACGGCGTAGTGGACGAGCCGACCGGCGTCATCGACCGGCCGATTCGACGCCTTCAGGAACGCGATATGCGCCGCATCGTCGCGCCGGACGGTCAGCGTGCCGTCACGTACTACGAGACGCTGGGCGTCCGAAACGTGAATGGGCTGCCGGTGTCGCTGCTGCGCCTGACACTGGAGACAGGGCGGACGCATCAGATCCGCGTACACTGTCACGACGCCGGGCACCCTATCCTCGGCGACGTGCTGTATTATACGGCAGCATCCCGGACGCTGTCGGCGGCGCTTGGCATCGATACACAGGCACTGCACGCCCGACGTGTGTCACTGACACTGCCGCTGTCAGGCGAATACCTAACAGTCAAGGCGTCGCTGCCGGACGCGGTTGAGCACTTATTTGGCGTCGGAGCGGATCGGGGAAGCACAAAGTGTTGACAGAAACCGCGTGTAACTGTATAATGCATAAGCACTCTATTTATGGCCCAGTAGTTCAGTTGGTTAGAACGCCAGCCTGTCACGCTGGAGGTCGACGGTTCGAGCCCGTTCTGGGTCGCCATATCCCCGTCGGCAGGGAACTGACCGACGGGGCACTTCTTTATAAGCATCTATAGCTCAGGAGGCAGAGCGCATCCTTGGTAAGGATGAGGTCAGCAGTTCGAATCTGCTTAGATGCTCCATAAAAACCCCTGTAACCGCAACGGTTACAGGGGTTTTGTTATGGTGGCGTACAGGGAGATGAAGCGTAAATAATGTATTATTGGACACTATTTGGACACCGAAGTGGTGACCGAGTCTATTTCAAGTAGCGAGCGTTGTACGGGTCTGCCTATGCTAATGCAGGATGTACCCACCACGTGTCGGCAATATCAGGCAGATTGTCGATTATGAAATACTCCCAGTTGATCATGCTTCTGGTTTCATATTCAAAGTAGGCGTTAAGAACCTTCTCGTCACTTGTGTTTCCATACGTATCAACTAATGAAGTAATTAAGAAGATATCTATATTGATGTCCTCAAGGTCTTGAAGGTACTCAAGGGTATTTGCAATATCAAAATAGATGCTCATCATCCCCCCGCCAGTACGTGCGGTAATACATGTGTAGTTTGATGCTTCCGTGTACTCAACGGATATGAAGTCGTTTTGCCCAAAGCCCTTCTTGGCAGCTTCAGTTATTTGCTCTTTAATTGTCAACGGCGTAGGGGACGGCGACGTTGAAGGGGATGCTGATGGTGACAGCAGTGTCGATGGCGAGGGCAACGCAGATGCAGAAATATCCGTGGATGCGTCTGCAATATCAGATGGTGCAGAATTAGTATTAAATGCCATGATCATGGCAGGTATAAAGATAATTAGCGATAGTATAGTCAAAGTCGTTTTGATTGGCTTTGCCCATGTTTTGTACTTGAGCATAAGTAGAATTCCTAGCGGTGCCAGAACAAGTAACATTAGCACAATGAACCAAGTTTGCTGATATAGTTTTTTCTCTTTCATATGTACCCTCCAAAATTATTGTAGTAAAGCCATTTTAACACATAACACAGAGAAGTAACACAAAAACAACTATCAAAATAAGTGGTCTTGGATTTCGGGGCATTTTGAGAATACACTAGGAGATAGGAGGGTGTGCATATGTCTGATTCTAATCAATTTGTAGTTAAGCATAAGGACTTAGAGCCGAAAGAGGAGAAGACTGTGACGATGACTCTCAGAATCGGCAAAGATCTTCTTTGGGATTATGATGAACTTGCTTCAAACAGCGGGCGCTCACGAAATGAAGTGATGAATTTAGCGCTTAAGTACGCTATCGATCATTTAAAGCTTTTAGACAAATAAAGTAAGGTTATAGAGGCGCTTAGGGTAGCGTGTTTACTTTATACGTTGTTTGATCTACCAATTCAGATAATGCTGATATAGAGCTATCTGAGGCTCTTGGAATGATTTAAGTATTTTTGGAAACAGAGGGCATTTAAAAAGTAAATAAAGTTTATTAAAAAGTATTTACAAGCAATAGGTTTTGTGGTATTATTAAATTGATGTAAAGGTGGGTCGAATTTCCGCCAATATATCTCAGATAGTGACAAAAGGTTTTGTCGCCAGCTCTCAGTACGAGGGTGGCTTCAAGATCTTTTTTTTATTCTTATTTTTTGTAAAGTAGGTGAGAATTTGATGAAGAAAGCCCATCAAGGTATCGATGGCATCGAGATTGCTGTTGAATTAGACGGACAAGATGCGCAAATAAATCTACCAAAACAGTCAATTAAAAGTCCTGAAGGATTCGAATACGGGTCAATTGAAGCAAAAGACGGTAAGGCGAAGATCAAGCTGTGTTTGCCACATTATTTCCGATCAAATAACATTAATCCAGTCACACAAAAAGAACTAAGGAGAGTAGGAGAAGTGCTGTCGGATATTGAAAAACACTTCCACAGCCACATTGGGAAGATTGGGTATTGTCGCCTCACAAATATTGAGTGCAATATTACTCTTGAATTGTTTGGCGAATGTATGCCACATTATGCTATGGACCTGGTAAACAGGGCTTACTCGGAAACCACAAACATGCTTTTTGTTCGCGCAGCACGAAAATGCAAGCAGCAGAAAGAGGCCAGTTCGCTTAGTATTTCAAAGAAAAATTACTACATACTGAAACTTTATAATAAAACCATTGAACAAAAAAATCGGAGGAATTTCGAGATTGAAGAGAATCTTCTTCGTTTTGAAATTGTCATGATCGGGCGTACAGTTAAGAAATTGTTTGGTGAAGCGTGTACTCTTCGTGACGTGCTAAAAGCACAAAATCTCATTAAAGTGATGAAAGAATATAAAAGGATTTTTATTGAGGATGTCATTCAAGAGCATGTCAAACCTTGTCTTGATAATATCACCAGAGTGCTATTCGAGAGCTTGACGCAGACTGACAGTCCAACAAAGACGCTTGCTAATTACAGAGAAATCGTCGTCGATGAGGAAGTATTTCGTCGGGCGTTGAAACGCTGGTATGGCTTCAGAGGTATGCCAGATAATTCGCGACAAACTATTCGGGCTCTTCGGAAATATGATCTACCTAGAGATGTACTAAAAGCAATCAAATCCTTTCGGGAAGCCTGCGGGTAATGTAATAAGCTTTGTTACATTTTTAGTTATTTTTTGATCAACCATAATAATATGTTTCTGCGCTGGAAGCTGGCTAGACGTTAAGCCAGTGACTTCAGTGGCGGTAAACCCCCAAAAAAGAATTTTCCCCACCTGTGTCAACCTGAGCATAATAGGTACAGAGGCTTGGTGGGGGTAACAATAAAAAACAATGCGATTATGTACCAGAATGGAGGTGTAAAGATGCCCTTTTCGAGAGGACAGTCCGGCAATCCTAAAGGACGTCCGAAACAGTCTGCAGGTCAAAAAGAAGAGCGAGCAAAATTTCAAGCCCTTTTAAAAGAGGCGACTGTTCCGGCGTTGGAGAGCATTTTAGATATCGCAGGTGATAAACAGAGCAAAGATTGCTTTAACGCTTGCAAGTATATTATCGACAAAGCGTACGGCGCGAATGCGTCGTTGCTATTGGACAGTGAGGCAGAGCCTCTTGCCATTACAATCATAAGGCGTGATGCGAATGGATCTTCTATGCATTTAAATAACGACTCTTGTGACGATGAGTGGGACACATAAATAAAATGAATTCGTATTCAACGGATGAGCTGAGGTCAGCGAAGCCCCAAGGTGGTGTAAAAAAATAATTCGTCGGAGGTTTTACGCATGTCAATCCAAATTCCGCGCATGCGGTCAATTAAAGAAGTAGTTGAGGAAACAGGCATCCCCTATCATACAATTCGGCAGTGGTGTATTTCAGGGATGATCATATACATAAAAACCGGAAATAAGTATCTAATAAATTTTGATAAATTCATTGAGTTCTTAAACACCGGCATGAACAGACAGTAGATAGTCCACAAAGTATACCTTCCGATCCTAGTCAAAAACTTCGCTCGGAAGGTATCAGAAAGCTGATTTGAGAACATTTGAGTATTGCCAGAACAAGCGTGTACATTCTGATACCTTCGCAGTAAAATAATTCCATAATATGGATGAAGCGAAGGAGACTACTATGAAGTACGTTGCTTATCACCGGACAAGCTCACAAGAACAGCATCTTGACCGCGGCATTGCGGAAATCTCCAAGTACTGTGAAGATAACCGCATTAGCTTGTACAAGAAAAAGGTCTATACAGATCAGCAGACTGGAAAAAACTTTGACCGCCCACGATACCAGATGGTAAAAGAAGAAATTTTAGAAAGCGGCGACGTTTTGATCGTTAGCGAGCTTGACCGTCTCGGTCGAAACAAAGAGGCCACGTTAGCAGAACTACGCTATTTTAAGGACCATGGCGTACGTGTGATGATCCTAGAGATTCCCACGACGCTCCAAGATTTATCCAAGGTGGATAACGCCTTGGCTGCGATGATCCTGGATACGATCAACAACATGCTCATAGAGCTGTATGCCACCATTGCCCATGCGGAGATGGTGAAGCGCGAGAAGCGCCAGAGAGAAGGCATGGAGGCAATGAAGGCTCGAGGTGAGTGGGAGCGGTACGGTAGGCCAAGAGTGCTGTCTGCGGCATCATTTGCAGAGCAGTATGCAGCGGTAGAACGGGGTGAAATCCGACCGTTTAAGCTGATGCGTCAGCTTGGGCTTACAAAACCAACATTCTACCGCTATAAAAAGCAATATCAAGAAAACAAGAATTAGGGGTAATGTTCAATATGCCTAATATAAGGAGAATAGAAAATAAGCGGGTAGCCGCATACAAAATCCGTATTTGCCGTGGATACGACGAGAAGAATAAAAAAATCGTTGAGACGTTTACATATCATCCTGACCCTGCTGCGAGCTTACGTCAACAGGAGAAGGACGCAACAAGATATGCGCTTGAGCTGGAGGAAAAAATCAAGTTCGGCACAAGTTTCAATAGTAAGAAGATGACTTTTGAAGCGTTCGCGGCCGATTGGCTAAAGCGGCGGCAGAACGAAGTGTCCTTCAATACCTATAAAGGCAACGAGATGATGCTGAGGACAAGGGTCATACCATACTTCCGAACATACAAGCTATCAAAGATAAAGCTTCCGATAGTTGAATCGTTTTTGCTGACGCTTATTGAAAGCTCGTCGCAGTCAACTATCCAGAAGTATAATATGCTTTTAAATAGTATGTTCAAGACGGCAGTGCGTTGGGGAATGATTGAGAAAAACCCTTGTGAAAATGTAAAGCTGCCAAAATCCAAAAAGGGCACGAGCGATATAAAGTTTTTCACGCCTGAGCAGGCCCGTGCCTTCCTTGCTTCGCTTGATATAGAGTTTGAGCTGACGTATAAAGGTCACAGCAGGATTGACGATACCGGTAAACCCTATACGGTTGCTGACTATACCGAAAGACGCGGTATGCCGATGCAGCTTAAAGTGTTCTTTTACATTGCTATGACCTGCGGTATGCGAAGGGGCGAAATCCTTGCCCTGCATTGGGATGACATCGACTTTTCAAAAAAGACGATACGTATATCAAAATCTGTCACAAAGACAGCTGATGGTGTGACCTGTAAGGCACCGAAGACCGCTACATCCGTTAGAACAATACCGCTACCAGAGCTGATAGTTCCGCTTCTGATGCAGTATAGGGTTGATTACAATGCGTTCCAGATGAGCTTGGGGGATAAGTGGCGGGGGAAAGGTAATATGTTCACACAGGCTGACGGAAAGCTTATGGGTATGCATACGCCATATCAGCGTTTGGTAAGTCATATAGAGCGTTATAACGATTGGATTGAGCGGGTGAATGAGGATCTGCCGCAGGACGAGAAGAAACTTGAACGACTTCCGAAGATACCTTTTCATGGTCTGCGGCATACCTGTGCGACGCTGTTGAACGACATGGGTACAAGTATTTCAATCATATCAAAAATCCTAGGTCATGCGCAGACCAGCACCACGATGAACATTTATGCCCACAGTTTTGAGTCACAGCTTCGGGAGGCTAGTAATAACATGGACGGCTTCTTGTCCAAGTGCGTTAAGGACGAGCGACCGGCGGTAGGATAACAAGTAGTTTTACAACGCGTTTCCTTAATACACGCGTAATAAATATAAAATGAGGGGGAAACTTAAATTGACAAACTTAAAATTTGAAATCATTGAAGAGATAGGCGTGATTAAGAAATACCCAAACGGCTGGCGCAAAGAGCTAAATCTTATCAGCTGGAATAATCGTGATCCAAAGTACGATATCCGTGACTGGTCAGAAGGACATGAGAAGATGGGGAAAGGCGTTACGTTGTCAGCGGATGAACTCAAAGAACTGCATGAGATCCTGGAATGGATGGAGCAGTAAACCACAGAATAATCAGGGAAGAGGCAGAGAGCTACTGAGGAGGTGGCTCTCTTGCATTTATTGTTGAATAATGTTATTGCAGTTGCTATAATTTGGTTTAAGCTGTTTGTGCATTTATGTTTCGGTGCGTTTCATAGTTAATAAATAGCAAAGTAAATTTTAGCAGGGGTTCCAAGAGATTTAAACACAATAACTAAACTACATCGTGACGAATCAGCCATATAGATATTATGAATTATGTAATAGACAAAGATAGGGGCAAGGTTTCATGATCGATAAAAAACAGATGACCGAAGAAGACATTAAGCTTCGGTTTATTACTCCAGCGATCACTACGCATTGGAATCATGACTATATCACGATGGAAACAAAAATCACTGATGGACGGATTAACCTAAAAGGCAATTTGGTAGCACGTGAAAAGCCCAAAAAGGCTGACTACGTTCTGTACATCAATGCCAACAATCCTATCGCTATCATTGAAGCCAAGGACAACAAACACTCGGTGTCCTATGGATTACAGCAGGCTATGACGTATGCGCAAATGCTCGATGTGCCTTTTGCATATAGCTCCAACGGTGATGCTTTTTTTGAACATGATTTTATGACTGGTCAGGAACGCCAGCTTGCTTTGAACGAATTTCCGACTCCTGCTGAACTTATTACCCGCTATCAAAACGGCAAAGGGTTTAGCGATGAAGAAAAGCAGCTTATAGACCAGCCTTACTATACGAGTCAGACCACATACGCGCCACGATATTATCAGCGCAACGCCGTAAATCGCACTGTTGCGGCTATCGTCAAGGGGCAACAACGGTTACTTCTCGTAATGGCAACAGGCACCGGCAAGACATATACTGCATTCCAGATTGTATACCGCTTACTGAAAAGTGGCGTGAAGAAAAAAGTCCTTTACCTTGCAGACAGGAATATTCTTGTCGACCAATCGATTCAGCAGGACTTTGCACCATTAGAAAAAACGATACATAAAATCAATTTTGTCAAAGATGACCCTGTGACAATCACATCTCATGAGGTCTATTTCTCGTTATATCAGCAGTTAGTAGGAAACGACGAAAGTGATGCCGGAGATTCGGATGATGACCCTACCATGCGTTTTTCAAGCCTATTTCAGAAAGACTTTTTTGATCTCATCATTGTGGATGAGTGCCATCGAGGCTCAGCGAAAAAAGACAGTAACTGGCGTAAAATCCTTGATTATTTTTCATCAGCCACACAAATCGGTATGACTGCAACGCCAAAGGAAACAAAATATATCTCCAATATTGACTATTTTGAAGAACCTATCTATGCCTATAGTCTTCGTCAAGGTATTGAAGATGGTTTTCTTGCTCCATTCAGGGTCATTAATATTCGCACCAACATCGGTGAAGGGTGGCGTCCGTACAAGGGACAGCGGGACAAGGACGGTCATGAAATTGAGGACCGCATTTACTCAAACAGCGACTTTGACTACAACATTATCATTGAAGATCGTACATACGAGGTAGCCAAAGAGATTACGGAATACCTCAGAAGTACAGATAGGATGCAGAAAACCATTGTGTTTTGTGCCAATGAGGATCATGCAGAGCGGATGAGAATTGCGCTAACCAACTTGAACGCCGACATGGTTAAGCAAAACCCGGATTACGTGGTTCGTATAACTGGTAGCGATGTATACGGAAAGAGTAAAATCGATTATTTCATTTCTGTTTCCGCGCCATATCCAGTAATTGCGACCACATCAAAACTTCTTTCCACTGGAGTGGATTGCAAAATGACTAAACTGATTGTCCTCGACCAGATGATTGGCTCCATGACCGAGTTCAAGCAAATTATCGGTCGTGGAACTCGCCTTCGTGAGAAACAAGGTAAAACGCACTTCACCGTTATGGACTTCCGCAACGTGACACGACTATTCGCTGACCCCGATTGGGACGGGCCTATCGAGCAGGATGATTGCTATGGCACGGGCGGAACGAAATCTACTGGTTCTGGTCCTGTTACGCCTTCTGGTCCCAACTCAGACTCCAAGGTGAAACCTATTGTTGATGAATATGGCTGTACAGTCGAGGTGATTGGAAAAACTGTCTCGATCTACGACGCCAATGGCAAACTACTCCGGCAGGAAAGCATTATCGATTACACTAAGTCCAATATACTTGGCACATATGCATCTTTAGACGGCTTCATCCGTCATTGGTCTGCCGAAGAGAAAAAAGAGAAAATTAAGCAATTACTATTAGAACGCGGCATCGACCTTGTAAGTATGAAGGCAGAGCAGGGGATGGAAGATGTCGACGATTTTGATTTCATCTGCCATGTCGCATTCAACCAGAAACCACTGACACGCCGAGAGCGCGTCAACAACGTTAAAAAACGCGACTTTCTCAATAAGTATAAAGGTGCAGCCAGAGAGGTCTTAGAGGGGCTTCTGGACAAGTACATGAATACCGGTATCTACGAGATAGAGAAAACAGAAATATTGAAACTTGACCCGTTCCTCAAATTCGGAAAGCCCTCCAAGATTGCGAAATTCTTTGGCGGGAAAGCCGGGTATTTGAAAGCCGTACAAGAACTGGAAGAAGAACTATATAAGGTAGGATAACCCACTATGAGCATATCAAATTTTGTGAAAAGAATCCGCGATATTATGCGCAACGACGCCGGCGTCAACGGTGACGCTCAGCGTATTGAGCAAATAGCGTGGATGCTCTTTTTAAAGGTATATGACGCCAAGGAACAGGATTGGGACATGGATGAAGATGGGTATCAATCCATCATCCCGGAGGCGTGCCGCTGGAGCAGTTGGGCTGTTGATGACAAGAGCGGCAACGCCATGACTGGCGATACACTTTTAAACTTTGTCAACAACACGCTGTTCCCGACACTCAAGCAACTGAACGTCACCCCGGAAACACCCATTAAAAAGTCCATCGTTAAAACTACCTTTGAAGATGCCAATAACTATATGAAGGACGGCGTCCTGCTCCGACAGATTATCAATATCATGGACGAACTGGATTTTAGCGACTATGAGGAAAGCCACGCTTTCGGCGAAATCTATGAATCCATACTTCGTGAATTGCAAAGCGCGGGTTCATCCGGCGAATTTTACACGCCTAGAGCAGTCACAAAATTCATGGCAAAAATGATTAAGCCGAAAATCGGTGAGGTCATGGCGGACTTTGCGTGTGGCACCGGCGGCTTTATAACAAGCTGGCTACACGAACTGTCTCCGCAGATAAAAACGACGCATGACCAGACTGAATACAATAATTCTATTTACGGCATCGAGAAAAAGCAGTTTCCATATATGCTGTGTATTACGAATATGCTGCTTCACGGCCTCGATGTACCGAGAATTTATCATGATAATTCCTTACTCCGTGATGTGCTTGACTACACTGAAGACGATCAGTTTGATGTAATCATAATGAACCCCCCTTACGGTGGCAATGAAAAAGCAGAAGTTAAAAATCATTTCCCGTCCGACCTTGCCAGCAGCGAGACGGCTGACTTATTTATGTCCGTTATTATGTACCGACTGAAGGATAATGGGCGTGCGGCTGTGATACTCCCTGACGGATTCCTGTTTGGTACCGATAACGCCAAAGTTGAGATAAAAAAGAAACTGCTTTCAGAATTTAATCTGCACACGATTGTCCGTATGCCAAGCAGCGTGTTTTCGCCCTACACATCTATCACTACGAATATTTTATTCTTTGACCGTACAAAGGCGACTACAGACACATGGTTCTACCGCATGGACATGCCGGAAGGATATAAACATTTCTCCAAGACGAAGCCCATGAAATTGGAGCATTTTGACCCAGTTATCGAATGGTGGGATAACCGGCATGAAATCAACGTCGACGGCTTCGACAAAGCGAAGAAGTTCACTGTTCAGCAGCTTTCGGATCAGTTAGGTTACAATCTCGACCAGTGTGGCTATCCCCATTTGGAAGAAATAATCCTTGACCCAATAGATTTGATTCAACGGTATGAAGAGGAACGCGCCTCACTGAACGCCGAGATTGATCGTGTGCTTATGGATATCACCACCATTCTCGGGGGGGCTAAGCAATGACCCCACGAGATTTGAGGGGAAGTATTTTAAGCCTTGTGGTCCAAGGCAAACTTGTCGAACAGCGTAGTGAAGATGGAACCGCAGCAGCTTTGTATCAGCAATTGAAAGCGGAAAAGCAAAAGCAAATTAAGATAGGAAAAATCGGAAAATCAAAGTCATTAGTTTCAATTTCGGAGAATGATATTCTTTTTGAAATTCCTGAAAGCTGGGAATGGATAAAAATTGGTGATATTGCAGCTGTTGTTACTAAAGGTACAACACCAAGAGGTGGCGAAGTCAGCTACCTTGATAAAGGCATTGGCTTTTTAAGAGCCGAAAATGTTGCAGGCTATGACAAACTTGAAAAGTCTACTCTAAAATATATAGACGAAGAAACGCATGTCGATTATTTAAAGCGTTCCATTTTGCAGCGCAATGATATTTTGGTTACGATCGCCGGCACATTAGGTAGAACCGCTATTGCTAGAGAGGAGGATTTGCCTCTTAATGCAAATCAAGCGGTCTCCATTATTAGGTTGGTGAGTCCCGAGGCGATAAATCTACTTTACCTGATATATGCACTCAACTCGTCAGAGATTCAGAAATACCTAACAGGGCAAAAGAAAATCACGGCGATTCCGAATTTGACTTTGGAAATTATCGAAAACTGTGTAATCCCGCTCCCACCGCTTGCCGAGCAAAAGCGCATCGTTGCCAAAATCGAAGAGCTACTGCCGTTTATTGAAAGCTATGAACAGGCGTGGAGCAAGCTGGAGGACCTCAACAAGCGTTTCCCGACCGATATGCAGAAATCTATCCTGCAGTATGCCATTCAGGGCAAACTGGTTAAGCAGCGCTCTGATGAAGGCACAGGAGAGGAATTGTATCAGCAGATTCAGGTAGAAAAGCAGAGACTTGTCAAAGCTGGAAAGATCAAAAAAGAAAAGCCCCTACCGGAAATTACAGAGGATGAAAAGCCGTTTGATATCCCAGAGAGCTGGAAGTGGGTTAGAATGAGTGACATCACAGAAAATATCGGTGATGGTATTCACGGTACTCCCAATTATGATATGGATGGTAAGTATTATTTTATAAATGGGAATAATCTTGACGATGGGATAATTACATTCAAAGCAGATACGAAGCGAGTTAATGAAGCCGAATATGAGAAACATAAAAAGCCTCTAACATTATCAACTATTTTGATTTCAATAAACGGAACCATTGGTAATATAGCATATTATAACGACGAGCTTATAATTTTAGGTAAAAGTGCTTGCTATATTTCTCTAGTCAATTATATATATAAGCAATACATTCGAATATTGCTTGAGAGCAAACATTTCCTTAATTATGCTTCAAAGGAAGCTACACAGACAACAATAAAAAACGTATCACTAAAAGCTATCCGAATGTTACCTGTACCCCTCCCGCCCCTTGCCGAGCAAAGACGCATCGTTGCTAAACTGGAAGAAATCCTACCTCTATGTGAAAAGCTGAAAAGGTGAGGTGTTTGTATGGACATTCTGGAGAAATTCTTGATTGCGATAGGCGGTGGCGCAACTGCGATTATAGTCTTGCTGACTTTATTTAAGGCTATGTTTTTGAAGGCGTTTGGCAAAGCAATTGACACGACGTTTGAAAAGAATATTGCGAAATACCGCAATAAACTTAGCCGCACAACGACTGCATATGAGATTCTCTTAAAGAAAGAATTCGATTATTATCAATGTCTTCACTCGTATATTGCAACTTTGGTTCCGCTCGTGCAGGATCTTGTATATTACGCAAAGGGTGATGAGGGATTTGTGCAATCAGCCCAACGCGAAAAATACCGTGAGCATCTGCTGAATTATCTGAAAATGATTCCTGAATTAAAAAATTATAACGTTCTATATCAGCCATATATTCCTCAAAACGTGTGGTTAGAAGTGACTTCGCTTATAGTAGAGATGCAAACGGCAATGACATTCTGGAAAGAAACTGGGGATTCATTGTTTGGCTTAAATGAAACACCGGTCAATGTGTCAAAGGCCGAGCAAAATAGTAATTCACTTTTAATGAAACTTGCAATCATCCAAACTGCTGTAAAAAACCGGTTAACTGAGCTTTCAGAAGCTTAAACAATAAATGATTTTATAATGAGGCACTATCGACAAAGATGAAAATAATCTATTTATTTAAGCAACATCTTTGTGTTACTTGGAGAAAAGTGTGAGATGTAGGCTCTAAGTCGTTTTAAGAATAACTAGCGGGGGAGAAATGATATGGCTATTCAACAATCCATCTGGACACTTGACGGGGAAAAGCTTGACACAACGACGCTTAGTACAGAAAAAGAACTGGAAGACTTATTATGCAAAAACATTGACATGCTAAACGCAGATTGGCTGATTATTGGTAGACAAGTGTCGGTTGAAGGCGGGTACATAGATATACTCTGTATTGACCGTGGCGGGACACTAATTGTTGTTGAGCTAAAAAAAGAGCTAACCCCTCGTGAAGTAGCAGCACAGGCTATCGACTATGCGTCGTGTGTGTCTGACTGGCACATTGAAGACATAGCTCAGGCGTATCTTAAATATTCAAACAATACTGGTTCAATTAGTGAAGCATATACAAAGAAATTCGGCGCTGCACTTTCTGACGAGGATATTGAGAATAACGATGTCAACATTGTTATAGTAGCTTCAAAAATGGATAAAAGCACAGAACGCATTATTACATACCTAAATGAAAAATACGGCGTTCCGGTAAATATTCTATTTTTCTCTGTATTCAGCCACAAGGATGAAAAGCTCATCAGTCGGGCCTGGCTTATTGATGAAACAGAGCCGGTTATTAAGAAGACAACCGTTGCTGAATGGAACGGGGAGTATTATGTATCTTTTGGGGATAACTCAGATCGTCGCTGGCAAGATGCCGTCAAATACGGTTTCATATCTGCCGGAGGTGGATCATGGTATACTAAAACACTTTCGATTCTAAGCCCTGGCGACAGGATATGGGTGAACATACCCCAAACTGGTTATGTTGGAGTAGGGAAAGTCACTGATGTCGCAGTAAAAGCACAGGATGCTAGATTTAACGTGGATAATGTGGAAAAGGAATTTTTTGATCTCGATCTGGATGGATACTATTATCAAAATGAAAATGACGATCAAGCGGAATATATCGTCAAAGTCGATTGGATAAAAACTGTTGATATTAAGAACGCTGTTAAAGAAATTGGCTTTTTTGGTAATCAAAACACCGCCTGTAGACCGGCAAATGATAAATGGCTGTTTACGATTGAAAGACTCAAAAAGGCTTGGGGAATTTAGCGGGGATGATCACTTGAAATCTGAGTTTATTCTTGATTATTCCAGTTTCTCCAGTCATGTTAACGAATATGGCATGAATACTCATAGTTCTCGAGAAGAATTTTTCTTCGGTGTTCTAGGCCATTGCCCTTTCTGCGAAATAGATGCTGTTTTAATTGAAAAAAAGAATGATATATTTCAGACAACATTTGGACCTTGGCGTGAAATGAATGAAAATGTTTGGCAATGTAGTTGCGGATGGTGGCAAATTGAATTTAATAGTTATCTCGAAGGTAAAATGTATTGGAAAGATTGGCACAATTCGGTTTATAGTGCGCAACTAAAAAAATATGAAGTTAACAGTAATGCAGTACCAATAGAAGTTTTACAAGACTATCTATCTAAGAATAAAGATGATGTTTATTCTATTAGCGACAAAAAGATGGAGGAATTAGTTGCTTCAATTTTCCGTGAACATTTCTCATGCGAAGTTAAACAAGTAGGAAAATCCCATGATGGTGGTATTGACTTAATAATGATTGATGCCGATAAACAGTTTATGATACAGGTAAAGAGAAGGCAATCGCCGGGAAAAATTGAACCCGTTAAAGAAATTCGAGACTTACTGGGGGCAACATTACTTCATGACGGGCGCAACTGCATTTTTGTAACAACTGCTGATCATTTCTCTAAAGAGGCAATCAAATCAAGCAATCAAGCTGTTGAAAAAAACATTGTAGAATCTTACCAGCTATATGATAACGCCGAGTTCTTTTCCTTATTGAGGCTTTATGCAGATGAGCCTTCACAGAAGTGGAAAGAGCTAGTACAGTTTGATCGAAATCATATTATTGGTACGACATTATAGAACTTAGTAATATCATTAATGAAAACATTCTGCGCTTTTATAGGTTGATAAAGGAACGGTAAGGTTCGGCCACTTTTTGGACACTAAATTTAAAGAAAGTGACTAAAAGCTAGCGCAAAGCAGAAAAATGTTGGGTTTAAAAAGCTAGTAATAGCAGCACTTAGGACAAAATACGGAACGTCAGAGAAAGTCAAATGCATGCTTGGTAAGGATGAGGTCAGCAGTTCGAATCTGCTTAGATGCTCCAACAAAACCCCTGTAACCGCAACGGTTACAGGGGTTTGTGCAGCTTATTTACATGGCATAAATATTACAGAAATAGTTATTTTGGGTACTATTAGGGTACTACGGATTGAAATGGTCTAACTCAATACGTTTTAAAGCGCACCGTGAATCCACCATACATCGGCAATATCAGGTAGGTAGTCGACTAAATTTAGCATAGTAGTATAATGTATCGCTATGTGCAGAATACACATTCTTTGTTTGACAGGACCTAATAATAGCAATATACTTTATACAGTAAACTACTTACATATTGAAGGACGTGGAATATGTGCCCAAGCTCCAAAAAGTACAAAAAACGAATTTGTCTGACCAGGTGTGTAAATTAATTAAAGATAATATCAAGACTGGTGAATGGGCAGAGGACAGCCGAATTCCGTCTGAAAACGTACTGGCCGAGCTTTATGGTGTCAACAGGCTGACGGTTAGAAACGCACTGCAGAAGCTTAACGCCATGGGCATCGTCGAAACACGCGCGGGACAAGGGACGTTCGTTAAAAAATTCGACCTGCAGGAATATATCCGAGAAGTTTCGGATCTTGTCCTATCACCGGAAATGCTTGAAGATGTTATGGAGTTTCGAAAATGTATTGAGCTTGAATGCATCAGTCTGGCAATAAAGCGTGTTGACAACCAGAACCTTGATGAGCTGGAAAAAGCTTTTGACGCGTATGAGGCAGCCGGCGAAGAGCAAACTACAACGAT
This sequence comes from uncultured Sporobacter sp., assembly GCA_963677825.2. GTDB lineage: Bacteria > Bacillota > Clostridia > Oscillospirales > Oscillospiraceae > Sporobacter. The sequence goes on along the minus strand of CAXXEF010000001.1, from coordinate 922,808 downwards.
GGAGAAGCATTTGGACGACATCGTTGAAGCCGACTTAAACTTTCACTATCAAATATGCAGCTTGTCGAGAAACAGCCTGTTTATGCTCGCGTTTAACGCCGTACGTGAACCGATGTATCAGTATATTAAGTCTGTTCTTATTAAACGATTTGCCAACGTGTCAAAAAAGAAAAATGCGTCTGCCATTGCGACAAACGACCATAAAATAATAATGGATGCGATCAAACGCAAAGATTATAAAGCGTGTGAAGAAGTTTACATGAATATGATCGACTATAATTCATAACGACTGATCTACGATACAATCACCCGGATTATGAAATGTAATCCGGGTGATTGTTTTGCATATCATATGAATTTTACACAAAATATACCTGCTGTTTTTTGGGATTTCGATAATTGACGGTTTGGGCTGGTGTTCTATATAATGTCGGCAGGCGACATGTATACATAGCGAACAAGTATACATGATTACATAGCGCACCGTTGCGGTGGGCGGCACTGTTTGGCATCGCTGATGAAAAACCTTTACTTGATGGACTGTTAATCGGGGAGGGGGATCGGCAGCGAGAATTGTAGCAGCGTTTATATTATTATTGGAGGTTAATAGCATGAAAAAATCACTGATCAGCTTGGCAGCACTGGTGCTGGCTCTGACGATGCTTCTGGCAGGTTGCGCAAACAATACTGCCTCATCACCGTCACCCGATGACACCACACAACCCTCGGACGACGTGACAGCGTCCAGCGATCCGTCTGTTACGGATGACGAAATCGATATGTCCGGGGTTACCCTGCGCGTACAGTATACATTCCCGGCCGACTCCGGGTTGCTGGAGCTTGCAGGTGTCGCTGACACACCCTACACTCTGGAGATGATCTCTTATGCCGGCGGCAGCCAGCTCGCGCTGCAGGCCATCGCTACGGACAACCTTGATCTGGGGCGCTCGAGCGAGATTCCGCCGATGTATGCTTCGCTTGCCGAAGGTGACAGCAATTTTAGCATTATTGCAGTAGAAAAGATGTACATGGGCCGTCAGGCGCTCATCATCGGGCCTGAGTCGCCGATCACAAGCGTTTCGGATTTGGAAGGTATGAAGGTCGGCTACGTTGCGTCGACGTCGGCGCATTACTTCCTGCAGAAGATGCTCGAAGGCGCCGGTCTCGACTGGTCGGATATCGAGACGATCAACCTCTCACCGGCCGATGGTGTTTCGGCACTGCTTGGCGGCGAGATTGACGCGATGGCGACCTTTGGCAATACGATCACGGCGTGCGAGAGCGCCGGCGGCAGCGTGCTGATGTCGGCCGATGATCTGCTCAGCGGCAATACGCTGTGGGTTGCCAACAACCTGTCGCTGCAGGATCCCGCCAAGGCTGCTGCGATGGTAGACTACCTGCAGAGAACGGAAAAGCTCGAAGCGTGGATCAGAGAGCATCATGATGAGTATGCCGAGATCATGGCCGATAAATATTACGGCATGACGATTCCGGATTTCATGGACTACCTGGATCAGGGTGAAGCACTGCGCGAAAACCATGTGTATGCCTTTACAGAGGCTGACATTACCGCACTTCAGGATGTTTCGGATACCCTGTTTGCGATTGGCTCGCTTGAGCAGGAAGTTGACGTCCGTCCGATGTTTAACGACATGCTCAGTGACGATGTTAACGCGGCATTAGCAGCCGTAAACTAATAAACAAATAATGCCAAGTGCTGGATTGGCAACTATGCTTTTAGTTGCCAATCCAGCTGACCATTCTGGTACGATGTATGCCATATCTTGCGGCTTGCGGTGTTTCCAGCACACCGTCAAAACTAGTTTGCCGCAGCACAAAGGGGTTATTATGGGTCGTAGAAATAAAACGGAACTGCAAGAAAAGTCGTTCTTTGAACGGTGGCGGCCGATTTTACAGTGGATTTTACCTGCAATCATTCTTTTAATATGGGTTTTTGCTACGATGTCGGATGACTATAAGTTAAAACTCTTGCCATCTCCGCTTTCAGTAGTTCAACGTGGTATTAAGATGACGGTGAGTGGGGAAATCTGGGTTTATATTGCAACAAGCGCACGAAGAGCGTTTATCGGTTTGTTTATCGGCGGCGTCGCAGGTTACATGATGGGGATGCTCAACGGCATGTCAACAGCCGTCAATGCCGTCATGAACACGACGTTCCAAATGTTCAGAACTATTCCGATTCTGGCGATGATTCCGATTGCCATTATTTATCTGGGCATCGGCGAGGCGCTTAAGATCACAATGGTTGCTTATGGTGTGTTTTTCCCGTTGTATCTTAATACTTACGGCGGCGTCAGAACGATTGACAGAAGACTGATCGAGATGAGCAAGGTTTACGGATTTAGCAAATTTAAACTGTTTACCGACATTATTTTGCCCGGTTCCATGCAGTCGGTTCTCGTTGGTGTGCGTATTGCATTGGGCGCAATGTGGCTTATTCTCGTTGCTGCCGAAATGATCGGTACCGAAGCAGGCCTCGGCTTCATGGCAGTGCAGGCTCGGGAATTAATGCAGATGGATAAAGTTTTCCTTGTCGTATTTATTTACGCCATTCTCGGTAAGCTTTCCGATCTGACAGCAAGTTTGCTTGAAAAAAGGTTCCTGAGATGGAATTGTAAGTGATTATGGAGGCTGAGCATGAGTAATACCGATAAGGGATACACGATTGAAATCAAAAACTTAAATAAAAGCTTTGGCAGCTTATCCGTCTTGGAGAATTTAAACCTTAAAATTGATAAAGGTGGTTTTGTTGCTATTGTCGGCCGGAGCGGCTGCGGTAAAAGTACGCTGCTGCGTATGATTTCCGGTTTGGATAAGCCGACGAGCGGCGAACTACTTGTGAAGGGCGAAAAGATTAAAGGCGTTGATAGCAATGTCCGGTTTGTGTTCCAGGAAGCACGACTGCTGCCATGGAAGTCGGCGCTCGACAACGTCCGGCATGGCGCGCCAAACAATAACAAAGAGATCGCATTAAACGCACTGGAAGCTGTTGGGCTTAAAGATCGCGCCGACTGCTGGCCGCTGATTCTTTCCGGCGGGCAGACGCAGCGCGTCGCGCTTGCGCGTGCCGTGGCCGGTACGCCAAAAGTTCTGCTGCTGGACGAGCCGATGGGCGCGCTGGACGCGCTGACACGCATTGAAATGCAAAATCTGGTTGAAAATCTCTGGAAAGAGCAGGGATTTACAGCTGTTCTTGTTACGCATGACGTCAGTGAGGCCGTCCGTCTGGCCGACCGTGTTGTCGTCTTTGACAATAAAGGTATCGTGATGGATCAGCAAATTGATCTCAAGCGCCCCCGGGAGCGCGACGCGGATTTTGCGCATTATGAAAAGATCATTCTGGACAAGGTCCTGAAAATACACAGTAGTTGTCAAGACGAGTAGGGCGGACCGAACACTTATCCGGTAATAAGCAACTGTTACAGCAAAGGCCAGGTAATCATGACGAAAACCGAAAGAATTAAAAAAACAACGTTATCTGACCAGGTGAGCCAGGCTATTAAGGAAAAAATCAAGAGTGATGAATGGGAAGCCGGCTCAAGAATACCGTCGGAGTCTGTTTTGGCACAGGCTTTTGGGGTCAACCGACTGACGGTCCGAAATGCGCTGCAGAAGCTTAACGCCATTGGTATTGTTGAAACGCGGGCAGGCGAGGGCACTTACGTCAAGCAGTTTGATCTGCTGGAGTACATTAACGAAATGTCCGACCTTGTTACGTCGCCGGAGATACTTGACGGCGTCATGGATTTTAGACGTTGTGTCGAGCTTGAATGTGGCAGGCTTGCCATTGAACGCGCCGACGAGGCGGACATCAAAGCGCTTGAAAGAGCGTATCTGAATTATAAAAGCGTGAGTAAACAGAAAAAGCCGTTTGAAGAACACGTTAACGATCTGGTTAATGCGGACTTGGATTTTCACATACAGGTTTGTAAACTTTCAAAGAACAGCCTGTTTATTCTGGCTTACAGCGCTGTCCGGGAACTGATGTTCCGGTATGTTAAGTCCGTTTTTATTAACAGATACCTCAGTTATAAGGTGAAAAACAACGATGGGCCGAATATTGATATGGCGGCGTCGGCCGCGCTTAAGACCCACAACGACATTTTTATGGCCATTAAGAACAAGGATTTTACTTTGTACGAAAAAACGTACATCAAAATGATAGATTATGAGAATTTAGAGTAAGTACAGCACGCGGGAGGCTTAATTTGAAAATTACGAGTGTAGATATAATGGCACTGCACCCCAGGGAGGGTGCGTTTTTCCGACCGGTTGTCTGCCGTGTGAATACCGATGAAGGTATTTACGGGTATGGAGAAGCGGCGGTGTCATACGGCAAAGGTTCGCCTGCCGCGTTCGGAATGATCCAGGATCTTTCGCCGATGATCCTCGGGATGGATCCGATGGACAATGAGGTGATTTGGGATCACTTATATCGGGGTAACCCAACTTTTTGGGGTCTTAACGGCGGACCGATCGTTTTCGCCGGTATTGCTGCACTGGATGTCGCACTATGGGACATTAAGGGCAAGGCGATGAACCAGCCCGTATATAAGCTGCTCGGTGGCAAGAAAAGAGATAAGCTGCGCTGCTATGCCAGTCAGCTTCAAATGGGCTGGAACGCCAAGCAGCAGAAGCCGCAGACGAAGCCCGAAGATTACGCGGCGGTGGCTAAAATTGCTGTGGCAGAAGGGTATGACTGCATTAAAGCTGACTTCTTCCAGGTCAAGCCGGAGGGCGGTTTTTACTCGACGGAAGAAACAACGCGCCTGCTTCCGCCGGAGCGTCTGGCCGTCGTTGAAGCACGGATCGCGGCAACGCGTGACGCTGTTGGGCCAAACGTCGATATCATTATCGAAAATCACTCCAACACCGACGCGCAGTCGGCCATACAGATTGCGCGCATGGCGGAGAAGTATAAGATTTTCTTTTTGGAAGAGCCCAACGCGCCGACGCCCAAGATGACCAAATATATATCTGAAAACATCAATATTCCGCTTGCCAGCGGCGAGCGGATCTACACGCGGTGGCAGTATGCGCCGTATTTTGAAAACAATTCGCTTCAGGTTATTCAGCCGGATATCGGCAACTGCGGCGGTATTACAGAGGTTAAGAAAATCTGTGATATGGCGTATGCTTATGACGTCAATGTCCAGACCCATGTCTGCGCCAGCCCCATACTGAAAGCAGCTTCGCTGCATCTTGAAGCCGTTATTCCGAATTTTGTCATACATGAGCATCATGTTGTGAGCATCAATGAGGTCAATACGGAGCTGTGCGTCCATGATTATCAGCCTGTTAACGGATATTACAGCATCCCGGAGCTCCCCGGTATTGGTAATGAGCTTTCGGACTTTGCTTTGAAAACAGCCGACATTGTTACGGTCGGCTGACGTGACAAAACAGCGGAGAATCATCTCGCGTTTTGTCATCATCATGAAGGGATTATCGATATGAAGATTGTTAGCATAGATATTTTTGCACTCAAACACAGAGGCCTGCATCAGGAGTCTCTCCGGGTAGTCTGCTGCCGCATCAATACGGACGACGGTGTTTATGGCTATGGCGAATGCGGGCTGTCGTACGGACGCGGCGCCATGGCGGGCTTCCACATGATCAAAGAGCTGGCACCGCTGATCATCGGGCAAGACCCGATGCGCAACGAGTATCTTTGGGAGCGTATGTTTAAGGACACGTTTTGGGGGCAGGCCGGCGGTGCAATCTACTATGCGGCGATGAGCGCTATCGATATGGCGTTGTTCGATATAAAGGGCAAAGTTCTCAACGTACCGGCATATCAGCTGCTCGGGGGTAAACAGCGCGATACGCTGCGCTGCTATGCAAGCCAGCTGCAGTTGGGCTGGGTCGACGACGATGCGCTAAGCTTCTCATTTGCCAGAACACCGGAGGAATATGCCGAGCAGGCCAGAAAAGCCGTCGCAGACGGTTACGACGCCATCAAGGCGGACTTCTTCGGACCCGGGGATCAAACACTTGGTGCGCTGCCGCGTAAAACGATTGACACTATAGTCGCGCGTATCGCGGCCACACGCGAAGCGATTGGCCCGGATGTGGATATTATTATTGAAAACCATTCAAAAACAGACGCCATCTCCGCGACTATAATCGGGCAGGCTGCCGAAGAATATGGCATTATGTATTATGAAGAGGTGGCAACGCCACTCAACCCGTCGGTTATGAAAAACGTAGCCCAGAAGGTCAATATCCCGATTGCCAACGGTGAACGTCTGTTTACGCGCTGGGGGTATCTGCAGTTTTTACTCGACGATTCCATACAAGTTGTCCAGCCGGACATCTGCCTGTGCGGCGGCATAACGGAGGCTAAGAAGATCTGCGACATGGCGCACGTGTTCGACGCGACAGTGCAGATGCACATCTGCGGCTCGCCGCTGACGCTTGCCGCAGCGCTGCAGCTTGAAGCAGCAATCCCGAATTTCTGTATCCACGAGCATCATGTCATTAACAAGGTTAACTATAATCGCGAGCTCGGTAAGTACGACTACGCACCAGTCGACGGGCAGTTCGCCGTACCGGATCTGCCCGGCATTGGACAGGAGCTTTCTGACTTTGCCATCAAGAACGCTTATATTGAAACGGTAAAATGACCGGTACGAACGACGGGGGGCACAAAATATATGATTGTATCGCTGCTGCGATGGCAGAACGACTACATATCGTCACTGGAAGCGCTGCTGGATGAAAAGATTCTAACCTGCAGTGACAAACAATCGGCTATGCAGGTTCTGCCGGAAGCCGAGATCATTATAACCGTCGGCGGCGCGCCATTGCTGGACAGTGAGATGGTGGCTGTACTGAAGAAGCCGGCGCTCGTTTTAAGTATCAGCACGGGTGTCGACCAGCTGCCGCTCGCTGAACTGAGCGCGCAGAAGATAGCCGTATGCAGCGCAAAAGGCGCGCAGGCTGTTTCCGTTGCGGAATACGTCTTGTGCTGCATACTTGCGATGCGCCATCGGTTGCCCGCTATTTTAAGCAATCAGTCAAACAAGCACTGGGAGAATTACTTCGGTGCGGACATCGACGGCCGGACGCTGTGCGTCATCGGCACTGGGCGCATCGGTATTGAAATCGCAAAAAGAGCCAAGGCGTTTAACATGCAGGTGCATGGCGTCAAGCGGCGGCCGGCGCCGGTCGAGCCGTTTGACCGCGTGTGGGGTACCGATGATTTGACGGATGCGCTGGCCGAAGCCGACGTTGTCGTCGTCGCGACGCCGCTGACGGACGAAACCTATCATCTGATTAGTGCGGCGCAGCTGCGCGTCATGAAAACGTCGGCAATACTCGTCAACATTTCGCGCGGGCCAACGGTCGATGAGACGGCGCTGATTGACGCGCTGCAGTCCGGTCAGATTGCCGGTGCGGTGCTCGATGTTTTCGAAAAAGAACCACTGTCGACACAAAGCCCATTGTGGGGTATGGATAACGTCATAGTTACCCCGCATAACGCGGCCCTGACGGAAGACACCAATCGGAAAATCATTCAGATCCTGCATAAGAATATTCTAAACTTTAGAAACGGATGTGCGCTGATTAATCAGATTAATCCGAATGCAGCGTATTGACAAAATCGGCGTGCTAAGCCGACGTGGAGGTAACGATGAATAAAAAAGCGCTTGTAGAACAGGCTGTTGAAGCCGCAAAGCAGGCTCAGATCCGAGACGATATTTGTGCGCGCAGCACGATGGCCGGTCTTCAGTCGGTGTTTGATGAGATCCCGGAAGAAATGGTCACGGCGGCGTTGTCGCTGGCTGGCGGAACAGGCGGCGCGTCCGGTTCCTGCGGCGCTTACTGCTGCGGACTGCTCGCCGTGGGGCTGCATTATAACGCGCCGCTCGCCGAAGAACTGAAGAATCCAGAACTCAAGGCAAAGGGCGCTGCGAAGTTTTCAGAATATCGGGATCGATTCATGAAAGAAATGGGCACGGTGCTGTGTCCTGAGCTGCAAAAGAAAGTCTGTGGACGCAGCTACACGCTGTACGATCCGGTCGAACACGAGGAATTTTTATCATTGCCGGGACATGAAGCAAAGTGCGCGGAAGTCGTCGCTGTTGCTGCCCGAATCGCTGCCGAGATGATTTTAGAGGACTCGGAATAAGTGATAGTGTGACGGCGATGACCGCAAAGTATATGCGCCAGAACGAAGACTGGAAGGATGAGGTCAGCAGTTCGAATCTGCTTAGATGCTCCAACAAAACCCCTGTAACCGCAACGGTTACAGGGGTTTATGCATTGTTGTGTGTATATTCCTTTGGTTGAAAAGGGGGTAGGGGTTCCAGTAATAGAATTTGTTGAGGTGGGTATTTTCACACTTTTATTATACCTTTTAGTCAACATCGTTCCATTTTTGAGCAAGAAGTGCGCGACGCCTTGCTCCAGTTATAATTGCTAGATTAACTAGCACCTGAAACATCAAAGTTTCAGACCAAAGACAATCGAGCATTTGGTCTGCTTCTTACAACATCTTGATATGCCGTCATCGGCAGCGTCCCGAGCACCCCAGACAATATTTTGATGCAAATACCCTGCGTCCAAATCGTCGTCATTACGTATCCGAGGTCTATTTTTGCTCCTAAAAAGCACTTAATCACTTTGCATCATATTTTGAACGTTCGTTCAGCATGTTATAAATGCTACGAACCGACAAGGATATACTGTCACTTCTTGACATATCTTGTTGATTGTTAAATTATGGCGTGATATAGTTTTTAATACTGCGTTAGGCTTATATGAGATCAAAGATGTTAAGCCGACTTAGTTCGTATTATTGCAAAATGCGTATCAAAATACCTGCTTCCGTATCAATTATCATGGATGTTGCTTGAGCGTATAGGTAGGAGGTAAGATGGAAACTGGAATCTCTGAATGGCTAATTTACTAAGGAGAATATAGCATGGAAAACTGGTTTACAATCGATCAGATTGATAAAGATACACATATTATCAGCGAATACCGCCATTGGGAGGAAACGCACTGTTATCTGCTTGAAGGTGACGAGAGATGTTTGCTCATTGACACCGGGCTTGGCATCTGCAACATTTCCGAAGAAGTGAAAAAGCTGACGGACAAACCGGTAACTGCAGTGGCGACACATATACATTGGGATCATATTGGCGGTCATGAGTACTACCTGGATTTCTACGCACATGAGGCAGAACTAAACTGGCTGAACGGCGAATTCCCACTAACAATGGAGACTATTAAGGAGATGGTCGTAGAGCGTTGCGACTTGCCGATGGGCTATGACGTCAATGCATACAGGTTCTTTCAGGGAATGCCAACACGAATACTGCAAGACGGCGATGCCATCAGTTTGGGTGGGCGCAGCATTACTGTGCTACATACCCCGGGGCACTCTCCGGGACATCTTTGCTTTTGGGAGCCCCAGCGTGGATACTTATTTACAGGCGACCTTGTATACAAGGACACGCTGTTTGCGTATTATCCCTCCACCGACCCGCAGGCATACCTTGCGTCGCTTGAAAAAATTGCAGGGCTGCCCGTAAAAAGAGTCTTTCCAGCTCATCACAGTCTGGACGTTCAACCGGAGATTCTGAGCCGGATGCGTGACGCTTTCCGCCAGCTGAAAGTCGACGGAAACCTATGTCACGGTAGTGGTACATTTGATTACGGCGATTGGGCTGTTTGGCTATAGGAACTGAATTTTAACCCATCACATTGTAACGAAGCTGACTTCACATTATTGGAGCAAGCACGCGCTGACGGTGTAGAGCCCGTCCGCCAACGACAAACGGAACGTTGTAAATACAATAAACGCGGGCCCGCTCAGGATCAAAATGGCTTCTACGAAATTTTCGTCAGCTCTACAACCTTAAACAAGATTTTAGGGTGTGTGTTTAGGAATATAAGTAAGTCACAGAGGAAAAAAGAGGTTAATTAGCTGATGATGAATAAGGCACCACTTTTAAAATGGTGGTTAAAAGCTAAGGGTAAGGGCGACGATTTAACCTATTATAAAAAATCGAAAAAGATGGCTCATATTATACAAGTTATATATGTAGCCGTTGGTATCTTGATTACAGCGGCGATAATTTGTTTATTCATTATTTTGATAATAGCTGTGATACACGTATTCTCTTAGCTTGGTGTCGCCGAAATTGATGTCCTGCCTAAGAACGCCGAACATAAGTTAAATCAATAGTTTGTTTGAATATCAGAGCATCGCATTATCCATACACACCGCAAAGGAAGTAATATCTAGTTATTTATATTTTGAGAATAGAGGATACACGTTTTGAAAAGAATTTTCATCGGATTTATTTTTGTATTTCTGGACTTTACTATAACGCTTGATTACTCAAAAATCGGTCTAATTCCAGATTTTATTGGGTACATCGTAATGGTCAACGGATTGACCGAAATGGCAGTTGAAAGTCCGCAGTTTGCAAAGGGAAAACCCTTTGCTATTGGTATGGCCGTTTATACCGGCGTGCTGTATCTACTGGATTTATTGGGCGTGACATCGTCAACGTCAATAATATCTATGATCCGTTCCCTTGGGTCCACCAGTATTTCACTGTATATTTCATATACCATCGTTATGGGCGTAAAAGAGCTGGAGGGAAAATATCACACACTTCTTAATGGAGACAGCCTTAAAACCGCGTGGACGCTTCTTCTCGTTTTTACCTTGCTGGCCACCGTCACCGTGCTTTTAATTGTAATTTCAATACTATTTATCATAGCGGCTTTAATTGTATCTATCTATTTTCTCGTTTGTTTAAACAAGTCAAAGAATCTGTATTACGCTACGGTCGGAAACCGTTTATACTAAACGGCGTAGAGTCCCGTGGTCACCGAGCGGCAGAATATCGGGTAGACGATGAGCGCGAGTCCGCTCAGGATCGTGACATCATCAATGTATTTTTTCATCAGATCCACAATGTGAAACAAGATCTTGAGGTACGCGCTTATGAACATAGAGAAAGTCACAGAGGCTAAAAAAGAGTATATAGAGCTGCTATTGCTGGCGGATGAACAAGAAAACATGATAGATAAATATCTCGAGCGCGGCGAGATGTTTATCTTGGATGACAATGGCGTAAAAGCGGAATGTGTCGTTACTAAAGAAAAAGGCGGCATTTATGAGCTTAAAAACATCGCTGTCAAGCCGGATTGTCAGCGAAGGGGCTATGGGAAACAGTTGATAGAGTTTCTGTTTTCTTATTATGCTGATTGTAAAACCATGCTTGTCGGTACTGGGGACAGTCCTTCAATTCTAAAATTTTATCGGAAATGCGGCTTTACAGAATCACATCGAATAAAAACTTTTTTACGGATAACTACGACCATGCGATGTTTGAAGATGGAAAGCAGCTTGTTGACATGATATATCTAAAGCGAGAGAAATAAACGCATTTTGTCTTATTAGAGTAATTTATGCAGTCTATGAAAAAAGAGCAAAGCCATATTTTAGAGTAAGTATGGGTGGAAAAGGTTCTTTAACATTGGCTGGTACGCTATCAAATGAAAGAGGCCTGACACACATTGATAGGACAAATAACCATTTAACTCAAATAGATACTATGATAAATAATTATTTAGGTTTAGGTTCGGAAGGTAGGGGAATAATATGAATATAATTCAAGATAAACTAAATGAACTTTGGGCAGGTGTAATAGAATCTTACGAAATAAATATTTTAAATCATATAATTACATTTCAAATTTCAGTTCTCGAAAATAATAAAAAGACAAATTATTGTGTTTCGTTTAAGGAGGTATCATCATATCATTTCTATGCAGATAGTGATGAGCAAAGACTTAATCTTACAGAGCCAGATGAAGAATACTATTCTGAATTATCATCGATAGATTATTATGATAGTGGTATTGGAAAGATAAAAACAATAGCGCCAATTGATCGACCGTTAGAACGATATTATTCAAGTGCAAATTTTGTATTGGAAATATGGAATTCTGTGCTATTTATTGAAGCGAAGGGTATAATAATAAACGACATTGAGTATGACGTAAAATACCCGTATTTAGAAGGGTGAATTTTTACGTTAGGCAGCGAGAGCTTTATAACAGTATTATTCGGCAATTTGCCCGTTCAGCAGATCGGCCTAGGAGGAAATCAGGCGGGGGTGTCTTGATAATGGAAGATTTCGGCGCGGTTGTCATAACATACGATTTAATCTTTAATGCAATCCATTATTAGTGAAGTCAGGTTGGATACTATAGATACAAGGCTGAGGCCAGCAGTTAAATCTGCTTAGATGCTCCAAGAAAAGCCCCTGTAACCGCAACGGTTACAGGGGCTTTTCTTGTGGTCGGTACATGGTTTATTAACGAAGTTTGCTGGTTATTTATTAGTAGTTGATGGGTTTTGCTTTTTTCTGCTCAGAGATTTATAAACAAATTCCGCACTGTAGCTGATTAGAATAAGGCATATGGCAAAGATAGCACCGGGCAGATTGTTTGACATCTGCTGAAACAGCAGCCCCAAGAAGGCTGCGCCGCATAAGACAATACCAATTACAGTAATGATTGAGCCTGCGCTTATTGTCGCCCGCTTTAAAAATGCGACTAGATTTATCAGCATGAAAATAAGCAGAAAGCCTGCGCTGCCGGAAGTTGAAATGCTGGATAGTTCAAGCGTGTTGACGATAACAAGCGTAAGGACTGACGTTACAAGAAGGCCAATGGGCTCGTTCCAGAAAATTTTAGTGAATTCGCGCGGCAGTTCTTTGTCTTGTGCCACTTCAAAATTAACTCTGGATCCACCGTAAACTGTTGCATTTATAGCCGAAAAGGTTGAAATAAGCGCCGCGACGGCAATGACTTTAAAGCCGAGTTGACCCAGCATTGGTTTGGCTGCCTCAGCTAAGACGTAATCCTGAGCATTGGAAATATCGGCAAACGCGAGGCTTCCAACAGTAATTACCGCAATGACGATGTATAAGGCTACAACAATCGCCGTTGAGATAATGAATGCACGCATCATGTTTTTCTTGGGATTGACAATATTAGGCGAGACATTTGCGATAAGCTCCATACCTTCATAAGCGACAAAGATCACCATGCCGCCGATTCCCAGATTCCATATATCCGGCCAATTTTGCGTCTTCAGCTGACTTAAAGCTGAAGACGCAGACAGGCCATACAGACCCACGGCAACAAAGCCGAGTAGGATCAGCATTTTTATTCCGACGGCCCATGTTTCGATTCGGCTGACAATATTAACATTGTAATAATTTATAATTGTTGCAACAATAATTATGGCCGATTCGTAAATGTGTTTGTCCAGCACGTTATTGCCTGTGATTGAAAAAAGTGTATATGCATACGTACCGAACGCGCTGGCATAAAGTGCAAGCATGACAATGTAGCTGACCCAAAGGAGGTTGTTGGTGCCGCCGCTGAATACACCTGTACCAAAGCCCTTGTTAATAAAGGTTACAGTGCCGCCGCGGCTGGGATAAGCGGCGGATAATTTTGCATAGCTGTAGGCAGTAACAAGAGCGATAAATCCTGCAATGGCAAAGGCTAATGGTGTCCCGCCTTTTGACAGCGATACGGCCAACCCCAAAACTGCAAAAATTCCGCCACCGACCATGCCGCCAATACCGATTCCGATGGCACCGATCAGTGAAACCTTATCTTTCTTCTGCAAAACAAAGTCCTTCCTTATTGCCGGTTTGTTAAGTGTTTGTACCACTTTTTTTGGATTATACCATAATAATAATCAACTTTATACCGCCAGATGGAAAGTGGAGTAATCACGAATGTGAAGCGGAGCGGATGAGATGGACAGTTCAAATCTGTTTAGTAGTTCCATAAAAAAGCCGGTAGCATTTATGAATACAGGCTTTAATATGCTGTTGCTGCTGCGGAAAATACCAGAAATGGAAAAACAGGATGCTGTTCGGATGTTATTCGCTGGTCAAGACATCTTAATAGATACTAATAATTGACAAGAATAGCAATTAAAAGTAGTATACAGATAGTCGTATTTAGTAGAAATCGGTGTGCTTAGTTTTTTAAAAGCCCAAAGCGCTATATACCGGTAACAGCATATATAAGGATGTGATCGCCGTGCGACCTTCACTTACGCTAAAAACGTTATACCGCTCTCCCGTCAGGACAATCCTGACGTTCGTTCTGCTCGGTGTTGTGACGTTCGCGTTTTTCTCGCAGACGGCCGAGTACGCCGTCACGGCGCGCGAAATTGCAAATGCTGCCGAGCGGTATGTCGGCGTCGGCTCGGCAGAGGTGGCGCCCGCGAACGATCAACCCACTTGGGTTTTCAATTATCTGGACACCGACCCGCGCGTCGTGGGGCGATACACGGAGCAAGAGCAGGCGTATTATCGGGATGAAATACGCTATCAGCCGCTGACGCAAGCGCAAATCGATGCCCTCTCGGCACTGCCGTACGTTACATCGACCGACACGCGGTATATGACAGCCGGGGTGTCGAGCGATTACTACCGCCCGGACGATGGCACCTATTTCAGCAATTACACGACGTGGTGCGTGTTTGAAGCGACGCTGAGTGACGTCTACTACGGCGGGGCGGGCGCGGGTTCATTCGATGAAACCGAGGAGTTTATACACTATAATGAGGCCAAACTAGAGGACTGTAACCTATTGACCGACACCCCTTATTGGGCAGAGTATTATGAAACGCTTAATGTCATTGTCAGCCCTATACGGTTTGATTCCAATATAACTGTGTCGTCAACTCAGCATAGATCATTCATGACCTACACAAGCAATTATATTTATGACACGGCATATTTTGAAGCGTTAACACTTGGTGAACGCTATACATTTGTTTTATGTTTTGATCCGCTTCTGGATAGGCCGATTTATAATCCGCTAAGCGATACGCCGCTGCAGACAAACCAGCTTTGGTTGGGCAATTATCCGGCGGATACCTGGTGTGAAGCCGTCTGGCCTCTTGAAGGCGCGCCTGCCGACTATCTGGATACGGCAGAATACGCGCCGCTGCGTGAGCTGATTGAGATTATGGACACCGATGCACACACCTTTGATATCGTCTATACAGAGGATATGCGCGCGATCAAGCGGTTTAACGAGGGCGACATGGCCATCGCGGAAGGCCGCGCCTTGACGCGCGAGGACAGCGAAAACGGCTCGGAAGTCTGCGTGATCAGCCGGGAGTTTGCAGCCGAAAACGAGCTTGCGGTAGGTGATACGATCACCATGGCGCTCGGTACGGCGCTGTTTGAGCAGTACAAGGGGCTTGGCGCTGTTGCGGCTACATATGAACGGTACGAGCCGGCGGACAAGTCCGTGACGCTTGAAATCGTCGGTGTTTATGCCGATGTGGACGGTGGGAATGCGCAATCGAAAGAGGCGAACTGGAGCTACTCCGTCAGCACCGTTTTTGTCCCGAAGTCGCTGTTGCCGGTTGACGCGTCTGCGTTGACGGATCATGTGTTTTCACCGGCTGAATTCAGCTTTATGGTGGAAAACGCGTGGGATTTCAAAGCGTTTTTGGCAGAAGCAACACCGAAGATTGAGGAAATGGGGCTAACACTTGTTTTCAGCGACGCGGGCTGGTCTGACATTGAAGAGAGCTTTCAATCGGCAAAACAGGTCGCGCTGATAAAGATCGCTGTTTTATTTGGCGCAGTAGTCGCCGCGACAAGCTTCATCGTCTATTTATTTATCGGACGCAAAAAGAAGGAATACGCCGTCATGCGTGCACTCGGCACGACGACGAAGCTTTCGGCGCGAACACTGCTGCTGCCGCTTGGCGCGGTGACGATTACTGCCGTATTGGTCGGCAGCGCCGCCGGATGGATCTATACGGCCGGCTCCGTGGCGCGCAACAACATGCTGACGATGATGGAGGAGACTGCCGTCAGTACGGCGATCCCCGCGGCGGTGGTGCTCGGGTGTGTTTTAGGGGAAATCCTGCTGACACTGCTGATCGCCGTTGCAATGCTGCGGCGGATCGGCGCACTGTCGCCGCTGGCGCTGTTGCAGGATAGCGGCAGCGACGCGGCGCGAAAGAAAAAAGCCCGCCTTAAGAATACAGCGGCGCCTGATGCGCCGCCGCCGTCGACAGACGTTGAAAAAGCGCTGCGACAGCAGGTGCTGTCCGCTGCGCTTGAACCTGTCTCGAAAAAGCCGGGGGACGGCGCCGTGCGTTTTGTGCTGCGCTATATTCGGCGGCATATGCGCCGTTCCGTCGGGAAGTCTTTACTGGCCGTTATCCTAGCAGCGCTGTTGTTTGCGGCTGTCGGGCAGTTTATACTCATGAAGCAGTCGTATACCGACCTTTGCGAGAACACTGAGATTACCGCGAGCTTTGCTGGCGGCGTGCCGCTTAGTGTCGTGCCGAGTCTTGAAAAAACCGGCTATGTAACCGATCCGTATTACGTAGCGGAGGCGGAAGTCGGCATGACGCTTTCGTTGCAGAGTATTATCATTACAAACAACATTGAACGCTTTACCGGCGAGACAGTGGAAATTGCATATGCCGACGGATACGATGCAGCTAGTTTAACCACACTTGGCGCAGTGGTATTTGTCGGACAAACGCTGATGGACATCTATGGGCTTGAGATTGGCGATACAGTTACGCTTATTGTGGGTTACTCCATAGGAGCTGTTCAAGAGTATATCACCAATTATAGAGCCAACCATCCGGATAATACCGAAAGTGACGAAGAACTCCTGACAAGGCTGCAGGACAAGATCCAAGCAGCAGCTTTCGTGCAGATGCAAAAGTTCACCATTGCGGGCGCCGTCTCGACGCCATCCGGGGAATACAATAGGACGCTCTTTACGCCGGGTAACAATGATCCGACAGGCGTACTGAACAAATCGACGCGACTTGAAGTGGCGCAGTTTAAGCTGGCTGACTTCCATTATGCTGCCGAGCTTCACGCATACGGTGATAAAGTGGTGGGTGGTAATACAGGTTCACGCGTCAGTTTTGTGATGGATACGAGCAAGCTGGAAGGCCCCGCGAAAACGCTACGGCTGCTTGAAACGCTGTACCCGATTGCCGTTGCGGCGGCGCTCATCATCGGCGGATTTCTGTGCTGCCTCGTCATTCTGCAGTCGTCGAAGGAAGCGGCCATCCTGCGGATTCTCGGCACGACGAAAAGGAAGACGCGCGCGATCCTGTCGATCGAGCAGATCCTGCTCAGCGTCATCGGGCTGATCGTCGGCGCGGTTGCGGTGGCTATTTACAAAGGCGCGGCGCTCGTCGGCGCGATTAATCAGCTGCTGCTGTTTGCGGGCCTGTACTTTGTCGTCATTGTCGTCGCCGCCATCGTCAGCGCGTCTCTGGCGACGCGGCGCAACGTGCTTGAATTGCTGCAAACGAAGGAATAAAGGGGCAATCAAGTCAAGTCTGGTCATGGATGATGTACACAATGCGCGACGTGGTTAATGCATAGTATCTAACCCAAATGATAATGAAACCCTGAAGCATCAACGGCTGCAGATTTTATGCTGTGTCGGAACTAGAGTAACCGAAAGCGTATAGACAGTTTGAAAACGACCGGAAAGAGTGAAAACACGACGTGTTTCGCTCTTTCCGGTTTTATATTGAATCTGCACCAGCCCGTCGCCCTGTAAAACAATGTGATGATCACTGCCGGAGCTGCAAATGCCGGCCGATAGCAGGCTGTTTGAACGTCAATTTATTTCAGGTCCGCTGATGGCTAAGTACTGCAACATTTCAGGCAATAGCCGTGCGTCTATCTGTGAAGCGGCAAGCGATTTATGGTACAATAAACTTATACAAGAAAGGCAGACAGACGGAGACAGGAGGCGTATATGTACGATCATGACCATTCTCAGATGAACAATATGCCACAAAACGAGAAGATGCCGGATAAGCCGGAGGGGCCAAAGCAAACGTCGAATCAAATGGACATGAACCGGCACGAACACATGGATCATACCGAACACGCCGACCATCGTGCGCATATGGACATGAGCGGATCTCATAGCGGGCATGATGGACACAATCATCATCAGATGATGGTGGCGGATTTTAAACGGCGCTTTGTTGTGTCCCTGAGTACGATTATCGTAGCAATCAACGCCAGATTCCTAAAATATAGCCGGATGCAGGCTGCCGGCCCGGGGAAAAAAGCAGGTGTGCGAACATGTGTGCTCCCAAAAGGCCGCGCTCTGCCTAATTTTCGGTTGTCTATGATATAATGCCTGTGATTTAAAGACACGATGAGGAGAGCCGTATGGTAGTTAAAGAATATGATGCCCTGCCGCAAGCAGCCGCCAGCATCCGCAACGACGTATTTGTGAAAGAACAGGGCTTCGTCGATGAGTTTGACGACGTCGACGCGGGGGCCAGGCATATCGTCCTATATGACGGTGATCAGCCCATCTCGACCTGTAGGATCTACTTTAACAGCGATAAGCAGTCGTTCGTCGTTGGCCGGATCGCCGTGATCAGGCAGTACCGAGGTAAGAATTACGGAGCAAAAACGCTTAGCGCGGCAGAAGACGTGATCCGGCGTGACGGCGGGAAAAGCGTTCTGCTGGCCGCACAAGTCAGGGCGACGGTGTTTTATGAAAAGCAAGGGTATGCCAAACAAGGCGACGAATTCATGGAGGAAGACTGCCCGCATATCTGGATGATCAAGCGCTTGTGAGCAGCAGGATGACGAATGAAAGCCCCCTGTAGCCATTATGGCTACAGGGGGCTGCGTTTATCATGGAATATGCGCTGTGCGTTTCCGTACGCCGCCTACGTGCACGGCGTATGATGCGCTACTCGCATTTGATATCTTCTGTTGTTGCCGGTTCCGGCGTCTTGCTTTTTATATCAAGCTTGCGCCAGATGAACAACAGTAATATGGCGGCAAGCGCTGTGGTAAAGAAGTCCGAAAACGGGATTGCGAGCATGAAGCCGGTCTCGCCGAAAAACTTGCTGAGCAGAAGTACGGCGGGGATGAAGAACAAGCCCTGACGCCCGATTGACAGCGCCAACGCTTCGATCGGTCGTCCGATCGACTGGAACAAGGTGCGCATAATAAACTGCGGGCCGATCAGTGGCATCACGATGGCCATCATCCGCATAAGTCGAGACCCGATTTCTACAACCTCGGCGTCTTCAATAAACGCTTTGATGAGATTGCCGGACAAGGTCAAAAAGACGATGGCAAAGAATGTGCCGATAATCAGCGTATAAATCATGGAATACTTGATTGTTTCGAACAACCGCTTGGTGTTACCGCTGCCATAGCTGTAACCCATCAGCGGCTGACAGCCGTGACCCATACCTGCCGACAGCATAACGCCCAGACTGAGCAGGCGGAAGTTGACGCCGAACGCCGCGACCAAAATATCGCTGAAACCGGACGCGACCCTGTTGGCAACACCCATGCCAGCACTCATGAGCAGTTGGTCGAGCGAAGCGGGAATGCCGATTTTGAAGATATTAACAAAGTAATAGCTTTTAAAGACCAGATTTTTCGGTGAGATGGAGATGATGCCCTTTTTGCGCAGATAGAAGAAAATATAGTAAGCTACACCGAGGAAATTACCGATTGTCGTCGCCAGCGCGGCACCGGCAACATCCATATGCAGTACCAGAATGAGAATGGGGTCTAAAATAATGTTGAGCACGCTGCCGCTGACCATTCCGATCATGGCGTTGGTCGTCGCGCCCTCTGAACGGAGCAGACCGGAGAGCGTCATCTGCAATGCCATTGCCCCGCCGCCGATGAGCATGATGTCCAGATACTTAATGCACCATTGCAGCGTATCGTCGCTTGCGCCGCATAAAATCAGAACCGGTTCTTTGAAAATGTAGAGTAAAATTGTAATGATAACGCTGATCATGCTCGACATCCAAAATGCGAGCGCCGCTGCGTGATTGGCGCTGTCGCGTTGCCCCTCGCCGAGCAGCCGCGATATCAGCGACGCGCCGCCGATGGCAAAAATGTTGCCAAAAGCCTGAATGCCAAAAACAATCGGCATACATAGCGCGATCGCGGCGACCATATCAGGGTTGTTGAGCTTGCCGATAAAAAATGTATCGGTCATATTGTAGATGACCTGAATGAGCATGGCCAGCATCGTCGGGATGCTTAGTTTCCATATGGCGGATTTAACTGGCGCTGATTTTAAAATCTCGGCGCGTTCAAGCTTTTTTGCTTCTGATTTTGATAGGTTGGTCACTCAGTACTACTCCTTAATCAAGCAAATCGATCGTGTCGATTATTGTTTTCATTGCGTCGCGTAGCGCACTCTTATCGGCAGGGTTCATCGAAGAGACTCTTTGCTTAATGCAATCGATAAACTGCGCATGAATCAGCTTGGCCGTGGCGTCACCCTTATCCGTTAAAACGAGACAACTGACACGCCTGTCGTTTTCCGAGGGTACGCGCTCGATCAGACCCTTATTGGCCAGATTGTCGGCTACGGTGGTAAAAGACCCCTGCGACAAGCCGGCGTGTTTGCTGTAAATCCCCATCGGCTCGCCGGGATATAAGTGGATCAGCATTAAAGTGCGCTCTTCGGTGAGGTTGAGCCGGATCGGCAACGTGGTTTCAAACCCTTTGAATATCGTATCGATAAAAACGGGTAGCCGCACGAAAAGCTCGGCAATTTCCTGATCGGTTTTTCTCAAATGCGCACCTCCATCCGAGTGTCGCCCATATGCTTAGAATTCTAACTATTAGTATGCTAAATAATTTTAGCGATGAAGTCAAGCTTTTTAGTATAACATTGTAGAATAATCTAGCCGTGCACCTCTTTTTAGGCGTCTTATATTGCACATTTACTTTATTAGAGCGTGTATGTTAAACTAATATCAAGACATATTATGAAAGAACGGAAGGGCTACCGGATGGCAAAGCGAGTGAACTGGTATTTCAGAAACTGGCAGTACCAAGAGGTGGAAGTAAAAGAAGCAAAAAAGAAGAAAAAGCTTGTGTACGTCGGCGAGTACTACAGCTTTAATCTTGATCGACGCGGATTATTACGCCTGAAGGCGGCGTATATTGCAGCGACTGTCGTGCTGTATGCTATTTATCTGTCATTCTTGCTCAGTCCGTCGCTGGGCAATCGCATAACGTACATCGGCGGACCGACGATGCTGGCGCTAGTGCCGCTTATTTTTATCGGGATGGGGGTCGGGAGCCTTACAGTTGCCAAGCCGGATATGCATTACAGATCTTACTATTCGTCTGTGATCAGGCTTAAACGGTTCAGCCTGATAGCGGCCGGGCTCATCGCAATTGGCACCGTCGGTCAGATCGTCTATATGATTCAAAGCAGCGACGTCATCAAGGCATTATCCAACTGGTGGCTGGAGCTTTGGTGGGCTGTCGGCAGCGTGCTGTGCATAGCTATTCTGGTTAGTATGTGGTATATGCTGCGGCGTTTTCCGGCTAAGGACGTTATCCCCAAAACTTCTAAAAGCGAATAGTCTTAAAAAACAGACGCAATTAACCCGTCCTGGTCATCGCTGGCTCAGGGCGGTTTTTTTTGAAATGAGCTTTGTGAACGGTCGAATAAAGCACGTCGAATGCTATGACATTCACGGGAGTTGGTAATCTAGATTGATTAGACAAAAGCAAAAGAAACAATTGTTATTTTTTTAGAAGAAGTATATAATTAATGGCAACTTGCAATAGCGAAGGAGGACGCGAAATGCTTACCGCAAAACAAAACATGCAGGAAGTCATCAGAGGCGGAAAACCTGAACGATTCGTCAATCAGTTTGAGGCGATTTATCTGTTGTTCCATCCGTATATGATGCACTCCAACTCCGTACAAAAGGGTCAGGTTGATGTTGTCAACGCCTGGGGCGTGACGAACTCCTGGCCGGAAAACGTCCCCGGCGGTTTCCCGGTTCATACAGCCGATAAAATCGTCATTAAGGACATCGAGCATTGGCAGGATTATGTTCACGCGCCGGCGCTGGACTTCGCCAGTGAAGAATGGGCGATGTGGAAAGAACAGTACGACGCCGTTGACGGCAATCAGGTCTACAAAGCGCCGTTCATCGCACCGGGTCTTTTTGAGCAGTCTCACCATCTGAGCGGCATGACGAATGCGCTCGAGTGGTATCTCATGTATCCCGATGAGATGCACGATCTGATCAAATATCTCACCGAGTGGGAACTGAAGCTGGCCGAGGGCATCTGCGCGAACCTTAAGCCGGACGCCATCTTCCATCACGACGACTGGGGCAGTGAAAAGAGCACGTTCATGCGCCCGAATATGTTTGCCGATTTCTTCGTCGAGCCGTATAAAGAGATCTATAAATACTACCACGATCACGGCGTGGAGCTTATTTTCCATCATTCTGACAGCTACTGCGAAACGATCGTGCCGCATATGATCGAGATGGGCATTGACGTATGGCAGGGCTGTATGGAAACAAACAATGTTCCCGAACTCATCAAGCAATACGGCGACAAGATGACCTTTATGGGCTACATTGACAACAAGTCCGTCGACTTCCCGGGCTGGACGCGCGAAGACGCACGCAAAGTGGTTCGCAAGGCATGCAGCGAATGTGGTGACAAGTACTTCATCCCCTGCATCACCCAGGGAGGCCCCGGCTCGACCTTCGAGGGCACCTACGCAGTTTTGTGCGAGGAAATCGACAAATACAGCGAAGAAGTCTTCGGTATCGATGCGAGCAAGATCGAGCGTCTGCCGTGGCAGATTCTGTTCTAAGCATTACCGTTTAACAGACATCAAGAACCCCCTGCGGTGCTATCCGCAGGGGGTTCTTTTAACGGTTGAGCAAAATGTCCATGTCGCGTATAATAGACGTACCGGCTGCCGCAGAGCGAACGGGTATATACAGCAGCAACTGAAACGACTGCAAAGGAGACGATACGATGAAGATTGCCGTCAGGGTCAACAAGGATAATCTTGAACGGTACACGCCGCCCGGCCTGATACGAGACAGCTGGGAACTGGTGCATCTCGGAAACGGTCCGATTGACGACGCGGATATCATCGCGACCGGCGCGGATGCGATCCTCGCCGACCCGATGAGCGCCGTTTCGGCGCAGGTTATTACGTCGATGCAAAATCTGCGTTTTATTCAATCGCAGGGCGTCGGCTTTAATCTATTCGATCTTGACGCGGCGGCCAAAGCCGGGGTGCCTGTAGCCAACTGCGCCGGCGCCAACGCCACGGCTGTCGCGGAGCAGGCGATTTTACTGATGCTCGCTGTGCTGCGCAACTTTAAGGAAAACGACGCGATGGTTTACGCTGCCAAGCAGATTGAGGCAAAAACCCGTTGTTTTGAAAACGGCCTCAACGACCTCGGCGACTGCCACGTGGGCATCGTCGGCCTTGGCGCCATCGGTCGTGCGACTGCAGAGCGGCTAGACGCGTTCGGCACGCGTGTGAGTTACTACAGCCGCCATCGTGTTGAAAACTGCAAGTGGCCGCTTCTCCCGCTCGATGAGCTATATCGGACATGTGACATCATTTCGCTGCATGTGCCGTCCACACCGGAGACGCTGAATATGATCAGCGAGGACGCAATCAAACGCATGAAGCCCGGTGCGATCCTGATTAACACCGCACGCGGTGAGCTTGTTGATCAAAATGCGCTGTGCCGCGCGCTGACCGACGGGCGCTTAGGCGGCGCCGGACTTGATACGCTCACGCCCGAGCCGGTCCGTCCCGACAATCCGATCTTGGCGCTGCCGGAGCACGTACGCAACAAGGTTGCGCTCTCGCCGCATATTGGCGGCATTACGACGGGCAGCTTCTATCGTTACTTCAGCACCATCTGGCGTAACATGGCGCGCGTTGAAGACGGCGAGCGTCCGCTTAACATCGTCAACGGTTTATAGTTCGTTAAAACAGGTATAGAAAAAAGCCCCGCGGTATATAAACCGCGGGGCTTTTTGTTTTTACAAGCTACTTATTAGGGTGGCGCAGGGAGAGGGTGCGCAGCTGCTCGGCGCTTTTAGCGTCGGAGGTCATCGGCGTCAGCTCAAGCGCCCCGGTCGGACACGACTGTACACACGGCGGCATCGCGTCGCCGCGTGTATCGGCGCATTGATCGCACTTTTGCATCAGCCCGTCCGCGCCGAACTGCGGGACGTGGTACGCGCAGGCCGTCAGGCACGCGCGACAGCCGGTGCACTTGTCATGGTCGACACGTACAAGGCCGTCTTCACCCTTTTCGAGTGCGTCGAACGCGCAGACCGATACACAGTCCGGTTCGACGCAGTGCAGGCACGCGATCGAAACGGACGAGCACGTCACGCTTGGGTAGCGGCCATGCCATACGTTTTCAACGCGGCGCCAGCGTACACCCGTCTCGACGTTGCGCCAGACCTTGCAGGCCGACTCGCAGCCCAGGCATTGAATGCAGGCGTCGGCATGAAACAGGAAGCCCAGTTCGTTATTGTTCATCGCGGCGCACCTCCACCAGTGTCTGCGAGCTCATCGCCGTGATCAGCGGATCGTAAACCTTGTCGGGATCGACGCTGTACAGATTATTGACGTTTGCGCCGCCGTCTTCCAGCGGCAGATCGTCATATCCAAGTTCGCTGCAGCCCTGCCACCAGCCGTGCAGGATCATGACGGTGTCTGGCCGGATGCCGGGGTAAAATTCGGCCTTGACGCGGATCGATCCATACATCGATTCCACGACGACCCAATCGCCGTCATGGATACCGCGCGCTTCGGCAGTATCAGGATGGATGTGTACCGTTGGATACGGGCAGATCTCGCGCAGAATCGGCACGTTACGCTGCCACGAGGCTGTGTATGTTTTAGAAGTATGGTAATCCGAGAGCATCAGCGGATACTGCGCGAGCAGCTCCGGCGTTGCCGTCGGGCTTTCCGGTGCGTCATGCCAGACCGGCATCGGCGAGTAGCCTGCCTGCGCGAAGGTCGTATTGTACAGCGCCACCTTGCCCTCCGGGAGATACGGCCCTTTATCCAGTCGCGTACTGCGTGACGAAAAAGCGCGCGCGTAGTTCTCAAAGGTGCGTTCCGGCGGTGCGCCGCCGAGAAATTTACCGGTTGGCATCGCGCGCAACGCGTCGATCGTCAGGTCGAGCGGCTCAAGCTGATAGTTCTGCATCGCCGTCGCGTCGCCGTGCCAGAAGTCCTCACCATATCCCATACGCACGGCAAGCTCCAGAATCAGCTCCGTGATCGATTTAAAGTCGCCCAGCGGCTCGACAATCTTATTGCGCGCCATCAGCCACGGGCCGCGCATCTCAAACGGATGATCGGATTCGTACGGTGTCGTCGTCGGGATGACGAGGTCGGCATAATCCATGTCTGCTGTGCGTATGACGTCGATAACGGTGTAGAAATCAAGTTTTTTCAGTGCGTCGATTACGCGCTTGGTACCGCGCGTCGAGACGGTCGGCTGCGTGCCCGGCGCGATCACAGCGCGTACGGGGTACGGGTCCTCCGTCAGTACGCTCTCAAGTACCCGGAAATACGCCGATGTTGTACCCTCGATGAATGGCTGGAACGCCTTCGGGAATTCCGGCGCGACGAGCTTGTCGATCATCTCGGCCGTATACCGCTCAAACAGACTGATTGGACGCGGCATCGCCGCGCCGCCGCCCGGCGGGCCGCCAAGCAGGTTGCAGCCGGGACGGTCGAGATGGCCGGTGACGGCCATCAGTATCGCCACAGCGCGGATCGCGTCACTCGACGACGGGGCATGCTCGACACCGTTGCCCAGGTCGATGACGGCTTTTTCCGTCGTTGCGTATGCGCGGGCAAACGCTTCAATCTGACCGGCCGGCACGCCGGTAATCGTCTCCGCCCATTCCGGCGTATACTGCCGGATGTGCTCGCGCAGCGCGTCGTACCCGTAGCACCAGTCGCGGACAAAATCGGCGTCGATGAGGTTTTCCTGGATGACGACGTGCAGCATCCCCAGCGCGAGCGCCGCGTCGGTGCCCGGGCGCAGGGGGATCCATTCGTCGGCCATACCGGCGTCCGGCTCGACGGACGGCTTGACGGCGACGATACGCGCCCCGCGCTTCTTGGCGTCAACGAAGGCGCGCGCCGGCGCCATCGCGGGGCCGGAATAGATCGGCTGACGCCCCCACAGGACGATCAGCTCGGCGTTTGGATAATCGCACGACGGCATCCCGCCGATCGTATAGGAAAACGAAAAGATGCGCTGCAGGGCACAGATACCGCTGTGACCGTAGTTCGGGCTGCCGTGCGCGATTAAAAAACGTTGCAGCAGCTCGCTGTATGTGCGTCGGGCAGGGGAGAGAATGGCGAGCGACTCGGGGCCGTATGCCTGTTTTTGCTCCTTGAGCTTGTCGGCCAGTATGTCGAGCGCTTCGTCCCAGGAGATTTCCCAGAAAACGCCCTCGCCCTTGGCGCCACGCCGCAAAAGGGGCTTTGTGAGCCGATCGGGGGAATACAGCCACTGCGGCCCGGCGTGCCCCTTGACGCAAACACTGCCGCGATTGGTCGGGCATTCAGCCATACCGGCCACGCGGTCGAAGCGTCCGTCTCGTACGAACGCGTAAATACCGCAGCCGGGTGACGGGCCGCACATGGCACAAAAAGACGGCACGACAGTTTCACCGGCCCTTGCCGCGGCCGCCGTGGCCTGATCATATGTAAATGCACTGTTTGTCGGGCTGGGGTTATTAGACATATAGCGCCTCCCGTTGCGGCTCGGCCGCATGATAAATCTTTGATATTAATCTAACATATGAGAATGGACCAGTCAATCGCACGTGCTGATTGGATGGTAAAAAAAGGCGGCAGGCTTTTGCCTGCCGCCCAACGTTTGTTTGTGGTGGTGCTATGAAATTTGCTGCACTTTGATGAGGTTTGTCGTGCCGCTGATACCGGCCGGGACACCGGCCGATAGTACAACCGTATCACCTTGACTGACGGTCCTCGTGTGTATTGCCGCCGCGATACCTTCTTCAAAAAGCTCGTCAGTCGACGTAAGATGGCGACCGGCAACAGGTATAACACCCCATGAGATTGAAAGCTGATGCAGGACAGTTGCGTACTCGGACAGTGCAACGATCGGGCATTGCGGACGAAAACGCGAGACCATCCGCGCCGTATGACCGGACGTTGTGACCGAAATGATCGCATTGGCACCGAGATCCATTGCCGTCGTACAGCACGCGTGGCTGATTGCGTCGCTGACGGTTGCTTTTTTCTCATATTTGCGTTCGCGGAACAGCTGCCAGTAGTCAACGGAATCTTCCGCAGCATGTAAAACCTTGTCCATTGTGACAACGCTTTCAAGCGGGTATTTACCCATAGCCGTCTCGCCGGAAAGCATCACGCAGCTGGCGCCGTCGAACACGGCGCCGGCGACGTCGCTGATCTCCGCGCGCGTCGGACGCGGATTGCGGATCATCGAGTCGAGCATCTGCGTGGCGACGATAACGGGCTTGCCGAGCATTGTACATTTGATAATGAACTGCTTTTGGAGTACCGGCACGTCCCACGCGTCAACCTCGACGCCGAGGTCGCCTCTGGCGACCATGATGCCGTCGGCGACTCTGACAATGCCGTTATATTCGCGTATACCTTCTCGGTTTTCGATCTTTGCAATGATTTTTATGTGCTCGCCGCCCATCTTTTTCAGCGCGTCGCGGATGGCCTGCACATCTTCCTTGTTACGGATAAACGAGGCGGCGATAAAGTCCATATCGTTGTCGACGGCGAACTGGATGTCGCGCTCGTCCTCGGGCGACAGCCGCGGGAAGGCAATCGAGACCTCCGGAATGTTGATACTTTTATGGTCCGACAGCGGGCCGCCGACAGTAACGGTACAGACGATGTCGCGTCCGACAATCTCCGATACCGTCAGCTCAAGAAGACCGTCGTCGAGCAAAACGCGGTCGCCCGGCTTGAGTTCGTTGTGTAGATTTTCATATGTTACCGATACGCGCGTGACATTGCCGACGACGTCGTCTGTCGTCAGTGTGAACGCATCCCCCATGGCGAGCGTCACACTACCGGTGGCAAATGTTTTAATGCGGATTTGCGGGCCCTTTGTGTCCAGAATAGAGGCGGCCGACACGCCGAGCTCCTCGCGTGCGCGCTTAAAGTTGGAGAGCGTTTCGCGGTGCTCGTCGTGCGTGCCATGCGAAAAATTGAGCCGAACAGCGTTGACGCCGGCAGACAGCAGCTTCTTTATCGTGTCTGTGTCTCTGGCAGACGGGCCGAGTGTGCAGATAATTTTTGTTTTTCTCATGATGACCTCCGCAGGTAATCTTTTTGTCATTACGGCAACCAAAGCATACCATTTTTCTTAGTATAAAACAAACATATTTCGATGAATACCGCACAATTGTTAAGACTGCGTTATCATCTGTGTGACACACGCAGCCGGACGAGCCGCCCGGCGCCCCAGCGGCCCATCAGCGTTTCGAATTATCGCGCTCGAAAAGCAAGGGCAGCGCAAAAATGAGACAGGCAAGCAGAAAAATAACGCTGCCGCATAAAAACAGCCAGTCACCCATCCGAGCGCTTGAAATAATATAGAGAACACTGCATATCATAAACATGCCCCACCCAAACAGCTGTAACATTTTCTTCATATGAATCCTCCGTTATTTAGTATTAACTTAGTATTGACCGCCAGACGAAGATATGCAAGACACAAATCAAAAATAAAAAGCGCCGAAAACGAACTGTTTTCGGCGCTTTGGCACCCCCAAGACGATTCGAACGCCCGACCCGTCGCTTTGGCGTACGAGGTGTCGTATAATCCAGCGTTCGTTGTGGCGTCCAGCAATACCGCCACAACGGGCTGATGAAAAGGAGCTGGAGGGCTACGTCTTTTTAGGTCAGTATTGCGCTGCTGGTAAAATGAAGAAGAAAGCAAGTTCATATATACGTGCCGATTATGTCATTTCCCGTGCCGATGATGCCATCGGCACTTTTTTTGTGCCAAAATTCATTAATATGACTATACTGTATGTAATTTTCAGCAAGCTTTAAAAGGTAGGGGAATGAGAATGAAAATAAAACTAACAAAACGTCAGATGATGCTATAAAAGAGTTGTCAAGTTTGTTTTTGATACTATGACTCGCACTGGCGCTGCTGATGCCGGCTATGACACCAACGGGGCGGCGGGTAATCCAATCATTCTGTAAAATATGATATATGAAGTCAAGAACTCCGATAGCATCAGTGCTATAATTGCATTGTGAGGTGAGCAAGTATGGACAATGGCATACTGGAGAAGGCATTGGCTTATGTTGAAACCAATATTCGGGAAAAAATCTGCCTGAGTGATCTGGCGGAAATATCAGGATACAGCCCCTTCTATTTTAGTAAGTTGTTTTCTGAAACAGTGGGAATGCCAGTTACTGGATATATTCGAATTCGTAAACTGCAACATGCTGTTGTTTCTCTTCTGGAAGGACATAAGGTTCTTGATGTGGCACTGATGTATGCGTTTGATTCACATGAAGGATTTACGCGTGCGTTTATACAAATTTTTGGCTCAAGGCCAAGCACAGTTAGGAAATACCTAACGTCCTACACAGTACCTGAGTATACTGTGCCCGATATTGATAAAAGGAGGATTAATATGGAAACGGAGAACGCGAAAGATCTGCAGTATGATATGCATCAATTAATCTATGAAGTTATAAAACAGTCCCTTGAAGAGGCTAAAGCGGGATTCTGCACCAATATCGAGGTAACGTTTCTGCCCGGAAGCAGAGTAAAAATTGGCGATAACGGAAGAGGTATTCCCTTGTCTAAAGATTTGAAAGCGAGTAAAGCTGTACTGGACAAAATATTAGCCGGGAGTCCGATTACAAATGCAGAATACAGTCAAATGGGCGACCTTGAGCAAGCTGGTATGCAAACCGTTAACTCTTTATGTGAATCCTTGCATATAACCGTCGACAGGGGTGGCAACCGATTTCAACAGGACTATATACGAGGCATTGCCCAGCATGACCTACAGATAAGTGATTCGTCACGCACTTCGGGGACAGAGATCATTTTGAAACCGGATACCGTAATATTTGGAGAAACAGGGTTTTCTGAAGGAATACTTCGTGATTGGGTAAAAGAGAAGTCAACTGATAACGTGAGTATTAAAGTCAATACACACAGCTAGGATTCCAGTCTATAACTCTGAGCGTCACGTATAATGCGTGGCGGGCTTTAAGACCTTTGACGTGACAATCAGCGCCGTCAACGGTCATAGCGGCGACGAAATGATCGTTTTCGTCCATATGCGCGGCGGCGCGCAGCTGTCGATGACATTCTGAAGGTCGACGTTGACGCATATTACCACGTCTTATCGTTAAAGACAATTGGTCTCGTTCTGGGGGGCAAGAGAGAAAGAAACTCTCGAAGTTTACTAAACGATAGTGACTTCGAGAGTTGCTTTTTCGCTCACTTATTAAACCGCGATCGGCTAATTCTGCTTCTCAGATTTGCGGTACGCTCCAATCTGGATAAAGAACTTCTGCATCCACTAACGCCCACAAGCCATTTCGGTAAGTATAGTACATATCCACAGGATTTGTATGGTTATTTATGAATCCTTCAATTTTAACCTTATTAAATCCATTGTAATCTGGGGAAATAAAAAGGTATATTCGTGCTATATCATCACTCGTAGGGGCAGTTACCCAGTCATTCCCATAAGTTATTGAAAACGAATACGGGTATATGTCCTCAAGTTTACTTGCAAGTAGTTCCATATTTTCTTGAGACAACGCATACCATAAAGTCTCTTCTGAAAATTCTGCAGCCTCAAATTCCAGTAAAAGATTTTCCTCGGCGAGAGATTCAATCATGACACCATAGGCATCTACAAACAGCGAAATCTTATTATCTTCACTTTTTAAGGCTCTAGACGAGTTGTTAGATACAGTTACTATGACCGACAGTGCTAAGACCAGCGTAATAACAGCCGCTAGGACTATATAACATTTTTTCATTAGTTAAAAGCCTCGGTTCGTTTTATCAAAATTGGTCAGGCCCTTTTTTATACAGTTTACAACTAAATACTGGAATTATCAATGCCGAACGGATGTGACAAATTAGCAAAGCATTTATGATATAACCTGACAATCCGTGTTAAAGAAGAAGCGCCGAAAACGATCTGTTTTCGGCGCTTTGGCGCCCTTGAGACGATTTAAACGTCCGACTCGTCGCTTAGGAGTATGCGTAACACCAAATTTCTAAGACTTATCTGCTAAGATCGTTCACTAAAGCTGTTACCTTAATCTCAATATCTACGTCTTCAAGCGGAGATTCCGCCCTAACGGTAACGCGAGCAGGCGCCTCGCCTGATTTGAAGTATTCCATATAGACGTCATTCATTGCTGAAAAGCTGTCAAGGTTGCGCATGTATATGGTAACATCAATCACATTATCCATTGAAGAATTTGCATGCTCCAACAAGTATTTAATATTCTCCAAAGTGTTTCGGGTTTGTTGTTGAATTGAGCCCTTCATTCTCTCACCGGTTAACAAATTACAGGAAAGCTGACTGGTCAGATACAAAAATTCTCCGGCCTTTACGACAAGGCTCAAGGGCAGATCGCTTTTAGGAATACCATCAATATGAATGATTTCTTTTCTCATTATGAACATCTCCTTCTCAAACCTAAGTCCGCACACTAGTGGGCTTATAATCCACCGACGCACAGATGTAAACATCTTAAAAATCAACGTTTTATAGAAAAAACGCTGAAATCCGTGTGGATTTCAGCGTTTGGCACCCCCGAGACGATTCGAACGTCCGACCCTTCGCTTAGGAGGCGAATGCTCTATCCACTGAGCTACGGGGGCTTATAAGGCTTTGTCTCGCCGGCGAGCGCCGAGACGGACGCAACAATTCTAGCCCATCCATCACGGCGTGTCAAGCGATTCGGCGTACGCCCGGCGCTGCTTGTATTGACAGATCGTCTGCGCGTGGGTATGATGAATTCAAAATCTGTCAAAAATGCTTGATGGAGCGGGTATAACCGCACTATCCCTACATACGAGGTGTCCAATCTATGCAGATCGGTTTTTTTGACTCCGGCATCGGCGGACTGACCGTACTACACGAAGCGCTCCGTCGGATCGACGGTGCAGATTACATCTACTACGACGATACGCGCAACGTGCCCTACGGCGACAAGCCCAAAGAGCAGGTGCGCGCGTGTGTTTTTGCTGCCGCCGATAACCTTGTCCGCCGCGGGGCCGAGGTGCTCGTCGTCGCGTGCAATACGGCCACGAGCGTCGCGGTCGAAGATCTCCGGCGCACATACGCTCTGCCGATCATCGGTATGGAGCCGGCTGTAAAACCGGCGGTAGAAAATCATAAGGACAAGCGTATCCTGGTTACGGCGACGCAGCTCGCGCTGCGAGAGGACAAGCTTAAACGGCTCATCACACGCCTGGACGCGGAGGATATCGTCGATCTTTTGCCGCTGCAGGAGCTTGTTGGCTTCGCCGAAAACCTCGTATTCGACGAGCAGACGATTCGCACGTATTTGCACGACAAGCTTGCACCCTACGAGCTCAGCCAGTACAAAGCCGTCGTGCTCGGGTGTACGCATTTCATCTATTATAAGTCGCTTGTGCAGCAATTCGTCGGCGGCGATATCGACGTGCTGGACGGCAACGCCGGTACCGTCGCAAAGCTTGAGGCGACGATCCGCGCGCACGGATTTAAAGGCGGCGGAGCGGGGGAGATCACGTATATTCAGTCCGGCGAAGACGTGACGGATCCGGTATCGCTCGATAAATATGCACGGCTGCTCCGTCAGCTTGATGAAAGAGCCATGGACTAACATTGAATAACAGTTCAAAAAAATAACCGGCTGCTTTTAGCAGCCGGTTATTGCATGTGCCGCAAGGCGTTCGGCCGCTTGACGCAAACGCTGTAGTTTGATGAGAGAGCGCTATCCGATCGATTCTTTGAGCTGAATTTTCAAGCCGTTCGGGTCCTGAATGAAGAAGAATTTGACGGTCGGATGCTCAACCGGGCCGCCGAGGACCGCAAGCCCCTTATCCTGTACCATTTTAAGCGCCGCGTCGAGCGAGGGGACGTCGAAACCAAGCGAGACGGCGTCGCCGGTGACAGCTTTCGGGCTCTCGCCGTTGCAGACAAGCTCCAGTTGCGCCGTACCGGCGTCGAAGAACGCAAGCTCCGTACCCGGCATCGGCTGAAAGCGGTTTGTGAGCGTGAGGCCGAGCACATCCTGATAGAATTTGACCGATTCGTCCATGTTTTTGACGATAACGGTGCACCAGCAAAAGGTCATAAGAAGGTCCTCCTTAAATAATGTTCGGGCGGATGGCGCGGCATTCGAGATAGTACCGCTTGTCGCGCGCGCTGCCGATGGAAAAGCTTTTTTTGGGAAAGACGCCGCCTTGGATGACGGTGGCAAAAAAATCTGATTTGTCGAGTGACGGCATTAACAAGCCGACAGCGTCCGGCTGTGCCCCAAGCGTGAGCAGGGAGGCGTCGCCGTGGATGTAGTCAATAGACGCGCCGTGCTCGGCGGCGTAATCGTCCAGAAAAGACTGGAGCGCGGCGATGAACGAACCGACGTCAGACGCTTTTGCCGTCAGACGGCCGACACCGGCCGCCGAGACGGTTTGCAGCGTGTAGGCGGTGCCGTCACCACTGTCGAAGCGCTGATCGAGCGCGGCGAGCAGTTCAGCTGCGTCAACACCGGTAATAAGACGGTGGATCGGTTCAAAGCCGATCGACGTGTCGTAGATGTTGTTCAGCTCGGCCAGCGCGAACCGCGCAGGATGGACGTCGCGCTCGGCGACGGTCAATGACGGCTTGAGCTCATCCCAGAGGTTCTTGGCAGCAGCGAGCGAATGGTTGCCGTCACCGATGACCATCTGTACGCCGACCGTGCCGGTGAGCGCTGAAAGCCGGGCCGTTAGAGCAGTGGCGTCTTCGCCGGTGACGCGCCAGCCGCGCACGCGTCCGCCGTTTTCCATCAACTCAAAATCGTAAACGGCTTCCAGGCGGTCCGAAATCTCAGTCAGAGGCTCAATAACGGTAAACTCAGCATCGTTTATAAGCGCCATAATGTGCGGCAGTTCCAGCGGCGCCTTGCGACGTGTTTCCACGCGCGCCGGCAGGCGCGTAACGATGGTCTTTTCACTCGCGCGCACGAGACTATCCGCGCCGGGCGTGTAGTCGTACGCGTCCAGATCAATCATGCCGACGAGCCCGCGGCGGACTTGCCCGTCTGAAACGGTGCGTTCGATGTAGACGTATGAGCTATCGAGGCTTTGAAACAATCCTTGCTGGAGGTATGTATCCATCGTCTCGCCGATCTTGACGGCGGAGGCGACGGGGTCGGTCTCGTCAAGGTATGCCTCCGGAACGATGAGTTTAAGCGTCGACGGGGACGCGCCGACAGTTTCGGTCACACGATCCCAGTACGAACGTTCGGAGGTGAACTGGTCGCAGGCGACAACGCTCCATTTCGTCATGTCGATGCCGCTCGGGAGCAGAATGTTGGCCGGTAAAAATGCGTTGTTTGTCACGGTTGATCTCCTGTAGTGGTAGCTTAAAGCGTCACAGCGCCGTATAAGTTGGCGATTTCAGCAAGTTTGCCGCCGGGGCACGACGGACAGCCTGCAGCGGCCGTGCCCGTCACGGCGCGCAGCGCCGACGATAAAACAGCCGGATTGGGCGATTCGATATAAAGCGGTTTACTGCTTTGGCTCTGGATGGCCTGAATGACGTCGACGGCGTCCTCCTCGGAGAAGTCGGCCGGCAGGCGAACGGTCAGGATACGCATGCCGTCGTCGGCCTGCTCCAGTGCGTCCTCGGCGATATCGTCTACCGAGGTTTTAACATCCGCAGCCGGTAACGGCGTGAAGCCGTCGATGCGCTCGGTCGTCAGCGCTGTACACACACGCTCAGACGCGTCGCGTTCGACAACACCGGGTTTGAGCGTGCTGAACGTTTTTTTGATCTCGCGGACGTACTCCGGTGTTGTGCCGCAGCAGCCGCCGACGATCTTGACACCAAGCGCGGCATAGCGAGCCATCTGACGGGCAAATTCCGCAGCTGGAATATCGTAGCCGCCGGTGTCGGCGTTGGGCAGCCCTGCGTTCGGCTTGATGACGACGGGCAGTGTCGTCGCCTTGACGAGCCGTTCGGCGATCGGATAGATTTCGTCCGGCCCGAGCGAACAGTTAATGCCGACGGCGGTGGCGCCGAGTCGCTCGGCGGTGATGGCAAAGCTTTCCGGCAGGCAACCGGTGAAGGTACGTCCGCTTTTATCGAACGTCATCATCACGAGGATCGGCAGACTGGTGTTCTCTTTGACGGCCAGCATGACAGCTTTGACCTCCATCAGATCGCTCATCGTTTCCACGGCGATAAGGTCGGCACCGGCTTTTTCGGCGGCGACGGCCTGCTGGCGGTATAATTCATACGATTCGTCAAACGACAAGGTGCCGAACGGGGTGATAAATTCGCCGATCGGCCCGGTGTCAAACGCGGTCAGCGCCTTACCGGCTGTCGCGCGTTTCGTAATGGTAACGGCGGCGCTGATGATCTCCTCCGGCGTATAGCCGCTTCCGGAGAGCGTTTTAGCGTTGGCGCCGAATGTGTTGGTACAGACAATATCGCTGCCGGCTGCGACGGCTTCGCGATTGATCTCCTCAATGATTTCCGGTGCTGTTATATTCATAATATCCGGACGCTGTCCCGGCTTCAGGCCGCGGCTGAACAGCATCCAGCCGAAGCCGTGGTCGAAAATGACGAAATCGCGCTTGAACAGTTGATTGAGCATCGTTAACACCTCTCCTTGGAAAATGCTATAATTAATAGTATAGGAACGACGATTGATTGTAAAGCAGTTTTGTCTGCTCATCAATAAAAATCCGTTTGAAAAAAGGACGAACTATGGTATGATATGACCGTAAACTGCAATAGTTCGTCATTGTCGGTCCGGCAGCGCATTAGCTCGTGCCGGCAGTATTCGGAGGAGCGCATGGACAAATACATTATCACGATCAGCCGTGAGTTCGGCAGCGGCGGCAGACATGTCGGCGAAAAGCTTGCCGAGCGGCTTGGCATTGCCTTTTATGATAAGTCCATTATTCAAATGGCAGCAGCAAAAAGCGGATTGTCATATGAGTTTATTGAAAAAAATGAAGAACACGCGACGAACAGTCTGCTGTATAACATTTATACCGCAGCGTCGATGCCCAGCATCGAAACAGCCGCGTATTTTGACACCCCCGTTAACGACAAGGCGTATCTCGCGCAAACAGAGGTCATCCGGGAGCTGTCCGGCGAGAACTGTGTGATCGTCGGGCGCAGCGCGGACTATATACTACGCGACGATCCGTCGATCATCAAGGTGTTTGTCCGCAGCAATTTTGAGGATCGTGTTGATCGCGCCGTCAAGGAATATGATATTACATCGACGCGTGCCGAAGATAAGGTGCGCAAGATCGACAAAAGCCGCGCCAACTACTATCGGTATTACACGGGACAGCGTTGGGGTATTGTCGATAACTACGACCTCGTCGTCAATTCGTCGTTTACCGGCGTCGACGGTGCCGTATCTGTTATTATGG
Source organism: uncultured Sporobacter sp. (assembly GCA_963677825.2). GTDB lineage: Bacteria > Bacillota > Clostridia > Oscillospirales > Oscillospiraceae > Sporobacter. The sequence continues at coordinate 886,232 of CAXXEF010000001.1, read as the reverse complement.
CACTGTTGGAAACGCGCGGCGTCGGACCGAAAGCGCTTTAACGGCCCGCGTGACGACATCACAATCAAACGGGCCGTGTATGCATGTGCATGCGGCTCGTTTTTATTTAGTGGAGGCATTACAGATATATGGATTGGCTGGAAATTACCGCGCCCGTATCGCCCGAGCAGTTAAACACGCTGACCGACGCGCTTGAAGCGCTCGGCACCGAGGGCCTCGTCATCAACGACGAGGCATCCACGCGCGCTGCCTTAGAAGATAACCCCACCGCATGGGATTTTGTTGACGATACTGTTTTCGACGCTTTGCGCGGCGGCTCAAACGTACAGTTTTATCTGGAAGACTCGCCAGGCGGTCGCGAGGAATTGGCGCGTATACGGGCGGCACTGCCGTCGCAGACGTTTGAAGTCCGTGCTGTGCGGGATGAGGACTGGCTCAATAACTGGAAGCAGTATTTCAAGCCGATTGAAATCGGTGAAAAACTGCTTATTGCACCGGCGTGGGAGCCTGACCCGCCGTCCGCCGGCCGGACGATTTTGCGCATTGAGCCGCAAAACGCGTTTGGTACCGGTGATCATGCGTCAACGCGGATGTGCCTGCAGGAGCTGCAAAACCATCCGGCCGGCCATGTGCTCGACCTCGGCTGCGGCAGCGGCATTTTAGCCGTCGCGGCGCTGCTGCTCGGATGCCCGGACGCCGTATGCTGCGACATCTCGCTCGATGCCGATGCCGTTTGCCGGTATAATGCGCGCATCAACGAGCTGGACGAGGATCGCTTGCGCGTATATACGGGCGACATCCTGTCCGGCGGCACACTCGACAAAGCCGCCGCCGGCCGACAGTACGATATTGTGTTTGCCAATATCATCGCCGACGTGATCATCGCGCTTGCGCCTCGTGTCGGCGCGTTGATGAAGCCGGACGGCGTTTTCATTTGCTCAGGCATCATCGACGGCCGCCAAGATAATGTACGCGCAGCGTTGATATCGGCAGGTCTTGAGTGCATATCCGAGCGCCAAAGCGACGGCTGGCACATGCTGGCTGCCCGCTTGATACCAAACTGACCGCATGCTACAATAAAACCGTATTTTACTGGAGCGGGCCGGAGACAGGAGGCGACTGCCGTGAAAAACAAAATCATTACATCGGTTCTCGTGCTATGCCTGCTGGCGGCGCTGCTGCTGCCGTCGGCGCAGGCGGACGGCCCGGTATATTTTACGGCGATTGATGAGCAGGTGCTGCCGCTTAGCGATGAGACGATGCCGTACTTTTTCAATAGCCGAATCTATTTGCCGTATACGGCGTTTACGGATAACGGGATCGGCATCCAAGCGCTAAGATCCGATACCAGGTTGTTATTATACCGGTCTGTTACAAAATCGCTGACGTTTAATACAGAGGATAACACCGTGTTCGATCAGGACGGCAAGCAGTATTTTATTTCTGCGCGTATTGTCAACGGTACGATATATGTGCCGGCGGAGACGGTGACCTCGTTTTTCGGACTGGGCCTGAGCTATATCGATGCCTCGCCCGCGCCGGTTGTGCGCCTGACAACAGCGTCGGCGACATTTAATGACAGAACGTTCGTCTCTATACGCAGAGATCAAATGCAGCTTTACTACGACACCTATATGGGCGTCGTCGGACCGTCACCATCACCGTCGTCCCCGTCTGAAAAGCCGACGTATGAGGCGGTACGGATACAGGTGGGCTTTTTTGATTTGGACGCCGGACGGATCGAGGCGCTGCTGGAAATCCTCGATGCATCCCGTTATAAATTCTGCTTTTTCGCCGATGTCGCTGAAATTACCGAGAACCCGGATTTGATTCGTCGGATAGCCGGGAGCGGTCATTCACTTGGAATCCACCTGATGGAAGGCGGCTATGACGAGTATGCAACCGCGTCTGCGCTGTTGTTTGAGGCCGCAAAGATCAAAACGCTGCTCGTTACGGCAAGCGAAGACGTATCAGAAGCCGCCAAGCAAATGGCGCAGGACAACGATCTGATTTACTGGTTACCGACGATCAACTACGGTACAAACGCCGCGATGACGTCGACCGGCGTATCCGCCAAGCTAAGCACGACGGCCGGCGTCCGCGAAAAGGTCTTGCTCCCGTGTGCCGACAATACGGCGGATATACTTCAGCCGTTTCTGGTTTATATGTTTGAGAATCAATACACGCTCGTCCGGACGACGGAAGTCACGGCCGGTGCCTACTAAGACGCAGGAGGAGAAGAATAAGATCATGCAGCAGCCACTTAAAGCCATTGTACTGGCGGCAGGCAAGGGGACAAGGCTTTCGACAGAAGGCATTGATCTGCCCAAGGTTATGCGCCTGGCGGACGGAACACCGCTTCTTGGACACGTGCTGAAGGCACTACGCTTCATTTCGCCCGAGGATACGGTAATAGTCGTCGGCTATCAAAAGGATAAAATTACAGCGCAGTATTCGCAGTATGTATTTGCCGAGCAGACGGAGCAGCTCGGTACCGGCCACGCCGTTTTGTCTGCCGAACCGCTACTGCGCGGCTTTGACGGGGACGTGCTCGTTTGCAACGGTGATATGCCGCTCTTAAGCCGCGCGACGTATGAAGCGCTCATCAGCGCGCACACCGCATCCGGCGACGATTGTACGATCCTGACGGGTACGTCTGACGTACCGCTGCCGTACGGACGCGTTGTTCGCGACACGCAGGGCGGTTTCGTCCGCGTCGTCGAGGACAGGGACTGCACGCCGGCAGAGCGGGCAATTACGGAGCTAAACAGCGGCGTGTATGTGTTTAAAGCGCGTATACTGTTTGAGGCGCTGCGGTCGCTCGATAATGATAACGCGCAGCGCGAATATTATCTGACCGACGTACCGGCCATTCTGCAGCGCGGCGGAGCAAGGATTGGGATCTGCCGGCGTGAGCTCGGCAGCGAGATTGTCGGCGTTAACACGCCACAACAGCTTGACGAGGTTGAGAAGATCCTGCGTAATCGGGGCTAAATACCCATCTTGACAACACTTCGGTGAAATGTTACGATACCTGATGCAACAGCACGCCGGTGTGGCGGAACAGGCAGACGCCCGGGACTTAAAATCCCGTGAGGTAACACTCGTACCGGTTCGATCCCGGTCACCGGCACTTACAAAAAAGCGAGGCCCCGTCTCTTTTTGAGACGGGGCCTTATTGCGATAGGGTGGGCCATAGCGCGCAAAGTCGGCAATGGCGGCTGCACTGCAGCATTGAAGATAATAACAGAAAAAAGAACCTCCGCAAAACGGATAATAAATCCTGTTTGCGGAGGCTTTATGCTATTTGGCGTATTCGATCGCTTTCGTTTCGCGTAAAAGATTAACTTTGATCTGACCGGGATAGTCGAGATCATTCTCGATCTTCTTGGCGATGTCACGCGCGAGCAGAATCATCTGATCTTCCGAGACATCCTCGGGCTTGACCATAATGCGGATTTCGCGGCCGGCCTGAATGGCGTAGCAGTTATCGACACCATTGAAGGATTTCGTGACCTCTTCAAGTTTCTCAAGCCGCTTGATATAGTTTTCGATGTTCTCACGGCGTGCGCCGGGGCGCGCGGCTGAGATCGTGTCGGCGGCCTGAACAATACAGGCGATGATCGTTTTCGGCTCCACATCGCCGTGATGGGCGTGGATAGCGTGGATGACGTCTTCGCTCTCTTTGTACTTTCGGGCAAGATCAACACCGATGGTAACGTGGCTGCCCTCGACCTCGTGATCGATCGATTTACCGAGATCGTGCAGAAGACCGGCGCGTTTGGCCGTCATGACGTCGACGCCGAGCTCGGAAGCGAGCAGACCAGAGATGTGTGAGACCTCGATCGAGTGGTTGAAAACGTTCTGGCCGTAGCTTGTCCGGTACTTTTGACGACCGAGCAGCTTGACGACCTCGGTGTGCAGACCGTGGATGCCTGTTTCAAACGTCGCGCGTTCGCCCTCAGACTTAATCGTCGCATCGACTTCGCGCTTGGCCTTTTCAACCATCTCCTCGATGCGGGCCGGATGAATCCGTCCGTCAAGAATGAGCTTTTCAAGCGCAATGCGCGCGATTTCACGCCGCACCGGGTCAAAGCTGGACAGCGTAATGGCTTCGGGCGTATCGTCGATGATAAGGTCGACGCCTGTCAGCGTTTCAATCGCTCGGATGTTGCGTCCTTCTCGGCCGATGATGCGGCCTTTCATTTCGTCGTTCGGGAGCGGTACGACAGAAACGGTCGCTTCTGCGACGTGGTCGGCCGCGCACCGCTGGATGGCTAGGGAAATATACTCCCGCGCTTTCTGATCGGCTTCTTCTTTGTAACGCGCTTCGATCTCCTTGATCTTCATCGCGGCCTCGTGCGTGACCTCAGACTCGAGGTTTTTAATCAGATACGCTTTGGCTTCCTCGACAGTATAACCGGAGATTTTCTCCAGCATTTCAAACTGGCTGCGTTTTAGCGCGGCAACCTCTTCGTATGAGGCGTCGAGCTCGGAGAGTTTGCGGGAAAGTGTTTCGGACTTCTTTTCTAGAATGTCTGACTTCTTATCAATGGATTCTTCTTTTTGCTGCAGCCGACGTTCCTGCTTTTGCAGTTCCGTGCGCCGCTCGCGGACTTCGCGTTCGTATTCCGTTCTGTTTTTATGGATCTCTTCCTTTGCTTCTAAAAGCGCTTCACGCTTTTTGCTCTCAGCGGCCTTATAGGAGTCGTTGATGATCCGTTTCGCTTTTTCTTCGGCGCTTTGGATGTCGCGTTCAGAAACCTTTTTGCGGTACGTAATACCAAGGATAAACGCAACTATTATCGCAACGATGACGCTGATTATGAAAACAAAAATATTTACCATGGGCATGGGTGACGTGCACACCTCCGTTCAAATCTATATAAACACCCTGTCACAATGTTAGGGTTATAACGATATCTTTTTGTTTAATTCCTCTAACAAAATTTTGGTGCTTATCTGAATTATTCTACAGCCGGTTTAAATTTGTGTCAAGAAGATTCGGTGAGTTTGTCCTGTAAGCTGCGATATTAGCCTCGTGTTTGCGTCATAATTACCATATATTTCATTGTTTGCCGAGCCGATCGCGCCTCAGGGCGCTCATGGCTGGACACGCTTTATTGTTGTGCTGGAAGCGCTGCCGGTCTATAATGTAGACGGCGGCGCGTCGGTCGTATGGGCTAACATAATAAAATGGGCGGGCTTACCGCCCGCCCATTTTTTAAAGATCGCTTTCGTATGTATTATGCCAGTCTGGTATGGTGTCTGCACCGACGAGAAACATCGGTGCCACAAGTTTGTAATCCGGGAGATTGGCGGCGATGTCGCGCGTGGCGTAGTAGATCGCCAGTCCGTTGATGCTTGTCCAGAACAGAATCGACAGTTCCATTGGGTCGCCGTCGACGACACTGCCTTCCATTTGCCCTTTGCGGAAGATCTCAGCCATGATCCGATAAGCGACATCACGCTTTTTATCCAGCTGAGCCTGCGCTTCCTCCGAGATATCGGCCTGATACGTCGCCTGCGCGATCATCCGGCACGTCTGACGGAACCGTGCGCTCGATTCAATCGTTTTAAACAGGATTTGAAGCGCATTCATGATTTTTTCGCCATTGGGCTTTTGCATGTCGCGTACGAATCTTGCCGTGTCGTTGATGCGCTCAAGAGCGTCGCTGACAAGATCGATGTACACAGCCTCTTTCGACGGGTAATAATAGTATAAAAGCCCCTGTGATATGCTCGCGGCCTCGGCGATATCCTGTATGCGAGTCGAGAAGTATCCCTTACTCGAAAACTGGTTTAGCGCCTGCGTTAGAATCAGCTCGCGTTTTGCGTCTCGGATGCGTTTGTTTTGCGCTGCTGTGCGTGCCATAGCGTCATCACCATCCCAGTTGTTAGTACGCTTGAATTTAAGTTCAATATATGCCAATCGCCGGTAATTGTCAAGCATTTGTAGGAAGAAAACGTGTGTTGTGCCTATTTTGTCATCATCCGCGGCTTGCCGGCGGTCCTGAGCCGCTTTTAAGACATTTTACGATATGTTGGGGGCAGAAATTTGTCAAAAACGAACAGTAGAAAATGGATTGTCTGGGGTGTAGCCGGCATTTACCTAGTCATATTGCTGCGCCTGACGGTTTTACGCCCCGGGATGCTCAGTCATCCGCTGTTTTCAAACGGCAATATCAATCTCGTACCTTTTACCGGGTACATACGACTTCTGCAGGCACACGCATACTCATATTTTGTGTATTTATTTGGCGGCAACATATTCTGGTTTATACCGTTTGGTGCGCTCCTGCCGTATTTGACGGGACGACCGCGATCGATTCCAGGCAGCATCGGCGCGGGCTTCATCTTTTCACTTTTTATTGAGACGGCACAGTATGTATTCGGTACGGGCGTCAGTGAGCTGGATGATCTGATACTCAATGCGCTCGGCGCGATGATAGGGTTTTTACTGTATCGCGCTGTTTGCCGATATAGACAGCGGCGACAGGACAAACAGATAAACGGGGGAGGCGATGTACGATGAAGAATAATATCGTGCTCATCGGCATGCCGGGTGCCGGTAAAAGTACCGTCGGGGTGCTGCTAGCCAAGGCGATGGGGTACAGCTTCGTCGATACCGATCTGATTCTGAGCCGACAGATCGGCATGACGCTGCAACGGTACATCGATCAAAACGGCATCGACGCGTTTTTACAAGAAGAGATCCGTACAGCGCTCAGTCTTGATACCGAACGCACCGTGATTGCGACCGGCGGCAGTATGGTGCTATCCGAGGCGGCAATGCGCCGTCTGAAACAGGGGGCCGTCACGGTTTTCATCGACGTGCCACTCGGGCGCTTGTACCGACGGCTGCGTAATATTAAAACGCGCGGCGTCGCCATGCGGCCCGGGCAGACGATTGCCGAGGTGTTCCGTACACGACGGCCGCTATATCAGAAATATGCCGATATTATTATCCCGACCGGTCGCGGCGGACGTCGCGACATCGAGTCTGTCGTGTCCGAGATCACCGAACGGCTTGAGGCGTTTATTAAGCCGCCTAAAACGGATTGAACTGCCGACGCGTGCGTGATATTATAGTATAAAGACATCATACATGGAGGCCAAATGAGCAGGGAATTAGAAATAGAAGAAATCGATCTCAGAATGGCAAAGTTCCGCGCGGCAATGGATGCACGGCATCCGGATTGGGACACAGCCGTTTTCGTCAGTAAGATTAACCAGTATTATTTTACCGGCACGATGCAGGACGGGCTGCTGCTCATCCGGCGTGACGGGGAGGCGGTTTATTTTGTACGCCGCAGCTACGAGCGTGCGCTTGAAGAGTCGCCCTTTAAAGACATCCGTCAGATCCGGCGTTACCGAGACGCCGCCGCGGCCGTCGGCGCCGAGTGCGGCAGCACGTATATCGAGTCGGAGATCATGACGATTGCGATTTTAGGCCGTTTTGAGAAATACTTTAAGACGGACAAGCTGTCGTCACTCGATAAGACGATTCTCTCCGTCCGTGCCGTTAAAACGCCGTACGAGATTGACGCGATCGAACGCGCAGGTAAAATCCATCACATCATCATGCGTGACGTCGTGCCGTCACTGCTGCGTGAGGGAATGAGCGAGACGGAATTATCCGTTGAGCTTTTGGCAAAAATGTTTGAGCACGGCTTTCACGGCTCGACGCGCTTTCAGATGTTCCAGACCGACCTGGGCATGGGGCAGATCGGCTTTGGGACAAATGCCTTGTATCCGACATACTTTGACGGCCCCGGCGGCAGCCGCGGTCTGAGCGCCGCTGTTCCGATGATGGGCAGCCGCGAGCATCTACTGCGGCGCGGCGAAACGATCTTTGTGGATATTGGTTTTGGTATCCAAGGGTACAACAGCGACAAATCGCAGGTGTATATATTCGGTGCGACGCCGACCGAGCAGCTCGCGCAGATACAAGAAGCGTGCATCGGCATCCAAAAACGCATCGCGGCGATGCTGCTGCCCGGCGCACGCCCGTCGGAAATCTATCGTGAGATCATGGGCTCACTGAGCGATGCGTTTAAGAAGAATTTTATGGGCTTTGGCAGCCACAAAGTGAAGTTTCTCGGCCACGGCATCGGTTTGCACGTCGATGAGCCGCCCGTCATCGCCGAGGGTTTTGACGAGCCGATCGAAGAGAACATGGTTTTTGCCGTCGAGCCGAAAAAAGGCATCGAGGGCGTCGGGCTTATCGGCGTTGAGGACACCTATATTGTTACGAAAAACGGCGGACGCTGCGTTACAGGCGGCGGCTGTCCGATCATCGAAGTACCGGCATAGCGCCAAAATAGAAAGGAGATCATTATGGGAAAATTTACACTGGAAGAGGCCGTCGCCACGGCGGGTAAGCTGTCGATCGATTTTGACAAAATGGGCTTTACGGCCGAGGAATTCCTGGAGGGCATGAATATCGAGCTTGAACACGGCACGATTGATCCCGAGACGAATGTCACACAGGACAACGCCGTCACGACGGCCAAGATCGCGTTTGCGCATCTGAAGGAAAACAAGCTGTATTACGACGATAACGTCGGTCTGGAGGCGTGGGAGCACGCTTTGGATGAAATCAAGGGCGACACAACAGGTAAAAAAGTCGTCATTATATAACGCGCATATCGGTGCGGTGTCCGGCCATACTAAGAACGGTCGGAACGATGAAAATGAAGAAGTGGCAAGCGCCACAACAGCGGGGTGAACGGTGTTCGCCCCGCTTTGCTTTGCGCTGTATCGGCAAATTCGTGCATTATGACGATTTTGAAAACCGGTGTGATTTAGTCATGGTTATTTCATATCTATGTGCTATAATGCAAAAAGCACTATTGATTATCTATGACATAGGAAGGCGTCCATGAATACCTTTTCACATCGCAGGATCGGCAGACTGCTACTATCCCATTTACAATCTGAATACGGCATCCGGCTCAGCCGACGCGGCTTTTTAGCCGGAACCATCATGCCGGATTTCAGAAAAAAGTATAAAGACCGCGCTCATATACCGGAGAAATGGACGGGGTTTATCGCTAAAGAGATCCGTCGGCTTACCGCCAAGCGGCAGTCCGACAGCGCGTTCGATGCCGAGTATTCGTTTAAGCTCGGCGTGATCTGCCACTTTTACGCCGACTTTTTCTGTTCGGCGCACACGCGTTTTGAGTACGGACGGACCATCAGTCATGTCCGGTACGAGCTGGCGCTCGACCGTGTACTCCGGCAAGACCTTGACGCGCTGGCCTGTACTGGTCTGGCTACCGCGCTGCCACCCGGGCAATCGGCGGACGATATCGTCGATACTTATACGGTGCTGCATGCGCAATACTTAGCTGCGCCGCAATCGATCGAAAACGATATCCTTTATACGCTGCGCATCTGCTCGGCGATGATAGCGCAAGTCACGCGTCTGTCGCTGACGGCTGCGCGCGAAGTACCGCGCACACAGCCCAGCGTGGCCGTACCGCGTCCGGCTAGGAGCGCTGTCTAAATAACGCAAAGCGCATATTCAGTCGTAGTACGCGAGAAAGCGACATCGTTTGTTTGCAAAGGAGCGCGTATGGAGATCATCGACGCATTTTATGCAGCAAGAAATTCCGACAACGCACCGGCGATGGCCGCGTACATGAAAAATCAATTTTCGTATTTGGGCATCAAAACACCGGAACGGCGCGAGCTGGCAAAAAGCTTTCTAAAAAAGCGCAGTAAAGATGCTGAGATCGACTGGGTGTTCATCTGGCATTGCTGGCAGCTGCCGGAACGCGAGTTTCAATATCTGGCGCTCAGTTACTTGGGAAGGGTGGAGCATCTGCTCACACCGGACGACGCCGGTAGCCTTGAAAAGCTGATCACGACGAAGTCTTGGTGGGATACGGTCGATACGATCAGTTCGTTTATCGGCGCACTTGCACTGCGGTATCCGGAAGTGAAACAGACGGTGATTGAAGCCTGGTGCGACAGCGGCAACATCTGGCTCAAGCGCATCTCGATCATCTTTCAGCTGCGCAGCAAGGCGCAGACCGATACGGACTTTCTCAGCCGTGCGATTTTACGTAACACCGGCACAGGCGAGTTTTTCGTCAACAAAGGCATCGGTTGGGCGCTGCGGGAATATTCTAAAACGAATCCAGACTGGGTTCGGGACTTTATTGGCGAGCATCGGGATACGCTCAGCGCGCTGAGTATCCGTGAGGGCGGCAAATACGTCTGATTCGGCATGAGATCGATAATAGTGACACAGGCGGCTTTGACCGCCTGTGTTTTTAATTTGATGATGCAGTGTCAGTGCCGCAGACAAGCGGTACAAAATATACTACAAAATTGTTCCTTTTCGTTGCCAGTCTGCTGACGGCCGAGTATAATTAAGCACATGAAACATCACACCAGGGCGGCCGCAGCCGGGAAGGGGGCACTATGCCGGAGCAAAAGCCGTTCAAGACGATTAAGGCGTTCGAGCAGGAAATTGCCGCATATTTCAGTATGTGCGAAACAAACGGCGTCTTTCCGGACGAGGCAGGACTGATTCTCTATCTCGGTATTGACCGCGACGCATATGCGCGCTGTTACAACGGCGAATGGGGGAAGGGATATGCCGCTTGTCTGAAAAAAGCCGAGCTCAAGCGAGAGAGCATCGCCGTGCGTGATATTTACGGATCGGACAAATCGTCGACGGGCAAGATATTTGTTGCACGCCAGCCGGAAAACGGCGGGAAATCCGACAAGCCAAAGGAGACGGCGCCGAAAGTCGCGCTCGACGTGCGTATCGGCGGAAAAGGCGGTCAGTTCGACTGACCGTACATCATTCAGACGGGAGACAGACGATGACCGCAATCATCCATACGGACAAAGCTGTGTGCCCTGTTTGTAAAAAACTGTTGTGCCGCGTCGATCGGGATGCCGCGGCGCACGGGATCAAGCTGTGGTGCCGCATGTGCCGCGCACCGGTAATGCTGGAATTGCAGCATGTCGCCGTCAGGCGAGACAGCGCCTAACTACATAACTAGTGAGCCTTTGAGCCAATGTCTGCAGGGAATCCTGACAGATTATCGGCTTTTTTTCATCGCTTTATTCCGGATGGGGGAGACATATGCCGCGCGCGAAACACGTCAAATCGGACACGACGATATGTATAGAACTCGGAGAAGTTAACCCGAAGCAGGAGCTTTTTTATCAGAGCCGTACACCGTACACAGCGTACGGCGGCGCCAAGGGCGGCGGCAAAACACACGCCGTGCGCACCAAAGCCATCGGCGGCGCGATCCGGTGGCCGGGTATCCGTATCCTGATCGTCCGGCGGACGTATCCCGAGCTACAGCAAAATCACATCGAGCCGATACTGAAAATCGTCCCGCAGGAAGCCGCGGGGTACAATTCAACGCATCACACGCTGCGCTTTATTAACGGCTCGGTCATCAAGTTCGGTCATTACAATAGCGCGACGGCTGAGCAAGAGTATCAAGGGCAGGAGTACGACTGGATTTTTATCGATGAAGCCACACAGTTTACCGAGCGTGAATTTCGGTATCTCGGGGGATGCCTGCGCGGGACGTGCGCCGCGCCGAAACGCTTTTACATCACCTGCAACCCCGGTGGTGTCGGCCATCGATGGGTCAAACGGCTGTTCATAGACCGCGACTTTAAAGCACATGCCGACGAGCCGGAGCGCTGTGAAAATCCTGACGATTACACGTTTATTCCGGCGACCGTTGAGGACAATGAACATCTGCTGCAGTCGTCGCCGTCATATCTGGCGATGCTGTCGAATCTGCCGGAGAGTATGCGCCGTGCGTACCGGTTCGGCGATTGGAACGCCCTGTCGGGTGCGTATTTTCCGGAATTGTCAAGAGGGCGGCATATGACAGTGCCGATTTGTATCCCGGATAGCTGGCTGCGCTACCGAGCGCTCGACTACGGGCTGGACATGCTCGCGTGCCTGTGGATCGCCGTCGACGATAACGGACGGTGCTGGGTATACCGAGAGCTTAAAGAGCCGGGGCTTGTTGTCTCAGACGCGTCGCGCAGGATTGCCGCGCTCACGCCGCCCGGCGAGCGCATTGCCGCGACATTCGCGCCGCCCGATATCTGGAGCCGTCAAAAGGATACCGGGCGCACAATGGCAGCGCTGTTTTTCAAAGCCGGTGTGCCGATCGTCCGCGCCGACAGCAGCCGCGTGCATGGACACATGCTGATTAAGGATATGCTGCTCGATCGGCCGGACGGACGACCGGGGCTGTTGTTTTTCGAGACCTGCCGCGAGCTCGTCGCCGACCTGCAGGCCATCCAGGCCGACGAGACGAATCCAAGCGACTGCGCCAAGCAGCCGCATGACGTAACGCATACGGTCGACGCGCTGCGCTATTTCTGCGTCTCGCGCGCCGCGCCGCCGTCCGTTGACGGCGGGCACGACACGGACACTTACACGGATTTTATGACCGGCGGCGAACCGAGGATGGGCTATTTTCGGTTTTGATCGCGCATTAACCGCCCACCTTGAGTTTAGTGGCAACTATACCTAGTGTTTCAGAATTCTCTTGCAGCGGTGTTCCTGACAAATCGGTATAGACGTTTTCAATTCTAAATCCGTGTGATTGTAGAAGCCCTGAGATTTCTGACAACGAAAACAGCCGGTGAAATATTCTTATAACTCTGACTGCACCGTCTTCGTCAATGAGCGTATACTGCAATCCTTCTGTCTTCGGATCATCGTACAGATACGTATTAAGGATTTCAACGTATGGCTTTGAACTCCAAAAACCGTTTTGGTTTCCAGTTATACGCGTTGATACAGGAATTTGCCTGTTTTCTGTCACGACATCGAAGATGAAAAGACCGTTTTTCTTCAAGGCGGCGTGGATGTTATCGAGCAAGATTGCCTGCTCATCGGGACTCAGCGCACAGAAATCGAAGAAGATGAGTGTGGCAATATCGAATTTGTTCCTAATATCCATCTCTAGATAATTCATTTTATGAAAGACAGCATTATTGACTGCTGGCTTGATGTGTTTATTGGCATAGTCGATTGACCGGCTTGACAGATCGATACCGGTGACCTTCGCACCGGACTGTGCAAATTGCTTGACGTAAAGCCCCGGCCCGCAGCCAAGATCCAAAACGGTTCTGCCAGCGTGCATTGCAGAGGCGCCAATAATGAAATCCGCTTCTTTATTTATTGTTTGCGCAGTCTTACTGGCTGCTTCGATATCAGGATCCAAGTGAAATTTCAGCATTTGAGCCGATACATGCGAGTCATCCCAAAATGGTTGAGTGCTTTTTTGAAAAAGCTGCGGCTGTTCAAGGCTTTTCATAAGAACGGTCATGTCTATTTTGCAATCGTTGATGATATTCATAATAATCATACTCCTTGATGTGATTGATTTTTGAGTTAAATAGGTAAAGTTTTGTGATGTTATTAAGCTTCCTGCATGCTTCTAGCCAAAAAGATATATGAGACAAAAGAAAAACGCCTCAGAATTCTGAGACGCAACATGCACGAGACTCAGAATACTTAAAACAACGTACTAAAATAAACCATTAACGTAATAAACGCGTCAGCGGCCAGTTTAGCAACCTTTGTTGTTTTAAATATTCCTTTCCAATTCATTCAATTGTTACAACGAATCGGATTGATCATCCCCTTTAACTTTACCTTCCTTAACAATAGCATAATTCAATGCCTATATCAATGACTGAAAGTCTTAAATACATAACGTGAAGCAAATGAAGGAGGCACGCGAACTATATGGAGATTTTGACACTTGTATCCCTCGATATTCTCTTCTTGATTCTTGTGGGCTGGTGCTTGTCGCTGGACGCCCGGCACCGACGCCACACCGAGCGTCTGCGTTGTATCACTGAGCGCTATGATACGGCGCTGGCTGAGCTGCAGGCGCGGCTGGACGATGTTACCACGGCACAATCGCCTGGTAACGAAGCCGACGAGGAGCAGCTTAAAGCGCGTCTGGCTGAAAAGCGTTTTACAGACGGCATTGCGAGCATTCTCGCGTACGATTTCGCCGCCGGCACGTGTCGGCAGGAAGGCGGTTCTAAATGAGACGGCAACGCCAAAAGCATACAGACGTCTGGAAGCAGTACGAAAAAGGCGTTACATACAAGACGGATACGGGTGTATACGACACGGTGCGCACGAACGAAAACTTTTTTATCGGCAAGCAGTGGGAGGGCGTCGAATCGGGCGGCCTGCCGACGCCGGTCTTCAACTTTCTCAAGCGCGTCGTGCTGTTCACGGTGGCGGGCATTACGTCCAGCCGCGTGAAGCTGCAGGCCGCGCCCATCGGCAGCGGCGACGACACCACAAACGCAGATGATTACGATCAAACACTGCCGGTGTCCGCACAGCAGCAGTTGGAAAGTCTGAGCGCACAGTACGACGACGCGGCCGAGCGCGGCGCATGGCAAGATGCCGATCGCCTTCATCAGCAGGCTGAGGATTTGCGCGCGGTATACGGGTACTCCGGCGGCGCGGACGGCACGGGCTATATTCCGCTGACCAATCAGCCTGAGCCGACGTCGGCGCGCTACATCAACACCTTGTACGACGCGCAAAACGCGGCGGCACAGGCCGCGCTCGAGAACGCGTATTCGCAGAGCATCGCCGCGCTTGATGCCGAGCGGGCTGCCGTCGGCAGTACATATGACGCCGCCAAAAACGACGCGGCGGCGCGCAGCGCCGTCGAGCGCAGCAATTTCGACGAGTACGCGGCAGCTTCGGGCCTGTCGAGCGGCGCCGGAACACAAGCCGCGCTGGCATATTCCAATGTGCTGCAGGGCGATCTGTCAGCGCTTGGCGCTGCCGAAGCCGCCGCTGAGACAGCGCTGGACACGCAGCAGTCTGCTTTGACGGTGCAGCATCAGTACGAGCTTGCGCGTGCCGGACAAAGCGCAGCGCTCGACCGCGCAGGAGCGCTGCTTGACGAATACAATACACAGCGGGCCGTCAGCATAGAGCGTGACTGGCGCGATGCCGATCAGGCATACAACACCATGCTTTTTAATGCCGAGAGTGAACAGGACGCTTACAGGCGCGCATTGAGCGCATCGGAGGCTACCGGTGTTTACAGCGGTATGGGCCCATATGGCTGGTCATCGGAACAAATAGCTCGGGCCGAGCGGTTGTGGCAGCAGGACTATGGCTTTTAGGCGGTTTAACATTGTAAGAGAGAAGGGAGACGGAAATTTCCGTCTCCCTTTTTAAATAAAAGATACACCAGAAATTGAGATATCTCTTGTAAACGATCGCAACATGTTGTAGAATATGTGTAAATGACAAAGTTTGGGAGGGGCGCGTATGGCCGGTCGGCTAAGTAGTAAGGTGGCAATTGTCACCGGCGCAGATACCGGGATCGGGCAGGCTGTTGCCGGGCTATTCGCGCATGAAGGCGCGTCGGTCGTTTTCGCCGGACGAAGCGATGCCGCAGGGCAAGCGCTCGTACGCAAGCTGTCTGCATCGGGCGCAGAGGCGCTGTTTGTCAAAACAGACGTAACTAAAACGGAGGATCTGCAATATCTCGTCAGTGCCACCGTCGATAAATTCGGGCGCATTGACGTGCTTGTGAACAACGCCGGCGTCCACGCGCCGCGCGGGCCGGAAACGTTTGACGAGATCAACGACTACGAAGCGGTCTTTAATGTTAACGTAAAGAGCTATCTTATTTTATGCCGCGAGGTTCTGCCGCATATGATCCGGCGCAAAAAAGGCTCGATCATCAACACAGCATCGGCCGTCGCCGATAAGGCGGGGCACGGATTGGCGCTGTTTTCAGCGAGCACAAGCGCGATTAAGTCGTTTACACGGTCGCTCGCGGGCGAATACGCCGACCAGAACATCCGTGTCAACGCCGTCGTGCCAGGTATGACGACAGCCGATCTCGCGCCGCCGGGCGGCGAACTGGAGCAACGGCTTGTTCGGTCGATCCCGATGGGGCGCGCCGCTCACGCAGGAGAGGTCGCGTATGGGTTTTTATTTTTCGCCAGTGACGAATCGTCGTTTTGTACGGGCACAAGCCTTGTCATCGACGGCGGTGCAACCGCTGTTTAGAAACAAAGATACAGCGGATACCGTCACCGGTATCCGCTTTTTTTTAAGACCGACCACCATCATGCTGGAAGGAGAATATTATGAAATCATCATCTTGCACACCGCTGAAGATACTCGCGCTTGTTTTTTATCTCGCCATGCTGGCTGTCAACGCACTTTCGACGCTGCTGCCCATCAACGGCGTAACGCCGGATCAGGTGTCGGACACGTACGCCAATCTGTTTGCGCCGGCCGGACTGACATTTTCCGTCTGGGGTCTGATCTACCTGCTGCTGGCCCTGTTTTGTATCTGGCAGCTCGTGGCGAAAAGTGCGCCGCAGGCGCTCTTATGCCATATCAATGTCTATTTCATAATCTCATCTATTGCCAACATCTGCTGGATTTTCGCCTGGCATTATGAGATTATCCCGCTGTCGATGGCGCTCATTTTGATAATGCTTGTGTGCCTGATCGCCATTATGCGGCTGATCACCGAGGAGCAGCTGACGACACGGGAGCTGTTTTTCATCAAACTGCCGTTTGCCGTCTACACCGGCTGGCTGACCGTTGCGACGATCGCCAACGCCACGGTGCTGCTTGTCAGTCTCGGATGGGACGGCTTCGGATTGCCGGAGTCTGTCTGGACGATGATCATTCTTGCCGTCGGCACGGTGATCGCCATCGCCGCGGGTCTGCGCTTTAAAAGCCCGGCGTACCTGCTGACGATCGTCTGGGCGTACGCCGGGATACTAATCAAGCATCTGTCGGACACCGGCTTTGCCGGAGCGTATCCAGGTGTGATCACGACGGCCGGTATTTGCCTGGCACTGCTGGCTGCCGCCGCCGCGTTTGCGGCCTTCCGTCTGCGCCGCGCGCAGGCTATGTAGCCGGTGGCTTCTTGGGTGCCGTCAGCGCTTCGAGATTGTCGCCGATCGATTCTCTAAATACTTTGTACCGCGTGTTGAAGTAACTCACGATCGATTCGCGCAGCAGTGTACGCGTCTGTTTATCCATACTGCGCAGTTTTCGGAGCATCGCGTCTATAGCACCGAGGCGTTCTGTTGTCAGTTCCGTCACAGTTTGCGCACCGGACGCTTCAAGGATGTCGAATAGCGCCTCGACGAATTGCTCACGTTTATCGAGCGGCAGCTCGCCGAGCCATTCGCTCAGCGTCCGGCTGAACTGGATACTGGCTCTGGTCAGCTCGTCTGCTTCGATAAACGATTTACCCAAAACGCCCCAGGTCAGCGGATTGTGCGACAACAACATCTTTTGTGACGTTGAGACGACAGTGCGCTGTGCCCCATGCTCGAGGAGCAGCCCGACGACGGAGTTTTTCGGCATAATGGTGCGAACGCGCCCGACGATACGCCGATATCCGTCGCTGCCAATAATAGACGGCAGAAACCCGGGCCCGTCGTTGTTGTATACGGCGCCGATCCGCCGGCTGACGCTGCCGGGCGCTTGCGAGGCGGCATAAACAGCGAGGTTGCCGCCTTTCGAGTGCCCGCCGAGATGCAGCCGTCCAGGTAGCAGCGCCGCGACATCGCGCAGGTACGCCGCAGCACGCGACTGTGCGGGGACCTCATCCATTACGCTCATGAGGAAATCCTCCTTCCAGCCGGCAAGGTTGTCGTCTGTGCCGCGGAAGGCGAGAAAATGCGTCCGTTTGCCGGTTGAGAAGGCCACAGCCGCAAACTGGTTGGGTTTTTCGATGTCCAGTTCACTCACAAAGCAGCTCAGGCGCACGTCCTGAAAGCGTTTGGATGCCGCCGCGGCTTCCAGTAATTCAGGAAACTGCGCTAAATATAAATTTTTCCCGCCGGACGTATCCGGCTTGCGGATCTGCTGCGCAGCTTCTTTAAGTGTGATTGACGATGCGCAGCCTTTACCGACAACACCGGTATAATCGAGATAGGACAAACAAGAAAATACAAGGGCGTCAACTTCGTTCATGCCGTCCTGCGAGAAGTTGAGGTCACCCCGCCAGCTCAAATAATCAAATACGTCGGTCATCGCACAGCCCTCCTGTAGTATCTGCCATTATTATACACCCGAGCCGTTGCAATGACTAGTCTGGATATGAATAGGGAAGCGCCTCGCGAAATGAAAAATAAGCCCCCACCGGTCGGCGGGGGCGCGTGCTAGTAAGCTTTAATAAACATCTGTGTCCAGTAATACGTGCCGTTGGACGCCTTTGCGACACCGACACCAATCTGATTATACGTTGCGCTCAGGATATTTGCGCGGTGACCCGGCGAATTCATCCACGCGTTCATGACCTCCTGTGGTGTACGCTGGCCGTAGGCAATGTTTTCACCGGCGGCAGAAAACCGAATGCCGAACGCTTCCATCATGCGAAACGGTGAGCCGTAAGTCGGCGAGGTATGGCTGAAATAGTTTTTATCAATCATGTCCTGAGACTTATATCGTGCCACACGCGAGAGCTCCCAGTTGCCCGTCAGCATCGACAGGCCGTTGGCAGCTCGTTGCTTGTTGACGAGGTCGATGACTTGCTGCTCGAGCGTTTTGACGTCGTCGATACTCGGGATGTTGATTTTCTGACCGGCGTAAATGAGCGCGGGATTCTTAATCTGCGGGTTGGCTTCGATCAGTTCGCTGAGCCCGATCTGATATCGTACGGCGATTTTCCACATCGAGTCGCCCCACACGACGGTGTGCGTACCGCTTTGTGCGGCAGCTTGCGTCGGCAGTACGATGAACGCCATTGCAAGCAGAAGAATGATCGTCTGACGTATTTTTTTCACTGTTGTACCATTCCTTTTCTCCGGCGAATAGTCGTTTTGTCCGCCGCGCCGCCGGCGCGCCGGCGGCGCGTTACGATCGCACGCTATAACACGGCTTTGCGTATTAGTATCTGCAATAAACGACAGTACAACAAGAAGTTGGCGGTTAATTACTGGTCAAATCAGAAAGAGTTAGAAGAATAGTAAATTATGTGCAAATGGCATTGAACATCGTGTTCAATAATGCCGATAAAACAATAAAGACAATTTCAGGACAAGTTTTAGATGCACAAACGGGCGCGGAAGGAAAGGGTATATGAGTCGGCTGAAGGAAATCATCGTAAAATACCTCACAGCACGCGATAGAATTGAGATGCAGAAAAGAGAAAACCAGCTGATCATCTTCGGTATCATACCGATTCTGCTCACTGTTGCGATTGCCAACTACGTGCTGTATCTGTTTTTTCCGACGATTGATACCGGTACTTTTCCGATCAGTACGATTATATTCGTCGGCTTTGCCGCTGCACTGTACATGACGTCCCGCATTAAGCATTCCAAGGCGCTCAAGTCCGGCTTTGTCATCACACTGGTTGCATTGATGCTTATCTTTGTCGTGCTGCGATACTACACAAGCGTCGGTCCTGTCGTTTGGACTATTTCGTACATCTTTGTCCTATTTACGCTGATAAATAACGACCGTATTATGATGTTGGTGATTGCGCTGACAATGGTAGCGCTCAACGCAGTAGTCTGGATTCGCGGCGATACCATTGAGGGGGGCACGCTGTACTACATCACGCAGTATATAACGATCGTGATCCTGTTTATTGTGGCTGCAGGCATCCAAACAATCAATGTGGGGCGCTTTGACCGGATTTCGGGATTTCTGCGCCGCTCGGAGATGATTTCGCGTTATACAACAGATTTTATTAATGTCAACGAGAGTAATCTCAGAGAACAGGTCAACAGACTGCTGGCTGAGACAAGCGCTTTCTTCGGCGCCGATCGTGCTGTTATCACGCTTGTTTCAAAAGATCGCCAGTGGATATCCTACGCTTATGAATGGTGTGAAAACGATCAGGTAGCGGCTTTGGGTCTCGTTAACGACTTTTTAATTAAAGACAAACCGGAATGGGTTGAACAGATCGAAAACAAAAAATCCTTCATCATTCCGGATGTTGATATGTCCAAGCCAAGTGATGAGGCTAGCCGATCTGGTCAAAAGGCACTGCAGATGATCGGCGTAAAAGCGCTCATCTCGATGCCGATTATTGTCAAAGATATGGTATACGGTGTGCTGATTTACCAGTCGCATACACGCAGCTTAAAATGGCGCCAGGAGCACCAGCAGATGCTCGTTGTGCTCACAAATCTGCTTAGTGATGCATTTGTGAAGATCGAGGCTGAAAACGAAATACGCTACATGGCATTCAACGACGTGCTCACAGACCTGCCCAACCGTGTCTCATTTGAGAAGAAGCTCCAGAGCACCATTGAAATGACCGGACGCAAAAACAAACCCATCGGTGTCGTGTTTATCGACCTGGACGAATTTAAAGTCATCAACGACACGGTGGGTCACGAGGGCGGCGACGCCATTATTAAACAGATTGGACAGCGGCTGAGCCGCCGGATGCAGGGCAACGGTTTTGTTGCGCGGTTTGGCGGAGACGAGTTTATTATAACCGTTACGGCCTGTGCATCGCTTGCGGGATTAGAGAAGATCATCGGCCGGCTGATGACAGTGTTCACCGAGCCGATGTATTACGATAGCAATGAGTTTCTCGTAACGGCGAGCGCCGGCGTTTCTGTTTACCCGCACGACGGAGACAACCCGGCTACGCTGATTAAAAACGCCGATATCTCCATGACCGCAGCCAAGGAGCTTGGGAAAAATCAGGTTTACTTCTGCTCATCATGGCTCAAAGAAGAAATAGACCGCAAGATACAACTGACCAATTTGCTGAGACTAGCCATGAAGCGCAACGAATTTAAGGTGCTCTACCAACCGCTTGTGGATATGGCTACGCAGGAGATCATCGGCGTGGAGGCACTGCTGCGATGGTACCAGCCGGAGTTCAACCAGATATCGCCGGATCAATTTATACCGCTTGCCGAGCAGTCGGGCCTGATCAATCAGATCGGGCAGTGGGTGCTCGAAACCGCGTGCCATCAGAATAAAGCCTGGCAGGATGCCGGATATGCGCCGATCCGGATGGCAGTCAACTTGTCGGTCAAGCAGTTTCATAGCCCGGCGCTCATTCAGAAAATCCGCGCGGTGCTCAGCGATTCCGGTCTTGACCCGGCATACTTGGAACTGGAGATCACAGAGAGCGTCTCCATCCGTGAGGCGCAGTCGGTTATCAATCAGATGCAGGAGATTAAGTCACTAGGCGTGATGCTTGCCATCGATGATTTCGGTACGGAATATTCATCGCTTGCACGTATCAAGCAGCTGCCGATCGACCGGATCAAAATAGCAATGCAGTTCGTGCACGGTATTTCCATCAGCGAAAAGGATGAGGCGATCGTTAAGACCATCATCAGTCTTGCCAATAACCTTGGACTAAAGGTGATTGCAGAAGGCGTTGAGACGAAGCAGCAGAGCGGATTTTTACAAAAAAGCGTCTGCGATGAGGGACAAGGCTTTTTCTACCACCGGCCGATGACAGCAGAGGAGGTCGGGAAGCTGCTGCGGGAAAAAGTGCGGCATTGGCAGTGTTCGGATACGGCTCATCCTACATAAAAAACAGCCCGCCAGATGGCGGGCTGTTTTCGTAACCTTTAAAAGAGCTTTTTGTAGAACGTGACCTCGGCCAGCACGGCGCACATGCTGTCGAGTATTGGCGCGATCTCTAAAAAGTGCGCCGATTTCAAGTGCGCGTCGACGGCCTCTTGGCTTTCCCACTGCTCAATCATTGTTATAACAGTCGGATCATTCACATCCTGATAAGCTTCGTAGCTGATACAGCCGGGGTCATTGGCGTTCGTTTTTTCAACGAGCGAGCGCATTACCGGCAAATACTCCTCGAGCTTGTCGGCTTTAATTGTTTGTTTGGCGACGACTCTGATCATGCTTGTTTCCTCCAATTTGCTTTAAATACGTGCATTATATACCAGCAGATCTGTAAACACCAGTGCAGGTATCTTACTCAATCGCTGTCAGATTCAGTTCCTCGGCGGTGCACAGCCCGGTGTCGATCGCGTGCTCGCGCAGCTTGACGTAGAGCGACGCCTGCGTCGCGATGACGTAGGGCCTCAGAAAGAGCGCCCCGATGAACAACGTCAGGGCCGACAGCAAATACCAGCCGACGAACGACAAATACAAAACGAATACACGCCATTTCTGCCCGTGCATCATCTCGATACTCAGACGCAGCGCGCGCCGGTGGCCGATTTCGGGGTTGTCCGTCAGGATAAACGGCGTCATCGAGTACGACAGCTGCTTGATTGTTACGATGATTGTACCGGCGACAAGGATAAAGCTGCACAGCACGATCACGGTGATCCACGCCGGGTCGGTAAGCATCCGGTCGAATACGGCGGTATCCCACTTCACGCCGTTGCCGAGAAAGAGCCTGCCGCTAAACATGCTGAAAGGCGATTCACCATTTCCTATGCCGGCCGGCGCCGCCATAGTCACCTCCAGCCCACTGATTACCAGCTTGCCGATAAAAATCAAAATACCGAGCGTCGGCAGCACGGACCACAGGAATAAGAACAGGTACATCCAAGCCGTGGCTCCGACAATGCTCATGTAATGGCCGCCCTCAAACGAGTGGAAAAGATAGCGTACGACCGGCGGCGCCAGACGCGCCTGCATGAAGAAAAAATACATGCCGACCGTCAGCGGCATAGCGACAAAGATCACCAACGCCGTTGGGCTGAAAACGCTCAGCAACGGAATAAACGATACAACCATAGAGGCTACGCCTGCTATAATCGCTGTTAACACGATGACGGCAAGGCTTTCCCAGTAAGAAGTCCGGAGTGTGTTTCTAGCATTTTGTTTAAGCTCGGTACGTGTCCACATTCGACAATCCTCCAATAAGAATCCCGGCGGACCGGATGATATTTCTATATTATGACGGATCATGGCGATTTGCAAGAAAAACTCCCGTAGAAAAGCAGGCCGCGATCCGATTAATTGTACTGGGTGAATATTGCATTTGGCAATTTCATATGATAGTATGTTTCATGGTTACATATGCCAATAATCGGCCGTTTCTGCAAAGCGAATATAGGCAAAGGGGCCGGTATTGATTCGGGATAAAACATAAAGACGGAGGGGTTATTGTGAAAAAATGTACCAATTGCGGCAACACAGCGACAGACGACATCAAGTTCTGCAACAACTGCGGCGGAACGAATTTTGAGCCGGTCGCCGGCGGAGGCTATCAGCAGCAGCCGTATCAGCAGCCGGCGTACCAGCAGCCATATCAGCAGCCGGCGTATCAGGCCGGATACAGCAACACAGAGCCAGCGCGTATCAAAGATTTCATTATCTTTTTCCTGTTGATGCTGATCCCTATTTTTAACATCATCTACGCCATCATCGTAGCTGTCGGCGGCCCGAAATACAATGTGTCGCTGACGAATTTTGTCCGCGCGGCCATCATCTTTGGGCTCATAATCAGCGCCATTTATGTGATCATCTTCCTGATCGTCGGCGCGTCGATCTTCAGCATGTTCGGCGGCTATGGCGGCATGGGCGGATACCCGTTTTAATTAAAACGCAAGCATACAATCGGGCGGCATGCGGGATTTTGCCCTTTCGCTGACGCGTGCACAACGACAAAGTAAGCGCGATGCCGTACGCATCGCGCTTACTTTGTCGTTGTGCTAGAGGGTGTTAGGCGCCGAAATACCGCTCCAGCAAGCCTTTAAAGGCTTTGCCGTGACGTGCTTCGTCGCGTGCCATCTCGTGGACAGTGTCGTGGATCGCGTCAAGCCCAAGCTCCTTGGCGCGCTTTGCAAGGTCTGCCTTGCCGCCGGTTGCGCCATTTTCGGCTTCCAGACGAACCTGGAGATTTTTCTTCGTGCTGTCGGTGAGGCATTCGCCGAGGAGCTCGGCGAACTTCGCCGCGTGCTCGGCTTCGTCATACGCCGCTTTTTCCCAGAACGCAGCGATCTCAGGATAGCCCTCGCGATACGCGACGCGCGCCATTGCCAGGTACATGCCGACTTCTGAGCATTCGCCGGTGAAGTTCATGCGCAGATCGTCGATAATATCCTGCGGTGCGCCCTTGGCAACGCCGACAACATGCTCGGCGGCCCAGGCCATATCGCCGGACATCTCGTTAAACTTAGACGCGGGTGCCTTACAGGTCGGGCATTGATCGGGGGCGCTGTCGCCAGTGTGGACATAGCCGCAAACGGTACATACAAATTTCTTCATCGTTGTTAATCCTCCAAGAATTTAGATATTTATTCAGTCGGCGTTACTGCCGGTGTTGATGGTTTAGCTGTTTTCCGGCAGCGTATTGCTCCGGCATCGTGTGCAGTGGCCGTAGAGCGTCAGCTGGCGGGCTTGAACGGACAGGTTGTTGTCCGTTTCGACGTCGCTTGTGAGTGACGCCGGCAGCGCGACGTCAAGATCCAGCACGTCACCGCAGTTGAGGCAGATGAAATGTGTGTGCTCATCTGTGTTGCCGTCAAAGCGCTCCTGCCCATTGACGACGCCGACAGAAGTAATAAGTCCCTCGTCCCTGAAAACCGACAAATTACGGTAAACGGTGCCAAGGCTTAGATCCGGAATGTCCCGGCGAAGCTCCTCATATACCCACGCAGCCGAGGGGTGTGATGTCGTGCTGCGCAGCTTGACAAGAATCGCCTCTCTTTTTTTACTGTGTTTACGAACGGCAGGCATGATGTTCTCCTTTTCCAAAACGATAATTATTATTAATATGAAGATATCACGTATACAAGCAATTGTAAAGTGCTTTTCAAAAAAAGGCAGAAAAAACCGCCCAGACAGGGCGGGGGAGCAATGAACCTTATTTTGAGTTTTTAAGCTGTTTACCGGCCTGATTAACCCCGGTAGCGGCCAAACCGCTGACGATACCGATCGCAATGGCATTGAAATAATCATCGGCCGGGAAAGCTGGCATGACGTGCATCGCGACGATGCCCAATCCCGCGCCGAGCAGTCCGCTGATGATCGGCAGCCACTTCCGGTTAAGCGGCGTTACTTTCAGTATTTCAATGAGCAGGTAGCAAATGACTGTAATAGCACCGACAGACGTGAAACTCAGTTCCATGAAGCGCTCCTTTCCCTGAGACGGCTAGTTATTTGTATGCGTCGGCAGCGCGATAAAGAACGAACTGGGCTGCTACAGTAAAGCTTGTATCCAGCCGATCGGTCTTGCAAAAAAGATTTAAATGCCAATGAATGGTTAATTTGTATTGAAAAACAGCTTATACTATATTAATATTACTATAATTAGTATAAGCTTATGAGAATTAACGCGACAAATCACCGGACGGCTGTCGGTGAATACTAAAGTTATCGAGGTGATTGACCAATGCAGTTCAACGCGCTCGAAAATTTATTGACAAATAAACATCACTATAAGCCCCTGCAGCCCCATTACAGGCAAGCACGATTGCTCAATGTGTTTTTGCTCGGTTATGTGATAATGGCTGCGCTATTTGTCGTGGCAGATTTTTATTTAGACTCGCTGACCGCATCAATTCTTGACGCAGCATTCATGTTGCTGGTGCTCGGTGTATTTTTATTTTTCCGATTTTCAAAAAAGCTGACGCTTTCATCCGCTTTTTTTGTCTTTCTGGTTCTTGTCCAGCAAGGCGTGGTTTTCGCAGTCCTCGGGCATCAACAGTTCTCGTTTATCTGGTTTAGTATCATCGCGCCGATGTCGTTTTTCTTGCTGGGCAAGAAAAAGGGTCTGCTTATTTCAGCCTTTTCGCTGACGATGCTCATGGGGTACATCATCGTTACATACAAAAGCTGGACACCGGCTGAATTTGACACACTGTCGATCATCAATATTGTCAGTGCGATGCTGGCGCTGATTTTTCTTGTTGCCTATTTTGAAATGAGCCGAAGCGAAGCTGTTGAATTGGCGCAGCGCGTCAGCGGTGAGCTGGAGCGCAGCAATCAGGCGCTGAGCGACAACCGTGAGCAGTTGCAGCTGATTTTGGATTCGACGGCCGAGGCGGTCTTCGGCGTCGGCACCGACGGGCGGTGTACTTTCTGTAACGCGGCCTCGCTGGAGATACTCGGCTACGCCGATCAAGACGAACTGATCGGTCAAAACGTGCACGCGGTCTGTCATGGAAAGCGGCCCGATCAAGACGAGTTACCGGTCCACGAATGCGATATTCTGCGTACCTGCATTGAAGGTACGCCGGCCTATGCCGATCATGACGTTTTCTGGCGTTCCGACGGCACAAGCATTGATGTGGAGTACCGCTCGTATCCGCAATATAAAAACGCGCGCCTTGTCGGCGCTGTCGTTACCTTCTCGGACAACTCCGTTCGCAAAGCGCGTGAGAAGAAGATCGAATATTTCAGTACGCACGATACGTTGACGGGCCTTTTAAACAGGAGTGCTTTTGAGCGCCTGCTTGCCGACGTGGACTGCCCGGAAAATCTGCCGATCTCCGTCATTCTGGCCGATGTGAACGGACTGAAACTCACCAATGATGTTTTCGGCCATGAAATGGGTGACGAGCTTCTCGTCAATGCCGCCGGTATACTTAAAAAGGTTTGCCGTGACGACGATCTGATCGTCCGGCTCGGCGGAGACGAGTTCGTTATCATACTACCCAACACGCAACATCTGCATGCGCTGGGGATCATCGAGCGTATTACAGACATGCTCGAACGTGAGAAGCTTAACATTTTGCAGTGCAGCATGTCGCTCGGCTGCGATACGAAAACGAACAACAACCAGCACATGTCGGACATCGTTAAAAACGCCGAGAGCGCGATGTACCGTCAAAAAGCAGTCGGCAGGAGCAGTAACGATACTGAAATGCTTACGGCAATCATTCGGTCGCTATACGAAAAAGCGCCGGCAGAAGAGCGCCATTCGATTAATGTCAGCCGGATTTGCCGGCGTATCGGCGAGGAGCTTGAGCTGCCGGAAACAGAGATCCAGAAGCTGCGGCGCGTCGGACTGCTGCATGATATCGGCAAAGTCAGTGTTGGTGCAGAGCTTGCCAATGTCCTGACCGGCACCGGCGTTGAATATCACGAGCAAGTTGAGCAGGAACACCGGCAGCATCCTGTTACCGGTTACAGAATTCTCAATATATTTGAAAGTACCGTCGATCTGGCCGAAATTGTCTACAGCCACCATGAGCAGTGGGACGGATGCGGCTATCCGCGCGGCCTCAAAGGTGTTGAGATTCCGCTGATGGCCCGCATCATTATGATCGCCGGACGGTACGACGTACTGTGCCAGAAATACGGTGCAATCGAAAACGATAAAGTCGTTGATACATTGCGCGCTGAATCCGGCAGCATGCTCGATCCGGCGCTTGTAGATTTGGTCATTGAAATGGTAGAAGATGGCGCGCTATAATGTAGCCCGACGCCATGAAAGGACAGTATCCCTATGAAAGCACAAGCGATCGTTTACGAGTCGAACACGGGCTATACGCGCCGGTATGCCGAGCTGC
This sequence comes from uncultured Sporobacter sp., assembly GCA_963677825.2. Taxonomy (GTDB): domain Bacteria; phylum Bacillota; class Clostridia; order Oscillospirales; family Oscillospiraceae; genus Sporobacter. The sequence goes on along the minus strand of CAXXEF010000001.1, from coordinate 858,782 downwards.
TCGCAGAAGCGACCGGCCTGCCGCTGTATCCGCGGAAAAAAGCCGGAGCGCTCGGTTCCGGTACAGATATTGTGTATATGGGCTGGATTATGGCCGGCGCAGTCCAGGGTTATAAGAAAGCGACCGGTAAATACAACGTCCAAGCCTTGATCGCCGTCGGGATGGCGGCACCGTCGCAAAAAGCGGCGGACGATATCGTCAAGCGCCATCAGACAGGCGACTTGCCGGTGTTTTACTTGCAAGGCGGTATCGATCGCACGAAGCTGCGCGGTCTCAACAAGGTTATGCTGAGCAATATGCCGCGGCTGCTCGAAAGCGAAGCGGAAAAGAATCCCGAAAAGGCCGAGCAAAACGCGCGGATCATTGAGATGATTGAAAACGGCTGCGACTACGTCTGCCGTGAAAATCTGGACGAAATCGTCAGGTGGCTTAACGATTAATAATCGGCCGATGAAGCCGATGGATCGAATCCGCGCCGCCTATGTCGGTTTTTACATATGCCGACAGGCTGCGATCTGACGGCCTGACATTACAAACGGAAGAAGAGCCTAAATGAATCATCAACCAACAAAAGAACGCCTCTGGACAAAAGACTATATTACCATCATCGCTGCGTCTGCCGGTGTATCCTTCTGTAATTACTTTTTCTTCACGGCGCTGCCGCTATATGCCGCGAAGATTAGCGGCGTGAATATATACGGCGGCTTGATGCTGACGGCCTATTCACTGTCGGCGCTGATAGCACGGCCGGTTTCCGGCATGTTGTCGGACCGTATCGGTCGTGTCCGGATGCTTATTATGGGCGCCGCGATTTGCGCGGGCGCCTGTGCATTATACGGACTGACGGCATCGATTGCACTGCTGCTGGCAATTCGCGTGATCAACGGGCTGGGCTTCGGCATGTTTTCGACGAATTCCGGTGCGGCCGCAGCCGACGTCATCCCCCCGTCGCGTCTGGCGGAGGGTATCGGATACTACGGCCTGTACGGGACGGTTGCGTCGGCGTTCGCGCCGTTTGTTGCGCTGACAGTTGTCGGAGACGGTGAGATTGCCAGCTTTCATAAGCTGTTTTATCTGTCGGCCGGGATTTGTCTGGTGAGCATGATTCTCGGTGCGACGATTTCCTATGAACGAAAGACGCGCCGCGCGCAAAAAGCGCAAGTGGTCACGGACGTACCGAAGGAGCAGCCGGATACAACACCGCTGCCTAAAACATTTCTTGGCTTTGAATATACCGTCTTTCTGCCGGCTGCCGTGATGATATTAAACTTTTTTGCGGTCAGCAGTATTAATACGTTTCTCCCGCTACTTGCAAAGGACCGCGGCTTCGGCAATATCGGGCTGTTTTTTACAGTCTCATCGGTCGGCCTTCTGGTGTCGCGTATTCTGCTCGGGCGAACGACCGACCGCCGCGGCACGGATATTGTCGTGATACCAGGCCTGCTCGGGCTTATGGTGTGCTTGGGCGTTATTCCGTTTATCCAGTCGTCGGTTGGCTTATTTCTCATTGCGCTCCCGATCGGCCTGTGCAACGGCGCCGTCATGCCGGCAATGAATTCACTGGTATTCAAGCGCTGCTCACCGCAGCGACGCGGCACGGCGTCGGCCGCGTTCTTTTCGTCGATTGATATTGGATTTTCACTTGGTGGCTTCGTATTTGGATTTGTCGCCGATGTGTCGGGCTATAACTGGATTTACTGGATTGCCGCCATCCTGATGGCACTGTCGTTTATCCTATATATGGCGACGATCGCCACCAGCAAACCGCGCTTTTTAACGCGAAAGAGCCGCGCTGCGTGACTAAAAAAAGCACCCACATCTGTGGGTGCTTTATCAATTAGTAAAGCTGGTGATAAAGTCTGTCGTACAGCGTGTACCAGGCTTGCACCGTGTTTTCCAGATAAAAATAGTGGTGTATGTAAACGGCCAGTACAATCAGCACAAGCGCAACGAGCGCCAGCGTGAGCGAACCGGTTACAGACAAAAACAGCCAGATGGAAAACAGAAATAAGACGGTAAATATAAGTGTTACGATTAAATGCACGAGCCGCTCATGCTGCAGCCAGGCGATTTTAGTGGCGTGCAGTTTCATGACCGCGTCCGGGTCGCTGCCGCTTTCGAGTTGACGCAGAACGTATGCTTCGTGCTCTGTGCAGATGCGTCGGATTGAGATGCCGCGCTTGGCACGCGGTGTCTTGCCGGTCATATCGTCACCCTCCCTTGGCGCAGGCGGCAGACAGGCCGTCTGCCGCGAAAATTACTCTTACTTGTAAGTATACTGCCTGACCGGCGTCGAATAAAGTCACATTTGCAAAAAAACAGATGTTTTACAACAAATTAGTCGTGTGCGTCGAAAAACTGTCGCTGAAGGCAGAAAGCTGAGGTGTTTGACCATGCATCAACCAGTTGAAAAGCCTCGGGCGCGCTCGCCGCTGCGCTATAAACTCGCGCAGACGCTGCACACATGGCGGCGATATGTCCTCTGGCTGACGCGGGCACGCTGTTTCGCCGTTACAACCCGTGACATTCAGCTGCCGCATGTACACGCTGAGCACGCGACGATCTTGCTGCGAAGGCTCAAAGAGGTTGACATGCAGTGGCAGCGCAATAAAGTTGTTAATCTGCGCCTCGCCGTGGAGAAGCTCGACGGCGTGCTCGTCCGGCCGGGCGAGGTGCTCAGCTACTGGCGGCTCATCGGCAGGCCAACATATAGAAAAGGCTATCTGGACGGCGTCGCGCTCAAAGGCGGCAAGGTCGTGACGACTTGCGGCGGGGGATTGTGCCAGCTGTCGAATCTGATTTACTGGATGACGCTGCACACGCCGCTGACCGTGGTCGAGCGCCATCGTCACGGGTATGATGTATTCCCGGATTCGTCCCGGACGCAGCCGTTCGGCAGCGGCGCGACGTGCTTTTATCCCTATGGCGACCTGATGATTAAAAACAAGACCGACCAATCGTTTCAGCTGCGGGTGCATGTCGGCGCCGACGAGCTGGAAGGGCAGTGGCGCGCGGAATATCCGCCGGACTGTATGTACGAGATTGTCGAGAAAAACCACTGCTTCGCCGGCGAGTACTGGGGTGGCTTCAGCAGGCATAACGAGCTTTACCGAAATGTGTACGATTTAGACGGGCGGCTGCTGCATGAGGAGTATGTGACGGAAAACCACGCGCTGATGATGTATACGCCGTTTATCGATCAGTCAGAGGCGGTTAGCCCCCACGAATAAGAAAACCGGACGCTTTCGCGTCCGGTTTGTGCGTTATTCTGCCGTATCCGTCTGAGTTGGCGGTACGTCGCAGGCCTCGTCCTCGGGGCTCAGATGCTGAATTTGCATCGGCGCGCCTTTGAACCAGAAGCTGATGATCAGCCCGACGATGCTGATGGCAACGCCGACTAAAAATACATTACTGACACCGCTGACAAGAATGTCTTTGGCGCTGGCAATCGCCTGCTGTACCGCGCCGAGCTGTTCCGGCGGTGTTTCGGCGATGATTCCGGACAGTGCGTCGGGATCGGTGATGACCTGCGCGCTGCCCAGTGCAGCGCGGATGCGCTCCGGTACGCCGGACAGATCGAGACCGAGAAAGCCGCGTGCCATCGTCGTGGTCATAACGGTGCCGAAGACGGCCGAGCTGACCGTCGCGCCGATCATGCGGAAGAACTGAGCCGCGCCGGTCGCGGCGGCCAGCTGCTCAAAGGGGGCGGCGTTTTGCACATTGGTGTTGACGACCGGCATCGTGACGCCGATCCCGGCACCGAAAATGATCATATAGATGATAACCGACAAATATGAGCTGTCTGCCGTCAGCATGGAAAGCAGTAGCGCGCCGATACCGCCGAAAACAAACGCGAAGATCATAATCGGACGGAAATATGTGCTTTTGTGCGATAAAAAGACACCGACAATATTACTTGTCGTCATTACGCCGATCGTCAGCGGCAGCGTGACGGCGCCCGACGTCGTCGCCGACGTTCCGAGAACACCCTGCACGAAGTACGGAATGTAGATGATGGCGGAATAAAACACGGCATTGGCGAAAAAGCCGGTTATAAGCGCGACGCCGATTTCCCGGTTCTTAAAAAAGGTCAGCGGGACGATCGGATTACACGCACGCGACTCGACGTATATGAATGCAGCCATCATTGCCGCGGACAACACGAACAGGCCGATGACCTGAATCGAGCCCCAAGCGTAGGTCGAGCCGGCAAAGGTGAACGCCAGCAACAGCGGCACGAGCGCCAATATAATGAAGATGGTGCCGCCGGTGTCGATCTTTGTTGTTTTCTTATCGGCTTTAAAGTTGGGCATGAATAAAACCATCAGAATGACGGCCACGACGCCGATCGGGATGTTGATGTAAAAGATCCAGCGCCAGTTGAGATAATCCGTAATCAGCCCGCCGAGCAGCGGGCCGACAATGCTCGACAGCGCGAATACGCTTGTGACGATCCCCATATATTTTCCGCGCAGCTGCGGGGGGAACAGGTCGGCGACGACGGTGAAGACGCTTGTCATTAGGATACCGCCGCCAAGGCCTTGAATGCCGCGCGAGAAAATCAGAAATATCATACTCTGAGACAGACCGCACAGCGCTGAGCCGGCTAAAAACGTGAAAATACCGATTAAGAAGATCGGCTTGCGGCCAAAGATATCCGCGAGACCGCCGGAGATGGGGATGACGATGGTAGAGGTCAGCATATAGATCGTGAATGGCCAGGCGTATAACTCGATCCCCTGAAGCTCGCCGACGATTGTTTTCATCGCCGTACTGACGATGGTGGAATCGAGTGCAGCCATCAGAAGGGTCGCCATGAGCGCAATGATGACCATCACCAGTTGCGTGCCATGAACAGATTGTTTTTTCAAAGCAGCTACTCCTTTAAGTAAAGATAGTTATTTGCCGTGATTATATCATACGGGAGTGACTGCGTGCCTGTGGGCATATTAACCAAATCGTATTTATTTGTTAAATAAATATGGCGGGGGCCTGCGGCGCTGACGACGTCCGGCATTTCATGCAGTGCAAAGTGAATTAAAACTTGTCTGTGAATCGATCCGGGCATATAATAAGAGAAATAACGCGTAAGGGATCTGCCGCGGATGAACTGTCATTCCAGTGCGGTCTGTCCGTTGCGTCGGTACGAAAGAAAGACAAACAAGTCATTAAAGGACGGTAATTATGCCCTCGCCGATTCGTAAAAAACTCATCCATCGCTTGAATACGCGCATGTCGGACAAGCTTTATCTCCGCCCGTGCGACACGGGTGCGGTGAACGACACGCTGTATGTCGTCCGTGCCGATACGGTTAACCTTTTCCTCTACCGTGTCGGAGACGCGTTTATCGCGTTTGACGCCGGCTACCGCCCGTCGGTTATTCGGGCAGAGCTTGACAAGCTGGGTATTGACCCCAACACCGTGACGCACGTATTTTTATCGCACGCGGACATCGACCATACGCAGGGACTCGGCGTGTTCAAAAACGCAAAAATCTACTTATCGCACGCCGAGGAGCCGATGATCACGGGGGTGCGCAACATCCGGCGCGCCGTGCGCAGCCCGCGCATCCGGCGCGGCTATACGCTGCTCCGAGAGGGCGACGTTGTCGAGGTCGGCGATGCGCGCATCCGTGCGATTGAAACGCCCGGACATACGCCCGGCTCGATGGCGTATCACGTTGACGAGCAGCATCTGTTTATGGGCGATACCTGCAAGCTGTCTGACGGCAAGGTGTTTGTCGGGCGGCACTATACGATGGACTATGAGCAGCAAAAGCAGTCGGTGCGCAAGGTCGCGCGGCTGGACAACGTGCGCTGCGTATTTACAGCGCACTGCGGCTATACAGACGATCTCGACACGGCGTTTGCCGACTGGCGCTAGGAGGCCGAAATGCAATACCGTAAAATGGGCAACACCGGCGATATGGTTTCGAGCCTCGGCTTCGGCTGTATGCGCCTGCCGCGCAGCGGCGGACGGATAGACGAGCAAAAATCCGAGCGCCTGATCGCCTCGGCGATCGAGCAGGGCGTCAACTATTTAGATACGGCGTACTTGTACTTCGGTAACGAAGCGGCTGTCGGCAACATCCTGAGCGGGGGTCGGCGAGACAAGGTGCTGCTTGCTACCAAGCTGCCGCCTGTTCAGGTGCGCGCGCGTGAAGACATGGACCGCCTGCTTGACGTCCAGCTCGCGCGGCTTAAGACCGACACTATCGATTACTATCTGCTGCACAGCCTCATGTCTTACGACGGCTGGACGCGGCTCAAGGAGCTTGGCGTTGAGGATTTCCTGGAAAAAGCCAAGCAGTCGGGTAAAATACGGCGTGCGGCGTTTTCCTATCACGGCTGGAAAGACGATTTCGTCAAAATCATCGACGAATACCCGTGGGATATGGCGCAAATACAATACAATTACTTTGACGAAAACAATCAGGCCGGGCGCGACGGGTTGCGGTACGCCGCCGCCAAGGGCATCGGCATTGCCGTGATGGAGCCGCTGCGCGGCGGCTTTCTCGTCGACAAGCTGCCGGATGCGGTCTATTCGATCTTTGGCGAAGCACCGGTTAAACGCTCGGCGGCGGAATGGGGATTGCGCTGGGTCTGGAACGATCCGGATGTATCAGTTGTGCTATCGGGTATGAACGAGCAATCTCAGCTCGACGAAAACGTTCGTGTTGCGTCTGAGGCGGCGCCGAACAGCCTCTCGGCGGACGAACTGGGTATGTTTGACGCCGTGCGCGCCGTCATCGAGCGTACGGTGAAAGTGCCGTGCACCGGCTGCGGCTACTGCCTGCCGTGCCCAGCAGGCGTCGACATCCCGTCATGCTTCTCGCTGTACAACGACAAGTTCGTGCACAAGACGCTCGGACGCGAGTCGTCGTACCTGTTCCGGATGTCGGGGTTTGACGGCAGCCGTCCTGGATATGCTTCAAAGTGCATCGAGTGCGGGGCGTGCGAGAAGAAGTGCCCGCAGAGCATCCCGATCCGGCGCGAGCTGAAAGCCGTTGCCAAGGAAATGGAGAAGTTTTACTTCCGGCCCGTCGTCGGGCTGGTTCAGCGTTATGCCAAGCGCCGGTCAAAAAAGCGCCGCGGTCATAACGCATCATGAAGGAGCCTGTGTTTGGATAACGTACTGATTTTACTGCTGATCGCCGTCGTGGCGGGTTTTCTCGGCGCGCTTCTGGGGCTCGGCGGCGGTATCGTCGTCACACCGGCGTTGACGCTGCTGTTTCATGTTGATATTACCTACGCCATCGGCGCAAGCATTGTGTCTATTATCGCTACATCGAGCGGCTCGGCGGCAGCCTTCTTAAAAAGCCGCCTGACGAACGTGCGTGTGGCAATATTTTTGTGCGTCGGCACGACGCTCGGCGCGATCACCGGCGCATACCTCAGCGGTGTCATCGAGCCGACGTATCTGTTTATCATTTTCGGCGCGCTGATGCTCTACTCGGCGGTCATGATGCTGCGTAAGCTCAAACCGAGGGCGTCTAAGCAGGGCAGGGAGGATCCGCTCGCTGAAAAGCTGCAGCTCAACAGCGATTATCGTGATAATGCTACGGGCGAGCTGGTACCGTATAAGGTCTCCGGTGTTTTCGGCGGGCTGGGTCTGATGTACCTTGCCGGCACCATGTCGGGTTTGCTCGGCGTCGGCAGCGGCGCGCTGAAGGTGACGGCGATGGATCTGTTTATGCGCCTGCCACTCAAGGTTTCGAGCGCGACAAGCAACTTCATGATCGGCGTCACGGCGGCAGCCAGCGCCGGCGTCTACTTTTTCCGCGGCACGATCGACCCGAAAATCGCCGGACCTGTAGCACTTGGCGTTCTGATTGGCGCGACGGTCGGTGCGCAGGTGATGCAGCGGCTGGATAACCGCGTCATTCGGATCATCTTCGTGCCGGTGTTGGCGTTCGTGGCGATTCAGATGATCCTGAAGGGGGTGCTGCCGGGATGAAGCACGACGTTGACTCGGCCGAGCTGAAGATCGCGCGGGTTATTCGTGTCATGGTGCTGATAAGCGCCGGCGTTATCCTCGTCGGATTCATCGCATATCTCGTCACCGGCGCGAGTGGGTATCCCGGCGACAGCTTCCCGACAGATCCGCGCGTTATTTTGGCGGGCATCGCGGCCTTTCGCCCGTACGCGGTCATTCTTTTGGGCCTTTTTATCCTGATCATGACGCCGTTCGCGCGCATACTGCTGTCCGCCTTTGCGTTTGCCAGGCAAAAGGACACGCTGTACGTTATCATCACGTCGGCAGTATTCATCATTTTAATGATCAGTATCTTAATCGGCGGGGCAGAATAGCGGCCGACCTTGATCAAATCCGCCGTATCGTGGTACGATGGGTAAAGAAAAATCAGAAATGTGGAGGATCTATATGGACGTCATGGAAGCCATCCGGACGCGTCGCAGCGTTCGCAGCTATAGTAGTCAGCCTGTCGAGCCGGAAAAGCTCACGGCAATACTCGAGGCCGGTCGGTTGTCGCCGTCGTCGGCCAACAGCCAGAATTGGCGTTTTATACTTGTGACCGATCGAGAGAAGATCAATCAGCTCATGGACGCGGCCGACGGGCAGCCATTTGTCGGGCAGGCGCCCGCGGCGATCGTCGTGTGCGGCACGGCGCGCCGCACGATGGACTGCGGACAGCCGACCGACACCGTCGACTGCTCGATCGCGCTGTCATACATGATACTTGAGGCGCATGAGCTGGGGTTGGGGACCTGCTGGCTCGGGCACTTTTTCGCCGACAAGGTTAAAAAAGTTCTCGATATCCCCGAGGACGTCAGCGTTGTGGCGTTTACGCCGGTCGGCTATCCGTCGGGAGACACGCCGGCGCGTCCGCGCAAGCCGCTGATGGACGTCTCCAGCGCCAATACGTATTAACAGACAAAACGCCGGGTTTTCCCGGCGTTTTGTGTTGCAGGACGATCGGCCTTTCCGTCTTGTAATATATGGCGGCGTATCCTATAATAGTGGCAAATACTGCCGTTGTCCGGCGGTGAGGGGAGCAGACGATGGGATTTTTCGGGTCGCGGGAAAACGCTGTGCGTTTTCTTAAATTCACGCTGTTTTCAATATCGGCAGGCGTTATTCAGGTTGCCAGCTTTACGGCGCTTGACCTGCTTACGACGTGGTCATACTGGCCGATGTATTTGATCGCTTTAGCGCTGTCGGTGCTGTACAACTTTACGGTCAACCGTCACTTTACCTTCAAGTCGGCGGCCAATATTCCGTTGGCGATGCTGAAGGTGACCGCCTATTATCTCGTATTTACGCCGCTGTCGACATGGTGGGGCGACGCGCTGACCAGCATCGGCTGGAATGAATACGTTGTGCTGCTGGGCACGATGGTCATTAACTTTGTGTCGGAGTTCCTGTTTTGCCGCTTCGTCGTATACCGGTCGACGCTCGACACGAACACGCTGGCCGAAAAGCAGCGTGAGAAGCTGCGCGCCGGGGCGCCGGCGGATATCGTCGAGACTGTCTGAACACTGAACAAGGGGGTAAATCAACGATGGACGACTTTATCATCCGTCCGGCGGAACCGGCCGACGTACCGGTGATCTATACGCTTATCCGCGAGTTGGCCGATTACGAGCACGTGCTTGATCAGGTCAAAATAACGGAAACGGCGCTGCACGAGTGGCTGTTTGACAAGAAGACGGCGGAAGCCGTCGTCGGTGAAGTCGACGGCGAGCCGGTAGGCTTCGCGCTGTTTTATGGACTCGTTTCAACGTTTGACGGCCGTGCCGGGATCTATCTGGAGGACCTCTTCATCCGTCCGGCGTACCGCGGGCGCGGCTACGGCCGTCGGATATTTCAATACCTGGCGGCATTGTGCCGCGAGCGCGGCCTTGGTCGGCTTGCGTGGGCATGCCTTGACTGGAACACGCCGAGCATTCGGTTTTATAAGCAGATGGGCGCCGTAGCCGCCGACGAGTGGACGCTCTACAACCTCGATGCGGATGGGCTCGATAAGTTAGCAGGTCAAGCGTAATAAAAAAGACGGCATAAGCCGTCTTTTAGCGTTTAAAGACCCAGCAGCTTCTGCGCGTTAGCGCCGAGAATCTTATTCTTGCTGTCCTCGCTGAGCGGGAGCGCGCGCAGACACTGCAGCTCCGTTACCGCGTCGCTCCACGGCGAGTCGGACGCAAATAGGATTTTGTCTGCGCCGTGGTTTTCGACGATGCGTAAAAACTGGTCTGTCGGGAAATGCTCAAAACCGGTGGACGTATCAAGGTAAATGTTTTTCCCGACGATCCAGCGCTCGACGTCGTCCCATTCGTTCCAGCCGCCGAGATGCGCCGCGACGAGTGTGCCGCCGCGCATCGCGTCGGCAATAGCGGCAAAGCGCTTCGGGCTCGATTTCGGCGGATCACCGTAAGCGGGGTCTAGGCCGGCGTGGTGCAGCACAATCAGCCCGCGCGAGAATGCGTAATCATAAATCCGCAGCATCTCCGGTGCGTCAACATAAAAATCCTGATATTCGCAATGGAATTTCAGGCCCTTAAGACCAAGCGACACGACGTAGTCAATGTCGCGTTTATAGTCGTCGGTATGCGGATAAATGCCGCCGAACGAGACGATCCGTGCGCTCTGGATCGATGCGGCCCAGTCGTTGAGCGGCTGAAACTGTTTCGGCTTCGTGACGACCGGCTGGAGCACAGAAATGTCAATGCCGGATACGTCCATGTACCCAACCAGCCCGGCGAGCGTTCCGTCCGTCACGGGGGTGAATATTTCTTCGATGTTTTCACATAGGAGCCGTATGGCGCGCTCGGCCAGCTCATCCGGGAAAACGTGCGTATGGAAATCAATGATCATGGTGGTCTCCAAGTTAATTAATGACGGGCGAACCCGAGCTTGCACTATTATAAGCCGTACGCGCCGTGCCATCAAGTCATGTCGCATATTTTTTGGGGCTGTCGCCTAAAATATGATGCCAGAAAAAGTAATTTATCTGGACAGTACCCGTTGCTGTTGTGTATAATAAGTACAAAACACAGGGTGGATAATCATTAAAAGTGTACATCGAAGGGGATAAAATGAAGCGTTTAACTGTATTTATAATGATTGCTGCGCTGCTTGCCGCGCTCCTATTGCTCGGCGGCTGCAGCCTGCTTGATCTCGTTGGGGGTCTGGACGAATCACCGTCATCGTCGCAGTCACCGTCCGCGTCGGAAAGCGACACAACAGCGGCATCGCCGTCGGCGTCCGATAGCACGGCGTCGCCGTCCGCGTCCGATAGCACAGCATCGCCGTCCGCTTCTGATAGCTCGGCGCCGCCGTCTGCGGTAGTATCACCGTCGGCACCGCACACGTATACTGATGTGACGTATAACAATGGCGGTATCAGTATCAAATATCCGGAACTGACCGGTATGGTCGACCTCGCAGCGCAGTCTGCGCTCAATCAGTTTATATCTGACGCGGCGCTGAACGGGACGGACGGGATTGATCCGTCTGAAACAGATTATGAGATTGTCGACACTGTTACCCTCAACACGGCGGACGTGTTCTGTGTGATTTTTGACGGCTACTCCAGCACGCAGGGCGCGGCGCATCCGTATACATTTCTGCATACGCTGATTCTGGACGCCGCCAACAAGCAAAGCGTGCGTCTCAACGATCTCGTGAAGGTCGACGCCGATTTTGTCGAGATGCTTAAAAACGCAGAATATACGTCGATGAGCTATGATATAACACCGGGAATCCGCCAGGATATCATCGACTACCTTGATTCAAGCGGAACAGAGGGCTGGCTGACGATGCTCGCGTATGCCGATACGGACGGCGCCGAAACACAGTCGTTCCTGACGACAGATTCGCTGGTTGTCTCCGTTGGCGTGCCGTACGCGCTCGGTGGCCACGTTGAGATTGTCCTGCCATACACGCAGCTTGGCACACAGATGACGAATCACGACGTCTGGACGGCGCTTGGCCTGTAACAGCGTCAAGTTTAAATTGGGGCGCTAACCGCGCACGCCGGTGGTTTGCATGATGAGCGCCTATTTAACGCAGAATTAACACAAAAGCCGTTGACAGCGGCTTTTATGTTTGCTAATATATGCGTAAATGATTATATACGCATATATTAAGGGGTGAGCAAATGCTTCAACTGTTCAAAGCACTCTCAGACGATACGCGCCTGCGGATACTCGCGCTGCTTTGGGGATCGGAGCTGTGTGTGTGCGAGATCGAGGGCGGCCTGGGGCTGACGCAGTCGAACGCGTCGCGCCACCTGACGGTGCTTAAAAACGCCGGGATCGTCACCAGCAGCAAGCATGCACAGTGGTCTCATTACAGGGTAGACGAGACGTTTATCAAACAGCACAAAGATCTCGCGGCGTACCTTGCTGAGAGGCTGGCTGCGCTGCCGGGGCTGGAGGAGGCGCGGGAGCGGGCGAGCCAGGCCAAGCAGACAACAGGATGCGTCTTAAAAGCCTGCGGTGCAAGCACAGAGAATCAGCGGTAAACACCCGCCGGGCGCTTCGACGTTTCGTTAAATTCAATATAATCGCAGGTGAATAGTTTGCAATACGTTAAGACTGTATGGGAATTCTTTCAAAATCAAATACTCGGGATGAAATGGCTCAATGAGCTGATCGGCAGCATTCTGACGAGCCTCAGGTTGGATGGCGAGAACCGGTGGGTGGGAAGCGTCCAATTTTTCCTGTATGACGTGATCAAGATCACGATTCTGTTATGCCTGCTTATCTTTATCATCAGCTATATCCAGAGCTTTTTTCCACCGGAGCGAAGCAAGAAAATTCTTGGGCGCTTCAGGGGCGTCGGCGCGAATGCTGTTGCGGCGCTGCTTGGTACGGTGACGCCGTTCTGTTCGTGTTCGTCGATACCGCTGTTTATCGGATTTTCTTCAGCCGGACTGCCGGTGGGTGTCACGTTTTCATTTCTGATCTCATCGCCGATGGTCGATTTGGGCTCTTTGCTGCTGCTGATGAGCATATTTGGCGCAAAAGTCGCCTTGATATACGTCGTCGTCGGACTGATCGTTGCCATCATCGGCGGACGAATCATTGAAAAGCTGCACATGGAAAAATACGTGGAGAGCTTCATCATGACCGCAGGCGGCGTTGATATCGACGCGCCGGAACTGACGGTTAAAGATCGGCTGATATACTCGAAAGAGCAGATGCTCGGTACATTCAAGAAAGTTTTCCCGTATATTCTGATTGGCGTCGGCATCGGCGCGGTGATTCACAACTGGATTCCGCAGACGTGGATCGCGGCAGTACTGGGCAGCGATAATCCCTTCGGCGTCATATTGGCGACGCTCGTCGGCGTGCCGATGTACGCTGATATATTCGGCACGATACCGATCGCGGAGGCGCTGCTTTCAAAAGGTGCGCTGCTCGGGTCGATACTGGCGTTCATGATGGCGGTGACAACGCTATCTCTGCCGTCTATGATCTTGCTGCGAAAAGCGGTAAAGCCGAAATTACTGGCGCTGTTTATTGTTATTTGCACCGTTGGTATCATTCTCGTCGGCTATTTATTCAACGCACTTCAGCCTTATATTATTTAGGTGAATCTTGCAGGTTTGCAAACACATCAGGTGATAAAAATACAATTAGGTCTTAAGGAGTATACAGTATGGCACTATTTGCTAAGAAAAAAGTGATTCCGAAATCAGATGGACGCTGTGATTGCCGCGCAGAAGCTGCCGAGAAAGCGGAAAATACAACAGCGAAAGGCGCGCGGGTTAAAGTTCTGGGCAGCGGCTGCGCGAAATGTAATCAGCTTGAGGCTTCGGTCAGGGCTGCGCTTGAGCAGCTCGGTATGGATACGACCATCGATCATGTGCGCGATTACGCACAGATCGCGGCATACGGCGTTATGAGTACACCGGCGCTCGTCTTCGACGGCAAGGTTTTATCCTACGGCAAGGTTTTAAAGACCGATGAGGTCGTTAAGCTACTACAAAAAGCATAATGACAGCATCTTGAAAGAAGGTGGGTCCAATGGAAAAAGACACAAAAACTGGCATCAGCTTTTTTGAGCGATACCTGACGGTCTGGGTCGCGCTGTGCATGGTTGCGGGCGTTTTAATCGGGCGGTTTTTGCCCGCGGTACCGGCTTTTTTAGGCCGCTTTGAATACGCTAATGTCTCGATTCCGATTGCCATACTCATCTGGCTTATGATTTACCCGATGATGCTCAAGGTTGATTTTCAAAGTATCAGGAATGTCCGAAAAAGCCCGAAAGGACTTTTCGTAACATGGACGACGAACTGGCTGATCAAGCCGTTCACGATGTTTGGCATCGCGTACTTATTCTTCAACGTGATTTTCAAGACCCTCATACCGCCGGAGCTTGCCAAGGACTACCTGGCCGGTGCGATTTTACTCGGCGCCGCGCCGTGTACGGCGATGGTCTTTGTCTGGAGCCACCTGACGAAGGGCGATCCGGCGTACACCGTCGTTCAAGTCGCGACGAACGACATTATCATCCTCATCGCGTTTACACCGATCGTCGCGTTTTTACTTGGTGTGAGCGGCGTGGCGATTCCGTGGGATACGCTGATCTTGTCGGTCGTGTTATTTGTCGTCATCCCGCTGGCGGGCGGCGCGCTTACGCGTAAAATCATTACAAAAAAGCATGGCACCGAACACTTCGAGAAGCGTTTTATACCTAGATTCGGCAACATCACCATTGGCGGGCTGCTGCTGACACTGGTCATTATCTTTTCGTTCCAGGGTGGCGTTATCCTCGACAATCCGCTGCACATCGGGCTGATTGCCGTGCCGCTGATTATCCAGACGTTCCTGATCTTTTTTATCGCGTATTTCGCCAGCCGCGCGCTGAAACTTGAGCACAAGATCGCGGCGCCGGCGGGAATGATCGGCGCGTCCAACTTTTTTGAGCTGGCCGTCGCCGTCGCGATTGCCTTGTTCGGCGCTGAGAGCCCCGTCGCGCTGGCGACGATCGTCGGCGTACTTGTTGAGGTGCCGGTGATGCTCACGCTTGTCAAGATCGCCAACAGCACGAAGGGGTGGTTCAAAAATGCCTAGACCGACTGTCGCGTTTGTCTGCGTCCATAATTCCTGCCGCAGCCAGATCGCCGAAGCATGGTCAAAAAAGCTGGCCGGTGACGTGTATGACAGCTGCTCGGCCGGTACACATCCAGCCGACGCCATCAACCGCGATGCCGTGCGCCTGATGCGTGAGCGCCACGGTATCGACATGACGCAAACGCAGCACCCGAAGCTGCTTGTCGACATACGACCGCCCGATATTCTGATCACAATGGGCTGCGGTGTCGAGTGCCCGTATATGCCCTGCAAGCACCGCGAGGACTGGGGATTAGACGATCCGTCAGGTCAAACTGACGCGGTATTCCTTGATATTATCGAGCGCATTGAAAAGCGAGTCGTCCTGTTGCGCGAGGCGATAGAGAATGGACAAATATCCATATAACGCCCATAAACGCCAAGATAATCTGAATATATAATAAAATGAACTAATATTCAAAAATTAAAGAGAATAAGAAAACACCGTTCGAAACTCGGACGGTGTTTTTATTGGCTCGGTTTAGACAGTATTTGTTTTGAAACTGGAAAAAGCAGGCATACTAAAGGCAGAAATTGCGCGCCGGCGCGGTGGGGAGCAGTCTTTTATGTCGCAAAGCAGCATCAACTTGATATCGGTATTACTGATCGGTCTGTTTTTAGCGCCGCTTGCTGCCGGTGCCGTCCGCCCGCCCACGCGCGCACGGTTCTTCGCGTCGATGACGACCGCCGTCGGGCTTGTTGTCTTTGCACTAGCCGCAGCCTTGGCCGTATGGATTACAGATACGGTGTTCGATCCGAATGTCGACAATATTGTCACGTCCGTTTTTCGCGCCGTTCCCGGACTCGACGTATCGGCCGATACATCGGATATTTTGGCATATGCGTTGCTGCTGCTCATCTTGACGGTTATCTTCAGCGGTGTGCTGCACCTGCTGGCACAGCCGCTCATCCATCGCGTACTTGCGCCGCTTGCCAAGCGGATGGCGTGGCTGCTCGGTGCCTCGCACGCGGTTGCCCGACGAACGGTCGGTGCGCTGTGGCATTTACCGCGCGCCGCGTGGTTCGTGCTGGCGTTTTCACTGCTCTTACACGGTTACGCACTGCTGACGGTCAACTCGTCGCTCGGGGGCTATATCAAGGCCTCACGTGCGTACCAGCTTGTCAACGATGTGGCGGTCGAGCCGATCATGACCAGCGGCGCGGCTCGCAGGATACCAGACTTTATCAGCGCGACAATCGAATCGACCGTCGACTGCTTGTCGACAGAGGGACGGCAGCTGCTCATTAAGGTCTACATCAACGGTATGACGGTTGACGACGCCGTTTTGTCCTGCCCGGATATCGATAATACAGCCATCGACCTCGTAGATGCCGAGACGGACGATTATATCAAGGCGGAGATTATTTATGATTGGCTTGTCGAGAACATCGCCTATGATACGGACAAAGCCGCGCAGCTTCAAATCGATGCATTTGCGACCGATTCGGGCGCCGTGCCGGCGTTCGGCGAACGGACAGGCGTGTGCTTTGACATCGCGTGCTTATTTGTGGCGATGTGCCGCGCTGTGGATGTGCCTGTCCGGCTCATCACGGGGCTTGGCTTCAACGGCGCGGACTGGCTGGATCATTCGTGGAACGAGATTTACGACGATAAAACAGACCGCTGGGTCAACGTCGACGCGACCTTTGGTGCCCCGGGCAGCGACTGCTTCGATAATTCCGACTTTACAGACAATCATTCAGCCGCCGAAATTCAAGGGGAATGGCCGGAGCCGGACAGCTATCTGTTCGCCGGCTGAGCGCTTAAACACTGCTGGCGGCACGAGACGTCAGGCATTGTTAAAAGTATTGGCTTATTGACTGAAACTCAACATCATGTACCGGTAAAAATTGGTTAATACGACATATTGATAAATATGCTAGAAAAATTTGCCTGTTAAAGCTTCAGAATTTATCGAATTATTCGAAAATTTAAATAGGAGGAGATGCTCAAACACAGATTTAACAAATATCTCACGCGTCTGAAATGTTACCATCGTATACTTAACCTGTATTGAAGTACTGGGGGCACCTTTGTGAAAAAAACATACATACTTGACACCAACGTCCTTTTACAGACACCCAACGCGATCTTGGCCTTTGGCGATAACGATGTTGTCATCCCGGAAGTCGTTCTGGAAGAGCTGGATAAAATCAAAAAAGAGTCGAACGAAATTGGCGCCAATGCCAGACAGACGGCCCGCATGCTTGATGCCCTGCGCGAAA
The DNA here is from genome assembly GCA_963677825.2 of uncultured Sporobacter sp. Taxonomy (GTDB): domain Bacteria; phylum Bacillota; class Clostridia; order Oscillospirales; family Oscillospiraceae; genus Sporobacter. Next base: position 841,479 of record CAXXEF010000001.1, on the reverse strand, counting down.
AAGGGGATCTGACGCGCGGCGTTGCGCTGCCGGGCGGCGGCAATTTGCGTATAGAACTGAATTTTTCTGACATTGTACTGCCGGAGATGTGGCACGGCGATAAAGCCGACAACAGGATACTTAAAATCTGCAAGGGCCTGACCGACAAGGGGCAGCCGGCGATTCTTGTCACCAAAGATGTTTTTCAGCGCATTAAGTGCGACATCATCGGTGTCCCGGCACAGGACTTTAAAAACGAGCAGGTCGACGGGCCGGATGAGGGGTACAAGGGGCGTACGCGCCTGTTTGCCCCGGCCAAAAAGATTAACGAGTTTTACAAAAAGGGCCAGCTTGATTTAAAGCACATCGCCGCCATTGACGAGCAGACGGGTGAAGAAGTACCGTACACGCTCTCGCCCAACGAGTTTGTCACGCTGATAAGCACCGAGAGTAATAAGCACACGGCACTCGGCCGGTTTGACGGACAGCAGCTCGTAACGCTGCGCTACACAGAAGAGCGTCCGTTCGGCGTCAGGACGCGCAACGTCGGCCAGACGTTTATGCAGGAGGCGCTGATGATGAGCTGCGAGGAAGTGCCGCTGGTCATCATCAAGGGCGCAGCCGGTACGGCCAAAACGTTTTTTGCGCTGGCTGTCGGTCTGCACAAGATTATGCTCCAAAAAGAAAAACAGTACCGCAAGATCCTCGTGTGCCGCCCGAACGTCAAATTCGACGACGACATCGGCTTTTTACCCGGCAGCGAGACGGAAAAGCTTGCCCCGTTCATGCGCTCGGTTGTCGACAATCTGGAGATACTGCTCGACAGCGATGAATACGAACGCTACAAAAACGAAAACGAGCTGCGGGACAAGGTGGAGGAGCTGTTCCACCGCAATATCGTCACCACAGAAGCCATTGCCTATATCCGCGGTCGGTCGATCCAGAAGAACTGGGTCATCATCGACGAGGCGCAAAACCTTACGCCCAAGCAGATCAAGGGCATCGTTACGCGCGTGGGCGTCGGGACGAAGATCATTCTGACGGGCGACCCCGATCAGATCGATCATCCGTACCTCGACAGCCGCACAAACGGGCTGTGCTACGCGTCTGAACGGATGAAGGGCAGCCGTTACTGCGCGCAAATCACCATGAATGACGAGGAGTGCGAGCGCAGTGTCCTCGCGTTCGACAGCGCTGTGCGCATGAATACGCTGTAGGTTTCGGGTAGTAAAAAAGAGCACAACAAAGGGATGGCCTAATGCCATCCCTTTACTATTATATTGACTGAATCAGCGTAGTGGTTTATACCAGACGTTCATGCTCTCGAGGCTGCCGCCGATGTCGGTGTTGTTCACGAGCGTGCCGGCAAATTGATAGTCCAGCTTGGCAAAGGTGATATTCATGCCGTAGGAGACCGACCGCGCAATCGTATAAACCGTCTCGATGCCGCGCGTTTTCATGTCCTGCTCCATCGCCTGGAGCAGATGGGCGGCAAACCCGCGCGACCGATAGTCGGGGTGCGTGGCAAAGTCCGTCATTTCGGCGTTTTGCGCAGACATGTCCATTTCGGACGACGACGCCGCGACGAGCCGTCCGTTGTCAAAGACACCGAAATAAACCGTTTCGTCGGCCATTGCGTCTTTGAGGAAGGCCGGATCATCGATCGGGAAGGGGTACGAGTCGAAGACAGTATCGTAGAGCGCGGCAAGCTTGTCCGTGTCTGACGGTGTCAGGATGCGGGACGTCAGGCCGTCGGGCAGATTGGCCGGAGCTTGTGCAGTTGTCTGCTGCGCCTTGTCGAGTACAGCCTGAAGTAACGTCTCGTCCGACGGTGCGGCGCGCTTCGCATCGAAGAATTTGGCCAGAAACAGCGCATCCTCGCGACCGTTAAAAAAGCGCGGGACGCATGCCTCGTCGGTAAACCCAGCGTCGATAAACGCGGCGGCGTACTGTCGGGGAACTTTTGCGAAAATCTTCGTATAGCGCTGCTTTTCCGCCAACGTCAGCAGTTGCCCGACGATATCGGGGACGTCCGAGCCATCAAGCTTCATTAAATAGATCCGGTCGTTGGCCTTGCCGTGCTGGATGCGCGAGCGGCCGAGCCGCTCGATCCGGTCGCCGGTACGGGTGTCTGACACGGGATCATTCATCCTGATCATACTCATCGCGACGGCCGTATCGCTCGTTGTTTTCAGGAATGAGCGAGATGCCCTCGCCAAAGTCGCTCAGGAGCTGACTGATACCGATTTCCTTGTTCCAGTCTTCTGCTTCGTGCTTGATGCCGCAGTCTTCACACTGACCTGCGCAGTCAGGCTCTTGGTAGTTATCCGGTTCCCTGTAGGTCGTGATGACGCCCTCGTAGTTGCGCAGAACGACCTTGTTGTTCGACCAAGAGATGAGATAATTGGGCATGACGGGGATCTTGCCGCCGCCGCCCGGTGCGTCGATAACGAAGGTTGGTACGGCAAAGCCGCTCGTATGGCCGATGAGGCTTTCGATGATCTCAATGCCCTTGCCGACAGGCGTTCTGAAGTGCGTCAGCCCCTCCGACAGATCGCATTGATACAAATAATACGGCCGGATGCGGTTCTTGACGAGCAGGTGCACCAGCTTTTTCATAATGACAGGGCAGTCGTTCACACCGGCCAGCAGCACCGACTGGTTGCCGAGCGGGATGCCGGCGTCTGCCATCTTTCGCAGCGCGGCCTTGGACGACGTGGTGATCTCCTGCGGGTGGTTAAAATGCGTGTTGACCCAGATCGGGTGGTGTTTCTTCAGCATATTGACAAGATCGTCCGTGATGCGATAGGGAAGAACGACGGGCATCCGGCTGCCGATGCGGATCACTTCGACGTGGTCGATCTTGCGTACTTCGGTCAAAATCCAGTCGAGGAAATCGTCCGGCAGCATAAACGGATCGCCGCCCGACAGCAGCACGTCACGTACCTGCGGATGCTCGCGGATGTAGTCGATCCCGCGCATGATGCATTCTTTATCGGGGATGCTGTCGACATCGCCGACCTTGCGTTTACGCGTACAGTGTCGGCAGTACATCGAGCATACGTTGCTCACGTGCAGCAGGACCCGATCGGGATATCGGTGCGTCAAGCCCGGGACGGGGCTGTCGCGGTCCTCGGCGAGCGGGTCGGACATCTCGTGCGACTGAATGATCAGTTCGCTCGGGTTTGGGAATGACTGCTTAAAAACAGGATCGTCTCGGTAATTGTCCTTGTTGATCAGCGATAAATAGTAGGGCGTGATCGACAGCGGGAATTTTTCGAGCGTTTGCTCAAGGTTCTTCCGCTCCGCCGCCTCAAACTGAACACCAAGAAGCTTTTCGAACATATCAATGCTCTGTATGCTGTGCTTAAGCTGCCATTTCCAGTCTGTCCATTGCTTTTCAAGAATTTTAGTGCCATCCATTGTCATAGAAAATTTACTGCCCAAAAGCATTCACTCCTTGTTTCCGTCGGGATAATCCCGTATTCTTTTAGTATTCACAAAAATAGTAACGAAAAACCCGGTATTTCACAGGATTTCTCGTTACGGCCTCTTTAGTATAGCAAAAATTGAGCAGACAGTCAAATTGACACAGCGGCTTATAGCGGCATCCGGCGCTGTCGGCGGTACGATGACAACGGTGACGGATATCAACAGGCTTGCACAAAAGACCGATAATGAGATTGGTATTCTCAAAGCCGCTGAATCCGGCGCATACGGCACACCACCGGCTTTCCCGGCGGACATGGTCTTCATCGCCCAAAGTCTTAACACGCCGGACAAAATGGGTGTTGAGACAGCCGCGCTGTCAGATACAGCGCAGGATGCTGACATCGGCGAACTGTCAAATCTTGATAATGACCCCGGCGCGCAGTATACTCAAGATGAGGTGGATTTAGTTGACACTGATATTACACTCAACCAAGCATATAGGAAGTATGTAGAAAATGGTGTTAATGCGAAGTATAAGTACGAAGCTGAAAGTACAGGGGCCCAAAACAAATATGTGGATAATACTCTAAAAAGTATATATGATTATTTTGGGAAAAATAATTATGTTACTTCGGTCGAAAAGGGTTCAAGACCCGATCCACATAGTTATTTGACAACCGAATACATTAAGCAGCATTTATCAATATTTAAGAATGGTGTGACGAAAATTGTTGCAAAGCCACCAACTGGAACTGCTGGGCCACCAACAGGAACATTTGTTATTCCTTATACCGAAGCGACAGAATTGATAACTAAGGCGAGCGGTAACATTTCAATTCTAGAAAATCTATTGGGTCTTCCAAACGGCTCGCTAGGCAGTAATCCCGTTAGAATTGATATACTAAACCCCAAAGGTCTTAGAATTCCAACTGGAAATGAACTAGGTGCAAATTATCAATGGGGTCCAGGAGGATTTACGTCTGCTAATCTTATGGAAGCAATTAGTGATTCGCCAAAAACCACGGAATATACTGTTACAAAAATTGATTGATTGGAAAGGTAATTATGGTTATTTTATTCTCAAATGATTGGCTGTCAGTTTCCCAAGATAATAATAGATATTTTATTAAGTACAATACAGGAGACTTAATAAACAGTGTTTCTGAAATAGAAGTCTCAAAAGCTGAGGCTGAAAAAGCGCAACAAAGCGAAAAAAATGCATATGAGATTATTATTCAACACCAAAATCGTAGTAATCCCCGAATAAAGAAATGACTAGGCATCGATTAGAGGTATAAATCAACTTTCATTTGTTTAATCGCAAGAAAACAAAATAGTGAAAAAGCGGCTTGATAAGTTGAAATGAACAACAGTATTTTAGTGCGAAGAACACCCCCGACCAATTGGTCGGGGGTGTTCTCTATCATCCATCAAACCATCAGACGCTTGCCGGTAATCTCGCGCACCGCCAGCTTCAGGACGGCGACGGAGCGGAGTGCGGCGTCGTCGAACGTGAACGATCTATCTGGTGCATACTGCTGCATGATGAGACCGAGTCCGCGCGCTTTTTCGCCGTCGTCCGTGACGACGGTGACATCGCCCGTGCCGCAGACGCTTTCGTAGGTCATTGTATAATCGCACGCCGCATCACCGGCGACGAGTTGACCGACAAGGTCAAACTCGAACGCGGCTTTCCGATCGTGCCGGATTAAGTCAATCTTTTTGCCGACATGCGCGCTGTGAAAGTAGAACGTCAGACGTCCGCCCGACGCCAGAAAGCCGAAGTTGAGCGGCACGATATAGGGGTAGCCGTCGTTATCGATGAAGGCCAGACGGCACACGCGGCAGCGGCGCAGAACGTCGACGATGTCGCCGAAGTCAGTGATTTGACGGTCAGATCGTCTCATGGCAACTACCTTTTAATAATGCCGCTATTATACAGCCAAGCGGCGCTTCGGGCAATGTTGATCGGTCAAATCCGACGATAAAGCCGTTTGATAGGCCGGAAACGTCTGAAAAAAACAAAAAGGTGAAGCCGTACCAACCCCTTGCGGCTACTGGGCTAAAGCGATGCCGCCAGTAGTGCCGCCAACCCACCTTCCTTGACACAAACGTCAATTTTTTATATGATAAAGATCGAATGTATGCCCAAAATTAGCTTTTTGTGAACAATCAGGAGGTGAATTTAGGAAAAACGGGCATTCTATGCTGTGAAGGCGCTTTCAACGTAAAGCGCTTAAATTAAAGGAGGAAAAATATGAAGAAAGTATTAGCCATTATTATAGCACTTGTATTATCCCTGACGCTTGTTACCGCTTGCGGTAAGAAAGAAGCCCCGAAAGCTGTCTTCGCCGATGCCGGCTGGGATAGCATTCAGTTCCATAATGCGGTGATGATGTTCATTGCCGAAAACGCCTTTGACATGGAAACAGATGAGATTTCCGGTACGACACCGATCACCTGGGCGTCGCTTCAGACAGGTGAGGTAACAGTTTATTCTGAAGTTTGGACAGACAATATCGACCGCTACGATGAAGATATCGCCGCCGGCACATCTATCGAGCTGGGTACTAATTTTGACGACAATGCACAGGGCCTGTATGTGCCCCGTTATGTGATAGAGGGCGATGCCGAGCGCGGCATTGATCCGATGGCGCCTGACCTGAAAACTGTTGAAGACCTGAAAATGTACCCTGACGTTTTTGAAGATCCCAACGATGCCGGTATGGGCCGTATCCTTGGCGCTCCCTCCGGTTGGGGGATTGATAACATCATGCATGCTAAATACCTGTATTATGGTCTTGACGAAACGTTTAATTATGTTGATCCCGGTTCCGACGCAGCGCTGGCTGCATCGTTCGCCGGTGCTTACGAAGCAGGCGAAGCTGTCGTTGGGTATTACTGGGAGCCGACATGGCTGATTGGTAAATACGACATGGTGCTGCTCGGCGACGCTCCATATGTCGATGATGCGGCCTTTCAGGCTGGTGAGACGGAATGCCCGTCTGTAGATGTTACGGTCTGCGTTTCTAAAGATTTCTACGAAGCAGCACCGGAATATTGTGAATTCCTGAGTAAGTACCACACCTCCAGCGCTTTGACGAACGAGGCACTGGGCTATCTGCAGACAAATGAAGCTGAGATGATGGATACCGCCAAATGGTTCCTGATGCAGCATGACGAGCTGATTGATCAGTGGCTCCCAGCCGACAAAGCCGAAATGGTACGCGCCGCGCTGAACGCGTAACAGGGGAGTGGTTTAATTGCCAGATTGGATACTCAACTTTCCTGAAGAAATCTTCATCAACCTTAAGAATCCGATCACTGATGCTGTTTATTGGATGGTCGCACATTGGAAACCGTTTTTTGATGCCATCAGCGACATTTTAGATGGTATACTCGACGGCGTTGGTGCAGTGATCAATTGGATTCCGTGGTGGGTACTACTCGCTTTAATATTCGTTGCAGCCTATCGGACATCTCGTAAGTGGACGCGTGCCATTGCGTTTACTATCATGATGTTTTTCATCGGGAGCGTCGGATACTGGGAGATGATGAACGAGACATTGACGGTCATTGTCACATCGGTGATCATCTCAATCGTCATTGGTCTACCGGCGGGTGTGCTCATGTCTTCGAATAAGCGCGCCGATGCGATCATTCGGCCGATTCTCGATACGATGCAGACGCTGCCAAGCTTCGTTTATCTGATCCCAGCCGTTATGTTCTTCGGACTTCAGGGTCCGCCGTCCGTTATCGCCACGACGATCTATGCCGTGCCACCAGTTATTCGCCTGACGAGCCTCGGTATCCAGCAGGTGGATGTGGAAGTGGTCGAAGCGGCTAAAGCCTTTGGCGCAACGAGGGGGCAGTCACTCTTTAAAGTTCAAATACCGCAGGCAATACCAACGATCATGGCCGGTGTCAATCAGACAATTATGATGGCCATTGCAATGGTCGTTACGTGTTCACTGATCGGACTGGGCGGTCTTGGTCACGAAGTCATCCTCGGCATCAACCGGCTTGAGCCGGGCCGCGGCTTCGTCGCCGGTGCGGCTATCGTCATTATCGCTATCGTTTTCGACAGGCTCACACAGGGCATTGTCAAGAAACAAGAGGAGGCGGTGTCATGACGGGAGACGAAAATATCATCCTGCGCGTCGAGCACCTGACGAAAATGTTCGGGTCGAAGAAAGCGCAGGCACGTGAAATGCTCAAAGCAGGGCGCTCCAAAGAGGATATCCTCAAGCACACGGGCGTCACCGTCGCGGTAGACGACATCTCGTTCGATGTCGAGCGCGGCAAGATCTTCACGCTCATTGGTTTGTCCGGCTCGGGCAAGTCGACGGTTGTGCGATGCCTGAACCGATTGCATCCTGCCACCTCAGGCAACATCTACTTTGAAGGACGCGATATTGAGAAGTTCAACAAAGAAGAGCTGCTGGAATACCGCCGCACCAAAGTATCCATGGTGTTCCAGAGCTTTGGACTCATTAGTCATCGTGACGTGCTCGGTAACGTTGCATTTGGCCTTGAGATACGAGGTGTTGCGAAAGAAGAGCGCGAAGCCAAAGCCATGGAGATGATCCAGATGGTCGGTTTGAACGGCTGGGAAAACAAGCCGATCACCGATCTGAGCGGCGGTATGCGTCAGCGCGTCGGCATCGCCCGTGCGCTGGCCAACGACCCGGACATCCTCTTGATGGACGAGCCGTTTTCCGCACTCGATCCGCTTGTCCGGCGCGATATGCAGTTTGAGCTGCTGTCGATTCAAGAAAAGCTGGATAAGACGGTTGTGTTCATCACGCACGATATCAACGAAGCGTTCAAGCTGGGTAACACCGTCGCCATCATGCGTGACGGCCAACTCATTCAGATCGATACGCCCGAGGGTATGTCGTCAAACCCGGCCGACGATTACGTGCGCGACTTCATCAACAGCGCCGACAAGGCGCAGATATACACGGTCGCGAACATTATGGAGACGCCGTCTTGCCTCATTCACTCACGTGATGGCGGTAGCACCGCGCTTAAGCAGATGCGTCAAAACAGCGTATCGAGCGCCTATATCGTCGATGAAAAGATGGGCCTGGTCGGCATCCTGACGCTTGAAAAAGCGCTCAAGATGCGCAATCAAGAGCTTTCCTTCGAGGACGCGATCATCCGTGATCTGCCGACGACCACAAAGGACACACAGATCGTCGATCTGATTCCTGTCGCAGCAGAGGCATCGTACCCGATCGCCGTCGTTGACGAGAAAAACCGATTCATCGGTATTGTTACCAAGGCATCCGTTCTCGCTTCGCTGATCTAGCGCAGCAACAGCATAACAAAGACCCGCAGTCGTAAGACTGCGGGTCTTTGTTATACGTGTTTTCTACTTGTCATCCGTCGACGGGGTGTCGGCAACGTCGTCCGTTTGGACTGTCTCTGGCTCGGTGTTGAGCGCGTCGTCGTCGTCATCGCTGACGGCTTCGTCACTGGTGGCGGCAGGCAGCTTCGACAGCAGCTTGCTGATCGATGTCTTTAACTGCGCAATCAGCCGACTGGCCCTTTTTGGCTTCTTTTTTGGCCGGACGAGGTTCATCGCTTCTTTCATGAATATGTCCTGACATGTTACCTGCAAGTACTCATTGGCGTTGAGCAGATAATCGCCGTCGGCGCCGAGCGCCCAAGATTTTGTCTCCGGAGACAGCTGGACGTTCAGATAGCTCAGGACGCGCTCCTTCAACTCTTCGTCGAGGACGGGTGCGGCGATTTCGATACGACGTTCGGTGTTGCGTGTCATCAAATCGGCCGACGAGATATAAAGCCGCGTGTCAGGGCCGCTGCCGAAGCAGTATACACGCGCGTGCTCTAAAAACCGACCGATCACACTTGTAACCGTGACGTTTTCTGTTTTCCCCGGAATACCCGGTACAAGGCAGCAAATGCCTCGAATGATGAGCTTGACGTTGACACCCGCGTTCGACGCTTCCGAAAGCTTATCCAGCGTATCACGGTCGGTCAAGGAGTTCATTTTCAGTATGATACCGCTCGGCTCGCCGTTATTGGCTTTGTCGATCTCGGCGTCGATGAGCGCGAAGATGGACGTTTTCAGCCACGTCGGCGCGACGAGCAGCTGGCTGTACCGGCTGTCAAGATTTGAAACGAGCATGTTCTTAAAAAAGCTCGACGCATCCGCTGCTATCGTCTTGTTGGCTGTCATCAGGCAAAAATCGGTGTAAAGCTTCGACGTTTTTTCGTTGTAATTACCGGTGCCGATTTGTGTGATATGGTACATCCTGTTTTTCTCGTGACGCGTAATCAGGCAGATTTTCGAGTGGACCTTATAGTCCTTGAAGCCGTAGATCACCTTACAGCCGGATTCCTCCAGCCGTTCGGCCCATTCGATGTTGTTCTGCTCGTCGAACCTGGCGCGCAGCTCCATGATGACGGTAACATCCTTATCGTTTTCGGCCGCGTCAATCAAGTACTGCGCCAAACGCGACTTTTTGTCGAGCCGGTACAGCGTGATCTTGATAGAGATGACAGCCGGGTCGGCTGCCGACTCCTTGACGAGCTGTAAAAACGGATCCATCGACTCGTATGGATAGCTGAGCAGCATGTCGCCGGATAAAATCTGCTTGGTCATGCTTTCGCCCGGGTTGTAGTCCGGCGGATATTGCGGGAGATACGGCGTGTATGTGATGGCGCGCTTCGTCGGGACGGGCATATGATTTTCCAGATCATATATGTACGACAATTCCAGCGGCGCCGCGCTCGTATAAACCTGCGCGCGCGTAATCTGAAGACGGTTAGACAAGTAACCGATGAGCGTTTTCGAGCAGCCGGCAGAGACTTCCAGACGCACGGCGGCCAGACGTGCGCGCTTTTTGAGGATTTTCTTCATGTGATAGCGAAAATCTTCTTCAAAGTCATACGTTTCGTCGTCGGGATTGAGGTCGGCGTTGCGCGTCACGGAGATGACAGCCTTTTCCTCGACCTCGTACATCTCAAAGACTTTTTCGGTATAATTTAAAATCAGATCCTCAATAAGGATATGTTTTGCCAGACCGTTTTTTAAATACAGGATGCGCCGGAGCATTTTGGGAACAGGAATGATGCCGAATTTACTCCCGTCTTTGGACTTGAGCAGGACGGCAATATTGAGCGATTTATTTTCGATATGCGGGAACGGATGGTGCGTGTCGATCACCTGCGGTGATAAAACAGGGGAGACAACGTGCTCGAAATACGAGTCGACGTATTTCAATTCCTCGCTGTCAAGCTCCTTGAAGTCCGGTCGGACAATGCCGAAGTGGCGAAGCTGCGCCGACAACGATTGAAAGGCGGCATCTTTTTGCTTATACAGCGGCGGTATGACCTTGTAGATGCTGCGCAGCTGCTGCTTGATTGTCATACCAGACTTGTTGTCAATATGCCCCTCGTTTATGATCGACAGATCGACCAGACTGCCCACACGGATCATGAAGAACTCATCGAGATTGCTCACAAAGATCGCCACGAACTTCAGCCGCTCCAATAGCGGCACGGCTGGGTCGTTGGCGACTTGGAGTACGCGCTCGTTGAATTTCAGCCACGACAGCTCTCTGTTTGTTGTAAAACTTGTATCCGAATTAAATGTACCTTCCGCCATCACGCAATTTCACCGCCCAGTACTTTTTGATACAGATATCCCTCGCGGACGCCGCGGGTGCTCACAATGATTTCCCGGACACCATACACCTTTGATATGGTTGTCAATACAACGATACCGGTGATGGCTGTATGGATTCGGTCGGGTGCAAGCTGCATCACGCGCCGCATGATCTGTTTCGTGTTCTTTTTATAGACCGACAGCAGCTTTTGCAGCTTGTCGGCGTCCATCGTCATGTTGCTGTTGGGCAAATCATACAGATCGTTGTATATTTTTCGTGCGGCGCGAACCGTGCCGCCGACGCCGCAGACGACTGGTGCGCCGGTCGCTTTGGACGGATCGAGCTTCGCCAGTTCGGTCAGCACGTCCTGCCGGATCAGCTTGATGGACGTATTGCTCGGGATGATATCCGGCGCGTGCCGAAGCGATAAATTCAGCGAGCCGACGGGGATGCTCACAGCGCTTTCCACCGTCATGTCGTCAAAGCGGACGAGCTCAGTACTGCCGCCGCCAATGTCAACAAGCAGGCCGGACGTGAGCTCCGTGGCGCGCACCGCGCCGTAAAAATCGAGTGTCGCCTCGTCTTCGCCGGAGAGCAGCTCAATCTCGTAGCCCGTCTCGCTGCGGATTTTGTCGATGACCTCGCGTGTGTTGGTGATGTTGCGCAGGGAGGCCGTTGCAAACACATAGGCATTTTCAATATTGAAATTGGAAAGGATGTCTTGGAAATTAAGCAAAACCGAGCAGGCTTTGTTGACGCCTTTTTTGGATAAAACGCCGTCGGTGACGTAACCGAGCAAGCCCGCGATAGACTTTTTGCTGAGCAGCAGCTTCGTAACGCCGTCTTCGTATTTATAGATCGATAGTCGGATCGTGTTTGAGCCGAGGTCGACAATGCCGCAAATCATAGTGGTCCCCATTCCGTGCCGGCGTAGTTTGTACCGGGTAGTTGGCCGCAGTGGCTTACCTAATAAAATATCATAAATTGGTCGTTATTGGAACACTTGGTAATGTTAAATCTATGTTTAGCTCTGTTTAAAGCCGCGCCTCGACAGCCATATCATTCGCTTGTATGCCTGCGCGTCATTTAGTATAATAGCATTAAAAGAATAAGGAGCATGGACATGAAGGCTGTTAAAACTATTTTACTCTTCCTGGCGGCTATTATTATCGTTGCAGTCGGTTATGTTCTGTATGTCGTTATCGCCTATCATCGGCTCGACGATACGATTCAACTGGACATCACGCCCGACAGTGCATCGGTCCAGCCGGTCACGACGGATACCGTCTATACGATTACGACGTACAACGTCGGCTTCGGCGCGTACAGTCCGGATTTCAGCTTCTTTATGGATGGCGGACGCTACGCGCGCGCGTATTCCGCCGACGCGGCCAAAACGAACATATCGGGTGCGGCCAACGTCATCAGTACGCTGGACGCCGATTTCGCCTTCTTTCAGGAGGTTGACACCGATGCCACGCGCAGCCGTCACGTCAACGAGGCCGATATACTGACGGCGCGTTTTGATGGCTATGCATCTGTCTTTGCACTTAATTATGACTCGCCGTACCTGTTTTATCCGCTGCGCGAGCCAATCGGCCGGTCGGTATCCGGTATTATGACGCTATCGCGCTTCGGCGCAAACGACGCGGTGCGCTACAGCCTGCCCATAGAAGAAGGCCTGCGCCGCTTTCTCGATCTCGACCGCTGCTTCTCGGTAACGCGTGTACCGACGTCGGGTGGACTTGAGCTGGTGCTCCTCAACGTGCATCTGTCGGCGTATACGTCCGGCGTCGGCATTGGGGAGGTGCAGTTGCAGCAGGTGCTCACCGTCGCCGAAAGCGAAGCCGCCGCCGGCAACTACGTCATCATCGGCGGTGACTTTAATAAGGATCTGATTGGCGACGCGCCGGCGCGCTTCGGCCTGCCAGCATCGGACGAAAGCTGGGCCCAGCCGATCAACGTCGGCCTGCTGCCGGACGGCTTTACCATCGCGCAGGTACCCGACGGTGCGGCGCTTAGTCCGACAGTCCGCGGCACCGATGGTCCATACGTCCCCGGTGAGACGTTTTTATCGGTGATTGACGGATTTATCGTCTCGCCGAATGTCGAAATTGTGCGCGTCGAAAATATCGATACGGCGTTTGAGTTTTCCGATCACAATCCGGTTCTGATGCAGTTCAAACTGCTGCAGTAATCGCGTCCGTCCGGCACGCCCGGTTTATCCACCGAACAAGAGGAGTAGACACAATGATCAAACGACTTACAGCAGTTGTCCTCTGCGCTGCAATGATCACAGCCGCGCTTGCCGGCTGCAGCGCCGGAACAGACGGCGCGCAAAGCCCGTCCGCATCGCAGCCCGGAACATCGGAATCCGTCAGCGGGCCGCCGATATCCGGCGAGGGGACTACGTCCGCGTCGCCGCCGCCGAGCGGCCTGTCGACGGTGGAAGCGTTTTTGTACGACGAACCGGACGGCAGCGCGGTCGGGCAGTATCTGCTCGATAACGCCGCGTCACTTGCGCCGTCGGACGCCGAGCTGCTGCTGGAACGGCTGATCCTGCTCCAGCAGGACATCGCCGCCGAGCTCAACACGCGCGTGTGGGAGACGGACTACCTTACAGCGCTTAACGAAACGATGGGCGGTGTACTCGATCCCGATAAAATCGACAACATCCCCGATGTGCTCGTACGTGCCGATTTCCGCGAGGCGTCCGACGCGGTCATGACGATCGTCCGCTACGAGGAGACGCCGGTATTTGAAACAGACTGGGCGCGTGTCGCCACATTGGGAAACGTCTTCTCCGAGCCGGTGCTGGCGCTGATCGAGTATCAGAGCCGGCTGCAGGGCGTATACTACCGCGGCAATCCCATCAAATTTGACTTGCTGGCGGCAGACATCGCCGCCGTCGAGACGCTGCTGGCCGAGGCGGACGGGTTCGCACGCTGGCAGCTGCGTCAGCTGTGGGCGCATCAGACGTCGGTGCTGTTCTACGGTGCGGAGGGCGAGCATCTTGATTTCATCATGAACGGTGACAGCGTCTTTGTCAGCCTTCTACAGGGCTTTGCCGACGAATACGCCGGTACGCGCTTTGCCGATATCTGCGCGCAGCTCGTCGCGTACAGCGGCGACGACTTTACAGAACTCTCACTCCTGATCGAAAGCGGGCTTGTTTTCCCGCCCGACTCAACCTATAGAGCGCAGTTCACACACACGATAGAAGATGACATGGAATACGCGCTCGTCGAGATTTCCGGCGGTGACGATCCGGCGGTGACGCAAAGTATCAACGACGCGATCAATGACGCGACACAAGCACTCATGCAGATAGATGACGGCGAAACGTATATCAGAGTCCGAAACTACGTAAGCGTTTGCGGTCAGTATTTGAGTATTGACATTTACTACTCAGGGTTAAGGTTTTTCCATGAAACAATGCTTGTGCTCGATCTTAAAACGGGTCAACCAGTGACACTCGACGATCTGACAGGAAAGCCTTTAGATGAATATAAAGAGGCGCTATTAGGAGTCGTGCCCCAGTATGCCGGTCAATATCCTTTATATGAAAGTGACTTAGTAGATCCGCTAGAATTTACACTATCCAATGATAGCCTGACTATCATGCTTCATTACCCCGACAGACCGGAGTATTACACCGTCACCATCAACGGCTTGCGCGAGATCATGGACGTGCGCACTTTGTACTAAGCGCTCGGTAACAACACGGAACAGGCGGCCTGCTTTTGCAGGCCGCCTGTTATTTCGCTTACCGGTTAGTGGGCTGGGCTTAGTCATAGTATGGGTCGTAGTAGACGCCGTCACCATAAAAGTCGATGATCAGGTAGATGTCTGAATCGCCATCAATGAGATAGTTATCATCAGAGTAGCCAAAGACTGTGTCAACACCGAATGGTAGACTGCCTAAGCCCTCCCAGTCGGTGCCGGCTGCATAGTTGATGTAGTATTCGCCGGCAGGTACATCCATATACGACCATTCGCCTGCGCGGACATAGAGCGCACCGAAAACCTCTTCGGTTGCGACGTCGACGATTTCGATATAGTAGTCCATATCGTCACTGGCCTCGAAATTGAGCCAACCGCCTTCATCGTAGTAGGGATAAGGATAATAGAAGTAGTACCCGGTAGTCGGAGTATACTCGCCGTAGCGCACGTTATAGCCGAGATAATCTTCGATATCGCCTGGGACATAAGTCTCCACATAAACTTGATCGGCGCCGGTTTCAATTGTGAACACAGCGCCCGTGTCGCCGTGCAGCAGCAGGTCAACGGCAGAGCCTTTATAGTCGAATGTGTAGACGGGACCGTCCGGCCATTCAGCCCAATAGCGGAAATTCTCGACCTGTGCCAGATCCAGTCCAATATCCATGAAAGCTTCTTTGATGTTGGTGATCGTCTGCGGCTGGAAGATCGACAGCGCCGCTTCGCCGCTCGTACCGCTAGCAGATGGCGCAGTCGACGGTGACGGCGCGATGCTCGGAGACGGTGACGGCGCCATGCTCGGGGAAGACGACGGCACTGTGCTCGGTGCGGTCGACGGCGCGATGCTCGGCGAAGACGACGGCACATAGCTCGGCGAAACGGATGTCTGGGGATTATTGTTGTTCTTGTTGATAATTTTCAGGGCGACGAAAATGCCGCCGCCGATGAGGCACAAACCGACGATTATGGAGATGATGATGATCAACATCTTGTTGTTGCCGCCCGGCTTTGTCGGGCCTGTCGGGCCGCCCGGATACGACGGGCCGCCGCCGTACGGCTGTGCCGGTGGATACGGTTGAGCAGGACTGTTATAGCCGCCCTGCGGCTGTCCGCTTTGCGTCGGCGTACCGCCGGGCGCAGTGTATCCGCCTTGCGTCGGCGTACCGTCGCCGGACGTGTTTGGTGGTGTGTAGCTGCCTTGCGTCGGTGCTTCGGCTGCGTTGTATGTACCGGCGCTATCCGGTGGTGTTACGGCTGCTGCCGCCGCCGCTGCTGCCGCCGTCGTATTGTCGGCCGCGGCGTTGACGTTCGTACCGCAGTTCGGGCAGAAAGCAGCGGTGTCATTTAGCTGATTCCCGCAGTTTTTGCAAAATTTCATCAATTATCCTCCCAAACTTAAACTGCAAACGTTGAAACGCGTGCTTCAGACTAATAACTATTTAGCATACGGGTTTATGTTTCTTGAATTGCCGCTGTGGTGCGGTTTAGGCCATGGGCAATATTTTGGTAGCTGTTACCGATAATTTACCATACCATACAGCGCCTGTAAACTGTTTTCGGCCATGAAGCACGACAAGACGGTCTGACGGCGTTGTTAACGTTGCTATCGTCGGCGTTTTCTGATATTATGACCTCACTACAGTGGAGGTTTCTCGACGGTATGAACTGGTTTACGCAGCTGATCAGCAATATGATCATCATCAACGGCCTGACTGCATGGGTCAGCGCGCAAATACTCAAAACGCTCGTGCATGCCGTCGTTAACAAAAAAATAGACTGGCCGCGCCTCATCGGTGATGGCGGCATGCCCAGCAGCCATTCGGCAACCGTCACAGCCATCGCTACGACGTGCGCGATCCATTTCGGGTTTGCGTCGTTTGAATTTGGCGTTACGGTCGTTTTGGCGTTCATCGTCATGCACGATGCGATGGGCGTACGATTTGAAGCCGGCAAACAGGCAAAGGTCATAAATGAGATGATAGCGTTTATTGAAACGATGGGTAAGAAGCTCTCGCCGGAGGAAAAGCTCAAGGAATTTGTCGGGCATACGCCGCTGCAGGTATCGGCCGGCGCACTGCTGGGTATCGGCGTTGCGCTGATCATTCGTTAGGGGCAGAGCTGACATGTTAGAAAACTTCAGGCGTGCACGCGCCACCGATTTCGGTGCTGTCTGCCGCCTTTTTGACGACGCCGTCGCTGCGCTGCACCGGCAGGGCATTGACCAGTGGGACGATGTTTATCCCAGTCGGCGACTGCTGCGCTCAGACATCCGTAAGCGCCACATGTATCTGCTGACGATGGACGGCGAAATCGTATCAGCGGTCGTGATCAACAAAGCGCTGCACCCGCTGTACGATATGGCAACATGGTCACCCGGGCGTTTTAGGATCGTGCATCGGCTATGTGTCGACCCCGCGAAGCAAGCGCGGGGGATCGGTGAAAAGACGATGCGCCATGTCGAGCAGTTGCTGGCCGGAAAAGGGGTGCACTGCATCCGGTTGGACGCATTCATGGAAAACCCCATGGCGATGCGGCTTTACGGCAGCCTCGGGTACGTCCAGACCGGTGCCGTCATTTTCAGAAAAGGCGACTTTATGCTTTTTGAAAAGGTTTTAACGGACAATCAAAAACGCCGGCAGCGTTAAGCCGGCGTTTTTTTTATTCTATGCATGGAGCAGGGGAGACTATGCCGTGATTCTGCTCGATACAGACGGTCATTTGCGCGCATTCCATGATGGTTTCTATATTGGCTTATATTTGTGCCTGCTAGTAAAAGGCGCCCGATTAATCGGGCGCCTTTTACTAGCTTTTGCGTTGCTGATGCTCGGCTTCGTCGTTGATTTCGCTGCGGAATGCGTTGATTGCCTGCTCTCGTCGCGCGTTTTTGGCCGTCAACTCGGCGCGGGTCTTGTCGTTTGATGTTGCGCGAATCGCCGCTTTTGATTCGCGGATATTGCGTACGGTATCGTCGATGCTTTTTTGCAGGTGTATGACGTTATCGTCGCGATTGTCGGGATTTTTCTTCATGACGGTCTCCTTACTGCGATATAGTAATCGATCATAGTATGGATCGTCCGATGGACGATATACGGCGCGGCATGACGATTGAAGCTAATATAAGAAAAAAGCCTATTGACAACAAAACAATGTTATGTTACATTAACGGTAATGGAGGTAGAGCCATGCAAGAAGAACTTATTTCAAAGAAACAATTGCTGGAAACAGCAGATATATCTTATGGGCAGCTGTATCGCTGGAAACGCAAAGGCCTGATACCGGAGGATTGGTTTATTAAGAAGTCCTCTTTCACAGGGCAGGAGACCTATTTCCCGAAGCTGAAAGTCCTTACGCGTATCGAAAAAATCAAAACCATGAAAGACGACGTATCGCTGGACGATCTAGCCAATGTTTTCACGCCGGAGACAGGGGATACGTCGCTGAGCTTTGACGACGTACTCAAACGCGGGGTGGCCTCCGCATCGTCGCTTGAACTGTTTAAAGACGCGACCGGTATCGGCGAGCCGCTGAGTTTCGGTGATCTGCTTGCGCTGACGATTGTCGACAAGGCCCTCGCATCCGGTGACGTTGGCTTGGACGACGCGCGTGTTCTGCTCGGTGTGCTCAGCGAAACAGGCGTCAAGGTCGGGCTGGAGGCATCAGAGGTTGTATTGGCACGTAAGCAGGGCGTATTCGTCTGCTTTGCGGTAAAGCCGCCGTCCGGACTTGTCATGGAATCCGGCGCCAAGCTGCTTGCGCGGTTTGATACGGCTGCGCTGTCCGAAGAAATCAAACAAAAACTGTTATAGGAGCGCGTGAAATGGAAAATAAGAATCAAGGAATTCTGCGAATAAACGGCTCCGGCAGTGCCGGGGGCGGTGTGTTTGAAAAGGTGATTGTCAACGGGTCTGGCCACATCAAGGGCGACGTAAAAAGTGACGTGATCAATGTCAACGGGTCGGCGCATGTGGACGGCAATTTAGACGTTGTCGAGGTAAAACTGAACGGCACGGCGCAAGTCAATGGAGATATTCAGGCCGAGTCGCTCAAGCTTACCGGTACGGCACGGGTGATTGGCGCTGTTCAGGCCAATCAAGCCGTTATTTCCGGCTCAACGCAGATCGGCGGCGATTTACGCTGTGACTCTGTTCGTGTTGACGGCTCCGTTAAGGTGGATGGCAGCGTCAGCGCTGAGACGTTTACGTCCAACGGTGGATTTGATATTGGCGGACTGCTCACAGCGGACGAAATCACCGTGCGGATGTACGGGCTGAAAAGTCACGTTAAGGAGATTGGCGGCAGTAAAATATCGGTAGCCATCGGGCCGCCGAACGGCATTGGTGTGCTGAAGGCAATCGTGTCGATGGGTATTCTCAATCCGATTCTCGAAACCGAAACGATTGAAGGCGACGAGGTGACGCTGGAGAACACCAAAGCGTCGGTCGTGCGCGGCAAAACCGTGACGGTCGGTGCCGGGTGTGACATCGGTACGGTGGAATACACCGAATCCTGCGGCGTCTCACCCGATGCGCGCGTCGGGACGCAGACAAAAGTTTAAAACTAAGTAAACAAAGAAGCGCCGCCCGTTCGGGCGGCGCTTCTTATTGAAACTGCTGTCTATTTAGCGGCAGCTTGTTTGAGTTGATTCCACGCGAGCATGCCGCCGTCCAGTACGATGGCCTTAGTAAAACCGGCTTTGGTGAGGATTTGCGCGCCGGTTGTCGCACGCGAGCCGGAGCGGCACACGACGATGATTTCCTTGTCTTTATAAGCGTCCAGCTCGCTCAGGCGTGACGCGAGCGAGACGATGGGGATGTTAACGACACCGTCGATCGCGCCGAGCTGGCCGACGAGTTCGTCCGGCTCGCGCACGTCGAGCAGAAACGGCTGTTCACCGGCGTCGATGCGCTCTTTGAGCGCCTGCGCCGAAATGTGATCGACCTCAATCTCGTTGACGCTTTTATCGAGCGTGCCCTGAATCTCACAGGCAGGCGCGTCAACAGGAATCCAGACGCTATTCGGGTCCTGTGCACAGGTGTAGTTGGCGTCGAGCACGTCTTTCATCCAGTCGGCAGGGCCGAGGCGCAGGTCGTTGATGTAATCGACGAACTGCTGCTTTGTGCGCGCTTTGAAGTGCGGATTCGTTTCCTTTTGATGCCCCAAGCTAGACGGCTCGCGTCCGCGGTAATCGTGCGCGGGGTAGACGATGAGATCATCCGGCAGCTCGGAGATCTTCGACAGGCTTTCCCAGTGCATCGCCGCGCTGCCGCCGGGCAGATCGTCGCGCCCGCCGCCGCCGTCGTCGAGGAATAAAAAGTCGCCGGTAAGGAGCTTGCCGCCCACGATCAGGCTGATCGCGTCGAGCGTGTGGCCCGGGGTGTAAACGACATCAAAGCGGATGCCGTTGAGCTCCAGCGTGTCGCCGTCGTTAACACGGATATCGGCACAGTTAGACGGGGCATTTTCATGCATGACATAGTGGCAATCGGTCATGTCCTTGAGTGCCGAACCGGCCGAAATGTGGTCGGCGTGCGAGTGCGTGTCGATCACGTGTGTGAGCGTCAGGTTACGCTCTTTCAAGAGTTTAAGATAATCGTGCAAGTGATCGATGACGGGGTCGACCAGCACTGCGTGCTCGTCGCCGTCCCGGACGAACAGGTACGTCCGGCAATAGTGCGGATTAAGCTGTTCAAATACCATACGAATCACCTCATATGCAAAATTCTTAAAGGTTCAATAAATAAAGTGAAGACGGACTGTCACACAGATACTGTGCGGCAGTCCGTCGACAAATCGTTCTTAGTCTTCCGGTGTAAAGTCGGCTTTGACGGCGCCGCAGACAGGGCAGACCCAGTTGTCCGGCAGGTCTTCAAACGCTGTACCGGGTGCGACGCCGTTGTCGGGATCGCCTTCGGCGGGGTCGTAAACATAACCGCAAATTGAGCAAACGTACTTTTTCATAATGAGTCCCTCCATTAAATGTAGTATGATTTATGACGTGGACAAAGGCTAGAATGACGGCCTCAGCCCAAAAATCCTTGTAAAATCTTTTCTTCGGCTTCCTGTTCGGTCAGGCCGAGCGTCATGAGCTTGACGAGCTGCTCCGAAGCGATCTTGCCGATGGCGGCCTCGTGGATGAGCTGCGCGTCGGAGTGGAACGCCGTGATCTCGGGGATGGACGAGACCTGCGCGTCGTCCATAATGATCGAGTCGCATTGGATATGGCCGCGGCAGGCGGCATACCCGCGCAGAATCAGATGGAACACCTGCTTGGACGTATCCTGCGCGACGGATCGGGAAATGATCTGTGCGGATGCGTCCTCGCCGACAAGCTCGACGGTGATATTCGACTCGGCGAATTGGTCCTTATAGGTCAGCAGCCGCTCAGAGACGATCAGCTTGGCGTTTTTATGCAGCTTGACCGTTGTTTCACGCTTGGCAGCGTCGATGCCGCGGATTTGCGCCATCTCGAGCTCGGCGACGCCGTCTTCCTCGACTTCGATGATCGTCGTCGGGTTTAAGACGCGCTCGCCGGTACCGGAACCCTCGCCGTAATGCTTCTCGACGTATTTCATCTTCGCGCCTTTTCGGATGAAAAACTCGTGTACACCGTCGTGCTCGGACTTTTTGCCCGACGTATTGTGGATGCCGCAGCCGGCGACGATTACCACATCGGCGTCCTCGCCGACCTCAAACGTATTGTAAACGATATCGTCTATACTTTCGGACAAAATAACAGGGATGTGCACACTTTCGTTTTTTGTGCCGGGCTTGACGATTACGTCGATACCGTCTTTATCGGTTTTTGTCACGATGTCGATGTTGCCGGTTGTATGTCGGCCTTCGCCTTTGCCGTTCTTTCGGATATTGTAAGCACCCTGCGGGATTTCATGTAGGTCGGCGACTTCTTGTAATAGTTTTTTATCGATCGCAGTCAGCATTGGCTTTACCCTCCCTCGTGCAACCGTCGCGGCATCGGCAGCCGGAATCGATCTCCTCGATGTCGCCAAGGAACTTCTCCTGGGTGGTGATTTCCTTAATAACACCGTCAGAGACGACGATGACCTCGTCTGCCAGGCGCATGATGCGCTCCTGATGCGAGATGATGACGATTGTTGCGTCTGAGCGTTCGTGTAATGTGTTGAATGTTTCCGTCAGGCGCTGGAAGCTCCACAGGTCGATGCCGGCCTCCGGCTCGTCAAACAGCGCGACGTTCAGGTCGCGCGCTAAAATGCTGGCGATCTCAATGCGCTTAAGTTCGCCGCCGGAAAAGCTCGCGTTAATCTCGCGGCTCACGTAGTCCTGCGCGCATAGACCGACGTCGTAGAGCAGAGCGCACGTGTCAACGTTTTTATCGCCGGCGGCAAGCTTGAGAAAATCACCGACTTTGATGCCCTTAAAGCGTGCGGGTGACTGGAACGCGTAGCCGATACCGCGCTGGGCGCGCTCGGTGATGGACAGCTTCGTGATGTCTGTGCCGTCGAGCTCGATGGTACCGGCCGTCGTTTCATAAATGCCCATCACGGCTTTCGCCAGTGACGATTTGCCGCCGCCGTTCGGGCCGGTCATCACATATATTTTTTTGTTCTCCAGCGTCAGGTTAATGCCGTTAAGGATATCCACGGTACCGCTCTCACTCTGGGCGGTGACGCCGACGCTTGTCAGTTTCAGCACTGGTAAACCCCCGTTCCGATTGGCAAAGCGCGCCGGACGGCCGGCCGCTTTGCCGGCGCCGCACGAACGCGCATTACGATTGTATGGTACGTGTTTCTTGTCATATTATAGCATATACACTTGTTATGTTATAGCATTTTATTTATAATAATAGAACAATACAATAATAATCATTGTGATCATGTCACTTATTAATACAGGTTTCAATCGTATAATCAAATAGATCAATTCTAGCTTAAAACGGAGGTAAAACAATGCCTATGCTTACCATTACAAAAGACAATTTCACCGCAGACGTCGAAAAAGCCGACAAGCCTGTGCTTGTGATGTTTACGGCACCCTGGTGCGGCTACTGCCGGCGGCTGACGCCTGTCGTCGATTCTGTTGCCGAGACGATGTCAGACAAGCTCCAGGTCGGCAAGCTCAATGTCGACGATAACGAGGAGATTGAAGACCGGTTCGAGGTCATGACGATCCCGACGCTGATCTTATTTAAAGATGGCAAGGACAGCACGCCGCTCGTTAATCCCGGTTCGCGCGCTGAGATCGACAACTGGCTCGGCGAAAACGGCGTCCTGTAATCAATAACCTGACGGAGGCGGACTTATGACGTATTATGACAGCATTATCATCGGCGGCGGGCCTGGCGGCTACTCAGCGGCGCTTTACTGCGCACGCGCCGGGCTTAGTACGCTCGTGCTCGAAAAGCTCTCGCCAGGCGGACAGATGGCGACGACCGATTGGGTCGATAACTATCCCGGCTTTGAAGAGGGCATTGACGGATTTGAGCTGGCCGAAAAGATGAAAAAGGCTGCCGATCGCTTCGGCGCCGTGTCCGACTTCAATGAGGTTACGTCTGTTGAACTGACAAGCAACCCGAAGATTGTACACACAACAAGCGGCGATTACGAAGCCGGAACCGTCCTTTTTGCGACCGGCGCGTCGCCGCGCGAGCTCGGCCTCGCTGAAGAGCAGAGCCTTGTCAACCGCGGCGTATCCTATTGCGCCACGTGCGACGGGATGCGCTATAAGGATAAAACCGTTGTGCTCGTCGGCGGCGGCAATACTGCCGTGACGGAAGCGCTGTATCTGGCCAAGATCTGCAAGCAGGTCTATCTTGTGCACCGGCGAGATGAGTTGCGTGCGTCGGATACGTACCTGACAGCCATCGACGCCGCCGAAAACCTCACCTTCATGAAAAAGAGCCGCATGACCGAGATTTTGCACGGCAAACGTGTGACAGGCGCGAAGATCGAAAGCATTGACACCGGCGACGTGACCGAGGTGACGTGCGACGGCGTCTTTATCGCCATCGGCCGCGTGCCGAATTCGGCGCTGGCAGCTGGCCAGCTTGAAACGGACGATAGCGGCTATATCGTGGCAGACGAAACAACGCGTACAAATGTGCCGGGCGTTTTCGCCATCGGCGACGTACGCACAAAGCCCCTGCGTCAGATCGTTACCGCCGCATCGGATGGGGCGGTTGCGTCAATGTATGCAGAGGAATACTTGACGAATCTAAAAAAACACTGAAAAGCCGCCACGCCGGCGGCTTGCCCATATGAAAGGATCCAAAAATTGAAAAAAAGATTATTGCCGGTGCTGATGGCACTGGTGTTACTGTTGCTGACCGTCTCGGGCTGCAGCTTGTTCGGCAATGCGGCGACTTCCACGCCGTCGGACAGCCCGAGTGCATCTGTGTCTCCGAGCCCGTCTGACGTGTCGCCGAGCCCGTCTGACGCCGAGCCGGCCGGTACCGTCGGCGGCGACGGCATCCTCGGCAGCTTCACGACGACCGATTTGGACGGCAACGAGGTCACGGCGGCTGTCTTCAGTGGGTATAAGCTGACGATGGTTAACGTCTGGACAACGACCTGCGGTTATTGCATTGAAGAGATGCCCGAGCTTGGCGAGTTACACCGCGCTTACGCCGAAAAAGGCTTTCAGATCGTCGGCATCGCTGCCGATGTGCTAAACAGCAAGGGCGACGTCGATCCCACAAGGGCTCAGACGGCGGAGGACATTATCGAGGCAACCGACGCGACATATATGCATCTCATTCCGTCGGAAGACCTGATCAACACATTATTGTATCGTATCAGCGGCGTGCCGACGACGATCTTTGTCGACGAATTTGGTGCGATGGTGGGCGAAGCAATTATTGGCCCTAACGATTTGGATGGCTGGATGGCTATTGTGGATGAAAGGCTGGAAGAGGTCGGATAAATGGTTAAAAAGCCGGGTTTAGCGATTGCTGTATTCGTCCTCGGCGCGGGGCTCCTAACAGTCGGAGTCTTCCGCGGTGAGGCTGAAATTGTGCTGCAAAAAGCGATCCGGGTCTGCTTGGAGTGTATCGGCCTTGGGTAGGGCAGGCGGCGGACTGCGGCATATTGTGCAGGCAGGTATTACCGTGCTTACCAACAGCAACGCTGCGGGATTTGCCAAGGGGCAAATCTATACCGGCGACCTTAAACAATTCTGTGTACCGGGGCTCAACTGCTATTCGTGCCCCGGTGCGCTTGGCTCCTGTCCGGTCGGTGCGCTGCAGTCGGTGCTGACATCCCGGCAGTTCAATTTTTCGTATTATATCGTCGGCTTCCTCGTGATGGTCGGCGCTGTTTTCGGGCGGTTCGTCTGCGGATGGCTGTGCCCGTTCGGGCTTGTGCAGGATCTTTTGTACAAGATCCCATTCGTTAAGAAGCTCAAAAAGCTGCCGGGCGACAAATGGCTCAAGCATCTGCGTTGGGTCGTGCTCGGTGTGCTTGTCGTATTGCTGCCGATTCTTGTTCTGGACATCGTGGGGCAGGGGAAACCGTGGTTTTGCGCGTACGTATGTCCGTCCGGTACGCTGATGGCCGGTCTGCCGCTTGTGGCGCTCAATCCGGGGTTCAGACAGGTGCTCGGGCTGCTGTTTGACTGGAAGGTCTTGCTGCTGATCGTGTTTTTACTGCTTTCCATCGTTGTGTATCGGCCGTTTTGCCGATACGTGTGTCCGCTCGGTGCGATTTACAGTCCGTTTAACAAATTTGCGCTGTACCGCTTTTTTATTGACGAGTCGGCCTGCACGTCGTGCGGGGCGTGTAAAAGCGCGTGCAAGCTCGACATTGACGTGTTCCACGACCCCAACAGCCTCCAGTGCATCCGATGCGGCGACTGCCGCCGCGCCTGCCCGACCGGCGCGATCAAAACGACGCTGGAACGCAAGGGAAAGAATCCGCAGTCTAAAAAATCAACATAAAAAGCTTCTCCAAACGGAGAAGCTTTTTTGATAACCTGTTGAAAAGCTGTGGATCGACGGTGGACAACAGGTGGATTGATGTGCACAGCACAACCAGCGCCGACATGTTTTAGTTAAAGGGCTTTCAGGCTAAACTGTCGTAGATGGCAGCAAGATTGTCGGTCATACGCTCAAGGTATGTATCGCCGTTTTCTGTGCTGGCAATCGTATATATCGGTTTGACTACTGCATCGGCTTCGCGTGCCAGCGTATCGGCGACATCTTGGCTGAGCAGCGCTTCGCTGAATATTGTTGTGATATTGTTTTGCTTGCAGAACTCAATCAGCTCAGCGAGCTGCTGTGCGCTCGGCTCACCGCCGGCAAACACGTCTTGAACACTGTTTTGGACGAGGCCGAAGTCGCGGCAAAGATACCCGAACGCCGCGTGTGCGGTGACGAACATGTTGTTTGATACCGTCTCAAAATTTTCGGTGTAGTCTTCATACAAGCTTTGCGCCTCGGCGGCGAACTGTGTATAATTATCTTCGTAGGCTTGGGCGTTGTCCGGATCGGCGGCGATCAGCGCATCTTTGATGTTTTCGGTTTGTATTTGTGCGTTTTTCAGGCTCAGCCACGTGTGCGGATCGACGCCATCGTGATCGTGCCCGTCGTCGTGCGCGTCATCATCGTGGTCATGGTCTTCGTCATGTGCATCATCGAGCGTGATCGGCTCGACGCCCTCCGACGCGGTGACGACGATCAGATCGTCGTTGTCGGCTGCGGCGACAGTCTCGTCTGCCCAGCGCTCCATGTTGAAGCCAACCATGACAAAAACGTCTGCGTTACCCAGCGCGGCGATGTCCTGCGCCGAGGGCTCGAAATTATGCGGCTCGGTGCCATCCGGTATAATCGTCGTAACTGTTACCAAATCACCGCCGATAGCCTCAGTAAACTCTTGCAGTGCGTTGATAGACGTGATAACGTGTATCGTGCCGTCGTCCGACGTCTCAGGTGACGTTTTGGCGCACGCAGAAATGCTTATAACCAATATGGCGGATACAATGAATGAAATTAATTTTTTAATCATCGGGTTTTTGCCTCCTATTAAGTAGTTGCAAATGATTCGCATTCGCGTATAATGATTATATAGACAATAGGTATAAATTGTCAAGATAAATAATGGATGTGGCAGTATGATCAAAGCGCAAGATCTTTATTTCTCCTATACGGGGGCAAAACCATATGTTCTCAGCGGGTTAAACTTTGAGCTGACGGGCGGCGAGTACGTATCGGTCGTGGGGGATAACGGTAGCGGCAAAAGTACGCTCGTCAAGTTACTCCTCGGCCTCTTAAAGCCGACGCACGGGACGATTGAGAAGTCGGCAAGCCTCATCGGATACGTACCGCAGCGCACGGAGGACCGTAACACGGCGTTTCCGATCACAGTGCAGGAAATGCTCAACTCCTATCGACGCATTCTTAAGCTGAAGCAGCGTTCAATCGTCGATGATAGTCTGAGGCAGGTCGGTATGGAGGATTTTGCCGGTGCATTGACCGGTACGCTGTCCGGAGGGCAGAGCCAGAAAGTGCTGATCGCACGTGCGCTGATGGGCGCGCCGGAACTGATTGTGCTCGATGAGCCGTCGACGGGCGTCGACGCCGGCAGTCAGAGGGAAATATATGCGCTGCTCAAGAAGCTGAACACGGAGCAGGGGATAACGATCGTTTCCGTGGAACACAATCTTGTTGCCGCCGTTCAGAATTCAACGCTGATTTATCATCTGACGCGCGGCAGCGGGCATATCTGTACACCGGCAAATTTCGCGGCTGAATTCACCGGTCAAAACATGACGAAACGGGGGGAGTAGCGTGCTGCAGTTCGCTTTTATGCAAAACGCGCTGATCGTGTCGGTCTTTATCGCGCTTTTGTGTCCCAGCATCGGCATATTTCTTGTGCTCCGCCGCTACTCGATGATCGGTGACACGCTCTCGCATGCGTCTCTGGCCGGTGTTACGCTTGGCCTGACGCTCGACGTGAATCCTGTGCTTGGCGCGTTTGCATTCACAGCAGTCAGCGGCGCCCTGATCGAGTTTTTACGCGGATATTTCCGGAAAAACACCGACCTGATTTTGTCCATTGTGCTGGCGCTCGGCGTCGGTACGGCGATCACGATTATCAGTGCCGGCGGCCTTCGGGCGAGCGCCGACTCGTTTTTGTTCGGCAGCGTTCTGACGGTGACAGTGTTCGATGTGCTCACCGTCGCGCTTTTAAGCATCGTGTCTGTCTTGACCATTATTTTGCTATACCATCAGCTTATATACATCGCATACGATGAGCAGGCGGCCAAGATTGCCGGCGTGCGTGTACGGCTGCTCAACTATATCTTTTCGATCCTCGTCGCATCGGCCATTTCGGTGACGATCCGCATTGTCGGCGTGCTCGTCATCAGTTCCATGATCGCGCTGCCGGTCGCGTCGGCGCTACAGCTGGAGCGTGGCTTTAAAGTGACGCTTGTCTGGTCGGTCATCTTCAGTTTGATTGACATTATTGCCGGACTTGTGCTTTCATATTATTTGAATGTCGCGCCCGGCGGCTTCACCGCGCTGGTGTCAGTCGCCGTGCTGGTAATCGTTATTGCTGGTAAAGCGATTGCACGACGTATGCGAACGGATAAACGGGCGGGGGTGATCGAATCATGAAAGAGCAGCAATGGCCAACGGGTGTGAAGCGTACAAGGCAGCGCGAAGCGGTTCTAAGTGTGCTTGAAAACGCTGAGCTGCCAATGTCGGCGCTTGAAATTTACGACCGGCTTGATAAAAGCGAGCCCGTCTGGCTGTCGACTGTCTATCGGGCGCTTGAAATCTTTACGGATAAAAACGTCGTGACGAAAATAATGATCGACGGCGACACAACGTTTTACACGCTGACGCGCCGCGGTCACATGCACTACGCCGTGTGTGTTGAGTGCCGGAAGATTGTCACGATGAAAAACTGTCCGATGACAGATTTTGAACCCGCGCTTTCCGATGACGACTTCCACGTGCTCGGTCATCGTGTCGAGATGTACGGCTACTGCAAAGACTGTGATAAACGCATAAAAAACAACCAGGAGGTTACATAATATGAATTTGGAAGAATACAACAAGCTGGGGGAAGAGCTGGAGCAGCTCCTTATTCTGCGCTACGCACCGATTGCGTTGAAGCTGCTGAAGTCGGAAGACGAGATCCCGGAGGGCGCGCTGCGCCCCAAGACGGATCTCGGAGAGCATCTGGCGCTGTGTCAGGCGTTCGGCATTGTACGCCGCCAGCGTAAAAGTCTTGTGCTGCTCAAAGAGGATCACTGGTGCGTCTGGCCGCTGATCGGCTTCGGCTTTGTCGAATTCAAAGAGGGCGAAGAGTACCACGACAAAGCCATCCTCGGCAATTTTATCAAAGACGACGATAAGGCGCGTGAATTTCACCGCACACAGTATCCGCGCCTGCCGCAGGACAGCAACATCGGCCTTGCGATCGCGCCGCTGAATACCTGCAATTTTGAGCCGGATATGGTCATGCTCTATCTGCGGCCCGCGCAGCTGCGCAGTGCGCTGATGTCCATCAAGCATAAATCCGGCGAGCTGCTGCAGGTCGGGTTCGACTCCGTCGACTCCTGCGTACATTCGACGATACCGACGCTAAAGGATAACCGCTATAACGTCACCGTGCCCGATCCCGGTGAGTATGAGCGCGGCCTGACCGACGAGGACGAAATGATTCTGTCCGTCCCGGCGTCGGAGCTCAGCGACTTCGTCGCGGGCCTAAAAATGTTCTCCGACTGGGGCTTCGGTTATCGGCAGCTGCACATGGAGACGCGCGGCGACTTCCCGCGTCCGCCGTTTTATGACGATCTCTTTAAGATGTGGGGGCTCGACACCGGAGAAATCTGGAAGAGGTAACAAGTAAACATAAAATCGCCCCGTAATTCACGGGGCGATTGTTTTATCGATCCTGTATTTTTGTATGGAACACGAAGCATGACGACGCGTCATAAGACCAACAGGAGGTACGAAATGAAAAAGCTGATCATCATGTTAATCAGTGCGCTGGCATTTGTGCTGGTGCTGACCGGCTGTGACAAGGCAGATACAAACATTGTATTCAGCGGCACGGTGGAAGAGGTCACGGACACCGCGATCCTCGTATTTACCGGTGACGATGTCGGCTTTGACAAAGCGCGCGTGGCCATCAATGATCAAACAAAGATCGACTTTACGCTTGCCGTCGGGCAGACGGTGCGCGTGACAATCCTGCCGGAGATTGCCGAAAGCTATCCCGTTCAGGTCAAGGCCGTAGAAATCGAGCTGATTTCAGAGCCGTCACCAGAGCCGTCGCCGTCAGTGACGCCGAGCACATCGCCGACCGCGACGCCGGTCGTAGCGTATACGGCGGCGTTTTATCGAGCCGACAGCTATACGGACGGAGGCTTTGATTTTATTGCCGATCGGGCGGCGAACGCAGATACGTTATTTATCAGCAGCGTGCACTATATCCCTGTCGTGTCAATTACGTCTGAGCCGGCGCTTGCGCAATTCGTAGACGACGGTGCGGCATATTTCCAGTTCGACGTGGCGTACGGCGAGTCGGGCAGCTTCAGCGACGCGGTAGCTGCCTATGACGAGACGTATTTTACCGATAAGCAGCTGCTGATTTTATATACCGTGGAGCCGAGCGGCTCGATACGCCATGAGATCGTTAGCGTAACGGTCGACGGCGAGACGCTGATGGTTTCTGTCCATAGGCTCATCCCGGAAGAAGGCACGGCCGACATGGCTAACTGGTTCATCATCATAGAGCTGCCGACGGACGCATTGGATGGCGTTACATCGTTTAATGCATATATGGAAAACTAAGGACGCACCAGTAAAAACAACCGGCATCTGACAATCAGATGCCGGTTGTTTAATCTCACAGTTTATCCGGCGCTGTCTTCGCCGTACGTACCGACGAGGAACTGCGGCTGCATCGTCTGGTCGTCTGTTCTTATCGAAATAACGGCGCGAAAGGGGGAGCGCAGGCCGAGTAAAAATGTCGGCTTTTAGTCGTGCTCACCGCAGTCGCAGTCGCCGCCGTGATCACTCTGGCATGTATCGCTTCCGTCGGCGTTTTTAATGTAGCCGAGCGTGTTCTTGTCCATACGATCAAACGCTTCGGCGGCCGTCATACCTGCGCCGTCGTACCGCGTGATCATGGCGTCGGCAATAGCGTTGAACGTTTCGAGACTGAATGCGCCGGTGATGACGGCCTCGCAGTCGGCGGCGATGATTTCGTCCGTCAGCGCAGGTATATCGCCGGTATTTGGGACAGCCCGAAAGGACATATCGTCTGTTTCGACGATCAGCGCCGCATGACAGCGCTCAAAAGCTTCGGACACGGCGCTTTCCAGCGACGTACCGGTTGTTGTAACAGCAATCAGCATTGTTAATCTCCTGACAGTTTAATGTTTTGTAGAATTATACCGCGCCGGTGCTCGAATCGCAAGCGTAGACGCGTCGAAGCGGCGGCAATCGCGGATTGCCGCCGCTGTGTACTCTGAATTACAGCTTTTCGATCGCGTCGGCCACGCCGTCGAGCCAGTCGCCCTCGAAAACTTCGATCGCACCTTTATCGGTCAGCTCGCTGATGCGCGGGTCGATCGGGATTTTCGCAAGCACATCCAACCCATTCGCCTGCGCGATCTCGTCGATGTGACTGTCGCCGAAGATTTTATAGTCCTTACCGTTGTCAGGGCATTTGAAGTACGACATATTTTCAACCAGTCCGATGATCGGTACATTCATCATTTTAGCCATTTTGACAGCCTTCGTGACAATCATGGACACCAGTTCCTGCGGCGAGGCGACAACGATGATCCCGTCGACCGGAATCGATTGAAATACCGTCAGCGGTACGTCACCCGTGCCGGGCGGCATGTCGATGAACATGTAGTCGACGTCCGGCCAGATCACATCTGTCCAGAACTGCTTAACAGAGCCGGCAATAATCGGACCACGCCAGACGACGGGGTCGGTGCTATCCTCAAGCAGCAGGTTCACAGACATGATGTCGATGCCCATCCGGCTTTTAATAGGGTAGACGCCGAGTTCCGTGGCGGTTGCCTTTTCCTTGATACCGAACGCCATGGGGATTGACGGGCCAGTGATGTCCGCGTCAAGGATCGCGGCATGGTAATCCATGCGGTCCATCGTTACGGCAAGCAGAGACGTGACAAGTGATTTGCCGACGCCGCCCTTACCGCTCATCACGGCGATAACCTTTTTAATCCGGCTAAGCTCGTGCGGCTGTTCTCTTAGATCCTGCGGTTCTTTGCGTTCGCCGCAGTCTTCTCCGCAGCTCGAACAGCTGCTTTGCGTACATTCCGTAGACATATGCGTCTCCTTTAATGTTTTATATTTCGATTGTCCGTCCGCCGGACAAGTAGTCGATTTTGTCGCCCAGAACAGCCTTTAGCCGCTCAAACGATTTCAGACCAGTGCAATGGCACGTGTAAAATGACGCACCCGTTTTCATCATGAAGTCAGCGATCTGGCGGACAATCTCCGGATCCTCCGAGCCGCCCTTGCCGGGGTTGGACAAGTGGAAGCCGCCGATGACCGTGTCCGGATAGCGCCCGTACATTTCATGAAAGCGGTCCAGAATATTGACGATGCCGCAGTGCGAGCAGCCCGATATGAGCACAAGCTTTTCACCTTCGTGGAGCACAAGGCTCTGTTCGTGCTGAAAGTTATCCTTCGTGTGCGTGTCGCCGTCCATCATGAGCAGGTCGTCATTGCCGGACGGATTGAGACGCTGGCACTGTACGTCGGAAAACGTTTCAAGCTCCTCGTCAATGACCGACTGGTTACCGACAAAGACGAACCGGTTGTTGTCGAGCAGTGATTGATCCAATCCGATAAAACGCAGCCCGTCGTATTCGAAGGCATAATGCTCGTCAAATGCCTTGCGGCACATATGGACGTTTGCCGTATCGTTAATATTGAAAAAGGTTTTCAGTCCGCCGCCGTGGTCGTAATGGCCGTGTGAAATAAACGCGATGTCGACACAGCGGAGATCCACGTCCATTAACAGAGCGTTTTTAGCGAACAGTTCACCCATGCCCATATCGAACAGGATGTTGTGTTTGGGTGTCTCAATGTATAGGCTCAAGCCGTGCTCACAGCCCAGTTCGTCGCTGACCGATGTATTTTCGGCCAGAGCTTTGATCAACATAAGCTTCCTCCGTTTCAGGACGTACCGCCGCCGGTATCTGCTGACGGTGACAGTAGTATTATACGCTATTATGAGCTTATGTCAATAATGGACTTTGGGATTTATTATGTCAGTGATGTACGCACAATGCTTCAACCATGAAGCGGTACAGGCTGGCCATGACTTCAAAGCTCTCGGAAAGATGATCGGCGAGTACGGGGGAGAAGAAGACGTCGTCAATAGGCTGACTGCGGCAGATGCACCAGGTTTTGCGGTTCAGCCAGTCTTTGAGCGGCAGCGGCGCATCGGGATGCCGGTCTTTTTTGTATACGTCGCCCTCAAGCGTGAACCGTCCGCCGGCGAGAGCGTCCCGTGCGATAGATGTGAAGCGCTCCGGTGCTTCTAAAACGGCGTCGCAAAGCGCGGTCATGCCGCGAGCCGTCCGGTGATACAGCTGCAGGCCGTACCGGTAACCGGATGGCGACGCATCCATAAAAAATCCGGGGACATCGTCGTCGCGACCTGTCTCAGCGCAGAAATGCAGATACAGATGCGTCTTGATCGGATTGCTTCTGCTGAACCGAAAATCGTTATACGCGCCCGATACGCAGCGCGATGCGCGCGCACAGATATCGGGGTCAATCCGTAGCAGCACCGGCAGGAGCGCACCGTGCAGCGCGCGCAGCGGCGCTTTGACGTGTGTATCGTACAGGGAACGGTTCGCTTCAAAGTTTGATTTAGTATTGTCCAGACGGATGGACATGAAATAGTCCATCGTTTGCGCGGTAAAACCGCTGAAGGTTGTTAGTACGTCGCTCATTTAAACAGGAGCTTGCCCAGCTTCTTCTGATCGATTGCCGGGTCGAGTGCCGCGCAGTGCGCAAGGATTTTATCACGCGCGTCTTTTGTTGGTAAGAGCGGCTCGGACAGCCAGGCGGCAGCCCAGTCGCTCGTGAGGCAGTAAGTATTGGCCGGCCATCCGTATTCGACGCCGTCGGCACTGACCTTGCGCCGATTGCCGCACACGGTGATGTAGAATAGACGCTGCAGCGTCACAACGGCGGCATCGACGGCCGACGCGCCGTCTTTTTTCGTCACGCCGAGCGTACGTCGGATTTCCGACGTGTCCAGCGATTTTTCGCCCCCGAACAGCGCATATACATCCATTACCGTCTTTTTAATAAGCCCGTCTCGGTACAAGTCACCCAACTCGCCGTCAGGACGACAGGCCGAGTAGAACAGCGGGTACATAGACGGTGCGATAAAGCCTTTGCGTCCGCCGAGAATGTTGCCGAACGCGAGACGTTTTTCAG
The DNA here is from genome assembly GCA_963677825.2 of uncultured Sporobacter sp. Lineage (GTDB taxonomy): Bacteria > Bacillota > Clostridia > Oscillospirales > Oscillospiraceae > Sporobacter. Next base: position 807,282 of record CAXXEF010000001.1, on the reverse strand, counting down.
CTGCGGCGCGATCCTTCCACTGCCAAGGGTCGGTCGTTTCGTCGCCCGTGTGCCACTGGGACGGCGCCGTGAGCGCATCGAGCTTTGGGAAACCGGGCAAAAATTTCCCGGAAAAAGCCAGCACACCAACAGACTCGGCATACGCGAGGAAGTCGTCATAGGTTTTCAGCATAGTGGAGGCCTCCGCAATCAAATCGGACTTGACAACGCACGATACGGACGCTATGCTTTCAATAAGCATATGCTCATTACGCGCGTTGCTGGACAATAATAGTCAATCACACACGGACGTCGCCGTCAAGAGCGACGGGTTCAAAATGCATATATTTTGAAAGAAGGCAGTATATGACGCAGCAGCAGTTGATGGCAGACTTAAAGGACAAGTTTCAAGCACTGATCGATACACACAATCTGCCGGACGCAGAAGTGACCGTCACGGCGCGCGGCTTGACGCCGGAGGAGGCGATCGGGCAGACAGCGCGGCGTGATTTTCCGATCTTAACAGGGCAGGAAGTCATGCTGCAAGCCGACTATGACGGCGCATACGGTCAGGCGTTTACGGACGCGCCGGCCGACTTCTCCGGCACGCTCGGCGACATTCTTGCGCTCGACTTGTCGGCGGACCAGCATAACATCGGGCTGTTTGTCGCGGCGCTCAACGCCGTCATGCGCCGCCTCGGGCTGATCGAGGGGACGGTGCACTGCAAGACGGATGAGCCGGAGCTTTGCGCCGCGGAGCTTGCCGGCTTCGTCCGACAGCATTACGCGGATAAAAAGATTGCGATGGTCGGTTATCAGCCGTCGATGCTTGAAGCCCTCGGCAGGGAATTTACTGTCCGTGCACTTGATTTAAGCCCTAAAAACGTCGGTCAAGAACGGTACGGCGTGACAATTGAGCATGGTATCGACGATTATAACGCCGTCGTGCGTGACTGGGCGGACGTCGTGCTTGTCACAGGCAGCACGCTGTCTAACGGTTCGATCGTGGACTACATCGACATCGGAAAAGATGTGGTTTTCTTCGGTATTACGATCGCCGGTGCGGCCGAGCTGCTCGGACTGAAGCGTCTTTGCTATTGCGGACATTAAGCCAATAGATAACAAAAAGCCCCCTCAAAGAGGGGGCTTTCTATTTTGAATTAGTATTCAGTGCAAGCTGCTTAGATCAGTTCGTCGAGGATGGCCTGCGTCATTTGCGAGCAGGAGAGAGGCACGGCGTCACCGGTGACGATGTCGGCCGTGCGCAAGCCCTTGGCGAGTACGCGCGAAACGGCGTCTTCGATGTACTGCGCGGCTTCCGGCTGACACAGCGACAGCCGCAGCATCATCGCCGCGGACAAGACCGTCGCGATTGGGTTGGCAAGATCTTTGCCGGCGATGTCGGGGGCCGAGCCGTGGATCGGCTCGTACATGCCGCGCTTCGTCTCGCCGAGCGAGGCCGACGGCAGCAGGCCGATCGAGCCGGTAATCTGCGAGGCCTCGTCGGATAAAATGTCACCGAACATATTGCTCGTGACGACGACGTCAAACTGCGAGGGATTCTTGACCAGCTGCATCGCCGCGTTGTCGACGAGCATGTCGGTCAGCTCGACGTCGGGATACTGCTCGGCAAGGCGGTGCATGACCTCGCGCCACAGGCGCGAGCTTTCCAGTACGTTGGCCTTGTCGACACTGATCAGCTTTTTCTTACGCTCGCGGGCCAGCTCAAAGGCGATTACGCCGATGCGCTCGACTTCCATCTCGCTGTAGCATTCGGTGTCGAACGCTTCCGGGCCGTATTCACCGTCGCGGCGACCGCGGTCGCCGAAGTACATGCCGCCCGTCAGTTCGCGCACAAAGACCATGTCAAAGCCCTGATCGGCGACTTCTTTTTTAAGCGGACACGAGTCCTTCAACTCCGGCAGAAGCCGCGCCGGACGGATGTTCGCGTACAGACCCAGCTCCTTGCGGATGCCTAAGAGGGCCTTTTCCGGGCGAAGATGGCCGGGCAGAACGTCCCACTTCGGGCCGCCGACGGCGCCGAGCAGTACGCTGTTGGATTCCAGACAAATCTTGACTGTCTCGGACGGCAGCGGATTGCCGATCGCGTCGATGGCGGCGCCGCCGGCGCGCGCCTTTTTAAACGTGAAGCCGAACTTATACTTCTTGCCGGTCTTCTCGAGAACCTGCATTGCGGCGCTGACGATTTCGGGACCGATGCCGTCGCCCTCGATAACTGCGATATTGTAATTCACCTAGCATGCCCCCTTGATCGATTTGAGCAGACCGCCGGAGGAGATGATATTTTGCAGGAACGGCGGGAACGGCGCAAATGTGATTGTCGTGTTTTTCGTGATGTTTTTCAGTTCGCCCTTGTCAAAGTCGATTTCGACCTGGTCGCCCTCGTCGATGTCGGCGTCGAGCTCGATGATCGGCAGGCCGATATTGATCGCGTTGCGGTAGAAGATGCGCGCAAAGCTTTTCGCGACGACGGCACCAATGCCCGATTCCTTGATCGACAGCGGCGCGTGCTCACGCGAGGAGCCGCAGCCGAAGTTCGCGCCGGCAACCATGATGTCACCGGGCTTAACGCGCGAGACAAACGTCGCATCGAGGTCCTCCATGCAGTGGGAGGCAAGCTCCTTTGCGTCGGATGTGTTCAGGTAGCGCGCGGGGATGATGACGTCGGTATCGACGTTGTCACCGTATTTGATAACGTTTCCGTTGAGTTTCATATCGTCACTTCCTTCCTATTCCGCCGGTGCGATCTTGCCGGCGATCGCCGATGCCGCCGCAACGGCGGGACTGGCCAGATATACTTCGCTTTCGGGATGGCCCATGCGCCCGACAAAGTTGCGGTTTGTCGTCGCAACGCACCGCTCGCCCTTGGCGAGGATGCCCATGTGGCCGCCCAGACACGGGCCGCACGTCGGCGTCGACACAGCGCAGCCGGCGTCGATGAAGATCTTTAACAGACCCTCTTCCATCGCGTCGAGGTAGATCTGCTGCGTGGCCGGAATGACGATGCAGCGGATGTTGTCGGCAACCTTTTGGCCTTTGAGAATGTCCGCGGCGATGCGCAGGTCCTCGAGACGGCCGTTTGTGCATGAACCGATTACGACCTGGTCGATTACGATTTCAGGCATATCGGCGAACGTCCGTGCGTTTTCCGGCAGATGCGGGAACGCGACCGTCTGCTTGATGGCGGACAGGTCGATGTCGATGACCTTGTCGTACTCGGCGTCCGCGTCGGCTGCATAGACGACAGGTTTGCGCTCGGAGCGCTCGGCAATGTACGCGAGCGTCACGTCGTCGACGGGGAAGATGCCGTTTTTCGCGCCGCACTCAATCGCCATGTTGGCGATGCACAGTCGGTCGCTCATTGAGATATTGGCAATACCGTCGCCGGTGAATTCCATCGACTTATACAGCGCACCGTCGACGCCGATGAGGCCGAGGATGTGCAGAATAACGTCTTTACCCCAGACGTTTTTCTGGAGCTTGCCCGTCAGGTTGAACTTGATCGCCGACGGAACTTTCAGCCAGACCTTGCCGGTCGCCATGCCGGCGGCCATATCGGTTGAACCGACGCCCGTCGAAAACGCACCGAGCGCACCGTACGTACACGTATGGCTGTCGGCGCCGATGACGAGGTCGCCCGCAATGACCATGCCCTGTTCGGGCAGCAGTGCGTGCTCGACGCCCATCTTGCCGGTGTCGAAGAAGTTGACGACGCCTTTATCGTGCGCGAATTCGCGGATCTGCTTGGCCTGCTCGGCGGCTTTGATGTCTTTGTTCGGTACAAAGTGGTCCATGACGAACACGACTTTGTTTTGGTTATAAACGCAGTCACATCCGGCTTTGTTGAACTCATTGATGGCGACCGGCGTCGTGATATCGTTACCGAGTACCAGATCCAGATCGGCCATGATGATCTGACCGGCTGTGACGCTTTTTTCGCCGCTATGAGCCGCCAGGATTTTTTGCGTCATTGTCATTCCCATAAAATTAACCCCATTCCGCCGCTGCGTGACGGCAAGTATTCTTATTTACACCTCGTCACACGCAGGATTTTTATGACAAGGGGAGATGTGATGATCGGCTGCGCCGGTTAATTCAGCGTTTTTCGTCAAAAAAAAGCTTATACTCCAGCGAATCGACGAGCGCGTTGAAGCTTGCGCCGATGATGTCGGAGGAGACGCCGACGGTCGTCCATTTATCGTGATTGTCGGTTGACTCCATGAGTACGCGCACGGTTGAGCCTGTCGCGCGGGCCGTTTCCAGCACTCGGACCTTATAGTCGATCAGGTGCACGCGCATAAGCGCCGGATAAAAGACGCTCAGAGCCTTACGAAGAGCCGCGTCGAGCGCGTTGACCGGCCCGTTGCCGACAGCGGCGGTGACTTCCGTCGTACCGTCAACCTTGATCTTGATCATAGCGTTTGCGGCCAGCTCGCCGTCAGGTGACGGCCACTCGCTGGATGCTTTGTACAGGTCTAGCGAGAAGTGCGGCTTGAACGTGCCAATGATCTTCTGCACGAGCAGTTCAAAGCTGGCGTCGGCCGCCTCGAACTGATACCCCTCGTTTTCAAGCTCCTTGAGCTGTTCAAGAATCATGGCCGTTTCCGGGCTGTCCTTCGTCAGATGCGGTGCGATGTTGCCGATTTTGAGCAGAATTGCCTTTTTACCGGCAACCTCCGAGACAAGGAACTTGCGGCTGTTGCCCACGAGCGACGGATCGATATGCTCAAATGAGCGCGCAAGCTTGTTGACGCCGTCAATATGCATACCGCCTTTGTGCGTGAACGCACTTTCTCCGACGTACGGTTTATTATTCGGGACGATCATATTCGCGATCTCGGCCAGCTTGATCTCGGTGTTCATCAGCTGATCGAGGCTACCGGCGACGCATTGATAGCCGCCCTTGAGCTGCAGGTTCGGAATGATGATCGACAAGTCTGCGTTGCCGCAGCGCTCGCCGATACCCGTGAAGGTACCCTGTACATGTACGGCGCCGGCCTCGACAGCCATGATGGAGTTGGCGACGGCGCAACCGCCGTCGTTATGCACGTGGATACCGAAGCGCGTATCGGGGAAGCTCTGCCGCGAGGCTTTCACGATCTCATAGATCTGCACGGGCATGGTGCCGCCGTTTGTATCGCACAGCGCGAGTACGTCAGCACCGCCCTCGACGGCCGCGCCGAGCACCTGCAGGGCGTAGCCGGGATTGTTTTTGTAGCCGTCGAAAAAGTGCTCGGCGTCAAAAATGACTTCCTTGCCCTTATCCTTGAAGAAGCGGATGGTCTCGCGCACGCAGTTGAGATTTTCCTCCAGCGTTGTGCCGAGGATTTCCGTTACGTGCAGGTCCCACGACTTGCCGAAGATCGCAACGGCCGTCGTATTTGCGGCCAGCAGGGAGACGACATTGGCGTCGTCCTCAACGGCGATGTTTTTACGTTTGGTGCTGCCGAACGCGACAAGTGTGGCGTTTTCCAGCTGCATCCCGGCGACCGACTTGAAAAACTCCATGTCCTTCGGATTGGAGCCAGGGTTGCCGGCCTCGATATACTTCACGCCGAACGCGTCAAGCGTTTTGACGACGGCCAGCTTATCGGATACGGAAAACGAGATGCCCTCGGTCTGCGCACCGTCGCGCAGGGTTGTGTCAAAGATTTCAAGAGCCTGCATCCGAACGTCCCCTTTCGAGAATTTTGTTAACAGCGCTCAGATACGCGAGGATACTCGATTCGATGATGTCGGTCGACAGGCCGCGGCCTGTGACGATTTTGTCGCCGAATTTGAGCCGCACGACGACTTCGCCGAGCGCATCCTTGCCCTCTGAGACGGAATGGATTGCGTAATCCTCAAGTGTATGCGGCGGCGCGTCAACGAGCTTGTCGATGGCGTTGTACGCCGCGTCGATCGGCCCGTCGCCGAGCGCGACGTCTTCAAGGCTCTCGTCGTTCGTGTTCAGCCGGATAACGCACGTGCCGCGCGAGGCATTCGACGTAAACACATCGAAGCGTTCAAGCTTGTAGAAGCTCGCCGATGTTGTCAGCTCGCTCGTGATGATCGCCTCGATGTCGTCGTCGCTGACTTCCTTTTTCTTATCGCAGAGCTTTTTGAACTCCTCGAAATACTTCTTGATTTCGTCGTCGGCCAGGTTTGTGTAGCCGAGCTCCTTCAGGTGATCGACAAAGGCGTGGCGTCCGCTGTGTTTGCCCAGTACGAGCTTGTTTTTCGACAGTCCGATCGATTCCGGCGTCATGATCTCATACGTCGAGCGCTCGCTGAGCACACCGTGCTGATGGATGCCGGACTCGTGCGCGAACGCGCTCGTGCCGACGATCGCTTTGTTCAGCGGCGGTGTCATGCCGATGATGGAGTAGACGAGCTTGCTCGTACGGTAGATCTGCGTCGTATCGACGCGGGAGGACACTTTGAAGTAGTCCTTACGCGTGTTGAGCGCCATGACGAGCTCTTCAAACGCGGCGTTGCCCGCGCGCTCGCCCAGACCGTTGATCGTGCACTCGATCTGCGTTGCGCCGGCGCCGACGGCGGACAGTGAGTTCGCCACAGCCAGCCCAAGATCGTTGTGGCAGTGCACGGAAATGACCGTGTCACCGATGTTACGGACATTTTGCTTCAGGTAGGTAATAAGCTGCGCGTATTCCTCCGGTGTCGTATAGCCGACGGTGTCGGGTACGTTGATGATCGTGGCGCCGCTGTCGATGGCGGTCTCAAAGACTTTGACGAGAAAGCCCCAGTCGCTGCGCGTGGCGTCCTGCGCAGAAAATTCGACGGCCGGGCACTTCTTGGCAGCGTAAGCGACCATGGCCTTTGTCTTATCGAGCACCTGCTCCGGCGTCAGCTTCATCATGTACTGCATGTGAACCGGCGACGTCGAGATGAACGTGTGAATGAGCGGAGAAGCAGCATGTTTAACGGCGTTGTACGCCGCGTCGATATCCGCTTCGTTTGTACGTGCCAAGGACGCAACGGTGCAGTCCTTGATTTCTTTTGCCACGCGGCTGACAGACTCAAAATCGCCCGGCGAGGAAATGGCAAACCCCGCCTCGATGACGTCAATCTTCAGCTTTTCAAGATGACGCGCGACCTCCAGTTTCTCATTCAAATCCATGCTGCAGCCGGGTGATTGCTCACCGTCGCGCAGCGTTGTGTCGAAAAAACGAATTGTCTTTTCCATTCAAAGCATCCTCCTTTCCTTTAGATGCGGGCGTTTTCTGCGGAAAACGCGCCGCTTCGCGGCAAAGCCGCATCTTCTAGGGGGAACCAGTTCCCCCTAGATACGAGCCTTCGGCTCGATACCCCTTCCGGCCTCCGGCGGGGTTTGATACGCTATTGATTAAGCTTCTGCTGAGGTATTAAGCATGTTCCAAGTCTTACTTGATGGGGGACGGTGGATTATTCGACGACGGCGCCCTTTTCGGCCGACGAGACGCAGCGCATGTAGCGGCCGATGTAACCGCCAAGCGTTTTCTGCGGTTTAATCTCCATCGTCTTTTTGCGGTTTTCGAGCTCCTCGTCCGAGATTTTGAGGTTGAGCGAATACTCGGGAATGTTGATCGAGATGATATCGCCTTCCTGAACATAAGCGATGTTGCCGCCGCTTTGCGCCTCGGGCGAAATATGGCCGATGGCCGCACCGCGCGTTGCGCCGGAGAAGCGGCCGTCCGTGACGAGCGCGACGGCTTTATCGAGCCCCATACCGGCGATCGCCGAGGTGGGGGAGAGCATCTCGCGCATACCCGGGCCGCCTGCCGGTCCCTCGTAGCGGATGACGACGACGTCACCGGCTTTGATCTGCCCGCCGTTGATGGCGGCCTGCGCGACGTCTTCGCTGTCGAAGACGCGGGCCGGACCTTCATGGACGAGCATTTCCGGCGCGACGGCGCTGCGTTTAACGACGGCGCCGTTCGGCGCGAGCGAGCCGAACAGGATCGCCAGCCCGCCGGTGGGGGAGTACGGATCGTCTATGTCACGGATGACGGTCGTGTTAAGGTTTGTGACGCCCTTCAGATTCTCGGCGACGGTTTTGCCCGTCGCGGTGATGAGATCGGTCGCCAGCGCGTTTTTCTTAACAAGCTCGCTCATCACGGCGTGTACGCCGCCCGCGGCGTTAAGATCCTGCAGATGATGCGAGCCGGCCGGCGCAAGCTTGCATAGGTTCGGCGTCTTCTGGCTGATGTCGTTGATCATCTGGAGGTTGAAGTCGAGTCCGGCTTCGTGCGCGATGGCGGCCAGATGCAGGACGGTATTTGTCGAGCAGCCGAGCGCCATATCGACGGTCAGCGCGTTTTTGAACGCTTTTTCGTTAAGAATATCGAGCGCGCGGATGTTCTTGTCAAGCAGCTCCATAATCTTGGCGCCCGCGGCTTTGGCCAGACGCGTACGCGCGGCGTAAACAGCCGGAATCGCGCCGTTGCCGGGGAGCGCGATACCAATCGCCTCGCACAGGCAGTTCATGGAGTTGGCGGTAAACATGCCCGAGCACGAACCGCAGCTGGGGCACGCGTTGTCCTCGTAGTACGCGAGGTCTTCTTCACCGAACTTGCCGACGTTGTAGCTGCCGACAGCCTCGAACACGCTGTTGAGGTCCATCGGCTTGCCGCATGTGTCGTTAATCGACAGCATCGGCCCGCCGGACACAAAGATCGACGGCAGATTCAGCCGCGCGGCAGCCATGAGCATACCGGGGATAATTTTGTCACAGTTGGGGACGAATACGAGCGCGTCGAAACAGTGCGCGCGCACCATGCATTCAACGGAGTCGGCAACGATTTCGCGCGAGGCGAGGGAATACTTCATGCCCTCGTGGCCCATCGCGATGCCGTCGCATACACCGATGGTGTTAAACTCGATCGGTGTGCCGCCGGCGGCGAGGACGCCGTCTTTAACGGCACGGGCGATCGTTTCAAGATGGATATGTCCCGGTACGACCTCGTTGAACGAGTTGACGATACCGATGATCGGCTTTCTGATCTGCTCGCTCGTCAGTCCTGTCGCTTTTAACAGCGAACGGTGCGGCGCGCGGGCGACGCCTTCTTTGATCTGATCGCTGATCATTTTATTCGCCGTCCTTCTGCCAGCTCATCATCTTGCGCAGCTCGGCGCCGGTCTCCTCGACGAGCAGGCTCTGCTCCTGGCGGCGGCGTGCGTTGAAGTATGGGCGATTGGCCTGGTTCTCCAGGATCCAGTTGCGGGCAAAGGTGCCGTCCTGAATTTCGGAAAGGACCTTCTTCATTTCTTTTTTGGTTTCGTCGGTGATGATGCGCTTGCCGACAGTATAGTCGCCGTACTCAGCCGTGTCGCTGATGGAGTAGCGCATGAAGTTGAGGCCGCCCTTGATGACGAGGTCGATGATAAGCTTCATCTCGTGTACGCACTCAAAGTAGGCGTTCTCGGGGGCGTAGCCCGCCTCGACGAGCGTCTCAAAGCCGGCTTTCATCAGCTCGGACACGCCGCCGCACAGGACGGCCTGCTCACCGAAGAGGTCGGTCTCGGTTTCTTCACGGAACGTCGTTTCAAGGATGCCGCCGCGCGCGCCGCCGACGCCGTATGCGTACGCCAGTGCGATGTCGCGGGCTTTGCCGGTCGCGTCCTGATACACAGCGACGAGGCACGGCACGCCTTTGCCTTCTTCATACTGGCTGCGGACGGTATGACCCGGGCCCTTCGGGGCGATCATGATGACGTCGGCATCTGCGGGAGGAACGATCTGGCCGTAGTGGATGTTGAAGCCGTGCGCGAACGCAAGCGCCGCGCCCTTTTTAAGGTTCGGGGCAATGTCGGATTTGTACAGCGAGGCCTGCTTCTCGTCGTTGACGAGGATCATCACGACGTCGGCCGCCTTGACGGCATCGGCCGTGACCATGACAGTCAGTCCGGCAGCTTTAGCCAGCGCAGCCGATTTTGAGCCTTCATAAAGACCGACGACGACGTTGGCGCCGCTTTCCTTCAGGTTGAGCGCGTGAGCGTGGCCCTGGCTGCCGTAACCGATGATCGTGACGGTCTTGCCATTGAGGACGCTGAAATCGCAGTCCTTCTCATAAAACATGTTTGCCATTTTTGTATTCCTCCTAAAAATTATGCACTTTAAAAATGTTGCGCGGGTGAAATATTAGTCGCTGCACAGGCAGTAAGTACTGCGTCCCAGTGCTGTCGGGCCTGTGCGCGTCATTTCAATTATACTGTATTGACGCATATAATCAAGAAAAGCGTCGAGTTTCTCCGTTTCGCCGGTGATTTCAACCGACAGGGAGTCTGGCGAAAGATCGACGACGCCGGCGCGGTAGGCGTTGACGGCTTCCATCAGCTCAGGCAGCATGCCTTTTTCGAGCTTAATCTTCACGATCATCAGCTCACGCACAACGATCATGTCCGAATCCATCACCTGGACCTTTTGGACGTCCTGCAGCTTTTGCAGTTGCTTGACGATCTGTTCCTTGACATAGTCGTCGCCCCAGGAGACGACGGTCATGCGCGAGATTGTCGGGTCTTCCGTCTCGCCGACGGTCAGGCTGTCGATGTTGAACGCGCGGCGCGCGAACAGGGAGGACACGCGAGTCAAAACGCCCGAATGGTTGGAAACGAGCAGGGAAACGATGAATTGACGGTCTTTCATGCCGGGTAGCCTCCTTTATTTTAAGATAATGTCGTTGATGCTGCCGCCGGCAGGGATCATCGGGAGCACGCGCTCGTCTTTGTCGATGACGCACTCGATGATGACCGGCGTATTCAGCGCGAATGCTTTTTCAAGACACGCTTCGTACTCTTCGTTCGACGTGGCGCGGAAGCCTGCTGCGCCGAACGCCTCGGCGAGCTTGACGTAATCGGTCCGCCGCTCCGGCGTTGTGCTGGCGTAGCGTGCGTCAAAAAACAGTGTCTGCCACTGGCGAACCATACCGAGCACCTGATTGTTGAGCACGACGATGACGATCGGCAGATCGTTTGTGACGGCGGTGGCGACCTCGTTGAGGTTCATGTGGAAGCTGCCGTCGCTTGTAATCAGCAGCGTCCGGGCTTTCCCGCGGCCGATACACGAGCCGATTGCCGCGCCCATGCCGAAGCCCATCGCGCCCAGGCCGCCGCTCGTGACGAGCGTGCGCGGCTTTTTAAACTGGTAATACTGCGTCGTCCACATCTGATGCTGCCCGACGTCGGTAGCGACGACGTTGTCGCCCATTTTGGCGCAGGCACCCTCAATGGCCGACTGCGGTGTGAGGATCATCGGATTCATTTCAAGGTTGTTGTCTGGATGCTCCTTGATAAAGCGAATACGGCTCATCCAGTCGTCGTGCGTTTTCTGCTCGACAAGCTCGCTGAGCTCGCTGAGCACGCATTTCACGTCGCCGATGGCACTGACGAAAACGCCGATGTTCTTGTTGATCTCGGCCGGGTCAATGTCGATGTGGATGACGGTGCGGTCGCGCATGAATTCATCTTTGTTGCCGGTTGCGCGATCGGAAAAGCGCACGCCCACAGCAATGAGCAGGTCGCTCTCATACAGCGCTTTCGTCGCGCCGTAGCGCCCGTGCATGCCGACCATGCCTAGAAAGCGCGGATGCGCGTAGGGGACAGCCGTCAGGCCCATTGCCGACAGGCCGACCGGCGCGTCAATCTTCTCGGCGAACGCGATCAGCTCCTCCGACGCGTCCGACGTGACGACACCGCCGCCGCTGTAGATATAAGGCCGCTCGGCCTTTTCGATCAACTCTGCAATCATTTTCAGTGACGCACCGTCAATGCACGACGTGCGCTCGATTGACGCAGGTGTCTCGGGCTCATATTCGGCCGAAGCGAGCTGGACGTCCTTCGGGATGTCGATCAGCACAGGGCCGGGCCGGCCCGAGTTGGCTAGTTCAAACGCCTCGCGGATCGTATCGGCCAGCGCGGCAACATCTTTTACGAGATAATTGTGCTTCGTGATCGGCATCGTAACGCCGGAGATGTCCACCTCCTGGAAGCTGTCGCGGCCAAGCATGGTTGTCGGCACGTTGCCGGTGATGGCGACGAGCGGCACGCTGTCCAGATACGCATTGGCGATGCCTGTGACGAGATTTGTCGCGCCCGGGCCCGACGTCGCGATGACGACGCCCGGCTTACCGGTCACGCGCGCGTAACCGTCAGCGGCGTGGCAGGCTCCCTGCTCGTGACAAGTAGTGTAATGCGTGATCTTATCGCTGTTTTTATAAAGCTCATCGTAGATATTAATGACATAGCCGCCCGGATAACCGAATACGGTATCGACACCTTGTTCCATGAGTGCTTTAATCAAAATCTGTGCGCCTGTGAGTAGCATGTTCTCCGTCCTCCTTTTGTGTTTATTATAATTTATAGTGGTGAGAACTGTTATACCGATAACCGATAACAAACTAAAAAGCCCCGCAGCGTTTTCACTGCAGGGCTCCGTTTCTTGTTCAGGAGTCTAATGCGCCCTTATTTACAGCGAAATCTTATTATCAACATGACGAAGTACCCGGAGGCTAAGCCCGAGTACGAGTACGCTAATAATAATGACTTCGAAAATAAAGAAAGCGGACACGCTCATTACTCCTCACCATTGAGAGATTGCGCTAATTTTACCACGCGATTTTTTGAAAGTCAATAGAAATTGTGCCGGAGATACAGCATTATATGTACGCGCGTTTATGTAATGTTACGCAAAAGGTATTTGATGGTGCAAATCCGATCATGACCGGCGTTCGGCGAGCGGGTCAAACGCGCGGTACACCACGACTTTAGATACCATAAATTCACCGGGAAAGACAATAAGAAGCGGCGGCCGATCGGCCGCCGCTTCTTATTATAGTTCGATCATTATCGGAACAAGTCAAGGAAGCGATCCCACACCGTTTTGTCGGCCGGTGTTTCCTCCGGCGCAACGACGGCTTCGGGTTTGTCGATACCGTCCGTCTTGAACACAAACTGTACGGACGTGGTGTTCGTATTGTCGCTCGACACAAACGACGACGGAATGTAATCCGATTTGTCGTAGTCGTTTAGGAAGCCGTTGATCTGCTCGTCAATCTGATTGGGAATATCAGCCGTTTCGTCGGCCAGTTCGCTGACGCCATCGTACAGCTCGCCGACGCCGTCGTTTAGCTCACCGATGCCGCCCGCAAGCGATGAAACGCCGCCATTGAGCTCGCCGTAATTGTCGGCGAGGGCGCGAACCCCGGCTGTATAGGAGACGAGTCCGCTGTGGAAATCGGCGTAGTTATCGTCCAGCGCCGCAATGCCGTCCGTCAGTTGTGTGAGCGCATTGGCGCTGTCGCCAGACGACAGGGCAGCGGCGATACCGTCAGCCGTGTCGGTCAAGCCGGCAGAAATCTGATCCAGCGCCGCGGTCGACTGGCTCAGCGACGTACCGACGGCGTCAAACCCGGGCTTGACGGCGGTATACGTACCCTTGGCCGTCGCGGCGGCAGTGTAATAGGCGGTGAGCTTGTCGATCGTCGCGGACTGACCTGGCGCGCTTTGGTACAGCGCCGCAAGATCCGCTTGTGAGATGACGTCGTCGGGGATGGCGGACATTGCGCCGTCCAGCGCAGTATACGCGTCGCCAAACGCCGTGTTTAGCTGCACCAGGCCCGACGAGACGCCGTCAATTCCCTCGGCCATCTGACCGAGCGCGTCCGGCAGTTCGGCCAGTGCCGTGAGGTCCAGCCCGCCGCTAGCACCCGATAAACCGTCGCGTATCGCCGTGAGCGCGGCACTGATCTCGCCGGAACCGGATACGAGGCCGCCGGAACCATCGGCAAGCGTGTCGAGGCCGTTGGCAAACGACGACGAGCCGTCCGCGAGCGCGTCGGCACCGTCACGCAGCTCCGTCGTACCGTCATGAAGCTCGGCGACACCGTCGCGCAGCGCGTCGATGGCGTCTGTGAGCGCCGTCATGTCGTCCTTAAGGCTGCCGGTGTCCGGCGTGTCAAGCTGAAGTGTGGGCGGGAGCGCGGCAAACTGGATGCCGGGCATCGAAAAGTCGTGCACATCGGCTTCAATATCGTAGACGGCACTAAAGCCGGGCAAAACGGTGTAGCTGATGCTTTTGTTGCCGCCGGCGTTGGCCGTCGTGCTGCCGGGAGCTTCGATGTTGGCGCACAGCGCTGCGTCGAGCGTGACGGTGGCTTGCAGCATGTAGTTGTCGGCGTAATCGCCGACGTCGGTGTTCTTGTTGATCGTCAAGCGGATCATCAGATGTCCCGACGCGCCGCCCAAGTCGGACGGATCCGTCGGCTCGCCGTCGAGGATATACTCAATCATGATCGGCCACGGCAGCGCCGGATTTGCGAGCGTTCCCTGATAGTAATAATCACCAGTCGGCGCTGTGGCGGTGATCGTATCGCCGTCCAGCGTGATCGCAGATGTATCCGTGAGGTTTTTGACCGACGCGAACGCGCCGTGGTCGGTTACCGTGCCGGCTTCCGATACAGACAAAATCGTTACGGTGTACGCATCTTTGACAGAGCCGTCGGCAGCCAGATTGGCATAAATAACCTCCTGACGGCCATCGACTGTTGCGTCGGCGCCCGTGTTGTTATCGGCGGCGCCGAGGGTATCCGCCAGCGCCGTCGGAATAAGCAAGACGGCGATCAGCAGTATAGCAGCGGCGATTTTTAATAGCTTTTTCATGATTTGTCGCTCCTTAGGAATCCGGAATGAAGGGTTGTTTTTTGAATGGCTTTATCGAATAATGTCAGCGCAGCAGGGAGGAAGAAGAGTACCAGCCCCATCGACAGCAGTGTGCCGCGGCCGAGCAGCAGCCCCATCTCCGCAACGATCTGGTTCGTCGACGTCACGAACAGCGCAAAGCCTGCCAGTGCGAGGATGGATCCCGACGTGAGTATCGACTCGAAAACCTCACTGAATGTCAGCTTGAGCGCCTGGAATTTACCCATTTCTCGTCGATGCTGCGTGTAGTGGTTTGTCAACAATATCGCATAGTCGACCGTCGCGCCGAGCTGGACGGTGTTGAGCACGAGGTACCCGATGAACACCATCTTGTCGCCGGTGAAGTACGGGATAGACAGATTAACCCAGATGGCCGTTTCGATCGTGACGATCAAAATCAGCGGCAGTGTGAGCGACTTAAAGGTGATCAGCAGCACAAGCAGAATAGCGGCAATCGCGATGAGATTGACAAGCCGATTATCGGCTGTGACGACGGTGCGCATGTCGTACATTGTGACGCTGGACCCGGCCGCGTATACACCGTCGGGGTAATAGTCTTCGGCAGTGTTTAGCACAGATTCGACGGTCGAAAAAGCGATCGTCCCCTCGTCGGCGGTGTCGGTATAAACGATGATACGTGCGTAGTCGTCGGAGTAAAAGCGCCCGGTGATGTCGTCCCCGACGAAATCATCTGGAATCGCTGCGCCAACAGTTGTGGCGTAAGAGATGATGCCGGTGACGTGATCGAGCGATTCCAGTTCGTCTGCGAGCAGCGCCTCACGCGCGACGTCGCCGCGCGGTACGAGCAGCACGATCGGCGTCTCACGCCCGAAGGCCTCGTTGGTGGCGTCTGTATCGACGCTGACGCGGCTACCTTCGGCGAGCTTGGCTGTCCCGTAGGAGAAATCGTTATTGCGCTGCCCGAGATAGGATGGGACGATCACGATCAGCACCAAAATGAGCGCCGGGATGCGCAGCTTTTTCGCCACGTTACCCACGCGTTTGAATTCGGGCAGGAATTTACGGTGCCTTGTTTTGTCGAGCAGCTTGTAAGCTGTGAGCGTGAGCGCCGGTAAAAATACCATGACGGAGATAAAGCTGAGCACGATACCCTTGACGAGCACAATACCCAGATCCGAACCGATCTGGAACTTCATGAACACAAGCGCGAGGAATCCGAAAAATGTCGTCGCGGCGCTTGCCGTGACCGACGAGAACGCGCGTTTCATGGCCAGACGCATCGCCTCATTAACATCGTCTGTCTGTTTGCGGTATTCCTCAAAGCTGCGCAGCAGGAAGATCGCGTAGTCGAGCGAGACGGCCAGCTGCAAAATCGGACTGACGGCACCTGTAATGAAAGAGATTTCACCGAACACGATATTGGTGCCCATATTGATCAGTACGGAAATGCCAATCGCGGCCAGATACAGTACCGGCTCCAGCCAAGACGTCGTCGTGAGCAGCAGAATCAAGATGATGACAGGTACGAGGATAAGCGTCGCGGACTGTGTCTCGTTGCCGGTCAGATTTTGTGCGGACGCCATATCAACGCCCGAGCCGGACAGTGCGTTCGACTCGCCGATAATGGCGTAGATATCTGTCGTCACGCGGACTTCGTCGCCCTCGCGGATCGTCAAGGATATGACGGCGCTACCGTCTTTGTAGTAGTCGCCGACCGTGTCCGGGTCAAGCGTTTCGATCGGCTGCTTCAAATCGGCGACGTCATCGAGCCAGATGACGTCGGTCACGCCGTCGACGGCGGCAAGCTGCGCTTTGTAGTCCAGCGCCTCGGTGATTGTTACGTCACGGAGCATCACGCGCGCGTTGGGGATCGCGTCGTCAAACTGCGTATCGAGAATCCCGATCGCCTGCGTTGACTGGGCGTTTTCCGGCAGATAGTCCGTCATGCTGTAGTTGACAGTGACGCCCGTTAACAACACGGAACATATGCCGGCAATTACAAGGAATACGACGACGACCAGCTTTTTATGGTGGATTATAGCGTTGGAAATGGATCTCATATAGGCCTCCTGGGACAATCGCGCAACATAATGTTGCATATTGGTCAAAAAGAATTATAATAAACATAGTGTTGCAAATCAATCGACAGATTCGGTCAGGGTGCGGTTTTGCCGACAGACCGGCGCTCGTCTGTCGGGTAAGTGTTTATGTGAATTGTAAACATATTATGAACGCAATAGAGGAGGTTGTGTAATGGCGACGGGGAAAGACGACCGGCGCGTCCGGTACACAAAAAAGATGTTGAAGGAAAGTCTCATCCGGCTGCTGCAGGAGAAGAGCATCGATAAGGTCACGGTTCGTGAACTGTGCCAGATCGCGGATCTGAACAGGAGTACGTTTTACGCCCATTACGCCGATCAGTATGATCTACTCGCACAGCTTGAAGGAGAACTGCTCGACGAAATAACAGCGTATCTTGCAAAATACAATCTCAAGGGCGGCGCAGCGACGACGGCACAGCTGATGAAACGCATCTTTGACTATATTGTTGCCAACGCCGACTTGTGCAAGGTTCTGCTTGGGGAGAACGGCAGCCCGGTGTTTCAGAAAAGCATCATGGCGCACGTGCTGCGCCAAAGCGTACATCAGTGGGAAGATGAGGAGCGTGCCGATGAAGAGATGGTCGAATACGTTGCCATATTCGGTGTCAGCGGTAGTATCGGCATCGTACAGAAATGGCTGCAGACCGGTATGCAAAAATCGCCTGATGAGATGGCAGAGCTGATGCTGACGCTTGTTTACCACGGCATGGCGGCTTATTTGGGGAAAATTCAGTCCAGTTGACGAGTATTTCGGCAGATTCCGACGCTATCAGACTGGTTTTTAGATTAGCTGTTGATGCATTGGTTTGTTCGTTGTACAATAGTATTTGACAAAAACACGCGGAGGACAAGCGTTGCCGGCTGTTTTCTGGCCGTGGAGGGTAAGCATGAAAAACAAAAAGGGCTTCACGCTCGTCGAACTGATCATTGTGATCGCAATAGTCGCGGCTTTGACGGCCGTGGCTGTACCGCTGTACGTCCGACACGTCAAATCGACGCAGGAGACGACCTGTGTCATTCTTCGGCAGGAGTTTGAGAAGGCCTTCGCCGTCTACAACAAGCTGCATGATAATGAATATACGCTCGATCAGGCGTACGCGGGCGGAGTGCCTGCGATGCAGTCGTATCTGGAGGACCTTAAATGCCCGTCCGGCGGTATATATACAGTCGAGGACGGCCACCTATCATGTTCTGTACATGGGGCGCACTATACGCCGCCGCCGAGCCCGAGCCCGAGCCCGAGTCCGAGTCCGAGTCCGAGTCCGAGCCCGAGCCCAAGCCCAAGCCCAAGCCCGAGCCCAAGCCCAAGCCCAAGCCCGAGCCCGAGCCCGAGTCCGAGCCCGAGCCCGAGTCCGAGCCCGAGCCCGAGTCCGAGCCCGAGCCCAAGTCCGAGCCCGAGCCCGAGCCCGAGCCCAAGCCCAAGCCCAAGCCCGAGTCCGAGCCCGAGCCCAAGCCCAAGCCCAAGCCCGAGTCCGAGCCCGAGCCCGAGTCCAAGTCCGAGTCCGAGTCCGCCGCCGGTTGTGATCGAGCCCGGTAACGTTATATTCGGCGACGTCATGCTGGAAAGCTGGGAAGAGCTGATCAAAGAAGCCCAAAGCATTTGGGGTATTTCAATTAAGGCAGGAACGGTTTATGTGTATGAAGGGCAGGCTTATGTTGTCAGGAACAATACCTACCTGAGCCGCTGGAATGCAAGAGTTTATAGGGACGATCCGGACGGCTTACCTTACTTGTTCCAGCCGTTTGATCCGACAGAATGGATTGATGCGTCCGCTCACGCTACTGGTGTATGGGATCCGCCCTTGATGAAAGGCACCGTCTACTACGACGGGGACTCAGCATATGTGTTCCTCGGATCGGATTATACGATATGGGAATCGCTGCCGGCGGATGGCGGCTACTGGGTTCGTTTGATATAGTTAAAAAAGGAGAGGCACCATCGCCTCTCCTTTTTACGCAATCAGAATAAAAAAAGCATCCGGAGAATCCGGATGCTTTTTATGCTGCGTGCTACGTGCTGTGCCGCATCTACGAATTGCGGATGACGTCTAGGTCTTTCTTGATCTCGTGCTTTTCGTCGTAGATTTTTTCATCGGCCAGCGCGACGATCGAGTCGAGCGTCTCGTTCGGCGCGTAGGTGAACGCCTCAATGCCGTGGCTGGCGCTGATCAGATACGGCCTGTCTTCAGTGTCGTTGATGTGCGTGTAAACCTCACAGATACGGCGCCATATGCGCTCGGCGGCGTCCTTGCCGATGCCCTCGAACACAATGAGAAATTCGTCGCCGCCGAGACGCGCGATAACGTCTGTATTGCGCACAACCTCTCGCATGCCGTCGACGATACTGATAATTAATTCATCACCCGAGTCATGCCCAAGCGTATCGTTGACGGCTTTAAGGCCGTTGATATCAATGAAGCAGATTGACACCGGCGCTTGCTCGCGTTTGGATTTCCGGTAAACATGTTCAAGCCTATTAAGACCGGCGCGCCGGTTGTATATGCCGGTCATCGTATCGCATTCAGAAAAAAACAACACGCGCTTTTTCTGCGCCGCGTTAAAGGTTATCAAGATAGTGAACAGCAGCGCCAGCACGAATGGAATGAGGTAAACGACGGCGTCATTTTTTATAACGGATACGAGCTTATCCCAAAAGTTTGTGATAAACAGGCTGCCATTAGGGCTGTCCGGCATGATATGCGAGACAATAAACCAATTGGCGTCCTCGTGTGACGCAGATAGTAGATTCTGGTCCAAATTAAGACTATTGCTTCCAACTAAATCGGCGTAGATGAAAACACCGGTGTCTGTAATGATGGTATCCTGCGGCGCTTGCTGCATTTGCAGCCATTCGTCCGGATACGCTGCGGCAAAACTGTCGTCTTCGCGTCCCTCATACATAAACGCCCATTCTTTCGACGCGTCAAAGGCGTTATACAGCCAGTAACCATCCGAATTGAGCAGATAAAAGTTGTCGTCGCTGGTTGAGGAAATATCCCGAACGAGCGTGAGCAGATCGGCGGCAGCATAGTTGACAATAACGATGCCCTCGCGTTCGCCGTCGGTGTTTTCGAATGGCGTTCCAATGCGCAGCATCGGCTTAATCGGCTGCTCGATAACGCCGCCCTCGATATTAAGATCGAGCTTTGAAAAGTAGATTTGATGCTGTTCAAGCGCGAAGGTCTTGGTGAAATAGTATCGGCCGGCCTTATTCTGCAGCTCGTCATCTGCGACCAGATAGGGGCCGTCCGGCGTATAGTTAATCCGCAGCTGTTCGTCACCGTCGCTGTCAATAAAGCGAATCTGGTCATAGATTTGTTTACGCCCGGCAAAGGACAGCCACAGGCGTTGGATGTCCGTATTGTTGTTAAAGCCGTCACTTTCAATCAAGATGGTGTCGGAGATAAACTGCAGATCCGAAATGAGCTCACTAAGCTTACTGACGATGCTGGTGCGCTCTGTGCCAATCAGCAGCATTTCATTATTGATGATGTCCTCACGTAAAATACGTTCCTTGTTGACTTGGATCAGCATAGAAACCGCGGTATAGGCCATACTGAGCGCTAAAAAGATAGCTAAAAACCTAACCATAATTCCTAAGATCGTTCCGGCAGGCTGACGTTTTGGCATACGGTACCCCCATCCATTATATTTTTTACGCGCATTAATACAGGTGGCATGAGCTTATGTATAAAAGGGAAGTCAATACTTTTTATGCTTATTTTGATACATGAGCTTATCAGCTTGTTCAATATAGCTGCTGATATTCAGCATGGAGTCAAATACGGCGATGCCGTACGAAAAATCAATGCTAAAAGCGAACTGGTTCTGGGAAGACAATTGAATTTTAATTCTGTCCATCACGTCCGTACCGTTGTTTTGAGTGTCTTGTCGGAGTATGATCAAGAACTCATCGCCGCCGTACCGGATTGACAGATCGTCGGATCTGATGGAATTTTGAATGATGCTGGCCGTTGTTTTAAGCACCGCGTCGCCGACGACATGTCCGTACTCGTCGTTGATCATTTTAAAATTGTCGAGATCGATTATAATTAGCGTGCCGGATTCATTGGGGTGCGCATTGATATAGTTACTAAGAAAATGCCGTGAATAGGCACCGGTTAGCTC
Source organism: uncultured Sporobacter sp. (assembly GCA_963677825.2). Taxonomy (GTDB): domain Bacteria; phylum Bacillota; class Clostridia; order Oscillospirales; family Oscillospiraceae; genus Sporobacter. The sequence goes on along the minus strand of CAXXEF010000001.1, from coordinate 786,418 downwards.
GTCTATATCGGCATGCTTTTTAAACTTATCGCGCGCCAGCGATAAGTCACTAATTTTTCTTCTGGCATAGCTAACGACAAATAAGTAGATTAATAGCAGCATTGCCAAGTAGCCGATGATTAAAAAGGTGATGCTTCTGATGGTTAACGCCTGAAGCTCAGAAAAAAGACTGGCCTTAGATTCCGAGACGACGATATCATACGATTCATTGACAGGCTGAGAATAATAGACGGTCGTTCCGTCTTCGTACAGATTGTCAAAAGGCTTGAGTCGGTCACCGTATTCCCGTGCCGGGGATAACGCAAAATGTACAGTCGGATCGTTGTTGAGTGCAGCGACCGGCCGCGCAAGTGAAAAGCCGACCAAGTCGTATCCGACAATCATGTTGCCGCTAATGATTGGTGATATAACTTCGAAGGACTCGACGGCACCGTCCATGCTGTAAAAGCCGGTCAGCTCGGTGTACGCTGAATAATCCGGCAGATTACTGACAACCGACGCGGCGGCGTAGTATTCGACGACAGCCTGATGGTCAACGACGCGCACGGCGTATAGTAGATTTTCAATGACGCCAACGCCGTCGAGATATTTACTGGTGGTGAAGTCGACCAGCTCGTCAAAAGTGATCGTGCCATTGAGATAGTCAACGGACTTGTCCCGTATTGCCGAACGGCTGGAGAGACTTTTTGAGGCCTGAATGTTTTTATTGATCGCTTCATTGAAAGCGTGAGCCTTTGTTTCGGCAAATAGATTGAAATACGTCAGTGTGTTCATTTCAATCTCGTTTTGCATCGGCAGAAAAATGCTTAGTACCGTTAATAAGATGGAAAACAAAATGACTACAGCAAAAATAATGCGCGTTCTTCTCATATAGGTCTTCATACTATTATCCTCGCTTGTAGATGTTATACGTGATACCGGCTGGATTATTGGTCAGTCGGAAAATCTGACGGCATATCCGCCCAGTTTGTATAATGTAATATGCCTGACGTTCCAGGCGGATGTGTCTTATCTGATAACATTAAAGATCCGGCAGCACCTTCTCTTCAAAAATACGGATAATTTCGGGATCAAACTGTGTGCCGGCGTATTTTCTAAGCTCTGCCATCGCGGCTTCTTTCGACATTGCCGAGCGGTATGGGCGGTCGGCAGTCATGGCCTCGTACGCATCCGCGACCGAGATGATGCGTGCGATCAGAGAAATATCCTTGCCTTTAAGCCGGCGGGGATATCCGGTGCCGTCCCAGTGCTCATGATGGGACAAAACATCCTCCGCGAGACTGGCGTAGGCATTAATCGCTTTAAGGATTTGATAGCTGCCTTCAGGGTGCTTTTTAATCATTTTGTACTCGCTTGCGGTGAGTTTGCCGGCCTTGTTCAGGATGTTATCATCCACAGCTATTTTGCCGATGTCGTGCAGCAGCCCGGCTGTTTCAAGCTCACTAATCGTGCTATAGTCAAGGGCTAGGGCTGCGCCGATTTGTTTGCAAATTTCACTGACGCGCTCGGAGTGGATCTTCTCGCGGACATTTTTTTCGTTGAGTGTTTTGATGATCGCCTGAACTGTCTGATGCCGGACACTCTGACTTTCAGAAAGCTTCTTGCGGTACATAATCTCTTCGGCTTTATTGAAGACATCCGCCATACTTTGCTCAATGTCGGTTTTAAGCGCCCAACCGACCGAAATGGAAACAATAGCGTTCTTCTGATGTTCTGTGTTTATTGACTCGAACACCGCGTCAATTGTTTGCTCCATTTTGATCTTCGAAGTCTGCGGACAAACGATGACAAATTCGTCGCCGCCGATACGCGCGACAAAACAACCCTCCGACAGACACTGCCGCTGCAAAATATCCGTGATAAGGCACAGAAGCTTGTCGCCGGCTTGGTGGCCGAATGCGTCGTTGGTCATTTTCAGACCGTTGACGTCGACCAGCACCAGTGCGATAGGCAAATACTCCGGCGCGTCAAAACGGATCAGTTCTTGCTCAAAATACCGGCGGTTATACGCACCGGTCAGCTGGTCGTGATAGCTCAGATATTCATTCATCAGCTGCGTTTTCTTGATGCCCGTGATGTTTCTCAATATGATGAAAACCTGATTTTCCTGAAATGGTGTTAGTCTTGCTTCTAAGTAGACTATATCGTCACCGTCGACCATATGGTATTCATGGGTTTGAAGCGTGTTTGTTGAGAGTGTACGCCCGATAAAGTCCATACTGGATTGTGCAATATCCGGCGGCAGAACGTCGGTGACTGTTTTCCCGATATAATGCTGCCTGTTTTCATCCAGCCATCGCGTATCACCCGATAGGCAGTCGATGTATACGCCGTTGCTATCCATAATTACGATGAGGTCGGGGATAGTTTTAACGATCGATTCAAACCGTTTGCGGCTTACATCAAGCTGCTCGTTGGCAGTCGCGTGCTTCTCAATCTCGTCTTGAAGCGACGCGTTGGCCCGCTCAAGCGCCGCTTGAGTGTCGTTGCGCTTTTCAACTAGACTTATCGTATGTCGGCTGATCTGCTCCGTCTCGGTAAAATCCAGCGCGTCGACGTCTAAATATGCGTTGCCTGTGGCGGCGTCGTCGAGATAGCTGCTGATTTGTTGAATTTCATGTTCGACTCTTTGATACAGCCGGTCGTTAAAGCGCCGGAAAACGATCATCATCACTATGACGATGGCGCCCGTTATGGCCAGGGTCTGCAGGCTTCGCTGTATTGTCTCGCTCCGGATCTGCGCTTTGATCGTTTCAAATTCAGACAAATTGACACCTGTGCCGATATACCAGCCGGCCGGCTCGAAGGGCATTACATAACTAAGTTTCGGAGCCTGCTCGGCACCGTCGACCGACGGCATGACATATGTGACAAATCCGCCGCCGTTTTGCGCCGTTTTGATCAGCTCCTGCACGACTTTTAAGCCGTTTTTATCTACGATGTCAAAATTGTTGACGCCTTTGTTTGGCCCGATGACACCGTTGCCTTGATAGTCAGAGCCGAAAAAGTAGCCGACCTCGTCCTTCTGGAGTGACTCCAAAATTGTGACTACCTGCTGCCTGATCTCATCTTCCGGGAGGATGCCGTTGAGTTTGTCGTATTGAAAATTGGCAATCTGGACAGCTTGAGCCACTTCTTCGGCCATTCTGTCCTTGATGTGCGCTTCATAGTTGCTGATCTGCTGTTCCTGACGAATATGACTGCTGATAATTTCGTTGACGGTTTCAAAGCAGATTAGTCCAAGACCAACGATCAGCATGATGACCAGTGTGCTGGTTCGGTATAATCGATGCAAACTCTTTCGCTTTTTGGTTTTCTGTTTTTGCTTCATATCTAAACCACCAGACTGCCAGAGGATTTTGTCTACGAACCCATACTGTTAGGATATTCGACAAATTATGCAGTAAGTATATAAATAATCGCGCTTTATTACAAGGTTTAGTCAAATACTGCCATCTCGCGGTGTTATTTCATCAGCGCCATTCCATCGGCGTTATTCAGGCGCGGGTCAAAAAGCTGGCTCATTTGTTCATTAACCTGCAAAAAGCGTGAAATCCGTTTGCTCATTACGGATTTCACGCTTTAAGTGTTATTCAGAGCTTTTGCGCGGCTGGCTTGCCGGTGGTTTGTAAGCTTATTCGAATTCAGACATATCGAAGTCTCCGCCCATATCACCGAACGCGCCGAGATCGAGAATCTCCGCGCCGGCCGGATACGCAAAGTCCGCTTCGGTTACCGTACCGATCGACAGATCTTTAAACATATAGGTCGAGGTTTGCCCGCCGATGGTTGTTTCCATCTTGACGATGATGCCGGTGTCTGCCCAGATGTAGTACGTCGCTGTGAATTCGGGGACGGTGGTGTTGTAGACGTAAACTGTCTTGCCGTCCAGCTCTTCTGTACCGACGTACTGGGTCTCGTCGTAAGCGTCCGCCTCAATCTCGTCGGCCAGTGTAAAGGGCGATTCCATCTCGGCTGTTTCTGTAATCGGTGAGACGATAAGCTGATTGGTCTCGGACGCATAAATACCCATCGTGCCTTCAGATTGGTTGTAGTAGATGATCTGCCCCTCGGCGGCAAATTTCATGTTATTGTCCATCACCCAGATTTCGGAGCTGTTGTCCATGCCCGCCATCGACATTTCCAGAATGAAGTGGTAGTTGGTCATATCGCTGGTATTCTGGAGCGCTTGTGAAAATTCGGGGCCGTTGCCGGCCGTTTCAGACGATTCGGTCATCGTGTAGCCGATATCCTCCGCGACGGTACCGCCGCCAGAGGCGTCAAGTGTCTGCGTGCTGTTGTCCGTCGTTAGTATGTAGCCGGCGCCAAGCGTCGATTCGTCAACGGTGACCGTAACGGTGCCGCCGCTGACCGACAACAGGAATTCGCCGTTGCCGTCCGTCGTCGCAGTGGCGTTGTCGCCGGTGACGGTAACGCCGGAGATGCCGGGTTCGCCGTTGTCGAACATGCCGTTGTTGTTGTCGTCAGAAAAAATCCGCCCGGAGATAATGGCTTCATCACCTGATGCGCCGGTCGACGGCGAAGCCGAATTGTTTGGCGCGCTTGACTGCGGTGATGCTGTGTTACTATTGCACGCCGAGGCCAGTAGCAGTATTAATACAGTTGCAAGAATAAATAATAAACGTTTCATTTGATATATCCTCCCCGATATGTAGGTGTACTTAATTCCTTTAAGACGCCATGATTATATCACTTTAGAATTCATGACGTCAAATACTGTCATGCCTTCGAAATATTGACAAGTGCTCCTATCTTTTTACGACGGAATTCGGCCTGAGAATCTTCACGCCGACATGATACAGCCCGACCAGAACAAAGACGAGTCCGTATAGGATGATCGGAATCCAAAAGATCTGATGGATCGAGGAAAGGGTATGTTTCGTACCCAATATACCGCTGTAGACAACAATGGCGGCCGCCAGATAGATACCTGTAAAGGTAATACGCAGAGCCTTGCGCTTCACGACGCCGTACATTCCAGTGACGATGAACATCATCGTGAAGCCAAACAGGAACATGGACCACAGCGTCTGCCCGGCGACGAGCGCGACGATGGTGCCGTGCAGTGCGACGAGGCTTTCCAGCACAGTAACCCAGCGTAGATCCGTATGTATCTTCGTATACGCCAAGGACATTTGTATCATTAAGAGGAACATATAGAAGAATCCCAGCAGATGCCCCCAGGTGTTTTCCGTCGGATGGAACCAAAACGTATAGACGATGGCCCACGCGATGAAATAGCCGTGCGTTTTCGTCACGCCGTAGACGGCGGCTTGGCTCAGCGGTACTTTTTTACCGAAGAATAAACCGCGCCGGCCGTTGAGCAGTACCAGCATGAACACGAGCATGACGATGACAGAGTACTGCGATGACCAGATGGGGACGAACTGCGCCAGCCCATCATAAAAGAAATAAGTCTGAATAATATGCAGGATGGAGAAAACGGCGTTGACCAAAATCAGCGCCATGTTATACCGGCTCACATTGCCGCCGGTGAGCTGACTTTTCTCGCGCTGCAGCTTGAAGATGAAGTACCAGCACAGCGCCTGATGCAGTACGTACCCGACCCACATTGTTACGGTCGCCCATATGCTGACGTCCGGCAGCTTCCAGTAGTACCAGGCCGCGCCGGCGTCCGGCAGGAGCGTTTGACGGAAGGGGGACAGGCCCGTTGCGGTCAAGGCTATCACCACAGTCAAAAGAAGAGAGGCGGCGATGCCGGCAATGAAAAGGGTTTTCGTTTTCATGTCTGATATCCTTTCGTCTTGTCGGGTATGAGCGGATTATATCATGCTTTAAAATCAGTTTCATCCGTTGTTGCAAAAAGTTCCGAGCGGGTGATAATCCGTTAGCATCATACGCAGCGGATAAGGCAACAAAGCCGCTTTTTAAACGCGTTTTGCAGTGAGCCGTAAAAGTCATGGTGCGGCGCTATGATGATGCGGATTGACACGCCTTTCGATGCGCCTTGATTTTCTTCATCGCCCAATCGTAATGGCTGGACGTCACCGAGACGCAGTACTGACCTAATGTTGAGCCGCCTGTCCAAGATAGTTGCCCCTTCTCAAACAGCTGCTCGTCTGAAAAATCTTCGATCAGCCGCAGGACTTCGTTATGACTGTCGTGAAGCAGCTCTATTGATTTTTGGTAAGGCGTGCTTTGATGCTTTGACCATAATTGCACATTCATATCTCCGTACGTTCTCCAGTTATACGGTGCCGGCAGAAATGGTGCTTCGGTGCCGCTCTGGTTGCGTTCTACCCAATCCAGCAGCAGCCGATGCCACTCATGAAGGTGCACAAAAACATCTCGAATGTTTTTATCGCGTTTCCAATGCGCCTCTTTGCCCATTTCCTCGGGGATGAACGAAAATGGTAAGTGCTGCACGTCGTCACTTCGTGTGCCGATCAGTGCCCATAGCTTATCGTATTGGGTTTGTGCTGCTGTCACCAAGTCTTGTTTATTTTTTGGTCTGGGCATTGTTACTCCTCTTAAGGTCATAAGTCCGCAATCATCGTACAATCAGCTTTACATAACAACATTTTACGTCCTGGATTTAATACACTGGCTGGCATCAATACGATTTTATCCTTACAACAAAATTGAACCGCCAGACCTATTAAAATGATAGATCGGGCGGTTCGATATTTCGGATATTATTCTATACAACCGTCTCCGCCCATCAGCCTGGTCATTTCCTCAATACGTTCGACGGGGAACGGTGGTGAGGAAAGCGGTTTCATCGCGATTGACATAAGCTTCATCGGATTATCATCCGCGGCGACACGATTGGAGCTCATTTCTCCGCATAGTCGACACCGATGGATGACAGCCCATTCGCCGTTTCTCCTGACCCAGACAGCAACCGGATCCATGATGCCGCCGCAGTCAGCCTGTCTGTCTCCCGGCGCATCATCGACGTGCAGGCTGGACAGGCAGTTGGGACAATGATTGCGGTGAGTTGTCCCGGCACCGTCCGGTATGACGGTTCTGCTGCATATCTTGCAGGTAAATGAATCAGTGCAGGCGTGATTCTTGTAATATGCTTTTTCAAACGTTTTTCTCTTGTTTTCCCGATTCATGGGATTGCCTCCTAATAGATGATGAAAAGCCTATTGGGAGGTCGTGTTTTTGATTTTACGCAACCTCCCGGTTAGCGCACAATCACCTTTGCATTATTCTTCATATATCAATCTCCTAACATTAAAGTGAATAACCAAGCCGAGCGATGGATTATTCTTGCTCCTATCATAAAGACCGTCGATGTGAAAGTCAATAATATCCTAGTTGTCAGAGCCGTCATTTTAACGTGGAATAAGCGGATAGTGAAAAAGAAAGCAGATGTTAATATGCTCTGTCCGCAGAAATACTTCTGCGTATTGTTTAAAACGGTGGTTTATGTCCGCCTGCGTTGAGCAAAATGCTATTTCCCACAAAAAATGTGCAAATTAACAGATGAAAGTTATTTACATTTGATAAGAAAAGTGTAATAATTATCTATAAGACAAAATGAAATACAAGGGGAGGTGAATCAGCACATATTCTTTTTTTGAACAGAGGTTAACGAACGTTTATTATTGACCTGCGTGTGTCTCAGGATTCCTTGTGGTTTAGCTTGAAGAGAGTGGCGCGCAGGCTGAAACAAGCTGAAAGTTAAGTGCTGGTATGTCAGAGGATGAACTGGGGGAGTGTCACTCCGCGTCACTTTAGTGCAAAAGCGCGTTAGGCGTATGTAGGGGCTCAGCGCCGAATATGATTGTATCGGGATCCGGCTATTTTCATAATGAAACGCGCCTCGAGTTAGTGGGCGAATAGATGACGCGGAAGGACACGATAATTTCACATCAATAGCAGCAAACGAAACAGTTAATACCAAAATAATCTAAAATGTTTATTGACATTACAAATTTATGTGTGGTATCGTAATTTCGGATATGTTGTTTTGGGAAGTAAAATTCCGTCGAAACACGCTTAATTATAAGGAAAGGATGAAAGAAGATGAAAAAGACACTGTGTGTTCTCCTAGCGGTGGTAATGGTGTTTACGCTGTTTGCGTGCGCTACCCCAACCACAACGGATACTTCGCCCAGCGACCCTGGCACAACGGATACGGATACCTCGCCCAGCGATCCAAGCACATCAGATGCTTCTCCCAGCAGCGGAGGAACCATGACTGCACCCGAATCGCTGACCGTCGGCGTCAGCGGAGGCCTAGGCAGATTCCTCTCCGGCCTTAATCCGACGGAGAGTATTACAGGCTGTGATGCTGTTTTTGATACGGTTTTCAGATGGGATCCGATTGATAAGGAAGTAATCTCGAACATCCTGTCCAGTTGGGAATGGGAAGACGACAATACGTTCGTCATGCATATGAGAGACGACGTCTACTTCAGCAACGGCGAAAACGCCACAGCAGAAGATCTCGTTTTCAGTTATCTGTCACATATTGAGCGCGGCTCGAACTACGTCAATGACGCCAAGCTGGTTGTTGACGAGTGTATCGCACGTGACACCTATACTGCGCAGTTCAAGCTAGAGGATCCATACTCGGCGTTCCCTTATCTGCGCATATATTTCCTTGACAAATCCTGGTCACAGGGACTGGCCGACGGATGGGATTCCGAGGAATGGTACAGACCTGTCGGCAGCGGACCCTACAGCGTCGAAGAGTGGGTCAATGACTCCTACATGGTGCTCAAATCAAGAGGCGAAGACTATTGGTATAAGGATGAAGGCCCGATTGTTATCGACGAAATGACGATCAAAAGCTATCCGGATCAGTCCACGCTTTACATGGCGCTCGAAACCGGAGAGGTCGATCTTGCCGGTACAGTAGGCTCGAACGACTATGCAACTTTCATGGATAATGGCGGCGACGGCTTTGACGTTACAACGACAAAGACCGGCTCCATTGATTATTTCTGCTTCGGCTTCAAGACGACCGACAAGTTTGAAGACGTTCGCGTCCGTGAAGCGATTGCGCTCGGCGTAAAATGGGACGAAGTCGGTGTTGCCGCTTACGGCCCGTTCTACAGCGAAGCAAAATCAGTAGCGTCTGTCATCAATCCCGACTATATTGAAGTTGGTACATACGAATATAACCCTGAGCGAGCCATGGAATTGTTGGCGGAAGCCGGCTATGGCCCGGACAATCCGCTGACCATTTCAACGGTGTCTATGCAGGGCCCCTTCTATGAAGATTCATTCCAGATCTTTGAGTTCTACGCGTCTCAGCTCGGGATTGTCGCAACTTGCGAATTTGTCGATGTCAGCACCGCCATCGGCGCATGGATCTCTCCCACAGGCTGTGACTTCAACTTCTGGTCTATGTACGGCGGATGCCCGGGCGGCCTGCTGACCTACAGCCTCGGCTGGGTTGACAATGAAATGGGCGTTTTCTTCACCCATATGACAGATCCGGAATTCCTCAGGCTGTACACGCAGATTAAAACCGCAACAGAAGACAGTGTCCGTTCGGAGGCTACCAGAGAGCTGCAGCAGTACGCGTACGATGGTTTCTGGCGTATTCCGGTTTCCGAAGAAACGGTTGCTTTTGGCTGGCGCACAGATATTCTTACCAAAGATCAAGTCGACAGAATCTCCATAACCGCCAACCATCAGTTGATCTCCAGACTCGCCCTCGAATCCTTCTGGTAAGTGGCTGCGAGCATAAACTCAACGTTTAAAGCTGGGGAAGAGGTATAGAAATTCCGCGGAAAATGATAATTAAAAAACATTAACGTTTTGGGATCCGCGCCGCTTAGTGCGGATCCCAAAACAAAAACCTAAGCTGAGTTCCCAACCCGGACAGGCCGGTAACGACAGGGGGCGGCGATGCCGCCCCCGAAGTATACTTTCTGATTTATGAGGATTATGGCAGCAATAAAGCGCATAAGGGAGCGGTGTACATGGGCAGATACATTATCAAGCGCGTTCTGTGGATGATCCCGGTGCTTATCGGCGTTATTGTAATTGTTTTCTCAATTGCATATTTTACGCCAGGAGATCCGGTAATGAATATACTTGGTGCGGCAGGGTACACACCGGAGAAATATGCCGCAAAGCAAGCTGAGCTGGGACTTGACAAACCATTTATCGTTCAGCTTGGCACCTATATATGGAAATTGACGACGAGACTTGATTTTGGAAAGTCTTTTGGTTCAGCCATTCCAGTTGCGTCGGAACTATCGCAAAGACTGCCCATAACGGTCCGTCTGAATTTAATGAGCCTCGTTTTCATGATCGCGATAGGGCTGCCGCTCGGTATGGTGTCGGCGCTGAAGCAATACAGCGTTCTCGACACGGCACTGACGTCGCTAGCGCTGATTGTAGCCGCTATACCCGGCTTTATTTTGGCGGTGCTGTCCGCCCTTCTGTTTGCGGTGAAATTGAGGTGGCTGCCACTGACGGGACTAAGTGACTGGAAGGCATGGATATTGCCTGTGGCCTGTTCGGCGCTGCCCGGTATTGCCGTCTATACCAGGTTCACGCGAACGACGATGCTTGAAGTTATCCGTCAGGACTACATACGTACAGCGCGCGCAAAGGGATTAAAAGAAGGCGCTGTTATCATGAAGCACGCCCTTAAAAACTGCATGATACCGCTTACCACTGTCGTCGGCACTTTTGTAGCCACGATGTTTTCCGGCGCGATCATCGTCGAAACAGTTTTTGCCATACCCGGTATGGGGATGTACATGCTTCAGGGGATTACCAGCCGAGATTATCCCGTCATCATCGGCGTTGTGTTTTGCGTTTCGCTGCTGGTGTGTTCAATAAACCTCATCGTAGACATTTTCTACGCGTTTATTGACCCACGGATCCGAAGCCAATACGTATCTCCTAAACGGATGAAAAAAATGGTGAATAAACTGCTTGACCCGGTAGAGGAGGCAGTATCATGATTATAAAAACAAAAGCGCAGAAAGAGAAAATTGCGCAGGATCTGGCGGATATGGCCCGCAGAAAAACCCAGACCGGGGATATAATGAAACGTCTGTTCCAAAACAAACTCGGGATGCTTGGCTTTGTTATTGTCGCGGTGCTGGTAATCTTGTGCACGTTTGCCGGTGTGTTCACAAAGTATCCTTATGACTTACAGCAGTTTCCTTTACGGTTTCAATATCCAAACGCGCAATTTTGGCTCGGGACAGATAACTTCGGCAGAGACCTCTGGTCACGCTTACTCTACGGCGGACGGGTATCACTGCTCGTTGCGCTGATGGCGACCCTCATTTCAGGCGGACTTGGCGCGGTGCTCGGCGCTATCGCCGGTTATTTTGGCGGAAAGACCGACACAATCATTACGCGCTTGATGGACGTGCTTATGGCGGTTCCGGCAATCCTTATGGCCATCTCTGTATCGGTGGCGCTTGGCGCCGGGCCGGTAAATACCGCGCTGGCGATATCCATAACGGGTATCCCGTACGGCACCAGGATCATGCGCTCAACAGTCATGTCAATCAAAGGTAATGATTTTGTTGAAGCCGCAAAAGCCACGGGATTCAGACCATTGCGGTTAATATTCAGACATATTGTGCCAAATACGATTTCGCCGCTCTTAGTCAACTCGACGCTAATGATCGGCGGCAACATCATGGTTATTTCCGGACTCAGCTTTGTAGGTCTGGGCGTGGCGCCGCCAACCCCGGAGTGGGGATCGATACTTGTTGCCGGGCGGGAATACATCCGTACATTCTGGCCGATCGTTTTATTCCCGTCGCTATTTATCATGCTGACCTTGTTCGGGTTCAACCTTTTCGGGGACGGACTGCGCGACGCGCTCGACCCGAAGTTGAAGGATTAGGGGGCAGATAGATGAATTTGCTGGAAATAAAAGGGCTGACAATACATTACGTAACACGTGAAAATGTGGTGCGCGCCGTCAACGGGATAGATCTGAGCATTGGCGAGAGCAAGACCCTCGGTTTTGTTGGGGAGACGGGCGCCGGAAAAACGACGACCGCGCTCGGGATCATGAAGCTTGTGCCAAACCCGCCGGGGAAGATTATCAGCGGCGAGATACTGTACAACGGTCGGGATGTATTGAAGATGTCGGATAACGAAATGAGAAAGATACGCGGCAACGACATTTCGATGATTTTCCAAGACCCGATGTCGGCGCTCAACCCCGTCGTGCGTATTGGCGATCAAATAGCGGAATCCATTCGTTTGCACAACAACTGTTCAAAAACTGAAGCACGTATCAAGAGCCTGAAGATGCTGGAAACAGTCGGCATTCAGCCGAGCAGAAGTGTGGAGTATCCGCACCAGTTTTCCGGCGGCATGAAACAGCGTGTGGTCATTGCGATGGCGCTGGCGTGCAATCCGAAGCTGCTGATAGCCGACGAACCAACAACGGCGCTCGATGTGACGATTCAGGCCCAGGTACTCGATCTGATGAACAATCTGAAAAAGGAATTCAAGACCTCCATGCTCCTTATCACGCACGATCTGGGCATCGTGGCAGAAACTTGCGACGAAGTGGCAATCATGTATGCCGGGGAAATTGTGGAATACGGTGTTTTGGCGCACATTTTCGAAAATGCAAAGCATCCGTACACGATCGGACTTTTCGGGTCGATACCATCTCTCGTTAAAGATGTAGACAGGCTCAGCCCAATACAAGGCTTGATGCCGGACCCCACCAACTTGCCGGAAGGATGCAAATTCCAAACGCGATGCAACCATGTATGCGACGAATGCAGAGCAAAGGCGCCTGAATATTCGGAAATAGAACCAGGGCATTTTGTCAGATGCACAAGGGTCGCAAAGGGGGAGATCTGAATGGGTGAGCTTGTCCGAGTAGAGCATCTGAAAAAATACTTTGATAGTCCCGGCGGTGTACTCCATGCTGTCGACGACGTGTCGTTTGTGGTCAACGAAGGGGAGACGCTCGGCGTTGTCGGAGAAAGCGGCTGCGGCAAATCGACGCTTGCGCGTGTCATACTCAAGCTGCTCGAGCCGACCGACGGAAATATCATCTTCGATGGCCGGGATATCACACACATTAGCAAAGACGAGAATATTGAGCTCCGCAAGCAAATGCAGATCATATTTCAGGATCCGTACTCGTCGCTCAATCCGAGACTGTGCGTTTCGGAGCTGATCGTGGACCCGCTGAAAGTATTCAGGTTATACAGTAAAAGGGAAAAACAGAAGAAAGTCTTCGAACTGATGGACATGGTGGGCTTAGCGCGGCGCTTCGCCAATGCCTATCCGCATGAGCTTGACGGCGGGCGCAGGCAGCGCATCGGTATCGCCAGGGCTCTGGCGCTGGATCCGAAGTTTATTGTCTGTGACGAGCCCGTTTCGGCGCTGGACGTGTCCATACAGGCGCAGATATTGAATCTGCTGCAGGATCTTCAGCAGCAGCAAGGACTGACATATATTTTCGTTACACACGACCTGTCTGTGGTTAAGCATATTTCGACGGATATCCTGGTCATGTACATCGGCGTAATGGTAGAAAAAAGCCCGTCAAAGGAGCTGTTTAGATTACCGTTGCATCCGTACACGAAGGGGTTGTTGTCGGCGATCCCCGTACCGGCCATCAATCATGAGAAAAAAAGAGTTGAGCTGATGGGAGAGCTTTCATCTCCGATAGAACCGAAAAATGAATGCCGGTTTGTGGCACGATGCCGTTACGCAACGGATATCTGCCGTAAGAAAGCACCGACTTACGAAGAGGTTCTGCCCAATCACTTTGTGTCCTGCCACAATGTCAGGGAAATAAACGACCTTGCTGCCGCCGGTGTTCAACAGGCTTGATGCTGGCTCGCAGTAGACGGAGGTTTCTTAGTGCGTTTCTTTTTCCTGGTTGCGCTGCTGATCTGTACGCTGCTTATACTGCCGATAACGTCGGTCTCGGCCAACAATGGCACAGAGATCGTCGGTGTTGTGCCGCGTCTGCTTTCCGCGATAGACGATAACAACGCACGGTGTTACGAGAGTTCACTTGGAAACGCCGTCGCGGATGCGGTGCGCTTTCGCCTCGAAACCGATGTCGCTGTTATCGGCGGCGGCGATCTGGCTAACGGCCTGCTTCCAGGTGAAGCGTCGACAGACGATATCAAAAACGCTTTTAACGAGGATCGCGAAATCGCGTCAGCCAGCGTGACGATCAAACAGCTGCGCCAAATACTGGAGAGCGGGCTGGCACAGCTGACGATGGATGAATCTGAGCAAATAGACGAAAACCTTTCCGCGTTTGACGGATTTCCGCAGATATCTGGCTTTGAGCTGTACTATGATGTATCGGCGCCGCCGGGTGAGCGTGTTTATCAGATCGTTATGAACGGGGAAGAAGTCGACTTAGATTCCGATACGGTCACCGTATCGCTGGGCAGCACGGCCTATTTGCTTAGCGGCGGATACGGGTTTCCGGCTGTGGATGATGTAACGTCGTCAGAACAGACACTGTCAGACGCAATGGTGTGGTTTTTAGTCAACGGATTGGATGCGTCGTCCGCGGATCGCAGAACGCACGTTCGGGGCGACAATGACGGCGGATTTTCGGAATATATACCAGTCATGATATTCCCGGTTTTGACCGTGGTTTTTCTCGTCGCGCATTTTAGCAGATCGAAACACGAAACAGAGGCTGAGGACAAAGCCCGATCGCAAATGCCTTGGTATTAACCCAGCGCGGCTTTTCAGTGTGCCTGTGCTTGAACTTACGTTTATTAGTAATTGTAAAGTGCCGTACGGCACTTGAGATTCATAAATTATCAGAACCTTTGGCGGAAAGGAATGACAGTTGAGATGACAGAAAAAGAAAACTATATGATGATGCTAAGAGGGGAGCATCCCGAGTGGCTGCCGGTCTCCAGATTCGGCCCAAGTCCCTCGGGCGCGCCGCCTGCAACAAGAGGCGTTCCCTCCTCCTATATGATGGGGCACGAAATCCAACCCGGAAAGACACAAGATATCTGGGGCGTTACATATGTGCCGGTCGAGGAAGCGGGCGGCGGGAAGATTCCCGAGCCGAACAACTTTATATTGAAGGACATTACGCAGTGGCGTGATGTTATTAAAGCGCCCGATATTTCCGGGTTCGACTGGGAAGCCATTGCAAAGAAAGACCTTGAAGCGGCGGCCGTTAACAGGGAAGAAACGGCGATCAATTATCTGACCTTCAACGGCTTTTTTATGCACCTGGTCTCCTTTATGGGCTTTACAGAGGCCTTTTGCGCCATGTATGACGAACCGGAGGAAGTCAAGGCGCTGATGGAGTATTTATGCGATTTCTACGTGGAAGCCATCGAGAAAAGCATCGATCACTATAAACCGGATATTTTTGCCATGTGCGATGAAAATGCGTCATGGAATAATCCGTTTTACTCCTTGGACATGTACCGGGATTTGTTTAAACCATTCAACATCAGAGTGGCAAAGCCGGCGATGGATCGCGGGATTCCCATCGATATGCACGATTGCGGACGTTGCGAGGATTTCGTCGAGGACTGGATGGACTTTGGTGTCGCGTCATGGAACCCCGCGCAGACTTGCAATGACATACTGGCGGTCAAGGAAAAATTCAAGGGCAAGCTGGTTATTGTCGGCGCGTGGGACCCAAGGAACGAACTGGCCAAAGACGACGTGTCGGAAGAAACGGTGAAGGAGGCTGTCTACAATACGATCGATAAATATGCGCCGGGCGGCGGCTACGTTTTTGCCGGCGGATTTTTAGGCCCGAGGGACAACGAAATCACGAAACGAAAAAATAAATGGGTTTCTGAGGCCGCGGAATCATACGCCAAAGACTTCTATAAAAAATAAAAAGCAAATACTTCCGGCACCGTTGGCGTTGCACTGTCGCCAGGGAAAAATGGCGGTATACACTTATCTCCGGCAATGCTCGTCGTAGATGGGCTTAAAGCCAACATTTATATAGAGAGAGGGGCTCCGTGCGGAAAACCGCCGGAGCCCCTTTTTTGTTGTAAACGATGGCGTGCCTATTTTGTGCCGAGTTAAAAGTTAAATACCAAGCAGCGCTGCGGCGTTCTTGTATAAAATCTTATCCATCAAGTCTGAGCTTAGATTTAAGCTTTCCAAATAAGACAGTTCTTCTTGCGCATTACCCATCGGGCAGTCGCTTCCGAACAAAATTTTGTCCGGATCATGCTTGTTAAGAATCCGCGCGTATTGCTCTTTCTCACAGAATTTGACGGAATCCGATATGTCCATATACATATCCGTCCCGACAAAGCACCGCTCCGCTTCATCGTACATGTTCAGCGCGCCAAGATGCGCGCCGATGATCGTTAGGTCAGGAAAATCCTTATGTATTTTAACTAATTTTTCAGGAAATGCGTTTTTTAACTTGTCGTTAAACGGATCACATCCCGTATGAAAGAGTACGGGCATGTTCAAGCTGCTGAGCATCTCATAGGCCGGATACATCTTTTTATCATCGATTTCGAACTTTTGGATGTAAGGATGCAGCTTTATGCCATAAAATACGCCGCTTTCTTTGAGCTCTTTGAGATCGTCGGGGGAGTCATCCGGATGGAGCGCGCCGAATTGGATATAAAAGCCGTCTTTGTCTTTCGCAAGCTCCCTTGCGTATTGGTTAACGGGTCTGCTTTCGCCGGGTAGTGGCGCGATGTGCTGCACGACGGCATGTGATACGCCTGATTCGATCAGCCGCTTCTTGACGCCTTCGACGGAATTGTCCATTGGCGGCTTTGCGCCTGTCGGTGCAGGTCCTTTGCCTACGTTGGACGTATACTGAGGCAGAAACATATGTATGTGAAAATCTATAATCATACTGATATTCATTCCTTTCATTATGCTAATACTTCAACTACATTGATACTGACGTGTCATCATAGCCGGATATTCAAGATCGCAGAAGCGCCGCGCCGCCATACGATACAGCGGCAGGGGAGCGGTAACAATAAAGCTGCGCCGGCAAATGATGATGCCGTTGCGGATCATTCCCTTGCCGGCAGGCTTCTGAGCTTACCGGCAAGGATGCGAACATGGACGTTTTTCTGCTGGAACTAAGTAAAGCGGATGGATCCATATTTTAATATTTAAGCCAACCGGATCAGGAGCCATGCAAATTCCGGGAATTCAGGGCGAAGGGTAAGCCCTGACATTGAAGGGCGCGCCTTAAAAACATACGAATGGCCGCGTTTGTATCGTATCCCAAGCTGGTAAACAGTTCGTCAACCTCTTTTTTGAAGTCCTCATCAACGGGTACTTGAATCATAGATGCTTGTTCCACAAGTGTTCTCCTTCCTTACGTTAAATCAATGGGCATAATCCTATTTGCCTGCTTTTGTCAGCGTCGCGCCATGAATCTTCTTCATATTAAAGGGCTGATCAGTATAGTCATAACCACGCATAGAGCTTTTGTAATTGCCATAGCTGTAATACCGCATGGACCTGCCGGCCATCGGACCAACCACAATTAATCTCAGCCTGTTGCGGTTAAACAAGGGTACTGTGCGGCCGGGCTGACAGTCGTCTACGCTCAGCAAGGGGATATTACCTTCTTCGGCGAGCTCGAGATATCCCTTTTGCGCGCTGCCGCTCAGTGTATCCCAAGGCAGTCTGCGGCGATTGATGATTTCGTCTTTTAACTTGCCTTTTGTGTAGCCCGCATCAGCCAATTGACGTGCGAGCGCGGGATAGACTAATAAGGTGTTGTTACCTGTTTTGAGGTTAAGCTGCGGCATGGTTTCCGTACCGGCCCAAGTCCCCAGTAAATCGGCCAGATGCTGAATATCCGCCGCCAGAGGCCTGGCGAACATTGTACCCGCCGGTCCCGACATCGGCACCAACGTTTCATCAATCGTTACAATGTTGTCCTCGGGCGAGTAGCCTTGTTCGACAGCGAACGACTCCCAGGGGCTGTCCTCTACGTTTTCGCAGAAAATGGTGTTACAGTATCTGTTTGCCGTACCTGCAAAACAGTGCTCCGTTTTATAGAAGGCCCAGCCGATATTAATCAGGCACAGGCTGACAGCACGGCCGATCGTGCTGTTGGCGCGGTTGCCGGGGTTTAAGTATCCGCCCTTGCAGTTCATGCCGATTTCCTCGGCAATCGGGCCGTTGACGATCAGCAGCGCGCCGGAACCAACATGGCAGACTTGAATATGGTATTCGTCAAAGTCCGGGTCGACAAGCCCCTCAACGGCAGCAATGATAACCGGCAGATACTCAGGCTTCGCGCCGGCCATGACCGCGTTAATCGCGACTTTCTCGATCGTGGCGACGCCGTATCCAGGCTCCATGATGCCTAAAACCTCGTCGGGCGCGCGGCTTGTGCCACTGAGCATGTGCTTGACAGCTTCCGGGGTGGGCGGCACGAGTGCCAAGCCATCGCCCATTTCATTATCGGCAAAATATGCCTGGAATTGATCGTTTGCGTCGGCAAAGTTGTCACCCTCGAAACGAAGATTGCTGTAATCGTATTCAAACGGGGTCGGATTTGCTTCTTCATCTGTTATGGGGTCGGTTAAGGCGTGCACGATGCGGTCCAAAGCTTCTTTTGCTACGGCCATATTCTTTTTCGGCAGCGCCCCGTTAGTCATAAACTTCTCAGTAACTACTGTCGCGATTCTAAGGCCGGGTACGCCGCTTACTAAAGCCAATCGCTTTCTCTGAGGCAGATACTCGTCCACGACGATCGTGACGCCGGGTACGCCGGCTTTTTCCAGCGGCGACATTCTGTCGATTTCCCAGTGTCCGGCCGTCTTCACACCCTCTATCCATACATCGTATTTACCGACGATTTGCTCCACAGCTTTTTCAGGCTTGGCAAAAGCGTCGACCAAAACGCGGGAAATAATGGCATCCGGGTATTTTTCGAAGAGAAGCTGCTCCAGCATGTCTAAGAATACATCGCTGTCCGGTTTGTCGGGGATGATGGCAACACGTTTGTGATTCAGAGTTGTCGGGCGAGGGGCGGTTAGGCCTTGGGGCGGCAGCATCTTACGCGTGCTGCGCGGATTGAGAACTTCTAACGTAAATTTTTCTTTCATAAACACTCACCTTTCACAATGCTCATAAAACTATTATCAGTTTTGTCGTCAAACCGAATGTGTCAAGGATTCAATCTGACAGCTAAACATTCTTCTGTAAACCAAGTATATGAAATGACAGTACCAGCAAAATTAACCAAGGGCGGCGGACGTTTGGTATGTTATTGATAGAACGTACTGCCGTACGCAGTAGCGGCTTCCTGCAGCCATTTGTTTTTCTTGGCAACTTCTTGATCGCCGAGCGGGCCAAGATAGCTGCCCATAAACGCATAGCCGCCGCCGGGCGCATACCGGTCGATCGTTCTGTAAACAGATTCCTTGACGGTTTCTTCCGTAACGTTGGGATCAGCCAGTTCGCCGATACCGTCCCAGCCGCCGCAGATGACGAGGCTGTTGCCGTACTTTTTCTTAACAGCGTCCAGATCGTTAATGGTCTGCGCCGGGTTCCATAGTTTAACCCCGAAATCAATCCAGTCGTCGATGAAATCATCGCAGTGACCGCAGCAGTGCATGGCAATCGGCAGCCCGCGGTCGGTGGCGGTCTTGGCCTGACGGGCTGTGGCCGGCCGGATCAGCTCCCTGTACATGTCGAGCGACATAAAAGGACTTTTCCAAGCGGCGATATCATCGGCCATGTCGATAATATCGGGCTTATAATAATCAATACATCTATTTGTGACCTCAGTAAAGAAGTCGCACAAGTATTCCATCAGCGCCAGGACTTCTTCCGGTTCCT
The DNA here is from genome assembly GCA_963677825.2 of uncultured Sporobacter sp. Lineage (GTDB taxonomy): Bacteria > Bacillota > Clostridia > Oscillospirales > Oscillospiraceae > Sporobacter. The sequence goes on along the minus strand of CAXXEF010000001.1, from coordinate 766,666 downwards.
CGTACATGGCGCACAGGCCTTCGGTAAAGCCCATGAAGGCCATCAGGTGCTGAAAATAACCATTATGAATGCCGAGACTCACCAAAGAATCCTCGTGATTGGCGTGGAACCACTCCAGGTCTTTTTTTGCCATGGATTCCCAGTCAATCCCGGAAATGTCGGGCGCCTTGATCACGTCCCGCCACTGGCGGATATCTTTTAGGATGAAGTTATTCGGTTCGGGCAGCTTGGCGTTTGCCGCCTCTGGAACAGGCACATGCGTGACGCCCCATATGTCTGTTACAGAGCCGATACCTGTTATATTAACGCTGAGGATACCCGGGAACACGACGGCGACAGGGGCGGGCTTGCCGTCTGCGCGCGGACCGACGGCAAACAGCGGCACCCATTCCGGCTGCTCACCGCGTAGGATCATTTCAAAATTTTCTTTTTCAGTCATCATACAACCTCTTCTATGTTTGATTTACAAATGTCAGCTTAACGGCGTGCCTGATCTGCCGAAGGTTAACCCTTGCTATAATTAATGCGGGATTGCTTATAGATTTCCTCCCGGACGGCAGGCGTCAGCAGGTTTTTCGGAAAAGCCGCGTGCATGCTTAAAAAGGACGGCTTATCCGGCCGGCAGTATTTGTCGGCATACGCTTTGGCGACGGCGCGCTGCTCCTCTTCAGAAGCGTTATCCACGTCGTAATGCTTCGGCATCGTGCCGATAATGATCTGATCGCCGTACAGATCATAGATTTTCTCCACGTCGTTGATGCCCTGCGGACACCAGGAATCAAAGCCGGCCTCAATCATGTTTGGTACCTGCTTGATGTTATTGCCGCAGCTGTGCAACTCGATATAACAGTTCTTTGAGTGGACGTGTGCGGTCAGGCGCTTCATATGAGGGACGATCATTTCCCGGCAGACGGCCGGTGAGAAAAACGTGTCTTTCTGGGCGGCCCAGTCGTCATGCAGTACAAAATTATCGATCTGCGGAAAATACTGCAGATGAAGATCACATAAATGTATGTACAGGTCGGTCAATTTATCAAAGAATGTGTTAACGGCTTCCTGCTGGTCTTCGTCACATAAAGCGAGAATGGCGCCTTCAAAGTCCATGAAAGAGATAAGCCGTTCAAAATAGCCGTTTAACAGCGTCGTGCAGTTAGCCAGATTGTCATCAAAATAGCGCTCGTTGGCTTTTTGGCAGCCGACCCAATCCCAGCTTTCAATATCAGGCCATGTGACCTTGTCTTTAATCTCGTTGGCGTCAGAGATAAAAGGCTTGCCGGGGCGAACCATACAGCCCATCGCAGCGGGGATGTATTCCCACTCGATGCCGAACAGATCTTTTCCGCCGCTGAGATTACTTACACCCTCAACAACTGTCGCATCGAAAATGGAAGCTCGGGCAACACAGTCCGGGTTGCAGGACGGGTTAAACATCTTTGCTTCCGGCCCCAGCGTGGTCATAACCTGCCAAATCGGCTTTCTATCAAAAAGTGCCCTGACGGCCTTTTTAGGACTGACCGGATAGTTAAAAACCGGCGAGGGAGGTCCGCCGAAGATACCTTGAATTTCGGAAACGACGGTCAACTCGTCGAGTTTAAATGCGGGAGACATCATGTGTAAGAGCTCCTTTCTATGCGACGAATGTTCAAGTAAAAATTTGTGCAATATTTACATCTGTATGACGCAATAATCACGCTTATACTATATAAATATAATAAGAATAATTTCCGGAAATGTAAATGCCGTATGATGACGCAAAATTAACCCCCGCGTTACAACACAGTGTCGTAATGCGGGGGTTGTAATATTCTAGCAAAAATGTTACATTAAACATATCATCCGGCTGGCAGGCCGGAGGGAGGCGCGCTATGAAACTATCGCAGGATATTTTGCTCTATCAACTGGCAATAACTTATCCAGTATGCTCTTTAAACTGCAGCACCCTGCCGGCAGGACACAGCTATCCGATACTGTATGAGAACGGTATGGAGCTGTCCGATCATGTCGTAGTCATTAGCGCCCACGATTTGGAAAGTTTGCCGGACGAGCCCGGCTGCGGCGCCGCGTTGTTTGTCTGTGTCGGTCAGCTGGAGAAGCACCCTAGCTGCGGGGAAGCGGTCATCGTGATTGAACAAGACGTACCGCTCGTTCGTATCAGCAATTATCTCAGCCGCGTATTTAATACTTTTGAAAAATGGGATCAATCTTTAAAAAGCGTCCTGTACGAAAATGGCAGCTTTCAGGAGCTGATTAACTGCTGCGATAACGTCATCGTTGAGCCGATAGCGATCGTTGATAAAGAGTTTCAGATGGTTGCGTCTTCAGCGCTGTCGGCAGAACTGGGATATGGCGATCACGTGGACGACGATAACCGATTGTCATTAGACGCATTTAACAACTTCATCACCGCTGTCGATTATGCATATATCTGTAAAATGCAGGATTATTATGAGCTGAACAGCAGCGACGGTAAGTCGATAAGCCGGAATATTTTTAACAAAGACGGCGAATACGCCGGACGAATAGCGATTAAACTCAATACGGAAGGAAATGACTTTCAGCGTTATAATCAAGCGATTCTGGAGCACCTGTATATTTACGCTGAACAGCTATTCAATAAATATTCATCGTTTGATATTGCTGAAATTTCAAAAAACAGCGCCGTGAATATTCTGCAGGACAGTTTAAACAATAAGCTGATATCAGAAAAGCAATGGGAGCAAGTTCTCCAGGAAAACGGGTGGGACACCCGGGACCAGCTGCGGCTGATTCAGTTTAGACCCAGACCTAATAAAGAAAAGAATCTTTACGCCAAATATCTCAGTTTTAAAGTGGATAAAAAATGGCAGGGAAGTATCTGCTTTATTTATATGGACCATCTGTTGATGCTTTCAAATATGAATAAATTCAGTGACTCCGGCAAGCTCGACTTTTTCCTGACACTGGCATATTTTTTAAGAGATAACCTACTGATTGCAGGCGTTAGCCGCGCTTTTCGTGGTATCAAACATTTGCGTTCGGCCTATGAGCAGACGGAGACAGCCATCGAATACGGTTCTTTGAAAGATACGTCGTTCTGGTACCACAGATTTGACGATTATGTCCTGGACTATATGATTCAAAGCTGTAAGAACGGCTATGAGCCGGAAGAGATCTGCAGCAACAAGCTTTTGGCGCTGATGGAGCACGATAGTGAAAAAGGTACGGAATACTACAAAACCCTGCATATTTACATTGAATGCAAATTCAATGCAGCGGAATCCGCCAAGAGACTGTTTATCAATCGCAGCACGTTTCATTACAGGCTGGACCGAATTCAGGAACTTGTAAATATCAATTTTGATTCGTCGGACGAACGGCTGTATTTGGCCATATCCTTTAAAATCCTGGATAAATGATACGCAAAAACAGTAATCCCCGGCTGTGCGGTAATATTCCGCATAACCGGGGATTATAATGTGCTTAGCATTAGAGGCAGTTTAGGAAACGGCCTTAAGTTCCTGGTGTGTTTTGCTGACTGCTCAGGAATTGGCTCTCGTCAATATACACGTAAGTGCGCTTTTTAAGCTCAGCGCGGATTAGCGTTTCTACTTCGTTAACGCCATTAATCAGTGAAACCTTATTCGTAATAAACTTATGCAAAGCATCATGATCCGATAAAACGAGAATGGCGAGAATATTGTAACGGTTGATTAAAGTCATGACGCTGTGGACTTCGGGGAATACAGACAGCTGCTCGCAAATATCATTCACTTTTCTTGCTTCGGCGTCGATAATCAGATAAGCGACAGCTGTAAACCCCAAAAGCTTCGTGTGGTTGGGAACGACCGTGATTTTCATAATATCTTTTTTAATAAGATTGGCAACCCTGCGTGTCACGGAGGCGGTGCTGATGCTGTATTTTGTAGCCAGCTGATTGAGATTAGCGCGTCCGTTTTTACGCAGCTCAGAAATCAGGTTCTCATCTATGGTGTCAATATGCACCGGATCGTCGACCAGGGAATCAGGACTAAAAATCCGCTCATAGCTTTTTTTACGTTCCGATATGAAAAAGGTATCGATCCGATACACGCCGTCTATATACGGCATCTCGCCACGGACAAGCTTGTTGAGTTTGTCCGTATCCGGGAACTCAGCGAGGATCAGAATATCAAACCGACCGTACATGACGGCAATTGAACTGATATAGGGATTATCCATTAATGCGTCACATACGGCGTCTATATGGTTAAGACTGACGTTCAGCGCAATAACAACTTGAAATTTATACCCGATTTTAAAGGGGTTGGGTACCGCCTGGATGGAGATCAGGTCATCCTCCAGCATTTTGTTGACCTTGCTTGAAACCGTGGATGGTTTTATCTTGAGCTCTTTTGCAAGCTTAGTAAAGCTATAGCGGCCATCCTTTGTCAAAGCCTTCAAAATCTGAAAACTGGTGTTGTCAAGCATTGTGTTCCCCCAAAATTCTAGTCAGCCGCCGAATTGAACGTGTAGGCCGTGGTCGATGAATATCTGCTTGGCTTTGTTACGTGCGTCCTCAGTTATCATATTGCTGGCCAGATGGTTTAGTTGATAAGTCATTCCGAGCTCATCGTATTTGATTTTGCCATATTCATGAAATGATATAATATCAACCCGTTCGACAGATGTCAAGTCGCTTAGAAATGCCGCCATTGAGATGAGCGCCTCTTCAGAATCGTTATAACCGGGAATGAGCGGTATGCGGATAATGATTGGCTTTTTTAAACGATCCAACTTGCGCAGGTAGCTCAGAATTATATCATTTGAAACGCCTGTGTTCTTAATATGGGCTTGCGGATCCATGCCTTTGAGGTCAAACAGCAGTAAATCAGCTTCCTTTAAGACGTCGAAGGCCTCGTCGGTCAAGGTATAGCCGCAGGTATCAACCGCCGTGTGTATGTAGTTCTTTTTACACTCCCGGATCAGCGCAAGCGTAAATTCCGACTGCAAAGATGCTTCGCCGCCGCCGATTGTTACGCCGCCGCCGGACTGCCGGTAATACGGCTCGTCTTTTTTGATGATGGCCATTACTTCCTCGACGGTCATGTATTTACCGGTCATCTCTAAAGCGCCCTTATAGCAGACGTCGACGCATTTTCCGCAGTTTGTGCATAAGCGCCTGTCGATCACCAGCTGCTTCTCCGGCGAGGTGCTATCAAAGGAAATCGCTTCGACCGGGCACACGTCAATGCATTTGCCGCATTTGTTGCAGGCGTCAGCGATAAACTTCAGCTCCGGATGCGTTTTCTGCCCCTCGGGGTTGCAGCACCAAAGACAGCTTAGCGGACAACCCTTCAAAAACACCGTCGTCCTTACCCCAAAACCATCGACAAATGAGCCGTGAACGATATTGAAAACGACCCCAACTTTACTATCCATATTTCAGCCTCCGAATGACGCTAGAGCTATTAAAACGAATGCCCGGAAGAGCATCGTACGACAGATATTTCTTCCGGGCATTTTTGGTTCTTTCCGAATCTATACTATTATGAGAACATCGAGGGCGTCGTATAGACTCCTATATTATACCGTATGGCTGCTTACCCTTCAAACGTATCAGAGATTTTCTTGTAGTCCACGGGCGCGATGCCGAAATCGAGGAGATTGTGCAGCGGGATTTTCACATCGATCGCGACTTCTGGGCAGATGATCTCACAAAAACAGCACATGCTACATTCGCCGGCAAAGTCGACGGTCGGGACGTTTTTCTCTTTATCCCATCCGAAAACGTCATGCGGGCAGTATTGATAGCAATTTCCGCAGCTTGTGCATAATTTTGAGTCGATTTCAGGCCCGTAATTGATTTTGAGATTATACATAATTCTCCTCCCTAATTAACGGCTTCCGTGTGATAGGTGATCTTGCCGTCGGCCTTCTGTGCCACAATCGTCAGATTATCCCATTTAGGATCCTGCTCCGGATGGTCGTCTCTGTTATGGATCGGCGCCATGCGGCTTTCGTCGCGCATCAGCGAGGTGTGCGCGTGCATCTCGGACAGTTCGACAATATCCTGAACCTCCAGCGCGCGCATCAGCTCATGGTTGCTGGTGGCGGTAATCGCCGGAACGGCCGCTTCTTTAATCCATTGCATCTGATCGACGGCATATTTCAGTCTCGGCTCGATCTTATGTACGCCGACAAATTCCTGGTTGATGTTACGGACGTAGTCTTCAAGCTCCAGCGGATTGACAGCGTAGTTCACTTTTCTGTTAAGGGGCGCGAAGACGCGCGCTTTCGACGCCTTAACCTGATTGACCTGATCGCTGTCATAAGCGGGCTGCTCAATATTCTTGACGAGATCCGCGACATGGTCGCCGACGATCCAGCCCCAAGCCAGCGCGCGGCAGCCTGCCGTATGGCCGGCGCAGTCACCGGCGGTGAACAGGTTCTTAATGGAGGTTTCCGCCTGCTCGTTTTCACGCTTAATACCGTTGATGGTCAGACCGGAGCAAAGCGCCAGACCCTGCAGAGGCCGCTCGTTCTTCGGGCCGCCTGCCATCATGTGGAACTTAAGGGAACGCGGTTTTTCCGTCGCGGCGCAGAAATACATCGCGCTGACTTCATCGGGCGTGGCGTTGACCTTCGTAGACGTGAGCAGATCGCGCTCAATTTCAGGATTCTGACAATTTGGCGCATACTGGAAGTTGATCGGCGGGATGTTGCCGCCGTGCTGCATCATATTTCTTTCCGGATATTTTTTCTCAAGAAGTTCGCCTTCTGAGTTCATAAGCGGGAAGAACCAACCAGTGCCGCCGGTGCCGCTGCTGAGGTTTGAGCCTCTGGAAACGGAGTACATCCAGATGAATTCCATATTATGTACTTTCGCACCGGCGTTCAGGGCTGCCGTTACGCCGCTGCCACTGTTGCCGGCGAAACCGACGGTATAAAACAGGTTCTGGGGATACGGCACATGCGGATAAGGATACAGGCGCGTGACGCGGCCGCTGGCGATGAGCACGGTTTTGGCGTTGATGAGGATAAGCTCACCGGTGCGCATATTGAAGCCGGTCGCGCCGACAGCCGTGCCGTCTTTCGTGATGATATTGCAGATCATCGTCCGGTCCAGAACGTTAACGCCTTCTTTTTTAACGGCTGCGGCCAGCTTTGCCTTCAGGTCGGATCCACGGTAAAGAACCATGTTCGGCGCATACGGCTTGCCGTTTTCGTCATAGGCCAGTTTACCCCAGACCGTACCCTGACGGTAAGTCTGTACGCCCTTCATCATGCCGTCGTCCTCGCGGACCTGGATGCCGATATCTTCCAGAATCGCCAGCGGCTTGAGCCAGTTAATCATTTCCGTATATTGAAGCCGGGTGCTGACCATACCTTTGAGTCGGTCGACACCGAACAGAGCTTTTCTCGCGTTTTCCATTGTATAGCTGTCGGGCAGGGGATGCTCGATCATGCCGGGTTCTTCAATATGAAAATCCTTAAGGCCGATGGCGCTACCCGAAATCTCCAACGAAGACTTCTCCATCAGCGTGACATCGATGTTCTTATTCTTGCGTTTGGATTGAATGGCAGCCATGCAACCGGCCAATCCGCCGCCAACGATCAAAAAGTCGGTATTTACAACTCTGTCGACCATCTGTTCCAATTCAGTAGACATATAACATTCTCCTTATAGTTAAATTTCGCAAATGTGACCTAATCTTCCCGTTTAGTCAAATAGACGGTGAAATCCTGAGGGACTAAGTCGACAGCCCTGGCTGCGTACATGTTCTGGACGTCGGTGTACTTCATGCCGGGAGTTTTGTAAAAGAAAAGTCTAAAACAAAACTCGGAACAGAAGGTGTGGGTTTTACCCCTGAGAACCTTTTGTACCGGCTCTGCCGGTAACGGCCGATCACAAAATTCGCACTGTTTTGTATTGCTCATAATAACCTCCTTAAAAATATAAAAAACGAAATAATATAGAAAACGCCCTGTTTCCCAGCAAACCGCCCCCAATCAATAGATATATATAAATCAAATAGATGTCATTATTACAATAAAGCATAGATATAAGAAATGTCAATACTAAATGAATTAATTTTAAGTGTTGACTTTTTCATTTTTACCTGATAGCATGAAATTAACCCGACTGGCGGGGAGGAAGAAATAACCATACAATGTTTCTATATACCGACGCTAGGGCGTCTTTTTGCGTGTAGACCCTACCTTAAATAGAATAAAGCGCACTGCTTGAGCACCATACATGCTGCTAAGCCACGGAAATATTGCACGAAGACGCCTGGCTATAGCGGATGGCAAGCCGCAATAGGGCTTGTCTCAAAAGGAGATAAAAAAATCTTGATTCTGCGCCAACTATGAACGCTGGGGGTATGCTGATGGAGAATCATTCTCGCTGACGCGCGCGTATATGTGTAAGGGATCTTTTGTTGAAGCCAATGACCGATGAAAAGCTGTTTGAACTCTTTTTTGGGAGGAGTGGAGCACTATGAAAAGAATTGCGTATGTAGCTTTAGCACTTATTCTGACCATGTCCCTTGTTTTTGCCGGCGGCTGCCAGTCAAAAGTCGAATCCGGATCCGCGTCCCCATCTATGCCGTCGGAGCCTGTTGAAATTAAACTGTCTATTGATCTGCCGGAGACAACGGATCTGGCAATTGCGTGCGAGCAAATGGCGGCAAACATCGCTGAAAGAACAGACGGCATGTACCTCGTAAAGGTATATGCCGGCGGTACGCTGTGCAACCAAACACAGCTTTTCAGCATGATGGAATCCGGCGCCATTGAGATGGGGGAGTCCCCAATAGAATACCAAGCTGATGCCGATATCCGTTTCACCGCGGTACAGCTGCCGTTCATATTCGACAATATTGAGTCCAATTACAAATTCAATAAACTTATTAATGAAAAACTGTTTAATGATATACTTGCAGAGAAATTCAAAGTCATGCCGATCGCTTCTTTCAGCACGGGCATACAAGAGTACTGCGGTACCGATCAGGCCGTGAAAACGCTGGATGACTGGAAAGGCAAGCTGCTTTGGACAGCCAACCCGATGTCGGCGGCTACGGCTACGGCGCTGGAGGCTTCGCCGGTGACGCTGGAATTCTGGGACGGCTATCCGGCGCTTCAGAAGGGAACAGTTGACGCCGGCATCAGCAACATCCCGTTCGGCGTGCTGAGCTTTAAGTGGTATGATGCCGTGCATCATATTTCGGTAGCAAATATTTTCGGCAGCTCTTCAAATATCTACATCAATCTCGATATATTTAATAGTATGCCGGAAGAAATACAGCAAATTTTCCTCGACGAGGGGCAAAAGCTTGAAACAGAAATGCAGGCCATCTACACCGGATACGAGACCAGTGTGCTCGACGACCTGGAAGAGCTGGGGGTAGAGATTTATCGGGTGCCTGCCGACGAACGCGCGCTATGGATCGAAGCGACACAATCTGTGCGCGATGATTTTTATAGCCAGCTGGATCCGGCGGATGCGCAGATCATTAAGGACTGCGTAGCCGAGGCCAATCAGTAATCGGCGCGCCTGCGCTGGACGTTATGCAACCTCGAGGTGTCGGCTTAGAGGTTGCATGACCAACTAAATTCTTCTGCTAATAGTTCTTTATGGCCGCTTATATAAGAGGGATTTTAAATGAGTAAAATTCTAGATAAGATAGAAAGCGCCATTATTCATGTTGATAATTTTATTGAACGAATGACGCGCTTTTTCTGGTTGTTGGGTGGATTTTGCATCGTCATAATGGCGTTTGTGGTGGGGTATGGCGCGTTTACGCGGTATGTGTTCAGGAGCCCGGCCACCTTCACGTACGGCTTGACATGTATCCTTATGCTTGCCTGCGTGATGTTCAGCATCCCTTATGCGCAGCGGCTGGGGAAACACCTCCGTCTGGATTTGTTTGACAATAAAATACCCCGCGCCGTCAACGACGTGATCAAGAACCTGTTCAGCCCGCTGCTGGGCTTGGTTTTTTGTGCTGTTCTCACGTGGAAATGCTGGGATACCGCGATATTTGCTCTGAATATTTCGGAAATGACGAAAACCGATACACCGATCCCCACGTTTCCGCTGAAACTGATGATTACGGTCTTCTTGGGCATTCTATGCCTGGTGTTCATCCTTCAGATTCTCAAAGAGCTGTTTATACGGCGCAAACGCCGAATAGATAACAGACTTAAAAAAAGAATAACTTAGGGAGGATCTTGCAGTGGATTTTTTGGTGATAGCACTGATCGCAATCGCCGTTATGATCGTGCTGATTCTTCTGGGTATTCCGATCGCGTATTCTATCGGCGTATGTACTGTGGGTGCCATAATTCTCGGACTGGGGACAGCGCCGTTGACGCGTGTCGGTCTCATACCTTTTTCCGTATTCCATAGCCTAAATTGGATACCGCTTCCGCTTTTTATGATGATGGCGTGCATTATCAGTGAAACAAAAATCGGAAAAGATATATTTGATGCAGCGAATAAATGGCTTTCCCGCGTCCCTGGCGGATTGCTGGTTTCGTCCGTCGTCGGCCAGGGCCTGATGGCGGCAACGATGGGCAACAGCGGCACGACGATTCTGACGGTGGGGACGATCGTTGCGCCGGAAGTTGACAGACTTAAATATAACAAGGGCTTCAGTATGAGCGCCTTGCTCTCGGGCGGCGTTCTGGGACCGCTGATTCCGCCAAGCGTCAATATGATTGTCTATGCGGTCATTGCGCAGGCCTCCGTCAGTCAGCTATTTCTTGCGGGCGTCATGCCGGGCATATTGCTCATTGTTATGTTGTCTGCGTTTATCATGATTACCTGCGTCAGGCGTCCGGACTATGCGCCAACGCCGGTTCAAGTAACGTGGAAGCAACGGTTTTCATCCTTAAAAAAGACCTGGCCGATCCTTGTGCTGGTCGTCGGCATCATCGGCGGCATTTATTCGGGCATGGTAACGGCGACAGAGGCGGGCGCCATCGGCGTTATCCTGACGCTTGTCATCGCTGTTGTCTGCTATAAATTCCGGTTCGCGCAATTAAAACGCGCCATGTCGCAAGCGGCGACGTTGACCGCCATGGTAACCATGATGATCATTGCTGTCAACTGCTTTACATACATAGTCGCGGTGTCAGGGATGGCGGACGCGCTGACGAGTTTTGTTATGGGCCTGGGTTTATCGCCCGTTCTGGTCGTTATTGTGATTAACATCATCTTGCTGATGATGGGTTGCGTCATGGATGGTCTGGCCATCATGATGGTGACGCTGCCGCTGTTTATCCCTTTAATTACTGGACTTGGGTTTAATCCGATTTGGTTTGGCGTCCTAGTCTGCGTTAATATTGAGATTGGGCTCATTACCCCGCCGGTTGGCCTGAACCTGTTTATGGTCAGCGGAACGTTTGGCGTGCCGGTTTCCAAACTGATACGCTCCGTTGTGCCGTTTATCATATTGCTGATCATCTTTTTGGGCTTGTTAATTGCCCTGCCGCAAATAAGCCTATGGCTGCCGAACCTTTCGAGTATTTGAGTACTGGACGTAAATGAACAATAAAATTAATGTATTTATAGCGAGGTAGATTAAAATGGATGAACGCACGACAACAAGTAGCGCCAGAGTCAGCGAAATTCGGGAAAGGCTATTGGAGACTATACCGAAGCTTTGTGTTGAGCGCGGATATTTACTGACACAGTCCTATAAAGAAACCGAGGCCTATCCGCAAATTATTCGAAGGGCGAAAGCGCTCGACAAGATACTTAGTGAAATGACGGTTCTTATTGACGACGGTGAACTGATCGTCGGCAATACGATCAGTACGATCCGCGGCGGCCCGGTCACGCCGGAAGTGAACTGGGAATGGAGCCAGGAGCAGGTGGAGGCGCCGTCGACCCAGTGGGATGAGTTTGCGCCGGTTCCAGAAAAAGATATCTCTATTATGAGAGAGGTTTTTGCGTACTGGCGGGACAAGGGGCTGTTTGACAGGCTGCGCGCCCGCGTTCCGGAGAACATACTCCATGCCCATTACAATACACAGCTGCCGGCCGGTTCCTCGATTGCCAACAACCATATCGGATCGCATATCAGCGTGGATTACCCGTGGCTGTTAAAAATGGGGTTTAACGGCGTCATACAGCAGGTAGACGAGCGGCTAGCGGCGTTGGATCCAACCGATATTGACAGCTATAACAAATCGGAGTTTTATACAGCCGTTAAAATATCGCTGCAGGCAGCGATCAAGTTTGCTCAGCGGCACGCAGATCTGGCTCAAGAGCTTGCTGCGACGGAAAAAGACAGCCAGCGGGCCGTCGAACTCAGCCGTATTGCGGAAATCTGCCGGCGCGTACCGGCCAACCCCGCCGGGAGCTTCCATGAAGCGCTGCAGTTCGTATGGTTTACACACGTCGTGCTGATGATCGAAGGCTGGGGGCCGGGCATGAGTTTCGGCCGGGCCGACCAGTACCTGTATCCGTATTATAAAAAGGATATCGAGGCCGGCATCCTGACGAAAGATCAGGCGCGTGAGCTGATATCGCTTTTATGCATCAAAATCAATCAGCTGGCCATGCGCTTCAGCTTTGAAACGATGAAGACGGCAGCCGGCCTCAACGTGCTGTCCAACATCACGCTTGGCGGTATCACGAAAAGCGGCAAAGACGCGGTGAATGAGCTGTCCTACGTGTTCCTGGAAGCAGAGGAAGATGTGGCGCTGCACGCGGAGGAATTTGTCATCCGCGTTCATAAAAACACACCGGATGCGTTCTTGCTCAGGGCCTGCGAGACGGCCAAGAAGCTCAAAGGTAAACTGAAGTTTATCAGTGATGAAACGGCCATTCAGCAGCTGATTTATGACGGAAAACCGCTGGAAGACGCCCGGAACTATATCGTATCCGGCTGCGCGCTGCCGACGGTGCCCGGTTTTGCATTTGATATTATCGGCGGTCAATATAATCTGCCGATTATGCTGGAATTTGCGCTTAACGACGGAAAATCGCGCATCACCGGCGAACAGATCGGCTTGAAGACAGGGGACCCCACGACCTTCACGTCTTATGAAGACGTATGGGAAGCCTATAAGAAACAAGTAGAGTACTTTATTGAGATCGTCGTCAAGGTCAGAAACATTGACCGGCAGCTCTATGCCGATTATCTGCCGACGCCGTTCCAGTCGGCAGGCTTCCAGAGCTGTCTCGAAAAAGGACTCGACATCACGAACGGCGGCACCGCACCATACATAACCGACGGACTGTCTGTTGTCGGCGCGCCGAATGTCGCAGATTCGCTGGCGGCCATTAAAAAAGTCGTCTTTGAGGATAAGAAAGTATCGCTGAACAAGCTGCTTGAAGCGCTGGATAAGGATTTTGAAGGGGAAGAGGAAGTTTTAAGCTGGCTGGAGCGCGCGCCCAAGTACGGCAATGACGATGATTATGTCGATGACATCATGGTTGATATCTTTGAGCATTTTGAAGAAAAGCTGGCGCCGTATAAAGGATATAACGGGACCAAATATTCGCTCAGCTCGTATGTGGCTTCCGGTAACCTGATGCTCGGCGCGGCGGTCGGCGCACTGCCCGACGGCAGAAAAGCCGGTACGTCCTTATGCGAAGGCGGTCTGTCGCCCTATCCGGGACGCAACGTGAACGGATCAACGTCGACGATCAATTCAGTTACAAAAGTCGATATCGTGAAACTAAGTGCCGGTGCGGCGCTGAATATGAAGTTTAATCCGGATGCGCTAAAAGATCAGGAAAAAATGAAGAAATTTGCCTCTCTCATCCGGACGTATTTTGAAAAGGGCGGCTATCACGTCCAATTTAATATCGTCAGCACCGAGATGCTCAAGGAAGCGCAAAAATTCCCCGAACAATACAAGGATCTGCTTGTCCGGGTGGCGACCTACAGCGCGTTCTTCACGCAACTGGGGCCCGAGTGCCAGCAGGAGATCATCGACCGGATTGAGTTCCAGAATGTTTAAGGCGCCCATCCGAAAATAAGGAGAATGGCGGACGTGATACGCGAACGGATGCTCATAGGCGGCAGAGAGGCGGAAAGTATTTCCGGGCAATGGATGCAGATTGAAAATCCATCCAGACGCGGAGTGGTTTTTGCCGAGGTGCCATGCGCCGACGCGGCAGATGTGGATCGAGCCGTCAAAGCGGCCGCGGCGGCCTTCAGGACGTGGCGGATGGTTTCACCCGCCGAGCGGGGAAGGATCCTGCTGCAAATTGCAGCGGCTATAGTAGAAGAGACGGATGAACTTTCCCGCGCGGTGGCGTCCGAAGATGGCAACATCATACGGTACACCCGCGGGGAAGTGCAAAACGCGAGCGATAAATTCCGCTATTACGGCGGATTAGCCAGCGAGCTCAAAGGGACGGTTTATCCCAGCCCTAACGACGCGCTACTGTATACGCGGCGTGAGCCGATCGGCGTCGTAGCGGCGATGATGCCGTGGAATTCTCCGCTGGCTCTGGGGACGGTGAAAATCGCGCCGATCCTTTTAACGGGCAATACAATCGTGTTCAAAGTTCCGCAGACGACGCCTGTCGGCGTGCTTAAGATGGCGAAAATCGCCAACCGGTTCCTGCCGCCGGGCGTCCTTAATATTATTACGGGATATGGCACGCAATGCGGCCTGGCTTTAGTGCGGCACCCGATGGTACGCAAAATCTCGTTTACCGGATCTTCTGAGGTTGGCAAAATACTCTTGCACGAAGCGGCTGACCGCGTTGTGCTCTCGACGATGAATCTGAGCGGGAAAAATCCACAAATCGTCTATCCCGATGTGAATCAGGATCAGACCGCTAGTGACGTCATCGGCGCGGTCCACATCGACCGAATGGGACAATCCTGTGCGTCCGGCAGCCGTATCTACATACACCGTTCGATATTCGATGCGTTCGTTGACAAAATGGCACAGAAGCTCCGGCGCTTTAAGCTGGGTGACGCCTGCGATGAGCAGAGCGATATCGGGCCGATTGCCAATAAAGCGCAGTATTCAAGCACGCTGTCCTATATTGAGGCGGCCCTGAACGAAGAAAGCACACAACTGGTTTGCGGCGGGCTTCCCTCGAAGAACGGACCGCTGACCGAAGGTTACTATATCCAGCCCACGCTTTTTATCAGTCCGGATAACAACTCGATTCTTGTTAAAGATGAGGTGTTCGGGCCAGTCATTGTCGCCATACCGTGGGAGGACGAGGCGGAGGTTCTGAATATGGTAAACGATTCGGATTATGGCCTTGTTGCTTACGTGTGGTGCAG
Source organism: uncultured Sporobacter sp. (assembly GCA_963677825.2). Lineage (GTDB taxonomy): Bacteria > Bacillota > Clostridia > Oscillospirales > Oscillospiraceae > Sporobacter. Next base: position 751,439 of record CAXXEF010000001.1, on the reverse strand, counting down.
CGATACGGTTAAAGCCATGAATATGGCCCATGCGATCGAGGCCGGCACAGTTATTATTAATTATTTAGGCGGCCCGACCGAGGGCCATCCATACGGCGGCGTTAAGGCAAGCGGATACAGCCGCGAGAACTGTTTTGAAGGTGTATTGGAAAACTATACGACACTCAAAGCGGTGACGCTGAACATGCAGTATCCGCCCATATAGCTGTGTGGATTAGTCCGGCAGGGCGATTTACGCCGCGCTCTTACAGGTATCAGTCGGGCATCAGCAGCCCGTCAATAGAAGAACAATAAATAAACAATACAAGGTAAGCTTAAGGAGGAACACGTAATGGGCAACATCAGGCGCGAATTAATGGTTATTGGCGGAAAAGAAGTTGAGAGCGTTTCCGGTCAATGGATACAGATTGAAAACCCGTCAAAACGGGGCGAAATATTTTCCGAAGTACCGCGCTCAAATGAAGAGGACGTGGATTTGGCTGTTAAAGCGGCCGCCGAGGCTTTCAAGAGCTGGAAACAAGTGCCGCTCGTCGAGCGGGGCGCTATTCTGCTAAAAATCGCCAACGCGATTGAAGACGCAGCCGAGGAGCTCGGACAGCTGATCGCACCTGAAAACGGGAACGCCATCCGCTATACCCAGATTGAAGCTAAAAATGCCGGTGAAAAAATCCGGTATTACGGTGGTCTTGCCACCGAAATAAAAGGGACGGTTTATCCCGGCCCGAACGACGCCTTTTTGTACACGCGCCGCGAGCCGCTTGGCGTGGTAGCGGCCATTACGCCGTGGAATTCACCGCTGGCTCTGGCGGCAGCCAAAATCGGACCGGCGCTGCTCACGGGCAATACGGTCGTCCTTAAGGTACCGTCGACGGCACCGGTCGCGGCGATACAAATGGTCAAGATCGCCAATCGATTTTTACCGGACGGCGTGCTCAACGTCATCACCGGCCCCGGGTCGGAGTGCGGCATGGCGCTGGCACAGCACCCGCTAGTCCGGAAGATCACGTTTACCGGGTCTACCGACGTCGGCAAAAAGCTTCTGCACTGTGCGGCGGATCGTGTCATTATGTCAACTATGGAATTGGGCGGCAAAAACCCGCAGATCGTCTATCCGGATTCGTATCAGGAGTATGTCGTCAACGGCGTTATCGGCACCGTCCGTTTCAATCGTATGGGTCAGTCATGCTCCTCCGGCAGCCGCATTTACATCCATCGATCGATTTATGACGGCTTTGTAGAATCAATGGCAAAAAACCTGAAAAAAATGAAGCTGGGCAACGCGATGAGCACAGACACCGATATCGGGCCGATTGTCAACAAACAGCAGTTTACAAAAGTGCGCTCCTATATCGAAGCTGCTTTAAAGGAAGGCAAGTCAAAACTGGTGTGCGGCGGTCTTCCCCCGGAGGAGGGTCCTCTGGCCGAAGGATATTTCATTGAGCCCACAGTCTTTACATGCCCGAATAACGATACGATCTTGGCCAGAGAAGAAATATTCGGGCCGGTCGTGGTCGCCATCCCGTGGGACGAGGAAGAAGAAGTCCTGGAAATGGCCAACGACACGCCGTATGGTCTCGTCGCGTACATCTGGAGTCATGACGCAGCCAAAGCCATGAACATGGCGCATGCCGTCAATGCCGGCAGCATCCTGATTAATTACCCTGGCCCCCCGAGCGAGGGTCATCCATACGGCGGCATGAAAGAAAGCGGTATTGGCCGTGAACACTGCCTTGAAGGGATATTGGAGAACTATACGGAAATAAAGGCCGTAACACTCAACATGAGTTATCCGCCAAAAGGCTAACGTTGAAGCACGGTTCAATATACATCAGTGACCGGAACACGGCTTGACGCCGCGTAATAACATCATCAAAGGGAGCCGGTTAAACGGCTCCCTTAAAACTGGCTGAAGTTATAACACATTTTTTATGATATGTAATGCGTCGTAACGATTGTCAAACGATTTATCAAAAGAAATGGGGAAGTACGCTATGGCAACATTTATAACCGCAAAGCAAGCCGCACAGCTGATCCCGGACAGCGCGACGATCGGTCTGGCCGGGATGGGATTGTCCGGCTGGGCGGAAGAAGTCGGCTGCGCTATAAGAGACAGCTTCAGGGAAACGGGGCATCCGCGCGACCTCAATTTAAAGCAGGGTAGCGCCATGGGAGACTGGAAGGAACGCGGCGTTACCAGGCTCGGAGAAGCGGGTCCCGGCCTTATAACGCGATGGTCCGGGGCGCATATTGGCTCAGCGTATACGCTGCGCGACCTGGCCGTCAACAATCAGCTGCAGTGCCACTGCCTGCCGCAGGGCGTCATTGTAAACCTTTGGCGTGAAATCGCCGCAGGGCGGCCGGGACTCTTAACAAAAGTCGGTCTGGGTACATTTGTTGATCCCCGGATTGAAGGCGGGAAGATGAACGAATGCACCAAGGACGAGCTCGTAGAGCTTGTGGATTTCAAGGGCGAGGAATACTTATTCTACAAAAGCTTTCCACTCGATGTGGCGCTGCTGCGCGGGACGACGGCCGACGAAAACGGTAACATTACTTTCGAGCATGAAAGCATTATCAACGAAGGTCTGGCTGTTGCAACCGCGGCGAAGAATAGCGGCGGCATTGTGATTGTTCAGGTTGAATACTTGACAAGAAAAGGAACAATGAGTCCCAAAGACGTAAAAATCCCCGGCATTTTGGTTGATTACGTCGTCATTGCCACAGACAAAGATGCCTGCTGGCAGACAGAGGGCATTTACTACGAGCCGTCTTTCTCCGGGCAGACGAAAAAACCGATGGACGCCATCGAGCCGCTGCCCTTTAACGAGCGTAAAGTCATATGCCGTCGCTGCGCGATGGAACTCAATAAAGGCGATATCATCAATCTGGGGATCGGTGTGCCGGCCGACATCGCCAAGGTCGTCGCCGAAGAGGGGCTGATCGACGACGTTACCATGTCGACGGAAAGCGGCATGGTGGGCGGCGTTCCGTCTGCGCTCCCGAACTTTGGCAGCGCGTATAATCCCGAAGCCACGCTTGAACACGGCGCGATGTTCGACCTGATCGACGGTGGCGGTTTGAGCTTAACCTGCCTTGGCATCGGGGAGGCGGATCAACACGGCAATATCAATGTCAGTAAGTTCGGACCTCGCCTGACGGGGCCGGGCGGCTTCATCGATATCACAGGCGCGACGCCAATAGTCATATTTTGCGGTACTTTCATGGGTAAAGCGCAACTCAAGCTCGGTGACGGAAAAGTCGTCATTGAAAAGGAAGGCGCCATCAAGAAGTTCGTCAGTGACGTTGAGCAAATTACCTTTAGCGGTCAGTACGCCCAAAAAGATCAGACCGTTTTGTATGTAACCGAGCGCTGCGTCTTTAAGCTGATCGACGGTAAAATGGTCTTGGTGGAAATCGCACCGGGCATCGATTTGTCTAAAGATATACTGGCGCATATGGATTTCAAGCCGGAAATTGCGCAAGACCTGAAGCAAATGGATCCGGCAATTTTCTATGAAACATGGGGCGGCCTATCTAATTACATGCAATAAAATAGACGGCTGTTTATTTTATTAACGGAGGCAATGATGATTCTTTCTGAAAAACATAAGCAAATGCAGGAGAAATACCGAGGCTTTGCTGAAACGGCGTTCACGCCGGAACTTCTGGATAACCTTGAAAAAACAGATCGCTTCAATTGGGATATGCACAAAAAAATGGCCAAGGCCGGATTTTTGGGCCTAAAAATTCCCGCTGAATACGGCGGGCAAGGCGAAGACAGCCTGACCTACGTTCTGATGGTAGAGGAATTTGCCAGAATCAGTCCCGTTCTATCACTTTATGCCAACACACCCAACTCTCTGGGCGCCGGTCCGCTGCTTTTTTGCGGCACGGAGGAGCAAAAGCAAAAATATCTGACGCGTGTTGCCAGTGGCGATAAGCTGCTGGTGTTTGCGCTGACTGAGCCGGGCGCCGGCTCAGATGCCGGAGGGACGCGGACAACCGCCGTGGAAAACGGAGATTATTTTAAGATCAACGGCCGCAAAACGTTTATTAGCGGCGCGCCGTTCTCCGATTATGCCATTGTCTATGCAAAGACCGATTCAACGCAGCGCGGATCGCGCGGTATTTCCATTTTCATTGTAGATATGAAGCTGCCCGGCGTAACAACGGGTAAGCCTGAACACAAAATGGGGATCGTCGGGTATCCCACCAGCGATATCGTATTGGAAGATGTCCAAGTACATAAAAGTGACCTGCTGGGCCCACTGCATAATGGGTTTACAATCGCCATGAAGACGCTGGACGGCGGGCGGCTCGGCGTGGCGGCACAAGCTGTCGGTATTGCGCAGGGTTGCTTGGATGAAACATTGAAGTTTGCAAAATCATCACAGCAGGAGGGAAGGCGCGTCGCCGATTCGCAAGGTATCAGCTTTATGATTGCTTCAATGGCGACGGACCTCGCCGCTGCGCGGGAACTTGTCTATAACGCGGCAGTGATGAAAGACGCCGGAAGCGCGGGCTCGACCATGCGTTGTTCCATGGCGAAATATTTCGCGACAGAGGCGTGCAACAGGATCGCGAGCAAAGCGGTGCAGATTCACGGTGAATTAGGCTGCATCTATGGCAACCGTGTGGAGCGGTTGTATCGTGACGCACGTATCACAACAATTTACGAGGGTACTACGCAGGTCCAGCAAATGGTTATTGCCGGAAGCCTGCTGAGGTAACAGGAATTCGTCAAGGGTATAGTATTAAAGGGGACGTCCGGCACAGCGCCGGACGAGCAGAAAAAGCGCATCGCCGACATGGGCACCTTCCTGCGAGAGCAGCCCACCGCCCTGACCGAATATGACGAGTCGCTTGTCCGGCGGCTGGTTGAAAAGGTCACCATCTCCGAGGACAAATTCACCGTAGAATTCAAGTCCGGCGTGACGGTGGATGTGGATGAATAAATGCAAAAACCAGCAAGGCACTCTACGAGAAAGTTGATGTAGGGTGCCTAGACTCACTCAAAAAAGTAATTATTTATGTCCTTTAGTAATTTCCAGACATTATCCCCGTAATTGCTGACTAATACAACCATCAACTGCTTTGGAATATCATAAGATGTAATAAAACTCACACCTGGGTCACAGCCCTGAAAATATGGTACGAAATTGTCTTTTGCTTTTCGTAACCAGATTCCGTAACCATAACATTCATCTTTTCCGCTGTGATTTGAAATCATATTTTTTGTCATGGATTCAGAAAGTAATTTGTATGATAATAAACAATTCCAGAATGATTCAATATCGGCTACTGTTGTAAATGCACCTCCAGCGCCGGTACCTTTGGCATCTACGCTGAAAATATTTGTTCTATAACCGCAGCGTTTTTCGTCGAAAATATAATTTGCAGCACATTTCGCAGGCAACATGTCAAGTTCGTAATACCCAGTATTGCGCATCTCAGAAGGTATAAAAACATTGTCAGTCAAGTACTTATCGAAGTCAATTCCAGTTATTTTTTCAATAATCAAAGCCAACACAACAAATCCAGTGTTGTTATACTGAAACTTGCTGCCACGGGGATACATCATCGGTTTATCAACAAAGAGCGGTAACAAATCCTGATTCGAACGTATTTTATAATTTGGGAAATCGATCCAAAGATCTTCATACTCACTCATAACAGATTCATCAAAATAGTCAGGTATGCCTGAAGTATGAGTCAACAATTCTTCAATTGTTATGCCCCGATCTATTTGTTTAAGGTCACAATCAAGGATTTCTCCAATTGTATCTTCAAAATGAATAAGGCGTTTTTCAATTAGTTGCAATATTCCAACAGCAACAAACACTTTACCGGCTGAAGCTGTAGCAAACTTTGTATCGAAATCATTATCAATTTTGTTGGGAAAATCAGCATAACCAAATACTTTTTTAAATAACGCCTTATTCTTTTCAGTTATTAGAGCACAACCTCTAAAACTCTTGTCAAATACATTTTCTATATTCATTCAATCACTCCTTTTCTCCCATTCGACCTGTTCCCACGCACACGAAAAAATCCCAAAAACATCTATCCTGTTCTCTCACCAAGCCCCAAAAACGCAAAACATCTATCCTGTCCTCTCGTGAAAGACCGTTATCAATCCTGTACCCTCCCGAACGGAATCCGACCCGATAGACTGATTCCCATGAACGGGTGAAATCACGCTTTGAAAGTACATTTTAAAAATCGCAAAATTACAGAAATGGCTTATATACTGGGGTTTCTGTACACTCAGTCTTTTACCCTTGACATCAATACTACCGTCTCCACGTGTGATTTTTAGACTATTTAACAATAACATCCCTGTAAAACAAGATTTGCTTACATATTCAAAATGCTATATACATATGTATCTTTCCAAATTGGAGTTCCATTTTCCTTTGTCCAAAAATACACATTCTGTCTAAAATATGCTTCTTTTTGAAACCCAAGTTTCTCTAATAGTTTCCATGAATTCGGATTTTTGGGGTCGCATTCTGCAAAAATTCGATGAATTCCTTCAGAAAAAGCATTATCTATAAGTGCTTTACAACTTTCTTTTGCATATCCATTTCCCCAATAATTTTTATTGAAAACATATCCCATTTCAAGAGTATTAAAATCCCGCTTTCCAAGATAAACATTCCCAATCATTTTATGAGTTTCCTTTAGTTCAACAGCTATCATTTCATCAGTTGAAATACGCCAGTCGAGGTTCCCTTTAACCTCCTCAATGTCCATTGGTTTATATGGTTCATATTCAACAACCTTTTCGTTAGACAAATATTCAAATAAATCTTGTAAATCATCAATAGTATATCTTCTTAAAATTAATCTTTCCGTTTCAATTCTCACTTATCATTCCTCCACAACTTCTAAGTTATCTTTCTCTTAGAACTGTACTTTTTTGTTACTGCGATGCGTACCGTAATCGTCTGTAACTACATTTCTCTACCAGTATCACCGGCTACACATGGCTAGAGAGGATGGTATGAATGTCTTTCGCTGCGTCGGTAGACTGAAACATATCCACGGTGTTTTGCCTCTTTCGGTAGATGGGAATATATCGAATAATACTTTAGAAAAGTTCATCCAAAAGAATATAATACCGAATCTTATCCCAATTCGGTTCTATTCCTAACTTTTCAAATAGCACATCTGCGCAAAATCCATTACATTAACTCTATCAGATTATGTCATCCCTATACTTCGGTGATATTATGGACCTAAGTTCGAGACAATAATATTGATTTCTTGCAAATTTCTTATTTCATACATAAAACAATATTTTTGTTATTATATTATGTTAAAAAATATCTCGTTAGAATTGCCCCAAGCCCTATTACAATCGCCATATAGACATAGATCAAAAATAATTCAGCTTTTCCCGTTGCAGAGCCCATATCTGAAGTGTCATTCTCTAAATTCCTATAATTCTCAGTAATATCTGCCCCATCAATATCATAAATGGATGTAGCCACTAGAAAACTGCTATCCAATGGTTCGTCTGAAGTTTTCTTAAGAAGGCTATTTAACTCCTCTACAGAATATAGCTCCAAAAACTGGGGATTCTTTATTTCAAATTTCACTGATATCCTAACTCTATTATTCGAAAGTTGCCCAGGTTCTGAGTAAGTAGCATAATCCAACCCGTAGTATCCTATTCCCTCCGAAAGATTATAACCACTCACCGCCACATATGGTTCATCTTTTATCTTGACTGAATAAGTTTCTACAACTGATGAAAACTCAGATAATTCTTTTTGCGTTCGTATGATCCTGTATTTTTGATTGATTCCCTTTGAAAATTCTGCAATTCCATACATGTTTGGATTCGATTGATCCTTAAAAGTCACGAAAAGGGTACCATCTATCTCTTTAGTTTCAAGTGCATAGGCATCTACTGGATTTTCAAATGGCTCAGTAAACTCCGTAATAGCTAGCGATAGATCATCTTTATCGTTAGAGTAATGAAATTCTGAATCGTAAAGTAGATATGATAGCACAAGTGTCAAAGCAATACATAAAACTGCAGCTAACAGTCTAGTCCTTTTTACTTTTTGTAAAAATTTAAGGTCTATAGCTGGAACTTTCTCAGAATTTCCAACATCAGCAATCATCTGTTCATATGCTTCTTTGCAGTCATCACAGGTTGCTAGATGTTTTTCCATAATTATATTTGTTTCATTTGAAGTCAGTTTCTCTATATAGTTTGGAAATAAATCTTGAAAAATACTGCAAGTAATTTCTTCTTTCACGCATGTTCCTCCTTCACTAGTTTTTGTTTACCTCGATAATATGTTGCAATCTGTCATTATAATTTCATGAATAAAAATATAATCGAACACTCTGTTTAATAATCACATCTATCCGGTTCTCTCACCAAGCTCAAAAATTGCAAAATCACAGAAATGTCTTATACTCTGAGGCTTAGTTTATTCTCAAAATGAGTGACAGAATCAAGTTTAAATTTGCTCTTTTAAATATTCCATTGTAAAGGCAGGGATTAGTGCTAATCCTTCTGTGTGAAGAATTTCAAATGCTTTATCATCTCTTAAAACAACACATAAAACTGTGTCAATTATTGCGCCTCTTTGTCGAAGTGCGGTTACACTTTCAACAATCTGACCTCCGGTGGTAACAACGTCTTCAATTATGCACACTTTTTTATTTGCAACAGTTGTTCCTTCCGCTAATTTACAGGTTCCATATTCTTTCGCTTTCTTACGAACAAACGAAGCATTAATCCCACTTATAATCGAAAGTGCTGTGGCAACAGGAATACCACCCATCTCGAGCCCGGCAAGGATTTCTGTATTTTCAGGAATCAGTGGTTTCATTAATTTGACAATTTCAACAAGTAATGCTGGTTCTGCTTCAAATAAGTATTTATCGAAGTATTCATTTGATATTAGTCCGGAACGTAGTTTGAATTCACCTGTAATATGTGCAACATCGTATAACCATTTTGCTATCTGATTTTTCAACATATAATGTTCTCCTTATACAAGTTTACTTCACCCTTGACATCAATACGACAGTTTCCACGTGTGCGCAGCGCGGGAACATATCGAATGCCGTGGCTTCGACGGCCTTGTAGCCCAGCGCATTGAACGACTTGAGATCGCGTGCGAGCGTTGCCGGATCGCACGAGACGTAAACGACACGGGCAGGGGACAAGTCCGCGATCGTCTCGATCACGTCCGGGGCGAGGCCTTTGCGCGGCGGGTCGACGACGACCACGTCGGGCTCAATCCCGCGTGTGCGTAAGTCGGCGGAGGCCGCACCGGCGTCGGCGCAGATAAATTCGGCGTTGTCGATGCTGTTAAGCGCGGCATTTTCACGGGCATTGTCGATGGCAGCCTCGACGATCTCAGCGCCGATCGCACGGGCGGCGCTGCTTGCCATAACGAGTGTGATGGTGCCGGTGCCGCAGTACAGGTCCAGCACCGTTTCTTTGCCGGACAGCTCGGCGTATTCCAGCGCTTTGGCGTAGAGCTTTTCAGCCTGCGTGCGGTTGATCTGATAAAACGAGCGGGGCGAGAGCTTAAAGGTCAGGCCGCACAGCGTATCTGTAATGACGTCATCGCCCCAGAGCGTCTTGAATGAACCGGCAAGCACGGTGTTGCCGTGCGTCTTATTGACATTAAGAATAATGCCGGCCGTTTCCGGACACGCCGCGCGTATTGCGTCAACGAGCCGATCGGTGTGCGGTAGAGAAGACTCATTGGAGACGATCGTTACCTGCGCCTTATCGGTCGCGAAGGCGTAGCGGCAGAAGATATGGCGGATCGCGCCGGTGCGCGTTGCTTCGTTGTAGGCGCTGACGTTGTATTGATCCATCCAGCGCCGAACGGCGGCGGGCGCACGGTCGGATACGTCCGCCTGTATAAGGCAGCGCTCGGTCGGGACGATGTCGTGGCTGCGCGCGCGGTAAAAGCCGGTGACGGCGCGGCTGCCGTCTGTGCCGACGGCGTAGATGGCCTTGTTACGGTATCCCTCGCACGACTCGGCGCCGACAATACCGCTCAGCGGCACATCGAGCCCGGCAATGCGCCGAAACGCGTCCTCGACGCGCAGGCGCTTAAAACGCAGCTCCTCATCATAATCCATGTGCAGCAGGTCACAGCCGCCGCATTTACCGAAATTCGGGCACGAGGGAGAGACACGTGCCGATGACAGCTGCTCCATCGTCTCAATTTTCGCATAGACGACTTTGCCTGCGTCTTTCAAGACACGGACGACGCAACACTCGCCGAGCAGTGCGCCCCGTACAAACAAAACGCGGCCGTCGACACGTGCCACACCGTCGCCATCCGACGTGTAGCTGTCGATCGTTACGGTATGCAGTGTGTTTTTACTTAAATCCGCCACGTAATCCCGCCTGCCTTTCTGGAATATTAATGCCAATATCGTACCACATAAGCTGAAATCAAGCCATAAAAAGCCTGCCCGTCAGGGCAGGCTTTTTTGTAACAGACAGCTAAGTTAGTCTTTTGTGTCGTCTGACGTATCGTCGTCTGTGTCGCCGTCTTCCGTCTCCGCATCGCCGACGTCCTCGCCGTCATCCTCGGAGGAAGCTTCTTCAATCTCAGACACGACGTCGGCCGGTACAGCGTCTTCATACGTTTCTGCTTTGAAGCGGCCTGTTTTAAAGCCTCTGTAAAGATCGAACAATGTTAGGCCAATAACCCCGACGGACAGAACAATGAGCACGACCGTGACGATCTTTACCCCCGGCGAATCGGGCGATTGTTGTGCCTGGTCGCCAAGAAGCTTGATGATAATATAAACGAGGTAGCCGGCGCCGGCAATACGCGCAAACATGCCCATCTGAGCACGATCGGCCATTTGCTTCGGCGTGCGCTGTTTATTGTTTCCGAAAAACATGAGCGGTTCATCCTTTTGATCAGTAGTTTCTTAACAGTACCATACAATTGACCCGAACGCAAGATGCCTGGATCAATTGGGAAAAGTGCTCCCCAACAAGGGGTCAGCGCCGCTTGCGGGTAGCGCTGAGCTGATTTGGGTCAAGCAGACGGACGATGAAGGAAAACGCCGTCATCAGCGGTACCGAAACGGCTGCCGCTACAAGCGTAATCCATATAGCGGGCATGGATAGCGGTGAGAGATAAAACAGATCCGGCAGCAGTAACGCGCCGATGACAAATAAAGCGAGCATTGTGACAATCAGACCGGTCCGCAGCGTGTTGAGCGGGCGGCTGATCCGATACAGCATCATCAGGCCGATGAACGCAATGATGATCGTTGCCATCGTGGACATCTCCCCGGATGAGACACCGAAATGCGCCGAAGCGAGGATCACCCCGAGCATCGCCAGGAAATCGGTCAGACCGGCCGGCAACGCGCGCACCAGCACGTTGCGTAAAAATCGGCCGCGCACGCGGTTGGTGTTCGGTTCAAGCGCGAGGATGAACGACGGAATGCCAATCATTGTAATGTTAAATAGCGTCAGCTGCGCAGGTGTGATTGGATATGACAGCGCGAAAACAAGCGCTGTAAGTGTCAGCGCGAATGAGAAGATGTTTTTAACAAGAAACAGCGACGCCGAGCGCTCGATGTTGTTGATAACACGCCGGCCTTCACCGACGACAGACGGCATCGCGGAAAAGTCGGAGTTCATAAGTACCAGCTGCGAAACTTGACAGGCGACCTCACTGCCGGACGCCATGGCGATCGAGCAGTCGGCGTCTTTCAACGCCAGAACGTCATTGACGCCGTCACCAGTCATGGCGACGGTGTGTCCGGACTCCTTGAGTGCACGGATGAGCTTGCGCTTCTGGTCGGGCGTCACGCGCCCGAAGACGGTATACTCTTTCACGGCGGCTTTAAGTTTGCGCTCGGTTGTCAGCGTGGTCGCGTCGACGTATTTATCGGCGTTGTCGATACCGGCGTCGAGCGCCACGCGTGAGACGGTGAGCGGATTGTCACCGGAAATGACCTTGATCGTCACGCCTTGTTTTTTGAAGTACGCGAACGTTGCAGGGGCTTCGGGCCGGATGCCGTTGGCGAGCGTGATAAGGGCAACGGGGCGTACGGCGCCGGTAAGCGCCTTGTCGGCGAGCGTGCCGCCATAGCGCGCCAGCAGCAGTACGCGCGCGCCCTCGGCGCTGTAGCGCTCGATCTGAGGCTGATACGCGGCATAGCCGTCGCCTAAAATGCGCTCCGGTGCGCCGAGCAGGAACGTACCGTCAAAGGAAAACGTGACGCCGCCGTACTTTACTGCCGAGGAAAAGGGGAGCAGCTGCACGGCGCGGCGGCTCGGTGCGTCCGTAAAGGATTTTTGGAGCGCGGCCATCGTCTCGTTATCTGGGCCCATGGCGGCGGCGTAGTCGGATAAAATTGAGCCGACCGTCTGTGCGTCGTACTCGTCGGGATGCAATGTTTCAAAGCCGGTGACGGTCATCGTCGGCTCGGTGATCGTGCCGGTCTTGTCGACGCAGAGCACGTCGACACGTGCGAGCGTTTCGATGCATCCGAGATCATGCACGAGTGTTTTCTTTTGCGCGAGACGGATAACACTGACGGTCAGCGCGACGGACACAAGCAGGTACAGCCCCTCCGGGATCATCCCGATGATCGCGGCGACTGTGGATACGACACCGTCTGTTACGGAGCGGCCGAGCGGGCCGATCTGCTGCAGATACAAAATAGTGCCGAACGGGATGACGATGAAGCCGATGATTTGTACGAGCCGGGTCAGGGAGCGCATCATCTCCGAGCGGCGCTTTTTCGTATGCTTTTTAGCTTCGACCGTCAGCTTGGATACAAACGACTCGCTGCCGACTTTGTCGAGCCGGGCGCAGCACTCGCCGGATACGACGAAGCTGCCGGACAGCAGGGCGCTGCCTGCCGATTTCACGATCTCGTCCGACTCGCCCGTTACAAGAGCCTCGTTGACGCGGCATTCACCTGTTATGACGACGGCGTCGGCGTAGATCTGGTTGCCGGGGGAGAAGATGGCAATATCGTCCAGCACGGCTTCATCAGCTGGGATTGTTTGCTTCTGGCCGTCCCGGATGACAACGGCATGCGGTTCGGCGACGAATTTGAGCTTGGAGAGCGTCCGCTTGGCGCGCAGTTCCTGAATGATACCGATCGCGGAGTTGGAGACGATGACGCCCATGAAGGTCAGATTTCTGTACGACTCGACCAAAATGATCAAAAACGCCAGAATAAAAAAGATCATGTTGAAGTAGGTCAGGATATTGTCCTTGAATATCTGACCGACCGTTTTTTCAGGCGATTCAGGCGGCGTGTTGGCGTAGCCGTTTTCAAAGCGCTCACGCGCCTCAAACACGGACAGGCCGATGTCGGCATGCGCCTCGATGCGGGGCAGAACCTTATTTAGTTTTATGGGCTCCGTCCTTTTCCAGTTTCCCACCGTTGCTCCTCGCTTAACTATCGAATTTCACATAAATTGAATTATACCAAATCATGGGCTGCCAGCACAAGGCTATCTGGTGCGATTTAAGGATAGTTTAATGATATTAAAGCCATATGAATCATGAAAATAGCCGAGTTGCAGTTTTAAGCAATATAGATGACTCAGGACGATCGCCAGCAGAGTCCTGCCGCTGAACATGAACGGACGATTACGGTGGTGTGACAATATGGTTACGGTGCGTCATCGCACCTTGATTTTTCTGCCGGTATATGGCAAACTGGCGGTACGCGCGCTTGAGTGCGCTAGCAGCCCTGAAAGGCCGGTGATAGTATGAAAAAGAAAAAAGCTGAATTATTCCGTATGGTCGCCGGTTTTGCCAAAGGCTCAAAGCGGTATTTTTTCCTGGCGGTTTTAGCAGCAGGCCTGACCATTTTATTCACATTCCTCATGCCGCAGGTTGTGCGCTTCACCGTTGACTCCGTCATCGGCGACAAGACGGCCGAATTGCCCGCATTTTTGTCCGGATTGTATGAACAGGCCGGCGGACGCGATTATTTCCGTGACAATTTCATCCTGTGTGCGCTTGCCGTCGTACTCAGCACGGTGCTGGCCGGTGTATTCAACTATTTTTCACGCTCGCGCACGGCGATGGGGACAGAGCGCTTTATCCAGAACCTGCGCAACGCGCTCTTCAGTCATATCCAGCACCTGCCGTTCAGCTGGTACGTGCGCAATCAGACGGGCGACATTATCCAGCGGTGCACGTACGACGTGGACACGGCGCAGCGCTTTTTATCGCAGCAGCTTGTGGAGGTCATCCGCACGCTGATACTGGTGTCGCTCGCGCTGGTATTCATGTTCTCGATGAACACCACGCTGGCGATCATTGCGCTGGTATTTGTGCCGCTGATCATCGGGTATTCGATGGGCTTTTTTAAGCGGATCGCCAGTAAGTTTGAAGAGGCCGACGAGGCTGAAGGCGAACTGCTTGTGCATATACAGGAAAACCTGACGGGCGTGCGCGTCGTGCGCGCGTTCGGGCGCGAACAGTACGAGACAGAGCGCTTTGACGAGAAAAACGACGTGTTCGTCGGCAAATGGCTCTCGCTTGGTAAAACGCTCGGCATTTTCTGGGGCGTTGGCGATATCGTGTCGGCCGGCGAGCTGCTGCTGATGATTACGATTGGCTCGGCGCTTACCGTTAACGGCGCGATCACACTGGGCGAATTCCTTGTGTTTATCAGTTATACCGTTACGATGATGTGGCCGATCCGCCAGCTCGGGCGCATCCTGTCCGAAATGAGCAAGACCGGCGTGTCGCTGCGGCGCATCAAGGAGATCCTCGACGCACCGGCCGAGCCGGCCGAGCCGGACGCACTGACGCCGCCGCTCGACCGTGACATTGTTTTCGAGCACGTTAGCTTTGCGTACGGGGATCTGCCTGTGCTGCGCGATTTATCCTTTACCATCAAGCGCGGGACAACGTTCGGTATTCTCGGTACGACCGGCTCGGGCAAGTCGACGGTGACGTATTTGCTCAACCGCCTGTACGATCTGCCGCCGGACGGCGGCGCCATCACGATCGGCGGCGTCGACATCCGCAAGATCAACCGCCAGCATCTGCGCCGCGGCGTCGGGCTTGTGCTGCAGGAGCCGTTTTTGTTTTCGCGGTCGATCAGCGATAACATCGATATCGCCGCGAACACGAACGATTTGTCACGCGTGCGTCAAAGCGCTGGTATTGCCGCCGTGGACGAGAGCATCATGGGCTTTTCAAAAGGATACGACACAATCGTCGGCGAGCGCGGCGTGACGCTGTCGGGCGGGCAGAAGCAACGCGTGGCGATTGCGCGCACGCTGATGATCGGCGCGCCGATCATGGTTTTTGACGACTCAATGTCGAGCCTCGACATGCAGACCGACGAAAAGATCCGCGAAGCGCTGCGGGAAAACACCGGTGGTGCGACGGTCGTGCTGATCTCACACCGCATCTCGACGCTCATGCAGGCCGATCAGATCATGATACTGGACGACGGTAAAATCGCCGAACTCGGCACGCATGACGAGCTGATGCGCCTAAACGGCATATACAAAAGAGTTTACGATCTCCAGAGCGGCGTCTGACCGCATAAAGGATGTGATGGAACATGCACGAAACGCTGGAACAACAACAGAGCGTCAAGCTGAGCTATAATATATGGAAGCGCCTGTTTCCTTTTTTAAAAAATATTAAAAAGAACCTCGTTTTGGTGCTGGTGTTCTTGCTCGTGTCAGCCATTATTGAGGCGTCGTATCCGCTGTTTATCAGCTATGCGGTCAATAACTTTGTCACGCCGACGTCGTCAAATGGTCTAGTTGTTTTTACAATTGTATTTCTGCTGCTGATTTTACTCGGCGGCGGGATCGTCATCTTGTTCGCGCGCCAGTCGATCGCGATCGAGATGTTCCTCGGGCGGATGATCCGGCGCCGGAGCTTTGTGCATCTGCAGCAGCTGCCGCTGTCGTTTTTCTCGAAGACATCGGTCGGATTTTTGATCGCGCGTATCATGAGCGACGTTGACCGCATCAGCGGTATGATCGCGTGGGGCTTTTCGCATGCGGTATGGAACGTGTGCTACATCCTCGGCGCGTTTGTGTTCATGTTTACGCTTAATGCGCGTCTTACGCTTGTATTGCTGGCTGTTGTACCGCTCATTATCTTTGTGGTGTGGTTTTTCCAGAAACGCATTTTAGCCGTCAACCGCCGTGTGCGTTCGATCAACTCGCTCATCACCGGCGCGTTTAACGAGGGCATTGCCGGCGCCAAGGCGTCTAAAACGCTCGTCATTGAAGACCAGAACATCCGCGACTTCGGCGGCCAAACGTCGAATATGTACCGCCAGTCCGTCAAGAGCGCGATGCTTGTGGCCACAATGCTGCCGCTGATCATGTTCTGCGGCTCGGTCGCCGTCGGCGCGGTGCTGTACGCGGGCGGTGTGCTCGTGATGGATCAGCTGCTCGATTACGGCATCTTGTCGGCGTTTATCTCGTATGCTGTCGGCATTATCGAGCCGATTGCACAGATCGCCCATACGCTATCCGAGATGGTCACCGCGCAGGTCGGCATCGAGCGCGTGACGGCGCTGCTGGATGCGCCGCTCGAGATCGAGGACACCCTCGAGGTGATCGAAAAATACGGCGATGCTTTTGAGCCCAAGCGCGAAAACTGGGAATCGATCCGCGGCGACGTCACCTTTGAAGATGTGACATTCCGCTATTCCGGCGCCGACGAGAACGTGCTTGAACATTTCAATCTGCACGTGCCGGCCGGTACGACCGTCGCCATCGTCGGCGAGACGGGCGCAGGCAAGTCGACCATCGTTAACCTGGCTTGTCGCTTCTACGAGCCGACGACGGGCCGTGTGCTCATCGACGGGCGCGACTACCGCGAGCGCAGCCAGCAGTGGCTGCATTCGTCGCTCGGTTACGTTTTACAGGATCCGCACCTTTTTTCCGGCTCGGTGATGGACAATATCCGATACGGGCGGCTGGACGCGACGGATGACGACGTCATCGCTGCGGCGCGGCTTGTTTCGGCCGACACCGTCGTTGAGAAGCTAGACGACGGATATCAAACCGAAGTCGGCGAGGGCGGTGGACGACTGTCAACAGGGGAGAAGCAGCTCGTTTCGTTTGCGCGTGCGATTTTAGCCGACCCGCCGATCTTCGTGCTCGACGAGGCGACGTCCAGCATCGACACGGAGACGGAGCAGCTGATACAAAACGCGATCTCGCATATCCTGAAGGGGCGCACGTCGTTTATTATTGCGCACCGCCTGTCAACGATCCGGCGCGCCGACGTGATCCTCGTCGTCGACGAGGGCAAGCTTATCGAGCGCGGTACGCATGACGAATTGCTTGCGCTTGACGGTCACTATGCGTCACTTTGCCGCGCAATGCAGCTGGCGGAGGAGCATTTGCCGGGCTGAGGGCGTCACTCATTCAAAAAAGAAAAGCGGCGCCTTTGACGGCGCCGCTTTTTTTGTTGCAATATCTAGTTTGTTTAAAATTGCACTGTACAAATGGATTAAAATTTGATTAAATTGTGCTGGGCCATACGAGCAGCTGATTCGCGCGCCTGAAACTGCGTCGTGCGGCATAAAGTAGAATGAGTAATAACGGCCGCTGCGGCGGCCGATTATTTTAAAGCCCTTGGGTCTGGCCCATTGCAGTCCGCTGGTTAAGCGAGGTGTTACATGAAACGGATTCGTCACATTATTGTCTGGAAAGTACTGCGCTATCCGGTCATGCTAATGCTGAAGATTAAGTTCAATTATTCGGCTAAACGCGCCCCGAAGGATATTCCGGGGCCGTTTCTGCTCATTGCCAACCATGTGACCAATTATGATCCGCTAATGGTCGGGGGCAGCTTTAACCGGCAAATGTACTTTGTGGCTAGCGAGCACCTGTTCCGAAAGGGCTTCATTACACGACTGCTCAGCTGGCTCGTCGCACCGATTGCGCGCATCAAGGGATCGACCGATTCTGTATCCGCAATGACCATCATCCGCACGCTGCGCCGCGGTGCGAACGTCGCCCTGTTCGCCGAGGGCGACCGGTCGTGGAACGGACGTTCAAGCGCCCTGCACCCTACGACGGCACGCCTTGTCAAAGCGGCCAAAGCGACGCTTGTGACATACCGCCTGTCCGGCGGCTACCTGTCGAGTCCGCGCTGGAGTAAGCAAATTCGCCGCGGTAAAATGACCGGCAGTGTCGTCGGCGTCTATCCGCCGGAAGAAATTGCGCGGATGTCGGGCGAGCAGATCAATACGATCATCAACCGCGATATCTACGAAGATGCGTTTGAACAACAGCGCGAGCAAAAAATAGTATTCCGCGGCAAAAATTTGGCCGAGGGGCTTGAAAAAGCGCTGTATACCTGCCCCAACTGTAAGCGCGTTTGCACGATGCACAGTTCCGGAGACACGTTCTTCTGCGACTGCGGATTGACGGCTACCTACGGCCGGTACGGCTTCTTTGAGGGGGATAAACGCCCGTTTGACACCGTACGCGACTGGGACGACTGGCAGGAAAGCTTTTTACGCGGCTACGCACGAGATATCGGCGACGCGCCGCTGTTTACCGACGACGGGCAGAGCCTGTGGCGTATCGACAGCGACCACAGCGAGACGAAGGTCGCTGAAGGTACACTGAAGCTCTACAAAGACCGGATGGAGCTTGGTACGTTTATGGTGCCCATCGAAAAGCTGTACGCGATGGGCGTCATCGGCTCGGGGATGATCGTGTTTTCCGCCCGGGGCGTCAATTACGAGATCAAAACGTCGGTGCCGCGCAGCGGACGCAAGTACCTGACGATGTTTAGGATATTAAACGAACACGGCGCTGTCGGGTCAGACCGCGCCTCCGGCAAATAACCTTGTTTCATCTGAGCCAAGCGGCGCATTTATTCATACTGTATCGGAGGATAGCATATGGACTACTCCAGCGCTAATGTATCCGTATGGAACATTATCATCCAGTTCGGCATCATCGCGGTCGTTATACTGCTGTCGAACCTGCTGCGGCGCAAGGTGCGCTTTGTACGTGACAGCCTGCTGCCTACAGCCGTGCTCGGCGGCTTTATTTTACTTGTGGTGCGGTCAGCAGGGCTGATAACAATCGACGTGGCGTTCATGGAAATCCTGATCTATCACGGCATTGCTCTCGGTTTCATTGCAATGAGTTTACGTGTGCCCTCACGCACGGCGGAGGAGAAGGGGCAACTGACGGGGCTGAAGAGCGGTGCGATCATTGTCGGCTCGTATCTCCTACAGGCCATCGCAGGTTTCGCGGTTACGATTACACTGGCCTACACCTTCATGCCGGGCATGTTCAAGGCGGCCGGTATACTGCTGCCGATGGGCTTCGGACAGGGACCCGGCCAGGCCAACAACGTCGGAACGGCGTATCAGAACGCCGGTTTTATCGGCGGACGCAGTTTCGGGCTGTCACTGGCTGCCGCCGGTTTCTTATGTGCGTGCATTCTTGGCGTCATTTTCATGAATGTGCTGGTCGCGCGCGGTAAAATTAAAAAGCAGCATCCCGAAGGCCTGTCCCGATCTATTGTTGTGGATAATTTTCAGGACGAAGACGAGATCCCCGTGGCCGAGTCGGTTGACAAATTCTCGATTCAGGTTGCGCTCGTTCTGCTGGTGTACTTAGCAACGTTTCTGGTGACGTGGGGGATTACGTCGGCGCTGACAGCGTATCTGCCGGGTGTTGCAGGGCTGCTCAATCCGCTATTATGGGGCTTCAACTTCATCGTCGGTTCGGCGCTGGCCATCCTGACGCGCTTGATCTTTAAAAATCTCAAGGTTGCCAAGGTTATGACGCGCCAGTACCAGAACAACTATCTGCTCTCGCGCATCTCCGGCTTTTTCTTTGACGCGATGATCGTGGCCGGTATCGCATCGATCAACTTCGCAGAGCTGGCCGGCTTGTGGGTGCCGTTTGTGCTGATGGTCGTCCTCGGCACTGTGGTGACGTGGTTTTATCTTACCGTCGTGTGTAAAAAAGTGTATAAGGACTACTACTATCAGGGCCTGCTGGCGATGTACGGGATGATGACCGGTACGATCAGCTCCGGTGTGCTGCTGCTGCGCGAGGTCGATCCGGGCTTTGAAACGCCGGCGGCGAACAATATGATTACCGGATCGGGATTTGCGATCATCTTCGGTGCGCCGATGCTGATTCTTATCGGTATGGCACCAACCTCCGATCTCATGACGTTCGTGACACTTGGGCTATGCGTTGTGTACTTTGCGCTCATGATGCTTATCATATTTAAGGCACATCGCCGAGGCAAAAAAGCTTAAATAATCTATAAGGAAAGCCCCGCCGGACGGCGGGGCTTTCCTTATGTTGAGAGAAAAACCATCAAATTCGATTCATTAAACAAGCCAAAGTTTAACGCTTAACAATAGATATTATGTGTATAGAATGTCTAAATAAAATAATATATAATTATATATTAATAATAAATAAAATGCATATAGTATGCGTAGCTATTGGAGGGTTGGATTTGGTTAAAGTTGCATTATTATCCCGCGAGCAATCTGTTGTGGATATAGTTGACCAAGTCAAAGATCGATTCAATCTAGCTTTTGTCTTAATGAAAACGGTTGCATCTGAAGATACGGAGACGGCACTCGCGGAGGCGGCGGCCGGCGGCGCAGATGTGATCATGTCCTTTGGGATAGCACGGTCCAAAGACTTGGCATCCGAGCGGCTGTTAATGATGCCGCTTGGACTTAACACGCTGGATATCAACAAACTGATCAGCGAATCGATGCTGCGACTGAACGCACAGAAGCCGGAAATCGCGCTGTTGTTGCGCGCCGACGTGTTCAGGCGCTTATCTGACATGGATGAGTTAGACCCGGAAATCAAGGCCTTCGTAATAGACGAATACGACAGCTGCCACGACGCGGTTATGGCAGCAAGGGCAGACGGTGCGGGGATCATCATCGGCGCACGGGAGGCCTGTGCGTGCGCCAAGCAGCTCGACATACCGGCGCTGGCGCTACTACCCAGCAGGGAAACGGTGCTCGGTGCGCTGAGCGGAATTGAACAGTTTTCGCAGGCGTTCGCCCTGGCCAGACGATTGGCCGCTGAAAACACAGCGATTCGGGACGGCGCGTTCAACGGCATCATTGTGATCGACCATCGCGGGGGGATCATGCATATCAATGACAGTGCAAAAAGCATGATCGACTGCAAGGATAAAACCGTGACAGGACTGTATCTGCTCAACGTGTTTCCCGTGTTTGAAAAGGCGGAGCTTGACGCTGTTTTGACGCAGGGAGACCAGCTGTTTTCCTCCGGAATAAAAATCCGAAACGGCACGCTGATTGCTAAAGTTGATCCTGTTATTGATGGCGGCGCGGTTATCGGGGCTGTCATGTTCCTGCAGCGTGGGCAAATTAACCCAAAGCGGCTGTCACGCTCGACGGGTGAGCCCTGTGCGACAGGTTTTGTAGCGCATCAGCGATTTGAGGATTTTACATACAGCTCTTTGACGTATGGCCGGCTAATAAAGCAGGCGAAGGCCGTCGCTTACACCGATGCGCCGATTCTGCTGCGCGGCGATGAGGGCACAGAGCTCCTCAGCCTTGCGCAGTGCATACATAACGAGAGCAGCCGTCACGACCGCAGTTTTGTTGAGGTGGAGTGTGACGCGTGGGAAGCGGAGCATCTTGACGAGCTTCTGTTTGGTATTAAGCATTTGTCCGATGATGCGGCGACGCAGAAATGTATGCTTGAGCTGGCAGAGGCGGGGACGCTGTTCCTCAACCATATCGAGCGGCTGTCTAATGAACTGCAGTTCCGGGTTAGCAGGCTTATTAAGGGCCAGTATGCCCTCAACAGCGGCAACCGGCAAAGCGCGGCAGACATCCGCGTGATCGCTGCTGCCGGGGAGGATCTAAAAGCGCTGGTGGCAGCAGGTTCATTCAGGAGCGATTTGTATTACGCGCTGAGCGCGGTTTTGCTGGCAGTTCCCTCACTGCGAGAGCGCAAAGAGGACATTGACGACTGGATCGAATTCTTTTTAGATTATTACTGTGACGCGTACGACAAGCCCGTGCTTTTATCCAAGGGCGCCCGGCGGAGCATCTGTGCGTATGACTGGCCCGGCAATATGACGCAGCTTGAAAACTTTTGCCAACGCGTCGTGCTGATGACGCCGCATCGCAATATCAGTGAGGCTTTCGTGCGCAGCGAAATTAAAAAGACGGAACAGGCGCCGCGCGCCGCTGCGCCGCGTCTGGATTTACCGCTGCACGGCAATGCGGAAGCACAGCGGATTGTCGAGGCGCTCAAGCGCCACAGCGGCAATAGGATAAAGACAGCCGGAGAGCTGGGAATCAGTAAAACGACGCTTTGGCGGCTGATGCAAAAGCACGGCATAACAACAGATTATATAATCTGATGCCGTCCGGCATTTCATTGCGAAAAACACAAATGAAACGAACGTTTCAAAACCTGAAACGTTAGAAGTATCTCACATTTTGGTGTGAGGTACTTTTGTTTTATTCATCAATGGATTTTTAGCCACCTGCACGATAGACTGAGGTCATGCAATTTGCACAATATGTACTGAGGAGTGTTGCCGGGATGAGTCAGTATGACGAATACATCTATACCCTGCCAAAGGATTATCACGAATGGGGGTCCACATATGCGTCGCCAAGAGCATACTTCCGCGGGTCGGAAAGTATGTGGGGCGCTCGTCTCAGCATGGGCTTTTCCGTCGTTTTGCGTGAGCATGTTGCCCAGTTTCCGCATATACATCACTCGGTCGAGGAGTATTATTGGTTTCTAGGCGCCGACCTCACAAAGGTTTTCGACTTTGACGCCGAAATTGAAATTTGGCTCGGTGAAGACCCGGACGCGCTCGAGAAGTACACGATCACGTCGCCAACGCTGCTGCGCATCCCGCCGGGACTGTGGCACGGACCGATCAACTACAAGCGGGTCGGCAAGCCGGTCGCCTTTTCCTCGATGTATTTCGACGGGGACGCGTCGAAAATATGCCGCCGCGTCCATCCGGACGGGAAGGTTGACTATCCGTACATCTGCTCAAGCCAGAAGCGGTGCATCAACGACAAGACGAAAACCTGCTCCTATTGCGGTCGTTGCTTTGAGCCGGTAGACGGCAGCACCAAGTTTTTCAACCATCCAAAGATCTCTTTTAACAACGAATGGATCGAAAAGCTGCTGAAGGAAAAGCCGAATCCGCCAAGCGGGAAATATGATTCGCTCATATTCACATTCCCGGAGGAGTATCACCAGTGGGGAGACACTTTTGCCAACCCGAGGGCGAAGTTCCGGGGCGTCACGCAGATGCCGGGCGCCAACTTCTTCGGCGGTTTTAGTGTCGCGATCAGTCCAAATGTCATGGAGGTACCGCATTTTCATCATGCCAACGAGGAATATCTGTGGTTTACAGGGGGGGATTTAGAGAACATTTTCGATTTTGATGCCGAAATTGAAATCTCACTTGGCTGGGATCCGGACAATATGCGCACACTGACCATTACCGAGCCAACGGTTGTTCGCGTTCCGCCAAATATGTGGCACTGTCCGATAAACTTTAAGCGGATTGGAAAGCCCGTCGGTTTCCTCCCGATTTATCCAGACGGTGACTGGTCGAAAATTCTTCGCCAAAAGGACGAAAAAGGGGAGTACGAATACGTTTATGAGGCAGCAAGCTTAAAACGCTGTGTATACGACGGTTCCAAGCAGTGCACTTATTGTGGCAAGTGCTTTTCCGACGAATCGCTGAAAGCGTGACTTCAGACCTCCGCAAGACGTGTATACATGAAGCGCGCAGAACATATTTAGGAAATGGGGATATGAAAAGGTGTTAAGGTACATAATTAAACGATTGCTCTGGATGATACCGGTCATACTCGGCGTCACCTTAATCGTAATGGTCCTTCTTGAACTGACACCGGGCGATCCGGCTCGGCAGTTACTTGGCAACTTCGCCACAGAAGAAGAAATAGAGGCAGCAAGGGAAGCAATGGGACTAAACCGGCCGCTGCTCGTCCGGTATGTTGATTATATCAGCGGCGTACTCCACGGCGATATCGGGATCTCCTATTTCACAAAGAGCAGCGTATGGAGCAATATCATATTACGGTTTCCGTATACGTTGCTGCTCGTAACAATCAGCATGGTGCTGGCCATTCTTACCGGCATTCCGATCGGTGTCTACGCGGCAACGCACCAATACACATGGAAAGATAACACATCGATCGTTTTATCGCTGTTTTGTGTGTCCATGCCGAATTTCTGGTTTGCCTTGATACTGGTCAATATATTTGCAACAAAGCTTGGGTGGGTACCACCTTTCGGCATAGAAACCCCGGCGAGCTGGATCTTGCCGGCTGTGTCCTTGTCGATCGGCTACTCGGCGACTTTAGCCAGGCAGACGCGATCGAGTATGCTCGAACAAATCCGTCAGGACTATGTTACGACAGCTCGCGCGAAGGGACAATCAGAGCACAAGGTTATTTATAACCATGCGCTGAAAAACGCGATGATCCCGATTATTACGATCGTCGGCTCCGTTTTTGGCGTGTCGCTTGGCGGCGCGGTCATTGCTGAAACGATATTCTCAATACCGGGACTCGGAAGCTACACGATCAGTGCGCTGATATCGCGTGATTACACAGTTGTACAGGGCAGCGTGCTGTATTTTGCCGTCATGTATAGCGTCATCTTACTGCTCATTGACCTTGTGTATACGATGGTTGACCCTCGTATCCGGTCACAATTCAGCAGCAGTAAGAAATGGATAAAAAAAGTAAAAAAGACGACTGATGTTGAGGCGGTGTAGTGATATGAGTACTAATGTGAACGTTAAAGCCAGTGTGCAGATGAAGAAAAAAAGAGGCCGTTCCGGCGAAGTATGGCATCAGCTGAAAAAAAATAAGTTTGCAATCGTTGGGCTGGTCGTGGTTGTAATCGTGCTTCTGATTGCTATATTTGCGCCACTTCTGGCACCCTATTCGTACGATGCGCAGGATCTGACGAACGGCTACGCAAAGCCGAGCGCAGAACATTTGCTCGGTACCGATAGGTTTGGACGAGACACGCTCAGCCGGCTGATCTATGGGTCGAGAAATTCCATGATCATGGGTCTTGGCTGCGTTGCGCTGGGCACGATTGCCGGCATCACCATCGGCTCTATTGCCGGGTACTTCGGCGGCCGGGTCGACATTATCATCATGCGCATCATGGATATATTCTCCTGTATTCCGATGCTTTTGATGTGCGTTGTCATCGCGGCAATTCTGGGGCCGAGTGTTCAAAACGCGATTATAGCCATCGCGGTTGCGACCACACCATCGTGTGCGCGATTACTTCGCGCCAATATCCTGACGGTTCGCGACAAGGAATTCGTCGAAGCGGCAAAGGCGATTGATGCCAAAAGCCCGCACATTATTGTACGGCATGTTATCCCCAACGCGATTGCGCCGACACTTGTTGCCACGACGATGAATATCGGTAACTCCATCATCGCCGGCGCAACACTGAGCTTTATCGGTCTCGGCGCACAGCCGCCGATAGCTGAATGGGGCGCGATGCTCTCTGAGGGTCGTGACTATATGCGCGAACACATGGAGCTCGTTTTGTATCCGGGTATATGTATTATGATTGCGGTTCTGGCGTTTAACCTCTTGGGTGATGGACTGAGAGACGCTCTTGACCCGAGACTGAAAAACTGACGGAGGCCGGAAATGGAAAATAATAACGTTTTAGAGATAAAAGACCTGGAGATTGAGTTTCTCGCCGACGATGTCATTGTTCACGCTGTCAATGGGATCAACCTCAGCATGAAAAAAGGCGAAACTCTGGGACTGGTGGGGGAGACTGGTGCCGGCAAAACAACCGTTGCACGCACGATCCTCGGCATCCTGCCCAAACCACAGGGCAAGGTTAGAAACGGCGAGATATTTTTTGAAGGCAAAGACATGCTGCGCTTGTCGGAAAAGGAAATGAAAAAGGTCCGCGGCAAGAAAATCGCTATGATCTTCCAAGACCCAATGACAGCGCTGAACCCCATCGAGCGGGTCGGTGACCAGATTGCGGAAGCAATCAGCCTTCACAACAAGATATCGGCAGGGGAAGCGATTCGGCGGTCGATGGATATGCTGGAAATGGTCGGGATTCCGAAAGAGCGCTTTCCGGAGTATCCGCACCAGTTTTCCGGCGGTATGAAGCAGCGTGTCGTTATCGCCATGGCGCTCGCGTGTAATCCTCAGCTTCTGTTGGCGGATGAGCCGACAACGGCGCTGGACGTGACGATCCAAGCGCAGGTGCTTAATTTGATGCGCGACTTGACCAAGCGGCTTAACACCTCCGTATTACTTATTACACACGACCTTGGCGTTGTTGCCAGCATTTGCGAAACAGTAGCGGTTGTTTACGCCGGTGAAATCGTGGAATATGGGACGTTGCGTCATATATTCAACAAACCGCTGCACCCATATACCAAAGGCCTGTTCAGCTCGCTGCCGGATCTTGATTCAACAGAAAAGAGACTTAAACCCATTAGAGGCATGATGCCGGATCCAACAAACCTGCCAGTGGGATGCAATTTCTGTGATCGCTGTGATTATGCTATGGAAATATGCCGCAACCAGAGCCCGCCGGCATTCGAACCTGAACCAGGACATACGGTACGGTGCTTTCTTGAGAAAAAGGAGGAAGCATGATGCCAGCATTGCTTGAAGTTAAAAATCTTAAAAAATACTTTGGTACAAGCAGAGGCCAGCTGCATGCCGTTGATGATGTAAGCTTTGTACTGGACGCCGGTAGAACACTTGGTGTTGTCGGTGAATCCGGTTGCGGAAAAAGTACACTTGGCCGAACCATCCTGCACCTGCTGGACGCCACGGATGGACAGATACTATTCAACGGCAAGGACATTACGAATCCGAATCGCCGGGAACTGAGCGATATGCGTCAGGAGATGCAGATCATATTCCAGGATCCGTTCTCGTCGCTGAATCCGCGTATGTCGGTTAGTGAAACCATTATGGAACCGCAACAGCTCCGCGGGGAAAAGAGCAAAGCGGAGATCATTGAACACACAAAAGAGCTGATGGCAACGGTCGGTCTGGCAGAACGCTTCTGGGGTACGTATCCGCATGAACTGGACGGCGGCAGACGTCAGCGCATCGGGATCGCCAGAGCACTGGCGCTCAGCCCGAAGTTCATCGTTTGTGATGAGCCGGTTTCCGCGCTGGACGTTTCGATTCAGGCGCAAATCCTGAACCTGATGCTGGATCTGCAGGAACAGAAAAATCTGACCTACATGTTTGTTACACACGACCTGTCCGTCGTTAAATACATATCCGATGATATTCTGGTTATGTATCTTGGACAGGTGGTGGAGAAAGCCTCGTCCGACGAGCTTTTCAGAAATACGTTGCATCCGTACAGTCAAGCACTGCTTTCTGCTATTCCGATACCAAAGGCGGATGCACAGAAAACACTTATTCCAATGAAGGGCGAACTCACGTCACCGATTAACCCCAAACCAGGGTGCAGATTTACGGCAAGATGTCCGTATGTGAAAGATGAATGCAGCGATCCTCAAGTACTGGAAGAAATCCTACCGAATCATTTTGTTTCCTGTTGCCGCTGCAGGGAAATAAATGAAATAAAGTGAATTAATGAAAGGAAAGAAAAAAGATGAAGAAAATTATCTCATTGATCCTATGCATCTTGTTTGTGTTGAGCCTTGCCGCGTGTAACGGCCCGACGACCACGTCCCCGGATGTCTCGGACAGTCCTTCTGCCTCGGACACGACCAGCAGCCCCGATACTAGCGCTGACCCGAGTGGGGACCCGAAGCCTGACACCGTTAAAATTGGTGTTGAAGGTGACCCCGGTTCTCTGGATCCTTATTCCATCTCCGGCGCCGGATATCTGACTGTCATGAACTGTTACTCCGAAGCGCTTTGGGCTTACGAAAGTGCTGATGACATCAGATACCTGCTTGCTGAGAGCGTTGAAGTCCTCAGTGACACGGAATATCTGGTTCACCTGCGTGAGGGCGTAACTTTCTCCAACGGCAGCCCCTTCACGGCCGCCGACGTCCTTTTCACGTTTGACCATGTGCAAGAAATTGGCCGGTCCTATTTGCTGGCCAGCGTTGACTTTGAGAAGACCGTTGCTGATGACGATTACACCCTGCGTCTCGTCTTGAGCAAGCCGGATACAACACAATTCCCGATCATGTCCGATATCAAGATTCTTGATGGCGAGACTTATGATCCCGATACGTCCGGTACGAACCCCGTCGGCACAGGCGCGTATGTTGTTACGGATTATGTTGTAAACAGCACTGTTACGCTTGAAGCACGCGATGACTATTGGGGCGGCATGCCTGCCATTCCGAATGTTATTTTCAAGAACATTCCGGAATCGGCGCAAAAGGTCACAGCGATTGAAACCGGCGAAGTG
Source organism: uncultured Sporobacter sp. (assembly GCA_963677825.2). Lineage (GTDB taxonomy): Bacteria > Bacillota > Clostridia > Oscillospirales > Oscillospiraceae > Sporobacter. The sequence continues at coordinate 722,995 of CAXXEF010000001.1, read as the reverse complement.
GACTACCTTGTTACATGCCCGAACCAGGATGCGGCGTATGTTGATTCACTTGACGGTATCCATGCCATCTATAAGCCCTCCATCTCGCAGCTTTGCCTGACCTACAACTGTAACCCCAATTCTTCGATAGCGTCCAAGGAAGCACGTTGGGCAGTGTCGTATGCCGTCAACAGCGCGGGCATCTTGAGCGTTGCGCTCAACGACGCCGGTTCAGTAGCGGTTGCGCCTTTCTCGAAAACCTGCACAGACTACTTCCCGGAACTTGCCAATCTCCATGATACATACGCAACAGGCTACAATCTCGATTTGGCCAAGCAGTATGCCGAAGAGAGTGGCCTTATCGGCAAGACCGTCCGACTCGTAACAAACGGCTCAGACAAATTTGTTACAACCGCGCAGATCATCGAGCAGTCCCTTCAGGACATCGGCGTCGATGCTAAGGTTGTTAACTACGACCAGGCTACGGTCAGAAACCTTATCGCTGGCGAAGAGGATTGGGAAGTATACGTTGCCTATATCGCCGGTTCTTCCGGCATGGGCCTTGACCTGATCTATGCGCAGGTCACCAAGTTCAACCGTACGCATTTTGACTCAGACACGGAGAAATTTGATTACTTCAAGAACCTGGGCGATACGCTGCTTGGAACAACTGACAAAGCCGAATATGACGAGATGCTTCTCGAATATGTCACGGCCTTTGAAGATTACTGCCCCTTGTATGGTATTGCGGAAATGGATAATATCCGCGCAGCCGTAGACAATCTTGGCGGCATATCGCTAGCCGGCAATCAGCATGACCGTGTTTCAGAATGGTATTTCACTGACTAATATTGATTAGTTGCTAAGTAAACAGTTTGGCGGAGGAGATTTTCTCCCCCGCCAAATTGTTTGTACGGATGTTTATACGTATGGAATGAAATCAAAAAGCGAAAAGGAGCTTTGATATGGGCCAATTCGATTGGTTGTTTTATAAATTCGATAAGGTAGAGACGCACTCGGACGGGATGCTTCCGCAGGTTGAGGCTTATTTTCGCGGAGACGCCTGCATCAAGGGTGCACAGATTTATCTGCCTTATCGAGCTTACATGAAAGAGGGCGTGATCGACCCGGAACCGCATTTTCACCGGGACGAGGAATATCTCGCGTTTGTCGGGCACGATCTGCGCGACGCGTTTGAGTCGTTCGATGCGGAAATTGAGATGTGGCTCGGCGAGGATTACGACAACATGGAGAAAATCGTGATCACAGAGCCCACGATGGTTCGCGTACCGCAGTTCTACTGGCACGGTCCCGTCGAGATCAAGCGGATCGGAAAACCGCTGTTTTTCCAGCCGGTGCTGTTTAGCAGCCGGTATTATGCGATTCGGCACAGGGAGGATTCGACCGGCAAGACTTATTTTGATACCTTGTGCGAAGGCATGCCCGCCCATGGGGATATTTGCACGTTTTCCCCGATGCAATCAGAAACGAGGTGAGCACAGATATGTCGAAATACGATCATCTGATTTATACGTTTGAAAAGCAATATAATCATTGGGGCGATTTCATGCCGCCCTATCAAGCGTACTTCCGCGGACATGACAGTATGCCGGACTCCAGCTTGTACGCTAGCTACCGCTGCTACATGAAGGAAGCATTTGTCGACCGGGCGGCCAACTTTCACTCAGAGGAGGAGTATCTGTGCTTCACCGGATACGACATGGTCGACCCGTGGGGATCGTTTGATGCGGAGATCGAGTTCTGGATCGGCAAGTCACTCGATAAACTCGAAAAGCACATGATTACGGAACCGACAATCGTCCGCATCCCGCCGTTCTATTGGCATTGTCCGCTTCAGTATATTCGCGTATCGAAGCCGGTGTATCTGCAGGTGCTGGGTACGCGGGGCAAATTCGGCGCGTATTTCCAGAGAATCGATACAGATGGTAAGGCGTACATTGAGTATGTCGGTGCCAGCGGCCATAAGCCGTGTATGTTCGACAGCGAGAAGCAGTGTAACTTCTGCGGCAAATGCTTCAAGGTTAACAAGCTGTACGATGAAAACAGCCCTCAGACCGCCACCGAAGCTGCGGAAAAGCACAAGGCGCAGCAAAAAGCGCTCAATCTGACGTCGGATTAAGCGGAGAAAAAGAATCTGGTAATCAGGTGCTTTACATCAGTTAATAAGAAAAGCAAAACGGTGTAGTCGTGGATCACGACTACACCGTTTTTATATCAATAATATTCCTGTGTTGCACGGCCAACCGAGGTCGTATATGTCAGAAGGCTTAGTCTGATGGTTTATACGAAAGCAACGATTGAATATCGGCCGTTTCGATTCATATCTACGCTGTCGGCGCTTGATCCTGTGCGGTGCACAGACGCTCGCCGACCTGATAAATATCGCCCGCGCCGACCGTGAGGACAATATCACCCTTCTTGGCTGTTACACGGATACGCCGGACAATTTCATCGAACGACGGGCAGTACGAGGCATACGGTACGATATCAGCCAGCTCTTGCGAAGTGATGCCGAGCGTATTTTTTTCGCGTGCGGCGTAAATTTCCGACAAGTAGACGAGGTCGGCACGCCGAAGTTCAGCGGCAAAATCGTCCAGCAGGGCATGGGTGCGCGTAAACGTGTGCGGCTGGAACGCGAGGATGATGCGATCGTATCCAAGCGCCTCGACAGCGTCGAGCAGGGCGCGCAGCTCACTGGGATGGTGTGCGTAATCGTCATAGACACGCGCACCGTTTACCGTGCCCTTGTACTCAAAGCGCCTGCTGGCGCCCGAGAAGTCCATCAGGCCGTCTGTCACGGCCTCTGGCGGCAGTTTGAGCGCGATGGCGACGGCCGCGGCGGCCAGCGCATCAGAGATGTTGTGTTGGCCAGGGACGTTGAGGCGTACGCGGCAGTACGTCGCACCGTTGTGCTGTACGTCAAAGACAGACGCACCGCCGTTATACGTTATATTCGTCGCGCGCACGGATGCCGCGTCGCTCAAACCAAACGTGAGCAGGGAGCGGTCAAGCGGTGCCAGCGCGTCCATCGTATTCTCATCGTCGACGTTGCACACGATCGTGCCGTCCTCGGGGGTGAGCGCGGCAAAGCGCCGGAACGACGACTTAACGTCGTCAAGATCTTTGAAAAAGTCAAGGTGGTCGGCGTCGACGTTGAGCACAACGGCGACCGTCGGGAAAAAGCTTAAAAAGGAGTTGTAGTATTCGCAGGATTCCAATACGATCACGTCGCCGTTGCCGACATGATAGCCCGACTGGAGCTTGGGCAGTGTGCCGCCGATCATCACGGTCGGGTCGGCGCCGGCGGCCATAAGAATATGTGTGACCATTGACGTTGTCGTTGTTTTGCCGTGCGTACCGGCGACGCATACGGCGTCGGCATAGCCGCGCATGATGTAGCCCCACGCCTCGGCGCGCTCAAAAACGGGAATGCCGAGACGGCGCGCCTCGGCAATCTCGACGTTGTCGTCGCGCGCGGCAGCCGTACGGATGACAAAGCCCACGCCGCTAACGTTGGCGGCGTTGTGGCCGATGAAAACATGCATGCCCATATCGGTCAGCCGACGGATCGCTGGACTGTCGCTGACATCGGAGCCGGAAATCGGCACGCCCATATTATTAAGCACTTCGGCCAGCGGCGACATCGACACGCCGCCGATACCGACAAGATGGCCGGGAAGACCGGATTTGATGCTGGATTCAAAATCAGAAAGTCGCATACTACACTCCGCGTTGAGATGATAAGGATTGTTTTTACGCCGTCAAATGATTATAATACTAATAAAGGGTTTTTACAAGGGTGATTATTGCTCATATTATGTGAGATTTAAACATATAAGAAGCGAAATATTAGATATTTTGTTCCATAGGGGAGGTGGCACCATTGGACATCATCCCAGACTATGTCGGATTTGTTCTGGATACTCTTCACAAAAACGGATACAATGCCTGCCTCGTCGGCGGCTGCGTACGGGATATGCTGCTGGGCCGTCCCATCCACGATTGGGATGCGGCCACCTCGGCGCTTACCGCTGAGGTGCGGGACCTGTTCGACAAGACGGTCGAGACCGGCGCGCGCTTTGGTACCGTGACGGTCGTATTATACGCCGGCAACGTCGAGGTTACGACTTTTCGCAGTGACGGCGACTATTCAGACGGGCGCCGGCCGGACGGCGTTGCGTTCGTCACCGACCTGCGCGAGGATCTCCAGCGCCGCGATTTTACGATTAACGCCATGGCAATGGATCTGGATCGGCAGATTACCGACCTGTTTGACGGTCGGGGGGATCTGGAACGCCGGCTGATCCGCTGTGTCGGCGATCCGGAGGCGCGCTTCGGTGAAGACGCGCTGCGGATGTTCCGTGCGCTGCGTTTTTCGGCGCAGCTGGGTTTTCGCATCGAGCCGGAAACACTTGCGGCCATCCGGAAATGCGCCCCGACGTGCGCCGGTCTGTCTGCTGAACGTGTGCGTGACGAAACGGAGAAAATGCTCTTGTCGGACGCACCGTCGCTCGTAGCAGATGCGATTCGCCTCGGGCTTTTTACAGATCGTATCGTTCAAACAGGGCGCCCGCTGTTCGGGCTCAGCCGACTTAAGCTGCTGCCCAAGCAGCCGCTTTTGCGCTGGAGTGCGTTATGCGCCGTATTATGCGACCTGTCGCTCATCGGTACACCGGAGACCTTTTTAACAGATATGCGGCTGGACGCCAAAACAGTCCGCAGTGCATCCGCCGGTGTGCGCGCTGCGATGGCTTCACCGTTACCGCACAGCAGCGTCGGCATCAAGCGGCTGATCGCCAACAAAGGGCCGGACGCTGCGCTATGCGCCGCGGCGGCCGATACGGCGCTTCACGGGACGCAGGCGGTAAATCTTGTGGAGCAGGTGCTGTCCGGCAACGAATGCTACGCGCTAAAAGACCTGGCCGTAACAGGGAATGATTTAATTGAATGCGGATTCAAAAAAGGTGTTGCGCTGGGAAAAGCGCTGAAAGACCTGCTTGAGCACGTCATCGAGCATCCGGAGGACAACACGCGAGACTGTTTGCTAGCGCGTGTTGCAATGTTAAAAAATAAAGTTTAAATAACGGAGGACAACGAGTGGAATCAAGAGTACATCCGGATCTCCGGGAGATGCTGGCGATGTCGCCGGGCGGGGAGTTTAAAAGGGAAGAGCTGCATATTTTGCGCGAGGCGATGGGAGGCTTCGGCGCAGCGATGATGCCGGAGGGCGACTACGCCGTCAGCGACAAAATGATACCAGGCCCGTCCGGCGCGCCGGACATACGCGTACGCATTTATGAACCGGGCGGCGAAGAGAAGAACCGTCCCGGCATTCTGTACATTCACGGCGGCGGCTATATCGTCGGCACACCGGAGTTCACCGATCTCAGCTGCATCCGGCTGGTGATGGAGATTGGCTGTGTTATTGCCTCGGTTGACTACAGGCTCGCGCCGGAGCATCCGTATCCTGCACCGCTTGAAGACTGCTATGCGGCGCTGACATGGTTTTCAGATCATGCCGTATCGCTCGACGTTGACGCGGAACGTATCGCCGTTGTCGGCGGCAGCGCCGGCGGCGGGCTGGTTGCGGGATTGTCGCTGCTTGTACGCGACAAAGGCGGCCCGAAGATCGCTTTTCAAGCGCCGCTGTACCCGATGATTGACGATCGCAACATCACGCCGTCCAGCTATGAGTTTACCGATCCAAGGCTTTGGAACCGGTCAAAGAACGAGTTTGGCTGGCAGATGTACCTCGGCGATCTGTACGGGGGCGATGTGCCGATCTATGCCGCACCCGCGCGGGCCGAGGATCTCAGCGGCCTGCCGCCAACGTATACGTTCGTCGGGGAACTCGATCTTTTCCGCGACGAGACGACCGATTACGCCCTGCGCCTGATGCGCGCCGGTGTACCGACAGAGTATCACATATACTCCGGCTGCATTCACGGCTTCGATATGGCCGCGTGCGGCATCGGCCGCCGTGCTGAAAACGAACTGATTGAGGTACTTAAGAACGCGCTGGCGTAAAACGCAGATATAAAAACCGCCCGCTTATTAGCGGGCGGTTTTCTATTTGCTTGTTACGCGCTAATGGCTTGTTTGGCAGTGTTGACGAGTGAGGTAAAGGCCTCAGGCTCGTGTATAGCCATCTCAGAGAGCATCTTGCGGTTCATCTCAATGCCCGAGAGCTTCAAGCCGTGCATGAAGCGGGAATAGTTCATCCCGTTTTGCTTGCAGCCGGCGTTGATGCGGGTGATCCACAGCTGGCGAAAATCTCTTTTCTTGCGTTTGCGGCCGACGTATGCATACGTCAGGGATTTCATAACGGCCTGATTGGCCATCTTATAGTGGGTGGACTTAGCACCCCAGTAGCCCTTGGCGAGCTTAAGAATCTTATTGCGTCTTTTGCGCGTCATCATCGCGCCTTTAATTCTAGCCATGATAAAACCTCCTTATTTGTACAGGATCAAGCGCTTGATTGCCGCCTCGTTTGTCGAGTCGACGTAAGTGCCTTTCCGGAGGCCTCTCTTGCGCTTGGGCGTTTTACCGTGTCCATTGAGCAGGTGGCTCTTATTGGCGTGTGCGCGCTTGATTTTGCCGGATTTTGTTAGCTTAAAGCGTTTTTTAGCCCCGCTGTGGGTCTTGATCTTAGGCATAGCTGGGTCTCCTTCCAAGTATATAGGTAGCGTCAAAGTATCACTTTGATATCGGGGACAGGTACATCGTCATAAACCGTCCTTCAAGTTTCGGGTTTTTATCAACGGTAGCAAACTCGGAACATTCTGCGGCAAACTTTTTAAGCAAGTCGGCGCCGATGTTCGTGTGGGCCATTTGTCTGCCGCGAAAGCGCACGGTGACCTTAAGACGATCGCCGTCTTTAAGGAATTTTTGCCCGTTTCGCAGCTTCACGTCCAGATCGTGCTGCCCGATGCTCGGAGACATACGAATTTCCTTAACCTCAACGATATGCTGGTTCTTGCGTGCTTCCTTTTCTCGTTTAGACTGCTCGAACCGGTATTTGCCGTAATCCATTATCTTGCAGACAGGCGGTTTGGATGTCGGCGCGATCTTGACAAGGTCAAGGTCTTGATCATAGGCGATCTGAAGCGCTTCGCTCGGGGGCATGATGCCAAGCTGTGCGCCGTCATCGCCGATCAGGCGTACCTCTTTGTCACGTATGTCTTCGTTGATCTGATAATTCGTATTGCTGATATTGAGCACCTCCTGTTAATTAAACCCAAAAAATACATAAAGCGGATGCATGTCGGCATCCGCTCAATAGACAACAGTAACCGGCCGAGGCCGGATATGTCTCCATGTTGACCACAGCGCGCTCAGGCGGCTGGGTGAGGACGGGAATGCCGTACTGCTTTATTTTGACTAACTGATAATATCAGTGCCCGTGCCGTTTGTCAACATAAATTGTCAATATAAATTTGAACCGCCCCGCACAGCATAAAATCCTGCGGCATAAATCGGACGGTCGCGGAAACGATAAAGCAGTAATCCTGAATGAGCGATGGAGCGAAGAACATGATGCCGAAAAAGCGCGCAGTGCGCTGTGCCGTTAAGTATCCGGTTGTTTTTATCACCGGCGGTCTTATTTACGCCGGATTGGAGCTTCGATGCCGTGCACGCACGCACTGGTCGATGGTGCTGGCCGGCGGCATGAGCTCGGTACTGCTGTATCTGATTGCCGTAAAATGCGCCGTTCGGACTTGGCAGAAGTGGTTGATGGGCGGCGCGGTGATTACGGCGATAGAATTTGTCGCCGGTGTGATTGTCAACAAGCTGATGTGCTGGAATGTTTGGAATTATGAGGGTCGGCTCGGCAATCTGTGCGGGCAGATCTGTGTGTCGTTCAGTTTGCTGTGGGCCGCATTATGCGTGCCCGGCGTGTGGATGATGCGCCTTGTTGGCCGGCGCGTATTCCGCGAAGCCGGACGACGTGACGCGGTGCTGAAACGGAGGGTGCTATGACAGAGCTGACAGTCATCGATCCCGGGCCTGAAAACATCGCCGGCACGATTAAGCTGTATTTGGCGGCCAGCACCTCGGCAGACGTGCGCGTGCGCCGAGTCATCTCAGCGCCGGAGCTCGCCGGACGGCCGCCGGATATCCTTGTGCTCGCGCCCGACGCCGGCTACGATTCGCGCAATTTCACAACGCCCGTACGCTGCGGCATCCTGATCCTGCCGGCTGGCGCCGATCCTGAAAATTACGATGCGGACTGTGTTGTGACGTACGGCATGTCGCCGAAAAGCTCGATCACGCTCTCGTCGATCGGGGAGGACGAATGCGTGCTGGCCATCCAGCGTGAACTGCCGACTGTCGGCGGTATGCTGATGGAAAGGCAGGAAATCAAGGTCGGCGGCGGTATCGCACCGGAGAGCCTTCTGGCTGTTATGGGGGCGCTGCTTGCAGCCGGCTGCACACTGCCCGAGCCAATCGGGTAGTCTATCAGCCCCTGTCCGGACATATACTGTCCACAGATACGTGCGGGTAAAGGGGTGGCAGTTTTGGAAGGGATGAACAACCATGTCGAGCTGTGCGGCGCGGTCGCCGATCGGCCGAGATTCTCGCACATGGGCGGCAACGACAGCTATTTTACGTTTCCGCTTGAGATCGAGCGGTTGTCGGGCTACATTGATACGGTCAATGTTATTGCCCGCCAGGACGTGCTGGAAAACCTAGAGGTGGAAGAGTGCGCGCGGCTCGGTGTTTCCGGTGAAGTCCGATCGTATAACAATAAGCGCGGCGTCGGCAGCCGGCTTGTCATCAGCGTTTTCGCCAGAGAGCTTTGTTTTACCGACGAGCCGGACAAAAACGCTGTGTGCTTGACGGGCGCGATCTGCAAACGGCCAAACCTGCGCAAAACGCCGATGGGACGGCAGATCTGCGACATCATGCTGGCTGTCAACCGGCGCTACGGGCGCTCTGATTACCTGCCGTGTATCGCTTGGGGGCGGCTGGCAGAGGGGGCCTCGGAGTTCGTCGTCGGCGATATCCTCACGCTTGAAGGCCGGTTGCAAAGCCGCCAGTACATAAAAGCCCAAAACGGCGTCTTGACGGAGCGGACGGCTTATGAGGTGTCGATTATATCGATTGAATAATAATTCAATATAATGGAAAATGCTAAAAGTCTTCCGGAATAACACCGGAAGACTTTTATATGCCGGATAAATTAAAATCGGGGATGTACGTTTCGTTTGCCGACGACAGTTCCTGAAAAAATCCGTCCTCAATATCAGATGCCGTGAGATAATCCGTCGCTTCGGTGTATTCACTGGGTGTCAATCGGCGCTGAAGTTCAGGATGCTCTGTGATCGTGCCGCACGGCGTGTACTGGCTCATCAGCGAAAACAATACGTCGCCGGGGGAGAAGGTCTTTGCGACCCAGTCGATAACGCGGCGTGTATTGTCGAGATTCCCCGGTAAAATCAGATGCCGGATGACGACGCCGCGCTGCAGCAGGCCGTCCTCGTCGAGCCGGTACGGCCCGGTTTGGCGATACATTTCGGTGATGGCTTTTTTGGCGATGTCGGGATAGTCCGGTGCATCGGAATACCGCGCCGCAGGCCCCGTCAAGGCGTACTTGAAGTCGGGCAGATAGATCTGCACATGTCCGTCGAGCAGGCGGAGCGTCTCGGCTTTTTCGTAGCCGCCCGTGTTCCACACAACGGGAACGCCGATGGGCGCATCGAGAGACGACAGCACCGATGTCGCAAAATGGGTGGGATTCACGAGGTTGATGTTATGTGCTCCTGCCTCGATCAGCTCGAAGTAAATGCTGCGCAGGCGCTCAGCCGTCACCGGCTTGCCGAAGTGACCGTGACTGATTTTCTGATTTTGGCAGTAAACGCATCCAAGCGCACAGCCGGTAAAAAAGACTGTGCCGGATCCACGCGTGCCGCTGATGCACGGTTCCTCCCAGAAATGGCACATCGCCTTGGCGACAACGGGATGTATCCCCATCCCGCATACGCCGCCGCCTGACGTTTCGCCACGCGACGCACCGCACTGGCGGGGGCAGAGCGTGCAATCATCGGCAGTATAAGTATCCAATTATGTTCACCTGCGTTAATTAGTAGTCGAAAGCGCCTTTGCGGCAATTACGGCATATATAAGTCTCAAGCTGCGATAGCTTTGGCGGTATGAGCTGCGCGTATTTTTCAATGAGCATTATGCCGTGCTTCTTTCTGATGCTTTCATCGGTCAGGAAAATCGGGAGTCTGGATGTTGACGGCACCCATGGGATGCCGTTAGCAGGCGGGGCGAAGATGCGCCCTTTTTCCATCTCGGCGCCGCATTCGGGACATTTCATAAAATAACCTCCCTGAAGTCGGATAGACAACAGGATTATTATACTAAAAACAGTATGTAAAAGACAAGCGGCGGGTTCATACCCGCCGCTGCGTTTTATTACTTGCCCGTTTTTAACGCGCGCATGCGTAAGCCGTGATCGAGGATGCGTTTGCGTAGTCGCAGGCTCTGCGGCGTGACTTCCAGGAGCTCGTCGTCGGCCATGAACTCGAGGGATTGCTCAAGGCTCATGATTTTCGGCGGGACGAGGCGCAGCGTGTCGTCGCTGCCGGACGCGCGCATGTTCGTCAGCTGCTTTTTCTTGCAGATGTTGACGGTCAGATCGTCCGCCTTCGGTGAGACGCCAACGACCATCCCAGCATAGACAGGTGTCCCCGGCCCGATGAACAGCTGACCGCGGTCTTGTGCGCCGAACAGGCCGTAAGCGACAGCGTCACCTGTCTCGAATGCGACGAGCGAGCCGGAGCTGCGCCGACTGACTTCGCCCTTGAACGGCTCGTAGCCCTCGAAGATGGAGCTCATCACGCCCTCGCCGCGCGTGTCGGACAGAAATTCGCTCCGATAGCCGAACAAGCCGCGTGCCGGAACGAGAAATTGGAGCTTCATACGATTGCCGACCGGCGTCATCTCAAGAAACGTCCCGCGGCGCGCGCCGAGCTTTTCGATCACGACGCCGACGGCCGTTTCCGGCACGTCGAGCACGACGCGCTCGATCGGTTCGCTGCGCTGACCGTCGATGTCGCGGTACAGTACGCGCGGCGGCGAGACTTGAAACTCGAAACCTTCGCGGCGCATCGTTTCGATGAGGATCGACAGGTGCATCTCCCCGCGCCCGGAGACGTTGAAGCTGTCGGAATTCTCGATTTCGTTGAAGCGCAGGGACACATCCTTGAGCGTTTCCTTGAGCAGGCGGTCGCGGATGTTGCGCGTCGTGACGTATTTACCCTCGCGCCCGGCGAACGGGCTGTCGTTGACGGAAAACGTCATCTCCATCGTCGGCGCTGAAATCTTCACAAACGGCATCGGCTCGATGGCAGACGGCTCGCAGATCGTATCGCCGATGGTGATATCACCGATACCGCTCAGCGCGACAATGTTGCCGGCCACCGATTCGGTCACGGGGACGCGGCTAAGGCCCATGAACTCGTAGATGTTCACGGCCTTTGATTTTTTTACAGGCTTCTCACTGTGGAAATCGCATACGGCTATTTCCTGATTTTGCTTTAAAACACCGCGCTCGATGCGCCCTATGGCAATCCGACCGACGTATTCGTTATAGTCTACGGACGAGACGAGTAGCTGCAGCGGCCCGTTCTTATCGGCCGACGGCGCGGGGATATAGTCGATGATCGTTTTGAACAATGGCGCGAGATCGTCGCCGAGCTGCTCGGGCGAAAACGAGGCGACGCCGAGCTTCGACGAGCAAAAGAGCATCGGTGAGTCAAGCTGCTCGACGGTTGCGTCCAGATCGAGCAGCAGTTCGAGAATCTCGTCAACGACTTCGCCGGGGCGCGCGTCGGGCCGGTCGACCTTGTTGATGACGACGATGACGCGGTGACCGAGCTCCAGCGCGCGGGACAGGACGAAGCGCGTTTGCGGCATCGGCCCTTCGGCGGCGTCGACGAGTAAAATAACGCCGTTAACCATCTTCAAAATGCGCTCGACCTCACCGCCGAAGTCGGCGTGGCCTGGCGTATCGACAATGTTGATTTTGATATCGCCGTAAACGACGGCTGTATTTTTTGCTAGGATTGTAATGCCGCGTTCCCGCTCGAGGTCGCCCGAGTCCATTACGCGGTCCATGACGGCCTGATTGTCGCGGAATACACCTGACTGGCGAAGCATCGCGTCAACCAGCGTCGTTTTGCCGTGGTCGACGTGGGCGATGATGGCCACATTTCTGATTTCTTGCATCTATAAAACACCTTTATTAATGATAATTAGTCCGATAGCGAAGCTTCATTATACACGCACGGCGGCTGATTTGCAAACGCGTTGTGTTAAATAAGCGTTGGGTGAGCCGATAAAAACGCCCTACCATTTCGTCGCCCAATCGTTTATAATGAATAAAAAACAAGGCGGATGCCATCAAAGCGGTGCAAATGAGGTCAAAACATGGATTTTTTTGAAAAACAGCTCACGTCAGAAACGGTGTATCAGGGTAAAATCGTCAACGTGCGCAGTGATACGGTTGAGCTGACGAACGGTGCGGTTTGCCCGCGCGAGGTGGTCGAGCATCCCGGCGGCGTCGCCGTCGTGGCACTCACGCCGGACGGCGCGGTCGTCATGGTACGCCAGTACCGTTATTCAGTGAGCGATGAGCTGCTCGAGATACCGGCTGGCAAGCTCGAGTACGGTGAGCAGCCGCTGTCGTGCGCGGTGCGGGAACTGTCCGAGGAGACAGGATACTCTGCGGGCAGCATCGTCGATCTCGGGGCGATCTACCCGTCGCCCGGTTTTTCGCAGGAAACCTTGTATCTATACCTCGCCACAGAACTGACGGCAGGGGAGATGCATCTGGACGAAAACGAACTGCTTAATGTCGAGCGCATCCCGCTTGATGCACTCGTCGGGCAGATCATGGACGGCGACATTAAGGATGCCAAAACAATCATCGGCATCCTAAAGGTGAACGAATACCTGAAAACAACCCGGTAAAAGGAGTGTTCGTATTGAGTAAGACCATACTCATCGTAGACGACGAGACGAATATCGTCGACATACTCAGCTTTAATCTTAAAAAAGAAGGCTATGTTATCGTTACAGCGTACAATGGTCAAGAGGCGCTCGACGTATATAGCCTTACAAAGCCCGACCTTATCCTGCTTGACGTCATGCTGCCAAAACGCAGCGGCTTTGATGTCTGCTCGACCATCCGCAGCCGCGATTACCGCACACCGATCATCATGCTCACCGCGCGCGAGGAGGAGACCGACAAGGTTCTGGGCCTGGAGATCGGCGCGGACGACTACATAACAAAACCTTTCTCAATCCGTGAGGTGCTCGCGCGTGTCAAAGCCAACATACGCCGCAACGGCCCGATCCAGGCCGACACGCCGGACCGGTCCGACGGTATCGTCGTCGACTATGAGCGGCTGGACGTTTACATCGACGGTCAAAGCGCAGAACTGACGCAGCGCGAGTACGAGCTGTTTTGCTTTTTACATGCGCAGCCAGGCAAGGTCTTCTCGCGTGAGGAGCTTTTGCGTGAGGTCTGGCAGTACGACTATCTCGGCGATGTGCGCGCTGTCGACGTGGCAGTACGCCGGCTGCGGGAGAAGATCGAACACGACGCGGCGAAACCGGCGTACATTATGACCAAGCGCGGTGCCGGCTACTACTTTGAGGCATAAAACAATCAAAACGCCCGGTTCCGGGCGTTTTGACCTGTGGAGGAATCAATAAATGAACAAAAGCCTGCGCTGGAAATTCGTGCTCGTCATGCTCGTGCTGATTGTCACGCTCATGACGGTCGTTTCCGTGATCCTCATTCAGGGTGTTCAGCGCTTCTATACAAATGAATTTCTCCGTCAGATGGAAACGGCCTTTTCCGACCGGCAGCTGTATACGGCGCTGCAGGGCGCCCTTGACGCGCCGGAGCCGGTCGAAAGTCTGCAGGATATTGTCGACGCGTATCAGCTCGGCATAAACGGTCATACGCGCAACTACTACATACTAGGGCCGACAGGGCAGGTGCTTGGCAGTTCGGCAGGCGACGCAGAAGCCGCCGTCGAGATTACTCCGAATATTCTGTCGGCCTTAACTGGCCAGAGTGTGTTCCTCGCCGGTGCCAACGCGAGTTTTATGGACGTCGCCGTGCCCGTATTCAATGAGAGCGGGGATACGGCTTACGTCGTGTATGTGCGCGACAATAAGCAGACGGTGCACGACCTCAACAAAGAACTGATTACGATCATCGTGGAGGCCGTTGTCGTCGGTATCGTTATTTCGGCGGCGCTGAGCTTTATCGTATCCAAAACGCTGCTTCAGCCGATCGTCGGCATGACGCGCGCCGCCGAAGCGATGGCTGACGGTGATTTTTCCAAACAAATCGCCGTCGAATCCGACGATGAGGTCGGCATCATGGCCGAGACGTTCAACAACATGGCTTATCAGCTGAAAACGACGCTGGAGGAGATCAAAAAATCCGAGGCGCTGCGGCGTGAGTTCGTCGCCAACGTTTCCCACGAGCTGCGCACACCGCTGACGAGCATACGCAGTTATGCCGAAACACTGACCGGGCACGCAGACATTCCCAAAGCGCAGGAAAACGATTTTCTCCACGTCATCCTCAACGAAAGCGATCGTATGACGAAGATTGTTCAGGATCTTCTGGAACTGTCGCGCTTCGACGCGGGCAACAGTAAATTTGTGATCGAACGCTTTGACCTTACTGCGGCGATTAACGCCGTTAACGATGCCGTCGCGCTGGAATCTTTAAAGCACAATCATACCGTGACGCTTGAATTCGACGAAGATTTACCCATGATTATGGGCGATAAGGGGCGCATTGAGCAGGTCCTTATGAACGTACTGTCCAACGCTGTAAAGTATACGCCGGACGGCGGCCGGATCACCATTGCAAGCGAGCCATACGGTGACGCTGTACGCGTTACAATCCGCGACACAGGCATCGGTATCCCAGAAGAAGACCTTGTGCGCATTTTCGACCGGTTTTATCGGGTAGACAAGGCGCGCTCGCGCGCATCGGGCGGCACAGGCCTCGGCCTGTCAATTGCGCGTGAGATCATCGTGCGTCACGGCGGCGATATCAAAATCGACAGTGTGGCAGGGAAGGGAACAACGGTGACGATTGATTTGCCGATAGAGGGGCCTGAAGATGAACAACCGTCATAAAACCAGAGACAGGCTGAAAAATGTTCTCATTGCTCTGCTGCTGTGCTCCGCCGTTTTTCTGGGGTGGCAATCGCGGCTCTTTGGCAACGACCCGATGTCGCTCAGCGAGCTGACACACATTTTCAGCGGCTTGTCGGAGCCGGCAGAGCAAAGCAGCACGGAGCAGGAAACGACGCTGGAAGCGGCGCGGCCGTCGTCCATCGTTGTCACGGAAGCGCAGAGCGCGCACTACGGTATCCGATACGATACGAAAGAGCTTAATATGCTGTACGATAAAACCGTACAGATATTTGCCGAGGCGCTCGGGTCTGCCGAGACACCGACGCGTGTCGGCACAGAAGAATGGCAGCAGGCGCTTGCGTCACCCGGCGTGTATTACGAATACGCGACGCCCATCCCGCTGACACTGCTCGACGGCTGGTACGGTACGCAGCTGGACGGATGGGATAACGGCAGCACAAAACGCCTGTGCGTCATCTATCTTGACGGTAAAAACCGTCTGTATTTTCAGCAAAGCCAGACAGGGGATTTTTACGCCGCCGACACAGCGCCGAACGTCAAGCACCTGACAGAGCCTTATCCGACGAACGGCGCGTTGTTCGCGTTTGAGCTGCCGCGTTTTACCGGTATCAGCGATCCGAATGCGCTTATTTTAAACGGCACGGATAGCCATCCTGTTTTATCGGCCGAAAATCCGTTGGCGAATGACGAAACATTGTCGGCTGTTCTGTCGGCACTCGGGTTCAGTGAACGGACACTGCACGAATACTATGAGGGCGACGACCGCGTCATTGTCGATACGGCGTTTACCTTGCGCCTGAGTCCGAACGGTACGGTCGTCTATCGCCGGACGCAAACCGACGGCGCCGGCGCTGTGACGGTTGACGGCAACGACGCCGTCGAGCGCGCGCGCGCAGCGCTCGCATCGGCGCTGGCGCCCTATTGCGGCAGCGCGCAGCTCTCGTTCAGGGCGATCGATCAGGGCGACGACTTATATCGTATTGATTTTTGCTATACAGCACTTGGCGGCTGTATTTATGTCGGCGACGACGGATACGCGGCAAGCGTGACCGTCGACGGCCACGGGATTGTCGAGATGACACTGCATTTCCGCGCGTATACAGTCACAAACGAGCTGCGTACGATGCTGCCCGAGCTTCAGGCCGCCGCGGCAGCCGGCGGTGCGTTCATGCTCTCATATCGGGACGCCGGACAAAGCCCGCTTGAGCCGGAATGGATTGCTGCGCCGGATTAAGGCCGCTTTAAGGGGATTACCGTGAAAGTAACGCATTTAAAAAATATCATCATCGTTGCGCTGGCCGTGCTAAACGTGTTTTTTCTAGGTTTCGTTGTGGCGCGGGGCGTCAAGGACGTATCCGTGCGCGCGGAAACACATCGTCAGCTGCAAACGCTCCTGCTGCAAAGCGGCATCGACCTTAACGTCAAGGGTATCCGTGAAGGCGGCACGCTTTTCATCTTTGAAACGAAGCGCGATACCGAGTGGGAGGGCGCGGCGGCCGAGGCGCTGCTCGGCGCGGTCACGGCACTGGATCGGGGCGGCAACATTACGGAATATGTCGGCGTCGACGGGCGTGCCGTGTTTCGCGGGGGCGGTGAGTTCGAAATCACGTTTAAAGCAGGGGCTGTCGATGGCGGCACAGATCTCGTTAAAACGGCCGAGCGGATACTGGGCGATATGAAGATTTCCGTTATCGACACCGCGCAGAACGATCAGACCGTCACCGCCATGTGCGCCTTGCGTGGCATCGAAATTTTCAATTGCACGATTGACTTTACGTTTGTCGACGGGGACCTGACGTCCATGATCGGCAAGCACGCCGGCAATGTGCAGCTGGCCCAAACGCCGGTAGAAATGGCCTCGTGCGCAACGGCACTGATGCGCTTCGTAACCGATGTTGACGCGGGTAAATATTCCTGCGCTGTTATGACAGGGGTGCGCCCAGGGTATAATCTGTTTGTATCGGCGTTTGATATGAGCCTGCGGCCTGTCTGGCTCGTAGAGACCGATACGGGAATCTATTACGTCGATGCCCAGTCCGGGGACATTGTGCGGCAAAGCGCGTAGGCGCGTAGGCGGTGAATTTCTCAAGCTGTAAGCACTGGCTATACAAGGCTTTTTCGGCAAGACTTGCAAAAAAAATATGCATATTGTATAATTGAGCGAAAAATTTAGTTGCCTGCAGGCAATACTTTTACATAAGGACAGGCCGCTACGGACGACCATACCGACATGTTTCGGTATTACCCAAGGCGGCGCTGCCGGTCAAAACGGCCGGTATCCAGACTGTAATCAACAGTGAGAAGGTGAGCCTATGACAAAATATGTCATCAACGGCGGAAAACCGCTGACAGGCGAAGTGACGATCAGCGGCGCAAAAAATGCGGCTGTCGCCATTATCCCGGCAGCTTTAATGGTAGAAGGTGTCTGCCGTATCGAGAACATCCCGCAGATCTCGGATGTGACGATGCTGCTCAACATCCTCAAACAGATGGGCGCGGAGATCAGAACAGTCAACAAGAACACGATGGACATTGACTGTACAAACGTCGGCACCCACGAAGCGACATTTGACATGATGCGGCGTATCCGCGCGTCTTATTATTTACTCGGTGCGTTGCTCGGTCGGTTCGGCAAGGCGGCCGTTGCGATGCCGGGCGGCTGTAATTTCGGCGGTGTGCGCCCGATCGATCAGCACATCAAGGGCTTTTCGGCGATGGGCACGTCCTTCGACATCAAGAATGGCATTGTTGTTGCCGAAACACCGCAGGGGCTTGTCGGCACGTCGGTATACCTCGACGTTGTATCCGTCGGCGCGACGATTAATGTCATGCTGGCCGGCGCATTGGCGGAGGGCCGCACGGTGATCGAAAACGCCGCGCGTGAGCCGCATATTGTTGACTTAGCCAACTTCCTCAATTCCATGGGCGCCGATATCCGCGGCGCCGGTACGAACGTCATCAAAATCTCCGGCGTGAAGAAACTCGCCGGCGGATTTTATTCAATTATCCCCGACCAGATCGAAGCCGGTACGTATATGGCGGCCGTCGCCGGCACCGGCGGCGAGGTGACCGTTCGCAACGTTATTCCGAAGCATCTTGAGTGCATTTCGGGCAAGCTGCGCGAAATGGGCGTTGACGTCGAGGACCTTGAAGACGCCGTTGTTGTACGCCGTACGAAACCGCTGATCAAGGCCAATGTGAAAACACTGCCGTACCCCGGTTTTCCGACCGATATGCAGCCGCAGATATCTACAATATTGTGTCTGGCGCAGGGGACGAGCGTCATTACCGAGGGCGTTTGGGACAACCGCTTCAAATACGTCGACGAGTTGGCAAAAATGGGCTGCCAGATTCAGGTCAGCGGCCGCACAGCGGTCATTGAGGGCGCGGGGAAGATGACGGGCGCGCCCGTCAAAGCCGGCGACCTGCGCGCCGGTGCCGCACTCGTCATTGCAGGTCTGTGCGCGCATGGCGCGACAGAGATTGACGGTGTACATTACATTGAGCGCGGCTACGAGGATATCGTCGAGAAGCTGCGCGCGCTTGGTGCGGATATTACGACACACTTTGAGCCGGGCGAGCCGGAAGCGCTGGAGTGGGAAGCCGTCTGATACACTGATCGCAGGATTTTACCGCAGCATCTAGGTGAGACAACGGCAGATTATTCGTCGTGTCCCGCTGTGAAAGAATTTGCGCGCAGACGATTTATTATTTTAACTCAATCATGTATAATGGCGGGGGTGATAACGCCCCCCGCCATTTTTAATTTGATTTACCGGACGGCCGGCAGACACTGCTGTCCAATGAACCCGAAATACCGAACGACGAAAGGAAGGCCGTTTTATGAAAATCTGTACGCTGGCCAGTTCGTCATCCGGCAATTGCACGCTTGTTTCGCAGGGTGATACGCACCTGCTTATTGACGCGGGCATCTCCATGCGCCGCATCGTCGCCGGGCTGAAAAACGCCGGGCTGACGCCGTCCGACCTGACAGGCATACTTGTTACGCACGAGCACGGCGACCACATCGCCGGCGTTAAAATGCTCGTCAAGCATCACCATGTGCCGATCTTCGCGCCGGGCGTCGTCGCAGAAGGCGTCTGCTACGTCGCCCCCGATGCACAGCGGACGCTGACGCCGTTTCAGACCGGGTCGGAGCTGGTGCTGGGCGAGCTGAGTGTCCGCAGCTTCCCGACGATGCACGATACGCCCGAGAGCGTCGGCTACCGGATCGAGTTTTCTGGCGGTACATTCGTGTTTGTCACCGACGTCGGCAGCGTCACGGACGAGGTGCTAACCGCCGCGTGCGGCGCAGACCTGGCGGTCATCGAGGCCAATCACGATGTTGAAATGCTCCGTAACGGGCATTACCCCGCGTTTTTGAAAAAGCGTGTGTTGTCCGAACGCGGACACTTGTCCAACGACGACAGCGGACGGTTAGCCGTCGCGCTGGCCGAGTCCGGTACACGGACGATTGTGCTGGCGCATCTTAGCCGGGACAACAACACGCCGCGTATGGCGTGCCGGACGGTCGCGCGGGCGTTGTGTAGCATCGGCGCCGGAGACGACGTTATATTAGCCGCCGCACCACCGGACGATCCCAGCCCGGTATACATACTGTAATGGAGCCAAAATGCTGCATGTTCATTTGATCTGTGTCGGCAAGCTGAAGGAAAAATACCTGCTCGACGCTGAAAAAGAATATACTAAACGCCTGTCGGGCTACTGCAAGCTGGATGTTATCGAACTGCCGGAAGTGCGCGTCAGTGACAGCGCCTCACCGGCGGAAATTGACGCCGCGATGAAGTCGGAGGCGGACGCGATCACAGCGAAGCTGCCGAAGGGCGCAGGGCTCGTCGCGCTGTGCGTCGAGGGGCAGCAGACCGACAGTGAGGGAATTGCCTCGATGCTGGAGGGCGCTGCTATGTCCGGCGGGAGACTGTGCCTTGTCATCGGCGGCTCAAACGGATTGCACGACGAGATCAAGCAGCGCGCGGACAAGCGCTTGTCGCTGTCGCGACTGACACTGCCGCACCATCTGGCGCGGATCGTGCTGCTCGAGCAGATTTATCGCGGCTTCAAGATTGCCGAGGGCGGTAAATATCATAAATAAGCAATATTAGGGAGGCGAAACCATGGGAAAATGGGGCTTCAGCCGTAGAAAAAAGCTGACGAAAACATGGCCGAAAGACGCGCATGGCGACCCGATTCCGCCGGTATTGCTCACGCACATCGGCGGCTCACCGACAGACGGCGCGGTTATCCTGAGCATGCTGGAGGCTTATGACATCCATACGCTGTGCCAGTACCCCAATAACGGCCAGTTTGGACAGATGATGGTCGGGTTCGCCGGTGGCGGCGTCGACATTTACGTGCCGGAAACGCAGTTCAGCGAGGCCAAAGAGATACTGAATGCTGAGATTGTGCCGGACGGTGAAACCGAGCAAGACGACACCTGATTGGGAGGGCGCGATGGATTATATAAAGGCTTATCGGCATTGGCTTGACAGCGGCGCACTCACAGACGACGAGCGCCGCGAGCTTCAAGCGCTGGCCGGAGACGATAAGGAGATCGAAAGCCGATTTTTCGGGCCGCTCGAGTTCGGCACCGCCGGACTGCGCGGTATCATGGGACTCGGGCTTTTCCGCATGAACAATTATGTTATCCGCCACGTGACGCAGGCGTTTGCCGACGTCATCTTAGCCGACTGCGGCGATGCGCCGATCGAGGGCGTGGCAATCTGTCATGACTGCCGGCTGCACAGCCGGGAATTCGCCGTCGAAGCGGCGTGTGTCATGGCCGCAAACGGTATTCCCGTCCGCTTATTTGAGGATCTGCGCCCGACGCCGGAGCTGTCGTTTGCGATCCGCGAATACGGCTTGACGGCCGGGATTAACATCACGGCCAGCCATAATCCGAAGGAGTACAACGGCTACAAAGTCTACTGGTCCGACGGTGCGCAGCTGCCGCCCGTCCACGCCGACGCCATCGCCAAACGGATGGCCGCGCTGGATGTGTTTACAGGTGCGCGTACTATGGACTACGACGAAGCCGTTAATAACAGCCTCATCACGCTCATCGGCGCCGAAACAGACGAGCTGTTTTTGAATAACGTCATGGCACAGGTCAGTGATTTTGACGCCGTCAAAAAGGTTGCCGATACGTTCGAGATGGTTTACACGCCGTTTCACGGGACAGGCTATCATCTTGTGCCGGAAGCGCTTGGACGGCTTGGGATCAAGCATCTGACATGCGTGCCGGAGCAGATGGTGCTCGACGGGTCGTTCCCGACCGTCAAGTCGCCCAATCCCGAAAACCCGGAGGGCTTTGCACTGGCGATCGCGCTGGCAGACAAAACGGGCGCGGACTTCATACTCGGCACCGATCCGGATGCCGACCGAGTCGGCATCATGGTGCGCGGCACCGACGGGCAGTTTGTCACGATATCCGGCAACCAGACGGGTGTACTGCTGCTCGACTACCTGATCGGCGCAAAAAAACGCGCCGGCACGATGCCGGCGCAGCCTGTCGCGCTCAAGACGATCGTGACGACCGAGATGGCACGGCGCGTCTGTGAAGCAAACGGCGTCCGGTGTATCGATACTTTTACCGGCTTTAAGTTCATGGCCGAGAAGAAAAACGAGCTGGAGAGCAGGGGAGAGGGCACCGTCATTTTCTCGTACGAGGAGTCGTACGGCTACATGGTCGGTGACTTTGTGCGCGATAAGGACGCCGTCACCGCGTCGGTGCTGCTGACGGAAATGGCCGCGTGGTACGCAGGGCAGGGCAAAACCTTATATCATGCGCTCGGCGGCTTGTACGAAAAATACGGCTACTACAATGAGAAAACGCTCAGCCTGATGATGCCCGGCATCGAGGGACTTGAGAACATGCAAAAGCTGATGGACAATTTACGTGCCGCGCCGCCCGCTGAAATTGCCGGAACGCGTGTTGCGATCGTCAAAGACTATGAAACAGGCACGGTTGTTGACGCGTCGACAGGGCAGACGACCTCAATGGCGCTCCAAGGCTCCAACGTGCTGCGTTACGAGCTCGACGACGGTACGACGCTCCTTATCCGCCCGTCCGGCACGGAGCCGAAGGTCAAGGTGTATATTCTCACGAGCGGGTGCGGCCGCAGTGAATGCGACGCTAATATAACAAAATACGCCGACTGGGCTGAAACGCTTAAAAACGTCTGATCCATGCACACAAAAAAAGGCGTCCCGATTTCGGGACGCCTTTTTCGCGTTTGACACTGTATCGCGGCTTAACTACGCGGCTTTGAGCGTGATGTCACCGCTAACGGTTGAGAAGCTATAGGGGGCAGAGCCGCCGGCGTTGCGGATGGGAATCTCGCTGGTCATCCTGCCGGAGACCGTTGAGTACGTTATGTCGAGCGTTACAGACGCCGATAGTGTTACGACGATGTCGCCAGACGTCGTGCCGCAGCGTATCGCGTCCGGTGTGACCAAGCTGTCAATGGAGATATCTCCCGAGACACTGCCGGTATCAAGGCTGCCCAGTGATCCTGAAAGCGATTGGTCGCCCGAGGTTGAATGCCCGGTGACCTCGGTGCCTGTCACATCGGAGAACTTGACGTCGCCGGATACGGTGCTGAAGCTCAGCATCTGCGACGTTAGGCCGCTGATGTTGATGTCACCGGAGACGGCTTCAATTTTCGCGGTGTCGGCAGACACGTCGGTCAGCCACGTATCGCCGGACGTATCGCTGACGTCAAGCAGGCTGAGCTCGAAGTCGCTCAGATGGATATCAGCGGATGCCGTATCAATGGTCACCGTACGAAGACTTTCTACAAGTGCTTCCGGTACATAAACCTCGAGCTTTTTCGATAGATTGAAAATAGTCAGGCCCGGTTCGGTGTAGTCAATCTCGAGCGCGCCGCTGTGCATGGCGTAGACAAGCGCCTCGCCGTCACGCAGTTCACGGCGGGCAAACTCGACAATCTGGATATCCGTGCCGTCGTACGGTGTGATTTTAATGTCGCCGGACGCCCAGTCGACGTCCAGAGACTGTATGTTGTCTGCATCGACGGTATAGGAGCCGACCTCTTCATACGGGCCGCCTATGTCCCAGAATGAACCGATTGAGAAGTTCGGGAAGTTAAACCTGAAGCCGGTATTAAACCCGAACAGATTGCCGGTAAAGAGCCAGAAGATCAGCCCGAGGATCACCGCGGCAGCGACCAGCCAGCTGATGATGGTGATAAGTTTCATTTTATTCATTACGTAGCCTCACTTCTTTTTAGCCGTCAGCACTGCATTGATAATAGCCTGGATGGCGGAGACAACCAGGAAGATCACCCAGGTCAGATACCACGCACCTGTCAGAAAGCTGACGATGATGTATATGGCGACGGTTAATGTCCACAGCGCGGTGCTGATGGCCTTGATCATGGTTCTTTGCTCATGTGTGCCGGCCTGCCAGTCTTTAAAATCGTCGACCATTGAGTCGCGGCGGCTGCGCGGATTCGTCATGCCGTTATAGATGAGCAGTCCTGTTGCGGCGGCAACCATGACGAACATAATCAAGACGCCGATGACGCCTGCATTTGGTGTCCGGGCAACCGCGGTGAGGAAGATCAGCGGTACAACGCTCAGAATGTAGATCATAACGGCAATCGCTGTGAGCATGGCCGCCTTTTGCCGGTTGCGCGGCACATCGGCTGTGACGTTGTCTTTTTCCAGATCTTTGAGCAGGCCGCTCACGTCGCCGATGCTGGCGATGGCGATGTTATACGAGGCCTCCGGCGATTTGCCCTCGGCAATAAGATCGGTATATTTGTCTGTTAGGTTTTGGATCATCTCTTCTTTGAGCTCTACAGCCTTTCGCGACGGCGTTGTGCCGGCAAAAAGCTCGTCAACATATGCGCGGATGTTTCCTTCCATGATTAGATTTCCTCCCACTCAATAAGTTTGTCGATCATTGCTTTAGCGGTGTGCCATTCACGCTTGAGACTGACGAAGGCTTCGCGCCCGGTTTCTGTGATCTTGTAGTAGCGCCGCCGCGCGCCCGTCGTTTCGTCTCCCCAGTAAGATTCAATGCAGCCGGCCTGTTCCAGCCGTCGAAACGCGGAGTAAAGCGTGGCTTCCTTCAGCTCGTACCTGTTGCCGGTGATCTGCTGGATTGCTTTGTTGATCTCGTAGCCGTAGGTGTCCCCGCCCATGAGCCTTGCCAGGATAATGGTGTCGGTATGACCTCGGAGAAGATCAGAGGTTATAGGCATCGTATCACTCCAATGCTAAGTATTTCAGATCTGTAAGCATAGGCTAGCAGAAGATACTTCGCCTGTCAAGGTATATACCAAAATTAAATACTTCTTTAATCAAAAGTTAATATTGCAGTCTTTGCCGTATCAAGCCGGCCGACGCGCATGGTCGACGCGGCGTTTTGTTTAGCGGAACAAATCACTGGAAGCAATCGCAAAGAGGGGAAGCGGCAGTGCCGTGCGTTTGTTAAGGCCGGTTGTACAGTTACCCGGACGTTATCGTACAAGGCTGCCGAGGGGCAGTGCCATTGCATAAACTTCGTAAACAGGTAAGGCCGGCAGGATACATATTAATAAACAGTATTTCAGTTAAAAAACGATACGATAGGGTCGTTATTAAAGGATATTAATAAACCCGCGAAAAAACAGCTGTTTCTTCGCGGGTTATCCCTTGACAGTATGAATGCTTTCAGTTATAATTAGTTGCTATACATTTTTTTAGGACGGATGGACGAACTATCCCAAATTAATTTGTCTTAATATTATCATATCGTCGCGTAAAATCAACAAAATCGACACAAACAGTAACAACGCAACCGAGTGTGTCATAACGTGCGGGATCTGCCGCAGCACAGCCGAAAATATCATGAGGAGGATGTTCATGCCGAAAGACGTTGTATATGGCAAAACAATCAGAAAGAGTTTTGCCAAGACGGAAGAAATCAAGGGTATGCCGAACCTTTTGGAGGTACAAAAGGATTCGTATAAATGGTTTCTGGAGACAGGACTTCGGGAAGTGTTCCGAGACGTAGCGGCCATTACCGACTACACGGGTAATCTGGAACTCTCCTTTATTGATTATAACATTAAGGAACAGCCGAAATATTCCGTCGAGGAATGCAAAGCGCGCGACGCGACGTATGCTGCACCGCTAAAGGTCAGCGTACGGCTACGCAATAAAGAGACGGAAGAGATCAAGGAACAGGAGATCTTCATGGGCGACTTCCCGCTCATGACGGAGGCCGGTACCTTCATTATTAACGGCGCCGAGCGCGTTGTTGTTTCGCAGATCATCCGGTCGCCAAGCGTTTATTTTGAGAAGAAGACGGATGCTAAAACAGCCATGTCGATCTTCGCCACGACGGTTATACCGTACCGCGGCGCGTGGCTGGAGTTCGAAACCGATGCGTCGGACAACTTCTATGTACGCGTGGATAAAAACCGCAAGCTGCCAATTACATGGCTGCTGAAGACGATCGGCCGTCCGACGGACGCGCCGTACACATGGTTGTCGGCTGCAGGGGCTGAAAACGGCGCAGTGACGGCCGAGCAGCTCAAGGACGTTTTCGGCGAAGACGAACGCATTGTTGCCACGCTCGAAAAAGATGCGACGACCAGCCGCGAGGAAGCGCTCATAGAACTATACAAGCGTCTGCGCCCCGGCGACCCGCCGACGGTCGACAGCGCCGAAACGCTGCTGAACAATCTGTTTTTCGATGCCCGCCGCTACGACATCTCGACGGTAGGCCGCTATAAATTTAATAAGAAGCTGGCCCTGTGGCGGCGGCTGACAGGCCAGAAGCTGGCCCGGCCGATCGCCGATCCGATGACCGGCGAAGTCATCGCCGAGGCCGGAGAAATTATTACGCGAGAGCGTGCAGAAGAGATCGACACCTGCGGCGTCATTGATGCGTATCTTGACGTCGAGGGCAAAGAAGTTAAAATCTTCTCCAATGGTATGGTCAAGCTTGATGCTTTTGTCGATTTTGATCCGGTTGAAGAACTCGGTATCAAGGAGCGCGTGCGTTTCATCGTGCTGAAAAAGCTGCTTGACGAGTATGAGGGCGACGCGCTCAAGACCGCGATCGCCGAGCATAGCGACGACCTGATACCTAAGCACATCATTCCGGACGATATTTATGCGGCTGTCAACTACCTCAATGGTCTGGCGCGCTTCGTCGGTGAGCCCGACGATATCGATCATCTCGGCAACCGCCGGATGCGCAGCGTCGGCGAACTGCTGCAAAACCAGTTCCGCGTCGGCTTCAGCCGTATGGAGCGCGTCATCCGCGAGCGTATGACGTTGCAGGATCTGGACATCATTACGCCGCAGTCGCTCATTAACATCCGGCCTGTAACGGCCGCAATCAAAGAATTTTTCGGCTCTTCGCCGCTCAGCCAGTTTATGGATCAGACGAATCCGCTGGCCGAGCTGACGCATAAGCGCCGCCTGTCGGCGCTCGGCCCCGGCGGTCTGTCGCGCGAGCGCGCAAGCTTTGATGTGCGTGACGTG
Organism: uncultured Sporobacter sp.; assembly: GCA_963677825.2. Lineage (GTDB taxonomy): Bacteria > Bacillota > Clostridia > Oscillospirales > Oscillospiraceae > Sporobacter. The sequence goes on along the minus strand of CAXXEF010000001.1, from coordinate 696,271 downwards.
CACTACAGCCATTACGGCCGTATGTGTCCGATCGAAACGCCGGAAGGTCCGAACATCGGCCTGATCTCGTATCTGGCGTCCTACGGGCGCGTCAACGAGTACGGCTTTATCATCGCGCCGTTCCGCAAGGTCGACAAAGCGACCGGCTTCATCACCGAGCAGATCGACTATCTCACCGCCGATATGGAAGACCAGTATATCGTCGCGCAGGCTACAGAGCCGATCGACGAAAACGGCTGCCTTGTTAATCAGCGTATCACGTGCCGTCAGCGCGACGAAATCGTCGAGGTTGACCGTGAGCTTGTGGATTATATCGATATTTCGCCGCGTATGATGGTTTCCATCGCCACGGCGATGATCCCGTTCCTGGAAAACGACGATGCCAACCGCGCACTTATGGGCGCGAACATGCAGCGTCAGGCCGTACCGCTTCTGACGACGGAATCGCCCATCGTCGCGACCGGCATCGAACACAAATGCGCCGTCGACTCGACGGTCGTCGCGCTGGCCGAGGGCGACGGTGTTGTGACGAATGTCTCCGCGACACGGATTTCCGTACGCTACGACAGCGGTGAGGTCAAAGATTATACGCTGACGAAGTTCGCGCGCTCGAATCAGGGCACGTGTATCAATCAGCGCCCCGTCGTCAAATCACGCGACCGCGTGAAGAAGGGCGACATCCTGGCCGACGGCCCTTCGACAAGCGAAGGCGAGATTGCGCTGGGTAAAAACATCCTCGTCGGCTTTATGACATGGGAAGGCTATAACTACGAGGATGCGATCCTGATTAATGAACGCCTGTCGATGGACGACGTTTTTACCTCTATTCATATTGAAGAGCATGAAATTGACGCGCGCGACACGAAGCTCGGCCCCGAAGAGATCACACGCGACATCCCCGGCGTCGGTGAAGACTCGCTGCGCTACCTCGACGAGCGCGGCATCATCAGCGTCGGCGCAGAGGTACACGCGGGCGATATCCTCGTCGGTAAAGTTACGCCGAAGGGCGAAACCGACCTGACGGCGGAAGAACGTCTGCTACGCGCCATCTTCGGCGAAAAGGCGAGGGAAGTGCGCGATACGTCGCTTAAAGTACCGCACGGTGAGAGCGGCATCGTTGTTGATGTCAAAGTGTTCACGCGTGAAAACGGCGACGAGCTTAACCCCGGTGTCAATATGGTCGTACGATGCTATATCGCGCAAAAGCGCAAGATCAGCGTCGGCGATAAGATGGCCGGCCGTCACGGCAACAAGGGCGTTGTGTCGCGTATCCTGCCCAAAGAGGATATGCCGTACATGCCCGACGGTACGCCATTGGACATCGTGCTCAATCCGCTCGGCGTTCCGTCGCGTATGAACATCGGTCAGGTGCTTGAGGTCCATCTCGGATATGCGGCCAAAACGCTTGGCTGGAAGGTCGCTACACCGATTTTTAACGGTGCGAACGAAAAAGAAATCCGCGACACGCTCGCCGAGGCCGGCCTCCGGTCAGACGGCAAAAGCATTCTGTATGACGGCCGCACCGGCGAAGCGTTCGACAACCCAGTTACAGTCGGCTATGTGTACTTCTTAAAACTGCATCATCTCGTTGACGATAAGATCCACGCACGTTCGACCGGCCCGTATAGCCTTGTTACCCAGCAGCCGCTGGGCGGTAAGGCACAGTTCGGTGGACAGCGCTTCGGTGAAATGGAAGTCTGGGCGCTCGAGGCGTACGGCGCAGCGTATACGCTGCAGGAGATCCTGACGGTCAAGTCGGACGATGTGACCGGCCGCGTACGCACGTATGAGTCGATCGTCAAGGGACATAACATACCAAAACCGGGTGTCCCGGAATCGTTCAAGGTGCTTGTTAAAGAGCTCCAGTCGCTGTGTCTGGACGTGCGCGTGCTCGACGAGTTCGGCAACAAGATTGATCTGCAAAACGACGAGGACGACGACGATTTCCGTGACAACATCCGCGAAAACAGCACTTACAAATCTAGCGACACCGAGATAGAGTCCAGCGGCTACAGCATCGAGGATGTCGAACTTGTGGAAGACGACTTCGTCGCCGATTTCGACGACGAAGCTAAGGACGACAACGGCGACGATGACGGCGAGCTGATCGAGCTGGCCGACGAACAGGAGGACAATGCATGAGCTGTGCACCGTTTGACGCATTCCAAATCGGCCTTGCCTCACCGGAAATGATCCGTAGCTGGTCATTCGGAGAGGTTAAGAAACCGGAAACGATCAACTACCGCACACTGAAACCCGAACGTGACGGCCTGTTCTGTGAAAAGATCTTCGGGCCGACAAAAGACTGGGAATGTCACTGCGGCAAATATAAAAAAATCCGTTATAAGGGCAAGATCTGCGACCGCTGCGGCGTTGAAGTGACCAAATCCAACGTCCGGCGCGAGCGCATGGGCCACATTGATCTGGCCGCGCCCGTCAGCCACATCTGGTACTTTAAGGGCATCCCGTCGCGTATGGGTTTGCTCTTGGATCTGACCCCACGCATCCTTGAAAAGGTGCTTTATTTTGCGGCGTATATCGTCATCGATCCGGGCCTGACGCCGCTGCATAAAAATCAGATCCTCACCGAAAAAGAATACCGCGAAATGCGCGAAAAATACGAGGACGACTTTAAAGCCGGTATGGGTGCCGAAGCCATCCGGGAACTGCTTGCAAGTATCGATTGCGAAGCGTTTTCCGAGCAGCTGCGCGCCGAGGCTAAGGACGCGTCCGGCCAGAAAAAAGCCAAACTTGTCAAGCGGCTTGAGGTCATCGAGGCATTTAAGCAGTCCGGCAACGACCCGACGTGGATGATTATCGACGTGCTGCCGGTTATTCCGCCGGAAATCCGCCCGATGGTTCAGCTCGACGGCGGCCGCTTTGCGACGAGCGATCTCAACGACCTGTACCGCCGCGTCATCAACCGCAATAACCGCCTTAAACGGCTCATCCAGCTTAATGCGCCGGATATCATTGTCCGCAACGAAAAGCGCATGCTACAGGAAGCCGTCGACGCGCTGATCGACAACGGCCGCCGCGGCCGTGCCGTGACGGGTGCCAATTCCCGCGCTCTGAAATCCCTGTCCGATATGCTCAAGGGTAAGCAGGGGCGTTTCCGTCAGAATCTGCTTGGTAAGCGCGTGGACTACTCGGGCCGCTCGGTTATCGTCGTCGGACCCGACCTCAAGCTGTATCAGTGCGGCGTGCCCAAGGAGATGGCCATTGAGCTGTTCCGGCCGTTCGTCATGAAAAAGCTTGTTGAAGACGGCATGTCCAACAACATTAAATCAGCTAAGAAGATGGTCGACAAGGGCCTCACAGAGGTGTGGGACGCGCTCGAGGTCGTCATCAAGGAGCATCCGGTGCTGCTCAACCGCGCACCGACGCTGCACCGTCTCGGTATTCAGGCGTTCGAGCCGATCCTCGTCGAGGGTCGTGCGCTCAAGCTCCATCCGCTCGTGTGTACGGCATACAACGCCGACTTCGACGGTGACCAGATGGCCATCCACGTCCCGCTGTCGTCAGAAGCGCAGGCCGAGGCGCGCGTACTGATGCTTTCCGCGAACAACCTGCTGCATCCCAAGGACGGTCAGCCCGTCACGGTGCCGACGCAGGATATGATCCTCGGCTCGTACTACCTCACGTTCCAGCGTGACGACGAACCGGGCGCCGGTAAATGTTTCTCGACACCCAACGAGGCGCTCATGGCGTATCAAAACGGCGACGTGGGTATCCACGCACCGATACGCGTGCGTGTTGAGCGCGAGATTGACGGCGTGCTGCAAAGCCGTATCATCGACGCGACGGTCGGACGCATCATCTTTAATGAGCCGATCCCGCAGGATCTCGGCTTTGTCGACCGGTCCGACCCGGAACATGCCTTCGACTACGAAATCAGCTTCCAGGCCGGTAAGAAACAGCTCGAGAAGATCATCAAAATGACGATCGCCAAGCACGGCTTTACGCTGTCGGCGGAACTTTTGGATAACATCAAGGCGCTCGGCTTCACATACTCGACGCGCGGTGCTATCACAATCTCCATTTCCGACATGACCGTGCCGGAAATCAAGAAACAGCTCATCGCCGATACCGAGAAAAAGGTCATCGCGATTGAGCGTCAGTATAAGCGCGGCTTTATTACCAACGATGAGCGCTACCGCCTTGTCGTCAAGGAGTGGGAGCGCACAACAAAAGAAGTTACCAACGCCCTGCAAGACGCGCTCGACGAGTATAACCCCATCTATATGATGGCCAATTCCGGTGCGCGCGGCAGCATGAACCAGATCCGTCAGTTGGCCGGTATGCGCGGCCTGATGGCCAACACCGCCGGTAAAACGATCGACGTGCCGATCAAGGCCAACTTCCGTGAAGGCCTGACCGTGCTTGAATACTTCGTTTCTGCCCGTGGCGCGCGTAAAGGCTTGGCCGATACAGCGCTGCGTACAGCCGACTCGGGTTACCTGACACGCCGACTCGTCGACGTTTCGCAGGATGTTATCATCCGCGAGGAAGACTGCGGCACACACGACGGTATCACCGCGCGCGATATCGAGGAGAACGGCATTATCGTCCAGTCAATGGCGGACGCCATCCACGGCCGGTTCCCGGTTGAGGATATTACCGATCCGAAAACAGGCGAAGTGCTCTTCACACGTGACGATATGCTGCTGTCCACCGATGCCGACAAGCTTGAAGCGTACGGCATCAAAGAAGTGCGTATCCGCACCGTGCTTGACTGCGAAGCGCCCAGCGGCGTTTGCGCCAAGTGCTATGGTATTAACCTGGCTACAGGCGGGCCGGTTTCGATCGGCGAAGCCGTCGGCGTCATCGCCGCGCAATCGATCGGTGAGCCGGGCACGCAGCTGACGATGCGTACGTTCCATACCGGCGGCATCGCCGGCGACGATATCACGCAGGGTCTGCCGCGCGTTGAGGAGCTGTTCGAAGCGCGTAAGCCTAAGAAGATGGCGATCCTGAGTGAAGTCAGCGGCAAGATCGACATTGAGGAGACACGTAAAAACACCGTTGTGGCCATCTCCGTCACCAGCGACGAGGACGGCGAAGTCAAGGTGTATCAGGCGCCGTACTCGGCCGGCATCCGCGTGAGCGCCGGCGACACGGTCAAAAAAGGCGACATGCTGACAGACGGCGCGCTCAACCCGCATGATGTTATGCGCATCAAGGGCAAGGAAGCCGCCCAGACGTATCTCATCCAGGAAGTTCAGAAGGTCTACCGTCAGCAGGGCGTCGAAATCAACGATAAGCACATCGAGGTGATCGTGCGTCAGATGCTGCGCAAGGTCAAGATCGATGAAGGCGGTGACACCGAGATGCTGTCCGGCACGACCGTCGACATCCTCGAAGTAAAACGCACCAATGCCGAACTCCAAAAACGCATCGAAGACGGCGAAGAAGAGCTGCGTAAGGTCACGTACTTGCAGGTGCTTATGGGCATCACAAAAGCATCGCTGGCAACCGAATCGTTCCTGTCGGCAGCATCCTTCCAGGAGACGACGAAGGTTCTCACCGAGGCGGCGATCAAAGGTAAAGTGGATCGGCTCGTCGGACTTAAAGAGAATGTCATCATCGGTAAACTGATCCCGGCCGGCAGCGGTCTGCCGCTGTACCGCAAGTTCGAGAAGACGGCTATCGGATCGGCTGCATGGGACGATTACGACGATCGGCAAGAAAGCGACGTTGACCTGTCCGTACTGCTCGGTACCGGCAACGCGCTGTAAAGCCGTTCCGGCGCTTGATGAATAAGCACCGCTTATAAAGCACACGTTTCTTGACATCATAAGTAAAGCCGGCACGTGAAAACGTGCCGGCACGAGCGGCGTGAAGAGAATACTGCGTGTTATGTTTATTCCGTGTTAAATATATTGACGAGCGGCAGGTTTTGTGTTATTTTATTAACCTGTGCGAACTTTACAAAAAGACAGTTCCGATTTTTACGAAACGCCCTAAAAGCGTCTCGGGAAAATATTGATTTTTGAGGAAAGGAGGAAAACAATGCCGACATTTAACCAACTGGTCCGGAAGGGGCGCCAAACCTCGACATATAAGTCGGATTCCCCGGCCATGCAGAAGGGCCTGAACACGCTGAAGAACAAGGAGACGGATTTAGCGTCACCGCAGAAACGCGGCGTGTGCACAGCCGTCAGAACGTCGACACCGAAGAAGCCGAACTCAGCGCTCAGAAAGATCGCCCGTGTTCGTCTGTCAAACGGTTATGAAGTTACGGCGTATATCCCCGGCATCGGCCATAACCTGCAAGAGCACTCCGTCGTTATGATTCGCGGCGGCCGCGTCAAGGATTTACCTGGCGTACGCTACCACATCATCCGCGGTACGCTTGATACGCAGGGCGTTGCCAAGCGCATGCAGGCCAGATCAAAGTACGGCGCCAAGAAGCCGAAGGCCGGTAAGAAGTAAGCCGACGGCACGATCAAGCTGACAACGCTTTATGACCGGAGCGATGCTCCGGCATGAAGGTCAATATACATTAAATAGTATGTATGTTGCCTCAGCGGATCAGCACCCACCGGTACGAGTCATCCGTGTCGCAGATGCCGCAAAGCGGCGAGCGGCACGTCAGCGCAGGGCGATTTATTTTGCCCGCAAGCGCGTTGATTTGCCGGAGTACCTGTGAAATCATTTTATATGAAGGAGGGAAGTATTGTGCCCAGAAGAGGTAACATACCGAAACGAGAAGTTTTACCCGATCCGATGTACAACTCCACGCTTGTGACAAAGCTCGTCAACAGCATCATGCTCGACGGTAAAAAAGGCGTGGCACAGAAGGTTGTTTACAGCGCTTTTACTATCATTGGCGAAAAAACAGGCAAGCCGCCTCTTGACGTGTTCACGACGGCGATTGAAAATATCATGCCGTCGCTTGAGGTTAAAGCCCGCCGCGTCGGCGGTGCCACGTATCAGGTGCCGATTGAAGTTCGGCCCGAACGTCGTCAGACGCTTGGTCTGCGCTGGCTGACAAGCTACGCGCGCTCGCGTAACGAGAAGACGATGAAAGAGCGCCTTGCAGGTGAAATCATGGATGCCGCAAACAGTACAGGCAGCGCGGTTAAGAAACGTGAAGACACCCACAAAATGGCTGAATCCAACAGAGCGTTTGCCCATTACCGCTGGTAAGCGCGACGGTCTTTTTCGCCAGGGACCACAGCAAAAACGAAGGAGTGAGTGATGTGCCGAGGCAATATCATCTAGAAAAAACAAGAAATATAGGCATTATGGCTCATATTGATGCGGGAAAGACCACCACGACCGAACGCATTTTGTTCTACACGGGCCGCACGTATAAAATCGGCGAGGTTCATGAAGGTTCGGCCACGATGGACTGGATGGAGCAGGAGCAGGAACGTGGTATCACGATCACGTCTGCCGCGACGACGTGCTTCTGGAAGGATCACCGCATCAATATCATTGACACACCGGGACACGTCGACTTTACAGTCGAGGTCGAGCGCTCACTGCGCGTGCTCGACGGATCGGTAACGGTCATGTGTGCAAAAGGCGGTGTTGAGCCGCAGTCGGAGACGGTGTGGCGCCAAGCCGACAAATATCATGTCCCGCGCATGATCTACGTCAACAAGATGGACATCATGGGCGCCGACTTCTTTAACGTTCTGCAGATGGTCAAAGACCGGCTTAAGGCGAACGCCGTGCCGATCCAGCTGCCGATCGGTGCTGAAGCGGAATTCCGCGGGATCATCGATCTCGTGGACATGAACGCCAGCATTTACTATGACGAGCTCGGTCAGGACATGCGCATCGAAGAAATTCCCGACGATCTCAAAGAACTCGCCGAGGAGTACCGCATCAACCTGCTTGAAGCCGTCTCGGATTTTGACGACGAGATCATGGAGCGCTATCTTGAGGGCCAGGAGATTGCCCCGGAGGCGATCAAAGAGGCCATCCGAAAGGCGACCCTCGCCGTTAAGATGATCCCCGTCACCTGCGGTACGTCGTACCGTAATAAAGGCGTGCAGCGCCTGCTCGACGCGATCGTTGAATACATGCCGTCTCCGCTGGACGTGCCGGCCATCGCCGGCATCCTGCCCGACTCGGATGAGACGGATACACGTCCGGCCGACGACGATGCGCCGTTCAGCGCGCTGGCATTCAAGATCATGACCGACCCGTACGTCGGGCGACTGTCGTTCTTCCGCGTCTACTCCGGTACGGCCGAAGCCGGCGCGACGGTGCTCAACTCCACGAAGGGCAACCGTGAGCGCATCGGGCGCATCCTGCAGATGCACGCTAACCACCGCGAAGACATCGACCGCGTCTACTCCGGCGACATCGCCGCCGCCGTCGGGCTGAAAAACACGACGACCGGCGACACGCTGTGCAGCGACAAAGCACCGATCATCCTCGAATCGATGGAATTCCCCGAGCCGGTCATCCGCGTGGCCATCGAGCCTAAAACAAAGGCCGGTCAGGAGAAGATGGGTATTGCTCTGTCAAAGCTTGCAGAGGAAGACCCGACGTTTAAAACGTACACCGACGAGGAAACAGGGCAGACCATCATCGCCGGCATGGGCGAGCTGCATCTGGAGATCATCGTTGACCGGCTGCTGCGCGAGTTCAAGGTCGAGGCCAATGTCGGTAAACCGCAGGTCTCTTACAAAGAGACGATCCGCCGCGAAGCGGATGTCGACGAGCGCTATGTGCGTCAGTCGGGCGGTAAGGGCCAGTACGGCCACGTCAAGATCCACGTCGAACCCAACGAATCAGGCAAGGGGTACGAGTTCGTCAACAAAATCGTTGGCGGCGCGATCCCCAAAGAATATATTTCGGCCGTTGATCAGGGTATTCAGGGCGCGATGAACGCGGGTATTCTTGCTGGCTATCAGGTCGTTGACGTCAAGGTCACGCTGTTTGACGGTTCGTACCACGAGGTCGACTCGTCTGAAATGGCCTTTAAGATCGCCGGATCCATCGCATTCAAAACCGGTATGCAGAAAGCCGATCCCGTCCTGCTTGAGCCGATCATGAAGGTTACCGTCACCGTCCCCGAGGATTACATGGGCGACGTTATCGGCGACATCAATGCCCGGCGCGGACAGATCAACGGTATGGAAAACCGCAGCGGCGCGGCCGTCATCAATTCGTTTGTGCCGCTGTCGACGATGTTTGGTTACTCCACAGATTTGCGTTCTAAAACGCAAGGCCGCGGCACGTACGCGATGGAGCCCAGCCACTACGTCGAACTGCCGAAATCGTTGCAGCAGGAGCTTATTTCCGGCAAATAACGAAAAAGCGTATTGATTATTTGAGAAATATGCTGTAAAATACCGCAATGCAAGGAAAAATTTAAATTCACTGAATTGAAATACTGTAAGGAGGAACAATCCACCATGGCTAAGCAAAAGTTTGAAAGAACAAAGCCACACGTCAACATCGGCACGATTGGTCACGTTGACCATGGCAAAACGACGCTGACGGCTGCGATCACCAAGTACCTCGCTTTCTCGGGCAACGCCCATTATGAGTCGTACGACATGATCGACAAGGCGCCCGAAGAAAGAGAACGCGGCATCACGATTAACACGGCACACGTCGAATATGAGACGGAAAACCGTCACTATGCCCACGTTGACTGCCCGGGCCATGCCGACTATATTAAGAACATGATCACCGGCGCCGCTCAGATGGACGGCTCGATTCTCGTTATCGCCGCGTCCGACGGCCCGATGGCCCAGACGCGCGAGCACATTCTGCTTGCCCGCCAGGTCGGCGTGCCGGCAATCGTTGTCTTCCTCAACAAAGTCGACCAGGTCGATGATGAAGAGCTCCTCGAGCTCGTCGAGATGGAAGTCCGCGAGCTGCTCTCGAACTACGAATTCCCGGGCGATGATATCCCCGTTATCAAGGGCAGCGCCCTCAACGCGCTGGCTTCTGAGTCCACCGATCCCGAGGCACCGGAATACGCGTGCATCAAAGAGCTCATGGACGCTGTCGACAGCTATATCCCGACGCCGGAGCGCAAGTCCGATCAGCCGTTCCTGATGCCTGTTGAAGACGTGTTTACGATCACCGGCCGCGGCACCGTTGCCACCGGTCGTGTCGAGCGCGGTAAGATCAACCTGAATGAGAAAGTTCAGATCGTCGGCCTGATGGACGAGCCCAAAGAAACGACCATCACCGGCATCGAGATGTTCCGCAAGCTGCTCGATTACGCCGAAGCCGGCGACAATATCGGCGCACTGCTGCGCGGTATTGCCAAGACCGATATCGAGCGCGGTCAGGTGCTTGCCAAACCCGGCAGCATCAAGCCCCACACGAAGTTTATCGGTCAGGTGTACGTCCTGTCCAAAGATGAGGGCGGCCGTCACACCCCGTTCTTCAACAACTACCGTCCGCAGTTTTATTTCCGCACGACGGACGTTACCGGCGTTATCACGCTGCCGGAAGGCGTCGAGATGTGCATGCCCGGCGACCATGTCACCATGAACGTCGAGCTCATCACGCCGATCGCCATTGAGCAGGGCCTCCGCTTCGCTATCCGCGAAGGCGGCCGTACAGTCGGTTCGGGCGTCGTTACAGGCGTTCAGGAGTAATCTGAAATCATAATTGAAAAAGGGCGTTGCCTGACGGCAATGCCCTTTTCAGCATGCGGCTATGTGAGAATTCTATACACCGCTTTCGCCCGAGTCCATTGTACCGGATTCATTGGCGTCCGGCGTACTGTCGGAGGCGTTATCGGTCGGTGCGGCAGACACGTCTGGCGACGCGGACGCATCGGGCGACGCGGAAGCCGCCGTTTCAGCATTCGGCGACGCAGACACGTCAGGGGACGCCGAGGCCATTGTCTCAGCGTCCGGCGTGCAGGCAGGCTCGCCGTCACCGGACGGCGTCGGCGCGGCGTTGGCCGGGAATTCCAGTCCGACCATAAAGCCGTCGAGCGCGCTCGACTGTACATCGCCCGCGATGACCTCGTTGCGGAACACGATCAGGTCCGCAACGACAAGGCCGGATGCATCAGGATAGTTGAGCACCTTGTATGTATACCGCGTAGCTTCGCTGCCGCCGTATTTGGACAGATCGAAGCCTTGTGACATCTGAAGTTCGTTGTAGTTTTTGTAGACGCCGGTCAGTTGGCGCGGGATAACAACCGGCTGCTCCTCAATAGCTTGTGTCTCGACGTCCCATCCAAGCGTTTTAAGGTAATTGACCCGCTGCTCGTTGTTCTTTACAACAGCCGACAGCGCGGCTGTTTCACTGGCGTTGGGGGCATTGCTGCGTTTGATCGCACCGGCGATCAATATAATAGCGATAAGAACGGCTGCCAGGATCAGCATCGCCGTGACGGCTTTCTTTTTGTTGAACTTCGTTGTAAAAATATACATATACGTCACCCCGTCATAATGGTTAGTACAGCTTATTCACCGTTGTCCGGGGATATGCTGGTTTTACGCGGCGGCTCTGCAGTACACGGGAGGTTAACGCAAATGCGTCTGGACAAGCTAATATCCGAGACAGGCACTGCCTCCCGCCGCGACGCCGCGCGGCTCATTAAAAGCGGGCTCGTCCTCGTCGACGGTATGCCAGCGCGCTCCGGCAGCGACAAAGTCGATCCGCAAACGCAGCAGATCATCGTATCCGGAACGCGTATCGAGTATAAGACGCATCGATATTTAATGATGAATAAGCCGGCAGGCGTCGTCTCCTCGACGGACGATCATCGCGATAAGACGGCGATTGAGCTGCTCGGGCCGCCGTACGACAGTCTGGGGCTGTTTCCGGCCGGTCGGCTCGACAAAGACGCCGAGGGTCTTTTGCTGCTCACCGATGACGGCGCTTGGGCGCACCGCGTCATTTCGCCGTCGAAGCATGTGTGGAAAACCTACGACGTGCGCGTCGACGGTCTGCTTGATCACGCCGACGTGGATGCGTTTGCGGCCGGAATGACGCTGAAAAGCGGCGTGAGCTTTAAGCCGGCCGGGTTGGAGATCCTCTCGTCGGGCGCACAGAGCCTCGCTCGGGTCAAGCTGCGAGAAGGGAAATATCATCAAATCAAACGGATGTTTGCCGCGCGTGGCAAAACGGTCGTTTATTTACGGCGCGTCGCCGTCGGCGCACTCAGGCTGGATGATGATCTGCCGCCCGGCGGCTACAGAGAACTGACGCAGCAGGAGGCCGACGCTGTATTTGTAGGCAGCGCGGAGCATTTGACAACATAGAAAAATAACGAAGAATTAACACGGACGTATCGGCACTTTCAGTTTTGGAAGGGTCAAAATCGGCAATATTAGCAGGCAAGATGACAAATAATAAAAATTATTAACAAATAGGTCTCAATTTTCTATTGAAAATTGTTGGATATCAGTATATTATGTTACTATTGACTTATTGGTTAAAATAACGAAACGAGACTGTCATTTACGGCTATATCATAAACGGGGAGGACATGCGTATGTCCAGCAGAATCTTTCAGAGCGTCATCGTACAAATGAAAGAAGCGACCAAGCGTCTCATTGGCGTGATCGATTCCGACGGCACTGTTGTGGCCAGCAGCGAACTGGCGCTCGTCGGCTCCAATATTGGGGTATTCCCGATGGCAGCGGACGACAGCGGCGAAAAAGTTGTCAAGAGTTTCGGTCGGACATTTAAGATGCTCGGAAACGCCGGCAATCAATTTGATTACGCGGTGTTCGTCGACGGGGAAGATGATTTCGCCAAGACGATCTGTATCATGGCGTTTATCGCCATATCTGAAGCGAAGGTCTATTACGAAGAAAATCACGATAAAAACGCCTTCGTCAAGAATATTATTTCTGATAATATTCTGCCGGGCGACATTTACGTACGCGCCAAGGAGCTCAATTTTGTTACCGACGTAACGCGTATCGTGATGGTCATTCGTCAAGTAGGCCGCGCAGAGGTTGCAGCCATCGATATGCTGCAGACCATGTTCCCGGATCGCCAGCACGACTTTATTATTTCCGTCAGTGAGACGGACATTGCGCTCATCAAAGAGGGCACATCGGTCGTCGATACGAAGAATATTATGAAGCTCGCTGCCTCTGTTGAGGGTAAGCTCGCTGAAGAGCTCGGGCTCAAGACCGTCATCGGTATCGGTACGCCGGCCAAGCATCTTAGGGAGCTGGCAGACCGCTACAAAGAAGCGCAGGTTGCCATTGATGTGGGTAAAGTTTTTGACACGGAAAAGACGATCATCAACTACGAGAATCTTGGCATCGGGCGGCTCATCTATCAGCTGCCGACGACGCTTTGCGAAATGTTCCTGTCTGAAATCTTTAAAAAGAACCCGATCGAATCACTGGATCAGGAAACGCTTTATACGATTAATAAATTCTTTGAAAACAACCTGAATGTATCGGAGACGTCGCGCAAGCTGTTCGTGCACCGAAACACGCTTGTTTACCGTTTGGAAAAAATTAAAAAGCTCACAGGTCTCGATCTGCGTGAGTTCGATCACGCCATTGTTTTCAAGGTGGCGCTGATGGTTAAGAAGTACCTTAATTCACAGGAAGCAAAATTCAATTAAGCACCTCGCCGATGCCGCCCGGATTGCCGGGCGGCTCGTTGCGGGTATTCGAGGGATAGTGAATGGTTAAACTCACCGATGTATTTAAGTCCTACGAAAACGGGACGAAGGCACTGCGCGGCATCAGTCTGACGCTCAATGCCGGCGATTTCGCGTTTCTTGTCGGGCCGTCCGGCTCCGGGAAATCGACGATCATGAAGCTTTTGACCGGCGAAATCGCGCCGACCGACGGCACGGTCGAGGTCAACGGTTTTAATCTCAACAAAATGAAACTCAATAAAATGCCGTATCTCAGGCGGTCGATCGGCGTCATCTTTCAAGACTTTCGGCTGATCGCAAAAAAAACCGTTTATGAGAATGTGGCATTCGCCATGCACGCGATCGGGGCACCCAGCAGGGAAATCCGAAAGCGTGTTCCGTACGTTCTGGATCTTGTCGGTCTGGCGCAAAAAGCCAAAATGAAGCCGTTGGAGCTTTCCGGCGGCGAGCAGCAGCGCGTGGCGATTGCCCGGGCGCTCGTCAACAACCCGGACTTTATCATCGCCGACGAGCCGACCGGTAATCTCGATCCTGCGCGCAGCCTTGAGATTTTGATGCTGCTGCAAAAGATCAACGAACTCGGTGCGACGGTTCTGGTCGTTACACATGAAAAGGCACTCGTTAACACATTTTCAAAGCGCGTGATTGCCATCGATAACGGCAGAATCATCAGCGACGGATTGGGCGGATATTATAACTATGAAGAGGAATAACATCGGTTATTACATAAAAGAAGGCGTCAACGGGATATTTGCGCATGGCTTTATGTCGTTTGCGTCTGTGTGTATTATTGTAGCGTGCCTGATTATCATGGGCAGCTTTGCGTTGCTGGCCGTCAATGTCAACGCTATTATCGACGAGTTTAAGAAGGAAAACCTTGTCGTTGCGTTTGTCGACGAAAGCCTGACCGAGCCACAGGCACGATCGCTTGAGGTTCAGATTGAAAGCCTCCAGAATGTGCAGTCGGCGGTGTTTACGTCGCGTGAGCAATGGCTGGAGAGCTTCAAAGAGCGTTTTAACGATGATGCCCTGTTCGACAGCGTCGATTCATCTGTATTCCGTCATCGTTATGATGTTTATTTACGCGATATCTCACTAACGGAACAGACGCTCACTGATATCGTCGAAATACAAGGTATTGAAACAGCAAGAGCGCATCTGGAGATATCTAAAGGGCTTGTGACCTTATCAAACATCGTCAGCGGTGTGTCGCTTGTGCTGTTCGTGATATTACTGGTCATTTCGCTGTTTATCATTTCTAATACGATCAAGTTGGCCACCTTCGATCGGCGTGACGAAATTGCTATTATGAAGATGGTCGGCGCGACGAACAGCTTTATTCGATGGCCTTTTGTTTTCCAGGGTTTTATCCTGGGCATCACCGGCGCGCTGCTGGCGTTTATTGCCCAGTGGATCATCTATACAATTGTTACGGATATGGTGATGGGCAATTTCACAATGAATTTCTTTATTACGATTATTCCGTTTTCTGTCGTCGCAATCCCGATGATGGCCGTGTTCCTTGGCATCGGCTTTGCTATCGGTGTAGCCGGCAGCGCCGTCGCGATCCGCAACTATCTGCGCGTATAACAGTGAGGGCCGTGTTCACGGTACCGATGGTACCGTCCGTTTCAACGAGGTGAAATCATGACAAAAAAATGGGTTAAACGGTCAATCGCCATAGCGTTAGCGTTATTAATGGCTATTTCCGTTTTGTTTGCTGCTATCGGCAGCCTGTCGGCCGCAGCCGTGACGCAAAGTCAGATCGATGCGCTGAAGATCCAGCTGCAGGAGATTGAAAAGAAAAAAACAGAGCTCCAGGGGCAGATCAACTCGCTCGAGTTTGACCAGTCGACGGCGTTGGCCAAAAAAAATGTACTCGACGATCGAATTCAATACACGCAGGAGGAGATCGCCAACCTGACGGAGCAGATCGCGCAGTATGACGAGCTGATCGCCGCAAAGGAGACGGAGGCTGCTAATGCCCAGCAAGCTGCTGACGATCAGCTCCAGCTTCTGAAAGCGCGCATGCGGGCGATGGAGGAGAGCGGTCCCATCTCTTACATATCGGTTGTGTTTGATGCCAGCAGCTTTGCAGATCTCCTTTCGAATCTGTATATCATCAATGAGATCATGCAGTCTGACGAGCAGATTTATGAAAACTTCAAGCTCGCGCAGCAGCAGGCTGTTGAAAAGAAAGCATCACTCGAACAATCTAAAACCGATAAGCAGGGCGAAGTCGCAATGCTGGAGGTCAAGGAAGGCGAGCTGCAGGAGCAGCGGCAGCAGGCTGATGATCTGATTCTCAGCATTAAAAACGATATTGAGGCCGCCAACGCGTTGTACGAGCAGGAAAGCGCGGAGGGGCAGGATATCCAGAACGATATCAATAATAAAGTTGCACAGCTGCAAAGGCAGCAGTCGGTCGTTGGTACCGGAACGCTTATCTGGCCGACACCGTCATGTTATATTGTCACAAGCGAGTTCGGCATGCGCCTGCATCCGATTTATCACGAGTATCGGATGCATAACGGCATCGATATCGGTGCAAGATATGGCGCAGCTGTACTAGCCTCAGACGGTGGCACGGTGATCACTTCGCGTTACAGTTCCTCCTACGGGAACTACATCGTCATCAGCCATGGTAACGGCTATACGACGCTGTACGCTCACCTGAGTAAACGGTACGTATCAGAGGGCGACAAGGTCGATCAGGGTGAGACAATCGGACTGATTGGCTCGACCGGCGCTTCGACCGGCGCGCACCTGCATTATGAGGTGTCCGTCAACGGCGAGCGGACGAATCCGTTAAAGTATTTTTCTGGATACGAAATCTGGTAAAGACGCATAAGGAAGCCAATGAACAGGAAATTCGGATTAAAATCTGTCGTGGCGCTGATGCTGATTGCATCAGCGCTCACGTGTGTTATTGTGCTGGCTGTTGTCGGTACGAAACTGGGTTATGGCACACCGCTGTTTGACGAGCTGAAAACGTATCTCGCGATGCGCCGCGACATTGAAAGCGTTTACATCGGCGAGTACGACTCGACGGCTGTCAACGAGGCCGCGCTGCGAGCGACGGTCGAGGCGCTGGATGACCGGTGGTCGTACTACATGACGCCGGCGGAATACGACGAGTACGTCAACTTGTCCAACAATCAGTACGCCGGGATCGGTGTCGTCGTCGTCGAGGACGAGGAGACAGGCGGTATCCGGATCAGAAGTGTCTACACCGACTCGCCGGCCGAGCGTGCCGGCCTGACCGATGGCGACGTGATCATCGCCGTTGACGGCGCAGACGTCACGGACATGGATTATTTTGATGCGATCAATCTGATCGGCGGGCCGATTGGCCAGACGGTCGATTTCACCGTGCTCGGTAGCGACGGTGCCACGCGTCATGTTACCGCAGAATACGACATCGTCAGAACCAACCCCGTCAGCTATAAAATGCTGGACGGCGACGTCGGCTACATCCGTATCGCCAACTTTGACGGCAGTACCGGCGACGCGTTCGTCGCCGCTGCCGAGGCGCTTGTTGATGACGGCGCGCAGTCGTTTGTTTTTGATGTGCGTTATAACGGCGGCGGTCGCGTATCAGAGCTTGTCAAGATGCTTGACTACTTGCTGCCGGAATGTGAAATATTCGTCGCGGTGGATCACACAGGCGCCGAGTCGGTCACATGGTCGGACGAAAGCAGCGTTACGCTTCCGGCTGTCGTACTGGTCAACGATTATTCATTTTCAGCCGCGGAGTATTTTGCCGCGGGGCTGTGGGAATACGATTATGCGCAGGTCGTTGGCGTTCAGACGACAGGTAAAAACCGCTCGCAGATTACGCTGCGTCTGCCGGACGGCGGCGCCCTGCACATTTCCAGCGGTGAATACCTGACACCCAATCGCGTCAGCTTGACCGAGCAGGGCGGCTTAACGCCGGACGTCGAGCTCGCGCTGACGGAGGAGCAGGACGCACTGCTGTACGTCGGCAAGCTTGACACAGCCGACGACGATCAGCTGCAAAAAGCACTTGAGATTTTAAATCCGGCATAACATGCCGAACGTGTCATATAGTGGTTACACGGGCGGTGAGAGCGTCCGTAAGCCTTGAGGCGACAGGAGAGACGGCGCCATGATCGCCCTTGTTGACATGCAGCGTATACCCGGCAGAGGCCTGTTCCGACGGTCAATCGGCATACAACGCCGCGTGATCGACGTGCTGGGCCTGCGCTGCCGGCTAATGACTGCCGCAGTCCCCGAGCACGCGCCGCCTCGTCGGCAACAGCGGTACGCTGACGCCGTGATCGCCGGGCTGAAAGAAGCGCGTGTCGGACACGTGGCTTTCAGCCGCGATTTTACGATGTATGAGGCGGTTTTACGCGCCGGCTTTACCGAGCTGGACGAAACGCCGATTTTCGAATCGCTCGCCGGCGAAATAGCCGACGGCGCGGCAACGCGGCATGTGCAGGTGCTCTTTTGCACAGGATTTCCGACAGAACCGGCGCGCCAGGCACTCCGAGTGCTGGCCGAGGCCTTTCGCACCGTCCTGATTGCCGGGGACGCATCTGGATCACTATCCCGCGCGCTTGCGCGTGAAATGGGCGTGTCGGCCATCTGCGATCCGTCACCGGCGCTGCTGCGCGGTACGGACGCGGCTGTGATTTATCCCGGCTTTACCGGCCGTCTTCAGCTGCCGGACGGCTGTGTCACTATCGTGGCAGGCGACGGCATACCCGATGGTATAACCGGCGGACGGCCCGTGTCCGGCGTTACAATCGGGCTGCGTGACGGCGTGGAATGCACCGTTCCAGACGGGTTTGACCCGCAACTGCTCGTCGCGGCGGCATTAGCCGCAGGAACACTTCGTCCCGGAGACGTGGTCATCCGCAAGGCGCGATTTCAGACTTCGGAACTTAATGCGAGCATCTTGACAAAATGACATGTATTTACTATAATTAGTGCTTAATTACAGTTATATACTTGACCGGCGGCTTAGAACCGTCGGCTTATTACAAGGTGAATTATACACTGAAGTGTCGGTTAATCCGACACGGTATTTTTATATCGGCGGATGCCGAGATTCACCGCTTAAAACAGTGGAAAAATGTCAGCAGTACGACAATGTAATATACAACAATCAATCTCAGCGATTTATCACAGCGCCGGCCGGTTATGACCGACCGATTCGAAAGGATGGTAGCTATGGTGAAGGAAACGAGATATAAAATGAGCCAAGAGGGGCTAGATAAGCTCAAAGAGGAGCTTCATTATCTTGTGACTGTCAGAGAAAAAGAGGTAGCCGAGCAAATTAAAGAAGCACGCTCGTTCGGCGACCTATCAGAAAACAGTGAATATGACGAGGCGAAAACAGAGCAGGGGAAACTTTACTCCAAGATCGCCGAGCTTAAAAACCTTATTGAAAACGCGCAGATCATTGCAAAAGTAGACGGAACAGACGAGGTCGGTATCGGCAGCAGTGTTACCGTTCAAGACTGCGAGCTTGATCTGGAGGAGACGTATTACGTCGTCGGCAGCCAGGAAGCCGATCCGATCATGAATAAAATTTCAGACGATTCACCGTTCGGCATGGGTCTGCTAGGCCATAAGGTCGGCGAGACGATTGAGATTGAGGCGCCTGCCGGGCGGCTCCGCTTTAAAATACTTAAAATCGGCAAATAAGACGGGAGACAATTATGGCGGACGAACAGATCACATCGCAGGCAGAGCAGCCGGAGCAGTCGCTATCTGAACTGCTGCAGATCAGGCGGGACAAGCTTGCCAAACTGCAGGAGGACGGACGCGACCCGTTCCAGATCACGAAATTCTCACGAACGGCGTACAGCCAGGATATTATTGACGGCTTCGACCAGATGGAAAATGCGACGGTGACCGTCGCCGGGCGCGTAATGGCCAAGCGCGGGATGGGTAAAGCCATCTTTGCCGACCTGCACGACGATAAAGGCCGTATTCAAATCTATGTCCGGCTCAACGATGTCGGAGAAGAAGCGTTTGCTGACTTTAAAAAAGGCGATATCGGCGACATTGTCGGCGCGGAGGGTACCGTTTTCAAAACGCGTATGGGCGAGATTTCCGTGCACTGCACAAAAATCGTTTTGCTGTCCAAATCCCTGCGTCCGCTGCCGGAAAAATACCACGGCCTGACGAGCACGGAGCTCAAATATCGTCAGCGCTATGTCGATCTGATCATGAACCCGGAGACACGCCGTGTCTTCGAGGTGCGCAGCAAGTTCATCCGTCACATCCGCTCGTTTTTAGACGCGCGCGGTTACATGGAAGTCGAGACGCCGGTACTCAGTACGATCTCCGGCGGCGCATCGGCGCGTCCGTTTATTACGCACCACAACACGCTGGATATTGATATGTATATGCGCATCGCGCTGGAGCTGCATCTCAAGCGGCTTATTGTCGGCGGCATTGAGCGCGTATATGAAATCGGCCGTATCTTCCGCAACGAGGGTATGGACACCAAGCATAATCCGGAATTTACAATGGTCGAGATGTACGAAGCGTATGCCGACTATAACGACATGATGGATCTGTTCGAAGCGCTGCTGAGTTCGGCGGCGATGGAGATCCTCGGTACGCACGATGTGCAGTGGCAGGGCTATGATGTCAGCCTTGCACCCGGCTGGCCGCGCCTGACGATGGCCGACGCCGTCAAGCAGTATACAGGCGTCGACTTCATGTCCTTCAACACGACGGAAGACGCTGTCAAGGCCGCTGCCTCGATTGGTGTGAAGATGCCCGACGGCAAAGCGCCGTCGTGGGGTGACTTATTATATGAATGCTTTGACCAGCGTGTAGAGGACAAGCTCATCCAGCCGGTCTTCATCATCGACCATCCCGTCGAGGTATCACCGCTGGCCAAGCGCAAGCCGGACGATCCGCGCCTGACCGAGCGCTTTGAGCTGTTTATCTGCCGCAATGAGATGGGTAATGCCTTTTCTGAGCTCAACGACCCGATCGACCAGCGCCAACGCTTCATGCGCCAGGCTGAGCTGCGCGCCGCCGGCGACGACGAAGCCGGTATGATGGACGACGATTTCATCAATGCCCTTGAATATGGCATGCCGCCGACCGGCGGACTGGGCATCGGTATCGACCGAAGCGTCATGCTTTTAACGGACAACGCCTCCATCCGGGACGTGCTGCTGTTCCCGACGATGAAACCAATCGAAGACTAAAAGAAGAAGCTGCGGCTGGCGGATTAACCCGACGGCCACAGCTTCCTTGTTAAAGTGACGGGAGTCGTACCTATGACCGAGATCACAAGCCGTCGTAACCCGGCCATCCTGCATTTAAAGAAGCTCGGCGCGGACGCAGTGTATCGGCGCGAGTGCGGCGAGTTCTTTTGCGACGGGCGCAAGCTTTTGGAAGAAGCCGTGCAAAACGGCGCGGCGATCAGCGCCGTATTATTCAGCGGCGACATGCCGGAACGCTTGCCGGACGGTGTCGCGCTTTACAGCGCGCCGCAAGACGTACTGTCAACCGTTTCGCCGCTCAAATCGCCGCAAGACGTCGTTTTTTCCTGCCGAATGCCCGCCACAGCCGCGACCGTGATGGACGGTGGCTGCCGCATAATCCTTGAAGGGCTGCAGGACCCCGGTAACGTCGGGACGATTTTGCGCACAGCGTCGGCGTTTGGGGCTGGAGCTGTGTATTTGACCGGCGGCTGCGCCGATCCGTATAATCCCAAGGCCGTGCGCGCGTCGATGGGCGCGATATTTCGGCAGCCCGTCGTCCAGATTGATCTGGACGGCTTGCGCGAAATGAAGCAATCCGGGATGCGGCTGCTCGGCGCGGCACTGGGGGAGAGCGTCACCGACGCCCGTCAAGCCGATTTTACAAACGCTGCCATTGCCGTCGGCAGCGAGGGGTCGGGTTTATCGGCTGCACTGCTCGCGCTATGTGACCAAATAGTCAAAATCCCGATGACGCCTGGCAGCGAATCGCTCAATGCCGCGACAGCCGCTGCAATTCTGCTCTGGGAAGCCATGAAGAAAGCGCTTTAATCAGCGCTCAATATATATCAACCTGTTGCGCACTCTACAGAAAGAGAGATGAGCACAATGGCGTCACTGAAATACTGGGTATGGCTCGCGTCGCTGCGCGGCGTCGGCGCGTATACGATCAAGCGGCTTCTGGATTGGTTTGGCTCGCCAGAACAGGTCTTCTTTGCCGACGACGCGGTATACAATCAAATCCCCGAGCTGACCAAAAAGGACCGCGCCGCGCTCGACGAAAAGAATCTTGCCGATGCCGGACGCATCCTTGAAGACTGCGAGCAATACGGCTATCGCGTGATGACGATGTTCGACGGCGACTATCCGACGCGGCTTGCCAACATCCCCGATCCGCCGATTGTTGTGTACGTGCGCGGACGGCTGCCTGTCGTTGACGAGGAAGCGGCTGTCGCTGTCGTCGGAACGCGAAAATGTACACCGTACGGCATTAAAGCCGCCGAGCGGATTGGTTACGAGCTCGCGCGGCACGGCTGTCTTCTTGTTTCCGGGCTTGCGCGCGGGATCGACTCGGTAGCGGCCAAGGGTGCGCTGCGCGCCGGCGGACGTGTGATCGGCGTTGTCGGCTCCGGGCTTGACATCGTCTACCCGCGGGAAAACAAGCAGCTGTTTGACGACGTCGCGTCCTCCGGCGCGATCGTCAGTGAGTATCCGCCCGGCACGGGCGTCTCCGGCGCGCATTTTCCGCAGCGCAACCGGATTATCAGCGGCCTGAGCGTCGGCGTCACGGTGATCGAAGCGCCGTTAAAGAGCGGTGCGCTCATCACGGCCTCGCGCGCACTTGACCAAGGCCGGGACGTTTTTGCCGTGCCTGGCAACGTCGATTCGCCGGTTTGCGCCGGGTCAAACCAGCTTTTGCGCGAGGGCGCTGTGCTTGTGACGTCCGGCCGTGAAATCGCCGAGGAATACGTGGCGCTGTACCCGGACAAAATCGTCGGTGATCGGCCGAAAGTGCCGCTCGATCCATCGATGGAAGACCGGCTTATCGCTGAAACTGTCGCCGGAAAGCGTCAAAATCAGCCAAAAAAAGAGATTGACAACACTAAAACCGTAGAATATATTGACTTAGTAAGCCTCAAAGAACAGCTTGGAGACGAAGAATTCGCCGTATTATCGGCGATCGGCCCGAAAACGCGCCACGTTGATGAGCTTATCGAGCAGACAAGGCTGGAGGCCGGCGCCGTACTGACGGCGCTGACGCTGCTTGAACTCGACGGCTACGTCGAGCAGCTGCCGGGCAAGCATTTTCGCCTTGTTTACGAGCTGAAGACATAAGAAGACATTTTGCGGCAAGCGCCGGTATCGGCCGCCGCCGCTGGCATACACTGTGATTGGAGACTATGCATGGCAAAAGCAAAAACAAATCTCGTCATTGTCGAATCGCCCGCCAAAGCCAAAACGATCGGGAAGTATCTCGGCAGTGATTATAAGGTTAAGGCGTCGATGGGGCATCTACGCGATCTGCCGAAAAGCAAGATCGGCGTTGACATTGAGGACGGGTTCACGCCCGACTACAAGCCTGTCAAGGGTCGGGAGGAAACGATCAGCGACCTCAAGGCCGCCGCCGATAAAAGCGCGATCGTCTATCTCGCGACTGACCCTGACCGCGAGGGCGAGGCGATATCGTGGCATCTCAAGGAGCTGCTCGAGCTCAGTGATGACGTCGCCAAGCGCGTGACGTTTAACGAGATTACTAAAAAGGTTATTCAGGAAAGCATCCAGAATCCGCGCGCCATCGATCAGGATTTGGTCGATGCGCAGCAGGCACGGCGCATTCTGGATAGAATCGTTGGTTATAAGCTCAGTCCGCTACTGTGGCGGAAGATCCGCCGCGGCCTGTCGGCCGGACGCGTGCAGTCTGTGGCGACGCGGATGGTCGTCGATCGTGAGGACGAAATCCGTGCATTCGTGCCGGAGGAATACTGGCTGCTCGAAGCCGATCTGTCACGTCTTGTCAAAGAGGGTCGCTTCACAGCAAACTTTTACGGTAAAAACGGGAAAAAATCAGAACTGAAGAGCGCCGAAGATGTCGAGACAGTAGTCGAGGCTGTCAGCAAAGAGCCGTTCAGCGTCGAGAACATCAAGCGCACCGACCGGAAAAAGTCGCCGTCGCCGCCGTTCATCACGTCCACGCTGCAGCAGGAAGCCTCGCGTAAGCTCGGTATGACACCGCGGCGTACGATGTCGATTGCACAGCAGCTCTATGAGGGCGTCGACATTGAAGGCGAAGGCACTGTCGGTTTGATTACTTACATGCGTACCGATTCGCTGCGTCTGTCCGAGGAAGCCCTCGGCGACGCGCAAGCGCTCATCACCGAGCGCTATGGCAGCGAATATTATCCCGGACAGCCGACACGTTTTAAATCAAAAAACAGCGCGCAGGACGCCCATGAAGCCATCCGTCCGTCCAGCGCTTATATCACGCCCGACCGGATCAAGAGCACTGTCACGAATGATCAGTAT
Organism: uncultured Sporobacter sp.; assembly: GCA_963677825.2. Classification (GTDB taxonomy): domain Bacteria; phylum Bacillota; class Clostridia; order Oscillospirales; family Oscillospiraceae; genus Sporobacter. The sequence goes on along the minus strand of CAXXEF010000001.1, from coordinate 672,196 downwards.
AAGCTGTATCGGCTGATCTGGAGCCGGTTTATCGCCAGCCAGATGACCCCGGCGATCTATGACAGCGTCACTGTCGATGTCGGATCGGCAGGCTATATGTTCCGTGCGACACATACAGTCGTCAAGTTTGCCGGCTTCACCGCCGTTTACGAGGAAGGCCGCGACGACGAAAAGACAGAAAAGTCTTCGCCGCTGCCCGACCTTGAAACCGGCGAGCAGCTGCAGCTTGAGGATATCAAGCGCGAGCAGAAATTTACGCAGCCGCCGCCAAGATACTCCGAGGCGACGCTTATCAAGGCGATGGAGGAATCGGGCGTTGGGCGCCCGAGTACTTACGCGCCGACGATTACGACGATCATTAGCCGAGAGTATGTCATAAAAGAGGGCAAAAATCTGCGACCGACGATCCTTGGTGAAGTCGTTACGACGCTGATGAAAGAGCGCTTCCCGGACGTCGTCGACCTGCAATTCACCGCGCGGATGGAAGAGTCGCTCGACAGCGTTGAAAAGGGCGTCAAAGACTGGAAGAGCCTCTTAGCTGAGTTTTACAAGGGCTTTGACGACGCGTTCGAGAAAGCCGAAAAGGCGCTTGAGGGCGAACGCATCAAAGTACCTGACGAGGTCTCGGATGAGATATGCGACGTCTGCGGTAAGCAGCTGGTTATTAAGAGCGGACGGTTCGGCCGGTTTTTAGCATGCCCGGGCTATCCAGAGTGCAGCTTTACCAAGCCGATTGTTGTTGAAATGCCGGGCCGCTGCCCGAAGTGCTCGAGCCGCATCCTCAAACGGACGTCACGCAACGGTTATACCTACTACGCTTGCGATCAGCTCAACAAAGGCTGCGATTTCATGACGTGGGACGTGCCGACAAAAGACGACTGTCCGTCCTGCGGGCAAACACTGTTTAAAAAGTCAGGCAGAGGCTTTAAAAAGCCGTTTTGCATCAATGAGAAATGCGAGCGCTTCCTGCCGGAGGATCAGCGCGGCTATAAAAAGAAGAAAACCGAGGACGGCACCGATGCCGCCGCGCAGGATACAACGAAGTCCAGCGCAAAAAAGACAACGAAAACAACGAGAAGCAAGACAACATCCAAATCGTCTAAAAGTGCCAAGAGCACAAAAACGACAAAGAGCGCTAAAAAGCCTGCGTCGGGCGCGAAGAAAACAGGCCGTACGACCGGTAAAAAGGCCACCGGCAGCGAAGCATGACGGACGTAACAGTCGTCGGCGCGGGACTGGCCGGATGCGAGGCGGCCTGGCAGATGGCCGAGCACGGCGTGCCCGTTACGCTTATTGAGATGAAGCCCGAAGCTAAGTCCCCGGCACACGTATCAGACGATTTTTGCGAGTTGGTTTGCTCCAACTCGTTGCGCAGCGACGAGCTGTCGAACGCTGTCGGCCTGCTTAAAGAAGAAATGCGGCAGTTCAGCAGCGTTGTTATGGCTTGCGCCGACGCGACGCGTGTACCGGCCGGCGGCGCGCTGGCCGTCGATCGCACGCGCTTTTCTGCCATGGTGACAGACAAGATCCGCACGCATCCGCTGATCGAGATCACACAGCGTGAACAGACCGAGATCCCCGACGGGCACGTTATTATCGCGACGGGGCCGCTCACGTCGGACAAGCTTGCCGACGCAATCGCCGCACTGCTCGGCGGCGGACAGTTTTTAAGCTTTTATGACGCCGCGGCGCCCATCGTCGAGGCAGACAGCATTGACATGACGAGCGCGTGGCTCGCCTCGCGCTACGACAAGGGTACGGCCGACTACGTCAACTGCCCGATGACGCGCGAGGAATATATTGCGTTCAGAGAGGCGCTCGCGTCTGCTGAAGAAGCCGCTGTGCATGGCTTTGAGGATGCGGGCGTGTTTGAGGGCTGCATGCCGATCGAGGTCATGGCACGGCGCGGCGAGGATACGATGCGCTACGGGCCGCTCAAGCCTGTCGGCCTGCGCGACCCTAAAACAGGTCACGAACCGTATGCCGTTGTCCAGCTCCGGCGAGACAACGCCGAGGGGACGCTGTATAACATCGTCGGATTTCAGACACACTTAAAGTTTGGAGAGCAGCAGCGCGTCTTTTCGATGATCCCGGCGTTAAAAAATGCGTCGTTTTCGCGTTTTGGCGTCATGCATCGCAACACGTATCTTAATGCACCCAAGCTGCTCGACCGATATTACCGTTTACGAACCAATCCACGCATCGGCTTTGCCGGACAAATCACCGGTGTCGAGGGCTACGTCGAGTCGGCCGCGTCAGGGTTGCTGGCAGGTATCGAGACGGCGCGGGCGCTGCAGGAGCAGCCGCCGATCGATTTTCCGGCTGAAACGGCGCTTGGCGCGCTTTCACTGTACGTTTCGGGCGGCAGTGTCGGTGATTTTCAACCGATGAACATTAATTTCGGACTCATCGCTCCGCTGGGGTATCGGGTCAAGGGAAAACGAAACAAGAATCAAGCAATTTCAGCGCGGTCGCTGGAGATCCTCGCGCGCGCGAAAGGAGTCACAGGATGAAGATAATCGTTGACGCGATGGGAGGCGACAACGCCCCGGACGAGATCGTCAAGGGCGCCGTCGAGGCGTGCCAGGCGTATAATGTCGAGCTGATTTTGACAGGCAAGGTCGAGACGATCCTGCGCAGCCTGGAAAAGATGGGGCTTAAAGAGCTGCCTAAATGCATTCAGGTTGCCAACGCTTCAGAAGTTGTCGCGATGTGCGACGACCCCGTTGCCGCCGCGCGTGAGAAGAAGGATTCGTCCATGTCTGTCGGCCTGCGTATGCTGCGTGACGGCAATGGCGACGCGTTTGTGTCGGCCGGCAGCACCGGCGCGCTGCTCACAGCGTCGACGTTGACCGTCGGCAGGGTGAAGGGCATCCGCCGCGCCGCGCTCGCGCCTGTTTTACCGGTAACGGAAAAGGGTGCCGTGCTCATCGATTGCGGTGCAAACGCCGAATGCACGCCCGAATATCTTTTGCAGTTTGCGTTTATGGGTGCGTTTTACGCCGACCGTGTGCTGAAGATCGACAAGCCGCGTATCGGTCTTTTAAATATCGGTACGGAGGAAAATAAGGGCGGTGAGCTCCAGCGTGCCGCGCACGCACTGCTCACGGAGGCGGCGCAGGGCGGCGCGTTCAACTTTGTCGGGAATGTCGAATCCAAGGGGGCGATGCTCGGCGAGTGCGATGTGATCGTCGCCGATGGGTACACGGGCAATATCCTGCTCAAAGCCATCGAAGGCACGGCGGCGTTTATCATGCGCGAGATTAAAGCATCCTTTATGAAAAATGCTTTGACAAAGCTGGCTGCGCTGATGGTTAAAGGCGAGTTTTCGTCGCTGAAGGCGCGGCTGAACGCCGACAGCGTCGGCGGTACGGCGCTGCTTGGCATCGCTAAGCCTGTTATTAAGGCGCACGGTTCATCAAACGCCGCGTCGATTAAAAATGCCATCCGCCAGGCCGTTGCGTCGGTCGACGCTGCCGTTGCCGATGATATTCGCGCGAATATTGATCGGATGAAGGTCACGGATATTTCAGAAAAAAATCCTTAAAACACCGGCCTAAAACTGTTGACAAATGAAAACGCACGCTTTAATATTTCGTTAGATAGGCGGTCAAAGCCGCAATCTTGTTAAAGCGGGGTGGTTATCGGTGATTTTTGAGAAACTGCGTGCACTTATATCCGAGCAGTTTTCAGTCAGCGAAGACTTGATCGATATGGATACGTCTTTTGCAGACGATCTGGGTGCCGATTCACTGGACGTCGTCGAGTTGACGATGGCCATTGAGACGGAGTTTGACATTCCGGAGGCAGACGAGGAAACGCTGTTCAAGCTCGTCACCGTCGGTGATGTATACCGGTATTTATCCAACACGATCGATTGAACAGACGTATTTTCAAGGGCGGGGGAGGACCCGCCCTTCTTTTAGTTAGGCGAGCATGTGAAGGAGGACTGTACTATGATGGAGGGCCTGGAAGCCAATCTCGGCTATACCTTTCAAAAAAAGAAGCTGCTCGAAACGGCGCTGACGCACAGCTCCTTCGCCAATGAAAACAAAAAATCCGGCGCTGTGAGCAACGAGCGTCTGGAGTTTCTGGGTGACTCCATTTTGGGGTTCATCGTTGCGGAGTACCTGTATAAAAATGAGCCGAACATGCCCGAGGGGCAGATGACACGCACGCGTGCCGAGCTCGTTTGTGAGCAAAGCCTTGAACAGGCGGCGTCCGCGCTCGGACTCGGGCGGTTTTTGCGGCTCGGGCGGGGCGAGGAAATCGCCGGCGGCCGGCAGCGCCCCTCGATTCTGGCCGACGCGTTTGAAGCCGTTATTGCCGCCGTGTTTCTCGACGGCGGGATCATCCCTGCCGGACATGTCGTCGGTCGGTTCGTGCTCTATCAGTTGTCGACTGGCATCCAGCCGGCAACCGACTACAAGACGGCGCTTCAGGAGCTGATCCAGAAGACGAACGGGCAGACGCTTGAGTACAATCTGGTCGGCGAAAGCGGGCCGGATCATATGAAGCAGTTTACCGTGGAGGTTTGTCTCAACGGGCAGGTACACGGATCGGGCACCGGACGCAGCAAAAAGCAGGCCGAACAGGAAGCGGCGCGTATTGCACTGGAAAACCTTGCTTGACATCGGCCGCCGGACAAACATTGCAAACTGTCATTGTGCGCATTGAAAAGCGCGGCTGAAACAGCTATAATAATATGAATTGTATGAATGATGAATGGGCGGTGAGGCACTTTGTATTTGAAGTCTTTGGAAATTCAGGGCTTTAAATCGTTCCCGGAAAAGACGCGCTTGGCGTTTGATCGGCCTGTCACGGCGATCGTCGGGCCGAACGGGAGCGGCAAATCGAACATTGCCGACGCTGTTTTATGGGTCATGGGCGAACAGTCGACACGGACGCTGCGCGGCGGAAAAATGGAGGACGTCATTTTCGGCGGGACACTCAAGCGGCCGCAGGTCGGCTTTGCTGAGGTCTCGCTGATTGTTGATAATACGGACAAGCTCTTTAATATCGACTATACCGAGGTCGCGATCACACGCCGGTATTACCGGTCGGGCGACAGTGAGTATTTTATTAACAAGCAGAATGTGCGCCTTAAGGACATCAACGAGCTGCTCATGGACACCGGCCTAGGGCGCGAGGGCTACAGCATCATCGGTCAGGGCAAGATTGATGCGATCTTATCGGCACGCAGCACCGACCGGCGCGAAATCTTTGAAGAAGCGGCCGGCATCTCGCGTTTTCGCCATCGCAAGGAAGAATCCGAACGCAAGCTCGCGCACACAGACGAAAACCTCGTGCGCATGGGCGACAAGATTTCCGAGCTCGAACTGCAGGTCGAGCCGCTGCGTGAGCAAGCAGAGATCGCCAAGCGCTATCTGCTTTTACGCGATGAGCTGCGCGAGCAGGAGATATCGCTGTGGACGCACACGCTGGACACCTTGCAGCAGCAGGCTACAAAGGCTGAAGACGACTTAAACGCCGCGCTGCGCCAAAAAGACGAAGCGCAGGCTGAACTGGACGACTATTACGCGTCATTAGACGCGTTTACAGAAAAAATGCACGACAAGGATCTCCAGCTTGAAGAAGTCCGTCAGACGATCTCTGAGCTGGATGCAAAGCGCGCCGAGCGCGAGAGTGCCGTCGCCGTATTGCACACAAAGCTTGACAATACAGTCGCCGAAACAGACCGCGTACGCCGAGAGCTCGACGAGCAGGCGGGGCGCGACGGCGGCATCAAGACGCAAATTGCCGAGCGAGAGGCCCGCATCGCGGAGATTGACGCCGATAAAGCGGCGCTCGCCGAGCAGTCGACGGCGCTGAGCGCCCAGCTGCAAAAGATCGCCGATACATCGGGCGAATCCTCGCGCCGGGTCGGTGCCTTGCTGACGAAAGAGAACGAACTGAACGCGTCAATCGGTGACGCACGCTCGACGCTGTCGGCGCTCGCGTCGTCGGCACAGGAGATGCTTGACCGAGAGGAGCTCGTCGCGCAGGAATCAGCCAAGGCTGCATCACAGCGCCGCGCACTTGAAGCCGAACGCGACGACCGTGACGCGGCACTAAAAAAAGTGCGTGAAGAGCGTCAGGGCCTGCAAAACGTGATCAACGGTTACGTGCTGCGCGTTGAAAGCCGCCGCAAAAAAGCCGAAACGGCCGGCGAGAGCAAAACGGCAATGACGATGGAGCTTGGCGCGCTCAAATCGCGCATCAACTTGCTCACGGAGATGGAAAAACATTATCAGGGCTACTCGAAGGCCGTCAAGCTCATCATGCAAGACGCGTCCCGAGGCGTTCTGACGGGCATCCGCGGTACGGTCGGTGACCTCGTCAAGACGGACGATCAATACGCGGTTGCCATCGAAACGGCGCTCGGCGGCGCGCTGCAAAACGTCATCGTCGATGCCGAGGAGGACGGCAAACGCGCCATCAACTATCTCAAACGGCGCGATGGCGGCCGGGCGACGTTTTTGCCGGTCTCAACCGTTCGCGGCAATGTCTTGAGCGTCAAGGGACTCGACGACGATCCCGGCTACGAGGGATTGGCGATCGATCTCGTCCGGTTTGATGAGCGGTACGCCGGTATCTACCGCAGCCTTCTCGGCCGCGTCGCCGTCGCGGACACGCTTGACAGCGCCATCCGTATCGCGCGGCGTAACGGCAACAGCTTCCGGATCGTCACGCTCGACGGACAGGTCATCAATGCCGGCGGCTCGATGACGGGCGGCTCGTCGTCCTATAACGCGGGCATTTTGTCGCGCGCCAACGAGCTCAAGCAGCTGTCCGGCCAGCAAAAACGCTTAGAGGCCGACGCGCAGAAGATTGAACAGGAATATCAGGACGCCGTGCGCGAGAAAAACGCGGCGGAGTTTGAACTTGAAACCTCCAGTGCCGACATCCGCGTGCTTGACGACCAGATCCTCGGCCTTGAGGCGGAGGCGCGCCACAGCGCGCAGATGCTCAACGCGGCGGCCGAAGCTGCCGCAGCTTTAAGTGCAGAAACCGAAACGCTCAAAAAGCGTATCGCGGACAATACGGCAAAGACAGACGAAACGCGCGGACAGATCGCCGCGCTTGAGCATGAACTGAGTACCGTGCGCGCGTCGATCGCTGAGGATACACAGGGCCAGCAGGCACTGCTTGAAGAGCGCGACGCTGTCTCTACCGCGGTCAGTGAGCTGCGCGCTAAAGACGCGTCGCTGAGCGCCGAGCGTGACGCGTTTGTCAAAGCTGTCGCCGAGCTGTCGGCGCTCCGCAGCTCACTGACGGGCGGGCGCGAGCAGCAGCAGGCCTATTTAGACGAGCTGCTATTGCGCCATGAAACAATTCTTGCGGACATCGCCGCGCAGGAGACGTCGCTGAGCCAGCTGCAAGAAAAAGAGACGTCACTCAAAGCGCAGACGGAGACAATTACAGCCGAAAAGCTCAGTCTGGAAGCCGACCGCACCCGGCGCGATAAGCAGCTGCAAGATAAAAACAACGAGCTGATACGCCTCGAGCGCGAATGCGGACACCTGGAACAAAAGAAAGTATCGGCTGAGCTTGAAGAAAAACAGATCATCGATAAGCTCTGGGATATGTACGAGCTGACCCGGTCGGCGGCGATTGCCGCGCGGCAGCAACTCACGAGCGTCACAGAGTCGAAGCGGCGCATTGCCGAGCTCAAGCGCGAAATATCAAAACTTGGCAACCCGAACATCGGCGCGATCGAGGAGTTTGACCGCGTCAACACGCGCTATGAATACCTGACCGGCCAGCGCGACGATATCGAACAAGCAAAACAAGAGTTACAAACGATTATCCGTGACATTACTAAAGAGATGCGTGAACTGTTCGCGCGTGAGTTTGAAGTCATCCGCGAGAGCTTCCGTGAGACGTTTCTGGAATTTTTCGGCGGCGGACAAGCGTCACTCGAGCTCGACGACCCTGAGGACATTCTTAACTGCGGCATCGAGATCAAGGTGCAGCCGCCGGGCAAGTCACTCAAGACGATTACGCTCTTATCGGGCGGAGAGAAAGCGTTTGTCGCCATCGCGCTGTACTTCGCGATCTTAAAAGTCCGGCCGACACCGTTTGTTGTTATGGACGAGATTGAAGCCGCGCTCGACGAGGCCAACGTCCGCCGATTTGCCGGCAACATGCGTAAAATGTCGGAAAAGACGCAGATGATCGTCATCACGCATCACCGCGGCACGATGGAAGAGGCCGACGTGTTGTATGGGGTAACAATGCAGGAGCAGGGCGTGTCGCGCGTGATCAGCATCGATCTCGCCGAGGCCGAGCAAACGATTAAAAAACGCGCGTAGACGCGTCGTGTGATACATACCGCAGCAAGTGGAGGACAACCGAGTGGGTTTTTTTGAGCGCGTCCGTGAGGGACTGCAAAAGACGAAAAAGAATATTTCCGTTCAGCTCAATGGCATGTTTGCCGCGTTTACCGGCGCTAACGAAGAATTTTTCGAGGAGCTGGAGGAAACGCTCATTCTCGCCGACCTTGGCGTCTCAACGGCGACGGAAGCCGTTGAGCGGCTGCGTGAGGTGACACGTCAGGAAGGCTATCGCACGGGCGAGGAGATCGAAAAGGCGCTCGAGGACATCCTGATGGACATCCTGAGCGTGGGAGACAGTGCGATGACGCTCACGACGACGCCGTCTGTCGTTCTTGTTATCGGCGTCAACGGCGTTGGGAAAACGACGACGATCGGCAAGCTTGCACTCAAATATAAAAATGAGGGAAAGAAAGTGCTGCTGTGCGCTGGCGATACGTTCCGCGCGGCGGCCGGCGAACAGCTCAGCGTCTGGGCCGAGCGCGCCGGCGCCGAAATCGTCCGGCGTGACGAAGGCGCCGACCCCGCGTCCGTCGTATTTGACGCGATCGCCGCAGCCAAGGCGCGCGGCGCGGATCTCATCATTTGCGATACGGCCGGCCGGCTGCATAATAAATCAAATCTGATGAACGAGCTGAACAAGATCAGCCGGATCATCGACCGAGAGCTGCCCGGTGCCGACCGTGAGACGCTGCTCGTCGTCGATGCGACGACGGGGCAAAACGGCCTCATTCAGGCCAAAACGTTCAAGGAATCGGCCGGTATCTCCGGGCTCGTGCTCACGAAACTAGACGGTACAGCCAAGGGCGGGATCGTCTTCGCTATTGCCGATCAGCTGGCGCTGCCGGTAAAGTTTATCGGCGTCGGTGAAAAGCCGGATGATCTGTTGGCGTTTGACGCGCGCAGCTTCTCGGAGGCACTGCTGAAATGACATTTTTACTGGCCAGCAACAACGCCGGCAAACTCGCTGAGATGCAGGCGATCCTGTCTGAGCTTGGTATCGACGTTATCTCCTTAAAACAAGCTGGTGTTGTCTCAGACGCCGAAGAAACGGGCACAACCTTTTATGAAAACGCGCGCATCAAGGCGACCGACGCGATGACGATATCCGGGATGCCCGCCCTCGCCGATGATTCCGGCCTCATGGTCGACGCGCTCGGCGGCGCGCCGGGTGTCTGGTCCAAACGCTACGGCGGCGAGGGGCTTGACGACGACGGACGCAACGCCTTGCTGCTGCAGCGTCTTGACGGTGAGGAACATCGCGCGGCTAAATTCGTCTCAAGTATTGTCTGCGTCTTTCCGGACGGGCATGTCGTGTCCGCCGAGGGTGTTTGCCCCGGCGAGATTCTCCACGCGCCGCGCGGCGATGGCGGATTCGGTTATGATCCGATCTTTTTAGTCAGCGGTACATACAAAAGCATGGCGGAGATGACACAGGCGGAGAAAAACACCGTGTCGCACCGCGGTCATGCGTTACGCGCCTTTGCGCCAAAGCTCAAACTCTATCTGAATAACATAGAAAAATGACGCCGCCATAACGGCGTATAAAATGGAGGCATACTATGCTCACAAGTAGGCAGCGCGCACAACTGCGCGGCATGGCCAATTCAATCGATACAATCTTACAGATCGGCAAGGGCGGCATTACCGACAACGTCGTCAAGCAAACGGCCGACGCATTGACGGCGCGCGAGCTCGTCAAGGGGCGCGTGCTGGAGGCCTCGATGCTCTCGGCCCGCGAGGCGGCTGAGGCGCTCGCACGTATGACAGGCGCCGAGACGGTGCAGTCGATCGGCTCGCGCTTCGTACTATATAAGGAAAGCCGAGAGCTCACGAAAGAGAAGCGTATCCGGCTCGTTAAATAAAGCAATAATCCGGCGTGATGGGTGAGTGGTGAATTTGAAGCTAGGCGTTTACGGCGGTACTTTTAATCCGCCGCACAAGGGACATATCAGCGCGGCGGCGGCTGCCGCCGCGGGGCTCGCGCTCGACAAACTGTACATCGTGCCCAGCGGCATCCCGCCGCATAAGCAGCTGCCGACCGGTTCGCCGACCGGCATACAGCGTCTTGAGATGGCGGAGCGGTCGTTCCGGTCAATCGGCGTCGCCGAAGTCAGCGACATGGAGCTTGTTCGCGGCGGCGTAAGCTATACGGTCCAGACACTCAGACGTCTGGCTGCCGATCATCCGGATGCGGAGCTGTGGCTGATTGTCGGCACAGACATGTTCGTCATGCTCGACGCGTGGAAAAACGTTACGGAGCTGCTTGAGCTTGCGCGTGTGGCCGTGTTTACCCGGCGCGGGGGAGAGCGCGATGCGATCCGTACGGCAGCTGCCGGCTTTAAAGATCGATTCGGGATGGACGCGGTGCTCGTCGAGCACGACGCGACCGATATCTCCTCCTCACAACTACGCCGCCTGCTGCCGGGGCGCGGCGGTGCGTCGTTCATCGAGGACGAGACGTACGCGTATATCATTCAAAACAGGCTGTATGGCGCCAAACCGGATTTTAACTGGCTGCGTCAAAAGGCCTACGAGATGCTAAAGCCCAGTAGAATCGCGCACGTAGCGGCCTGTGAAGAGGAAGCCGTCCGCTTGGCGCGACGCTGGGGCGCCGACGTCGGAGAAGCGCGGGAGGCCGCGATTTTACACGATATCACCAAGCGTCAGGGCATGGACGATCAGTTGCAACTGTGCAGGGAATATGATATTATGACTGACGCTGTCGAAAGCGTTGAGGTCAAACTGCTGCACGCAAAAACAGGCGCGGCGCTGGCCCGCGGACTGTTTGGTGCGTCACAACAGGTGCATGACGCAATTTTTTGGCATACGACCGGCAGACCCGACATGACGCTTTTGGAAAAAATCATTTATATGGCCGACTATATTGAATCAACACGCCGGTTTGACGGCGTTGAAGAGCTCAGAAGCCTTGCGTACAGTGACCTAGATCAGGCCATTATCACAGGCTTAAGTATGAGCATTGAGGATTTAAGGTCACGTGGGATTGTACCGCACCAGTATACCGAGCAGGCCAGAGACTGGCTGCTTGAGCACAAGCCCAGGTACAAAAGGGGATCACAGCAATGAAATTATCCGGCAATAAAAAAAACGGCCGATATTCTAATAACGGTACCCGCCGTGCCGCGCAGGCGGCAGGCACGTCGGCCGGTCGTGAAAATAACAGACAACCGGCACCCAGAGCAAAAAAACAGCGTCGGCGCGGTAAAGCGCTGCGCGTTATTCTGACAGTATTACTGATTATCGCAGCGTTGGCAGCTGTGTTGTTTTGCGTCTGGAAGCTCGGCGTTAAACCACCGGAAACCGAGCCGAGGGTGCCTGCGGTTACCACCAAACCGGATGGCGGTGTTACGGACGCGCCGATGACGCAGACCGGCCGCAAGACCGATAATATCTTCACATTTGTTGTGGTCGGCATGGACGACGACAACGGCAACACCGACACCATGATGGTCGTCAATTTTGATGCGGACAATTATACTCTGCACGTTGTTAATGTTCCGCGCGATACGCTCGTCAACGTTTCGTGGTATACAAGAAAGGCCAACTCCCTTTACGCCAACGTCGGGATGGACGGCTTGATGGACGGGATGGCCGACCTACTCGGCTTCAAACCCGACTTCTACATCACCGTCGATCTGGACGCGTTCGCCGCGCTTGTTGACGCCGTTGACGGCGTCGAGTTCGACGTGCCGGTCGACATGAACTACGAGGATCCGAGCCAGGATCTGTATATCCATCTGAACGCCGGTATGCAAACGCTCAACGGCGAAAAGGCGCTTTGGGTCGTCCGCTTCCGCCATAGCTATGCGACCGGCGACATTGGCCGCATCGAAGTGCAGCAGGATTTCCTGATGTCGGCGAGCGCGCAGATCATTGAAAAGCAGAACAGGCTTAATGTTTTTGAACTGGCTAAAATATTTATAAAGTATGTCGACACGAACTTGTCAGAAGGCGAAGTCATCTGGCTTGGCAAAGAGTTTTATAAAATGGATGCCGAGAATATCACGTTTGAGACGTTGCCGGCTAACTATTTCGATGAAGTCAACAATAATTCCTATGTGACGATCTATGTCAATGACTGGCTCGCAATGATTAACGAAAAGCTCAACCCCTTCGCGGAGGATATCACGGTCGGGGAACTGAGCATCCTGACGCGTGATTCTAACGGCAGCTTGTACGTGACGGACGGCAACTGGGCCGGTTCATCGTCGTGGGGTACCGGTACATCCTCAGGCGGCTCGTCGTCGCCGAGTCCGAGCCCGAGTCCAAGTCCAAGCCCGAGCCCATCACCGAGCGAAGAGCCGAGCGCGTCGCCATCGGAAAGTCCCGACCCAAGTGCGAGCCCGACGGATGGGGTAACACCGTCGCCGAGCGCATCGCCATCGGGAAGTCCCGACCCAAGCACGAGCCCGACGGATGGGGTATCACCATCGCCGAGCGCGTCGCCATCGGCAAGCCCCGACCCAAGCGCGAGCCCGTCGGATGGGGTAACGCCGTCGCCGAGTGCATCGCCAAGTCCGAGCGCGTCGCCGAGCGAGGCCCCAAGCCCAAGTCCGTCGCCGTCCGAGGCGGGGTAACAATCGGACAAAATCATCGAGAAGGAAAGGTAGGGTCGCATTCATGCTGACACCTCTTGACGCGGCAAAGCTCGCGTATAAAACCCTGGACGCTAAAAAAGCACAGGACATCATCGTACTCCAAACGACGGCGGTGACCGTGCTGGCAGACTATTTCATCATTTGTACAGCCGGCTCGACAACACAGATTAAGACCTTGTCGGATGAGCTTGGCAAAGCTCTTCGTGACGAAGGGGAACCGGTACTGCGCACCGAAGGATATCGAGGCGGCGGCTGGGTGCTGCTGGACTTTGGATCAATCGTTGTGCATGTGTTTTTAAAGGATATCCGAGCGTTCTATGCGCTGGAGCGCCTCTGGGGCGACGCTACTGTGGTCGATACGAGCGCGTGGAGCGCGCCGTCCACAGAAGATAATTGACAAGGAATGGTCATATGAGATACGAGTTTGAGAGAATAGAAAACAAGTGGCAGGAAAAATGGGACGCACTAAACGTCAATGCCGCCGACAACGCATCGGCCCGTAAAAAGTTTTACGGGCTGATCGAGTTTCCGTACCCATCCGGCGAGGGGCTGCATGTTGGCCATCCGCGTCCGTATACGGCGATGGATATCATTGCGCGTAAAAAGCGTATGCAGGGGCTTAACGTGCTGTTTCCGATCGGGTTTGACGCGTTCGGCCTGCCGACAGAAAACTACGCCATCAAAAACAAAGTGCATCCCGCGGTGGTGACGAAAAAGAACATCGCGCGCTTCACCGAGCAGCTCAAGGAGCTGGGCTACAGTTTTGATTGGGACCGTGTCATTGACACGACTGATCCGTCCTATTACAAATGGACGCAGTGGATTTTCCTCAAACTGTTTGAAAACGGGCTGGCGTACAAGGCGTCGATGCCGGTCAACTGGTGTACGTCGTGCAAGTGCGTGCTGGCCAACGAAGAAGTCGTTAACGGCGTATGCGAGCGCTGCGGCGCCGACGTCGTCCGCCGCGAAAAAAGCCAGTGGATGCTCAAGATTACCGCCTACGCACAGCGGCTTATTGACGATCTGGACGATCTTGATTTCATCGAGCGCGTCAAGACACAGCAGAAAAACTGGATCGGCCGCTCGACGGGCGCGGAAGTCGATTTCACCGCGACGACCGGCGATATTCTGCGCGTGTTCACCACGCGCCCCGATACGCTCTTCGGCGCGACGTATATGGTCATCTCGCCCGAGCACGCGCTGCTCGACAAATGGATGGATGGGCTTACAAACGCCGACGACGTCCGCGCCTATCAGGACGCGGCGGCCAAGAAGTCTGACTTTGAGCGCACGGAAATGGCCAAGGACAAAACAGGTGTTGAGCTGAAGGGTGTGCGCGCTGTCAATCCCGTGACAGGTCACGAGATCCCGATTTTCATCTCCGACTACGTGCTGGCCACCTACGGCACAGGCGCGATTATGGCCGTACCCGGTCACGATACGCGCGACTGGGAGTTTGCTAAAAAATTCGACCTGCCGATCATCGAGGTCGTCGCCGGCGGTGATATTGAAAAAGAAGCATTTACCGACTGCGACACCGGCATGATGGTCAACTCCGGTTTCCTGAATGGTTTAAATGTTGAGGATGCCAAACAAAAAATCACCGAATGGCTGAGCGATAAAAATCTCGGTTGCCAAAAGGTCAACTACAAGCTGCGCGATTGGGTATTCTCACGCCAGCGTTACTGGGGCGAGCCGATTCCGATCGTCCATTGTGACGATTGCGGTTATGTGCCGATCCCGGAAAGCGAGCTGCCGCTGCTGCTGCCGGACGTTGAAAATTATGAAACGACCGATACGGGCGAGAGCCCTCTGGCCGCAATGACCGACTGGATCACCACCACGTGCCCCAAATGCGGCGGCAAAGCCAAGCGTGAAACGGACACGATGCCGCAATGGGCGGGTTCGAGCTGGTACTTCTTGCGCTACGCTGACCCGCATAACGCTGAGGCGCTTGCCTCAAAAGAAGCGCTCGACTACTGGATACCCGTCGACTGGTACAATGGCGGTATGGAGCATACGACGCTACATCTGCTATATTCGCGCTTCTGGCATAAATTTTTATACGACATCGGCGTCGTGCCGACGTCGGAGCCATACATCAAACGCACGAGCCACGGGATGATTCTCGGCGAGGACGGACAGAAGATGTCCAAGTCGCGCGGGAACGTTATCAATCCCGGCGATATTATCGGAGAATTCGGCGCGGATACGCTGCGTCTTTATATCATGTTCATCGGCGACTTTGAAAAAGCCGCGCCGTGGTCATCGAACGCCGTCAAGGGGTGCAAGCGCTTCCTCGACCGTGTTTGGAATCTGTCCGAAACGAAGCTCGACGGCGACGAGAGCTATTCGTCCGCCAACGAATCTGCCGTGCACCGCGCAATTAAAAAAGTCGGTGACGACATTGAGAGCATGAAGTTCAATACCGCCATCGCTACGCTCATGGCGCTCGTGAACGATTTCTACGATAAGGCACCAACCCGGGGCGATATAAAAGCGCTCTTGACGCTTGTCGCACCGTTTGCGCCGCATATTGCCGAGGAGCTGTGGGAGATCCAGGGCTTTGACGGGCTGGCTTGTCAGGCCGCCTGGCCGGAATATGACGAGAGCAAGACTGTTGAGGCCGAGCGCGAGATCGCCGTACAAGTCGGGGGCAAGCTGAAAACGACGGTTATGATTCCCAATGACGCCGACGACGACACGGTGCTCGCCGCGGCCGTCGCCGACGAAAAAATCGCGCGGCTGATTGACGGCAAGGAGATTGTGCGTAAAATCATCGTCAAAAACAAGCTGATCAACTTGATCGTCAAATGATATAACTGTGCACAACGTCATCATGAAAGCGTTGCCGATGTGCTGGTATAATCGGTAAAATTGACAATAACACTTGCACTGTACGGCTGGAAGCCGGTAAGTAGGGGCAAATTCGGACTTGACAATAATCCGTGCCCAACTTATAATATGACTGTTAAAGCCATAAAAAATGGCCCTTAAAGCGTGCTCAAAAAGCGCGTATTTGGAGGGAGGGAAATCAGTGTCGGAAGTCCATGTCAAGGATAACGAATCTTTAGACAGCGCCTTAAAGAGATTTAAGCGTAGTTGCGCCAAGTCGGGCGTGCTCTCGGATCTTAGAAAAAGAGAGTATTATCAGAGCCCCAGCGTCAAGCGCCGTAAGAAGTCAGAAGCGGCGAGGAAGAATAAGAATAAGAAGAAGTCTTATTCGTAATATGATTTAAAATACCGGACTGCTAAGGCAGTCCGGTTATCATTTTGTTTTATTGGATGGCCCATACGAATAAAGCCGGTAGAGAAGCGTGACGTATACATCGATTTAAACAGCAAAAAGCCGGATTCTTAAGAATCCGGCTTTTAACTATTATAAACTAAAATACTTCTTTTTTACCGGCAAAAGACTCGACAGCGCCGGAGACTTCCGAGAAGTAAAAAATCTCAAAAATACCGTCGTCAGCTTTGTACATCGGGATCGGCGCCTGCGCGAGGAATTCCGCGCGCGCGTCGTTACGGTCATCACGGACGAGTGTGCCGTGCATGCGGAACCATTCGCCGTCAATCATGCCGCAGATTTCGGCTTTTGGATTGGCCATCAGCTGCTTGAAGACGTTTTTGGTGTTGTTCATGGCGATATAGGTTTTTCCGTCAAACTCGGCGACGGCACCGAAGGGGCGCACCCGCGGTTGGTCACCTTCAGCGGTGGCAATGAAAAAGGTCTTAGCCTGCCGGAGCAGTTCGGTGGATTTGTTCATATACAACTTCCTCCCATAGCGGCGCAGCATATTTAAGTGCTGCGGCTACTGTTAATATTATCGGCATTATATCATACAGCCCGCCTATTTGGAAGAAAAAGCATGCAGCGAAAAAGCTCAATCCGTCAGGATTTCGGCGCAGGCGCTTTTACGACGATCAACTCCAGCGTGTCGTCGTGTTCGTTTCGCACATTCATTTTAGTCTGAAACGGGATCTTTAGCAGCGTGCCGCCAGCGTACGTGTGGGTGTCCTGCTCGTCCAGGCTGATCGACAGCTGTCCGCGGCTGACAGTCATGTAGACGGTGGAGTTAGAAAAGTGCTCGGGTAATCCCTGGCCTTTGTTGAATACCATATGGATATAATGGACATTGTCATCGAAAAGGACTTTCTCCACGGCTTTATCGTCGCCGGTAGATAGTTTGAAAATTTGTTCAATCATGTAGATCACTTCTCCTTCAGCTTTGTCGGCCAAAGCAAACAAATGGGGACAATCTTTGGCACAGGCTAATTATAAGTTAAGTATATCCGATTGCCCGCCGTTTTGTCTGTTGTGTTTACAACAAAGACGTTTGTTTCAATTAGCTGTACAGATTGCAGCGCACAGCGCGATACAGCAGAAAAACAGCAGTTCCCGTCTCGCTAAAGAAACGGGAACTGCTGCGTCAACACTTGTTGAATTTGGCACGCCTGGAGGGACTCGAACCCCCGATCTCGCGGTTCGTAGCCGCGCACTCTATCCGGCTGAGCTACAGGCGCGTGTAGCACTTTGGTATATTAGCATACCGCGCCTTAAAATGCAAGACATAAAATGCCTCTTTTGAAAAAAGTCAATATATTGTGCTTGCAGCCCTATAATATTGGCAGATATAGCACTTTTAATGAAAACAGATGGCCGATTTTAGCTGTTTGGCGCTTGACCGCGCCGCTCGGCAAATGTATAATATTACAAAACCTCGCTTAGACGCGTCGTATGGGGGTACGGATATGAAGCGCAAAGACAAAGAGAACTACTATCTGGACATTGCAGAAACGGTCATGGAGCGGTCAACATGCATGCGCCGTAAGTATGGCGCAATCATCGTGCTCAACGATGAAGTCGTCTCTACCGGCTATAACGGTGCACCGCGCGGGCGTAAAAACTGCATCGACCTAGACTATTGCACGCGAGAAAGCCTGCGCATCCCCAGCGGCGAGCGTTACGAGCTGTGCCGCAGCGTCCACGCGGAAGCAAATGCAATCATCTCAGCCGCGCGGCGCGATACGCTTGGCGCGACGCTGTACCTGAGCGGTATCGAGACGCAGTCCGGCGAGTATGTGCCCGGCACAACGCCGTGCACAATGTGCCGCCGGATGATTATCAACGCCGGCATAACAAAGGTCGTCTGCCGATTGAAAAATGATGCGTTTTCCGTCACGCATGTGCGCGACTGGGTCTTTAACGACGATTCGCTGCCGGCGATTCTTTAATACAAACGCGCTGACAGCTGCAGCTATTATCCGATGAGCGATGAGTACGTCTATTGAGCGTAAAACCGGCCCGAATAAAAGCGGGCCGGTTTTTTAATGTATGAAAGTATTGCATGTTCCGGCTTGTTCATATATTATTCATATATTGACCGTGTAAACAACAGGAGAAGGACTATGGAAAAAAGAAAAAGAAGATTTGGTGACCGGCGCGACGGGCGGCTTCTGCGTACGCTCGACCCGTTCAATAAGTTTGCACCGTTTATCATGAAAATGAAAAACGATTCCAACAACAGCTTTTCCGACTCGATCGAGATCACCGAGGTCGATCGGTTTTTACGCCAGAAGCGCGCCGACGGCTTTCCCGGTATGGGGATGCTGCACGTGTTTCTCGCGTCGTATGTACGGGTCATCAGCCAGAAGCCGGCACTCAACCGATTCGTCGCCGGGCAGCGCATCTATGCCAGAAACGACATCGAGGTCGTGATGATCGTGAAGAAAGAAATGACGACAGCAGGCAGCGAGACATCCATCAAAGTTGTACTCGACCCACGCGATACGATCAGCGACATTTACCATAAAATTAACGCCGAGGTTGATAAATTCAAAAGCGGCGAGGACAGCGACACAGACGATGTGGCCAATACGCTGGCGAAAATCCCGCGCGTTATCCTGAAGTTTTTAATCTTTTTTCTCAACATACTTGAGTATTTCGGCAAGCTGCCGCGTTCGCTCGTTCAGGCCAGCCCGTTCCACGGATCACTGTTCGTGACCGACCTCGGTTCAATCGGTATACCGCCGGTGTATCATCACCTGTACAATTTTGGCACGATTCCGCTGTTCCTGGCGTTCGGTATGAAGCGTCGTGCCTACGAAGTGCAGGCGGACGGATCGGTCGAGTCGAAGAAATACGTCGACTACACACTCGTGCTCGACGAGCGCATCTGTGACGGGTTTTATTTTGCGCAGGCGTTCAAATACTTAAAAAGCTACGTCCGTCACCCGCATCAGCTCGACATGCCGCCGGAAGCCGTCGTGGAGGATATCGATTAGTTCAAATGCACGTTGCGGTTTGCAACGATGAGAAATTAAACAAGCGGCCGACAAAGTCGGCCGCTTGTTTTGGTTTATGGAATGGATTTATTGATACGAATCGTAAACTTCAGCGAGCAACTTTGTCGCGACTTCTTCTGTAATTTTAACGGGGCAGTAGCTGGCCAGATGGTTCGACATGACGTCGGGCGCGAAAGAGAGCACCTTTTCACGCTCGAAGCCCATGGCCTTAAGCGACTGGATGCCGATGGCGTGCATCAGATCACGCAGGAGGTTTGCGGCGATATTGCCGACCTGCTCGGGGGTTTCCGTGCCGGACAGCTCGGCGCCGAGCGCCCTCGCGATCACGGCGACCTTTTCCGGCATGGCCGACGCAACAAGCGCGACGGTCGGCGGTAGGGCAATGGCGCAGTTGTAGCCGTGCGGTGTGTGGAAGTAGCACGAGAGCGCGTCGGCGATCGAATGGCCGACATGCGTGATCGGATCGTTGAACGCCAGACCCGCGAAGTTGGCGGCAAGCGCCATTTCCTCGCGTGCGTCAATATTGCCCGGCTCGTTGCACGCGGTGACAAGGTTTTGGGCGATCTTACGCACCGCAACCTCACCGACGACGTCGCTGTGCGGATTCCACATGACCGATGTCATGGCTTCGATCGCATGGCTCATCGCATCCATACCGGTCGTCGCGGTCTGGCCGCGCGGCAGCGTCAGTGTTAGCTCGGGATCGACGATGGCGTAATTGGTGTTGACGAAGACGCTCCACTTGGCGTTCAACTCGGGGCGGGAGATGATGGCGACCCGCGTAACCTCGCTGCCGGTGCCCGAGGTTGTCGGCACGAGGATGATCGGCGTTTTTGTATCAATAAAAATTGGCTGGGCAAGCACATAGTCGGCGGCTTTGCCCGGCTTTTCAAGCAGGACGGTGATCGCCTTGGCCGTATCGAGGCTGCTGCCGCCGCCGAGACCGACGACACAGTCGACACCTGCGGCCTTTGCAACGTCTGCGCCGGCGTCAACAACGTCGACAGACGGATCGGGGGTGACGCCGTTGAACGCGGCGTAGTCGACACCGGCGTCCGTCAGAGCCTTAAATGCCTTGTCCGCAATCCCGGCATCCTCGATGCCCGACTCGAAAACGACGAGCGCTTTTTTACATCCAAGTTCCTTTAGCTTCTCGCCGAGGATTGAAATTGCACCGCGCCCGAATAAAACGGTCGAGGGCTGTGAGTATTGGCGAATCATCAAATGTCCTCCTTAGGTGAATGGTAGTATAGTACGTATCCAGTTCCGATTATACGAGCCTATGCCATTTTTGACAAGCAAGAATTCGTCATTTTATGTAAAATAGTGTGATGGCTTCGCAATTATGTAAAAATACTTGACAATCACAATGGCGTGCGTATAATCATAATTATATTGTGTAAACCGAAGATCGGGCGTAAGTAATCGTTTTATTACCGACACAGAGAGCCGCGGAGGCTGGAATCGCGGTACGGGTGAAGCGACGAATGGGCTCGGGAGGTCGACCTGAACGGCATGTGCCAAATAGGGGAGACGGAGCTGGCGCTCCGTTAACAAACGCCGGCACATTAAAAATGTGCAATGAGTGGGCGCGAGAGCGCCAAGCTGGGTGGTACCGCAGGAGTTTTTACTCTTGTCCCTGCAGATGTAAATGCAGAGACAAGGGTATTTTTATTTGCTGCTTGTCTCGTCCATCTTGAAAGGAGCGCATCAACATGATTAAAGAACCGTATAAAATTATGCTCAGCGAAGACGAGATCCCGGACGCGTGGTATAACATCCGCGCGGATATGAAAGCAGATCACGGCCCAATGCTGCATCCCGGCACCCTAAAGCCAGTGACGCCGGCCGACATGACGCCTGTATTTCTCGAGGAGCCCGTCGCACAGGAGCTCAACAACAAGGACCGGTACATCAGCATCCCCGGCGAAGTTATGGATCGCTATAAAATGTATCGGCCGTCGCCGGTATACCGCGCGCATTATCTCGAAAAAGAACTCGACACGCCGGCCAAGATCTATTATAAGTTCGAGGGCAGCAACACGTCGGGCAGCCACAAGCTCAACTCGTCGATTGCGCAGGCCTATTATGCCAAGAAGCAGGGGCTGAAGGGTATGACGACCGAAACGGGCGCCGGCCAATGGGGCACGGCGCTGTCGATGGCTTGCTCTTACTTCGGACTGGATTGTAAGGTCTATATGGTTAAGGTTTCCTATCAGCAGAAGCCTTACCGAAAAGCGGTCATGGAAACGTATGGCGCGTCGATTGTCGCTTCGCCGTCCGACACGACGAATGTCGGGCGCATGATGCTCGAAGCCAATCCCAACTCGACCGGCAGTCTCGGCACCGCCATTTCGGAGGCCGTTGAAGTTGCCGTATCGACCGAAGGCTACCGCTACGGGCTTGGCAGCGTGCTCAATTACGTCCTGCTGCACCAGTCGGTTATCGGCATTGAAGCCAAAGCGGCCATGGAGAAAATCGGCGCCTATCCTGACATCGTCATCGGCTGCGCCGGCGGCGGCTCAAACCTCGGCGGTTTGATGTCGGCATTCATGCAGGACAAGCTGAACGGTAAAACCAGCCCCTACTTTATCGCTGTTGAGCCGGCATCCTGCCCGACGATGACACGCGGCAAATTCGCTTACGACTTTGGTGACACCGGCAAGGTGGCACCGCTGGCTAAAATGTATACACTCGGTTCCGGCTTTATCCCGTCGCCCGACCACGCCGGCGGCCTGCGTTATCATGGCATGAGCCCCATTCTCTCGCAGCTGCATCACGACGGATACATCGACGAAGCGCGCGCCGTCACGCAGACGGATGTGTTTAAAGCCGGTGTGCTGTTTGCCAAGACAGAAGGTCTGCTGCCCGCGCCCGAATCGTCACACGCGATCCGCGCGGCGATTGACGAGGCAATCAAGTGCAAAGAGACGGGCGAGGAGAAAACGATCCTCTTCGGACTGTCCGGCACCGGCTATTTCGACATGTCGGCGTACATGGCCTACAACAACGGCGAAATGACCGATTATATCCCCACGGATGAAGAACTCCGGCAGGGCTTTGCCGGTATCCCGAAGCTCCCCGGCATCCAGGAGTAGTCCAAAGCAAGCCGACAAGACATGAATCGTTCGCCGCTTCGCGGTGGTCACGTTACGCTGAACACGTACAGTTAAGATTTGGCGTGAAATTCATTCTAACGCATGATCAAAGGCGGCTCCGGCGCAAACTGCGCCGGTAGCCGTCTTTAAACATGGAAACGGTAGAATGGTGTTATTAGAAGATCGGATTAAAGACGACTTGACAGCAGATTAAATCAAATGATAGAATACTTTGTCGCTAGGCTGAAAACGGCGGTCTGCAGCCCGTAAAAGGGTGATCTGCAAAGCCTGCCGCGTCTCAGGCGGACATAAATCCGCCAGTACGGCGGCTTAAGCAGCGGCAGAGTGCCCGAAATTTCATATATTGGAGGAAGAGAGATGTTTTTTAACGAAGACCATGAAGATATCCGCGCATTAGCAAGAGAGTTTGCTGAGAAAGAGCTTGCGCCGATCGCTCATGAAGTCGACATGACGGATGAAATGCCTCAGCGCATTTACGACATGATGGCGGAAATGGGCTTTTTTGGCCTAAAGATCCCCGAAGAATACGGTGGCCTCGGCCTCGATACCCGTTCGTACGTTTGCGTTATGGAGGAAATTTGTAAGGTCAGCATCGCGGCCAGCCTTGTTATGTCCTCGTGTAACTCACTGTCCACAGCGCCGATGCTGCTGGCCGGTACGGAGGAGCAAAAACAGAAGTATATCCCGAAAATCGCCAGCGGTGAAGAGTTTATGGCCTTCGGCCTGACCGAGCCGGGCGCTGGCTCCGACGCGGGCGCGATGACAACGCGTGCCGTTGAAGACGGTGACAGCTATATCCTCAACGGCAGAAAGTGCTTTATTACGGGCGCGCCGTTTGCTCAAAACACGGTCGTTTTTGCCAAGACGAATCCCGATAAGGGCGCGAAGGGCATCACAAGCTTTATCGTTGATATGAGCCTGCCGGGCGTTTCCCTCGGTAAAAACGAGGAAAAAATGGGTCTGCACGGCGTAGCCACAAGCGATGTCGTCCTCGAAGACGTGCGCGTACCGAAGAGCGAGATCCTCGGCGAAATCGACCGCGGCTTCATTACCGCGATGAAAACACTCAACACAGGCCGTATCGGCGTTTCGTGCCAGGGCATCGGCGTTGCGCAGGGCGCGATGGACGCTGCCGTCGAGTATATGAAAGAGCGCAAGCAGTTCGGACAGCGTCTGGCCGACTTCCAGGCACTGCGCTTTATGATTGCCGACATGGAAGCCAAGCTGAATGCCGCGCGTCTCTTGGTCTACAACGCCGCGTACCTTATGGATATGAAGCAGGACGTGACGAAAGAAGCGTCAATAGCCAAGTACTTCTCGACCGAGACGGCACTTGAAGTCGTCAGCAACGCGTTGCAGATGTTCGGCGGCTACGGCTATGTTAAAGAATACCCGATCGAGCGGATGTACCGCGACGCGCGCGTGCTCACGATCTTTGAAGGCACGTCGCAAGTCCAGCAGATGGTCATCGCCGGTCAGGTATTAGGTAAATAGCAAAGGAGAAAACGGATGAACATTCTTGTCTGCATCAAACAGGTCCCCGATATCGAGAAAATCAAGATCGACTCCGGCAAAAACGTCATGATTATGGACGGCGTGCCCGACATCGTCAACCAGTATGACACGTATGCGCTGGAGACAGCTGTCCGCATTAAGGACGCCGATCCTGAAACGCGCGTCATCGTTGTAACGATGGGCGACGAAAAGACGAAGTCTGCGCTGAAAAGCTGCCTTTCCACCGGCGCTGACACGGCCTACATGATCAATGATCCGGCGTTTGAAAACGCCGATTCGCTGGCGACGAGCGTCGTGCTGTGCGCCGCTGTCAAAGCGATCGAAAAGGCGGAAGGCCTCACTTTTGATATGATTATGACCGGCAAACAGGCCGCCGACGGCGATACGGGTCACGTCGGCCCGCAGCTGGCTGAGATGCTCGGCTACCCGCAACTGTCGAGCGCAATGGAGCTCGTCGCCGAAAACGGCACAGTCAAAGCCAACTGCCAGTCGGATGACGGTGTTAACGTTATTTCCGCGGCTACGCCCGTCGTCGTGACGATGTCTCAGACACCGTACGAGCCGCGCTACGCGTCGGTTAAGACGAAGATGGCGGCCAACCGCGCTAAAATCCCCGTCCTGACCGCGGCCGACCTCGAGCTTGACGGTACGCCTGAAGCCCCCACAAAGATCGTCAAGGTCTATGTGCCGGAGCGCAAAACGGGCGGTGTGATTATCGAAGAGGAGACGGCCGAAGAATCCGTCGACAAACTCGTGGCGCTTCTCAGCGACGCCGGTGTTTTATAAGGAGGAGCGGAATATGAGCGACTACAAAAACATTTGGGCCCTGATTGAAATGGAAAACGGTAAAGCCAAGAAAACGGGTGCCGAGCTTCTCGCCGGCGGCCGCACGATGGCTGACGCCGTGGGCCAGAGCCTTGTTGCTGTCGTCATTGGCAGCGGTACGGACGAAGCCGTTAAAACGGCGACTGAATACGGCGCCGATCAAGTTATCGTCGTCGACAGCGCCGACTACGCCGAGTACACGACCGACGCGTATACCTACGCGATGGCCGAACTGATCGGCAAATACAGCCCCGCCGTTGTTCTCATCGGCGCGACCATCATCGGCCGCGACCTCGCGCCGCGCCTTGCCGCGCGCGTGAAGACCGGTCTTGCTGCCGACGCAACGGCTGTCGAGATGGATGCCGCTACCAGCGTCATCTCCTGGACGCGTCCCGTTTACGGCGGTAACTCCCTCGAGGTCGTGCAGATTCCGGATGCGCGCCCGCAGATGGGTACCGTCCGCGCGAGCACGTTTAAGCCCGGCGAGCCCGATACGGCACGTTCGGCTGAGATTGTTAAAGAAGACATCGCCGTGCCGGCCGGCACGGTCCGCACAACACTTGTTGAAAAAATCACCGAAGCAGCCGACGGCGTGAAGCTCGAGGATGCCGAGGTTGTCGTCTCCGGCGGCCGCGGTGTCGGCAGCGCCGAGGGCTTTGAGCAGCTCAAAGAGCTCGCGAGCCTGTTCAACGGTGCCGTCGGTGCGTCTCGCGCCGCTGTCGACGCCGGATGGATTGCGCAGATCACCCAGGTCGGACAGACAGGTAAGACCGTCAGCCCGAAACTGTACATCGCCTGCGGTATTTCCGGTGCGATCCAGCATCTGGCGGGTATGTCCGGTTCGGACTGCGTCGTCGCGATCAACCGCGATGGCGAAGCGCCGATCTTCGAAGTCGCCGATTACGGTGTCGTCGGTAACCTCAAGCAGGTCATGCCGGCGCTCATCGAGGCGGTTAAAAAGGCCAAAGCGTAACACCTATACTTTTTGGGGGAAGCAGTTCTCTGCGCCCCAATCGTCTGAATACAGCACAGCGCCGGGATAAAAACCGGCGCTGTGTCTTTATATGTGCGAGTTTCACTTAAATAATAAAAACAATGAATTGATGACAATTATTGGTTGTGATAAGATGTAAAGAGAAATAATGTTTGGAGATTTCAGGATGAAAAACAAAATAACCATTACACTACTTATAATATCTGTTGCATTGAACATACTCATAGGTGCTTATACCTTAAGAATTAATTTTCAAAACAAATCACGGCTAGAATCATTCTTTCAGACAGCAGTGTCTGAAGCACAATTTCAACTCTCCTTACATATTCAAACACACCAATCAAACCTTAACGAAAATAGTCCGCAATTAGTAAGCGCCATATCAAACATTGATAAGCTCGGTGCGATTGCATTCGTAATGAAAATACCTGATTCACAAGCGCTACAGATCCTAGCGCAGATGATGATAAAAGTACCGGAGACTTCAAGCGCCCATTATCTTGAAATTGCCGGATCGCTTATGAGTCTCACCATGAATGCATACGACTCACAGGCATATATAAAACTGAATGAAATTGCTGATAAGATCGTGTCGGAGTTTGCTTCAAACGGTGAAGAAATGTATGAGCAACCTTAACCGATTCCAGCATCTCTAATGTCTTGTTGACATCCTGTCAATATGATGTATAATGATTTAGCCTGCATTTTTGCGGGCTATAATCCTTGCTCCCGGTAAGGCTGGGGGCCGTCAGACCAGAAGGAGGTGCAATAATGGCGAAAATAACAGGTAATTACGAGCTCATGTATATCATTGATCTGGACAAGGGTGAAGAAGAAATCACCGCGACCGTGGAGAAATTCAAGGCGATGATCGAGGCCAATGGTACGCTTAACGAGCAAGAATTGATTGGTAAAAAGAGACTTGCGTATCCGATCAACGACAAACCCGATGGCTACTACGTGCTCGTGCGGTTCCAGTCCTCACCGGACTTCCCGGCAGAGCTTGACCGCGTTTTAAAGATCACAGACGGTATCATGCGATCGCTGATCACCGTCATCGGCGAATAGGAGGCTCGGCTTGAATCAAATCGTACTCATGGGCAGGCTCACACGTGACCCCGAGCTGCGCCACACACCGAACGGCGTCGCTGTATCGAGCTTTACGCTTGCCGTCGATCGTGGCTACACGCCCAAAGACGGCGGAGACAAGAAGACCGACTTTATCGACATCGTCGCATGGCGGCAAACAGCCGAGTTTGTGACGAAATACTTCGTCAAAGGACAGATGGCCGCCGTAACCGGCAGACTTCAGATCCGAGACTGGACCGATAAAGACAACAACAAGCGTCGCTCGGCGGAAGTAGTCGCCGATAATATCTATTTTACCGAAAGCAAAAAAAGCCGCGAAAGCACAACAGGCTACAGAGCCCCGTCCGATAACTCGAGCAGCTATTCCGAGCCGGTAACCGGTTCGCAGTTTGCCGAGCTTGAAGACGACGACGGCGATCTGCCGTTCTAGCCGATTACGCGGCATTACCGTAACATCTCAATGATAGGAGGAAATAACCTTGGCTGATAGAGACGGCAGACATCGCAAACGCAGAAAGGTATGCCAATTCTGTGTCGACAGATGTCAGAGCATTGACTATAAGGACACCCCGCGCCTGCGTCGGTACCTCTCCGACCGCAGCAAGATCCTGCCGCGCCGGACAACCGGCACGTGCGCCCAGCATCAGCGCCAGCTGATGGTCGCCATCAAACGCGCCCGTCAGATCGCCCTGCTGCCGTACGTTACCGACTAAACGCGCAACAGGCTTTCAAGACAAAATAAACGCCCGCCGTCACGGCGGGCGTTTTGTTATACGGTTAAAAATAGCCCTAAAAATTACAGCAAATCAACTTGTTGTTCGATATGTTGTGAACAATAAGATATAGACAATTGCATTAAACACAATCATTATTATGATCATTGAAACATTCGAAGATTTCGAATTATCATGATCGGATACTTTTGTAATGAAGCGAAAAAAAGCTGAAAAGAATAGGGCAATTACCGGAATAGTACCAGGGAGAATGAGTAGCTCAAATTTGCTGCTAAATCGGTCAATCTCGCCAGAACTCCAGTGTGCCGGTATTGTGTCGGGGAAGAAAGGGAGCAAAACGCCCGTGACTATTAGAGGGAGAATAGCCAACAGCCAGTAAATCAGCATGATCTGTTTTTTCTGCATGATATTACCCCTCTCAAAAACGACATATACAGGTAAATAATAACAATATATATGCGAAAGTCAATAGAGTTTGAATGCTGATTTGTCTTTCCACAATAAAATAAACGCCCGCCGTCACGGCGGGCGTTTTTATTATGTACCGATAAGTAATGAGAGGTTTCAAAATATGTACGCCGCAGGACAAAGCGGCAGGATTATTCTTCGTCGCCGCGTGGACCGCGCGCTTCACGGTAACCTTCCGGCGCGTCAAGTGAGTCGGGCGGGAAAAATTCGTCGACGGGGAAGTGGATGCGGGAGAACAAGGTGCAGGGATCCTCTTCGTTGGAGCCAAGGCACTCTTTATCCGGCATGCAGTAATCGTAGGACGGGATGAGCAGCTGTGTGTCGCGCTCCAGACGTACGATGGAGAATTGTCCGAGCGTAACAAGCACGCGGCGGTCGGTGTTGTCGAGCAGCAGCTCGGCACCGAACGTCTCTTCGATGAACGACGGTACTTCACACATGCCGCCGTCGCCCCGGTGATGGTCGCACACATCGACGAGCTTCATGCTCAGCACGATGGGGTCAACAGATTCACACACGGCAACGGGCATGTTGGACGACTCGATGGTACGCGCGTCGATACCGCGCTGCGACGTCTCGGACGAGAATACTTTCGCGCTGCCCTCGCTGCCGAAGAGGATAACGCGCTTATCGAAAACGCATAAACCGCTGATATCGGCCGGACGGCTCACGAGCGAGTACGCCTCACCCTTGACTTTGTAGAAATACCGCAAGTCGACGGTATAATATCCTTTGTTAAACGTGATTTCTTCCACATCTATCGTAACGTACAGCAGTTTGGCCGACTTCGCGCGCACACTGACGGCGTTTTCTATGTAGCACTGGGATTCACGCGTCGGGTAAAGACGCAGATCCTCGATGCAGTCTTTGTCTTTGCAGGAGTCGTATATCTTACGTGTATGCACGCAAACGGCTTCTCTGACACAGGAATTTTCCTGAACAGGGCCCGGCATAACCCGATCTGGCATATGTTTTCCTCCTTGATGATGAAATGGGTATCAAACTTCAATACAGTGTATGCGGTGCCTTGAATAGTGTGAAACAAGACGGCGCGCTGTGTTGCGAGCAGATATCGGCTGTGGTACAATACATAGAAGTACACGAGTTGATCGGCACCGTGCGAAGCGAGGTTAGCTTATGCATTATAAAAAGGCGAGGAAACTGATACAAGCGGTGTCGCTTGGCGGCATTGCAGTGCTCATCGTGGCGATGTTTTTCCGCAATCAGCCGGTGCAGACCGTGCTGTTCGTAATCGTTTTGCTTGACTTTGTCGCCGCAGGCGTACTAGGGATTAAATTCTGGCGATGTCCGGAATGCGGTGCGCCGCTCCCGCGAAAGTCTTTCGATTATAATCTGGACTACTGCCCGTCGTGCGGAGAGAAGCTGAAATAATGCCGGCTCGTTCGGCAAAGACGTTAACAGGACGAAAAGACCAATGAATTATAAAATTTCTAAGATACTGACACTGGTATTGTATGCAGCCGCAATTATTTTGCTATTAATAGCCAAAGTTAGTCAAGAGCCGACTCAACTGGTGCTCTTATTTGTCGCGCTGGCTTTAATAATCGTAGGATTGGGCATCTATATTTTATTTTGGCGATGCCCGCATTGCCGTGCACGGCTGCCGCGTCGTGGTGTTTCTGGGATAGATCATTGCCCCAAGTGCGGCGAGAAGCTAAAATGAACGCTAGATACAGACGCCGAATCGGCATAACAGAGCAGGTGACGGTATGATCGTACTCGGGATCGATCCAGGGATCGCCACAATCGGTTTCGGCGTCGTCGAGGCGACGGGCAGCTGCCAGTCGCTGATTCGCTGCGGCGTCATCCGGACCAACGCCGGACAGCGCCTCGCGCTGCGGCTCGATCAGATCCACCGTGACGCGATCGAGCTGATCGACACCTTTAAGCCGGATGCGATGGCCATCGAGGAGCTGTTTTTTAATACCAACCTCACAACCGCCATCTCCGTATCGCACGGGCGCGGCGTACTTGTTCTGGCCGGAGAGCAGCGCGGGATCCCAATGTACGAGTATACGCCCTTGCAGGTAAAACAGACGGTCGCCGGGTACGGACGCGCCGATAAAAAACAAGTCATGGAAATGGTGCGCCGCCTGCTCGGGATGGACAGCGTCCCGCGGCCGGACGACGCGGCGGACGCGCTGGCGATCGCCATCTGCCATGCGCGTGTGGCAAATTCACTGATGAACATCGACGGAGGCAGCCTATGTTCTACTATCTAGAAGGCGTTGTGGCGGTGCTGGAGCCAAATCTTGCCGTCATCGACGTCGGTGGCGTCGGGTACGCCTGTTTTACGACGGTCACGACGATTTCGCAGCTCGAAACGGGTAAAAAATCACGGCTGTACACCTATTGTAATATTAAAGAAGACGCGTTTGACATCTTCGGGTTTTACGATCAGCGGGAAAAGCGTTTTTTTGAGCAGCTGATTGCCGTCAGCGGCATCGGGCCGAAGGCGGCGCTGTCGATTTTATCGTCCGGCACACCGGAGTCGCTCGCCGTAGCGATCGTCAGCGGCGATGAAAAGGCGCTGATGCGCTCGCCGGGTATTGGTAAAAAGATCGCACAGCGCGTCATTTTAGAGCTCAAGGACAAAATTGCCAAGGAAATGCCGGTATCCGGCGGCGCGGACTACACCGCCGCGGCACTGTCCGGTGTCGGCGGTACAAAGCTTTCAGACGCGCAATCGGCACTGGCGGTGCTGGGATACAGCCCTGCGGAAATCAGCACGGCGCTGCGCGGTATCGACGTCGAGACGCTCTCCGTCGAGGAAATCATCCGTGATGTATTAAAAAGTAGTTTGAAGGATTAGCGGAGCGTAACAGATGAGTATTGATTTTACCGATGAAAGCAAAAACGCCGAGCCTGACGAAGCGGTCGCACTGACGACCTCTTTTCTCCGTGAGGATGCCGGCGAGGGCGCGCTGCGCCCGCAGTCGCTCAGCGACTACAACGGTCAGGAAAAGGTCAAGCACAACTTATCGATTTTCATCGAGGGCGCCCGGATGCGTCAGGAGCCGCTGGACCACGTCCTGCTGCATGGCCCGCCCGGGCTGGGCAAGACGACGCTTGCGGCGATCATCGCCAACGAGATGGGCGTGACGCTCCGGAAAACGTCGGGCCCGGCGATCGAAAAGCCGAAAGACCTTGCCGCGCTGCTCACGAACCTCAATGAAAACGATATACTGTTTATTGACGAGATCCACCGGATGAACCGCTCGATTGAAGAGATCCTCTATCCGGCGATGGAGGATAAAAAGCTTGATATCATCATCGGGCAGGGACCGGCGGCGACGTCGATATGCCTGGAACTTAAAAACTTTACGCTTGTCGGTGCGACGACGCGGTCGGGGCAGCTCTCGTCGCCGCTGCGTGACCGATTCGGTATCGACCTGAAGCTGGAGCTGTATTCGCCCGAGGAGCTGACCGTCATCGTCGAGCGCTCGGCGCGTCTGCTTAACATTCCCACAGAGCCGGACGGCGCGTTAGAGATCGCTTCGCGCAGCCGAGGCACACCGCGTATAGCCAACAGGCTGCTACGGCGCGTGCGCGACTTTGCCCAGGTCAAGGGAGACGGTATCATTTCGCGCCAGGCGGCCGACGAGGCGCTTGCCATGCTGGAGATTGACCGTACCGGCCTTGACGCAATCGACCGCAGGCTGCTTGCAAGCATCATACAAAATTACGGCGGCGGGCCGGTCGGGCTGGAAACGATCGCCGCGACGATCAACGAAGAGCCGATCACACTGGAAGATGTGTATGAGCCGTTTTTAATGCAGCAGGGCTTTTTAACGCGCACGCCGCGCGGGCGATGCGTCACGCGGCAGGCGTATGAACATCTCGGCCTCGTCTTTAGCGACGACGGACAGCTGACACTATAACGTTAAAGGACGGATATCCTATATGGGTAAATATTTCGGAACAGACGGCATCCGCGGCGTCGTTAACGACACGCTGGACGCGACGCTCGCGTACAAAACAGGCTGCGCGGCAGCGACGGTTTTGCTGGAAACAACGCCGGAAAAGCCGCTGATTCTCATCGGCAAGGACACGCGTGTCTCGTCGGATATGCTCGAGGCGGCACTGATCGCCGGTATCTGCTCCGGCGGCGCGGACGTGATTCCGCTCGGCGTTCTGCCGACGCCGGCTGTTGCATTTTTAACCATCAACATGAATGCCGGCATGGGTATCGTCATCTCGGCCTCGCACAATCCGTTCGAGCATAACGGCATCAAGATTTTTGATGCCAACGGTTTTAAGCTTTCCGACGTGCTTGAAGAGCGCATTGAGCAGATCATCGACGGTGACTTTGAATGCGCCAAGAAAACACACGGGGACATCGGCCGCGTTTTATCCGACGACGGACGCGGCGCCGAGACGTACATAGAGCACATCGCCGGGGCGGTAAAAGGCGATTTATCCGAACTGCGTGTGGCGGTCGACTGCGCCAACGGCGCGGCCTCCGAGACGGCAGCCCGGCTGTTTTTAAAGCTCGGCATCGATTTTGACCTGATCAATGAGTATCCTAACGGTACGAATATCAACGAGAATTGCGGCTCGACGCACATTGAGACCTTGTGCTCGATCGTCCAGGCCGGCGGCTTTGACGTCGGCTTTGCGTTTGACGGAGACGCCGACCGCTGTCTCGTTGTGGACGAGACCGGCGCTGTGATTGACGGTGATAAAATGATGGCCGCCATCGGCCGAGGGATGCTCAGGGAGGGGACACTGAAGAACGCCGCCGTCGTTGCGACGGTTATGTCGAATCTCGGCTTCCATGAGTTTGCCGACAACACCGGCTTCAAGCTGCTATGCGCCGCCGTCGGCGACCGCAATGTGCTGGAGATGATGCGCCGCGAGGGCTGTAATCTCGGCGGGGAGCAGTCGGGGCACATTATATTCCTCGACGAAGCCACAACGGGCGACGGTCAGCTGGCGGCCATCAAGTTTCTGAATGTTCTTGCAGCGTCCGGCGGCAGCGTCTCCGAGCTTGTGGCGGACGTACCGCAGTATCCGCAGGTGCTGCTGAACATGCCGGTGACGGGCGGTAACGATGCCAAGCAAGCCATCATGGCCAGCGCGTCGCTCCGGCAGTTGATTGAGGCCGAAGAAGCACGTCTGAGCGGAACGGGACGGGTGCTTGTACGCGCATCCGGCACGGAAGCGCTGATCCGCGTTATGGTCGAAGCGAAGACAGAACAGGCCGCATATCAGACGGCAGAAAACTTATTAAATATGATAAAATCGCTATAATTTAGTCTAATTATTACGTAAATATTAAAAATATTAAACAAAATACTTGACATTATGCACAGCTGTCACTATAATCGTAAAAGCAAAGGATAATTTGTAAAATATTCAAATTCGGTAATTATATGAGCATTTTTTCGAGCGTTCGCGATCAACAGCTGTGGGTCAAAGCGTCCCGCGGCGATCCGGCGGCGGAGGAAGAACTCGTCAATGAATACAGCAGGCTAGTTAAGATTTGCGCGCGTCCATATTTTCTGGCAGGCGGCGACAGCGAGGATTTAATACAAGAAGGCTTACTTGGTCTTTTGTCAGCGATCCGGAACTTCGATCCGTCGAAAGAAGTTAAATTCACAACCTATGCTGAGCTTTGTATCAGAAGGCGGTTGTACAGCGCGATCAAAACAGCGTCCGGCAATAAGCACACCCCGTTAAATGACTATGTTTCTTTGGAATCTCAGGACCTTGACGAAAACAGTGCCCAGGGTAAAGTTTTTTTGCGCGATCCTGAAGAATTTGTGATAGCAAGAGAGCGTGTAGATGAAATAGCAGATTGTCTTAAAGGCTCTCTGTCCCGATTTGAATCAAAAGTTTTGGGAATGTACCTGGAAGGCCTGTCTTATAGAGAATTGGCCCGAGCGGTTCATAAAACCCCGAAATCAGTGGACAATGCTGTGCAGAGAATCAGGAAAAAGCTGGCACAATCATTTCACTATGGCGATAATCAGTGAAAGCTGACGCAAAATAACAGCCCAAAAGGCACGATCAACAGTCAAAAGAGAGGTTTCAAAATGTACGAAGACAAAACACTGGTATGTAAAGAATGCGGAAACGAGTTTGTTTTCACGTCCGGCGAGCAGGAATTTTATGCCGAGCGCGGTTTCCAGAACGAGCCGCAGCGCTGTAAGCCCTGCCGCGACGCGCGTAAGAATGCAGCGCGCGGTCCGAGAGAATATTTCACGGCTGTTTGCGCATCCTGCGGCGGCGAAGCGAAAGTACCGTTCGAGCCGAAATCCGACAGGCCCGTTTACTGCAGCGACTGTTTTGCGAGAATTCGCGAAGCTTAAGCGTCACACCGCAGTAAACCTTCGTCCGGTCTGTTAACCGGCGAACAAACGAGGAGCTTAAGTTCTGACGGATCGTCAGAGCTTAGGCTCTTGTGCGTTTAATACCATGTAGTCTTAAAAACGTACAAAACACTACCATGGGCGGTTGTAATAATTGGACAACCGGTTGTTGAAATTATCGTTAATATCGGATATAATTAAATGAGACAAGCAAGACACATTAGATTTTATGGAGGATTTAAATATGGCACAGATTTCTAGAGATACGATCATTGCGGATATCCTTGATATCGCGCCGGAATCGGCACCGCTGTTCCACTCGATTGGGATGCACTGCCTTGGCTGCGCAATGGCCAGCGGCGAAACACTCGGCGAAGCGTGCGAAGTGCACGGCGTCGATTTTGATGAGTTTTTCAAGCAGCTTCAGGAATACGTTAAAGACTAATCAGAAACAAAGCCAAAAAGCGGGGGACGAGTTTCCCCCGCTTTTTAAACGTTGAGGGATATGAAACGTCTTAAACTAACGCCGCGGCTTCAGGCTGTGGCAGATAAAATTGCGCCCGGCGCGGCTGTAGCCGACGTCGGTACCGATCATGGCTACATACCTGCGTACCTTGCGCAGTCCGGCGCGGCGCGCCGAATCATCGCCGCCGACGTGCGCGAGGGTCCGCTTTTGCGCGCGCGTGAAACGGCATACGCATACGGCGTTGCTGATCAAATCGACTTTCGCCTGACAGATGGTCTGGACGGCATTGTTCGAGCGGACGCGGATACGGTCGTGCTCGCCGGTCTCGGAGGCGAGACGATGCTGGCCATCTTATCAAACGCCCCGTGGACGCGTGAAGATGACGTCACGCTCGTACTTCAGCCGCAGACAAAGCTCGACGAGCTGTCGGCCTATCTTACCGAAAGCAGCTTCGGTCTGTTCGATGCGCAGCTTGTCCTGGACGACGGGCGCCTGTACACCGTATTTTCGGCAGGCACAGCGGCGGCCGAGCCGTTTGATCCGCTCGTAGCGCTGCTACGCCGACGGGACGTGCTGCTGCCTGTTTATGTTAACGAGCAAATCGTTAAATACCAACGCGCGCTCGACGGCCTGAGCCGCTCGGCGTCCGGGCATGAAGGCGCAGCACAGCTGCGGGAAAAGCTGCGGCGACTTGAACACATAAAAGGGGAGATCCGACAGTGGCAACAGTAAAAGATATTACGAACGCACTAGAGACGCTAGCCGATCCGGCGCTTAAAATGGACTTCGACAACGTCGGCTTTCTCGCCGGCTTTGGCGGCACTGAGGTGCAAAAAGTACTCGTCACGCTCGATATCACGAGCGCGGTGATTGACGAGGCGATCGCGATCGGGGCGCAGTTGATCGTATCGCATCATCCGCTGTTCTTCTCATTAAAGACCGTCACAGACGAGACAGTGACCGGCCGCAAGCTGACAAAGCTGCTCCGTGCCGGCCTGTCGGCGATCTGCATGCACACAAATCTGGACGCCGCCGTCGGCGGCGTCAACGACGCGCTGGCAAGCGTTGCCGGACTGACGCAGATAACGAATCTGCTGGACGAAGCGCATGACAGTGCCGGTACGCCGCACGCCTACGGGCGCGTCGGCTATTTAGCTGAGCCGACGCCGCTTGTCGACTATCTGTCGCGATTAAAGAAAAGTCTTAAAACAAATGGCCTGCGCTATCACGACGCGGGACGGCCGGTCTATAAAATAGCCACAGTCGGCGGCTCGGGCGGCAGCTATCTGGAAGAGGCGATTACGCAGGGCTGCGATACGCTCGTCACATCCGATGTAAAGTACGATGTCTTTCTGGACGCGCGTGAGCAGGGGATCAATCTGATCGACGGCGATCATTTTTGCACCGAGAATGTCGTGACGCCGACGCTGCAAAAAAAGCTCACCGAACTGTTTCCAGAGCTGGATATTATTGTTTCCAGTCAGCACAGTCAAACGGCGCAGTTTTATTGTTAAGCGGAAAAGTGTTGAAATTATAGGCGTAAACGTGTAGAATGTCAGGGCAATGTGATCGGCACAGCCGACCATTGACAATATTTGCGCTGCATCCGGGATACCGTGAGCAGCAGCAGGAGGAATTTAATATGGAGAACATCCACAACAGCACAAGCTCTTCAGTGAACAAAACGAGGAAGCTTGTAGGCATGGCGATATTTACGGCGCTTGTCGTAGTATTGCAGGTACTGGCGTATTACATCAAGGTCGGCCCGATATCCATCACATTGGTTCTGATTCCGATCGTTGTAGGCGCTGCGATGTACGGACCCGGCGCGGGTGCATTTCTAGGCGGTGTCTTTTCCGTCGTCGTCCTGATTGGTACAGTATCAGGCATAGATGCCGGAGCGCTCATCCTATGGACGGCCAAACCGCTGACAACGTTCCTTTTGATTTTTGTCAAAGGTATCGCGGCCGGATGGCTTGCTGGTCTTGTGTACAGCGCGATTGCCCGAAAGAGACGATATCTTGGCGTTATTGTGGCCGCCATTGTTTGTCCGCTCGTCAATACTGGAATATTCCTGCTCGCGATGACACTCTTTTACCATGACATCCTCGTCCAATGGGCAGGCGGTACATCGATTGTTTATTTCACGCTGATCGGCCTGACAGGCATTAACTTCCTTGTCGAGCTCGGGAGCAATATCGTGCTCAGCCCGGTGGCAGTCCGTGTCATCAATGTCGGAAAGAACACTTAACCGAAACACAAAATAATCCATAAATAAGGAGCCAGTAAATAAATGCTCTTAGCCATTGACGTCGGTAACTCGAACATCGTCATCGGATGTATCGACAACGGCGCCATCTCGCACGTTTTCAGGATGGTGACCGATATCTCCAAAACGGAATTTGAATACGCCGTCGATATCCGAAACATCCTGGAGTTCGACGGTCTCAGCGGGCCTGCTTTTGACGGTGCAATTATTTCGTCCGTCGTGCCGCCGCTCGTCACCGTGATCAAAAGCGCGGTTCGGCGCGTCACCAGTAAAAACGCGCTGATCGTCGGCGCGGGCATCAAGACCGGCATCAATATCCGTATCGACGATCCTGCCCAGCTCGGCAGCGATATCGTGGCCGACGGTGTTGCCGCCATCTCGAAGTATCCGCTGCCCATCATTATTTTTGACATGGGTACGGCGACGACGATTTCCGTCATCGATCAGCAAGCCAACTTAATCGGCGGCGCGCTGTATCCCGGCGTCGGGCTGTCGATGAACGCGCTGTCGAGCAGAACGTCGCAATTGCCGCGTGTACCGATCGAAGCGCCGGAGAAGGTCATCAGCGCCAACTCTATTGACTGTATGAAAAGCGGCGCAATCTTCGGCACCGCCTCCATGGTTGACGGTATGATTGATCGAATCGAGGAAGAGCTTGGCATGCGTGCTACCGTTATCGCCACCGGCGGCTTGTCCTCGCGTATTATGCCGTTTTGTCGGCACGAGATCAAGCTTGACGAAGACCTTCAGCTGGAAGGCTTGGGGATCATTTACGAGAAGAACAAACGCAAATAAGCGGCAATAAGAGCCGGTGACGAATCGTCACCGGCTCTCTTTTTACCTTAAGCCCATTGGCGGGGCGGACGACGCACGGCAACATCAGCACTGCGGTTGTTATACAATAAACAGGCCGCCTCTTTCGAGACGGCCTGTTATACGAGCAAGTCTGTAAGCCGGATTCTGTCTTAGACAGCCATCTATCTAGGCCCATCGTTGCCAATGGGCTCAAGCCACCTCCATAAGAGCGGCCGGGCCGGCCATGCGCTCTTTCCACGGTGTTGCTCCGGATAGAGTTTACAGCAGCGGACTGTCTCCAGCCGCCGAGTGAGCTCTTACCTCACTTTTCCACCCTTACCGCTTTCGTAGCACCGAAAACGGTGGTATATCTCTGTTGCACTTGTCCTGAAGTCGCCTTCGGCGGGCGTTACCCGTTATCCTTGCCCTGCGGAGCCCGGACTTTCCTCACGAACGGCCTTTCGGCCTGTTCCCGCGGCTGCCCGACTTACTCGTAACTTGTATTCTACGTTGTAAAGCACGAAAAGTCAATTGGAAACGCGCGGCAAGTTCTGTTTGAAAAAGCGTAGCGGCCATTATATAATGTGTTGATACAAAACGGCCGATATGGGGTGATTGCGTGAATCTGGCCGAAACGATTCATACGTATAAAGGGAAGAAAATAGCCGTTATCGGTATCGGTGTAAGCAATACACCGCTCATCGAGCTGCTGCTGAGGCACGGATGTGACGTTACCGCATGCGACCGCTCGACACGCGATAAGCTTGGAGAGACGGCGGCGCGGCTTGAGTCGCTCGACGCGCATCTGCGTCTCGGAGAAGGCTACCTTACGGACCTCGGCGCCGACATCATTTTCCGTACGCCTGGTATGCGGCCGGACGTGCCCGAACTCCAGGACGCCGTCGCGCGCGGTGCGCGGCTGACCTCGGAGATGGAGGTGTTCTTCGAGGTGTGCCCGTGCCCGATCATCGGCGTGACAGGCAGCGACGGTAAAACGACGACGACGTCGATCATTGCCGAGCTGTTACGGGAGGCAGGGAAGACCGTACACATCGGCGGGAACATCGGCACACCGCTGCTGACCAGAGCAGACGCGATGTCGCCTAGTGACATTGCCGTCGTTGAGCTGTCCAGCTTTCAGCTGATGACGATGACAAAAAGCCCCGGTATCGCTGTCGTGACAAACGTCACGCCGAACCATCTAGACGTGCACCGGGATCTCGACGAATATATTGACGCTAAACGCCGCATTATAAAATACCAATCGCCGGCGGATCTGTCGGTTTTGAACCTCGATAACGATGTCACGCGCGATTTTGCGTGTGAGGCCGTCGGGGGTGTCCGGTACTTCAGCGCCAAACAACCGTTCGACGACGGTGTGTTTTTACTGGGCGGTGTCATCTATATAGCGCGGGAGAGTAAAATTGAAAAGCTGATGGACGCGTCGGAGATTGCGCTGCCCGGCGCGCATAATATCGAAAATATGATGGCTGCGTTCACGGCTGTGCTCGACCGCGTACCGGCCGTCATCTGCCGGCATGTTGCCAAGACGTTTAGCGGCGTCGCGCACCGCATCGAGCTGGTGCGGACGCTGCGCGGTGTGCGCTACTATAACGATTCCATCGCCTCAAGCCCGACGCGCACCATCGCCGGATTGCGTTCGTTTGACAAAAAGGTCATACTCATCGCCGGCGGCAAAGACAAAGGGATCGGCTTTGAGGCGCTTGGTGAGCCAATCGTTCAGCATGTTAAAACACTTGTGCTCACAGGGCCGACGGCGCCGAAGATCCGTGCTGCCGTTGAAAGCGAGCCGACATTTAAAGGCAAACCGAAAATCATCGAGAAAGAAGCCTTTCGCGATGCGGTGCTCGCCGCGCACAAAGCGGCGCGGCGCGGCGATATCGTCATATTATCGCCGGCATGTACATCTTTTGATCAATTCAAGAATTTTGAGCATCGTGGGAATACTTATAAAGAGATCATCAACGGATTGGAGTAAGGACATGACACTTGCGGACATTATCGTCAGCCTGAGTGACGCGGACGGGCCGTCCGGCAGTGAGGGCGCAGTCGGCGAAGCCGTCGCCGCGCTGCTCGCGCCGCTGGCCGATACGGTGCAGACCGATATACTGGGGAACGTGATTGCCGTCCGGCGCTGCGGCAAACCCAACGCAAAAAAGCTGATGTTTGACGCACATATGGACGAAATCGGCCTTGTAATCACCGGCGTTGAAGACGGATTTCTCCGCTTTCAGGCACTTGGCGGCGTCGACGCGCGGATGCTACCGGCGGCAGAAATCAAAATCTTAACCGACGAGCCGATCATCGGCATCGTGGCTGCCGCGCCGCCGCATATCCTCAAAGCCGACGAGATGGACAAGACCATCAAAACGGAAGACTTGTATATCGACATCGGTATGACGACCGAGCAGGCGCAAAAAGCCGTACCGATCGGCACACCGGCGGTGTATCGCACACGGGCGCGCCGTTTCGGTAACGGTCTTGTTACCGGCAAGGCGCTCGACGACCGCGCAGGCGTCGCGTGTATGATCCGTGCGCTTGAGCTGCTTAAGGACACGCCGCTTAACGTCGACGTGTACGTGCTGGCCAGTGCGCAGGAGGAGGTCGGCACACGCGGGGCAGAAACAGGGGCATTTTCCGTCGCACCGGACTGGTGCATTGTCATCGATACCGACCATGCCAAGTCGCCCGATCATGCAAAGCCGGACGCGAAGACACTTGGTGCCGGTGTCGTCATTTCCAAAGGCCCCAACATGAACAAAGCGTTCACGCAGCAGATTATACACGCGGCCGACGCATCGGGTATCCCGTACCAGATCGGCGTCGAGCCGGGAGACTCGGGTACGAATGCGCGCGTCATCCAGATTTCACGCGGCGGCGTCGCGTCGGCGCTTGTCGGTATGCCGCTGCGGTATATGCATACGCCTGTTGAACTCATCAACCTGGAAGACGCGGAAAACACCGCACTGCTGCTCGCCGAGGCGGCTAAAACGCTCGGAGGTGGTGACGGACATGCTTGAACTAATCAAAGAACTGTGTGGGCTCGACGGCGTGTCCGGATCGGAGGACGCTGTTCGTGCGTTTATCGCCGCACGCGTCGCGCCGCACGCCGAATCGGTCGAGACCGACGTGATGGGTAATCTCATCGTGCGTAAAAAGGGCGCCGTGACGCCGAAGAAGTCGCTCATGCTCTGCGCGCACATGGACGAGGTCGGCCTGATCGTCACGAGCATTACCGACGACGGGTACCTGAAATTCGGCACCGTCGGCGGCATCGACCGGCGCGTATTGCTTGGTAAGACCGTGCGCATCGGGGACAAGGCCGTGCCGGGCGTGATCGGCTGCAAGGCGATCCATCTATTTAAAAAAGACGAACGCGAAAAAATCCCGACGCTGGACGAACTATATATCGACATCGGCGCTGCCAGCAAATCGGACGCCGAAGCGCTCGTCGCGCTTGGCGACGTGTGCGCGTTCGACAGCCAATGGCTCGAATTTGGCGACGGCTTCGTCAAGGCCAAGGCACTGGACGACCGCGCCGGCTGCGCCATACTGATCAAACTCATCGAATCCGACCTGCCGGTCGATTGTACGTTTGTTTTTACGGTGCAGGAGGAGGTCGGTACGCGCGGCGCGTACACCGCGGCGTTCAAGGTCGCGCCAGATGTGGCGCTGGTAATCGAAAACACGACGGCGGCCGATCTGCCGAGCGTACCGTCGGCGAAGAAGACGTGTGCCGTCGGCAAGGGCGTTGTGATCCCGTTTATGGACGGGCGGACGATCTACAGCCGCGAATTGTACGCGGTGCTCACATCACTGGCAGATAAAAACAACATCACATGGCAGACGAAGACGTACGTCTCCGGCGGCACGGACGCCGGGACAATCCAGCGCGCGCGTGACGGCGTGCTGACGGCCGGTATTGCTGCGCCCGTGCGGAACCTGCATTCTCCGGCAAACGTCGCAAGCGTCGCCGATCTGGAAGCTGTCTACAAGCTTGCAAAGCTCTTTGTTAACGAGGCGGGGGCCCTGTTATGACTTCCGGTCTTGTTAGCGATGCGATGAGGCACCATGGCGAGCAGGTGATGGCCGACGTCGCCGGGCGATTTGATGAGATCGACCGCGTCGCGCTGATTAATACGGAAAAAGTACTCGCGGCGTTTAAAAAGCACCGCGTGTCCGACGGGTGCCTCACCGGCACAACGGGATACGGCTATAACGACAAGGGCAGGGAAGTACTGGACGCCGTCTATGCCGACGTGTTCGACGCCGAGGCGGCGCTCGTGCGTATCGGCTTTGTGAACGGTACGCACGCGATTGCCGCGGCGCTGTTCGGCGCGCTCAAAGCCGGGGATACGCTCGTCTCGGCGACCGGTGCACCATACGATACGCTGCGCGGCGTCATCGGTATTGACGGTACGTATCGCGGCTCGCTTAAGGATTACGGCGTCGACTACAAAGAAGTGGCGCTGAGCGAGAACGGTGCGCCCGATCTGGGCGGTATCGTCCAAGCCGCGACCGACAAAAGCGTTAAAGCCGTTTTCATTCAGCGCTCGTGCGGGTACTCGGATCGTCCGCCGCTGTTTGTCAAAGACATCGGCACGATTGCCGACGCGGTACACGCAGCGAATCCAGACGCGGCGGTCATCGTTGACAACTGCTACGGCGAGTTCGTCGAGACAACCGAGCCGACAGCAGTCGGCGCCGACCTGATGGCCGGCTCGCTGATTAAAAATCCGGGCGGCGGCATCGCACCGACAGGCGGCTACATCGCCGGACGCAGCGATCTCGTCGAGGCGGCGGCGTATCGGCTGACGACGCCGGGCATCGGTGGCGAATGCGGCGCGACGCTGTTTAACAACCGCCTGTTGTTTCAGGGATTTTTCCTCGCGCCGCACACTGTCGCGCAGGCGCTGAAAACAGCGGTGTTCACCGCGCGGCTATTAGAGCGGCTGGGCTACAGCACGACACCGCGATGGAATGCACCGCGCTCGGATATCATCCAAGCCGTACAGTTCGGCGCGGCAGAGCCGCTCCGACGGTTTTGCGAGGGGATTCAGGCTGCTTCACCCGTCGATTCGTTTGTACGCCCGGAGCCGTGGGATATGCCCGGATATGATTGCCAGGTCATCATGGCAGCCGGCGCGTTTGTGCAGGGCGCGTCGATCGAGCTGTCGGCCGACGGGCCGATGCGTCCGCCATTTACGGCGTACTTACAGGGCGGTCTGACGTTCGAAGCAGGACGGCTCGGCATTATGATGGCGGCGGACAGCCTGCCGGACAAACTGTCAGACAAATAAACGCCGAGACAGGCGCATAAGGTAGCATAGGGGAGTGATCCTTATGCTCTACAGGCGGCCGCGACGGCGGCGCTTTCATTTCAACTTTTACGCCAGTCCCATGCATCGCGGCAAACGGGCGGCGCTGATGCTGTTTATCATTGTCGCCTTGCTTTTTGCGGCGGTCATGGTTACGCTGATGCGTTTAAGGCCGCTGATGCTCAAGCTTGCGGCCTCCGAGGTCAACGAGGTCGTCACTGTCGCCATTAACGACGTCATCAGCGAAGAAATCCTGAGCGGCGAGTTGGCATACGCCAATATGATTAAGCTTGAAAAGGACAATAACGGTAACATCACGGCGCTTGAGACCAATATGCCGATGATCAATATGCTGCAAGCAAAGCTCGCCAGCGGCGTCGTTACGCGCGTCGAAAACGAAATCATCTCCGATCTGCGCATCCCGATCGGCAACGCCATTGGCGGCGAGCTGTTTTCTGGACGTGGACCGGATTTCGTCGTGAAGATTTTGTCGGTTGCCAGCGTCAATACGCAGTTTTCCTACACCTTTGAGGATGCCGGTATCAATCAGACGCGGCATAAGATCATGCTAGAGGTCACGGCCGTCATCGATATATTTGTACCCGGCTCACGCGAGGTCACGTCGACGGCTACAACGCTTGTCGAGGTTGCTGAAACAGTTATCGTCGGGCAGGTGCCCAACGTCTACGCGGAGCTGGAAAGCGGCAGCATCAACGCGCCGTAATAGAGGAGACAATCATGAACGCCAAAGAAGAAATCGCCGCGCTGCGCGAAAAGCTCAACGACTACAGCGACGCCTATTATCAGCGCAACGAATCTCTTGTACCGGACGCTGAGTTCGATGCGCTGATGCGCCGTTTACGCGCGCTTGAAGATGCGCATTCCGAGCTCGTGACGGCGGATTCACCGACCCAGAAGGTCGGCGGGCGCGCATCCGATGCTTTCACGCCGGTCACGCATGAAGTGCCGCTCGAGAGCCTCAACGACGTGTTTAATATGGAGGAAATCGATGCGT
This sequence comes from uncultured Sporobacter sp., assembly GCA_963677825.2. Taxonomy (GTDB): domain Bacteria; phylum Bacillota; class Clostridia; order Oscillospirales; family Oscillospiraceae; genus Sporobacter. The sequence goes on along the minus strand of CAXXEF010000001.1, from coordinate 627,969 downwards.
TCGGTACGCGGGTAGCCGTTGCGGCAGACAAAAGCGGCTACGTCGTCGAGCCGAAGATTGACGGGCTGTCCGTTGCGCTGTATTACGACAACGGCGTTTTGACACGCGGCGCAACGCGCGGCGACGGCATTACCGGCGAGGACGTCACGCATAACCTAAAGACCATCCGATCGTTACCATTGACACTCGACGGCGGCCCGTCGCACATCGCCGTGCGCGGCGAGGTATATATGTCTCGTGCCGTATTCCAAGAGCTCAACGCCGAGCGCGAGCTCAGCGATAAGCCGCTACTGGCCAATCCGCGCAATGCCGCCGCCGGTTCGCTGCGTCAGATTGACCCGGAAATGGCAAAAGCACGCAAGCTCGACTTCATCGCGTTTAATATCCAAAAGTCCAGTGCCGACGACTTTGCGACGCATCAGCAAACACTTGACTATCTGCGTAAGCTGGGATTTCAAGTGGTCGGCGGCTTTCACGCGGATACGATTGAAGCCTGTAAGGCCATCATCGAGAACATAGGCGACACGCGAGAAGACCTGCCGTACGAGATCGACGGCGCCGTCATCAAAGTCAACGACCTTGCCGCGCGGCGCGTGCTTGGCAGCACGTCGAAGGCACCGCGATGGGCTGTGGCGTTTAAGTATCCGCCGGAGCAGAAGGAAACCGTCGTCCAGGACATCACGGTGCAGGTCGGGCGCACCGGTGTGCTGACACCCAAGGCGCTCGTCGCGCCGGTGAGGCTGGCGGGAACGACTGTCACGAACGCGTCACTGCACAATCAGGATTACATCCGTGACAAGGATATCCGCGTCGGGGATACGGTCGTCGTGCAAAAGGCGGGGGAGATCATACCGGAGGTGCTGTCTGTCGTTTTATCCAAGCGTCCGACGGACGCTGCGCCATACGAATTTCCAGACCATTGCCCAGTCTGCGGCAGCGCCGCCGTCCGTGACGAGGGCGGCTCGGCGATTCGTTGCCGCGGCGCAGAGTGCCCGGCGCAGCTGCTGCGGAACATCGCGCATTTTGCCTCGCGCAGTGCGATGGACATTGAGGGGCTCGGTATCGCTGTTGTACAGCAGCTGCTTGACGCGGAAATGATCCATTCTGCGGGAGACTTATACACATTGGACGCCGCGTCACTTGAAGACTTGCCGAGATTCGGCAAAAAGTCGGCGGAGAATTTAATCGCCGCAATCGAGAAATCGAAGCAGAACGATTTATCGCGTCTGTTGAACGCACTCGGGATTTTACAGGTCGGTCAGAGCGCGGCGAAAGCACTCGCCGAGCATTTCGGCACGATGGATGCGCTCGAGGCGGCGACGACCGAGGCCCTGACTGCCGTCGGCGATATCGGCGAGATAACGGCTCATAATATTACCGAGTGGTTCGCCAATCCGCAGTCACGGCATTTGCTCGGACTGCTGCGAACCGCCGGCGTCAACATGACCAGCCGCGCCGAGCGCAAAGACGACCGATTTGCCGGGCTAACGTTCGTGCTGACCGGTACGCTCAGCCGCTATACGCGAGAGGAAGCCAAAAAGCTGATCGAGCTGCACGGCGGTAAAACGTCGTCGTCCGTGTCGAAGAAGACGACGTACGTGCTGGCCGGCGAAGACGCCGGCTCGAAACTGACAAAGGCGCAAAGCTTAGGGCTCAACATCCTGTCCGAAGACGATTTCGACGCATTGCTTCAATAACAGCACACATTCACGCCGGTTCGACATTCATATTGCAACATACTAGCCCGTGTGATACAATTTCATTGTAGTAAATTCTGGAGCAACTATAAAAAAACGGAGGGAACATAAATGAAAGTTAATCCGCATAGATCGTCCTTGGGGATGGACGCCAATACACTGGCACTTTTGTGCTACATAGTGGCCTTTGTCCTGTCCTGGATCCCGGTCATCAAATGGGTCGCATGGGCCGCACCTCTCGTAATATTCTTCATTGAAAAAGAAAGCCCGTTCGTTAAGTTCCACGCCATGCAGGCGTTTTTACTCGAAGCTGTGCTTTGGGTCTTCCAGATCATCTTCAGTATCATTATCGCAGCTACAGCGGCAGCGGCGTATTACGGCGGTATTTATACCGGACGGATATACGGCGGTATTTTTGCCGGCGGTATTTTCGCGGTTATCCTTGGTCTGATTAGCATCGCGTTCTTCGTCTTTGCGATCATCGCGCTTGTCAAAGCCGGTCAGTATTATGAGTACAAGATCCCCCTCGTTGGCAACTGGGCGATGAAAATCAGCCGTAAAAACGGTGGCCCGATGTAAGTCGCGCAACCTCAGAACAGCCTATAAACGACGTCCGGCACTATCAAGCGCCGGACGTCGTCTTTCTTCATGGAATTACAGCAGCTAGCAGCGTGTTTTCGATTGACGGACAGCGCGGGCTTGTGATATGATTATTCAGCAATCGTCCGCGGATGTGATGGAATTGGTAGACATGCAGGATTTAGGTTCCTGTGTCGAGAGACGTGTGGGTTCGAGTCCCTTCATCCGCACTGTTTATTCACAGGTAACCGGCGCGTCCGGGAGACTATGAAACATCATCTATTCAGGAGGTCATAGTATGGCGGTATGTTCAAATTGTGGGACACCCGCGTCAGATGACGCGAAATTCTGTACCAATTGCGGTCAGCCGATGGCTGCGTCCGCACCGGCAGCTACTCCGGTCGAGCAGGCTATGCCGCAGGAGCCTGAAACGACAGTAGTCCAGCAGCCTGACGTTCAGGATGCGCAAGCGACCGAAACAACAAAGCAAACAAGCGACGGGCAGCAGGAATCACAGGCGACGCCGGCGCCAACCGAGCAGCAGGGTAGTTACGTGCCGCCTGCTCAGTCACAGGCAGCGTATACCCCGGCGGAACAGCAGCAGGGTTCTTATGCGCAACCAAGCACGCCGCCTCAGCCGCCGCAACAAAACTACTACGCGCCACCGCCTGGCCAGCAGCCGCCGCAGCAAAGCTACTATGCGCAGCCCGGCCAGCAGCCGGCGCAGCAAAGCTATTATGCACCGCAGCCCGGCCAGCAGCCACCGCCACAAAACTACAATGCGCCACCGTCCGGCCAGCAGCCGCCGCAAAACTACTATGCGCCGCAGACCGGCCAGCAGCCGCAACAAAACTACTATGCGCAGCCACCCGGTCAGCAGCCGCCGCCCCAGCAAAATTACAGTGCGCCACCGTCCGGCCAGCAGCCGCCGCAAAGCTATTATGCGCAGCCCGGTCAGCAGCCGCCGCAGCCCGGATATCAGCAGGGCTATAATCAGCCGCCGCGCCAGTATCAGTCCGGTCCGGCTGACATTGAGGAGAACAAAGGCATCAGCGTGCTTTGTTACCTCGGTATTCTGATTCTGATCCCGCTACTATCTAAGCCGAACTCCGCGTTTGTGCGGTACCACTCGAATCAGGGACTGTTACTGATTATCCTGAGCGTTATAATCTCTATTCTCTATTTTGTTCCCATTGTACAGTGGATCGCGTATTCCCTGGGCTCGATTGTTATTCTGGTTGGTGTTATCATGGGCATCATCAACGCGGTCAACGGGCAGATGAAACCGCTGCCGCTGATCGGATCGATTACGCTGATCAAATAGAACGCTTAGCACAAGCGGATACATAATAACAAAAAGAAGTACCGGCTATTAGCCGGTACTTCTTTTGTGTATCCGTATTTAGTTAGTATTTCTGTTTTTCTTTCTGAGGATCAGCCAGGATGCGCCGCCGGCCATCAGGAATCCGGCGCCGGTCAGCCCGAGGAGCGTTGCCAGTGCGATACCGCCCGTCTGCGGCAGGTCGGTGCCATCGCCGCCGTCATCGGTTTCACCGAGGACGCCCTGTGCTTTATCGTTTGTGAGCGTCACATTCGTTGTACCGGTGGCGTCGATCGTACCGGACGCCGGGTTATCGCCGGCCCAGCCGTCGTCCATTTGGGTCGTTGTCACCACTTCGCTGACCGTGTAGGTTGTTCCCAACGGGATGTTGGTAAACATCACGGGCGCGTCGTCAGCGGCCAGCATGAACACGTAGACGCCGTCTGTACCGGTGAGGCTGGCGTTGTTGTCAATCATGGCGATCTCGTCGCCGACGAAGGTAACGGTGAACTCGAACTGTTCGGTCGTATCCGGGTCATCGCCGGTGACAGCCTTATCAACAAGAAGGTTGCCGTATTCCGGCGGAAGAGAGAAGATGTTATTGATTGTAGCCGTATAGGTTGTCGAGCTGGAAATCTTTCCAGATAAGCCGTTTGTTGCGCCCATTGCCCAATGGTTCGGTAGCGCGCCTTCTGCAACGGTGTAGGTCAAACCGAAAGGCAGATTATTGAAGTAAACAGGCGCGTCATTGGCGGACAGCTGGAAGGTATAAACACCGTTTGTACCTGTCAGGCCAAGGCTGTTGGAGAGATTGTTGTAACTCGCAGGGAACGTGACAGTAAAGTCGAACTTCATATCTGCGTCGGCGCCGTCTCCGGAGACAGTCTTGTCGACTATGAGTCTGCCGTACTGTGGCGGGTTATAGAAGTCGTTGGTCACAGTGACTGTCTGCGACATATCGCTGTTACTGCTGAACATACCGTCAGCATTTGGTAAGATCGATACAAGCGTCCAGTATGAAGGCGTCGAGCTTTCTGAGACGGTATAAGTCGTATCCATCGGGATATTTGTAAATGTGGCGGATTCACCGCCCTGCAGCATCATCGTGTACACGCCGCCGCCTTCGTCCGTGGCGTTTGTGGCCACGATACCGTCAAGCGATAATTCGCCTTCGAATTCTACGGTGATCATGAATTCGGTGCTGCTGCTTCCTATACCGGTTATCGTCTTGGTGATGGTCAGATCACCAGCTGCGTAAGTGTTGGTAACCTCTACCGTCGGTTCCGTATTCGTGTCGTTCAGCTCCACGGCCGAGAGTACTTCGCCGCCGACCATCCAATAAGCGTCGGACAATGCGGTGGTTTCGTCTACGACATATGTTGTCCCGTAGGGGATATCTTCAAAGATGACGGCGTCGCCGTCGCCGAGTGTGACGGTGAACGTGACGGACGTCGTCGAAGCGTCAATACTGGCGGGATCCATCACGGCGCCGACGGGCGCTGTGATCGCATCCAGACCGCCGCTGGCGTTGGAGAAGGTAACCTCAATGTCGAAGGTCATGGCGTCGATACTGGTATCACTGGAGTTGTTGACCAGCGTTTTCTCGACTGTTAAGGCAGCAGTATCTGGCGGGGGAGCATACGTGTTGGTAACGGTGACGGTATCGTCCTCGTTGCTGCCGTCCAGGGTTATAGCAGATGTCACTTCACCGCCGACGGTCCACGATGACGACAAGGTCTCCGTTTCAACAACGGTATACGTTGTATCGTACGGTATGCCGGTAAAATCGACGGCGTCGCCGTCGCCGAGCGTGACGGTGTATGTTACAGACGTCGTCGAAGCGTCAATACTGGCGGGATCCATCACGGCGCCGACGGGCGCTGTGATCGCATCCAGACCGCCGCTGGCGTTGGAGAAGGCAACCTCAATGTCAAAGGTCATGGCGTCGATACTGGTATCGCTGGAATTGTTGACCAGTGTCTTCTCAACTGTTAAGGCAGCAGTTTCTGGCGGGGGAGCATACGTGTTGGTAACGGTAACGGTATCGTCCTCGTTGCTGCCGTCCAGGGTTACAGCAGATGTCACTTCACCGCCGACGGTCCATGATGACGACAAGGTCTCCGTTTCATCAACAATATACGTTGTATCGTACGGTATGCCGGTAAAATCGACCGCGTCGCCGTCGCCGAGTGTCACGGTGAATGTGACGGACGTCGTCGAAGCGTCAATACTGGCGGGATCCATCACGGCGCCGACGGGCGCTGTGATCGCATCCAGACCGCCGCTGGCGTTGGAGAAGGTAACCTCAATGTCAAAGGTCATGGCGTCGATGCTGGTATCGTTGGAATTGTTGACCAGCGTTTTCGAAACTGTCAGCTGAGCATATTCGGTTGTTGGCGTGAAAAGAAAACGCGTATAATGGCTGATTGTCCCCGATAAATAGAATTGGCCAGAGCTTAAAGTATACGAACTACCAATAATGGCCGGATAAAAATCGACGCTAAAGTCGCCATGGCCATTTTGATTTGTCCCATCAAAATCGCCGTAAACGTATATGTAGTTCGAAGCAGCCGCAAGGCCGGGGTCAAGTGTAGAAATCCACTCTTCTAATGCTGTTTTTGCTGCCGATGATGTGAATTCGGATGAAATGCTGCTATCTAGCCAGATATATACATTTGTACCTTGCTTGAAAGCGATGACATTGGAGCCCGACGATGAGAAAACGCCGGGACCCACACCATCACTGTCTTCGGGGTTTTTTTCAACTTTCACGATAGTGCCGGGCAGATCACTAACATCAGCTATTGCTGTTTGGTTTAAACCAAATGACATCGTAAATACAAGTACTAATGCCATTACCAGCGCCAATTTCTTTTTCATGAATAACCCTCCTCGATTATGACGGAATTCGTCTAAGCCGGTTGTTAACGGTTGATTGTCATCAGATAATTTCGTTTCTTCTTCCCGAATGCTTTTTATGAATCGCCTTGTTGTAGATTATGGGAAAATAAAAAGCTGCACAATAACGTTAACAACGTTATTCGTGCAGCTGGACTGCCAGTTCTCCTGCTAAGACATGCAGTAGCAGCAGAGCAGGCTCCGGAGCTTTGCGTCTCCGCCTTTCAACGGATTTGCCAAAGACTATAAGTTTAGAAGTGCCCTAGTTGATTAATCATACCAAACATATAGAATTATGTCAATTGAAAAGTTGGCACTATGTACCAGTAGAGAATGTCAAAAAGTGTCATAATTGTTAAAAAAGACGAACAATGAGCCGGTGGTGTAGATAATAGGGGGAAGAATTAGTGCAAAATAACAAACAAATCAATAGGAATGCATAACGATAATCATTATTACAAAGCATTAAGTTTTATCAAAGAGAAAAAAATATGCAGTTTTTACAGTTGTGGTTGTAATAAACGCGTTAAGTTGAAAAAATGAGAAAATAGTGATAAAATTCTATCAAAATAGCTCATCGACTTGAATTTGTAGCTGTTTTATAACATTAGGAAGATTAAAAGCATGAAAAAAGCATCAGCTTCAAATAAAAAGCGCCGTGACAACTTAAAAGCAGATCATAAAGCGCGTCGATCAATAAAAAACAGAATACCGCTGATTCTGATGGCGGTTGGCTTGGTGCTGATTGTTACCGCCGTTATCATGGAGGCCAACCAGTACCCCTGGGGCGTTTTATTCCGGCAGGCGAATCAAAATGAGCAAAACGTGCCCGACCCGTCGCCGATCGAGCTGAACGCGGAAGACGGCTGGGCCGTCATCACAGAGGCACCCACGCCGTCGGCGGCAAGTTCGGCGGATGTATCAGCCGACCTGACAGATCCGTCGACTTCGCCATCAGAGAATGTCGTTCTGCCGGGTGATGAAGAAGAAACACAGACGGCTCCAGACGTACCGGTTTACGTTGTTTCAGGGGTGCTGAAGATCCCGGTGCTTGGTGTGTCGCAGAATATATTGGAGGGCACCGGCAAGCAGATGGGCTACGGCGTCGGACACGTCGAATGGACAGCCGCGCCGGGGCAGGAGGGTAACTGCTCGTTGGCCGGACACCGGCCGTATCCGTTCCGTTACCTGGATATGCTGACAAACGGCGACGTGATTGTTATCAAGTCGGGCGGCGTGACGTACACGTATTCCGTATTTGATCTATTCGATGTATTGCCCAGTGAGACTTGGGTTTTAAACCCGGTTGAGGGTGAACAGTATACACTTACGCTCATCACCTGCACGCCGTACCTTGTGTCCAGCCATCGGCTGATTGTGCGCGCGCGCCTGATTGATATCGACGGTATGACGCCGGAAGCATACTATGCACCAGACACCTCGGCACCAAGCGACATTCCGGAAACCGTGGCACCGTCGCCGTCGGATATACCGTCTGCTGCGCCGACATCAGATACACAGGCGGACGAGTCGGCTGAGCCGGCTGTCACGACGGCTGAACCGTCACCGGCCGGCAGCGAATCAGCCGATCCAACGGTTTCTCTGTCGGCGTCACCAGCGCCGTCACCTTGATAGGCCGAGCCGGACTAGATAAAGTATATGAAAACACCGGCTTCAAGCCGGTGTTTTCTTTTAAGAAGTATTTTGAAAACGGATCAAACAAATGGTATACTAACACCAGTCAGGATTAAGCCTTTTAAAGGGAAGAGGAGCGAGCATGAAGAAGGTTATATATTTACTCGCAGTCGCCGTGATGGCCATAACGTTGCTGTCAGGCTGCGTGTTTCGTTCGACCGGCACGTCGTCGAGCCCGTCAGTTTCAGGGGTGACGCCGCCAAGCGACTCAGCTTCACCGTCGATGTCGCCGGATCCGACGGATACATTGTCGCCATCGCCGTCGTCTGAACCGACGCCATCCGCGCAGCCGAGTCCGTTTGAGCCGGTCGTAACGGTTGAGACAGACAGCTACGCGTATACGTCAGATTATATTAATGTATCCGTAGAGACGCCGCGCCTTGTGGGCGTCGAAGACCCAACGGTGCAGGATACGATCAATGCTGTCTTCGCCGGTATTTATGACGATGCCGTCGAGATGACATCGTCGATGGAGACGCAAAGCAAGGATGATTTTGAGGCCGGATTCGCTGTCGGCCCGTATGCGCTGGACGTCAAATATGTCGTACATTACCTCAGCGGCGATGTCCTCAGCGTGACCATTAGTCAGTACACATATTTAGGCGGCGCCCATGGCGGCACGTCGATCTATCCGTTCAACTACAATATCGCGACCGGGAACCAGTTGTCGATTAGCGAGCTGTTTGTCGGCGGTTCGGACTATATGAACGTGATCGACACAAATATCGCTGCCGAAATTGTTAACCGCGACTTGTATGAGCTAGCCCCGTTTTCGACGGTTGGTTCAGCCGCGCAGTATTATCTCACGCTCGACTCGGTCGTGTTCTTCTTCCAGGAATATGAATACTTCCCGTACGCGGCCGGTATCCAGGAATTCGCGATTCAGTATCCGGCTTTCTCCGGCATGCTCGCGCCCGACTACGCGTCGCTGCTGATTACCCCGGTGGTATTCATGCCCGGCTCAGACAATATGCTCGGCGGCGGCGAATACGGTATGGTGTCGGTCAGGGGCAATTCGTCAACAGGATACGTGTGGCATTACACGATGAGCGCGGACGGTATCGTCGAGCCCGGAGCAATGGTGTTTACGTCTGATTCGCCCGACCCGATGGCCGGTGCGGACGGCACGTATAGCTTTGACTTCAGAGGCATCGGGCCCGGTACGGTGACACTCACATTTGAAAAATACGAGAAATGGGAAGACGCGTCGAGCGGTACGCCGATCGAGACGTTGACCTTTGATATTACCGTCTCCTGAACGCAGCATAAACAAAAAGCCGGATCGGCAGTGCCGATCCGGCTTTTTCCGTTTTTTAACGGCCTATACCTGACAGGATTCTTTAAAAAATCGAATACCCGCGGTGATATGATACGCATCAAGAACATTCGGACAAAACCAACGCGTCAGACCGTCATAAACGAAAGAAGTGTTGCCGCTTGAAAAAAGCACTGATCGCCGTATGCCTGCTGATGTCTTTAACCTCAGCGCAGCTTATGCCGGCGCAGTCGTCTATGAATGTGGCTGCCGTTGAGCTTGTCGGGAGGCTCTTAACAGCTGCGCAAAACACAGCCGCGCCAGACGATCAGACGATGACGCTGGAGGAAGGCCTGCTTAATACGCTCACAGTCGGGCAAACGGCGCAGGTGACGCTGTCGGCCAATCCGACGACCGGCTTCATCTGGCGATGCATTATAGGCGATGAGACGGTTGCCGTGCTTAAAAACGTCCAGTATACCGCGCCGGAAGATCCGGCGCTCGCCGGTGTCGGCGGCGCTTTTACTTGGCGCTTTGAGACACTTGTCCCCGGTGAGACGACACTGACGTTCCACTATTGCCGTGACTGGGAGGAAGACTTTATCGAAACGCCGGGGAATACGATTGTCTATTACCTTGTCGTCACAGAATGAAAAATGCCGCTCTGTCTAAAAGAGCGGCATTTTTTAGTTCAGCAAGCCGATCAAGCCTTTTGTATAGGCGTTCGTCAGGCTGCGGATGGCGGCGTCCGCGTCTTTTTCAGGCGGTAGATTGTCCGACATGCCCATGTCGCGTAAAAGCGATGCGGCAGCGCAGAGCGCGTCCGGCGCGTCGACGAGCCGCCAGCTCAGCTGATCGAGCAGATGCACATACAGTGATGTCGGTACGACGAGCCGAGGGTCGGTGGCTAGCGCGTCCAGCTGCAGTGAATCGCGTTGCGGGACAGCGCCGAGTATCTGAGCGCGTGTCACGCCGTATCGCCCGATACGGGCGAAAATGTCTGACTGACGCGCCGCGTCCAGCCCTGTTTCGAGCTGCAGCGCCTGCTTGACGGCCGACAATACGGTACGTCCGATCAGCTCGCCGAGTTTTGCGTGCTTACCGGCATACGTAAGCAGCAGGGGAGACGTTTCGTCCGTGATGATGATAACGCCGTCTGTGCCGGAACCGGTTGCGATACCGGATGAGTATACGCTCGGCGCGAGCAGTTCCTGCAATGCTGCGGCTTTTGCCTCGGTACACGTGACGAGGGCGCGTGTGAGCGCGCCGTCCGTCAGTTTTGCGCCGATGTGTAATAGAACGTTGATCGTGCCGCCGGTAGAGACCGACTGTCCGTCCGCCTCGTGCCACTGTGCCAGGTCACCGGCGCGGCCGCCGTTTACATCAATACCGCCGGTGACAACGGCGGTAACGGTGAGATCCTGATACGACTCGGTGACGAGCGCGGCGTTTTCCATGCTGGCCGCCGTCGTCAGGCCGCTTGACATAGACGGCTCAAGCCCGAGCTCTCGTGCGACAACGCGCAGGTGTTCTTCGTACGTGTCGGCCTTGAGCGGCGTGTTCTTACGGCCGTTTTCCTTGCAGTCGTGATTAAATATGTGCGTCAAGTCGGTGTGTATGCCGCCGGACAAGGCCGACGTGCTCAAAACGCGCCGACGGCCGGCAAAAGACAAGATCAGCGCCTGGTCTGTCCGGTCGAGCGTGTCGTCGTTCGAGAAGCGGTGAAGATTCATGACGCGCCCTCCTGCCACTGGGAGAGCATCGAGCGCATCCAGCCGTAAACGTCCATCGAATACACGGCGCTGAGATTATCAGCTGTCAGCACCTCGTCGACTTTCCCGCAAGAAACGATGTGTCCTTGGTCAAGCAGCATCGCGTGCGTACCGTACGCACGTGCCAGACTCAGGTCATGCACGACGGAGATGACGGCGCGGCCTTCGCCCGTCAGCCAGGTTTTAATCAGATTAAAAATCTGCTTTTGATAAACGAGATCGAGATGGTTGGTCGGCTCGTCGAGGATTAAGAGCTTCGGATCCTGTGCGAGCAGCTGTGCGAGAAACGTCCGTTGGAGCTCACCGCCCGATAGTGTGAGCACCGAGTGCTTTCGGAACGGCTGCATACCGGTTATGCGGATGGCGTTTTCTATTTTATCGTCGTCCTGATCGCTGCCGCTGTCAAACAAGCCGCGCGTGAAGGCGTACCGGCCGAGATTGATGACCTCCTCGACAGAAAACGAATACCCGACTGCGTGGTTTTGTGTCAGCACACCGAAACGCTTGGCGGCGTCGCGCGGTTTCAGGCGCGCGATGTCGTCGCCGTCGATGCTAACGCCGCCGGTATACGGCACGCCCTGCGCGATCGCGGAAATTACGGTGCTTTTACCGGCGCCGTTCGGGCCGACGATCATCATCCATTCCTGCGGCGCGACGGAAAAGCAGATATCTTTAACAATCGTCAGGCTGCCATATTGGACGGTCAGGTTGTTGACTTCAAGCATTACCGTGCCGCCTTTCTTGATTTGTAGAAGATATAGACAAACACGAACGCCCCGACAAACGACGTCACGACGCCGATCGGCAGATCGCGCGGGCTGAGGAGCGTACGCGCCAATAAATCAGCCAGCATTAAAAACGACGCACCGCCGATCATACTTGCCGGCAGCAGACGTCTGTGGTTCGGCCCGACGATCATGCGCGTCATATGCGGCACGACGAGACCGACGAAGCCGATCGTACCGCCGATGGACACGCATACGCCGACGAGCGCTGCAATAGCGATCAGAATGGTGTACTTCGTCCGTTTGACATTGACACCGACGTGCCGCGCATTGTCTTCACCGATGGCGAACGCATTGAGTTCGCGCGCATGTGCAAGCAGCACCGCGCCGCAGATAACAAGTGCAATCAGCAGGATCACGACGTCGTCGTACTGCGCAGAGCTGAGCGAGCCCATCATCCAAAAGATGATATTATGTACTTTTTCACCGGCGAACGTGACGACGAGGCTGATAATACTGCTGGCGAACATGGTGAAAATCATACCGATAAGAATGATCGTGTTCGTCGACAGGGAATAGTCGATTTTGTAAGAGAGCGTAAGGATGAGCAGTAAGGAGAAAAACGCAAACACCATCGCGGTGACCATTGTGCTGATCTGGCCGAGACCGGGAATCACAAGGCCGAACGCAATCGAGATAACGGCGCCCATACCGGCGCCGGACGAAACACCCATGTTGGACGAGTCTGCCAGCGGGTTGCGCAATAGCCCCTGCATCGCGGCGCCGCACAGCGACAGGCTCGCGCCCGTCAGCGCGACGGCGATCACGCGCTTGAGCCGGACGAAAACGATGACCTGCTGTGAAATGCCCTCCGGGATGGGCAGATGGAAAACCGTATTCCAAATCGCCGTCAGGGAATCCTTGACGGGAATGGCAACGCTGCCGACCGTCACGCACAGCAGCATTACTGCAAGCATCACGGCACCAAAGGCGACGTATTCGATTATTCGGAAGCCTTCCGGCCGGCTTTTGATCATGGCGTACATTCTCGCTTTATCTTTAAATAGGTGCAGTCAGTCATTTGTAATGGCGGTTTCAAAAAGCATCAGTGTGGGTGAGGGGAATGCTGGTGCGCTTTGAAATAACCATTAAAAAGGCGTAAAGGGGACGGTCGCTCGTCCCCTTTACTATTGAATCACATGTCGCGTGAATTGGAAACAACTTTATGCTGGGAGGATGCCGGGATGGCGGAAAACTGTGTGTTTATTCGCCGTAGAAGAGTTCGTACAGCGCCTGGGCACCTTCGGCAAGACGCGGGCCGGGACGGGTCAGGGCATTGGAATCAGCCATGAAGACCTGATCGTTTGCCACCGCGGTGATGGATTCCCAGCCGGCACGGCCCATGATCTCCTCAACGGGATCTTCGCCGTCGTATGCCATCATGGTGGTGATGATGTAGTCGGGATTACGCTCGATGATTTGCTCCTCACTGACGACCGGCCAGTCCGCGACGTCGTTGAAGATGTTTGTGAGGCCGAGCATGTTTGCAATCTCGTCCATGAAAGTGCCGGAACCGGCCGCGTACGGGCCGTAGGCCAGCGGATAGACTTCAAAGTAGACTTTCGTCGTGCCGTCACCGGTCGCGCCGGCTTCAATGTCGGCGAACGTCTGCTGCATCGAGGAGATGACGTCAGCGGCTCCATCGTTGTTGCCGACGAGCTGGCCGATCAGTGTGATCGAATCGTACACATCGTCGATGGCACCCGATTCCGTGACAAAGACGGTAATGCCCGCATTTTCAAGCGATTCAACGTGCTCCGGTGTCTGCGCCATCGTGCTCATAATAACAACGTCAGGACCGAGCGCGATGATCTGCTCGATGTTCGTGTCACTACCTGAACTGACAGAGGGCAGCTCAAGCGCCGCTTCTGGATAGTCGCAGTATTCGCCGCGACCGACGACCGTGTCGCCCGAGCCGATGGCAAAGAGGATTTCGCAGTCGGACGGGGTGAGTGCAACAATTTTTGTTGCCGGTGCGTCGAGCGTGACCTCACGGCCGGTCATGTCTGTTACAGTAATAGACGTATCAGACGGCGACGGCTCTTCGGACGGCTCAACGGATTCGGACGGACTTGGCGACGGCTCTGTAGACGCCGAATCGGACGGAGAGGGGTCGGTAGTCGTTGTTTGGCAGGCCGTCAGCGCAAAAGCCAACAGCAGCGCGAGGATGAGTGCGAGGATTCTTCTGGTTTTCATTAATGGATACTCCTTTGATCGTATTAAACGAATAGCGGCCAAGGAGCAAAAAAAGTTGCTCCTCATAGGTTGAGGAGCAACTAAAAGAAGACATAGCAAGCTATGTACAGCATAATCCCAAACCCAGGAGTTTCTGGCGTTAACAGGTCTCCCGACTTAGCGTCATCCTCCAGGGCGTCTTCCCGTCTTTCGACAGTGACTATTTGCCCTTTCGTCAGCATCACGGTTACTGGGATAGTCCGGAATTTACATCCGCGTTCCCTCGGCGAATTTCGCCGGTGCGATTAAGCACATTAACACGAGCTATTCATTTATCGGCATTTTAACACAGGCATAACCTGCCGTCAATATATTTCATTTTGAAATCGAAATTAGTGCATTATTCCTACTGTCCCGCAGGATGCTGCAGTTAGATTGCGGCATATCGACATTGCTCATCCATCGATTCTTGTGTTATACTGAATTAGTGGGAATGAAGTTCTCCCGGAGCGTGTGCTCGAATGCATGGTATTGCTGATGACTTCTGCTTATAACAGCGGGGTCATTTTTTACATTATGGTGAGGATGTGGCGGATGAAAACTTATGTTTTAATCGGTGCGGGCGGCTTTTTCGGTGCAATCATCCGCTATTCGGCGGGGCAGATTGAGCCGGGCGCTTTTTTCGGGCAGTTTCCGATAAACACGCTGCTTGTTAATGCTGCCGGCGCCTTTTTACTGGCGCTGATCCTGACGGCGTCACTGGAAGTCCGGAATATGGACAACAGCCTGCGCCTCGGCCTGACGACCGGATTTCTCGGTGCGCTGACGACGTTTTCCACCCTGTGTAAGCAGATTGCCGGATTGTTCCAGACCGGTAATGCCGGCGTCGCAGCGCTGTATCTTATTGTTACGCTTGCGCTCGGCTATGCCGCGGCGAGTGCCGGCTTCGGTCTGGCGCGCGCGTATGGGCGCACACGCAAAAAGACGAAGGGCGGCTTAATATCCGATGCGGAAAGGGACATGGACTAATGGCGTTTGCATTTGTTGGACTTGGCGGATTGCTCGGCGCCATCGCTCGCTATGAGATCGGCAGACAGATCGCCAAGCGCATGGATCCGGGCTTTCCGGTTGCGACGTTGCTTGTTAATATCACCGGCGCAATTTTACTCGGGCTCGTCACGGGCTTTGACACGGGCGGCAAGGTCTACCTGCTCATCGGCGACGGATTCCTCGGCGCGTTCACGACCTTTTCAACGTTTATGTACGAGGGATTCCATCTCATCAAAGGTACCCGCAAGCTGAATGCCGCCGTGTACATCGGCGGCTCCATCGTCGTTGGTATCGCCGGATATTTTATCGGCTGGCAGCTTGGACGGCTGTTCGGCGCTTAAAGCGGTTTTTTCCTCACATGCAGCATATTCACGTCGTGTATGATTGTGAACGACGGCGGCACCGTTTCCAGATACGCTAAGTGCTCGCGTTCAAAGTCGGCGATGACATCCGGTGGCAGGCTTGACGCGCCGACACCGCGGCAGGCGCGGATGCGCCCGTGCCAGCTTTCACGCGTAAAAGGCACGTCGATGTCAAACGAGCCCGCACTGACCGGCTCAAAGTACTCCAGCAGCGCCGGCGGTGTGTAGCTTGGCTTGCGCTTCCAGCCCGCGCCTGACCAGAGGGGATTGTATTTGAGTACAAGCTCCTCTGTTTTTTTCGCGATCTCGCTTTCATCCGGCAGCCAGTTCATGTATAAAATCAGCAGGCTCCCGCCGTTTTTAAGCATCCGATGGATGTTTGGCACAGCGGTTTTAAGATCGAAATAGAAAAAGCACTGGCAAGCCGTCACGACGTCGAAAGACGCATCGGGCAAGCCAAGCGTTTCGGTGGGGGAGACGACGTAGTCAATGTTAAGACCAAGCTCCGCCGACATCCGCCGTGCCTCGGCGATCTGATTTTCTGCAACATCCGCGCCGGTAAAACGTGCGCCGTATTTAGCCATATGACGCGGCAGTACGCCCGTGCCGGTGCCGAGATCGAGTACATCCTGCCCGGCAACGCACAAACCCTCACCGACGATGCGCTCGAAAAATTCGTCGGGGTAGATGTCGCGGTATTTGGCGTAGTCGGATGACGCGCGTCCCCAATCGAATGCGCGCCCGTGATCAATGGCGCTGTTTGAAGGCATACCAAGCACCTCACTTCATAATATTATGTGATAGGCAGGATCAGTTGCCGAATGTCGACAGGGCCCAGGCAACCACGGCGATCATGGCCGCACCGACAATCCACGAGATGGGATTGGCCCAATTGAGCGTAAAGCCGAACGTATACGCTTTTGGTACGGAAATATTACTGTCGTCGGGATTAAAGTAGAAGATTTTACTGTGCTTTTCACGCCACTCAGCGATTTCGTCCTTTGTGTACTTGTGCTTTGCCATTGTGTGCCTCCATATAAACGAGTTTTTTAGTAGATTACCAAATATTATACAAGTATGTAGCACCACTTACAATAGAAAAGCAGCGGCGTTAACGGCCGCTGCTTTTATTTCCGCTTATTCAGATATACGAGATCTCGACGACGCCGAGCGACACATTACCGGTCAGTGTCAGCGTCGGGGCATCGTCACTTGGGCGTCCGGCACGTGCCTCGTCCTTGACGCCGCCGAGGCCGGCGTTCATCTTGTCGACGATCCGCCACGATCTTGGTACGAACAGCTTAACGGCGCCCAGACTGCAGTCGACAAAAATCTCCGCGCCCTCCGGCGCGAGCGTGACGTGGTCGAAGTAAACCTCGAGTGCGCCGAAGTTGCAGTAAAACTGTCCGCTCTTAAGATTGTCGGCGTGCAGGTATTTGTTTGACGCGCCGAAGGTGACTTTGGCGGCGGGGTTGTTGTCGTCAATTTCTTCAATCGTCGCTTCGCTGCCGTGCGGTTTGCGCTGACTTTTCAACACCTTTTTCGGGCGGCTCCGGAATGCCGTGTGGAAACCAATGCTCAACAGCACGGCGGCCAGCAGCAGCAGCCACGGCGAGATGTAATAGAGGTTCAGCGGCTCTTGATATAACATATAGCCCAGTGACAGCGGCAGGAAAACGCCGAAATAGTTAAGCTTTACAAGACTTTGGATCAGTAGCGCCACTAACAAGATGCTCGCGGCGATCGTCCAGAAGCCGATGCTCGCAAAGCCGGTTACTTGACTGGCGATGACAAATACGGCCGCCAGGATAAAAAAGATACCCCAGAACCAGTTGTTGTGCTTCATGATGGTGCTCCTTTCGATGATGGGTAGTGCGATGCTCAGCCGAACGGATTGAGCCGGTCGCGCAGCTGCTGGTAGTAGCGGCGCGAGACATACAGCTGCTTATGACTGCCGGCAAATTCGACGAGGCTCGACGCCGTCACGTTGCGTGTCACCGAATAAATGTGCCGCACGTTAACGATCGCCGACTTTGACACGCGCACGAAGCTGCGCGGCAGGGTGTCCTCCAACTCATACAACCGGTAACGGACGCGAAAGGCGTCGCTCGCGGTATGCGCATAGATGTGCTCGCCCTCCGTTTCGAAGAACAAGACGGCGTCGAGCGGGAAGAAGAATTCCTGATTGTCTTTGTAGAAGGTCATCTTGGCGTCGGCTTGCGTTTCAGCCAGGATAGTCTGGTGCAATTTTCGGATCGTCTCGTCCGCGCGGCCGCAGCGGATGATCACCTCGTCTTCCGGGAGGTTTTCGACGACCTCGATGCGTATCTTCACCGTATCACCCCTCTCGATGGCATTATATAACAAGTGATTGTCGGGTCAATAGTTTTTGCCCAACACGCCTGATTTGCCCGGTAAACGGTTAAAAAAGGCCATCAAGAGGCGCTGATGAGTACCGTCAGAACATGTTTACAGCGGTAGTTGGTTAAAAAGTGTTGACACAATAACAGGTATTTTGCCTAAATCTTGTATATAAAGCAGTTTTAAGCTATAATCTACGTGACCGACAGACAGATTTCGACACGCGACAAGCAGTAGACAGTGTACAGGTATTCTTTTTTGAGGTGAGCGCATGGCGGACGAAAAACGACTATATCTCTCGTCACCGCATATGAGTGACGAGGGCTATGAAATGGCATATGTCCGCGACGCTTTTGATAAAAACTGGATCGCGCCGCTCGGCGAGAACGTTGACCAATTTGAGCTGGAATTATGCCAACAGACCGGCGCTGGGTACGCTGCCGCACTCACGTCCGGTACAGCGGGGCTGCATCTGGCACTGCGCGCCGCCGGCGTCGGAACAGGCGACACGGTTTTATGCCAGAGCCTGACGTTTGCCGCCTCGGCTAATCCCATCGTCTACCTCGGCGCGACGCCTGTTTTTATCGGCAGCGACGCGAAAACATGGAATATTGATCCCGACGCGCTGGAAACGGCGCTTAAAAAGTATCGGCCCAAAGCCGTCGTCGCCGTGCATCTGTACGGCTTATCCGCCGCGCTCGACGAGATTGTAAGTCTATGCCACCAGTATGGCGCGGCGCTTATTGAAGACGCGGCCGAGAGTCTCGGCACGACGTATAAGGGCCGCCAGACCGGCACCGTCGGCGACTTTGGCGTCTATTCGTTCAACGGCAATAAGATCATCACAACTTCCGGCGGCGGCATGGTCGTATCGGGCGACGAGGAACGCATAAAAAAAATCCGTTTCTGGGCGACGCAGGCCAAAGACCCGGCACAGCACTATCAGCACAGCGAGCTGGGCTACAATTACCGCCTGAGTAACGTTTTGGCAGGCATCGGGCGCGGACAGCTTAAGGTGCTCGACACGCGCGTTGCGCAAAAGCGTGCGATCTACAATACCTATAAAGAAGCGCTTATAGATGTTGACGGCATCGGTTTCATGCCCGATAACGATTGGGACAAGCCGAATCGTTGGCTGAGCTGTATCACGCTGGGCGGACGTATTGGGCCCAAAGACGTGATCGACGCGCTCGGCACGCAGAATATCGACGCGCGTCCGATCTGGAAGCCGATGCATCAGCAGCCGCTGTATAAAGACTGCGACTATGTCGGCGGACACTATGAGGACAGCTTGTTCGACATCGGCGTGTGCCTACCCAGCGATACAAAAATGACGCCGGACGATCTGTCCCGCGTGATCAGCATTATCCGTGACCTTTAGACGTCGCAGACATATCCGGGGAGCTGAAGCATGACAAGATATATCTACCTCAAAAATATACTCGACACGGTAGCGGCAGCGGTTTTACTGCTGCTGTGCTCTTGGGCGCTGCTGCTGATGGCGCTCGTCATCAAGCTCGACGATCTGTCGTCGCCGGTTATGTACAACGCGACGCGAATCGGCAAGGCACTCAAGCCGTTTACTATGTATAAATTTCGCACGATGAAACCGTCCTTTGAGGGCGCGGGACGCGTGACGGCAGCATCGCTGACGAAGCCGGGCGCGTTTTTGCGTAAAACAGGGCTTGACGAGTTGCCGCAGCTGTTCAATATTCTCAAGGGCGATATGAGCTTTATCGGTCCGCGTCCGCTGACAGAGCGGTACGCGCCGTGGTATACCAAGAGGCAGAATATGCGACATCTCGTCCGCCCCGGACTGACAGGCCTCGCGCAGGTCAGCGGGCGGGTGACGCTTGACTGGGATAAGCGCTTCGAGCTCGACGCGCAGTACGTTGAGAATTTGTCGCTGCGGCGCGATCTGCAGATCGTCTTCAGGACGTTCGGCAGGCTCAAAGGTGACGACGCGCTTGTCACGGAGGAAAGCATATTGCAGTTTGACTATTTCGACGATTTCCAGCGCGACCAGATCACGAGAAAGCTCGTCAGACCGTCGGAGCTGATTTCCGACGTGGCCGAGAAAGAAATGTCGGTCAGCGTTATAGGGGAGAGACGATGAATACAGTACCAGATATTTATTTTAGACCGGAGTACGGCAAATTATATGAACGTCATGAAGGCGGCAAGCTTGAGACGTTTGAACACGTTACAGGCGGGGGGCGGATCTATCATCAGTTCATTCGCCGTCCGCTTGATGCGTTTGACGGCTTTGGCGATTGGAGTGACATTATCACGCCTTACGGCTACGGCGGACCAATCTGTCTGGGTATTCCGGACGAGGATAAACCGTCGGCCGTTGCCGCGTTCTCTGCCGCATTTAACGAATATTGCCGGGATACAAAGACTGTCTCAGCGTTTATCCGCTTTCATCCGATCCTGAATAATGCCGATGATTTCAAAGGCGCATTTGATCGTGTCGAACCCATCCGCAGTACCATAGCCATTGACTTATCCACAGACATCATGTACGAAGAGTTCGATACGAGCCTGCGCCGTGTTTACAGAAACGCAGATATTAAAGGCATTACGATCGAGCACGATAAAAATTTTGACACGATGCCCTATTTCGAAAAATTGTATTATGAGCTGATGACGCGAAAAGCGGCGTCTGATTTCTACTTTTTCCCGGACGACTATTTCACGGCGATCCAGTCGCTCGGAGACAATGTTGAGCTCGTCAACGCTGTTTACAACGGCGAGATTATTTCGTCTGTGATGTTTCTCAAGTACGGTGAATTTATACATATGCATTTTTCAGCGTCTTCACTGACTGGATACAAGCTCCATGGCGCGGAAATTCTCAAAGTAACGCGGACGCTGGAAGCAAAAGAGCAGGGGTATAAGTGGGCGCATCTCGGCGGCGGTGTGACGAATGACCCCAATGATTCGCTATTTCGTTTTAAGCGCCGGTTTTCAAATGGTCCGGCATTTACGTATTATATTGGTAAAAGCATATACGATACCCGTGCGTACAACGCACTTTGTACCCAGAACGATCAGCGCCGGCCGAGCACCGACGACGACTTTTTCCCGCAGTACCGAGCGCGGTAAATCGGAGGGACGAGTATTGAAGATATTAATTTTGGCCAACGCCGACAGCGGCCTTTACCGTTTCCGGCGCGAGGTGCTTGAAGAATTTATGGCACGCGGCTGGCAGGTGACGATCGCGTTGCCGGAAGGGCCGTTTGTCCAAAGATTGATAGCCCTTGGCTGCCGCTATATCCCGACGCCGTTTGAGCGCCGTGGGATGAATCCGATTGCTGAGCTTGGCCTGATGCGCCGGTATTTACGCATCCTGAAAGACGTCAAACCCGACGTCGTGCTGACATATACAGTTAAGCCGAACGTTTACGGCGGCATCGCCTGCCGACTGCGGCGCGTTCCCTGTATCGCCAATGTCACAGGTCTTGGTGCGTCGATTGAAAAGGGCGGTCTCCTGCGCTTTGTGATGCTTATTCTATATCGCACCGGACTGAAAAAAGACGCCTGCGTTTTCTTCCAAAACGAAGCCAACCGCACATTTATGACGTCGCGCGCTGTCGCGCGTCAAAGCGCCTGCCGGATGATCCCCGGATCGGGTGTCAATACGACGCAGTTTGCGCCGCTCAAGTATCCGGCAGATGATACGCTGAATTTTCTGTTTATTGCGCGCATTATGAAAGAAAAGGGAATCGAGGAATACCTCGCCGCTGCCGAGCATTTTAATGCAGCAGGGCTAAACGCTGTGTTTCACATCCTAGGTAACTGTGAGGAAAGCTATCAGCAGCGGATCGACGAGCTTTCGGCACGCGGCATCGTTGTTTTCCATGGCGAGCAAAGCGACGTGCGGGCGTTTCACGAGCTTTCACATTGTACGATTCATCCGTCCTATTGGGAGGGGATGTCCAACGTGGTGCTGGAAAGTGCCGCGTGTGCGCGTCCCGTTATCACCTCGGACATCAGCGGCTGCCGCGAAGCTGTCGACGACGGCGTGACCGGCTTTCTCATCGAGCGCGGCAGCGCGGACGCGCTGATAGACGCAATCCATCGCTTTACGGCGCTGACAAACGAGGCGCGGCGCGACATGGGTCTGGCCGGCCGCGCAAAAATCGAGCGCGCGTTCGACCGCCAGATTGTTATAAACGCCTACGTTGACGCGATCGAGCGCACCTGTCCGGAGCAGAGGGCATGAGTGGGCCGGTACGGGTGCTGCACGTTTTCGGACGGCTGCAGCGCGGCGGTGCGGAGACGATGGTGATGAACCTGTACCGTAAAATCGACCGGTCACAGTTTCAGTTTGACTTTACCGTCTGCACCGACGAAAAAGACGCGTACGTCGATGAGATTGTCTCGCTCGGCGGACAGGTGCATCATATGCCGCGGTTTAGTGCCGCGACGGCGATAAGCTACCGCCGCGCATGGGTCGCGCTGCTGAAAAAGCATCCGGAGTATACCATCATTCACGGGCATCTGCGCAGCTCGGCGGCGATTTATCTGCGCCTGGCGCGCCGTTTTGGGCGTGTCACAGTCGCACACAGCCACAGCACGTCATCCGGCAGCGGCATTTCGGCGTACGTCAAAGATGTACTGCAGCTGCCCATCCGATATACGGCAGACTATCTGTTGGCTTGTTCAGACGCCGCCGGCCGCTGGCTATACGGTGAAAATGCCGTTAAGAAAGATAATTATCTACTGCTGCCAAACGCCATCGATACTACGGCGTTTACCTATAGCGCTCCGCGGCGCGAGGCCGCACGCGCATCGCTCGGCGTCGGCGACCGGCTCGTGATCGGGCACGTCGGCTCGTTTCTGCCGGTAAAAAATCATGCTTTTTTACTGGA
This sequence comes from uncultured Sporobacter sp., assembly GCA_963677825.2. Classification (GTDB taxonomy): domain Bacteria; phylum Bacillota; class Clostridia; order Oscillospirales; family Oscillospiraceae; genus Sporobacter. The sequence continues at coordinate 605,142 of CAXXEF010000001.1, read as the reverse complement.
TGTTTTTGCGACGATCAGGGCGCGGCGGGAAAACACCGTGCTGCTGCTCGTCGGCGACGGGCCGCTCATGGACGAAATCAAGCGCCTGACCGCCGCCAAGGGGCTAGACGGACACGTGTTGTTTACCGGCGCGCGGTCCGATGTTTCTGAGCTTTTACAGGCGATGGACGTGTTTGTCCTCCCGTCTAAATGGGAGGGGCTACCCCTGACAGCTGTGGAAGCGCAGACGGCGGGGCTGCCATGCCTGCTGTCGGATACCATCTCGCCTGAAACAAAACTGACACCGCTGGTGTCGTTTTTACCGCTGTCCAGCGGCGCGGATGCGTGGGCAGAAATGGTGCTGCGCGTTGCAGATCACGTGCGGCAGGGGATGAGCAACGCCGTCCGTCGGGCCGGATACGATATCACCGAGTCTGCGCAGCGTGTGCAGGCGTTTTACCGCATGGCGCTGGATCAACACGGATACGGGAAGGCCGGTGAGGTATGAAAAGCGAAGTAAAAAAGCAACCGGTCTTTCAGTTTATCAAGTATTCAGTGCTGGCGCTGATACCTGTTCTGAGCATATACAAGGGCGTGTGGTTCATCGAGCTTGGCAGTCTTATTCTGCTCGTAATTATGGTAGCCGATATCATCCGTCAGAAAGGGAACATTGAGGTCAACAAGCGCCTGCTCATCGTTTTGTCGGCGCTTGTGTGCCTGAATATTACTACGGGCTTCATCCACATGTCTACAATCGACATCACGGGTACGATGAATAATTCCATTGACCTGGCGCTCAAAGCTGTCATTTTTGCGTACTACATTAAGAAATCGACCGCCGAAGCAGATGTTTTCTTTAAATACATCAGTGCTGTGGCGATTGCTGCAAGCATCTTCATCATCGTACAATACATTCTCTACACGCGCGGCATCATTGTCATAGGATATTTCCGTAATCTCGTGCGCGAGAGTCTCAGAGCATCTTACGTAACAATCCCAATTATGTATGGGCGCCCGAACAGCATCTTTCTGGAGCCGGCGCATTACTCTACTTACGTTTTGCCGGTGTTCGCGCTGTCGCTGTTTCGCAAGAAATTTATACCGGCGCTCGTGATGATCGCCGGGATAATCGTTTCCACGAGCACAACTGGTATTGCAGCGGCTATCATCATCGCCGTCGTCTACACCGTCCGACACAACAACATCCCGACCATACTTAAATGGACCATATTTATTGCCGGCGTAACGGTGCTGGCGATGAATATTTCGGCATTTACCGACGTCAGCGTTTTTGAGAAGCTGCGCTTTTCGAGCATGAAGGACAACATCCGCGTATTCGGTGCATTTCAGTATTTTAAGCATTACGGCCCGATTGATGTGCTTTTCGGCGCCGGTCATAACCGGTTGGCGGAATTTGTACGGGCAATTTCATCTACAAAGGTCGACAATGGCGCAAACGCGCTGATTTTCAGTTTTCTCGGATTTGGTATCGTCGGGGGCTTTCTTTGGAACGGGTATCTCGCGTCACTTTTTAAGCTGAGTCGGAACAAAATGCTGTTTCTTATTTTCGTTATGATCTATGTAACCGATCAGATTATTTTCAATAGAAACTTGTTTTACCTGCTGCTTTTAATATTTGTGTTCTCCAATGAGGAGCACGGCGCACCGGTACTGAAAGACGGTGAAACATGAGGACAAAGAAGTCGCTGAGAAACATCCTCGTCACGCTTGGGTTTCAGCTGATTACGGTGTTCGTCAGGCTCTATGCACAGTCCTACTTCTTTGACATTCTTGGTGAGGAGTACTACGGCCTGCAAGGGCTATTTGCCAACGTATTGTCTGTTTTGTCTTTAACGGAAATGGGCTTTACAACGGCGATGCTGTTTGCGCTTTTTCGGCCGATCGCCGACGGTGACGAAGAGCGCCTGCTAAAACTGATGGCGTATTTCCGGAAAATATTTATGCGGATCGGTATGTTCATATTTTTGGGCGGCCTTGCCGTGATTCCGCTTCTGCCGCTGTTTATTGACGCGACCGTTCCGACGGGTGATATTGCCGTGTATTATGTGCTGTTTCTGACAGGGCAGGCGTCGACGTATTTCTTTGCGTATAATAAAACACTGCTAAACGCGTATCAGGACAGATACCTGACGATGATCATCGCGTATGGTGCCTATATCCTGATGAACGCCGTGCAGATTCTCATCATCTATTATTTTAAAAGTTACTACCTGTTCCTCATTATCGCCATCGTTTCTAACGTCGGAGAGGGACTTGTTCTGCGGGCCGTCACGCGCAAACGACACCCGTTCATGAAGCGTAAAGCGCAAGCGCCGATTGATGCCGACAGCCGTAAATCCATCGGGAAGAACATTAAAGCGCTGTTTATGCACCGCATCGGCGGCGCGGCCGTTTCACAGACGGACAATATTATCATCTCAGCCGTAGTCGGCCTTGTTAAAGTCGGCTCCAACGTCATGTATACGACGATCCTGGCAGCGCTCAGCACGATCATCGGGCAGACAATCACAGGTATTACCGGCAGCGTCGGCGACTTGAGTACGACCAACAATAAAGAGCGCATGTTCGAGGTTTACTGCATCGGCTTTTACATCAACGCCTGCGTCATTTTATCGGTCACGACGGTGCTGTGGTTCATCATCAACGACTTCATCATGTATTGGCTGAATACGGATCTGTTTTTTCCCGATTCGATCGTCGTCGTTATTCTGCTGAATTTTCTGCTCAATAATATTCGGCTGATTAATGCGTCGTTCCGTGATACGCAAGGGCTGTTCTGGTACGACCGCTATAAACCGATCGTCGAGGCGGTGATCAATCTGGCGGTGTCGATCGTGCTGGTGATCAAAATCGGCATTATCGGTGTATTCCTCGGTACAACGATCAGCTTTGTGACGACAAGCTTCTGGGTCGAACCGATGGTGTTGTACAAGTATGGCTTTCAACGCTCGGTGCTCGATTATTTTAAGCGATACGGCTTTTACGTGCTTGTTGCGGCGGTCGGATTCGGCGTCGTCTGGATGCTCAGTAGCGCGATTGGACATGGTACATCGATCATCACGGTGTTACTTCGGGGCGCGCTGTATCTGGCGGTGTCGGCCGGTGTTTTCATCGGCGCGACGTTCTGGACGCCGGAGTTTCGCGGTATGAAGGATATATTATTCAACGTCCTGCTGAAAAAAACGCCGAAGCCGGACGATCTCACCGGCGAGGGCTGATAGAGGAGTATCCATGAAAATCGCATTCAGAATAGACGACGTTTCGCCGTATATGTGCTGGGAAAGCTTCGAGCGCCTGACGGCACTGTTTACGTCGCACGGGGTTAAGCCGCTTTTAGGCGTCATCCCCGACAATCAGGACCCGGAGCTGCGCCGCTATCCGTTCAAACCAAGCGGGTGGGACGAAATCCGTGCGCTGCGCGATTGGGGCTGGAGCATTTCGCAGCATGGCAGCCGCCATGCTTATACGACGACGAAATCCGGCCTGTTGGGGATCAACAACTATAGTGAGTTTGCCGGGCTGGATTACGATACGCAGTATGGCCTGCTTCAGGAAGGACGGCGCGCGCTGGAGCAAGAGGGGCTTGCTACAGATATTTTCATGGCGCCGGCACACTCTTTTGACGCGGTGACGCTCAAGGCACTCACCGCACTTGACTTCCACAATGTTTCGGATGGCTACAGCGTGTTCCCATACAGGCGTGGCGGGCTTAAATTCATCCCGTGCCAGTCGTCGAAGCCGTCGGCATTGCCCGTCGGGCTGATGACGGTGTGTTTGCATCCCAACACGTTTACGGAAAACGACTTCAAAGCCGTCGAGAGCTGGCTGAAGCTTTATAAAAACCGAATTATCCCATACAGTGCGGCGATCGACGCACCCGCGCGCGGCCCTTTTGCACGCGCCAGCGAAACGGCGGTACTGCTTACACGGCGTGCGAGAAAGTCGATTCTCGGTGTGCGGCATTAAGTGGTATTAATATTGGAGGATACTATGCAAACGAATTCGACGAACGACTGGTCATCTCAGAAGCTGGCGGTAATTTTCACGGCCAACTATAAAGGCGGTGTATTGCAGTTCTCGATCCGCATGACGCAGGCTTTTGAGGCGCTGGGTTATCGTACTGTTTTATTTGTACCCGACAATGCCGAGATACCAAGCGGCAGTGAAATAGCCGCAGAGATTGTCCGATTTGCCCGATTTAAAAATCTCCGCATCCATAACGCACACAGCACAGTTCTTGCTGATAAGATTGCCGCATATAAACCGGCGCTGACCTTATTCTGTGACGACACAATATCCACAACCCAGACGCTTTCATCACTCGGGCGGCGCTGCCGGACCATGCTCGTCATCCACGACATCAATCCGCATCCGCAGAACGTTGGTATCCGCTTGAAGCTTCAAATAAAGCTTGAAAGCTTTTATCGTCGTATGAGTCTCAAGAATGTTGATGATATAATAGTACTGTCGAGTAACAGTCAACAGAAATTCCGTGAGCTGCATCGTGGCTATCGCGGCCACGTTCACCGGCTGTTGCTCGGCGCGCATGTTCCTGCCGCCGTCCCAGTGAAGCCGTCTGAACTTCTTCAAAAAGAAAGACCCGATTATTATCTCTTTTTTGGACGTTTAGACAAATATAAAGGGATTGCACGGCTGCTTCAAGCCTACGAAACTTTTGATAACCCGGACAAGCCTGAACTGATCATCGCCGGTGACGGCAATCTGACAACGCAAGAGGTAGAACTGATCCAGTCAAACCAGCGTGTTACGTTGATCCGGCGGTACATTGACGACGGCGAAATGATCTGGCTAATCCAAAACGCGCGTGCGATCGCGCTGCCATACACAGAAGCGTCGCAAAGCGGCGTACTGCCGATGGCATACCATTTCGGTGTGCCGGTAATCACGTCCGACGTTAAAGGCCTTGTAGAGTTTGTCGATGACGGAAAGACGGGCATTATCTGTCCAGATGTACTGTCGATGACGCAGGCGCTTGAGTGCTTGTCTGATGATAATCTGCGTGCTACGCTCAGCGCTGGCGCGCAAAAGTTTAGCAATCGGATGCTCAACTGGGAAGAAAATCTCCGTAAGTGTCTAGACACCAGCGGCAAGTAGGCGGCTGGACAGCTAGATGTTGAAAGTGTTTATTTTCTGTAAAGAATTTAGGAGGCGTATTTGTGCTCAGCATTATTTATAAAAAGTCTATCTTAAAGATTCAGGCCGTCTGGTATCCGGGCAACGACCCGGAAGTGCTCTCGGATATTGTGAAAAATAGCAATGCGGATATTGTTTTTTTTCATTGCGCTGAAGTGAGCTCGCTTAAGAACGCTATATCGGTTGCGCAAAAAACGCTTGTCAGCGATTTACGTGAGACGCCGGAAGAGATTTACCGCAAAATATCACGCGGACACAAAAGGCAGATTACTCAAGCCAGAAAAAACGACATCGAGATTAAAACCTATACGTCGGCACAAATCCGCGCACAACCGGAGCTGCTCGACGAGCTCAAGGACAGTTATACTCGATTTACACAGCAAAAAGGTTTTGACGGCCATTTTAATATGAATGCTGTCCAGCGGTACATCGAGGCGGACAGCCTATACTTAACGAGCGCATTTTTCAACGGGTACCGCCTTGTTTGGCATATGTTTATCGGCGACGGTAAAACAGCGCGCGGCATGTATTCCATGTCTGATTTTCGCAATCCGTCGGTCGATGCCGACATGGCTGTACAAGCTAACAAGCTTCTACACTCGTCGGATCTCCAATATCTGCGAGATATCGGATATGAAACACACGACTGGGGCGGCATATGGGGTCTAGAGGAGCCGACGGGTATTGACATGTTTAAGATCCGATTCGGCGGCACGCCGAAGACCTACTACAATATATTTAGCGGTAGGTCGCTGCTTGGGAAATTGGCCGTTACGTTGATGAAATTACGCCCCGGAGGCTTGTTCAAGTAACGGGATTGGCTATTCGTGAGCGCAGACATATGCATGGATACAGTCGTAATTATTACAGTCTGTTATCTATAAAAGAGAGGTGGTCAGACGATGATCATTACGCAAACACCGTTTCGAATGTCTTTTTTTGGCGGTGGGACGGATTTTAAAGAGTTTTATCATACGCATGGCGGCTGTGTACTGTCCACAACGATCGACAAGTATTGCTACGTTAATGTCCGGCGACTGCCACGCTTCTTCGAATATGCCACGGAAGTTGTTTACTCAAAGATCGAGCGCGTCAGCAGCCGCGACGACATCCGTCATCCGGCTGTTCGCGAGGCCATGAAGTACGTTGGGCTAAGCGATTTGCGCGTCAGTTATGAAGCCGATTTGCCTGCACGGACAGGACTCGGAACGAGTAGTTCGTTTGCTGTTGGACTGCTCAGTGCGTTTTATGCGCTGCAGGGCCAGTACGCAAGCAAGAATAAGCTGGCCGACGAGGCGATCTACCTCGAACGTGTTTTGTGTGGGGAGAGCGGCGGCGAGCAGGATCAAATTGCCGCATCATTTGGCGGTCTCAACCGCATCGACTTTGCACCCGATGGGTACAAAGTTAATCCCGTCATCATCACGCCCGATCGAAAAAAACGCCTGAACGACAATCTAATGCTGTTTTTTACCGGATTTTCGCGTAATTCCTTCACGATCCAAAAAGAAACGATTGCGCATATCAGTGACAACACAGCCAGACTGCTTGAGATGAAGCAACTGGTCGACGCCGCCGAAGCAATATTGACGGAAGAAGGCGATCTTGATGATTTTGGCCGTCTGCTTGACCACGCATGGCAATTAAAGCGTGGGACAAATACCGGCATATCCAACGACACGATCGACAGATTGTACGCTTTAGCCAAAAATGCCGGCGCACTTGGCGGTAAGCTGCTTGGCGCAGGCGGCGGTGGATTTTTACTTTTCTATGTCACCAAACAAGCACAGCCGGCTGTTAAGAAAGCACTTAAAGAGCTATTATACGTACCGTTTGAATTTGAAAAAACAGGAACGAGCGTTTTGTATTTTGCGCCGGAGACAGCGCCGGATGCCACGCGGTAAAGGGGAACACGATGAAGCAGTCGAGCAAAGAATTGTTGGAGAGACTCCTGAATGAAACACCGGAGCTTGAACCGGCGCGTGACAATCTCGCCAAAGGCATCGATGCGATTATCAGTTGCTTTCGGGCGGACGGCAAAATGCTCGTGTGCGGCAATGGCGGCAGCGCGTCGGACGCGTTGCACATCGTGGGAGAGCTGATGAAATCGTTTGTTCTGCCGCGCCGTCCGCTGCCGGAAGAAGAAACGAAGCTTAGAAAAAGCGCCGCCGGTGACGCCGAATACATCCTCAATAATCTTCAACGTGCGCTGCCAACCATCTCACTTGTAAGTGAGACAGCGCTCATAACGGCTTATTCGAATGACGCGGCTCCTGAACTGGCGTTTGCGCAGCAGGTTTACGGATACGGACGACCCGGCGACGTTTTGCTGGCGCTCAGTACGTCCGGTAATTCGAAAAACGTGTTGTATGCGTGTCAAGTTGCACAGGCGTTTGGGCTGACAGTCGTCGCGCTCACGGGGGAAACAGGCGGTGTGATTAAAACCGCGGCAGACATTCTCGTTACGGTACCGGGAACGGACGCCTTTCGCGTCCAAAATTTGCAGATGCCGCTGTACCATATGCTCTGTCTCGTTGTTGAGCATGAATTCTTTGGTGAATAGGAGCCGTTGATGAAAACAGTCATCATGGCGGGCGGCAAGGGGACGCGCATTGCCACTGTAAACGCCCATATACCCAAGCCGATGATAGCCGTCGCGGGAAAACCGGTACTTGAGCGGCAGCTTGACGTACTTAAGCGTCAGGGCTGCACGGACATCATTCTAGTGATCGGCCATTTTGGGCAGGTCATTCGTGACTACTTCGGCGACGGCAGCCGTTTCGGTGTGTCCATCCGTTATATTGAGGAAGCTGAACCGCTTGGAACAGCCGGCGCGCTATTTTACATCAAGGACGCGCTCGATGACGATTTTCTGCTCGTCAACGGTGACATCGTCTTCGATATTGATGTGCCACGATTTCTGCGCTACCATAAACAAGAAGGTGGAGCGGCGACGCTTTTTACGCACCCAAATGATCATCCGTATGACAGCGGGATCATCGTTTCGAACAAAGACGGCGTCGTAACCGCGTGGCTGCACAAGGAGCGGATGGAAGGCTGGTACCCGAACCGTGTAAATGCCGGCATCCACATCCTTTCACCCACAGCCTTGAGCGCGCTGACTGCACCGGAAAAAACCGATCTTGATCGTCAGGTTCTTGCCCCGCTTGTAGGGGCGGGTCAGCTGATGGCCTATGAATCCAGCGAGTATGCCAGGGATATGGGTACACCAGACAGGCTCGCGCAGGTTGAACGAGAAATTGCATACGGCTTACCGGAAGCACGCAACCTGAAAAACAAGCAAAAAGCCGTCTTTCTTGATAGGGACGGCACACTGAACCATCATATCGGTTTTCTAACATCACCGGAGCAACTCACGCTGATCGACGGGGCCGCGAAAGCCGTCCGAGCTGTCAACAGCAGCGGCTACCTGGCCGTGCTCGTAACGAACCAGCCGGTCGTTGCGCGCGGCGACGTGACGCTGGATCAGCTTGACATCATCCACAATAAACTGCAGACGTTGCTCGGGAAAAACGGCGCTTATCTGGACGCGGTGTATGTTTGCCCGCACCATCCAGACAAAGGGTATGACGGTGAAATATCGGCGCTGAAGATTGACTGTGACTGCCGAAAGCCGAAGCCGGGACTGCTTTTTGCCGCTGCTCGTGACTATAACATTGACCTAGAGCACTCTATTATGATTGGTGACCAGCCTTCGGATGTTGCGGCGGGTGAGGCGGCGGGATGCAGGTCTATTCTCCTTGGTAATGGGCTTACGATTACCCAGGCCGTATCAGATATTCTCAATGTTACAGAGAAAACTGTCGAAAATCGGCATAATGACCATTGACTTTCAGTATAATGATGTACTATAGTAAATATACAAAGATATATTAGTTGAAAAAGGCAAACTTATTGAAAGATAAGGACGCAAAGCCAAGGGTCTACAGCCGCGAAAGCGGTCATGACAGCCGGTTACCAGCAGAGCACAACAATTGCTCCGTTTCGGTAACCGCCGAAACGGAGTTTTTTATTCTCAAATAATTGAACATCACCGATAATAGCAAACTTATTGAAAGATAAGGACGCAAAGCCAAGGGTCTACAGCCGCGAAAGCGGTCATGACAGCCGGTTGCCGAAGTGAAGTGACATGTGTCGCTTTGTTTGCGCAACCGCAAACAAAGCTTTTTTGTTTCTATATCCCACAATAGCAAACTTATCGAAAGGTAAGGACGCAAAGCCAAGGGTCTAAAACCGCGAGAGCGGTCATGACAGCCGGTTGCCGTATCCAACATCTGCCGATCGTATAGGGGTTGAGAAAAATGAAACGTAAATCACGCATACTGTTAAAAAAACTGATGGTTATAGTGCTTGTCGCAGCGGTCATGGCGCTGATGGGTGGTTCTGCGTTTGCAGTAAATTATAAACAGGGCAGAGCAGAGAAGTATGACGCCAAAACGCCAATAACGTTTATAGCACCGGTCGATACGTATGCAGATACGATCAGCAATGTGTTCAACGAGACGCCTTTCGAAACACCGGATACGGTGCCGACCGATGTGGCACAGTATGGTGCAGATGGAAGCGATAATCAGGACGATACGGCTGCGCTCCAAAAAGCACTCGACACCAACGATGCGGTGACGATTCCGAACGGAACGTATTATATTAATGTTGACAATCCGCTTCGGTTGCAGTCTAATCAGACGTTGACGCTCAGTGATGACACGGTTCTTAAAGCCATGCCGACATCCAGCAGTGTCTCCAGTGTTCTTGTGGTTGAAAATGCGACAAATGTAACGATAACGGGCGGCACGATCGTCGGCGAGCGCAGCGAGCATACGGGCGCTGGCGGCGAGTGGGGGATGGGCATCCTGATTACTGGCGGCGCGGAGAACGTTATGGTGTCTAATCTGACGATCACCGACTGCTGGGGCGACGGGATTTACGTCGGCGGCACGCCCATCGTGCGCAACGTGACGATAGACAACGTTATCGGCGACGGCAACCGCCGTCAGGGACTGTCTGTCACAAACGCGTCAGGCGTTATCGTGACAAACAGCGTGTTTAAGAATACGAGCGGTACGGCGCCGGCTGCCGGTATCGATTTGGAGCCCAACGAGGGTGAGCTTGTTGAAAACGTGACGATCATAGGCGTGACATGCACCGGGAATCAAGGAGGCGGCTTGGATTTGATGGGCTGGCTCGGCACAATCCGCGCAATCACCGTCACCGACAGTAATTTCGCGAATAACGGTGAAAGCGGCCTGTATCTCAACAACGTGTCCGGTGTGACGGTATCCGATACAATCGTCTCCGGCAACTACTGGGGCGTCGACATGCCGCGCGATGTGACCGATGTGCGTTTTGAGCGCCTGACCGTCAGGGAAAATGCCGGCCGCGGTGTTTCGCTCATTACAACGGAGCAGTCCAGCGGGACGTCCGGCATCGTTTTCGACGAATGCATATTCGCCAGCAACTCGCGAAGCGCAGCCAACAATTCCGATGGCGTGCGCATCGATAATTACGACACGTCCGGCTACCTGCACAGCGTCTCCTTTACGGGCTGCGAATTCTTGGACGATCAGCAGAACGCTACACAGCGTTTCGGACTGACGGTCAGTTTTTCGGGTAACTTAAGAGCGATTACCATCGACACAGCCTGTGTTTTCAGCGGTAATATTACCGGCGACTATCTCGGCGGAAACGTCTTGAGCGTCGTGTAATCTCCACTTTCTCTCACGAAAAGGCGGGAATACAAATGTATTCCCGCCTTTTCGCTCGTAAAAACTGGAAATTCGACATGTATTGTGGTATGCTTCATGGCAGGATAACTGCTGTTGTTGCAGTGATTAATTTGTGATTGGGGCGTACTAAGCATGAATCAGCGACTCAATATTGTCGAGGCCTTTTCAAAGGTGCTTAAAAAGAGCTGGCTTATATTATTACTCGTCATTGTTCTGGCGGCCGGGGCTCGTTTTGTCAGCGCCAACTATATTACAAAGATATATAAGGCTGAGACGATCATGTTCATCGGTACCGAACAGGATGCCACGACAAACTTCTCGCTTTCAGAGCTTGAAGCGTCTAATAAACTGATCATTGACTACAAGGAGCTGGCCAATTCACGCTATGTGATCGAGCCGGTCATTGAGAAGTATAATGTCGACATGAGTTTAATCGATTTTCGTAAATCGTTGTCGCTGACAACACTGGAAACGTCGCGGCTGTTTACGCTGAGCTTTTCCAGCGAAAATCCTGTTCTTGCTGCGCAGGTTGCTAACGAAATGGCAACGGAGCTGATGCAGGCCGTGTCCGACGTCGTCAACGTCGAGAATATCCGCATCATCGATACGGCGCTTGTGCCTGACGAGCCGGTATCGCCGAATCTGAACATTATTACGTTGCTGGCCGGTGTCATCGGGCTGATCTTATCGTTGCTGATTATCTACTTCCACGATCTGTTCAACGATGCATACACAACGCAGGAGAGCGTCGAACGGGAGCTTGAGATTGATACACTGGCTGTGGTACCGCGGTTTAAAGCGGAACGCGGTGCGTATAATAAGAGCCTTATTGCGCTCAACGAGCCTAATTCAATGCTCGCTGAAAGCTTCAAGATGCTGCGCACGAACATCAATTATATGATCAAAGACGACGCGCACAAAGTCTTGATGATGACCAGCTCCGTCGGTGCAGAGGGCAAGACGACGGCCAGCAGTAATCTGGCGATCGCGATGGCACAGGAGCATAAGAAGGTGCTGCTTATTGACGGCGACCTGCGCCGTCCGAACCTGTTCAGAATGTTTAAGATCAATATGATGCCGGGTTTGACCGATATCATCTACGGAAAATATACATTGGCGGAGGCGACCCAGCGTGTCGTTGACGTACCTGGGCTTGACGTATTGACGACGGGGCGGCTGACGTCCATGACGACGGAGTTGCTCGGGTCGGTGGCGTTTAATAATACGATCGACGAAGCGCGCGCGCGTTACGATTATATCATCATAGACGCACCGCCGATCCTCAACGTATCCGATACGGTTATCATATCCAGGATCGCCGATAGAGCGTTGTTCGTCGTTGCGATGGACAAAACAAATAAGACACTTGTTCGGGAGGCCAAGCGGAATATCGACAAGGTCGGCGCCAAGCTGATGGGCGTCGTGCTCACCAACATGACGATCGACCCGCGCAGCTACTACTACGGCTCGGCCGAAACGAAGCGGCGGGGAAAAAGCCGCCGATGACCGATATCCATTGTCACATCCTCAGCGGCGTTGATGATGGGCCGGCTGACCTTGACCAATCGCTGAGCATGCTGCGCGTCGCCTATGACGACGGCATCCGGACGCTTGTCGCGACACCGCATTACGATCCGTCGTATTTTAGCCCGGCGTCGGCGCTCGTACTGGAAAAAGCGCGGACGCTGCGCGACATCGCGCGTGAATCGTTCCCCGACATGACGCTGCTGGTCGGTAATGAGTGCGCTGCAGGCGAGCATCTGGCAGCAGCACTTGCGTGCGGTGAATGCCTGACGCTCGGCGGCACAAACTATGTACTCACCGAGTTCAGCTCGCGCATGCCGCCGAAAGTGATGAAGCAAGCGGTCATCGAGCTGACGAGACAGGGCTATCTGCCGGTTATCGCGCATTGCGAGCGGCTGCTACGCAGCGCGGACGATATTCCGATCCTGACGATGCTGCGCGATCAGGGCTGCCTGCTGCAGCATAATGCCGATGCCGTCCCGATGACGGACAGCGGCTGGTACGGCTTCTGGTCGTATTCAAGCATGGCCGACGGGACGATCAGCTTCGTCTCAACGGACGCGCATAATACTACTAGCCGTAAGCCCGTCATGAAAGCGGCGTTTAACCGAACCGCGGGTATTATCGGCCATGAAAAAGCCGAGCGCGTCTTTAAGACAAACGCGGAAGAGATGCTGGGCCTGTCGGACGCATGAGTTCGGTGTGCCGCGCTTGAAAAAAGTGGCTTTTGTGATATAATAATGACATACAGTTAAAATACATTCTGCATGTAAAATGATTTATTGGAGGGTAAAGATATGCCGGACTTTGGTTCACCGTTTGCCGGACTGGCAAAGGATAAAAAGCTGACACATGCCGAGCTTGTGCGAGCGATCCGCTTCATGGTATCGGCCGAGTACGAGGCCATCCAGCTGTACATGCAACTGGCTGAGTCGACGGACAACAAACTGGCCATTGACGTACTGACAGACATTGCTGACGAGGAACGCGTCCACGCCGGCGAGTTTTTGAGACTGCTGCACGAGCTTGCGCCCGATGAGCAGGGCTTCTACGACGAAGGTACGGAAGAAGTAGAGGAAATGATCGAAAAACTCGGTGAATAAGGAATTTAGTATCGCTGAAACGGCGAAGGGCGCAAAAAAGCCCTTCGCTGTTTTTTTTAAAGACTGGCCGTACCCATACAAATGTGAAAGGATAATCAAGATGCGAAAACCAATCGCGTTGCTGCTGGTATTAATTGTTTCAGCCGTGTTTTTCGCCGGATGCAACACCACGCAGCCGGTGCCCAGCGACTCGGCCTCGGCGTCGGCAACCGCCACAGCATCACCGTCGGCGACAGCCACAGACCTGCGTGCGCTGGCCGAGACCGAGGTAAAGGACTACGAAGGGAAGAACCTCTCGTCAATCCTCGACTTCCGCGAGAACTCCATTAAGGGGCCGCAGTTCGTCGACATTGACGCCTATCGGCTCGTCGTCGACGGCTTGGTTAACACGCCGATGTCGTACACGTATGATGAAGTACTCGCGCACGACAATTACACGAAGGTCGTCACGCTGTTTTGCGTGGAGGGCTGGGCCGCGGAGATCCTCTGGGAAGGCGTACTGCTCAGGGATCTGTTTGAAGACGCCGGCGTCAAGGATGAAGCCGTCATCGCTATTTTCCACTCCGTCGACGGCTACACGACGAGCCTGCCGCTGGACACCATTCTTGATAAAGACCTCATGATCGCCTATAAAATGAACGACGTCGTTCTACCGCCCGAACGCGGTTATCCGTTCCAGCTCGTAGCCGAGGACAAGCTCGGATACAAGTGGGGCAAATGGATTGAGCGCATCGAGCTGTCCGACGATGCCGATTATGAGGGCTATTGGGAGTCGTTTGGATATAGCAATGAAGCGGATGTCTAAAATTGACCGGGTTGCCGCGTGGGTTTTGGCAGCCTGCTTCATCATCTATATTATCTCCGGGTTCGACATACAACTGCGCTTTTTATCGTTCCAGCTGTCGACGCTGCTGCATCTGAAATGGCTGTTTATCGTCGCGGAAACGGCGTTTGTGGTTCATACGACGTATGCGATTCATCTGGCATTCAAGCGCTGGAAGATATGGAACGTGCTCGGCAAGAGCCTGCTTGGTTTATACGCGCTGATCAACATCGGATTATTTACGCTTTATTTTATAATCCATCTCGCATAAACAAAAAGCGCCCCAGTCGGGGCGCTTTTTCGACAAATAAAGGGTCCTCCCGCTGAGGCGCTCGCAAAGTAATGCTTTTCGGAAGTGAATGCCTCAAAGCATTGAAATCAAACAATTTTCGGCGATGAGACCAGACAACTCGCCGTCATCGCAGAAGATTAAATCGCCCGGCGATTGGATATACACAAGACGGACAAAAGACTATTTTGATAAGATGAAAGCGCCCCTATCGGGGCGCTTTTTGTTTTAGTATTTTTCGCTGATGCCATAGACTTCTTTATTGTAGCGCTCTATTTCATCGGAAATGATTTCGTCAACAGTCGGGTAGATGCTGCCCGGTCCGCCGTACGTCAGGCTTGGCATGAAGTGACCGCCGGGCCCGTATGTCTGGCAGGCGCGCCGCACCTCGCCGCGGATCACGTCTTCCGGCGTGTTCGGCCAGTCGACGATGGCCGCGTCGATGCCGCCCATGAACGTGATGCGGCCGGCGGCTTCTTTTTGCAGCCGGACGATATCGTTTTGCGGCAGTACGCCCTGCCAGATGTCGATGCCTAGTTCGATCATGTCCTCGACGATCGGCTCACAGAACGAGTCGGCGTGGTGCATGATCTTTACACCGTGGTCTTTGGCGTATTTATACTTCTCGACGTATTGCGGCTTAATCATCTCGCGCCAGGTATCAGGGTTCATGAACAGACTTGTTTTGCTGCCCCAATCGTCATGCGAGAGGATGATGTCCGGCTTAAGGTTATCTACCAGCAGCTTGAGATATGTAAATCGGAATTTGCCGACCACGTCGATGAGCTCCGCCATCGCCTCAGGTTCCATGAGCATATTCGCGAGCGTGTCCTCAAAGCCCATCAGAAAATGCAGCTGCTCAAACACGCCGGTACCCATAAAGCCGCAGATGAGCTTTTCGTCGCGATTCGTTTCGGCGACGGTTTTCAAGGCATTGTCCCACGCGCCGGGCGCGGACGAGGCGGCTTCAAGATCGGGAACAACAACGCTGTCGCGCCACTGTGTAACGTCCTTGACGACCTTGTTTTCGTTCGTGACGTGCGGCATCGCCGCATGTTGATCTTCCGGCCAGGCGATTTCGGTGCCGAAGCGATCCTTTGTCGTTTTACCGCGCACGCGGTTGCCGCGGACGAAAACGTAAAGCGGATCGTTCATGATCTGTACAAACGGCGTGAACTGATTGGCCAGCCGATCCGGTTTGCCGTCAGGTTTCAGTGTTTCCAGAACGTTTTGCTTTGATGTCAGCATGTATGTCCCTCCAATACCTATTGTTTGAGCGTGGCGGCAAATCGCGCGCCGAACTCGAACGCCTGTTGTAAATCGTCGTCCGACGGGACGAAGCGGCAGCGCAGGCCGTCTTCGAACACGGACAGCTTCATTGCTTCAAGCCGCGCGGAAAGAGACGGGAGCGCTTCGCCGCTCCAGCCGTACGAGCCGAAAACGGCGACGGGACGACCTTTGCTGTTGATGGCGTCGACGCTGTTGACAAGATCCCAGATCGGCAGCAGTGCGTCTTTGTTGATGGTCGGCGAGCCAAGCAGGAATGCATCGGCATTGTTCATCTCGTCGACGAACGAGCAGCCGTCGTCGCCGTTGAGGTTGTGGACAGGTACATCGGCGTCCGGTAAAACGCTTAAAATACCGTCGGCAATCTTATGCGCCAGCAGTGCCGTATTGCCGTAAGCGCTGACATAGAAGAGGGGGATTGACAGCGCCGTGCGCTCGTCCGGCGTACTCCAACTGAGGTAGCGCTCTTTGGCTTTCTCGTAAAATACACCTTTGTGCAAAACAGGGCCGTGGCTCGTGCAGACGATATCCGGGTCAATACGGGCAAGCTTATCGAGGCCCTTGAGTACATAGGGTTTAAACGGGCTCATGATCGCGTCATAGTATTCCTGGAACGCGCGCTCGTAGCAGCGCTGATAGGGGATGCGTGCGTCCGTCATTGTCGGCTCGCAGTAGTGCGCGCCGAGGAAATCGCAGGTGAAAGCCGTTTTGTCCTGCTCAGACCACGTAAACATCGTATCCGGCCAGTGCAGAAACGGCGCGTGGAAAAATGTCAGCACACGGCCGCCACCGAGGTCGAGCGTTTCGCCGTCTTTCACTGCGCGGAGCGACGGCATCGGGTCGTTTGTAATCTGCGGCAGATAGATTTTACCGGCCTGCGAGGCTAAGATCTCTGCGTTGGGGCATAGCGCCATCAGGCGCTTGAGCGATCCGGAGTGGTCCGGCTCGTTGTGGTTCATGATAATGTAATCGATTTTATCCAGCGCGATGACGCTGCGGACATTGTCGATATATTCGTCAAAAAACGTCGCGTGTACTGTTTCGATCAGCACGTTTTTGTCGCCGGTCAGCAGGTAAGCATTATACGACGTACCAAACTGCGTTTCCATAATGACGTCAAAAATCCGAAGGCACGGATTGAGCACGCCGACGGAATAAACATTGTCTTTAAGCTTAATAACTCCCATAAATATTGTCCTTTCCCGGTGCGCCTCGTGGCGCATTGAACTGACTGACGGTTATTGTTGAGTGTCGGCAATAAAACCACCGCCGAGCACTGTGTCTGCCTGATAAAATACGGCCGATTGCCCCGACGTGACGGCGCGCTGCGGTGTGTCGAATTCGACATGCGCGATATCGCCCGATACGGTCACGGTCGCCGGTGACGCCGTGTGGCTGTAGCGCGTTTTAACATCGGCACGGACTGGCTGCTCCAGCGTTTCCACAGCGATGAGGTTCACGTCGCGGACGGTCATCTGCGTCGCATAAAGTTCCTGCTCGTCGCCGACGCGTACGGTGTTGTCCGACGGATTCTTACCGGTGACGTACAGCGGCCGGTCGGCGCTGATGCCGAGGCCGCGACGCTGTCCAAGCGTGTATCGGATAAGCCCCTTATGCCGACCAAGCACGGTCCCGTCGGCAGCGACGAAGTCGCCGGGCTGAGAAACCTTACCAGTCAGCGTCTCGATGAACGCGGCGTAATCGC
The DNA here is from genome assembly GCA_963677825.2 of uncultured Sporobacter sp. Lineage (GTDB taxonomy): Bacteria > Bacillota > Clostridia > Oscillospirales > Oscillospiraceae > Sporobacter. The sequence continues at coordinate 587,510 of CAXXEF010000001.1, read as the reverse complement.
CGTCGGGCACGAAGCAGATGTCCTGGCTGTCTTTTTTTTGCGCGTTTTCCAAGCCGAAGGATTCGGCAAGCGCCCGGACGTCGTTCTTTGTCAGTGTGCCGAGTGGGAAAAGCGTGTGCGAGAGCTGCTGCTGTGAAAGAGACCAGAGCATGTACGACTGGTCCTTGGCGTCGTCGGCCGCTTTTTTGAGTAAATACCGGCCGGACATCTCGTCATACTCGATCTGCGCATAGTGGCCGGTGGCCAGCTTGTCCATGCCGAGCCGCAGCGCTTCGTCGAGTAAAAAGCCGAATTTAACGGTCGCATTGCACACGACGCAGGGGTTTGGGGTGTCACCGGCGAGGTACGCGCGCGCAAATGCGTCCATAACAAACTGCCGAAACGGGGCGCGCGCGTCGATGAGCAGGTGGGGGAGACCGAGCGATTGCGCAGCACGCGCCGCCAGCGCCGCATCTGTCTGACCGTGCGGCGCGTTTTTATCAAATAAATCAAGCGTCGCGCCGGTGACGCGGTACCCCTCGCGCACGAGCAGCGCCGCCGCAACGGTGCTGTCGACGCCGCCGCTCATTGCGGTTAAAACGTGCTCCGTCATACAGCAGACGCAGGATTGGCGCCGTTTTCGTCCAGCGCACGCTGTCGTTCGGCAAGTTCGGCAAGCGTCACGGCATTGACGACGCCGGACACGGCTGCGTCGACCTGCTCCCAAAGCTCGAGCGGCGCGCAGGCGTCTGCGCGCGGACACGTGTTCGGATTCTCGTCGAGACAGGCCACAGGCTTTAGACTGCCCTCTATGAGGCTGAGAATATCGCCGACTGTATACGTATCGGCAGGGCGGGCTAGACGATAGCCGCCCTGTGCGCCGCGCTCACTTTTAACGAAGCCGGCGCGGTTGAGAACGGAGACGATTTGCTCAAGATATTTTCCGGAAATGCTCTGCCGTTTGGCGATCGTTTTCACAGTAATTGGCTCGTTTGTATCGCTGAGCGCAAGCTCCATCATCAGTCTTACGGCGTATCGGCCGCGTGTTGAAATCTTCAAATGAATTCTCCGTTCACAGTGAACTTATTGTATCGCATTCCTGCGCGCTGTTCAAGAATTATGCGTCTGCAAAAAGCTGTTACGCGTCTTGAAACAGCGGTGTGGACAAATACCGCTCGCCGGTATCCGGCAGCAGTACAACGATTGTTTTACCGGCGTTTTCCGCGCGGGCAGCAAGCTGCGTCGCGGCGTGCAGGGCGGCCCCCGATGAAATACCGACAAGCAGACACTGCGTTTGAGAAAGTACACGCGCCGCCGCGTACGACTGCTCGTCCGTGACGCGCATGACTTCATCGTAAACGCCTGTATCCAGCACGTCCGGGACGAATCCCGCGCCGATGCCCTGGATTTTATGTCCGCCGGGGCTGCCGCCGGACAAGACAGGGGAGCCGTCCGGCTCGACAGCGACGATCTGTACGGCAGACTTTTTCGATTTCAGAAAACCGCCGACGCCGGTGATCGTGCCGCCGGTTCCGACACCGGCGACAAATATATCGACAGTGCCATCCGTATCATCCCAAATTTCCGGGCCTGTCGTCGCCCGGTGCGCGCCGGGATTGGCGGGATTGGTAAACTGTCCCGGTGAAAACGCGCCGTCGATCGATTCCGTCAGCTCCCGCGCTTTGGCGATGGCGCCGTTCATACCCTTGGCGCCCTCCGTCAGCACAAGCTCGGCGCCGTACGCTTTAAGCAGATTGCGCCGCTCTATGCTCATGGTCTCCGGCATCGTCAGCACGACCTTGTAGCCGCGCGAAGCCGCCACGGCGGCAAGCCCGATGCCCGTGTTGCCGCTCGTCGGCTCGACGATTGTCGCGCCGGGCGCTAAAACACCGCGCCGCTCGGCGTCGTCCAGCATGGCCAGCGCGATGCGGTCCTTGACGCTGCCGGCCGGATTGAAATATTCAAGCTTTGCTAGAACCGTCGCACTAAGCCGCTGCGTTTCAGCGTATCGGCTCAAACGTACAAGTGGTGTACGCCCAATCAGTTCGCCCAGATTATCATATATTCTCATTGCTCGATGCCTCCAGCCTTTAATTCCTTAATTCAGATATGTATTATGTAAATACTAGTGTCATCAGCACGATTTGTCAAGGTGAAATGGGCAAATATTAAAGACAAACGCCCCTTTTTGGGGCGTTTGCATTTATGAAACAAAAACGGACAGAAGTCACCAACCGCACCGGGGCGGACAGCGTCTGCCGCATATCGGCGGCGGGCAGATTGGGCAGCGCGGCGGCGGCGGGGGACAGGCCGGTCTCGCGCAGCAAAACGGTACAGCCAGAAGTAATAGCCACCAGGGCGTATGATGAAACATAATCTCATCTCCTTCGTCCCATACTATGCGCCGCCGACGTCTATTGTCCAGCCTTGTCTGTTACATTATGGTCTGCACGCCGGTGATGGCGCTGTTTTCGTCCATGGTAAACGACGCTTTGACCGCGTCAGAGGTGAAATAGACATCACCGTCGACGGTCGCGCCGACCAGTTGGAAGTTTTCGGCGTCGACGTACAGGTCACCGCGGAACGTACCATTCCAGATGGCGCAATCGGGGCTTTTGATCGTCAAGGTTGGTGCCGTTAGGGTGTAGCGGTCGGTAATGGTGCGGTTTTCGTCCTGCGCATAGAAGGCAAGCTTACGCTGAGAGGCCGGCGGATCCTTCGTATTCATGAAGTCGCCGTCCACGACAAGATCCTTGTCGACTGTAATGTCCTCGAGCAGGCAGACGATCCACACGCCGTTGGGGCCAATGGCCAGTTCAAACGCGTCGGGTGTGTTCACAAGCGATGCCGACGAAACCGAGTCGGCCGTTGTCTGGGATGCGCCGGGCGACGTGTCACCAGACGCGCTGGGTGACATCGACGGCGACGGCGAAGGGCTCGGCGAAACGGTGCCGGTGTTCGCGCAGCCGCACAGGAGCGAAGTGATCAGCACCATCGCGATGCAAAGGAACAGAAATTTCGCTTTCATAATAACCTCCTGAATTTATGTTGTAGCGTATCAGTCCAATTATGTGCAGGTTTGCAAAAATCATACAATGCGGCGCCGTAACGGCGGCTATTCGGTCAAAAAACATGGAAAAATCCGGCTCGGCGCGGTATAATACGTGTAGATGCATCGCCACAAGTGGTGCGTCCACGAGTATTCATACAGGAGAAACAGATGACATTTTCGCAAATAGAGTATAAACGCCCGGACATTGACGGCGTGAAAACGTGCGTTGCGGCACTGACGCAGGCGCTCAAAGCGGCCACGACTTTTGACGCGGCGGACAATGCTTTTCTCGAGTTCGAGAACATATCCGCCGAGGTGCATACGATTATCGCCGTCGCGCGAATCCGCCACGACATCGACACGCGCGACGCGTTTTACGACAACGAAGTCGCCTTTGCCGACGAAGCCGTGCCCGAACTGCAGGAATATCAGCAAAACTTCATCCGTGCGCTGTTGGACAGTCCGTTTCGCGCGCAGTTTGAAGAAAAATACCCGAAAGTGTATTTTAAGAACGCCGAACTCGAGTTTAAGACCTTTTCGCCGGAGATCATTCCGGAGCTGCAGCGAGAGAACGCGCTGACGACGGAATATACCAAGCTCGTCGCATCGGCGCAGATCGAGTTCGAGGGCGGGTCGTACACGGTCGCGCAGATGGGGCCGTTCAAGCTCGATCCGGACGACAGCCGCCGTTTGGCCGCGTGGCAGGCGGAGGGCGGTTTTTATCGCGACAACGCACAAAAGCTCGACGAACTCTACGACGAGCTGACCCATCTACGTGATTCGATGGGCAAAAAGCTCGGGTACGACGGTTATACGCAGCTCGGGTACGACCGCATGACACGCAACTGCTACACAAGCGAGGACATACAGCACTTTCGCGCCGCCGTCCGGCGATACCTTGTGCCGGTGGCCGACCAAATCTACCGCCGGCAGGCCGAGCGGCTCGGCAAGCCTTATCCGATGAGCTTTGCGGACAACGCGCTGGAGTTTCGCAGCGGTAACCCCAAGCCGTCCGGCACACCGGACGATATCCTTGCGCACGGGCGGGCGTTCTATCACGAATTGTCACCGCAGACGGGCGAATTCATCGACGTGATGCTTAACAACGAATTGATGGACGTTTTGTCGCGCCCGGGAAAATCGGGCGGCGGCTACTGCGCCGGTCTTCTGTCCGTAAAGCTGCCGTTCATCTTCGCCAATTTCAACGGCACATCCGCGGACGTCGAGACGATCACGCACGAAGCCGGCCACGCATTTGCGTTCTGGCTCGGGCGCGACGTGATGCCGCCGGAGTGCACCGTCCCGACGTTGGAGGCGTGTGAGGTGCACTCGATGTCGATGGAATTTTTCGCGTGGCCGTGGGCATCAGGCTTTTACGGCGAGGATACGCGCAAATTCCAGTATGCACACCTATCGGGCGCGCTGACGTTTATACCATACGGCACGATGGTTGACCATTTTCAGCACGTCGTCTATGAAAAGCCGGACATGACGCCCGAGGAGCGCCACGACGTCTGGCGGCGTCTGCTCGCGCAATACATGCCGTGGGTTCGTGTTGACGACGAGATCCCGTTTTACGGGCAGGGACAGGGGTGGCAGCGCCAGATCCACATCTATCAGATGCCGTTTTACTACATCGACTACTGCCTCGCGCAGACGATCGCCCTGCAGTTCTGGGAGCGTATGCAGCGTGACGTTCCGTCGGCGTGGCAGACATATATGGATTACACATCTAGAGCCGGCACGATGACGTTTACGGAGCTTTTGGACGCCGCCGGGCTTGACAGTCCGTTCGGTGAAGCGTGCCTGCTGCGCGTCGCGCACGCCGCGTCAGACTGGCTTGAAGCGTTCGATCTGAGTGGTATAGAATAACTGGCGAGTGCGACGCAATAATCAATTTGGAGATAAATATGGATCAAAACAAGAACGAAAACACCAATATCGAAGAATCGGCGCCGAAGACAGCGGAGCTAAAACCCGTCAAGAAGCGCTGGTGGGTGACGCCTGTCGCGCTGATTGCGGCAATAGCCGTCATACTGGTCGTGGTGTTTGTGAATTTAGGAGCGTTTCTGATGGTGAATGAACAGCCTGTCCAATCCGACGTCATCGTCGTATTAGCCGGCGACGAGGGAGCAAGGACCGTTTACGGCGTCGAGCTTTATCAGCAGGGCTATGCCGGTAAACTGCTGTTTTCCGGCTGTGAACACACGTCGGCGGATATGCTGCAAATCGCCGTCGAGATGGGCGTACCGGAAAGCGACATCCTCATCGACGAGCAGTCCGAAAGTACGTACGACAACGCCGTGTACTCCAGGCAAATCATTGAGGAAAACGGCTTCACATCTGCGATTGTGATCACATCGGATTATCATATGCGCCGGTCACGGCTGGTTTTTAAAAAAGAGTTTAGAGGCACCGACGTCCGTCTTGTTTACTGCAGTGCGGCTGACCCGGAATTCAACCCCTCGAAATGGTGGGCGGACTGGTACAGTCGGAACAAAGTCATGACCGAATACATCAAGATCGCCGGCTATTTTGTTCAGGGCAAGCTATAGTGTCCGAAAAACAAATTTGTGCGTCGATCGGGTGGCAAAATGACAAAAGCAAGGGTTTGAGAGCTGTAGTAGCTTTCAAACCCTTGCTTTATTGTGTTGTAATTGTATTCGTATCGCCGTTTCTAAAAGCGCAGACAATCAAGCACGACAAGAGTATCGCGCAAATGCGACGTGGTATAATAAGAAACGGGGTGGATTATATGGAAAACGAAAAAGAGCAAATTCGATCACAAATTACCGCTATCGCCAAACGCGTCAACTACGCCGATGCAGCGTTTGAGGCATACTTTCAGTTGACGTATGGTCCAGAGAAATATAACCAGGTCCTTGCGCTTGCGGGCGGCTTTTTTGGCGTCGCGCGAAAAGCATTATATGACAGCGCAATTATTCAAGTCTGTGAAGTTTTTAAAAGGCTTGAACACTTCATGGAGCACAGCATAACGATTAGAGACGATGATTCGTGGTGTGAACCAATAGAGGACGCGTCGGCTCGACTTATGGAGCAAAGACCCATTATTGAAAAGCTGAAAACTGTAAGAAATAAGCTGCTTGCTCATATTGATCGAGAGTGGGTTTTAAAGCCTAACGAACTGTATGATGATAATCTTGTCGCCGAACACGATATCAGGGAGGTGATAAGAAACGAGCGAACGGTGTGTTGTGCTGTTATGGGGATGAAAGCTTTTGCGCGCTACATAAACCTTGACGACACAACGGCGCTTCTTATATTCTGCAGCAGACACCTTGAAGAAGCTTAAGGGTGTCAATGTGTACGTTGGTGTGTTTTTAGAAAAAGAAATCCCTGTAACCGCTAAGTTACAGGGATTGTTTTTGGTGCGCGAGGGGGGATTCGAACCCCCACGCCCGGAATGAGCACTGGCACCTGAAGCCAGCGAGTCTACCAGTTCCACCACTCGCGCGAATGCTTAGACATAGTAACACCGCGCTGTACAAATGTCAATACCTTAGCAGGCCGGTAAATGAAGAATATTTGTTGACGTACCGATCCGCCAAATTCCTCAACGGGAATATGTATGTGACAGTAAAGGAGCGCCGTTGCCGGCGCTCCTGATGCTTCGGGATTATTAAGCGGTCCAGACAGGTTTGCCCGTATAAATATTTGCCTCAATTTCGCCACGGACGACGCGCAGCGCGCCGTCGACGAGCGCCTCGAGCTCATATTCGCCGGGCATGACGACCACCTCCGCGATCCAGTCGCAGTAACGTGTGACAAGGTCGGTGAACGGCTTGCCGTTAGCGATGCCGCCCGTCAGGATAATGGCGTCGACCTGACCCTGGAGGGCTACGGCCATCGCACCGGCGTATTTTGCACTTTGGTAGGCCATCGCGTGATAAACGAGCTCAGCGTACGCGTCGCCGCTGTTAGCAAGCTTCAGGACGTCGCGTGTATCGGCCGTGCCGAAGTGATCGGTCAGGCCGCCTTTTTGATTGAGCTTATCAACCAGCTGTTCCTTGGTGTACTTGCCGCTGTAGGCCATGTCGAGCACCGTCACGAACGGCAGGTCACCGGCGCGTGTCGGCGTCATGGGGCCGGAGCCTTTGATAATGTCGTTCGAGTCGATCATACGGCCCTTTTGATGCGCCGTAATCGAGATACCGCCGCCGAGGTGGCACACAATAAGATTAACGTCCTCGTACCGGGTACCGTGCTCAGCGCAGTAACGACGGGCGATTTCTTTTTGGTTGAGCGCATGTAAATGACTTTCACGGTACACGCCTTTAAGACCGGTGATCCGCGCGACGTCGCAGAATTCGTCGACGTCGGGCGGATTGACGACATACGCCGGTTTGCCGTATTTATCGCCGAACTGCTTGCAGATCTGAGAAGCAAGCTGCGCCGGATGCTGACCGGGGATACCTTTGGCCGCGTCGGAAACGAGCTTGTCTGTGACGGCGTATACGCCAACGTCGACGGACTCAATGCCGCCGCCGCGCCCGACGAACACGTCGACGCTGTCCAGATCGTAGCCGTTTTGCGCCATCGTCTGCTCGACCATTTCGCGGCGGTAACCAAGCTGCGCCTGGATCGTTTCAAATCCGGCCAAGTCCTCCGAAGCGTGATCGATCGTTTTGCTGAAGATTTTATCCTCATTGTCGAACAACGCCGCCTTTGTTGATGTTGAGCCGGGATTGACGGCCAAAATCCTATATGTTTGTTTCATGCTTTTGCACCTCACTGATTAAAACGCACGGCGAACAGTCGTCTGTATTGTACGGCCGCGCTGATGATATATGAGCGATATCGTATCATTATTGCCCGTTCAAATCAACATATCCGGCGGAAAACATGTAGCGACCAGCGTTGTTCTGCCAAAGCCGGACAGCTCATACGATGGTACGAGACGTCAATTGCAGACAAACGTATGAAGAAAGGAAACGGGCAGCCATGGAGGACCTGGGCAGAATCTACGAATCGCTCAACAGTTTTGTCTGGGGCGTGCCGATGCTTGCGCTAATCGTCGGTACGGGCCTGTATTTCAGCGTGCGTACGCGGTTTCTGCAATTCACGCGTTTTCGATATGCCATGCAGCAAACGATCGGCAAGGCGTTTAAGAAGCAGGAAGCGCGTGCCGGTGCCGTCACGCCGTTTCAGGCGATGACGACGGCGCTGGCGGCTACCGTCGGTACCGGAAACATCGCCGGTATTACGTCGGCGCTGACGCTTGGCGGGCCGGGCGCAATTTTCTGGATGTGGGTATCGGCGCTCATCGGTATGTGCACGAAATACGCCGAGATTGTGCTGGCCGTTCGATATCGCGAGAGAAACGCAGCAGGGGAGTGGGCCGGCGGCCCGATGTATTATATTAAAAACGGATTAGGCAAGGGTTTTGGATGGCTCGGCAGTCTGTTTTGTATGATCGGCGCTGTCGCGGCGCTTGGTGTCGGCAACGCCGTGCAGGTCGGCACGATGACCGCGTCGATCAACAGCGCGGTTGATGCGTTTGTACCGGGGTTCAACGGGGCGACAACGGTAAGCATCATCGTCGGCGTTATTGTCGCGGCCATAACGGCACTGACGCTTTTTGGCGGCGTAAAACGCATCGGCAAGGCGACGGAGCTGATCGTGCCGTTCATGGCCGTCGTCTACCTGGCGGCAGCGCTTATTGTGATCCTCGCGCATATCGATTGTCTGGGCAGCGTGCTGGACAGCATCGTACGCGGCGCGTTTAGTCCGTCAGCGGCCGTCGGCGGCGTCGCCGGAATGACAATCAAAACGACGATCAGTTGGGGCTTTCGGCGCGGCGTGTTTTCCAACGAGGCCGGACTCGGCTCGGCACCGATCGCGCACGCGACGTCGAGTGAGCGCAATCCCGTCAAGCAGGGGATGTACGGTATCTTTGAGGTGTTCCTGGACACGATTGTCATCTGTACGATCACGGCGCTTGTACTGCTGATGAGTGGCATTGCGCTGCCGTACGGGCAGAGCGGTTCGATCGAGTTGACGGTTGCGGCGTTTGCAACCGTATTCGGCGCGCGCGCCGCGTCGCTGATTCTGGCCGTCGGTATGACCTTGTTCGCCGTGGCGACCGTGCTCGGCTGGTCGCTGTATGGGGTACGCTGCGCGGAATATCTGTTTGGAAGCCGGATCGTCGTGCCGTATCGTGTGCTGTACGTGCTCGTTGCCATCGCCGGGGCCGTGACGAAGCTTGAGACCGTCTGGGAGGTCGCCGATTCGCTCAACGGGCTGATGGCGATCCCGAATATGATCGCCGTGCTGGCGCTCTCCGGTGTCGTGATCAACCTGACACGCGCGCATTTTAAACAAGACCGGCTGCCGGACCGACGAACACCGTCAAGCCGAACGGCAAAAACGACGCGTTACGATCAAAGCGCTTGAAAAAGCGGGCGGTTTAAGCCGCCCGCTTTTGTTATTATATTCTTGCGACGCCTGAATCCCGCGCCGCTTTTTTGACGGCCTCGGCTACCGCCGGACCGACGCGCGGATCAAACGGCTCCGGCAGGATCTTGTCCGGCGACAATTCGCAGCCGACAAGTCCGGCGAGTGCCTGCGCGGCGGCAAGTTTCATCGCGTCATTAATATCGCTTGCGCGGACGTCGAGCGCACCGCGGAAAATACCGGGGAAGGCGAGCACATTGTTGATCTGATTGGGAAAGTCGCTGCGGCCGGTGCCGATGATCGCGGCGCCCGCGGCGCGCGCGTCGTCGGGCATGATCTCCGGTACGGGATTGGCCATCGGGAATAAGATCGGCTCCGGCGCCATGGAGCGCACCATGTCGGGCGTTACTGTTCCCGGTGCAGACACGCCGATGAATACATCGGCGCCGCGCATCGCGTCGGCCAGTGTGCCGGAGACATTGTCGGGATTGGTGATCTGCACAATCTCGCCTTTGGCAGGGTTGAGGTTTGTGCGATTCCGGCACAGCGCCCCCGCGCGGTCACACATGGTGACATTTTTAAGCCCCAGTGAAATCAGCAGCTTGACGATCGCGATACCGGCCGCGCCCGCGCCTGACGTCACAACCTTCACATCCTCAAGCTTGCGGTTTGTCAGCTTGAGCGCGTTGAACAGTGCCGCCACGACGACGACGGCTGTGCCGTGCTGGTCGTCGTGAAAGATCGGAATATCGCACGTTTCCTTGAGCCGCCGCTCAATCTCAAAGCAGCGCGGCGCGGCGATATCCTCCAGATTGATACCGCCGAAGCTGCCAGCAAGCAGGCTGACGGTTCGCACGATCTCGTCGACGTTTTGTGTGCGCAGGCACAGCGGTACGGCGTCGACGCCGCCGAACGCCTTGAACAGCACGCATTTGCCCTCCATGACGGGCATACCGGCCTCCGGCCCGATGTCACCGAGACCGAGCACCGCCGAACCGTCGGTGACGACGGCGACGAGGTTGTGCCGGCCTGTCAGCGCATAGCTCAGCGATGGATCCTTTTGTATTTGAAGACACGGTTCGGCAACGCCCGGCGTATACGCGAGGCTTAGTGCCGTCTTGTCCGTGATTGCCATTTTCGGAACATAGTCGATCTTGCCGCCCCACTCATAGTGAAGCTTCAGCGACTCTTTTGCATAATCCATATTAATCCTCCGACAGTTTACTGCCGGACTATTCTATAACAGCGCGATGGCTTTGACAAGACATTAAGCGGCGCCCAGCAAGTCGATTTCATTGCCAAAAGTGATGCCGGAGTAGTAGTAAAGCAGGATATCCCTATAATCAAGCCCCTGCTGGGCGAAAATGTTTGCGCCGTACTGGCTCATGCCGACGCCATGACCGTAGCCGAGCGTCGTAAAAGTCACGTTCGTATCGTCCAGTTCGATTGCCGCGGCGGTCGAACGCAGGCCGAACATGGTGCGCATCAGTGTGCCGGGAACCGTCACGCCGCCGAATTGGACGGTGTCAATGCGGCCGCTGCCGGTGTAGGTGACCGGACCAATCCACAGATTTGTATCGGCTGGAAACACAGCATCCGGAAAAAACTGCACTACCGTTTGCTTAAAGTCGCCGAGCGAGACGGTGACGGTTGATATATAGTTGGGCACGTCGGCGGCAGTCTCGGGACTCATGACGCTCACGAGATACGGCAGACTTTCATCCCATACGGCGCTGCTTTCCTCCGTCTTACCGGAGGAGGACGAATGGAATACCGCTTCGATCGGCTCATCCTGGTAAATCAGGCAAATTCCGTCGGTCGCGCGGACGGCAGCGGTGATCTTTTGCAGATACACGGCATAGTCTGCGCCCCATTCCACACGCAGCGCCGCAATCGACTTATACGCTTGACAGCAGGTGTAGTCCGTACAGATGTCCGCGTCCGGATGCGCCGAGGGACGGTAAAGCAGCATGTGATTGAGCACCTCGGTACGTGCGGCGACGGCCTGCGCGGCCAGCGCCTCCGGCTCGAACGACGCGGGCATCTCCGCGGCGACAACGCCGACGAGATAATCGGACATGGTCATCGTCTCGACCGCGTCGCCGTCGAGCACCTTGACGGTTACCGCGTCATCGGCGTAGACGTACTGCGTGCTTGGCGACGCCGACGATGTATCCGATACGGGCGGTGACGGCGACGGTGCGGCGCTCGATGTTGGCGTCGGGTCGTCCGAAATTAAAATCGGATCAGCCAAAGAGACAGCGGCGGCAAAAATCAGCGTAAATACAGATAAAAGCACTGAAACAAGCAGAACTTTTTTCATCGCTACCTCCACGTAACATTGACGGAACAAACGCAATGATGTAATATACTATCTTAGGTGAACGGTTGTGGGGCATTATGTTGACGCAACCGCGCATCACAGGCTTGTCTTATAGGCTTGTCTGATGTTCATATATATTCTTATTGGGACAGGACGATAAATATGCGTAAAAGTGCTGTGTTGATGCCGCTTGTTGCTCTTCTTGCCGGCGTGTTCGGCTATTTGTTCCGGCGTATTGAGGTCAATACCGTGATCGACAGCGTTACCGGATTAGCGGCGCGGGGCGCGGTAGTCACGAATCTCCTGATCGTCGTGACGATCGCCATTATTTTGATTATGGCGGTATATGCAGTGATGATGTTCACGCGCTACCGCACGGAGCGTGGGTACGCCAAGGTTTTTATGCCGACCGGGTTTGTTTATATAGCCGGTGCGTATGTCGTTGGCATCGGCTGGTTTATTGCGGCAGTGCTGTACGTGTTTAACCGCAGTGCCGTCGGCGGGTTAACGGTCATCGACTGGATTTTCATGCTGCTGGCGGCGTCGTCGGCGGTATCTGTTATTGTTATGTCGCGCGGTGCATATCAAAGACGCAGCGGTACCGATATGACACTGATGAGCATCATTCCGCCGCTGTTTTTCTGCTTTTGGCTGATTATTTACTACAAGGACAACGCCGCCAATCCGGTGCTGCTCGATTATGGCTATCAGATTCTGGCGATTGCCGCCGCGGCACTGAGCTACTATTATGCATCCGGCTTTACGTTCCGCAAAGTGATGACCGGCAAACCGATTTTCGCTTTCCTGATTTCGATCTACTTATGTATTGTTGTTCTGGCTGATCATACAGCTTTGTCCCTCAAGATCATGTACGCCGTCACGGCGCTTAATATGCTCATGAGCAGCATCCTGCTTATCCGAAATTTAGACGAGCGTTACGACTGAGCAAGTACTGTAACTGCATAAAAAGCCGCTTCTTTGTAAGAGAAGCGGCTTTTCTGTTGCGCCGGTAGCGTATTGTCCAACGCCGCATAAAATAAAAGGAGCGCACCGAAAGGTGCGCGAAACACAGCGGGGGGTCAGACGCATGTCAACAGAAGTTATTGTCGCGCTGCTGGCACTGGCGGGAACGCTGGCCGGCTCCTTTGGCGGCATACTCGTATCAAATAAACTGGTCAATTTCCGCTTGTCGCAGCTTGAAAACAAAGTCGACCGGCACAACCGCGTCATCGAGCGCATCGTCGTGGCTGAAAACGACATCAAGACCATCAAGCGTTTTCTCGATCTAGACGCCGCTGAATAAAGCCCAACCAGAAGCCGGGGGCGCACAGCTTGTTTTGGTTTGTTTCAGCGATTTGCTATTTACGGCAGATCGCTGTTTTTAATCCGACGTTGCTTCAGACACAAGAAAAATATGATTCTCCGCAAGACGGCATGGCCGGAAAACCGGCGCTGTCACACGGAGAATCATTTTTATTGCTATAAAATTAAAATGCATGTGGAAACGCACGGCGGCCTATTGTCACATTGGCAGGGGATTTAGACGGCGCTTGCGCTGCTGCTTCTGATGCTCAAATTCCTTGACGATTCGATCGTGCGCTTCGACATATTTGGCCACCAGCTCTTCCGGCGTATAGGTTTCAAGCCCTTGGTTTCTCATGTACAATAGCGCGAGCGCGTCATATTTATTCAGCGCTTCCGTCGGGATGGTGGACTTGTCGTTTGAGGTGTCATTGCTCACATGCATCACATCCTTTCGCCGTTATTGTAGCATGGCCGGCGATGCCGCGCAAGGCACAATAGCAGGGTAATGTGCTATCGTTTAACCAATGCAACATAATGACGAAAAAAAATGTGTCTATATGGCACTTTGTGTATATTTCGATATAGACGGCGAAATAATAAAGTGCTAAAATACCTAAAGGTGTTAGTAGAATAAGCAATTAGCTAAAATTGATTCATATAGAAAGGAGAAGAAGGATGGATTATTCGCAGCTGGCTTCCGACGTTGTCAGCGCAACGATGGCTATGAAAAGATCTAACTTCTGGAATAAAAAAACCAGTGCGTTCTTACACGGAGAGATGTTTATCCTCAACCATATTATTTGCCAGGAGCAAGGCGTACTGCCAGGCGAGCTGTCTTCGGCGATGAACGCCAGTACAGCGCGTATAGCCATGGCGCTGAAGAATCTCGAGAAGAAGGGGTATGTAAAGCGCAGCATCGATCCGGACGACCGCCGGAAGATCAATGTGACGATCACGGAGATCGGCCGGAAACTTGTTATTGACGAGCGACGTAAAATGCTCGGGAAGATCGAAAGTATCCTGCGGGAACTGGGCGAACAGGACACAAAAGAGTATATACGTATCGTCAATCGTATAACACAGATCGCATCGGCCATCGATCAGCAGGACTAACACGGCGCCATTTCTAGATTAAGGAGCAATGCATGTTAAAAATACTGAAATATCTAAAACCTGTCGAGTGGGCTGTTATCGGTGTAAGTTTAGGCTTCATTGTGATTCAGACCTGGCTTGACCTCAAGCTGCCCGACTATATGAACGAAATTACGAGATACGTTCAGACACCAGGCAGCGCGATGAGCGACATCTGGCAAGCCGGCGGTATGATGCTGCTGTGTACGATTGGCAGCGGAGCGACATCGATCATCATTGGTTTCTTTGCCGCGCGCGTTGCAGCGAGCTTCACGCAGCGCCTGCGTGGACGGATATTCAATCGTGTAGAGAGCTTTTCGATGGAAGAAATCAGCGGATTTTCCACCGCCAGCCTCATTACGCGCTCTACAAACGACATCACGCAGGTTCAAATATTCATCGCGATGGGTATGCAAGTCATCATGAAGGCGCCGATCATGGCCGTATGGGCCATCAGCAAGATTTCCCAAAAAAGCTGGGAGTGGACGGCGCTGACGGGCGGTGCGGTGTTCTTGCTGCTGATCATGATTACGTCCATTATGATTTTCGCACTGCCGCGTTTCAAAAAGATTCAGTGGCTGACCGACAACCTCAACCGTGTTACGCGTGAAAATCTGACGGGTCTGCGCGTTGTCCGCGCGTATAATGCAGAAGCATACGAGCAGGAGAAATTTGAGCAGGCCAACGACGACATCACGAAGAACAACATGCAGGCATTTCGCGCGATGAGCGTGTTTAACCCCGGCATGCAGTTCATCATGAGCGCGCTGATGCTGGGCATCTTTTGGATCGGTGCGTTCCTGATCGACGCGGCAGTCGGGCTCGACAAAGTAAATCTATTTGGAGACATGGTCTCATTCTCCGTGTATGCGATGCTCGTCATTATGGCGTTTATGATGCTCATCATGATCTTTGTCATGCTTCCGCGCGTCTCGGTGTCGGTTAAACGCATCATGGAGGTGCTCAACACCAAGCCGAAAGTTGTTGACGGTACAGTGACGCAGTCTCCCGAGGGCGTCGAGGGCGAAGTCGAGTTTCAAAACGTCAGCTTTAAGTATCCCGAAGCCGAGGAATACGTGCTGCGCAACATTTCGTTTACAGCAAAAAAAGGGGAGACTGTTGCGTTTATCGGTTCGACCGGCAGCGGCAAGTCCACCTTGATTAACCTCGTACCACGTTTTTATGACGTCACAGAGGGCGCGGTGCTCGTTGACGGCGTTGATGTGCGCGAGTATACACAAGAAGCGCTGCGCAACAAACTTGGCTACGTATCGCAGCGAGCTGTTATGTTTGCCGGTACAATCAAGTCTAATATCGACTTCGGCGATAATGGACGCGAAAAGGTCAGTGACGAGCAGCGGGAAGACGATATTAAAAAAGCCGTCGATATCGCCCAAGCTGCAGATTTTATTGAAACGATGGATGACGGGTACGAAGCGCTCATTTCACAGGGCGGTACGAACGTGTCCGGCGGACAGAAGCAACGCCTGGCGATCGCCCGCGCCGTGTTCAGAAAGCCTGAAATCTATATTTTTGACGACTCGTTTTCCGCGCTGGATTATAAAACCGACCGCGTGCTGCGCTCGGCGCTGAAAAAGGAAACGGCGGGCGTTACGAGCATGATCGTCGCGCAGCGTATCGGTACCATCCGAGACGCCGACAAGATCATTGTGCTCGATGAAGGCGAAGTGGCCGGCATAGGCCGGCACGACGAGCTGATGGCTACATGCAGCGTGTATCAGCAGATCGCCTACTCGCAGCTGTCGAAGGAGGAACTCGGAGCATGAGCAAGAACGAATACGAAATCGGCCAGATGAAACGCCAGCGTCCCCCGATGGCCCCGCGCGGACCGGGCGGGATGCATGGTGGCGGTATCGTCGAGAAGCCGAAGGATTTTAAGAAGTCTTGGTCTAAGCTGATCGCGTACAGCCGGCAGTATCTGCCGGTAATGATTATCGCGACACTCTGCGCGATCGGCGGCTCGGCCATGCAGCTGGTCGGCCCGGGAAAGCTGCGCGATATCACCAACGCTATTACGGACGGGTTGAAGGGCGGCTTCACAGGCGGCGCCGGCATTGACCTCGATTACATTGTCCGCGTGTGCGCCCTGCTGATCGTCATTTACGTCGCGGGATCTCTGCTGCTGTTTGCGCAGGGTTGGATTATGGCGACGGTGACGCAGCGCCTCTCAAAAGGCCTGCGCCGTGAGATTTCTCATAAAATCAACCGGCTCCCGCTGCGCTATTTTGACAACACGACATTCGGCAACATTCTCAGCCGTGTTACCAACGACATTGACACACTGAGCATGACGCTCAATCAAAGCCTGGGTATGCTCATCTCGTCGCTGACGTTGTTCCTGGGGTCCATCATCATGATGCTGGTCACGAACGTTGTCATGGCGCTGACCGCAATCGGTGCGTCAGTACTGGGGCTTGTGCTGATGACGATCATCATCAAATCGAGCCAGAAGCACTTTAAAGCCAATCAGAGCCGTCTCGGTGAGATTAACGGGCTGATTGAGGAGGTTTACGCCGGCCACAATATCGTCAAGGCGTACAACGCGGAAAAGGGCGCAACGGAAACCTTTGAGGCAATCAACAGTAAGCTTTACGAAGCCAACTGGAAGTCGCAGTTTCTATCCGGCATGATGATGCCACTGATGCAGTTTATCGGCAACTTCGGTTATGTGGCTGTCTGCGTTGTCGGTGCGGTGCTGGCGAAAAACGGCATGGACTTCGGCGTCGTCGTTGCCTTTATCGTATACATCCGTTTGTTTATCAGGCCGCTGGCACAGATCGCACAGGGCGCGACAAACCTGCAGAGAACGGCGGCGGCCAGCGAACGCGTGTTTGAGTTCTTAGGAGAAGAAGAATTACCCGATGAATCCGAAAAAGAAGCCAAGATCGAGAACGTCCGCGGTGATGTAACGTTTGAACATGTCACGTTCGGATACAATCCCGACAAGATTATCATCAAGGATTTCTCCGCCGAAATAAAAGCCGGGCAGAAGGTCGCCATCGTCGGCCCGACAGGTGCCGGCAAGACGACGATCGTCAATCTGCTGATGCGGTTTTACGAGCTGGACGGCGGACGGATCAGCGTCGACGGTGTGCCGCTGGATACCATGCCCCGGGAGAAGGTGCACGAGCTGTTCTGTATGGTTTTGCAGGACACCTGGCTGTTCGAGGGGACAGTAAAGGAAAATATCATCTACAGTGTGCCTGATGTCACAGACGAGCAGGTCATCGATGCGTGCAAGGCCGTCGGGATCGACCACTTCATCCGCACACTGTCAAACGGCTACGATACGGTGCTCGGCGACAACGCGAGCATGTCGGCCGGACAGCGCCAGCTGATGACGATTGCGCGGGCGATGGTTGAAAACGCGCCGCTGCTCATCCTGGACGAAGCAACGAGCTCCGTCGATACGCGCACGGAGGTACTCGTCCAGCAGGCCATGGACCGCCTGATGCAGGGGCGCACGTCCTTCGTAATAGCGCACCGGCTTTCGACAATTAAGAACGCCGACGTCATCCTCGTCATGCGCGACGGCGACATCGTCGAAAGCGGCAGCCACGACACGCTGCTCCAGAAAGGCGGATTTTACGCAGAGCTGTACAACTCGCAGTTTGAACAGGTATCTTAATAATTCAATACGATGCAAAAAACAGTGGGACTACCCGCTGTTTTTTGTTATACTGGGCATGAATAAACTGCGGTTTAATCTGAGTGCGTGAATAAAGGAGAAAACCCATGTCCGATAATCATACGCATGTCAGCAATCAAAGCGGCCATAGCAGCCATGGACACAGCCACGACGTATCATCTCTCAGCGGCGTACGGCTGCTGCTGGTGATCATATTTAATCTGGCCATTTCCGTCGCGGAGCTGATCGGCGGGCTGGTGTCCGGCAGCCTGTCGCTGACGTCTGACGCTATGCACAATTTTAGCGATACGGCATCCATCATTTTCAGCTACGTGTCGCTGCGTGTGTCGGCGCGGCCTAAAAACAACAGCAAGACGTATGGCTATAAACGTGCAAATATATTGGCCGCGTTCGTCAACTCCGCTGTGCTCATTGCTATAGCGATCTATCTGCTTGCTGCGGCTTTTCGCAAGTTCATCCATCCCACAGAAGTCGCCGGTAACCTCGTGATTATCGTCGCGCTGATCGGCTTAGCAGGGAACCTGTTGAGTGTACTCGTTTTACGTAAAAGCGCGCAGCACAATATCAACATCAAATCATCGTTTCTGCATCTTTTAAGCGATACGCTCTCGTCTGTTGCCGTCGTTATTGCCGGGGTGATTATTCGGCTGACCGCTGCATACTGGGTTGATCCGGTGTTTTCGATACTGATTAATTTATTCATCATCTACTCGGCGTTTCGTGTGCTGCGCGAGAGCGTCGGTATCTTGATGCAAAGCGCGCCGGTCGATGCGGATATTGACCGGATTACCGAACGCATCGCCAGTGTTGACGGTGTTGTCGGCGCGCATCACCTGCATATTTGGCGGCTTGATGAGAACGATACGATGCTCGAGGCACACGTCTGTGTTGAGGACGTATTAGTCAGTAAGACGGCGCCGCTGCGCCAAACGATCAATACGCTGCTTGAAAACGAATGCGGCATCAGCCACACAGTCATCCAGTTTGAAAGTGAGAATACCTGCGGACGTGAATGCAATCTGAAATAGCGGTATTTCAAGGCATATGTGATATAGTCACGGTGTTTTTGAGTAATACGGATACAATAACAACATTGTTAAAACATTGACAAGGGGGCTTCTTTTTATGAAAAAGAAAATTGTGGTCGTTGGCGGTGTCGCGGGAGGGGCCAGTTGCGCCGCGCGGCTTCGACGTCTCGACGAAAGTGCCGAGATCATCGTTATTGAGCGCGGGGAATATGTTTCGTATGCCAACTGTGGCTTGCCGTATCACGTCGGTGATGTGATTAAGCTTAGAAGCGCCCTGATTCTTCAGACGCCGGAAGCGATGGGGAAGAAATATAACACGCAGGTGCGTGTAAAGCAGGAGGTCGTCTCCATCGACCGCGACAAGAAGACGGTCACCGTTAAAAAGACCGACACCGGCGAAACGTACGAAGAAAGCTACGATACGCTGGTACTGTCGACAGGTTCGTCGCCGCTGCGCCCGCCGATTCCCGGTATCGACTCACCGCGTGTGATGACGCTGTGGACGGTGCCGGACACCGATAAAATCCGCGAGCAGATCCGCGAAAAGAACGCCAAGTCGGCCGTTGTGGTCGGCGGCGGCTTCATCGGCTTGGAGATGGTGGAAAATCTCTGTCACGCCGGTCTCGACGTTTCGCTTGTCGAAATGCTCGATCAGGTTATGGCGCCACTGGATCTGGAAATGGCGCAGCTCCTGCACGAGCAGATTGAGCAGCAGGGCGTCGACCTGCACTTGTCTGACGGTGTTTCGACGTTTACAGATGGTGATGACGGCGTGACTGTCACGCTGAAAAGCGGCAAGACAATCAAAGCCGACATGGTCATTTTGTCGATTGGCGTGCGTCCGAACAGCGAGCTGGCGAAAGCCGCAGGGCTCGAACTCAACGCGCGCGGCGGCGTCGTCGTCAGCGATACGCTGCAGACGTCTGATCCGGACATCTACGCCGTCGGTGACGTGATCGAGGTTGAGGATTACGTCGATAAGGGCCGCACGATGATCCCGCTGGCAGGTCCGGCCAACAAGCAAGGTCGTATCGCAGCCAATAATATTGCCGGTGTCGACGGCGAAAAATATACCGGTACGCAGGGTACGTCTGTCGCGAAGGTTTTTGACCTGACGGCGGCCACGACCGGCCATAACGAAAAAGCACTGATCAAAAAAGGTCTCGTCAAGGGCAAGGACTACGAGAGCGTCATCATTATGCAAAACTCGCACGCCTCGTATTACCCCGGCTCGACGCCGCTGACCATCAAGTTTTTATTCGCTGCCGACGGCAGCAAGATCCTCGGCGCGCAGATCGTTGGCGTCAACGGCGCAGACAAACGCATCGATACGATTGCCGTCGCGATGCGCCTGGGCGCGACGGTGCAGGATATCAAGTCTCTGGAAATGGCCTACGCGCCGCCGTATTCCTCGGCAAAGGATCCCGTCAACATGGCCGGATTTGTCGCCGAGAATCTCATGAGCGGTAAAGTCGGCTTTGTCGACTGGAACGTCGAACTCGATCAGCCCAACGTCACGGTGCTTGATGTGCGCGAAGACATTGAGTTGCAGGCATTTACGCTGCCGGTCTATCATCAGATTCCGCTCGGACAGCTGCGCGGGCGTCTCGATGAGCTCGATAAAGACAAAGAAATTATCGTATTTTGTGCCGTCGGTGTGCGTGCCTATAACGGTGCGCGTATTCTGATGAACAACGGATTTAAAAATGTTAAGCTATTCCCGGGCGGCGCACGGTTCTATCAGTCGGTGCACTATAAGCAGCTTGGGGTAGTGGCGATGAAAAAGCAGCAGCCCGTATCCGATAGCGGCGCTGTTGAAAGCAAGGCAGCGTCCGCCAGTATCCATCTCGACTGCAGCGGGCTTCAATGTCCGGGACCGATTCTCAAGGTTTTTGAGACAATGCGGGACATGAAAACCGGCGACGTCGTCGAAGTTTCCGCGTCCGACCCCGGTTTCGCTCGGGACATCACCGCATGGACACGCCGGACAGGCAATAACCTTCTTTCTAACGAAAAACGTGGCAGCGACTATGTCGCGCTCGTCCAAAAGGGCGACGGCGATAAACCTGCACCGGCGGCAGCGCCGGAGGGCAGTGCGCCGGTCGTGGAGACGCCGGACGGCAAGACGATCATCGTCTTCTCCGGTGACCTTGATAAAGTTCTCGCGTCATTTATCATTGCCAACGGCGCGGCGGCGATGGGCCGGCCCGTCACCATGTTCTTTACCTTCTGGGGATTGAACGTGCTGCGCAAGGCAAGCAAGATCAAGGTGCCCAAGAGCTTCATCGAGAAGATGTTCGGCGGTATGATGCCGCGCGGCGTCGGTAAGCTGAAACTTTCTAAAATGCACATGATGGGTATGGGTACGAATATGATGCGCGGTATTATGCGCAAGAAAAATGTTGATTCGCTCGAGTCGCTGATGAAAAAAGCGATGCAGAACGGCGTCAAGCTGATCGCGTGCACGATGAGCATGGACGTGATGGGCATTCGCGCCGAGGAACTGATTGACGGCATTGATTACGCCGGCGTCGGCACGTATCTCGGCGATGCGGAGGAATCCAACGTCAACCTGTTCATCTGATTAAACGAAACACACTTCTAAATACAGAAAGAGAGGGCTTAATGCCCTCTCTTTTCTTTATGGGTAGTCTCGATGTTCAGATATTTCTCCCTGTATGGGGATTCGAGCGAATACATCAAGGTCTGGACGGAAATAGTCGATAGCGTCATCTCTGCCCTCGTGGTAGCCATCCATATATCCTGTGTCATAAAAGTAATCCCTTGCGTACTGATAGCCTTCCCAGTATCTATCTAAACCATCGGAGTAGCTTTCATTTATTCCGTCTGTTTTGCCAACATCATATCCGTCCGTGTATGCGGTTTCGGCCATTAAAACCGCCTCATCTTTTGCTGCCTCATATCCAGCTTCATACCCGGTTTCATATTGGGCGATTGTGGCGTTGTTATACCACGGTATTCCCACAAAATAAATCAGCAAGGCGATGATGGCGCATGATAAAATGACAATAACAATATACAGCGTTTTACTATGTTTTTCCTCAACATTAACGGCATTAAACCCCACAAAAACCACCCCTTTTGTTGCCAGTATACACCATTTGTCAAGAGTGCCATCTTTCAATAGGACAGGGGCTTTTTCTTGTTTATTGAGGATGTCAATTAAATAACCGGTCAAAATCCGACCAGGACGTCAGGTAGAAGTCGGCCAGCGCTTTGATTTCGGCTTGATGGTCAGCCGCCGAGTCGTCGTAAATAGCCGCGACGCTGAAACCGGCAGCCTTCGCGGTGCGGATGGCGTATAAGGCATCTTCAAAGAGGATTGTTTGAGCGATAGCCGTTCCGAGATGCCCCAGCGCGTTGAGAAAGATGTCCGGCTCATTTTTCCCGCGGCCCGTTTCACCACAGGTGAAGACGGCGCTGAAATACGGCGCAAGCCCGGTCCGTTCCAGCGCCGGCTCGACAAGCCAGCGGTCTGTCGCCGTTGCGATACACATCTTTACGCCGCGGCGTTTCAGCGTGTCGAGAACGTCTAGGACGCCGTCTTTAAGCGGCGCTTGGTATTTATAAAAGTCTCCGATGAGCGCGTAAACGCCGTCCATGATTTCTTTTTCCGTCAAATTGAGACCGTATAGGGCGCAAAAATGCGTACAAAACTGCTGGATGCTCATATCTCGCACACGGTTGGCCTCATCAGCAGACAAATTGATGCCGAGTGTTTTCAAATAGCGCGGTGCGACCGTCTCCCATATGGCCATCGAGTCAAGAAGTGTACCATCGAGATCAAAAATCGCGCCTTTAAACTCTGTCATACTGTCTGCCTCCGAATAGTTGAATCTGCACGCTGTCAGCGCGCTACCGACTACTATAACGGGTCACACGTATGATTGCAAGTAATCGCGTCAAATGGACGAGCGCGCGGCCTCTTTGATTGCTTCGATCACATCTGTCGGTGCGTCGGGCCAGACGACGAGCAGACTGCCGTTTTCGACGACAACCTCGGCGGCGGCACCGGTAAATTCGTTGCTGACGCCAAGCGGAATGCGCGCGGTCAGATCCGCGTTGGTGAGCGGATATTTAAGTCCGCGCAGCGTCACGCCGTACGCCGGTTCGCCGGCGCAAAAGACGGATACGATGCCGCTTTTACCGCTGTCAAAACGCAAAGAGTCGTTACGGATGACGGTCGCGGCCATGCCGTCACCGAGCAGGAAGGCGCGCGCACCTCTGCTGGCGATATCGCCGAGCGTCTGCAGATTGGCAAGCGTATGGTCGAGACGGCCGCCAAGACCGCCGAATAGTACAAACGTCCGATAACCGCGGTTGTAGCCTTCGTCGACGGCGAGCATCATATCGGTGGCGTCCTTTTCGCGTGGATGCGTTACAACGTTGGGGTGATTTGGCTGTACGGGCATCGAATCGAAATCACCAACGACAAGATCGGCGACGACAGATAAGTCGCCAAGACGCAAATAACCGGCATCCGCGGCGATGACGAAGTCGCGCGCCGCAGGCGTCAGCGCCATCGGTTCGACAGGGCCGGCCCCGATGATATAGCAGATCCCATTCATGACAAAGACCTCCGAGTCAAACAAAGTAATCGTTTTGAGCGTAAGCAGTTGTATACCGCATGTTGGCAGACAAAAACCACCTAGTAACAGTATCGCCGGTTCGGTGGTTTAGTTAAACTTAATAATAACATATTTTGACGGAAGAAACGAGTAGGGAAGCAGCCTTGCCGTCGAAAAGCATAGGAAGGCAATGACGGAGGGCATCATCCGGCAATAAAAAGCCTGTAGCCATTTGGCTACAGGCTTTTGTTGTGAATAATGGTTAACCGGCTTGCCGACGAGCACGCACCTTATTTCTGTATGTTGTGCTGCGGGAAAAAACATAGTCAACCGTCAGCGCTAAAAGAAGCAGCAAACCGGAAGCAACATCTTGCCAGTACGGGTTAAAACCCATGATGGATAACCCGTTACTAAATCCGTTGATGATCAGCAAGCCGATGAAGCACCCGAACATGTTGCCGGAGCCGCCGGTGAAAGATATACCGCCGATGATTGCCGCGGTGATGGCGGAAAATGTATACTCGTTCGTTCCCTGGACGTTGGAGGCCTTGAGACGCCCGGCATAGATGATGCCAACCAATGCGCCCAGAAAACCACTGTTAGCAAACAGTATGTACGAGATTTTTTTGGGATTGATGCCAGCCAGCCGCGCCGCCGTTTTATTACCGCCGACCAGATAGACGCTTCTGCCGAATTTAGTTTTTGACAAAATGATCCCGTAGACTATAATAGCCAGCAACGCAAGCCCGATGGAAATTGGCACAACCTTTGCAATCCTGTATTGTCCTAAGAAGATGACAAAGTTTTCGGCATTCGACCCATGAAGGGGTATTGTACCGCCGTTAGACAGAATAAGCGCTAAACCTTTAGCGATAAACGGGCCGGTGGCAAGCGTTGCAATAAAGCTTTGAAACTTAAACTTATTAATCAGTACGGCGTTGAGAAGTCCGAACAAGGCGCCGGCAATCAGGCACATAACAAGTGAAACATACCAAGGCATACCGATTTGTTCCGATAAGACGGCAAACATTACACCGCTCATCGTTCCGACGTACCCCGGAGACAGATCAATCTCACCGGATATGATGAGCATCGCTTCGCCTACGGCTAACATCGTGTACAGCACCATGGCATTGAGGATGTTTTTTATGTTGATTGGATTGATAAAGTTGTTGTTCTCGGATGCTAATGTGAAAAACACGAA
The DNA here is from genome assembly GCA_963677825.2 of uncultured Sporobacter sp. Taxonomy (GTDB): domain Bacteria; phylum Bacillota; class Clostridia; order Oscillospirales; family Oscillospiraceae; genus Sporobacter. The sequence continues at coordinate 562,815 of CAXXEF010000001.1, read as the reverse complement.
GACAGCAATCAGAAGCAATATAAGCGTAAACAGCTTGGAGGTGAGGAATTTCTTTATTTTAGATGTCTTTTGCATAGCGACCTCCCTTAATTACCGGCGTTTTCGGCAGACCGAAGCAGAGATTTTCGCCTGGATTCTTCCCGGTAGAAATCGAGTGTCAGCGCCAGGATCAGCAGAACGCCCTGGGAAACAATCCGCCAGTAGTCTTCCAACCCGGAAATGACGAGACCGTTTGTAAAAACATTCAACAGCATCACGCCGATAAACGCACCGCCCATACCGCCGCTGCCGCCAAGGAAGGAAATGCCGCCCAAAACGGATGACGTGATCGCCGTCAGCTCCGTGCCGACAACGCTGGACGGGCCGGCTGTGTGCATACGCGACGCCAGCAATGAGCCGGCAAGACACGCGATGGCGCTGTTGTTGACAAAAAGCACGGTATAAATCTTTTTTGGATTAATACCGGCCAGTCGGGCCGCGCCGCTATTGCCGCCGCACATATAAACGAAGCGGCCGAACTTGGTGAACCGAAGTATAAGCCCGTAGACAATATATAGAACAACCATGATTAAGAACGGCAGCGGTATTATGCCAAAGACATTGTATGTACCCAACTGCCAGAAGCTTTGGTTGCTGACCGCTATGCGGTCTGCGTTTGTAATTAAATAGCCGACGCCTTTCAGGGACGTCATCAGTGCAAGCGTTGTGATAAACGACATGAAGTTCATGACATTGACGAAAAACGAAATCAGAAGACCGATGGCGCATCCGAGCAAAAGCGTCAGGAGCAACGCCAGCGTCCAGGGCATACCGCCCTGCAGCAATGTTGCGACGACAAGACCGCCGATCATACCCGTTGCGCCGGAAGACAAGTCAACTTGTCCGCTAATCAGCAGCATGCCCATACCGACGGTAATTGTACCCGACAGACTGGCGGAGATGAGTATGTTTCGAATATTATCATCGGACAGAAATGCGTCCCTAATAAGATAAAATACGACAACGAGTGCAGCGAGCACCAGCAATAACGTGAAGCCCTTGGATCTGGTCATCGCTTTTAAAACATTCCTACTTTTCATAACGACACCTCTAATCCTTCATCGCGAGCGCTAAGATGTTTTCTTCTGTTGCGTCCTGCCGCGCCACCGTACCGGTGATATGTCCGTTGTGCATCACGATGATGTTATCGCTGACATTCAGCACTTCGGTAAGCTCTGATGAAATAAAAATAACACCGATGCCTGTCTTGGCGAAATCGCAGACCATCTGATACACCTCGGCTTTTGTTCCGACGTCGATGCCCTTTGTCGGCTCGTCCAGAATCAGCACTTTCGTCAGCATTTTACTAGATGTCCAGCGGCCCAAAATGACTTTTTGCTGGTTGCCGCCCGACAGCTCCATCACGATTTTATCGGTTGTCGGTGTCTTAATGGCGTATTTGTGTACGGCCTCTTCGGCCAGCGTTTCCTCTGTCTGGGTATGTAGGAATAATCCTTTTTTAACTTTTTCAAGAACCGGTATTGTGATGTTGTCTTTGATGGAGCGCGAGAGCACGAGCCCTTGTTCCTTCCGGTCTTCCGGGCAAAGTGCGATGCCGCTCTGGATGGCGTCTCGCGGCGATTTAAACTGCACGACCTCACCGTCCAGCTTGATTTCACCGGATTTGATGGGGTCGGCGCCAAAAATGGCGCGCATCAGTTCCGTCCGTCCGGCGCCGACAAGCCCGGCGAAACCCAGCACCTCTCCGCGCCGGAGTTTAAAACTGACGTCGCGGATCAATGGCGTTTTGAGATTGTTAACTTCAAGCAGCACGTCGCCGATGTTGTCGTTACGTTTAAGGTTGGCATAAGTATCGCCGATATCACGACCGACCATAGCGGTGATCAACTCTTTTTCAGTGGTGTCGGCAGTTTTAAGCGTTTTGACAAGCTTGCCGTCTTTCATAACGACGATATCGTCAGAGATTCTAAATATCTCAGCCATTCGGTGTGAGACGTATATGATGACTTTGCCTTTTTCCCGGAGCCGATTGATAACATCAAAGAGAATATTAATCTCGGTATCTGTTAACGGTGCGGTCGGCTCATCAAAAGCGATGATGTCAGAGTCGCGCCTGTATGCTTTCATAATCTCGATCATCTGCTGATACGCGACGGACAGACGGCCGACGATGTCAGTAGGCTTAATCGGCAGACCGAAAGTGTCGATGATGTCCTGGGTCTTCCTTTTCAGCGTTGACAGATTCAGAATGCCCAGCTTCAGTGTCGGGAGATCCTCCAGAAAAATATTCTCCATCACGTTCATCGCTTCCACCAGTTGGCGTTCCTGATAGATAACGCTGATACTGGCCTGAATGGCCGCTCTTGGTGAAGCGAAATGCTGCTTGACACCGCTGATGCTGACGTGCCCATTGTCGGCCAGCTGGTCGCCGCTGAGTATCTTCAGCAGCGTACTTTTACCGGCACCATTTTCGCCCATCAGCGCGCATACGCGACCGCCGTCGGCCCGGAAGCTTAGCGCGTCAAGCGCCTTAACGCCGGGGAACTCTTTGCTCAGATTGTTAAACTCAACATACAGCTTTTCCATCCAAGCGCCTCCTTGTGATGTTTTATCGGTTACAAGATGAATCTATTCTACAATATATTAATATCATTGAGAATACCATATAAACCGCCTACTGTCGCTTTTTTCTACAGTCTTGGTATACAGACTTGACATATCTGGACACAGTCGCGGTCATTGACAAGGTTGAAATTGCCTTTTATAGTAAAATTATAAATTATTACATTAGAAATCGGCTTATAGAAGGATTTGCGATACAAAACGCTATACCGATGACGGACGGAAATGCACCTATACCGGGTTGCGGAACGCTGGCACAGAATTCTGTAAATGCATATTAAGTCCATGTGTAAGCAGTGACAACGGAAAGGATAAGCGTGTTTTAGCGCGCCGGTACAAAAATGAGCGAGACCAAATACGAGAACTTGTTCAAACCTATAATCCTACGCGGTACGATGTTTAAAAACAGAATATTTGCATCACCCACCGGCTATCAGGATATGGGCGAAGAAAACATCTTGCCGCCCGAAGCGGCATTCTATTACGAGCGTAAAGCGATCGGCGGGGCCGCCTGTGTCGCTGTCGGTGAATGCAATGTTGACGGGGAGTACGGTACAGGCGCACAGTTTGCAACCCGTCTTGACAATCCGTATACGAAGTTCCCGCTGTTTCGTATCACCGATGCCGTCCGCCGGCACGGCGCCGTCTGCACGGCCGAACTTCAGCACGGCGGTAACGTCGCCAATCGCTATGAAGGCGGCTCCGGCATTGCGTACGGCCCTGTTGCCGGTGAGATCGATGGCCGCCCGATCTTGGAAATGCCGGAAGAGATTATCTGGCATATCGTCGATAAATTTGCCAAAGGCGCGGCGTTTGCCAAGTCCTGCGGATTCGGCATGGTAACAGTCCACGGCGGACATGGGTGGCTGATATCGCAGTTTCTATCGCCGACGTACAACACCCGCAAGGACAAGTGGGGAGGCCCGGACATCGAAAACCGTTCCCGAATCGCCATAGAAATACTGAAAGCGATCCGAACAGCCGTCGGTCCGCGCTTTCCTATCGAGCTGCGCATCAGCGGCAGCGAATGCTACGACGGCGGCTACGGCATCGAAGAAGGCATCAAGTTTGCCAAGCAAGTCGAACCGCATATTGACCTGCTGCACGTATCGGCCGGCAACCATGAGGTCGATGAAGTGTTCACGGTCACGCATCCGAGCATGTTCCTGCCGGACGGCTGCAACGTCGGCTTTGCCGCGGAGATTAAAAAGCATGTCGACTGTGCCGTAGCGACGGTCGGCGCGCTCAGCGATCCCGATATGATGGAAGAGATCATCGCCACAGGGAAGGCCGATGTCGTGGAGATTGCCAGAGGGCTGATCGCCGACCCGGATATCCCGCGGAAAATTCGTACCGGCAAGGGTGACGAAATCAATAAATGCTTAAAATGCCTAAACTGCTTTTCAAATCTTGTTTCAAACGGGCAGTTCCACTGCGCGATCAACCCCGAAGCAGGTCGGGAGGCGGAGATGGCGTATGTTATTCCCGCTGCTGAAAAAAAGAAAGTACTCATCGCCGGCGGCGGCGTCGCCGGTATGCAGGCTGCCATCACGAGCGCCGAACGCGGTCACGACGTGATCCTTTGCGAGAAGACAGACCGGCTCGGAGGCGTGCTGCGCTGTGAAAGCAACGTACCGTTTAAAACGCGGCTTGATCAGTACCTTGACCGGCAGGCCGGTAAAGCGGCCCAGCTCGGCGTCGATATCCGTCTCAGCACGCCAGTCACGCCGGAATACGCCGAATCAATCGGCGCAGACGTATTGATCTGTGCACTGGGTACCCGCCCGTTTAAGCCGCCCATTGACGGCATCGACGGCGATCATGTGATCAGTGGCGAACACGCCTATATCCATCCCGAAGCAGTTGGGCAGTCTGTTGTGATTATGGGTGCCGGTCTCGTCGGGGTCGAGCTGGGGATCTACCTGGCAATGCTCGGCAGAAAAGTGACGATTGTTGAGATGGCGGGCGAAATCAACCACGGCGGCAACAACCTGCACGTCAAGGCACTCGACGTGGAAATTAAAAAGCATCATGTCGATATTAATTTTAATACAAAAGCGCTAAAAATCACCGATGCCGGCGTACTGTGTCAGACGCCGGAAGGGGAGAAGCTGTTTGAAGCGGACACCGTCATATACGCCGTCGGGCAGACACCGCTGCAGCAGGAAGCCGCCGCGCTCAGTCAGGCCGCAACGGACTATTATCCCATCGGCGATTGTCTGACGCCCCGTAACATTATGAACGCGACCAGCATGGCTTATTTCGTGGCAAGAAACATCGGGCGCTGATACGCTCGTATATAAAGCATCGTGCTGAGGCCGCCGTGAAAACGGCGGCCTCAGCTTGTCACAAAGACTGATAAGCCACTACCGTCATAACGACAGTGCTGAATTATTTCACGTGACCTAAAGCGCAACACCTTTTTGGGCAAAGAAAAGAGGCCGGATTAATCCGGCCTCTTTTGTATCGCATTTGTTCTTAGCTGGTAGCCATACCGGCAGACAGGGCATAGAAGTCTGTATCTTGCACCCACTGCTCGTAGTTATCGCGTGTGATCATCGTTCCGGGGAGGTCGACGCAGGGATACATGTCGCCGTCTCTAACCCACTCGGGCCAGAGGGACTCAGCGGTGGCACGGCCATCGAGCATCGCGACGAGGCCGGAGGCCATGTAGCCTGTCAGTTCCGCAACGGAGATGGCGTTGGCGGCAATGTACACGCTGTCGCCCGTGGACTCAATTTCATTCAGGAAAGCATCCGCCTGAACGCTGACGACCAGTACGCTGTCCGTCTTGTCCATATTTTCGACCGAACGTGTTGCGCCAACGGCCCAGTCGTCAACAAGAGCGATGACAAACCATTTGTCCAGATCGGGATTGGCCGTAATGTACTGCGACGTTAAGTCGTAAGCTGCAGTCGACGAGAAGCCGTCGGGATGGGCGACACAGTCGGCCACGAACGTGTGATCAACAGCAGCGGGGAGTTCCGCGGCGATGACGTCCTGCACGCCGGGCAGGCGGTCTTGGATACCGCTGACGGGCGAGAATGTAATGACAATAATGCCAAGAGTTTCTTCGTCAATAGGATCGGCCCAATAGTTCGTGTAGTTTTCAAGCAGCCAATGTGTGAGCGCGGCGCCGTTACCGTATTCGTCCTGATTGACACTCGGATAAATGATGTGTCCTTCTTCATCGGTAAAAGGTGTCGGGCAGCCGATGCAGTCAACGCCCAGCTCGGTGCAGATCTCATATGTACGTGCGACCAGCGGACCACTCATACCGGCGAAGAAACCGTCGGCGCCTGCCATCGTCTGAACTTCAAGTTCGTTGACGTAGGCATCGTAGTCTTCGTTGGCATTGTAGTTGACAACCTCATAGTTGAATACTGTTCCCCAAAGGGCGAGATTGTCATTGATGCGCTGCGTGTATGTCGTCGAGGTGTTCAGCGCCATTGAAATGAGCTTGTACGGCTCGCGTGCGAAATGGTCGACATCATCGGTAAGATAGCCGATGGTGCTGTCGCCGGCCGGCTCGGACGGGGTGGCATCGTCCGGGGAAGTGTCACTTGACGGTGAAGCTGTGGATTCTGACGGTGATGTGCTTGGATCGTCGGCTGTGTTCTGGTTGCAGGCAAAAAGTGAAAAAGCCAGAAGTAACGCCAGGATAATTGCTAAAAATCTTTTCATCATGTATTCTCCTCCGATTTGTGTAAATATACAATACAGGGAAAGGGCTTGCCATGCTGTTAGTATAATTTAGATATTTTAAATGTGTCAATCGAATGGGTTTGCTGGTTATGCCGTTTACACATAGCCGCGTCTCTAATTCGCCCACGCTTTATAAAACATCGTCAATGAGATCTAAGAATATTTTTGTCAGGGGTGAACATCTGTTTTTACGCCATGCAGCGATGACGTATTGAACCCTGTACGGCTTGGGAACGTGATACGTCTTTATGTCGGTGCCAAACCGCTCACATATGTTGCTGCCGCTAATCGTGAAGCCCTTGCCATTCTTTATGGCTAGTTCAAGCGCAAAGTAGTTGGGCATATAGACGATTTCCTTGGGCATGAAGCCTATTTCCTGGCAGATCTCGATGGCGCGGAATTCCGCGTCTTTCATTTCCGTAATGTATAGCAGGTACAAGGTCTCGTCGTTGAGTTTGTCAACCGGTATTTCAAAACTGTCGGCAAGCGGACCGCTAGCCGAGACGGCAATATACGTCTCGAGCTTCTTAATCTTCTTATGCTGTATGCTTAAACATTCGCTGAAACCCAAATGGTAGGATACGACACAGTCAAGCCTGTTGCAGGCCAGCGCCTCACGCAAATCAATACAGCTGAAAGGCTCCAGCTTGATCAGTGTATCCGGGCAGCGCTTTTCAAACCGTTTGAGAAGCGGTTTCATTGCACCAATGACCTCGGAGGAATCCATACACCCGATGCGCAGAATGTCTTCTTCGGTAGGATAAACCCTGCTGAGGCTCTTTGTGACTTCGGTAAGGCGCTCATATAACGGTTTTAACTCCGTGTACAGAAACTCCCCGTGAGCCGTCAGCTCGACGCCGCGATTGGTGCGGATGAATAGGGTCGTATCCAAATTCTCCTCAAGCCGTGACAGCCACCGGCTGACGGCGGATTGATTGATAAACAAATCGCGTGCCGCTTCCGAGAGGTTCAGCTGTTCGGCGACAGTTAGGAAAATCTCAATTTGCTGCAAAGTGATTTTGTTCACGGACCAATCCTCCATCCATTATCCGGCGGGAAAATGCGCTGCGGCTCGGTTTAAAGCAGCTGTTCACTGCGGGTGATAACATCTTCTTGGATTTCATTTGAAAGCTGTACAAAATAGGCGCTGAAGCCGCCGATCCGGACGACGAGGTCGTCGTGCTCCTCCGGTTTGACTTTGGCTTCTTTAAGGACCTCCGAGTCGGCGATGTTATACTGGATATGCGTGCCGCCGCTTGCAAAAAACGTTTCGGTGAAGGCCACGAGCTTCTCGCGGCTATCCGGCGTCGATAATGTCATCGACGAGAATTTCTGATTAAGCACCTGCGCATAAGAGTCCTCAAACTCGGCCTTGAGTGCCGAACTGATGACGGCTGTCGGCCCATTGGTGTCGGTGCCGCGCATGGGTGATGCGGCACCGTCGTTCAGCGGCTCGAACGCACGCCGTCCGTCCGGCAGCGCACCGACGCCAAGGCCGCCGTAATAGTGCCAGGCAAGTCCTTCGCGCGCGACCATGTAATTCTTAAACGGCGCATTGTCGTAGTTGCGGATATACCCGGCGGAGAACGCACTGACGTCTTTGACGAACAGATCGATCTCGTCGATGCCGTTGCCGTATTTCGGCACATTGAGGCACATCTGACGAATCTGCTCGCCGCGCGCACCGCTGAAGTTTGTATCCAGTGCTTGCAGTAATTCTGTCATAGTTAACAGCTTGTTGTCAAACACAAGTTTCTTGATGGAGAACAAGGAGTCGGCCGCGTCAATGACGGCGCGGTCGGAGATGCCGAACAGCGAATAGTCGGGGTGGGGGATTAAGACGTCCTGCCCGATCTCCATGCTGGCCGGCAGGCTGAGCGTCGATATGAGCGGCAGGCGGAGATACCGAGGCTGGACGACGCGCGCTATGGCGGCCAAGCGGAAAATCCGGTCGATGAAGTAGCGGTGCTGCGCCTTAAACGCGTCGTATACCTGTTCAAACGTTGTAAACTGGCTGGCGTCGCCCGTTTGCGGGCCGAGCACCTTGCCGGTCGCTGCTTTACCGTTATGTAGTGCCATGTCGAGAATGGCGGCGAGATTATATCCGGCGACGCCTTCCGCGCCGTAATGCTCCGCGCGTGTCGGCAGACAGGGATACACGCAGCCAAGGCCGGACCATTCACACGCTTCTTCGTACGGAATGCCGTCGTCCTCGTAATGGCGGATCATTACGTCGTCATTTTGAAACAGCGGAATACCGCCTTTTGTTTCCATATTGGTCTCGATTGCCTTTGTCATCAGCCATGTCGGCGTATCGCTGTTCCAGCGCACACCGACAGTCGGGGAGGAGAGCTTTAATAGGCCAACCAGATGCAGGATCAGATAGCTCAGCTCGTTAGAGCCGTCTGTGCCGTCGACCGTTTTACCGCCGATAAGGACGTTATTGATACCAAAGTTAACCTGATGCGATTGACGCTGCGATTCATTGGTGACGAAGATCTGTGTGCCCCAACGGCCGATCAGCTCTGCAAGCAGCTGCGCGGCTTCGTCGACGCTGATTGTACCGTTTTTAATATCGTCCATGAAATAGGGGTAGAGGTACTGGTCGGCGCGGCCCCAGTGTGCGTTATTATGCATCGGGTGTTCTAGCAGCTTGCAGACGTTGAGGATCGCCATTGCCTGCAGCGCTTCCCGCAATGTTCTGGCTGGATTTTCAGGAACATAGTCACACGTATCGGCGATTTTTATAAGCTCTGCCTTACGCTGCGCGTTTGTTTCGGTCTCAGCCATTTTTCTGGCAAGCGCAGCATAGCGATGAGCGTGATTAATGATCGCTTTACACACGATGATAGCCGATTCCCAGAAATAAAGCTTGTTGATGTTGCTGTCCGGCGCGGCTCTGTACGCTTCGATCCGGCGCTCAGCGTCCTTGATGTACGCGTTCAGACCGGTGGACAAAATCTTCTTCCACGCCATGACCGACGTGACCTGGCCGAAAATACCGACGTCGATCGTCGGATCCTTGATCTTGGCGTCCGTCACGTCGCGCGGCCAGCTGCCATAGACTTCCGCCCAGGCTTTTGCTGTCATATCGGGTGCTGTTTTGCCGGCAAATTCATTGGCGCTCTCGCGCAGAATCTTCAGGCTGTCCGGGTCAAGTCCGGCGTCGGCATTCATTGTGAGGTTTATTTCACCGTCATCGTCCCACAAGTCGGGGATGTAGTTGCCGCAAACGTCGATCGATGTACACGTACCGATCACGTACGGCGTCGGACGGCCGACGATCACGTCGTAGTCGTGAATCGCGATTTCTATGTTGTCAAGCACATGGGCGATCAGTTTTGCGCGGCGGATTTCCAGATCCTCGCCTTCAGTCTGACGCCAGGATTCCACTGTGTATTTTTCGCGTTCGGCGCAGAGCTTCCACGGCGCCGTGCGCATCGCTTCTTTCCACTGCTCAATGCGGGGCGACAGCCCGATCGTATCTATTTGATTAATAAGACGCTGATCAACTGTGTTATTTTTCATCATTACGCTCCTTGTTATTGCTTTTTAGAAAATTATAACATAAAGCATTAACCCCATATATACTACGAAACAAGCTAAAATGCAGTTGATATTCGCCTGGTTCAGGTGGTAGTATGGAGTCATAACATATAATAATGACGTTGAAGGGGTGGCCTATACGATGGACAAGCCAATACAGAGCATACAATCTGCGCTGATCCGGGATTTACTATCTGAGGGCGACATGGAAACAATCGCCGCTTTGCTGGCAAACAGCTTAAACGCCTGCATTGTTCTCGATGACCCAAACGGGTTTAATCTGACGATCAGTTTTCCGTCTGAGATGCGGCTGGATGAGCGTGCGCGCCTGTCGGCGAGCCGCGATGGCAGCATGGGCGGCGTTGCCGGCTTGGAAAAAAGATGTGACTATAAAAAAGTAATTTATGCCGGCGGCAAGTTGATGGGCACGCTGACGGCAGCGCGCTTTGATAAGGATTTTAGCGAAATAGACGTGCAGAACTTGGATAGCGCATCAGAAATTATTGCGCTGCAGCTTTTACAAAATAAAAAAATTGCCGACGTCGAGCTTCGGCTGAAAGGCAGCTTTATACAGGATTTAATCACAATGCGGTACACCGATCCGGATTCTATTACGAACAGGGCGCACGCGTTGGCGTACGACATCACCTCGCCCCATAGAGTGCTTGTCGCAGTGCTGGAAAACCCGTCGTACGACGCCAAGCACAGTAAAAGCGATGCCGCAGTATCCGCTGATTACAAAACTGAGCTTGTTAAAGTAATGCAAAACCGTCTGGATCAAATTGTGCCGGGCATGGTTACGCAGCAAAAGGACGAGATTGTCTTGCTTGTTCAGATTGCCGGACGGCACGAATCCATAAACGTGATTAAGAAAACAGCCGATGAGCTGATCAAATCGGCGTTTACGCAACTCGGCCTAAAGCTGTATATTGGTATCGGGAGCGTCTGTAACGAACACTCGGATTTCTCAAATTCCTTTTATGCCGCTAAAAAGGCACTTGAAATCGGTGAATATATGATAACGGAGGGACGTGTACGCTCTTTTGAACAGTTTTCAGTACATGCACTCTTCTTAAGTACGATTAAGCCGGCAGAGCTGTACAATTATGCACGTGCGAAGGTCGGTGTGCTCTTGGATTACGATAAAAAGAACGAAACCGATTTGCTTAAAACACTTCAGGAATTCCTGTACTTGAGAAATAATATTGAAAAGACGGCTCGGACGATCAACATGTCGGTCAGCGGGCTGAAGTACCGCTTGCGCCGGATCGAGAAGATCCTTGGCTGCGAGCTCCAGGATTATAAGGTCAGTTTTGATCTGCAGCTTGCACTCGTCATCATGCAGCTGTACGGAGAATACCACATCAACAGTCTGCACGTTTAATATGCAGTTTGATCGGCCGATGACGCGGGCGCATCCTAAAATGACTTGTTAAACATACATGCTGGAAGTGAGTCCGTGCATCAAGCTTCAGTTGAAATAAATATTGACACTGGCGGCACAACACCAGGCTAATACCATTTATGATATTAGCCTGGTGTTTTCTCTATTTAGTTATTTTGGCATTTTTGCAATCATTATTCTATATCAGATTAGACTCTACCAGCAGGCGTTCGATCATAACCGCGACCTCTGCACGGGTAATATTTTGCTCCGGCTCTATGGTGTTTATGGTTCTGCCGTTGACGATTCCCGAACACAAGCAGGCGGCTATGCCTTCAACAGCATAATCGGAGGCATTATGACTATCCGAATACGAAGCGAAAATATCTCCTATTTCGTCAACAGTAAACTCTGTGTTGAGACCGGTAATGACCATGGCTTTTGCCAGCATTGTCATGGCCTGCTCGCGCGTAATACTGTCATCCGGCCTGAATGTACTGTCATCGTAGCCTGTAACAATGCCGTAGGCGAGCGCTGTTTTAACGTATCCGCAGTACCAGTCCGTTACGACCATGTCGTCGAAGCCGCATTCGCCGCTTGTCGGCGACAGACCCAGCGCGCGGACAATGATCGCTGCAAACTCTGCCCGGGTCATAGCCGCGTCCGGCGCGTAATTGTTGCCGCCAATGCCGGTTACGACCATCCTGGATCCCATGTTATTGATGGCATCCATTGCCCAGTGTCCGGTCACATCTGAAAACTCGACCGGATGCTGTACCAGCGCGTAGGTGCTGTTGGTCAAGCTGTTGATCACGGCGTAGTATTTCCCGTCGATCTCAACGACTTCGGTCGGGACGTGTCTGACGGTCCCGTCTGCATCGACGACGATCGCTGTTGTTACCTTGTCCGGAGATACATAGGCCGGTATTTCTACTATTCTTTGTACGTAGGTGCTGAACGTCGAGATCTCGATGCTCTCACCGTTATATTCTGCTGTAATCGTGAAGTCGACCGGTGGCATCACGACCGTAAATTCATCCTCGTCGGCGATAAATTCAGCACCTGTTGTTGACGAGGAATCAACGGATATGGTGATCACAATGTCTTCCAGCGGCGCGCCGCCAAAGGCTTCCGCCACTTCATCAATATCAAACTCATCAGCCGGCAGGATGTAAGTCACCGCTCCGGTATCTACTTGCAGCGTGGCGCTTTCCTGTTCCATATTGCTGATCATCTGGCCGGTCAGTACGCCGGACTTGACTTGTTCGCTGCCGGAAATCGGCACGGTTACGGTCGCACCGCTGCCGGCCTGCTCAAGCTGTTCGTCCAGCAGGGCCGAGTCGACGGTGACTGTTGTGCTGTCTCTACCGTCAGGCGTCATACCGGACGATTGCGTACCGGCATTGACTGTCTTTCCGTTTACTAACACAGGCACAAGGGATGAACCCGATCCGTCGTCAGTACCGTCGCCAGTACCGTCGTCGCCGCCATTGCCCGTGTTTCCGTCAGTCCCGCCTGGGGTTGTACCGCCGCCACCAATGTAATTCGGTTCCGCTCTGCTTACGGAAATGGCGTACGTTTGTTGCGAGCCGTCCGTCGCTGTTACCGTGATTGTGAATACGTTCGCGCCAACGTTCAGGTCGGCTTCCTCACCGGCACCTATCGTCACGCCGTTGACATGGATGACGTAGGAGGCTGCCGGGTTCGACAGGGTAGGCGTCACCGCCTGCGTCTTTGTTGAGTTCGGAACATTGACATTGTAGTTCGTTATTCCCGTCTCGAAAGACGGTTCAAGTGTGCCATTTAAAATGGTGATATTCGTCAGATTGGCATTCGAGTTAGGCGGCGGCACCGCACGTGATACCGTAAGCGTATAGGTCGTCGCCGTCCCATCTTCCGCCGTGACAATGATCTCGATCGTATTACTGCCGTATTCAAGTGCGATGGCATCGGGCGTCGTTACAACCGAGTCATTGACTAAATATGTTACGGACGCGCCGGCATCGTTGGCAGCAGCCAGTATGTCGAGTTCGTCGATATCCGCGCCGACACTTAGCGTATATTCCGTGATTTCCGGATAGAACGGCGGTACAATCGTCAGGTCGTTCTCGTCTCCGTCTTTAGCCGTCAGGCTGCTAAGTGTCGAGTCGGTCGACAGATCCCGCTGTGTCACGGTTACGACATACCGTTTGCTCGTGCCGTCCTCCGCCGTTACCGTGTAGGCTACCGGCGATGTGAAGTCTCTCACCGCATCAGCGGACGGCGTAACGGTTGCACCCGCGGGTATCGTCAGCGTGTCGGGCGCGATATCTGTTAGCGCCGTGCCGGTCGGCACTGACAGCGTGATATCCGTGCCGGTTATGACGGCAGTTTTCCCGGCAAGTGTAAAGGCTGTAATGTCACAGTCACTGCTTAGGGTCATCGAGTCGTTGTCTGAAATCGTAAGCGTTGCAGTCCCGTTCCCGTCGGCGATGGTGTAGCCGTCGACCGACCCAAGCGTCATAACGACCGTCTCGGCGCCCTCGTATGTGCCGTTATCGATGATGGCGATCGTAAAGACCGCTGTTTGACTATCTGCCGGTATCGTGAGCACGCCCTCGGTCAGGCCTGCTACCGTATAGTCTGCTGTGCTCGTGGCCGTGCCGGCAAAGCTAATCGGTACATTCAGTTCTTCTGTCGCATCGCCGATCCGCGACACCGTAAACGTCACGTCTGCGTCCGCTTCCGTTTTAGAGACGGTTACGGGGCTGATATACAGCCACTGCGTCTCGTCGGTAGCCGACAAGGTCGTAAAGGTCTTTTCTTCACCCATGGTCGTCGTGCCGTCTACCGTTATATACGGACGTACATAATATGTCGTCTCAGCGGTGAGGCCTGTGATCATGGCCGCGTAATCGGACAGATCGTTTTTCGCACCCAGTGACTGTTTGTTGGTCGCTTCGGTAATCGATTCCGTGCTGCAAATGTACCCGTAGTCACTTATTGCCTGCGTCTTTCCGAGCGTTGTGACACTGCCGGTTATTGCCGCCGAAGTCGAGCCGATCCCAGCCGGTGGAACCGTGACCGTTATCGCTGTTTCGGATACGGGTTCTACCACATATACCGTCCGTGTTGCCGCCGCGGTATTTCCCGCGTTGTCTTCCGCACTGTACGTGATCGTGTACGTGCCCGCCGTTGTGGCGTCGACCGTGCCGGTCGTCGTCAGTCCGTTGCCGTCGTCACCTGTAACGGTGGCGCCCGCATCCGTGTAAGCGTCGTCCACTTCCAGGTATATCGTATCGTCACCGGTAAGGGTGATGACAGGCGGCGTCTTGTCAACGGTGAGCGTGCCCATATAGGTGACGCTCGTATTCGAATCGTAGCCGTCGGAGACGGATACATCGATATTGCTGTAAGTACCCTCGGTAAGGCTGAAGACATCCCAGCTGAGCGTGACGTTTGCTGAAGCCGGTTCCGTCGTCGGCATCGCGGCGGTCACCGTTCGAGTCAGCCCGTCGATCGTCGCTGTAACCGTGACGATGTCTGCGTCCGGATCCCATACTTTGAGGCTGAGCACAAAGTCATCGTTGAAACCTGCTGCTTCTGAGCGCATGGCGTCCGCATTATCGGTCAGTGCTGCGGATACGGCGTGGTTGCAGCTGGTATCCAGGACATGTACCTCGCCGCGCGCCAAGTCGTCGCTATTGGCAGCGTCGACCCACACCGCGTACTCGGTGTCTCCGTCAAGCCCGACGATGACATACGTCAGATTGCTCGACCAGGAAAATTCTTTGACTATTGTATCCCCGTCTTTAAGGACCAGTCTGTATTTTTGGTTATCCCCAACGTTGGTGCTCGGCGTTAAGGTCAATGTGATGGTGTCTGCCGTTTTTGCCGTCACCGTTACGGCGGAGGGGTAGTCCGCCAGCGTCCGGCAGGAATCAGACGTGGATTGCGTGCCCTCGCCGCCGGCGTTTACCGTCGTGACCGTGTATTCATACAGCGTATTCGCCTTAAGCCCGGTATCCTCATACGTCGTGCCGGCTGTCGTGCCGATATACACGTCGTCCCGGTATATTTTGTAGCTGGTTGCGCCGTCGACGGCCGACCATTTGACCGTGTTATTAAACGTCGTACCGTCTACCGCCGTCTCGACCGACGTTATCGTCGGCGGTGACAGCGTCGTCGTTGTACCGGCTATGTCAGAATACGTTGTTTCTGTGTTGCTGCCGTTTCTTGCTTTGACATGGAAATAGTAGCTCGTTCCCGCGTCGAGGCCGGCTATGTTTATTGTCGTGCTAGTCAACCAGCCCGTGTTAGACGATGTGGCCCACTCCGGATCGGTCCCGTATTCAATATAGTATTCTGTGCCCGCAAAGTATTCTGTGCTCGCCGTATTGCCGTTTGTAGCTATCGTGATGTCGACACTGCCATCCGGCTGCGACGCCAGTGTCAGTCCCGGTATGGCCGCAAACGTGTAGGCCATGGGCGATGCGGCACTGTAGCTCGAGCTGGCACCGCTGGAATTCTTAGCGACGATGCGGTATTGTCTGCCGGTGTTCGGGGACAGGCCCACATCGCTCGTTGTTGTACCTGTTACGTTTTTCAGCAGGGTATAGTCCGTCACGTTTTCACTATAGTACACATCATAGGACGCAGCACCCGTAACTTCCAACCACTCTAAATTGATCCGCGAGCTGGAAACGACTGTCGCGATCGGCTCTTCGGCGTCTTCCGGTATGGTCAGGATCGAGCCGGTCATGTCGCCGTATGCCGTTTCGACCGGCGTGCTCTCATTATTTCGCGCTTTTACCCGGAAATAGTAGGTCGAGCTGCGATCCAGACCGGTGATGGTGATCAGATGATCCGCCCCTGGGTTGATCCAATCGGCCGCCATTGTCGCGTCCGAAAAGTCCGGCTGCGTTGCCTTTTGTACGTAGTAGGACGTTGTATCCGGGTTGTCTTGTTCGTCAACGATCAGGCCGACGCTCCCCGTCGGGTTGGCAATCAGCGTACTCACGCCCGGGGTCATGGCCTGCGTGTAAAGGCTCTTTGTCTGCGTGCCGACATTTCCCGCAATATCCGCGACTTTGTATGTAACGGAAACTTGCGTATTGGGTGTTGTTGTAAAGGTGGTTTCTGTCGTGGAAGACCATGCTGGATCGTCGGACGACAGCGTGATGCTGTACGGATTCGACTCAGCCAGAGCCGTCTGGCCATCGGCGGCGTCTGTAATAGATGCCGTGACGACTGTCGTTTCGCTGCCGCTTTGCAGGCCGATGTTGGCCGTAAAGGTCGGCGCCACATCGTCTATTTTGATGATGACGCTCGCCGTCGCGCTGTAATTGTTGGATTTGTCTCGTGTTCTGTATTGAAGCGTCGTCGTGCCGCCGTCCGAGATCGTCACGGAGCTGGAATCGGTCCATGTACTGCCGTCGTCCGTTGAATACTGGTAATACACGAACCCGGAATCGTCGGTTGAGCCTGAAAACTCTACATGGACGCTGTCGGAGCCGCCGATCCACGTATCGCTGACATATTCGGTGTCATCCGACGTTTTCGTCATCGTGATCGTCGGATCGGTCGGTGGCGTGACATCCGTCACCGTATACGGCCCAAAGTATCCACTGAGCGTATTGCCGGCGTTATCCGCCGCTTCGTAGTACAGATACCATGTGCCGGATTGATTGAAAATTATATTTCTGATGTTGTTATTGCTCGATGCCGACCAATCCCCAGAACCTGGAGTGGTTACAGACGACATCAGCGCGTACTTCTGATAATTCAGGTCGCTGCCGCCCGTATCGCTATAGGTGAGGGTTACAGTGTCGGCGATTACGATGTTGCCGCTTTGCGAGGAGGCCGTCACAGTCGGGTCTACCGTGTCCTCAACGATGGTCAGCGTCCTTGAAAACGCCTCGGAAACGATGCCGCTATTGTTTTGGACGACCAGCGTAATGGTGTACTCACCGGCGGCCATATCGGAAAAATCGGTCTTCGGTGTTGATTCGGAATAAAACTCAGTGCCCGAGGCTGCATATTTAACGGTCCATGTTTTTGCGTTGAGGCTCTCGCCGCCCGGATCGTAGCTCGTATCGTTGACCGTCAGCGTCGTCCCGTTATACGTATACATGACCGATGGCGAGATTGTAAACTCCGCGATGGGTGTTGTTGCAGACGATTCTTCTTCCGTTGATATGTATCGAGAGTACGGGATGCTCCATTCGCCCTGATCGTCCTGTACCGTTAGCTGGATGATGTAGTTTTGGTTGACGCTGAACGTCGTCGGCTGTCCGGTCGTCCAGTCTGAATCGACAACGTTTTTCCATTTCCAGACCGCTTCGGCAATGCCTTTGTCGGCCGCGCTTTGGTTGTCAATATCGTAAGACTGATCGTCCAGCGTCACAGTATAATTGCCGTCTGAAGATACAGCCACGCCGAAACTGCTGATGGGCGCCCGATGGACGTAAACAGTTTTGATCAGCCCGTCTTTGTAGTAGATATCGTATTTGCCCGGCTTATCCAGCGATACGTCCATATCCGCCAGATACTGCCCACTGTACGCCGCCGTGCCGGTGCCGTTTTCATAAAAACTCGCGTCGTGTACAACGCGCCACTTGCCGTCCGGCCAGTCGCCGTCCGCCGTGCCGGTCAGTTCCGATGGCGGATTGACCGTGAACTCAAAAGGCGTGCCAAGCGTCAGATAGGTAGAGTCGGTCGCGTTTTCTGCTGCGTACTGGTCATAGATATACTGAGCGATGGCCGATATCGACTCGCTCCCTGTACTCGTTGACCCGTTGACAAACGTACCTCTGTCATCAATTTTTGCGATGAAGCTGTTCGCCTGAGATACGTTGTCGCTGCTGCCCCAGCCGATGTAGTGCAGTTGCTCGTTATCCATTCTAGCGAGGATTTCGGGCAGGTCGTCGTCGCCAGAATCCAGGCCTTCTACGTCGCCGTCGTCGGCATTAACGACGAATCGCAGCGCCGTGTCACGCCAGTCCGGTTCGCGGATGACTTCCGAGAACAGCTTGGTGGAGCTTGTGATCATCGTAATGTTCCTAAACGCGGCGTTCGGCTGCGAGTTAGCGAAGAAGCCCCAGGTACCGTCAATGTCGCTGCCGTCGCTGGTGGTGTAATCGACAATTAAAACATAATCGCCATAACCGCCATCAATTGAAAGGGCCTTGTATATCTTTGCGTTGTCATTCTTGACAACCAATTTAAATTTATACCATGAACCGGCTGAGCGTGTATCGCTTGCATTATTAACCAACGGGTATAAAGACGTCCCGTTTATTTCGTATAGTCCGGTAGCGTGAGAGTTGTTTGCAATGTTCACACTGCTCGACGGCCATGATGTGGTTTCACCGCCGCAGAAATTATAGACATAGCCGCTCTGACTTGTGTTAAGAGACGTTGAGAAATCCTTCATACCAAAGGTGATGCCCAAATCGTCGTTATCCGTAGTTGCATAACCCATTTCCAGCTCAAGCGTATAATCACAGGAATTGAAATTCGGATCGTAAAAGCCCGACCACGTCGAGTTGGTGGTCTTCATAATTACCGGAGGTGGCGCTGGTGTTACCGTTTCTTTTAAAGCCCAATCATTTGTTGCGTCGTTGTATCTTGTCCAACCGTTGAAAATTACGCTGGCGTCGGCCGAGTTACTCGACGTCGTCGACGTTTCGATCGCTTGGATATCGATCCTAGACTCCGGCACACCGAGACCAACCAGTGCCGATGTCAGGTCGGCCGCGAAAGTATCCGTGTTCTGCGTCGTGTCGCCGACGGACAACACCACATCGATATCGTGCTGCGTTGGTATATCCAGCGTGATATCTGTCGAGTCGTAGGCGTAAACAGTTTCGAGGACGCCGCCCATTAGCAAGCCTACCGCCATAACGATGGAAAGCAGCTTTGTAAGTATCTTTTTTGCAACCCCTTTTTTCATAGAACCATGTCCTCTCATGTCATTAGTGTTTAATAACTTATATGGCAAATAATGATAAAGTCATTCGACCGGATTATACTATATGTGCCAACATTTGTCTATGCAAAACGCAAAAATATCTATATATTGTTGTATTTTAATTATTGGTTAATAATTTGGTATAAGTATTATCAGACGTTGTGATATGAGAATTCTCGCTTGTTTTTCTTTATTTACCAACGATTTCATTGTCTTGGCTATGTCCAGGAAAGTTATCGGATGGACAGAAAGGCGAGCACGTAAAACGGGGCTTAGAAAGCTCGGTCATGCGACCGTGGTGTTCACTTTTGATGTTTCCGGGAAGAGAAAAAACAGCGCCGACCACATGCAGAAGCAAATTGACAGTATCAAAATTCTGCAAGGAGAAAAATTAGGGAAAATATTAAAAAAATAGTAATAAAAAAAGCCTGTAACTTTTAAAAGTTACAGGCTTTTCGATTAACAGCGGGAGAAGGATTCGAACCCTCACAAACAGAGTCAGAGTCTGTCGTGCTACCATTACACAATCCCGCTAAATTGCCGAGGCAAAAGATCCGGCAGAACTGAATTATAGCGGTTTTCGTCCGCATTGTCAAGAGTCAGGTACGCTTTTATCCAGCGGCGTGCTAACCGATGCTAAATCGTGTTAATAAGCCGGGCGGCAGTATAAATGTTTTATAATACAGCCTATATATAGGATAACCTTTTAGGTGACGTTGTACCGTTTAACATTTGACGGGACGCGGTCGGATATACAAATAAAATTAGCCATTTCCCAATTGTTAGGTAACAACCAACAAAGTGATAATTAACATACTTTTAATAATTGGCAAATAAACACTTGCCATGACTAAGTAGCCATAGTAATATTAACTGTGTAATCCTTTTTACGACACAATAAGAGACGATTACGTAAATTCATTTTGAGGTGCTGATCATGGAGAAGCTTGAACGTCGGATTTGTGAAGATGGTACGGTATTGCCCGGCGGCGTGCTTAATGTGGACAGCTTCCTCAATCACCAGATGGACCCGACGCTTTTTATGGATATGGCCAAAGAACTGCACCGGCTTTATCGTGACGATCAGGTCAATAAAATCCTGACAATTGAGACTTCGGGTATTGGTCTGGCGTGTATTGCGGGACTTGTGTTTGACTGCCCGGTACTGTTTGCCCGAAAACACAAAGCAAGAAACATGCGCGGTGAATTTTATACCACGGAAGTAGAATCCTTTACACACAACGACGTATCTGTTGTCTATGTATCAAAAAAATACCTCGGACCGGCAGACCGCGTCTTGATCATCGATGACTTTTTGGCCAATGGTGCAGCGCTTGGAGGCCTGTTGTCGCTGGCCGAACAAGCCGGCAGTACAGTCGTCGGCGCAGGGATTGCAATAGAAAAATCGTTTCAGCCCGGCGGCGAGATACTCCGCGCCAAAGGCTGCCGCGTCGAGTCGCTGGCACTTATTAAACGCATGGGCGACGACGGGACAATAGAGTTTTGCTCCTAAAGCGTCGTCGGGCTCGTTATTAATTGTTTCTAATCACAGAAGTGATTTGATAAAATGAAAAAGAAAAATTTTTGGAGGAATGATTATGAAGAAAATTCTTGCGCTGTTGCTTGCGGTTTTCATGCTGGCTTCTTTTGCCGCTTGTAACTCAAACAACGGTTCACCCAGTGACTCAAGTTCACCCGACACGGCTGAGGTTAAAATCGGCGTGATTCTTGTTCATGACGAAAACACCGGTTATGACTTCGCGCACATCGACGGTATCCAGAAGGCTGCTGCGGCAAACGGTATTGCCGATGACCAGATTATCTGGAAATACAACGTCAGCGAAACAGAAAGCTGCTACGATACGGCCACGGACCTCGTCGAACAGGGCTGCACGGCCATCTTCTCTGACAGCTACGGCCATCAGAGCTACATGCAGCAGGCTGCCGAAGAGAATCCCGACGTCATTTTTGTGGCGATGACGGGTGACATGGCGGCGCTGTCTGAGCTGCCGAACTTCAAAAACGCGTTTAACGACACGTATCAGTCCCGCTACGTTTCCGGTGTTGTTGCCGGTATGAAGCTGGCTGAGCTTGTCGCAAACGGTGAAGTCACCGACGACAATATGGACGCCGACGGCAACATCATGATCGGTTATGTCGGCGCGTTCCCGTACGCCGAAGTCGTTTCCGGCTACACCGGCTTCTATCTCGGCGTAAAATCCATTGTCGATAATGTTGCGATGTCTGTCACATACACCAACTCCTGGTATGATCCGACTGCCGAAGCCGAAGCGGCCAACTCGCTGATCGCCGACGGCTGCATCATCATCAGCCAGCACGCCGACTCCACCGGCGCCCCGTCCGCCTGCCAGGCAGCGCTGGATGCCGGCACGACAGTCTACTGCGTCGGTTATAACGTTGACATGCTGTCCGTTGCACCGGACTCGGCTCTGACGAGCGCGCAGAACGACTGGAGCGTTTACTACACGTACGCGTTTGGCCAGCTGCTGAGCGGCGAAGATATCGCGACGGACTGGGCCGAAGGCTATAACGAAGGCGCCGTCATGATTTCCGCGCTTGGCGACAGCTGCGCCGACGGCACCGCTGATAAGGTTGCTGAAGTCGAAGCCGCGCTGAAAGACGGTTCGCTGAACATTTTTGATACAGCGAACTTCACCGTCAACGGCGGCGAGACGGTTACGACGTACATGGCGATCGACACCGACGGCGACTTTGTCGGCGACACGGGCGAAGCCATCATCGACGGGATCTTCTCCGAATCCACGCTCCGCAGCGCACCGTATTTCGGCCTGCGTATCGATGGGATCACTGAGCTGAACTAACAAAATGTAACTGAATGGGAAAGCCGCTTTAATGGCGGCTTTCCCAATTCTACTCCAAATAAAGGTGGGGCTGTTTTGGACGCAACACATATCGCTGTGCAAATGACGGATATTACGAAGACGTTCGGAACAACGGTTGCCAACGACAGCGTAAGTCTGGAGATACGGCGCGGGGAGATACTGGCGCTTCTGGGTGAAAACGGGAGCGGAAAAACGACACTTATGAACATTTTGTCCGGTATTTACGCCCCGGACGACGGGCGCATCCTTGTAGATGGGCAGGAAGTTGTTATCCGCAGCCCAAAGGATTCCAACGAACTGGGGATCGGTATGATCCATCAGCATTTTAAGCTGGTGGATGTGCTGACGGCGGCAGAAAACATCATTCTGGGTATGCCCGGCAAAGGGCAGCTCGATATGAAGGCTGTCGGCGATAAAGTCCGGGCCATTTCCAAGCAATACGGATTCGACGTAGACCCGGAGCAAAAAGTCTACGATATGTCTGTGTCCATGAAGCAGACGGTGGAAATCATCAAGGTCTTGTATCGAAATGCCGAAATACTGATCCTAGACGAACCGACGGCTGTTTTGACGCCGCAGGAGACAGACAAGCTGTTTGATATACTGCGAAATATGCGTCGGGACGGGAAGGCTGTCGTCATCATCACGCACAAGCTGCACGAGGTGGAAGAAATCTCAGACCGCGTGGCAGTATTGCGTCGCGGACAGCTTGCAGGCGAGATGGCAACGGCGGATACGAACGCCGCTGAAATGACGAACATGATGGTCGGACGCGCTGTTGAGCTGAATATTGAGCGCAGCGAACCACAAAACCCCACACCGCGCCTGATCGTTGAAAATCTCACGGTACGTGACGCGGACGGTATTGTCCGGCTTGACGGCGCAACGTTTACGGTCAACAGCGGAGAAATACTTGGTATTGCCGGTATTTCCGGCTGCGGGCAAAAGGAACTGCTTGAATCCATCGCCGGGCTGCAAGTCGTTGAATGCGGCAGTATTGAGTATATTGACCCTGATACGGGTGCGTCCACGCAGCTTGTCGGTAAAAATCCAAATGACATAGCGGGTATGGGCGTAGCGCTCTCGTTTGTGCCGGAGGACAGGCTCGGTATGGGGCTTGTCGCTAACATGGACCTGACGAATAACATGATGCTGCGCAGCTTTAGAAACGGTGCGTCATTTTTAACAGAAAAGAAAACACCGCGTAAACTGGCTGAAAAAGTCATCGAAGAGCTGCAGGTCAAAACACCGGGTATTTCTACGCCGGTGCGTCGGCTTTCCGGCGGTAATGTCCAGAAAATACTTGTTGGCCGCGAGATATCCTCACAGCCGCACGTCTTAATGACGGCTTATGCCGTCAGGGGTCTGGATATTAATTCATCGTATACGATTTACGAGTTGCTCAGTCAGCAGAAGAAAGCCGGCGTTGCCGTGATATTTGTCGGCGAAGATCTTGATGTAATTCTCGAACTGTGCGACCGCGTGCTTGTCTTAAACTCCGGACGTGTTAGCGGCATCGTTGACGCGCGGAAAACCGATAAACGCGAAATCGGGCAGATGATGACCAGTGCGGGGAGAAATAAGTCATGAATCATAACAGTCTCGAGCCGTTTGTCCGCATTGCCAAGCGTGATTCGATTTCGCATTGGAGATCGTGGATTGTTCGGCTTGTAACCATCATTGTCGCGCTGGCTGTCTGCGCGGTCGTGATTTATTTGATGGTAAAGCTCAACCCGTTTAAGGTCTATGGTGCCATGTGGAACGGCGCTTTCGGCACTACAAAACGCACGTGGATTACCATGCGTGATACCATGATGCTGTTATGTATTTCTATCGGCCTTGCACCGGCCTTTATGATGCGTTTTTGGAATATCGGCGCCGAAGGTCAGATTCTCGTCGGTGGTATCGCGACAGCCGCCTGCATGCTCTATTTCGGCGGCGCGATGCCGACGTGGCTGTTACTGATTGTGATGTTTTTCGTCAGCGCGGCTGCCGGCGCGCTCTGGGGTGTTATCCCTGCGGTGTTTAAGGCGCGCTTTAAAACAAACGAAACATTATTCACGCTGATGATGAACTACGTTGCCATTCAGCTGACGTCATTTTTCATTGCCAAATGGGAAAATCCGTTTGGCTCCAATACAGTTGGCATCATCAACCAGTCGACGAAAGCCGGATGGTTTCCGACGTTGCTCGGTCAGAAGTATCTGCTCAATATTATCATTGTCATGGCGCTGACGATCGCGATGTTTGTCTATCTGCGTTACTCAAAGCAGGGGTATGAGATTGCCGTTGTCGGCGAAAGCGAACGGACAGCAAAATACGTCGGCATCAACGTGAAAAAAGTAATCATCAGAACGATGGCCGTGTCTGGCGCGCTGAGCGGCATTGCGGGATTTATCGCCGTAGCCGGCGCATCGCATACGATCAGCACAAGTACCGCCGGGGGACGCGGATTTACAGCGATTATTGTCGCGTGGCTTGCTAAGTTTAACGCCTTTGTCATGATTATGGTCGCGGCGCTGCTTGTATTTCTTGAAAAAGGCGCCGTACAAATCGCCTCACAATATAACCTGAATGATTACGCGTCCGAGATGCTGACCGGTATCATATTGTTCTTCATTCTAGGCAGTGAATTCTTCATCAATTACCGGCTTGTGTTCCGTGATAAGAAGGAGGCGAAATGATATGGCGCAGATCTTTTCGATACTGCAGGCCGCCATCGTTTTCGGCACAGTCATTCTTTTCGGTGCACTCGGTGAAATCCTGACAGAAAAGTCTGGTAACCTCAACCTCGGCGTACCGGGCGTGATGTATCTGGGCGGTATTGCTGGTCTTGCGGGCGCATTTGCCTACGAGACGATGAGCGCAAATCCCAGCGCGATCATCGGACTTGTTATTGCGCTGCTGTGCTCGCTGATCGCGTCGACACTGGCCGGGCTTATCTACAGCTTTCTGACGATCACCCTGCGGGCCAATCAGAACGTGACAGGGCTGACGCTGACCATCTTCGGCTCCGGCCTCGCCAATCTTTTCGGCGGCGCGATGAACAAAATGGCCGGCGGCGTCGGACAGATCTCCGTCGCCACGACGAGCGGTGCGTTCCGGTCGACGCTCCCGTTCTTATCCGGTGTCAGCGGATTTTCCGGTCTTGGTTTTATGGTTTATCTCGCCGTCATAATGGCAATTGTCCTGAGTTGGTTCTTATTTAAGACACGCAAGGGACTGAATCTGCGTGCTGTCGGCGAGAATCCGGCCACGGCGGACGCGGCCGGCATCATGGTAACAAAATATAAATACCTGGCGATCAGCGTCGGATCGGCCGTCACCGGGCTGGGCGGGCTGTATTACGTCATGGACTACATCAAAGGGACATGGGCCAATGACGGCGGTATCGAAAAGCTGGGCTGGCTTGCCGTTGCGCTCGTCATATTTGCCCGATGGAAACCGCCGCACGCGATTTGGGGCTCTTACTTGTTCGGTGCGTTGTTCTGGCTGTATTTCTATATCCCGGGCCTGACGCGCTCGTCGCAGGAAATATTCAAGATGATACCGTACCTCGTAACAATTGTTGTGCTTGTTGTTGTGTCACTCCGAAAAAGCCGCGACAATGATCCACCGGCACATTTGGGACTGCCTTATTTCAGGGAAGAACGCTGATGTGTGATATAACAGTTTAAAACTTGGCTTTAATCAGCCGACAAAAAACCGGTAACGATTCGTTACCGGTTTTTTATTTGATCATAGCAGGTTTTTCTAAATCGATGGGCGTATCATGCTGCTATTTCAGCCGAGCGACTGCAGCGCCGTGCTCAGATCGGCGATAATATCGTCCACGTCCTCAATACCGACCGACAGGCGCAGCAGATCCGGCCCGACACCGGCGGCAACGAGCTGCTCGTCCGACAGCTGACGGTGCGTGGAGCTGGCCGGATGCAGGATGCTTGTGCGCGCGTCGGCGACATGCGTGACGATCGCAATCAGATTTAGCGCCTTCATGAACGATTCCGCCGCTGCGCGTCCGCCTTTGACGCCAAAGGAAACGACGCCGCACGAGCCGTCGGGCAGGTATTTCATCGCACGCTCGTAGTATTTATCGCCGGGCAGGGAGCAATATTTTACCCACGCAACCTGCGGCTGGTCTTTGAGGAATTCGGCGACCGTCAGTGCGTTTGAGCAGTGGCGCGGTACGCGCACGTGCAGTGATTCAAGATTAAGGTTAAGGATGAACGAACTATGCGGTGACGGCGTCGAGCCGAAGTCGCGCATCAGCTGCGTAACAGCCTTTGTGATGTAGGCACCGCCTTGACCGAACGCCTGGGTATATACGATACCGTGATAGCTTTCGTCCGGCGTTGTGAGCCCGGGGAACTTGTCCGCGTACGCATCCCAGTTGAAGTTGCCGCTATCGACGATCGCGCCGCCGATGACACTGGCGTGTCCGTCCATGTATTTGCTGGTCGAGTGCACGACAATGTCGGCGCCCCACTCGAACGGTCGGCAGTTAATCGGGGTAGGGAAGGTGTTATCAACGATCAGCGGTACGCCGTGCGCGTGTGCGGCTTTGGCGAACTGTTCAATGTCCAGCACGGTCAATGCGGCATTGGCGACGGTCTCGCCGTAGACGGCCTTTGTGTTGGGACGAAACGCGGCGTTTAGCTCGTCGTCTGTTGCGTCGGGGCTGACGAAGGTGAAGTCGATGCCCATGCGTTTCATGGTGACAGTAAACAGATTGTACGCACCGCCGTAAATCGTTGATGAGCTCACGATGTGATCGCCGGCAGAGGCGATGTTGAAGATCGAAAAGAAAATAGCCGCTTGACCGGACGATGTTAAAATCGCTGCCGAGCCGCCTTCCAGCGCGCAGATCTTCTGCGCAACGGAGTCGTTGGTGGGGTTGGCCATACGTGTATACAAGTAGCCGGCGGCCTGGAGATCGAAGAGTTTGGCCATGTCTTCGCTGGTGTCGTATTTATAAGTCGTACTCTGCACGATCGGCAGGATCCGAGGCTCGCCGCTTTTTGGTGAGTAACCGGCCTGAACGCAGTTAGTGTTGATGTTATAGTCCATATTACTGTCCTTTACTGTGTCAATTATTAGGTTGTTTCATTTGTTTGATAAAGAGGGAAGCGCACCTCAAAGCGCATGCCGCCGCCGTCGCGCCGGGTGGCTTTGATGTTGCCGTTGTTTTCCTTTACGGTCATTCTAACGAGCGAAAGACCGAGACCGCTGCCGCCGGCTTCACGCGACCGCGCCTTGTCCACGCGGTAAAACCGGTCGAAAATATATGGCAGGTCGGCGTCGGGGACGCCGATGCCGGTGTCGTCCACCGTGAGGACGACGGCGTTTTCCTCGCGCGACAGCGTGATCGAAACGCTGCCGTCCGTCTTGTTGTATTTGATGGCATTTTCAACGAGATTGAAAACGACCTGATAGATGTCGTCGACCGTCGAGTACACAAAGCATCCGCCGTCGAGCGTTGATTGTAACGTGATTTTATATTTTTCCGCCAACGGGCGGAGCATTCGAAGCGTGCCCGTAACAACAGTCCGAACGTCGACACTTTCTTTTTGTATGACAATCTTCGTGTCGAGCCGCGTGAGACTCATAAGCTTCTCTGTCGTGCGGCTCAGGCGCTCAGCCTCTGCACCGATATCGCTGACGAACTCTTGCACCGTATCAATGTCCATGCCTTCCGTTTGCAGGATACTGTCTGAGAGTAACCGTATCGACGCGAGCGGTGTTTTCAGCTCGTGTGAAGCGTCCGCGACGAAGCGCCGTCGAATTTCGTCTGTTTCGCGCAAACGTCTCGTCAAGCTGTTGAACTCGTTACCGAGGCTGGCCAGCTCGTCGTTGCCGCGGATTTGAACTCTATAAGTGTATTCGCCCTCTCGCACCGACTTGATGGCATTCAGGATCGATGTTAAACGGTGCATGATCGTCCATATAAGGAAAACAACCATTACGACGGCAAGAAGAACAATGATCAGTGACAGACTCTTGATGGTGCTTTGTAGGCCGTTTAATAAAACACCCTGTTCTGTATCGTACTCATGAACATAAACGATGCCCGTAATTGTACCGGTACTGTTATAAACCGGCGTAAACGCGCTGGACGAAAACGCCGTGCCGTCAAAGCTGGAATAAAATATATCGTTGCCAAGGCGGGAACTGTTGATGTTTTGCGCCGTGTACGCCTTATCCGTATTGGCAGATGTCGAGTCATACAGCGCGTTGCCGTCTTTGTTGATAATAGCCACGCGCGTCAGGCCGGCCACGTCAAGCCGGTCCATAATCTGGTTGACGCCGTCAAGCGTCAGATTGTCAAAAGATGCCGAAATGTTGTTGGCGATTAACATGGCCTGTTTCATGATAAAGGTCTTTTTTGATGTGAAAATCATGTCGCGTGAGGTCATCAAAAAATACGTGTTCATTAAAACCAGCAATACCGCGATGATCGAAAAAAACGATAAGGCGAATTTCGTCCGGATACTACTGAACAAACCCGGCATGCGTCTTTTATCCTTTGATATAGTATCCAACCCCCCACTTCGTCATAATGCGTTCGGGCTCGGCAGGATTGTGTTCAAGTTTTTCGCGCAGGCGGCGGACGTGCACGTCGACCGTGCGGATATCGCCGTGGTATTCATAGCCCCAGACGATGTTTAAGAGGTTTTCACGACTGTATACGCGGCCTGCATTCTTCGACAACAGCTTAATAACGTCAAATTCCTTTGCCGTCAGCTCGACAGGCGCGTTATCCTTATAGGCCATTCGTTTGACCGTGTCGATGGTGATGTGTCCGACCGTGACCAGCGCGTCATTAGATTCAGGGCTAAAGACCGATGAGCGGCGCAGCAGCGCACGGATGCGCGCTTTGAGCTCAATAATATTAAACGGCTTCGTGACGTAGTCGTCCGCGCCGTATTCAAAGCCGATGATCTTATCCGTATCCTCACTGCGGGCTGTGAGCATAATGATCGGTACTGTTGAAAATTCCCGTATGCGCATACAGGCTTCAAGCCCGTCGAGTTTGGGCATCATGACATCAAGGATGATCAGGTCAAAGCCGCCGCTGTGCGCCAAATCGACGGCCTGCTCGCCGTCGAATGCGGTCTCGACCTGATACCCCTCTGACTCGAGATTGAATTTAATGCCCTTAACGAGCAGTTTTTCATCATCAACGACTAAAATTTTCATACTATTATCCTCAGCTTACTGTGATGAACGCCTCGATCTCTTCCAGTGTTTTTTCGCCGATACCGGCAATATCAGTTATATCGTAAATTGTTAAAAATGCGCCGTTGGTTTGCCGGTATTCAATGATTCTGCCCGCCAGAACTTCACCAACACCAGGCAGCTGCGTTAGCTCCAGCGCCGTCGCGGTGTTAATGTTGACCATCAACGATGCTGTGTCGTCCGGGGCGCTGTTTTGTGACAGGGGATCCGCGGAGGCTAGGGGAGCGGTCGGCATCGGCAGCTTCTCCACCGTAACGACCTCCGCTGTTGTCTGGCGCCCGATGAAGTAGCCGGTCGTAAAACCAACACTTATCTGTGCTACAAGAATAACGATAAATTGTAGTTTTGTCAGCTTCTTCATATCCAGCACTCTCTGCCGAGCGGTTTCGCTCTGTTTGGTCAGCTTGACACGGTGAAAATAAAGGCAGCCCCGTATTGCGGTGGGATCATAAAATTTGGTATAATGTCATAGATAGTACAGTTTGAAGAGCGCCAAAATGACATTATAAAAATTATCAATCAGGCAAGCCCAAAAGGGAACATTGCCGGGATAAATCAGTCAGAAAATGATGGGTGCTTATAGTATACAATGAAAACGGTCGAAAAAGAACATGTTATATCATACAAAATAAGTATGATATAACTGCCATATTGCAGTTAATGCTGCCGCATTCTTACAGACCTTAAGCGGGAAAAACGTAGCATTTACTGGGGTTCAATGTGGACATTATAGCACAAGATACGGGTGAAATATATGAAGAAATTGAATATTTTAGCCGTATTGCTGACGATAACGCTTGTGATGACGGTGGTCGGGCCGACGACGGCCGCCGCTCTTGACGATCCGGACATTCGTGCCGAAGCGGCGATGCTTGTTGATATTCGCTCTGGTAAAGTCTTGTATGAGAAAAATTCGGATAAACAGTTTTCGCCGGGCGGCCTGGCGCGCGTCATGATGCTGTTGCTGGCTGTTGAAGCGATTGAGGCAGGGCAAGCAGGGCTGACCGATACGGTTACGGTATCGCAAACGTTCGATCAGCAGCTGACCGGCAACGCGAAAACGATCGGCCTGCGTGCCGGGGATACGCTGATACTGCACGATCTGCTTTACGCCGCCTATTGCGCTGCGGCAGACGACGCGTGCTTTGTCGTCGCCGAGTATCTTGCGCAGTCTGTGGATGCGTTTGCGCTGCAAATGACGGACAGAGCCGCGCAGCTTGGTTGTACGGGTACACACTTTTTAGATCCCGGCGGCTTGCTTGACGGGCAGGGAACAACGGCGCGTGACCAGTTTATCATCCTTCAAAAAGCCGTCAGTCATCAGTTGTTTCTGGCGATTGCGGGTACACTGACCTATGACATGCAGCAGGCGGAGACATCCGCGCAAAAATCGCTCCAAAACACATACGTGCCGCTCGACCCGGATGATCGGTATTACGACATCCGTAATACGGCAGGGCAGACGAACGAGCCGGACGAAGCAACGAGTGTCGTCAGCTACGCGCCGGGCAGTGAACTTTCACTCGTATCCGTTGTGCTGGGGGCGCCGCCGGAAACAAGCAGCGAGGATGAGCTGATTCTGCGCGGCTATACAGAGACGGCGCGCCTCATCGAATGGGGATTTGACAGCTATTCGTGGCGGACGGTGCTTAATGCCGGAGAGACGATTGCAACGCTGAACGTTGCACTGGCGCAGGACGCGCAGCAGCTCGATGTTGTTGCGGCTCAAGGTGTGCGCCTCCTATTACCGAATGATACTTCTGAGCAGGATGTACTTCGCCAAATCACGATGTATGAGCAGCCGGAAGGCGGGCCGTACGCACCGATAAACCGGGATGACATTTTCGGCGAGATTATCATCATCGTCGATGGTCAGTACATGGATACGGTCCAGCTTGTTGCCGGTCACACGGTTCGGCTTGACCAGCAGGCGTACATCAAAGAGCAGATCGAAGAAACATTGGAACTAACCTGGGTCCGCCTGCTCCTCGCCGGGCTGGCACTTGTGCTGATCTGCTACATTGTTTATATTATTCGGTATATGTATCGGCGTCATAGTCGCCGGAAAGCGGCGGCACAGGCGCGGAGAAAGCGACTGGAGGAGCTCGGTAAAGTTAAAATAATAAAAAGATAACCCTGCTGCCAAACAGCAGGGTTATCTTTTTCAAGGTATGCTCAGAACGAAAGTGTTTTAAGCAGTTCAAAGCTGACCATATCGAGAACTGTCAGGTGCTCATAGTCAATGATATACGCGTAGTCGCCGATATACAGCCCGCGGCTGTCGCCGCTCCATTCCAGCGCACCGATCGTGGCCTTTTTGACAAATCCGTCTGCTTCACTGTATCCGTAGATGTCGTAACCGCTATCGGTCGGGAAGGCGATGATGTCTTTGGCCGGCGCGATCAGGATGGCTTTATGATTATACAAAGCTGCCGAGTAGTATGATTCAAGCGCCAGCGAATGCTTGACCGTTACGTCGGTCGGATCGGTTGTATCGAACATGACAAGCTTCATGCCGTTTGTGCGGCCTTCTTCATCGGCATTCATGCCAAGACCGAACAGGCGGTTTTCACCGTAAAGATGCAGGTATTCGGAGAAGCCTGTAATCTTCAGCTCGCTGAGGACCGTCGGATTCGTCGGGTCGCTGAGATCGACGGCGAACAGCGGATCGACCTGACGGAACGTTACAAAGTAGCCGATTGTGCCGTCAAAGCGGGCGGAGTAGACCTGCTCGTCCTCGGCGAGATTTTCGACGCTGCCGATGATATCAAGCCCGTCGTCCAGCACGAACAGTGCGTTGGCCGATGGCGATTCGTCCCAGATGTAGTTGACAAAATCCTTGTCTTCATCGATATACTCTGACCAACTGGACGCATAAGTCGTCGTTACGAGGCGCAGTGTGCCATCGTACGCGTCCATGCTGAACTGATCGTTAATCCGCCCGGGCACTTCGCCGGAAGCGTCCAGTGTAAGCCCGCCGTCCGTCACGTCGAAGCTGGTGATACCGGTAACAGATTCCATCGTGTAGTCGATGACCGTGTATACACTGTCTTTATACGGATCGCTCTGGGTCTGAACGGACGTCGAGCTGGCGACGTATAACATGCTGTCGGTCATGTAGACGGTCGTACCGCCGCCGAGCAGCGACTGGCTCGTCTTAAGTGTGCCGGCGTCGACGTCATATGCGCCGATGACCGTGTAAGACGAAGACGTGATAAACGGCGCGGGCATGATCGAAATGGTGTCGGCGCCGACAAGCGTACGCTCTTCACCGGTGTACATCCTCGGGACGTACGTGCCGTCGTTTTCCTGATCCCAGTTATAAATATAGTAGTTGGAAATGAGGTACAACGTGCCGTCGATAAGCCTTGACGTTTGCAGATAGCCGTCCTGTCCGAGCTCAGCCTTGTGGACGGGGTTTGCGCGGTCGCTGATGTCATAAAAAGCAGCTTTTGAAACCGTGTTATCTTCGTCGTACACGGGGCCTTCGATATCACCATCGGTGTACGGCTTTTCATCATACGGGCCGGAGCTGTAGTAAGATAGCAGCACGATGGCCGTGTCGCCCGACACATACAGCTCAGAAGCATACTCGCTGACATAGCGGCCGTCAGCCGTCTCGCTGTCGGATTCGGCAACTTTAACAGTTGAAACAAGCGTGGTGTTTTCACCGTCGGCTTTGAAAATCAGCAGGTTGTTCTTGCGAAGGACGTAAATGTACTCGCCGTCTGTTTTGACGATATCCGCTTCGTCGACACCGTCGACCTGAACGTTTGTATCGGAATAATTAGATCCTTTGTCGTTACTGGTCAAGTTGTCGCCGTCCATAGGAGGCGCGGCAGCAGGAGCGGATGCGGCGCCGTCGGCCATTGTAGCCATTTCTTCGCGCATCGCGCCGTTGAAAGAAATGTTAGCGCCGTAATAATCGTAGCCGCTATTTGCTGCCGCCGACAGTGCCTCAAAGACATCGTCATAGGACGATGCTACTTTCGGGTCACCTGCGACAGGCGAGTTTGTCCCGGGGGTGGGGGATGTGTTTGCGTTTTGAGATGTGCATCCGGTGAAAAGAGCACCGATGAGACACACGCTCAGGACAAAAGCCAATACTTTCGATTTTTTCATTGTTATGAACCTCACAATTCCATCATGTCGTGTTTGTTGGTTTACGGTGCTAAGACGGCGACTATTTGTAAAAAGTTCCGTCTTTGTAAAAAAAGTATCACGTCACACGCCATGCCACAGAAAAACACGGCGCGCCGATGATCGGCGCGCCGTGCTGTATATTGGGTTAGCTGAGGTTTAGTACATGCCGCCCATGCCGCCCATGTCAGGCGCGGCCGGAGCTGCAGCAGGGGGTTCGGGGATGTCCGCCACGAGCGACTCGGTGGTCAGGACCATCGACGCAACAGATGCCGCGTTCTCAAGCGCGCTGCGGCAGACCTTCGTCGGGTCGACGATGCCGTTTTTAACGAGATCGCAGTACTGCTGCTTCGCCGCGTCGAAACCATAAGACGCGCTGCGGTTGCTGCGGACCTTATCAAGAATGACGGGGCCTTCGAGGCCGGCATTCATGGCGATCTGCTTGATCGGCGCTTCGAGCCCGCGGGCAATCAGGGCGATGCCGGTCTTTTCGTCGCCGGTGGCGCCCTTTACGAGCGCGTCAACAGCCTTGGACGCCACGACGTAGATCGTACCGCCGCCCGCTACGATGCCTTCTTCAACGGCAGCGCGCGTCGCGTTGAGCGCGTCTTCGATGCGCAGCTTCTTTTCTTTCATTTCCGTCTCGGTCGCTGCGCCGACTTTAATGACGGCGACGCCGCCGGACAGCTTCGCCAGGCGTTCCTGGAGCTTCTCGCGGTCGTAATCAGACGTGGTGACGTCGATCTCCGTTGTGATCTGCTTGACGCGGGCCTTAATGTCGTCAGCGCTGCCGGCGCCGTCGACGATGATCGTGTTGTCCTTGCTCATCTTAATCTGGCCGGCGCGACCGAGCATCGACATATCGGCTTCCTTAAGCTCCATGCCGAGATCGGAGGAGATAACCTGACCGCCGGTGAGCGCGGCGATGTCGCGAAGCATTTCCTTGCGGCGGTCGCCGAAGCCGGGAGCTTTACAGCAAACGCATGTGAAGGTGCCGCGCAGCTTGTTGAGGATGATCGTCGCGAGCGCCTCGCCCTCAACGTCCTCAGCGATGATCACAAGCTTTTTGCCGGACTGCACAACCTGCTCGAGTACAGGCAGGATCTCCTGGATGTTGGAGATTTTCTTATCGGTGATCAGAATATACGGATCGTCGATGGTGGCTTCCATTTTCTCCGAATCGGTGACCATGTACGGTGTGATGTAACCGCGGTCGAACTGCATACCCTCGACGACCTCGGAATACGTCTCGGCCGTCTTCGATTCCTCGACGGTGATGACGCCGTTGCGCGAGACCTTCTCCATCGCTTCGGCGATTAATGCGCCGATTTTCTCGTCGCCCGACGAAACGGCGCCAACGCGCGCGATGTCTTCGGAGCCGGAAACGGGATGCGAGTTTTCTTTAATCGCTGCGACAGCCGCTGTAACTGCTTTTTCAATGCCGCGCTTCATAACCATAGGATTGGCGCCGGCGGCGACGTTTTTGATGCCTTCACGAATAATCGCCTGCGCGAGCACAGTCGCCGTCGTTGTGCCGTCACCGGCGACGTCGTTCGTTTTCGAGGCAACTTCTTTAACGAGCTGTGCGCCCATGTTCTCAAACGCGTCTTTAAGCTCGATTTCCTTGGCGATGGTAACGCCGTCGTTCGTGATCAGGGGAGCGCCGAACTTTTTATCGAGAACGACGTTGCGGCCTTTCGGGCCGATCGTCAGCTTAACCGTATCAGCCAGCTGATTGACGCCGCGTTCCAGCGCTCTGCGGGCTTCTTCACCGTAAATAATCTGTTTAGCCATATATTAATACTCCTTTTATTATCGTATAGTTTGCTGTTTATTCGACGATGGCAAGAATATCGCTCTGACGGACAATCGTCATTTCCTCGCCGTCGATTTTAACTTCGGTACCGGAGTATTTGCCGGTGATGACACGGTCGCCCTTTTTGATGACCATCTTGACCTCGTTACCATCGACCAGCCCGCCCGGGCCGACCTCGAGCACTTCATACATCTGGGGCTTTTCCTGAGCTGCGCTGGTGAGGATGATGCCGCTCTTTGTTTTTTCCTCGGCCTCAACTTGCTTGATAATGACTCTGTCGGCTAATGGTTTTAATATCATATAAACTGACCTCCTGTAAATTATAATGATCTATTCATAATTCCGGCGTTAGCACTCGATGGCTAGGAGTGCTAACGCTAGTATAATAATAGTCTAAGTATTGGTAATGTGCAACTGTTAAAAGTGCCATATTAGCGCGAAATAGCGCTGTAAATCAAATTGGCATGTAATTAACTAAGATTATCTGCGATAATCTCGTGATATCTATTAATTACTTAATATCGACATTAATAAAGACGCGTATTCATTGTTTAGCGCAATAAACATAGTATCACAACACGTAAAACGCCGAAAAATGAAGCCGCGCGGGCTTAGTCTGTCCGCGCGGCTGGGCGATTATGCCGGTGTGCTTATCTGTGGATTTCGTAGCTTACTATCAAGCTGAAAGCATTACGCATAGGCGTTATTCAAATACGTGACGACCATCGTCAGCGTCTCGCTGTCATACTGGCACGAACCGTAGGCTATTTCGAGCAGCGAACCGTCGGAGTATGTATAATATTTATGTTCAGGTTCCGCAATTTGTCCGTCCTCGGCCGAATCCTGAATGCCGCCTGTCGCTGCGTCCAGCTTATCCTTGAACATTGCAGGCGCGTCGGCTTCAGTGCTCAGTGACCAGCCGCCGGCAGACAAGTCGTCCAGCCAGCTTTGTATCGTCTCTTCTGATAAATAATCCGTCGCGGCGCGGTAATAGACGACTTCATCGTTACTAATCATCGAGGAAGCGTTGCCGGAAAGCCCCTGAGCTGGCTGCGGTACCGAATCGGGCATCGTATTGGCCCAGTCGCCGATATATTCGGTAAAATAACTTGCGCTGTTCCATCCGGAACAGGTTTCTTCCGGATCGTCCGTACAAACGGATGCTGATGGCGTTGCGTCGGATGAAAGGGTGGCCGTCGGGTCGACGGTGTACGACATATCGGTACCGGACGGACCGAAATAGTCGGGGGTATTGCCGCATAAACAGCTACATCCGGTAAGCAAAACGGTGGATGTCATGAATAAAGCGGCGCCGATTGCGATCATCGTCTTCTTCACTGGATTTCCTCCTTATTTTGTTGGGTGCGGATTAGAATGATCATACCGAGCGCGACGGTCAGGATACTGGCAACTTGTGAAAAGCTGAGTCCGAAAACAACGAGGGGCAGTCCGCTGCGGAAAAAATCGGTGATAAACCGACCAATACCATACAATATCAGATAAATGGCCAGTGCCATACCGGTCCGTGCCCGGCTTTTCAGTATCAAAAAAAACACGGTAAACAAGACAAAATTGACAGCTGATTCGTATAGCTGCACCGGATGCCTGTTTGCCAGCGTATTCGGTGCAGCTGCGTTAAACAGTCTGCCGATAGCGCAACTTGTTTGCGTGCCGAAGCAGCAGCCGCCCAAAAAGCAGCCTACCTTTCGAATGGCATGCCCCAAGGGCAGTACAAACATCAGATTATCGGCAAGATACAGGAAGGGCTTTTTGGCCTTTTTGGCGTAGAGAAGCCCGGCGACTAAGCCGCCGTAAAGTGCGCCATAAAAATCGAAACCACTGACAATGATATTGCGCAAAAGCGCCGGCTCACGAATGAAATCTTGCAGGTGCGCCGCGATGTAAAAAAGGCGCGTACCAATCATACCGCCGACAATTGAACAGACGATAAAGGCCCACGCCGTTTTTCGTTCCAAGCCTGCGCGCCGGATATGGACAGTGACGACAACAAGCGAAACGAAATAAGACAAAATAGACATCGCAAAATACGACTGAAGCGTCAAGCCAAAAATACGTATATATGGATGCATGCCCGGCCTCCATATTTCCTATGAATTACAAAACAATCATATAGCAGCCGGCTTGAGGCGTCAAGATGAGAATTGCGTTCGAACCGGTCAACAGCAAGCGGCATTTTCATTTTAAAGTGTCAGAAGCCGTCGCCTTGATGTTCCGTAGCGTGCCGCCCCTAAAAATACATGAACAGATCACATTTGATCATACCATTATAAAGCTTACGCTTTTTTACAGCCGTTTTTCCGAAGGTGCGCTCGAATTCCGTGTGCGACGACAATAGATACAGCTTCCAGCTGTCGAGCTTGGCGTAGGCTTTGCCGAACTTCTGATAGATCCGCTCGGCTTCCTCGCGGAGCATGACGCGCTCGCCGTACGGTGGATTGGTTACAATGACACCGCTCGGCTCCGGGCGGTAGAAGTCGGCCGCCTCGGCGACCTCGAAGCGGACGCAACCGGCTACACCGGCACGCTTCGCGTTTTCGCGTGCGATGTCGATGCTCTTCGGGTCAATGTCGCCGCCCCATATGTCGTACGTACCGCTAAACTCCCGATCGCGTGCTTCCTGTACGGCGTCGCGCCAGATATCGGCGCTAAGCCAGTTCCACGCCTGCGCGTCGAATTTCCGGTTCAGTCCCGGCGCGCGGCCGAGCGCGATGAGCGCGGCCTCGATCGGAATCGTCCCAGAGCCGCAGAACGGATCGCACAGCGGCGGCTTGCCGCGATAACGGGACAGCGTCACCATCGCGGCTGCGAGCGTTTCGCGCAGCGGTGCGTCGTTACCGACAGGACGGTAGCCGCGTTTGTGCAGTCCCGCGCCGGACGTATCGATGTACAGCGTCGCCTCGTCGCGCATGAGGGCAAACTGCACCTGATGCTTCGCGCCGGTCTCCTTGAACCAGTCGACCTTATGCTTGCTTTTCAGCCGCTCGACGATCGCTTTTTTAATGATGCGCTGGCAGTCGGGGATCGAGTGCAGCGCCGAGTCGAGCGAATGGCCCTTGACGGGGAAGGCGCCGTCTTTCGGGATGTACTGTTCCCAGGGCAGCTTCTTGACGCCCTCAAACAGTTCGTCAAACGTGTGTGCGCTAAAACGCCCGGCGACGATCAGTACGCGCTCACCGGTACGCAGATTAATATTCGCGCGTGCAATATCCGTTTCTGTACCCGCAAACAAGACGCGCCCGTTTTCGGCGCGGACGTCGGCCATTTTCAGGCGCTTGAGCTCGTCGGCCACCAGACCTTCAAGCCCGAAAAGGCAGGGTACACATAGTTGTAGTTTCATTGGCGTTGAAGCCTCTCAATTCTTGTGATATAACGGTGTGAATCATATCATACGCACACGGTAATTGCAATCGACGCTTGGGTTTGGTATGCTGTCTAAAAAAGCCGGGAGATCGATATGACAACGATATCCATTCAGAAAAACGACACCTACGATAAAGCCGCGCTCGCCGCGTCGATCGACGCACATTTTAGCGCGCTGGGCATCGACGCCGACATTCGTCCCGATATGAACGTCGTCATCAAGCCAAATCTGCTGAGCAGCCGCAAACCGGAAAACGCGGTCACGACGCACCCGGCCGTCGTCGAAGCGATTGTAGACTGGCTGCGCGCACGCGGTGTTACGAAGATCATCATCGCCGACAGCCCCGGCGGTACGTATAAAAAGGCCGCGTTGCGCGCCATTTATGACGCCTGCAGCTATCTGCCGCTTGAAGGCAAGGCGACGCTGAATTACGATTTGGGCTATCAGGCCGTCTCGTGTCCGCCCGGGTTTCAAAACGAGGGGTTCAATCTGATTGATCCGATCATCCATGCCGACTACATTATCAACGTCGCCAAGCTCAAAACGCACGGACTGACGACGATCTCGGCCGGCGTAAAAAATCTGTTCGGTGCGGTGCCTGGTCTGCAAAAGCCGGAGTGGCACTTTAAAAAGCCCCAACTGGATGACTTTTGCCGCATGCTTATTGAACTGGCCCAGACGGTCGGCCCGCAGGTGACGGTCATTGACGCGGTGCAGACGATGGAGGGCGACGGCCCGATGAACGGGCGCGTGCGGCATATGGGTCATACGCTCGCGTCACGCAACGCGTTCGCGCTCGACGTATTCGCCGCACAGCTGATGGGCTTTGAGCCGGACACAATCCCGATGCTGGCACAGTCGATTCAGCTGAAGCTGTGTGAGCCGGAGCGCGTTACGGTCGTCGGGGATGTGCCGCCGCCTGCTGATCCGCCGTACCGCTTGCCGGAATCGATCGGGCAGGGGAACAATCATCGGTTTATTCTGCGTGTGATCCAGGGGATAGCTAAGCGCGTGTACCGAGCGATCCCGTGCGTTGAAGATCAAAAATGTGTGGGCTGCGGTAAATGCGCGGAAAGCTGCCCGATGCAGATCATTGAAATCGCGGAGCGAAAAGCAAAGATAACGACAAAGCACTGTATTTCGTGCTTTTGCTGTCAGGAGATGTGCCAGTTTGACGCCATCCGCGTCCGGCATGTGCTGAGGTTGCCGAAAATCTAAAGAGAAGACGGGGGCGTCAGCCCCCGTCTTTAAATTTACCGGTTCTTGAGCGTTTCAACCATCTCAGCGATCTCGGGCTTGGCGTCTTCCATCAGCTCGTCCCAGCCGTCGACGTAGTCGTAACAGATCTCACTGCCGGATCGGATACGCTTGATGTAACCATCAAACATCGCGTAGTCGCGCTCATAGACGTGGAAGCTGTTGGCGCGATGCGTGTAAGACCCGACCGGGACGCCGAGTGCGTCGGCGAAGCGTTTTTGCAGCATGATGAGCGCAAAAGCGTTCATATACGTCGCTTTCGTCGCGTCGTTGGAGCGAAACAGTACCTTGCAATGCAGCTTTCCGTCGCGGATGAGGTAATGGATGTTCTGTAAGCAGGCCGGTGAGCCGGTTTGCATATCCTCGTCGCTGCGGATGGAAATGACGGCGCGGCGCGAGTCGGGGTTGCGCGTGAGCTCCTCGACGATCCACGGCAGCTGGTCGGCCATGCGCTGATGATACGTGTACTCCCAATTGCCGCGCTCAACCTCGAAGTCGAGAATGCCGTCGAGCATTTCCTGGCGGTACTGCTCGAGCGAACGCGGGTCACCGATAAACAGCTTGGAGATCATCGGCTCGCTGAGCGGCTCTGTGACCGTCATCGTCATCGACGCTTCTTTTTGATTGCCGCCGTAATCGGGGCAGGGGAGCTCAGTATAATTCTCGTAAAGAGCCAGCAAAGCCTTGTGGTATGCGTCCGGCAGGGTGGTGCCGGAGACGAACAGTTCAAACATCAGTTGTCCTCCCGTTGTTGATAGTGAAGCGGCGCGGCGTTGTGATATGTTAAAAAAGCGTAATCGATGCCGTTGTGTGACAGTGGCTCGCCGGCGTCGGTTACTGTCCAGTTGTCGAGCTTGTCGAGATTGGGGAAAAACGAATCAGACTCGGGCGATGCGTGGATTTTGGTGACATACGCCGTCGTCACGTACGGCAGCAGTATTTTAAAAACGCTGTCACCGCCGATGACAAAGACCTTGTCGGGCGGCAGCTTCTCGATAATCTCAAATAGTTCGTCCAGTGACGAGACGACCGTCGCGCCGTTAATTTTAAGATCGCTGTTACGCGAGAGAACGATGTTGTCGCGTCCGGTCAGCGGCTTGCCGCCGGGAAAATCCATGAGCGTCCGGCGGCCGACGATGACGGTTGCGCCGTCGGTCAGGCGGTGGAACAGCTTTCGGTCTTCCGGCAGAACGACGGACTGCGTGCCGTCCTTGCCGATGCCCCAGTCGTCGTTGACTGCAACGATAAGATTCATATCCGCCTCCTATAAAATGACGATTGTGACGCCGTTGTTGTGCCGCTCAAGGTCGCTGTCGCGCCGAAGCTCGGCGCACGACTGGAACGCTTTAAGCGTCGCGGGATCAAAGATGGAAAAGTCTTCGCCGGTGATATAGTCGCGGATGATGCCCTTTCGCTTTTGCTCGTCGAGATACCGCCGTGTTTTGGTGCGGATTTTACCGCCCGTGCCCGTCGAGCCGTATCCGTGGATGATTTTAAGCGCTGAAAATCCGAGCCTCTTGCTCGTATGGAGCTGAAAGGTGACGCGCTTAACGGCGTCGTCCGCCGTCGGCATGTCCTCTTTGATGTTGACTTCTCGGAGCTGACTTGCCATAGGCCCTCCGTCGCGTTTCTGAATATTTTATAAACATGACCTGCATTATTGACATTTACATTATAATCGTGTATCTTATGTAATGCAATACGGAGAGGTATCGAAGTGGTCATAACGGGGCTGACTCGAAATCAGTTTGCGCGCAAGCGCACGTGGGTTCGAATCCCACCCTCTCCGCCAGAATAAGACCGGCAACCAATATGGTTGGCCGGTCTTATGTTTTGATTGCGCTGGAATGGATGGAATTACTTGCCAATATAAGGATGCAACTGTTATACTCAATAAATCATAAAGTGTTTAAAAGTGCTATAAATTGGAGATGCCTCTATGAAAAAAGTAATGACCTTAATCACAATAACAGTTCTTCTGCTAACTGTCGTAACTTCGGCGTGTGCATCAAGACCCGATTTTGACGTTGCTGAAATTACTATTAGAACGGAGAATTATTACCGGCAGATGGATAGGGCAGTGGCATCTGCTTACAACGGATCTAACGTGAAATTTAGGCTAATGGTTGAAGGAAAACCGTCTGAAGACGAAGCGTCGGCGTTATTTAATGAGATCATGGCACTTTTTGATAAGTACAGCGGCGGTCAGAAATTCTGGGATTATTATAATGGCGAATTTGACTTAAATAGCTATGATTACGGTGTCGTCTACACGGCAGAGAAGCGCATAGGGAAAGAGCTTGTGATTGAGGTCAGCCAATAAACGAATATTTCGAGAAGCAATAAAACAAGCTGATCAGATACAGGGAAGACGCGCAGTTACTGCATGTCTTCTCTGTATTGTTTGTGTTAAAAAGTAATAAAAAAGTTGTCAAGAAATGGTTTATTATGTATACTATATTAAATAATGGAATCTATAATTGGTGAGATACTACATATAGCGCCGACGGGGAATTGGCCGCTGTATATAGGCTCGCCTTAGAACGGGGACGAGCACATGAAAAGATTTATTGCCATAGTTCTGGTGTTTTGCCTGACCATCAGCACATTCGTTTATCTGGAGACGAAAGCTGAGGCCGCGAGTAATCCGATTGGTGCGCAAGTCAGCGATTGGGTGCTGGACGAGCCGAATCATTTTATTTATGCGGTCTCGCAGACAAGTAAAATGCTGCTTTTCATCAGTACCGATGATCTGCAGGTGAAATACAAGATGAGTTTTGATACAGCCCCGACCGATATCGATCTATACAATGGTAAGCTGTACATACCGCTGGAGTTGAGCAAGCAAATCCTTGTTATTGACGTCACGGAAAAAATAAGCACACCGTCACCGAGCCCGAGTGCGGAACCGTCGCCGAGCCCAAGTGCGGAGCCGTCGCCGAGCCCAAGTGCGGAGCCGTCGCCGAGCCCAAGTGCGGAGCCGTCGCC
Source organism: uncultured Sporobacter sp. (assembly GCA_963677825.2). Taxonomy (GTDB): domain Bacteria; phylum Bacillota; class Clostridia; order Oscillospirales; family Oscillospiraceae; genus Sporobacter. Next base: position 519,924 of record CAXXEF010000001.1, on the reverse strand, counting down.
GAGCCCAAGTGCGGAGCCGTCGCCGAGCCCAAGTGCGGAGCCGTCGCCGAGCCCAAGTGCGGAGCCGTCACCGAGCCCGAGTGCGGAGCCGTCGGCGAGTCCGAGTGCGGAGCCGTCACCGAGTCCGAGCGCGGAGCCGTCGCCGAGTCCGAGCGCCGAGCCGTCACCGAGCCCGAGCGCAGAGCCGTCGCCGAGTCCGAGCGCGGAGCCGTCGGCGAGTCCGAGCGCAGAGCCGTCGCCGAGCCCGAGCGCGGAGCCGTCGCCGAGTCCGAGCGCAGAGCCGTCGCCGAGCCCGAGCGCGGAGCCGTCGCCGAGCCCGAGTGCGGAGCCGTCGCCGAGTCCGAGCGCAGAGCCGTCACCGAGCGCAAGTGCGGAACCGTCATCGAGCCCGAGCGCGGAGCCGGAAGCGGTGTTCCCGTTTGCGATTGAGATCATTAATACGGATAATTACCCGAGTCGGACGGCGATAGCGGATAATGCGGTGTTTTATACATCTGTGCCCTTTTTCATCTATAAATATGATCTGACAAATGGACAGGAATCAAATACTACCTCGACGTGCGTTGAGCCGGATATTGCTGTAAATGAAATTAACGGACTGCTTTACGTTGGTCAATCAGACGGTTTTAATAGGATCTACTCATATTCACTTACTAGCTTAACCTCAATTAGCAGTATGCCATTCAGATCTTTTTCAAATAACTCAGAATATCCCAATAGAAAAGTAATTTACGATGGTGATAATGTTTACTATTCAGCCGCATCGTTCGATCCACAAAATCTCAGCAGGTTAAACGGCTGCTATTCCGATGAAAAAACGAAAATATGCTACGTCAGAGGTAACTATGTCTTAACAGATACCGCAATATACGACCGTGATACATATCTGAAAGTAGCGGATCTCCCGTTTGAGACAGAAACGGTGCTAATGGACAGCAATAATACGATTTATCTGTTCAACACGTTAGGTAATTCCGTAACAAAAACTACCTTGGAATTAAGTGCGGTTTCAACTTCAGGTTATACGAAAACAGCGGGCGGCGCATCGGTAATGCAGGGGATTGACGATTGGGTGTATGACGAAAACAGCGAGATGATTTACGCGGTATCAAAAAGCGCAAACGCCTTGCTCTATATCGACGCCGAGACATTGAGTCTTATGGGAGAGAAATTCATCGGTTCACACCCAACAGATATTGAGCTTTACGATGGTCAACTCTACGTTGCGCTTTATGGGACGACTAGAATTGCCATTACCGGGACGTCGGCTGCTGACCCCGTATCTTTGATCGAACTGGAGACAATACCATATTACATAGCGCTGGATAACGGTAAAATATTTTGTATCGCAAAAGATGGGGACTGTGATTTATATGCCTATGATATAGCCAACAACACAAATCAGAAAATTGGAACGAGGCTAATTTCGTCTAATCTGGTTACGGACAGAGTTAATCATATACTTTACGTTGGGAGTAGAAATGGTATACATGCTCCTTTTGCATATAGCACCAATGATTATGCACTAAAAAGCCAAGGTTACATAGAATCAAACGGTAGGATTTCGTTTGACGGAACTGATGTTTATTTCCAGTCATATCGTTTAAATGCTACGGAATTATATGAAACACTAGGTTCTTATCCGTCTCTCGTTGTCAACGTCTACGACGAATACGTCTTCTGCAAAGACGGTATCTACGACCGAGACACCTACACGCTCCTTTGCCCGCTCCCATACACCGATTACAAGGTCATCGTCGAAGCGGACGGCTCGGCGGTCTACTACGACGAGATTACCAAAACCATTAGCAAGTTCTCGTCCTTCATCCCGTACGCCGACAGCCTGAGCATTTCCGGCAGCGACAGCGTCACGATTCCCAGCGTGGGGACGATATCGTCGTTTTACACAGCGCTCGCTAAGGATCAATACGGCCAGACGCTGACGAACGCGGACGTTACGTGGTCATTGGAGGAGACTGTTGCTGGCGTGTCCATCGATCAGGACGGTGTCGTCACCGTCGAAAGCGGGACGATCTCCGGTACAGTCTTTATGGTCAAGGCCGTCTCGGACGACAGCCTTGCGACTCTATCGGTGACGCTGTCATATAAGGCGCAAGAAGCACCGTCCGGGTTGATACCTGTAGCAACGAGTACCGAAACGTCAAATGACGGTCAAATTCTTAACGTTACAAGGGATATGGAGTACCGCGCGGAAGGCGATACTGAGTATATGCCGGTTACCGGTGAGTACATTTATGACCTTGCGCCTGGGACGTATTATGTCCGGTACGCTGCGAAGGACGGTAGAGAAGCCAGCCAGGATACGACGGTCGTTATTAAGTCGCTCACCACGCGTGATTGGCTTCGATCTATCGTGAGAGACGCGGATCTCTATATATACAGTGAGCATGTTTACATTAATGATGAGTACCTTCGGCGGGCAAACGATGTGGTGAAGGAACTTCTTTATGATCAAGCCGCGACGGAGTATGACTTAATAGTTGCGGGAAATGCACTGATCGATGAGGTCTGGCGCTGTTATCTGGAAGATTTACTGACTATTGCAGAAAATGAGCAGGAAAGTGAATATACGCCCGAGCGCTGGGTTGGTCTGCAAAATACGATCGCCGAAGCACGGGCAATCCTGCTTGATCGAACAGTCTACTTTGAGGATATCTCTCTCGCTGTCGATAAGTTGAATTTTGTGCTCGATGATTTGCCGTTTCTTGATATGCTGATTGAGCTAGCGCAGAGCTACGAGCAGGGGAGCATACCTGAAAAGACAGCGATAAGGCTTCAGGAAGATCTTGAAATCGCACTCGCGCTACAGGCGGATCCATTCTGGAAGATTGATGAGGTCAATGACGCGGTATTGCGGCTGTTCACGGATTTGTATGCCGTTCAGCTTGACAGCCTGGTTGTATTTGCACATCAGCTGATTGGCATTGGCGCCGTTAATTATTCTGAAGCCGTATGGAATGAGCTAAATGCGGCGTATACGGCAGGTCTGGCTGTTCAGTCGGAGGCAGAACCGTTGACCTCAGAACTGGCCAGCGCGCAGAACAGGCTATATATCGCGTCCTACAAAGCTTACGGCGAATATCTTATAAAGTACGCCGGGAATCTGCAAAGTATTAATGTTATATCTGAGGACTGGCGGGAGCTTCAAACATCAATTTTACTGCTGACAGAGGTCATTTTGTCCGACAGTGTGTCGCAAACGGATATTCGGATGGCGGTTACATCTCTAGCCAATAGCTTTAAAGATATATGCTTAAGTGAGCCAATCGGACTGACTGGCATCGCACCGACGACGGAGAACAATCTTGACGGAAAAATTACTGGCACAACAGTATTAATGGAATACCGGCTATTCGAGGGCGACGATGATGCTGTATGGACCGCCGTATCTGGACCGGAAATACTGAACCTTATCCCCGGCACATATCAAGTTCGATACTCTATCAATGAAATCAGCGAAATGCCCGGTGCTCCTGCAACAGTTGAGGTGCACGCTTACGTTGAAGAGGGGGACGTTGAGCAGTCGTTGCATGCATTGGATGTGCTGATGGATGAAGCAGTCAAGTATATTGATTCTTCCCATGACTACGTTAACAAGGCGTATCTTGAAGACGCGTACGAGCAGGCGAAGTTTGTAATGATTTTGGGTACCGCAGTAAAAGTGGAAGTCATACAATTGAAGACGGACGCGCTGAGCATTGAAATTCGGCGCTGTCAGTTGGAGGATCTGCTCGTCAGCTGTTATCGATCCGATCAGGACGATTACACCACGGAACAGTGGCAGGCACTGATGACGGCCAAGCGTACAGCCGAAAACGTCATCTTCGACAGGAGCGCGACAGCCGAAGATATCACGCGCGAAATTGATAGTATGACCGAAGCTCTCGCGAACAACGCGCATCAGGACCCGCCAGACAATCCGCCAGATGATCCGCCAGATGATCCTGCAGACCCAACGAAGCAGAGCTTGCAGACACTGACGGATCAAGCGGCGCCGTATGTCAGCTCTACACACCAATATGTCAATAAAGACAATCTCAGTGCGGCCTACTCACAGGCGCAGGCAGTCTTGACTGATGACAGCGCGACAGAAACAGCTATCCAGACTGCGTCGCAGGTGCTACGTGAGGAAATACTCCGCTGTCAGCTCGAAGACCTGCTCGTCCGATGCTACCGCGCTAATCCGTCGGATTATTCCGACGCACAGTGGTCGGCGCTGATGGCGGCAAAACAAGCTGGCGAAAATGTCATCTTTAACCCGACCGCGTCGGTGAGCGCGATTAATACGGCTATCGCAGACGTATTTACCGCACTTGTTACAGGTACACCGGATCCTGACCCCGATCTCGATCCTGATCCTGATCCGCCGACGAAACAAGATCTGCAAACGCTTGCCGATCGAGCGGTAAAATTCGTTGGTTCCGCGCATAACTATGTCAATGCGCAGTACATGAGTAACGCTTATGCCGAGGCACAGTCTGTTTTGAATGACGCCGGAGCGACAGAAGCGGAGATACTAAACGCGGGTAAAGTGCTGTATGAAGAGGTCCTGCGCTGTGAGCTCGAGGATCTGCTCGTCAGATGCTACCGGTCCAATCCGGCCGATTATACTGAGGAGCACTGGCAGGCACTCATGGCGGCCAAAAAATTAGCGGAAAACGTTATTTTTAGCAGGAGCGTCACGACTGGCGACGTCTTGAGCGAAGTGAGCAGAATGACCGATGCGCTAAATGCCGCCGGTTAAGTCACAACGCAGGAAATAGCCCCGAAACGCCTGAAACGAAACAGAAATCACATATATAACAAGAAGACGCACCAAAAGCGGTGCGTCTTCTTCTTAAATTCAGCGACTATGTGCTTGACCGTGCGCGCGCCTCGCGGCGTTTTCGGCCTTGATCAAAAAGGATTTTCTCCTCCTCGGTCGTGAGTTCGAGCGGCGGAATTTTCTTCGGCTTGCCGTTCTTGTCCAGCGCGACCATCGTAAAGAACGCTGTCTGCGTGCGTATCGGCGAATCTTCCGTTTCAAGGTCTTCGACGTCAACCGTGACGACGACCTCCATTGATGTCGAGCCGACATAGGCAATCGTCGCGGTGCAGGTCACAAAAGCCCCTACGAGAATCGGGTATAAAAACTGCAATTCGTCGACGCGGGCGGTCACTACAGTGCCGCGCGAGTACCGGTGCGCAACGGCGCCGGCCGCATTATCCATCAGCTTCATGATCTCACCGCCGTGCACGTTGCCGGCCAGATTGGCTTGGCTGGGCAGCATAACTTGGCTCATTGTAATCGTCGATTTTTTATACATAATCGGCTCCTTCACGTTCTACGGCATCGACACTACCTCGCGCCGGAAATATAGTAATATTATCATAATAACAGCATTAAATAAACACAAAAATCGCGTTATATTTCTTGCACTGAGTTGACAGTTCTGTCATACTAAAAATTATATTAGTCAATGAATAGTAACACAAAACGGTTTACACGAAATGAGGGATCGCATTGAAAGCAGCGGCAATTGATTCGTTTTTACTCCGGCATCAGCAGCGGGAGCTTAACAATGCCGTCTTGTATGAAAAAACGGCACGCGTCACAAAGGATCAGCGTGACCGCGAAACGCTGTTATCCATTGCGCGCTACGAACGAAAGCATGTTGAAGCCTTCAGTGCGCAGACCGGACGGGAACTAAAGCCCAAAAGACTATGGATCGCGCAGCATATGTTATTGCGGAAGCTTTTTGGTTATACCTTCATGATCCAGCACGTTGAGCATGAAGTAAAAAGGGAGCTTGACGTCTACCGCGGACAAGTGGCGGATATTCCGGAACTTTGCAGCATTCTAGAAGACGAAGAGGTACACGAAAAAAAGCTCGCAGATATTTTGGATGAAGAGCGGCTGCGCTACGCCGGCGACATGGTTCTCGGCATGAACGACGCACTCGTCGAACTGACCGGCGCACTTGCAGGATACACGTTCGCCATGCAAAACACCAAGGTCATCGCAATGGCCGGACTCATTACCGGTATATCGGCGACGTTATCCATGACGGCGTCGGGCTACTTATCCTCACGCGAGGTCGCCAATAAAAATGCCGTCAAGTCTTGCGGGTATACGGGGCTTGCGTACCTAATCACAGTCGCGCTCTTGATCGCGCCGTTTCTGATTGCGCCGATGGGGATGCATTACGCAGCGCTGGGCGCAACGATCGGCATCGCCGTGTTGATCATTGCGACGTTTAACTACTACCTTTCTGTCGCCAAGGGACGATCGTTTAAACGAAGTTTCTTCACAATGGCGGCCATCAGTTTGGGCGTCGCCGCCATATCGTTTGTTGTTGGTCTGGTCGTAAAAAATGCGCTCGGTATCGAATTATAGATTCAAAAAAAGAGCCGGTATCCACCGGCTCTTTTTTATGTACAACTTTTATCAGGACTCGTATGCGCGTTGTTCAGGCCCGCGCCGTAACAGCGTAAAACGCCTCACCGACCGACAGCGTCTCACCGGCAGAAAAGCCGGCGTTCGTCAACAGCGTTCCGGCTGACACTGGGCTTATACGATGATCGGGTGACGGCCCGAAGCCCAGCTGCTTTTCATTGAAATCAATGACGGCTATCGTCGCGCCGGGCGCGGCGATGCGTCGCGCTTCGGTTGAAAACCGCGACGGATCGTCAATCTCATGCAGGACGGCGCACAGGAGGATGAAGTCGGCCGAACCCTCCGGAAGCTTGAAGTCATACGGACCGGACTGGATTGTCTGGATCGTCGTGACGCCCTGCGCGTCGGCCTTGGCGCGCACGTCGGCGAGCATATCCGCCGACACGTCAACGGCGTAAACGGCCGCGCCGTCTGCGATCTCGGCGGCAGGGAAGGTGAACAGACCCGTACCGCAGCCGATGTCGGCCAGTGTTTGTCCGGCGCTGTAGCCGAGACGCCGGAGTGTTTCACTCGGTGTCAGCATCGCGCGGCGCTCGGCACTGTCCAGTTTTTTACGTTTTGCGCATCGAATTTATAGTTTGACATAGCAATCCCTCAATCGAATATTTTAGTTTAGTATACCACAATATATACTGGATGCCTCTGGAAATATCGAGCTCCGGTAGTTGGATCATGGGCGTGTTGTACAGGCAAATGGTAATAAACAAACAGTGATTAATTGGGGATAGGTGCTGTATCGATTGAGGTAATAATAGACATTAATAGCATAAAGTGGTACAATAAAACTATAAACACCTGAGGAGATGACGACAATGATTCGACGAATTATATACTATGCGATTATTATTGGCGTTGTGGTACTACTTTCAGGTTGTGCACAGACAACAGGTGGATCGCCGCTGCCGGATCCCAGTACATCCGTGTCGGTTAGTGATACGTCACCGACGGATAGTCCAGCGGAGGATTCCGGCGCTACCAGCACAGTGAGTACACCAACAGTTAGCGATGATGACGAAAAAATTACCGACCTTGATACAGCTGTCGCCAAGGCGATGCTTGAAAGTAATTTCGATTCATATCTTGAAGGTGAATGTGCCGGTGAAGGTCATTATATCATGGACAGCGCAGCTGACGAACAAACGGTTACGGCATACGTACTTACACTGTACGGTACATTTAGCTTTATGGATGGAAATCTTGTCAAAACCTCTGGAAGCGGCGTGATACCAGTGGTAATGACATTTTCACTGGATGAAAACAACGAATATTCATTGATGGACTATCAGGAGCCTGAAGACGGCTCTCTGTATACATCATCGATCCAGGAACTGTTCCCGGAGGAACTGCACGACCAATGCTTTAATATAAGTTCAGAACTGGCTCAACAATTGCAGACGCAGGAGCGCGCCTACGCACAGGAATATCTTGACGCTATTGGGCGCGACGCCGTTATTGGCGAGTATGCGGACTTTGAGCATCCGCTCCTGACGGATCTCGGTGTGTCGGTTGAGATTTCCAATATGCTGGCAGCGCATTCAATCTCATGGAATTATCCGTCCTGGGTGGGAAATATTGAACGTGTTGAAGAAGGAACGCGCTATGTTTATCAGCTTGACTTTGACAAGCAAGCGCACTTAATCACGTATACGAAGTATATTTATGATACACAAGAAGTGGTTGAGAAAATTGAATTTGATTCAGTCAGCGGAGACGAGTTGACATCTTGATAAAGTAAAACCAGCAATTTCAGAGTATGACAGAAAAGAGGGCCGATTCGGCCCTCTTTTTTATTGATTGAGAAAAAGCAGTTTGCTTTGCGGGATATATGCATAGCGCGGCAGGGGAGACAGCGATTCGTACAGTTCGCGGCTCATTTCAAGCCGGAGCGTTTTCGCGTCTGAAACGCCTTTCTTGCGCAGCATCAGGATATAGCTGAACGTATCGCGCAACGTGCTGACGGTTTCGTACTCAAAGCAGTTGGGCGCCGACGGATCGTCGGTCAGGACAATATCGTGTGCGCGGATACCCACGTAAGCGACGCCGGACGCGTCATGCCCGTTTGTACCGAACGATAAACCCCAGTCCGGCGCGACAACGCCGCCGCCGTCAGCGGGGATGACCGGCAGGATGTTTTTGCAGCCGGTCAGGAGACACGCGTCGTAGTGACGCGGATCGTTAAAGATATCCCATTTGTCGCCGAAGCCGGCAATGCCGCCGTCTGAGACGATGGCCAGCGTGTCACACAGTCGGTAGACCTCATCCCGGTTATGGGAGACGAAAATAGACAAGCCGTCAAACTGGCCGAGGATCGTGGCAAGCTCTTTCTCCAGCAGCCAGCGTAAGTAACTGTCCAGCGCAGAAAAGGGTTCGTCGAGCATGATGACGCGCGGCTCACTCATGAGGATGCGCGCAAGGGCGACGCGCTGCTGCTGACCGCCGGACAGCTCCGAGGGATAGCGGGCGCCCAGCTTGTCCAGTTCCATCAGCTTCAGCAGAGACCGCGCTTTAACACGGTTACCGTCCCGGTCGTCCTTACGGCGCGCCACGGATAATAGGTTCTGCTCGGCCGTCATATTCGGAAACAGCGCGGCGTTTTGAAAAAGATAGCCGATCCGCCTTTTCTGGGGCGGGAGATTGATTTTTTTATCGGAATCAAAAAGTACCTCGCCGTCCAGAACGATCGTGCCCTCATCGGGTGTTTCAATACCAGCGATGCATTTGAGCGTCATGCTTTTACCGCTGCCGGACGCACCGAGGATCCCGAGGATGCCCTGTTCGGCACTAAACTGCATGCGCAGGGTGAAGTCGTCGTACTTTTTGACAATGTTGACGTCAAGGGACATAAATCTGCCCCCGCTCATTAGACGATGACTTTGACCGGCGCTGTGCGCCCGTCAATAAATTCATGGCCACGATGACAGCAAACGAGATGCCGAGATCGATCAGTACCCATTTATACGCCAGCGCGTTGTCACCGGCGGCCATCGCCGAGTAGACGGCAATGGAAATCGTGGTCGTCTTGCCAGGGATGTTACCCGCAAGCATCATCGTCGCGCCGAACTCACCGAGCCCGCGCGCAAACGCGAGCACCGTGCCCGCAACAACGCTGTGGCGGCAGTTCGGGAGAATCACGCGCCAGAAAATGTACGTATTGGACAAGCCGAGCGTCTGTGCGGAGTAGACAAGCGTTTTGTCAAACTGCTCGAATGCCGCGCGCATCGACCGGTACATGAGCGGAAAGGCTACGACCGTCGAGGAGATGATCGGCGCGTACCACGAGAACACGATGCGTTCATTAAAAACGGACTGCACCAAGCTGCCAATAGGCCCGTTGACACCAAGAACGACGAGCAGAAAAAAGCCTACAACAGTCGGCGGCAGTACCATAGGCAGCGTCAGGATACCGTCAACGACGCCCTTGACGAGCCGTTTTAACCGTACAACGCCCTGCGCGGCAGCAATACCGAGCGCGACGGCGAAAGCCGTCGCGATCAGCGCTGTACGTAAAGAAATCCAAAGCGGAGAGTAATCCAAAATCCCACCCCCGGGCTAATCTGTGTTTAGTATGGCAAGAAACCGTAGTTTTCAAAGATGGCCGTCGCTTCGTCCGACTGGACGTAGGCGATGAAATCGGCAGCCGCGCTTTGCTGCTGGCTGGCTGTGACGATCGCGACGGGGTATTCGATCGCCTTGTGGCTGCCGTCCGGCGCGGACGCAACGATCGAGACGCCTTCTTCCAGCGCCGCGTCTGTCTGATAGACGACGCCGCAGTCGGCTTCGCCGGCGGCGATCCAGTTGAGCACCTGCTTAACGTCAGACGCGAGTACGGCTTTCTCGGAGACGGCGTCCCATAGGTTTAAGTAAGTAAACGTATCTTCGGCATATTGGCCGGCCGGCACGCTGGCCGGATCGCCGACGGCAATCGTCGCGACCGTATCGCCTGCGGCTTGCTCAAAGCTTGTCAGATCGAGGGCCGAATCTGCCGGTACAATCAGGACGATCTCGTTTTTAAGCAGTTGCAAACGAGAGGTAGCATCGATCAGATCTTGGTCTTCAAGCGCGTCCATCTGCTTATTGGCGGCAGAGAAAAATACGTCGGCAGGGGCGCCGTTTTCAATTTGCGCCTGCAGTGCGCCGCTTGAGCCGAAGTTGAGTGTAATCGTGACGCCAGGGTTGGCTGCTTCATACGCCTCGGCGATTTCCGTCAGCGGCGAGGTCAAGCTCGCAGCAGCAGAAATAAGTACCGTTGTGCCATCATCCGTCGTTGATTTTTCGGCGCAGCCAAACAGACCAAGCGACAGGAGAACAGCTAAAACAAAAACTAGAATCTTTTTCATGACGAGAATCTCCCAACAGATATGATATTACGGTTTGTCTCGTCTGCATGCGACGACGGGACGGCCGCTGGGCGACCAAAAGAAAAGGGGCAAATCGTGAACAAAGACATAGATTCAGATGAATATATGTAGAAATCGTCACGATGAGTCACGTTTCATACCGTTGGGTCTATGATAAAACGATATCAAACGGATGTCAATAGACACCTTTGCATAAAAAATTCCAGTTTATTTTACGTTTTGTGTCGGTTTCGTTCATACAATGACCGGACAGACAAAAAAGCACACCCGACGGCATACACTGTGGCATCGGCTAATCGGGAGGTGCGAAATGGACTATGCAATCGCTTTGTCGGGCGGCGGTACACGAGGCGCGGCACATGTTGGTGTGATGTGTGCGTTGGAAGAAGCGGATATTCTGCCGCGTGCCGTTTCCGGTACGAGCGCCGGCAGCATTGTCGCGGGGCTCTACGCGTCAGGGATGAAACCCAGTCGAATGCGCCGAGAAATCGAAACGCTTTCCAAAGCCGGACGGACGATCGTTGACGTCGATTACGCTGGTATTGTATCATCTCTGGTGCGGTTTATACTACATAAATCGGTGACATTGCCGGGATTTCTCAAAGGCGACAAGCTGGAAGCGTATCTTAACGAGCTGACAGGCGGTGTCGAGCTGAGCCAGCTGACGATGAAAACGGTGATTACCGCCGTCGATTTGTACAGCCGTAAGACGATCGCGTACGTCAATACACTCGACGACGTACAGGTATTCCGCAACGTCATCTGGCGGTCGGATGTACGGCTGAGCGAAGCGATGCGCGCCTCTTGCGCTGTCCCGGCATATTTTCGCCCGAAAATGACGGACGGTATGTGCCTTGTCGACGGCGGCGTAACTGACGTCGTGCCTGTTGACCTGCTGATCGCGGCAGGGGAGCAGCGCGTGCTCGGCGTGGATGTATCGGCCAATTATCCGCTTGACCGTAACGCCAACTTCATTGAGATATCAAACCAGTCGCTTTCGGTCCTGATGGCGTGTCTCAGTGAATACAGGGCCAGCGGCGAGAAACTGATGCTGATCCCAAAACTGCCGGAAGCGGCCGGTCTGCTCACTTTTGACCAGATGCTTCAATGCATGGATGTCGGCTATGAGGAGACGAAAAAGTCGATACCGCTTATTAAAAGCATCTTTTCGGCTTAGTACGGCATGAGAAAACCGGCGGATTATCCGCCGGTTTTTAATTATTAGGGATATCAGCGCTTAGCGGTTAATGCATCGAAGGCTTCGTCGACGCTGTTTTTGAAAAAGACAAGCCGACCGTTGTTGCATTCATAAATGAAGTCGCGCAGGCTCTTGCTCGTCACAGCTGAAAAGTCACCGACAATGGCAAGCCGTATTTGATAGTTGGAGCATTTTTGTAAGATCTCGCCGGCGACGCGGGTCTTTAGATCGAAAAACGCATCGCCGAGTGTTTCGGCGTACACGATCACAGCGTCACAGTCGGTCTCGTAGCGCGCGGTGGCGAAGACATCGAGCATGTCCTGCGCCGATGCAATGCGTGTCTGCGGATCGACAACAGTAGCGGTGCAGCCGTTTTTTGTATGCGGTGTCATTTTGGTGTCTCCTTTTCTAAAAAAGCACGGATATAGTCGACGGCGTTTGTAATCACGTGACCGGCTCCGTCGATCAGCCGGACGTCGGCGTCCGGCACCAATGTTCTAATCCGGTCGGCAGCGCCGACGGCGTCAAGCATGCGGTCGTTTGTGCCGGATACATACAGCACCGGCATCGTCAGCGCACGCAGTTGGTCGTCTGTAAAGATGGGCAGCGACGCCGTGATGGGGTTGTAGGCGCTTAGTATCAGATTCATAAACGCGACGACTTCGTCTGGTATACCTGCGCCGGCCGCAACGTCGGAATTGTCGACCGTTAGCGACGAACCGTCTTTTTGAGCGTCCTTCGCTTTATTTATAACGGCGTCGTTTTGCGCCGATAAACCGCCGGGCGCCAGTAAAATCAGCTTTTCAACGCGGTCAGGGCGCATCGTTGCCAACGACAGTGCGGCAAAACCACCCAGGGAGTTTCCGGCAACGACGGCTCGGTCGATCGAAAGCTCGTCCAGTACGTCTACGAGCCAGCGACCATACGCCTCCAGCGATATGTCGGGGCGCGTCTCGCTGCTCAGACCGCATTCGCCGATCAGGTCAACGGCGTAGACGCGGTAAGCGGCAGACAGACCTGTCAGCTCCTGTGACATAAAAACGCTATTGCTGACCGAGCCGTGCAGCAGTACAATCGGCGGATTGCGTTCGTCTCCCGCGCAGAGCAGGAACGTCTGTCCGTAGGCTGTATCGATTGTTTTCTGTTCAAAAGGTAATGTATTCAAGATGGCACGGTATTGCGCGCGGAAGCCGTCACGTGCCTCAACAGATTTATAAACACTGTTTATCATAGTAATAAGTCCTTTCGCCTTAAGTTGTCAAAGACGCGATGGCGTCCATCATGACGGCAATGAACGCCGCGCCGCCCCAGAGCGTGACACGTAAAGTGCGCTCGTGTTCGATGTACTGCGTGTGCATCGATGTGCGACCGTAGGATGGCGGCTTCGCGTTGAGCGCCGCTGTTAATGCGTCGACGATGCGCATGGATGCCTGCTGATCCAAATCCGCAATATCCGCGACGGCGGAGACCGTTACGTCGGCAGCCGTCGACAGCGACGACGTGTCGGGTTGTTGTTCCGTAAAAGCGCTCAAATCGTGCCCCGTCACACGCCAAGCCTTACCGATCTTGACGGCGCGCAGCCGTCCCTCACGGATATACCGCTGGATTGTTTTCGGATGCATATCCAGCATCGATGAGATTTGTTCAACTGTATAATACTGTTCCATATAACTACTCCAACTGGTGTGATAAGGTAATTATAAGTAACGATAAGGAATATGTCAAGTGAAATAAACATGATTCTGGACAAACTAATAAAGTCAGACTATACTTGTTATATAATGGAAGGAGATGAGGGCGTGCGTGAGGCGGATATAATTATTAGAAAAATGGAAGATCAGGAGCTTGATACTTGTGCCGATGTTATCCGGCGCGGGTTTTTAACGGTTGCTGAGGCGTTTAATTTGACAGAGGAAAAAGTGCCGACGAACGGCGCGTATATCAAGACAGATCGACTCATCGCCGACAAACAAAAGGGCAATAGCATGCATGTGCTGGAATCAGACGGAACAGTCGTCGGTTTTATGCAGTTGGAAAAGGCGAATGATGCAACCTATTATCTCGAAAAAATAACAGTCCTGCCTGAATTCAGACATAGAGGATTCGGCAGCGCGTTGCTGGACTATGCCGTCGCGCAAGTAAAAGCGATGGGCGGGGAGAAAATCGGTATTGCGATCATTGAGGAAAACGAGCAACTTAAAAACTGGTATCTGGAATACGGCTTTAAGCCAACAGGGACAAGAAAATTTGAGCATTTACCTTTTACGGTTGGGTTTATGGAGCTGGCGCTGTAACTTAATAGTCACCGAATAACAAAGCACCTCCGATATATCGGAGGTGCTTTGCTATGTTATGTATGAATTACGACTGCTGCGCGCGCATAGCATCCATCGCCGCGGCATAAATCTCAGAAAACGGTTTATCGTGCCGGACTGCGGCTTGACGGACGTCCTCGTACTCCGGCTTTTCCTTGCGCGTACCGTATCCGGACGCCGACTTGATACGGATCGTCCCGTACGGCGTCTCGACGGTATACGTCGAATAATCAAGTACGTCGCGGCGGAGCGTGCGGTAGCGCACGCCGAACGTTGTTGTGTTGTGCAAAATGAGACGCGTCATTTCTGTCGTGTCGTCGGGGCGGCACAAGCACGTCAGCATCGTCGCCGGCCGGTTTTTCTTCATATAAATCGGCGTGGTGAACACGTCGAGCGCGCCGGCGTCCAGCAACAGGCCGGTTGCGTAGCCAAGTGCTTCCGGCGTCATATCATCCAAGTTGCACGAGACTTCCGCGACGGCTTCGCTCGCGTCGGACGCATCGCTCAGATACGCGCGGACACAGTTGGCGGCTTCAAAATCTTTGGTACCCATCCCGTACCCGATTTTCGAGACGGCCATCGGCTCCATCTCGCCGAAACGTGTGACAAAGTGCTTGAGAAGCGCCGCGCCTGTCGGTGTGCACAGCTCGCCCTTAATTTGACCGCCGTAGATCGGCACGCCCTTGAGAATGTGCGCCGTCGCCGGTGCAGGCACCGGCAGCGTCCCGTGTGATGTTTTGACAAAGCCCGATCCGACGTGAATAGGCGACGCCTCAATGGTGTCGACGCCGAGCATATGAACCAGCAGGCAGCAGCCGATGATATCGGCCACGGCGTCCATCGTGCCGACCTCGTGGAAGTGAATCTCGTCTAGCGAGACGCCGTGCACGGCCGATTCCGCCTCGCCGATCAGCCGGTAGACCTCCAGCGCCTCTTTTTTAACGTTCTCGGCTAAATCCAGATCGTCGATCAGCGCACAGATATCCTTGTAACCAAAGTGGCCGTGGGTATGCTCGTGCTCATGCTCATGCTCATGCTCGTGGTCATGGTCGTGCTCATGCTCATGGTCGTGCTCATGCTCATGGTCGTGCTCATGGTCGTGCTCATGGTCGTGATCATGGTTATGAGTATGGCTATGGTCGTGGTCGTGATCGTGTTGATGCGTGTGTGCGGATTCTGACGATAAGTCCGTGTCGTGGCTTTGTTCTTCGACGCCGCCGACGAATACGCGCATCTTTGTACCAGTGATGCCGCATTTCGTCGTGTGGTCGCATTGGATTTCAACGCCCGGCAACTGCAACGCGCGCATGCGCCCGAGAAACAGATCGCGGTCCGGTAACAACTCGATAAGCGCGCCCATGAGCATATCGCCGGCCGCACCCATATTGCATTCAAGATAAAGCTTCATATTGTACGCTCCCCGATATGATTGATAAGACTGCCTAAATAGCCCGCGCCGAAGCCGTTGTCGATATTCACGACGCTGACGTTTCCAGCGCAGGAGTTGAGCATCGACAGCAGCGCGGACAGACCGTTAAAATTAGCCCCGTAGCCGACGCTTGTCGGCACGGCGAGCACAGGGCAGGATACGAGACCGCCGACGACGGTCGCCAGTGCTCCTTCCATGCCGGCCACGGCGATGACGACGCGGGCCGTCATTAAAACATCCAGACGGCCGAGCAGACGGTGCAGTCCGGCGACGCCGACGTCGTACACACGCTCGACGCGGTTACCCAGCGCTTCGGCGGTCACGGCGGCTTCCTCCGCGACGCTCAGGTCGCTCGTACCGGCGGCGACGACGGCGATGAAGCCGTCGGTGTTCGGCTCTGGCTTAAGGCCATGTATTGCAATGCGGGACACGGGATCGTAGTCGACGGTGATGCGCGCGTTCAACGCCTCGGCTTTTTCCGGCGTCAGGCGCGTGATAAGGATCGTTTCATTGCCGTTACTACGCAGCACCTCGACAATACCGGCGATTTGATCGACGGTCTTGCCCTCGCCGTAGATGACCTCGGGGATGCCGTGGCGCAGTGCCCGATGATGGTCGATATTTGCGTAGCCAATGTCCTCAAAAGGCGCCATTTTAAGCTGAAGCATGGCGTCCTGCGGGCTGACATGTCCGTCTCGTATATCACCCAGCAGCTTTAAGAGTTTGTCCTGTTCCAAATCAGTCCTCCGATTTACGTGGCTTCAGATCAAGCAGTATGTCGGAAAAGTAGGGGGCAAGCACCTCTTTGATTTTTCTGCGCTTATCACCGGCTGTGCGGATTTGCGCATCCGGCAGCTGAATTTTGGCCGCGTCGCCGAGCAGGCGGATGCGGAAATTCGTAAAGCCCAGCGTACGCAGCGCGTTTTCCGCCGCGTCAATCTTTTCCAGAAGCGGCTGCGTAATTTGTGTACCTGTCTGGATGCGCGTTGCCAGGCACGCGTACGATGGTTTGTCGTGCGTAAACAGCCCCGCCTCGCGCGACAGATGACGAACTTGCTTTTTCGTCAGGCCGGCATCGCGCAGGGGAGAGCGGATGCCCAGTTCTTCCAGTGCGCGCATACCCGCGCGTTCAGACGCGTCGTCCGACGCGTTGGTACCGTCGCAAATGATGCCGTAGCCGTCGGCGCTGGCAAGATCGCGAATCCGGCGAAACACGGCGGATTTACAGTGGTAGCATCGGTCGGCAGGGTTAGCCGTAACATCGTCGATATCAAGTATGTCGATCGTATCTGTCGCCAGCGGCACGTCCAGCATATACGCCATTTTCATTGCGTCGTCGACTTCAAACTGCGGTTGAAGCGGCGATTGGATCATATAGGCCTTAATCTGGCATCCAAACGTTTTTGCCGCATAAAGAAGATAGGAAGAATCGACACCGCCGGAAAAGGCGACGGCAAATTTAGGCGTTTCTTCAAAAAAAGTTTTAAGTTCCATAATGTCTCCTAGCTCGCGTGATGATTGGCCTCGGGAATGACAATTCTTCCAGTACATAAAGATAACCCGAACGAAGCCGCGTTAGGCGGCCCGTCCGGTTAATGAGCACGATGAAGTATTGTCATTATAATCGAATCCTTCGTTTTGTTTTCTATATTTTAACACAAAGGATTTGAACCGTCAATTTATACCATGGTGTGTGAAGCGGCTAAAACTCGATACCTTTACGGCCTTTAATGCCTCTATCATACGGGTGCTTGATCTTTTTCATTTCCGTTACATAATCGGCCGCCTCAATAATCTGTGCATCCGGCTTATGCCCTGTAATGACAAGCTCCAACGCCGGCGGTTTGCTGTACACAATCGTCGGAAACATCTCGGCGTTGAGCAAACCGAGTTGATACGCATCGAGCGCTTCATCAAGGATTAAAAGATCGCACGCACCGCGCTCAACGAGATCGAGCGCGTGCCGCAAATTCTCATTTTGTATCACTTTAGTCTCATTGACCTGATCGGCTGACATATTGCGGATAAAGCCGTTGGCGGCCGTTCCGCGCAGCAGCGTGATGTTCTCGATCTTCTCGAGCGATTTGAGCTCGCTCGTGTTCGTGTTTTTAAGAAATTGCACGATGACGACCTTTTTACCGCTGCCAGCCGCGCGCAAAGCCAGGCCGAACGCCGCGGTTGTTTTACCCTTGCCGTAACCGTAATAGACGTGGATGAGTCCATCTGCCATTGGGATCTCCTTTATCAACTGTTGCCGATGACGTCGAATACCGCGAAATCGGTGAATAGGGGGGCGTCCTGCCACGTTTGCGCGTCGACACGCACGCGGAAGCCGCCGCAGTTGCCGACGTACCACTCATAGAATTTTCGGCTCGAGTCGCCTGAAAACCGGCCCAGTATCGCCGAGATTGTGCCACCGTGGGCGACGACGACGATACGCTCGTCTCCGGCAGCGATGCGTTCACGGACAAGTGTGTCGAACGCCCGGCAAACGCGCGCGTCGAATTCGGAAAGCTTCTCGCCGTTTGGGCACCGATCCTCGCAGTTACTGTCGACCCACGCGCGGTAGGCGTCGTCGTGCGCCAATTCGTCGGCGTTTTTATTTTCAAAATCTCCGAATGCCATCTCGCGCAGATCGTGTATGATCGTGTGCTCGGCGTTGGGGAATTTGATGGCGGCTGTCTCGACGGCTCGGCGCATTGGACTGACAAAAACACGCGTTATTGTTTCGTCACGGCCGGACGCGTGCGCGTGTGCGATCCCGTCCTGGCACAGCGGATCGTCCGTACTGCCGCAGTAGCGGCGCTCGATATTGCCCTGCGTCTGGCCGTGACGCATGAGTATAATGTTCATTTATTGCTCCTTGATAACCGTCGGAACGCCGCAGTAAAGCCGAACGACTTTTTCCGCCTCGGCCGCCAGCGCCGTGCAGACGCGGCCGGTCGCCTCGCGTACCGCGCGCTCCGTCTTATCGACCGGTACGATACCGCTGCCGACTTCGTTGCAGATAACGATTTGTTTTTCCAAAAGCAGCGGGATCAACGCGTCTGCCTGAAGTCCGCGTTGAATCTGCGCGGCAATCAGGTCCTGCAGGTTATAGATGACGGGCCGGTCGTCGAGTACGCCGTCGGCGATGTCGCCGCCCGGGATGTTGTATTGTGTTTGAACAAACTGCCGTTTACCGGAAGCCAGTCCGCCGATAATTAATATCACGCTGCTACCACCTTATTAACGATCACGATTGCAGCAAGCATCACAAGCTCGCTGATTTGCAGGAAATAACCGGCTAAATCGCCGCTCATACCGCCGAATTGACGTCGTGCGACAAAAGCCAGATACAAGACGCACACAAGCGCCGAGGCGATCATGACGGCGCCCGTCAGCACGCTCGTCATAAAGAGGTATACCGCGGCGGCGGCGAATATAACAAGTAGAATAACGATCGACACCGTTTTAAGCGCCGACGCACGGAATGTCGCAGCTGTGCCGTCCCCGGCGCTTGACGGCAGCGTCAGTACTGATAGACCCGACAGTGACCGACTGACGACAAACATCAGCCCGAGCAGGATCGGCGTTGTTGTTGTGACGGCCAGCTCGGCCGACAGCGCGAAATACGCTATCATATAGCACACAACGCCGATGACGGCGAACGCGCCGGTGTGCGGGTCCTTGAGGATCTCGCGTTTGCGCGCCGGCTCCGCGTGGCTGCTGAGCGCGTCGACAGTGTCGCAAAAGCCGTCGAGGTGGATACCGCCTGTCACAGCGACGGGGACAAGCGTGAGCCCTGCGGCGCGTAAAAGTACGCCGAAACCGAGTGCTTCTGAAAGGAGCAGCCAGCCCCAGATGAAAACGCCGACAGCCGCGCCGACAAAGGGGAACATCGCCAGAATCAGACGGCGCGTATCGTCGCGCCATTCGAGCGTTGGCACCGGCAGGCTCGAAAACATCGAAAACGCGAACACAAACGATCGGAGCAGTATCATGCCGCGCCTCCTTTAATCATAATAGGGATACCGCACACCAATTCGACAACGTTGTCAAACCGCGCGGCGAGCGCATGATTGACGTTTGCGAGTATGTCGATATATCGGCGTGTTTCGGCGTCGTAATCCGCGCCGTCACAAAATACGTCATTTGAGACGACGACAAGGTCGGTGCATTGTGCCGACAGGGCGTCGATGCCGCGTAACACGGCGCCGAGCGCGTCTTCACCGGCGCCGTCGTCAGAAAACACCTCATTGGCAGACAGGTTGCCAAGGCATTCAAGCAGGGCCGTCCCGCGTTTTGGCAAAACAAGGCCGGCAAGGTTCGTATACCGCTCCATGGTGATAAAGCCCTTGTCCGCGCGCATGGCGCGGTGGCGGTCGATCCGGGCGACGTCCTCGCTGTCAAACGGCATCATCGTGGCAATATAGTAGCGGGGGAGTGCCAGCCCGACGGCAGCCGACTCGGCATATTCGCTTTTTCCGCTCGACGCACCGCCGAGCACCAGTGTCCGCATCGTTTACGCTTCCTCTTCGTATGATTCGTATGCGTCCATGCCGATTTCGGCAAACGACGACGAACCGTGATAGACTGCCAGTGCCAAATCAAGCAGCGGCAGCATCGCGACGGCGCCGGTACCCTCGCCGAGATGCATCTCAGCGGTGATGATCGGCTTTTTGCCGAGCGCGTCGAGCAGCATCCGGCCGGACGGCTCGGCGGACATGTGGCTTGCGAGCATCGCGCTGGTCGCACCGGGGCACAGCCGCGCGGCGACCAGCGCCGCCACGGCGCTGATAATACCGTCGATGATGATCGGCACGCGGTAAATTGCGCCGCCGATGAAAATACCGGCAAGCCCTGCGATGTCAAAGCCGCCGAGTTTCCTCAGTACATCGAGCGCGTCGTCCGGATCGGGCTTATTGACGGCGATCGCCTGTTCAATAACGCGTATTTTACGCTCCAGTGCTTCGTCTGTCAGGCCGGAGCCGCGTCCGGTAACATCGCGGACAGGTTTGCCGAGCAGCACCGACGCGACAGCACTTGACGTCGTCGTGTTGCCGATGCCCATCTCGCCGGTGGCGATGATGTCGTAGCCTTCCTTTTTACAGCTCTCGACGAGTTCGATACCGTGTTTAATCGCTTTAAGCGCCTGCCGCTTTGTCATCGCCGGACGTTTGGCAATGTTTTTCGTGCCGTCGGCGATGTGGCGGTCGAGCAGGAGGACATTGTCCAGCCGTGAGATCATACCCATATCGACAGGGATGACGTCGGCGCCCGCCACGTGTGCCATGCGGCACACAGATGTTTGCTTTTTCGTCAGGTTCTCGGCCACAAGCAGTGTGACCTCACTGCCGGCCTGTGAAATGCCCTCGCAGACGACGCCGTTGTCCGCGCACAGCACCAGGACGGCGCGGCGCAACAGCCGGACAGACGCGCTGCCGGTTAGACCGGCGATGTCTATGACGGCCTCTTCAAAAAGACCGAGACTGCCGAGCGGCTTGGCGATTGCATCCCACCGGGCTTTGGCCTGCGCAGCCGCGTCAGGGTCGGGCGGGGATATTTTGTTGTTGAGTGTCGCGATATCCATTGGCATTCCCACTTTTTATGTAATAAAATAGTCTCTCCGGCAGACGGAGAGACCTAGAGATACATCGCGTTTGCACAGTGCCAAAAGTCCGCCGGCATCGTGTGATCCAATCGACCGATATTCTGGCTCCGGCGTCATCACCCGACCTTCGCCTTCCCGTGCGGACAGCACAGTGACCGAGGCTTACACCTCATGAAGGGGGCTCATACCGTTACAGCGGCGGCTCCGCGCGGGAATTTCACCCGGCTTCCCGAATCGAGGGGATTTTTATGCGCTTATTCTACTTTTTATAATGTCTTTTGTCAAGTCGGCCGCCGATTGACAAGCGGCGGTAATCGTGCTAACGTAATCGTGTTTTGAGGTGATATTATGCCGGAAAAAATTGACCGGTCTAAATTGTACTTATCCACTGTCGCGGCCGATGCCCCGGAAACGGCGCAAGACTTTGGACTCGGCCTTGAAATCGCGGAGTTTTGCACCGCGATGAACATGGACGAGGGCTTTGCCACATACGATCCGATTGCTCGTGAAAAGATGCGGCATGCCGACCGCTTTGTCCTGCACGCGCCGTTCAACGAGCTGTGCCCGTCGGCCATCGATCCGCTGGTGCTCGATATCGCGCGGCGGCGGTACGCGCAGGCATTTCAGCTTGCCGACGGCTACGGTATCCGTCGTATGGTCGTGCATTCGGGCTATGTGCCGCTTGTGTATTTTAAGGAGTATTTCGTCGAGCGTTCCGTCGAGTTCTGGCGTGCTTATCTGGCCGATAAGCCGGACGACTTTTCGATCAATATTGAAAATGTGCTTGAAGACGAGCCGGACATGCTGATCGACATCGCACGTGGTGTCGATGATCCGCGCTTTAAGCTCTGCTTTGACATCGGACACGCGAACATCACGAAAAACGGACTCGATATCATGGAGTGGACACAGCGTGTCGTGCCTGTCCTCGGGCACGCGCACCTGCACAATAATTACGGCTGGCCGGATCGCCATCATCCGCTTGGCGACGGTGACATGGACGTCGCGGCGATTCTTGATCTTATTTTATCCGGCGCACCGGAAGCGACGATCACGATCGAATCAATCGAAGCACGTCCGTCCGTCGATTGGCTGATCGATAAAGGTTATTTGCAATAAGAAGACACACAAAAGAGGTGACACATGCTGTATGAATGCCATGGGCATATCATTGCCGACGGCGTGAGCTATGCCGACGCGATGGCACGGCACCAAAACGGTGTTGATCAGCAATACGTCCGCTCGACGCTGGAGACGCTGCAAAAATCCGGCGTCGGCTATTACCGCGACGGCGGCGATAAATACGGTGTATCGGCGTATGCGAAGACGCTCGCGGCGGCGTATGGCATCGAGTACCGCACGGCGGTATTTATTGCGCATAAATCCGGTTACTACGGCGGCATGTACGGTAAGTCCTACGATAATCTCAAAGAGTATCGTGCGCTGATTGAAGAAGCAACGGCTGAGGGTGCGGATTTTATCAAAATCACCGTGACGGGGATGCTCGATTTTGACGCCGGTACGATCACAGGCCAGGTGCTCCCGTTTGACGAAGTCAAAGAAGCCGTCAATATCGCACACGGTGAGGGATACGCTGTGATGGCGCACGTCAACGGTGCGGACAGCATCAAGCGCGCGCTGGAAGCCGGTGTCGACAGCATTGAGCACGGCTTCTGGCCGGACGAGAGCGTCATCGGGCACTTTCTGCACGCGGATGCCGTCTGGGTACCGACGTGCGTAACGGTCACGAACCTCATCGGCGCCGGCCGCTATCCCGATGATAAGCTGACTGCCATCAAGAACGCGCAGCACGCAGTGCTTCAGCGCGCGTCTGCGCGCGGTGTGCCGATCGCCTGCGGCAGTGACTGCGGCGCGTGGCGCGTACCGCAGGGCCGCGGTACGCGCGATGAGCTGGAGATGCTGACCAGCCTCGGTATCGATCCAACAAGCGGCAATGAAGCAATACAGAAACGGTTCAAACGTTTTTAGGAGGAAATATGGCAAGTATATCTCTGTCCGGTGGCGGCAATCCAGCCTCTGTCGCCGAAAGTATTGTTGCCGGTGTATTAAACAGCGCGATGAGTGTCAATCTTGTGGAGCACATCCGGCGAGAAGCGAACGGCGTATCGTTTCATCTGCTTGTATTTGACAAATATTATATGCGCAATTCCAGCCGGGCCAGCTTGACGGTCACAGTTTTCGGAAGTGATGCGTCTGTCGCCGTTGACGCTGTCGGCTCCGGCGGCGGGCAAGGCGCGCTGTTTAAGTTCGATTGGGGCGCGGGGGATCAATTTGTTCAGGTCGTACAGGATGTTCTACAGCCGCTTGGTTTCCGTTAAGAATGAAAGCCTGCCCAAGAATGGGCAGGCTTTTTTATTTTTAGTTTACAGACTAATTTACAAGTAGATCAACGGTGTAGCCGTCCGGCTCGACGGTAAAATCGGGCGAGGTGCCCGTGATGGTCCAGCAGACTTTGGCGGCTTGGTCGGACATGGCCCCGAACAGCTCAGCGTCGAGCGTATCCGAATATGTTAGCTGCTCACCAGGCGCAAGGACCTGCTCTGCGGTCTGTGCGATAAATGCTTTATCTGCCGACCACGTATACAGAGATATTCCGGATTCGTCCAGCACCTGGTAGTCGAACCGCTGACCGCTCGAGTACAGAATGGTAACCGGATCCGAGGAGTTGTTGCTTATGGTGAGCGTTGTTGTCAATGCGCCGTTTGATACAATTGCCGATGGCGTGACGCTCACGTCTGTTTGGAGTGTTTTCAGCAGCGCCATCAGCCGTGAGACGACCGTCACAGCCTCGGCACGCGTCGCGCCGTCCGTCGGGAAGAGTTTGTTGTCGCCGCGCCCGTAGATGAGGTTCAACACTACGGATTTGACGATGTCGTTTTTATACATGGGCGTGATACACGCGTCGTCATCAAACGGCGCTGGGTAAATCTCAATCATGGCATAATCGCCGCCTGTCACATAATCAAGCGCACGGATCGTCCAATGGATCATGACCTCGCGCGTCAGCGACGCATCCGGATTAAACGCACCGCCAGAATCGACGATCCCGGCTGTGACAAGATCAACCAGCGCCGACGCACCGTCGTCCTCGTTGGACATATCGGTGAACAGTGTGCCGACGTCGGTCGGTGCGAAGTAGTAGATCGTCAGTCCGAGCGCCTTGTGCAGCAGCCGGACAAATTCAATGCGCGTGATGTCCTGATTGGGATGGAACAGGCCGCTGCCGTCGTCAAAAATGTCGGGATAACCGTACGCCGCCGCATCGTCCTCAAACCATGTACCGGCAGTATCGGTGTAACCGGATGGGGCGGCTAACGCCGGTACAGATACGGCAAGCGTCAGCACGACGGCTACGACAATGGCAATTAGTTTTTTCATACGTGCCTCCTTATTTATCTGTTTGAGTGTTTTGACGTGTAGCGACGTGATTTGTTCCGCTAGGCGGAGCAAGCATTCCGATACGGTAGATAGTGGTATTTGACACGGATTATGGCGTCTGCTACACTAATAATACACTCAAAAAGGAGGCGTGACAAATGAATAAGTTTGTTCCGTTTGAGAAGCTGTCCAAACGCGCCAAGCGCGAGCTTCAAGAAAAAAACAGGGGCACGTGGGGCCCGATCAATCCCACGACGAGAAAGCCACCCAACCCAAAAGCCTATAATCGCAAGAAAGCACGCAGCAAGTTCGATGAGTCGGACGGCGGCGTGCTTTTTGTCAGCACAAAACACCGAGCCCAATGGTCTGAGCAATGTCGGCAGATAGAGCGGATACCGGTGTCACTTCGGGCGAATCGGACGGCGGCGTAATGGACGGCATCGTGTCCGGCGTCGGCATAGTGACGATGATTTGAGTCATTTCTGCGCGTGTGACCGCGCCGCCGGGATGAAATGCGCCGTCGTCGTCGCCGGATAAAATGCCGGCGGCGGCGATCGCTTCAACGGCGTCATAAGACCACGGATTTGACTCCGGAGATACGTCGGAAAATGCCGGGACATCGGTGCCGTCGTCGATGCCGAGCGCAAGCGCATTGTTAAGCAGCACAGCCAGCTCTTGCCTGGAGATCGGACGGTCGGGCGCGAAGCGGTTGCCGCCGACACCGGAGATCAGCCCGTACTTACGCGCTGTTTCGATATAATCGCGTGCCCAGCTGCCGGCACAGTCTGAAAAAGCGTAACTGGAATCGGCTCTAGGCGTCAGCCCGAGCCGGCGCACGAGCAGTGTTGCGGCCTCGGCGCGCGTGAGCATATCGTCGGGGTTAAACTGCTCGTTGCCGGTGCCGCTAATCCAGCCGTTCATATGAGCTTCAAGGATGTAATCCTTGGCCCAGTTCGTTTCGACGTCTCTGAACGTGCAGTTGTTGAGCCATAACTTATAGTAATCCCATGTCGCGTCCGGCTCCTGACCGAGGCTCCAGCTGCCGGTACCGCGAATACCGAACATGGATACTAAATCGAGCTTTGCCTTAATCGAATCCTCATTTTCAAACCAGATGGTATACGTACCTTCTTTCAGTGTCTGACCGCCGATGACGGGCAGTACGTCGCCCGTTTCCAGCGTTATGACGGCCTGCGCCGATAAGCTCGACGCATCAAGCGTCACGTAGCCGCCGTAATCGCGCACATAGCGCTCAACAGTTGCGTTGTTGAGCCCGTAACCGTTCGGATGACCGCCGGCTCTGCTCCAGATGCGCCCGTAAAACGCAAAGCCGAGCACGATCTTTTCGCTCGGTGCATGGCCGATGGCGTATCGCAGCGAGCGCTCGAGAAAGTTGTAGCTGGCAATCGGACCGGCCGGGCCTCCAAAATAGTGCTCGTCGTAAGCCAGAACAAATAAGTAATCACAGTATTCGGCGAGACCGGTGTAATCGTATGAGCCTTGCCAGCCCGTTTCAAGCCCGTCGGGATTGGCCGCGACGGCAACGGCGATTGTCTTGTCCGGCATGAGCGCACGCAGTTGGCGCGTAAAATCGACGTAGTCGTCGCGCTGGGTTTCCGTCAGGTTTTCCAGATCGATATTGACGCCGTCAAGATTGTATTCGTCGACGGCGGCGGCCAGCGCTTCGGCCAGTGCTTGGCGATGATCGAGCGCGGCCTTGCCGCGCGCGCGTGACCAGTCGTTGGTCAGATACGGCACAACGTCGATACCGCGTTCGTGCATGTCGGAGACGAACCCCAGGTCAACAGCGCCGGTAAGTACAAGCGAGCCGTCTGAAGCGAGGGTGAAGTAGTTCGGCGCGACTTCGTCGAGGGAGTTTTGCGTATCGTCGACAAGAGAGGTGTATTGCGCGCTGCTGCCAAAATATATGTACGACATATTAAATTTATAAGATGCGGCCTGTGCACAAAGCGGCGATGTGAAGCCAAGCAGCAGACACAAGCCGATAAACAGCAGTAGAAATTTCCCCGTCGTTTTCACACTATCACTCCCTTGAAAATCCGGACAAAAGCCTGTACGCCAACCCGTGCCTAATGTATAATGGAGGTGAACAGTACAAGCATACCGATGCTAACAGTGTACGAATATACCCGAAAGAAAACGGTCGGAAAATGACAGGAAATATGAAAAAGGATAATAATCCTAAAAATCTCATTATAAATTGGCTGCTGGAGGGTGACGTCTCCGTTCAATACGGCGCGCAGCGTTACATTCTTGGCAGCGATCGACCGACGCTCGGCGCGCTACAGGCACGCATCGAAACGGAGGGTTTCGGCGCCCGATATCTTGCCAAACGCTCAGACAGCGGACATTGGGGCACTTGGTTTTATCAGCCGAAATGGACGTGTACGCACTACACGCTTGCGCTGCTGGCGGAGCTGGGCATGCCGGAGGAAAACGAGGCATGCGTGGAGATGACGCGCCGCGCCTTTGATGAGCGTCAGCTATCCGGCGGCGGTATTAACTTCTCGCGTACGCTGCCGCAGCCCGACGTTTGCATCGGCGGCATGGTGCTGTCCTACGCATGCCGCTTCATCTCGTCGGACAAACGCCTCGAGCGTCTATGCTCGTTTTTGCTGGATCACCAAAGGCAGTCGGGTGGGTTTGGTTGGAGCACGCGCTCTCAGTCTGACGATCCCCATACAACGATCTGCGTCCTTGAGGGGTTTATGGCTTATCGAAAAGCCGGCTTTTCGTATAAGCTCTTCGAGGTTGCGTGCGCCGAACGCCGTGCAATCGAGTATCTGTTCTCGAACAAGCTTTTTGCAGGCGGCGACAAGCGCTTTAAGCTGCTGTCGCATCCGTACCGATACCGATACGATCTGCTGCGTGTACTGGAATATTTTGAGGCATCCGGTCATCCGTATGACGCACGGCTGAAGCCTGAGCTAGATTGGCTCGCCGAAAAAAGGGGAGAGGACGGCCTTTGGCGGCTTGAAAATATCCATCCGGGAAAAATGCACTTCCCGCTGGAAACGGTCGGTGCGCCAAGTCGCTTTATAACACTCAAAGCCTTGCGGATACTGAACCGTTACGGGCTGTTTGCCGGTATTGACACGAGCACATAAGCACATAACTACATGAAGGCGCTTCGCGCACGCTATACAAACTGTATAGTGCCGGTATACGCGGCGTAATATCGCTGTTGTTCACGCAGCGGAAAGACGGAGGAACGTTTATGGCAGTTGTTGTTGGCGTAACACTCACGACGCTTATTGTCGCGGCAGTACTGGCGGCCCTCGTCGCCATCGTTATCGTCGTAATGATCCGTCGTCGAAAAAGGGGCGGAAAGTGCAGTGGCTGCTGTGACGGCTGTGGTTATTCGGGTAACTGTGCAGATCAGCGCCGCGGTCGTCACGACGAAAACGACACCTCGCACGAGGCCTAATATCGAAGGTGATAATATGAAAAAGAGTCGGAAACAGGCCGGAAATCGATGAAAATTTGAAAATATATCAGTAATTATGAGAAAATAATGAGAAAAGTGCTTGACAAATAGTAGCCTGCATGGTATTTTATCGGCAGAAACCACAAATATTTCAAACGATAATAGCAAACCTGTTGAAAAGCAGGGACGCAAAGCTAGGGTCTAAGGTTCGTACGGATTACACCGCGAACTACGACAGCCGGTTGCCGAACTTGAAGGATATGCTCGCAAGCCTCCTTTCCGAATGTTCGGTGAGGGAGGCTTTTTTTGTCTTTCTCAGGAAATGAGTGGTACGATTAAGGAAGAGGTGACCTTACTTGTCCAGAGACACGCTGAAGAAGAAACTACTTGAATTGTACGCAAGCGGTAAACGCGTCGACGAGATTTGTGCAGAGTATGATGTGCCGAAATCAACGTTTTACCGCTGGATTCGTAAATCCCGCGTTCGACAGCCAGAGATTTCGGATGACGATATTCGTGTCATTGCTACGCGGATTAATCGGCTTGAAGAAGAAGCCACAACCTATAAAAAGGTTTTGCAGCTCTTAAAACAAAGCGATTGCAAATAGCCTGCGGGAGACCTTAAAAATCGAGGTGAGAAAATGGAACGCAATTCAGTAATTAGAAAAATATTAAATTTTTCGGCCGACGCACTGTGCATTTTAGTAAGCAACGTGCTATGCGCGGTGATGTTTTATCCGCAGATGTCATTTTTAGAAAATGCGGCCGGAGCTATGCCTTTGGCTTTTATGCTTATCATTACAGCGGCTTTTTTAAGCGTCATTATCAATACGTACGGTGAACCGATTTATGAAAGTGTACCGCTCAGCGCGATCGCAGCCATTGGTACATTTTTGCTGGCAATGGTCATTGATATAATATTCCTGCTTCTGATACGCCAGAATTCGATCGACTTCCGCTATCTAATCAATCTGGTTGTTTACGGTATCTTCTTATTGAGTATGTACCGATTGATGATGCTGATCGCTCGAAGAATCAGTGGTTTTATGATTGGTATGCGCAAATCGTCGTCCGTGCAGCGCGTGATCATTATGGGCGCCGGCGACGCCGGGCGATTCCTGGTGGATATGCTTTTAAAAGACAAGACGAAAAATATGTTTCCCGTCGCATTTATTGACGACAACCCTGATCTTGCCGGTAAATATGTCAAGGGCCTTAAAGTTATAGGTAGTCGTGCACTTATTCCTTACGCGGCAGAAAAATATAAGGCTGACGTGATTCTGATTGCTATCCCGTTTGTCGACAATTCGGCGATCCGTGACATATTCCAGTTGTGCGTAGAAGCCGGATGTCACGTTCGAAGATTCGGCAACATGACGACATTTACAGCCGATGGCCTCAGCAAAGCGACGATCAACGACATCAACGTCGAAGACTTGCTGGAGCGCGAAGTCGTAAAGCTTGACTTGAAATCCGTAAAGGATTACATCGCTGGAAAGACAGTGTTTGTATCCGGCGGCGCCGGATCAATCGGGCTTGAGCTATGCAACCAGATACTCGGTTACAATCCGCGGCTTCTGATCATCTTTGATATCAGCGAAAACGGGCTTTTCAACGCAGAGAACGAATTAAGTCCGAAATATTTAAAAACCCAGTTTGTAACGTGTCTCGGCTCTATTCAGGACAGAGAGCGACTGCGTGAAGTATTTGAAATGTATAAACCGTCAATCGTCTTTCACGCCGCAGCGCATAAACATGTGCCGATGATGGAGCTTAATCCGCACGAAGCCCTTAAAAACAACGTCATGGGTACGCTGAATATGGTTGAAATGGCCATCAAACAACAGGTGGACCGATTTATTCTGATTTCAACAGACAAGGCTGTCAATCCAACCAATATCATGGGTGCGTCGAAACGAGTGGCAGAAATGCTCATTCAACGCGCCAACGCATGGGGCACCACACGATTTTCAGCCGTACGGTTCGGGAATGTACTAGGTAGCCAGGGCAGCGTTGTTCCTCTTTTTAAAAAGCAAATCAAAGAAGGCGGCCCGGTTACGGTCACCGACAGAAAAATAAAACGATATTTCATGACAATACCCGAGGCTGTTCAGCTCGTGCTTGAAACCGGTGCCATTGCGCACGGCGGCGAAATATTCGTACTCGATATGGGTGAATCGGTTAATATTTACGAGTTGGCCGAGTCCATGATTCGGTTGTCCGGCTTAAGGCCGGATAAAGACATCAAGATTGAGATAACTGGATTACGCCCTGGTGAAAAGCTTTTTGAGGAAATTAATCTCAACGACGAAACAGTTACGAGAACACATAATCAGCGCATTTTCGTCATGAAATCAGCCGAGGATCCGCCGATTGTGTTTGAAGCAGAATTTGACAAGCTGTGCCAATCAATTGACAGCAGAGATTTTGCGACGGCCTTCAAGGAAGTCCGAACACTTGTACCGACGTTTAAAACAAAGCGATCGACATTTTAAGAAAAGACCCTCCGGATATCCGGAGGGTCTTTTTCTGTTAACGGCTGTCCGTCCTCGGGCAGCCGTTTTATAGTACGCTCACCGGCTGTAGCCGTGCCAGCATCTCAAATAAAAACGCAGTCGTATACGGGTTGTCAGACGTATCCAGCAGCTTCAAACGCTGATCGAGAATGGCCGATGCGACGTCGTCCGTTATGTACCGGCGCATCCGGCAAAGTCGACGGCGCGTGACGTCGGTACCGGTGGCCGCGGAAGCCACAAGGTCGGCCCGGTAGTCAAAACGGATATCCCACGCGTGACGAATGTCCTTGTAGTAAAGGTGCGAAACTTCATGCCACAGGCGGTTGGCGATGAACGGCTCGGTCCACAGCTGCAGCAGGTCGATGCTGATTACAATGAAGCTCGTACCGTCTTGATACAAAGCGCTCAGCGACTCTTTACCGCTGTGTGCAACAAAAACGGGAATACCATTCCAGACCCGGTAAAAACGGCATACATAGCGCCTTGAGCGATGCTCGACAATAACAATCTTGTTAACGTCCATAACGCAGCCTCCCGCAATAAGATGGTAAAGATGATTATAGTACCATATTAAGGAAATTGCTGCGGATTTTTGTCGAAACCAATAAAAACATACAAAATGACTTTTAAAATAATCCTAGCTCCTAAATAAATGCCGCGTTTTCTGCCGTGTGTTTCCTGTGTTGTCAGTACTTGGCGTCAAAAAGAGGAAATGACACGCCGACGTTCTGCAATACTAAATGACAGCGACAAAATAATGCGCGGGGAGCGTTTATGTTCGGATTTATAATGCGAAAAGCAGGGTATTGGTTTGCCAAACGGCAGCAAACCGATCAAGTACCGTCTCCTGAAACGCCGCAGAAAGAAATATCGACGAAGCTGGATGCGGCACTCGCGGATGTGAAGGACACCACCCTGAGCAGCAGCGATCTTGTTGTCCGGCGATTTTTCATCGGCGGCGACATCCGCGCGGAAGCCGCTGTTGTTTATATCGATGGACTGGTCGATTCGTCGCTCATAAGCCGCGACATGATCAGCCCGCTCCTATTTGACACGAGTAAGAGCGCCGTCCGGCAAAGCGGAGAGGACGCGATCGGCGTTATTCACAATTCGCTCGTTGCCGCCAACGAAGCGAAAATCACCGATAGCCTGTATGACGCGATCGACGGCTTCTTGCAGGGCGATGTGACACTGTTTGTCGACCGCTCTAATAAAGCCATCGTCATGAATGCCAAAGGCTGGCGGCAGCGTAGTATTTCCGAGCCGGCCAGTGAGGCGGTTATACGCGGTCCGCGCGAAAGCTTTGTCGAAAACCTGCGCACGAATACGGCGCTTTTGCGCCGTAAAATCAAAAACCCGGCATTGACGTTTGAGCCCATGGTCATCGGACGGCGCACACGCACAGCTGTGGCCATCTCGTATATTAACGGGCTTGCGAAAAAAAGCGTTGTCGATGAAGTGAAAAAGCGGCTGAAGGCCATAAAAACCGATGCGATTCTAGAGTCGGGATATATTGAACAGTATATAGAAGACGCGCCGGGGTCGATATTTGAAACGGTTGGCTACACCGAAAAGCCTGACGTGGCGGCGGCCAAAATGCTGGAAGGTCGCGTCGTTGTTCTTGTGGACGGTACACCGTTCGTGCTGACGGTGCCGTATTTATTTCTCGAGAGCTTTCAAGCAGCCGAGGATTACTATTTCAGACCGTTTTTTGCGACCATCACGCGCGCCATCCGCGTTATCGGATACCTGATTACCGTGTTTGGGCCGGCATTTTACGTTGCTGTTACGACATACCATCAAGAACTGATCCCGACGAGTCTGCTGATCACAATGGCGCGCGCGCGGGAGGGTGTGCCGTTCCCGGCTGTTGTCGAGAGCCTGATTATGATTATTACGTTTGAGATATTACGCGAAGCCGGTATCCGGCTGCCGCGGCCGGTCGGACAGGCGATGAGTATAGTCGGTGCGCTTGTTATTGGTGAGTCGGCCGTGTCAGCCGGCCTGATCGGCGCGCCGATGGTCATCGTCGTGGCTATTACGGCTGTCTCCGGTTTTCTTGTGCCGAATCAAAACAACGCGACGATTCTGCTGCGTCTGATATTTCTTGTGATGAGCGCGACGTTCGGCGGCTTCGGTATTACGATGGCAATTCTCGGCACGCTTGTTCATGCGTCGTCTCTGACGTCGTTCGGGTATCCGTATTTGTCACCGAGCGTGCCGTTTGATCTGGACGACCAAAAAGACAACCTTGTCCGCGCCCCGCTTTGGGCGATGATCAGCCGCCCAAAAAAAATGTCCGGTGATCTGCAGCGTCAGCAGTATGCCGTCCCGCCCGACGGCCAACAAAGCGGCGGGGAAGGAGGACGCGATGAGCAGTAAAGCGAACAGAATTATTGCCGTGCTGCTGATAGTATCAGTGCTGCCGATGCTGAACGGCTGTTTCGACAGGCGAGAACTGGATACGCTCGGTGTTGTCATGGGCATCGCGCTTGACCGAACGGACGAGGGGCAGACACAAGTAACCATACAAATTGCCAATCCAACCGGTAATAAGCCGGCAGAAAAAAGTGGGTCAAAAACTGAAATAAAGGGGGATAGCGGTGCATCAAAGGAATATCGTAATATTTCGAATAAGGGGGATGCTATCAACGCAATTATTCGAAATATGCAGTATAAAACGAGCCGCAAGCTTTATATGGCGCACAGCCAGAACATCGTTTTTGGGGAGGATCTTGCCCGTGACGGCGTGGCCGACAGTTTAGACTTCTTTGTCCGCGCGCCGGAGGCGCGGATGACGTCGTTTATATTCGTTGCAAAAGGCAGTGCGCGGGACATCTACGAGTTGCCGCCGCAGGTTGAGTCGATGCCCTGCGTTGAATTGACAAAAATACTTCAAGATCAGAAGGGGACGTCAAACGCACCGATCGTTACGGAATTTGAATTCGTCAGCGCCATCGTCAGCAAAACGACATCGGCTGTTGCACCTATTGTTGAGATCATTGAAGACGATGAATCCAAACAGCATATTTATGTACGCGGAACGGCTGTATTCAAGGAAAGCGTTATGGTCGGCGAGCTGGACGCAACGCAGACGCGCGGGATGCTTTACGTTCAGAATAAAGCTAATGAAGGTGTGATGGAGCTGGTAATCGAAGACGCGCTGGTCACAATGGAAATCAGAGACGCAAAAAGCCACTTCACACCTGTTTTATATGAGGACGGTGCCGTCGTCGTCCAGTTGGAAGTTCGGGTAACAGTCGGCGTCGGCGACCAGACGGGGACGTTTAATGTTGCCGACCCAGACCATATGCCGCTATTGCTTAACGCGTCTGAAATGGCGATTCGGCAGGAAATCGGCGAAGCGATCGACACCGCGCAGTCGCTGCGTGCCGACGTTTTTGGTATCGGTGATGCCCTTAACAGGCTGTATCCGAAGCAGTGGGAAGAAATGAAAAGCAACTGGGACGAGTTGTTTCCGAAAGTCCGCTTTGATATAAAGACGCACGTGAAAGCAGACGGGAACGGCCGTCTCGTCAGGCCGCTTGTACCGGAAGAAACAACGGGCTGAATGGAGGGAGGGACAGCGGTGAATATGGTAATCTCGCGTAAACAATTGACGTACAGCGTCGGCGCCTTTATTTTCGGTGCCAGTCTCTTAACAAGTAATTTATACTACTTTGCTGAAAATGACTCGTGGGTGAGCGTACTAATCGGGCTCGTTGCCAGCCTCATGATCGTTGGTCTATATACGGTTATAGCCAATCGGTATCCCGGATTGGGTTTGGCGCAGATTAATAAAGCCGTTTTTGGCAAAACGCTCGGAAAAATCGTCTCCGGACTGTACGCGTACTATTTTTTGTCCCTGGCGTACTTTAACACCCGCAATCTCGGAGACTTTATTAACAGTGTCGCACTGCATGAAACACCAATAATGTTGATCTTCATCCTATTTACAATGGTTTGTGCATGGGCGGTGCGTAAAGGACCGTTGAATATAGCGCGATATGGATTTTTAGCCGTCTTCATCGCGTTTGCAGCCATCGTATTCAACGGACTGCTGCTCATCAACAGAACGCATCTGGATTTTCTGCAGCCGGCGCTGACACTCCCGCCACGCGATTATCTGATCGGCGCGCATATTGTAACAATGCTGCCGTTTTGTGAAATTATTGCGTTTATGACCTTTATACCGTATCTGCGTGCGCCGGAAGCGTTCGGCAGCGCGATGCGGCGCGGACTGCTGATTGGCGCGGCTGTTTTAATGCTGATTGTGCTGCGTGACATTACCGTTCTTGGTCCGTTTACAGCAATATTTGCCCAGCCGACCTTTTCCGTTATCCGGTATATCGACATTGGAGACATCTTAACTCGACTGGAAATCATCTATGCTGTTATTCTCATGAGCCTGTTATTCTTCAAGGTCAGTGTTGTGTACTACGCAACAGTCAATATGCTCAGCGATATTGTAGGATTTAACTCTTATAAATCGCTGGTATTCATTGTAGGGGCACTGATTGTCGTTTATTCATCGGCTATTTTTTCAGCTGTGACGGAGCATATAAAATGGAACATGACAGCCGCGCCCACATATTCAACGTTTTTTCTTGTTGTACTGCCGCTCGTGACAATTATCATCTCATTTATTCGGGGTACGGACAAGCGGCCGGTCGGCGCGCCGTCGGGCGGATAGGAAGCAGAGGGCAATATGATCGTCATGATAGCGTTAGTGTTCATTGTGCTGGGTCTGAACGACTTTCCGCAGCTAATCAAACAAAAAAAGTGGTACGAGGTATCGGTACTGGCTGGACTTTACGTTTTCGTCTTTGCGCTTGCCGCGTTAATGACCTTTCACGTCACGCTGCCGAGCCCAGCCAAAGGCGCGCAGCATTTGATCGTTGATGTGCTGCATCTCGGATACCCGCAAAAATAAAAAAGCACCCTAAAAGGGTGCTTTTTTTGGCGGAGAAGGAGGGATTTGAACCCTCGCTACGCTCATCACGTACTACTCCCTTAGCAGGGGAGCCCCTTCGGCCACTTGGGTACTTCTCCATGCCGAATTGAACCAATTATGCTGTTATGATAAGAAAAGCGGAGAGGATGGGATTCGAACCCATGTGGGCCGTGAAGCCCTAACGGTTTTCAAGACCGCCCCGTTATGACCGCTTCGGTACCTCTCCGTATCGCCCGCGCGCTGCCCCGAGAGGCAGAAGCTATCATAGCATAAACAGACGGGCTTGTCAATGATATCAGACCGGTCTGTGGTATGCTGTTTTAGGCAAAACTTAGACGCGATTTTGACCGATATCCGTACGGTAATGCGCCCGCTCAAATGAGATGTATCCGACGCCCTCGTACGCCCGCTTGACGGCGTCGTTTAGCGTCTTTCCGACGGCTGTGACGCCCAACACGCGTCCGCCGCTGGTGACGATGCGTCCGTCCTTCAGCGCCGTGCCGGCATGATAAACCGTGATATCCGATGGAACGTCGCCAAGCCCCTCTATGACAAAACCTTTATCATACGCAACAGGGTAGCCGCCGCTGGCCATGACGATGCAGCACGCCGCGCCCTTGCGCCATTGGATGTCGAGCGTGTCAAGCCGATCGTCGACGACCGCTTCAAGGATATCCAGGAGATCGGTTTCAAGCATCGATAGCAGCGGCTGCGCCTCCGGATCACCGAAACGGGCATTATATTCGACGACGCGCGGGCCTTTCTCCGTCAGCATGAGACCGAAATAGAGCACACCCTTAAACGGTCGCCCAAGCGTTGCCATCGCGTCGACTGTGGGGCGGAAGATGGTGCGCATACAGACATCCGCGATTTCGGGCGTGTAGTTCGGGCTGGGGCAAAACGCACCCATGCCGCCCGTGTTGGGCCCTTTATCGTTGTTGTAAGCGCGCTTATGGTCTTGTGAGGAGAGCATTGGGACAATCGTCTTGCCGTCTGTGAACGCGAGCACCGTAACTTCCGGGCCCGTCATGCATTCTTCAATAACGACCGTGGCGCCGCTGGCGCCGAACTTATTGTCCAGCATCATCGAGCGTACGGCCTCTTCTGCCGTTTCGACGTCTCCGGCGACGACGACACCCTTGCCGAGCGCCAGCCCGTCGGCCTTGACGACGATGGGCGCGCCTTTCTCCCGGATGTACGCCAATGCCGCGTCCATGTCTGTGAAGACCGCGTAATCTGCCGTGGGGATGTTATTGTCGCGCATGAGCTGTTTGGAAAACGCCTTGCTGCATTCGAGGATGGCGGCGTTGGCGCGCGGACCGAACGCGCGGATACCGGCTGCTTCAAGCCGGTCAACGAGACCAAGCGCCAGCGGATCGTCCGGTGCGACCATGACGAAATCGACGGGGTTCGACTGTGCGAACGCGATGAGCGCGTCAAGGTCGGTTGCTTTGATGTCGACGCAGTCGGCGATATCAGCGATGCCGCCATTGCCCGGCGCGCACCATAAACGATCTACGCGCGGCGAGCGATGCAGCGCCAGACAGATCGCGTGCTCGCGGCCGCCGCCGCCGATAACCATAACATTCATAGGTGATCCTCCATACGCAACGTCCGCCGGCGAATTCGTCTGCGGCGGCAGATATATCAGGGGATATAAGGGGGAGGCGGCTTAATATGAAGCCTCCTCCTTATACGCAATTTTTGGTGGTTTCCTGTGTGAATAAAAAAGCGTGTACTATTGTCTTTTTAGTGATGGAACAACCGGATGCCGGTGAACGCCATCACCATGCCGTATTTGTCGCACGTGGCGATGACATTGTCGTCCCGTATTGAGCCGCCCGGCTCGGCGATGTATTTTACGCCCGACTTTTTCGCGCGCTCAATGTTGTCGCCAAAGGGGAAAAAGGCGTCGCTGCCGAGGCAGACGCCTTGAACGTTTGACAGCCAGTCTTTTTTCTCCGTGACCGTGAACACGTCCGGCTTTTCTGTAAAGACAGCCTGCCATGCGCCGTCGGCCAAGACATCCTCGTATTCATCGGAGATGTAAACGTCAATGGCGTTGTCGCGCGTCGGTCGGCCGATATCTTCTCTAAACGGCAGCGCCAGTACCTTCGGGTGACGGCGCAGATGCCAATTGTCGGCTTTAGAGCCGGCAAGGCGCGTGCAGTGGATGCGGCTTTGCTGACCGGCACCGATGCCGATGGCCTGTCCGCCGGTTGCGTAGCACACGGAATTGCTCTGTGTGTACTTAAGCGCGATGAGCGACACGAGCAGGTCGCGTTTGGCGCCGTTGGGCAGATCTTTATTTGCGGTGACGATCTTCTCCAGCATTGATTCGTCGATCTTCAGATCGTTGCGGCCCTGTTCGAACGTGACGCCGTAGACGTCTTTATGTTCGGCAGGCGCGGGGACGTATGCCGTATCAATCTGGACGACATTGTAGCCGCCCTTGCGTTTTGTTTTTAGGATACTTAGCGCCTCGTCCGTAAAGCCCGGCGCGATGACGCCGTCGGACACTTCAAGCGCGAGCAGCGCGGCTGTCTGAGCGTCACAGACGTCGGACAGCGCCGCCCAGTCACCGTAGGACGATAAGCGGTCGGCGCCGCGCGCACGCGCGTAGGCAGCCGCGAGCGGCGTCAGCTCAAGACCTTCGACGAAGAAGGCTTTGCGGTCGGTTTCATCAAGCGGTGTGTAGACAGCGGCGCCGGCAGGGGAGACGTGCTTAAACGACGCGGCCGACGGCAGCCCTGTTGCCTGTTTGAGCTCGCGTACGAGCTGATAGCTGTTAAACGCGTCAAGC
This sequence comes from uncultured Sporobacter sp., assembly GCA_963677825.2. Classification (GTDB taxonomy): domain Bacteria; phylum Bacillota; class Clostridia; order Oscillospirales; family Oscillospiraceae; genus Sporobacter. Next base: position 481,454 of record CAXXEF010000001.1, on the reverse strand, counting down.
AGGTTGATATAGCCTGGGCGGCCGTTAAGCACTGTTATTGGCAGTGTGCCGCTGCGCATAAAGATGCGGGCCGGTTTCTGATTCGGGTTACAGCCGTATTTCAGCTCAAGCTCCGTCATGATAGAAGCCTCCTCAGACGTATTTATTAATGATCATATGCGATGATTCGCCGGTGGCGATATCGCGCGCGCAGGCGTACAGCGAGACCTTATTGTCCGCGTTAAGCGCGTTCCAGATCGTTTCGGCGTAGGTTTTAAGATCCCCGGTAACCGCGACAGATTTCGGCTCGCCCGTAAACGAGGGGATCGGATCGCCGTCGCTTTTATAAGTATGGATGAAATGACCGACGCCCGGCTGCGGATTTTCATACTCAAAAAACTGCCGGCAGGTACACGACGGATCGCCGCTGAGACTTTTGAGTATCGACAGCTTATAGCCGCCCTCACGCGTCAGAATACCGGAGACGCGCGGGGTGTAGTTTGGGGCGTCCGGCTCGAAGGTGCGTTTTTGCAGCGAACTGTGGAAGCTGTTGTCGTTGAGCATATTGTCGTGAATGGTGTCGGTCTGATCGCCGTTGGAGACGATGATGTGCCCGCAGTAAAAACGGACGGGATGATAAATGATCAGGCTCGGGTCGCTCATCTTCGACGGATCGAACGCTTCAGTACGGATGCCGTCGTCCGTTTCTGTAAAGATGCGGTTGCGGCTGTTAATGCTGCGCCCCATAATGAAATAGACAAGGACGGCGTTTTTGCCGTCCTCGCTGCGGCCAAGAACTATGCCGCGGCCGGGATAGGAGTTGGCGCGCAGATCGTCAGCAATATTAATCAGTTTCATTCGGCAGCCTCCCGAATATGGACGATACGCCCGACGAGTGACAGGCGGCCTTCACAGTATAAAGATATCGCTTCGGGGAGGATTTTCCATTCGACCTCCTCCATCACGCGCTTTTGCAGCGATATGGCCGTGTCGCCCTCGTGAACGTCTATCGCGCGCTGAAGGATGACAGGTCCGGCGTCGGCAATAGCCGTGGCGAAATGCGCCGTCGCGCCGGTGAGCTTAACACCGTACTCGATGGCTTCCTCATGGACGCGGATACCGTAAAAGCCCTCGCCGCAGAAAGCGGGCACCAGCGACGGGTGAATGTTGATGATGCGGTTTTCATACGCCTCAATGAGCGGCGAACCGAGAACGACAAGGAAACCGGCCAGTACCACCAGCTCAACGTCCAGCGTTTTAAGCAGATTATACATCGCCTCGCTGTAGCCGCCGCGATTGGGGAAGTGCTTATAATCAATGACATGCGTGGGGATACCGGCGCTTTTGGCCCGTTCAAGTGCGTACGCGTTCGGGCGTGACGATATGACGGCCGTCAACTCGCAGTTTTTAATTTTACCGAAATTGCGCGCGTTGATGATCGACTGTAGATTCGTTCCCTCACCGGAAACAAGTATAGCGGTCTTTACCAATTCAGCTCCACTCCTTTTTCTCCACTGACGCAGCTGCCGATCACATATGGGTGTTCGCCGATTTGGGTGAGTGCGTTGACGACGGCGCCTGCGTCTTCGGCGTCGACAGCCATCACGAGCCCAATGCCCATGTTAAACGTGTTATACATATCGCGCAGGGGAATATCGCTGCGTGCCTGCAAATAGGTGAAGATCCGGCTGACGGGAAATTCAGACGGTAAAATGACTGCCGTAATGTCATCCGGCAGCATGCGCGGCACGTTTTCGTACAAGCCTCCGCCGGTAACGTGACACAGGCCCTTAATGTTCATGCCGAGTGTTTTGATCAGATGCAATACCTGACGTACATAGATACGCGTCGGCTTCATGAGTTCCTCACCGAGCGTACAGTACAGCTCTTTGACGTAGGTGTTCAGCTCATCCGGCGACAAGTCCAGCACTTTTCGCACAAGGGAGAAGCCGTTGGAGTGCAGTCCCGATGACGCCAGACCAATCAGTCGGTCGCCCGGCTTGATCGTACTGCCGGTAATCATTTTGTCGTGATCGACAATACCGACGGCAAAGCCGGCAATGTCGTATTCGTCTTCTGGATAAAACCCGGGCATTTCCGCTGTCTCGCCGCCGATGAGCGCGCAGCCGGCCTGCTTACAGCCTTCCGTAACACCCTTGACGATCTGCTCTGTACGTTCGGGTTTGTTTTTGCCCATGGCCAGATAATCGAGGAAGAACAGTGGCTCGGCACCGGCGCAGATGATATCGTTAACGCACATGGCCACGCAGTCGACGCCGATGGTGTCGTGCTTGTCGGTCATGAATGCAAGCTTGAGCTTTGTGCCGACACCGTCGGTGCCGGAAACAAAGACGGGCTTCTTCATGCCCTCAAGATTCGGCGCGAACAGCCCGCCGAAGCCGCCCAATCCGCCGAGCACGCCCTCGCGGAAGGTGCTCTCGACAAGCGGTTTAATCCGTTCGACCGACTCGTATCCGGCTGTGACATCGACGCCGGCGGCAGCATAGCTGTCCGACCGGGAATTTTTCATTGCATTATCCATATCAGCTTAACCAAACAGGCGGCGCGACATTTCCTGATACGCGCCTTCGACATTGCCCAGATCCTGACGGAATCGGTCTTTGTCAAGCTTTTCGCCGGTTTTAGAATCCCAGAACCGGCAGGTATCCGGCGAGATTTCGTCGGCGAGGATGAGGGTGCCGTCCGGCGTCTTGCCGAATTCTAGCTTGAAGTCGACAAGCGTGATGCCCGCTTCCTCCAGCGTTGATTTAAGAAAGTCGTTGATTTTGAAAGAATATTCGCGGATCAGCGCCAGTTCCGACGGGGTGGACAGTTCCATGGCGAATATCTGTGAGTCGTTGATCATCGGATCGCCCAGTTCGTCGTTCTTATAGGAGAACTCCAGGCTCGGTTTTCTGAAGACGGTCCCTTCCTTGACACCGAAGCGCTTGGAAAACGAACCGGCGGCAATGTTGCGGACGATGACCTCCAGCGGTATGATCTGAACACTTTTAACGAGCGTTTCGCGGTCGGAGAGCTCTTCGACGTAATGCGTGGGGACACCAGTCTGCGCCAGCAAACGCATAAGGTGGTTTGTCATCTTGTTGTTGATGACACCTTTACCGGTAATCGTGCCCTTTTTCAGCGCGTTAAATGCCGTTGCGTCGTCTTTATAGTCGACGATGACAAGTGCGGGATCGTCGGTTTTGAAGACCTTTTTTGCTTTGCCTTCATAGATTTGCTCAAGCTTTTTCATAAATCGTTGACCTCGCTTTGTATTTTAGCGTCCTTTTCGCGGACTTTTTCGGCCATTGTCTTTTTAAAGTCCTCCAGCTTTTTGCGCAGGGATTCGTCCGTGACGGCCAGAATCTGCGCAGCAAGGATCGCGGCATTATCCGCACCGCCGATCGCAACACACGCGACCGGTACGCCGGACGGCATCTGCACGATCGACAAAAGACTGTCCAAGCCATCCATTGTAGAGGATTTTATGGGCAGTCCGATAACAGGTAAAGTTGTATACGCGGCGATAACGCCGCCGAGATGCGCGGCTTTGCCGGCCGCAGCGATGATGACGCCGAAGCCGTTATCGACAGCGGCGGAAGCAAACGCTTCGGCCTCGCGCGGTGTTCTGTGCGCCGACATGACGTGCGCCTCAAAGGGGATGCCGAACTCTTTGAGCCGTTTTATCGCGGCGCCGACAACCGGCAGGTCGCTGTCTGATCCCATAATGACCGCAACTTTTTTCATACCAAACCTCCAAGCATCAATCAAGAGCGTGCAGACACGTGCCGGAACACCGGATTTCGCCGTAAAAACAACGCCTTCGTGTAAACAAGCTCTAAATGTTAAAAGTATATGAACTGACAGTATAGTATATTAATTTCACAATTTTTTCAAGGTTTGCGAAATCTAAAACGGCAAATTTGTTAAATTAAACAACGGGTTGTTGTAAAGGCCAGATATTTGAGTTAAAATAGCAACAATGAAATTTTGAGGGGGATTTTGGATGACCGGACAAGGCCGCGTAACCGTTCTGAGCAGCACGCCGCTGACACGTTCGGTTACCCGATTGACACTCGACGCACCGCAGATAGCGGCATCTGCCGCACCCGGGCAATTTGTCCATATTAAATGCGGCAGCGACACGCTTTTACGCCGCCCCATCAGCATTTGCGACGTGAACGGCAGTCAAATAACGCTGATCGTTGAAAAGCGCGGTGACGGATCGCGCTGGCTGACGGCACGTGAGCCTAGCGACACGCTCGATATGCTCGGACCGCTTGGACACGGCTTTACACTGGATTTCAAGCGCCCGTTGATTGTCGGCGGCGGCGTCGGTACGGCGCCGCTTGTTTTTGCGGCGCGGCAACGGCCCGGCACGTCGGCCGTGCTCGGATATCGTGACGCGGCGTCCGCCATTCTTAAAGACGACTACGACGCGCTGTGCAGCGCCGTCTATATCACCACCGACGACGGCAGTGCGGGCGAGCAGGGAACCGTCGCCGGCCCGACTGCACGGCTGCTGGCGTCTGGAGAATTTGACGGTGTTATCGCGTGCGGGCCGCGCCCGATGCTGCGCGCCGTCGCGGATTTGGCAAAGCAATACAGCGTGCCATGTCAGGTGTCGCTAGAGGAACGCATGGGCTGCGGTGTCGGCGCGTGTTTGGTCTGTGCCTGCAAAACGACTGAAAACGATGGCGCACACATGCGCCGTGTCTGTAAAGACGGTCCTGTTTTTAATGCCGAGGAGGTCGATTGGTGATGGCAGATTTATCGGTTTCCTTCGCGGGTATACCATTTAAAAACCCGATTGTTGCCGCGTCCGGCACGTTCGGCTTTGGCCGCGAGTACGCGGACTATTACGATCTCAACCGGATTGGCGGCATCGCCGTCAAGGGGCTGACGGCATCGCCGCGTCTGGGTAATCCGCCGCCGCGCATCGCGGAGACCCCAATGGGTATCCTAAACAGCGTCGGACTGCAAAATCCGGGCGTTGACGCCTTTATTCAAGAAGAACTGCCGTTTTTGCGCGGTTACGATACAACTATTATTGCCAACATCTCCGGAAATACTGTCGAAGAGTTCGCCGAAATGGCACAAAAGCTGTCCGACGCAAAAGTCGACATGATTGAAGTAAACATCTCGTGTCCGAATGTCAAGGCTGGCGGCCTTGCTTTCGGGACGTCGGCGGCGACGGCCGCAGCAGTGACGCGCGCTGTCAAAGACCGCTCGGACGTGCCTGTGATGGTCAAGCTCTCGCCGAACGTCACGGACATCGCGGAGATCGCCCGGGCCGTCGAGGCGTCCGGCGCGGACGCTGTATCGCTCATCAACACACTGCTTGGTATGCGCATCAATATCGAGACACTGCGGCCGGTGCTGCACAACAATACCGGAGGGCTGTCCGGACCGGCCGTGCTGCCGGTCGCGGTGCGCATGGTCTGGCAAGTCGCCAATGCCGTCAAAATCCCGGTGATGGGGATGGGCGGCGTGACGACGGCGGAGGACGCGATCGAGCTGATGCTCGCCGGCGCAAGCCTTGTATCGGTCGGCACGGCGATCCTTGCCGATCCAATGGCGCCGATCACAATCATTGAGGGACTCGAGGCGTACCTTGATGCGCACGCGATCTCGTCGGCTACGTATTTAACTGGAAAGGTCAAACCATACTGACATGACAACGATTTATCTGATCCGACACGCAGAGGCGGAGGGCAATTTATACCGGCGCATCCACGGCCATTATGACAGCCTGATTACCAAGCGCGGCCGGATGCAGCTCGAGGCGCTCAAAGAGCGTTTTAGCGGCATCACACTCGACGCGGTTTACTCGAGCGAACTCAACCGCGCCCTGACAACGGCGGCGTCGATAACGAAAAACGGACGAAATGGCGTCATTGTTGTCCCGGCCCTCAAAGAAGTGAACATGGGCGTTTGGGAGGATAAGACGTGGGGCGAGGTCGAGCGCTTTGAGCCCGAACAGCTCTATAATTTCAATAATAACTCGTCAATATGGCAGGTCGACGGTGCGGAGGACTATTTTACGCTGCAAAACCGCATTGTCGCCGCTGTGACGGCCATCGCCGCGCGCCACGACGGGCAGACGATCGCCATTGTTTCGCATGGCTCGGCGCTGCGGGCGCTGTTCTGCGCCGTGCTCGGCGTACCGCCGGAGGATGTCGCCCGCGTCAAACACAGCGACAATACGTCCGTCGCGCTGATGCGCGTGACGCCGTCAGCCATGACGCTGGAGTATCATGGCGATAATTCTCATCTTACAGACGAGATCAGCACTTTTGCCCATCAAAAATGGTGGCGCGAGAACACAACATACGACAGTACAAACCTGCGTTTCGTCCCGTTTAACCTGATGGAAGATCTGCCGACCTACCTGCAGTACCGGCGTGACGCGTGGGAATCGATCCACGAACGCAGCGCCGAGGGCGGCTTCGCAGGCTGGGTCGATAACGCGAAAAAGAGCACCAAGGCGCATCCGCGCGCCGTCTCGCTCGCGCTCATCGGTGATACCCCGGCCGGTATGATTGAGCTCGATACGAAAAAAAGCGAGGCCGATAAGATCGGTGTGATTGAGTTTTTCTATATGACGCCGGACAAGCGCCACAACGGCATTGCCGTCCAGCTGCTGGGGCAGGCTGTATCCGTTTATCGGGAGCTTGGGCGCGAAAAGCTGCGCATGAATGTCAGCGAACGTAATACGCGCACGCTGCGGTTTTGTGATAAGTACGGCTTCGAGCAGACCGGCGAGTCGACCGGCTCTGGCGGGCGGCACATCCAGTTCGAGATGAACATCGACCTCGGCGCGTCCCAATGACGACGTTTGACTTTTTGCCCGTCTCGCGTGACGACATGCGCGCGCGTGACTGGTACTATTACGATTTTCTACTCATTACGGGCGACGCGTATGTCGATCATCCGAGCTTTGGTACGGCGATCATCGGACGTGTGCTGGAGGCGGCAGGATACCGCGTCGCCGTTTTGGCGCAGCCGGACTGGAAAAGCGCAGCGGCGTTTTCAGCAATGGGCCGTCCGCGGTACGCGGCGCTTGTCGGTGCTGGCAATCTCGATTCGATGGTCGCGCACTATACGGCCGCGAAGAAAACGCGCAGTACGGATGCGTATTCGCCGGGCAATAAGGCCGGGCTGCGTCCGGACCGCGCGTCCATTGTTTATTGCAACCGAGTACGCGAAGCGTTTCCCGATCTGCCGATCATCGTCGGGGGCCTCGAGGCGTCTCTGCGTCGTTTTGCACATTATGATTACTGGGACGACAAGGTCCGGCGGCCGATACTATCGGACGCGCGGGCCGATTTGCTTGTTTACGGCATGGGAGAGACGGCAACACTGGAGATCGCACGGCGACTTGCCGACGGCGAAGACGTCGATAAGCTGACGGACATTCGCGGTACGGCTTTTATCGCGCGGGACAAAAACGAGTGCCGGTTTGACGCCGTTGACTGCGCGCCCTGCGAAACCGTATCGTCCGACAAACGCGCGTATGCGGCGTCGGCGATGATCCAGTACGACGAGCACGACCCCGTGAGCGGCAAGGCCGTCGTCCAGCCGGTCGGCGACCGAGTGCTGATCGTCAACCCGCCGCAGATGCCGATTTCAACGAAAGAATTCGACCGCATCAGCGAGCTGCCGTACACGCGCGAAGTCCATCCGATGTACACGCCGCTCGGCGGCGTGGCGGCGATTGAAGAAGTGCGGTTTTCCGTCATCCACAACCGCGGCTGCTTTGGCGCGTGCAGTTTTTGCTCGCTGGCGTTTCATCAAGGACGGATGGTCTCGGCGCGCAGCCACGAATCGGTCATACGCGAGGTCGAAGCGTTCGTCAAGCATCCTGAATTTAAAGGATACGTGCACGACGTCGGCGGGCCGACGGCAAACTTCCGCCGTCCGTCGTGTCAAAGCCAGCTTAAAAACGGCATGTGCCGCGATAAAAGCTGCCTCGGGTCGTCAGCGTGCAGCAATCTCGATGCGGATCATACCGATTATCTGCGCCTATTGCGTAAAATCGCCATGATCCCGGGCATCAAAAAGGTTTTTGTACGATCGGGTATTCGTTTTGATTATCTGCTAAAAGACAAATCCGGTGAGTTTTTTGCCGAGCTTGTTAAAAATCATATTTCCGGTCAGCTGAAGGTCGCGCCGGAGCACTGTATAGACGATGTGCTGGATATCATGAATAAGCCGAGCCACGACGTTTATGAGCGCTTTGAGGACAAATACAAGCGCCTCAATGAGCGGTACGGTAAAAAGCAGTTTCTTGTGCCGTACCTGATCTCCTCGCATCCCGGCTCAACGCTTTCAGACGCCGTTCGGCTCGCCGAATACCTGAACAAACGCGGCGTACAGCCCGAGCAGGTGCAGGATTTTTATCCGACACCCGGTACGTTGTCGACGTGTATGTACTTCACGGAAATTGATCCGCGCACAATGACACCGATTTATGTGCCAAAGTCCCCGCGCGATAAGGCGATGCAGCGCGCGCTGTTACAATGGAAGCGCCCGCAAAACCGCCGGCGCGTAATGGAGGCGCTGCGTGAAGCGGGCAGGGAAGACCTGATCGGCTACGGCAAACACTGTCTCGTCCGGCCCGACAGGCCGGCGGACCAGCGCGGTGCGGCTGTCAGCAAAGACAAAAGTAAAGCGAAAAGAACTTCAAGCAAGTCAAACAAGAAGAAGAGCAGCCGTTAAGGCCGCTCTTCTTTTTTTAAGGCAGTGTTCTGATTATTGATTTATTATGAAATCATATTCCACAAGCTTTGACGGTAATAGAAGCCCTCCGCCGTCTGGAAGAACATTTTGACATTATCCAGATCGACGTCCGGTGAGAGGTCACAGCCGGAGGAAATGACAAAATTATTAAAACCGCCGCATTGGGTGAGCAGTTTGAGCGTCTCCAGGCGCATCTGCTCGACCGACTTCTTATTGAAAACATTTGCCGGGCTGATGTTGCCCATCACGAGATAGTTGCGCGGCGTTTTTTCGAGCATCGCGCGCATGTCGACTGAATCGCCGAAGTGGTACGCGTAACAACCCGTATTCATGATCGAGTCCATCAGATGCGGTACGGCGCCGCCGCAGTTGTGGTACACAAAAATACAGTGCTTGTCCTGAACGGTCTCGACGATTTCGCGTACATAAACGGTCGAAAATTCGTCGACGAGGTTCGGGGAGAGCAGTCCGGCCAGCGGCTCGGACATGATGATGCCGTCGGCGCCGGCGCTCTTAAGCGCCGAAGCGTACGCGATGATAAAGTCCGTGGCCTTGCGCAGAACCTTGTGAACCATTTCAGGCTCTTCATAGATGTGCAGCATCACGTCGTTGACGTTCATGAGCCGTCCGGCCAGTGAAAATGGTCCGATACACTGTGCGAAGACGGGACGGTCGTTGATGAGCATCTGCGCCTTGCGGATCGTTTCGACGTTCTCGCCGGTGCGCCCGTCGCCGATCTGCGGGATTTTGAGCGCCTCGACATCCGCTTCGTTCGTGAGAAGTGTACCGATGATGGTAGGCACCTCGTCGGCCTTAAAGACGGTATACGCGCCGAAGGCTTCCGCCTCGACGGATAAGTCCATGTAGCTTGGCGCGGCCAGCATATCAAAATTGTCGGCGATTAAACGCATCCCGATCGCCTGATGATTACTGTCGGCCACCAGCTCGCGTACGGTAACATAAAGATACTGCACGGCAGGAAACGACAATATGGGCATCGCTTTTTTTCGCTCGGTGTAAATGACCTGCTCAATCCAGTTGTACATATTCATTGTGTTTTCTCCAATCTTAACAATCAGCCGGATGTGGATACTTGCACTATTAGTATCTACCTATTTAGTAACAATGTAAATAATAATTGTTATCAATAGTGTACTATTACCAAAGGATGAGTAAAAAGTAATAAAATCATCAACAGGAATTCAGCGATATGTAGAAAGAACGAAAATTCATGGTATTTTACAAAAACGCAGGCAGCCCGGCGCAATTAAGCCCGGGCTGCCTGGCTGCGATGTCTATATACCTTTATATTTTAGTCTTGTGGCAAGTCCGCCTCGTATATGCCGTTCGGCTTTGTTGTATTCCAGGACTTCCTTGACCTGCAGGTAAAGGGGCCTGTTGATGTGTTCGAGCCTTTCTGACAGATCCTTATGTACGGTGGATTTGCTGATACCGAATTTTTTCGCGGCCGACCGCACCGTCGCTTTGCTTTCAATGATGTATTCCGCCAGATCGCAGGCGCGCTCCTCAATATTGGATTTCAATCACATCACTCCCGGCAATAGTCATGCTAGACTATATGCGAAAATAGGATGAGATATGAAAAACCGATGCAAGACGCAATGCAAACAGCAATGGTGACGACGGGCGGCGGTCGGCTGTCGTCCGGCAATAAATACTTTGACTAGCCTTACAGTATTTGTTATGATGGGTAAAAATATATGAACCGGCATACCGGCACAAGAGGAAAATTATGAACCCCGAATCGACATTACAAGCCCCAACGACAGTTTGGAATCGAAACTTTATCGCGACAGTACTAGCAAACTTAATGCTCGTCATGGCACATTTCTCCGTTAATACGCTTGTAGCAACATATGCGGAGCATCTCGGTGCGACACCTGTTTTTATGGGTTTATTAACCGGAATGTTCTTTTTTGTTGCGCTGGCAATGCGCCCTGTCTCCGGCCCAATGATCACGAAAATTGATAAGCGCAAGCTGTTGATCATCGTTTTCATGCTCGGCTGTGTGATTAACATTGGGTACGCGTTTTTCAACAGCATCCCGTTTTTCATTGCGTTCCGAGTTCTCAACGGCATTCAATACAGCTTCATGGGATCGCTCGTTATGACGCTGGCTGGTGACAGCCTGCCGAAAGCGAAGATGGCGTCCGGCATGGGTATCTACGGCATTGGGCAAGCCATCGGTATGGCTATCGGCCCGGCCGTTGGCTATGAGGTGTTCCAATGGGGCACACGTGTCAAAAATACGGATACCGGCTTTACGTTTCTGTTTCTTTTTGCAGCGCTTATTTTCGCGCTCGCGCTGATCCCCAGTTTCGTCATCAAGCCCGATCGGAAAACGAAAGAAGAAATTGCGAGCACCGGTGCGTGGTATAAGAATATTCTCTCAAAACACGCCGCGCCGATGGCCATTGTCATGTTTTTTGTGATGATCGGCTATTCGATCCTCAATTCGTATATCTTTAATCTTGGTTCAGAAAAAAATATTGCGAATGTCAATTTGTTTTATACATTCATGGCCGGTATGTTGCTACTTTCACGGCCAATTGCCGGCTGGCTGGCCGATAAATACGGCGGTGCGACAATTATCATCCCCGGTCTGGTCATATTTAGTGCCGCATTTCTTGTGCTCGGATTTGCGACAAGTCTGCCGCTAATCCTACTCGGCGCCGTTATTGCCGCACTTGGTGTCGGTGGCGCGCAGCCGACGATACAAGCCATGAGTTTGCAGTCGGAGTCGCCGCTCAAGCGCAGTGTGGCCAGTAACACGCTGTTTATCGGAATGGATATGGGCTTGTTTATGGGCCCGTTGATCGGCGGCAAAGTCGTCGACATCAGCAGCTTCGCAACGACCTTCAAGCTCGTCCCGATACCGATATTGATTGGTCTGGTATGCTTCATCATCATTTTGCCGATCCAGAAACGGCGCGTTGCCCAGCTGGACGCACTGGGCGAATAAAAACATTAAATAAATGCCCGCACCAAACGGTGCGGGCGTCGTTTTATGTAGCTACAGTTTTAGTCCGCTTTTTCACTTTCTTTTTAAGCCAGTGCCATAAAAGACACACGCCAATTGAGACGGGGTACACAATAAGCAAGCGCAGCAGGTATTTAACAGACAAATGCCCGATACCAAGGGTGTAAAGCCAGTCGTTGACATAAAAGATGACAAGACTATGAACCAAGAATATTTCGTAGGCAGCTTTGTCGATGCCCAGAACGAGGCGGTTTTGAAGCGGACGTGTCTCAAACCAGCGGGTGAAAAGCGTATACAGGCATAAAATTGTGCTGATGCAGTATAGATAATGCACCGGCTCCAGCCAGTCGATTTGCCGCATGCCGGAAAAGGAAAGAAACGGCAGCAAGCCTTCAGCGGCAGCGAAAAAAACAAACTGCGCGACGATGAAGCCCGTATGCTCTGTAATGAGCTTCTTTACAGCGTCGTAATTGGCGCCGACAGCGCAGCCGGCGAGCCAGAAAAACAGATAGGATGTGAACAGCCTGTCGTTATAGATAAACGTTGTGCCGGGGCTGACAAGCTTAATGATGTCCGGCATATACTGGCTGAAAAAGAGCGTCAGCACGGCAGTCGGAATCAGATATAAAACCGGATTGATGCGCTTGACCATCGTGCGCCAGACAGGCGTCAGTGCGTAAAACTGTATGATCAGTATGACAAAATAAAACGGAGCGACAAGTGAACCGGTTGCGATGTAGCCAAGCAGATCGACACTGTTGAAGGAAAAGTAATCGTGTTGGACGAAATAGACGTAGTATATGATGTTTATGATCACATACGGTATAATAACGCGCGTAAAGCGTTTGAGATAAAACGAGCCGTAGTTAATGTGCGATTTGCGGCTAATAAACAGCTTCAAGCCGCTTAAAAACACGAAGCCGCGCATATTGATTGTTGCCAGCCGTGCCGGTATGAAAACGATGCCCCAAATTGTCCGGCCCTCGGTGAAAGCTGTGACCGGTTCGGCTGAAACGTGTACAAAAACGACGAGCAAGCACATCAGCACATTAAGCGCTGTTACTTCCGGCAATAGTCTTTTTTGCGTATTGGTGAGCGTCGGCGCACCTATCATATGTAATCCCGCCGTTCTGTTGAAAATCTAATTTACCAACATTATCCTATATCAGCGGGTAAAAAGCAACGACAAAGGTCGACAGACGCCCGTCAGCCTTTTACAAGCCGACGGGCGTCTGTCAGTATGTAACCAGAGGATTAATCCTCTGGTTACGATTAAGTGCGCTCTTCGTGCTCCACTTCGCGATCCCGGAATAGCAGCGAAATCAGCCAGATGGCCGACAGACCGACAAGCGTATATATCACCCTGCTGACCGAGGACAGCTGTCCGCCAAAAAGATAGGCGACGAAATCGAACTTGAACAAGCCGATTGAGCCCCAGTTAAGACCGCCTATGATTGCAAGGACAAGAGCGATTCTATCCATAATCACAGCACTTTCCTCCTTTATGCTACGGCTATAATATAACCGTGACCCCAGACAAATATGCACCAATACCATGTTAAAAGAATTCAACTAAAAATTGGTATCGAATTGACGACTATTTCGTCGAATTAACTGCGATTAACGGAAATTATTATTTGATTAAATTCTGCCGGATATGTATAATATAAAATTATTCAAGTATCCAAAATTTCGCCGGAGGTTTTGTCATGAATGAAATATTAAAGCTTCTCGAAAAAGATGCGAAGCTCACAAGTACGAAGATTGCAACAATGCTTGGTATGGCAGTTGCCGACGTTGAGGCGGCCATCGCACAATGCGAAGCTGACGGCACAATCTTAAAATATATGACGCTTATCGACTGGGATAAAGTTTCCGACGATATCGTCACAGCGCTCATTGAAGTGAGCATTGCGCCAAAGCGCGGTGAAGGATTTGACCGCCTCGCCGAACGCATATATCAGTACGACGAGGTCGACAGCGTCTACCTCATGTCGGGCGACTTCGATTTAGCGGTCTACCTGACGGCGCGGTCCATCAAAGAAGTTGCGCAGTTCGTCTACGCGCGGCTGGCAGCGCTCGAAGGCGTCACAGGTACGGCGACGCACTTCATACTAAAAAAATATAAAGATAAAGGCTGTGTGTTCGGCAGCTCCACTGAGCAAGAAGATAGGATGTTTTTCGTATGATCGATTATACCTGTTTACTCAGCAACAACGTTAAAAGCCTTAAACCGTCCGGTATCCGGCGGTTTTTTGACATACTGGAAGAGATGGACGACGCGATTTCGCTCGGCATCGGCGAACCGGATTTCGTCACGCCCTGGCATATCCGGGATGCGGGCATTTTGTCGTTAGAGAAGGGCTACACAAAATACACCGGCAACGCCGGACTGACGCGGCTGCGCCGCGAGATTGCCGCCTATCAACAACGCCGCTTCGGTCTCCATTTTGATTATAAATCACAGATCATCATCACGGTCGGCGGCAGCGAGGCGATTGACCTGGCCGTCCGCGCGCTCGTCAATCCCGGCGAAGAGGTTATCATACCGGTGCCGTCGTTCGTCTGTTACGGGCCGATCACGCAGTTGGCGTGCGGTACGCCCGTATTTGTCGAGACGAAGGCGGAAAACGAGTTCCGGCTGACGGCGGACGAGCTTAAGGCGGCCATCACGCCGAAAACGAAGCTCCTGATCCTGCCATACCCGTGTAATCCGACGGGCGGTATCATGGAACGCGCCGATCTTGAGGCCATCGCCGACGTTTTGCGCGGCACCGACATCATGGTGCTGTCCGACGAGATTTATGCCGAGCTGACTTATGGGCAGACACACGTCTCGCTGGCGAACATCCCCGACATGCCCGAGCGTACGATCGTTGTCAGCGGGTTTTCAAAAAGCCACGCGATGACCGGCTGGCGGATGGGCTACGTCTGTGGACCGGCCGAGATTATCACGCAGATGCTCAAGATTCACCAGTATGCCATCATGTCTGCGCCGACGACAAGCCAGTACGCCGCCATCCAAGCCATTAAAGAAGGCGACGACGACGTCGATTATATGCGCCGCGATTACGATCACCGCCGACGCTACCTGCTTGACGGTCTGCGTTCGCTCGATATTGAATGCTTCGAGCCAAAGGGCGCGTTTTATATGTTCCCAAGCATCCAAAAAACAGGGCTGAGCTCCGAGGAATTTTGCGAGCGTTTTCTGATCGAAGAAAAGGTCGCGGTCATTCCGGGTGACGCGTTTGGGACAAGCGGTGAGGGCTTTGTGCGTATGTGCTATGCCTCGTCGATTGAAAACATTACCGAGGCGCTTAACCGATTGGATCAATTTCTTAAACGTTTATAGATATCGGCTGTCGTCAGCAGTGAGGAGCGCATCATGAAATACATACTCGTCATCGGCGACGGCATGGCCGACAATCCCGTCGATTCACTCGGCGGCAAGACGCCGCTGGATTACGCCAGCATCCCGACGATCGACGCACTTGCGTCGCGCGGGACGCTTGGCAGTGTCCTTACTGTACCGCGCGGCCTGCCGGCCGGCAGCGACACGGCGATCTTGTCGATCTTCGGCTATGACCCGAACGTCTATTATACCGGCCGCGCGCCGATCGAGGCCGCCGCCAGCGGTATCCGCCTGTCACCGGGCGATGCGGCGTATCGCTGCAACATGATTACCTGTGAAGACGGCGATTTACCGTTTGAGCAGCGTAAGCTCTTGTCGCATTCTGCAGGCTCCATCGAGGGCGACGAATCCGACGCGCTTATCCATGCGCTGTTTGCCGATCCTGAATTTAAGGTGATGGCAGACGCGGCGGGGCTGATCGTCCATGCATCGTCGTCGTTCCGGCACATCGCCGTTCAGAAAAAAGCGGATATTCAAGGCCTTGTGCTGGCGCCGCCGCATGATCATCTCGGCGAGGCGGTTGGTCCGCTATTGCCGACCGGTTGCGAAAACGCCGGTGTGCTTGAGGCGCTGATGCGCAAGGCGCACACGGTTCTGGATCATCATCCGATTAATGAAAAGCGCCGTGCCGACGGTAAAATGCCGGCAAACGGCGTGTGGTTCTGGGCGGAGGGAACAGCTGTGGCGCTCACGCCGTTTGCCGAAAAATACGGCAAGACGGGCGCTGTCGTTTCCGCCGTGCCGCTGTGCCATGGTATCGCCGCGCTTGCCGGGCTCGACATCGTTACCGTCCCGGGCGCGACGGGCGAGCTTGATACAAACTTTGAAGGCAAGGTCGACGCGGCCGTGTCGTCGCTTGAAACGCACGATTTTGTGGCTGTACACATCGAAGCGCCCGACGAATGCACGCACAACGGTGATCTCGACGGCAAGCTGCAGGCGATTGAGTGGCTGGACAGCCGCGCAATGAAGCCGCTGACGGAGAAGCTCGCATCGTCCGGTACGGCGTATCGGCTGCTGCTGTTGTCCGACCATAAAACGCTCACCTCGACGCGCGGTCACGACGGCGATCCCGTCCCGTTTGTGCTATACGACAGCGCCGAAGACAACGCGACGGGTCTGCGATACACCGAATCGCAGGCACAGTCCGGCGTATATGTTGATCCGGGTACAAAGCTGATGGACATGCTGTTTGAGCGGTAATATGATGAAAATTAACGTCAAAGCCTACGCAAAAATCAACCTGTCGATTGATATTGTCTCACGCATGGACGACGGGTATCACAATATGCGCATGATCATGCAATCCGTCGCGTTGCATGACGCGATTGCTGTTGCTGTCAAAAAGGGAGACGGTATATCCGTGCGCACCGATCTCCGGTATCTACCGTGCGACGACCGGAACATCGCCGCGCGCGCGGCGTCGGTTTATTACGCGCATACCGGCATTACGGGCTACCACACGTCGATTAATATCGAAAAGCAAATTCCTGTATGCGCCGGGCTCGGCGGTGGCAGCACGGACGGCGCCGCTGTATTGCGCGCACTAAACGAATTGCATGCCACGGGGCTCCGTCTCGAAACACTGCAAAAGCTGGCTGAAGAGATTGGGTCCGACGTACCGTTTTGCGTCGCGGGCGGCACGGCGCTTGCTGAAGGCAGGGGAGAGGTGCTGACCGACCTGCCGCCGCTCTGTGACTGCCATATTGTCATCTGTAAACCGGCGTTTGCGATATCGACGCCGGAGCTGTTTTCTAAAATCAACGTCGATAAGATTCGCCTGAGGCCCAATACAGACAGTATTATAGAAGCACTCGGCGATCGTAACGTCGGGAAAATCGCGCGACGCATGTACAACGTGTTTGAAGATGTACTGCCCAAGGGTACGAGTGCCATCGACGAGATCAAGCAATGCCTACTGGACAATGCGTCGCTCGGCGCCGTCATGACCGGTACCGGCTCGGCGGTTTTCGGCCTATTTGACGATGAAGACGCCGCGCGCGCGGCGTATGATGAACTCAATCAGACATACAAGGAATGTTATTTGACCGAGCCAGTCGGAAAATTGGAAGTTTGAAAGCTGCAGAAGCGTCAAATGTTTAAAAAACGAATTCTCCGTCGATAATGGCAGTAAAGCCAAGTCAACGGAGGATTTTTACTTATGAAACTGAAGAAATGGGAGCTGGCGCTCATCGCCGCGCTCGTTTTGACTTTTGTGTTTGGTGCGGGGCTGACGCGTCAGCAGCAAAACTTGTCCGACAAGCTCATCCGGCTGCATGTGATTGCCCATTCCGATTCAGACGCCGATCAGGCGCTCAAGCTCAAAGTCCGCGACGCGGTGCTGGATACCGCGTCGGAACTGCTCGACGGCATCACCGACCGCGATGAAGCCGGAGAGATGCTCAGTGAGCAGATTAACAAGCTGACGGCTGCCGGAAAAGCTGTCGTCAGCGATGAAGGGTACGACTATGCCGTCACGGCGGAGATCGGGCTGGAGGAGTATCCGACGCGCGACTACGACACATTCAGCCTGCCGGCCGGGACGTACACGTCGCTGCGTATTGTCATCGGCGAGGGCGGCGGACATAACTGGTGGTGCGTCATCTTTCCGCCCATGTGCCTCGGTACGGCGCTGGACGAAAGCGATCTCGCTGCCGGACTGACGACGGACGAGATTCGTTTGATAACATCGGACGGGCCGGAATATGAAATTAAATTTAAAACGCTCGAAATACTGGAATTCTTCAGAGAATTCTTTGGATTTGGAAGAAAGTAAAAGAATAAAAAAGCCGCACGCTTCATTGCGTGCGGCTTTTTCTTGTTGTATGATAATATCAAACATTATTAATATGGCAAGAAAGGAATGTTTGGATGAAAGTTCTGCTCATCAACGGCAGCCCGCATAAAGAGGGCTGCACCTACACAGCGCTCAAAGAGGTCGCCGGCGTGTTGGAACAAAAGGGGATCGATACACAGATATTCAACATCGGCACAAAAGCTGTTTACGGCTGCACGGCCTGCCGCAAATGCGCGGAGCTCGGCAGATGTGTTTTTGACGACGACGTCTGCAACGAGATGGCGGCGCTCATGGCCGAGGCCGACGGCATCGTCATCGGTACGCCCGTCTATTTCGCCGGCGCCAACGGGGCGCTGTGCGCGCTGCTCGACCGTGTCTTCATTTCGTCCGGCGCGAAGATGTGGTATAAACCCGGCGCTGCCGTCGTCAGCTGCCGCCGCGGCGGCGCATCGGCGACTTTTGACCGCATCAACAAGTACTTTACGATCATGCAGATGCCGATTGTCGCCTCGAAATACTGGAACTCGGTACACGGCTTTGCGCCCGAGCATGTCCTTAAGGATAAAGAAGGCCTGCAGACGATGCGCACGCTTGGCGCGAATATGGCGTGGCTGCTTGAATCGATCGCTGCCGGCAGCGGCCCGCAGCCGCTCGACGAGCCGCGCGTGATCACCAGCTTCCACGACGGACTGTAAAGCACGTTTGAACGGATTGCATCGACCGGCGGACAATATGTCCGCCGGTTTTTACGCTGTGTACTCCTAGAAAAATATTGAAACAAACGTCGACATCGTCTCACTGGTGCTGTACAATAGACAAAAAATCGACAAAGGATGAAATTCGTGAAAATACTATGGCGTATTACAAAGGAAGCAGCAGAGCATAAGTGGCTGCTGATTACTGCAGGCTTTTTTACACTGCTGATGACGAGCCTGACACTGGCTGGACCCAGAATCCAGACGCTCATCGTCGCCGAAATGGAAACAGGGCTGACAGACGAATCGTTCCGGCATCTGCTGATGCTCACTTGGTTACTGCTCGGTATTTTTATTTTACGCGCCGTCTTCCGATTTTTTGCCAATCGGATCGCCCACAAGGGCGCGTGGCATATCGTTGAGTCGGTACGCGTTAAAGTGTACGCCAAAATGCAGACGTTTACTGCCGACTATTTCTCCAAAGCACAGACGGGCGATTTGATGAGCCGCGTCGTCAATGACACGGCGATGTTCGAGATGCTCTACGCACATATTCTGCCGGAGGGTGCGTCGGCGATATTGACGTTCGGCGGCGTTATGACGATTCTATTCATCATGAACGCCAAACTCGCCCTTTTAACCTGCATCCCGATTCCGATCATCATCATATTGAGCTATACGTTCATGAAATATATCCGACCGTATTTCCGAAATGCGCAAAATTCGCTTGGCGGGCTTAATGCGCGCCTGCACGATAGTTTTGCCGGTATTCAGGAAGTCCGGGCATTCGGTCAGGAAAAGCGGCAGGAGAAGAAAGTACGCGAAAAAGCGGCCGACTACACGTATCACATTCTTAAAAGCCTGTTCAAAGCCTCCTATTTTATGCCGTCGATCGAGCTGTTGACAGCGATCGGTTCCGTGATCGTGATGGGTGTCGGCGGATATCTGGCGTACAGAAATCAGATTTCGATCTCATACGTCATCGGGTTTTTATTGTACCTGACGCTTTTCTACGCACCGATCACCACGATGATGAATCTTCTGGAGCAGGCGCAGCAGGCGATTGCCGGCGCCGAGCGCGTGATGGAGATCATCGATACGCCCGTCGAAATCCAAACAGAAGAAGGCGCCGTTGAGCTTGACGGCTGCGACGGCGCGATTACATTTGAAAACGTCGGCTTTTCGTATACGTCAGATGCGCCGGTGCTCAAAAACATCAGCTTTGACGTCAAGCCCGGTCAATTTGTAGCGCTTGTCGGGCCGACCGGCGTCGGGAAGACGACGCTTGTCAAGCTCGCCGCCCGGCTGTACGACCCTGTATCCGGCGCTGTGCGTCTCGACGGACACGATCTGCGCGATATCACGCTGGAGAGCCTGCGCAAATGCATCGCCTACGTACCGCAGGACACATTCTTATTCAACGCAACAATCGCTGAAAATATTGCGTTTGCCAGATCGGACGCTACGCAAGCGGATGTCATCAAGGCCGCGCAGATCGCGCGCATTCACGAAGACATTTTAAGCATGCCCGACGGCTACGATACCGTGACGGGCGAGCGTGGCGTCAAGCTCTCCGGCGGACAGAAACAGCGCATCGCGATTGCACGCGCCGTTATCTGCGGCGCGCCGGTACTCATCCTCGATGAGGCGACATCGTCTGTCGACGCGCAGACGGAGCGTATGATCCAGCGCTCGATTGACGAGCTGGCCGGGCACAATACGATCATCGCCATCGCGCACCGCTTGTCGACAATCCGAAACGCCGATTTGATCCTCGTCATTCGAGACGGCGAGATCGTTGAGCGCGGCACGCACGATACGCTGATGGCGCTCGGCGGGCTGTATCAGCACACGTACAGTTTGCAAAGCACCGAGACACAGACGATGGATCTGTTCTAAGATATGCATAAACAAAAAGGCTTCCGGATTTGTGATCCGGAAGCCTTCGCTTTAGGTGTATTTATTCGTACCAGGTGTTACCAAAGTCGGGTCGCCATTCGTAGTCGAACACATCGACAGCATCGTAAAATTTCAAATACCGTTGCCGGGAGTTGCGCAATGTATAACCGTCGGCGTGCATGCGGTCACAGATGACGGCGCATATGTCGCTTTTGATTTTGGAATAGGATTCAATACCGACAGACGCAAATACTCTAAAACCGAGACTTTGCAGGTACTTGAACATCGGACCTGTCTCCGTTACATCGTTACCGTTATCCGGCCGCGCGCCGAACGGATAAATCATTAGCTTTGTAGGGCCGACGAGTGAGCCAACCTCGTCCATCCAGCGCTGCATGTCGGCTTTGACGTTTTCGAGGCTGCTCGTCCTCATATTAACATGTCCCCAGGAATGTGAGCCGAAGTACCAGCCGGTATCCTTGAGCATCTGGACGATCGGCTTCACGGCGGTTATTTCCAGCTGACGGTTGGCTTCCTGCGCGTCCGACCAGCTTTTGGTGTCTTTATTTGTCCGATAGCCGAGAATGCCTTCGTAACCGGTCAGGCATAGGCATCCCTTCGCACCGTTCAGGGAGAAGTCAGGATGCGCCTGCACAAATTTGTCCAGAATTGTAATCGCGTCGATATCCTGCGAGTAGACCTCATTGCCGTCGGGGTCGTAACCCCAGCTCCACAGCTCGCCGTCTCTAATAACGAGTTTTGAGGGGAAACCGTTGGCGATCATGTACTCGTAGTAGTTAACATCGTCATACGAGAGAATGAGCGGTTTCTTGCCTTCGGGAACCATCAGGGTCGACTTGACCATCTTAGACGTGCCGTCGGTATCCGTGTATTCCTTCCAGACGTCATTCATATCGACAAGGATATAGTCTTTTTCATACAGGCTTTCAAGGATCTTGTTGTACTCGGAGACGGTGACCATGTACTCGTCCAGCCCCTGCTCCTTGGCGTCGCCGTCAAAGGCAAGCTCGGGATAGGCGATGGCAGGGTGGAAGAACAGATGTTCAACGACGCCGCTGTACGGCACGAGGTCCTCCGGCGCGTACGACGGTGACGGTGACGGCGACGTGTCTTCAGACGGTGATGGATCGGCAGAAGGCTGATCCGACGGCTGCGCCGTATCGGACGCCGAGACATCCGGCGAGACGGCCGGCGAAACGGGCGGTCCGTCGACGTATTCTCGGGAAATGCCGCAGCTGACAGTGGTGGCCAGGAGGATCGCCGTCAGACATATTGCACAAGCCCGTTTAAGTAATATTCGCATACATTCACCTGATTTAAACATATTGTTACGCGGTTGCGTGATTAATCGTACTACCTATTATACAACATTCTTTGATAATTGAAAATCAAAAAAAGAATTATTCTGATTATTTAGTATATCAAAACACACTTTATGTTATTTCAGTGTGCTTGGTCGTACGAAGCATCTTAAAAGTTATCGCCAAAATTGTCGTTGTATTTGATATAATGGTCGTATATTACCGATTGATGGGGGTTACTTATGCTGACGCTCAGCTTGGGCCGTGCCGCGACAGGCAAAACTAGACGCGCAATGCATGATTTTGCCGACCGAATAAGCAGCGGACAGGAAAACCTTTACTATATTGTGCCCGAGCAGTACTCGCATGACGCGGAGCGGCGACTGCTGGGCATTTGCGGCGATACGCTGAGCCTGCATGGTGAAGTGTTGAGCTTTTCGCGCTTGACAAGCCGTGTTTTCGCCGAGCTCGGCGGCTTATCCGACAAGCTGCTTGACGCCGGCGGACGGCTGCTTTTAATGAGCCGCGCGTTTGACGACGTATCCGGCTCACTGACGCATTTCGGAAAGTCGGAGCGTCGGACGCAATTCCTTGAAAAACTAACGATGACGGCGCGCGAGCTGAAAAGTGCGTGCGTGTCGCCGCAATCAATTGATGACGCGGCGGCAGCTGCCGGTGGCACGCTCGGCGTTAAGCTGCGCGACCTGTCGATCATTTATGGTGCATATGATGCGGCGTTTACCGGTGACGCCGCCGATCCAGACGAGCGCCTCAACCGTCTGGCTCGCGTCATGCCCGACAGTACACTGTTCGATGACGGTTATGTCTGTTTTGACGGTTTTACCGACTTTACCGCGCAGGAATTGCGTATCATCGAGATCTTAATCCGCATGAACGTCGAGGTGACCGTCTGTTTGACCTGTGACGGTCTGGACGGTACGGATGAGCTCTTTTTATCGTCGCGGCAGACGGCGCAGCACCTCCTGCGCGTTGCGCAGGAAAACGGTGTTGAAGCGGCAATCTCGAACAACACGGCGCAGGACGACGGACGTGTGCCGGCGCTTGACGCGATCGAACGCTGGCTGATGTCAGGCAGCGGCTATTTTGACGGCGATGTGTCCGCCGTGACGCTTATACGTGCTTCGTCGCCGGCGTCGGAATGCGAAATGGCCGCGGCCAAGGTGCTGGAGCTTGTCCGCTCCGGCTATCGCTGGCGCGATATCGCCGTTGCCGTATGTGATTATCAAGCCGTCGGCGAGATGTGCCGGAGTATCTTTGAAAAATACGGCGTGCCCGTCTTTGTCAGCCAAAAGACGGCTATCGCGAACAAGCCGCCGCTTGCCGTCGTCGAAAGCGCGCTCGACATCGCCGCAAACGGCTTTGATGTGGAATCCATTTTCCGATACCTGAAAACCGGTATGACCGACATGCCAGACGCGGATCGGGACGTATTGGAAAACTACGCGCTGCTCTGGGATCTGCGCGGCGCTGTCTGGACACGGGACGAGCCTTGGCGCCTGTCACCGTCCGGCTACGAACGCGGCGACGAGGACGCCGACGCCGCGCTGCTCGCCAATTTGGATGCAATCCGACGGCGCGCCGTCGGGCCGCTGGACGAACTAAAAAAAGCACTCACGCAGGACAAGACGTTTGGCGGTAAACTTAGAGCGCTGTACAGCTTTTTAGAGCGCATTGGGCTACCGGAGCGCGTGCATGAAAAAGCCGACGCGTACGTCAGCGCCGGAGAACTTCAGCTTGGTGATGAATACAAACAGCTTTGGGATATCCTGATACGCGCGATGGATCAGTTTTATAGCCTTCTTGGCGACAAAACCGGCTCGACGGCGGAATTTGCGCGATTATGGAAGCTGCTCATCTCGCAGTATGATATCGGCACGATCCCGGTCTCACTCGACCGTGTCGGGATCGGCGAGTTGGCGCGCCAGCGGCGGAAGGGGATCAAATGTCTGCTTGTTATTGGTGCGAGCGACGACGAGTTGCCGGCGTTGTCGTCCTCCGGCGGCATTTTGTCTGATGCCGAACGCGACGAACTGCGCCGCCTCGGTGTCGCCGTCACGGGCTCGTCGGAGCAGCGGCTGTTTCGTGAGCTCAATACAATCTATCAGGCAATGACGCTGCCGTCAGACAGGCTGATTGTCTCCTATGCCGCGCACGGGCTCGACGGCGGAGAAAAGCGGCCGTCGTTTCTCGTTAAGCGCTTGCAGGCACTGCTCGGCATCCGACCGTCAGACGATCCGGACGCCGGCTTCCGGTTATCGGCTGAAGCGCCGGCGTTTGAGCTGGCTGCGTCTTACAGCGCGACCGGCATCGGCAAAAAGGCTGCGGCGTCTGCGGCGTATTTTCAGCAGGACGAACAGGCGTCGGCGCGTTTGCGTGAGATCGCCGCGGCGGCGTCCTTACCGCGCGGACACTTGACGAAAACCGGCGCGACGGCGCTTTACGGGAAAGAAATCAGCATGTCGGCTTCACGCGTCGATAAGTATTACGCCTGCCGCTATCAATATTTCATGCAGTACGGCCTGTCGGCCCATCCGCGCAAGCCGGCCGGATTTGACGCGCCGACAGCCGGTACATTTATGCATTTCGTTTTGGAAAACGTCACGCGCGAGCTGAAAGAGACAGGCGACTTTCGCCACGTATCCGAGGCGCGCTGCCGCGAGCTCACCGACAAATTCGTACATCAGTACATTGACGAAGTGCTCTGTGGTTTTGATAATAAGACGCGCCGGTTTCGCTATTTATTTGATCGGCTGAAAAAAGACGCCGTTTTTATCGTGCTTGATATGGTCCGTGAGCTGAGTGCCTCCGACTTTGAGCCCATCGATTTCGAGCTGGCTTTTTCCGAGAACGGCGACGTACCGCCGCATGTGCTTAAAAGCGAAGAAGTACTGCTCAAGGTCAAGGGGTTCATCGACCGGCTCGACGCGTGGGAGCAAAACGGCAAGCTGTATCTGCGCGTCGTGGATTACAAAACCGGTAAAAAGAAGTTCAGCCTGTCCGACGTATGGTACGGCATGAACATGCAGATGCTGATCTATCTGTTTGCGCTCGGACGCGCCGGTGCGACACGATACGGCCGTGAGCTTGTGACAGCCGGCGTGTTATACGCACCGGCGCGTGATGAGATTCTGAAAACCTCGCGCTACGAGTCACAGGCTGCGCTTGACGAAAAGCGTGCGAAGAACCTGCGCCGCAGCGGCTTAATACTAGACGACCCCGAAGTCCTCGAGGCAATGGAGCACGGGGATGACAAACGATATCTGCCGACAAAATCTGCGGATAGCCTGGCAAGTCTGGCGCAACTGGGCAAGCTTGCCGCACATATCGACAAGCGGCTTTTAGAAATTGCCGAGCACGTTCACGGCGGCAGCATAGACGCCGAGCCGTTTTATAGAAACGAAGCCGAAAACGCCTGCTTATATTGCGATTACCGTACACCGTGCCATTTTGGCCAGCGGGACGGCGATAAACGCCGGTACTTAAAAAAGCTGGATGCGGATACAGCATGGGCACGGATCAGCAAGGAGGCGGACGATGGCTGTTAAGCTCACGCAAGAACAACAATCCGCTGTCGATACGCGCGGCAGCGCACTGCTCGTATCGGCCGCCGCCGGTTCGGGCAAAACGCGCGTGCTGGTCGAACGCGTGCTGTCGGCGATTACCGACCCGATACGTCCGCAGGACATCGGCGCGTTTTTGATCATCACCTATACACGCGCCGCTGCCGCGGAGCTCAAGGAGCGTATCCGCGACGCGATTGACGCACGGCTCGCACTAGAACCGGACAATCTGCGCCTGCGGCGCCAGTCGGCGCTCAGCTACGCCGCGCCGATCGGCACGATCCACAGCTTCTGTACCGAGCTTTTACGCGAGAATGCGCATCTTGTAGATTTGACACCGGACTTCCGCGTCGCCGACGATACGGAGAGCGCCCTGATTAAAACGCGCGTGCTGGACGATCTGCTCAATGCGCGGTATGACGCGATCACCGACGGCAGCGACTTTGCGCTGCTTGTCGACACCATGTCCGCCGGGCGAGACGACAGCAAGCTCGTCGGTATGGTGCTGGACGCGCACGCAAAGCTGAAAAGTCATGAAGACCCTGTCGGCTGGGCGCGCGCGCAGCGCGCGATGCTGGAGCTTCAGGACGTCACAGACGCGTCTGAAACGCTTTGGGGACGGTATCTGATGGACGAAGCCCGTCGGGCCGTCGTATACTGGCGCGGCGTTCTAGACGATCTCCTCGACGACATGCAGGTGCATCCCGATTTTGACGCCGCCTACGGCCCCAGCATCAACGCGTCGCTGGACGGTATTACCCGATTCCTATCCGCGTTGGACGGCGGCTGGGACGACGCCCGTACATCATCCGCAGTTGAATTTCCGCGTGCGAAGAACATCAAGGGTTACGACGAATTCAAACAGACCCGCACACGCTGCCGAGACGCGATCAGAAAGATCGCCGGGGTTTTTGAAGCGTCCTCCGCGGATCTTTTGGAAGACATCGCTGCCGTTGCACCGGCAGCGCGCGCGCTGCTCGAGCTGGTGCTGGACTTTGATGAAAACTATGCGCAGGAGAAGCGTCAACGCGGCCTGATCGATTTTTCCGATCAGGAGCACCTGACGGCGCAGCTGCTGACCGATCTTCAAACGGGGTCGCCGACAGCGCTGGCGCGTGCCGTCTCCGAGCGATACACGGAGATCCTCGTTGACGAATATCAGGACGTAAACCGTGTACAGGAGCGCATATTCCGAGCTGTATCGCGCGATGGACAAAACATTTTCATGGTCGGCGACGTGAAGCAGTCGATTTATCGATTCCGAATGGCCGATCCGTCTATATTCCTGAATAAATACAGAAGCTACCGCGCCCCGTCAGACGCGGGGGACGGGGAAGGTGTACGGCTGATCCTGCCGGATAATTTCCGGTCGCGCGCGCCGATCATCGATGCCGTCAACTTCTTATTTGCAAATGTGATGAGTGAGCGTTTTGGTGAGATGGCGTATACACCGGCTGAATATCTGTATCCCGGCCGCGTTGACGCTGGCGACAACGCCCCGCCCGTCGAGTTGGACATTATTGACATGAGTAGTGACGACGCGGATCAGGACAATGACGGTGACAGCCCCGGCAAAACAGCAGTCGAGGCGGCGTTTGTCGCCGATCGTATTGCGTCGCTCGTCGATGAAGGGATGCTGATCCCGGACAGTATGGGCGGTCAGCGGCCTTTAACATACGGCGACTGCGCCATTTTACTGCGTTCTGTCAAGAACAAGGCCGCCATCTATGCCGACGCGTTGCAGCGGCGCGGCATCGCTGTCAATCTTGACAACGGTGAAGGGTATTTCGAGACGGTGGAAGTGTCCGTCGCGCTGTCCTATCTGGATATTATTGACAATCCGATGCAGGATGTACCGCTATTAACAGTACTGACAAGCCCGCTGTACGGCTTCACCCCGGATGAGCTGGCCAGCATCCGGACGGCGGACCGACGCTGCGGACTGTACGAGGCGCTCGTCAAGTCGGCCGACAAAATGCCGCGTTGCCGATCGTTTCTGGAAGACTTAAAGGCCCTGCGGCAGCTCGCGCCCGACGTGCCGACAGATACGCTTATTTTCCGGCTATATAACAAAACGCAGATGCTGGCTGTTTTCGGCGCATTGCACGGCGGCGAAAATCGCCGTAATAATCTGATGCGGCTGATGCGAATAGCCGGGCAGTATGAAAACAGCGGGTACAAGGGCTTGTACCTGTTTATGACGTTTGTACGGCGGATGATTGAAAACGGCGACGAACCGGCCCAGGCGGCTGCCGCGCCAACCGGGAGCGGCGTCAAGATTCTGAGCATCCATAAATCAAAGGGGCTGGAATTCCCAGTTGTCTTTTTGTCCGACACGGCGAAACGGTTCAATAAAACAGACGCGGCCAAGCCGGTTCTGATGCACGCGCAGCTCGGTGTCGGCGTGAAGCGCACTGAGCTGGAAAGGCGCATAGAGTATACGACGCTGCCGAGAATGGCTGTTGCGAAGAAGCTCGCCGCGGAATCAATGGCCGAAGAGCTGCGCGTCCTATACGTCGCGCTGACGCGCGCGCGGGAGAAGCTGATCATCACCGCCGCGTTCGCCGATGCCGAGCGCGAGCTCAAACGATTGACGCGGGACGCCGTTATCCCTGTTGCGCCGCAAGTGCTTGAAGGCGCCCGCAGCCAGTCGGACTTCATCCTGCTACCTGTTTTAACGCGCCCGGAAGCCGATTGCTTGCGCGAAGGTGACGCCGGTGTATACACTGACGACGGATCGGCCTGGTACATCCGACGCGTCAAGGCGTCAGATGTTGACATCGCCCAGAGGGCTACAGCGCCCGTCGAAAACCCGGCGGCTGCAGCGCCCAATGAGCAGGACGTCGAGGAGACTCGTCGGTCTTTAAGCTATCAGTACCCGTATCAGCAGGCACAGGAGCTGCCGTCAAAGCTGACGGCAACGGAGCTTAAGGGGCGCTTTACGGACTTGGAGTCGTCGGAAGACGCTGAAAAACCAAAATTTCTGGCACCGCGCAGCATTCTGTACGATCGGCCGGCCTTTATTACAGAGCAAACGGGGTTGACGGCCGCCGAACGCGGCACGGCACTGCATCTGGCCATGCAGTACATTGACTATGCGTCCTGCGCCGACGTGCAAAGTACCGCGCGTGCGTTAGACGATCTCGAAGCGCGCGGATTTTTGTCTGCCGCGCAGCGCCAGGCCGTCGCGCCGGAGAAGATCGTGACGTTTTTCAGCTCAGAGCTCGGGCGGCGTGTGTTGTCGGCAGAGAAACTGTATCGGGAATTTAAATTTTCGCTGCTCGTTCCGGCGTCGGACTATTACGATAACGGGGAAGACGACGAGATCTTGCTGCAGGGCGTGATCGATGTCGCATTTGTCGAGAACGGTATGCTGACGATCCTCGATTTCAAGACTGACCGTGTCACAAGTGAAACGCTGGATGACAAAGCGCGTCTTTACGCCGATCAGGTTCGTGCGTACGGCATGGCGCTGACGCGTATTACAGGCCTGCCCGTCGACAATCTGATTTTATACTTTTTTGATTTGCAAAGCGCCGTTACCATTGCGCCGACAGCGTCCGGCGTAAAATAAGTCATAATAGTGGTTGCATTATTCTGCTATTTATGCTACTATAACCTTTGCGTAATTCTCCGACAGACGAAAGAGGTGAACATGATGAAAGACGGTATTCATCCCAACTATCAGCAGACGACGATCAAGTGCGCTTGCGGTGAGGTTATTGAAACGGGAAGCACGAAGAAGGATATCAAGGTAGAAATCTGCTCGAAGTGTCACCCCTTTTTTACAGGCAAACAGAAGCTGGTCGACACCAGTGGACGTGTTGACAAGTTCAACAGAAAATTCGGCCTGCAAAAATAACCGACATACGAAGCCCGCACTTATTCAAGTGCGGGCTTTTTTTCGTATGACAATTAAATAGTAATTAGTAATTGTGTCATGGAGAGGAGATGCGGCTATGTTCAATAAAATAAACGTTAGCGACATTAAGACAAACTTTTTTGAGATGATCGGCAATCAATGGATGCTGATTACCGCCGGTAACGCCGACGGCTACAACACGATGACCGCCAGCTGGGGCGGTGTTGGTATCCTGTGGAAGAAGCCCGTCTCAATGTGCTTTGTCCGGCCCAACCGCTATACGCGAGAATTCATGGACGACGGGGAATACTATACGCTCAGCTTTTATCCGGAACAATACCGTGATGCGCTTTATGTATGCGGCTCAAAAAGCGGACGCGACATCGACAAGGCTGAGGAAACGGGCCTGACGCCTTGCTGCGCCGACTGCGGCGCAGTATACTTCACCAAAGCCGAACTCGTATTGGTGTGTAAAAAAATCTACTACAGCGATTTGGAGCCCGAACATTTTCTGACTCCGGAGATTAATAAAGTATACGAAAAAGAGGACTATCACAGACTGTACGTCGGTGAGATCATTGAGGTGCTCCAAAAGGACTGACACGGCCTCCGATTCGTATTGGAAACAGGTGACCGATTATAGAAACGATTATTCAACAGGACATAGAACGCGCCGTCATTGCCGGACTGAACGCCGACAGTATGGACACGCGTGAACGCTCAACGGACGACAGTCTGGATGAGCTGGAGGCGCTCCTAGAAACGGCCGGCGGCGAAACGCGCGCGCGTGTTTTGCAAAACAGGAAAACACCGGATCCGCGGACACTTCTTGGTGACGGCAAGGTTCAGGAGATCAAAGCAATCATCGACGCGGAAGCGTGTACGCTGGCCGTGTTTGATAACGAACTGAGCCCGTCACAGACACGCGCACTTGAAAAGGACCTCGGCGTCCGCGTGCTGGACCGGTCGGGACTGATCCTTGACATCTTCGCCCAGCGCGCTCAAACGCGCGAAGGACGGCTGCAAGTCGAGCTGGCGCAGTACAAATATCTGCTGCCGCGCCTGACAGGCATGTGGACGCATTTGGAGCGCCAGGCCGGCTCGTCTGCGCCGATCGGTACGCGCGGCCCCGGTGAAACGCAGCTCGAAACCGACCGGCGGCACATCCGCCGCAAGCTGTCCAAGCTGGAAGAGGAGCTTGACCAGGTGCGTAAAACGCGTGCGACACAACGCCGCCGCCGTGAAAAAAACGCGACGCCCGTCGTGGCACTCGTCGGATACACGAACGCGGGAAAGTCAACGCTGCTCAACGCGCTTACCGGCGCCGGTATCCCGGCACGTGACCGCTTGTTCGACACGCTGGACACAACAACGCGCCATCTGAGCATCAGCGATACGCTGGAAGTGCTGCTGTCCGACACGGTCGGCTTTATCCGCAAGCTGCCGCATCATCTCGTCAACGCTTTCAAGGCCACGCTCGAGGAGCTGAAATACGCCGATCTGATCGTGCACGTTATCGATGCGTCAAATCCCTTGTGGATTGAGCAGGCAGCCGTCGTCGACAGCCTGATCGATGAGCTCGGGGCCAGCGAGACGCCGCGTATCGAAGCGTTTAACAAATGCGACGTGCCGCAAAGCGAGACACACCCGCACGGCGAGGATATGGTTGATATATCCGCCGCGACAGGCGAGGGACTCGACAAGCTGCGTGAGAAGATTGAACAGGCGTTGTCGAAAGGCCAGCGGCGCGTCATCCTCAAGCTGCCGTATGACAAGGGCTCGATCGTCGAGCTGCTGCACCGCGAGGGATCTGTTCTGCGAACAGATTATCAGGCCGACGGCATCGAGGTCGAAGCTGTCGTGACACCGGAATTTTACGGCAAACTGCGCGAGTATATTGCGCCGTCCGACGCCTAAATAGAACGAAAACCGTGCCCGTCGGTTGACGCGGCACGGTTTTTTCTATACACTTTGATCTAAGCGATTAAAGGAGGGGAGCGCGTGACGGATTATACAGTACCGGCCGGTTACGGCGAAGCGGAGCTGACCGAGAAGCGCTCTCGCTTCATCGGGCACGTCTGGCCGGTTGAGACAGAAGACGCGGCGCGTGAAATAATCGCCGACGTTAAAGCCAAGCACCATGCCGCGCGTCATAACTGCTGGTGCTATCTGCTGCATGACGGACCCGTCCGCTACGCGGACGACGGCGAACCGCAGGGTTCAGCCGGACAACCGATGCTTGAAGTTTTCCGTCGCGGCGGGATTGAAAATGTCGTTTGTGTCGTGACGCGCTATTTCGGCGGCATCCTGCTCGGGACAGGCGGACTGGCACGCGCGTATTCGGGCGCGGCGAAGCTTGCGCTTGAAGCAGCCGGGACGGCCGTCTTGCGCCGCCGCGCGATCGTGCAGGTTGGATGTCCTTACGGCTTATATGAACAACTCAAGCAGCTCGTTGAACAGCTTGACGGCACGATAGATACCGCTGACTATGCCGCCAACGTCACCGTCACAGCCGCGCTGCCGAGCGAATCCGCCGACGTTTTTTCGTCGCGTGTGACGGAGCTGTCGTCCGGCTCGGTAACGGTGACGATTACCGGCTACGAAGACCGCGCGGTACCGTCCGATAGTTAGACGGCTGGTTTGCAAAATGAGCGCAAATAAAAACGCCGATGCATCTTGCATTGACGGTACAATTATGTTATCATCATTGAGCGTCTTTAAACGCATATCCGGGTGTGGCGCAGTTGGTAGCGCGCCTGACTGGGGGTCAGGAGGCCGCAGGTTCAAGTCCTGTCACTCGGACTGTATGGAAACCCTGTAATCGTAAAGGTTACAGGGTTTCTTCTTGTTTTGTGGTTATGATGTTTGTTGAATACTGTGTTAATATGTAATATATTACTATATAATGGTATTATTCTGATGCTTTATTAAGTGGGTGCATAAATCTGTTCAACAGCGACAGGGGAGATTAAGCCATAAAAAATTAGTTGTTTGCGTATTTCATCCAAACAACGCCCGCGTCTATTAGGAGGCTATATTATAATGCGCTTGTTTATCTGTTTGTCAGTTTTATTATTGCTACTCACTGCATGCAGCAGTAATACAGATGGCACCGAACAAGACCCGACGTTTGATGGCCAAGCAGCGGTATCGGCAACGGATGACGCAAATACCGGTGAAGAAACTGCCACGCCGCCGCCTTCTGAAAGTGATAGCACACCGCAGATTATATATAGCCTTACGGATTTAATACCGCAAATTGACGAAATGACAACCATCTCGGTAAGAACTTTTCCCGAAGTATTTGCATTCAACGCGTTCGCTCCGGCCGATAACGCTCAGGCAAAGGAGATAATGGACTTTCTGATGCTCCTCGAAACTACAGAGTTTAAAGAAGAGGGGTACGCGGACGGGCTTTATGGTAGGGCATCAATACTTATTGAAAACGCGGCTGGTTCATGTCAGTTCGAGATAATCGGTGACGTTGACGATTATAGTATTTTCAAAATTGTGCTTTATCCCGACCAAACGGCTGAAGACATTCTGGCCGGTGAAGAACAGCAGCCTGTTAGGTTCTTCAAAGGCCAATCCGGGGAATTCCCGATCAGGGACTTTAATGATGCGCTTAATGACGTTTTATTTGACAACACCGATTTAGATAATGTCGCTGTTGTACAAAAGCTTGACAGCGACGAGCCGGCATGCACCTTTTTCAAAGGTCACACGGCTACTGTAAAACAGGCGCTTGAAGATGCCATAGAACTTTACAGTACGTTTGAAAGCCCGGAAGAACAAAACTTTGACATATAAATCGTCATTGGCGATACGACTTATCTACTCAGCTCAACGTCGGGAGTTTTCTCAAAGGAAAACGACGGGACAATCATTTTTAGCAGGTTTAATGAGGACAAATTGCCGCAGTTACTTGAGGTCTTAAAGAGATTTGGCCGTGGATTATTGGATGTGTCTTAAAATAATGAAAAAGAGTTAGGGCGTTGTGATAGGCGGGTGAACAGTGACAGAAACCACAAAAAGCTGTCTAAACAATAAAAGCTAATAGGATAGTGGCGGCTTGAATTCACGCAAGCCGCCACTACGTATTTTAGGAAAATGTTGCTAATGCAATATTGATTTACTATAATATAACAAATGATAGCAGCAAGCAGGAGAAGTCGAATGGATTGAAAGGATGGCAACCATGTCGAAAAATTACGATATCACGTCCTGGCCGATGGATACGTCAGAGAAGAACTATGTTGTGACGGCGGAGGAGAAAGAAAAAAGTAAGTATAGCAATTTGGTTTTTGAATTCCCCAAAGAGAATAACGAGTGTGTCTCCGACGGTGACCCGGACGATTTCGTTATCCATCCTCAGGCATATTTCCGTGGGGCTCGCCAGATTCCGGGCTCGCGTTTTAATTGCAGCTTCCAGATATTTGTCAAACCGTTTTGCATCGACAGAGTGCAGCACCGACACCCGAATGATGATGAATACTTAATCTTTTTAGGCGCATCTTTCCCCGACCTTTTTGACTTTGATGCCAAGATCGAGCTGACGCTTGGCAAGGGCGAGGATGCTGAAACGTACATCATTGATAAGCCTACGATCGTTCGCTTTCCTGCCGGGCTTTCCCATTGTCCGCTTAACTTTAAGGAAATTAATAAGCCGGTGCTGTTCTTAGCGGCAAATATGATGCCGATGTTTGCCGGCGTTTACGATTTGCCGGACGGTCAGTCGGTCGGCTTGGCTTTTAACGGCCCGCTTCAGTGTAAGTACGATGACGATAAGAAATGTGATTCCTGCGGTGCATGTCTTCACGATAAGTGGGAAAAAGAATAATTCGCCGAGACGCTCCTTGAGCGCGTTGGTAATCTCGATAATGGCAAAGGAAAGGTGCACTTAAGTGCACCTTTCCAATATCGTGTGTACGGGGCGTCGCACAGGCGACCCGTACTTAGTCACCTTCATACAACCAGACAATTTCGGCGTTTTCATCACTGGTACCGTATAAGCAAGCATTGCAATAATTTCAGATTTTCGTTTATTGCAAGCATTGCACCAACTCCTATTGAAATCCGGGTAAATTATACACCATATATTGGTTATTCATCAAGCTACAATGTGTTGCGTGGGCATCCTGCGATGTCCAAAAGATTGTATACTTGGTTACAGGCACGTTAATAATATAGTTGACTTTTTACAGATGGCGTGCTATAATTACGCTACATTCAATATGACAGCTTATGATCTCACGACGTTTGTAATCAAAGTTTTTGGTTGATGACAAAAAGCGTGGGGTTTTTCTTTATTATTGGTATGAATATTATCGGAGGTACCTTATGAATAACGGTACAGTAAAATGGTTTAACATCGACAAAGGCTTTGGATTTATCTCCAATGACCAGGGCGGGGATGATGTGTTCGTGCATTTTTCCGCCATTACAGGCGAAGGGTATAAATCCTTGGAAGAGGGGCAGAAAGTGACTTATGACACAGAGCCCGATCCCAAGGACTCGCGCAAGCTCAGAGCTGTCAATGTTACTGTTGCCTAACGCAACAGTCTGAACTTAAAAGTAGCGCCACAGAATCGTATTCTGTGGCGCTACTTATTTTAGAGCAGGGAAGGGCGCAATGCAATCGATGCGTATATTTTCCTGAAGTGGAAGCCGTAAATTGAGAATTTGACCGCCTCCGGGAATGCGCGCGGCTTTTTAAACAAAGACCATCCTAAAAGCGACCAATAATGACGGCGTTCTTTCCCGATGATGCCAAGCCTGAATAGAGATTTGACAAAAGCCAAAATGTCGGCGGACCCGACTTTTTGCCGAGCGTTTTTGTGCGGGCTGTAGCTTTTCAAAAAGCGACGAACACGTGCATAGTAGTACTTCGGATTATAGATAGTTGATATGATAGATTCGTATCCATTCACCAGATCATTTTTATTCATCACGGGCTTAAAATTCATGGTGAAGTTCGTGTTATCGCCAGTAAAATCGTCGGTCAGACGGTCGTCAGCCTCCAGCCGCTTATAGAGATCGGTGCCTTTCGGCGCGTTTAGCAGCCCCACCATGGCTGTGACAATGCCACTGTCTTGGATAAAGCTTGTCATCCGGCTGAATATGGATGGCTGATCGCTATCGAAACCGACAATAAAGCCGCCTTTAACCTCAAGGCCCGCCTGCTGTATTATATTAACGCTGGAGATCAGGTCGCGGTTTCTAT
Source organism: uncultured Sporobacter sp. (assembly GCA_963677825.2). GTDB lineage: Bacteria > Bacillota > Clostridia > Oscillospirales > Oscillospiraceae > Sporobacter. The sequence goes on along the minus strand of CAXXEF010000001.1, from coordinate 445,938 downwards.
TTTGAGTCTTTTTGCACTCATTCAAACTGGTTTCGTCCGGTGTCTCGATACCGATGAATACGCTGTTAAATCCTGCTTTGACGATCATATCCAGCAGTTCGGCGTCATCGGCCAGATTGATGGACGCTTCTGTCGAAAAGCTGAAGGGGTACCGATGGTCTGCCAGCCATTGTATAATTGCCGGCAGTATCTCGCTGACTAGTTTTCGTTTATTGCCGATGAAATTGTCGTCGACGAAAAAGACATCGCCCTTCCATCCGGCAGCGTATATGGCGTCCAACTCCAATAAAAGCTGCTGGGCACTTTTTGTCCGCGGTGTGTGGCCGAAAAGCGAAGTAATATCACAAAACTCGCAATTGAACGGACAGCCCCTTGAATACTGAATATTGAGTGAAGCGTACTTATTGACGTTAATCAGCGACCACAATGGCACCGGCGTATCGGCCATATCTGACCATTTGTCCGTTGTGTAAATCTGTTTCGGCTCACCACGTTCAAGGTCCTGCAGGAATTCAGGCATTGTCAATTCGCCTTCGTTTAAGACAAGGTGATCAACGTCTGTGTAGCTTTCAGCGTCCGCTGTGAAAAGCGGCCCGCCGGCGACAGTCTTCGTGCCACGCGATTTGCATCGTTCAATAACATCTCGAACGGACTGTTTCTGCACCACCATGGCACTGATGAAAACATAGTCCGCCCAGTCGATATCCCTGTCGTACAGCTTCTCGACGTTCATGTCGACTAGCCTTTTCTCATAATGTGCCGGGAGCATTGCGGCGACAGTAATCAGCCCCAGCGGCGGGAACGCTGCCTTTTTGGAAACAAATTTCAGCGCATGCTGAAAGCCCCAATAGGTGACAGGCGTATCCGGGTATACGAGCAGTATTTTCATAACTCTCCTAGAGCGTTTGGCTCTTTTTAGGTTTTGTTGTGGGTTTCGTTGTCGTTTTTGTTGTGGTTTTTGCGGCGGCTTTGGCAGGTGCTTTTTTTGCAGCTTTTTTCGGCGCGACTTCTTGCGCCGCCGGAACAGGTGTGGCATCGTCGCCTTTTAGAAGCACAGCGAGCTCGTCTTGATACTGCTTCATTTCTTTACGTAAATCTGCGTCTTCAAGTGTCAGAAAGATGCCAAAAGCACTTGGATAGACAAATCTTTTCTTCGTTTTAGACTCCTCAAATAAAATCGTGACGATACCCTTTTTTAGACTGACGATTTTACCTCTGCCAAAAGTCGTGTGTGTTATATATTTTCCGCTAATATCCATATTATCCTCCTAATTTTGCTAAAGCAATCATTATTGAGTGATCTGAATAAAAAAAGGGCGGGACTCACCAAGAGATTCCCGCCCTAAAGCACAAATTACTATTAATGTTATCTTTAATATACGCCGTTTCCGAGGCGCTGTCAAATAACTACGCCGCTGCTCGTGTAAACTCCTGTAAAAAAGAAGAATATTGGACAATAATACGTAATTCTGCGCTTTTTAATGAGATCTCAAGAGCCGCAATGGCGGGCAAACGAAGCATTATTATTGGTTGTTCCTCATAATTTATAAGCGTGTTACACGAACTGAAAGATCAAGCTGATACGCTATCCGTATCATGCGGTATCTTGTTCTTCCAGTAAAAATCAGGATGTGTTATAATTTGTATGATTTCGTTTCGCACTGAGGAACCGGAGGTAACACATGGAGCTTACAGTCGGAATCCGTGATGACGCGCCTAGACAGGCTGCAAAAGGGGAGAAGGTCGGATGAAAAAACCTATTAGAGCCGCTTTTGTTTTTTTCTTGGCTGTTTGCATGGGATTATCGGTGATTCCGTTTTCGGCCATTGCCACGCAAGACGTAGATTTAAACCGAAAAATCGTCAGTCCATGGGCACGTGACTATGTGTCAGCGGCGTATGATGCCGGGCTTGTTTCACCAAGCTTTGATTTAGGTGAAGACTATACGGCGTACATCACGCGCCTGCAGCTTGCCCGCTTGATGGTGGAGTTCATCGCTGCCGAGCAAAATCGCGACGTTTCGGAGCTGGCCGATGCGTACGGGCTTACTTTGCAGACCGGCACGCAGTCCAATGCGGCGGGTGGCAGTATCTTGTCGAATTCTTTTGAGACGCGAGTGGCGGCACTCACTATGCCGGACGAACAACAGACGCCGAGCGTAGCATCCGGCAGCTTTCTGGATACAAACTACCTCTACGCAGAACTGGCCAGCAAAATGAACATCATGTTCGGTTACGCCGGCTTTTTCCGGCCGGACGACAACCTCACGCGTGCTGAGGCCGCCGTCGTGCTCCAGCGATGCATGGAAGCCTTGGACGTTACGGAGGCCAGTACGGCGCCGATGCGCTTCAGTGATTCCTTCGAGATCCCGCGCTGGGCTGTGCAGGCCGTCAAATTTGCGTCTGGGCGAACCGACAGCAGCGGTACAGCCCTCATGGGCGGAGACGCGGGGCGCTTTATGCCGCTCGGCCACTTCACAATCGAGCAGGCGATCGTTACGCTGGTGCGGATGCACGATTCCATGCGCGTCCAAGACGTCTATCCCGACTGGCGCGACGCACCCGGCTACGATCAGGTGCAGATTGATCTGACCTTCGGCGGCGACTGTACCTTCGGGCGCGGTAAAGACTTTTCCTATTATCGCTCTTTTGACGAGATGTATGACTTGATGGGCCCGGCATACTTCTTCTCGGACATTGATGCGTTCTATGACGATGATCTGACCATGGTAAACTTTGAGGGGACGCTGACAACGTCTACAAGCTCCTTAAGTAAAACCTTTGTGTTCCGGGGACGGCCGGAATATGCGGAAATTCTCGAGTACGGCAGCGTCGACGTTGTCACGGTGGCCAACAACCACTCGATGGATTACCTCGCGCAGGGCTATCAGGACACACTGGACAATCTATCGCCATACGTTGCGGTATCGGGCTATGATCAGCTGCCGATTGTGACGGTTAAAGGTGTAAAAATCGGTTTTGCGTCTAACGTCGGCTGGTCCTTCGACTCGGCGCAGAAAACGTTTATCGACAACGCTGTCGAAACCTTGAAAGCACAAGGCGCGGAGTTCATCGTGTTCAACTTCCATTGGGGTATTGAGGGCACGTATCACAGTAGCTCAACGCAGCAGGCGATTGCGCACTACTGCATCGATCAGGGGGCAGACTTGGTAATCGGGCATCATCCGCACGTCGCGCAGGAGGTGGAGACCTACAAGGGCAAGCAGATCGCGTACTCGCTTGGTAATCTCGTGTTTGGCGGCAACCAGAACCCCGCCGATAAAAACTGCCTGATTTTCCGTCAGACGCTGATCTTTGATCTGGAAACACGCACGATAATTGAACAGACGCACGACGCGATGCCATACCGTATTTCTTCGGTCGACTACCGCAATGACTATCATCCGATACCTGCCGCTTAGTTCATCCAAAAGTAACAAGACCTGTAACCAACACGGTTACAGGTCTTGTTTTATGCGTAATATCCTACTCAGATGCCGTATGTCCGGCGGATGACCGACACCGCGCGCTCGGCGCGCTGCGCCTGACTTTGTACGACAGGGATTGTGATGGATTCACGACGCGGGCCGGGGTATGCCGGCGCCATATACGTCACCCGGATGCACGGGCAGGGCAGATGTTCGGCCGTACCGTCCGTGTAGTCAATCTCGACCGGCTGCGCGCCGGCGATGCTCCAGCTATGCAGTTCGCCGAACACATACGCGCCGCCGACACTCAAGCAGGCCAGTGCGTGCGGACGGCGCACCTTGCTCATCCGAAAAGCGGTAACGACGAAATAAGCCAGCGTCACAAAGGCGTCAATGCCGAGGCAGATGTAGAAAAAAGTCACGTCTGCCGCAGCGCCGAGGATTAATCCGATCAACGTGCTGAATATCAGTGTTATAAAGAGGCCTGTTTTGTTGGCGCTTTGAATGGCTTCGGCCCTGTCGGTGCTGAAATACGCATGTATACTGCGTGGTAAAACGCCGGAAACGAGCACGTTGCCGGACAGCATCGCGCGAAACTGGCGATTAAGCCGGCCGAAAATGACCAGCATCACGACCGCGACAACGATCAGAAACACGCCGAACATAATCAGCGCAAAACCGCCGTTCATGCCGTCGAAGTCGTCAACGAACGACGGCATATAGGTCAAATTAAATGCCGCAAGCAAGCCGATCGCCAGCAGGCACCAGCCGACAATCAGCGGCGTTTTATATACAGTCGGTCGTTTCATTCAGTGCTCCCCATAGTCCTGACGACATGATTATTAATAAGCCCTTGATCGGTTCAGTGCGCCAGGGAATAGCCGCCGTCGGCAGTAAAGACGGCGCCGGTGACGGCGTCGGACGCGTCGCTGGCCAGATAGGCGGCCAACGCGCCGATTTCAACGGCCTCGGCAAAGCGGCCGATGGGGATCTCTTTGCACATTTCAGCCTTTAAATCCTCAGGTATGGCTTTGGCGAAGTTTGAAAGCGTGAAACCAGGCGCGATGGCATTGACGCGTACGCCGTGAGGCGCCATCTCGATCGCAAAGCAGCGAGTAAAATGATTCAGCGCCGCCTTGGCCGCCGCGTAGGACGTCAGCAGCGGTACGTTGACGATATCACCGGCGTTAGAGGTGATGTTAATCACGCGGCCGCCATTTCCGGCGTCACGCATGTATTTGCAAACGTTATAGCACATGCGTACTGCACCGTTAAGATCAATGTCAAAGCAGTGATACCAAGAGGATAGGTCCTCGTCCATGTCCAGTAAAAGCCCGCCGGCAGCAACGCCCGCGTTGTTGACCAGTATGTCAACCGAGCCGTAATCGGCGACGCATTGGTCGACAGAAGCCTTACAGCTGTCCATACTGGAAATATCCGTTTTATAAAACGAGAATTTGCCGTCGTACTTGCCACTGAGCTCCGCGATGACGTCGGCGGCGGCCGCTTCGTCACGCGCAAAAATCGCAACGCTTGCACCTTGATGCGCCAATGCTTGTACAATACCCAGGCCGATGCCCTTGTTGCCGCCGGTCACAATGGCATTTTTCCCTTTAAGCGAGAACGCGTTTTCCATGGACGTGATGTGCATGTTAGTAACCCCCGTCTATAATTTCTTCGCCGCTAGTCACGGCGATGGTATACGGTTTAGGCGACAGGTATTTTTTTCAGCTGCGCGAACCGCGGCAAGCCGAACTCCAGTGCTCGTGTATTTTCACCTTGGACAAGCGGCAGTGCGTACTCCAAAAACGGATCGAGGATGTTGTTACCGGCTTCATTGATCCATTCACGAGGCACCTTCTTTTCCACGTTGGCGACGATCGACAGCGGCTGCAAAATCATCTTGCAGCCGTACTGCCCGTTATGATCGATGCGCTCGAACGCCGCCATCTTGCCGGTGTGACCGGCGAGCGCCTGTTCAACGGCGAATTTTCCGGCCATGAACGCTTCGTCAATGTCGGTTTGGGAAGCCAGATGCGCGCCGCAGCGCTGCAGCAGGCTCAGCTCGATCCCGCGCACCTTGGAGTCGGTGCGCAGCTTAATGAGACCCGCCAGCGTCATCGCAAGGCCGCCGAGCTGTGCGTGGCCGAAGCCGTCAGTCGCGGACTGCTTGGCCTCGGATATGAACGCGCCGTCCTCATCGCGCACGCCTTCCGACACGGCGATCAGGCACTTATTCTTTTGCGCAAAGATCGTTGTTACATCCTCCAGGAATTGCTCGACGTCAAACACGACCTCCGGCAGATAGATAAGGTCCGGCTGCGCGCACGAGATCGACGCCAGTGCCGACGCGGCCGTCAGCCAGCCGGCATGGCGGCCCATGATTTCAACAACCGTGATCGTACCGACGTCGTACACGTGGGTATCCTTGCAGATTTCCGCGACGCTTGTGGCGATATATTTTGCGGCGCTGCCGTAGCCGGGGCAGTGGTCGGTGCCGAACAGGTCATTGTCAATCGTTTTCGGAATACCGATGACACGGCAGTCCCAGCCAGCCTGCTGTAAATAGTGGCTGACCTTATTACAGGTGTCCATCGAATCATTGCCGCCATTATAAAAGAAGTAGCGGATATTGTGCTTCTTAAACGTATCGAGGATCTTTATGTAATCCGTGTCATCCTTTTCGGGATCCGCCAGCTTGTACCGGCACGATCCGAGTGCAGATGACGGCGTATTAACGAGCAGTTCAAGCTCTTTTGGGTCTTCTTGACCCATGTCGTACAGCATATTATCTAAAATGCCTGTAATGCCGTGCGCCGCGCCGTAAACGTGGGTGATTTCCGGTGCTTCAAGTGCTGTTTTAATCACGCCGTAGGCGCTGGCGTTGATGACGGCAGTCGGTCCGCCGGACTGGGCAAAAATACATCCGCCGATGAGTTTATCTGTCATTGTGAACCTCCGGTATATTACGCTTTATTGTATTAAATAATATCACAGCGGCCGTCTAAAATCAAACTGTAATATACCGGCCTTGACGTTCGTTTTTCTTGAAATGAGCCTCATTTGTGATAGAATAGTACAAGCTGAATAATGGAAGATACCTTCTGCCATGATGGCGGAAACGAAAGGGGATAATATTATGCCGATTGTCACATCCACCGAGATGTTCAAAAAAGCGTACGAGGGCGGTTACGCCATCGGCGCGTTCAATGTCAATAACATGGAGATCGTGCAGGGGATCACCGAAGCTGCTAAAGAGGTCAGCGCACCGCTGATCCTGCAGGTGTCCGCCGGCGCGCGTAAATACGCCAAGCATGTCTATCTGATGAAGCTGATCGACGCGGCACTGGAGGATACGAACCTGCCCATCGTCGTGCATCTCGACCACGGTGCCGACTTTGACATCTGCAAAGACTGTATTGACGGCGGCTTTTCGTCTGTCATGATCGACGGATCCAAGCATAGCTTTGAAGATAACATTGAACTGACGCGGCGCGTCGTCGACTACGCGCACGCGCGCGGTGTCGTCGTCGAAGGGGAGCTGGGCAAGCTCGCCGGTATTGAAGACGATGTCAACGTCACCGACGAGGACGCGAGCTTCACGCAGCCGGACGAGGTCGAGGAATTCGTCACACGCACTGGCGTCGACTCTCTGGCCATCGCCATCGGGACAAGCCACGGCGCGTATAAGTTCAAGCCCGGGCAAAAGCCGCGTTTGCGCTTTGATATTCTGGAAGAAGTCAGCCGTCGGCTGCCGGGCTTTCCGATTGTACTGCACGGCGCGTCGAGCGTGGTGCCGGAATACGTCCAAACGATCAACGCCAACGGCGGCAACATGCCGGACGCCATCGGCATCCCGGAGGACATGCTCCGTCAGGCGGCGCGCATGGCCGTATGCAAGATTAACATCGACTCCGACCTGCGCCTGGCGATGACAGCCGGCGTGCGGCAGCATCTGGCCGAAAACCCGTCGCACTTTGATCCGCGGCAGTTTTTGTCGCCGGCACGCGACAACATCCGGACACTCGTAAAGCACAAAATCGTCGACGTGCTCGGCTGTGACGGCAAGGCGTAACAAAATAAAAAGAAAGCGGGGAAGACCCGCTTTCTTTTTTTGCGAGGGCTTGTGGCTGTTCAGCCTGCAACCGGATATGAGCGAAACGCCGTATTTCCATATGTAAATATCCGACGGCTGAAGCTGTTCTGAACGCAGCCTGAATCCTTTGTACCGTTTTCGCCAAGTTTGTGTAAGATCAGCAGCCGTTTTTACCGGTCGATGCACCGGCGACGCCGGCGACATCGGCCAGGCCGTTGTTATTTCCACAGCAGCAGCAATTGATCAGGCACAGTAGGACGATGGCGACAATAGCGGTCGTAAAGAGATCGTTGTTACCGAACAAGTGACTCACCTCGCTTCACATACGTTCTATCGTATGAGCGCAGGCGCGTTTGTGTCACTAATGCATGGCTTAAAAAAAGGGACAGCGCCGATTAATAAAAATCGGCGCTGCTGAGCTTTTCTGACCAAATGTCTTTGAGCGTGAATAGATCGTCCATAAACTGCGTATCCGTCTGTTTATCGGTTTTGTCAAGCGTTTCGAGCACTTCAAGCGTAAAAGCGTCCTGCCCGAACTTGTCCCAGTCGGTGCGGAATGTTAGATAGATGCACGAGCCGGTTTGCTTTGAGAATTCAAAGCGGTTTTGAACAGCGGCAATATCGGCGGAGCAGTCGAGCCAGATTTTATCGTTTTGTGTGTTGTGTATAACATAGACCCCGCCTGTAATTGTACGCTGTTTGTAGTCGGCAATCTGTTTTTTTCTTTCGGTTTTATCGGTCATGTTCAGTACCCCATTTCCTGCAGCATCGCAGACAGCCGGTGCAGCCGTTCGCTCAGGCGTTCGTCTTCGTCTTTCAGCGCATCACGCAGCAAGACGATATCCTCGTCAATCATCGGATTGTCCGTATCAATGGCAATATCCAGCGCGCCGCCCTGCAGTGCGATTTTGTCGATCTCCGGCTTGTCGGGATCATATAGCTTTGGATATTTATAGGCGTCATGCAGATACGTCATCGAGCGGCAAATCAGCATCGCCAGATCGATCACGCGGTGCAGCGGCATTTCTTCCGACTGGCGCGACCATTTTTCACCCGTGTATCGCCAGATTTTTGCCGACGCGTCAACCTTGCCGCGGTCATTCCATTGCGCCAGGCCAATCGACAGACCCATTGTGTCCGTATTCCCGGCGTACTTGCCGTCAATTTGATCGTAATCTTCCGAAACGATCACCGGCTTATGCTTTAGACTTATTGGAATTTTCATATCGTCCCCACTAAATTAGTAAATTACTAAATTAGTATATCGTCCTGATGCTTGATTGTCAAGCACACAAAAAGCGGGGCAAACGCCCCGCTTTTCTTTTTGGTCTATTATTTGAATTTTAAGCTGATGTCAAGCGCTGTAACAGAATGGGTAAGTGCGCCGATAGAAATAAAGTCGACACCGGTACCGGCGACTTGGGCTAAATCCTTGTCGCCCATATTACCGGACGCTTCCGTGAGTGCGCGCCCGGCGATGTGGCGGACAGCCTCGGTCATCTGATCGAGCGTCATATTGTCAAGCATGATGATGTCCGCGCCGGCGTCCAGCGCCTCATCAATCTGCTTTATATTTTCTGTCTCGACCTCAATTTTCAGCGTGTGCGGCGCCGTTTTGCGCACAGCGTCAACGGCTTTTTTTATCCCGCCGGCGGCAGAAATGTGGTTATCCTTGATGAGTACGCCGTCAGACAGGCCGTAACGGTGATTTTTTCCGCCGCCGCAGCGCACAGCGTATTTTTCGAGCATCCTTAGACCTGGCGTCGTTTTACGTGTGTCGACGATCTCTGTTCTCGTGTCCTTGACCTTTTCGACGGCGTCATTGGTGCGCGTCGCAATACCGGACAAATGCTGCAGCAGATTCAGCGCCGTGCGCTCACCGGTCAGGATGCTGCGCGACGCACCGTCAATCTCGGCGACGATATCTCCGGCGGCGACGCGGTCGCCGTCTTTTTTATACGGCTTGAACCGCAAGCGATGATCAAGCGCGTGAAACACGCGCGCTGCGACGTCGAGACCGCAAATCACACCGGGTTGCTTGGCAATAAAGCGCGCCTTGCTGGTCGCATCCTCCGGAACGCAGGAAATCGTCGTGACGTCGCCTGCGCCGATGTCCTCGTTGAGCGCGTCGGTAATCAGCTTTTGGATCGCCGCCGCGTTAAGTGTTTGGCTCATTACAGTAATCCTCCCTGAAGTGAGATCCGACGCTCTCACGCCGCCCATGTGCCGCGGTCAGGATCGATAACGCGATTGCCGCGATGTTGAGCATTTCCAGATACACAATACTATCGTCAAAAACAGCCTCCAGCTGCTTCTGAATCGCACTGATTTCGGTCATAGCCGTCTCCATGCCCGACGCGCTGCGCGCAACGTAGCCGTATTGGCTCATCAGACCGCGTATACGCTGGCGCATTTCCGCATAATCAAGATTGGATGCCGGGCGTACCGGCATAGCCGGGACGACAGCCGGTTTACCGGTCGGCCGGTAAGCGAGTGATTGATTGATGTCCTCGGCGGCGCGACGGCCGAACACAAGGCACTCCAGCATCGAGTTGGACGCAAGTCGGTTGGCGCCGTGTACGCCGGTATGCGCGGCTTCGCCTGCGGCATACAGACCGGGGATGTTCGATCGACCATCTAAGTCGGTGTCGATCCCACCCATCAGATAATGCTGGACGGGGCATACGGGGATCCAGTCGTGCGCGATGTTAATGCCGTGTTTGAGGCATTCTTCATAGATGGTAGGGAAGCGGTGCTTTAAATATTCTTCGTCCTTGGCTGTGATGTCGACATAAACGTGATCCTGTCCGGTGCGTGTAAGCTCCTGAACGACAGCGCGCGCGACGATGTCACGCGGGGCGAGCTCAGCAAGCTCGTGCGCGCCGTCCATGAAACGGACGCCGTCTTTATTCTTCAGCAGGCCGCCTTCGCCGCGGACGGCTTCCGAAATCAGAAACTCCCGATCTTCAAGCTCCGGCGTCCACAGTCCGGTCGGATGGAACTGGATGAACTCAATGTTCTTGATCCGTGCGCCGGCGCGCATCGCAGCGGCTATACCGTCGCCGGTTGCCACAGCCGGATTGGTCGTCGATTTATAGACTTGTCCGATACCGCCAGTGGCGATCACGACGCGCGTCGTATCGACACGGAAAAAGGCATTGTCATTCTTCTTGGCGATGAGCCCGCTGATCGCGCCGTCGCCGTCGAGCAGAATATCGTAAAAACAAGTGTTTTCACTAAACGTGATATTGGGACGCTGTGAAACGATATGCGCCAGCGCCTTGACTGTTTCACGGCCCGTTGCGTCGCCGCCGGCATGGACGATCCTGTTTTTCCGATGGCCGCCCTCGCGTGTGATCTGGAGGTTGCCCAGTTCGTTGATGTCAAACGGGACGCGCAGCGAAACAAGCCGGTTAATGTCGCTCGGCCCCTCGGCAACAAGCATACCGACGGCGTCCGTGTCGCATAGGCCGGCGCCGGCAATCAGCGTGTCCTCGAAATGGAACATTGGCGCGTCTTCGCTGGAAATAGCGGCGGCGATGCCGCCCTGTGCAAACCAGGAATTAGACATATCGATCCGATCCTTAGCCAGAATCAGACAGGAATATCGGTCGTCGACATTCAGGGCTGTATATAGCCCGGCCAGTCCCGCACCGACGATAACAACATCGTAACGCAGGACCTCTTGAATATTGACAGAACCATCAATGGCAAATCGCACACGATCACCTCGGGTATTATTTCACGAAACAACTATTTATACACCGTTGTTTCAAGCAGCGGATTCATAGAACGGCCACTTACCGGCGCTTTGACGACAAATGGCATAAGCGCGGGATATGTTGCACGTATTATAGCATAAGCGCATTGAGATAAACAACAACTATATGCTATAATACGAAAGTTGAGCCGATTTAAACGGCAAAGTATGAACTGCAATAATTATGCAAGCGGAGCGAAGCATGACGGATATCTCGGTACAAAACATCATAAAAGCGTTCGAGGAAGGTACCAACGTCCTCGATGGGCTTACCTTTGACATAGCCGAAGGTGAGCGCGTTGGCCTGCTCGGCAAAAACGGCGCGGGTAAGACCACGCTGTTTCGCATCTTGTCCGGCGCGCTGTCGAGCGATGAGGGCGACGTCGTAATCCCGAAGCATAAACGCATCGGTCTCATCTCGCAGATACCCGTCTATCCGGACCATTACACAACCGAAGACGTGCTGACTACGGCGCAAAAGCCGGTGCTGGATATGCGTGCGCGGATGGACGAGCTGACGACGCGCATGGCATCGTCCGATGCGCCCGAGCTTTTAAAAGAATACGACGCGCTCGCGTTTGAGTTTGAGCGGCGCGGCGGCTACGATCTCGACGTTGAGCGCAACCGCGTTGCCAACGGCCTTGAAATACCGTCGGCGCAGCGTGCTCAGCTGTTCGCGACGCTGTCGGGCGGCGAAAAGACGCGCGTGAATCTTGCGCGGCTGATTTTAGAAGACACGGACATCCTTTTACTGGACGAACCGACCAACCATCTCGATATCAGCGCAACAGAATGGCTGGAAGCCTATCTCGCGCGCTTTAAGGGCACCGCGCTCATCATCTCGCATGACCGATACTTTCTCGATCATGCCGTCACGCGTACGATTGAAATCGCTAACGGAAAAGCCGAGTTCTACAGCGGCAATTACAGCTTTTACGTCGCAGAGAAGCAGCGGCGGTACGAGGAGCAGCTTATACGCTACGAGCGCGAGCGGTCCGAAGCCAAGCGGTTGCAGGAATCTGCCGACCGGCTTCACCAGTGGGGCACAGGCAACAAGCGGCTTATTCGCAAAGCGCAAGCGATCGAGTCACGCATTGAGCGCGTATTGCAGACAGACCGACCCGACAAGGACAAATCGATGCGCGCACGCTTCGGCGAAAAAGCGTTTCGCGGCGACGAAGCACTCGTCTTAAAGGGGCTGTCGAAATCCTACGATGACAAAGCGCTCTTTTCAGACGTGACGCTCACCGTCACAGGCGGCGAGCGCATCGCGCTCATCGGCGACAATGGGACAGGGAAGTCAACTCTGATTAAAATTCTGCTTGGTGAGCTGCCGCCGGACGGCGGTGTCGTCAAGATCGGGCCGGCTGTCAAGGCGGCGTATCTGCCGCAGGTCGTTCACTTTGCGCAGCCGAACAGGACGGTACTTGATACGCTCGTCTACGAAACAAACGCGTCGCCGCAGTCGGCGCGCAACCGCCTTGGCGCGTACAAATTCAGCGGGGAAGACGTGTTCAAGCGTGTGGCCGACTTGTCCGGCGGCGAGCAGAGCCGCTTGATGCTGTGCATGCTTATGAATGACGATATTAACTTTCTTGTACTCGATGAGCCGACAAACCATCTGGACATCGCCTCGCGCGAATGGATCGAGCAAGCGCTGGAGGACTACGCCGAAACGCTCCTATTTGTCTCGCATGACCGATATTTTATTAATCGGTTCGCCACGCGTGTCTGGGAGCTTGAAAACGGACAAATCATCGACTATAAAGGCACATACTCGGAATACCGCACTCAAAAAACACTCCAGCAAAACGCGGCGGCTGTCAATAAAGAAAAAAGGGCGGAAACATCCGGCGGGAAAAAGCGGCGCGGCAAGGGTATGCCGTCGGTTGCCAAACAAATCGAGCGCCTCGAGCGCGAAATATCAAAGCTGGAGGAAACACTCAGCGCGATCGCGTCGCAGAAAGAGGACAACGGCTCGGACTATGAGAAGCTGATAGAATTGGAAGCCGAAGAGGTGTCCGTCCAGACCGAGCTTGATGAAAAGCTTGAAGCGTGGGCGGATCTCGCCGAATAAGGAAGGGGATGCTATGAAAGCGAAAAAATTTTTGAAATGGAGTGTTCCGATTCCGATCATCAGTTTACTGTGCGCGGTCGTCGCCATCTTCTTTTTACCCGCGAAGGTACCAATTGGGGAAGTATCGCCAAATGTAAGTCCAACATTGGCCGGCACCGTGATTTATGGCAGTAAATTCCGAATCTTTATTATACCGGCTGTTAGCTTTTTGACATTAATAAGCTATTTCACGGACAGTGAAAGACTATCTGGAAAAGTTTTAAAATGGCAGATTGTCGGCACACAAGTGTTGTTGCTCGGCATAGAAGCATATATGATTATCTCATGGCTGAATTAGTATAAGAAAAACTCCGGTAATAAACCGGAGTTTTTAACTATTATTTCCTACTTATTTCGTGCCGAATATCCGGTCGCCGGCGTCACCGAGACCGGGGACGATGTAGCCGTGGTCGTTGAGCTTCTCGTCAACAGATGCAACAAAGATCTCTACGTCGGGATGATCGTCCTGCACGCGCTTGATGCCCTCTGGTGCGGAGATGATGCACAGCAGCTTGATATGGCTGCAGCCGTAGTTTTTGATAAACTGAATCGCCGCCGTCGCACTGCCGCCGGTAGCGAGCATCGGGTCGACGATGTAAACGTCGCGCTCGTTAATATCTTTGGGCAGCTTGCAATAGTACTCGACCGGCTCAAGCGTATCGGGATCGCGGTACAGGCCGATATGACCGACCTTCGCCGACGGCACGAGCGTGAGCATCCCGTCAACCATGCCAAGCCCGGCACGCAGGATGGGTACGACGGCCATTTTTTTACCGGCAATCTTCTTGACCTTCGCCACGGCAACCGGTGTCTGAACCTCGGTAACCTCAACAGGCAGGTCGCGTGTCGCTTCATAACACATGAGCGTGGCGATTTCCGATATCAGCTCGCGGAATTCCTTGACACTGGTTTTCTCTTCTCTGATGATCGAGAGCTTATGTTGAAGGAGAGGGTGGTCGAGTACGTGCAGCATATCTGTCATCCGTTTCTCCGGCGATGTTTTTTTGCCGGACGATCCCGCCGGGTGATCGTCGGTTCATTTTTATATTGTTAAGACTTTTTGTCTTTTTCTCGTTCCTGGCGCTCTCGCTCAGCTTGCGAAACGCGCAGATAAACAGGTTCAAGCTCCGACGCCGTCACAGGCTCGGCGGTCATCGCAGCGCGTGCGACACCGTACGCCGTCTGCCAGCGCAGCAAGGTCGGTGCGAGGATGCTTTTGACTCCAGCCGCTTTAAAAGCGCTTTGACATAGTCCGGCCCCGTCACCAAGGAAATAATAAGGCTTGTCCGCTTGAGCCGCTTCGGCCAGCAGCTCGTCGATCGATATCGCGCGATCTTCAGACAGACGTTTCGGCGGTGCGCCGGTACATCGGAATGTTGCTGTATACACCTGCCCGCGCCGCGCGTCCATCACGGGGCATACGACGACGAACGGGTCCTCCACCTGATACGCCATAGCCTCAAGCGTTGAGACGCCGCACAGGGGCTTCTCGGCGCCCCAGCCGAGGCCGATTGCGGCCGACACACCGATGCGCACGCCTGTGAACGAGCCCGGCCCGCGCGCGACGGCAATGCGGTCGATATCTGCGGTGGTCAATTTGAGGCTGGTTAAGACGTCCTCGGCCAGCTTCATCAGCGTCACGCTGTGCGTCAGGCCGGCATTATGGAAATACTGCGCTTTGAGCGTCTCGTCGTCGCAAACAGCGACGGAGGCGGCTTTAGCGGAGGATTCAAGTGCCAGAATGATCATGACTTATCTCCCGGAAACGTGATCTCAATACGCCGAGCGTCGTCTCCCGTCTTGTCGATGCGAACGGTGACAGGCGTGTCGGTGAACGCACCGGGGACGTTTTCGCACCACTCGGCCGCAACGACGCCGCCGCGTTCAAAATACTCATCCCAGCCGAGCTCGAACAGCTCGTCGGTGCTGCTGATCCGATACAGATCAAAGTGAAACAGCGGCATAACGCCGGGGTATTCGTTAACAATTGTAAACGTCGGGCTTGTGACGGGAAAGTCGATCCCAAGCCCTGCGGCAAGTCCGCGCACGAACGCCGTTTTGCCCGCGCCAAGCTCGCCGTAAAGCGCTACAGCACTGCCCGGAGCAAGTTGCCCGGCCAATTCGGCGCCGGTGTTAAACGTGTCTTGTTCGCTGCTGGAATACACGGTCATGCCTCAAAAATTCCTTTGACAGTTGTTACTGGGAGTATATCACTTATGAACAAGATGTTAAAGACCCAATTTGCTGTTTACGCCGCCGGCAAACGATGCTAGAATAACCCTACAGATACCCAATAATATCAGGAGCCGACGATGAAACGAAAACTCGATGCGATACTTAAATATATACGCGAATCGGACATGCTCCTGCTCGCGCTTTGCCTGATCAGCACCGGGTACGGTATGGTGCTGATTAAAAGCGCAACAAATCATTTGGAGTACACCTCAACCTTATATGTACAGGCGGTCGCACTCGTCATCGGTCTCGGGCTATACATTCTGTTTTCTTTAATGGATATCGATACGATCGCCGATAAGTCAAAAATCCTATATGCTGTGAGTATTTTATTCATCTCGACGTTATTTATTTGGGGTGTCGAGGGGGACACAGGCAATAAAGCTTGGCTGCGCTTCGGATCAATCGGGATTCAGCCTGCAGAGCTTGTTAAGATCCCGTTTACCATCATCTTGGCTAAGATGATCGCCGACTACAAAGACCGCCGGATGCTCAACGAGGCCTTATCACTGTTGAAAATACTGATCATGTTCGGCGTTTTATTCGGGTTGATCCTGGTATCCTCTCGTGACCTCGGATCGGGTCTGGTGTACCTTTTTATCTTGGTTGTGATGCTTTTCATCGGCGGTATCGATGTAAAATGGATCCTGCTTGGCATGGTACTGCTGGCCGGTGTTATTCTGCTGGCATGGCACGGCGGCCTCTTGTCGGACGGACAAAAAATGCGCATCCTCGCCCCGTACGACATATCGATTGATCCCAAAGGGCAAAATGTACGCTATCAGCCCAATCTGTCGAGGCTTGCTATCGCTACCGGCGGCTTCTTAGGGCAAGGGCTTGGTAACGGCGTTATAACCCAGGCCGGGACCGTCCCGAAGCAGCACACGGATTTCGTTTTTTCTGTTGCCGGCGAAGAACTGGGCTTTGTCGGTTCGTTCGCCGTCATTTTACTACTGCTCTTGATTATCATTCGATGCGTGCAGGTCGGTATCCGGTCCAACAGCACCACCGGACTGCTCGTCTGTTCTGGTTTTGCTGCGATGCTGATTTTTCAGACGCTTGAGAACATCGGTATGTGCCTGGGCCTCACGCCTGTCATCGGGCTGACCCTGCCGTTTTTCAGCGCCGGCGGCTCGTCGATCATCACACTGTTCGCCGCGATGGGTATCGTCTCCGGTATTAAGATGCGGCCCAAGCCGACGCGATTCCGCAGCTACAATTAGCGTGTTGATCGTCATCGCGGCATCTTCGTAACCAAGCAGACACGGATTTACCCGGCTAATTACAGCCTGTCGGTCAGGCGAATAGCCGGGTTGTTTCTTTTATTAAATTGTTGGTCGCTCGAAGGCGCTAAAAAAGAAAAAAAGAAAAAATAAAGGGTTTATTAATCGTTTTTCGTATAAGACAGTAGGACGTTAAAGGAAGGGGAGAGTGTATGACCGTCAGAGAAAATCGACAGAATCTTGAAAAAGTGCTCGTCGCGCCGGAAGGTGTTCAATCGGCGCAATCAAAAGGGCGCGAGGTCTACGAAGCCGAAAGTGACGTCCGCACCTGCTTTCAGCGCGATACAGACCGTATCATCCACGCCAAATCCTTCCGGCGCCTGATGCATAAAACGCAGGTCTTTCTTCAGCCGGAGGGTGACCATTACCGTACACGTCTTACGCACACGCTGGAGGTCTCGCGCATTGCACGCACGATCACGCGCGCGCTCATGCTCAATGAGGATTTGACAGAAGCCATTGCGCTGGGCCACGATCTCGGTCACACACCGTTCGGTCACGCCGGTGAACGCGCGCTCCATGATATCCTCGGCGACATCGGCGGTTTCCATCACGCCGAGCAAAGCTTGCGCGTTATTGATCGCATCGAGCACGGCGGACAGGGCCTTAATCTGACGTGGGAAGTTCGTAACGGCATACTGAATCACACGTCTAAAAGCATGCCGGCTACGTTAGAAGGGCAGGTCGTCCGGCTTGCTGACCGGGCCGCATACATAAATCACGATGTTGACGACGCACAGCGTGCCGGTATCCTCGGAAAAAACGATATTCCCGACGAATTCATCTGCGCTCTCGGGGACACGTATTCCCGGCGGCTTGATACGATCATCAAGGATATCATTACGTCCAGCAAGGCTTGCGGCAGCATCTGCATGAGCCCGAATATCAGCTTCATTTTTGACAGCTTTCACAGCTACATGTTTACCAACGTCTACACCAACGTGCGCGCCAAAAGCGAGGAGAAAAAGGTTTATGGTATTCTCCGTGCGATTTTCGATTATTACCTGAAGTATCCCGACAAAATGCCGGACGATTACCAGCGTATCGCCGAGGTAGACGGCCAGCGGCGCGCCGCGGCTGACTATATTTCCGGTATGACGGATAAATTCGCCATGCGCCAATACAGCGAGTTGTTTATTCCGGAAGCATGGCAGGTCCTGTAGCGGCATGGTTCGACACCGTTCACCATATTCATTGTCACAGAGGATCGAAATCCGCATCGTGCTATTAAGAAATGTATAAAAAAGCCGATGAAATGGTATAAATGACAGATGCAGGGACACCGATTATATCAACAACGACTTATCCGGCCCGACAACACGACGCAAGTGCAGGTGTTGTGCGCTTGGATGGATGAAAGGACTGCTCGGCAATGCCTATTCCTGAGATATTTTTAGACGAGCTGATCCAAAAAAACGATATCCTTGACGTTGTGGGCAGCTATGTCCAGCTGACAAAAAAGACAGGCGGCAACATGTTCGGCCTGTGCCCGTTCCATAGTGAGAAGACGCCCTCGTTTTCGGTTAATGCGGACAAGCAGATCTATCACTGCTTTGGCTGCGGTAAAGGTGGCGGCGTCATCAGTTTCATCATGGAGATTGAGAACTTGTCCTTTCCTGATGCTGTACAGGTGCTCGCCAAACGCGCCGGTTTAACCGTACCAGACGATACGGCCTCTAAGGAGCAGCAAAGCCGTCGCGCACGCGTATTTGAACTCAACCGCGAAGCCGCGCGTTATTTTTACTCGGTTTTGCATTCGCCCAAGGGTGAAACAGCGCGTGCGTACATTGCAAAACGCGGCATCTCCAAAGCCATGGTTACACGCTTCGGCCTGGGTGCGGCGCCCGACGCGTGGGACGGACTATACCGCGCGATGACGCAAAAGGGCTACACCAAGCAGGAACTGCTGGAAGCCGGCCTCGTCAAGCGCAGCCGCCGGGACGAAAACAGCGTTTATGATGCGTTCCGCAACCGCTTGATGTTCCCGGTTATTGACGTTCGCGGTTCGATCATCGGCTTCTCCGGGCGCATACTGGACGACGGCGAACCGAAATATCTCAACTCATCCGATACACCGGTGTTTGATAAAAGCCGTAATCTCTTCGCACTAAATCTGGCCAAGAAAACAAAATCGGGCATGCTAATACTCACAGAAGGGAACATCGACGTTGTTTCCCTCCACCAGGCCGGGTTTGACGGCGCGGTCGCGTCGCTTGGCACGTCGCTCACGGAGGAGCAGTCGCGGCTCATGTCGCGATACGCGCAAAAGGTTGTTATTGCATTTGACGCGGATGAAGCCGGCCTGCGCGCGTCACAGCGTGCGATCGGCCTGCTGGAAAAAGCGGACATTGACGTGCGTGTTCTGCGCATGCAGGGCGCCAAGGACCCCGACGAGTTTATTACAAAATACGGCCGTGACGCGTTCGCGTCGCTTCTGGATAAAAGCGAGAACCACATAGACTACCGGTTACAGACACTTAAAAACAAAGCCGCACTTGACACCGATGACGGCCGCCTGCAGTATCTCTCCGACGCTACGAAGATGCTCTCAACGATCGGCAACGCACTGGAACGCGAAATCTACGGCGCCAAGGTCGCCGAAGCAGCTGGTGTATCGCTGGACGCGGTGATGAATGAAGTCAAAAAGGCCTTTAAAAAACGCGTCAGTGCGGAGAAGAAAAAACAGGAACGCCGTGAGCTCAGCGCGTCGACGATCGTACAGCCGGCCGAGCGCGCGCTTCGATATCAAAACACCTATTCCGCCGTGGCTGAGGCCGGCATTGTATGTCTGCTTGCCGCAGACGGCGAATTATTTAAACAAGCCGAAGCTCATAAACTACAACCGGAGGAATTCACCTCACCGCTCCTTGGTAAAGTCTACAGGCTGCTGAAAAAGCGCCGCGAGCTTGGCCTCGATACCGCGCCGGCGTCGATCCTTACGGAGCTGGACAGCGCTGAGGCCTCGCACTTCACCCGGCTCATCGAAAAGCCGGTGTCCATAAGCAATGGTGCTAGGGCGATGCAGGATTACATAGATAAAATAAGAGCGGAAGCCGCTAGAGAAAGCGCAAAGGCAGATCCTGAACGCACGCTGACAGAAATACAGAAACGAATCAGAGAAAATCAGGAGGGAGAATTATCTCCTGAAACGCTTCAAAAATATAAAGATCAATCAGGTTGTGGAGGATAATACATGGATAAGAAAGCAAAACAGCACGACGAAGAGGAAAACGTCGGCAAATCCGCGGAGCAGACAAGCGAGCAGCGTCTGGCAACACTTATCGAGGATGGGAAAAAGCACGGACGGCTGAGCTCAAAACTGTTGCTGGAAGTACTCGAGGAGCTAAACCTTGAGCAGGAACAGATCGATCGTTTTTACGATACGCTTGAAAATTTAAATATCGAAACCAACGACAGCGATGACTCTTTCCAGCCCGGCGACGATGCCGCACCGGACGTTGCAGAGCTGCAGGAGATCGAAAACCTTAACGAGGATGAGCTGATCGATCCGGAAACGCTGGTTGACAACTTTAGCGTTGACGATCCCGTCCGTATGTATCTTAAGGAGATCGGCAAAGTCAACCTGCTAACGCCGGAGGAAGAAGTTGAGCTCGCTAAGCGCATGGCTGAAGGTGATAAAGAGGCTAAAAAGCGCATGGCGGAAGCCAATCTGCGTCTTGTCGTCAGTATCGCCAAGCGCTACGTCGGCCGCGGGATGCTGTTTTTGGATCTGATTCAGGAAGGCAATCTCGGCCTCATCAAAGCCGTGGAAAAATTTGATTACTCCAAGGGCTATAAATTTTCAACATACGCCACGTGGTGGATCCGTCAGGCAATTACCCGTGCGATCGCCGATCAGGCGCGTACGATTCGCATTCCCGTGCATATGGTCGAGACGATCAACAAGGTAATGCGCATCTCGCGCCAGCTGCTGCAGGAGCTTGGGCATGATCCGACGCCGGAAGAAATCGCTAACGATATGGGCATGCCCGTCGAAAAAGTGCGTGAGATTTTAAAGATCGCGCAGGAACCGGTGTCGCTTGAAACGCCGATCGGCGAGGAGGAAGACAGTCATCTTGGCGACTTCATCCCTGACGAAGACGCGTCCGAGCCGGCCGAGGCCGCGTCATTTACGCTGCTTAAGGAGCAACTTTCAGACGTATTAGGGACGCTGACACCGCGCGAGGAAAAGGTTTTACGTCTGCGCTTCGGTATCGAGGACGGGCGCACACGAACGCTTGAAGAGGTTGGTAAGGAGTTTAACGTCACCCGTGAACGTATCCGCCAGATCGAAGCCAAGGCGCTCCGCAAGCTTCGGCATCCAAGCCGCAGTAAAAAGCTCAAGGATTTTCTAAACTAATTCTGAAAATACAATTAAAAAATCGACGGTCATACGACCGTCGATTTTTGATTTTCGATAGTGAATCGATTTAGTATGTTTCGTTGCGCAGGCCGAATTCAGCGTCCTCAACCCATTCCTCCGCGTGGCGGAGCATATTCACAAATCCTTCTACGAGCTGAAAATGCTGTTTTTCCTGCTCGACGAGATAGCTGAACAGCGCCTTTTCGCGCGCGTCCTGCGTTTCGTTGAGCAGTTGCGCGTACAGATCGATGCTTTTTTGCTCAATATCGAGCGCTTGGCGGTAAAAGTCAAGCTGTTTGGGTGTTTTCTGGATATCGCTCTTAATATTGTCCCGCCCGGAAAAGACATTTTTAAGATCGGCATATTCCGTTTCCGGCAGTACGGCGTCCATATTACTTTGCTTATTTCTTAATATTTCTGCGTGGCTGTGTTCAGCTTTTGCCAGATAGCGGGAAACGACGCCAACGGCATTATCTTTGTTGATCTCGGCTTGCTTGGTATAATACTCTTCACCGTCGACTTCCATGGCGATGGCATACTCAATAGCATTCATGCAGTTTCTCCTTTTAAGGTTCGTTTGCTGAGTGCGCGTTTTAATTTGGTTGCACACTCATTGTTTATAAAATCATTTTATAATGATTAGCTGGCAATATCAAGTGAAATGACGGTTGTACTGGAGCAAACGTCTAAAAACATGAAAAGATTGAATTACTGATTGTAATATGATAAAATAATTAAAATATGTTCAGGAGGCTGCGATGTCCACATTGGAACGGATCAGCGATTACCTGCAAAAAGGTCGTTCCACTAAAGTCAGAGAAACCGTTCAAGAGGCGTTGGAAGAAAAGATTCCGCCTGAAGAGATTATGGACGGGGGACTGCTTCGCGGTATGCGTATTGTTGCCGAGAAGTTTAAGACGGACGAAGTTTTTGTTCCGCAAGTGCTAGTCGCGTCGCGCGCGATTAACGCCGGGCTGCAAATATTAAAACCGTATCTGATGTCGGACGAGGACAACTCGGCCGGCGTTGTCGTCATTGGTACCGTCAAGGGTGACATGCATGATATCGGTAAGAACATCGTGCATATCATGCTGGAAAGCAAGGGACTTAAGGTCATTGATCTCGGTGTAGACGTCTCTGCGGAGCAGTTTTACAACGCGGTCATCGCCAACAATGCGGATGTCGTGTGCTGTTCGGCGCTGCTGACAGCGACGATGGAAGAAATGCGCCACGTCGTTGCGTTATTCGGCGAAAAGGGTCAGCGCGAAAAAACGAAAATAATGGTCGGCGGCGCACCGGTCACGCAACGTTTCTGTGATCATATCGGCGCAGATATCTATACAGATGACGCCGTTGAAGCTGCCGATACGGCCTTTGACGTCTGCGTATCCATGCGCGGCGGTAAATCCGTCTAGCGTTCGTCATGACACAATCGATTAGTATTGCGCACTTCCGGATTAAAAACCCGGAAGTTTTTTATAATCCGAAGTACGACCGGGGATAGTAGTTAGGTGGGTTTGTCCAACAGAAGCCAAACATTAAAAAGTTGACAAAATCCGTTCACGGCTTTATCCTAAGTAGTACAGTTTAGCAAAATTACGTACGCAATATTCGTAATATCCAGATGATAAAGATTAAGGAATGAGGCCATAATTATGATGCCGCGTTTACAAGAAAAGTGCGAAAAGTACCAAAAGCATTTTTCAGAACTTTTAGACATAGGCTGTAAAATTGTCGACGTACCGGACAATGGTGCGCCGAATTTGCTGGGCGAAGAAGAAATAACCAACTTCTGTGCACATTGTACGTTCAAACAAGACGAACGGCAGACACATCTGTACGGCTGTCAGGAGGCCCACCGCTGGAACGGACGCTACATTTACTATTGTCCGATGGGGCTGACGTTTATCGCCGGGTCGATTTCCTCCAGCGCCGGCACGCTTTCCGGCGGACTGGTACTTGGCCCGTTCGTCATGGGCGAAGCGCAGGACGTGCTGTCCGATCTGCCAAGCCCCGAGATGGCCTGGGCCGTCATGCAGCTGCAGGAGTTCTCAACGCGCAAGGTGCAACACATCTCGGAGATATTATCCGTTGTGACGGCCCATATTTCCGGCGTTGAGCATCAGAAGCTCCAAAATCTGCTTTACGATCAAGAGAAGATACTTAAGGAAATCTATGTCGCCAAGGACTTCTACGAGGACATGGATACAAAGTCGGCAGACATGCTGCTCCAGTTTGAAAAAGACCTGCGGATCGCCGTTTTACGCGGCGAGAAGACGTCGGCCTTGCAGATGCTTAACGAAATGCTTGCCCATATCTACGTCTACTCGAATTTTGATATATCTGCTATTAAGGCGCGCCTGCTGGAACTGCTCGTCATCCTTTCGCGCGCGACGATAGAAGCCGGCGCCGACCCGACGGAAACGTTCCGTCTGTCGGAAAACTTCATCCTGCAGATCGAGTCGTATAGCGACGTTGACCAGCTCGCGTTCTGGATCTCCGATATCGTCCGCCGCTTCATCGTGCAGGCGTTCGATCTCGCGCAGGTAAAGCACTCCGACGTCGTGTTTAAAATCACGAACTATATCAAGAAAAACTGTGCCGACAAACTGACACTTGATTCTTTGGCTAAAGAGGTATATCTGAGTAAATCGTATCTTTCGAGCATTTTTAAGCAGGAAACCGGTATGAGTCTGACCGCATATATCACGAAGGTTCGCGTCGAAAAAAGCAAAAAAATGCTCCTTGAAGACGGCGTCAGCCTCGCGATCATCTCCAGCCAATGCGGATTTAAAGACCAAAGCTATTTCACGAAGGTTTTCAAGAAGGAAACGGGCGTGTCTCCGAAGCGATTTAGGAATAATTATTTCGGTGATTCAACCGGCGCCACGATATAGCAAACAAAGTGACAGGAAAGTAAATTCTTGAACGGCCTTTCTGTTTAGAATTGACATATTACGTTAATTATTGCTAATATATGGCTATATTTCAGGAGGCGCCGAGGTGTGATAAACACGTGCATATTATAACAAATAAAAGCATTGATGAATGCAAAAGTATCCTGCGTTCAAACATCAATAAACCTACGATCTGGAAGCACATATCACCGAGCATTCTTTTACGGGATGAGTTCATCGGACATGTTGGTGATACGGAATTCTGGATTCGGAAAACGCAGATGAGGTTTTTGATTAATGGACCGCACAGGCACTTCGTTGGTAAGATCATAGACGACGGAAATCAGAAACACATTCAAGGAAAGTTTCAGTTTCCATTATATACTGTCATCATCCACATTGTAGCATTACTGGCTATCACGATTATATATCTTGCTACAACGCCAGTCACGTCTGATAGAATCAGTAACTTACTGGCAATATTAGTGTTTGTTGTTGGATATATACTCCTCAAAGGTTTTATTATTACATATTTTCACGAAAGGGAAGAGCGAGCGGTTATTTTCTTAATCAACTATCTCTTCGCTTCATAAACGCAACAAAACCCCCGGGCTAAATGCCCAGGGGTTTTGGCTTATTTGTCCTAAGATTAACTTAGCTAACGAGATCGACAGCCTTAACAGCAGCAGCACCGGCATCAGCCGTGTATGCGTCTGCGCCGATTTCGTCGGCAAACGCCTGCGTGATCGGTGCGCCGCCGACCATGATCTTAACCTGGTCTTTGCAGCCAGCAGCGATCATCGTCTCGACAGTATTCTTCAGCGAGTCCATCGTCGTTGTCAGAAGGGCAGAAGCGCCGACGACTTTACAGTCGGGGTTAGCTTTGACCGCTTCGACAAACTTCTCAGCCGGTACATCGACGCCGAGGTCGATGACTTCAAAGCCAGCGGATTCGATCATCAGCGCAACGAGGTTCTTGCCGATATCGTGCAGATCGCCCGCGACCGTGCCGATGATGTATTTACCGTTTTTACCAACGCTGTCGCCGGCAAGGAACGGCTTAAGGATCTCAACGCCCTTTTTCATCGTCTTAGCAGCGACGAGCATTTCGGGCACGAAGATTTCGTTGGCCTGGAATTTCGCGCCAACAACGCTCATCGCGCCGATCATACCGTCGTTGAGGATAGCGTTGGGATCATCGCCAGCGTCCAGAGCTTCCTGAACAAGACCCTCGATCAGTTTAACTTTGCCGTTTTCAACAGCGGTTGCGACTTCTTTGATTTTTGACATGTGATTCTTCCTCCTGTAATAATTGAAAAAATTACTGTGTTAAAGCGACTTAACGCAGGATCTTAAAGTTATTTCTTCTTACCGAAGATTTCGCTGCGGTATGCTGTAATATACTCCATGCACATATCGTCTTGGCCGAGCAGCGCTTCCGTAGCAAAGATCGCACCCATCAGATCCTGATTGAGCGGATCGAGCACGCCGCTGTCCATGCCGGCGTTCATTGCCAGAACGGTAAACGCGATGTTGACGATCTTGCGGACCGGCAGGTTGAACGAGATGTTCGATACGGCGCCAGAGATGTGGACTTTCGGGTAGTTGGTTTTGATATAGCTCATGACCTCGACGACCATGGCAATACCGTCTTCAGACGTACACAGCATCTCGATCAGGGGATCGATGTGGATGCGACTGTCTTCAATGCCGTATTCCTTGGCCTTAGCCATGGCAGCGTCAAAAACTTCGATACGCTTGGCGGCGCTTTTGGGGATACCCGTATCGTCGCACAGCAGAATCATAACGTCCCAATTGTTTTTTGCGAGAATCGGGAACGCGACGTCGAATTTGTCACCCTCGCCGGAAACTGAGTTAAACAGGCCTTTTTTGTCGCCGTATTTCTCTTCGAGATACTGCATGCCCTGGATGCATACGCCAACGTCCGGGCTGTCAACAGAGATGGGGCAGTCGGTTACTTCCTTAACGAGGTCGAGCATCCACTGCATCGCCTCAAATTCGCCCTCTTTAACAGAGGAACAAACGTCAATAAAGCCGCCGGCTTCGACGTCTTCGATCACATCGGCCTGCTTCTTGGCGATGTCCTTAATATAGGCATCGTCTTTAGCTGCGATGGCTTTTGCGCATGACGGAATGGAACCGTTGAGTTTTTCGGCTATGATAATCATAACACAAACGCTCCTTTACTTACAATGATTTTTTTGCCGCTTCAACAACGTGAGAAACGAGCACCGATGTCGTCACTGTGCCAACACCGCCGGGGACCGGCGTGATCGCACCGACGATCGGTTCTGCGTCTTCCATGCTGACGTCGCCGCATAGTTTACCTTCGTCGTTCATGTTGATACCCACGTCTACGACGATCTGGCCGGGGGAGAGGTATTCCTTCGTCACAGCGCCGGCTTTGCCTGCGGCAACAATCAGAATCTCAGCATTTTTTGCAACAGACGGCATGTCCACTGTTTTGGTGTGACAGACCGTTACGGTCGCGTTCTTGCCCATGAGCATAACAGCGGCCGGCTTGCCGACGACGAGGCTGCGGCCGATAACGACGGCGCGTTTGCCTTTGCAGTCGATCTTGTAGAAGTCGAGGATCTCCATGCAGGCCTGAGCCGTGCAGGGGGGATAACCGTTGCCGTTGCCGGTGAAAACGCCGGCCATCGAGCCATCGGTGATACCGTCGACGTCTTTCTCGGGCTTGAGCGCATTACGGACAGCTTCTTCGTCCAGATGCTTGGGCAGCGGACGGAAGATCAGCACGCCGTGCACATCTTTATCGTTGTTGAGGTCTTCGACGTTTTTCAGCATGACGTCCTGCGTCACGTCCTCAGGGAGAATGACGTTTTTTACGGTAACGCCGACCGTTTCGCAGCGCTTCGTGGCGCCGCGCTCGTAGGAAATATCGTCCGGACGCTCGCCAACGCGCAGAATCGCCAGCGTCGGTGTGACACCTTTACCCTTGAGCGTTTCGATCTCCGCCATCATCTTTTCGTTGAGTGCGGCGACGACATCCTTGCCTTTTAACAGTTCAGCCATATTAATGACCATTCCTTTCTCGTCGGATTAAGCACAAAACAACCAAAGAAAGGGAATGGCTATATTGTGCGTTTTTTGGTGCCGCAACAGCGGCAAGAAAATGGTACATTTGAAAGCAGAAATTTGCTTCAAGCTTTCCTTTATCTCAAGCGGGTGATAACAGACTCGTAAATCTTGTCCGCTTGTGCGCAGTAGTTGTTGAGCATGTCGTCGGCTTCCTTTTCGATGGAAGCGGCATACTCTTTATTCTTCATGGATTTTGTGTTAATGAACACATTGAGGCTCGCGCCCATCAGTGCCGATTTGCAGAATACGACGCCGACGCCGACATCGCTCAGTGCCAGAGCGCTGCCCTTGGCGGCAAATTCTTCATGCAGTTCGATCGCCTTGCAGCAGGCGCGCATAATATCCATTGGTACGCTGCAGGCCGTTTTGAGTGCTTCTTCCATGATGCTTTCACGGTTGGGATCGTCCTTAGGGATACCATACGCTTTCGAAAGCGGCTCGAAAACAACCGCATCTTCATCGACGAGGTGCAGCAGCTCCTTCTGAAGGGCCGCCGCTTTATCCATAAGTGCAATAATGTCGGCCTCGACATCGGCGTACTTTTTCTTGCCGACGGTGAGGCTGCCGACCATTGAACCAAGGGCCGTGCCGACAGCGCCGACAAGCGCCGACGCGCCGCCGCCGCCTGGAACGGCAGCCTTGGAAGCCAGAACGTCAACAAATTCGTTGCAGCTGACAGTAACAAATGACATTGTTTTTCTCCTTGTTCCGGCGCGCCGGAGCGCGCGATGTTAGTCTGAGCGATGCCGCCGCATGAGCGGCGGCATCGCTTTCAGGAGATTTGCGTAGTTTAGAACAGGCCCGAAACAGCGCCGGTTTCGACATCGACGTCGATGCGGCGGTATCCGGGATCAGAGCCGGTGCCGGGCATCATGGAGATGGTACCGGCCATCGGGCAAAGGAACTCCGCGCCGCCGTACTCGAGGATGTCACGGATCGGCAGACGCCAATTCTTCGGCACGCCCTTGAGCGCGGGATCATGCGTCAGGGACAGATGGCTCTTGACCATCATTGTGGAGTACTTGGAGTACTTCGGATCGCTCTCAAAGCGCTCGGCCTTCTCAATAGCCAGCGGTGCCCAATCAACGCCGTCGGCGCCGTAGACTTCCTTGGCGATGAGCTCAACGCGCTGACGCAGGGGCATTTCAAGCGGGTAGAGGTACTTGAGTTCGACGGGCTCTTCACAAGCTTCGACGACCATCTCGGCCAGTTCTTTGGCGCCTTCGCCGCCAAACTGCCAGTGCTCGGAAAGCGCGCAGCGGATATTACGCTCGGCGCACAGCTTTTTGAGCAGCGCGACTTCTTCGTCGGTATCGGTGTAGAACTTGTTGATGCAGACAACAGGTTTGATACCGGATTTGATAACGTTATTAACGTGGTGGAACAGGTTCTCGGTGCCTTTTTCAAGCAGCTCGAGGTTCTGCTCGGTGTATTCCTTCGGGAGGGGACGACCAGCAACGACGGCCGGGCCGCCACCATGCATCTTCAGCGCGCGAACTGTCGCAACGACGATAGATACGTTGGGCTTCAGGCCGCTGAGACGGCTCTTAACGTTCCAGAACTTCTCGAAGCCGATGTCGGCCGCGAAACCGGATTCTGTAACGTGGTAGTCAAACAGCTTAAGACCCAGACGGTCGCCGATGATGGACGACTGGCCGATGGCAATGTTCGCAAACGGGCCGGCATGCACGAAGCAAGGCTGATGCTCGATTGTGTAGCAAAGCGTCGGGTTGATGGTGTTACGCATCCACGCACACATTGCGCCGTCAACTTCAAGGTCGGCGGTGGTGACGGGGTTGCCCTTCTTGTCATAAGCCAGAACGATCTTACCGATACGCTCGCGGAGATCCTTAAGATCGCGTGCGATAGAGAGGATCGCCATCAGCTCAGAGGAAACGGCAACAGCAAACTTGGATTCCATCTCAAAGCCGTCTTTGGGGCCGCCCATACCAATCTTGATGTGGCGCAGACCCTGGGCGCAGAAGTCGATAACCCAGCCCCACTCAACGCGCTCGGGATCGATATCCAGGCGTTTGAGACCACGCTGAGCCAGCTGCTCGTCGTCGTAGTTATTCTCGTGCTGCATGCGCGCGTTGATCGCGACCATGCCGAGGTTGTGGGCGTTCATGATGTCGTTGATGTCACCGGTGAGGCCGAGGGAGAACTCGGTCATCGGGATGAGGAGCGCGTTGCCGCCGCCGGCCGCCGTGCCCTTAACGTTCATCGTCGGGGCGCCGGAGGGCTGACGCAGGCAACCGCCAACGTTTTTGCCGAGCTTGCCGAGGCCTTCGATGATGCCCAGAGACGTCGTCGATTTGCCTTCGCCGAGCGGCGTGGGCGTAATGGCGGTAACTTCGATGAACTTACCGTCGGGCTTGTCCTTCAGGCGGTTCATGATCTTGATGAAGTCGAGCTTCGGCGTTTTGCCGAAAGGAATGATTTCATCTGGGAGAAGACCCATCTTTACGCGGAAATCTTCGACGCTGGGCAGCGTCTTTTCAGCTTCTTCAGCGATTTGCCAGTCTGCGTATTTGGTCGGATCGAGCATTATAAATATCCTCCTATTTTTGATTTTGGCTTTATAGCTCATAGCCTCAATTGGCTTAAGACCCTTAGTTAAATGGCGGTTCTACAAATCCTTGATACCGGACTCGTTCACCAGCCGGGCAATATCATCGTATTTATTCAGCGCATACAAATGAATACCGGCGATACCGCTTACACGGTACTCGTCAATCAGCCGGATGGTGTAGTCAATACCGGCTTCCTTGAACGACGCCTTCTTTTGTGCGATCGATTCTTGCGATTCATTCGGTGCGAACGGGTTGGGGAATATCCAGTGCTTTGATAGTATCTCGGTCAGCGCCCTTGGCATCACGCAGCCGTTCCGGCTGAGCGCCATGTTAATGGTCGCCGCTGCGTCCAGTACCGGCATAATGCCAACATCGACCGGCATCGTGATGCCCGCGTCGCGGATGGCATCCATCCACCAGCGGAACTGGTCCATGTCCCAGCAGAGCTGCGTCATGATGAAATCGGCACCTTCGTCTTGCTTTTGCTTTAGAAAACCGATGTCTGCTTCCAGACTCCTGCACTCGATGTGCCCCTCCGGTGATCCGGCAACGGCGATGGTAAATCGGTCGCCGAATTCGTCACGAATAAACTTGACGAGCTCTGTAGCGTAATGCAAGTCACCGCCTGTACCGGTCCAGCCGTGCGGCAGATCGCCGCGCAGCGCGAGGATGTGGTCGATACCGTGTTCGAGATACGTTTGAAGCTGCTGATGGATACCCTCTTTTGTATTGCCGACACACGTAAAGTGTGTGACGCCGATCGTCTTCTGACGGATCGCGTCAAGAACTTCAAGGTTTTTACCGACGTTGCCGCCGCCTGCGCCGTACGTACAGGAGATGTAATCCGGCATCATGCTGCACAACTGATCCAAAACACCGTCTGAACCGACGAGTTTCGTCATGCCGGCATCCGTCTTGGGCGGAAACACCTCGAAAGAGAAAGCCATACGACTTTGCATGATTGTTGTCGCTTTCATTTGTTTTTACCCCTTACGACCGTACTGCCCGATAAATCGAGGAAATAGGGAAAAGAGTAAAAAACCTGTAAGACATCCATGATTTTATCACCTCAATGCAATTTAGTAAATATAAAAAGCCACTATAAACTGCTATAAACTGTCTATTTCGTACAATAATGCAAAAAACGAAGTTAATAATACAAAAATTAAGGATTGTCGTGGCTTTCAGTACCTGAATGCAGCGCACATTATGCGTAAATTACGGTAGCATTACTGTCATCATAGTGAAGCTGCCGTTAAAATATCATCAATATCACTACACGGTGACTATTTTAAGTCAGGTGATTGTTAATATGCGCGTACCATCAGAAAACATGCAATGATATGTTCACACAACGCTCTACATTTCTTATTGGTTTGTTATTGCGTTGTGAATGGTTTATTACTAATCAGCGTCTATGGTCATGCCTCAGTATCACTTTAAATCGCCTACGCACAACGCAATATTGCCAATAGTCTCCTACCGTATTTATACAAATTATATAAAGTTATGCAAATTGCGCCCAACTTATTTGCCTATTTTGTTGACATGCTCTTTATTTGAGCATATTGTTAATGATGTGTTTTGCTAAAGTGCTAAACACTACTAGCTGACATGGTATTGAAAGGAGAAGGGAAATGCACGGAGAATCAACCCAGTGGGCAAAAGACGAATCGTCGATTATCAAGGAACTCGTCGGTAAATGGCTTTTCTTTTTGTACGCGGTTTTTTATGCTTGTTTCATTGTCATCAATATTTTTAGTCCGGATTTTATGAAAATAAATATTGGCGGCTTGAACATGGCTATCGCGTACGGGATCGGCCTGATTCTACTGGCGATGCTGCTGGCTTTTGCGTACAACCATATCGGTACGCGAGCCGAACGGCTGTTTGAGGAGATGGCCGAAAAACGCCGAGCAGAAGAAGCAAAGGGGGACGACCAAGCATGATATACAATCCATCAGTCTGGGCGATTGTCGTATTTATCATGATTGTCGCCGCCGTATTAATGATCTCGTTCCATTTCTCACGCAAAGCTAAGTCCGCGTCGAGCTATCTCGCAGCGGGCGGATCCATCCATTGGTCCGTCAACGGCGTTGCCTTTGCCGGTGACTATTTATCCGCCGCATCATTCCTGGGAATTTGCGGCATGATCGCCGTCGCCGGTTATGACGGATTTCTTTATTCCATCGGCTACCTCGCCGGCTGGATTGTAGCGCTGTTCGTTGTCGCCGAGCCGATGAAGCGTATGGGAAAATATACGTTTACCGACGCCATCGACTACAAGTACAACTGTAAAGGCATTCAGCTCTGGGCAGCGATCAGTACGGTTTTAGTATCCGTTTTCTACCTGATCCCGCAAATGGTCGGCGCGGGCTCGCTTGTCACGCCGCTGTTGGGACTGCCGTATTGGGTCGGTGTTCTCATGGTCGGTGTGATTGTTATTGTCATCGTTACGACGGCCGGTATGGCCTCAACGACGTACGTACAATTTCTAAAGGGCGGCATGCTGGTCGTATTTTCAATCGTGCTGGTATTCCTGATTTTGTCGCGCGGCATTTCGACGACGCCGGATCAGGGCGGGGAAGTGGAATACCACGATTTTGTGACGTTGTCGGCGACGCAGATACAGCCGGGTAATGTCGCAATCACCGATAATACATACACTGTTGCAGATGACTTTACGGATGCCAAGGGTCATCATTTTACACGGCTGATGAAAGACGGTATCGCGTCTGTATGGCTCATCGACGAAGAAACGATGACGCTCAGCGAGACGCAAACCATCGCCATTCTCCGTGACGGCATGACGCTGTACAACGGTCTGCCGAAGGAGGACGGCGCGTTTTATCAGGTCGGTCATATGTCTGAGATTTATGACGAGGACGGCAATCTTGTCGAGCAGACGAAAACACTGGACCCGTTCTCGTTTATCTATACAATCAAAAACGGCACGGTTGTGCGCTGGGAAAAGACGGTCGTTGAAGATAGTTTGGGCGTTACAACAATTTACTATCAGGTCCCGACCGCCGGTGAGGACGTCCTAACGACGGGACTAAAGTATCATGTCGACGCGTCTAAGGGGGCGACGCTGCTCGACCAGATCGACTTTGTTTCACTGATGCTCGCGCTGTTCCTCGGGACGGCGGCGCTACCGCATATTCTGATCCGATACAACACGGTGCCCAATCCGTCGTCGGCACGCAAGTCGACGATCGTCGCCATCGCGGTGATCGGCTTGTTCTATGTGCTGACGCTGTATATGGGGCTTGGCGCGATGGTCAGCGGTGTCATTGATCTGACGAACGATAACATGTCCGCACCGTTATTAGCCAAGTCGTTCGGCGTACTGATTTTTGCTATTATCTCCGCGGTCGCGTTTGCGACGGTGCTCGGTACTGTCAGCGGCTTGATCGTGGCGTCCTCGGGCGCCGTGTCGCATGATATCCTCGACCGCTATGCCGGACGGAACATGGGCGATAAACGGAAAATCGCCGTAACACGCGTGGCGTCGGTAGTCATCGGTGTCGTTGCGATTCTGCTGGGCCTTGCATTCAAAGGCATGAATGTGTCGTTCCTTGTCGGATGGGCGTTCGCCGTCGCGGCGTCTGCCAACTTGCCGGCCATCGTGATGATCTTATTCTGGAGCAAAACAACGAAGTACGGCGTTGTCGCCGGCATCATTACAGGTCTTGTACTGTCATTGGGACTCATCTTGCTCTCGCAGGAGACGTTCAACAGCGTGTATCACCTTGTCGATGTCAAGGCGCCGATACCACTGAAAAACCCGGCGATTATCTCGGTGCCGCTGAGTTTCTTGGCTGTCGTACTCGGCTCAGTAATTGAGCGCAACGGCAAAGCTGCCAAAGCCGCCATCGCCGAAGGAAAAGATCCCAGCCAAACCTGCTGAGGCAGATATTATCTAGCATACGGCTGATTCTTATCCAACGCATAAAAAGCCCTGCCTTTCGGCAGGGCTTTTTGATTGCTACATTTTGAATTCGGGCGGATACTGGCCGGACGTCGGTGCTTCCGGATCCGGTTCTGTCTCGGCAGTCGGTTCATTATAAACCTTGTCGCCGGCAGCAGCTTCGGCTTCGTCAATGTCCTCGGGAACGATATCGTCGTAAATCAGCTCAACATCGGGCCCGAAGCACAGCTTCGCGCGCAGCTGCTCGATCTGCTCAAGCTTATCCGCAATCACCTCGTACGATGCGGTAACCTCCGCGCAATCTTGTGCAAGCGCTTCTTCCGGTGCGTCTTTATGGATTTCGTAGTAAATCTCGCCAATCTCGCGGTACAGACGGCGGATATTGCCGCGTTCGAGCGCGACCTCCGTTTTAAGGCGCGCCTTCTGCGCGAGCAGGCGCGTTTTTTCCTCGGCAGCCTTATACAGTTCGACCGATTTGTCAGCGATTGTCGCCATTGTTACTTTGGCTTTCTTCTTGAAGTCTTCAAAATTCGGGTTCGTCATAGTTTACCTCCATGTTGTTTATTGTCATCATATGTCAGCGCGTTCGGCGCGCATTGTTGTTTGTACAGTTAGTCGTCGTCCGTATCGGGGGCCTGCGTATCGTCCGCGACCGTAAGGACACGGTCGGCGTAGAGACTGACGGGTTCTTTTTTAGCGCGCAGCCAGTTGCGGATCAGGAAAAACGCACCGACGACAGCGGTGACGGCCGCGACGAGCTGCGAGACGCGGATGTCTGTCTGAAATACGTACAGGCTGTCTGTGCGCAGCCCCTCAATCCAGAAGCGGCCGAAGCCGTACCAGACGAGATACATCAGGATCAGCTGCCCGTCGAATTTTCGGTGGTACTTCGACAGCAGGTGCAGCAGAATAAATCCGATTACATTCCACAGTGACTCGTATAAGAACGTCGGATGGACGAAGATGGTACCGCCGCCGGGATACGTCAGACCCATGCGCCAGGGCACGTCGGTTTCGTAACCAAACGCCTCACGATTGATAAAGTTGCCCCAGCGGCCGATCGCCTGTCCGATAAGCACGCCGAGCGCGCTGGCGTCAAAAATCGCGCCGGCCGGTATTTTCTTCACGCGTGCGTAAATGATCAGCCCCACAGATACGGCGATGACGCCGCCATAAATGGCCAGCCCGCCATTCCAAACTTTAAAGATGTTGAGCCAGTTACCCGCGCCGAAATAGCCCTCGGGATTAAAAATCACATAATACAGCCGCGCACCGACGATTCCGGTCGGAACCGCTATGAGGAACATATCGTAAACGTTATCCTGCGTGAGCCCGAAAACAGACCGTCGTTTGATGATGTACAGGCCGGCAAGTATAAATCCGGCCATGATAATAACAGCGTACAGCGTGATGTGCCGTCCGAATACCGAAAAATACGTCGGTGGGTCAAGCACGAAGTCGTCGCCGAGTATTGGGAACGTAATTTTAATGCCTTGCAATAATACCAACCCTTATTTAAGCGTATTTCTAATGTCTATTTTGTCGGTTTCGGGCGAACAACGGACAGCGCCATATTGTCTGCGACCATGAATTCTTTATAGAATCTCCGGATATCTGCCGTGGTGACGGTATCCAGCACGCCGGCCGCCTCGTAGGCGTCGTAGCCGCGGAAATAACCCTTGGCGCGTTCATAGCAGATATTGTCAAACGAGTTAAGCGAACGGATGATCCGTCCGAGCGTCGCTTTCTTCAGCTGCTCAAACAGCGCGTCGTCCGGCCCTTTGTCGGCCAGTTCCTGCGCTCTATCGGCGTAAGCCTTGAAAACGGCGTCCGGCTCGTCGCTTTCGCCGACAGCCAGCGTATAGGCGCCGCACGAATACGTCTCAAACGATACGGAGAAGTTGGCGTTAATAAGCCCGTCTTTATAAAGATTCAGGTACAGCGGGGCAGACGTACCTGCCAGTATCTCAAGCGCCAACGCGCCGACAAGCTCCTGACGCAGCCGTTCCTCGCCGGTTTCGCCGGGCGTGACTTTGGATCCGATGAAAAAGATCGGGCTGCTGACCTCCATGGCCGTTTCTGTCTTTTTATCAACGGGGGAGAGCGCCTCGGTTTCGCCGTAGTCGCGCCGCGGTACCTCTCCTGGCGTTTTCGGCAGAATCTTACGCGCAAGCGCCGTTACTTGATCGGGATCGACATCACCGGCGACACACAAGACCATATTGGACGGATTATAGAACACCGAATGGCAGCTGTACAGCGTATCCGATGTGATCTCGGCAATGCTTTCGACCGTACCGGCGACGCTGTCGCGCATCGGATTGTGCGCGTACAAGGCGCGTAGAAGGCCGTAGTAGCCGGCGTAGAACGGATCGTCCTCCACCATGCCGATTTCCTGGCCGATGATGCCCTGCTCCTTCTGGACGCTCTCAGGCTTAAAGTAGGGCACGCTGACGAATCCAAGCAGCGTTTCGAGGTTTTCGTCAAACTTTTCCGTACTTTCAAAGAAATACGCAGTGATATCCGTGCTGGTAAACGCATTGGGTGACGCGCCGTTTGAAGACAGCGCCGTCAGCGCGTTGCCGCCGTCTGGCGTATCGAACATCTTATGCTCCAGAAAGTGCGCGACGCCCGCGGGCGTATCAATCCATTTGCCGCCGTAGCGGAAGCGACGGTCGGCACCGCCGTAGTCGGCCGCGAAAAATGCATAGCTCTTATTGTAGCCTTTTTTAGGGATGACGTAAACCGTCAACCCGTTTTCAAGCTTTTCAGTGAAGACCTGCTCACCAAGCCGGTCGTAGCATTTATTTGTCATCGGCGTCTCCTTCCGTTGTCGTGGAGACCGGTTGCTCCGTGCCTGTCAGGTAGTAGACCGAGTCAAGCGTGATACCGGATGCGAGCGTTTGGATTTCCTCGCGCGTGACGCCGTCGGCCAGTGCGGCCAGCTCATCGGGCGTAATCTTGATTGAGGCGATCGACTGATCGAAGAACAGCTCCTCAAGGCCGGACAGCTTGTCCATCGTCGCTTTGATCGAGGTGATGACCTCGCGCTTGGCCGACTGGAGCTCCCAATCGGTCACGTCGCCGTTTTTGATCGCGTCAAGCTGGGCGAGAATCTCGCTGAGCGCCGCGTCGAACTTGGAAAACTCGACGCCCGACGTCACGGCAAGAATGCCCTTATGCTTTTCGATAACGCTGCTGGCATAATAGCACAGCGACAGCTTTTCGCGCACGTTGGTAAAGAGCTTTGACGTGACGGAACCGCCGTAAACGGCGTTAAACACCAGAAGCACCGCGTAGTTGGGCGAGAGCATCGCTTTACCAAGCCGGAATCCGACCGACAGCTTGCCCTGACCGACGTCAAGCACGTCTGTAAAAGAACGTGGCGTCTCGGACGGCGGCTCCAGCACAATGTCAGTTATCAGACGTTCGGCTTTTCCCATTCGCGGCAGGGAACTGAACGCCTCGACGAGCGCGGCTTCAACGCGTGCCGCAGAATGTGCGCCACAGTAAAAGATTTCAATGCGCGACGTCGCCAGTAGCTGCTTAAAGTGCTTTGTCAGTGACAGCGCGGTAATCGATTCGGCGGCGCTTTCCGTGCCGAGCCTGCCGACGCCAAACGCTTCGTCTGAACACATCAGTTCAAACAGCCTGTCCAGCGCGTAGCGGCGCTTGTCATTGATGGCAGCGCGAATATCGTCGATGAGATTCTTGCGCTCACTGTCGACGTAGGATGCCTGCAGCAGGCCGCCGTGTGTGTTGGGCGAGACGAGCATCTCGCCAAGCAGCGCGGCGGTTTTCTCAAGGATCTCCTCGCCGTGCGGTACAAAATCATCGTCAATGAAATCGGCCATGAAGCCGATGCAGTGATTTTCGCCTTTTTTGCGCACCATCGGTACGATGCGTGCGCCGTATAGCCCGTCCAGATAGCTGTTGATGCTTTGCATATCCGGATGTGTTGCCGTTCCGCGTAACAGCACGCGCGGCAGCAGGGCGTTTTTAGCGGCCGTTTCCTTGTCGAGCTTCGTAATCAGATTGACCGACAAACAACATGTTTTGAATTTGTCGGTTCTGACACTTGTTAAGGTCACGTCCGGCATAATCTGCTTGCGTACGAGTTCCTGCATGCAGTTCCTCCGATAAAATATTTAATATACTTTGTTTATTATACTACTTTTCATAAACTTTGGAAAATTAATTTATTGTGAATTATTACTGTTTGTCACGGCGGCATCGTTTTCAATGACGACAGAAGGCGTTTTCGGTGCTTTTCCGCTCGTCGTTATGGTGGCAACACCGGCGGCGTCAACGGCAATGTGATACGTCGTGTCTTCCTGCGTCCAGTCGGCCGAATAACCGCTCCAGCCGGACGGCAGCGTCGGGCGTACATGCAGCTCCCCGCCGATTAGACGCAGCCCGAGCAGGTTTTCGAGTGCGACGCGCTTATACCAGCCTGCTGCGCCCGTATACCACGTCCACCCGCCGCGTCCGACATGGCCGGGCGCTGAATAGACATCGGCGGCCATCACGTACGGCTCGGTGCGGTAGATATCATCCGGGCGCCCCTGCGGCAAGAGTGCGCGTGAAATTTCCCAGCCCTCGTCGGTCATGCCTTCCAGGAAAAGACCCATCGCGAGCCAGACGGCGCCATGCGTATACTGACCGCCGTTTTCACGAAAGCCAGGACTGTAGCCCTTGATATAGCCCGGCTTACTCAATCCATGCGAAAACGGCGGGTCGAACAAGCGCACAAGACGCGTCTGCGGATCGTAAAGCCGCTCGATCGACGCGCGCAGGGCTGTTTTTGTTTTCGCTGCGTCGGCACCGGCCAGCGCG
Organism: uncultured Sporobacter sp.; assembly: GCA_963677825.2. Classification (GTDB taxonomy): domain Bacteria; phylum Bacillota; class Clostridia; order Oscillospirales; family Oscillospiraceae; genus Sporobacter. The sequence goes on along the minus strand of CAXXEF010000001.1, from coordinate 407,298 downwards.
GCAAAGCTTTGTGCGATCGAATCGATGGCGCATTCGTCGGATGTGCAGGAGCCGAGCGGCGCGCCGCTGTCGTAGTAACCGCGTCGGTACCAGTCGCCGTCCCAAGCGTCTTCTGCGGCTTCTCGCAACGCGTCGGCGGCCTCTAAAAACCGCGTTGCCGCAGCTGTATTGTCCGATTGGGCGCACGCATCGGACAGTTTGCCGAGTGTCACGGCGCCAAACCACGTCAGCCAAACGCTTTCACCTGCGCCGCCCGCGCCGACAAGATTCATCCCGTCGTTCCAGTCGCCCGTGCCCATCAGCGCAAGGCCGTGATGACCTGTTCCGCGCTGCAGGAACAAATCGGCAGCGCGGATCGCATGTCGTAAAAGCGTCTCGGATACATCGCTGATTTTTGGCTGCTCGTACCGTTCATCCTCACCGTCCGCCAGCGGAACGGCGGTAATATACGGCGCACAGTCACGGTAAACGGACATATCGCCCGTCATGTCGGCGTACGTGCACAGCGCGTACGGCAGCCACAGGAGATCGTCGCTGCAGCGCGTGCGCACGCCTTTATCGCTTTTACCGTCGTTGAGTTTTGCACCGGGATGCCACCAGTGCTGAACATCTCCCTCCAGGAACTGATGACGTGCCGCGCGGGTCAAATGTGCGCGCGCGATATCCGGTGCTTCGTCGACGATGGCGCACACATCCTGCAGTTGATCGCGAAAGCCGTACGCGCCGCCGCTTTGGTACAGTGAGCTGCGGCCGAGCACGCGGCAGGCAAGCGTTTGATACGTTGCCCAGCCGTTAAGATAGTGATTGAGATGCGCATCCGGCGTATGCACAACAAGCTTTGATGTGATCTGCTGCCAGTTTTTAAGCGTTTCGTCCAGCGCCCGGCGCGCGGCGTCTGGATCGGCCAGTGCCCGGAGTGCGTCCGGCGCGGCGCAGCCCGTCACGATAACAAGCGGACCTGTCACCGTATAGACGGCGGCGGCGCACGGGGAGAACCCGACGCCTGTTTTACCGTCAAACCGGTCGGCGTCGCGGCTGGCGGCGGCGCAGGTAAACGCTGTCGGCTCACTGGACGCCGTCAAGAGAAAGACCGTATCGGGAAAGTCGGTGTTGTACGGATTGCGCGCCGTAATAAACACGCCGCGCCGCACTGTCTCAACATACACGGACGAAGCCGGATCGGGCGCCAGCACCAGATCGGTATCGTAGCTGATGCGTACCGGCGCCGCCGCGTCCGTTTCGACGAGAAGCACGCGCGCCGCCGTGCCGCTTGGCACGAACGCCGTCGTCGTGACGGTCACTGACCCGATTGTTTTACGCCAGCAGGCCCAACCAAAACCGTAGGTGATGGAACAGTGCCGACCGTCCGGCTCGGCAAACAGCGAGACGGGTGAATCGTCCGTCAAAAGGCACAAGTGCTCCGTACCGGACGTCGTCAGGCTGTCGTTTAGCCAGCGGTTGATCGGATTTTCACGTGCGTTGAGGTACCACATATGGCCGGTGCCGGCATCCGTAGCAATATACCCGTACGTGCCGTTGGACAGCAGATGACTCCACGCGTTAAGCGGGAGCCGGCCGTCCATATCGAACGTGAAGCTGTTGTCATCATTGTAATGGTGCGTGAGCGAGCGCGACGCAACTGCAGGATAAAACCGGCGCGGGGCTGGGGGTGACGAGTCGTCGCGCTCGGGTGCGTCGGCGTCTAAGTCAGGGGTGAAAACGCGCACCGACACGGCACGGACAGTTTCCGCGCCGTCAGACGGTACGTTCACAATATGCACACCGCCGCGCGTTTCCAAGCGCAGATCGCTCAGACGCGCCCGCAGTGCCTCAAGAAGACTGCCGCGTAAACGACTGTGGTAATCGCCGCCGCCGCTGACGAGATAAACAAGGTCGAACGCGACACCGCTGTCGCCGAGGAGCCGGTGCGCCGGTACGAGCCAGTCATAACGCTCGATGTCGTTTTGGCTGTCTATAACGACCGAGACGACGGGCAAATCGCCTGAAATGCCGAGCGGCCATAATCCCTGCTGACCGCGCCGGAGTGCCGCTGTGGCTTTTTCGCCGATGTGCCGGTCCGGCGACGGATATAATACCGGCGTGACGAGCGCCATTGCGCGTTCCGTCTCACCGGCTGTGAGCCCGAGCCTCCGCGCCAGCTCGTCTAGCCGCGAATATACTGTTGATGCATCGGCACAGGCCAGACGTCTGGCCGCCGTCGCCGCCGATTCAGGCCGCGCCGCCGTTGTCATCGCGAAGCGAACGCGCGTGACCGCGCCGGGTGTCAGCCTTACCGGCACACGCGCGAGCACGCAGGGGTCTAGTACGGCGCCTGTCGTCTCGTCGGCTTCACGGCTGAGCGCCGACGGCAGCGACAGTAATCCGCCGCGGCCGAGCGCCTTTTCACGTGACGTGTCAAACGTATACGGGCTATCACAGCCGAAGGCCAGTGCGATACCGCGTCCGCGTCCGCGCGGTCGGCGCTTGACAACGACGGTGCCGTCAACAGCCATCGTTTCAAGCGACAGCTTTGAAAACGCGGGATGCGACAAATAATCGCCAAGCGGCGAGAGTACCGGCTCTAAATAGCAAATCAGCTCACCGTCCATCGCCGCGCTTGCCGTCAGCTCGACGACACGCAGCTCACCGGTCTCATTTTCCGGTACCGAGACGGTAACGGCCGCGTCGATGCCGTCTTTTTTTGCGCTAATGCGGCAGGACGCGCCGGACAGCACCGCCGAATAGTCGATCGAATCGTCAAACATCGGCGCGGGCTGAAGCGGTATCAGCGCGTTGTCAGTCTTCAGAAAGAACGCGATGCCGGCCTGTTGTCCTGTTGCGTCGGGCGAGGCGCGCGTGAGCGTCACCGCGTTCCAAACCGAGCGTGTTTGTCCGGTTTCCGCGCACACGACGGTATACGCGCCGTTCGACAGCACCGCGCACGACGGATTGCGCGTATCGATGTTGTCGCAGACTTTACCCCAACGTTCGTCCGGCGCGCGAGACGGCTTTTCCGGCACGTCTCGCGGAGTACGCCGAAGCACCAGTCCGCCGACCGGCACTTTTTCCTGCAATAATTCCGTAAACGCGGCCATTTCGCGATCGCGTAGGAAGCGCTGCTGCATGATGCCGCCGCGCAAAACGTTGTCGATGGCGACAAGGCTCATGCCCAGGTGGTGCGCCATATACGTGCGCACGACTTCATACCGGCCGCCGCGCTGACGTGCCGGGGTAAAGTCGGCAGCCTCGCACAAACCGTAACGCCCGTCCATATCCAGTGCGTTCAAACGGCGCAGGTTACGCATGGCTGAGCGCGGATCGAGCGGCAGGGCCAGAAATGTCGAGTATGGCGAGACAACGGCCTCGCGCCCCATCCCGCGCTTGAGCGCCAGGCGCTGGACGCCGTGCGCCTTATAACGGTAGCTCAGCGTATGATCAAAGGCGTAAAACGCGCTTTCCGACATACCCCACGGGATGTCGTGCGCGCTTTTTTTCTGCACGTACAGGCAAAACTTCAGGCTTTCATAAATCAGCGAATTTTCATAGCAGGGCAGCAACAGCTCCGGCATGAAATACTCGAACATCGTGCCCGTCCACGACGCCATGCCGCGGTAGCCGTCCTTCGATACAAGCGCACGCCCGAGCCGCCGCCAGTGCTTGCGCGGGACATCGCCGCGCGCAACGGCAATATAGCTTGTCTGCCGCGCCTCCGACGCGAGCAGATCGTACCAGCCCTCTGTCGGCTGACCGCGGGTGAGGTCCAGCCCGATATAGAATAGCCGCCGCTTCTCGTCGTACAGAGGACGAAAGCTCATCGCATCGAGCAGCTTTTGTACATCGGCGGCTAAATCGTGCTCGCCAAGCTCGATAAGCCCCTCGCGTAAAACGATTAGACAGCCGGCAAAGTTGCCGCTGTCGACAGTCGATACGTAGGACGGCTGGAGAATCTGGAGCGTTGTTGTATCGTACCAGTTGTACAAATGCCCGTTCCATTTTGGCAGACGGCGGATCGTTTCAAGCATATTCGAAATGAGCCAGACGGCGCGCGGCGCTTTGCACGCGCCTAAATCGACCGCCGCAAGCGCCGACAAGAGCGCCAGACCGATATTTGTCGGCGACGTCCGGTGCGCTACACCAACAGCCGGCTGCTCCTGAAAGTTGTCCGGCGGCAGATAGTTATCGTCCGGCGTCAGCAACTCGTCAAAGTAGCGCCAGATATCGCCGGCCATGCGCGTGAGCGTCATTTTGTCCTCAACGGACGGCGCGTTGTCACGCCGGACGGGACGGCTGAGCCATTGTACCAGCAGGGGAGACAGCGCCCACACGATGGTCACTATCCACGCCGATATAAATGGCGTAAAAACAGCGATCAAGACAGACCCTAAAATCGCCGGCCACATCCGCTTAAAGACAAATAGAACAGAGTTTTTACTCAAACGCTCCGAATCGGCCGCCGTCACCCACGCCAGCAAATCACGGCGCGAAATGCGCATGCGATACAGCGCCGTGATCGCCGCGCTAAGGCTGATCCACGCCTCATACGGTAATAATATGAGTTTAATCAGTGTTTGCACCAGCTGACCGCCGATGCCGCTGACGACCGCCGAATGATACCGTACACGGCGGCGGTGGCGGTTGAACATTTCCACAGCCGACGTAATGAACAGATGCGACAAAACGGACAGTACCGCTACAAGCGACACCCATAAAAAGTCACTGTTGTCAAACAGCATCGCCAGGATGAGCGACGCCATCGTAAAAACGCCGACGAGGCTGCGGCGCAGATTATCGGCGATTTTCCATCGGTCGAGCTGACCGAGCACATTGCGCGTTTTCAATCCGTCCGCGCCGCGCACACGCCGACCAAGCCACGGCAGCGATTGCCAGTCGCCGCGCGTCCAGCGGTGCAGCCGGTCATAATACGTCGTGACCTTACCGGGAAAACCGTCTGTCAGCTCGATGTCACCGGCAAGACGGCAGCGCAGATACGCGCCCTCGAGCAGGTCGTGCGAGAGCACGATGTTTTCCGGAAATCGGTTGTCCAGACAGTCGAGATACGCCCGGACGTCGATGAGCCCTTTACCGGCGAAGCTGCCGGTGCCAAACAGATTCTGATAAATATCGCCCGTAACGCCGCCGTACGGGTCGATGCCGCCCTGACCGGCAAAAATGCGGGCGTACAGCGTTTGATTAGCCGCCGTCAAGTCAACGGAAATGCGCGGCTGAAGAATCCCGCAGCCTTGCGTCACAATGCCGCGCACACGGTCGACGACAGGCGTGTTCAGCGGATGCATAGCCGCGCCGACCAATTCGCGCGCCGCGCCCGCGCACAAGCGCGTGTCGCCGTCAAGCGTGAGCACGTATCGTACATTCTTAAGTTGCAGGGGATCACCCGCAATCCGGTGCAGGCCGGTCGGCCGCGCGCATAACAGGCGGCACAGCTCTAAAACGGCGCCGCGCTTACGTTCCCAGACCGTATACTTTTTGTCGCGAGGATTATACTGCCGATCGCGGCTGAAAAGAAAAAAGCCGCCGCCGAAGCGGCTGTTGAGTGTATCGATAACGGCGCGTGTACGCTGCAAGGCGATGTCGTCGTCGGGATGTGTCAGCGCCGTCGCGTCGGGCAGGTCGGCTAATATCCCAAATAGCAGATTTGATCCGGCGTCGCGGTTAGCGTGCCGGTATTCCTCCAGCAACCGCGCGGCGCGCTCGCCCGATTCCGGCGAGCTGAGCAGCAGCGATATGGTACACAGCGTCCGGCCCTCATCCGGCACGCCGCCGTCGAGCTCCAGGCGCATAATACGGCGCGGCGGCTCAACACGCAAGATAATATAGTCGGTTATATTCTTGATAACCTCCGAAATAGGCAGCAGCAGCAAGACGGAGATGGCCGGCAAATCGAGTGCAAAACTGATCAGCAAGGATAAAAAAAGACTACCCAGCACGATGAGCGCGATGTAAAACCCGCCATTACGCTTTTTTGTCGGCGTGCCCAACGGCTCGGCATAGATGTACCAGCCGACGTGCTTTGACGCATTTTCCGCCAACTTAAAGACTTTTTCCGCTGTTTTCGCCGCACTGTCGCCTGTTTTGGCGGCCAGCCGCGCGACGTCACGCCGATACGCGCAGCGCGTATGCTCGTCCATTTGCGCGTAGACACCTGCCGGATCCAGCCGAAGTGTCTGCTCGACGCGGTTGACGTTTTCCAAAACACCTGATGCGTCAAAGCCTGCTAAAAACCGCAGGGAAGTGAAGCATCGGCAAAACGCTTCCGGCAGTTCATCCGATGTTGCGCCGTCCGTCAGTACGGCGCGCAGCCGACGGCAGGCCGCGGCCAGTGCGCCGATCAGCGACAAACGCAGCGCCGGGATGAACGCACCGAGCTCGGCCTCCGTTAGACAGCGCGCATCCTGAAAGCGATCGAGAAAGACCCCCATGCGTTCGCCGTCGACAGCGCCGAGGCAGTATTGAACAAACGCGTCCGACGCCGCTTTAATGACGAGACCGCCCCGGCCGCGCGCGTCGGCGCGCAGCCGACGGATGGCTTTAAGATCGGTGATGGCGCTTTTGCCCTCACGCTCGGCAATATACCAATTGTCCAGCAGCCATTCCAGCGCCTGCGGCACCGTGTCGTGCTTGTCGGCGTAGGCGGTGCCCAACAGCATAACGGATTTGACGTCTGCCAGCATGTGCTGGCCGGCCGTCACCGCAGCGGCTGTGCTAACCGGCTTACCCGGTGTGACGGCGCGCGCGGTCTGCTCGGCAAATCGGCCAAGCGCGTCGAGGCTGAAGGAATCGTCATTTCGTCTGTTTGTCATACGCTGGTAGTTCCTCCTGAAGGCGATAATCCATCATATTTTTTGCCAATAAGAGGATTAATATTCAATGAAGACCACAGCGAATGATCGTCAATATAATAACGAACATTTAATAGATACTGTTTTTCATTTACAAACGCTTAATATTTTTGTAAACTGTAACCTGTCACAAGGCAAATCAGCAGACGGACAGTCGATGACACGAAGGTCACGTCGTCGAAAATACGCTGCTAATCGTGAATAAACGGACGGTCTGTCCGTGCTTATCAGGGTAATCGACACATGAAAACACGATTTTGGATCCTTATTTTCGTCGTCGTCGCCGTTATTGCCGGCGCTGCGTCTATTTATACGCTCGGACATCGCACACACGGACTGATTGCCGGCGTCTATCAAGACGGGGTGCTCATCCGTACGATCGACATGACGGAAGTCACCGAACCGTACGAGTTTACGATCACCGACGGCGATCACTATAACACGGTACGTGTTACACCGGACAGCATCAGTATCATTGACGCCTCATGCCCGGATAAAACATGTATTTTGCACGGCCCGCTCGGCGACGGCGCGCCGATTGTCTGTTTGCCCAACAGGGTTGTTATCCGCTGGGAAAACAGTGACGATCCCGAATATGACGCGGTGATTGGAATGTGGCGCTATGAAAAGTGATAAAATAAAACGGCTCTCGACGGCAGCCCTTTTAGCTGCCGTTGCACTCATCATTTTCTGGATTGAAGCGCAGATCCCGACACTCACCCCGATTCCAGGCATCAAGCTGGGCCTGTCGAACATTGTCACGCTGTTCGCGCTGTACGTCGTCGGCCCGAAATACTCCACGGCAATTCTTGCAGTGCGTATTCTGCTCGGCAGCCTTTTAACGGGTCAGTTTATGTCTGTTGCATATAGCTTCGGCGGCGGTGTACCGGCGTTTGTGCTGTGTCTGATTCTATACCGCCATTTTCCGATCAACAGGCTGTGGATCATCAGCGTGCTGGCCGCTATTGTGCATAATACAGGCCAGATCGCCGTCGCAATCGCCGTTACGAGCACTCCGGAACTGATCGTTTACTATCCGATACTCATCATTTCCGGGATGGTCTCCGGCGTATTCACGGGACTGAGCGCACAGTTTTTACTGATCAAGATGTCCGCATCCGGTCTTGTTAAGCTGAATATTAAGATTAAAAAAGAAAAGTCAGGTCGAAATACCGACAGTTAGACTGATTTTTATACGTGGGGAAGGGAGCAATACCAAACATGAAAAGACTCGGCGGCGTCCATACGCCGCATCGAAAAAACACTGCTGCCAAAAAGCCGGAACGACTGCCTATTCCGGCTGAAATTGTCCTGCCGATGTCGATGCACATCGGCGCGCCGGCCAAGCCGGTTGTCAAACCGGGGGACGAGGTCAAGGTCGGTCAGATGATTGGCGAGCCCTCCGGCTTTGTCAGCTCACCCGTTTATACGGGCGTATCCGGCAAGGTCAAATCCGTCGGTGACTTCAGAACGTCGATGGGCTCGATGACGACGGCCGTCACCATCACAACAGACGGTCTGCAAACCGTCGACGAATCGGTCGCGCCGCCGACTGTCACGAACTTGCAGGAATTTCTGGACGCCGTTCGCAACAGCGGTGTCGTCGGACTTGGCGGCGCAGGCTTTCCGACGGCGGTAAAGCTTACCGTCAAAGATCTCAGCGCCATCGACTGCATCATTATCAACGGCGCCGAGTGCGAGCCGTACATCACGTCCGATACGCGCACGTTTCTCGATGAAGTCGACGCGATTAAAGAGGGCGTCGGGCTGCTCAAAGAGTTTATGCAGGCCAAGCGGATCGTTTTCGGCATCGAAGCCAACAAGCCTGAACCGATCAAACTGATGCGTGAGCTGGCTGCCACGACGGACGGCGTCGAAGTGCTCAAGTTGCCGTCCATCTACCCGCAGGGCGGCGAAAAAGTGCTCATTTACAGCGTTACGGGACGAGCCGTCCCGGAAGGTAAGCTCCCGCTGGACGTCGGTGTCGTCGTTCTCAACGTCACGACGATTGCCGCGATCGCCAATTATATTAAAACCGGTATGCCGCTTATTGAAAAGTGCCTGACTGTCGACGGGACGGCCGTCGCCGAGCCGAAAAACGTCATCGCGCCGATCGGCACGCCGCTTTCCGACGTGTTTGCGTTTTGCGGCGGGGCGGAGGGCGCGCAAAAAATCCTCTACGGCGGCCCGATGATGGGTATCGCCGTTTCGGACGACAGCGCACCGGTGCTGAAAAACACCAACGCCGCGCTCGCTTTTAAAGAAGCGGAGGCGACGATCCCGGAGCCGACGCCATGTATCCGGTGCGGCCGATGCGTCGCGCATTGTCCGGTGCGTCTGATGCCGCTGGACATTGAAGCGGCCTATGAAATGGAGAAGCCGGAGCTGCTTGAGCAGCTCAAGGTCAACGTGTGCATGGAATGCGGCTGCTGCGCCTATATCTGCCCGGCCAAACGCCCGCTCGTGCATGTGATGAAGGTCTCAAAGGGTATCCTCAGGGATTATCAGAATAAAAAGAAAGCCAAGGAAGGGGGGAGCGGTCAATGAACAACCTCAGAGTTTCCGCGTCGCCCCATCTGCGTGACAATTCGACAACTTCGCGCATTATGCTCGACGTGATCATCGCGCTCGTGCCGGCACTCGTCGCGGCGATCTGGTTTTTCGGCGCGCGCGCGGCACTGATCGTCGCCGTCTGCGTTGCGACAAGCGTCGTCAGTGAGTGGGTATATGAAAAGGCGATGAAAAAGCCGAACACGGTCGGTGATCTGTCGGCCGTTATTACGGGCCTGCTGCTCGCGTTTAACCTGCCGGTGACGATTCCTGTCTGGCAGGCGATTTTCGGCAGCGCCGTGGCCATTATTCTCATCAAGCAGCTGTTCGGCGGCATCGGCAAGAACTTTGCCAACCCCGCCATTACGGCGCGTATTTTTATGCTATTGGCATTCTCGTCGACGATGACCAACTGGGCGGTTCCGATGTCAAGCATCGGGCTGAACGCTGCCGACGCCGTCACCGGCGCGACGCCGCTGGCGCTGATCGCCAAGGGCGAGCTTACTGCGCTGCCGCCGGTACGCGACTTACTGTTTGGCCTGCGCGGCGGCTGCTTGGGCGAGACGAGCGTGCTTGCGCTCGCACTTGGCGGCATCTACCTGCTCGCGCGGCGCGTCATCACCTGGCACACGCCGGTAACGTTTATCGCGACCGTCTTCTTATTCACACTCGCGCTCGGTGAGGCACCCGTTTATCAGATGCTGTCCGGCGGCTTGTTCATCGGTGCGATCTTCATGGCGACCGACTACGCCTCGACACCGACGACCAATTGGGGTCGGATCATCTTCGGCGTCGGCTGCGGCTTCTTTACGGTGCTCATCCGTGTGTACGGCAGCTTTCCTGAGGGCGTGTCGTACGCGATACTGCTCATGAACGTGCTGGTGCCGTTTATCAACCGCCTGACGATCCACAAGGCGTTCGGAGGTGTGAAGGCATGAAAAAAGATTTCGTACTGCCCATCGCCGTTCTGATGGCGATCTGCCTCGTTATTTCAGCGGCACTTGCGCTGACCAACTCCGCTACCGAGCCGAAGATTGCTGCGGATGCGGCGGCGCGCGCCGAGGCGGCACGTACCGCCATCCTGCCCGACGCCGACGGTTTTGAACTGATGGACGTCAGCGGCTTACCGGTAATCGTCACCGAGGTTTACCGCTCAACAAACGACGTCGGATTTGTATTCATGCTCACAACAAACGGTTACGGCGGTGAAATGGATCTCATCTGCGCCATCGCGCCGGACGGCACGCTTGTTGCGACAAAAACACTCGTACAGGCCGAAACGAAAGGCCTTGGCTCAAAAATCACAGAAGCGCCGTTTGAAAGCCAGTTCCCCGGTCAGGACGCATCGCTGAGCGGTGTGGACATGATCTCCGGGGCGACGATCTCGTCTAAAGCGTATATCGGCGCGATTGAAGAGGCGTTCGCGGCCTTTGAGCTTGTAAAGGAGGCACAGTCATGAGTCGGATGAATACGCTCACGCATGGTATTATCAAAGAAAACCCCGTGCTCGTGCTGGTGCTTGGTACGTGTCCGGCGCTCGCCGTATCGACACAGGCGTCCAACGCCATCGGTATGGGTCTGGCGGCGACGGCCGTGCTGCTATGCTCGAACATCGCCGTGTCACTGTTACGCAGCATCATCCCGGACAAAGTACGCATACCAGCATATATCGTGCTGATCGCCGGCTTCGTGACGATCGTCCAGATGGTCGTCGAGGCGTACGCGTATCCGCTGTATCTCTCGCTGGGTATTTACCTGCCGCTGATCGTTGTCAACTGCGTCATCCTCGGTCGTGCCGAGATGTTTGCCAACAAAAACACCGTATTTGATTCTGCGCTGGACGCGATCGGTATGGGCGCCGGCTTTACGCTCGCACTGCTGCTCATGGCGTCGATCCGCGAGATTTTCGGCAACGGCACCTGGTACGGCCTGCCGATTCCGATTCTGGAGAACAATAACATCTCCGTCATGACGATGGCGCCGGGCGGCTTCGTTGTGTTCGGTCTGCTGATCGCACTTGTCAACAAGATCACCCACGGTAAAGTCAACGATAAAAGCGCCGGCTGCGCGACGTGTCCGTCGGCTGAGGCGTGTGGCAAGCTGCGTGAGAAGGAAGGTGAACAGGCATGACCGATTTCAGAGGATTAGTCGTCATCATGATGAGCGCCGTGCTCGTCAACAACTATGTCCTGCGCCAATTTCTCGGTATTTGTCCGTTCCTCGGCGTCTCCAAGGAGCTTAAAAACGCAACAGGCATGTCGTTCGCCGTTATCTTCGTTATGCTGCTCGCGACTGCTGCGACGTGGCCGATTTATCAGTTCGTTCTGCTGCCCAACGGCATCGGGTATCTTGAAACGATCGTGTTCATCCTCGTCATTGCCTCGCTGGTGCAGCTCGTCGAGATTACACTCAAACGCTATATTCCGGCGCTCTACACGTCGCTGGGCGTCTACCTGCCGCTCATTACGACCAACTGCGCGGTGCTCGCCGTGACGATCTCGAATATCGACAAGAGCTACGATTACGTCTCCGCGCTCGTCAACGCGCTCGGCTCCGGACTTGGCTTCATGCTCGCGATGGTCGTGTTCTCGGGTATCCGCAGCCATACGGAAAACGCCGACCCGCCGGAATCGTTCCGCGGGCTGCCGCTGACGCTGATTTCCGCCGCGATCTTGTCGCTGTCGTTCTTCGGCTTCAACGGCGTCATCGAAAACCTGTTCGGTTAAGGAGGCTGAAAAATGAATCCGATTATTACAGCAATCCTTTCCGTTACCGTCATCGGTATTGTCTGTGCCATCATCCTGTCGATTGCCTCAAAAGTCATGGCCGTCAAGGTTGACCCGCGCGTCGCGCAGATCCGCAGCGCACTGCCCGGCGCCAACTGCGGCGCATGCGGCTACGCCGGTTGCGACGGTTACGCGGCCGCGCTCGTATCGGGGCTCGGCGTCAAGACGAATCTTTGCACGCCCGGCGGCGACGACGTCTCCCGCTCGATCAGCGACGTGCTGGGCGTCGGGTTTGAAGACGTCATTGAGCAGGTCGCCGTCGTGCACTGCTGCGGCGACAACAAAGTCACCGGCGAAAAGATGCAGTACGACGGCATCGAGACGTGTGCCGCCTCCAAGCTACTCGGCGGCGGTAAAAACGCCTGCGCCTATGGCTGCATCGGCTTCGGTGACTGTGAGCGCGCCTGCCCGTACGACGCAATCTGCATCGAAAACGGTCTTGCGCGCGTCAATACGAACGTCTGCACCGGCTGCGGCGTGTGCGTCGCGACGTGCCCCAACGGTATTATTTCGCTTGAACGCGACACGATCCGTGAAGTTGTCATGTGTTCCAACAAGGACAAGGGTGCCGTCACTCGCAAGGTTTGCTCAACCGGCTGCATCGCCTGCAAAAAGTGCGAACGGGCTTGCCCTGTCGAGGCGATTACGGTGGAAAACAACGTCGCGAGCATCGACTACGACAAATGCATCGCCTGCGGCAAATGCGTCGATGAATGCCCCGTACACTGCATCTCCGAAGCCGACTACAGAGGTGTTAACAGCCAAGACCAGGAAAAAGGCGCATATGTACAAAAAGAAAAGCGGAGCCGTTAACGGCTCCGCTTTTTTGCTGCTATTTCTAGGCGGTGAACAGGGAATACAGGAGTTTATATGTCTTTTCCATGCCCTCCATGAACGATGTGTATTCGAATTCAAAGGTGTCGGCGAACTTTTGTCCGGAAAATAGTTCGTCTTCCGTCAGCGGGAAGGGCAGGGGAATGTTCTGCTCGAAAACCTCGTCGACCGTGACGGGACGCGTCATGAATGGGCCGCCGTTGAACTGCTCAAACGCTTCAAGCATTATCGGATACGTGATCTCCAGCGGCGCGGCAAGATTAAAGATCTCGTTATGCGCACGGCTGTCGCCGATACACAGTTCGACGGCGCGCGCGACATCAAAGACGTAAACCATGTTGAATTTCGCCGTCGCGTCCGTCGGGACGGGCACGACGTGACCGCGCGCAATCAGCTCAACGAAGTACGTCTCGCGCGGCGCATAGTTGAACGGCCCATAAATAAACGTCGGTCGGAGAATCGTGTACGGGATACCGGCCGCTTTGCACACGGCAATCGTTTCATGCTCAAGCTGGACTTTCTTATAGATATAATCGGACACGCGGTCGCCGTCTGTCGTCATAATGACAGGGTCACCCTCGTGCTTGACTGTGTGGTCGTACCGCTCGTAAACGCTTGCTGTCGAGAAGACGATATACTGTTTGATGCGGCTTTTGAGCACGTTGAGCAGCGAGGTAATATCGCCCGGCTCGTAGGCGCAAAAGTCGACGCAGGCGTCGTACTCGATGTCCTTGGGCAATAAGCGGTCAATCAGCGGCGGGCTATGACGGTCGCTCTTGAATTCCTTAACATTTTCGAGATTCAGCGGAAACTGCCCGCGATTGACGACGTGCAACTCGACATCGTCCTTTTTGGACATCTGGATTGAAAAGACACGGCCTGCGAACATACTGCCGCCGATCGCCAAGATTTTTTTGCTCATGTGAAATGCTCCCCCTATTCATACTGCGTCGGCAATGCGCGCAGAAAATCATCTTGGATGCTTTGCTGTATCTGCTCAGCCTGCGCGGTCAAAAAATCATCATTTGTTTGCGCAAGACCCTGCCGTCGCAGCTCCTCAGCAATAAGGGCGCATAGCCGTTCGGCAATGTCGCGCGCCGCTTCGTAGGACGCCTTGGTGCCCGTACACGTCAGCGCCAGCTCGCGTAGCAGCGGCGCCGCCTCATTGGAAAGGATCGACAAGTCCGTCAGGCGCCGGAACGCCCATTTGTAATACGGACGAAACGCTTTATTGAGTAAGAACACGGCGGCGATCACTGCGTCTGAAAAACGCGCGAGCGTCGCGTTATACGCGACCCAGTCGCCGCGCATGAAGCAGCGCGTCAGATTATACTGGCCGGTTTGCGCCAGCGCCATGCAGCGCGCGGCAAGCTTCTTTTTTCGCAGGTCCTCCGGATAGTAGCGCAGCAGTTTTTCGCGCGTCGATGTAAAAACGCCGGCGTTGTCCATAAAGACGTCGCCATTTGTGGCCATGGCGAGGTTTTCCTCCGGGATGCGCATCCAGTCACGGATGGCATCCGGCCCGTCGGGATAACCGACGAGGCTTCTATAAAAGTCGCCCGGCGTCATCACGCCGATCGTCGCGCCGTATTGTGAGCGCGCCCGCGCGTATGGCGGCGGATTATCCTCCAGCAGCTTGTTTTTCCAAGCCTGAAGCTGCTCGACTATATCGCGGTCTGACTCGGAAACCCAGATAAAGAAGTCGACGCCCCAGTCGTGGTCGCGCGATATCTCGTCGTCGTAGCCAAAGCACTCCGAGCCGTTGCCGACGAGACCGACCGCTGCGCGGGTAAAGACGTCTGGAAAGTCGCGCTGCAGGGCAGGGCGGGCGACCGCCTCAAAATAATCCCGACTGAGCTGTAACGCAGTCACTGTCCGGCCTCCTGCTGGCGGTACACCTCGATCATACGACGGCAGGCCTTCGTCTTGTCATGCTCCGGCCCGAGCAGCTCTTCGTAAACCTCAGCAGCCGCGTCGGCGTGAATCACAGCGCTCGTAAAGTCGGCAAGCGCCTCATAGGTTTTCGCCAAGTTGACATTTGTCATCGCGTACTCAATGTTTTTACCGAAAAACGCTTGCGTCGCGTCAAGCGACTTCAGGAAATGTGCCGCTGCCTGCGCGTAATTTCCCGCGCGATACAAAAGCGTCGCCTTTGTGGACAGCGCCGCCGCGTGATGGATGTTGCGCTCCGGCATTTTATCATACGCGTCAAGCGCTTGGTCGATCGTCGTTTCAGCGTCGTCAAAGCGGCCCATACGAAAATATATGACAGCAAGATTATTCAAAGACGTCGCTACTTCGTGCGCGCCGTCGGGATCTTTTTGGACGAACTCGAACGCCTCCAGCGCCGCGCTGAGCGCTTTTTCCATCTCACCCGTGTCCTGATACACGAGTGCAAGATTGTTCAGGACGCTCGCATATACGTAGTCTTGCTGCAATCCCAGCTGCACAAGAATATCCTTGGCCTGCTCAAACATCACAACGGACTGGGTATACTGGCCCGTCAGGCGCAAGAGGCCTGCCTGGTTCATTAATATCGTTGCATAATGCGGCGTTTTTTCCATCCCGAGCGCACGGAGGATATCGAGCGACCGACGGAACGCGTCGGCTGATTCGTCGTACCGGCTGACGCCGCGGTAGAAGCTGCCCAACTCGTTAAGCAAGGCCGCGTAGTCAGCGTCGTTCTCGCGGCCGTCGCGGCGCAGTTCGGTGAGCATATTATTAATGTGCGTCAGTACGCCATCCGTGTCGCCGGCTTGATACAGCGCATCAAGCTTCTCAAAAAACGCGCTCATAAGTTCCCCATGGTGTTGCAGTCTTCACACCCGATCGTAATTTCCACGCCCTGTGCTTCGGCGCTTTTCTTGCTCGCGGCCTCCGCCGCTTCCAGCGATTTAAAGCCGTAGTGCTTGACGGTGTTCTCTAAAATCACCTGCGGCAAGGACAAACCGTCCGCTTCCAGCGCCGTCAGATGCGCCAGCAGCGATTGCAGCGTTACGTCAGAGTAGGTAAGCAGCTCGCTGAGCTGATACGTCTCAATCGACGTCACGCCCGTCAGATCGGACACCGAGCGCAGCGGCCGTCCGGAGCCGGACACATACGGATATTTTTGCTGCAGCGTGATCGTCTGCTCGATCATTTTGTCCGAGATTGCCTGAGCCAGCGCGCGGACGAGGTCACTGACAGGCGGAATCGTTTGAAGCAGCTGCTCATATTGCGCAGGGTCGGGATTTTTCATCATATGGATGTATTTTTCGGCTATGAGGTTACGCCCATCCAGAATGGCGTTGTTAAGGTCGTCGAAGTAGCTTTCAAGCGTTGCCGTATCCCAAGACACGAATTGCCCTCGGCGCATCCCGTCGAATGTAACGCGATCCTCCTGGCACGAGGCACGCGGTCCGCCTTCATTAACGGCCTGAAACATGTCCCATTCCAATTCAATGATTTTAGCAATAATATCGTTATTTATATCCATAACAAGGTCTCCTTGTGCGTAATTATTCGTCAATGTCAACAGATTTTTATAACCAGTATACAGTAAAACAAGGCGGTGTCAATACATGTGCGCACCGACGAGTCGTATAATACAATTAAATCGTATGATAGTAAAAAGCCGCGCTCCATACGGAACGCGGCTTTTTCTTATTTTAGCAGATGCTGCATGTCGTATTGACCGGGCTGTGCCACGCCGGACAGGAACTTTGCAGCGCGGACGGCACCGGCGGCAAAAACGTCGCGCGAGTAGGCCGTATGCTTGATCTCGATGACCTCGTCTAGTCCGGCGAAGATTACTTCGTGCTCGCCGACGATCGAGCCGCCACGGACGGCGGAAATACCGATCTCCCGGTCGCCTCTGGGCGTTCGGACGCTCTGCCGCTCGTAGACGTACTCGGCATCGTACGGTAGGCTTTCCTTGGCCGCGTCGGCCAGCATCAGCGCTGTGCCGCTCGGCGCGTCGATCTTGCGCCGATGATGCCGCTCAACAATCTCGACGTCAAAATCGTCACCTAGGAACGCGCAGGCGCGCCGAACGAGATCCATCGCAAGATTGATGCCGATTGAGAGGTTTCCAGTCTTAAAAACGGGAATCAGCTTTGACGCTTCACGCAGCTGCGCGAGCTGATCGTCGTTGTAACCTGTTGTGCAGGCGACCAGCGGTATTTTGCGCTGCGTGGCATATTGGAGCAGACTATCGAGCGCGGCGGGGTTTGAAAAATCGATGATAACGTCCGCGGCGCCGGAATACTCCATCGGATCGGCGTAGACAGGGAAGTCGGCATACTTAGTCGTGTTGACGTCAAACCCTGCAACAATGCCGCACGCGTCGTCTCCGTCGGCGATTTGCGCCACGGTGCGCCCCATATGGCCGTTACAGCCGGATATGACTATCTTTATCATGAGTTATCTCCTGTATCTGTGTCTTTAGTATTACCCGAGCAGTCCGATCCTTTTTAAAGCGGTTCGGAGCTTCTCGAGATTCTGCGGCTCCATGTCGCACAGCGGCAGACGCGTTTGGCCGACGTCCATACCCATGAGGTTCATCGCCGCCTTGATCGGGATCGGGTTGACCTCGATGAACAGCTTCGTGATCAGATCGAGGTATTCCAGCTGCAGCTCCGAGCCGCGCTTGAAGTCGCCGTCCAGACACGCGCCGGCCATTTCCGCCATCACAGACGGGACAATGTTCGCCGCGACGGAGATGACGCCCTTGGCGCCCAGTGACATCATCGGGACAACCTCGTTGTCGTTGCCGCTCCAGACACTGATTTCGTCGCCGCACTCAACGATTGTCGAGGTTAACAGCGCGAAGTTGCCGGACGCTTCTTTAATGCCGTTGACCATCGGGTGCTTGGCAAGCGTCTTGTAGGTGTCCACCGTAAACGAAACGCCTGTGCGCCCCGGTACGTTGTACAGGATGATCGGCAGCTTGACACGATCGGCTATGTAAGTATAGTGCTCGATCAAGCCGCGCTGTGTCGCCTTGTTGTAGTAGGGGGTGACCATGAGCAGCGCGTCGGCCTTTGATTTCTGCGCTTCGAGCGAGAGCTCCAGCGCGGCCATCGTGTCGTTACTGCCGGAGCCGGCGATGACCTTGACACGCCCGGCGACCTTTTTGACGCAGTAGTCGACAGTCTCGACGTGCTCCTCGAGCGACTGCGTCGCGCTTTCACCTGTCGTCCCGCAGACGGTGATGGCGGCCGTACCGCCCTTGATTTGAAACTCGATCAGTTCGCCGAGCTTATCAAAATCAACCTTACCGTCGCGAAACGGTGTGATAATCGCGACGGACGATCCGGTAAAAATCGGTGTTTTCATATTAATATGACCTCCTTGAGGTGCCGCGGCGCGATGGAACGCGCCTTGTCGGATAGCTAACTAGATGACACCCTCTGCGCATAACAGCTCTGCGAGCAGGACGGCGCCGCCGGCCGCGCCGCGCAGCGTGTTATGGCTCAGGCAGACAAATTTGACGTCGTACTGGCTGTCTTCTCGCAGTCTGCCGCACGAAACGGCCATGCCGTTTTCGAGCATACGGTCGAGCTTTGTCTGCGGACGGTTGTCTTCCTCGAAATAGTGCAGGAACTTCTTCGGTGCGGAGGGGAGCTTCAGCTCCTGGGCGCGGCCGGAGTAAGAAGCCCAGATCTGTTTGATTTCGTCAATCGACGGCTTGCGCTCGAACGACGCGAACACGGCGGCCATATGGCCGTCGGACGCCGCGACGCGGATACACTGCGCCGTAATGCTCGGCGCGTCGGCTGTCACAATTTCGCCGCCGTCGATTTTACCCCAGACCTTTAGCGGCTCGCGCTCGCTTTTTTCCTCTTCGCCGCCGATGTACGGGATTACGTTATCCACCATCTCCGGCCAGCTTTCAAACGTCTTGCCGGCGCCGGAAATCGCCTGATACGTACAAGCGAGCACTTTTGTCAGCCCGAATTTATCCTTGAGGGGATGCAGGGCGGGCACATAGCTCTGGATGGAGCAGTTGGACTTGACGGCAATAAACCCGCGCTGCGTCCCCAACCGCTTTCGCTGCGCCGGGATGATACCGATGTGATCGGGATTGATCTCCGGCACAACCATCGGCACGTCGGGCGTCCAGCGGTGCGCGCTGTTATTGGAGACAACGGGGCACTCCTCTTTGGCGTACGCTTCTTCAAGCGCGCGGATCTCGTCTTTTTTCATATCAACAGCGGAGAAGACAAAGTCGACTTCGCCGGCGATTGTATTAATGTCGGCCGTTGCGTCTTTGACGACAAGCTTTGCGGCCGCGTCCGGCACCGGTTTATCCATAAACCATCGGCCCTGGACGGCCTCGCCGTATGTCTTGCCGGCAGAGCGCGCACTGGCCGCGACGACGGTCAGCGTGAACCACGGATGGCCGTCCATCAGCGTCACAAACCGCTGCCCAACCATTCCCGTTGCACCAATAATACCGACTTTGTATTGTTTCATCGAAATCTCCTCGCTTTGCTTCATCTTATTCCGCCTCGGTATTACTTGAAGCGAAAAAAATATGGTAAACTGAAATAAATAAATCAGCAGGCTTGGAAACCGGCTGATTTTGTAATATAATGTCGTAAATTAATACGCCATTAGCTATTTCAAAAGCAACCAGCACTCCACCTGAAAAGGCGACAGTCTCAGGGCTGTTAACCCGAAAACCAGACGAGCCGCCCGCGTCGGCGGCGCTTCTTCGGCGGTTTGCCCTTTCACGGCGGGTCACGGGAGGATCGGCTCCTCTCCGCCGTTACTAATATAACCGCACCTCTGCGCTTCTTGATTGGCATAAATACTAGCACACTCCACTACCTGTGTCAATATAGCGATACCTGTTAAGCAGCGCCAACAGCATTTACAGCGTTTATGAACTTCCACGCGAAAGGAACAAATTATGAGAAGCTCCCGCAAGCGAATTTTCACCGTTTTACTGACGGCGGCCCTTTTGGTCGGCACCTACATAGCCGCCCCGACGACGGCCCAGGCTTACACGCCGGATTTGGAGACAATGAAAATAGGATTGTATTACGGCTCAAACGCGATGCCGTCCGCCAATTTGCAAAATGTGACGGGCTACGGCAGCGGCTATCAGTTCGGCATTCTGGATGATGACCGCAACTTTGTTCCTCTCGGCGCGCAAACGTCTGAAATTAAGATTTCCATCCTGCGCGACCGCAATATGTACTACGACGCGTCCAGCAACACCTATAAGGAAGGCAACACGGGCGACGTCGTCGTCGGCTGCTATCACATGATGATCGATGCATCCTACGCCACATACGACGAAGCGGCCGCGGCAGTCTCAAACTACACGACAGGCTTTGTTAAATACTCGGGCGGCTCATTTTACGCCTGTATCGGCAACTACATATCGGGCGAAGAGGCGACAGCGGCCATCGCGGAAAACGGTATTGAGAACGCCGTCATCACCGACGGGACGACGGCGACCGTCACGGTCGTTCGTACCGGTTCGGATCATATCCTGTTCGAGTTTGACTACGGCAATGCTTATTATATGGTCATCGAGCCGATTTCGGTTAACGGCGAGAAGTGCCAGACTTGGTTCAAAGGTTACCGCTACTACGGCGCCTTTCAATATCCGCGTTACAGCGGCGGCGACGTGACGATTTATAACATCGTCAACATTGAAGATTATATAAAAGGTGTTATCCCGTATGAAATGTCGGCATCCTGGCCGCTTGAGGCGCTCAAGGCGCAGGCCGTCACCGCGCGCACGTACGCCGAGGCCAGCCGCGGCAAGTACTCAGGCTTTGATTTGGGCACGACCGACGCCGATCAGGTCTATTATGGCGTCGGGCGCGCCAATGCGCACAGCGACCAGGCCGTCGACGAGACGGCCGGCATGTATATGACGTATAATGGCGATCTGGCCATCGGATACTATTCCTGCGCCGACGGCGGCGCGACGGAGTCGAGCGAAAATGTCTGGTACGCAGCTTTACCGTATCTGCGCGGCGTTATCGATCCGTACGAAGCCGACATTGCAGACATCGCGCCCGGCTACAACTGGACGGTAACATATACGCCCGCCGAAATCACCGCGCGGTTGCGTAATAAAGGATACAGCTGCGGCACGATTGTATCGATGGTTGTTTCAGAGTACACACCAACCGGCAACGCCTATAAAGTTACCCTGACAGACGAAAACGGCAAGACGTTCACCTTTACAAAAGGCGATCCCATCCGCTCGGCGCTTGGCGTCAAGTCCATCCACTTCACGATCAGCGGCGGCAATGCCCCGTCGAGTGTTTACGTCAACAACGGCACGTCGACGATCACCGGCGGCCTGCAGGACAGCTACGCCATCGGGTCTGGCGGCCAGACGTCGATTTTGGGGCAAAATGACGTATACGCACTGACCGGCACGGGCGAAACCGTCGCCGTCGGCGAAGAGACAGCGCCGACGAACGGCAATTTCGTCATCACCGGCACCGGACAAGGCCACAATGTGGGTATGAGTCAGTGGGGCGCGTATTCCATGGCAAAATACCACAATAAAACATACGAGGATATCCTGAAGTTCTACTATGCAGGGATCACCATCGAATGAAAAAAAGCGATTTTAATTATGACCTGCCACCGGAGCTGATTGCGCAGTCTCCGACGGACAAACGTGACGCGTCACGCCTATTGTGCCTTGACCGACGTACCGGCGTAACGGCGCACCGGCATTTCTTTGATCTGCCGACCATGCTGCGCCCGGGCGATTGTCTCGTGCTCAACGATTCACGCGTACTACCGGCTCGCTTGTTCGGCGAAAGGCCGGGTGGCGGCGCTGCCGAAGTGGTCCTGCTTAAAGATATGGGCGCAAACGTCTGGGAATGCCTGACGCGACCGGGCCGCAAGACAAAGCCGGGCACCCGCCTGCGCTTTGGGGACGGCGCGCTGACGGCCGAGGTCGTCGGCGAAGCGGCAGGCGGCAACAAGCTGCTGCGCTTCGATTATGACGGCATCTTCCTGACGGCGCTGGAGCAACTCGGGCATATGCCGCTGCCGCCGTACATCCGCGCCGAGTTGCGCGATCCTGAGCGCTACCAAACCGTCTATTCGCGTGTTACCGGCTCCGCGGCCGCTCCGACCGCGGGGCTGCATTTTACGCCTGAAATGCTCCAGTCACTTGAACAATCGGGCATTGCGCTGCACTACGTTACGCTGCATGTCGGTCTCGGTACGTTCCGACCTGTGAAAGCCGACGAGATTGAAGACCACGAAATGCACGCGGAATACTGTGAAATCCCGCAGGAGACAGCGGCAGCCGTCACGTCGGCGAAACGCGAGGGACGGCGCGTCATCGCTGTGGGCACCACAAGCTGCCGTACGCTCGAGTCGCGCTCGGCGGCCGACGGGTCACTTGAACCGTACAGCGGGCTCACAAACGCGTTTATCTACCCAGGCTATCGTTTTAAGTGCATCGACGGCCTGCTGACGAATTTCCATCTGCCGGAGTCGACGCTCATCATGCTCGTGTCGGCCTTCGCCGGTCGCGAGAACATTTTGCACGCCTATGAGGAAGCGATCCGCGAGCGCTACCGTTTCTTTTCCTTCGGTGACGCGATGCTGATTACATGATGATTATTCTGGTATAATCATCAGCGATGGTTAGCCCGTTAACGACGTAAAGGAGTTCTCTTGATGATTAATGATTATTATGCCGGCTTAAAAGAGCTCGGGCTTGTCGATGTCCTTCCGTGCACCGATGAAGAAAACGAGCAGTTTAAACAGATGCCTCCAGGTGACCTGCCGCCGGATGTTTTTACCAATTACTACAGCGGAAAGCAACAATATTTCAGATATTCGGAAACCTCTCTCCCGGAAGACAAAATTCAAACCCTCATCCTAATGAAAACGATGTGGTACTCTAAAGTTACAAGAGGCTGCGCGGTCTTTTTTGTTGTTTTTATAATCGCGCTGTTCCTTCTTTTTTTCCTTCCTGGGTTTGTTTTTTAAACCATACTTTACGGTATAGTAATTCAAAACTTAGGAGCTATATCAGCAATGAGCACAATATATCTTGGGTACGTTTTTGCAATCATATCATCCATATTTTCCGCAATATATGTTGTGCCTAAAAAACTATCAAAACAAAAACCCATCACCTACGCAATGCTGATGGGCGCCGGTTATTTCGTTGCCTCAATTATTGGATTTGCGGTGTTGAGAACGTTCAAATACATAGACGAGCCATTATTCTTTCCACATTCTTTTATTGCTGCCATAAACGGCATCGTGTGGACGATTGCATCTGTGTCTGTATTGTGTTCCATCGATCGTATAGGGCTTGCCAAATCGAATCAATGGAAAAGCCTGCAGGGCCCGTTAGGCGCAATTTTAATGATGATGTTCCTCTCGGAGTTCTTAACCACAAAAGTCATTTTTGTTATACTAGCAATGATTTTTATTACGTTTGCTGCAATAATGTATTCGACACGAGAAAAGAACAGTGCCCCCATAGATAAATTAGGTATTGTTTATGCACTAGTCGCGGCATTGTTTTACGGAATTTCAGCATTATTAAGTAAAATTCTTTCTAATGAAGGGTCGCGTTTTTCTCAACAAGTATTCCAATCACTATTCGTCTTTATTTCAGCAGCTACTTTTGCACTGATTAAGTATAAATCGATAAAGATCGACGTACCAAACGTAAAAAGGGAAATCGCCCTGCCTCTAGCAGGCGGCGTGTTGTTTTTTATTAACTGGAGCTTTGCGTTAATGGCCTATCGCTATCTGGAAGGTTCCATTGTCGTGATGCTACATCAACTTAATGCAATATGGCTACTATTACTTGGTGTGTTTATATTTAAGGAAATCGATTTTAGAAAGCACTGGTTAAGACTTGTCATTGGACTCGTCTTTTCAATCATAGGCCTGATTATGCTGGTATTGGCAAAAACGTAATAAGATTTCCTTTCGAGGTAGCGAATACAGTTTACGCCGCGTATTTTTCCGTTGCTATAACGGTTGCTCCAACGTCAAATTAATAACACAACGAGGTCATACATGTTTCAAGTTACACACACCGATAAAAAAGCGCGCCGCGGCGTGTTTCACACATCACACGGTGATATCCAGACGCCGGTTTTCATGAATGTCGGCACGCAGGCGGCCATTAAGGGCGGTATCAGCGCCGAGGAGCTTGAGCAGGACGGCTGCGGCGTCCTGCTTTGCAATACGTATCATCTGCATATCCGCCCCGGTGACGAGCTGATCCGATCGCTCGGCGGCCTGCACCGCTTCACGACGTGGAACGGCCCGATCCTTACCGACAGCGGCGGTTTTCAGATCTTTTCGCTCGCGCCGCTGCGTAAAATCACCGAAAAGGGCGTGCACTTCAACTCGCACGTCGACGGGCGCAAGATTTTCATGGCGCCGGAGGACTCCATGCGCATACAGTCCAACCTCGGCTCGGACATCGCCATGGCGTTTGACGAGTGCGTGTCCATCCCGTCGCCGCACGACTACGTTGAGCGCTCGTGCGAGCGGACGTACCGCTGGCTTGTGCGCTGCCGCGACGAAATCGAGCGTCTGCGGGGCAGGGAAGGGGTTGTCAACCCGACGCAGGCGCTGTTCGGGATCAATCAGGGCGCGACATTTATGGATCTGCGCATCCAGCATATGCAGCAGATCGCCGAGCTCGACCTGCCCGGCTACGCGATCGGCGGTCTGGCTGTCGGTGAAACCGCCGACGAGATGTACGACGTTATTGAAGGCGTCGAGCCGTACATGCCGAAAGATAAGCCGCGATACTTAATGGGGGTCGGCACGCCGGTTAACATCCTCGAAGCCGTGTACCGCGGCGTCGACTTCTTTGACTGCGTCATGCCGTCACGCAACGGACGGCACGGGCATATATTCACTTGGTCGGGTGTGATCAATCTCATCAACGAAAAATATAAGGACGACACGGGCCCGATCGATGCCGAGTGCGACTGTCCCGTCTGCCGGCGCTTCTCGCGCGCGTATATCCGTCATCTCTTCAAGGCCGGAGAGATGCTTGCGCTGCGCCTGGCCGTCCGGCACAATCTGTATTTTTATAATACGCTGATGGCGCGGATACGTACGGCGCTTGAAGACGGTACTTTTCACCAGTTCTACAAAAAATATACCGAAATCCTTGGTCAGCGTATTTAGTTTTAGATTTTGGACTTGCTTTTTTTGTTTGCGGCACATATAATTCTAGCATTACTAGATGTTGGAGGTAACACATGGGTGGTATAGAACAATACGGAACAACTATTATTATGATCGTTGTTCTCGTCGTCGTTTTCTATTTTTTCCTGATTCGTCCGGAAAACAAGAAGAAGAAAAAACTTAAGGAAATGCGCGAATCTATGACGGTCGGTGATCAAATTACTACGATCGGCGGAATCATGGGCAAGATTGTGAACGTCAGCGGCGAAACCGTGACATTCGAAACGAGCGAAGACCGCGTCCGCGTTAAGGTTGCCAAGTGGGCAATCTCTACCGTTGGCAAGGAAGCAGAGGAAACACCAGCTAAATAACGCAGCTTGTCATGATATGCTCTCCGTGCGAATAGGATTGTTGTACAAACCTATTTGCATGGAGGGTTGTTTTATGCGTAAAAACGAGGACAAAAAAAACGCCGGTAACAAGAATGCGAAATCTGTTCTGATCGGCGCACTCGTCGGCTTCATGATGACGGTTGCGCTATTTGCCATTTTTGCCGCGTTAATCACATCCGGTAAGATCTCCGAAACACTCATGCCGTATCTGGCTGTTTTTTCAGCTTTGATCGGCGCTTTTATCGGCTCGATGACTGCTGTACGCCGATATAAAAACAAACGTATGATCGTCGCGCTGGAGGTCGGCGGGGTGATGTTCGGCGTGTCGCTGCTAACGTCGGTAGTTGCCGGCGGTGCCGCCGGCGCCGGATCATCATTGCTAGTTTTAGCCGCTGTTGCCGCCGGCTCAATCGCCGGGGGACTGCTCAGCCTCCGAAAAAAGACACGCCGTCACGCCTAGAAGCGGTATGCATTGCACAAAATATCGGTTCTGTCAACGTCGAATTATAAGTATTAACATAAAATTTTTCACTACGCCATATCTAGTCGTTGAATTGCCATTCAACGCGATATGTCGGAATACTTGCCAGGAGTCGGGGAAATATCGCATCATTTACGCGGTAGACATAATCCTATTGACATAATCAGTGGACATAATAAACAAAATTCTATAAATTTCTCGATGTCTGTTGATTATGAATTTTCTTTGTACTATATTAATAAATACAGGTTTTACTTACCGTTCAGGCCGTCCGGGCTGTCATTAAATGGCAACTTGTCCCATAGACTGTATGGGGTGATCGGCTTGAACAAAAGACTTTTATTGCTACCGTTTCGGCAAGACAAGCAGCATTCTTTCAGCCTATTTGTCTGTGCCGCTCTATTTATTATCGGTGTCGTCGTCGGGACGTTTTCGGCGCATCTTTCAGCATCAGAACAAGAGCTGTCCGAGCTTATTTCTCAGTATTTAACAGCATATTTGAACAGCGATTCAACGCAACCATCGCTGCTGATCAACCTGGCGGACGCCTTTAAGTATCAACTGGCTGCTATTTTCCTCGGGTTCTCGGTGCTCGGTGTTTTTTGTATACCGCTGCTGGCAGCCGTACGCGGCTTTTTCCTCAGCTTTTCCGTGTCAATCGTCATACGTTTACTCGGCTGGAAAGGCGTCTGGCTGGCATTAAGTATGTTTGGCATCAGTACAATCATCACGATACCGTGCTTTTTCATCCTATCAATTACAGCTTTTTCATCCTCGGCTCGATTATATCAGATGGCGCGATCAAAGACGATGCGTGCACCAGTAGTGGCACCGGACAGAAAAATGTTCGCTGTCTGCGCAATCTGTTTAATCGCCGTTTTTTTATCAGCTTTGATCGATGCCTATTTGACACCGCTTTTAATTCGGCTGGCCGCTTCGCAGATTTTACTTTAACGGGGGAACAGGGAATGCATGACTCAGATTATATTAATGACTTCCACGTCTATCTGACAGACGAGAAACGTGCGTCAAAAAACACGATTTCCTCTTACATGCGTGACCTGAACCAGTTTGTTTACTATCTCGACTCAAAAGAGTACGGTGCCTTAAGCGATATCGGCAGAGCCGATGTCGAGAAATACATCGAGTGGATGACGCACAACGGCAAATCGGCGGCGACGGTATCGCGCACCATAGCCTCGCTCAAGTGCTTTTACAGCTATCTGATCCTTAAAGGCCAGCTGACATACAATCCGCTGAGCAATATTGAGACGATTCGAACCGTTAAGAAGCTGCCGCAGATCCTGACGAGCCGTGAAGTCGATACGCTGCTCGACCAGCCAGTGTGTACCGACATGAAAGGCTACCGCGACAAGGCGATGCTGGAACTTCTATACGCGACAGGCATCCGCGTCAGCGAGCTGATTTCACTCAATAAGGACGACATCAACCTGTCAACCGGGTTCATTTACTGCCGGAGCGGCAGCAAAGAGCGGATGATTCCGCTTTATACGACGGCTGTAAAGGCCTTATCCGACTACATTGGTCTCGTCCGTCATCAAATGCTTGCCAATCCGACGGAACAGGCGCTGTTTGTCAACATGTCCGGCGAGCGGATGAGCCGGCAGGGCTTTTGGAAGATCATTAAACATTACCAGGAAAAAGCGCATATCGAAAAAGACATCACGCCACACACACTGCGGCACTCCTTCGCGGCGCATCTTCTGGAAAACGGTGCCGATCTGCGTTCACTTCAGGAAATGCTCGGCCATGCCGACATTTCGTCGACACAGGTTTATACACAACTCGTAAAAAAGCAGCTCAAAGATGTATACAACAAATCACATCCGAGAGCCTGACGTATTCAGTACATAGTAAAAGCCGCATGAAACCATGCGGCTTTTTTGAGGCTATCGATGCGGATCGTGCTAGGATTCGTCGAGTAGCGTTTTAAGAATTTTGTTGTAGATCGATTCGGCGTTTTTGATGAAATTGCTCTCCAGCGCCTGCGCCTGCGCCTGACTGGCGGCAAACAGCTGCATCGAAATAACGTCACTGACCCCGTCAGACAAAGACATGGATACGGTATAGCCGCCCTTACGCCGGATCGCGTGCGAGGCGGTAATATGCGAACGGCGATTAAGTTCAGCGTTGCATTCATGCGCATTTTTTTCTGCTTTGAGACGGACGGAGTAGGGGATGGTGTTTTCAGTAATCTCGCCGTTGCGCGTACCTTTATCCGTCACGGCGTATACGTGCCCGTCCGTTTCAATATGCCCTGTTTCTACAAGCTCCGATACACACTCGGTAAAATCGAAATAGCTGATGCCCTCGTCTATGAGCGCCAGTTCGCTGAGCGTCTCAAAGGGAACCGGCTGCGTTAGCCGCCGCAGTACGAACAGGATCAAGATTTTTATGTCCAGCTTCTCCCGGATAAACCCCAGCCGCTCTTCCAAGACGCGCACCTCTCTTTATATGCTTATAATAAGTACCAAAATTTTCTTAGCCATGACACGGCTTAAGCCGTATGGTAGTATAACATGGTATTGAAACTTCTCAGTCATTTTATTATAATATAAAACTGTCGTTTCGTATAGGTGTTTATCCTTGAAAACAGCAAATTCTACGCAGCAGTGAACAGGAAGTGATCGTGTGAAAGTAGCCTTGAAGATTGTATCCGTCGTGATTGTGCTCGTGATCGGGTTGGTGACGGCTATCATCGCCAATAAGGGCGATGCAGTCGTTGCGACGGAGCCTTCGCCGTCGCCCTCCGCAACGGTTTCGGTATCACCGTCACCATCGCCGTCGCCGTCTGAGATTGTTCCGCCAAGCCCGTCGCCGAGCGTCTACACCGGTCCTGTCAATCCGCTGACAGGCCTTCCGGCTGATGCAGAACTGGCCGAGGCGCGTCCATACGCGATTATGATTAACAACTCCAGCGCCGCGCAGCCGCAGCTGGGTATTTCCAAGGCGGATATCATCTTTGAGATTGTCGTCGAAGGTGGCATCACGCGCATGATGGCACTGTTTCAGGACGTGACGGACGCCGGTGTTATCGGGAGCGTACGCAGTGCACGCCCGTACTTTGTTCGCATCGCCAACGGCTACGACACCATCTACATCCATGCCGGCGGCAGCACCGTTGAGGGCGGCGCGTATACCGTCATGGCCGATCTGAACATCGCGCACCTGGATGGCGTCAACGGCACGAAGCAGGATATATTTTACCGCGACAGTGACCGACGGGCGACGCTCGGATTTGAGCACAGCCTTGTAACGTCCAGTTCGCTGATTTCAACCTACGTGCCGACATATGGCATACGCATGACGCATCAGGACGGTTTCGACAACGGTTTGACGTTCAGCGACAATGCATCGATTGACGGCGGCACAACAGCCGAAGCCGTCAAGGTACATATGTCTTCAAGCAAATCGACACTGTTTGAATACGACGCCGATGCGTCGGTTTACAATCTGACGCAGCACGGCTCGGCGTACGTTGACGGTGATAATAATCAGCGTATTTCCGCCACAAATGTGCTCATCTTGCGCACCGAGGTCCACGCCATCGCCAGCGACACAGCCGGGCGCATGTCGGTCGACGTGACTGGCTCCGGAGCCGGCACGCTGTGCCTCGGTGGGCAGTCGGTCGCAATCAGCTGGTCGCGCGCGGACAACTACAGTCCCTTCGCGTTTAAGACGGCGGACGGCAGTCCGCTTGAGCTGGCGCCCGGGAAATCGTACATCTGCATCATTTCCGATGAGGCGACAGTCGAGATATCCTAACCGAAAATATAAGAAAGGCGATGGGCGTTGACCCATCGCCTTTTTTTGCTTTTACTTAAGCTTTGCCGATATCCGGCGGAAAGCTTGGATTGATCGCGTAGACGTTTTTCTGATTCTGCTTGTCGGTCGCCAGGCGCAGACCTTCGCCAAAGCGCTGATAGTGCACGATCTCACGCGCGCGTAAGAACCGGATAACATTGTTAACGTCCGGATCGTCCGACAGGCGCAGGATGTTGTCGTATGTAACGCGTGCTTTTTGCTCGGCGGCAAGATTTTCGTTGAGGTCGGCAATCGGATCGCCGACGACTTGCAGCGTCGCGGCGCTGGCCGGGAAACCGGACGCAAACTGCGGGTACACGCCCAGCGTGTGGTCGACGAAGTAATCCGTCCAGCCGGACTTTTTAATGTCCTCGGCCGTCGCATTGCGCAGCAGCTGATGCACGATCGTGCCAACCATTTCAAGGTGGTTGAGCTCCTCTGTACCTAAATCGTAAGCATTACTGTACAAATAATTATTGGACTGGCAATATCGCGGCGGAGGATTAATATGCTTTTTCAGGGAGGCGAAGCAATGAAAAAGCGGCAGATTATAAACGTCCGATCCGGCGATTCAGCAGCGGTATCGATGCTGACGCGGCAACTGCAGCGCGAAATACTGCGCGAGCTCGTCCGCCGAGATTTGATATCGCGGAACCGGTGCGACGCGTGCTTTCGTCGGCTTGGTGATCGTCCATGAGCGTCCGCGTGGCGGCGTACTGTCGCGTGTCGACCGACAAGGCCGATCAGATCAACTCCTTCATAGGTCAAAAAGCCTTCTTTACCGATTTTGTATCGCGGCACAACGACTGGTCGTTTGCCGGCGTTTACGCAGACGAGGGCATTACCGGCACATCGACATCGTCGCGTGCCGGATTTCTCCGCATGATCGATGATGCGCTCGGCGGTCAATTTGACCTGATCGTCACGAAGGAGGTCAGCCGCTTCTCTCGTAACATTCTCGACGCCATCGCCTACACGCGGCGTTTGAAAGCTGTCGGTGTCGGCGTGTTGTTTCTGAACGACGGTATCGACACACGCGACAGCGACAGCGAGCTGCGGCTGGGCATCATGGCGTCTGTCGCGCAGGAGGAAAGTCGAAAAACGAGCGAGCGCGTGCGCTGGGGTCAGCGCCGACGGATGGAGCAGGGCGTCGTATTCGGTCCAAGTCTGTACGGCTACGACGTAACGGACGGACACTTAACCATCGAGCCGGACGGCGCAGAGACCGTTCGGCTGATTTATAGTTTATATCTAGACGACCGCCTCGGTACGCGCGCCATCGCCCGTGAATTGGTAGAAAGGGGGATCCCCACGAAGTCCGGCGGCGACTGGTCGCCCGCGACGGTGCTGAAGATCCTGAAAAACGAAAAATACGCGGGCGATCTCGTCCAGCGCAAGACGGTCACCGTTGATTATCTGACACACCGGAAGCAGCCGAACACGTCGACAACCGATCGTATCTGCATTCGGGATCATCACGAGCCGATTATCACGCGGGAACGCTGGGACGCCGTCCAAGCTCAGCTCCAACGCCGCGCGATACAGTCCGGTGATTCACACACGCACGGCAGCCGGTATCTGCTGTCCGGACGCGTTTGCTGCGCTGTCTGCGGCGGCGTATTCTACTGCCGGACGCGGCGACGGCATGGTAATGCGTCCTACCGCGTTTGGACGGCGACGTGCGGCTGTGAACGTATACCGGCGTACCTGCGCGAGTGTTGGCTCGCCGACGTCGTCCGCGCCGCTGTAGGCGCTTCAGACACGCGTGACGCGGCCGATGAACTTTCGGCCATGATGAGGGAAGCTGGCACGCAGCGCAGCGCAGCTAGTCCCGCGCTCGCGCGCATTCAGCGGCGGCTTGGCCGTCTGTTTGAAGCCTATTTATCCGGCGTCATCACGCTGGCGCAGTATCGATTCTATAAAGGCCAAGCTGAACAGAATCTTGCGCGGTTAAATGGCGCGGACACTGATAAGAGCACCGTCAATATCAGCCAAATCGACGCGACAATCGACCGTCTTGCCTCGGCTAAAGATCCGAGCGACGACTTCTATCTGCGTCTTGTTGATCGCCTCGATATTTTGAGCCATGGCATTACGGTCCGGTTTATTGGACATGACGGCCTCTGGACGGTTGAAACGGCGTGAATCGTCTTAACAACACGCGCCGGATATG
This sequence comes from uncultured Sporobacter sp., assembly GCA_963677825.2. Lineage (GTDB taxonomy): Bacteria > Bacillota > Clostridia > Oscillospirales > Oscillospiraceae > Sporobacter. The sequence goes on along the minus strand of CAXXEF010000001.1, from coordinate 375,250 downwards.
ATAAGATGTGACCATCAGTAACCGGCCAATTTCACAGTAGCGGAGGCGCAGATCATGCGTGTATACGATATCATCCAAAAAAAGCGAGACAATGCGTCGCTGACAAGCGCGGAGATCGACTATATTATCTCCGGTTTTACCCGCGGCGACATACCAGATTACCAGATGTCGGCGCTGCTCATGGCGATTTACTTCAACGGGATGGACGCGCGCGAGCTAACTGAGCTGACCGAAGCGATGACGCGCTCAGGCGACACGGTTGACCTGAGCGCATTTGGTGATCAAACGGTGGACAAGCATTCCACCGGCGGTGTCGGTGATAAAACGACGCTGATCGTCGCGCCGATCGTCGCGACGCTCGGCGGCGTTGTCGCAAAAATGTCCGGGCGCGGCCTCGGTCATACGGGCGGCACAGTGGACAAGCTCGAAGCTATTCCCGGGTATCGGACCACGATGGACCGCGCGGCGTTCCTCGCGCAGGTTCAGCACCATGGTGTCGCGGTAATCGGGCAATCAGGCCATATCGCGCCGGCCGATAAGAAAATCTACGCTTTGCGTGACGTAACGGCAACGGTGGAGAGCATCCCGCTCATCGCCTCGAGCATCATGAGTAAAAAACTTGCCGCCGGCGCGAAAAACATCGTGCTCGATGTAAAAGCCGGCAGCGGTGCGTTTATGAAGTCGGTTGACGACGCGCGCAGGCTGGCCGAAACAATGGTTGGCATCGGCCGCGGGGCGGGGCGGCGTATGACGGCCGTCGTGACGAATATGGACGTACCGCTCGGGCGCGCCGTCGGCAACGCGCTGGAGGTGCTGGAGGCCGCCGAAGTACTCTCGAGGCGCTCGTCCGACGGTCTGCTATATCAAATCTGCCGCGAGCTGTCGGCGCGTATGCTGTGCCTGTGCCACGGCTGGACGTATGCGCGCAGCTGCGACGCCGTCGACACGTGCGTCGCTGAAGGCGCCGCACTCAACAAATTTCGTGACTGGATCGTCGGGCAGGGGGGAGACGCCGGTTTCATCGACGATCCGTCCCGCCTTGGCGCGGCTGCCTTTCAGGTGCCGTTTGCCTATGCCGGTGGCACCGGATATATTGCGCACATGGACGCGGAGACAATCGGCAAGGCTGCGTCGGCGCTTGGTGCAGGGCGCGAGAAGACCGGCGACACCATCGATCCGCTGGCCGGCATCGTCCTTCAGAAGTCGACGGGCGATTTTGTCAAAAACGGCGACACGATCGCCGTGATGCACACGTCGGACGAGCGGAGAATCAATGACGCGCTCTCGTATTTGTCACATGAAAACGCACTGACGTTCAGCACCGATAAACCAGAGCCTCAACCGCTTATTTACGACGTCGTCACGTGATCAAACGCGCTTACGATGTACCTATATCGGTCAGCAGCCCCTTGAGCTCCGGGTACGGCATTGTATACCGCTGGCTGAGGTAGCGAATAGATGCACCCAACTCACCGTCCGGTCCACCGTATTGACTGATGATGAATTTCGCCAGCGCCGGATTCGGATTTTTAATCTTAACCGGGTATTGCAAGGCTTTTTGATAATCAAACATCCGTTTTCACCGCCATTTCGTTGTAATCCCACGGCCACGGATTATTGATCCAGGTATACTGGTTGCCCGAGGTCAGGTCGTTGATTGAAATCGGCCCGTATCGCTGGCTGTACCGTTCGACACCTTCGCGAAAGAGCTTGTTTGTTGTCTGGAGCATGTCGAGTGCGTCGCTGTCGTTGGGATGGGTGTCCAGATACAAGTTCAGCTCGCGGACCACGAAGCTAAGCGCCATCAGCTCACCCAGCGGCGTTCCGGCGTACGGATGGCCCTTGTTGACGACGTTTAAGTACGGCAGATCAAGCCCCGGGAACAGTGTGCCGCGTGTGAGCGCCTCTGTCGGCGCGTATTGCGGCGGATTTTCCTGCTGAAACGGAATGTACCCGACGGCCAGCGGCGCACACGGCGGCAGCTCACCCATCTTGTAGCCACAGCCGGGTTGTTCGGCCTCGGCTTTGACGTTGTTCATCGGATTGTTCATGGTATTACCGGCGTACGGCATCGCTGCTGTGTTTGGCTGGTTTACCGCTTGCGGCATCGTATCGGTATTGGTAACATTCTGCGGCATCGCGGACGTGTTCTCGCTATACGGCAAAACGCCCGCGTTTGAATTATTCTGCATCGGCATCGTGCCGGCGTTTACCATTGGCCGCGATGCGGCATTTGGATTATTTCTGGCCGCCACGGAATGCGGCGAGCTTTGCCTGTTCGGCACTGGCATATTGTAGCCGTTGTTTGAACGGTTCAACGGCGTCACGCCGCGCGGCCTGTTTGCATTTGCCGACGGCATATATCTGTCTTCCAATTTTGGTCCTCCTATGTCTCATGATCTGATAGGAGATAAAGTCTCCCGACCCATTATATGACCGCGCGCCGTGCTTGCTCCTTATGCAAGCCAGGTGGTCTCGCTGTTACCGCTTTTTCATAACCTGTCTGACCCTTTCATACCATGAAATAAAAGGGGAGTGGTGACATGAAGCGTCTGAAAACGATGGCGCCATTTATTGCAATAGGCGTCTGTATTGGTGGATTTTTACTGTATATGATCGCGCCTGCAGCACGTCCGGCAACGGCGGACGTCGCGTTTAGCAATAAGCTGACCGTTGTCATTGACGCCGGTCACGGCGGGGAAGACGGCGGCGCCGTCGCGCCGTCCGGCATGAAGGAGAGCGCCATCAACCTCGCCGTAGCTGAGCGGCTGGACCTCATCCTGGCGTTCTACGGCGTCCCGACCGTCATGACGCGCACCGCCGAGCAGCTTGACTATTCCGCCGGAGCCGATACGATCCGGGAGAAGAAGCGCGAGGATCAGAGGCGGCGACTGGCGCTCATCAAGGCGACGGACAACGCGGTGCTCATCAGCATTCACCAAAACAATTTCCCGGACGGACGGCCGTTCGGCGCGCAAGTGCTCTACGCGCCGACGCCGGCAAGCAAGGAACTCGCCGAGTCTATGCAAGCATTATTGATCGGCGCGCTCAATACTGAAAACTACCGCGTAGCCGATCAGATTCCGAATAGCATTATGCTGCTCAACAACATTGACTGCCCGGGTATTTTGATCGAGTGCGGCTTTTTATCGAATGCCGCAGAGGAAAAATTACTCCAAACAGATGCATACCGGCTCAAGATTGCGACCGTTATTGCGGCGGGATATTTAGCCGAGCGCGAAACGATAGAAATAATCATCATCGGAGGCACAAATGAAGCCGAAAACAGTCTTTTATTGTACGGATTGCGGCAATGAAACGCCGAAATGGCAGGGGAAATGCGCCGCCTGCGGCAGCTGGAACACGATCGTCGAGCAGCCAGCCGAACAAAAAAAGCGCCCGACCGACGCGTCAGCGCGTGTCGGATCGAATGCGCTTAAAAAGCCGCAGCGTTTATCTGAACTCGACGGCGATGCGGAGCTGCGTTTTTCGACGGGGCTCAAGGAGTTTGACCGCGTCCTCGGCGGCGGCGCCGTTTCCGGCTCACTTGTGCTGGTCGGCGGCGCGCCGGGCATCGGTAAGTCGACGCTGCTGCTCCAGATCTGCGGTAAAATCGCCCAAACTAAAAAAATCCTGTATGTGACGGGCGAAGAGTCGGAGCGGCAGCTTAAAATGCGCGCAGGCCGCCTCGGCGTCGACGCCGGCAGCCTGTATGTACTGGCAGAAACAAGTCTGGATGACGTACTGGACGCGACGGCCGAACTAGCTCCCGACGTGCTGATCGCTGACTCTGTCCAGACGCTGTACTCCAGCGCCGTCTCGTCGTCGCCGGGTAGCGTCACGCAGGTTAAAGAGTGTACGATGGCGCTGCTGCAGCTGTCTAAAAACCGAAACATCACCGTCTTTTTAATCGGCCACGTCAATAAAGACGGCGCCATCGCCGGACCGAAGGTACTCGAGCACATGGTCGACTGCGTGCTGTATTTCGAGGGCGAACAGTCGTCGAGCTACCGGATCGTCCGCAGCGCCAAAAACCGATTCGGCTCGACGCATGAGCTGGGTGTGTTTGAAATGCTCGATACAGGGCTGGCTGAAGTACCCAATCCGTCCGAGCTACTGCTGACGGGCCGTCCGCTGCGCGCGCCGGGCACTTGTGTCACGTGTGTCATCGAGGGGACGCGGCCGCTGCTGGCGGAAATCCAGGCACTGGTGACGCCGAGCTTTTACAACGTGCCGCGCCGCAACGCCAACGGCGTCGAGTATAATCGCGCGATGATGCTGCTGGCCGTGCTCGAAAAACGCAGTGGCCTGCGTATCGGCGCGAGCGACGCATACATCAACGTCATCGGCGGGCTGACGATCGACGAGCCTGCGGCCGATTTAGCCGTAATTCTCGCGCTTGCGTCAAGCTACAAGGACAAGCCCGTCGCGGACGATTTGATTGCCGTCGGCGAGGTCGGGCTCACAGGGGAACTGCGGCCGGTCACGGGGCTGAATCTGCGTCTCAACGAAGCCGCGCGCCTCGGTTTTAAGGGCTGTGTCGTACCGGAAAATGCGCTCGGCAAACTGACACCGCCGCCAGGACTGGCACTGATGCCGGCGCGTAACATCCAGCAAGCCGTTTCTCTGGCAATCGGCTGATTACTTTCGACGCTCGATGAAATGGGCGCAGCCGTCCGGCCCGCCGCGCACTTTGCCTTTCGACGCGGCGCGTTCGAGCGTACAGTACCCGTCTTTTTGATACACGCATCGATCTGTACATGGAATCAAACTCATACGATCGCCTCCGTTTTTTAGTGTGCGCAGTCGCGTGTGTATTAGTCTGTGACGCGATGTCAATTCATGTCAGGCATTTTTGCATGTGGATAGTAAAAGTGTTTACGAGTAAAGTGAAATAACCATAATCTTACTCAATAGTGGTACATCCTATACGATAAAAAAAGCTAGCGAGCAATTTCTGCTCGCTAGCTTTTTCTACTTATCGATCCCTTAATACTAAATCGGCGGCCAACTTCCCGGTAATGATGGACGTCGGTAAGCCGGACGGACTAAACACCCATTGTCCGCATTGGTATATCCCATTCAAAGGTGTTTTGACCGATTGGGCAATCTTCGTCATTCGGTCTTCGATCGGCGGCGCCGACGAGAAGGACCAGCCGGTGATCGCCCCGGCTGTATTGTTATAACGCTCAGATAATGTCAAAGGTGTCGAAGCGAACGTTTCGAGCGCGCGCTGCTTTAGCCCGGGGAAGATCGATGCATCAAGCGCATCGACCATATGGTTGCAGAACATAGACTTAAATTCATCATACCAGCCATTATCAGAAATCTTTTGCGTTAATGAATAATCAAACACGGTGCTGACTATCAGCCCGGTTTTACCAGGCGGCGATAGTGACGGATCGCGCAACGAAGGGATGGATATTTCGTATGTCGTCAGTCTGGCGAAGTCCGCAAGCCAATCCGAAAGTACTTCTTTCTCAATGCCCAATGAAGAAGGCGCAGGCAATGTCGATAAGCCGTTTGTTACCGGCGTATAAAAGAAGTGCTCCGTTGCAATTTCCGCAAAATAGTCTGGCGGCACATCTGTCGTCAGAAACATTGTAAATATCGACCCGTTCCCGCTGCCGCTCATGACGGATTTCTTCATCTCGTTATATTTTTCAAGGACCGATGTATCCTTAATGGCTCTGACTTCTGTTGCCGTATAAAGTGCTTTCAGATCAGCCGCCCAGATCAATTTACTGTACGGATAAACGGTGCCGTTTTGATCTGTTGCTTCAAACTTGTCCGCATCGATCTTGACAATGCCTGCGTCATATTTAACGTGTCCGCCGTTAGCTGTAATGTATGCTGTTAGCGCATCCGCAAGTTTACCGACACCCCCAACAGGATAATGATAATCGGTATACATGCGCAGATAGCTCAATGCAAAAAAGGCCGGCGTATCTTCAAAAAAATGCTGTGTAATAAAATCAATCAAGCTCTGTGACGAAGTGAATTGACGTAAGTATTGACGGACAGGCATTTTCAAGCGTTCAATCTTCCGTATCGTTAAACCGTATTTAACGAGCCATGGAAGAATCACTTTTAGGAAATACGCGCTGTTCTCACGAACGTCTAAAAACAACGGATTATCGATGCCATATAAAACATCCATGTATTTAGAAATAACGCTGATTTCTTTTATAATGCGGTCGATTTCGTCTTTTTGCTTCGGATAGAGGCTCTTTAAGAGATCACTATACTGCTCAAGATAATCATCAGTATGTAATTCAATGATTGTATCCACCGCGCCGATCGAAACAGTATTATCCGTCAACGGCAGTTCGATGCCAAGCTGTCTCATCATCGGCAAAAGGGCGCCCGAATTTTCAACCGCACGAATACCGCTGTCAAAAGTAAACCCCTTGTACACAAAACTCCCGACAAGCCCGCCTGCTTTTTGCGACCTTTCAAGAACTTTTACTTTTTTACCGTTTTTCGTTAAATAAGCTGCGGCCGTTAGCCCCGCAATGCCGCCGCCTACGATAATAACGTCAGCCATTAGATGTTCCTCTTTTGCTCAATCAGATAAAATGATATAATATGACAATGATACCATAGCATAAATAATAATGCATTATTCCCAAAAATACCAGCCTATTTACGTATAAAGAGGACTGCGCATGAACGATGTAATCGCCGTAGTGGGCGTTGTAATATCCCTAATTTTATTCGCTAAGTTTCCAAAGTTGCAAACCATTCAAAAAAGCAAACCTATTGACCTTAAAGTGTCCGTCATCATCCCCGCCAGAAATGAAGAGCACAATCTGCCGGGTCTGCTAAGCGATCTCAATCACCAGTCCTATCCGCCGGCTGAAATCATTTGCGTAAACGATAATTCAGAAGATATGACCGCTTGCGTGATAGACCGTTTTTCTGCAAAACGAATCGATTCGGCAGCCGTGCCGCAAGGCTGGAAAGGGAAGACGTGGGCATGTCATCAAGGGGCGACTAATGCCAGCGGTGACGTGCTGATTTTTATTGACGCAGATGTTCGTCTTGAGCACACCGCCATTGAAAAGCTTATAAAAACGCATTTAAAACACGGTAATCCGATCTCCGTACAGCCGCGGCATATTGTCCGCCGCGTGTATGAGTTCTTCTCTTTGTTTTTTAACCTGGTGCAGGTCTGCGTAACCGGGATGAGTTTACCCGGGCATAACCGCAGCGGATTTTACGGTCCTGTTTTTCTTGTACCTCGAGCGTTGTTTATGGTAAACGGCGGGTATGCGCCGGTTAAAAATACCGTCATCGAAGACTTTGCATTAGGTCAGTTATATAAAAGAAATAATATCGAGATCGAGCTTTTTCTGGGTGGCGACGAAATAACGTTCAAGATGTACGGCAGTCTTCGTGCGCTGATTGAAGGTTGGGGCAAAAACTTCTCAAAAGGTGCCGTCTCACTGAAATGGTGGCTGCTAATACTCGTTTTCATCTGGATCACGTCTTTAACGGCCATACCTATTGAATTGTTCATTGCTATTGCGAATCAGCAACTGATTATCATTATTTTTTATGGTGCTTTATACACATTTTCAGTAGGAGCACTATGGCGAGCCGGACGCGCAGTCGGGTCATATCCGATGTACACCTTTATTGCTTATCCATTATTTCTTTTAGGGTTTCATTTGATATTTATCTACTCCATTTTATCATCGTTTATTCTTAAAACGTCGGTCTGGAAAGGCCGCAGATTATAAAGGAACTTAATTGATGCAAGTTGTTGTTTTACCTGGCTGGCTCATGATATTGTCGTATGTTTTAGTTTGGACTGTTTTTCAGATTGCAGCCGCTCTCATCGCCAAGCATATGCCCGACGACAAATATAATCCGTTGAAGCACCCGTACAAAACCGCCCGATGGGAACGGGGGGGACAGTTCTACAAAGACGTATTGTTCGTTCATAAATGGAAGCACTTATTGCCTGACGGCGCGCGGGTGCAGCGAAACGCTTTCCCTAAAAAGCGTTTCCGTCGTGCTGACGCTGACTATCTGCATCAGTTTATCATTGAGACATGCCGCGCCGAGCTCACACATTGGCTCGCGATACTGCCTTTTTGGGTATTTGGTTTTTGGAGCCCTGCATATGTTGTTTGGATTATGCTGGGATACGCACTGATTGTCAATCTCCCATGCATCATTGTTCAAAGATATAATCGACCTAGGCTGGTTAATGTACTAACAATAAAACAGCGAGGTGACTGATGAGAAAACGGAGATTTGGAAGTATTTCCGCATTTGCAAAAGGGCGGCTTGGAGATGTAATTGAAGAGGGTAGGAAAGACGAGAAAGAGCAAATAGTAATGTTTGGCAAAGCCAAAACAGTCCTTATGAATTGGGCTGCGGAGAATGGTATTCATGTAAGCGAAATGCTGCTTGTACCAATGATGACAAGACCTTCAGAAATATACGTCTTTTATAAGACAGATGATGACATGATCGCTTATAGAGACAACAGGACTACAAATGAAGTCAAGCATATTGTTGTAAAAGAGCTTGAAGACCTTGGCTATTTCAGCAGCGGTAGGCTGGTGTGGTTCGTTTTCACTTCAGATGATGATGTTAATAGGAATGCTATGGGAGATTACTATTTGTATCTGCGCTAACTGGATTAGCAAAAAGAGAGTCCAAAGCCGTAAGACATGCCGAGCAGCAGGGGGTATTGTTTTATTAGCCGATCTGTGTGATAATGATAACCGAATTTATGTGACTTTTATAAATATAAATGCATTCTGGAGGTACTTTATGATCAGTAATTATCAGCAACTTTGTCCTGTTGTGTTTGGCGCCGGCGCTTGCGCACAACTACCGGAAAAGGTTAAACAACTTGGCGGAAAAAAAGCACTATGTATTTACGATAATGGTGTTCAGCAATCCGGTATCGCTGACAAGATCCTGACGATATTAAAAGAAGGCAATGTGGAAACTGTTATTTTCAGCGATGTGTTGCCGGATGCGCCTGCCAGTATGATTAATCAGGCTGGAAAATTAGCACAGGATGAAAAAGTCGATATTGTCATCGGCGTCGGCGGTGGCAGTACACTGGACACAGCAAAAGCGGTGGCCGTATTATTGGAGAACCCGTTGCCAATCGAACAGTATTTCGTCAGCCGCGGAACAAGCTTTGTTTCGACAAAGCCGCTCATACTCATGCCGACCACATCCGGAACCGGATCAGAAGTAACGATCATGAGTGTCGTCCATGATGAACAAACGCATACAAAAGATTCAATACTCCGTGCAGCAACACTTGCCATAGTCGACCCGGAGCTGACGATAACTGTCCCGGCACACGTAACCGCCATGACCGGCTTCGACGCTTTGTCACATGCAATCGAGTCATATACAACGATTAGTGACAATCCAAAAGCTAATTTACTTGCTGTCGCCGCCATCGAGCTTATTGCGAAAAGTCTTGTACCAGCCGTCGAAAATGGAAATGATATAGACGCTCGAACAGACTTGGCGTTTGCCAGCAATATTGCCGGTATGGCGTTTAATGATGCTCTTTTACATTTTGGACATGCTGCTGCACATGAGCTCGGTGTTGTTTTTCACATTCCTCACGGCGTAGCGTGCGCACTTACCATACCTGAAATGATCGTGTTTGCTTCAGACGTATTACCGCAGAAAACGAAAAATATTGCCGCTGCACTCGGGATGGACGTACCGGAAGATGCAACCGGTGAACAGATCGGCGAATTGGCCGCCGACTTCATCCGCCAGTTAATGAAGCGTTTGAATATCAAATCGCTCAAGGATTTTGGCGTTTCAAGAGAAAGCGCCATGGCATGCGCCCCTGGAGCAATTGCGCATAATCCGTTTATTGCGTTTGCGCCAAAACCTATCGATGAAGAGTTGCTGGGTGTTCTTATTGGCAAAATGTATGATAATTATCAATAATTAAAGCCTATAAAAAGCAGCTGCACATGTTAGTGTCAGCTGCTTTTTTGTTTAATTGGAAGCTGCCTGCATTGAACTAATTTTTACTAAAGTTCAAAAACTCCTCTACTTAATAAGGGTTGGGGAGTTGCTTTTTTTTAATTAACGCTGTAAATTGATGGCAATAGCTAGTATTCAATGGATGCGTTTTTTTTGAAAAGAAAACCTCTTTATAGGCACGGATAGATCACGGAAGCCTATTGGTTTAATATTTATGCTGTATAGGTATGCTTCATTAAATATTCTAACATATTCACATGGGAAGCATTATTGCTTCTCGTGTGAATTCATAGGAGACGATATAAATGAGAAAATACTTTTTATTTGTAATAATGACAGTCGTCGTTTTATTTTCTTCAGGTTGCAGCATTAATGAAAATAGGTCTACTAATAAAGAACCTAATATTTCGTCAGAAGAATTTGTCATTACTGATACCGAAGAAATAGAAGGATATTTACAGGAGCACATTAATGAACGAATTAATCCATACGGTCTAGTAGAGATTAGCAGTCAGACTTCTTATGATTTGGACTCAATAATGGAGCATATAATTTGGTATAAACACCACAATGAAGATAACGATAATGTGATATCTGAATCAATTAGTCGCGTTGTTCCTGATTATAAAAATGATAAGATATTTGTTTACTTATTTGCTGAAGATGTCAATCAGTTTTATAGTTTTATAGATGACTTTAAAACATTCATAATAGATATTGATATCATTGAATTTTGTATGATTACCCCTTGATGCGGCAAGGAAGTTTACGTTGGATAGAATAAAAAGCCAGTGGCATTAACGTTGCTGGCTTTTTATCTTTGGCATGGAGTATTTGTTTTGGGCAAACCGGTAATAGCTCAGACGATAAACGCCCCATATTGAACAATATTATTTTACTAAATTGCAATTGCGCCCCTTCTGGGGCGTTTTATGTTACACTCAAAGAAAATATATGACATTTATTAGTAATTACATGTTGCTATTATCATATTCAAGGAGCTGACAAAATTGAACCTATTAAGAAAAGAAGTAGTGATTCCAGTAATAGCTATAGTTGTAGCGATTGCTGTAATTGTCGGGTTACTGGCACTAAAAAATTCTATACTAAATGCATCGGAATTAAGTGCTTATGGAACAGATAATGCTAATGCCGAAGATGACAAAATGACTACTCCCACTAGCTATGATATAGTAACACCAACCTATCACGTGTCAAATGATGCTGTCCCTCCATCTGCAGATATGCAATCACCGGGCAATCATGACAATGATACTATTGAATACGATTATAGTATGCTGGAATATGATGAAGTTTATGTTCCAGGGTATTCTGTTCCATTGAAAATAGGTATGAGACAAGAAGAATTCGAGAATAGTTTCGAAGATTACATAGAAATTAAAAGTTCAAATTCAGGCGATATATTAGGGTATAGTCTTGTTGATAGCCAAGTTAAAATCGTATTATTTGAAAGCAAGGTACACGCAATTGTTGTTCTTTCTGATAATTGTTTTACTAAAACAGGAATACTTGTAGGTTATTCAAGAGAAGATGTTTATAACATCATGGGTGAGCCACCCGGGGAACCATCGATTAATTTGCCTGACCCGTATAGTTCTTTTTATTATTACGATAATAACGGTAACCTGTGTGATTTCGGTAATGCAATAATTTCTGTGGGGTTTAGCTTTGAAAGTGATGTTTTAATAAAGATTTTCCTAGCTCCTGCGTGAGTTAATCAACAAAATTTTTACTAAACTTCAAAAACTCCTCTACCTAAAATGGGCAGGGGAGTTGTGTCTTTACAAATAATGTTATATATTTGTATCAAATCAACTGATTAATTTGATGAATAGAGGATACAATGAAGAAACTCACAATGTTGTTTACTATTATATCTGCAATTGTATGCGTACTTCTCGTTGCTAATTACGTAGGGCTTGGCAATGAATTGATAGCATCACCGTCGTATATTGTTGACGAAACCGAGCCTGAAGACAGTTCGTCTGAACCTGTGACGCCTGATGATAGCGAGAACTTAAGTGTAACGCCAAGTGAGGATGAACAGCCTTCACCAAGTGAACAAACGACTCCTAGTGAGCCCACTTCACCTGAAGTCAATCAGACTGATCCTGAGATTGCTGCGGAATTCTTTAGTACTCTCGACACGCTTTCTGACGCGGAGTTACCAGATTATTTTGAAGAATTATGTGAGACGTCCATCAAAATGATCGGCGTTTCGTCTGACGCTGTTGTTTTCGAAGATGAATGGATGAAATGTGATTATTCCGACGATTACCATAATTCAGGCTATTCGAAATATATTGAAATGTTTGGTTGCACATGGGAATTACGAATTTTGTTTGCCAAGGAAGTCGTCCACTTTATAACTTTTGGAACGGTTGAAGAGGAAGCAAGCATCAATTATATTGTGCAACTGTTTGACAATACATATGAGCGTTCTTGGATGGATCACCCTGATAATCAGCATTTCAGTTGGGGCATGAGCGTTACACGTAATAAATACGTACTTTTTGGTGTTAGTCCAAGTTATTCAGAAACAAACTCGGTCAATAACGGCTTCCATACTCACTATAATGATGCGTTGGAAATACATTTTGAGCGTTGCTATGCCTAGAATATTGTTTTTAGCCTGCTCCACATTGAACAAAAGTTTTACTAAAATTTAAAAACCGCTCTACCTAAAATAGGCAGGGGAGTTGTGTTTTTACAAATAATGTTATATAGTTTAATAGCATAGCTTCTATGAATGGGAGATAATGTAGCTTTACGGTGTATAAAATCCATATATTAAGGGAGTCTTAGGTATAGCATGCGTCGGGCGCCTATGTAGCAAGACTTACTTAATTGAAATTAGGAGTTGGTTATATGTTTAAGAAATACGCGAACTGGATTTTTAACCCAAATCGTCGTTATCACATCTTTACATTGCTTTCGTTCGGTCTAATTTTGCTATATCCTTTTTTCGGGTGGAATCCGATTTTGATATTATGGATCGTTAACGCTGCTTTGGCTTATAAAGAGCATAAATCAAGCAAATTCAGATTTGTACATTTCACGATTGCATTGTTATTGAGCATTCTTGTATTGTCAAACATAGTAATGCGAATATTGGAAATATCTATAGTTTTGTTTTAGACCTAAGGCCGAAATGCTCGAGCTGAATGATTAACAAATAGATAAAGCAGCTGACGCCGTCTCGGCGTCAGCTGCTTTATCTATTATATGTGTTACAATATCGAGATAGAATTAGACAAATAAGTACGTTGAAGCCCAACATTGAACAAAACAATACAAAAACAAGATCAGACACCATAATTCTGAATCACTGAAATTACTGACTTTCTGGCTTTCTGAATCCCCCACATTGAACAAAATTTTTACTAAAGTTCAAAAACTCCTCTACCTAAAATAGGCAGGGGAGTTGTGTATTTACATATAATGTTATATAGTTTTGCTGTTCACGTAGAATGAGTATGGAATTAATTACATCATTACTATTATTAATTCGCCTTTACTATTACGATTAAGGAGTGTAAGCTATGTTTCTTATGAAAAAGAAAGAAGTGCAGCATGAGATAAAGAAAATTAACGATTATCTAAGAAAGTGTTTATGGATGGATTTTGAGTTTGCAAGAATTGATGCAAGTCAAGTAGTAATGGCAGGGCGTATAGATCAAAGCTATAATAAATTTGCCATTGATATATATTTTGAACAGCCGCATTTTGTTTCCAGCTTGTTTTTGTGGACGGCAGATACTTCAAAGCCTTTCATTCAGCTAGTTTCGAAAGAAGAGGAATTTGAATTTAATACTAACTATCAGGTTGAAGAAGGTAATTACATCTTCAAAGTTGATGCAGAAGGGTTCGAGAAGACCCCAATATTTATTGCGGCTAAAAAGATTCATTGCAATATAATAGACGAAAATCCGTTTTCAAGAAAATAGTTGCTATTTACTGAAATTACTGGCTTTTTTACCACTCTACTTAGAACAAAATTTTTACTAAACTTCAAAAACTCCACTTCCATACAAGGTAAGTGGAGTTTTAAGTGATTAGTATTTTAATATCTAAAATATATGACTGTTGACATTTATCGCAATATGTTATAATAAGTAAATAATAGCTATTTAAGTAAAGGAGTTGTACTATGTCTATAAGCGACAATTTTTGCACATTTTGCTCCAATCTTAGGATGATTGGATCAACAGTATCGGCAATACAGTCGCGATATCATCAAATTACAAAGAGAATAAATTTAGACTACTGGGATAGTTTATCTGAAACAGCTCATAGCTTATATGTTGGATCTTACGGTAGAGGCACTGAAATATTGACTAGTGATATTGATATGATTGTTCAATTGCCATATGCAACGTATAGTAAATTTGACGCTTACACCAGTAATGGTCAATCTGCGCTGTTGCAAGAAGTGAAGACGGTTTTGCAAAAAACGTATAGCAAGTCGTATCTTAAAAGTGACGGACAGGTTATAGGTATTAATTTTACTGACGGAATAAACTTTGAAATCGTACCAGCATTTATTAATAAAGATGACAGCTACACATACCCCGACTCTAACAATGGTGGTAGTTGGAAAAAGACAAATCCTAAAGCTGAGATTAGTGCAATGAACGTGCGCAATATTGTTACTAACAAGAATCTTAAACGGTTATGTCGTATGGCACGAGCATGGAAAATGACGTGCAATGTCGATATGAGTGGAATACTTATCGATACCTTAGCCTATAAATTTATAATCGATTGGGAATATAGAGATAAATCATATTTTTATTATGATTATATGAGTAGAGACTTCTTTAAATATTTAAAAGATTTAAGTACTGACCAGATGTACTGGTTAGCGCCTGGTAGTAATAGTTATGTATGGAGGAAAGGTATTTTTCAATATAAGGCGAAAACAGCCTACGATAACTCAGTAGCTGCCATTGACTATGAAGAAAAAAAACAATACTATTCAGCTGCACAAAAATGGAGAAGCATTTATGGATCGAAATACCCGAACTGATCATGGCTTTCGGCTAGAGTCACAAATTCGTGAAGCGTACGGACGCGTTGTTTATACGCAAACTTGTCATGAAAAAATGATTCAAAGACTCATTCGAAATAATAGTGTTATGAAAATAATCCAAATTGTTTTGTCTACGCTTACTACTGGAACATTTATTGTTACGATTTTTACAGACGAAAGAATCTCTAGCGTTGTTGGTGTAGTTTTATCAATAGTATTATTAATGATTAATAGTTTTAATAAAAGTTTTAAGCTATCAGAATTAACTCAAAAGCATCAAGTTGCTGCTAATCAATTATGGAAAATTCGAGAAGAATATGTATCACTTCTTACTGATTTCGAATTACTAAAGCCTGAAGAAATAATGAAAAAACGTGATGAATTACAAAATAGGACTGCATCAGTAAATAATGAAGCGCCCAGAACCGATGCAAAATGTTATAGAGAAACACAGAAAGCTTTAAAAATTGAGGAAGAACAAACGTTTTCAGAACAAGAGATCGATAGTATGTTGCCCAATTCAATCAGGCGAAATAGTAGAGGTATTACTGAATAACACTTCTATTATTTAGAACTAGTTGGTTATAGTTTTAGAAAACGAAGATAACTTTCAGTGTTTAAGAAAAAGCGCCCCGGGCGAAAAGCCCTAGGCGCTTTTTTGGTGCTGAAAGTAAAGGGATGCGCCCTGTGTGCATCCCTCATTTATTATGATTTTAAGAACGCTTCAAGCTCCTCTGTATTAACCGCCCGTAGTCGGATAACGTTATAGCCGCAGTTCTTGAGTACTTGATCGACAAATTCATCGCGCTCAGAACGTTTGCTGCTGTCATGGCTAGCATCATCAAGCTCGATAATGTGCCGTGCAACAAGCTTATCGTCGCACACGACGAAATCGACGTGTTTGGCCTGAATTTTGTATTGGAGTGTTCTGAATTTGTCAGAACCTTTTTTTGGTTCTACGAGATCGTATAACC
The DNA here is from genome assembly GCA_963677825.2 of uncultured Sporobacter sp. Lineage (GTDB taxonomy): Bacteria > Bacillota > Clostridia > Oscillospirales > Oscillospiraceae > Sporobacter. The sequence goes on along the minus strand of CAXXEF010000001.1, from coordinate 359,236 downwards.
TTACCTTGGCGAAAAGAAATAAGCCCAGTTTATCCGTAACTTCTTTGATTTTTCTAAAGGCATCTTTTTCATTATAAGAAAAGAGCCATTTTGAAGTATATCCGTTAGAATAATCAATTTTCGATTCATCTATCGGTGTATTGATATCTTGTGGTGTGGTTGTTCTATGTTTTTTCGTAGCAAATATTATTCCGATTATTATTGCCATTATAATAAGAGCAAATAGGGGAACCGCAATTACTACTATTAATCTGGAAATGCTCATTCTTCACCTCGGCCATTTTAAATCTTTTGGTAATCCAAGAACGTAGTCAGCTGACACATTATATATAATGCATAACTGTTTTAAACGAGATGACGTAGGCTCTTGAATACCGCTTTCATACTTGTATATCTGTTGCTGAGTCGTATTCATAAGGTTAGCTACATATCGCTGCGTAAAATTATTGTCCTCTCTTAGAGCTTTCAAAGTTTCGTTGAATTTCACCTAATGTTAAGCCTCCTTATTTAGTTATTAATAACAACATTAGCATAAACCCTATGGGATGTATTGACATTACGCCTTATAGGGTTTATATTGTAGGTGCATTAACGCCTTATGAGGCGTATATTATGAAAGGAGACAGCGAATGAATAGTGTGACCTTAATGGGACGATTGACTAGAGAGCCTGAAATGCGTACAACGCAGTCGGGAACGTCAGTTGTCTCTTTTTCTATTGCGGTAGAAAGGTTTAAGCGCAAGGGCAAAGAGAGTGAAGTCGATTTTATTGATATCGTTGCATGGGCGGGAACGGCTGAGTTTGTTCAGAAATACTTTGAAAAAGGGCAAAGGATAGCTGTAACCGGACGTCTTGAAATTCGTTCATGGAATGACAAAGACGGCAATAGTCGAAAATCGGCACAGGTCGTAGCTGACAAAGTTTATTTTGCTGATACAAAAAAGACCGCATAATCATGGACGGCGAATACCTGCGCCTATATGAAGTCTTTGAAAAGGCAGTAGGCGGTATCGGTGAGGACGATAAACGGCATCACGTCGTTTTCTATCATCCCGACATGTACGTTGACATGGCAAAAGAGATTTTGCAGCTGAAACGAGAAAACGAACGAGTGAAGGACATCGAACGCAAGTACGTTGATGAGATACAAATGAACATCAATCTGCTCGACAAATTACGGTGGTGTGAAGAAACGCTTAATGCGTGTGGGGTGCGCCTGCCGTTTCGATGTGACGGAAGTCCAAAATGAAATGCCCTTAATAAGCGGTGGCTATGCGTAAGAGAAGCCTTAAATTCTGGTGAAGATACACGGCGCGTCGTTCGCCCGTCGTGCCGTCTGACGCGCTCCAGAAGCCGCAAGGCGATTATTAAAGGCGGTGGCTATCATGACGGCAGTAGCCGTGATCGGGAACTTGACACTGTATCATAAAGCGCTCACGTCGGATACCGGAGGTATATCGAGAACCGCAGGCACTATATCATGATTGGTGAATATCGATCAGATTATGTAATTAAAAGCTGTGGTAATGGAGTATTCAAAGTTATTCGATTCAAACGTGGAAGTGGCGTCGATTATATAAAGATCGATGATACCGAATATAAGTCCAACGACAATAAACTAGACAATAATATTTGCAGGTCAAGAAGCCGTGTTTTAGAACTGGCTCTTTGCAACGACTGGGAATGGTTCGTAACGCTTACGCTCGATTCTGCAAAATACAATAGATATGATCTTGAGAAATTTAAAAAGGATTTGTCAAGATGGATTAGAAATCAGCGACGGAATTATAAAACGAAATTTCAATTTCTCCTAATTCCAGAAGCTCATAAAGATGGTGCATGGCATATGCACGGCCTGTTTAATGGTATTCCGTATTCGGAGGTTAAACCATTTGAAAAGGGCATTCACCCGGACAAGCTCGTTAAATCTGGATATATGAATTTTCCTGCCTACTCTGAAAAATTCGGTTTTTGCAGTATGGGGCGAATACGTGATAAGGCAAAATGCGCGTTTTATATATCCAAGTACATATCAAAGGATTTATCAGATAGGGTAGGGGACTTAGGTAAACATTTATACGATTCCTCAAAACCATTAAAAGGGTATGTGGATGAAGCTTATATAAACGGCTCAGTGCCTGAACTAGATGCTTTATTAGTGAATCACGGTGAGTTTTGTTCAACAGGTTATGTTTTTAATGAAGTAGAAACATTTCCAACTAGATACGATGATGAATACAACTATAAACCTATCAAAAAAGAAAAAGAGGACGTTAAAGAAACGGACTTTTTATTCATAGCAGACGTGATTAACGAGGACGATCTGATTAAAATTTACGCTTAAAAAGGGGAGTAGGGAAGTCATGAATTTTATTGTCACCGATCTTAATTGCAAAGTTATTTACGGTATGTTTTCTTCGTTTCGTTCTGCTCTCGACTTTCAAAATAAGCTGGCGATCGACAGCATCTACTCGGCCTTGTACCACATTTCCGAGATTAACACGGGGGCAATAGCATGACGGAAACGCAAGCGGCTGAAATGCTCGGATTGTTAACCGAAATTAAAGAGGGTGCGCTATCAAATGAAGCTTATTTATCGATTATCGCGGGTCTACAATCGGCTCTTATCGGCGTTGTTGTGGCTTGTACTGTAGCCTTAATACTGGCGGTGATGTTGCGTGACATATGATTACACTTTCATTGCTGATTTTATGGGTAAAGGTCTTGTTTACTCTATTGCACCATTGGTTATTCTGGTCGGGTGTTTACTCGTCTTTGGGATAATAAAAATCATTAAGTAAAGGGGGAGAAGCCATGAGTACGGAAGTTTCAACTGCTCTGTCTACGGCTCTGACGGGTCTTGGCACTGATCTCGGTAACGTTATCGTGATCATCATTCCGATTGCGATCGGCGTGGCGGCGTCGATCTTCGGCATCAAAAAGGCCATGTCGTGGTTTAAAAGTCTCGCGAAGTAACGCGACCGGGAGGGGGGAGGAGCGGAATCTGGCCGCTCCTCTCTTCAATCATTTTAAGGTGGTCTATATATGACAAGGATAATCACCAAAAACAGAAGAAAAGCCGCACTATTCCTGATAGTGCTTTTTATACTATTCGCCTTTACATCGACCTACATACAGCCTGCACAGGCCATAGCAGGGGTTGATGATCTGGCAATAGCTTTTGTCGTGTCAATGCTTATATCTGCTGGCGTAACATTTGCAACAGCTGAATCAGCCGCAGACGTCGCCCAGCAATTCATGGATGATAACGGTATAAGCGGAATAGAAACGGCGCTAATAGGCGCTAGATACCTATATGACCTGTATGCTAATAGGTACAAAATAGCTATCGGTATAAGTTCAGATCTTTGGACTGCTGTAAAAACGTGGGTTGATGAGCATTTTGATGTAGGTCAAAATCTTTTTGATACCGCTACTAATTACGAATGGTTTAAGGACGTACCTTATTATTTCTTAGGTGCTTCCGGAAATGGACAGATTACAATAATTGAAAATAGTGGCAGTTATGTATATATAACATATGACGGTGCTGACGATAAGGTATGGTATCGAAAATATTCTGAATCAGATAGTTTGCTGGCATACAACAGTAAGTCAATGAACGGATTGACACCAGTATTTAAAATATCTACTTACAATTCTACATACGACTGTATTGATATATATGGAGAAACGTCGGAGGGTGTTTTAACAACAATTTCAAGATATTTTGCAATATGGCAGCCTGCTAATGACGATATATATTATCAGTCAATAGTACAAAATGAGATTACGGGATATCCGGGCATTGTCGATAATCCGACATATTCATGGACAAACTCAATGACCGACGATATGACGATTTCTATACCGTTAGACGAAACGGATGAAGATATGCCCGGATATGTACCAGACATTGAAGTGCCTATAGGAGATGACACAATAGGCCTAGACGTGCCTGATAGCACATTGGAAGATATCGTTGGTCAAACACCGATAGACATCACTGAACAGGATGTAGGCGGCGTAGAGGTCGGTACCCCAAGTGAAACATATACCGATGAAATAACAGAATCATTACCCGAAGAATATCAGCCAACGGAAACGCAAACACGGTCTTTAAAGGCGCTTTTTATTACTAAATTTCCGTTCTGTATTCCATGGGATATTAAGAATGCAATATCATTACTGGCGGCCTCGTCGCAAGCGCCGCAATTCACTGTCGATCCTTTATCGCCGTTTGTCGGTGATGGTGTCGCGCCGATCGCGTTTGACTTCGAAGAATACGCCGTAATCGGCACGGTCTGTCGATGGTTCTTTACCGTTGAATTTTGCATCATGCTCGCGGCCGGCACAAAGAAACTAATCTGGGGTTGATGATATGGATGCTTTTTCAAATGCTTTATACGGAATAGCAGAAGCGGCTCTTTCGATATTGCCCGACAGCCCTTTTAATTTCCTCGTAGATTATCAATCATCTGTCATGGGTCAGTGGCTTCATTGGGTTAACTGGTTCGTTCCAATAAATATGTTTTTAACGATACTGGAAGTCTGGCTTAGTGGCATTCTGATCTACTACGTTATTGCAATATTATTGCGCTGGGTTAAGGCCGTTGAATAAGGAGTATTAAATGCATAGAACTAATCCGAATGATACTGATTTCGTTATATGGGCAAATATGCGAAAACTAAGAATATATCACGAATATACCTATCGGCAGATATCAAAGCTTCTTGGCATACCTTATACGACGTATTCTAACTATGAAAACAAACGTGCTCGTCCGCCTATTGAAGTACTTATTGGACTATCCGAGATCTACCTAATTACAGTTGAGGACATAGTAAAATCTGATATGGTTTTTAAACTAAGGGGCGTTTAATAATGGCCATCGTAGTATATACAGGAACGCCCGGTAGCGGAAAATCATTTCATGCCGCAAAAGATATTGTTCGGCGTCTTAAATCTGGCGGCGGTCTGATAACGAATTTTCCTATAAATGAGGACTTCGTACCAAAGAAAAAGACGCACTGCGAATACTGGGATAATTCGGAATTTTCCGTAGAAAGGTTTGTCAGATATGCGTTGGACAATCACAAAATCGGAAAAGAAGGTCAAACGCTGGTGGTCGTTGACGAATGTCAGATACTATTTAACTGCCGAGACTTCGGACGGAAAGACCGTAATGAATGGGTCAATCTCTTTGCCCAGCATCGCAAGTTGGGCTTTAATTTTATCCTTATTACTCAGTCCGATCGTTTTCTTGATAAGCAAATTCGGGCTTTAATCGAACAGGAAGTTCGTCATAGAAAGCTTAATAACTACGGTTTAGGCGGCTTGTTGCTCAGCCTGACGATGCGTACATGGTTCATAGCAATATCATACTGGTATGGCGGTAATAAGCTCGTTATCGGAAAAGAGATTTTCGCTTACAATAAAAAATATGAAAACATCTACGACAGCTATCGGATGTTCTCAGAAATGATTAAACTATCGCCCGAAGCCGCTGCCGATGGTGCCGGGGGGAACCGTGCAAACGGTGGGGCCCCGGGGGAAGTCGGCACCGGCTCGGACGATGAAAAGACAGACATTGAACAAAACAATATTTTAACTACATCAAACGAGCTAGTTAAAAAGCTCTCTAATGGCTAGGTTTTTGCTTTTTTGAATCCCCCACATTGAACAAAATTTTTACTAAATTGCAATTATGACTATCGAAATGTATACCTACCAGCAAGTATCCCTCTGTAGAAGTGACGTAGGATACTTACCAGCAGGTATCCCTCTGTTGAAACGGCGTAGGATACTTACCAGCAGGTATCCCTCTGTAGAAATGGCGTAGGATACTTACCAACAGTATCCTTAAAGGAGAGATTATAATGCAAAAGCCTACAGTTATGGCTTTTCGTAAAAGACTGAAAAATAGGGGATACGAGGATATTAGAATATGCAAAACAAAAGAATCAGGAATATATTATGTTTCTGCAGTTGAGCCATTAAGTGAAGATCGTGTCGAAAGCCTTTATAGTTTAGCCAAAATGAATCGTAAATTTCGATAACACAAAATTTTTACTAAATTGCAATAATTAACGCCCCTTCTGGGGCGTTTTATGTTACACTCAAAGAAAATATATGACATTTATTAGTAATTACATGTTGCTATTATCATATTCAAGGAGCTGACAAAATTGAACCTATTAAGAAAAGAAGTAGTGATTCCAGTAATAGCTATAGTTGTAGCGATTGCTGTAATTGTCGGGTTACTGGCACTAAAAAATTCTATACTAAATGCATCGGAATTAAGTGCTTGTGGAACAGATAATGCTAATGCCGAAGATGAGGAAATGACTACTCCCACTAGCTATGATATAGTAACACCAACCTATCACATGTCTAATGATGCTGTTCCTCCATCTGCAGATATGCAATCACCGGGCAATCATGAGAATGATACGATTGGATACGATTATAGTATGTTGGAATATGATGAAGTTTATGTTCCAGGGTATTCTGTTCCATTGAAAATTGGTATGAGTCAAGAAGAATTCCTCAATAATTTTTCAGATTATGCTAAAAACCAAGGTAATGAATTATACACATTAGATAGTCAGGAAGACATTATTGTATGGATTAGTGACAACGTAATAATAGCCATCATTATCGGAACGAATGAGTGTTTTAGTTGCCATGGAATATTAGTTGGTTCAACTGCTGAACAAGTTTATGATATTTTAGGTGATCCACCTATAGATGGCGGGCAATTAATTTATTATTACGATAGTAATGGAAATCTTACCGACCATGAAAACGTTGTTCTCTTAGCTAGTTTTAGTATTATAGACAATTCAGTAATGCGTATTACGCTTAGCCAATCCTAATGCTCATAGTAACTTTTTTTAATTGAGCAAAATTTTTACTAAAGTTCAAAAACTCCTCTACCTAAAATAGGCAGGGGAGTTGTATTATCTATCTTAATGTAATAATATGTAATTAGTTTTTTCTTTTATTTCATGAATAATCTTACTTCTAGAGAAAGGTTATAATAATGGTTAAACGAGTAGCAATAATAGTTTTATCAATTTTACTTTTTGCTTCTGTTTGGGCGAACATTGTGCTATATCTAAACAATAAACATGAGCCCGAACAAAATCCTGTTGTTCGCAGAGAAATGAAGAGAACTTTCTTGGGGGATGAGTTTTTATACGTTTATAAGGAACAGAATTTTCCGGATTACGAATTTCAAATATACATTTATGAAAAAAACAGCGATAGCGATGCGGGAATGATATGGATAGAAGGTGGTGATAGCACGCCTGAATTAAAGGTGGTTTATAATTCTGACGACGTAAGATGTTATTTGATCAAAGACTGTTTAATCTATAAAGTTGGTGATTCTGACTTTGGGTTTGTTGATACTGATTATCTTCCGTATGCTGACGTAAATAGTGGTAGTGAAAGGATTAATGACAGGTTATTACATACAGCGAAACTGTTATTCAACACAAAAGAATGGTATTGGGTAGAACTATTCGGAAAATTGTTGTTAAGTACAGGGGATAGCGACATAGTTTCCACAATAGAGCGTTATGCTCAAGGAGAGTTTACACAGGAAGAGCTGGAGATAAATAATAATAGTGAAATGACAGAGTTACAAATCCAGCAATACGCAATAGAATTATTAACCTAAGACATCATAATTCTGAATCACTGGAATTGCTGACTTTTTGCCCTTTCAGCCCACCCACGTTGAACAAAATTTTTACTAAAGTTCAAAAATAGCGGCTCAAAAGTTAAGCAGCTGATCGTCGATTGACGTCAGCTGCTTTGTAATATTGTGCTACGTTCACTATAGATTACGGCGCTGTTAAATAGATAATTGCTGTCGCTCCGCGCTCTAAGGCCGTCTGAGAAGTAATCTGAACTGATAGCAAACTACATACGTCTACGGTGTAGCTTCCAGAAGCGGTAGCACAGCATTCTTCTTCATCAGTAATTGTCACTGAAATTCCCGTAGATGTTGGCTCTTCACCGCACGGCCCACTAACAAAAATAGTACCAGTAACAGGCCTTGTTGCTTCATCTCTAATGTCGAGAGTAATACCGTTAATCGATGTTCCTGACGTAATAACAACAGAGTTTTCAATAAAGGATGAATTCGAAGTACCTAATCCAAGCCATGCACCTACGTTGATTTGTGGCGCTGCTAGATACAGGGTAGGTGAGCTAGGCCCTGTCGGCCCGGTGTCGCCGATTGCTCCTTGTGGCCCTGTCGGCCCGGTGTCGCCGATTGCTCCTTGCGGCCCTGTCGGCCCGGTGTCGCCGATTGCTCCTTGTGGCCCTGTCGGGCCGGTGTCGCCGATTGCTCCTTGTGGCCCTGTCGGCCCGGTGTCGCCGATTGCTCCTTGCGGCCCTGTCGGCCCGGTGTCGCCGATTGCTCCTTGTGGCCCTGTCGGGCCGGTGTCGCCGATTGCTCCTTGTGGCCCTGTCGGGCCGGTGTCGCCGGTTGCACCTTGTGGCCCTGTCGGGCCGGTGTCGCCGGTTGCTCCTTGTGGCCCTGTCGGGCCGGTGTCGCCGGTTGCTCCTTGTGGCCCTGTCGGGCCGGTGTCGCCGGTTGCTCCTTGTGGCCCTGTCGGGCCGGTGTCGCCGGTTGCTCCTTGTGGCCCTGTCGGGCCGGTGTCGCCGGTTGCTCCTTGTGGCCCTGTCGGGCCGGTGTCGCCGGTTGCTCCTTGTGGCCCTGTCGGGCCGGTGTCGCCGGTTGCTCCTTGTGGCCCTGTCGGCCCGGTTGGACAAATTATTATGCAATCACAGCAATGACATTTTTTATGTTTGCACGACTTTTCGTCACATTTCCATATATTCATGTCGCCTTGCTGTTCAATTAATTTGCAGTCGTTTATTTGAAAATGATTAATAATAACCACCTCCTAGAATATGATATGCTTTTAGGTATGTTAATGCTAAAATTACTGTGAAATAATAGCAATTTCAACATCCGAGCGGTGTTAGGATCTCCGCCATTCCTAATTAGACAAAATTTTTACTAAAGTTTAAAAACCGCTCTCTTAGAGCGGTTTTTATTTGTAGATTATCTTACTTAATTGTATATCTATTTTTTCCGTTATTTTTACTCATATATAGCGCTTCATCTGCTCTTTTTATAATCGTATCAATCGTATCATCATTATTTGCCACCGTCGCGCCAAGAGAAATGGTAACACTGATCTCAATTCCATTGTTCCTCATTACGGATTTCTGGACTAAAACCCTTACTTTTTCGATGATTCTTTCTAAATCATAATCAGATACTCCTGTAGTTATTGCTAAGAATTCCTCACCACCCCATCGACCAACAAGATCGTTATTTCTGTATACGCTGCTCATAGTTCGTGAAACCATTTTTAGAACTTCATCTCCCGTATCATGACCATATGTGTCGTTTACATACTTGAAGTTATCTATATCAATCATCGTAACAGCAAACGGAATATTGAGTCCTTTAAGTTCATCTAACCTATTTCTTAAAAATGAATCAATGTATCTGCGATTAGGAAGTTTCGTAAGTTGATCATAAAGCGCAAGCTGGGTCAGGTCGTTAATTTGTTCGCTCATTTTATAAGATTCTGTATTCTCAACGAATGCTTCAATTGCACCGACTATTTCATTATTGTTATAAATAGGTATTGTTTTAACAATTACCGAAACCCGGTGCCCAAACTTATGTTGTAAGAAAACCCTTGCTTCGCGTATCTGTCCGTCCTTAATAGTTTCGTGTAGCGGACATCCATCCAAACAAAGCATATTTTCATATTCATCCATATGATTAAGCAAGTTATTATAGCAGTATTTGCCGACAATCTCAGTCGACTTAAATCCTGTTATTCTTTCGGCCACTTCATTCCAATAGAGAAATTTTCTATTAGCATCAACAACGTAAATACCTTCAAGAAAATTATTCAAGAACAAAGTATCAATATTAATCGCTACATCCATAATAGTCACCAAACCCTCGTAGATTATTTTGAAAGTAATTGTCTTTGTTTATCAGCGGAAAACGACTTTCAGTGTTTAAGAAAAAGTGTCCAGGGCGAACAGCCCTAGGCGCTTTTTTGGTGCTGAAAGTACCGCGATGCTCCTTGTGTGCATCGCTTATTTTATATTACACACGACGCCGTCGATCGGCGGCTTTACGTATGTTATAGGCACTTAATCTCTTCGGCGGACAATGCTTTGATTGGTTCGAATCCACCAATAGAGCCATAGCCGCCGCATTGAAGTCCAATTATTCTAATACCTTTATATGTTATCTCGTTGTTCTCATTTTCGTTATCTGTTATTTGAGCTACTTCGAGTTCAGCCATTAGTGCATTGCTTTTAATTAGTTCGTCATATACTCTTTTTAATTCTTCTGTTTTTATAACAATATACCCGGGTTTTGGATCACTTATAAAATTATTGATTAGGGTTTCAACTATTTGCGATTTTGACCATTTGTTTTCTTTCGAAAGAAATTCAAGCATGTCTTTTGTCTCGCTGTCAGTTCTGAAAGTAATCACTTCAGTTTTTTTCTTGTCCTTCATGTAAAACCCTCCATATTTAATATGTATACATTGTATACTTTTTACATATACAAATATACGATTACAATGTATACTTTGTATACACGCCAATTGAAAGGAGACAGCAAATGAATAGTGTGACCTTGATGGGACGATTGACTAGAGAGCCTGAAATGCGTACAACGCAGTCGGGAACGTCAGTTGTCTCTTTTTCTATTGCGGTTGAAAGGTTTAAGCGCAAGGGCAAAGAGAGTGAAGTCGATTTTATTGACATCGTTGCATGGGCAGGAACGGCTGAGTTTGTTCAGAAATACTTTGAAAAAGGGCAAAGGATAGCCGTAACCGGACGTCTTGAAATTCGTTCATGGAATGACAAAGACGGCAATAGCCGAAAATCGGCACAGGTCGTAGCTGACAAAGTATATTTTGCTGATACAAAAAAGACCGCGTAATCGTGGACGGCGAATATCTTCGCCTATATGAAGTCTTTGAAAAGGCTGTAGGCGGTATCGGTGAGGACGATAAACGGCATCACGTCGTTTTCTATCATCCTGACATGTATGTTGAAATGGCAAAAGAGATACTCAAGCTGCAACAAGAAAACGAACGCGTAAAGGACATCGAACTCAAATACATTAGCGAAGTGCAGATGAATATTAATCTGCTCGACAAATTACGGTGGTGTGAAGAAACGCTTAATGCGTGTGGGGTGCGCCTGCCGTTTCGATGTGACGGAAGTCCAAAATGAAATGCCCTTAATAAGCGGTGGCTATGCGTAAGAGAAGCCTTAAATTCTGGTGAAGATACACGGCGCGTCGTTCGCCCGTCGTGCCGTCTGACGCGCTCCAGAAGCCGCAAGGCGATTATTAAAGGCGGTGGCTATAATGACGGCAGTAGCCGTGATCGGGAACTTGACACTGTATCATAAAGCGGTAAACCTCGGACACGCAGGAACTATATCATGATTGGCGAATATCGCCCGGATTATGTCATAAAGGACTGCGGCAACAACGGTATCTATAAAATCATTCGATTTAAGCGCGGCACAAGTGCCGACTATGTGAAGTTGGACGATACCGAACACAAGACCAACGACAATAAACTAGATAATAACCTTTGTAGGGCGCGTAGCACGGTTTTAGAACTGGCGCTATGTAATGAGTGGGAATGGTTCGTAACGCTCACTCTGGACGCCACAAAGTACGATAGATACGATCTGAATAATTACGCGCGGGATCTCGCTCAGTGGGTGAGAAACAAGCGCAAGCAATATAAGACGCGATTTCAATATCTGCTGATACCAGAAGCGCATAAGGACGGCGCTTGGCATATGCACGGATTATTCAATGGTATTCCGTATTCTGAGATACAGCCCTTTAAAAAGGGAATTCACCCGGACAAGCTCGTTAAATCAGGCTATATGAATTTCCCGGCATACTCTGAAAAGTTTGGTTTTTGCAGTCTCGGCAAAATCAAGGACAAGGCAAAATGCGCTTTCTATATATCCAAGTACATATCGAAAGACTTGTCCAAAAGGGTAGGGGAGTTGGGCGATCATCTGTACTATGCCACTCAGAAATTAAGCCGCTACGAGAACGTGAAAGACCTCTATGGTGACGTTCCTCAGCTTGATAGATTACTGGTCAATCACGGCGAATTCTGCTCAACAGGTTATGTATTCAATGAAATAGAAACATTCCCGGAACGCTTCGACGAACCGTATGTATATAAACCGATAGAACCGCAAAAACAGGACGTTCAAGAAACGGACTTTTTATTCATAGCAGACGTGATCAACGAGGACGATCTGATTAAATTTTACGCTTGAAAAGGGGAGTAGGGAAGTCATGAATTTTATTGTCACTGATCTTAATTGCAAAGTTATTTACGGTATGTTTTCTTCGTTTCGTTCTGCTCTCGACTTTCAAAACAAACTGTCGATCGACAGTATCTATTCGGCCTTGTACCACATTTCCGAGATTAACGTAGCGTCTTTGATATAGGCGGTCTGTATGAATGACTTAATTATTCTGCTGTTCATCCTGTTTATGGGTGTCCTGGCATTTTATTTGTAAAAGGTGATTTTTAATGGTCAAGTATAAAAAGATAATATCAATACTACTGGCCATTATTGTTCTTGCATCAATAATTGTTATACCTGCATCGGCACTTTCAAATACCTCAAATATTAACTATTCAGGCGGTATTACCTATAACTATGACAAGACTTTATTGGCGTTTCATAAAGCAGATTCATACGACTACAATCGTTTTGAGGGAACATTTTATTCGAATGATTGGACGCTTTTCGGAGTAGATGATATAGCGCAAGCGAATTATCAGTATAATTTCTCAGTAAATGAAACAGGTACATATTATATCGATCACAACTTCATAGCAGATTCAGCAGTAACCTATTACCGTTATCGGATTATAGATCAAACGAATGCTGGCGCTGTATATGACTATCAATACGATGATGCACAGTCTAATGTATTAAGTGAACAGATTTCTGTTGATCTTCAGCAAGGTAATTCATACTCTCTCGTATTTAATGTACGGAAAGAGGGGATACCGACACTTAGCCCTGTGCATTACATATCAAATGTTGGAATATCGTTTTCGTCCGCAGCTCCAGTAAATGAGATTGATGATTATCAGGAAGTATACGGTAATCCATACTTAACGTTTCAGTATATGGATGAGGACGGTAACTATTGGTTTCGGTATAGTGGCTATGAATTATATTCTGATTCTGGCAATTCATTTACCGATAGTTCAACCTCTGGTGCATTAACATTTACGTCGATTGATAGTGACAGTTTTAATATGTCTCTAAATTCGGTAATAAAGTACAACATCAATTTCCCCGCAATTACTGCTCCTATAACTGGCTCATATCAGCTGTATGCATCATTTGATGATATTCAATTTATAAAAACAGAAGATTTAACCCCTATTGACGTTGCAGGCGGTCTGGAAATTAAACCCTATCCGCTAGGGCCTAGCTGGATGTCGTATGATTCGCGATTCGATGATAATGCAAAAGTACCATTGGGCGATGCTGTAGCCCTTTCGGATTCATCATCAATAACAGGCGGCGTGTTTGATAACACGCGAATTTATTTCTGGCAGAAAAACGGCACGACAATCTTTGTAAATAACTTCGAAATGTTTGTGAAAGTAGTTCCGCTTGATCAGTCAGTAACTTATAACTACTACGATAACGGCACGATAATTAATAACGATGACGATGATGATGATGACGATGGCGGCGGCGGTATTGGTGACTGGCTTCCAGACTTAATAGGTGATGCATTAGGCTTTTTACTCGAACTGCTGAAATCTCTATTCAATGCAATAATGAATCTTGTAGTACAGATAATCACTAGCCTTGTCGATATATTTTCTTCATTTCTTGCAGGTGCGGCTGAGAATATAACATCATTCTTTGGTTTGTTTTCTGCTGATTCAGGGGCATTCGATTTCTTCAATGGAGCTGATTTAACATGGTGAATCCTGTAGCTGATTTCTTTAGCTTCATGTCGAGCTTTTACAGCTCATTATTGCCGCCGATAATTCAGCTTCTTATCGTTGCTGTAGTCGTGATCTTTGTGTTTATTGGCTTCTTACGAATGATAGAGAGGTAATCAAATGTTTGACATTGTAATCATGCTATTCGGTTGGTTACCGCCGATTCTTCAAATCCTATTCATAGGAATAACAGTACTGTTTGTAATAATCGTCATCATCCGTCTTGTAATTCTGATTCTTGATCTGATACCAATTCTTTAAGGGTGGTTTTATGTTTTTCGAAGCAGCCGGCTTAGTCATGCGTGCAGGATGGCAAGCGATAACTTCAATCAATTTCCCCGGTACGGGCTTACCAATAGCATCAATATTTATCGGTGCATTCCTCGTCGTTCTGTCGCTTCGTTTGGTAAGCGTCATGATCGGTCATATCCGTTTCGGGTCTGCTGTTAACGGCTTACAAAGAGGCGTCAAACGGCGTGAGCCTAAATCAAATAAAAGAGGGTCTTAGTAGTGGCAACAATCAAAGAGCTTTTAGAGCCGATCATAGGTACATATGAGCCGCAAGAGATTGAAGTAACAGTAACGAAGTCAGACGTTGTTGTTATGGACGATGGTACAGATCTTGAATCCTATGAAGTCATTGCAAATCCAGAAACAATCATCGAGTATGTACCGGACTATACATTCATTGCATCGGCGGTCATTTTCTTGATTTTCATATATTCGATATTCCGTATGCTTGGGGGTCTATTGAAATGGAAAATATAACGCTTTTCTTTTCAAATATCCTCGGTGCTGTCGCTTCGTTCTTGGCTTCTGAGCCGATTATATATTTCGTCGCGCTTGTAATGCTCTTGTTCGTTATTAGAGCTGTCAAGGATATTCTAAGTTAGGGGGTGCTGTATTTGGATCCCACAGCTATTGAGCTTATTCTTGCCGATGTCGGTAATGTTTTTACTTCCGCTATTGGTTGGGTAGGTACTGTCGCTACAACGATCGCTGAAACACCTGTTTTGCTCATTTTCACGGTCGTTCCGCTGATCGGCTTGGGCGTCGGTCTGTTCAAGCGTCTGCTTAATGTTAATTAGGCAGAATATGCCCTAAAAGAAAAGGGGGTGTCCTTAAATGGCTTCTATTCTCACTGATGTCGGTAGTATTTTTACTACTGCTATTGGTTGGGTCGGTGATGTTGCTACCACGATTGGTAGCACTCCGATTCTTCTGATCTTCACGGTCGTTCCGCTCGTCGGCCTTGGCGTTGGTCTGTTCAAGCGTCTGCTCAACGTCAACTAAAACAGGGCAGGGGAGCGGCTTAAAAATTTGCCGCTCCCCTGCGTTTTTTAAACTAATGAGGTTTTACTATTGAAAAAATTACTTATGATCTTCAAAGGTATTATTAAGTCATTCAAATCGCCTAATTATTCGTTTTCAATCTATTTTGGTGTGCCGGGTAGCGGTAAGACAACATTTGCTGCATGGATGGCAAAACGTATTTTAAAGCACAACGGTCATGTATGGTCTAACGTACCGATTAAAGGTGCTTACAAAGTCGAGCCTAAAGAAGATATTGGTAAATACCTTATGCAAAACGGTACTTTACTGATTGATGAAGCAGGTATTGAATACAATAATCGAGATTATAAGAAGTTTTCTCAAGAATCTACATATTTTTATAAGTTCCATCGTCTTTATAAGATGAACGTCTGTATTTTCTCGCAGGGATTCGATGATATGGACAAGAAACTACGTACACTGGCAACACATCTATATGTCTGTAAAAAGTCTGTTTTACCGTTCTTAATTCGCCGTTATCAGATATCTAAAAGAGTCGGTATTAATGACATAACCAAAGATATCTGTGATGAATATTATAAAGTACCGTTTTCTAGTAAATGGATATTTTCGCCGTCTCTATGGACTATGTTTGATTCATTCAGCACTAAACCATTACCCGAAAAAGACTGGTCACTATGGTGACTTGGAAGCGGATGGTTGAAGGGGAAACTTTATAAGTGTACCCTTGTCTGATTCCTCCAGAAATCCTCCCGTCCTTCGTCCTTCGTCCTTTAACCTGAAAAAAAAGGTGAACTTATAAGGTGTATGATGATTCTGAAATCTATGAAATTCATCAATACTCTAGCGGTGAATCTCTAGTGATATATGACGTTACCGATATCGCAACAACGCCGTTTGAAATAGATGATAAAAAAGGATGTATTAGATTTGAAAAAGATGAAGATACTCGTCATTATGTGCGTAGAGTGAAGATCGAAAAATAATCATCAATGTGTTGGATAAATGCAACATTGAACAAAACAATATTAATAAAGTATTAAGTTCGATTTTGCATAAACCTTGAAAACCCTGTATTTTTAAGCGTAACATTCCCCCACATTAAACAAAATTTTTATTTTGTTCAATTTTTAGTGATTATGTCAATAGACGTTCACATATACGTTTGTATATAATATGTCGTGAAAAATAACTCCCCCGCTTAAGTGAGGTGTCTGATTTGGACTACAGGACTGATGCCCCGGCGATCATTCGCGACTTTCTGGTGTACCATGAAACAATCAAGGGGCACTCCAAAAAAACTGTCGACGAATACTTCCTGGATCTACGTACATTGTTTCGGTTTCTCAAACAAAACGCTGGTCTTGTCAAGCCCGATACGCCATTTGACGATATCAGCATCGCTGACATCGATCTAGCCTTCGTTAGGACTGTCACGCTTTCAGATATCTACGCGTACCTGGCATATCTCGCACGCGACCGTGCGCGGGCCGTCCACGGCGGCAAAACGCATCGTGGATTATCAGCAACCAGCCGTGCGCGTAAAATTGCGACAATACGCTCTTTCTTCAACTATTTGACGCTTAAGGCAAAAAAGCTCGACGTCAACCCTGTCGCCGAGCTCGATTCGCCAAAATCAATTAGGACGGTCCCCCGCTACCTGAATCTGGAAGAAAGTACAAAACTTCTTGAATCGGTTGATGGCGCAAACAAAGTGCGCGACTACTGCATCCTGACGTTGTTTCTGAATTGTGGACTGCGTATATCAGAATTGTCCGGATTGGATCTGGCCGATATCAGCGCCGATTCGATCCGTGTTCTCGGTAAGGGCGGCAAAGAACGCGTCGTTTATCTCAACGACGCGTGCGCCGAAGCGATCAACGACTACCTGCTGATTCGGCGCGACGTAAAGACGCTGGACACGCAAGCGCTGTTTTTATCATCCAGACGGACTCGCGTATCCAAGTCGACGGTTCATAATCTTGTTAAAAAGCATCTGACGGCCGCTGGGCTGGATGCAAGCAAGTATTCGTCTCATAAACTGCGCCACACGGCCGCCACGCTGCTCTTACGCAACGGCGTCGACGTCCGGACGCTGCAGGAGCTGCTCGGGCACGAGCACCTGAACACAACGCAAATCTACACGCACGTCGAAAGCGACAGCTTGCGCGATGCCGCCCAGCGCTCTCCCCTCTCGTCTGTCAAAAAGAAGAAGTGATATTTGATCAATCTATAATCCTACGCAAGCAAACCGCAGCATTGTACCTAATACAATACTACGGTTTGTTATTTTTAACGATAAGTTTAGCGCTTTTTAGGGATGATCAGCAATTGACCAGCGTTGACTTCGTCCTCTTCGTTGTAGCCGTTGGCGGACAAAATCAGCTTTGACGTTGAGCCGTGCGATTTTGCGAGATGCCACAGCGTGTCGCCCGGCGCGATCCGCGTCACCGTTACCGACGGTGCCTTTGCCATGTCAATCGGCGACGCTTCGTCGTACGAGAGTTTGTCGAGCGTGCGTATTTGCTGTATGGCGTTTTCTGTGACCGTAAACTCGACCGGTACGCGCAGCTCGATCCCGCCCGTCACGGCGACGGCATACACGTCCTTGCCGCTGGCCGCTGACGCTATGTTGTTCGCGCTGGGATCAGCCTCTGCTTCGGCTTCAACCTGATACGTCTCGGCATTGGACATCAGCTGCCCGTCTTCCGTAACGTACAGCGCACTGACGGTCACCGGCGCTTTCATAGACGCTGACACGTCCTCGCTACTTGTCGTGTCGACCGGGCCCGTGTGTACGTTTACTGCGACGACGCGCGCGACAGGCTCTGTCGTGTCCAGCATCCCGTGCAGAACCGTATTGGCTTTGATTGTACGCATCTGATCAAACGGATACGCCGTCATCTCTTCTTCAAGCCGATACTTTGTGCTGTACATGTCTGAAATGTACGCAATCTGCTTTTTCTCGGTAATTACGCATTGTGCGACGGCGTGCAGTTCCATCACGATCACCTTGCCGTCCGGCGCGCCGGGCGACAGCTCCGTATCGAAATACGCGTTGGTGAGCATCGGGATGATCGTATAGCTGCCCTCGCCGGCCTGATCGTCCAGCTCAATGATCTGCGAAAACTCCGAGGAAAAGTCGCCGCGGATAACATCGGCGTCCTCCGGCGTTGTATACAGAAGCGAGACGGATACAGTACCGCGTAAAATCAGCTTACTGCCGACAACCTTAACGTCTTCCGGGGCCAGCGACGCTTTATATTTGAGTATCTCACCGATCGGCGGATTAGACGCCGGCATTGCCAACTCGTCAGTAATCACAAACGTCTTTTCCTTGACGTTTGTCGTCGTCATGACCTCCGTATTGTCCGTCAGCAGTTCGATACCGGCATCCGTATCCTCGTCCATACCGGCTGCGACGAGCATTTCGGCGTCGTTATAGCAGGCGACGTCGATAAGCATATTGACCCTTGCAACTATCTTGCGCGGATTGACCATTGCCGCGTCTGCCCCTGCGAGGGTGACGCTCGTCGTGACGCGGGTGGCCTGCGTAATCTCGTTTTCCGTCGCCGCAGACGTAAACGGGATCTCAAGCGTCATTTTTCGTACGCCCATTTCGCCCTCCGGGCAATACAGGACTGTCACATCGGCGACGCCCGTAACCATAATGCGCCCGCTGTCTGTGGATTTACTGCGTAAAAAGACATTTGCGTCCGTATCGACGATGCGCTCAATATCCGGCATGGCGTCCGGGACGATCATCTCCATTGTCTCTTCCTGCGGCAAAGTCGCACTGAAAACGTTTTTGATATATCCGAGCTTTTCTTTATTGAGAAAGATGTCCATAAACGTCCACTCCTTGATAGATTTCATCTAAAATATATTAGGACATGGCGCGCATTATGACAGCTTGTTTCCCAACGGCCGTACCTTATCCGAAAACAGCCTTTAAAAAACCGCGCAAAAATGCCGGTGCTCTGAAAACGATTATTCTCATAGTTATCCGCCCCCTTTACTGCTATCACACACCCTGGTTAGCACCGGCACAGCATCACGCCGATGCAAATGAGTGCAAAGCCCAAAAACAGCCACCACAGCTGGCTTGGGAGTAATATTGCAAAAACGAGCAGGAACCCTGCTCCCGCTATGTAAACACCGACCGACCGGCACCGACACCACCAACGCATAATAAACCGCCTTTCCAACCGCACCGATGACTGTTGCATCGGTACAGTATACGCGGAAAGGCGGTCTTTCGTTCAGTTATTAATGATTACGCCCACTCGTTGCGGCGGCTGAGCTGCTCGTATAAACGCGCGTAGCTTTCATGCCGGGATACGGGGATGACGCCGTCTCCTACGGCGTCCAGCACCGCGCAGCCTCTTTCTTTTATGTGCGCGCAGTCGTTATATCGGCAACTGCCCAAAAACGGCTCAAACTCGATGAAGAGATTTTGCAGCTCCCTCTTCCCTGCCATTTCCATCGCTTCCGTGTCAAACGACGAAAAGCCGGGCGTATCGGCGACAACAGCGCCGTTTGCCAGCGTGAACAGCTCGACGTGCCGCGTCGTGTGGCGGCCGCGGCCTAGTTTTTTGCTGACATCCGCCGTCTGAATATTAAAATCCGGCTCAAGGGCGTTAAGGATACTCGACTTGCCGACGCCGGAATTGCCTGTAAACGCACTGATCTTACCGCAGACAGCTGCCGACAGCTCGTCGATCCCCTCTCCTGTCTCGGCGCTTGTACGGATCGTTTTAAAACCGCAGCGCGTATAGGTTTCAAACAGTGTATCACCTTGATCAAGGTCGGATTTATTTATACAGATAACGGCCTCACAGCCATTTTGCGCGGCGATGGCGGTCATACGGTCGATCAGGAACGGATCGGTGACCGGGATAACGGCCGCGACGATGATAACAAGCTGGTCGAGATTGGCTATCGGCGGTCGCACAAATGCGTTTTTGCGCGGCAGCAGCCGGTCGATGGCGCCGGTGCCGTCGTCATTGATGGTGATCTCAACGTGGTCGCCGACGAGCGGCGTCGTGTTTTCGACGCGCAGACGGCCACGTGCTTTGCAGACGATGAGCTCGCCATCAGAGCGCACTGTATAAAAGCCGCTGATGGACTTGAGAATAATGCCGGTTCTCATGCTGACGGCGACGGGCTGGGCGACGGACTCGGCGATGGGCTCGGTGACGGACTCGGTGACGGACTTGTCGACGGGCTCGGCGACGGACTTGCGGATGGACTCGTCGTGACGTCGGGCGAGGAACTCGCCGTCGGTGACGGGCTTGTGGTTACATCCGGCGAATCGGTCGGCGACGGCGACGCTTCGGGGTCTGGTCCGAGGGAGACGGTGAGTATCACTTTTGTATTAACAGGTACCTCTTCACCACTATTGATTGACTGATATATGACCTTGTTAATTGGTATGTCCTCACTGTATTCCTCTATAACTTCGTAGGTCAAGTTATAGGAGCTGAGTTTGTTTTGAGCGGCTGTTAAGCTGATATGTTCAACGTATGGGACGGTTGTCTTATCTACTTCGGGGCCTTTACTGTAAATAATGATCACAATCTGTCCGTCGGTAAGCGGCTCGCCCGGCTGGGGAGACGTGCTCATAACTTGGCCGCTGGCGTAATCGTCACTGAAGTCGGGCTGCATGTCGAAAAGTAGATTCAGCTGAAGATTCTCCAGTTGCTGCTTTGCGACTCGGTTATCCATGTTTTCAAGATCGGGCATCAGTATCTCCGGCTGTTTGCCTAGCGAAACGATAAGCTGAACTTCAATGATGCCGCTACCCGGCAATTTCATCTGACGCACCGGCGGATCTTGTGAGATCACAACGCCTTCTTCGACGTCGTCGGAATATTCTTTGGTGACATTGAAGGTGTACATGGCAGTAATATCCGGGTCGTCTTTAAATGCATCGTACCGTTTGCCGACAAATTTTTCAACCGTGACCAGCACTTCCGGCGGATTGATGATCGGCTCCAGCCATTTAATCCACATAAACGCAAATACACTGACAAGAAATACGATGATCAGAAATACGCCGATCAGCGACGCCGTGCGCGACGCCCGTTTGTTGTTGCGCCGATATTCCTCGCGCGTCATTTCAACCGGCAGCGACCGCGACGGCGACCGTACGGGTTTAGACAAGCCGGTATCCGCCTTTAAGATCGCACCGGTCGGTACCTGACGTGTCGCCGTATCGTCGATCGATGCGTCCTGCGCGACATATTCAAACTCGACACCGGGATTTTTACGGAACTCTTCAAGGTCGATCAGCATTTCCTCTGCCGAGGCATAGCGCAGACCCAGATCCGGCTCCATCGCGTGCATGGTGATGGCTTCAATACCGGCGGGGATATCGGGGTTCACTTCTCTGGGCATCAGCGGAATCGCGCTGATGTGCTGGATAGCGATCGACACCGCAGAGTCGCCCTCGAACGGCAGATGCCCCGTGAGCATCTCGTACATAACGACACCGAGCGAGTAGATGTCGCTGCGCGCGTCGACAGGGCCGCCCTTGGCCTGCTCCGGTGATATATAATGAACAGATCCCAGTGCCTCCTGCGTCAGTGTGTTCTGTGTTGACTGCAGGTGTGCGATCCCAAAGTCGGCAACTTTAATACTGCCGTCTTTAACGATCATAATATTGTGCGGCTTAATATCGCGGTGGATGATCCCGCGCGAATGCGCATGTCCGAGCGCTTTGACGATCTGTGTGGAAAAATGCAGTGCCTCTTTCCAGTTTAAGACGCCCTTACGCGTGATGTAATGCTTGAGTGTAATGCCCTCAATGAGCTCCATGACGATGTACTCGATGTTGCCGGAACGGCTGACATCGTAAACAGCAACGATATTCGGATGCGACATCATTGCCACGGCCTGGCTTTCCGATCGAAACCGACGTTTGAATTCCTCGTCTTCGGCGAGTTCTTCTTTAAGTATTTTAATAGCGACGAGCCGGTTGAGTCGGTGGCATCGTGCTTTATAAACCACAGCCATACCGCCTGTTCCGATTTTCTCGATAATCTCGTATCGGTTGTCAAGCATCTGGCCGATATATTTATCGGTTGTATCCATGGTGCATCCTCCAGTCAGAAGCGATCTGCATTACTTGGTCAGCAAGGCTGCTGTAACGTTGTCCGGCGCGCCGTTTTCGACGGCCAGTTCAATAAGCCGCCGGCATGTTTGCTCGGCGCCCTGACCCCTGCCAAGCTCTTCTAAAAGCTTATGCTCCGGTACAACGTTTGATAGCCCGTCCGAGCATAAAAGCAGATGATCGCCCGGGGTAAGCTCAATAATAAAGAAATCAGGCTGCGTCTCCGGTGATGTACCGAGCGCACGCGTGATCAGGTTTCTGTTGGGATGTGCGCTGGCCTCTGAACGCGTCAGGTCTCCCCTGTCGATCATGTCCTCGACAACTGAATGATCCTTCGTAATCTGCCCGATCTCGCCGCCGGTAACATGATAGGCGCGGCTGTCGCCGATGTTCAGCACAACGGCCCCCGCCTTTAATACCGCAGCAGCGACAATCGTCGTACCCATCCCAGCGCAATCCGGATCGGACAGGCTCTTCTCGTAAACGATTGCGTTGGCCTTGTCGACTGCCGTGCGCATGTGGTCCGTGACTTCCAGAATCGTCACACCGCCGCTCATACGGGCCCACACATCGTCAAAAAATGTATCGGCGGCCAGCTCGCTGGCAACGTTGCCGGCTTTGGCACCGCCCATCCCGTCACAGACAACAAGCAGGGCGGCATTTTGCGCTTCGTCATAAGACGTACGTACCGCATCCTGATTGAGTTTTCTGACCCGGCCCTGATCGGTCAATCCGAATATTTCCATGTATATCTTATCTCCCGCATTGCGCGTGTTATAGTATTTTCCGTCGCAGCTGGCCACACGCGGCGTCAATATCCTGTCCGAGCCGCCGGCGAACCGTCACGTTGATGTTCTTGTCCTCGAGTATCTTCACAAATGCGTCAAGACTTTTACGTGTTGACGGCCTGAGGCCGGTTTCCGTAACATCGTTAAGCAAAATCAAATTGACATGGCTGCCCGTACCACGCAGTTTCTTGGCAAGCTCGTGGGCATGGCGTGGCGTATCATTAACGCCGTCGATCATCGCATACTCAAACGAAATACGCCGGCCGGTTTTGTCGAAATAACGTCGGCATGCGTCCAATAACGCGTCGACGCCGGTCGCTTTATTGACCGGCATTAGGCGGTTTCGCGTATCGTCGTCCGGTGCATGGAGCGAAACCGATAATGTAAATTGTAATTTATCCTCGGCCAGTTTGTCAACTTTTTCTACGATACCGCATGTTGAGACGCTGACGTGCCGTAAACCGATCCCCAATCCGTCCGGATCTGATACCAGCTTTAAAAATCGGCGGACGTTGTCATCGTTGTCCAGCGGCTCGCCGATACCCATCAAGACAACGTTCGAGATGCGCTCGCCCGCGTCCTTCTGCGTAAACAGCACCTGATCGATCATCTCGGACGCCGTGAGGTTACGCACAAGCCCGCCGAGGGTCGACGCGCAAAATTTACAGCCCATCCGGCAGCCGACCTGTGTCGAGATACACACGCTGTTACCGTGCTTGTACCGCATCAATACAGTCTCAACGGCGTTACCGTCGTGCAGCCGCCAAAGATACTTGACCGTTGCGTCCTTTTCCGAAACCTGTTTGGTAATAATTTCCGGCACAGCTATATAAAACCGCGCCGCCAGCATGTCGCGCAGCGCCTGCGGCAGATTCGTCATCTCGTCGAAGGACGTCACACCGCCATGCAGCCATTTGAATATCTGTTTGCCGCGATACACCGGCTGCCCCAGCTCTTTCATGAGGCTTGTCAGCTCATCCGGCAAGAGGGATTTGATATCTTCTGTCATAGACGTCTCCTGAGTCGGCTGATGAAAAATCCGTCCGTACCGTGACGATGCGGCCAGATCGTCGTCATACCGTCCGGCACGGCGCCGACCGGCATCGGCAGCTCAAAGCCTTCCAGAGAAAAGTCGTTGTTTGTCTCAATAAACGCCTGGACGACATCCTCGTTTTCCGCACTTAAAAGCGTACAGGTCGTATACATCAGAATACCGCCCGGCTTGACGTAGCGCGACAGGTTCGCCAGAATCTCCGACTGCAACGCGGGCAGTCCGGCGATCTCCTCCGGTGTTTTGTAGCGGATCTCCGGCTTTTTACGGATGACCCCGAAGCCGGAGCACGGCACGTCGGCAATCACCAAATCGGCGCACGCTTCCAATGCCGGATTAAACGTCCGCGCATCCTGTACGCGCGGTTCAATGCCGGTAAATCCGAGGCGCTCGGCGCCGTCACGGATTAGCCGGACCTTCTGCTCGCTGACGTCGCACGCTTGTATTCTTGCCGTTGCGTCTGTCAGTACGCTCACCGCGAACGACTTGCCGCCCGGCGCGGCGCAGCCGTCGATAATGATGCCGCCATGTATTGGCGCCGCCGCCAGCACCGACAAATACGATGCCGGATCCTGAATATACAATAGCCCCTTTTGAAATGCTTGCAGCCGCGTGATCTGCCGACCGCCGTACAAGGTCAGCAGACCGCTGATCGTTTCGTGCGCTTCGGCCGTAACGCCCTCACGACGGAGCTGTTCGATCACATCCGTTATTGTTGCTTTTGATATATTGACGACAGCCGTGACGTCTGGGATGCTGTTGTCCGCTTGTAACAGCGCCGCTGTCTCGTCGATGCCGAGGCGCTCAACAAACGCCTGGACAAGCCACGTCGGATGGCTGTAGCGCGTCGCAAGCCGCTCAATCTCATTTTTACCGGTAACCTCCGGCAAGGTTTCAAGCTGTCCGGCGATTTTTCGCAAAACGGCATTGACAAACGATGCCGCGCGCGCGTGGGCGTGCTTTTTTGCCAGTTCGACGCCTTCGCTCACGGCAGCGTTTGACGGGATTTTCGATAAGAATACGAGCTGATAAACGCTCAGGCGCAAAATATCCAGCACCTGCGGCTGCATTTTTTGCAGTTTGACCGATGAAAACGCCGAAATATAATAGTCCAGCAGGCGCATATTCTGAACAACGCCGTAGACGATCCGCGACGTCAGTGCAGCATCGGGTTCGCTCAGTTGAGCGTTTGACAACACAAAGACGAGCGCCTCGTCTGATCGGGCGCCGGTTTTCCTGTAGCGAAACAGCGCCCTATACGCGGCCTGCCGCGCAGGTGTGATCACAGCGGATTACCCCGCAAGTAGTCGGTCGCGTCCATCCGGCGTTTTCCGGGCGCCTGCAGCTCGACGATACGCACCGCACCGTCGGCACAGGCGACGATCAGCCCGTCCACACCGGCGGCGACAAGCTCGCCGGGTGCGGCACCCGTCGTGTTGCTGTCAACAGCCGCTTTATGCACTTTAAACGTTACGCCGTTCAGTGACGTCGTCGCCGACGGCCACGGATTGAGCCCGCGCACCTGATTAACAATTTTCTGCGCCGGCTGCGACCAGTCAATCGGCGACTGATGCTTACCGAGCGGCGGCGCGTATGTGACCAGTTTTTCGTCCTGCGGGATACGCGGCGCTGTCCCGTCGCTGATGGCGTCAAGTGTCTCCGATAGCAGCTGTGCACCGAGCGCGGACAGACGGTCGTACAGCTCTCCGGCTGTCTCACCGTCACCGATCGGTGTTTCTTTTTTCAGTATAATGTCACCGGCGTCCATCTGTTCGGCCATATACATCGATGTCACGCCGGATATTTCGTCACCATTGAGCACCGCCCACTGAACCGGCGCGGAGCCTCGGTATTTCGGCAGCAGCGAGCCGTGGATATTCACGCAGCCAAGCGTCGGCAGCGTCAGAATAGCGTGCGGGAGCAGCTTGCCGTACGCCACGACGGCGATCAGGTCCGGCTCGATGTCACGCAGGATTTCGAGCGCTTGTCCGTCGCGCAGCGTCGCTGGCTGATGCACTGGCGTACCATGCTCAAGCGCCAGCATCTTGACCGGGCTTTGCGTGAGCTTCATGCCGCGATGCTTCGGCTTGTCCGGCTGTGTAAACACAGCCGCGACCTCGCGCCCGTCGGCGTAGAGCCGTTCAAGCGAAGCGGCAGCAAAGCTCGGCGTGCCCATAAAAACGATTTTCATGCCTGCTCGTCCTGCATCGGTATATCCTCCGATTGCGCTTCTTCCGCCTCGGCCTGCTGCGCCTGCAGCGCGTCCAGCTCCTCGGGCGATAGAATCTTCTCAGCAATTGACGTGAACAGTACGCCTTCGAGATGGTCGACCTCATGCGCGAATGCCCGCGCAGTCAGTTCCGAGCCCCAAACCTCAAATTCGTTGCCGTGACGATCCTGCGCCTTGATTTTGACGAGATCCGGCCGCGTGACGATACCATACACGCCCGGGACGCTCAAGCAGCCCTCCGGGCCTGTCTGTTCGCCCGAGGCGGCGCAGATTTCCGGATTGATCAGTTCGATGACCTGCTCGTCAAAGTCCCCGTCCTTATTCGTATCCACGACCAGCACAACACGCCGCAGTACACCGACCTGCGGCGCGGCGAGGCCGACGCCGTCGGCTTCGAGCAGCGTCTCACGCATATCGTCCAACAGCTCGTGTAAGCGGGCATTAAAATCTTTGACCATACGGCTCTTTTTCAGCAGGGTCGGGTCATCGTCGTGCAGGATGTTACGTTTTGCCATATCTATAACCTCTCGATCTATGGATGTATCGGAATCGTCGCCGGATATCGGCGTTTTGCTTATATGTCATAGGGGTCTGCATCGGCGTAGACGTGCAGGCCACGGTTGTTTTTATCCGTAAAGAACTGCCGGACGACATGTGCTACGGTGTCGCGGACCTTTCTTGTAACGGCGCAGCTGAGAGATATTCTGTATCGGTACCGGTTATTGACTTTTGCGATGCCGGCCGGTGCAGGACCGAATATTTCCGTGTTTTCCATGCCTCTGAGGTAGCCGGCTAATCCGTTTTTAAGCCGGACGCACCCGGTCAGCACGGCAGCCTCGTCCGTGCCGGAGACTGTCAGCGTAATCAGGTTGCGAATCGGCGGACTCCCTGACAGCTGACGCAGGGCGATCTCGCGTGCGTAGAAGCCGTCGTAGTCCTGTTCGGCGGCCAAACAGATCACTTCGTTTTTCGGTGTCAGCGTCTGAATGACGGCTCTGCCAGGTTTGATGCCGCGTCCGGACCGCCCGACGACCTGCGTAATGAGGCTGAACGCGCGTTCGTGCGCGCGGAAATCGCCGATATATAACATCTGGTCGGCAGATAAAACACCGACGAGTGTGACATTTTCAAAGTCAAGCCCCTTGGCGACCATCTGCGTCCCCAGCAGAATCGGGATCTTCTGTTCGTGAAAGCGCCGGAGGTGCTGCTCGTGCGTTTTCGTCGCGGATATGGTGTCCGTATCCATACGCACGATCTCGACGCCCGGCAGCAGCGTTTGGAGCTCTGCTTCAGCCTTTTGTGTACCGGCGCCGATGTATTTGAGCCGACCTCCGCACTCGGGGCATTCCGCCGGTTCCGGCTCGGAGTAGCCGCAGTAATGGCACATCAGACGCCGGTTGGTGGCATGGTACGTCGTCGAGACACTGCAACGCGGGCACTCAAACGTGTAACCGCATTCGCCGCAGGCGATCAGTGTGCTCGCGCCGCGCCGGTTAATGAGCAGGATGCTCTGTTCCCCGCGTGCAATGTTTGATTTAAGTTCTTCAAGTAAAACCGAGCTGATTGTGCCGCCGTTGCCGTGCTGCAGCTCCTTTTTCATGTCGGCGAGCACCACAGACGGCAGATGTTGTTCGTTATACCGGTTGTCCAGCCGGAGCAGTGCGTATTTACCGTTTCGTGCGCTGAACATGCTCTCGACCGACGGCGTCGCCGAGCCAAGCAGCAAAAGCGCGTTTGTCGCCGCGGCGCGGAATTTCGCCACGTCGCGCGCGTGATAGCGCGGTGAATTTTCCGATTTATACGTATGCTCCTGCTCCTCATCTATGATGATGAGCCCCAAATGGTGCACAGGTGCAAATACGGCTGAGCGCGTACCGACGACGACACGAACATCTCCAGAACGTACACGCTTCCATTCGTCGTACCGTTCACCGAGCGAGAGTGCCGAGTGCATCACTGCGATCTGATCACCGAAGTACGACGAGAATGTCGCAATCAGCTGCGGCGTCAGCGCAATCTCCGGCACCAACACAATCGCGCCGTGTCCTCGTGCAATCGTCTCGTCAATCAGCCGGATGTAGACCGACGTTTTGCCGCTGCCCGTTACGCCGTATAAAAGCGCCGCTTCGGCCTTATCGTGGTGCAGCAGGGTGTTCAGCGCATCAAACGCTTGTTGCTGCGTGTCATTGAGCACAATCGGGCCGTCGGCCGGGGTGACGGTGATCTCCGGTCGGCGAAATACTTCCTGCTGCTCGAAAACAACCGCACCGATGTCGCGTAATCGATTAATACTCCCGCGACCGGCACCTGTCAAGTATAAAATCTCCGGCACTGACGCCGAACCGAGCTGCGCGAGCAACTCCAGAATCGCGGCCTGCTGCGGCGCCTTACGCCGTTTTTGCCCGGCGAGAATCAAAGCTTCTTCAGCCGGGATATCCAGAACCGCCAGCGTGACGGTCTTGTCGCGCAGGCGCTGTGTGCCTTCTTTAAACCAAATGCCTGACGGCAGCATCGCCTTAACGGCATCGAATACCGTGCAGAAAAATCGTTCGCTCATCCATAAGGCGAGCTTCATTTGCTCACTGGACAGTACCGGTGCCGGGTCTAGTATCGATTCGACGCATTTGAGCGCGCTGCGCTCGCTGCCGTCCGTCACAGACAGCACGAGCCCCTCCGTACGCCTGTTGCCGCGCCCGAACGGGACGACAACGCGTACGCCCGGCACGACCGCCCCGAGAAGCTCATCGGGGATCAGATAGTCATAGGGCTTATCAATATGATATGCCGCCGATGCCACGGCAAGGCGGGCGACTTGATACTTTTTCATCGGCACCGCCCCTTTCCGCGTGCGCGTCGCTGTCACGCAATGTCCGATAACGGACGAACAGTGTAAGACGGCGTCTCACACTGTTGTTTTCTTGTCAGCAGATTTCGTCGGTATTGACGAGAATCTCACCGGCCGCGATCTCTTCGATGGCTGTGGAAACCGGCTTCTTTTCGAGCGGTTCGCCCTCTTGCTCGGCGCGCATGGCGATGTCTCGCGCGCGTTGTGCGATAACGTTAACAAGCATATACCGACTGTTAACCTGCGCGAGCAGATCTGTCAGTGATGGATAAAGCATATTCAGCACTCCTTCTTCATTTAAACTGTCCCGGACGTATTGGTCAGTCCGTCCATAATATCAAGAATTTTATTGGCCGCTTCGTCGACAATATCGTTAACGACGACGTAGTCGTAGTTGTCTTTTTCTAAAAGCTCTGCTTTGGCGCGGATCATCCGCTTTTTGACCCGTTCGTCGGGGTCGGTACCACGTACACGCAAACGGTTTTCAAGTTCTTCCATGCTCGGTGGGATGAGAAAGATCGTTACCGCTTCCGGCATCGCCTGCTTGACCTGTTTGCAGCCCTGTACGTCGATGTCGAGAATAATGTCCTTGCCGCCGGCGATGTGGCGGAGCACTGGCTCCTTCGGTGTGCCGTAATAATTGCCGACGTATTCGGCATATTCCAGAAACTCTTTTTTGTCGATCAGCTGTTCAAAGTCTGTGTGTGACATAAATAAATAGCTCACACCGTGCTTTTCGCCCGTTCTTGGCTCACGCGTCGTGGCGGACACGGAGAAGTATAATCCGTCGCGCAGCTGCATCAGCCGCTGAATGACGGTGCTCTTGCCGGTGCCGGACGGCGCGGAGATGATGAATACGCGTCCAGCGGTCTCAGGTTTCGTCATCGGCGGCCTCCGCTGGTTCCGGCTCGCCTTTGACGCTCAAGCGCCCTGCGACGGTTTCCGGCTGGATCGCCGATAAGATGATGTATCCGCAGTCGGTAACGATGACGGCGCGCGTCCGACGGCCATACGTCGCATCGATGAGCTGTCCCTTTTCGCGCGCATCGACAATGATACGTTTGATCGGCGCCGATTCTGGGCTGACAACGGCCACAAGCCGCGACGCCGATACCATGTTGCCGAATCCGATATTAATCAGTTTCATAAACTACCCTCTATTCGATATTCTGTGCTTGCTCCCGGATCTTTTCGATTTCCGCTTTCAGATCGACGACCACGCGGGCCATATCGGCATCATTCCCCTTTGAGCCGATCGTATTGGCTTCTCTGTTAAGCTCCTGAATTAAAAAATCAAGCTTCCGGCCGACTGGTGCGTCACTGCCGAGCATGGCGCGAAGCTGCGCGACGTGGCTGCGCAGTCGAACTGTTTCCTCACTGACGGCCACACGATCGGAAAAAATCGCCGCCTCCATGACAATCCGTGACGGATCATAGTCTTTGTTTTCGAGCACTTCGGCCATTTTCGCTTCCAGCCGCGCGCGATACTCGCTAACGGTTCTTGGCGAAATCTCCTCCACAAGCCCGGTCAGGCGCTCAATTTCACCGAGCCGACTGAGAATATCGTCGGCGAGGTTTTCACCTTCACGCGTGCGCATATCCGTAAATCCGACGAGCGCTTCTTCCAATACCGCGCACACGCTATCAGCAAGCGCATCGGCGTCTGTCTCGCTCTTTTCGAGCAGCAGCACATCGGAAAAGCGTGTGAGGTCGGTCGCTGAAATGGTGCCGTCTAGGCCGTACGTCTCCTGGAGCGCGCGAAGCGCCTCGACGTACGCGTCGGCCACCGGTTTGTTGATACGGATAGATACCTTGCCGGTTTTTGACGTGTCGATCGTCACGTACACGTCCACCTTGCCGCGTGAGATAACGCGCGATACGGCGGCTTTCAGCGCGTCTTCCATGGAAGTATAAACGCGCGGTATGCGAATGGTACTGTCCAGATAGCGATTGTTGACGCTTCGGACCTCAACAGAAATCTCAACGTCTCCGCACGCGCCCGTTGCGCTGCCGTAGCCAGTCATGCTTTTAATCATATATCACCTATTATTACCAGATCTTTTTTTGAGATGCTTTGATATACGCTCTATGTAAAAACTGATGAGCTTTGTATAACCTATATCATACAGTACAAACACGCCGTTGAGCAGTGCCCAGATACCAATCAGCGGCGCATCCAGCACCGCCTGATCAAACACAAGCGCGCCGAATAAAAACCATACGGCGCAAAAAGCGAGATTGAAAACGGCGATTTTGACCGCCCATTGCAACACCCGGCTCGTCGCACGTTCGGCAATGCTTTTTAAGACGGGATAGTACCCGAAGAAAAGCGCAAACAGCAGTGCCGCCGTCTTATCCGGCAGAAAAAGCGCCGCGAGCGCGCCGCCGCCAACGGCGACGAAAATGCCGGTGCTGAGTCCGCCCTCAATAACCGCAGCCGTCACAAATAACGACGCGGCGGCAACAAACGCCACGCGCGCGGTCGGGATGAGGTTGGAAATATACATGAAAACCAGTGTCAACGCTGTCATCAAGGCGCCAAGCGCCACGCGATACGTCCGGGCGCTCATATCAGCAGCAGTTGCAGCACAAGTCGGCACATATAAACGCCGTGCATATGTCGCAGGCGCTGCAGCCGCCGTTTGCCGTCGTGTTGTAGCCGAATGGATTATAACCGGCGCCGCCTTGATTCATATAGGCCAGCGCCTGCTGGTATTCGCCGTTGGTGGGATCCATATTTACGGCTGCTTGAAAGTTTGTGCGCGCATCGTCCAGCCAGCCTTTTCTGTAAAAGACGCTGCCCATTAAGAAATGCCACTCAGCGTTACGGTTAGACATCTTATCGAGCAGCTGCTCGGCCAAATCAATATTGCCCGCGTTGATCGAGGAGCGCACCCGCGCAAACTCGGGGCTGCCGCCGGTGCTGCTTGAGCGCGACGAACCGGGGCTATACCCGCCCGATGTACTGCCGCCGGCGCGGCTTTTCGTAATCGTATCGTACGCTTCGTTGATCTCTTTCATCTTTTCCTGAGCCAGATCAGCCAGCGGATTGTTATTATAATTGTCAGGGTGATACTTTCGTACGAGCTCACGGTAGGCCTTCTTAACTTCCGCGTCGGAGGCAGACGGCGTCACGCCGAGCACGCTGTACGGATCATTCATAGGCGATATCAGTTCCTTTGTCGTCTTGTTTCTATCTTTTTATTCCATGTCCCGGCTAGCACGCGAGCAATAACCTCCGGCATGCCGAGATAGATAATATTACGTGTAATCGGCGTCCAACCGTTCTCGTCCAGCAGCTCAAAAGCTGCGCCGGCCATATTTACCGAGTGCGTCAACGTCGTTCTGAGTGCTGAGGTTGTTTCCTCATCCGGTGTTGGCGACGTCAGTGCGTACCGCATCGCGACAGGGTTAAAACGTTCAGCCTTGAGGTCGTCCGCCAGATCGTCGACAGCGTCAAGGATGTAGATCAGCCGCCCCGTGTGGTACAAGAGTTCGTGCAACGCGCGCCGCCGTTGTTCGTCCGATTCAACAGACGCCGCGGCGGTGATCTGCGCGAACTTGTCTGCGCATTGGTCAAGCGAGCCGGTACCGTTGCTTTCGAGCGCCGTCAGCGCGTCGATATTCGACTGAACGGCCGCGTCAAAATCAGAAAAGCGTGCTGCCGCCTTTTTATAAGCGCGTCGTAAAAACAAGCACGCGAACCGGTCCTTCAGGGACTCGAAAAAAGACTCGTCTCGTATACCGTCGCGCAGCTTCCACCACGCGAGGATGACACTGCAGCCGGCGGCGCGATGCAGCGCGGGCGTCGTCTGGCAGTAGGTCTTTTTGGCAAACGGACTGGCGACACATCTGGCACAAGTGTGCACCGGCTGATCCTGCGGCGGCCAGAGTAGCATCGCCAGAAACGTAAAATCATAGTTGAGGATCGACTGCGCCGCCGCGCCGTAATCGTCTTTAAGCGTGTGGCAAAGCGCGCAGTAGCAGGTTTTAAACTGCTCAAACTCGCGGACCTTCAGCTCGTCTTTCAGCGGTCTGATATATCCGAACATATTAGTCCTTCGTCAGCAGCACGGTTACGCGGTATTCACCGATCTCCCCGACGTCCACGTAAGTTCCGTTAATGATGATCTCTGCCGGTACAGTGTAAGTGCCGGTTGTTTCACCAAGCTCACTGAGGTCGGCAACTACGCGGATATTGTCAGCGGTGATGTCGTCGAGCGTTTCGGACGCGCCTCGTAAAAGAACATCCAGGCTCTGGGTAACGATTTCGGCCGTGTAGCCAGCTGTGTTGTTTTTTGTCTGAATGTTTGTAACGGCATAGTGCCGCGTGTCCAGACCCGTCACCGTGACGGTGACGGTAGCAATCGTCGTACCGGTCAGGTTGGTTGTATCGTTTGGTATTTTAATCGAAAACATCTCCGTCGTCGTTTTGGCAAAGGACGTCACGTCTATTGTACCGACGCTGCGCTCATTGAGCGGCGTCAGCGTTTCGGCGTCACCCGATAGCTTGACTGTCTCCGGTGAGATGGTATAGGTCGTGTTTGCTTCCGTCGCACCGGCGCCATATATCAAATCGACCGTAAGGTGAACGTTCTTGGTCATGACGATCGGCACAATGACATTAACCATATCCTGGCTAAACGTCAACTGATCGGACACGATCTCGTGCCCTTGCGCGTCGTTGGCGGTAAACGTAAATTCCTCATCGATTGTTTTTGTAACATCGTCGCGCACGACACGTACGCCTAAATAGTCGATATCCTTTACTGTTTCCTCCGGTCCGGACACGATGATTGTCTGCGGTGAGACCTCGATTTTCTCGGCCTGAAAGTCCTCGGCGACACTGCCGTCAAACTTCGCAATGACGTCCACTTCTTCTTCTACAAGGTTGTCCACAACAACAATGATTTTATCCGCTGAGGGCGACGTTATGTTGAGCGAGCTCTCATTGATTTCCAGCGGAAAATGCAGATCATAATTGAGCTGAATGACGCCCTTGTTATCAATTTTCGATAAATCAACGCTCGCTGTGATGTTGTCTTTAGACAGCAGCATCGTTGTGTTCCGGCTGCCAGTAAAGGTCATCGAGAGTGTTTCGGTCAGGCGTGATGTAATAATCAGACTGCGTTCTGTGACGCTTTCTTCGTTTAGGTATTCAATCGGGATATCTTTGATGGTAACAGAAACGTCGGGGTTTTCGATATACGCGACATACAACCAAAGCGTTATGGACGCCAAAATCGAAAAGACGATGAAAAAGGCTTTGCTCCCGATTACCTTGTTGACCCCTTCACGCAATTTCATCGGCTCACCTTCGATCTGCTTTGTGCGGCTTTTGCATCGGCCATCGTATCCTCAAGCAGCAGCTCGTTTTTAAGCAGCTTCTCAAAGGTATCGTGCGCCAGATGGCGTTTGAGCATACCGTCGATAGCCACGGAGATCGAGCCGGTCTCCTCCGATACGATGACCACGATCGCGTCGGATACCTCGCTCACGCCTATACCGGCGCGGTGGCGTGTGCCAAGCTCCCGGCTGATATTTGTGTTTGAGGTCAGCGGCAGCATGCAGCCGGCCGCGACGACACGCCCGGCACGGATAATAGCGGCGCCGTCATGCAGGGGCGATTTCGGGAAAAAGATGCTCGTAATAAGCTCGGGCGAAACGACGGAATCGAGCTTGGTACCGGTATGGATGATGTCCACAAGTGAAATATCGCGCTCGAAGACGACTAAAGCGCCTGTGCGTTTACGGCTCATTTCCTCACAGGCGGCCACCGTGCTCGCGATGCTCGCTTCGATATCGCCGATACGCACACGGCGCTTGAAAATATATCGCAGGTTGCTGCTACCCATCTGTTCAAGGAAGCGACGGAGCTCGGGCTGGAACAAAATAACCAGCACCAGCACGCCGAGTTTCATCGTCTGCCCCAGCAGATACGTAATAACATTGAGGTGTAGAAGCGTCGACAACCACATCACGGCAATCACGAAAATGATGCCCTTGATGACGTTGCCGGAACTTGTTTTCCGAACGACCGACAACAAGCGGTAAATAAGGAACGCAACAATCGCGATATCAATGATATCCCATGGATAATTCAGGCTCAGTATGAAATTGTATGCCACATTGAGCAGCTCTCTGATTGAATCCATACAAGCGTCTTCCTTAGTCGGTCTTGACGTGTGCCGCGCCATGCGGTGCCGCTGCACACCCGTCGTCATTTTACATTGCGTATTATTAGGTTATTATATTATAATTTTTGTTAATTAGCAACGATTTATCTATGAACATTTTGTATCAGTTTCATTGTCAATTCGTTCATTATGTAGCCGATGCTTCCGTAACCACCGCGCGAACCGCTTTAACGAAGCCGTTGATATCCGCGTGTGTCGTGAACGACGACACGCTCGCGCGCACCGTTCCCGTGTCGAGCGTACCGGCCGTTTTGTGCGCGAGCGGCGCGCAATGCAGCCCTGCGCGCACGGCGACACCGCGCTGCCCGAGCCGTTGGGCGGCGTCTTCGCATGCCATACCGCTGATCGTAAAGGATAAAACACCGCTTTGCGCAAACCCGTGTGCGTTATGATACACGCGTACGCCATCCAGCCGTATAAGCTCCCCCGCCGCTTCTTCGATCAGCGCACGTTCGTGCGCGAGGATCGACGCCGGTGTTTTTTGCGCGACGAAATCAATCCCGGCGCGAAGCCCCGCGATGCCGGGCATGTTATGCGTGCCGGCTTCAAGCCGGTCGGGCAAGACCTCCGGCATATCCTGTAACAGCGAATCTGATCCCGTGCCGCCCTGCAGAATGCCGTCCGGACGGCGCGCACACAGCAGAAGGCCGGTCCCCTGCGGGCCGTATAGTCCCTTATGCCCCGGCATGCAGATAAAATCTGCGCCGAGCTTCATAAAATCAATGTCAAGCACACCGGCCGACTGAGACGCGTCCAACACGAACGGTACGCGCTTTTTACGGCACACGTCGGCAATCCGCTCGACCGGCTGGACGTATCCGAACACATTGGACACGTGATTGCAGACAACGAGCGCTGTGTCGGTATCAATGCGCCGCTCAAAAGCGTGCAGCGCCATTTCCGGCTCAAACAGTTCACTTGCCGCGACGGCAACACGTGCGCCGAGTGCGTGAAGCGGCCGTGTAACAGCGTTGTGCTCGTAGCCGGACACGACCACCTTATCGTCCCGACGTGCAAAATGGCGTATGGCGATATTCAGCGCGTGTGTCGCGTTGAAGGTGAATACAATATTCTCGGGGTTACCGACGCGAAATAGCTTTGCCGCCGCGTCACGGCATGCGTAGGCCTCGTCAGCGGCCGCCATGGCCGTTTGATGGCTGCCGCGGCCCGGGCTGGACAACCGCTGAACGGCTCGGCCTGTACGCCGCGCGACGGCGCCGGGCTTATGCAGCGTCGTCGCTGCGTTATCAAGATAGATCATACAGCGACCTCGTCATAATTACCGTCGGCATACTGTACGAAAACCTTTATTGGGTTAAGTTCGGCGTTTTTCAGTACGACCAGCGCGTCGGAAACCTTGCTTTGCGGTACCTTGACGCTGTAACCGC
This sequence comes from uncultured Sporobacter sp., assembly GCA_963677825.2. Classification (GTDB taxonomy): domain Bacteria; phylum Bacillota; class Clostridia; order Oscillospirales; family Oscillospiraceae; genus Sporobacter. The sequence goes on along the minus strand of CAXXEF010000001.1, from coordinate 322,239 downwards.
AGCCGCCGGCCGACAAACGCTGGGGGCTGCGCATTAAAATCGCCGTAATTCCGGCACGCTCAAGCGTTTTGGCCGTGCGCTGAGCGTATGTAAGCGACCGGCAGGTGAAAAGATAATATACCACTGTTGTTTTCTCCTTTCAATAGTGGCGATGCGGCCGGCCGATCCGCTCGTGCCGCTCACACTATTCTATGCGTCCCCGGCCAATTCGGAAGCGTAATTTCACCAACTAAAAAAGCCCGCCTGTAAAGGCGGGCTTTAGCTGTATTCAAAAATCTAGCTTTCTATCGGCTCCATCAAAACAACCGCGTGTGACGCGATACCAATCCCCTTGCCGGTGAAGCCCATCTGCTCCTCTGTCGTTGCTTTAACGCTGATCTGCCCGATGTCTGCGCCGGCCGCATCAGCGATATTGGCGCGCATCTGCTCGATATACGGCGCAAGCTTCGGCGCTTGGGCGATGATGGTTACGTCGGCATTGGAAAGACGGTAACCCTTTGAACGCGCCAGCTTAATCACGTACGTCAGCAGGTGCAGGCTGTCGGCGTTTTCGTATTGCGCATCTTTATCCGGAAACAGGCCGCCGATGTCACCAAGCGCCAACGCGCCGAGAATGGCGTCCATCAGCGCGTGGACCGGCACGTCCGCGTCGGAATGCCCGTCCGGGCCGATCGGGTGCGGCACCGTGACGCCGCCGAGCACGCAAGGTCGCCCCGACTTCAGCCGATGCGCGTCGTATCCATGTCCGATTCTCATCCCGGTGACCTCCTGGCATAGATGGCCTCGGCGAAGGCAATATCCGTCACTGTCGTGATTTTGATGTTTTCCCGCAGGCCTGTCGTCAGCTTGACGGGGCAGCCAATCGCTTCGACGGCCATGCAGTCGTCGGTAATTTTTAAGTCTTTTTCGATGGCCGACTGCAGCGCGCCTTTAATCAGATCCGCTGCAAATACCTGCGGCGTCTGCACTTCAAAGAGCGACGTGCGGTCGATCGTTTTGACGACCATGCCGTCTTTTGCTTGCTTGACCGTCGATGTTACCGGCACAGCGGGCGCCGCCGCGTGATGCTTGGCCGCTGCATCCAGTACAAGTGAAACCATCCCCTCCGTTACGAACGGACGCGCACCGTCGTGGACGGCGATCAGGTCCGCCGCCGGAGACGCGGCCAATACGCCGGCGTAAACGGATTCCAGCCGCGTCGCGCCGCCGGTGATAATCTTGTCGGCTTTGCGGATTTTATATGTACGGCACAACTCAGAGACGCTTTCCAGCTCCTGCTCACGTGCGACGACGACGATCTGCTTAATACCCGGGCACCGGTCGAGCGCCGTCAACGTGAGCGCGAGCACCGGTGTGCCGGCAATCTCCGCAAACAGCTTGTCCTGCCCGCCCATCCGTACAGACGAACCTGCCGCGGCGACAACGGCTGTACAATACTGTCTTTTACCGTGCCTCTGCAGCAGTTTTCCAATCGGTAAACGCATACCATTTCCTCCGTTGAATGAATGTTACAGACTGGATTCCCGGCATAAAAAACGCGGAGGATTGTCCTCCGCTAAGCCAGTCTGCCACGTGCCCTGCGGCACGCCCTCTCGGTCACAAACGGCGGTAGGAACTGCCCGATCGCCGTTACTTACTATCATCAATCAGATCAATACCTCATTGATCCGCATTTCTACCTCTTCATAGCTTGTTTTTTGTGACAAGACGATTTCTGAAATCAGGATCTGTTTGGCAGAATGGAGCATCTTGCGCTCACCGGTTGATAAACCTTTTTCGCCGTCACGCGCCATCAGACCTTTAACGACCCGCGCAACCTCCATCAAATCGCCGCTCTTTAGCCGTTGCATATTCTCGCGGTATCGACGGTTCCAGTTGGGGGTCATGTCGGCTTCTATCTCAGCGATGGAATTCATCAGCATTTCCGCTTCATCACAGTCAACGATCGGACGCACGCCAATCGCGTCGCAACTGTCTGTCGGAATCATGACAACCATTCCGCCTGTCGGCATTTTCAGCACATAGTACATGCGTGTTTGTCCATTGATCTTCTTTTCTTCGATGCTGTCAATGACGCCGGCTCCATGCATTGGATGGGCGATCATATCTCCGACTCTAAACATAAGTGTCTCCCTCTTATCACAAGCTTCTCATCTTTAACTACTACTATTCCATGAGATCATTATATACCTTACTAAGTGTTGATATCAAGTCTTTCCTTGACGAATTCTTGTTTCTGGCTGACGATCGATCTGTATTCTTCGCTGTCATTCACACATTTTTCGTAATATTCTGCATATCTACCAATATTTTCACCGTATTTTCTAAAAATATACCGGAAACAACACGCGGTCGTTTCCGGTATATATTATACTATTACTGCAATTGCAAAGGTTTAAGCCTTGTCTTCGTCTTCTGCTGCCGGCTCATCGGCTGCTTCCGGTGCAACTTCATCCGTCGGCTCATCTGCCGTCTCTTCGACTGTCTCAGGCTCAACGTCTTCTGCCGTCTCGTCTGCCGGTTCGTCCTGCTCATCGTACTCTGCTGCAAACAAAACGGTATCCATTGTATCACCGTCATTGAGCAGCGCGCGGATGCTTAACGAAACCTTGTGCTTCTCGTTATCGATATCGGTAATCTTGACGTCGGCGAGCATACCCTCCTGGAGTACCTCGGACGGCAAGCCGATACGATGGTCGGTGATCTGCGAAATGTGGATCAATCCGTCAACACCGGGGAGAATCTCCGCAAAAGCGCCGAACGGCATCAGCTTGACGATCTTGACCGTTGTTCTGTCGCCGATCTGGAAGTTTGTAGAAAACTTCTCCCACGGGTTATCCTCTTGCTTTTTATAACCAAGCGAGATCTTTCTCTTTTCCTTATCGAAACCGATAACATAGACCTCGACCTCGTCGCCGATGCTCAGCACGTCGGACGGCTGATTGATACGCGTCCAGCTCAGCTCAGAGACGTGCACCATACCGTCGATGCCGCCGATGTCGACAAACGCGCCGTATGATGTCATAGACTTGACAACGCCCTGGTATTTCATGCCGACGTCGATCTCTTCCCAGATCTTTTCCATCTTTTCGCGGCGTTCTTCGTTTGTAACGGCGCGGATCGATCCGACAACACGGCGACGCGACTGATTGACCTCTGTAATGCGCAGACGTACCTTGGTGCGAACCAGCGGTGTCATCGGCTGACCCTTCGGCACACCGGTCTGTGAGGCCGGTACGAACACACGTACGCCCTTGACCGATACGACGATACCGCCCTTGTTCTCTTCCTTAACAATGCCTTCGACTGTTTCTTTGTCTTCTCTGGCCGTGTCGATCGAATCCCAGTTCTTGATCGAGTCAAGACGCTTTTTGGAGAGCATAACGGTGCCTTCAACATCGTTGACGCGCATCACAAATGTTTCAATCGGCTCACCGACCTTGATGATATCGTCAATGTTGACCGTCGGGTCGTCGCTCAGCTCATTCAGGGGTATGTAGCCTGATTGCTTCGTACCCAGATCGACGCTGATTTCCGTCGGCGTAATCGCGGCAACAATGCCGGTCACTTTTTCACCAGTATCTAAAGTTTTAATTGATCTTTCAAGCATTTCCGCAAACGTTTCGTCTTGGTCCTCGTCGGCCTCGCCGGCCTCCTGCACCGATTCCGTTTCTGCGGTTTTTACTTCTTCCTCAGCCGCCGGAGCTTCTTCGCTCTGCGTATCTGCGGTGTTCTCGCTGACCTGACTTTCTTGCTCTTGCGTCGCTTCGGACGCAGTCATTTCGTCTTCACTGCCGGTCGTTTCGAGATTCATTTCTTCACTCATCATCTGACAGACCTCCTTAATAATCCACGCTGGCGTGGAAGCGCCTGCAGTTATTCCGACCGTATCAGATTCGTCGAAATCCGAAGCGTCCAATTCGTCGGCTGTCTCCACAAAATAAACTCTTCGACAATTTGCTCTGCAAATCTCGGCAAGTTTCAGGCTGTTCGCGCTGGCCTTGCCGCCGATGACAATAATCGCGTCAGCATGACGCGAAATTGCCTTGGCCTCTTCCTGTCGTTTGCACGTGGCGAAGCATATTGTATCAAAAATTTTCGAGTTTGTACACTCTTTTTTTACCCTTTCGGCGCATTGCTCAAAGACGTCGCGCGTATTCGTCGTTTGGAAGACGACCGATATCGGTGCGTTTTTCATCGCCGGATTTTTTACCAGCCAATCGTCAAGCTCCGCCAGCGTTTCGATGACCACACCTGTTTGTGCCCAGCTAAGAATTGCTTCGACCTCTGGGTGCTGCTTTTGCCCAATAATCAAGACGATTCGGCCCTCAGCCGACTCTGACCGGACGATCTCATGGATTTTCGCCACGTCCGGGCACGTTGCGTCGACAAGCTTTACGCCGCTGCGCTTCAAGGCGTCAAGCTCGTCGCGCCGCGCACCGTGAGATCGGATAATCACGGTGTCGCCGGGCAGCACGTCGTCCGTGCTGTCGACGGCTGCGACGCCTGTCTTTTCCAGCTTGTCGGTGACGCTGCTGTTATGGATAATCGGGCCGAGCGTGACACACCGGGCACACGTGCTGTCTTCCGCGCATTGCTCCGCTGTTTTTTCACAGATATTTACAGCGCGCCGGACACCGAAGCAAAAACCTGCCGATTTTGCCAATATGACGTTCATTGCTGCCCCCGAGTTCCATGTTTTTGCGGCTCAAGCGCAAAAATTCGCGCCATCAGCTCGTCTGCCAGTACCGTATAGTCGTCGCTTGTGAGTTTACGCCGGTCTGGATTGACGTCGTACGGCGTACCAAAGACGACATCAATACGTCCAAACAGCCTCTTGTGCTCTGTGACATAAACTGGCATTATTTTAACCGACATTTTGTCTGCGATCATGACGGCGCCGTTTTTGGCTTGCGTTTGTTCATGATGCAGTACACGCCGTCCCTCCGGGAAAATACCGACCTTGTCGCCCTTCCGCAGCAGCGACATCGCTTTTTTAACCGCCCTGACATCGTTATTGTCTCTGTCAACGGAAAAAGCACCAACGGCTTTGATTACAGCACCGATAATCGGCACGCTGAATAGCTCACGCTTTGCCATATACTGAATATGCCAGTCTAGTCCGGCTGCCATTGAAACAAGCAGCGGATCGAGATTGCTCGTATGGTTGGCGCAGACGATCAGCGGCCCGTCCGGTATTTGTTCCATGCCTTTAGGCCTAAACCGTATAAACGGGATTAAGAATACTTTTAAGAAATAATACAAGCGCCGGTAAGCGCGAAATGCTTTGCTCACAGCCCCAATTTCTCCTCAGCCAGCGACGATACCGCCGCCAGATTCTCCTCAAGCGTCATCGCCGTCGTATCGAGTATGACGGCGTCGTCGGCTGCTTTAAGCGGCGCGGCGGCACGGGAGCTGTCGTTTTTGTCGCGGTATTCGATATCACGCAGCACGTCTTCAAACGTCGTGTCGACGTTCTTAGCCTGAAGCTCTTTCAGTCGTCGCTCGGCGCGGATGCGGGCGTCGGCAGTCATGAAGATTTTAAGACCTGCGTTCGGCAGTACAACCGTACCGATGTCGCGCCCGTCCATGATGACGTTATATTTCTCGGCCATCTCACGCTGCATGGACAGCAAAAATGCCCGCACCGGCGGCATCGCCGATACATCGGAGGCATAAATGGATGCCGCCGGCAGGCGGATATCGTCCGTTACATCTTCGCCGTTTAGGATCATCCGCTGAACGCCTTCGTCGTCGTAGCGCATCTCGATATCGATCTCCGGCAACAGTGCCGTAACACCGTCGGCATCTTTTGACGCGACATCCTTCTTCAGCGCATATAGTCCGACTGTCCGGTACAGCGCGCCGGTGTCGACGTAAATAAGCCCGAACTTCTTGGCGGTCAGGCGTGCGAGCGTGCTTTTACCGGCGCCGCTCGGCCCGTCAATAGCGATGCTTTTTGTCTCCATAAACGATCTGCTTCCTTTCACTTATTGCTGCGCCGGCTTTTATTCGTCTTCAAACAGATGCCGCGCCGCCGCTTGCGCTGTCGACCAGGCGATTTGCAGATTAAAGCCGCCCGTATACGCGTCGGTATCCAGAATCTCGCCGGCGAAGGTTAAACCGCCGACAAGCTTGGACGCCATCGTCGTCGGGTTGACCTCGCCGAGCTTCACGCCGCCGGATGTGACGATCGCCTCCGTAACCGGCCTCGGGCCGACGACATCGAGCCGGAAGTCTTTAAACAGCATCAGCAGCCGGCGCCGTTCGTCGCGTGTGATCGAATGGACCTTCTTGCCCGGGTCGATGCCGGACAGCTGTACAAGAACTGGGATCATCTTCGCCGCGGCGAGGTCGCCAAGGGCGTTTGAAAAGTCACGATTGGCGTACTTCTCAAAATCGCGCAGCAGCCGTGCGTCGAGTTTTTGTTCGTCGAGCGCCGGCTTGAGGTCGATGCTCAATGTATAGGTCTTTTTCCCGAACGCGCGCATATGCGCGCTGGCCGATAAAACAAGCGGTCCAGACACGCCGAAGTGCGTAAACAGCAGTTCTCCGAAATCTTCAAATAGCGGTTTTTTACCGCCGTCTCGGACAGTCAGACGGACGTTTTTCAGCGCTAAGCCCTGCATCGCCGCACAGATCTCCGGCGCGGCTTCAAGCGGGACGAGCGACGCCTTCGGCGGTACAATCGTATGCCCGAGCGTCTCGGCCATCTTGTACCCGTCACCCGTCGATCCCGTCGTCGGGTACGACACACCGCCCGTACACAAGACAGCGGCGCGGCAATTGAGCCGCTCACCCGATACGACGACAGCCTTAACGCGTCCGTTTTCCGCAAGGATCTCCTGCGCCGTGCCGCGACGGAACTTAACGCCTTGGCGTTCGGCGTTTTTCCGCAGCGCTGCAACAATATCCGGCGCTTTGTCCGACACGGGAAAAACGCGCCCGCCGCGCTCTGTTTTGAGCGGTACGCCGAGCCTTTCAAAATACGCCATCGCGTCACGCGCGGTGAACGCATACAGCGCGCTTTGCATAAACTTGCCGCCCGTCGGGATGTTTTCAACAGCCTGACGGACGTCGCAGTCGTTTGTCACGTTACAGCGGCCCTTGCCCGTAATGGAAAGCTTAATGCCGACACGCGCGTTTTTTTCGACGAGTATCACCGCAAAACCGCGCGCAGCCACTTCTGCTGCCGCCATCAGTCCGGCGGCGCCGCCGCCGATTACAACAACGTCAGCCATCGGCCTTCTCGTAGACTTCGTACTCGTCCCAAATGCGCTCCAAGCGTTCAAAATTGAGGAACAGGTCGCCTTTAGCCCTGGCCGACGTCGCGACGATCAGGGCGTTGACGAGGCTGAGCGGCGCAACAAGCGTATCTAAGAAAGAGATCATATCGCTTCTGGCATAAAGCGCCACGTCCGACAACCGTGCGATCGGTGACGTCTTACTGTCTGTAATACCGATGACGGACGCGCCCATATCGTGTGCGTAGCGCATCGCTTTGATCGTCCGCTTTGAATAGCGCGGGAACGACAGCGCAATGAACACGTCGCCCTCCGTCACGCGTAATATCTGTTCAAACACTTCGCTGGCTGAGGAACCGTTGATAACGTGGACGTTTTCAAACAGCAGATTATAATAAAAGCCGAGAAAGTCCGCCAGCGCCGCAGCGGAGCGCAAGCCAAAAATGTAAATCTTCTTCGCCCCGACGATCTTGTTAACGGCGTCTTCGAAGTCCTGACGGTCCGTCTCCTCCATCGTCATGCGGATCTGTTCAATGTCCGAAGAGAGCACAAGCGACAAAATATCGTCGCTTTCCATGAGTTCCTTGGCGACTTGTATACGCTGGACGCTTGTCAGGCAGTTGCGGATCATATCCTGCAGTGCGCGGCGCATTGCGGGATACCCGTCATAGCCGATTTCCGCCGCGAACCGAACGACCGTCGATTCACTCACGTTGACCACCTGCCCAAGTCGGCTGGCCGTCATAAACGCGGCTTTTTCATAATTCTCCAATATATATTTCGCTATATTTCGCTGCCCTTTAGAAAAGCCGGGCGCGGCTTCTTCGATGAGCTTAAGTATATCCTTGTTCATTGCTGTCCGCCTTTCCGGGTCGTACTTAATTCAATAATAACGGCTTCAGACCTATAAATCAAGGCTATTTGCAACATTACGCGCCGCCGCTTGCAATTTCCAACTTAAGCCGTGTAACTTCGCCATCTGTCAAATACCGCCACGTGCCGGTTTTCAACCGTCCAAGGGCAATACCACCCTCCTCGACACGACGAAGTGACGTCACTTTAAGTCCCGAACGCTCACATAGGCGCCGCACCTGTCGATTGCGCCCCTCCCCGATCGTCATGGACAGCGTACCACCGTCGGGCGCGTCGCGCAAGATCGTGACCTCAGCCGGTCGCGTTGTGTATCCGTCGATTTCTATCGGCTCACGCAGCTGCGGCAGCGCCGTGCTGATATCACCGATAACGCGGACGTGATACGTTTTCTTCTTCCCGTGGGCAGGATGCATCAGTGCGTTGGCCAGCGCCCCGTCATTGGTCAGGATGAGCAGCCCCTCTGAGTCAATATCAAGCCGTCCCACCGGATAAACGCGCTCCGGGCAGTCTGATACAAGCTCGGCGACCGTACGCCGGCCCTTTTCGTCGCGCATCGTCGTCACGACGCCGCGCGGTTTGTTAAGCATTATGTAAACCAGTCGCGGCGCGGTATCGTTCATCGGCACCCCGTCGACGGCGATCGTTTCCGTATCCGGATCGGCGCCGTCGCCAAGCGACGCCGTCACACCGTCCACGGTGACGCGCCCTGCGGCGATCATTTCCTCCGCGGCGCGTCGGGATGCAATCCCGTATGTGGACAGTATCTTTTGCAGTCGTTGTCTCATAATCTGCTCCTTATTTATATCCGCGCAGCAAACGGCCAAGGCGCTCCCATGGCGTCAGCAGCTGCGATTTGTCCAATGCGACAGTGTCGCCGTAAACGAGCGCGACGGTAACGTCGGGCTGTCCGTTTTTATGGATAACAACCGAGCCGGCACGTGCGCCCTTTTCGATCGGCGCGTACACGAAGTGCGGTACGTTCCAGCGCACATCGATGGTGTCGCACTTGCTGTAAACATACATAAATTCCGGCTTTGGCTTGATATCAACCGTATCTGAAACGCCGGTGATCACCGGTATCGCCGCCAAGCTGCCGTCGGTCGGCGCCTTGACGGGCACGACACCAAAGCTATCGTAGCCCCAGGCATACAGCGCGCGATGGTCGTCCCAATCGTCGGGGGCCGAAAGCGTGACGCAGATCAGCTGCATGCCGTCGCGCTCGGCGAACGTGACGAGACTGCGACCGGCGCTCGACGTGTAGCCGGTCTTACCGCCGCAAACGTCGGGATCGGTCCACAGCAGTTTATTGTGGTTTTTGAGCGTGCGCCCGGCGACGGTGATCGACTTCGTGCCAGCAATCTCACAAAAGTCGGCGTTTTGCATCGCCGTACGCGTGATAAGCGCGAGGTCGCGCGCGGTGGCGTAATGGTCGTCGGCATCCAGTCCGTGCGGATTGACGAAATGCGTATTTTGACAGCCGAGCGCACGCGCTTTGTTGTTCATCAGTTCTGCAAACGACGCCACACTGCCCGAGACATACTGCGCCAGCGCGACGGCTGCGTCGTTGCCGGACGCAAGCATCAGCCCGTACAAAAGGTCACGGACGCTCAGCCGCTCACCGGGCTTTAGATACATCGACGAGCCTTCAACGGCCTGAAAACCGTCCGGGATGATGACAAGCTCGTCGACGCCGCAGCGTTCGAGCACGACGAGCGCCGTCATGATTTTCGTCGTACTGGCAATCAGCAGGCGCGCGTCGGCATTTTGCTCATGCAAAACGGTACCGGTATCGGCTTCCATCAAGATGGATGCCGCCGCCGATGTAGCCGGTGCGCTCGTCGGCGCGGCTGAGAGCGCCTGCGCCGACTGTACCGTCATCGCGGCAAGTATACACAGCATTGTGAAAGCGGCCGTCAAGCAACGTATCGGCGTTCGGCATAAAACGGCTGCATGATGGATTACATATTGTCCGGGCAATAAAAAGCACCACCTTAAACAAATTGAAGGCAGTGCTTATTATGAATCACTGGGCGCCCGAATATCCCTGTTAGCGGTATTACTCGGTCTCTTTGTCGTCCTTGTTCATCATGCCGTTGACTTTGTCGATAACCTCCGGCACCATTTCAATCAGCCGATCGACCGTCGACGAGGCCGGTTGCGAGACGTTGAGCAGCTTGATGCTCGTGCCGCGTACGACAAGAAACGCTACCGGCGTGATGTTGACGCCTGCGCCGCTGCCGCCGCCAAAGTTGGTCGTCGCGCCCTGCTTGCCCGAGAAATCGGAACCGCCGCTGGCAAAGCCGAAGCTGACCTTGGAGATTGGGATGAGCGTCATGCCGTCTGCCGTTGTAATCGGTGTACCGACAATCGTGTTAACGTCTACCATTTCGCGGATTTTCTGCATGGTTGTTTCCATAAGATCACCGATGGGATGCTTATCCATATTAGCCCGCCTTTCTAGTTGAGGTTGACCGTTTCATACTGCTGAGCAGCAGCCCTGATAAAGCGGCTGCTATCGTGAGGACTTCCCAGACAGCAAGGGACAACCTGATTTTCACATAGATGTATGGTTCATCGGCCACGAAATTGACCGCCGTACGCAGATCACGTTTTCTGATCTTGAACGCCTTGTCCAAAATCGGTTCAATGACGCCGTAGCCGATCGACGCGTACCCGAAACTCATCGCCGCCTTTGCCGGATCAACGCTGCCGGCGGCAATGAAATAGACCGTCAGTTCGTTGACTAGAAGCCGCCGCCGCAGGCGCGATAAGGCTTTTTTTATGGCCGGCAGCATCTTTTTCAACTCGGCGAGCTTGCCGGGTTTCTCCGCCGCCGGTTCTTCGGCCTCTTTTTCTTTCTTGGCTTTCTTCTTCTTTTTGGGCTTTTCCTTTTTAGGCTTTCGCGGCTGCGACGAATACAGCGTGATCGGCACCGGGCCGACGTAGGCTCGGGCGGTCAGCCCGTCCTCCCCGTATTCGGCGCTGACACCGACGCGCAGCAGTGCAATCAGCAGCAGAACACCAAGGACAATATACAGTGGGATCATGATTATGCCCCCGCTACTTCCTGTAGGCGCTCTTGCGCGTTTTCATCGTCTTCCCCGCCCTCCGGCGGTTCGTCGTTAAGCTCGGCCAGTTCCGGCAATTCGTCCAGCGTATCGATGCCGAACGAGCGCAGAAAAGCCGGCGTCGTACGGTAGAGCATCGGACGCCCCGGAACGCTCAGCCGTCCGCAGGTCTCGATCAGACCTTTGTTATTGAGTAAATTGACAGTATACGAGCTGTCAACGCCACGTATCTGCTCAACGTAGGTTTTCGTCACCGGCTGGAAATACGCGACGATCGCGAGTACCTCCATCGCCTGCTGACTCAGCTGCGGCTTTTTACGCGTTTCAAGCACACTGCGGATGACATCGGCGTGCTCCGGCGCGGAGCACAACTGAACGTCTTTATCCAGAAAAACAAGACGGATACCGCGCTGTTCGTAGACGTACTTGTCGCGCAGGGCCGAACAAGCGGTGCGGACATCGTCTTCGGCCAGTCCGAGTCCTTCGGCCATGCGGGCGATGCCGACCGGCTCTCCCGACACGAACAGTATACCCTCTATAATGTTTTCTAACTCCAACTGCTGCATATCAATTCCGTCCTGTCGCGCCGCGTTAGCCGGCTTGTTCATCAAGCTCGGCAAGTGAATCCGGGATTGACGCGTCTGCACCGGAGGCGCATAGCGTCATCTCACTGTCCGTGCCGATCATCAGCAGCACGCCCGACCGGCACAGCTCCAGCACCGCGATGAATACAGCCACCATTTCTGATTTACTGTCCGCATCTGCAATCAGCTCATGCATATGTGCCGAGCCCCGTTTTTTAATCCGTGTGAGGATTTCTGTCGCTTTTTCTGTAACGGAGTAGACGATACGCTTTGGATACGCTACCGTCTGCGGCGCGCTGAGCGCCTCCAATCCGTCTTTATCAAGGACTGTTGACATCGCCGCGAGCAGCGCGCGCACGTCCAGCTCAAGCGGCTCGTCCGGCGTCGGCGTCAGCGTTTCAGGCGGCTTGGGCAGATAGCCGCTGCCGACCTCAAACATGGCGCGCAGATCATCGGTCATTTCCTTGATTTGTGTAAAATATCCGCGTCGACGAAGCTCTTCAAGCGAGTTGATCAGGTCATTGAGCTCCTCGATTTCCTCTTCGCCCGATAATACAGTTTTTGTTTTGATGTACACGAGATGGGACGCCATCGCGACAAATTCGCTGGCAATCTCAAGATCCATCGCCGCGAGCTTATCGAGAGATTGCAGATACTGCTCTAAAATTAGCGAAACGCTGATGTCGCGGATCTCGACCTTATTCTTTTTCAACAGCAGCAGGATCAGCTCCAGCGGGCCTTCGAAGTCCTGCATTTCGCCTTTTTCTCTGACGACACCCTGTAGCCTGAAAATCAGGTTTTCCATCCGCGTCTCCCGTATTAAGTAATTAGACCGACCAGGTCATAGCCCGCTTGTGCGAAAACAGACAGCTGGCTATAAACGAAATTAATCGCCGTACCCAGCGGGCCCCACAGTCTGCCCGAAAACACCAGAATCAGGATTATAATGAACCCATAGCGCTCATAGCGCATGAGCTTGAAGTACAGCTCGTCCGACGCAATGGCGAAAAACACCTTGGAGCCGTCCATCGGCGGGATCGGCAGTAAGTTGAAGATGCCGAGCATGATGCTGAAGATCGCTAAGCGCTGCACCATGCGTAAAATCACGTCTCCCACAACACCGCCCGTCAGCGGAATGAGCAGCACGCCATAGATAAACAGCGCCACACACGCCAGCAGCAGGTTCGAAACCGGCCCGGCCAGTGACGAGATCGCCATGCCGCGTTTCGGATTCTTAAAGTTGCGCGGGTCAATCGGTACAGGCTTTGCCCAACCGATGCCGATGAACATCATCGACAGCAGACCGAAAACGTCCAGATGTTTAATCGGATTAAGCGTCAGCCGCCCCATATCCTTGGCTGTGTTGTCGCCCAAACGATATGCCACATACCCATGCGACAGCTCGTGAATGATGATGCAAAAAAGCGCCGGGATGATAGAAATCAGCACATCTCCAACGGTTGACATATTCAGATTGCTCAGAAAATTGCCCAAATTCGCGTCACCTCGCGTTTATAGTTCAGTATACCATTACTTAACATACTTTTCAATCTCAGATATCAGCGCGCCGCGGTTTGTTCCGGTCTCGGCAGAGAACAAAATCACCTTCTCGTCGTCACCCAATCCGAGCGTTTCTCGGACAAGAGGCTCGACACCGTCAACCTGTGATTTTTTCAGCTTATCGAGCTTGTTGGCTACGACGACGAACGGCCGGCCCGTGTCGAGAAACCACGCCGCCATCAGCTGATCGTCTGCCGTGGGCTTGTGGCGCGCGTCGACGATCATAATACCCAGTGTAATGCGGTACGGCTCGTTGAAAAACTGCTCCATGAGCTTTTTCCATCGCTGCTTCTCTGTATGCGACACTTTGGCAAACCCGTAGCCGGGCAGGTCGGTGAAGTACAGTCGATTTTCAATCTTAAAGTAGTTAACATGCGCTGTTTTACCAGGCGTCGCGCTCGAGCGCGCGAAATTCCGCCGCTGCAGCAGCTTGTTAATCACCGACGATTTGCCGACGTTGGACTTGCCGGCAAATACGATTTGCGGCAGCCCGTCGGCGATGAAGCCGGACGGGTCTGCCGCTGACTTAATAAATTGGACGATTTGTGTATTCATCGTTCCCCTACTGTCTGATCGCCGCGCCCGGATCAATGCGCTCGGGCGTGTCTGTAATTACAGTGCGTATCGGCTCTTCTTTTCGGCACGGCTCCGGCGACTTCTGCACCGCCGCGGCGGTCGAAAAGTCGAGCGCAACATCCAGCACGTTGTCGATGTGCTCGGCGGTGACGAAGTACAGCGCCCGTCGAACCGATTGATCGATCTCCTCCAGGTCGGACGCGTTGTCGGCCGGGATGATGACTGTTTTGACGCCGGCACGCAGCGCCGCCATCGTTTTTTCTTTAAGTCCGCCGATCGCGAGGATGCGTCCGCGTAACGTGATCTCTCCCGTCATCGCGATGTCTCGCCGGACGCTTGCGCCTGTCAGCGCGGAAATGACGGCGATGGCAATCGTGATACCGGCCGACGGCCCGTCTTTCGGGATGGCGCCCTCCGGGAAATGAATATGAATGTCGCGGTTTTTGTAAAAATCGGGGTCAATCCCAAGCATCTCGGCACGGCCGCGGATGTACGAGACTGCCGCGTGTGCCGACTCCTTCATAATATCGCCAAGGTTGCCTGTCAGCTCAAGTTTACCGGTGCCGGGCAGCACATTGACCTCAACGTCAAGTGTTTCGCCGCCGCTGGCTGTCCACGCAAGGCCGCGTACAAGGCCGACCTCTTCCCTGCCGGCCGCTTTTTCCGGCTTAAACCGTCGCGGGCCGAGCAGCGCTTCGAGCATCGGCGACTTGACCGTCACAGTCTTTTTCTCTTCCATGACGATGCTTTTGGCCGTTTTTCGGCACGCCGCGCCGATTTCGCGCTCAAGCGAGCGCACACCGGATTCGCGCGTCCAGCCCGTGATGAGATCAAGTATTGCGTCGTCCGTCATGCGGAACTGACGTGCCGTCAGGCCGTTTTTGACGCGCTGCTTCGGGACAAGATAGCGCTTGGCAATTTCTAGCTTTTCGAGATCTGTATAACTCGTCAGCTCAATGATCTCCATGCGATCGAGAAGCGGGCGCGGGATTGTTGACGTTGTGTTGGCCGTCGTGATGAACATCACGTCCGACAAATCGAACGGCAGCTCAAGGTAATGGTCGCGGAATGTCGCGTTTTGCTCCGGATCGAGCGCTTCGAGCAGCGCCGACGACGGGTCGCCGCGGTAGTCGCTGCCGAGCTTGTCAATTTCGTCCAGCAGCATCAGCGGGTTACGTGTGCCGGCCTGATTGATCGCGGCTATGATGCGCCCCGGCATCGCGCCGACATACGTTTTGCGGTGCCCGCGGATCTCAGCCTCATCATGTACACCGCCAAGCGCGAGGCGCGCCAGCCGTCGGTTGAGCGCTCTGGCGATGCTGATGGCGATCGACGTTTTGCCGACGCCCGGCGGGCCGACGAGGCATAATATCGTGCCGTTCGTCTTTTGTGTCAGGCGTTTGACCGATAAAAAGTCGATGATGCGATCCTTCACCTTTTCAAGGCCGAAGTGATCTTTATCGAGGATGCGCCGTGCGGCCATAATGTCCAGCCGCTCCTTGGACACGGTATTCCAGGGCAGTTCCAGACATGTATCGAGATAATTGCGTATAACAGACGCTTCTGTCGAGCCGTACGGCTGGCGTTCCAGCCGGTCAATCTCGCGCATCAGTTTCTTCTCGATATCTTCGGGGAGCTTGAGCCGCTCAAACTTGTACCGGTAAATATCGAAATCCGAGAGCATCTCCGCTGCTTCGCCAAGCTCCGACTGGATGATCCGAAGCTGCTCACGCAGGACGTGGTCACGCTGCTGTCGTTCCAGACGGCCGCGAAGCCGTTCGTCCAGCTGCTGCTCGATCTCGAGGACATCGATCTCGCGCGCGACTATTTCACACACGCGCTCGAGCCTTTTGACCACAGAGACTGTCTCCAGTACCAGCTGCTTTTTCTCCGGCGCGAGATACATGTTTTGTGTAATGTAGTCGGCCGTATATCCCGGATCTGTCGCCGTGAGTATCGCCAGCACCGCTTCTTTTGTGATGTTGCCGGTCATCGACGCGTATGCGTCGAACAATCCGACGCTTTTACGGATAAGCGCTTCGACGCGCGGCGTCAGTCGGGCCGGGGCTTTATCCTCAATCGGCTCGACCTCGGCGACAAAAAACTCGTCGTCGCTTGATATTCTTACGAGTGTCGCGCGCTGCATCCCCTCAACGAGCACTTTAATGCCGCCGCCCGGAATCCGCAGCAGCTGCTTGATGTAGCAGATTGTACCGACCTTGTACAGGTCGGCTTCAACAGGCGATTCTTTGGTAATGTCCTTTTGGGCAAGCAGAAGAATCCGCCGCTCACCGTCGGCCGCGTTGTTAAGCGCGGCGACCGACATGGCTCGTTCGACGTCGAAGTTTAATATCATATTGGGAAACACAGACAGACCGCGTAATGCGATCATTGGAAGCTCAACAATTGTTTTTCCCTTTGTTCCGTTACTGTCGCTCATAGTTAAAAACCTCCTTAACCGGCATGCCGGTGTCAGGTAAAAAGTATTAATGAAGAAGCGAAGCCGCACACATGTGCGGCTCGCTGTGTTGTTACGATGCGCTGATCACGTCAGGATCGATCTGCGGTTTTGGCCGGTAGATGATCTTCGGCGGCTCACTGTCCGTGACGGTTTTGTCGGAGATGATGACGCGTTCGATCTTTGGATCGGACGGCACATCGTACATGATGTCCATCATGATCTCTTCCATCACGCTGCGCAGGCCGCGTGCGCCGATGTCCATGTCAATAGCCTTGTCGGCAATGGCACCAAGCGCCTCATCGGTGAACTCCAGCGTCACGTTGTCGTACCCCATGAGCACGGTGTACTGACGCGTCAGTGAGTTTTTCGGCTCCTTGAGGATACGGATCAGATCGTCACGCTCAAGCGACTGCAGCGTCGTAATGACGGGCATGCGCCCGACCAGCTCGGGGATCAGGCCGTATTTCAGAAGGTCGTGCGACTGGATGCTCTTGAGCACCTCGCCGACGTTTTTGTCTTTTTTGCCGTAAATCTCGGCGCCGAAGCCAATCGTCTTATTATTCATCCTGCTTTCGATGATCTGCTCGATCCCGGCAAACGCGCCGCCGCAGATAAACAGGATATTTGTGGTGTCAATGCTGATGAATTCCTGGTGCGGATGCTTACGTCCGCCCTGCGGCGGGACATTAGCGACCGTACCCTCGAGTATTTTCAAGAGCGCCTGCTGTACGCCTTCGCCGGAAACGTCACGCGTAATCGACGTGTTTTCGCTTTTTCTGGCAATCTTGTCAATCTCATCAATATAGATGATACCGCGCTGGGCACGCTCAACGTCAAAGTCGGCGGCCTGCAAGAGGCGCAGCAGGATGTTCTCTACGTCGTCGCCGACGTAGCCGGCCTCCGTCAGCGTCGTCGCATCGGCGATGGCAAACGGGACCTGTAAAAACCGGGCAAGTGTCTGCGCGAGAAACGTTTTACCGACACCTGTCGGCCCGATCATGAGGATATTGCTTTTTTGCAGCTCTGTTTCGCTGTTCGCGCCGTAAAAGATACGCTTGTAATGATTGTAAACGGCGACAGCCAGCGAGATTTTCGCTGTTTTCTGCCCGATAACGTATTCGTCAAGCACGGCACGAATTTCAGCCGGCTTCGGCAGTCGATCGGACAGAGACTCCGGCTCCTCTGAACGAACAACCTTCATCGGCACGAACTCGTCGCCGAGAATGCTCGTGCACAGCGCAATACATTCATTGCAGATATAGGACGAGCCCTGACCGGCGATGATCCGATTAACTTGGTCTTGTCTTTTTCCGCAGAAACTGCACCGGACGATCTTGTTGTCGTCGTATTTAGCCATGTTTATCTCCTAGCGTTTGAAAATAACGTTGTCGATCAGGCCGAACTCCTTGGCCTCCTCCGCCGTCATAAACCGGTCGCGCTCGGTCGCCTCGCGGACGACGTCGATCGGTTTGCCGGTGTTTTCGGCAAGAATCCCGTTAAGACGATCCTTCACACGCAAAATGTTCTCGGCATGAATCTGAATATCCGTCGCCTGCCCGCGGAAACCGCCGGACGGCTGATGGATCATGATTTCGGAGTTCGGCAGCGCAATACGCTTGCCTTTGGCGCCTGACGAGAGCAGGAACGCCCCCATACTCGCCGCTAATCCGATGCAGATCGTTGACACGTCGGCCTTGATATATTGCATCGTATCGTAAATGGCAAGTCCAGATGTTACTGAACCGCCGGGGCTGTTGATATAAAACTGTATGTCTTTGTCGGGATCCTGTGCCTCAAGATACAGCATCTGCGCAACGACAAGGCTCGCAGTAGTATCATTGACCTCTTCTCCCAGGAAAATAATCCGATCGTTGAGAAGACGCGAAAAAATATCGTATGAACGCTCACCGCGCGAAGTCTGCTCGACAACATATGGCACTAAACTCATTATATTCAACTCCTTATGTTTGATGAATTAACTATAATCAGATATAGTCAAATTGTCAATAGCTTACACTGATTCTGGACATGTTTCCCTAATAGTTTACAGTTTATTCACTTTTATCGTCTGTCGCTTTTTCGGACTCTTTAGCCGTGGTTTTCTTAGCAGCCGGTTTCTTCGCCGCAGGCTTCTTTGCTGCCGGCTTTTTTTCAGCTGCAGGCTTATCATCCGCCGTCTTTTCATCTGCGGGCTTTTTGGCCGCGGGCTTTTTCGCTGCGGGCTTTTTGGCCGCAGGCTTCTTAGCTGCCGGCTTTTTCGCATCATCCGCGGCTGCTTCTTTGTCGTCATCTGCCGCCGCTTTTTTCGTCGTTGTTTTCTTCTTGGCAGGCTTCTTCTCCTCGGCCGGTGCCTCAGGCGCTTCGGCGACGGCAGCGTCAAGCACCAGCTTGGACGCAGCGCGCAGTTTCAGATCCTGCTCGGCCGATGCTTTCGGCACACTCGTCTTGGCGACGTCAAGCTCGACGTTGTAGCGCTCGGCAAGCTCGGAATAATACTGATCGATTTCCTCGTCGGTGGGCTCGATCTTCTCAAGCTCGGCGATTTTTTCAAGCGCCAGCGTGATCTTGACCTGCACCAAAGCATTCGGGCGCATGGTATCACGAAAGCTCTTTTCATCGGCACCCATCATCTGCAGATACATGGGCAGATCCATACCGTATGAGGAGAGCTGACGGCGCATGCTTTCCATCTGGTTGTCGACAAACTCTTCGACCATCGCATCGGGTATATCCTGCTCGATCGTTTCAGCGACCTTTGAGAGTACGGCGTCTTCAAACGCTTTGTCCGCCTCGGACTTCTTGCTCTCGGTCAGCTTCTCCCGGATGCTTGCGCGGTATTCGTCCATCGTATCAAATTCAGAAACGTCTTTGGCGAATTCGTCGTCCAGCTCAGGCATGAGCTTCTCTTTTACTTCTATGACCTTCACCTTGAAAACGACCGGCTTTCCGGCAAGGTCTTCTTTGTAATTATCGGGGAATTGCAGGTCAAGGTCGCGCTCTTCGCCGGCCGACATACCCTGCAGCTTCTCTTCGAAACCGGGAATAAATGTATTGGAGCCGAGCGTCAGCTCGTAGCTTTCGCCCTTGCCGCCTTCAAACGCGACACCGTCGACGAAGCCTTCAAAGTCCATGACGACTGTGTCACCGTTGACCGCCGGACGCGTCGCCGTCTGGATGCGCGCGTTGCGTGTCTGTACGCCGGCAATCTCGCTGTCGATCTCGGCGTCCTCAACCACGACGTCGGGACGGACGGCAGAAACGCCCTTATACTCGCCGACTGTCACCTCAGGGTACAACTCGACCGTATAGGTCACCGTCGCAGACTTATCGTCGCCGAAGCTGACATCGTCAATGCTCGGATAACCGACCGTGCGCAGCTCGTTCTCGGCAATGCCGGTGCTGCAGACGCCCGGCAGGATGGTATCCAGCGCGTCGTTATAAAACACAGATTCACCATACATGCGCTCGATGATTTTGCGCGGGGCTTTGCCCTTACGAAAACCGGGTACGGAGATCTGGTTTTTACTTTTTTTGTACGCTTCAGTGAGCGCCGCGTCGAATTCTTCAGGCGATACGACGACGGTCAGCTCCGCTTTTGAGTTTTCTTTTTTTTCGCAGCTCGTTACGTTCAAATTAATTTCCTCCTAAGATACGCTGTTTAATAACAGGCATACTCGAAATATTTTATCAGAAATGCCCAGTGTTTGCAACAACCTTTCATTCAACTTCCACAGGCGAAAAATCGACGTAATCCGCCGAGACGAGATGATACTCAATCCCCTCGAAATCTCCCGTGACGGCAGCGCGGTGCCCGAAGCTGTGGATGTGGCCGTACCAGCACTGTTTCACGCCATATTTTTGCATCACATCGATGATATCGCGGCAGACATAATTCTTGTAAACGGGCGGATAATGTAAGAAGCAGATTTTTTCGACGGCATCACCGGCGGATTTCAAAGACGATTCAAGACGCATCACCTCGCGCGCGAGGATCTTTTTATCGTGCTCGGAGCCCGTTTGCTCCTCGAAAAACCATCCGCGGGTGCCGCAAACGGCTTTCTCGCCGACGTGATAGCTGTTGTTGTTCAAAATATCAATCGTTTTCATCTGATGCTGCTCGAAAAAGGCGCTGATTTTCGCCGATGTCGCCCACCAGTAATCGTGATTGCCCTTCAGGATGATTTTACGGCCCGGCAGCGCATCAATAAATTGAAAGTCCGGCAGGCTTTCCGTAAGTGTCATCCCCCATGTTATATCGCCGCACAAGACAGTCGTGTCAGTGTCATTAAGGCGCGCAAAGCCCGCGGCCAGTTTGTCGACATAGTTGTCCCAGCCGCCGCCGAAAACATCCATCGGTTTGTCCAATCCAAGCGACAGATGCAGGTCGCCGATTGCGTATAGCGACATGTTCACCGTTCCTTCTACCCAAGTTCTTCATCGTTTAATCACAGATGTTATAAATCCCGGCCGCGGAGCCATACTAAATAAGCCTGACGGCAATGAAAAAAAGGAGATTTATAATGGCTGACAAATGCGGAGATATGCTCTACGGCGTCAATTGTGACGTCGCAAACTGCAAATACCACGGGCACGACAACCGATGCTGCGCCGACAACATCATGGTCGAGTCACCTAGCGCGCTGAAGAAGGCGGAAACCTTCTGTGGTACGTTTGCGCCGCGCGCGTCAATGTAACGCACTGCATACAGTTACGACAGTCGGGGATGGTGCATCCATCCCCGACTGTTCTTTTAAATCAATCAGATCAAAAACTGCTCAACAACGCGCTGCATCGCACCGCGGTCGACCGTTTCATCGAAGCGCGGCTGCTTGCCGCGCAGCAGCTTGAGCGGCTTTGGCGCGGGCATACCCGTCGCGTCTTCAAGCCGGTCGATCAATTCAAGGCCTTCGGCGTCGCCGCGTTGGCCGAGTGCGTCGAGCACGCTGTCGGCAAATTTATACGGGCTCGCCGTCGATACGACGACGGTATACGTCTTGTCGCCTGTTTTGGCGCGATAGTCCTCCAACACGCTGTATGCGACGGCCGTGTGCGTATCCATGAGATAGCTCTCGTCGCGGAATACCTGCCCGATCGTCTGCTTCGTGGTCTCGTCAGAGCTCCAGCCGCTGGCAAACAGCTCTTTAACAGCGTTGAAGATTGCCGGCGAGACGGTATACTTGCCATCGTCTGACAATGCGTTCATATAACCGGCAATGGCGGTTCCGTCACCGCCGGACAGGTCAAACAAGAGCCGTTCCAGATTACTGGACACGAGGATATCCATCGACGGCGAAATCGTGGTATGGAACGCACGGTTTTTATTGTAAACGCCCGTATCAATGAATTCTGTCAGCACGTTGTTACAGTTGGACGCGCAGATCAGCTTACCGACCGGCAGCCCCATCTTCTTCGCGTAATAGCCGGCAAGGATGTTGCCGAAATTGCCCGTCGGTACGCAGAAATTGACGACTTCGCCGTTTTGAACCGCGCAGGCGTGCACAAGGTCGCAGTATGCGGAAATATAGTAGACGATCTGCGGCAGCAGCCGCCCCCAGTTAATCGAGTTGGCCGACGACAAAAAGTAACCGGATTCTGCGAGCTTCTCACGCAGCTGAGCATCGGAGAAAATCGCTTTGACGCCGGCCTGCGCATCGTCAAAGTTGCCGGTGACGGCGCACACACCGACGTTGTCGCCCTCCTGCGTCGTCATTTGCAGCTTCTGCACATCCGACACGCCCTCTTCGGGATAAAACACCATAATCTTGGTGCGGTTGACGTCCTGAAATCCGTCGAGCGCGGCCTTTCCTGTGTCGCCCGATGTGGCGACGAGGATGCAGACGTCTTTGTCGGCCTTTGTTTTGTCGAGCGACGCGGACAGCAGGTGCGGCAGCATCTGCAGCGCCATGTCTTTAAAAGCACATGTCGGGCCGTGCCAAAGTTCTAAGAATGCGGTCGTTTCGTCGAACGCGCGCACAGGCGCGGCGTCCGGCCCGTCATAGCCGCTGCCTTCGCCGTAGGCCGCTTTACAAAACGACTGCAGCTCGGTTGTCGTAAAATCGTCCAGAAACAGCTTCATGATCGATGCCGCCCGCGCGACGTAATCGGTCTTGACCAGCGTCTCGATGTCGCCGTGCGTAAGTGACGGCAGCGTTTCCGGCACAAACAGACCGCCGTCGCGCGATAAACCCTGCGCGATGGCTTCGGCTGCCGTGACGGAGGCGTCGGTGTAACGTGTACTGTGATAGCGCATGCTGTTGATCCTTTCGGAATGATATCGCTTAAAACGCGTCTTCTATATGAATGATCTCAGGATTTGTTGTTTTCATGCCGTCCGGTGCGTAAATCTCCACGACGTCAAACCGGGGCTGACGCTCTTCGTCATGCTCGCTAAGCCACATCGCAGCCGTTTTGCGCAGCCGATCCTGCTTGCGCGCGCCGACAAACTCGCGCGCTTCGCCGAAATCCTTGTTTTTACGCACCTTGACCTCGGCAAAAACAATAAACGCCCGGTCGCTGACGATCAAGTCGATCTCGCCGTAGCGCGTCGTGTATCCCATACCGACAGGCTCGTAGCCCAGATCACGCAGATAATCCAGCGCGATCGCTTCGCCCCAGCTGCCGTGCTGCTTCGTCGTCACAATTGCACGTCCCTTCGGATCGTTGTCAATGCATTTTACGCAAAAACGTCGGTCGGTGAACTTCTGACGGGCCGTGGGCGCGGATGCGCTCGTAATGCAGCTTCGTCGCATAGCCTTTATGCTGTTCAAAGCTATACTGGGGATATGTATCGGCCAGCTGCGTCATGTACCGGTCCCGGCTGACCTTCGCCAGCACTGACGCCGCGGCAATCGACGCAGACTTGCCGTCGCCGCCGACGATGCATCGGCATACCGATGTGATCCCCGTCGCGCGGTTGCCGTCGATGAGCGCGAGCTCCGCGGCCGGTTCAAGCTGCTCGAGCGCGCGGTTCATCGCCAGATACGTCGCATTGAGAATATTGACTTCTTCTATCTCTTCAACCGTCGCCGTGCCGATCCCATACGTGATGGCGCGCGCCGTAATTATATCAAACAGTGCCGCGCGGCGCTCGGGTTTGAGCTTTTTGGAGTCGTTGAGCCCGTCGATGACGAGGCCTTGCGGTAAAATGACAGCAGCGGCATAAACAGGTCCGGCTAGGCAGCCGCGTCCGGCTTCATCCACACCGCACACGACGCGCCAGCCGTCGGAAAGCGCTTCGTTCTCGTACTGCCACCAATTCATTTATTGCTCCGTTTCAGGCGGACGCTCAAGCGTGACACGGCCAAGCTTTCCGGCGCGGAATTCGTCGAGCAGGATGGCCGCCATACGCTCCGTATCGATGACGCCGCCCGATTGCAAAAAGCCGCGCTTGCGCCCGGCCTGCTCAATCAGCTCCCAGCCTTCTTTATCCGGCTCCGGCGTAAATTTATACCGTTCTTCGATCATCTTCGGGTTCATCTCGCGCAGCCTTACCATGAGATTGGCGGCAAGCGCCTCGGTATCGACGACGGCGTCTTTCACGGCGCCGGTAAACGCTAAGTTTTCTGCGACCTCGGGGCTGTCAAATTTCGGCCAGAGGATGCCCGGCGTGTCCAGTATTTCCAAACCCCCGCCGATCGTAATCCACTGCTTGCCACGCGTCACACCTGGTCGGTCGGACGTGTCGGCCGCCTTGCGCCCGGCGATGCGGTTAATCAGCGACGATTTACCCACGTTCGGGATGCCCACAATCATGACGCGTACGGGGCGGCCCGTCATGCCTTTGGCCTGATCGGCCTTGATCCGTTCGCTGATCAGTGCGCGGGCGGCGTCTGCAAAGCTTTTTGTGCCCTTGCCGGACTTCGCGTCGGTTTCCAAAACGGCTGCGCCCTGTTTCTTAAAGTACGCCGACCATGCCCGCGTCATCGACGGATCGGCCTGATCGACGCGGTTAAGCACGACCAGCCGCGGCTTACCGCCTGCCAGCTCGTCGAGGTCGGGATTGCGGCTGGATAGCGGGATGCGCGCGTCGACGATCTCACACACGACGTCAATCAGCTTGAGGTTCGAAGTGATCATCCGCCGCGCTTTTGTCATATGGCCGGGGAACCATTGGATGTTGATATCCTCACGCATCGTTACGCCTCCGGCTCTCGGTACACCGAACCCAGCCGGCTCCAGTCGCGATGGCCATCGGCGTCCGGTCCCGGAATGATGACGAAAAGTACTTTACCTAATATCTCGCGCGTATCGACCAGACCGACGCGGTCGTCGCGGCTGTCGGTCGATTCGTTGCGGTTATCGCCCATGACAAACACAAATCCCTCGGGCACGGTAACCGGGCCTTCAAAGTCTTCGCGCGTCAGTGTTGCGGATTTAATATAGTTTTCAATAATGACCTGCCCGTCGATCATTACGTCGCCAGTATCAAAGTCGATATCGATTGTTTCACCGGCAACGGCAATAACACGCTTGACCAGCGGCGTGTCGCCGTATGTCTCGGTTTTAAGCACCACAATATCGCCGTAGCGCGGCTGGTAGAGCAGGTTGGACATGACGATCCTGTCCGTGTTTTGAAGCGTGTCGAGCATCGATTTTCCTTCAACGCCGATAACACGCCCGACGAAGACAAAAACCAAAATGCCGACAAGCACTGCCGAAACGATGCATTGCAGCCAGTCGAACAGATTCATTATTGAGCCGGACTTTTTAGCTGCCTGCTGTTTTATCGGCGCGCCGTCGTCTGGCTTGCGTTCAATCGCCTGTTCCGTGTCGGCGAAACGCTCGGCTGCGTCGATCCGCGGATTCACCGGCCTTACCGGACGTCGTGCCGCCTGCTTAACCTCTCGGCGTTTCGCCGGGCTGGCTTCGTGCTTTGGTGCACGTGCGGCGGGTTTCTTCGGTGCCGGACGTGCCGAGGTCTGACGACGCGGCGGCTCTTCATACGGCGCAGGCGTTGGTATCGGCATCTCGTCGGCAGCCGACGGCATTGTCTCGTCCGGCTCGCCGATAATGTCGTTAACTTCTTTAAGCAGCTCGTCAAGGTCGATATCGTCACCACGGAGATTGACGCCGTATTCTATTTCAAACAGGTCATAATCGAATTCTTTGTCATCCATCGTGACTACCCCTTTTCGTCCAACCGGCAATGCCTTTCTTATGATTATACACATTTTGCTTATAAAAAAAAGGGGCTATGCCCTTTTTTATCGGTCTGTCGAAAAACAACGCTTCAGCACGACCGGATTTTTATAAGCGCGAGACGTGCCCGATTCAGCCTGTCGTATAGACAGACCCGAAGCGCGACCAGCTGCGTCCACCGTCGTCGTCCGGCCCCGGGATCACAACAAGCAGCACTTTACCCAGCACCTGACGTGTGTCGATAATCCCGACGTAGCTGCTGCGGCTGTCCGTCGAATGGTTGCGGTTGTCCCCCATGACGAAGATATAGCCCTCCGGAATAGTTATCGGACCGTCGAAATCCTCCCGCGTCAGTGTCGGTTCGCGGATATAGCTTTCGTCGATTAGCTGACCGTTGATCGTCACGTCGCCTGTTATGAAGTCGATGTCAATCGTGTCGCCGCCGACGGCGATGACGCGCTTGACGAGCGGCTTAACCTCATTGGGTATTTTTACGACGACAATGTCGCCATAATGCGGCGTGAAAAACAGATTCGACAAAACGACCTTGTCGTCATTGCGCAATGTATTGAGCATCGAGGAGCCGTCAATACCGATGATCCGTCCGACAAAAACGAACAGAACGATGCCGATGACGATCGCCGCAATAAAACATTGAATCCAGTCGTACAGTTCCATTCCGCCCGTCTGATTCGGCTGCATCACTGTAAACGTTGTCTCCGGTGCATCGGCATTATTTACGGCGTCTTTATCAAGTCGCCGGTGATCGAGTTCAAATTCTTTGTCGTCCATTGACGAAACCTCTTGCCTTAAAAGTAATTGTCCTCATTATACGCCGCCTTTAAGCGTAAAAAAAGGGGCTTGCGCCCCTTTTTTGTACAATTTGCGTTAGATTCTTTCCTTGACCTTGGCTTTTTTACCGACACGGCCTCTGAGATAGTAGAGCTTGGCCCGACGGACTTTACCGCGGCGAACCGTCTCAACGGAGACGATTGTCGGCGAGTGAACGGGAAATACCTTCTCGCAGCCGACGTTGTAGGAAATGCGGCGGACGGTGATCGTTTCGTTGATACCGCCATGCTTCTTGGCGATGATCGTACCCTCATAAGCCTGATTTCTCTCGCGGTTGCCTTCCTTGACGCGCACGGTGACACGAACGGTATCGCCGACGTTCATCTTTGGCAGCTCGGGCTTGAGGTACTGATCGCTGAGCGTTTTAATAAGATCCAACTGTTTATCCTCCCTTCGCATAAGACGTTCATGCAAAGCGCGTTTGCAGCGGACCGTCCAGATGATAACTCGGTAGGCGGCCGGACTTCGGCCGCCAGCGGCTTTATCGCCGCTTGTGTAAATGCTTTGATATACTACCATGTAAATCCGCTGTTTGCAAGCTTTTTTATCGGCGTTCGGATTTAAAATTTTAGTGAACAGTCTAAACTTAATCGTGAAAACATGCTATACTGTTTTGGTAAATACTATATTGGAGGAATACACTTGAAAGCGATTATGCGGGCCATCGACAAATTTTGCCTTCAGCACCGCCGCTTCGGCATACCCAGGCTGATGCTGGTGATTGTGATTGGCTCGGCAGCCGTCTTTCTGCTGACGGCGGCGAATACATCGTTGTTTTACCTGTTAAACTTTGATCCCTCGCGCATCCTGCACGGAGAGGTCTGGCGGCTCGTGACGTGGGTTTTCTATCCCGCTGCCGGCGGATCTACTTTGGCGTCCAGTATCTTCTTTACGGCTATTATGCTCTACTTTTATTATTTCATCGGCTCAACGCTGGAGCGAGAATGGGGTATGGCGAAATTCAACGTCTACTATATTCTCGGCGTACTGCTGCACGTTGTGTTCGCGTTCATCGTCTGGGCAGTGTCCGGCACGACAGTATTTCTGACCTCGGGATTTTTAAATTTGTCGATGTTCTTCGCGTTCGCCGTGCTCTATCCCGACCAGCGTGTGCTGCTGTTCTTTGTCATACCCATCAAGATTAAATGGCTTGCACTCCTCAACGCCGGATTTTTCCTCTTCTCGATCATATCGAGCCTTATTAATGCCGATTACTATGCCGTTATCGTGCCGGTCGCGGCGCTGCTCAACTTCTTGATTTTCTGCGGCGAAGACTTGATGCGCTATCTGCGTCCCTACCGGGCGCGGTCGTCGCCCTCGGCGATCAACTTCCGAAAGGCGGCGCGTAAAGTCAAGCAGGAGCAGGCGGCAAAACCGTATCGTCACAAATGCTCCGTGTGCGGCCGGACGGACACCGATCATCCCGAGCTGGAGTTCCGCTACTGCTCGCGCTGTGAGGGCTACCACGCCTTTTGCAACGAGCACATCAATAACCACGTACATTTTAAGTAATCGCTTACAAACAACCACCGTGAACACGCTTTCACGGTGGCTGTTTCATTACGTGCATACTAGAAAGGTTTTTTAGTTACTGCTATTCTCTATTTCCCATTTGTTAAAATCCGATTCATAGTAGTACCAATTGTTTCCTTCAATAATCTTAGCGTACACTAAAAAATCTATATGAGGAATTTCGCCATCCCGTGAATAAGCAACCCCTCTGCCTGCATCAAGCGATGACCACCTTTGAAATAGAACATAGTTTTCGCCCTTATGTATAACATCATACCCGCGCTTGTTTAACAAGTACTCAATAGCATTTACTACTTGCGGATCATCAATGATTAATAACTCATCCCCCGTCTCGTTAGATGTTATTTGAATCTCTCCACGCTCATGTGTGTATGAATTACTGTCATACAACCCTGCATAAGGCAATTCAATTAAGTAATTTGTTATAAGCTGAATCTCGTTCCTATCCTTAGTAAAGTCTCTCATCATTCTGTTTTCTGAGATGGATGGCGGAAAGATTCTAAACAAGAATATTAAGCCAATCACTAATAATACACATATTATCGCTATGCAAACGAGAACTATATCTTTATATCTTATTCGTCGATGCTTACTCATCAATAATACTCCCAATTAACAATTCTACTCCCCCCTTACGAGATACCGTACGGCGACGGCGGCGAGCGTCATACCGGCGACCGGCGGCACAAACGACACGCTGCCCGGCACCGATTTCGGCAGCCCCTGCTCCGTCTCGCTTTCCAGAACGGGATGCGGCGGCTCTGTGGAACACACAACGGTGAGTTTTTCAATCCCGATCCGGCGCAGCTCACGACGCATAATGCGCGCGAGCGGATCGCCGGATGTGGCGTATACGTCGCATACGGTGATGCGCGTCGGATCCAGCCTGTTGCCTGTTCCCATGCTGCTGACAAGCTTTGTGCCGGCCTTGCGGCATTCGTCTGCGATCAGAAGCTTCGCAGTGACGTTGTCAATCGCATCGAGCACACAGTCGTACTGCGTGAAATCGAATTGCCAGATCGTCTCCGGCGAAACAAACACGTCGTGTATGTCGATGGTCGTGTCCGGACAGATGTCGCGGACGCGCTCGGCTGCCACTTCTGTCTTTTTGCGCCCGAGCGTTGAATGCAGCGCGACGAGCTGACGGTTGAGATTCGTCAGGCCGACCGTATCGTTATCGACGAGCGTCACGTGCCCGACGCCGGCACGGGCAAGCGCTTCGACCGCGAACGAGCCGACGCCGCCGATGCCAAACAGCAGCACACGCGACCGGCGCAGCTTGTCGATGCCGTCAGGGCCGAGCAGCATGCGGGTCCGGGTGAATTGATCTGTCATAATGTCTGTTCCTTTCGTCGGATCGCTCTTACTCAAGCCACTGGATAAAGCCCGTTTTGTCGTGGCAGTTGTAACCGGCATTTTCATAAAAGCGCAGTGTTTCCGGCGCTTTTGAGCCGGTTAGAAGCATCATTTTATAGCAGCCGGCATTTACGGCCAACGTCTTGGCATACTGCAGACACGCTGTGGCGCAACCCTTGTTACGATACGCCGCGTCCGTAACGACATTTTCAATCAGCGCGTACGGTTCTTGGTAATGTGTCAGATTCGGCACAATAATGCACACGCACGTCGAAACCAGCGTCCCGTTCTCCTCCGCGACGATCACGTGGTGATTGGGATCGGATAAGATGTGTTCCCATACGGCTTTCGCCGCCGATTTATCCGGCATCTTCTCCCCTTTAAACTGGGTGTATAGCCGCATCAAGCCGTCATAATCGGCATCGATGATTTCTCTGATAATCATACTGCCCCCTTAATCCGCAGTAGCTGCCTGTAATACGGCGTTCGCGACCGGACCTGCCACGCGCGCGCCCGAGCCGCCGTTTTCCACGACGACGACGAATGCATACGGCGCGTCCTCGTTCGTGATGAACCCGACGAACCACGCATGCGGCGCGGCGCCGCCGCCAACTTCTGCCGTCCCGGACTTTGCGTACAGCTCAAGCCCGGGGAAATTGTCCTTGCCGTAAGTCTTATATACATTATAATTCATCATCACGGCAATTTCGTCGGCTGTTGTAGCGCTGAGCAGCCGCTCACCGCCGCCGCCGAAGAACGACCCAAGGCCCGATTGTTTGAGCAAGTGCGCCTGGGGTGCGACGCCGCCACCCGCGATCGCGGCGACGTATCGCAGCATCGCATACGGACACACTGCATCCTCATACTGCCCGATGCCCGACCAGGCGAGATCGGCTGTTTCGTCGTCGGCCTTGGTAAACCGGCCTGCCGCCGTTTTGATACCGTCGACCGCGCCGCGCTCGGTCAGCCCGAGCTTATCGGCGTATTCGGCGAGCTTGTCCGCGCCAAGCTCAAGCGCAAGTGCACCGAACGCACTGTTGCAGGAGTTCGCGAGCGCGTCTTCTATCGACTGTTCCCCGTGCGTGCCCGTGCAAGCGACGTAACCGTCTTGCGTGTAAAGGCCGCCGTCGCAGGTAAATACGCGATCACTGAGATCGTCGATCGTATCGATCGCGGCGGCAAGCGTGACAAGTTTGAACGTCGAGCCCGGCGAATAGGTGCTCGACAGGAAGCGGTTGATGTAAACACCTTCATACGCACCCGACGTCAGATCCGGCGGATCATTGGGGTCGTACGACGGCGCGGAAACCATGCAGACGATCTCCCCCGTCTCGTAATTCATCACCCCGACGACACCGTTGCGCCCGTCGAGCGCGGCGTACGCCGCGCGGTTGAGTTCGGCGTCCAGCGTGAGCGCGACGGTTTCACCCGCGCCGGTGCGCGAATAGACACCCGTGACAAAATTGTAGCCGATCAGCCGCGACGCGAACGCACTCAGCGCGCCGGTACCGATGTTGCCGGCCTGGTCGCCGACGGCGTGCAGAGTTGAAACGCGCGTGAGCCAATCGTCTGAGTAAACGCGAGCGCCGTTTTCAACGGTGGCGAGCATAACGCCGTCTCGATCCGTCAGCGTACCGACCTTCAGCACACCGTCGGCATAAACGCTCCGGTTTGACGGGAACGCCGACCATGCCCGTCCGCCTTCGGCAAGCCGTACGACATAAACGAGGAACAACACGACGATCAGCCCCGTGAGAAGCCATAGCGCACGGGTGCGCCGGCTGACTTTTTTCATTGGTCGTCCTCCCACGTCTGTGCCGCATCGTCATATACATCATCGTCATCGTATGGATCGCCGTAATCGCCGTCTTCGTCGTAGGCTTCGTAAGCGGGCTGCTCGCCGGAATAGTCAGAAGTGCGCTGTCCGGACGATTGCGCCGGGCGGGCGGCGCGATGCGCCTTGTTTGTGACGCTGACCGGCGCTTTGACGGCAAAGCTCGCGCCGCGCCGCGTATCGATGGCCTTGATAAACGCGAGCAGACCCCAGCAGACAATAAGGCTCGATCCGCCTGTCGAAACAAACGGAAACGTCACGCCCGTGAACGGCAGGATGTCGAGCGATCCAAATACATTGAGGAGCATTTGGATGAGCATGATCGCCGCCGCCGCGCCGGCACCGATGGCAAAGTACGCACTGCGCGCCGACGCCGACGCGCGCACAACATAGACACCCAGTGCCACGAGCGTAACTACTGCCGTCAGCGCCACGAGCAGCCCCAGCTCCTCGCTAAGAACAGCAAATACCATATCCGTTTGCGCCGCAACAATCGTCACGAGCCAACCGTTTCCGGCGCCGACGCCAAACAAGCCGCCGCTTGCCGCGGCCGACATGGCGCGCGTCTGCTGAAAGCCGGAAGAGCTTGCATAGGCCCACGCGTTTCCCCATGACTTAAAGCGGTCCGCGACCTCCGGCTTGAGCGTCACCGCCATAAAACCGGCTAGCACCGAGCCGCCGACGCTGAGAAATATCGTCGTAAAATCGCCGGAACGCATGAAGGCAATCACGAGATACGTGACAAAAAACACGAGCGCCGTTCCAAAGTCGCCCATCAGTGCCAACACCCCGACGCAAAGCGCCGAAAAGGCGATGAACAAATAGAGGTTGCGCCGCGCAAATAGCCGGTCTAGCGTTGCCGCACCGGCAAATACAAACGCAATCTTAACAAATTCCGACGGCTGGAACGTCACACCAATGACGGTCAGCCAGTTTTTAGCGCCATGGATGGCTTCGCTTGTAATCAGTGTCACTCCGAGCAGCGCCAGCCCGATGACGGCAACCGGCCATCGAATCTTGACGGCGCGCGACAGATCACGCAAAAACCAGCCAAGTATGAAATACAGCGCGACGGCAACGACGAGCAGCACCGTCTGGCGTACGAGCGTGTCCGGCGCATCCGAGGCTACGATGGCAAAACCCAGCGTTGTCAGAAAGAACGCCAGCGACTCAACCTCAAACGCCACCCGCTGTAGCGCGCGCGTTAATACGAACGCCACCCACATCAGGGCGATAAGTGCGGCAAAGCCGAACACGATTGGCGACGCGTACGCATCGTCCGTCGCGATAAGCAGCTGTACTGTCAAAAGCAGCTGAAAAACGCTCAAATACCACAATGTGCCCGACGGACGGACAAATCGGTTCGGACGTGTTCGCGCGCTGGTTTCGTCGACCTGTTCGTCACGGCTGATCGTCGTAAACACGACCTGCACACCGCCAAGTGTTAGCAGGTCCCCGTTTTTAATGACGGCGGACTTGTCCACACTCTTTCCGTTACGCAGCACCCCGCCCTTTGATCTTAGATCGAACACGCGCCAGACACCGCGCTCGTCACGGATGACGGCGGCGTGGCTGCGCGAGAGCGTTGGATACTCAAGGTGCACGTCGGACGCGCGTGCACGTCCGATAATATTCTCCCAGTGGCTCAGCTCAATTTTCGAGCCGTTTGGCAGACATAAATATCCCCAATTCTCGTGATCCGTCGTGCCGCGCAGCAGCGACTTAACCGAGCGCCACACGACAACAATCGCCAGCAGCGGCAGAATCATGCGGATTGCCGCTGTCACATAGGACAGCGCTTCGCCGCCGGCCGACATCGTGTCGCCCAGCTGGTTTAACGCGTCCATCAGCCACGTCATGCCAAGGCCCCTCTCTGATTTGATGCGCATAAAACGGGCGGGCTAAGAAATCATATACCGACCCTGCCGGTTATGACGTTCCTGCCCACCCGATTCATTACTTGTTACGTGCTAGTCTGCTTCGTGAAGCGCTTTGGCTTCCTCGATGATCTTCGCCTGAACGGCGGCCGGCGCCTCTTCGTAGCGCTCAAAGCGTAGCGTGAAAGAGCCGCGCCCCTGCGTCATCGACCGAAGGTCGATCGCATAGGTGGACATCTCGCCCATCGGCACCTCCGCCTCGACGACCTGCATGCCGTCGGCGTTGAAGCTCATACCCATCGGGCTGCCGCGTCGCTTGGAGAGATCGGACATGATGTCGCCCGTGTTTGTGTCGGGGATCGTCACGCTCAGGTAGCCGATCGGCTCAAGCAGTACGGGGCTGGCTTGCGGAATACCTTCTTTAAACGCCAGCTGCGCTGCCGTCTTAAACGCCATTTCTGAGGAGTCAACGGGATGATACGAACCGTCAACCAGCGTCGCTTTCAGGAAAACGAGCGGATAACCGGCCAGTACACCCTTGCCGATGCTGTCGCGCAAGCCTTTTTCGACGGCCGGGAAAAAGTTCTTTGGCACGCTGCCGCCGAAAACCTTTTCGACAAAAACGAGCTCTTCTTCATCGCCCGGCTCAAAGTCGATAACAACATCGCCGAACTGTCCGTGACCGCCGGACTGCTTCTTGTGACGGCCGCGCACCTGCACTTTTTTGCGAATCTTTTCACGATACGGTACGCGTGCCGGTGACAGGACAACCTCAACGCCGAATTTATCCTTGAGCTTTGAGCACAGCACATCCAGATGGATATCGCCCGCGCCGGACAACACCAGCTGATGCGTCTCGACATTATTAACAAACGAGAACGACAGATCCTCTTCAGCCAGACGCGAAAGGCCTGTTGCGATCTTGTCTTCCTGTCCTTTGGTCTTCGGTGAAATCGCCATCGCGTAGCTCGGCGGGGCATACTCGATGCCCTGCGCGGTAACGGGATGCTTCAGATCGCACAGCGTATCACCGGTTTTCGTATCGGTGAGCTTTGATACGGCACCGATATCGCCGCAGACGACCTCTTTAACCTCGATGCTCTTCTTGCCCTGCATGGAATAAAGATGACCCATCTTTTCATGCGCGCCGGAACGCGGATTCAGCAGCGTCATATCGGGTGTGACTTTGCCGGAAAGCACTTTGAAGATGCTGAAACGGCCATATTGGTCGGACACCGTCTTGAACACGACGGCGCACGTCGCGCCGCTCGGATCGGCTTTGATCTCCTCGCCGTCGGTCGAGAGCTCCGTGCGCGCATTCAGCGGCGACGGGAACAGCTGGACGATCGATTCCAGAAGCGGTACCGTACCGGCAGCCGTGACCGGGCAGCCGCAGAACACGGGATAAACCAAATTGTCTCTCAGGCCCGATTTAAGGCCTGTGAAAATCTCCTCGGGCGTAAACGCTTCGCCGGAGAAGTATTTTTCCATCATTTCTTCGCTCGTCTCGGCAACGCTCTCGCTGAGGGCCTCATAATATGTGGCCAGCTCGTCCGACATATCGTCGGGAATCGGGATCTCTTTGCGCTTGTTGCCGTCCGGCGCGTATGCCTTGCGGCTGACGAGATCGACGACGCCTTCTATCTTGCTGCCGTTTTTGATCGGCACCGTCATCGGGCAAACAGAGGTGCCGTACTTTTGACGCAGCGCCGCGTAGACCGTGCCGAAATCGCCGTTTTCTTCGTCAATTTTCGTCACAAAAAACACGCGCGGCATCTTCGCATCTTCGACGAATTTCCAGGCCTTTTCAAGGCCGACAGTAATGCCGTCTTTAGCCGCGCAGACAATAACGCCGCAGCCCGCGACGCGTAATGCCTCAGCGACCTCGCCGGCGAAGTCAAAATAGCCAGGCGTGTCCAGTATGTTAATTTTATGGTTGTTATATTCAGCGTACATCGCCGCCAATGAAATCGTAATCTTGCGCTTAATCTCCTCGGTGTCGCTGTCGCCGACGGTGTTGCCATCGGTGATTTTGCCCAGACGGTCTGTCACGCCTGTGAGATACAACATGCTTTCGGCAAGACTCGTCTTGCCGCTGCTGCCATGTCCCAGCAGCGCAATGTTTCGGATTCTATCGGGTGTGTAGGCCATAATCGCTGTTCCACTCCTTAAAAAGTCTTATGACGAAAATTATACACTAACACCCGGCGAAATACAATAATTTTTGTTTACTTTGTCGATAGGCAAGCGTCGACTTTCTTAGTGACGGAATTTAGCGAAGCCGCATACAAACAGCACAGCGCCCAGCATCGACGCCATATAAAGCAGCAGATTGACGGGGCTGGCCGACGCGTATGCTCCGGCCGAGCAGATCACATACATGATAACCATGCCGCCAACGGCGGAAAGGATCGTTAAAAACGTTGCGATGAGCGCGGTATTTCTCAGCCGCCGTCCGCCGGTGATCGCCTCGACGTAGGGACCGAGCCCTTCTCGCGTCAGTATCGCGGACACGCGCTTAGCCTCCTGCTTCGTCTCGTCCGACAACTCATACGAATCGTGGATGGGTATGTACTCGACATCATCGATCGGCACCTTAAATTTCTGCTCGAGCATAATCGGCGTGACGTTGAAGTCGCGCACAGAGAAAAACAGCTTCACGCGGTAGCGTAATACGGATACAAGCGCGTTTTGCACCGACTTGACCGGTACGTAGTTGATGGTAAAGACCGCAATCAGTTTTTTGTTGACGGCCGTAAATACCCCGTTTTTCATATTCATGCTCGGCGGAATGCGGATGCCCATCAGATTCATGAACGCAGCCGAGCCGGTAATCACACGCTCGCCCTTGACGACGCCGCCGATACCGCCCTCGTAGCACTGGAAGTCTTCAACGCGTGCCGCCGTCGTCCCCTGACGGCGCAGCAGCTCGGCAAACAGTGCCGACAAGCCCGAGTCGGACGCGATAATCAGACTGCCCGTGTAGCGAACAGCGACCTCCGGCGATACATCGTCGAACACCTTAACACCGCCAAGCGAAATGGTCCCGGCCGGGAACAAATCTTCATCGGTTATGCTGGCCCCGTCGGAAAAATACAGATCGTCTGCCCCGCCCCAGCCGGCAACAGCCGCGCCGGACTGACGCGCGCGCCGCGCGACGGCTGAAAACGGCACGGCAAACGCCAGCATCGCCGAAAACGGCGCGGCAGCTGCCATGATCGCCGCGAAATGGTGCAGAAAGTTGGCCGCACTGCCCTGTCCAAGCGACGAATAGAGTGCCATACCGGCCGCGGCGACGATGAGAATCGGCGTTGCATACCAAAAAGCCGTCTCTGCGACGTCTGCTTGTATCAGGTTGTTGTAAAAGCCCTGACGGCGGTCGGCGGCTTTTTTAATGATCGTTTTATCCAAATCCGGTATGAACTCGGCAATCACACCGAAGGGCGCGGCAACAGACTGCGCAGTTTTCATGGTTTCCGTGAGTGCCCTGTAGTGAATTTTCTCTCCCCACAGCGCAAACGTCAGCGAAAATGCAGACACCACGCAAAACGGCAGGCCTGTCTCCTTCTGACCCATCGCGATAGTATAAGCTGCCGCACCGGCTGTTGCCAGGCACGAAAACAAGTTTAATGTATGGACGTTTGAGCGCCCCCGAAACAGCGAAACAATACCGTCAATTAATTGTTCGATGCTGAACATCATCACGAAAAACAGCATCACAAGCAGTAGTCCGGCATAGGACACGATATTGGATCCCAGCCCAAACGGCAGCGTCACGCCCGATGCAAAAACAATCGTCATGATGGCCATAATCAGGGATAAAATCAGACTGAAAAAGCTGCGTGTGGAAAACTTATTACATTCATGCGCGAAATATTTGGCTGTTTGCGTATAGTCCGGCTCTTCGATGTATTCTTCTTCGATAACCTGCGGCTCCGGCTTGTCGTCATCGTCGTATGTATAAGTATCGCGGTCAGAATCATCGTATATTTCCGCGTCGTCGTCGTCGAAGCGGCGCGCGGCGCGGCCGAAAAGGCCGAATACGCGGCGGGCAGATCGGCGCGTGTCGGTTTCAAACGCCGTCTGGCGCTCGATGGCCTGGCTAACCTCACGGACGAGATCCTCATGAATGTCCGGCGGTATCGGACGCAGGTTCTCAAACGGCAGCACGTCTTGTTCTTTCGGCACAGCGGTTTCCGGCTGATCGTCATCGTCATCAGCAACGGACTGTCTTCTCATTTGCGCGGCGTACTCCAGACGCTGCGCGCGTTCAATTTCGGCCGCTGTCGGAGCTGTCGATGCGCTGCGGCGCTGCGCTGGACGCGGCGGCACCTCCGGTGCTTTGTCTGTGTCTGCGCCGGCAGGCATAACGTCCGACACGTCGCGCGGCGGCGCTTTGCGCCGCCGTTTCTCGCTGGTATTACTCAGTTCTGGCTCAGGCCCGTCGCCAGTCGTTTCAAACATGATGCGCTCGGTTTTTTCCTGCAGGACTTTTTTCGGCGTCTTTTTATCGCCGGCGATGAAGGCACTACCCTTGTATTCGGCCAATATGGATTCGAGCGTGAGGTCTGCGGCGGTCGCGCCGTTTGCAGGTTTACTGCTTTTATTCTGCCGGGGTTTATTATTGTTTTCGCTCGCCAAAGACGTCACCTCCCACTATCGAATAGATATTACCGGTTCAGCCGCCTAGTTTGCGCTGGCGGATGGCTTCGTACAGCACAAGCGACGCCGCGACGGACGCGTTGAGCGACGAAATCTTACCGGTCATCGGAATACTGATCAGAAAATCGCACGATTCACGTACAAGACGACCGAGTCCCGTCCCCTCGGAGCCGATCACAATCGCTGCCGGACCGGTCATGTCGGACTGCCACATCGGCGTACCGCCGACCTCGGCACCAAAGACCCAGACGCCCGCCTTTTTCAGTTCGTTGAGCGCCGCGGTGATGTTTGGCACACGCGCGACGGCCAGATGCTCGACAGCACCGGCGGATGTTTTCGATACGATCGCCGTCATGCCCGCGCTGCGGCGCTTTGGTATGATGACACCGTGCGCGCCGGCGCATTCGGCTGTTCGGATAATTGCACCGAGATTATGCGGATCGGAAATTTCATCACAAACGACGATGAGCGGCGGCTCGCCGCGCTCGGCGGCAATTGCCAGAATATCGCTGAGCTCTACATACGTCGTAACCGATACAACAGCGACGACGCCTTGATGCGCCTTTGACACACTCATCGCGTCAAGTTTTCGTTTGTCGGCTTCAACGACGACGGAGCCGGCCGCGCGCGCCTTAGACGCGATGTGCCCAAGCGCCTGATCGTGTTCGCCTTTCAGAATAAAGACCTTGTCGAGTGCGCGCCCGGCGCGCAACGCTTCAATGACGGCGTTGCGGCCTTCGATACGGCCGGCCGGTTCGTCGTCGGTTACGGTTGTGCTTTCTTCACGTCGGCGATACGGATCGACGTGACGCGGTGCGCCGTGATGCTTACGGGGCTTGTCGTCCATGCTGAAACTCCCGTCCCCTTACTTAAAAGGCCAGTTCTTTGATTTTGTCAACCATATCGGTTTTTTCCCACGGCAGATCAAGATCCGTACGGCCGAAGTGGCCGTACGCTGCGATCTGACGGTATATCGGGCGCAGCAGGTCAAAATGTTTGATGATCTGGCTCGGGCGCAGATCAAACAGCTGCTCCACGATCTGCGCGATGCGCTCGTCCGGCAGCTTTCCGGTGCCGCGCGTATCGACCAGTACAGATACGGGGCAAGCCACGCCGATGGCGTATGCCAGCTCGATCTGGCACGCCTTGGCGATGCCGGCGGCAATGATGTTTTTGGCAATATAACGCGCCATGTACGCAGCAGAACGGTCAACCTTTGTCGGGTCTTTACCGGAAAACGCGCCGCCGCCGTGACTGGCGTAGCCGCCGTACGTGTCCACGATGATCTTGCGGCCGGTCAGCCCCGAGTCACCGACAGGACCACCCGTAACAAAGCGGCCGGTGGGATTAACATAAATCGCCGTTTCCGACGTGAGCAGATGCGCCGGGATGACCGGACGGATAACATGTTCGGTAATGCCCTGACGGACTTCTTCAATGCTCACGTCAGGCGCGTGCTGGCTGGATACAACGATAGCCGGGCACCGGACGATGGAGCCGTCGTCGCCGTATTCAACAGTGACCTGGCTTTTGCCGTCCGGCCGCAGATACGGCAGCTCACCCGACTTGCGCACTTCGGCGAGACGTCGTGAGAGCGCATGCGCAAAGGATATCGGTGCCGGCATCAACTCCGGCGTTTCGTCGCACGCAAAGCCGAACATCATACCCTGATCGCCGGCGCCGCAGTCGTCGGCATTATCAAACGCCTTATCGACGCCCATGGCAATATCGGGGCTTTGTTCTTTTATCGAGGTCATAATGGCGCAGCCGTTATAATCAAAACCGAGCTCGGGGTTGATGTATCCGATTTCTTTGATTGTGCGCCGGGCAATGTCGGGGATGTCGACATAAGTGTTAGTGGTGATCTCGCCCAGAATCAGTGCCATCCCTGTTGAAACGACAGTTTCACACGCCACGCGTGCTTCTGGATCACCAGCAAGTATGCTGTCAAGCACGGCATCGGATATCTGATCGCAGATCTTATCGGGATGGCCTTCCGTAACAGACTCGCTTGTAAAAATTCTATTGGACATTTCTATATGACTCCTTCTTGGCACAATCGTTTTTTATACGATCGTATGCTGTAGCAATGTGAAAAGCCACAGTATACCGCCATGCGATACGTTTGCGCCATGGCATATATAATCTAAGCTTTGATCACCGCAGACGTTTTTTATACGCCTTTACGCAACCAAGCAAATATGTCGCTTTATTATACCACACAGGCCCATCAACATAAAGACTATTTTTATGTCGAATCTGCTTAAGCGGATAGCAAAAAGCGGTCGCCGCCCAAATGGACGGCGACCGCTTTTGTACAGGTGTTTATCTCTTTCGGAGCGATACATACGGCTTTTTCGGCGCGATGGCCTTGTAAGCCGGACGCATGATTTTATTGCTGTTATAGACTTCTTCGATACGGTGCGCGCACCAGCCAACCATCCGCGCAATCGCAAACAGCGGTGTGTACAGCTCGTTGGGGATGCCAAGCATTCTGTAGACAAGACCGGAGTACAAGTCAACATTGGCGCACATCGGTTTGTCCAACTGACGCTCCTCGGCAAAGGCGATCGGTGACAGACGCTCGATCGATTCCAATAGTTCGAGCTCGCCGACCATATCCTTTGTCCCGGCAATGATTTTCGCCATCTCCTTGAGTTTAACGGCACGCGGATCGCTCAGTGTATAAACCGCGTGGCCTATACCGTAAATCAGCCCGTCGCCGGCGCCCGCTTCCTTTCGAATGATTTTGCGCAGATAAGAAACAAGCTCCGTTTCGTCCTTCCAGTTGGACACATCGGCTTTAATACACTCGAACATCTGCATGACCTTCTGATTGGCACCGCCATGACGCGGTCCTTTCAGCGAGCCGACAGCCGCCGAGATCGACGAGTAGATATCCGTACCGGACGACGAGAGCACACGGCAGGAAAACGCCGAGTTATTACCGCCGCCGTGCTCGGCGTGCAAAACGAGGCACAAATCGAGCAACTGCGCCTCCTCTTTGGTGAAGCAGTTGTCATGCCGGACGGAATACAAGAAGTTCTCCGCCGTCGACAAGCCTTTCTTGGGGTGGTGAATAAACAGGCTTTCATTGTCAAAGTAGTGCCGCTTGGCCCCAAAGGCATTGGCCACAATCACCGGGCAACGGGCAATCAAGTGCAGCGCCTGATCAAGCTCCTTGCGGATATCTGCTTGATCTGTTTCGGGGTTATCATCGTACGAATAAAGTGCCAGAACGCTGCGCGCGAGCTTATTCATAATATCTCCGCTGGGCGCAGCGAGGATCATATCTTCCGTAAAGCCACTTGGCAACACGCGGTATTCTTCAAGGATCTTCCGGAACGTTCTTAGCGTCTTCGCGTCCGGTAATTCTCCAAAGAGCAGCAGGTACACCGTCTCCTCGTAGCCGAGGCGCCCCTCTTTTGTGAACCCGTCGACAAGCTCGGTTACGTCGATACCGCGATAAAACAGCTCGCCGCGGCTCGGTGTCTTTTCGCCGTCCTGCACATAGTAGCCTCGGACATTACCGACCCTTGTCAGGCCGACCATAACGCCCGTTCCGTCCGGATTTCTCAGCCCGCGCTTGACGTCGAACGCGCCATATTGAGAGCGTTCGATGGCAATGCTCCGCTGGATGTTGGCAGTACATTTGTCTAGGAATTCTTCAGTTGCGATAGTCTTACTAGCAGGCATTGCAATCTCATCCTTTCAAAATAGCATAAGTGTAATAATAATAGTGCCTCACGGCCACAATGTCAACAAAAACGCATCGAGCATGCGTGGATATTGCATTTTGACTTCTTGATACCAAATGGGAATTCCCGCATTTTATCACTTTTTTCTCACTGCACTGTATAAACGGTAATTTCCGGTAAATGCTATTGTCATAATCCGCCAGCCGCGCCACAGACGGCTGCGCGTATCAAACGAATAATCCGCATTACGGAGGTCATCATCATGCATAAACAAAAACGTGTCAAAATGCGCGCTGTCGCCGCGATATTACTGATTGCCCTGTCATCCGGCTTCGTGTGCGCCGG
This sequence comes from uncultured Sporobacter sp., assembly GCA_963677825.2. Taxonomy (GTDB): domain Bacteria; phylum Bacillota; class Clostridia; order Oscillospirales; family Oscillospiraceae; genus Sporobacter. Next base: position 280,578 of record CAXXEF010000001.1, on the reverse strand, counting down.
CGCGACGGGCCTTGCCGCCGGCCCGGAAATCATCGCCGTTATCTCGAGTAATTCCAGCCCAATTGCGAAGAATCTGGAGCTGACAACGTTTCGCAACATCGCCGTCACGGGACAGTTTGAAGCAACCGATCCCGACGGCGACACAGTCACCTTTGAGGTAACTTCCGCACCGAAAAAGGGTGACGTCAAAGCCGAAGAAGACGGCAGCTTCACGTATACGCCCTCGGAAAATAAAAAGGGTACCGACACGTTCACCTATGTCGCCGTTGACGCAAACGGAAATGTCTCCGGCAGCGCGACAGTGACCGTCACCATCCGCAAGCAGGCCACGAAGATGACCTATTCGGACATGCTCGGTAACGGCGCACACTATGCCGCGCTCGTGCTGGCCGAAGAAGGCATCCTGATCGGCGAGCAGCTCGGCAATGAGTTTTTCTTCCGGCCCGATGCGCTCGTCACACGCGGGGAATTTCTGACGATGTGCCTGCAGATGGCAGGCGCCGACACACTGGAGGGTATTACACGCACCGGCTTCTCGGACGACGCGTCGACCCCGGTCTGGGCCAAGCCGTATATCTCCACCGCGCTGATGAATGGATTGGTCCGCGGTTTTAAAAACGACGAAGGACGTCTTGTCTTCGCCTCCTGCGAGCCGATCACATTTGCTGAAGCGGCCGTGCTGCTCAACAACATCCTGCAAGTAACAGATGTCGTCAGCGTCAGTACGGTCAGCGCAGACGCCTGTCCCGCCTGGGCTTATCAAGCCGAGGTAAATCTGACGGCTGTTGACATCCTGCCGGTTATGGGTACAACCTCTTACAGCGCACTCGTCACGCGCGCCGACGCGGCGGAAATGCTCACGGCATCCATGGATCTGCTCGACACGCGTGGCTCGCTTCTGACCTGGGCCGTGCAATAACAACAAAACCGTAATAAAAAGACGCGCCGTTTCCGGCGCGTCTTCTTTCGGTTGTATTTGTTACCGAATTTGTCCGTTGCCGTAAATAATATATTTGGAGCTGGTAAGCTGCTCGAGACCCATCGGGCCGCGCGCATGCATTTTCTGCGTCGAGATGCCGATTTCGGCGCCGAGGCCGAATACCCCGCCGTCTGTAAAACGCGTCGACGCATTGACGTAAACTGCCGCGGCGTCAATAGCATCCAGAAACTTCTGGCTGGACGCGTAATCACTTGTCACGATCGCTTCGGAGTGTCTTGAGCTGTACTTATTGATATGCGCAATCGCCTCGTCGAGGTCGGATACGACCTTGACAGCGAGGATGTAATCGCCGTATTCCGTCCAGTAGTCCTCGTCCGTCGCCGGGACGACCGCGTCGCCGAGGATCGCCGCTGTTTCAGGGCAGCCGCGCAGCTGGGTGTTCTTCTCGTCAAGCAGCGCCTTCGCCTTGGGCAGAAATGCTTTGGCGATCGACCGGTCGACGAGCAACGTCTCGGCGGCGTTGCATACCGACGGGCGCGAGGTTTTGGCATTGTTGATGATGGCAGCGCCCATATCGAGGTCCGCCGACTGCTCGACGTAGATGTGGCAATTGCCGACACCTGTTTCGATAACCGGTACCTTCGCGTTATCGACGACGGTGCGGATAAGCCCGGCCCCGCCGCGCGGAATCAACACGTCGATGTATCCCGTAAGGTTGAGCACCTGGGTCACGCTGTCACGCGTTGTGTCTTGTACAAGCGAGACGGCGTCCTCCGGCAGGCCGGACGCGGCAATGGCCGCTCGCATGATGTTCATCAGCGCATTATTGGAATTGAACGCTTCCTTGCCGCCGCGTAAAATGACGGCATTGCCGGCCTTGAGACACAAGACAGCCGCGTCGACCGTGACGTTCGGGCGCGACTCGTAGATGATCGCGATGACACCCAGCGGCACCCTGCGCCGCCCGATCGTCAGCCCGTTCGGCCGCGTGCCCATCTTGTCCACCTGACCGATTGGGTCTTCCAGCGCGATGACCTCACGCACGCTGTCGGCAATACCGGCGATGCGCGGCTCGGTCAGCAGCAGCCGATCCATCAAGGACGCTTTCATATTGTTTTCTTTGGCCCTTTGCATGTCCAGCGCGTTGGCCTCGAGAATCTCTGTCGTGTGCGCAAGCAGCGCGTCGGCAATCGCGCCAAGCGCCTTATTCTTCGCGCTCGTACCGCACGTCATCAGCGTCATGGACGCTTCTTTGGCCAGTCGCCCTTGCTTTTCAATGGCTGTCACAGGCGATCCGCTCCTTTCATCGGGTAATTGGTCGTTATCTGTTTATGCTTTAAAATATCGCTGTTGCGAAGTAATCTTCTGCTGTTTCGGCGCGGCGAATCAGTTCGACGGAGCCGTCTTCTTTGAGCAGCAGCTCCGCTGAGCGCAGCTTGCCGTTGTAGTTGTATCCCATCGCGCGGCCGTGCGCGCCGGCATCGTGGATAACAAGCAAGTCGCCCATATCAACCTTCGGCAGCGTGCGCTCGACGGCGAATTTATCGTTGTTTTCACATAGCGACCCGGTAACGTCGTACACCTGGTCGGCCGGCGCTGTTTCCTTGCCCATGACGGTGATATGATGATACGCCCCGTAGATCGCCGGGCGCATCAGGTCACACGCGCTCGCGTCGACGCCGATATATTCCTTGAAAATGTGCTTTTCGTGCACGGCACGCGTCACAAGGCAGCCGTACGGACCGGTGACGAAGCGCCCGAGCTCCGTAAAGATGGCGATATCGTCCATACCGGCCGGCCCCAGGATCTGCTCGTACGCCTTGCGGACGCCCTCGCCGATGATCATGATGTCGTTGGGCTCCTGATCCGGCTGATACGGAATACCGATGCCGCCGGACAAATTGATGAACCGGATATCCGCACCTGTTTCACGTTTCAAGTCGACCGCCAGCTCAAACAGCTGCGCCGCCAACTGTGGATAATACTCATTCGTCAGCGTATTGCTGGCTAAAAATGCGTGGATGCCGAACTGCTCCGCGCCGAGATCCATCAGGCGCTTGTACGCCTCGATAATCTGCAACGGCGTCATGCCGTATTTGGCATCGTTCGGGTTATCCATAATCTGATTGGCAACCGAAAAATAACCGCCCGGATTAAACCGGCAGCAGATTGTTTTCGGGATGCCTGCTGCCTCTTTTAGAAAATCAATGTGCGTGATGTCATCCAGATTGATAATCGCGCCGAGCTCAAAGGCCTTCTGATACTCCTCTGCCGGCGTCACATTCGACGAGAACATGATCTCGCTGCCCGAAAAGCCGCACCGCTCACTCATCATCAGTTCCGTGAGCGACGCGCAGTCCACGCCGCAGCCTTCCTCGCGCAAGAGGCGCAGGATGGCGGGCGTCGGTGTCGCTTTGACAGCAAAATATTCCTTAAATCCCGGATTCCACGAAAAAGCCGCGCGCAGACGGCGTACATTCTCGCGAATGCCCTTCTCATCGTACAAATGGAAAGGCGTCGGGTATGTCTTTGTTATCTCTTCCAGCTGATCTTTTGTTACAAACGTGTTCTTCATTAACTATCCCCTGACCAATATCCGAATCCCTTTATGTTTATATCGCATTGTACTTGATTTAGGTAGATTTATCAAGAAAAAGAATCGATTTTTATTCACTATTTATAATTAATATATGCCGCGGGACGCGCCGGTGCGACGCACCGAACAGCGTTATGCGTCTTGACATATCCACCGCGTTTCATTGATATCAATCTCCGGCTTGTGCGGATGATTGGGCGCTTTCGCTGAGTTTTTTCTCAAACCTGAGGCGCAGAAAATACATCGGCACCAGCAGACCTATGATGACCAGGCCGCAAACGACGAAGCTCATACCTGCGCCGTATCGATCGGCAATGGCGCCGGCAAATAAGTTACCCAGCGGCGTCGAGCCTGCAACGACAAGTGTGTATACGCTCATGACGCGCCCGCGGAACTCGTCTGTTGCGCCCAGCTGCATCGTCGTGTTGACGCTGGCCATGAAAATCATGAAGAAAAAACTGGACACGGCAAGCAGTATCGCCGTGAGCGCGAACACGCCGGATATCCCGATGAACACGATGATCACAGCGACGAGTATTGGGAACTGATAAATAAAAGCTTTCCGAATACCTTTTTTACTAACCATTGCCATCGCCAGCGCACCGATCAGCGCGCCGACACCGCCCGAAGCCATCAGCAGACCGTAACCGAGCTCATCCAGTTTGAGCACTTTTTCGGCAAAGACCGGCACGAGTACGTTTGTATTCATTGCAAACGTCGCAGCGACGGTGATAAAAAGCAGCGGCATAAACAACGTGTAGCGTGTGAAAATAAACCGCATTCCCGCACCGATATTAATAAAGACATTTTTTGTCGGCATCGGTATCTTCTCAATCAGCCGCGGCTTGACAAAAATCAGCCCTGCAATGACCGCGCCAAAGCTGATGGCGTTGATGAAAAAACACGCGCCGATACCCCACTGCGCCATGACGAGACCGGCAAGCGCCGGGCCGACGATCCGAGCAAGGTTAAACTGCGCGGAATTGAGCGCGATGCCTTTTGACAGATCCGACGGGCCGACAAGCTCGATAACAAAAGATTGCCGTGCCGGCATGTCAAACGCATTGGCAAAGCCCAACATCGTCGCAGAGACGATCAGATGCCAATATTGTATGTTGCCGGTCGCGTATAATATGGCGAGTGCGAAGGTAGTAAGCATCATCACAATCTGCGTGGCAATAAGAATATTCTTCTTTTTCAATCGGTCGACGATCACACCGGCAAAGAGCGAAAACAGCAACACCGGTGTAAACTGAAGCGCGCTGATCAGGCTCAGCAAGAACGGCGAACCGGTCATCTTCAGCGCCAGTAGCGGTTGTGCCGTATTTTGCATCCATGTGCCGGTCGTTGAAATAACCATACCGAGCCAGTAATACCGAAAACCGGGATGCCGGAGCACGGAAAACGGATTTCCTGTCGCACCGGCGCCTTTTTCATTACTCAAGCGATATACCTTCCTGCTTTTCTTTTACATACAGTATATCGCTGCCATTATCGCTTTTCAATGCTTAAGCCAAAAACAATAGTGCTTCGTCCGCCGCATCTTGCGATTTTAACATGGCTTTAATTGTAAGACATCTAGAGTTGTGTTATTATTTTACAATAAGCGACTATATCAAAAAGGATGGTGGGTTGGTGAATTCTATTATTGAAGTCAGCGGACTAAAAAAATCCTACGGAAATGTCCACGCCGTCAAAGGGATCGATTTTCACGTCGAGCGCGGTCGTATTTTTGCGTTTCTCGGTCCGAACGGCGCCGGCAAATCGACGACGATTGACGTTATCTGTACGTTTTTGAAGCCGGACGCCGGCCGTGTTACCGTCGACGGGCACGTCCTCGGTGAAGAAGACAACGCGATCCGCTCGGTGATCGGCGCTGTGTTTCAGGACAATCTGCTCGACAACCTGCTTACCGTCGAAGAAAATCTGAAAACACGCGGCAGCTTCTACGGGTTGACCGGTCAGGCGCTGTCGGACGCCGTGGCCGATGCCGCACGTATCACCGGTATCACCGATATCCTCAAGCGGCCGTACGGCAAGCTGTCGGGCGGTCAGCGCCGCCGGTGCGATATTTCGCGCGCGCTCGTCAATACGCCGAAGATTCTCTTCCTCGATGAGCCGACGACCGGCCTGGACCCGCAGACACGCAAAAACGTCTGGGAGACAATCACCGCGCTGCAAAAGAAAACCGGCATGACGGTCTTCTTAACAACCCACTACATGGAAGAGGCCGCCGGTGCCGACTACGTCATGGTCATCGACGACGGGTCGATCGTCGCCAAGGGCTCGCCGGCCGAGCTGAAGGAAGCCTACACCAGCGACAAGCTTACGCTTGTCGTGTCTGAGCCCGAAGCGTTACGCCAGCGACTGGATGCAACGGGCTATGATTATAAAATTACCGCCGATCAAATTGTCATATCCATCCCGTCCACATACGCGGCTGTGCCGGTCATTGAGCAGTTCAAGGCAGATATCACCGGCTTAGAAGTCACCAAAGGTACGATGGACGATGCGTTCATTGCCATAACCGGAAAGGAGATACGGGAATGATCGCTTTCGCTAAACGCAATCTTAAACTTTATTTCCGCGATAAAACCTCCGTCTTCTTTTCACTGATGGCCGTCTTCATCATCATCGGCCTGTATGTGCTGTTTCTCGGCGATGTCTGGTCGTCAAGTATGGGCAATCTTACAGGTGTACGGTATCTGATGGATAGCTGGATTATGTCAGGGCTTCTGGCCGTTACCTCCATGACAACAACGATGGGTGCCTTCGGCACGATGGTTGACGATAAAGTCAAGAAGATATCGAAAGACTTTTACGCCTCGCCCATCAGCCGCCGCAGCCTGGCTGCCGGCTATATCGTCAGCGCGTACATCGTCGGCATTATTATGACCGTCTTAACGCTTGTGCTCGCGGAGATTTATATCATCGCCGGCGGCGGCGAGCTGCTGGGCGCCATAGCACTGCTCAAGGTTTTTGGACTGATTCTGCTCACCACGCTGGCCAATACGTCGATCGTCTTGTTTGTTGTCTCGTTTTTCAAAAGCACCAACGCTTTTGCAACGGCCAGCACGATCATCGGTACGCTCATTGGTTTTTTGACGGGCATTTACCTGCCGATCGGCCAGCTTCCTGATGCTGTTCAATGGCTGGTACGTGTGTTCCCCGTTTCTCATTCGGCGTCGCTTTTACGGCAAATCATGATGGCCGATCCAATCTCGGCGACGTTTGCCGGTGCCCCTGCTGACGCCGTCACCGACTTCAAGCATTTCATGGGTGTGACATTCGACTTCGGCAGCGGCGACGTTACGCCGCTGACCAGTATCACCGTACTGCTTGCGACGATCGCTGTGTTCTTTGCCCTGTCGATCGTCAGCCTGTCACGCAAGAGAAAATGAATCCGCTCACCTTGAAATCACCATACCGTTAATCCACAAGAAGCCCTTTTTAAGGGCTTCTTGTCTTTTTAAGACCGCCGATGATTATAACGGCTGATGCGGTATAATTAGTCTATTACTTACATGCCGCGCGCGATCATTGCCGCGCGCGCTTACCGGCAAATCGACGGCGCACCATCAGGACGAGTGCCGTCACACCCGGAAACACTAAGCCGAACGTCGTAATCATCGGCGGATAGACCGTTGTGCTCCAGTTGCCTTGATAAATGGCGTTGGGATAAACGATATGCGACATGACAAGTGTAAGCATCGCCAGCGGCAGGACGATCGGCTTGTGATTTTTGAGCCCGATCAGCTCAGAAAGGCTTTTCGTCGCCGCATAAAAAAAGACAATACTTATTGTAAAATTCGACATCAGCCACAAGAGAGACACCGCATACTCCATACGCGTAAATACGACACCGATATTAATCTCACCGGCCAGCTGAAGCGTTGGATACGACGTGATGGCCGTTATCTTGCTGCCCAGCACCAGTGTGGACATTGTAATTGTTGCGAAAATTACAGCGCCTGCCCATAAAAATCCTTTGACCAGTGCTGTCCCGACGCCCGGCGAAATGTCTGTTTGTATTGGGAATATCATCATCAAACTGACCGACGTAAAAGAAATGAAGCACATTAAGAAGAAGGCGCCTTTTACGACCGGAAGTACACCGTTTTCCAACGTCGGCGATATATATTCAATGTGAACGTCTTTAATAAGAAGCGCCACAATTAGAATAATCAAGCCCGTAACCGCGATAAAAAACACTTCGGTAGCGCGCGCAATCGTTTCAATCCCGTAAAACACGCCGATGGCCATAGCAATAACAAAAAAGAAACTGATTGCTTCCGGCGGTGTTTCGTGCATCATTCGTCCAAAGTAGTTACCGATATACCATGGTAAATCGAACGATATCTTCATGAAAACCAAGACATATAATGCCGAAATAATGAAGCCTATCCATTTGCCGAATGCTTGTTTTGTGATCCCGATCAGTGTCATACCTGGACAGCTGCGCGCAAGATAAAGAAATAAAAGCATAACCGGCACACCTAGGGCGACCGCCAGGATCGTCGACATCCAGGCGTCACGTTCAGCGACGCCCGAGACCGTTGCGGAAATAGCGAGCACCGAACCGCCTAATGACGCAACGCCGGTTAAGGTCAGCAGCTGATGCCAATTGATTCTTTTATTATCCACGACGCCTCCTAGGGTTTGAGCATTGACTGCATAAATCCTGACAACGGTTTATAGACCCATTTAAAAAGATCAGAGAGATTCGGCACATCAACATCAAACGCCGCCAAGACGGCGTACGCTGTTGCAGTAGCCAGCAGTACGGAAAATACGACCAGCTCGCGAATAAGCTTGCCGGTAATCAATTTTGGAATTTCGACAATGCACAGCACAATGTCAGAAATTGAAACGGCTAGAATTGTTAGGAAAACCATGACGCCGTCACCGTCCTCTTGTTCGCTTAGTTGAGATTGATCGGCTTCTTGATGTCACCGGCCGCCACCAGCTTGCCTTCTGCTTTAATCGAAATCGGCAAATCGATAAAAACGGCGTTCCAGTTATCTTTAACAGACTGCCAATATTTTGGATACTTCTCGTGCACGCGTTCTCCGAAGCCGAAAATATCGGTTTTTAACTCCTCCTGCGCTTTCTTGACAGCCATTTCACATATACTGACGATTTTTTGATTGCACAGCTCGTTGATGATCGGCATATTCTCCTGCTTCGAGACATCAAAGTCGCCCTCTACGTCAACAATGACAGTTTTATACTTAATGGTCACAGAAAATGCCGGCTTGTCATCAACAACGGTCGTTTCGATTGTTCTGTCGGCTTTGAGAACGTCGACACTGAGCACGATACCGTCTCGCTCGATTAAGCCGCCCGTGTTTTTAACCGTGCCGTGCAGATAGTTATAGCCCTTCGCCTCCGTCTCGTTGAGCCAGCCGACAAGCCGATCGTATTGAAACGCGCCGAGTTCTGTGAAGCGCAGGGTCTGGAAATTGTCGCTTCTTTTCAACACATCGGTCGAATCGGTAGGAATATCGCCACCGATGATTTCCACGGCATTAATAACGGGGTCAATCCCCTCGGACATCACGTCGTTCGCCAGCTCAATAATACGCACGGCTTTTGTCGGCGCCCATTGTTCGAACGACACCTTTAGTTTATTGTACATGGACAGACCTGGTACATCTTCGATTGGCGTAAGGATTTTAAGCACCTGCTCCGCCGACGAGCCCTTAGCAATCGCAAAGTAAAAGTCTGTTCTGTATTCGTGGTAACGCAGAAAATAGTCGATAATGCCGCTGATGCCGTCTCTGGCAACATCTTCACCCAGTATGACCATGCGTAGATGCGAACTGTAAACCTTGCGCGGCGCTATGGTTGTTAGACGCAGTATCGTTTCATGGATATCCGCCCCTGTCGATGTATAAACGACGACCGGTGACTCATGCGTCTCCACGTTTGACGCGATCGCCTTTGGATTGAGCATCTGGACCGATATGCTATAGCCTTCTTCGGCTTTATCGATACCGATGCAGACCGCAAGCCCCAGCGTATTGACCTCATGGCTGCTCCAGCAGCCCGTCAGAAGGAGCGCCGCAGCCGTTATAAGCCCAACGAGCGCGCTTCGTTTAAGCATCTTAATTCAACTCCTGCTTGCCGCGGAATACCGGGCTGAGCGGTGCCGGTCCGCTTGTCTTGTCCGACGCCCCCGCTGAGGTAAATCCAGGTCTTTTTTTTAGTGCCCATAACGGGTATAAAAGCAGTGTATCCTTGTTCTCGCCCTTGACCCACGGGGCAATTGGTGTCAGATACGGCACGCCTGCCGACTTCACTTTGCACAAGTGCAACACCAGTAGAATCAGCCCCATTGAAATGCCGTAAAGCCCCATCCCTGCGGCGATGATAATAAACGCGAAACGTAAAAGCCGAATGGCGTTAGACATGCTGTAATTGGCGATCGCAAAGCTGGAGATAGCTGTTACGGATACAATGATAACGACGAGCCCCGTAATCAGTCCCGCCTCAACAGCCGCCTGCCCCAGCACCAACGCACCGACGATCGAAATAGCCGGACCGATGGCGCGCGGCATACGGATGCCCGCCTCACGAATGATTTCAAACGCCAGTTCCATGGTCAGGACCTCTAAAAATGCCGGGAACGGCGCGCCCTCGCGCTGCGCGGCAATGCTTATGAGCAGCGGTGTCGGGACGATCTCCTGATGGAACGTCGTCAACGCGACAAAAAGCGCCGGCACGAGCAGCGTCAGCAGCAGCGCGGCGTAACGAAGAATACGAATAAAAGTAGCAATGTAGAAGGACTGATAATAATCTTCACTCGCCTGCATAAAATCGCTGAAAATCGCCGGGACTGTAATCACATACGGCGAACCGCTGACGATAATGGCAATACGACCTTCAAGCAGCGCCGCCGACACTGAATCCGGCCTTTCAGAGTTGAGCGACGTCGGAAAAATCGAATAGACGTCAGTCTTAAACAACGCTTCGATATAGCCGCTGTCTAAGATGCCGTCATATACAATTTCACTGAGTCTTTTACGGATATCGTCAACGATGCTTGCCTTGGCAATGCCGTTAATAAAAAGCATCCTGATTTTTGTGTGCGTTACTGTGCCGAGCGTCACCGATTCAACACGGAGCGCTTCATTGCGGATCCTTGATCGGATCAAAAAGGTGTTTTTATTGATATCCTCCGTAAAGGCATCTTTTGGCCCTTTGATGATCGTTTGTGACGTTGGTTCGGTGATGGCCCGCCCCTCGTCGGAGCTCGTTTCTAACGAGAAGTATTCGGCGTTCCCCTCGACAATAAACACCGTGTTGCCGTCCAGAAGCTCCATATAAAGCGTATCGAAATCACTGCCGCTTCGCGGTGCGCGCACTTTGGCGATAGCCCTGCGTATTTGCTCAAAAAAAGTATCTGATCGTAAGCGCGCATTATCAAGCTTGAAGGCGGACAGCTCTTCGGAGATGGAGTCAAGCGTCATATCTTTAACCAGATCGGAGATATAGACCGTCGCAATGGCATAGGATGGCTTCCCGTACGTCATGGTATTGACGATCAGGTCGCAGCTGTTGCCAAAATCGGCATGTATTTTTTTCGTATCCGCCTGCAAATTGCCTGTCAGTAGTACGGGATTCTTAGGCGCAGCGCTGTTTTTATTCGCGCTCGGGCACATCGGCAGATCACCTCTTCGACCAATTTCTGTGATGATATGTTAGTCTTCCCTGCCCTTTTACAGCTATTTGCGCCAGATTTCACCAGCCGTTTCCTTTCGTTATTGAAGCATGGATAATTTTGCCGGATTTAGCCGGCACATTCGCTGAAAATACTAATCGATGTAGAAAAACGCTCGTCTATGTATCCGACACGCGCAGAATCCTGTCAAAACGGAAGTGGATAAATGAAACTGAAAAAACTGCTTCAGCGCGCAACCGTCCTACTATTGCTGTCTGTCTTGATTCTATCGACCCTGATCGATACCGTGCGCGCGGCAGAGCCGACGTCAGCCGTCGGCCGTGTCACGACGTCGTGGAGCGCGCTGAACGTGCGCAGCAACGCCGGCACGGGCGGCGCAATTGTCTCCCGGCTCGGCCCGGGCACGAACGTGACGCTTATGGGTAAGTCCGGTGCCTGGTGGCGCGTCGAATACGCGCCGGACCGGTACGGTTGGATCAGTGCAAGCTATATCAAATACCTGTACGGTACGTATCCGCTCAAAATTGCCACGTCCTGGGGCCGCTTGAATGTCCGCAGCGGACCGGGCAGTGCTTATCACGTCACCGGCTCGATTCCAAAAGGGCGGCTCGTGATGGCGCTGACAGAAAAGAACGGTTGGTATCAGGTCGTGTATAATGGAGCAAACACCGGCTGGATCAGCGGCGGCTACGTTTCATCGGTTATGGCCTGGCCGGTGCCGGCGAGCAAGCGGATTAATCAGTATTTTGGCGGGCACGGCGGTATCGATATCGGCGCGGCAACGCGTGGCGTCGCCGGCGACGCCGTCATCGCGTCGCAGATGGGCCAGGTTGTTTACGCGGGATGGCTCAGCGGCTACGGTTACGTGGTCTACGTCAATTCCATCTACAACGGACGGCCCATTCAAACGCGTTACGGTCATCTGTCCGCGCCGCCCGTCGTCAATGCCGGCGACTTTGTGGGCATCGGCCAAAAGCTCGGCGTGATGGGTAACACCGGCACCTCGACGGGCGTACACCTGCACTTTGAGGTACGTGTGCGCACATGGGACGGCGAGTGCTTATCTAACAGCGACTCGACGCCGGTCGATCCGTTTGCGTATTTATAAACAAAAAGCCCCGAAACCTTTTGGTTTCGGGGCTTTACTTTTGGAGGCGACACCCAGATTTGAACTGGGGAATGAGGCTTTTGCAGAGCCTTGCCTTACCACTTGGCTATGTCGCCGTCGGGGTTAAAGTTTAAAAGAGGCGCTATTGCGCCTCTTTTACATGGAGCGGGCGACGAGGCTCGAACTCGCTACCTCCACCTTGGCAAGGTGGCGCTCTACCAGATGAGCTACGCCCGCGCATCGCGCACTGTCATATGAAATTTCTTTTATATTAAATGCGCGTGGTGCCTCCGGTCGGAATCGAACCAACGACACGAGGATTTTCAGTCCTCTGCTCTACCGACTGAGCTACAGAGGCATGTCGGGCACGATTGTGCCCGTTTGGCGACCCAGAACGGGCTCGAACCGTCGACCTCCAGCGTGACAGGCTGGCGTTCTAACCAACTGAACTACTGGGCCATTTTAATTTTGGTGGGAACAACAGGGCTCGAACCTGTGACCCCATGCTTGTAAGGCATGTGCTCTCCCAGCTGAGCTATGCTCCCCAACCGTTTGGGTTTTAGCGGCGTTTGTTATTATACAAAAAGAACATAGTGTTGTCAACACAAATTATTACTTTTTCATACGTAATATTTTTAACGCTAAAATAGCGTAAAATAGCCTGTATTCATGCGGTTTTTGACCGTTTTACGCGTCAATTATCGTGTCTGTGGCGCGAAATTTCGTCCGGTGTGATCGAATAAACAACGTCGCAAAACTGGCACGTAACCTCGATTGGCTCGCCCTTTTGGATCATATCGTCGACTTCCTCCGCGGAAATGCTCGTCACGGCGTTTAAAACGCGCTCACGGTCACAGTAGCATTTGTAGTCAATCGGCTTGCGCTCGAGTATCTGCGGCGCAAAGCCGTCCAGCACGCGCTGGATGAGCGCTGTCGCGTCGTCTGCTTTGAGGATACTTGTCACGGCGCCCGTCTCGGCGACGTTTTTCTCCAGCCGGTCGAGCAGCGATCCCGGCGCACCGGGCAGCAACTGCACAAAATAGCCACCGGCAGCCAGCACCGACTGATCCGTATCGACCAAAACGCCGAGCGCCGCGGCCGATGCCGTCTGCTCACTGTCATGCAGATACCGCGTAAAATCTTCGGCGATCTCGCCGGAAACAAGCGCAACACTGCCGACGTACGGCTCCTTCATGTTTAGGTCTTTAATGACCGTCAACAGGCCGTTTGTACCTACTGCCGCGCCGACATCGAGTTTGCCGTTTGGCTTTTTGGGTATGTCAACACACGGATTTTGCACGTAACCGCGTACGTTGCCGCCGCTGTCGGACACAGCAAGTATCGTCCCGGCCGGCCCACCGCCGTTGATGCGAACGGTAACGGTCGCCTTGGGATCTTTGAGCGTGTATCCGAGCATCGACGCACCGGCCAGCGTGCGCCCGAGCGCAGCCGTCATAACCGGCAGTGTCATGTGTATCTGCCGCGCACGCTCGGTGAGCGTACGCGTTGAAACAGCCGACATGCGGATAAAGCCGTCTTCTGAGACGGCGGTAATAATTTCGTCCATGCTTCCCTTCCTATTGCGGCTTACGAGCCGATATGAACACGCGCGCATCGGCGTCCGACGGTGATTCAAACGTTCTGTCGCCCCAGACGGCAATGTCGTCAAATCCGGTGTCGCCAAGCAGCTTCACCACGTCGTCCGGCTCGTGGACGTATTCAAAATGCTCCTCAGATGCGCGTGACCACCCGCACCCCTCGTGCGTAAAAATATCCATGCCGTAGGTGACCATGTCATGCGTGGCGTCGTAGCTCGTGCGCCAGACGCAGTAAATATCGTCTGTTTCGTCCAGCGACACTGCCCCGTCACGCGCACGCAGCGCCGCCGGGTCGTGCAGATCAAACAGGAATAGCCCGCCGGGCTCCAAAAAGAGCCGCACACGCTGTAAAAAGCCCTGGATCGCCGCAGGCTTAAGATAATTCATACCGTCCATCGTGCAAATAACGGCGTCTGAGGTGCCGTACAAGTCCAGTTCTTCCAACGGCTGCTGGATGTATAGCGGCCTGTTTTTAAGCGCCGCCGACTTATCGGCCGCGACCGCCAGCATGTCGCTCGACGCATCCACCCCGATCATGTCGTACCCGCGATCAGCGAGCAGGCACGCGAGCGTACCGGTGCCGCAGGCAAGGTCGACGATGGATCGCACCGGCTTGTCCAGACGGCTAAAGTGCGCCTCAACGTAGTCGGCGATGACATCATACGGCACGTCTCGTGTCAGGCGGTCATAATAACGCGCCAGTGTCTTATAAGCGTTCATTCTTCTTTTTTCTTGTCGGCCAGACGCTTAAACGCGATCTCGTAGCCGTCGGCGCCGTACATCAGGCTCCTGTTGACACGGCTGATCGTCGCCGATGAGGCGCCGGTCTGCTCCAAAATCGAATTATAAATGTTGCCCTGGCTGAGTAAAACAGCCACCTGATAGCGCTGCTCCATGGCGCGCAGCTCTGTTACGGAGCACAAATCATCAAAAAAGCGTTTGCATTCGTCGACTGTTTCCAACGTCAAAATCGCTTCGTACATTTCGTTGCTTCGTTCACTTTTTGTGTTTTTAATCGTTTTATTCATATTCAGCCCTCCTAAAATGTACACTCTTATATTACAGTACTAAATCATTAAAGTAAAGGGTTATTTTAGACGAACTGCCCATTACTGGGACGATGGAACACCGCGGTCCAAGTCTACCACATTAACGCTTTCAGTCGCGCCGTCATATTGTATAACCGAAGGGGCGTGATGGAATGATCCTTATCGAGGAAGGCCGGATTTTTGAAGAGCTTACATACGAGCAGATCACCATGGTCACAGCGGACTATCGCTATCCCGTTGTCACAACCGGCAACACAGGCGCCGACAAGCGCATCAACAGCTATTATCGCCATTTAGCCCGTGCGCTTATGCGCCGCGCACGGTACGAGCTGCTGCCCGACGCCGTCGACGAGTGGCGTTTTTCCGTCGAAAACGGCTACCCGTTTCGTCCGTTCGAGTCGACGATGACCTACACGGTCACGACGAACGATAACAATCTCTTGAGCCTTTATTACGACGTGTATGAATACACCGGCGGCGCACACGGCACGACGAAGCGATTTGCCGATACCTGGCGCGCGTCGGACGGCTGGTTCGTCGAGCTTGGCGACTTTTTCCCTCGCGGGGCTAACTACAAAAAAATCCTGACGGACAACGCCGTCAGGATCGCGACCGAGCAAACAGCGCTCGGCACACATCAGTATTTTGATAATTACCCAAAGCTCATAAAAAAGTATTTCAGCCGCAGTAAATTCTACATACTGCCGGATGAGATTGCCATTTTCTACGATCAGTATGCCATCGCCCCCGGCTATGAAGGCATCCCCGTATTTAACTACGACTCGTCCCCCGTCAGCTCATAAGCGCTTCCTGCATGGCACAAGCGTCCGCGTCAAGCTCCTTGGTCATTTTTAGCGCCTCTTCGATGTCGTAATCAACGCATTCTTCGCCGTTCATGGCAATAATACGGTTAAACACGCCGTCCGCCAGAAGCTCGACGGCCTTATATCCCATCCTTGCGGCCGTCACGCGGTCCCGGACGAGCGGCGAGCCGCCGCGCTGGATATGCCCGAGCGTCGTCACACGCGTGTCGACGCCTGTCGCGGGCTTAATCTGTGCGGCTATCTCATGCGCCGACGCCGCGCCCTCGGCGACGATGACCGTGAAATGCGTATAGCCCTCCAGACGTGCTTGACGGATGCTGTCGGCGACATCTGTTTCAAAGTCAACCGCCATTTCGGGAATCAGCGTAACCGTCGCGCCGGTAGCAATACCGACCTGAAGCGCCAGGTACCCCGCATGGTGCCCCATCACCTCGACGACGGAGCAGCGCTCGTGCGACTGCATCGTGTCCTCCAGCTTGTCCACCGCGTCGACAGCGGTGTTACAGGCGGTGTCAAAACCAATCGTATACGATGTGCAGCCGATGTCGTTATCGATTGTACCGGGCAGCCCGATCACCTTGACGCCGCGCTGGCTAAGCTCCAGCGCACCGCGGTAAGATCCGTCGCCGCCGATGATAACGAGGCCGTCAAGCCCGAGGAAACGGCAGTTGTCGGCCGCGCGCTGTTGACCGGCGTCGGTTAAAAACTCTTTACTGCGCGCTGTATAAAGCACTGTACCGCCATGACGTTCGATGCCCTGAACGTCGTCCTCCGCCATCGGGACGACGTCGCCGCCGATCAGTCCCGTATAGCCGCGGCGGACGCCGACGCATTCAATACCCAAATGCAGCGCCGTCAGTACGACGGCACGGATTGCCGCGTTCATACCCGGCGCGTCGCCGCCGGACGTCAGCACACCGATTCTTTTGACTTTATTGGACATCCCACACCTCACATTTTTTATCTGAAGACCTGCCCTGTCGCGTCATATACTTCAATCCGGCGGAACACGGCGAAATCCGGCGCCAGCGCCGGCGCGTTTCGTTCAATCGCCGCCACAAGCAGCTCCGGCTTGACAGACGGATTCTGCGCCGATACGGTCGCCGTCAACGTTAGTATGCCGTCACCGTTATTTATGATTTGAAGATCCCGTACTTGCTCGGATAAATCCAGCTCGGACAGGCCCCGTTTTGTCTTCTTTTCGACCATCAGCGGCTTTGTGTCAAATAGTTCGATCAGTGCCGAAACCGTAGCCTCGTCCGCGCCGTTGTCATACACCAGCCGACCGGCTGCAACGAGCCATTTGATCTGGGCAAATTTACGCGTCGGTTCGTAGATCTCCGAGATGACGATGCCTTCCGGCATCACCGCGTTGAGCCGCGCCGCTGCGTCGTCCGGCAGCGCGTCATCCGTCTCAAAGTCGAGCAGCTCACAGACGCTCGCCGTCCCGACGGACAGCGGCAGCGCGAATGCGAGCGACGGATGCGGATTAAACCCCTGCGAGTGTTTCAGCGCGATATCCGCGCGCGCAAAAGCGCGGCGGAACGTGCGCATAACGTCAAGGTGCGACAAATAGATCGCGCGGCCTGTTTTGGAAAACAGCAGTCGTGCTTTATGCATCACACGGCCCCCATTTCTCATTCGACGAAACGCCGCAGGCGCTGCAGCTGACGCGGCAGTCGGGCGTCATTTCGCCGCGATACGCGCGCTCGCGCTCGGTGCGTAAAAAGTCGACGCTTACACCGGCAGTTGTGACCGACCACGGCAGGATTTCGTCTGCCGCGCGTTCCCGGTTGGCGTAAAACGCCATGTCGAGCCCCGATGCGTCAAACGCCTGCTGCCAGCGCTCGTAGCTGAAGTATTCCTCCCACGCTTCAAGACCGGTACCGCCCTGCGCCACGCGCTCGAGCGCCGCGCCGATGCGCCGGTCGCCGCGTGCAAGCACGGCTTCGACCTGGCTTGTCTGGGGTGCATGCCAGTTGTACACGATGGCGCGTGACGTAATGGCCGATCTGAGCAGATCGACGCGCCGTTTATATTCCTCCGGCGTTACCTGCGCTTCCCACTGGAACGGCGTGTGCGGCTTCGGCACAAAACAGGATGTGCTGATTGTGATACGCACGCCACGTGATTTATTTTTTGCATGCTGTTTCCATGTATGCAGTACTTTTTGGGAAAGCTCGGCGATCGCCATAACATCTTCATCTGTTTCTGTCGGCAGCCCAAGCATGTAATAGAGCTTGACAGCGCTCCAGCCGCCTTCAAACGCGACGCGGCAGGTGTTGATCAGATCGTCTTCTGTGACATTTTTATTGATGACATCCCGCAAACGCTGCGTGCCGGCCTCCGGCGCGAATGTCAGCCCCGTTTTGCGCACCTTCTGAACCTTTTCCATCAGCGACATCGAAAAATTGTCGGCGCGTAGCGACGGCAGCGCCAGATTGATCCGGCGCGGCGAGCACCAGTCGATCAGCCCGTCACACAGGTCTTCCAGCTGCTTATAGTCGCTCGTCGACAGCGACGCGAGCGTCACCTCGTCGTAGCCGGTGTAGCCAAGCGACGCAATGCCGTCGTTCGTCAGGCGCTCAGGATCACGCGCGCGCACCGGACGGCAGACAAAACCGGCCTGGCAAAACCGGCAGCCGCGGATGCAGCCGCGGAATAGTTCAAGCATCACGCGGTCGTGCACAATCTCCGTCGACGGGACGATCGTCTGCACTGGAAAATACGACGATGCGAAATCGTCTGCAATACGCTTTTTGACCGGCATCGGCGCGCCTTCCGCCGGCTCAATCGCACGCAGTGTGCCGTCGTCGTTGTATTCGGCTGTGTAAAGGCTCGGCACGTATACGCCGATGATCTGCGCCGCCTGCTTTAAAAACGCAGGCTTGTCCAGCCCCGACTTTTTAGCCTGCCGATACAGCTCAATGACCTCGCTGTTGACGTTTTCGCCCTCACCGACGATGAACAGGTCGACGAAATCCGCCAGCGGCTCCGGATTATACGTGCAAACGCCGCCGGCAATCACAAGCGGCGTGAGCGACGGCCTGTCCGACGCGCGCAGCGGAATATCGGACAGCGCCAGCATCTTCAGAACGCTCGTGTACGACATTTCGTACCCGAGCGAAAACGCGACGATATCGAACTTAGATACGGCGTCGCCGCTTTCAAGCGCAAAAAGCGGCAGTCCGGCCTTTTGCATTTCATCTTGCATGTCGCCCCACGGGGCAAATACGCGCTCGCACCACACGCCGTCAAGGCTGTTGGCGATGCTGTACAGTATCCGCATCCCGAGATTGGACATGCCGATCTCATACGTGTCGGGAAAGCACAGCGCCACGCGCGTGTCGATAGTTTCTTTTTCTTTAATAATCTGCCCGTACTCGCCGCCGGTATACCGTGCCGGCTTTTGTACACGTGGGAGTATACGTTCTAATTTTTTATCCATTATTCACTTCCGTGTTAGTTTCTTTTCAATTTTAACCTAACGCGGTTTGTTTGGCAATAGCTGACTAGCAGCCACACGGCGGCGGCCAGCAGCGTAAAATTAGAGCGCGTCTGGATAAAAAGCACGGCGCCGCCTGTCAGCAGCGCGAAAATAACGGCGCAGCTGACGACGCAGACGACCCGCGTGGCGGCGTCTGGCCCGGCAAGCAGCGACAAGGCGGCGCTTAACACGCGCCCGCCGTCGAGCGGCGCGACCGGCAGCGCGTTGAACGCGGCGAACACAAGGCTCATACCGGCGGCTATGTACAGTGCCTCGATGCCGGTCACTCGCCCAAGGAGCGACGCCCCAACAGAAAACACAACGCTGGCAATCGGTCCTGACGCTGCTGCGACGATATCCGCAAGATACCCGAGCGGCCGGTCTGTGCAGATGGTCAGCCCCCACAGCTCGATCTGGAGTGACGCAGCCGGGTGCCCGAACAGCCGCAGGGCCATCAGATGCCCGCACTCATGCGCAGCGACGGCGGCCAGCACGGCCGCCGTCATCAGCGGATCAATTAAAACAGCGGCCGCCAGACCAAAAATAGCCGCGGCGCTCATTTTCAGTCGTCCTTTTGTTACGACCATTCGACGTAAAACTCCGGATTAACGTAAATGCCGTTGAGCTTGAGCTTAAAGTTTACGCCCGTTACGTCCGTGTCGCCAAGTCTGCCGGCTGTCGCGATCGCGTCACCCTTTTTCACCGTCTGCCCTATCGTGACAAGAACTTGTCCGCACTGCGCGTACTGCGTCTGCGCACCGCCGTGACGGACGACGACGTAGTTGCCGAGCGCATCGGTGCTGCCTGCCGCAATGACCTTACCGTCGGCAAACGATGTCACTTTGGCGTCACTCTTTGACGCGATCTCAACACCGAAATTAAAAGATGCCGACGACTTATCCATATCAGAATTGTAGCCAAAACGCTGTGTAACCGTGCCGACAAGCGGCACGGCGTAATCCAAAACAAGCTTCGGCATCCCGTACGAGACGCCTGCCGGTATTGCGTAGTCTGAATACGTCGCCTGATCCTGCAAAAACGCGGCGGCGACGGCGTCGGCAAACGATTGACGCACCCCGGACGACACTTCGTCTGCCGGAGAAGGATCCGACATCGTCGATACTGCCGCGTCGGACGCTTCGGGCGACGGCGACGCGGTCTGCTCCTCGCCACTCGGTTCCGGGCTTTCGCCCGCTTCGTCGGTGTCGCGACCGGTGAAGGCATAGGTAAACGCTTCGCCAAGCGCTGCCGTAAACTTTTTCTCACCGCTGATACCCTCGCCGAGCACCGTGAGCGCCGCTTTATAGTTAACGGCCGCGTCGAGCTTGTCGCCGAGCGCCGTGAAGGCCGTCGGAAAGGCGAACTTCACAAAAACAGCAGCGGCGAGCAGTCCGATGCAGATATACAAGCGCAGCGCGCGTTTGGCCGCTTTTGTCTTATCGTCGGACGTCCAGGACGAACTGCTGGAGCGCCGTCGGTGCGTAGAGCTTCTCCTGCCGTTGTACGGTCTGTGTTTATCCACTGCGCTTCACCTCGCTTTAAAGGTATTATATTCCAGTTTGTCCGACCATATGCAATACGCGCCTGAATTGTAAGGCTAGGAATGATGCACGAAGCTGAAATGAAGCGATTGGTATGAAAAAAAGCGGAGGGTTTCCCCTCCGCTTGACGGCGTTTGCCGTTGTTATTTGACGTCGGCGTCCGCTGATGCTTCGACTGCGTCCGTGGCACCGATGCGCACAATTGATTCCGTGACGAGTAACCGGAAGTCTGACGAAACACGGCTGGCCGTTTCCTGTACCTCCTCGTGCGTCAGCGGTGTTTTGGAGATACCGGCCGCCATGTTTGACACGCACGAGACACCACAGACCTTCATCCCCATATGAACCGCCGCTACCGCTTCGCACGCCGTGCTCATGCCGACAACGTCGGCGCCGAGCGCCCGGTATGCGCGGATCTCCGCCGGCGTTTCAAAATTCGGCCCCGACGTCTGGATGTATACGCCCTCGCGCAGCGGAATTGACAGCGATTCGGCCGCCTGACGAATCTGTGACTGTAGGCCCTTGTTATAAACTTCGCTCATATCGGGAAAGCGCGTACCGAGCTCGTCAAGATTAATCCCGATCAGCGGCGACGGCACGCCATAGAGAATATGATCGGTAATCATCATAAAGTCGCCGGGTGCATACGATGTGTTAATTGCGCCTGTCGCGTTGGTGAGCATCAGCGTTTCGGCGCCGAGCATGCCCATCATGCGCACCGGCATCACGACGCTCTGCACGTTGTATCCCTCGTAGTAGTGCACTCGCCCCTGCATGATGATGGCCGGTATACCCTGCACGTATCCAAGTATAAAGCGACCTTTATGCCCCGGCACGGTGCTGACCGGAAAATCTTCCAACTCATCGTAATCAATGCGCGCGTGAATATCGACCGACTCCGTGAAGTCGCCAAGTCCCGAGCCCAGAACAAGCGCAATCTTAGGCTCCAAGTCTGTTTTTGACCGGATATATTTCACACTTTTTTTCAGTTTTTTATACATGTTGCTCATCGGCGTCTCAGTCCTCCATCTTTTTGGGTACTGTGTATCGTCTAAATGACAGGTTGATCGTATCACGTTTTTCGCCGCTAATCAATCCTGTACGACCGTCATTTAACCTGCTTATAACATTGACAAAATAGTGGAACTATATTATGCTTCTGCCATACTCTTACAACAAACATAAAGTGAGGGATTACTCATGAATTATCAAAATGTTTCTCCTAAAAGCAGGACTGTAGCACTATTGCTGTGCATTTTCCTTGGCGGTCTCGGCATCCATCGGTTTTATGTGGGCAAAACCGGCACCGGTGTCATCTGGCTTCTGACTGCCGGAGTATTTGGCATTGGTGTTTTAGTTGATCTGATCATGATCATCGTCGGGTCGTTTACTGACCAATCCGGCCTGTTTGTCTCAAACTGGGACAACTGACTTCTCTGTACTATTTGGGCATTCCCCGCTTTGCATTAAAGCGGGGAATGTTTATCCTGACGAATCTTTAACACCGGCCGGATAAACAGTCAAAAAAGACTTGACATGATCTCCAAAGTGTTTTATGCTACTTTCTACGAGTCAGCCACAGACTCGCCGGACAAATATCGGGGTGTGGCGAAGTTTGGTATCGCGCATGGTTCGGGACCATGAGGCCGCGGGTTCAAGTCCCGCCACTCCGACTGAAGACACGGATTTGCTTATACGCAATCCGTGTCTTTTCATATTTTGGAAATAATGCTATAATCCTAATAGCTGGAACACAAAGCATATCAATATAAAAACGGAGAAATAACATGCAAAAATTTGAGTATAAAACAGTCTTTACTGACACCAAAGGCTTCACAGGCGGCAAAGTGGATCAAAACGCGTTTCAAAACGTCTTAAATGAACTCGGCGCGGAGGGTTGGGATTTAATAAGCACGGTCCCTGTCGCGCAAGGCTACGGCAGCACCCGGTCTATTATTTCGATTTTCAAGCGCCCGATGGATTAACTTTTATTAGAGCTTTTAACAAGTCCGCTTGACTGGGAAGGCATGTATTATGAATAAAAGAGTCCTCATCGCCCTGACGCTTGTGCCGATTGTTATGGGGTTTATTCTTAACCACATCATAGCGATGCCAGTAGTGGGAAAGTTCTTTACCACCTCGTGTCGATTGCCACACTGATCTTCTGGTTCATCCTCGGGCGGGCGTATGTGAAAGTCTGGCGGTACCTCCCCGGTGTGCTGATTGGCAACGCCGTTGGTTTTTTGTCGCTGCTCATTTATTTGTGGCAGTTCCTACTGTTTGGCGATGATCAACGCAGCCTTTTTCTGGCGGGGCTATCCCAGATGTTTTCTGCGTCTACTTCCGACTTAATGACCGCCCGCATTGCCATACTTTTTGAACCCAGTCCAACGGCAATCACACAGGTTTCATTTACAGCCATGCAGATCCTTGGGTTACTGGTGATGATCCTCATATTCACGGCCGGGTATATCGAAGGCGCGATTAAAGAGCGGCGTAACGCCGCGAAGACCGATACAACACAAACAACATCGATTTAGTGACAGAAACCACAGGGAGTAAAACCAATATGATACATAAACGAATACTGAAATTCACGGCACTGATGCTCGGCGCCCTCCTTATTGCAGGACTTCTGGGCGCGTGCAGCACGCCGGCAATTCCGTCGCTGGTTTCGCCCGCCTCGTCTCCGTCTGCCGACGGTTCTCCGTCGCCGACGGTGTCGCCGGTGGCATCGCCGTCGCCGTCAACCGACCCGACGCCCGACCCGAGTGCCGAAGCAGCACTGGCAGCGGCGCGTCAGCTGGCTGTCGACGAGGCGGAGCAGCTGCGGCTGCAATACGACTACGACGCGGCGCTCGACGTCTTGTCGCCGCCCGATATTGCCGGCGGTATCGTGGACGAGAAAATCGCTGAGATTGAGGCGGAAGTCGCGTCGCTCGTCCCCTTTACGGACGACATTCCTCACATCTTTTTCCACAGCCTGATCGTCTACCCGGAAATGGTCTTCACCGACCTGTCCACACCGCTGGGCGGCTACAACGCCGGCTTTTCTGAAAAAGCGGAGCTCGAGAAAATCCTGCCGCAGCTATACGAGCGCGGCTACGTGCTGTATAACCTGGAAGACTGCTGGGAAATGGTCGACGGCAACATGGTCCGAAACGAGATTTTGCTCCCGCCCGGCAAAACGCCGCTGATCCTGTCTATTGACGACGTTGCGTACGCCTACGGCGGCGGCTACGCGCAGAAGCTCTTTGTCGATGACGACGGCGCGCTTGTCTATCTCGTGCGCAATCCGTCCGGCGAGACGGAGGAAATGCCGGACGGCGACGTGATGGGCGTTGTCAGCCTTTTCGTCGAAGAGCACCCGGACTTTTCGTATCAGGGACACAAGGGAACGCTCGCGATGACGGGCTTTCAGGGCGCGTTCGGCTACTCGTTCGAGACAGCCGACGGTCTGGCCGCCATCCAAGAGGTCGCCGAGGTGCTCAAGGCGGACGGCTGGAACTTTGCCAGCCACAGCTATACGCACAATCGCAACAATTTTTACGGGCCGAACAGCAATCCCGCCAACATTGAGTATGACATCAACAAATGGATTGCAACCGACGTACCTGCCTTTGGCGAAACGCGGCTTTTCATCGCACCGTTCGGCTACCGCGTCAAGCAGCCGGGGCTGCAATACATACTCGACGCCGGATTTGATATTTACTGCACCGTCGGTGCGGAGGTCTATAACGAGCTCAACGACGATTACGCGCTGATGACGCGCATCGAAATCGGCGGCTACTCCATGACGTATTTTACCGACATCCTCAACGAGCGGTTCTTCAACGTCGACGAAGTGTTTGACAATGCCGGCCGCCCCCCGGTGATTGGGTAGCATTATAATTTGGTAAGTAGTCCGCCGCATCATCATCTTAGCGCGACATTTGCCTGTCCGACGTCCTGCGCGGCGGCGTAATGCGGCGTCTTTACACAAAGGCTGAGAAATGATATATTTGTATCTAATTTGTGAGTAATTTATATGTTAAGGAGCGTTCAATGGATAAAGTAGAATTAGCCGAACAACTGCACGATCAAGGCTTTAACTGTGCACAGTCTGTTCTGGGCGCATTCAGTGAGGCTTATGGACTTAATCAATCCACAGCGCTCAAGCTCGCCAGCAATATGGGCGGCGGGATGGGCTGTGGCGGCACCTGCGGCGCTTTAACGGCGGCGCTTCTTGTGGCCGGACTTAGATACGGCAGCGACCTGCCGGCAAATGCCGACGCCAGACATCGCTGCAGTCAGCAATCCGCGGAGATCACCAAACGCTTCCGCGAAGAAACCGGCGCAACGACATGTCCCGGTGTTATCGGCGTTGACGTAATGACGACGGAAGGCCGTACGAAAGCCCTGCAGGACAATTTGTTCGGCACCATCTGCGCAGACGCCATCGAGACTGCTGCGGAAATTCTCGATGATATGGGCTACTAAGCGCACCTAAAAAGAGAGGCTGTGACACCTTGAACGTCTACTTCCAAATCGCCGTCTGCTTTGCCGCCATCTCGGCCTCGGCTTATCTGGCCGAAAAAACAAAGCTGTTTTTTGCGCCGTTTTATATTATTGCCGGCATCCTGCTCGGCCCGAACCTTTTCGGTATCATCACCGAGGTCGAAATCATCGAGCTGATGGGTGAAGTCGGCGTCGTTTTTCTGCTGCTGTTTCTGGGTCTTGAGTTTTCACTACAGACATTCAAAAGCAATAAAAAAGCAATGCTAGAAGCCGGCCTGATCGACTTTATTGTCAACTTCGGTATCGGCTTTGCCGTCGGGCAGATCATCAACCTGAGCGTCCTGCACAGCCTCATCATCGCCGGCGCGATCTACATGAGCAGCTCGGGCATCGTGACGAAAAGCCTCGTCGAGATGAATCTCGGCAAGCACCCCGAGGGCAGCCTCATCATGGGTATTATGGTCTTTGAAGACCTTGTCATGATCATCTTTCTAATCTTTGTTTCGGCCGGTGTTTCCGGTAGCGCGGTGGTAAACCCGCTGACTGTGACGATTGATCTGTTCAAGGCGCTCGCCTTCTGCGCGTTTATGATCTTCGTTGCGAAAATCCGCCCGAAATTTCTGGATAAAATGCTCGGTGTACGGCGCAAGGAACTGCTAATGGTCACCTTTTTCGGGCTGGTTCTGCTCGTGACGGCGCTCGGTGAGCTGCTCGGCGTCTCAAAAGCGCTGTCGGCCTTTTTCCTCGGGATTGTTTTTTCTCGGATGACCAACGTCAAAAACATCGAAAGCGTCACCTTGACCTTGCGCGATATATTCGGCAGCGT
This sequence comes from uncultured Sporobacter sp., assembly GCA_963677825.2. GTDB lineage: Bacteria > Bacillota > Clostridia > Oscillospirales > Oscillospiraceae > Sporobacter. Next base: position 254,428 of record CAXXEF010000001.1, on the reverse strand, counting down.
CTTCTTCTTCTCGTTCGGCATGGCGCTGCAGCTGAACAATCTGCTCGACAAAATCGGCATTTTGCTGCTGTGCGTCGGCGCGGCGGTCCTCGGCAAGATCCTGTCGAGCATCATCATCAGCCGTGTGCTTAAGCGCGACAAGACGATGGCGCTGTTCATCGCATTCATCACGATCCCGCGCGGCGAGTTTTCGCTGCTTATCTCACGGATCTCCGCCGGAGCAATCCCCGTGATCGGGCAGGTCATGATCGTGCTCGCGTTCGTGACGACGATTATCTCGACGCTCGTCCTGCGCCTGAGCAAAATGCTGTGTAAGATCTATAATGTGTGCATCATTTTCCCGCGAAGCCGCCTCGATGACGGCGGCAGCGACTGGGGCGAAATAGACTAAGCTGTCGGCACACTCAAAAAACACAAAAGCCGGATGCATCAAGCATCCGGCTTTTTTTATTACGCTAACGGGCGACGATCAGGCTAAAATCCCTGAGCGCAGTAAATACCCGATGACCGGGAGCGTCACCAGCGAGAACAACGTCGAGACGAAAATAAGCTTTGAGGCAAACTGATGATCCTGGCCGTACTTTTGCGCCAGCATCGCCGAGATCGTTGCCGCGGGCATCGCCGTCGACAGCACCGCCACGCCTGCGACGATGGGATCGACGCCGATGAGTTTCAGCACGCCGAAAACGACAGCCGGTATGGCAATCAGGCGGATGAAGGAGAAGTAAAACGTCGCCTTGTCAAATACGGTCTTGAAGTCGACCTCGCTGAGGATCGACCCGACGATCATCATTGCCAGCGGCGTCGTACAACTGCCGATGAGGTCGATCGTGCGGCTCATAAACATCGGCAGCTGCCATGGCAGGAACATATACCCGATGCCGAGGATGACCGCCCAGATGCACGGATGCGTGGCCAGACGCCGGAGCTGCTGGCGTTTATCGCTTTTCGTGAACAGCGATAAGCCGAACGTCCACATAAACAGCCGGATCGGGATCAGCACGACCGATCCGTATAAAACACCGGTCGCACCAAAAACCGTCTCGATGACCGGCAGGCCCATAAAACCCGCGTTGTTGCAAATGGTCGCATACTGCATGATCACGCGCTTGCGTTGGGGGAACCGCCGGTAAATGAGCGGATTGATCGCCAGATATAAAAGCTGCGCGCCGAACGCAATGGCAAACACGATCCCGGCCTTGCCCAAAACGTCGGTTGTGAGACCTGTTTCAAAAGAATGAAAAATGCTGCACGGTAAAATCACATAGATGACGACATTTGTCATGTCCGCACGGGCCTTTGCTGTAAAAAAGCCCTTTTTGGTGATGAAGAACCCGACGGCCACAAGCAATATGATGACTAATTGAATTTGTATAATCTAAACCACCATCTTTTTCTCTAATGCGGACATTATATATAAAAGATAAAAACAGCGCAATGTGCATTGCGCTGTTAACACTATAAAATATGGAAAATTTTTAGACAGAATGTCAACAGGGCGGTTTAGACCGCCCTGCTACGCTATATTCTTGCGTCCAGCGCAGATACCGCCTCGCGGATGTCGCTGGACATATAAAACGACCCGATCGCGCACACGACGCCGTCCAAACCGGCTTGCTCAACCGCCAGCGCCACGCCCTCAAGAATGGATGGCGCGGCTGCGGCCGGTTTACCGGTTTGAGCCAGCTGATCGCGAAGCTGTTCGGCTTTCATCGCACGCGGATGGTTTGGCTGGACGGCAATATACCGCTCGGCCAGCGCGTCGATATACGGGATCATCTCACCGATGTCTTTATCGGCCATGACGCCGAGGATAAAGACGATTTTCTTGTCGCCAAAATACTGCCGCAGGCTTTCAGCCGTCGCGGCGACGCCGTGCGGATTGTGCGCGCCGTCTAAAATAAACACCGGTGCACGTGCAAGAATCTCGAATCGCCCGGGCCATTTAACAACAGCCAGTCCGTCGATGATATCGTCGTCGGTGATGGTATAGCCCTTGACGCGTAAAATTTCGAGCGCCGTGATCGCGACGGCCGCGTTTCGGGGCTGATACGTGCCGACAAGCGGCAGCCGGATGTTCTTATATGGGGAGAAGTCAAACATCACGCCGTCGAGATCGGCAGTAAGGATGTTCAGAAGCGTAAAATCGGTGCGGTGCAGCCGCGCATTTTGACGTGCGCATGTCTGCGCGACGACGTCTTCAACGTCGGCGTCGCCGCCGTAGAGCACAACGTCACCGTCGGGCTTGATGATGCCGGCCTTGGCTGACGTGATCTCGCGGATGGTTGAACCAAGCTCCGCCGTATGGTCGAGCCCGATTGCCGTAATAACGGCGACCTCCGGCGTTTCGATGACGTTGGTCGAGTCGAGCTCGCCGCCCATCCCGACCTCCAGCACGACGATATCGCATTGCTTATACAGAAAATGCTTCATCGCCAGCGCCGTGATCAGTTCAAACTCCGTCGGCGGGTCGTCGGTCATCGCGTCGGCGAAGGGACGGATCTCGTCGGTCATTGTTTCGAGCTCATCATCGGTGATGTGCACACCGTTTACTTGCATCCGCTCGTTGAAGCGCAGAATGAACGGTGACGTGTACAGCCCCGTTTTGTAGCCGGCGCGCTGTAAAACAGACGCGATGCACGCCGCGGCGGAGCCTTTGCCGTTCGTACCTGCGATATGGACGAACTTCAACTTTTTTTCGGGATTACCGAGCGCTTTAAGCAGACGCTCGGTGCGTTCAAGGCCGGGCTTACTGCCCTGCCATTTGACGTTATGAATGTACTGTAGTGTTTCCTCGTAACTCATAAATTACCTGTCTTCTTATTATTAGGCTCGTCCCTTGTGCCCTTGAATTATCGGTGCAATAGCACGCTTGTAGGCTGTTCGATGCACGAGCCATACAATCAGTGTGTCAAGGGACATGGTTACTAATTTGGGGAGCAAGCGTGACATGAACATGATCTGATATGTCATTTGCTTATTTGGAACGAACAACGCAAAATACCACGTTAGAGCAAGTGACCCATACAGCAGACTGGCGATAATCTCTGCGGCGAAGACCATCACAACACATTTGACTAAGTTCATGTTTTCTTTATAAATGTAGCGGTAGATAAGGCCGGGCAAAACGCCCATAAGAATCGGTGTTATCGCGATAGGCGGAAAATAGACACCGACACCGCCAATCAGCGTGCCGACAAGATCGCTTAAAAATCCGACAAGCAATCCGGCAACCGGACCGATCCAGATACTGGCCAGAATAATCGGTATGGCCTCCAAACTAACGCGCAGGCCTTCAAAAATATAGAAACCTGCAAAACGTGCAAGCACGATCTGGAGCGCGATAAAAATCGCCATGGCCGTCAGTCTTCTGGGAGCAAACAATTTCTTAGTTCTAGACATAGAAAGACCTCCTAATAATGTGGGCGCATGCTGACGCAACCGTTGTTGCGGCAGGGCAGCAAGCACTCATTGTGCGCCACATATAGGAGGTTTGTCTCCGTTATGTAGCAGCGGGATGCGAACACCAAACCGTGGAATATAATCCTTCGTCCAACTGACAACTCCCCGTCCAGTCGGCACTTTACGCAAGGCGTTCTACTCTGCCTAAACTGCACACGCGTCTGTGCAGTCAAGTTTACAACACATTTTATCACGCCCGAATTATGTTGTCCAGTTGCACTTTTGCACATTCATTCGATAATTTAGGATTATTTTTGTAAAATGGACGCGGCTTGTTTTCATTTCCCCAACAGTGTGTTAAAATAGGTCGACTTTATATGACTAGGAAGATGATATATGGAAACACTTTTTTGGATTGGTTTTGTTGGGAGCCTGCTCGCGCTGAGTTTTGCTTTTCTTCAAAGCCGCAAGGTATTACGATTTTCTGAGGGTAACGCGACCATGCAGAAAATCGCTGCGGCTATTCGCAGGGGCGCAAACGCATACCTCAGACGTCAGTACAGAAGCCTGCTGATCTTTTTCGGCGTCATGGCGGTCATTCTGGGCGTACTCGCGGTTGTCGGTCTCGTTTCTCCCTTTGTACCCTTCGCGTTCATCACCGGCGGCTTTTATTCATGTCTGGCCGGATTTATCGGTATGAAAATCGCAACGGCCGCCAACGCCCGCACGGCGAACGCTGCCAGCGAAAGCCTCAACCAAGGTCTGAAGGTTGCGTTCTCCTCCGGCTCCGTCATGGGTTTCACCGTCGTGGGTCTGGGCATTTTGGACGTATCCGTCTGGTTCCATGTGCTTAAATATGCCTTCCACGCCGATGCATCCACGATCGCCACGACGATGGTTATGTTCGGCATGGGTGCCTCCGCAGCCGCGCTGTTCGCGCGTGTCGGCGGTGGTATCTTCACCAAAGCGGCCGACGTCGGCGCCGACCTCGTCGGCAAAGTTGAAGCCGGTATCCCCGAAGATGACCCGCGCAACCCCGCGACGATTGCCGACAACGTCGGTGACAACGTCGGCGACGTGGCCGGCATGGGTGCCGACCTGTACGAATCCTACATCGGCTCGATCCTTGCAACGTTTGCCATCGGCTCTGCCGCCGGCTTCGGCTGGAACGGTATGTTCCTGCCGCTTGCGCTGGCTGCCGTCGGCATTGCTTGCTCGATCATCGGCACGTTCTTTATCCGTACGGGTGAAAACGCGACCCAGCACGAACTGCTTAAAACCCTGCGCACCGGTATTTATATTGCTGCCGGTCTTGCGGCTTTGGCCGCTATTCCGTTGACGTATTTTATAATGAAAGACGTCGAGGGCGCTAACTGGTGGGGCATCCTGATCGCGATCTTCTGCGGGCTTGTCGCCGGTAACGCGATTGGCTACTTCACCGAATACTACACCTCTGACACCTATAAGCCCACTAAGAAACTCGCTGCGACGACCGAAACCGGCGCCGCAACGACGATTATCGGTGGCATCTCGCTCGGCATGGCATCGACGGCCGCGCCGATTATCATTGTAGCAGCCGCTGTTATCGGCAGCTTCGTCGCCGCCGGCGGCGTGCTGCACACCGGTGTTGAAGGCTATGAACTCAGTTTTTCACGCGGTCTGTACGGCATCGGCATTGCAGCCGTTGCGATGCTCTCAACGCTTGGTATTACCCTCGCGACCGACGCCTACGGCCCTGTCGCCGATAACGCCGGCGGCATCGCCGAAATGAGCGGCATGGGTAAAGAAGTCCGCGCACGTACCGATGCGCTCGACTCACTCGGCAACACCACCGCGGCAACCGGCAAGGGCTTTGCCATCGGCTCAGCCGCGCTGACAGCGCTGGCGCTGCTCGTTTCGTATGTCGAGGTTGCCAAAGTCAAGCTGGACGGTAAAGTGCTCGACCTATCGCTGACCAATCCGGCCGTTCTTGTCGGTCTGTTCATCGGTGCAATGCTCGTGTTTGCATTCTCCGCACGAACGATGAGCGCCGTCCAGCGCGCAGCGCAGTCGATCGTCGTCGAGGTTCGCCGCCAGTTCCGTGAAATCGCCGGTATTATGGACGGCACAACCGATCCCGATTACGAAGCATGTGTCGACCTTTGTACGCGCGGCGCGTTGCACGAAATGGTTGCCCCTTCCCTGCTGGCCGTTATTGTCCCGATCGTTACGGGCCTGGTTCTCGGCGTCGAAGGCGTCGTCGGTCTGCTTGGCGGCACAACCGTCACAGGCTTCGCCGTCGCGGTCTTCATGGCTAACGCCGGCGGCGCGTGGGATAACGCCAAGAAATACATCGAATCCGGCGAACACGGCGGCAAAGGCTCCGACTGCCATAAGGCTGCTGTCATTGGTGACACGGTCGGCGATCCGTTTAAGGACACGTCGGGTCCGTCACTCAACATCCTCATCAAGCTTGTATCCACTGTCTCCATTGTTTTCGCCGGCGTCATCGCCGCCGTCTCCATCTTCTAACTGTAATTTTAAAAAACACCCGCGCCAATTGGCGCGGGTGTTTTTCTTTTAGTACGTTTACCTGTGTATAAGAAATGAAATTTCAATGATAGCTGTTTAAAAGCTTGCCCGCTAAACAAATACTCTGAAGCGGCACTCGTTATCTCCGGCCAGAATGCTTTTTTCCATACAGACATCTACCGCTCTGCCCAGACCAAGCCTGAATTTTCTCTTGATGTTTCCCCGTGTACAGTAGCACATCGACTGAGATATACCGGATATATCGGTATTTACCATCGGACAATAACACTGATCGAAAACAACGTAAACTCGGTCTTCTTCACGTTTAACGTGCCATTGTTGTGATAGCCGATCTATAAAATCCTGATCGCTTTCGGCTTGACTAACAATTAGAGCAAGATTAGCATCATTAAGATGCGTAAACGGGCAGGTTTCGCCGCAATCTTCTAGAATCTCAGCTTTTTTAGTTTCATCAAGATGCTTATCCATGCTTTCTAAGATTTCTTTAAGCCACAAATTCATATCTTGCCAATCCTTTACTACGCGTTTGAACACCAACAATTATAATCAGTTTATCATATGGTAATGCACGTGTCTTTTTGACGCACTATTAACCCAACAAAAGACACCCGCGCCAATTGGCGCGGGTGTTTTAATGTCGGCTTGGCTACATCCACAATTTTTCAGCACAGGCGTCATGCAATCATTCATAAGACCTTTTATACTATATTTACTGCAATTCGGCACTGTCGGCCTCTATTTCACAGCGGCAATCACCAGAAATATCAACAAGGCGACCGAAAAGACAATATACACAATGGTGGACACCGTCACTTTTTTACTTTTAGCATCCTTCTTAATCAGCAATATCAAACCAAGTAGCCAAGACGCAATCGCAATATACGTGAACCAGGGAACGCTTTTTCTGAAAACGATCGCAATCAGGAAAAAGACGTTGCTCGCCTTAATGAACATTTCCGGGTTTATCTCTTTTATTACTTTCATAAACATATACCTTTTCTGTCGTCACGCTGCGCCGGACGCATCACCGCGATCTGCATCTTTTTAAATGCAATTATAAACGGCACGCCGTTTCTTTGCTCATAGGTCTGTTTTGTTGCTTTGCGTTTTCGCTACGTCATCAGCGGTGATCGGCTTTGCATTTTCTGCATGTACGGCGATTCTATTAAGGAGCGCCAGATTCTCCGATAGGAAGAGAAAAAACATACCGATAAACAATCCAACACACCAGATTTCCAGTGCCTGCGACCAGTAGAATGGTAACCCTGCGCCATTTCCCACTGGATTATGCATAAACCCATTTCTAACTCCGAAGTACACACCGGTTATCGCTGCGATAATAAACACTACAATAGCCGTGATCCTAAGCGCCGTACCCGTTTTATTCATCACTTAACCCTCTTTGTAATATATTACTAATTATATCTGTATTATCCATTTTTCGCAACTGCTATATCCTTATGATTGGACAAAAAGAACCCGCACCGTTTGGTGCGGGTTCTTTGATTTGATCCGTATTACTTGACGAGCTTGCTGATCTCGTCGGCAAAGCATTCTTCCTTCTTTTCAATGCCTTCGCCCTTTTCAAAGCGTGTGAACGCTTTGAGGGTGATCGTGCCGCCGGCTTCCTTGGCGACATTGGCAACGTGTTTCGCCACGTCGATCTTATCGTCCTTAACGAACGCCTGCTGCAGTAAGCAGTTTTCTTTATAATACTTGTTAACGCGACCCATAACCATCTTCTCGATGATATTGTCAGGCTTACCCTCGTTTTTAGGATCCTCTTTGGCTTGTGCGGTGAGGATTTCCTTTTCCTTTTCCATAACATCCGCGTCAACGTTGCTCTTGTCGAGGTACGTCGGGCGCATCGCGGCGATCTGCATGGCGATGTCTTTACCCATCTCGATGACTGCCGGATTTGTTTCAAGGCCGGCGGAGACGTCCATGTTGACCATAACGCCGATCTTGCCGCCGAAATGCACGTACGGTACGCTCAGCCCAGTTGTGTAGCGCTCGAATCGGCGAATGGTGATATTCTCACCGATGACAAGCACCATTTCCTGCTGCACTTCGCGAACAGCTTTGCTGCTGCCGGGGTACGTCGAATCCATGAGCGCTTCAACGTCTGCCGGCGCATTATCCGCGACGGCTTTGGCCACGTTTTTAACGAAGTCTACAAACTTGTCGTTTTGTGCGACGAAGTCTGTCTCGGCATTAACCTCGACGACGACGCCGATATCGCCGAAAGTCTCGGCGTACGCCATACCTTCAGCGGCGATGCGACCGGCTTTTTTCTGCGCGGCGGCAAGGCCCTTCTCACGCAGCCAGTCTATTGCTTTATCCATGTCTCCGTCAGATTCCGTCAGCGCCTTTTTGCAATCCATCATGCCAACGCCGGTCATCTCTCGGAGCTTTTTAACATCTTGTGCGGTAAATGCCATCGTAAATTAAGCCTCCCCTTGTGCTTTCGTTTCCGGTTTTGCAGACGCGGCCGCCGTTGCTGCCGCAGCCTCTTCAGCTGCGTCGTCGGCGCCCTGCCGGCCTTCCTGAACGGCGCTGGCCATCGCTGCAGAAATCAGGCGGATGGCTCGGATGGCGTCGTCGTTACCGGGAATAATATAGTCGATTTCATCGGGATCGCAGTTGGTGTCAACGATCGCGACGATCGGAATTTTGAGTTTGCGTGCTTCGGCGATGGCGTTGCGCTCCTTGCGCGGGTCGATGATGAACAGCGCACCCGGGAGCTTCTTCATGTTCTTAACGCCGCCGAGGTATTTCTCGAGCTTCTCGATCTCGTTTGTAAGCTTAATAACTTCCTTCTTCGGCAGGATATCAAACGTGCCGTCTTCCTGCATCTTGCGCAGCTGCGCAAGACGATCGATGCGCGTACGCATTGTTTTGAAGTTTGTGAGCATGCCGCCGAGCCAGCGGGCATTGACGAAAAACATGCCGGCGCGTTCGGCTTCCTCTCGGATCGAGTCCTGTGCCTGCTTTTTCGTGCCGACGAACAGTATGCTCTGACCTTTTTCGCTCAGTGAACGTACAAAGTTGTAGGCCTCTTCAAGCTTTTTCACCGTCTTTTGCAGATCGATGATGTAGATGCCGTTACGCTCCATGTAGATGTACGGCTTCATTTTGGGGTTCCAGCGGCGCGTCTGGTGACCGAAGTGAACACCGGCCTCCAAAAGCTGTTTCATTGATACTACGCCCATTATTTTCTTCCTCCTGTTTTTGTTTTGTCCTCCAGCTCCGTCATCTCCCGGGCCAACCTTTCGGCACATGGCCGGGATCAGAAGCTGTGCGTATTTTTACAGCAATGTGTATCTTATCAAAAAGTATCGGTAAAATCAAGCCTATTTCTCTGTTAAAATCATTCTTTTACATTACATATTAATAATATGCGCCGCTTTGCGCTCACGCACGGCTTGTCCGCATAAAAAAGACGGGTCGAAACCCGGTAAGGATTATCTGTACGATGTGCTTACGACCACATGACGCGGCGGCGTTTTTCACGTTTATATTCCCCGTCGACGTCAATGAGGATGATATCGTCGCCGATACGCCGGATGCACTCCCACGGTATGACGAAGTCATCCTCGTGCCAGAACATCCCGAACAGCTTGCACGGCCCTGGAACGACAATCGCAAGCAAGCATCCGTTGACGGTATCGATAATCACGTCGCACACGAAGCCCATACGGTAGCCGTTGTGTATGTTGATGACTTCTTTGCACCGGAGGTCGGCGATTCTGCACTGCATGGCATTCCCTCCCCTTTGATATCAGCCTGACGCTCGGTACAGTCTATTCATCTGCTGGCGCCTGCATGACCAGATTGCCGTATTCCGGCGTCCTATCATACCAAAACCGGCAAACAAGCGGTAATTTTCGCGTGTTTACGTAAAAAAGAGCAGAATGTATTGAAATTCCGGCATTGGCGTACTATAATCGGAACAGCAACTGATATCGTTAGGTGAGGCTCCTATACGGACATACGCTTCTACCCGGAAACATCGAGAGATGCCAATGGGTCAACAGGTATTATCGAATTAAGGTACTACTTAATGAAGCTGGATCGCATCCACAGGATGGATCTGACGCCGTATAAAGTTAAAGCTCAACGAATGATGAGCCTATTTGGCATGCCGTCATTCGTTATGGCGGTTTTTTTGTTGCCATTTTGAATCGGGAGGTCACACGCATGGACAGCGATCCTGGCAGTAAACGCACAACGTACATAAGAACGCACCATCGGGGGTTGTTTGTCCTGCCGCGCACTGCCGCGCTGTGACGATGTTTTAGCCCTCGGACGACGCAGAAAAGAGGGTGAAAACCATGATCAAATACTACAAATCCGTCAACGAGGAGCTTGTCAGCTTTGACGCGTACGAGGAGGGCATCTGGGTACAGCTCATTAACCCGACAGAAGAAGAAATCCATCGCGTGAGCGACGAAACCTCTGTCGAACTGGACTTTATCCGCCCCGCGCTCGATGAAGAGGAGCGTCCGCGTATCGAAACCGACAACGGGCAAACGCTCATTCTCGTCGACGTCCCGATCGTCGAAAAAGACGGCGCGACCAACGTCTATACCACCATTCCGCTCGGCATCGCCTTCACGCGCGACGCGATCATCACCGTGTGCCTGAAAGAAACGCCGATTTTAAGCGACTTCATCACCAAGCGCGTCAAGTCGTTTTATACCTATTATAAAAGCCGTTTCATTTTGCAGATCCTTTTCAAAAGCGCGACGCTGTATCTGCATTATCTGCGCTCGATTGAAAAGATGAGCAACGCCATTGAAAACGATCTGCAAAAGTCGATGAAAAACAAAGAGCTCGCACAGCTGCTAAAGCTTGAAAAGAGCCTTGTTTATTTCTCGACATCTCTCAAGTCGAACGAGTCGGTGCTGGAAAAGATGCTCAAGCTCGAAGCAATTAAAAAGTTCGAGGAAGATCAGGACCTGCTTGAAGACGTTATCATCGAGAACCGTCAGGCCATCGAGATGACGAACATCTATACGAGCATCCTCAACGGCACGATGGACACGTTCGCGTCCATCATCTCCAACAATCTCAACATGGTCATGAAATCGCTGACGATTATCACGATCGCCTTGTCGGTTCCGACAGCCATCTCCGGCTTTTTCGGCATGAACGTGCCGAACGTCTGGAACAATAATCCGGCGGCCTTCCCCCTCATTATCGCCGGCTCGGTCGTCATCGCGGTCATTACGTCGTTTCTCCTGCTGCGGCGGAAAAACTTCTAAGCGCGGACGAACCGCAAAAAGCGCCTGCCAATCGGCAGGCGCTTTTTTTAAAGCCTCGCAGAGTTTCCGGCGCGCACGGCAGAAATGAATCATAGAATTGTCATTTCCGGGGACATGCGCATCGGAAATGACACTACTCATCGCGGCTGCGGCTGAGCAGCAGCCATGCATCTCATTTAAAACGAAAGACCGCTATAGGCGGTCTTTCGTTTTATGTATGTTATCCTTTTCTCAGGCGGCCTTCCCTGTCGTAAAACGACTCGCCGCGCTCGCGTATAACGCCTCTGGCGTCGACGAACGGCTCGTCGTCGGCGCGAAGCTCGCCGCTGTAATCATAAAAACACTCGCCGGGCTGCCGGACGTTCCCCTGGCAATCGATGAACGCCTCTCCCGGCTCTCGCAATCGACCTTCGCCGTCGTAATAACTCTCCGATGTCGAATACATGCTATCCTCCCGTTACGGACGAATATTTAAGTCTTAATAACTTTACTTTGATTTTACCGTCCGGCGCATCGTCTGTCAAGATACGCGGCGATTTCCGTCCGTCCGGTATGCTTTTTAAGCATCTGTCAGCGATTAACACTTGACAACATAAACGAATTGCTGTAACATCGTCATGTCAAGTGATTATACTTAACAGATGGAGGCGGTCATCATGCCGGATGAAAAACTGGAGATGACACTGCTCTATGACTTTTACGGCGAGCTGCTCACAGATAAGCAGCGAGAGTATTTCGATCTGCACCACAATGAGGACTTATCTCTGTCCGAGATTGCGCAGAACGTCGGGATTACTCGGCAGGGCGTGCACGACATCATCACACGCGCCGAGGAGACGCTGCGCACCATTGAGCGCAAAACCGGTCTGATCCGCCGCTTCACGGAGCTGCAGGCCGGCCTGGACGAAGCCCTTGCGCTGACAGAAAGCCTGCGTGGCGGCGCCGTGACAGACCCGTCCAAGACGGGCGCGTCTGAACTGATTGAACTGTTAAACACCCTGAAAGGTTAGGTAGCCAGTGGCATTTGAGAGTCTGTCGGAAAAACTGAATGCTGCGTTTAAAAAGCTGCGCGGTAAAGGACGGCTGCACGAGGCCGATATCAAAGAGGCCATGCGCGAGGTGCGCCTGGCGCTGCTTGAAGCCGATGTGAGCTACAAAGTTGTCAAAGACTTCGTCAAGACTGTCAGCGACCGCGCCATTGGGCGCGACGTGCTTGAGAGCCTGACACCGGCGCAAATGGTGGTCAAAATCGTCAATGAAGAGCTGACGAATCTGATGGGCACCCAAAACGCGAAAATTGCCATTTCATCTAAGCCGCCGACCATCGTTATGCTCGTGGGGCTGCAGGGCGCCGGTAAAACGACGAATGGCGCCAAGCTCGCCGGTCTGATGCGCAAGCAAAACTCGAAGCGCCCCCTGCTCGTCGCGTGTGACATTTACCGGCCTGCCGCCATCAAGCAGCTGGAAACCGTCGGCGCGCAGCTGGATATCCCCGTGTTCCAGATGGGCACGGCCGATCCCGTGGAGATTGCCAAAGCGGCGATCAAGCACGCCGAAAAGCACGGCAACGACCTCGTCTTCCTCGACACGGCCGGACGGCTGCACATCGACGAAGCGCTCATGGATGAGCTAAAAAATATCAAGTCAGCCGTCAAGCCCACCGAGATCCTGCTCGTCGTTGACGCGATGACCGGTCAGGACGCCGTCAACGCCGCCTCGGCGTTTGACGAAGCACTCGGCATCGACGGCGTCGTGCTCACCAAGCTCGACGGTGACGCACGCGGCGGCGCGGCGCTCAGCGTCCGCGCGGTGACAGGCAAGCCTGTCAAGTTCATCGGCATCGGCGAAAAGCTCGACCAGATCGAGCCGTTCCACCCCGATCGGATGGCCTCGCGCATCCTCGGCATGGGCGACGTATTGACGCTCATCGAAAAAGCCGAGCAGTCGTTTGACGAAAAAAAGGCCGCCGAGATGGCCGAGAAGCTCGCTAAAAACAAATTCACTCTCACCGACTTTTACGAACAGCTTACACAGCTAAAATCAATGGGCAGCATCTCCGACATTGCCGGTATGCTTCCCGGCGTTGATGCCAAGGCGCTTTCCGGTGCCTCGGTTGACGAGAAGTCGCTCGGGCGCACCGAGGCCATCATCCTGTCGATGACGGCAAACGAGCGCGAAAATCCGTCGGTGCTCAATTCCAGCCGTAAAAAACGCATCGCCGCTGGCAGCGGCACCCAGGTTGTCGATATTAACCGTCTGCTCAAACAGTTTGAGATGATGCAGTCGATGACCAAGCAAATGTCAAAGGGCAAAATGCCTGCCATGTTCGGTGGCATGGGCGGTATGGGCGGAAAGCGCAATAAAAAAGGCAAAAAAGGCTTCATGGGATTTTAGCCAACTTGCACCGCCTACTCTATAAAATAAGACAGTTTGATACCGCTTGCGGTATTGCTGATATACAAACAAAACCTTTTGGAGGAATTTAAAATGGTAAAAATCAGACTGCGCAGAATGGGTGCTAAGAAGAACCCGTACTACAGAATCGTCGTTGCCGACTCTAGAGCCCCGCGCGATGGCCGCTGCATTGAAGAGATCGGCAGATACGATCCGCTCACGCAGCCTTCCACACTGGAGGTCAACGCCGAGCGCGCACAATACTGGATTAAGAACGGCGCCCAGCCTACAGAAACGGTCAAAGCGCTGCTTAAAAAAGCCGCAGCCATTTGATCGGGGCCGGACGATGAAAGATTTGCTGCTTTATATCGCACAAAATCTGGTCGATAATCCTGACGAAGTCACCGTTACCGAAATTGATGGTGACGGCGAAACGGTGTTCGAGCTTCGTGTTGCCCCCGGCGACATGGGCAAGGTCATCGGCCGTCAGGGCAGAGTTGCCAAGGAAATTCGGACGCTTATGCGCGCCGTCGCCCAACGGCGCGGCCAACGCGTCAGCGTCGACATCGTCGACTGATATGGGAGCGCCGGATGGATCGTAACCTTCTGGAAACAGGAAAAATTGTCGCCGCGCACGGTGTGCGCGGCGAAGTTAAAATTCAGCCTTGGGCGGACTCGCCCGATTTTATATGCGCGTTCGACACACTGTACGTCGGCGGCGAGCCGATGACGGTCGCGGCCGCGCGCGTTCATAAGAACGCCGCGCTTGTCCAGTTCGACGGTATTACCACCATCGACGAGGCTGCGCGTTTACGCGGTAAAACGGTGTATGTCAGCCGGGATGAAATTGAACTTGAAGCCGGTGCGCACTTCATTACCGATTTGATCGGTTTTGATGCCGTCGACGCCGAAACGGGTCAAGCACTCGGTACGGTCGCCGACATCCTCACGCACACCGGGCAGGACCTATACGTCATCCGCGGCGCGCGGGAACTGCTGATTCCGGCTGTACCGGAATTCGTGAAGAAAATCGACGCCGACGCACGGCAGATATCGTTCAAGCTCATCGAGGGATTATAATGCGAATCGACATCATGACACTGTTTCCCGAGTCTGTCGGGGACATGCTCACAGAAAGCATACTCGGCCGCGCACAAGAGCGCGGCTATATCCGTATAGAGACGCATCAAATCCGTGACTATACAACGAACAAGCAAAATCAGGTAGACGACTACCCTTACGGCGGCGGGCGCGGTTGCATTATGACCGCGCAGCCGCTTTTTGACTGCTGGCGGCACATCTGTGACGAAGCCGGGACACGCGTGCACACGATTTACATGTCGCCGGCCGGGAGCGTTTTCCGTCAAGCCGACGCCATACGCCTCAGCCGCGATTATGACCGGCTGATTCTCGTCTGCGGCCGCTACGAGGGTATTGACGAGCGGTTTATCGCCGCGTGTGTCGACGAGGAGATTTCAATCGGTGATTTCGTTGTCTCCGGCGGCGAGATCCCGGCGATGGCCGTGGCAGACGCTGTCTGCCGCCTCATACCGGGCGTATTGCCCGACGAAGAATGCTTTACCGACGAGAGTCACTGGGACGGATTGCTCGAATACCCGCAGTACACACGCCCTGAGGTTTGGGAGGGCCGTTCTGTTCCGGATATTCTGCTGTCCGGCCATCACGCAAATATTGCGCGATGGCGTCGGCGTCAGTCTCTGCTGCGCACCAAAACCCGGCGTCCCGATATGTTTGGCAAGCTGGATTTGACCAGCAAAACGGACAAAAAGCTATTGGACGAGCTCGACGATGGACAGTAACCGGGCTGATCTGAACAGCCTATGTCTACTTCCCGACGATTGTTTCGTCACAAGTATAAATCGGGGACGCTCTGATAATAATCTTAATTAACGTTGGATAGCCGTACGGCATGATAGCATTTTTGAATGGTATCATGCCGTACTGTTATAATCATCAAACGCTGTATAATATTAGTGCCTCGTCATCCTGTACAAATCGAAACTCCCTCTTTAAACACATTGCCTATTGTTTTAGGATTTTGGCCCATTTTTCCAGGATAAACAACGCCATTTTAGCTATATTCATTATAATTCGCAATTTACAAATACGTTATTCCTTGTCCAATTTCGCTTAATTTCTTGTTTATTATGTAGTAGGGATGGTCGTAATCGTATTCATTTTCTTGACAAGATACCTTAACAAAATTATAATAAAGACACGCCATCAGGCAATTCTATATCCCTAGGCGAAAATAAATAGGAGGCATAATTTTAATGAAAAAAACATTGGCAATTGTTCTGGTTCTCATACTTGCTTTGACGCTGTTTGCGTGCAATAGCGGTACTGACACATCAGATCCCACAACGCAGCCCAGCGATTCGGCAGAGCCGACCAGCTCGCAGGCACCCCCGACGGGTAGCGGCGAAGCGGCATACCCCAACGCAAATGAAGACGGTACTATCAACCTGGATACAATCGCTCACTTTGACAGAAACTACGATTATACCCAGAACGAGAAATACAAGGTTTGTTACATCGCTCAGGACGGCGGCCCGCTGTACCAGATGTCGGCTGACGCTTACGAGCATTGGGCGCCTTTATACAACATGGAGTGGGTTGGCTTCATCAGCACAAGCGGCGACTCCGACATGTTTATGACAAGCCTGCAGAATCAGCTTGATCAGGACGTCAGAGCTTTAATCCTTGACCCTGACTCTACAATGATTCCGACCGTTGCTGACGCTATGGATGCATATCCTGACGCTGCTTGGATGACGCAGATGTCACCCTCGCGTGACGCTGCTGAAGGCGAAGGCGTTCCTGTCGGCGGCAACCTGATTCATCCGTACGTTGGCTTTGACAACTACAACGCTGGTTATCAGGTCACCCAGAAGCTGATCGAATGGAAAGAAGAGACTTATCCGGATGTTCCGTGGAGCGAGTTTGCTTTCTTGAGCTACGACTACTCAGTCGTTCCCGCGCTGCATGACCGTGTTATCGCCTCTCAGGATCTGTGGCTTGAGACGACCGGCAGCCTCGACAATTTCTTAGTCGCTGATGCACTTACCTTTGGTATCAACCTGCAGGCCGGTATTGATGCCGGAACACCTGTTATCACAACTGAAGGCAGTGAATATCAGTACTGGCTCTGTAACGGCCTGATCGACGACTTCGCGCTTGCTGCGGCTTCGATCTTTGATCAGCAGGGCCTCACGGACAACTGCTGCATCGTCACTTTCGGCGGCTCTGGCCTCCAGATGCAGTGGGATGCCGGCCAGCAGGACAGCTTCCGCTATGCGCTGTTTACTGCGCAGACCCTGTATGCTGAGCCGATCATCGGCGCTGTGTACGCGTACCTGAACGGTTGGGCTACGCCTGACACCATCTGGCCGAGCTGGATCAAGTGGGACGACCACGGCGAGGGCGACCACACCTACGCACAGCTTCGCCTGCCCACAGAGTGGCTGACCTATGACACATACAAGAATTACCTTGAGTGGACAGATCTTTATACCTATGCGGATTCGTATCCATATCAGGATGAAGTCACAGTCGCTATCGACGACTACAACCCATACGTCGATGAAGTTCCGGCTGATTATGCTCCCCCCGCGTAACGAACGTTAAGACGTTAAATAGGTAATAGAATTGGACGGCGGTCTCCGCCGTCCAATTCAGATAATTGAATTTTTAGGCAGGTGAACATATGTCAAAGTCATTGGAATTTAAGGGCATCGGGAAATCTTACCCGGGCGTCCGAGCTCTTGATGACATTAGTTTTAAAGCCGAAGGCGGGAAAGTTCTCGCACTGCTCGGCGAAAACGGCGCGGGTAAAAGTACGTTGCTCAAGATCATGAGCGGCGACCAGAAACCGGATGACGGTGAAATCCACCTCAACGGCAAGAAAATTGAATTTTCGGGCCCTCAGGATGCAATAGCCGCAGGTATCAGTGTTATTTATCAGGAACGCCAGCTCGTCCCGACGATGTCCGTCATGGAAAACATGTTCCCGGGAGCGCTTCCCAAAACAAAGCTCGGCTTACTGGATAAACGCCGGCTTTATAAAGATGCAAAAGAGATTATTGATAAATTCGGTCTTGATATTGACCCTCAGGAGCCGGTCGGGCAATTAAATATCGCCCATCAGCAGATGGTCGAGATCATGAAAGCCTACCGCCGGGATTCGGATATTATCGCTTTTGACGAGCCGACAGCCCCGCTGACCGAAAAAGAAATTAACATTCTTTTCGATCTTATTTTGAAGCTTAAGGACGCCGGCAAGGTTGTTATTTACGTTTCTCATAGACTCCGGGAAATTTTCGAAGTCACAGATGAAATTGTCATTTTAAAAGACGGTAAATTCGTCAAGGCTCTTGAAACAGCGAAGACCGATGAATCGCAGCTGATTCAAGCGATGGTCGGCCGCCACATCGGCGATACGTACGCCAATCTTGATAGAAATGATAAATTCGGCGACGTCGTGCTGGAAGTCAATAATCTTAAAACACTCGTTGTCAAAGACGTCAGCTTCAAACTTCGTCAGGGTGAGATTATCGGCTTTGCCGGTCTCGTCGGCGCTGGACGTACTGAAGTTGCTCGCGCAATTTTCGGCGCAGATGCGATCACAGGCGGTGAAATCAAGCTTGATGGCAAGGCTGTTTCGTTTAAAACACCCCGCGAGGCAATCGACGCCGGTATCGCGCTTGCACCAGAAGACCGTAAAGACGAGGGTCTTGTTATGTTCCGGTCCATCAAGGACAACATAATCATGCCTGTCATCGACTCGCTGAACAAAGGCGTTTTTGTCGATCGAAATGAGGCCATTCGTCTTGCTGACGTGGCGGTCGACAAATACTCGATCAAAACGCCTACCATTGAAAAGCTAACATCGGAGCTTTCAGGTGGTAATCAGCAGAAAGTTATTCTCGGACGTTGGACAAGCGATAAGATGGTCACCAAGGTGTTAATCCTTGACGAGCCTACTAAGGGTATTGACGTCGGTACTAAAGCTGAAATTTATCAGACTGTTTGTGATCTGGCCAAGCAGGGTATTGCTGTCATATACATTTCCAGTGAGCTCACGGAGGTAATTAACCTTGCCGACACTATTGTCGTTATGCAAAGCGGCCGCGTAACTGGAACACTGCCGAGGCAGGAAGCAACAGAAGAAAACGTCCTGGCTCTGGCCATGCACGAATAAGGGAGGCGAAACAGTGAAGAAAGATAGCTTTTATAATAAGAGCATACGGCCTCTTTTACAGCATAAGGTGTTCTCTCTGGTCATAATGCTGGCAGTACTCGTTCTCGTATTTACCCTGTGGTCATCAGCCAAAGGCGGCCACTTCTTTAGAGCAACGACGATTAAAAACATTCTAAACTCGATTGTCTTGTCGTCATTTTTGACAATCGGTGCCGGTTTCCTGCTCATCTCAGGTAATCTGGACCTGTCGCAGGCGAAGATCGGCGCTTTCGGCGGTATCGTTGTCGCCTCAATGATCGCAAATTACAATATACCGTGGTACATTGCCTTCATCATGGCGCTGGTATTTTGCGCTTTTCTGGGCGCCGTCAATGGCATGCTTGTTACTAAGTTCCGCTTCCCTGCTTTTATCGCAACGCTTGCGATGGCGTCAATGGCGGAAGGTATCTTGTACATGTTCAGCGCTCTGGGGAGAGAATCGGGATTAGCTTCCAACGTACCCGTTCAGCATGATGTACTCAAATTTCTCGGCGGAACATTTTCCAAATGGGACATACCGGTCGGCATACCCTTCATGCTGGTATTCTTCCTTGTATATGGAATCATCATTACCAGAACTAAATTTGGTATGAAGGTTATGATGATCGGCGGTAACCCTGTTGCCGCCAATCTGGCGGGTATCAATTCTAAAAGAATCACGTACATTCTTTTCATGAACACAGCCGTGCTCGGCGGCGTGGCCGGTATCTTCAACACCGCGCGTATCGGGCAAGGCCAACTCCTCGCCTTACAGACCAATCAGTTTACCGGCATCACCGCGGCCATCCTTGGCGGTATTTCGTTCGGCGGTGGTGCAGGCGGTATGGGCGGCGCGTTCGTCGGCTTGCTGATCCTGCAAACTTTCCAGATCGGCATGGGCGTCGTAGGCGTCAACCCCTTCTGGGTCAACGTATTTTCTGGTTTTATCCTTCTTATTGCCCTTGCCACCGACTTCATCGCTCAAATGCGTGTCAGCGGTAAGGCCAAGAAGGCAACATAGGAAGGAGGAGTATATATGCAAAAGAATAGTACACTTAAGCGCCTGATCCACCACAAAGCATTTCCGCTTCTGATCGTCCTGATTATTTTTATTATTGCTACGATGATTATAAGCACCGTGGTGTTAAAGGGCGAGCCGCTGTCTAAGGTGTTTGTCACAGGCTTCATGGCACGCGGTAACCTTGTCGGTATTTTCTATAAACTTGTCGTACAATGCTTCATGCTGAGCGGTATTGTCATACTGCTGATCGGCGGAAACATTGACCTGTCCGTCGCCGGCCAGGCCGGTATCGTCGCCATGGTGTTTGCTTGGTTATGTCAGAACACTGAAATCCACTGGCTCATCCTGTTTTTAGCATGCATTATTATGGGTGGCGGGCTCGGACTCATTAACACGTTTCTTGTCAACGTACTTCGATTCCCATCGTTTATCGCAACGATCGGTATGGCGTCGATCTATGCGGGTCTATGTAATGTTATTACGCAAGGTAACAACATTCAGATCAGCCGTCAAGGGTTTGTGGCCCTCGGTAAAGCCCAATTTTTGGGCAGCGATTACCTTCCCCTGGTTTTTATCATCGCGTTGGCTGTTTTAGCTATATATCAGTTTGTGCTGTCAAACACAACGTTCGGACGCAGTGTATACATGTGCGGCGGTAATCCGCAGGCTGCACGTCTGTCCGGCCTGAAGCCGAACAGAATGCGTATGATCATGTTTGTCAATAACAGCGTGCTCGCCGCCATCGGTGGTCTGCTGTGGACAGCCAATATGAAGCTGGCCAGCCCGTCCGCGCTCGTCTCCTCCGGTTTCGACTTCATGGCGATCTCCGCGGCGATCCTAGGCGGTGTCGCATTCTTCGGCGGTGCAGGTAGCATTGGCGGCTCGTTCATTGCCCTGCTGCTGCTCAATGTTTTCGAAAACATGCTGGCGGTCTTAAAGATTCCCAGCTACTGGGTTATCTTCGCGTCCGGTTTCGTGCTTGTCCTCGCACTTGTTCTAGACTATATCAGCGCGGAAAGACGCCGCAAGGCTCTGCTCATCGCCGCAACTTCAGGACATTAAACTTCTGCATCCAAACCTCCTATTAACAAACGCCCCTCCGCTTGGCGGAGGGGCGTTTAAATTAAGTTTTTACGCTCACTTAAACAACGGGCCGTGATTCTCATCACAGCCCGTTGATCAATTCAATTTAACTTAAACGATAAATTCGGCGATATCTTTTTCAAACTGCTTTGTGTCATGCTCGTCCTCAATGACAAGCTTGACTTCATTTTCAATGGTACAGAGCATCAGACCAAGCATGGATTTTGCATCCGCATACCCGGTTTTACCGTGTACCCAGATATCAAAGGGGTATTGTTCAGCAATTTTGTTCAGCTTCTGAGCATCTTCTGATGAATTAAGCTTGATATTAAAAGTCATGTTTTAATATCCCCTTTCTAACCTTTGTTATTACGCATTTCTTAGCGTTCTTATATTAATATGATACCGTATTTCACTAGCGCAGTCAAGCGTTTTAAGCCTTATGCAGGGTGTAATTTCGTCGCGTTAGAGCCATCAAACTTTTAGCTGCGTATCGCCGCCGTCTTCCATGTCGACAGACGCGATTAGCGGACGAATGACGTCGTTCAAAAAGGCGGTCACCTGCTCCGGCGCCCGACCGATATATACACTCGGCGTCAGCTCTGCAAGTATCTCTTCTTCCGTCAACCCAAACAGCAGATCACCGGCAATGCGTGCTACCAAATCGTTCTCGCGTCCTTCATCCTTGACGGCCGCGCCCGCCGCAACGGCGTGCACTCGGATGGCCTCGTGCAGCTGCTGACGGTCTCCTCCGCGCTTGACGGCTTTCATCATGATATTTTCGGTCGCCATAAACGGCAGCTCGTCACGGAGGTGGCGCTCAATCATCTTGGGATGCACAACGATGCCGGAGGCGACATTTAGATAGATATTGAGAATCGCATCGACAGCCAGAAAAGCTTCCGGCACGGACAGGCGCTTGTTCGCCGAATCGTCAAGCGTACGCTCAAACCACTGCGTCATCGCCGTCATCGCGGTGTTAGCGCGATCGGCTACGACGAAACGCGCAAGCGCACAAATCCGCTCACAGCGCATCGGGTTACGTTTGTACGGCATAGCCGACGAGCCGATCTGTGACGTTTCGTACGGCTCCTCACATTCCTTTAGGTGCGACAGCAGCCGCATGTCGGTCGCAAACTTGGACGCACTTTGCGCGATGCCTGAAAGCGCCGAGAGTACCATGTCGTCAACTTTACGCGAGTATGTCTGCCCGGACACGGGTACAACGTCGTCAAAGCCCATTTCTTCGGCAATAAGCCGGTCGAGTTGCTCGATTTTATCGTGGTCACCGTCAAACAGCGCCATGAAGCTCGCCTGCGTGCCGGTCGTCCCCTTCGATCCGAGCAGTTTTAGGCTCTTGATGCGGTGCTCCAGCTCCTCAAGGTCAAGCACGAGCTCGTTTAGCCACAGGCTGGCGCGTTTGCCGACCGTCGTCAATTGTGCGGGCTGAAAATGCGTAAATCCGAGCGTGGGCAGGGATTTGTATTCGTCGGCGAAATCAGCCAGCCGCGACATGACGCGTAGAAGCTTGTTTTTAATCAGCGTCAGACCCTCGCGCATGAGGATGATGTCTGTATTATCCCCCACATAACAGCTCGTTGCGCCGAGATGGATGATCGGCATCGCCGACGGCGCGGCTTTACCAAACGCGTGGACGTGCGCCATCACGTCGTGCCGGAGCTTTTTTTCCTGCTCAGCGGCGTACGCGTAGTCAATATCGTCGATATGGGCGCGCATTTCGTCCAGCTGTTCGTCGGTGATGTCGAGTCCGAGCTTCTGCTCAGCCGCCGCCAACGCGATCCAAAGCCGCCGCCACGTCGAAAACTTACGGTCGGCGGAAAACAGCCTCAGCATCTCATCGCTGGCGTATCGCGAGCCAAGTGGGCTTTCGTATAGATCTTTGGGCATAATTGAAACCTCTCACACACTGCAGTTTGGGCGCGGGATAATCCCCGCGCCCATTATAACGTATTTGCTGCTCGTTTTCTATCCCTCGAGGAATTTTTCGAGCCGGTCGATACCCTTTTTGATGTTTTCTTTCGACGAGGCGTACGTCAGGCGTAAGAAGTCCGGCGCGCCGAACCCGACACACGAGACGGCCGCGACGAGCCCCTTTTCCAGAAACGCCAGCGAGAAGTCGTCGGCGTCGTTGATAACGCGTCCGCCGAGTGTTTTGCCTTTAAGCTTCGAAATGTTGAGCATAACGTAAAACGCGCCGTCCGGCTTGATGCAGCTGACGCCGTCGATGGCGTTGATGCGCTCGACAATATAATTGCGCCGCTCCTCAAAGACCTTGCGCATCGCCTCGACGGTGTCCTGCGGGCCGCTAAGCGCTTCTAGTGCAGCATACTGTGAGATGCTGCTCGTACCGCTCGTCGAGTGGCTGAGATAGTTTGACATAATCTTGGCCAGCTCCGGCTCCGACGCGGAAAAGCCGATGCGCCAACCTGTCATGGCGTACGACTTGGAAACACCATTGATGATGATCGTGCGCTTTTTAATTTCCTCACCGAGCGACGCGACACTGACGAACGACTTGTTGTCGTAAATCAGCTTGTAGTAGATCTCGTCCGACAGGATATACAGATCATGCTTAACACACACGTCGCAAATCGCCTTAAGCTCCTCGCCGCTGTACAGCATGCCCGTCGGGTTGGACGGATTGTTCAGGATAAACAGCTTCGTTTTATCCGTCACAGCCGCTTCAAGCTGCGACGGCGTGACTTTAAAGCCAGCTGCTTCATCGGCATAAACAATTACCGGCACACCGGCACACATCTTAATCGATTCCTCGTACGTTACCCAGTACGGTGCAGGCAGAATGACCTCGTCGCCGGGGTTGATGAGTGCCATAAACGCCGCAAAAATGTTATGCTTCGCACCGGACGTCACGACGATCTGCGTCGGTTCGTATTCGAGGCCGCAATCCATGCGTAAACGGTCGGCCGCGGCCTTGCGCAGCGGCAGGATGCCTGCCGCCGGTGTATATTTCGTCAGACCATCGTTAATAGCTTTGATGGCCGCTTGTTTGATGTTGTCCGGTGTATCGAAATCCGGCTCGCCCGTGCCAAACCCGACGACATCGTGCCCGTCGGCTTTCATTTGCTTTGCCAGACTGTCGACGGCAAGCGTCGTCGATGCCTTGACGGCGGCGGCGATCCTAGAATACTCTTTCATGCTGCTCTTCCCCTTTATTATTGCCCCGGGAATGTTCTCCCGGTATTCATCACCCATTCTCAAATTTAACACATTATATTGCACTTCCTGCATTTTTGCAAGCGTTAACAAGACAATTAGTTCATTTTTGCATATTTTTCCCGTCAATATTTCAAATTCTATATAAACCCATATTAAAAACGCACAAAAACGGCGGGGATCTACTCCCCCGCCGTCTTAATGATTGGTTTCGCTTATTTTACAGGCTTCTGATGCTGTCGTCTCCGACGAGTACAACGCCGTTCTTTGTCAGCGCGTCTATCGCCGTTTTATTGTCTTCAACGCGCACAATAACCAGTGCCCTGCCGGGCTCGTGCGTGATGAACGCGTAGGCATACTCAACGCTAATGCCGGCGTCAGACAAAAGACGTAAAATTCTTGCGAGACTGCCGGGCTTATCCTCAACACTGGCCGCAATAACCTTGTTGACTGTTGTGATGTATTCGGCCTCCCGCAGTACGGAGAGCGCTTTGTCCATTTTATCGGCGATGAGGCGAAGGATGCCAAAATCTGTCGAGTCGGCGATTGACAGTGCGCGCAGGTCGACATCGGCCGCTGCGAGCGTTTCGAGCACTTCGACGAGCTTGCCGGGCGTGTTTTCCACAAATACGGAAATTTGATCAACCGTCATGTCTGTTCCTCCATCTAAAATGTTTCTGGTTAGTCGTTGAGCTGTCTATATTTTACGCTTGTCGATAACGCGGACGGCCTTGCCTTCACTTCGCGCAAGCGACTTGGGTGCTTTCAGCGTGACTTTAGCGGCGATGCCGAGCATGTTCTTTAGCTTTTCCATCAGATCTTTTTCACGCGTCTCAATTTCCTTGAGCGAGTCGGAGAACATCTCCGGATTCATCTCGACCCATACGTCAAGCGTATCGGAATGATTGACACGATCGACGATGATCTGATAATTGGCCGACAGACCATAGCCCATCAGCACCGTCTCAATCTGAGACGGGAATACGTTGACGCCGCGGATGATCAGCATATCGTCGCTGCGGCCCATCGGTTTACTCATCTTGATCAGTGTACGGCCGCAGCTGCACTTCTCCCGGTTAAGTACGCAGATATCACGCGTGCGATACCGCAGCAGCGGGAACGCCTGCTTTGAGATGCACGAGAATACGAGCTCGCCCTTCTCGCCGTCCGGCAACACTTCACCCGTTTCCGGATCGATGATCTCGGGGATAAAGTGATCTTCGTTGATATGCATGCCGGACTGAGCCGAGCACTCAAATGAAACGCCGGGCCCGATGATCTCTGTCAGGCCGTAGATGTCGTAGGCTTTAATGCCGAGGTTTTCTTCGAGACGCTCACGCATCTTCTGGCTCCATGCCTCTGCACCGAAAATGCCGGCTTTAAGCTTAATCTGATCGCGCAGGCCCATCTCATTGATTGTTTCTGCCAGATACTCCGCGTACGACGGCGTACAGCACAAAATCGTCGAGCCAAGATCGCTCATAAACTGGAGCTGACGCTCCGTATTCCCCGATGACATCGGCAGCGTCAGGCAGCCGACCTTATGTGCGCCGCCGTTGAGCCCCATGCCGCCCGTAAACAGTCCGTAGCCGTAGCTGACGTGGACGACGTCGTCCTTTGTGCCGCCGGCCGCGACGATGGCGCGCGCGTTGCAGTCATCCCAGAGATCGATGTCGTGCTGCGTATAAAACGCGACGACGCGCTTACCTGTCGTACCGCTCGTCGAGTGGATGCGCACGCAGTCTTGCAGCGGCACGGCTAAAAGGCCGTACGGGTACGCGTCGCGCAGATCGGCCTTGGTAACAAACGGCAGCTTGCCCAGATCGTCCCGCGATTGAATATCCGAGGGTTTGACCCCCTTTTTATCCATAAGCTCGCGGTAGTAAGGCACGTTATCGTACAGTTTTTTGACGGTTTCAACGAGGCGTTCGTCTTGAATCATTTTCATGACGTCGGGTGAAGCGCACTCGATCGCCGGCTGGAAGTATTTTGACAATATGACCAGTCCTTTCTTTTCGGTTATCGTGCCGCGCTTACGCGTCGCGGCCGAGCTGGAAGGCTTTGCGGTTCAGTTCAAGGAATTTCTCGGGTACCGTTTGCTCAATCGCTTTCTGCCAAGCCTCGTCGGAGGCCGTAAAATACTTGGAAAGCCTGCCCATTAAAACGACGTTTGCCGCCTTGGCCGAGCCGGCTTTAACGGCAAGTGACAGCGCATCAAGCGCGTCTACTTTAGCGCCGGACGCCGTCATCTTATCCACAAGCTCCTGCGGATACGCCGCCACGCCGGTGATGACTGGCATCGGGTCGATCGGCTGCGTATTGGTGACGATTTGTCCGTCGGGTGCCAGAAATTCGAGCCAGCGGGCTGCCTCGAGCAGCTCAAAGGCGATGATGAAATCGGCTTCGCCCTTGTCGATGACGGGCGAATAAACCTTATCGCCGTAGCGCACGTACGTCACGACGGATCCACCGCGCTGGCTCATGCCATGCACCTCGGAAACCTTGACGTCATACCCCTCGTTCATCAACAGTCGGCCGAGAAGCTTGCTGGCGAGAAGCGAGCCCTGCCCGCCGACGCCGACGATCATAATATTCTGCGTTTTCATCGGCTTACTCCCCTTTCCCGGTCGTTTCAAATGCGTCGAATTTGCACATCTGCGTACAGACGCCGCAACCAACGCACAGCGTTGTATCGACGACGGCCTTTTTATCCTTAAAGCTGATGGCCGGGCAGCCGATGCGCATACACATACGGCATCCGGTACATTTGTCTGGATTAACCTTCAACGGCGGTTTCGCCTTAACGGTCTTGAGCAGCGCGCAGGGACGGCGAGAAATGATAACCGACGGCTCCGGCGCAGCCAGCTCCTCTTTAACCGCGTCGTTTGTCGCCTTCAGATCATATGGATCGACCACACGCACCCGGCGGATACCGACCGCACGGCACAGCGCTTCAAGGTCGATCTTCCCGGCCGGCTCGCCCTTGATGTTCAGGCCGGTCGTCGGGTTTTGCTGATGGCCGGTCATGCCGGTGATGGAGTTATCGACGATGACAACCGTCGAATTCGACTGATTGTACGCGATGTTAATAAGCCCGGTGACGCCGGAATGCATAAACGTCGAGTCGCCGATCACCGCGACGGCGTGCTGTTCGCCCTCGGCGCCCATCGCCTTGTTGAACCCGTGCAGGCCGGACACCGACGCACCCATGCAGATCGTCGAGTCGATCGAGCTGAGCGGCGGCGCGGCGCCGAGCGTATAGCAGCCGATATCACCATGAACGGTGGCTTTATTAGATACGAGCGCGTAGAACAATCCGCGATGCGGACAGCCAGCGCACATGACCGGCGGGCGCTGCGGAATCGCGTCTTCGACGTTGCGGCCGGACGGTACGTCGAAACCAAGCTTTTCCCGGACAAGATTTTGCGAAAACTCACCTGTAACGGGGAAAATATCTTTACCGGAGACGTCCAGCCCCAGCTTTTTGCAGTGATCCTCGATGAAGCTGTCCAGTTCCTCGACGACGATCAGCTTTTTGACTTTTGATGCGAAGGTCTTGATCAGCTCGACCGGCAGCGGCCAGACGAGACCGAGCTTCAGGACGCTCACGTTGTCACCGAACACTTCCTTAACGTACTGGTACGCGGTGCCGGATGTGATGATGCCGATGTCTGTATTGGTGCCCTCGACGCGGTTGAGTTCCGTCGTCTCAGCGTAAGCCGTAAGGTCCAGCAGCCGCTGCTCGACAATCGGATGGCGGCCGCGTGCGTAAGCGGGCATCATGATGTATTTTGCGGCGTTTTTCTCATAGGGAACGGCCGCCTTTTCGGTACGCTCGCTCGTATCGACGATGCTCTGCGAGTGCGCGACGCGCGTGCACGAGCGCACGACGACGGGCGTATCGAACTGTTCGGACAGCTCGTAAGCGAGCTTTGTCATCGCCAGGCATTCGTTGGAGTCCGACGGCTCAAGCATCGGTATTTTTGCCGCACGGGCATAGTGACGGGAATCCTGTTCGTTTTGCGACGAGTGCATGCCCGGGTCATCGGCGACACCGATGACCAAACCGGCGTTCACGCCTGTATATGATATCGTAAAAAGCGGGTCGGCAGCGACGTTAAGACCAACGTGCTTCATACCGCAAAAACTGCGCCGTCCGCCGAAGGACGCGCCGAACGCCACCTCCAGAGCGACCTTTTCATTCGGTGCCCATTCACAGTACATTTCGTCGTACTGGGTCGCATATTCCGTCATTTCCGTGCTTGGTGTGCCCGGATAACTGGAAACAACTGCGACACCGGCCTCGTACAGGCCTCTGGCGACCGCTTCGTTCCCAAGCATCAACCTCTTCAAAACAGTGCTCCTCCTCTGCTTGCTTGCCGGATTAATCGTGTAGTGCGTATCGATGATTATATCATTTCAGGCCGTGCTTGTCCAAGCAAAAATCGCGCCAATCCGGCGGCACAGTCCTTATGACGTGCGTATAAACGCGAAACACAATCTGCCGGATGACAGATTGTGTTTCGTTGTTTAATAAACGAAGTAAGCGAGGGTCCTAAGGGCGCTTGATGCTGGCATTGAGGAACAAGCCAACCACCGACATACCCGCAAGGATGATAAACGTCCAGAAGAAGCCGCCCGTGGCGTCTTTGATCATGCCGGCCCACGTTGAAGCGAAAGCCGTAAAGATCAGCTGGAGGTTCAGGATGCCCAGATTCAGCGAGAAGTTCTTCTGGCCGAAGAAGGCGCCGACGAAGGCCGTCGAGCCTGTCGGGGCAAAGCCGTAAGCCATACCACACAGAATCGTACCGATAACGGTAACGGCCAATATATTCGACTGCAATCCAAGCGCAACTGTCAGCGGTGCGACGATTGCCAGGCCGCTTGTAACAAACTGCGTTCTGCGGCGGCCGATCCAGTCAAACAGGAAGCCGGAAATAATGCGGCCGAGACCGTTGGACACGGAGATGACACCGACCATCGTCGCGGCGAATCCATCCGCGCCGCCGGCGTCTGAAACGATGTTCTTGGCGAAGCCGAATGCCGCGCCGCCAACAGAAGCCAGAAGCCAGAAGAAGATAAACAGCTTCCAGAACGACAGCTTCTTGATCATTTCAATCGCGGTGTAGTCTCTGGTCTCAAAATCGTTTTCGTTCTTAGTCGTTTTCTTCGCAGGCGCCGGGAGAATGGTACCCTCCGGCGGCGCTTTAATGATGAAGGAAGCGATGACAAAGACCACCGCGGTGATAATGGCGATCCACAAAAACGTGGGACGCCAGCCAATCGTCGGATCCTTGATCATATTGTCTGCAATTTTACCGATGATCAGCGCATTGAGGCCAAAGCCCATCAGCAGAAGGCCGGAAGCCAGTCCGCGCTTATCCGGGAACCACGCCGAAACGGTACCAATAATCGTGTTGTAGACAACACCGATCGCCAGGCCGCCCAGCAGACCATAAGACAAATACAGCACCGCGATATTGCCCTGCATCCGCGAGGTAAAGAAGAAACTTAAGAAAATAAGTACGGCACTGATCAGCATGCGTACCATCGGCGACATTTTTTTGGACAGCAGGCCGGAAATAAATCCGCCGATACAGAAAATTCCGAGCGTGATCGTAAAGTTCAGGCCGGCTTGTGCGCTGCTCCACCCGAATTCACTAACCAGCGGCCCCGCCAGAATCGACCACGCGTAGATGATGCCCGCAAACATCAGTACGAGGAAACCGACGACGAGCTGGAGCCATCTGACTCCGATTTTGTTTTCCACTTAAAAACTCCCCCTTAAAATATTACTTCTATGCTTTATTTTGAGTCGCAACGAGACCGTCTGCTCCGTGGATAGCGCGTAGTTTCGGCTTCTCAATTTTGCCCGTAGGATTACGTGGCACCTTCTCGAAAATGATCCGGTGCGGCCGCTTGTAGCGCGGCAGCTCTTGGCAAAACGCTAGGATGCTCTCTTCCGTGCATGTGTGCCCCTGTTTGATCTCGATGATCGCCGCCGAGATTTCCCCCAGCCTCGAGTCCGGCAGGCCGATGACGGCCACATCTTTAATGTCAGGGTGCGCGGATAAAAAGTTCTCGATCTGCACGGGGTAAATGTTTTCGCCGCCCGTGATGATAACGTCTTTCTTGCGGTCGACGAGGAAAATAAACCCGTCCTCATCCTGCTGCGCCATATCGCCCGAGTACAGCCAGCCGTCTTTGAGCGTCTTGGCTGTTGCCTCCGGATCGTTATAGTAGCACGTCATAACGCCGGGGCCCTTGACGCACAGCTCGCCAACGTCACCTTTCTTAACAAGTTCACCCTGCTCGTCGATGATCTTGACCTCCCAGCCGTAGCCCGGGATGCCAATCGCGCCGACCTTATGGATGTTTTCAACGCCCAGATGCACGCAGCCGGGCCCGATCGATTCGGACAGGCCGTAATTCGTGTCGTATTCGTGATCGGGGAAATACTCCTTCCAGCGCCGGATGAGGCTCTGCGGGACTGGCTGCGCCCCGATATGCATCAGCCGCCACTGCTCAAGCTTAAAGTCGCTGATTTTCAGATCGCCCCGGTCGAGCGCGCCGAGAATGTCTTGTGCCCACGGCACAAGCAGCCAGACGATTGTACACCGCTCCTGCGAGACGGCCTGGAAGATATATTCGGGCTTCGTGCCTTTGAGTAAAATCCCCTTACCGCCGACAAGGAAGCTGCCAAACCAGTGCATCTTCGCCCCTGTATGATAGAGCGGCGGGATACACAGGAATATGTCGTCTTTCGTTTGCCCGTGGTGCGCCTGCTCACACGCGCACGCGTGCATCAGGCTCTCGTGTTTATGTAAGATCGCTTTCGGGAAGCCAGTTGTGCCGGAAGAAAAATAGATCGCGGCGTCATCGTCGTCGGTAATCTTGATATCCGGCGACGCACTCGAGCAGTCTGCCGTGAGCAGCCCGTAGTTTTCTGCAAACGGCGGTGTTTCACCGTCGCCGACGTACATGAGCAGCCGGTTGACCTCGATCTGTTCGGCAATTTCCTCGACGCGGCCGATAAATTCCGGCCCGAAAATCAAAGCATCCGCCTCGGCCAGATCGAGACAATACTTGATCTCGTCAGCCGTATAGCGGAAGTTCAGTGGCACGGCAAGCGCGCCCGTTTTTAATACGCCAAAATAGATGGGCAGCCATTCCAGCCCATTCATCATCAATATGGCGACTTTTTTACCCTTTTTGAACCCATTAGCCAACAAGAAATTGGCCAAACGGTTTGCCTTCTCATTAAAAATGTTCCAAGTGATCTCACGCCGGTAATACGGCGCGTGCGACGGCTCGATCAGCTCGTATTCTTTCCAGGTGTGGCGCTTGGCGTGCTGCTCAGGATTGATCTCGACGAGGCACACGTCGTTGCCGTACTGCGCACAGTTTTTCTCTAAGATCTCTGTGATCGGCATAATACTCTCTCCCATAATAAAAAATCGCATCGCCGCCGCCGGATAGGATCAAACTGAGGCCCGCCGCCGTTGGCAAAGCTATTTGTCAAGACTTTAGCGATTCATAGACCTGCTGCTTAAAATCGCTTTGTCTTTAATGTGTTAAAGCGACTATACCAGACAACGGAATTTTTGTCAAGACTGAGAAGTGTTTTCAGGCACTGTTTTAGGCACTTTGGCACATCGTCCGCTTCTTTACAAAAACACAGGCGGATGATAACATGAAAGCACGGCTGTCACCGGCCAATTACAATAAAGGAGCGACGGTATGCGTAAACTGGCCGCAGCGGCGTTTTCGTTCTCCGCCGCCGTTATTTTGTCGCAGTATATTGCCGGCGGCCGCTTTTTATGGTTCGCGGCTGCCGCGTTGGCTCTTTCATCTCTATCCGCGCTGTTTTTTAGTGGTAAAACACGGCTGCGCATCCTGCTAATCGTCCCGGCTCTTGCCGCCGGTTTTCTATGGAGCGGCGTCCATTACGCCGTCTTTATCGCACCGGCATCGACATTTGCCGGACAGACGGCGACGGTTTCCGCCGTCGTCGTATCTTATTCCGTTGAAACAGATTACGGTTCAAAGCTTACCGTCGCCGTGCAACCGGATGGACAGGCCCGTGTTAAAACCATTCTTTATGTAAATGGTGACACCCCCGACGTCGTACCCGGCAATACGATCGAGGTCACCGCGCGCTTTAAGCGCGCCGACAGCGTCTACGGGGAGCAAACAGACTCGTTTTACGCACGCGGTGTCTTCTTATCTGCGTTTGCCGACGGCGCCGTGACCGTCACGGACGATGCCGAACCGTTGCTGTATTTCCCCGTACGGACGGCGCACGCCGTCCGGGCTATGATCTCACAACTATTTTCCGACACGCCGCGCGCGCTTGTGACAGCGCTGCTCACCGGCGATTCCACCGCTGTATATGGTGATGTCGCGCTGTCGTCGGCACTGCGTGATACAGGCACCGCGCATATCGTCGCAGTATCGGGCATGCATGTGGCGTTTCTAGCCGGACTCTTTGCGCTGCTCATCCGAAAGAAGCGCCTGCTCGCCGCCGTCGCAATCCCTGTGATCGTTTTCTTCATGGCGCTTGTCGGCTTTACACCGTCGGTGACGCGTGCAGGTATCATGCAGATTTTCCTGCTTTCCGCGCCGCTGTTCCGGCGTGAAAGCGACGCCGTAACGTCGATATCAGCATCCCTGATGCTGATCCTGCTCGTCAGCCCGACTGCCGCGCGCAGCGCTGGATTACAGCTATCGTTTCTGGCTACGCTCGGCATCGTGTTGTACACCGGCAAGCTCTACGAGCGGCTGGACGCGTCGCTTCGCAAAACGACGCTGTATCGTCACCGTCCGGTTAAAATGCTTTTGCGCGTTTTTCTAGCGAGCTTTTCGGCATCGCTCGGCGCGCTCGTATTCACGATCCCGATGACGGCGCTGCGCTTCGGTACTGTTTCGATCATCGCACCAATCGCCAATCTGCTGATCGTTTTGGCCGTATCTTTAATATTTATTCTTGGCGCAATTTCTGTGCTGCTCGGGTTCATTTGGCTGCCGCTCGGTACCGGCATCGCTTTTGTGGCGGCGCTGCCTGCAAAATATGTTGCCGACGCTGTCACGGCGCTTGCGCGGCTGCCGTTCAGCTCGGTGTCGACGGCGAATCCGGCGGTCGTCGTCTGGCTCGTGGCTGCCTATGCCCTGCTGATCGTCCTGCTGACGCTGCGCGTCAGACCACACAAAATGATCGTCCCGGGCAGCATTGCCGTCACGACGCTATGCCTCCTATTGATCTTAACAAGTATTTTCTCGCGCAGCACACTGACCGTCACCGCGCTGGACGTCGGCCAGGGGCAGTGCATCGTGCTCTCGTCGGGCGCCTTTACCGCCGCGGTTGACTGCGGCAGCGCCAGCGGAAAAGACGCCGCCGCCATATTGGTGCAGTATCTGCAAAGCCGCGGGCGCGTTTCGCTTGATCTGCTGATTTTAACGCACTTTCACGAGGATCACGCCGGCGGCGTTACGGAAGTGCTTGAACGCCTGCCTGTCGCGGCGCTCGCCGTGCCGGACGCGTCGATCGACACCGGCGATCTGCCCGGCGAAATTCTAGCACTCGCCGCGGATAAAAACATACAAATTCTTACCGTAACCGACAGCCTGCTCGTCACGCACGAGCAGACGTCGCTGACGCTGTACGCACCGCTCGGCAGCCGCGACGAAAACGAGCGTGGCCTGTCCGTTTTATGCTCGGAG
Source organism: uncultured Sporobacter sp. (assembly GCA_963677825.2). Lineage (GTDB taxonomy): Bacteria > Bacillota > Clostridia > Oscillospirales > Oscillospiraceae > Sporobacter. The sequence continues at coordinate 220,575 of CAXXEF010000001.1, read as the reverse complement.
GGCAGCTTTGACACGCTCATCACGGGCGATATGAGCGCCGATATCGAGCGCCGCCTCACGGCGCTGTATACGCTACCGGATATTGAGGTCCTCGTCGCGGGTCACCACGGATCTAAGTATTCAACATCCGAGATTTTGCTCGATGCCGTCACACCGGAGCTTGCGCTGATTTCCGTTGGTTATAACAGCTACGGACACCCCTCGGCGCAGACGCTTGCGCGTCTGGCATATTTCGGTGTAGACGTTTATCGTACCGACCAAAACGGTGCCGTTACCGTTTCGTCCAGACTATTCGACACACCCATTTTCAACTGAAAGGTTTATCCGCTATGGCCGCTTCCAAAAAACAAAAAGACACGTCGGCTTACGACGCACTGAACGCCGCGCTGAAAAATGGCGTACTGAAAAACCTATACGTATTTCACGGCGAGGAACGGTATCTGCTCGAGCGAACGCTGGAGACAATCCGTAAAATGCTCGTATCCGGCGACGCCGCGGCATTCAATCACCGTCGGCTCAACGGCGCAGGTCTGACGATTGACACGCTGGAGGCCGCCGTCGATACGCTGCCGGCATTTGCCGAACGTACACTCGTCGAGGTGAGCGACTACGACCTGTTCAAAGCCGGCGAACAGGACAAGGAGCGCTTGATTGGTCTTATAAGTGACCTGCCGGACTATGTCTGCCTCCTTTTTGTGTACGATGTTATGGAGTTCAAGCTTGACGGGCGGCTGAAGCTGACCGCCGCGCTCAAGGAGCATGCCGAGCTCGTCGAGTTTCACCTGCAGGAGCAGGGCCGCCTCGTCAAGTGGATCGGCAAGCATTGCGCCGACGGCGGCAAATCAATCGACACTTCGACAGCGGAGTATCTCGCTTTCGTCACCGGCGGCCTGATGACAGCGCTGAACGAAGAGATCGAAAAGCTGTGCTTTTATACCGAGGGCACGTCGATTACCCGCGCGGATATTGACGCGATCGTCTCCCCTGCGCTCGATGCCGTTTCATACCAATTGACCGACGCGGTCGTCTCCGGCGACTTTAATCGCGCAGCGTCTGTCATGACGGATCTGCTCACAATGCGCGAAGCACCGCACAAGCTGATGTACTCGATCGCCATGCGTCTGCGTCAGCTGCTGGCTGCGCGCGTGAGCCTCGACAACGCACTGGGGACGAAGGAATTTATGTCGATTGCCGGTATTAAATTTGAATTTCAAGCGCGCGGCCTGTTGTCAGCCGCGCGGCGCGTCGGCCTTGCGGAATGCGCACGCTTTGTCTCGCTGTCCGCCGAGACGGCGCTGCGTCTCAACAGCGGCGGCAGCGGCGAGGCATCGGCCCAGCTTACAGATCTACTGATCCGTCTGGCGGCCTGCCGCGAGAACGTCCGCGCATGTTGACGGTTCGTGAAATCATCGTCGTCGAGGGCCGATACGACAAGCACGCCGTCTGCCAGGCCGTCGACGCGACCGTGATCGAAACGTCGGGTTTTGCCATTTTTTCAGACGGCGAAAAGCTTTCACTGCTTAAAAAACTGGCCGAAAAACGCGGCCTTATCATCTTAACCGACAGCGACAGCGCCGGCTTTTTAATCCGCGGCCACCTCAAAGGACGGATCGATCCGGCGCTGGTCAAGCATGCATACATCCCGGACGTATTGGGGCGTGAGCGGCGCAAGCGCGCGCCGTCGAAAGAAGGTAAGCTCGGCGTCGAGGGGATGCGCCGCGATGTGATTATCGACGCGCTGCGTCGCGCAGGCGCGACGTTTGACGGTGAACCGGCGCAGGCAGCGTCGGCAGCACACATCACCACAACCGACCTTTACGAGGCGGGGCTGTCCGGTCTCCCCGACAGCAAAGCGCGGCGAACGGCGCTTTTAATCCGTCTCGGCCTGCCCGAGCGGCTGTCTTCAACCGGACTGCTCGACGTTCTCAACGCGCTTTACACACGGGCAGAGTTTCTCTCTTTGGCCGACGAAATGTGATTCGGCATTTTATAATAAATTCGACACGTAATTTTGAAGCGCTTCCACCGATTGTACAGTTCAAGTTTTTTTCCGCACAATATCTTGCGATTTTGTCGAATCTTGTCGCTTTATGACGGTTTTTTATTCTAGATAAAACGATCGTATTATGAAATAATCCTCCCAGAATAACAATTAACTAAGGAGAGGAAATGATGCGACATATGGAAATCACGAAACAACTTGTACACACAGATACCCGCACGACGCACACCATCGTTTACTACGTCACCGTCAACGAACTGGTTCAGCCGGAAACCGGCGCTGTTCTTGAATACTACGGTATTGGCGTGACGATCTGTGAAAGCGGAGAATCCGCCATCATCTCGAATGTGACCTTCAGTAAAACAGACATTTTATCCCTCGTGTCGCTTCTGTCCACGTGTCTTGTTACCCCAGTCTCCGTGCGAGACGTTGTTGACGACTGGCTGTTCTTACAGACTGTCTAACCACAAACCATTCAAAGACATTTGGATAGGACAATGCGGTACAATCATTCTCCCGCCGTCATCCGCTTTAAGCGGATGACGGCGTAATTATGTCTATTCAACACCAATATGTTGTGGTATACTATACATTGTAAAAATATTTGCGCTAGTTAGAACCTCATTGAAAAGACAGATCGGAGGACTCGTATGAAATGTCCCTTCTGCGGTTATTCAGAAAGCCGCGTCATTGACTCCCGACCCGCCGAGGAAGGCACGACGATTCGCCGCCGGCGCGAATGCCTGTCGTGTCAAAAACGTTTTACAACGTATGAAATCATGGAGCGCGTACCGCTAGTCGTCATTAAGAAAGACGGCAGCCGTCAGACTTTCGACAAAGTGAAAATCCTCAACGGCTTACTGCGCGCTTGCGAAAAGCGTCCCGTCGCGCTGGCGGATATGAACAAGGTCACCGACGAGATCGAGCAGGAACTGCAAAATTCACTCGAACGCGAAATCGACTCAACAGCGATCGGCGAGCTTGTCATGAAAAAGCTCAAAGAGCTCGACGAGGTCGCTTACGTGCGCTTTGCATCTGTCTACCGCCAATTTAAAGACCTCAACACGTTCATGGATGAGCTGACCAAGCTGCTCGGCGATAAATAATCAGAAGATGCTGCCCAGCCGTATCTGTTCGATGGACGAAATGCTCGTCATGCGCGCCGAAGCGGCCTGCGCGGCGGCCTTAACTGCGCCAGCCTCGCGGACGTAGACCTGCTCAAGCAAGGCATATAGCAGATCGGTTGCCGCGTCTATTTCTGTGTGGCGGAGCACAAGATGCGTATATGTGTCGCTGCCGGTCCAGAGCGCTGTCGCTTCTTCGGCCGAGCGCTCGGCGCGTACCCAGTCTTCCTGACGGGCATACGTTTCAGTGATCGTGATCTTCTCGGTAACGTGCTCGGTCAGTTTGACAAGAAAATGGTTGTTGATAAGCGCACCCGTCAACATTAATACGAGAAAGCAGCCGATGACAAACTCTTTTTTCATACGGCTGTGTCCCGCGCGGCAAAATAAACACGCCCCTGCTCGTCGACCGTCATCAGATAAACGTCCGCCGGGCTGCCGATCTTATGGCTTCGGAGGTGCCCGACGAGCCAGGCATTATCCCGGCCTGCCATTTTCAGATTGTCGGCCAGCACGCGCCCGTCATTGATGACGATAACGGGATACCCGGTGTCGTCCGGCGTGAGGTTCATCTGCTGCGGTGTAACCGGCTGCTGCGCGGTAAATAATATCGTGCTCAGCGATCCGTCTGTTTCCAGAATACCGTACTTGACCGTGCTGATGTCCGTGATGCTCTTTTTGCGCAGTTGCTCGGCCAGCTCATCGAGCGTCATGCGGTTCTTGATCATTTCAGACTGGACGATTTGCCCCTTTGAAATGATAAACCCCGGTTTCCCGCATACCAGCGTGCGAAACCGAATACTTTTGACAACCCCGGCGGAGATCAGCACCTCGCAGCATAGGAGCGTGAGCACCGGAATCAGCCCGTATAGAAGCGGCGTACCGATATCCTGCAAGGGATGTGCGGCCAAATCGGAAATGAGCACGGCAACAACCAATTCGGCCGGCTCCAGCTCCCCGATCTGACGCTTGCCCATAATCCGAAATGATACGATAATCGCCGCGTAAAGAATCAGCGTTCTGATGATCGCAATAGCCACCGCAATGCACCCCCATGTAATTTCGTAAATTTTAGTATAACCTGACGCCGGCCCGATATTTATTGATTTGCGCCGCCCCCGTCAAAAAGGAGACCCCCTTATGTCCATTCATGAAGAATGCGGAATTTTCGGCATCTACGACACCGCCGGTAACTGCGCGCGCAGTACGTATTACGGCTTGTACGCCCTGCAGCATCGCGGGCAGGAACAGTGCGGCATCGCCGCCGTCAACGACCTTGAGCTGACCTGTTACAAGGATTCCGGGCTCGTGGGTGACGTTTTCACCGAGCAAATACTCGACGACTTGAACGGCACCATGTCCATCGGCCACGTCCGTTATTCCACAACGGGCGGCTCGCGCCGCGAAAACGCCCAGCCGCTGACGCTTAAATACGTCAAAGGCTCGCTCGCCGTTGCGCATAACGGCAATCTCGTCAACATTGAAGAGCTCAAGCTTGAATATGAATATAAGGGCGCAATTTTCCATACGACAACAGACTCGGAAGTCATCGCGTATATTATCGCGCAGGAGCGGCTGCACTGCGGCAGCGTCGAGCAGGCGGTCAAGAACACGATGGCGCACCTGAACGGCGCGTACTCGCTTGTCGTCATGTCCTCGCAGAAGCTGATTGCCGCGCGCGACCCTTGGGGCTTCCGCCCGCTGTGCATGGGTAAACGCGGCGACGTGATCGTCTTCGCCTCGGAAAGCTGCGCGCTTGACAGCGTCGGCGCGACGTTTATCCGCGACCTGGAGCCCGGTGAAGTCGTCTGGGTCGAAAACGGCGAAGTGCACAGCATGCGTGACAATTCTCGGGTGAAATCCAGCTTGTGTATCTTTGAATACCTCTATTTTGCCCGCCCGGACAGTATCATCGACGGACAAAGCGTTCATGATTCGCGGATGCTTGCCGGCAAATACCTCGCCGAAGAGTATCCCCTCGACGCCGACATTGTCGTCGGCGTGCCCGACTCCGGCCTGATCTCCGCAAAGGGCTACGCGCAGGCTTCCGGCATTCCGTATAACGACGGTTTTGTCAAGAACCGTTATATCGGCCGCACGTTTATCAAGCCTACGCAGGCGGAGCGGGCCATCGCCGTCAAGCTCAAGCTCAATCCGCTGCGCTCAACGATTACCGGCAAGCGCGTCGTCATGATCGACGATTCCGTCGTGCGCGGCACGACGAGTGGACAGATCATCAAGCTTTTACGCGACGCGGGCGCCAAAGAGGTACACATGCTTTCCTCCGCGCCGAAATTTATCAGTCCGTGCTATTTCGGCACCGACATCCCGTCAAAAGACGAGCTGTTCGCCTCCAACTACACCACCGAGCAGATGCGTGAGATCATCGGCGCGGATTCACTCGGCTTTTTAAGTGTAGAAAACCTGCACAAGATCGCACCGAACTCCAAGTGTACGTACTGCGACGGGTGCTTTACCGAAAATTATCCAATCCCGACAGGCAACAGCAAGAGGTGCTGCGGATGAAGTTTTCAAAATTGCACGGTGCCGGCAACGACTATATCTATATCAATTGCTTTGATGAAATCGTCGAGGACCCGCCGGCCTTATCCAAAAAATTGTCCGATCGGCATTTCGGCATCGGCGGCGACGGGATCATCCTGATCTGCCCGTCTGATCAGGCCGACTTCAAGATGCGCATGTTCAACGTCGACGGTTCCGAAGCGCAGATGTGCGGCAACGGCGTGCGCGGCTTCGGCAAATACGTTTATGACCGCGGTTTGACCGGCAAAACCGAGATTACCGTCGATACACTGGCCGGTATCAAGACGCTCGGCCTCAACGTCACAGACGGCACGGTAACATCGGTTTGCGTCGATATGGGCGCGCCGGTGCTTGACGCAGCCAAAATACCCGTCGTGTCCGACACGGCGCGATTCATTTCAAAGCCTGTTACAGCAGACGGCCGAACGTATCAAATGACCTGCGTCGGCATGGGGAACCCCCACGCCGTCACGTATGTAACGGACGTCGAATCGCTTGACCTGAAAGTCCTCGGCCCGCCGCTGGAGAACCATCCGCTCTTCCCCGAGCGCGCAAACATCGAGTTCGTCGAACCGATCGACGCGCACACGCTGCGCATGCGCGTATGGGAGCGCGGCAGCGGCGAGACACTCGCGTGCGGCACCGGCGCGTGCGCTTCGCTCGTCGCGGCAGTGCTGGACGGCAAATGCAGCCGCCGTGCCGACCTCATACTCGACGGCGGCACGCTGAACATCGACTGGCGCGAGGCGGACGATCACGTCTACATGACCGGTCCCGCGGTCTTCGTCTTTGACGGCGAAATCTAAATCCGGAGGGACCTCCGCCGCTACCTACGGCTCATCGTTTCGCTCATGGCGAAATTTTAATAAATTATCGACTACACAAGAAGGAGAATCTCTGCATGGTCCATCTGAACGAAAACTTCTTAAAACTCCCCGGCGGCTATCTGTTTCCTGAAATCTCGCGCCGCGTCCGGGCATTCTCTGCCGAGAACCCGCCCAAGCCGCTCATTAAACTCGGCATCGGTGACGTCACCCAGCCGCTCGCACCGGCCGTCGTCGACGCAATGCGTAAGGCGACCGACGAAATGGCGCATAAGGAAACCTTCCGCGGCTACTCTGACGACAGCGCCGGTTACGATTTTTTACGCAACGCCATCGCCGACTACGACTATATAGCACGCGGCACATCGATCACCGCCGACGAGATCTACGTTTCCGACGGCGCAAAAAGCGACTGCGGCAATATCGGTGATATTTTCGGCACAGACAATACGGTTGCCGTGTGCGACCCCGTCTATCCCGTTTACGTCGATACAAACGTCATGGCCGGACGCGCCGGCGAGCTCGGCGCCGACGGCCGCTGGTCGGACATCGTTTACCTGCCGTGCACCGAGGAAACCGGCTTCTTCCCCGCCCTGCCGGACGCGTCGAAACCAATACCCGATCTCATCTACATCTGTTCCCCCAACAACCCGACCGGCACAGCCGCGACGAAAGAACAGCTGAAAGTTTGGGTCGATTACGCCAATCAGAACGGCAGCATCATCCTGTTCGACTCCGCTTACGAAGCGTTTATTACAGACGATACGCTGCCCAAGACTATCTACGAAGTACCCGGCGCGGAAACTTGTGCGATCGAATTCCGCAGCTTTTCTAAAACGGCCGGCTTCACCGGCACACGCTGCGGCTACACCGTCATCCCCAACACGCTCGAGCGCGGCGGCGTTTCCGTCGGAAAGCTCTGGGCGCGTCGGCAAAACACCAAGTTTAACGGCGTCCCGTACGTCGTTCAGCGCGCGGCCGAAGCCGTCTACTCGCCCGAAGGCCTTAAGCAGACGCGTGAGACGATTGCCTACTACCTTAACAACGCCAAGGTCATCCGTGACGGCTTTGAAAAAGCCGGATTGACCGTCTTCGGCGGCGTCAATGCGCCGTATATCTGGACGAAAACGCCCGGCGGCATGCCGTCGTGGGATTTCTTCGACACGCTTCTTAAAAAAGCCTGCGTCGTCACGACGCCCGGCGCCGGCTTCGGCCCGGCCGGCGAGGGCTACATCCGCGTAACCGCCTTCGGCGATGCGGACGCCACCCGCGAGGCTGTGCAGCGGATCGTTGACACGCTGTAACGCACTTAGCCATTCTAGGAGGACTTCTATATGTGCGGTATTGTCGGTTATACCGGTAAGGAACAGGCCGTGCCCGTCATGCTTGACGGGCTGCGGCGTCTGGAATACAGAGGATACGATTCGGCCGGCGTCGTCGTTTTAGGCGACGGGGACCTCAAGCTCACCAAAGCCAAGGGTTATGTCGACAATCTTGCCGAAAAGGTCGGCGGCGGCGCACTGATGCCGGGCACGACCGGCATCGGTCATACGCGCTGGGCAACACACGGCAAGCCGTCGGACGAAAACGCGCATCCGCACGTCAGCGCCAGCGGCAAGATTGCTCTCGTACATAACGGCATCATCGAAAACTATCAAAAGCTGCGCGAGATGCTCATAGCGCACGGCGTACCGTTCCAGTCCGAGACGGATACGGAGGTCGCCGTCAACCTCATCGACTATTTTTACGAGGGCGATATACTCACCGCCGTCGCGGAAGCCGTTCGCCGGATGGAGGGCTCGTTCGCACTGGGCATCATCTGCGCCGACAACCCCGAACAGTTGCTTGCCACACGCAAGGAAAGCCCCTTGGTGCTCGGCATCGGCGACGGACAAAACTACCTCGCCTCCGACGTCGCGGCGCTTTTAAGCTACACGCGCGACATTTACACGCTTGACGACGGCGAGATCGCCGTTTTGACGCCGGACGCGATCGAATTTTTCAGTGCCGAGCTTGACCGTATCGACAAGGCGCCATCGCGCATCGATTGGGACATTTCCGCCGCCGAAAAAGGCGGTTACGAGCATTTTATGTTCAAAGAGATCATGGAGCAGCCGGAAGCCGTGCGCAAAACGCTCTCACCGCGCCTGAAAAACGATCGCGTTGTGCTGGACGATTTGGACATCTCCCCCGATTACATCAAATCGATTAAGAAAATCTTTTTTATCGGCTGCGGCTCGGCGTATCACGTCGGTGTCGTCGCCAAATATAATTTTGAAAAGCTTTTGCGCGTACCGGTTGAAGCGGCGCTCGCGTCGGAGTTTCGGTACTGTTCACCGCTCGTCGGTCCGGACACGCTCGTTATCTGCATTAGCCAGTCGGGTACGACAGCCGATACGATCGCCGCGATGCGGGAAGCCAAGCGTCTGGGCGCAAAGGTGCTGTCGATCGTCAACGTTGTCGGCAGCGTCATCGCTAGCGAGTCGGACTGGTGCCTGTACACCTGGGCCGGGCCGGAGATCGCCGTCGCGACGACGAAAGCCTACTCCACGCAGCTGGCCGCAACCTATCTGATCGCGCTGAACTTCGCCGATATCCTCGGCACGATCACACCGGACGACTATGCCGCCATGATAGAGGGGCTCGTCAGCCTGCCGCAAAAAATTGAGCAGATTCTGACCGACAAAGAGAATATTCAGTACCTGGCCTCTATCTACTTCAATAAAAACGACATCTTCTTCATCGGGCGCAACATCGACTACGCGCTGACGCTGGAATCGTCGCTCAAGCTCAAGGAGATTTCGTACATCCACTCGGAGGCCTACGCCGCCGGTGAACTTAAACACGGCACGATCTCGCTGATCGAAGACGGTACGCTCGTCGTCGCTATGGCGTCATATTTGCCGCTCGTCGAGAAGACCGTGAGCAACATCGTTGAAGTGCGCTCGCGCGGCGCGGAGATCCTCGCGCTCACGACGGAATCGGGCCGTGTACGCGTGACGCACGCGGCCGACGCCATCGTCACCGTGCCGGACATCGACAGCGTTCTGCTGCCGTCGCTGGCCGTCGTACCGATGCAGCTGTTCTCGTATTACGTCGCGCTCATGCGCGGGTGCAGTATCGACAAGCCGCGCAATTTGGCCAAATCTGTCACCGTTGAATAGCGTAGAGAAAACACATCAACCGCGTCCTTTTTCGCGCCCGTATGAAAGAAGGCTGATCCATGATGATGCGAAAAATCACCTTATTCCTACTGGTTATCGTCCTTGTTTGCGCCGCTGTGCCTCTCGCGGCTTCTGCTATAGCGCTCCCGTCCGGCTGGGCGGAGACTGAGCTGGAACTGGCGCGACAGTGGGGTCTTCTGGACGAGCGCGCCGATGCGCGACCGGGTAATCCGGACACGACTGGCAGCTGGAGCTATTATGGCGGTAATCCCGAGCTGACCAATCCAGACTCCTATGACTCGACCATCACAAAAGATGCTTTTTGCCAAATCGTCGTGACGATGTGCGAAGAGCTGCTGGGACAGGCGCTGCCTGTTGCCGACGTCACTTTCACCGACAGTGAGACGCCGGGCTATTACTACAGAGCGTACGCCGCCGGGATCATCAACGGCATCGGCACCACGAAAAGCGGCGCGATCATTCCCGGACGGGACGAGGTGCTGACCCGCGAGCAGATTGCAAAGATGCTGTATAAAGCCATCATTTACTGCCGTCCTGCCGAGTCGCTGACGTGTGACCCGAACACACCGCTCGGCGCGTTTACCGACGTGAGCGACATCAGTGACTGGGCCGTCGAATCCGCTGCATACGTGGCTGAAAACGGCATTCTCAAGGGCAGCGACGGGAAGTTCCTGCCTAAAATGAACTGTCCGTTGGAGCAAGGCATCGTCCTTGTCAAGCGCGTGTACGAAACCTTCCAATCTGCCGCCATTCTTCAAGCCGCACCGATACTTGAAAGCGGTCTGGGTGAGCCGTGTCTGCTATGCGATACGAGCCTAAGTCTTCAAAAAGATATCCGCCTGAGCTGGCAGGCGCTGGACGGCGCGGCGCAGTATCTGGTTAAATACATTTTACCGGGCACGGAAAAAGTGCAGATCGTATATACGAGTGACACCGAGCTTGAAATCATACCGGCAAGATGGGAAACACTCTCACCGGGCACCTTGTCTGTCTCGATCGCCGCGCTAAACGCGGACGGCGACGTGATCTCGCCATATGCGTGCGCGGACGTAAGGCTTTACAACGATTCTGATTATTATTTCGATTTTTCAAGCTCGGCCGAAGCCATGCAGTACATGGAAACCGTAACCGTCCAGGTCTGGGACATCGACGGCAGCGGCAACAAATTCACCAAAACGATGAGCCTGACGGTGCATCGTTGGGTCGCCGGCGATGTTATTGAAATCTTTGAGCAGATCTATAACGGCCCCGAGCAGTTCCCCATCCATTATCTCGGCGGTTACCGCCCGGGGACGAGCGGCGAGCATCCCAAGGGGACGGCGATTGACATCAACTGGGATGAAAACTACGAAATATACAAAGACGGACGCGTCGGCGTCGGGTCGTGCTGGCTGCCCGGCGAGAACCCCTACTCCATCCCGATCGGCGGTGACGTCGAGCAGGCTTTCCGAGATCACGGCTGGGGCTGGGGCGGCACAGACTGGCGCAGCAAAAACGACTACATGCATTTTTCTTATTTCGGGACATAACAGCTGCGCCGGCTCAGATGCCGGTACCATAACTGTCATTGCCGGAGCATGGATGCTTCCTGCGATATATTAGTATAGCTTTGAGCAAGCAATAACGTATGAAAGGGAGACAGTAATGAGATACACTATTCAAGGAGACAGCCTGCCTGTTGTCATCTGCACTCTGGAACCCGGCGAAATCATGATCAGCGAAGCAGGCGGACGTACCTGGTACCGCGGCGCGGTGCAGACGGAAACCTCCTCCGGCGGCGGCGCGCGCAAAGTCCTCGGACGCATGTTCACCGGCGAGAGCCTTTTCCTGAGCACCTACACCGCGCAAAGTCCCTGTGAGATTGCCTTTGCCTCGAGCTTCCCCGGCCGCATCCTCGCGCGGCAACTCGCGCCCGGTGAAACGATCATTTGTCAAAAGTCGGCGTTTCTGGCTGCGACAGCCGGTGTTGATCTGGCCGTGCATTTCCAAAAGCGGCTCGGCGCCGGTTTCTTCGGCGGCGAGGGCTTCATCATGCAGCGCATCACCGGCCCCGGTCTCGTCTTCCTGGAGATTGACGGGCATAGCGTCGAGTATGATCTCGCGCCCGGCGAACCGCTCGTATGTGACACGGGCGTGTTGGCCACGATGGACGCAACGTGCCAGCTCGACGTACAGATGGTCAAGGGCTTTAAGAACATGCTGTTCGGCGGCGAAGGTATGTTCAACACGATCGTCACCGGTCCCGGCAAAGTCTGCCTGCAGACGATGACGATCCCGCATTTGGCTAACCTGCTCATCCCGTTTATGCCGAAAAGCAGCAACTGACTAACGTCAAACTTCAAACACAGACAAAGAGCGCCGGACCGTCGTCCGGCGCTCTTTTTTCCGTACATGCTCCCCCAACCTGCGCATATAGTTGTAGTACATGTTATTCTTCGGGGGGCGTGCCGATGGAGCGCGGAAAAACCATGCTTGTCAATACGGCGCTGCTGACGGCGACGGCAATTCTCATGCGTACGGTCGGTATGGCTTTTCAGGTGTATTTGTCGCGCGCGATCGGCGCGGCCGGGATCGGTTTGTTCCAGCTGATCATGTCCGTCAGCATGCTGGCTGCGACATTTGCCATATCCGGTGTGCGCTTTGCCACAACGCGCCTCGTCGCCGAGCAGCTCGGGCGCGGCGACGGCGCGGGCGTAAAACCGGCCGTACGCCGATGCCTCATCTACGCGCTTATTTTCGGGACGGCGGCGGCGCTGTTTTTATTTGCGGGTGCTAAAATGATCGGCCTAAAGTGGATCGGCGACGCACGCACGGTGCTCTCGCTGCGGCTTTTATCGCTGAGCCTGCCGGCGTTTGCGATGTCGGCCGTGCTGTCGGGCTACTTTACTGCCGTCACGCGTGTGATCAAATCGGCCATCGTACAGGTGCTTGAGCAGCTGATCCGTATAGGTGTCGTCGTCGCGGCGCTGTCGGTCGCGACGGGCTATACCGTTGAAACAGCGTGCGCGATCATCGTCGCCGGCGGTGTGGTCGGCGAAGCGGCATCGTTTGCCATGCTTTACGCGCTGTACGTCTTCGACCGCCGGCGCTACCGTTCGGGTCACCCGGACACAACCGGACTCACGCGCCGACTGCTCGGCATCTCGGTGCCGCTGGCGCTGTCGGCTTACGCGCGCACGGCGCTCTCGACGCTGGAAAACCTGCTCGTGCCGCGCGGCTTCCAGAAATCCGGCGCGTCGAGTGAGGCTGCACTGGCCGATTACGGGATGATTCAGGGAATGGTTTTCCCGATTATTGCTTTTCCGTCGGCTTTTTTCTATGCGCTTGCCGAGCTGATCGTGCCGGAACTGACCGAAGCGCAGGTCGCCGGGCGCACGGCGGAAATCTCGCGGATGGTCAGCCGATTGTTATATCTGTGCCTGCTGTTTGCCATCGGGGTGACCGTCCCGATTTTTCAGTTTTCCGGTGCGCTCGGTCAGGCGGTATACCAAAGCACGTCGGTCGGCTACTATATCCGGCTGCTCGCGCTGTTGATGCCACTATATTTCATGGATCACGTCACGGACGGGATGCTGCGCGGACTCGGCCAGCAAATGCACGTCATGCGCTACAATATCATCGACTCGTTCATCAGCGTTATCCTTGTGTGGTTTTTACTGCCGCGCTTTGCTGTGCTTGGCTACATTGCCATGATCTATTTCACGGAGCTGTTCAATTTCACGCTCAGTCTCCATCGGCTGACGGTTGTCACGCGCGTACGCTTACCGCTGCGCGGTGTGCTGAAGGCCGCTGGGGCCGCAGTCGGTTCGGTGACTGTGACGCTCTATTTATGCCGGCTCGCCGGTCTGCCGCTCAGCGGCGGCGCGCCGGCTGTCACTGTGCATTTCATCGTGTCCCTCACGCTCTACGTACTGCTGCTTTTTCTGCTGGGCTGCGTATCACGACGTGAAATCGATTGGCTGCGCGCGCATATGCCCTCAATAAAGAAATCCCTATAATAAAGGAGGTTTTTAAGGGTATTTTCTGGATAACGCTTTATTTACCATGTCCAAAAAGGTATAATAAAAGCAAAACACACGGGAGGATATCCTCATGGCAGAAAGATATCTTGGCGAATCGATCGGAAAGCTGGGTTTCGGCTTCATGCGTTTGCCGCAAAACGACAAGCGTGACGATTTTGACTATGAGCAGATCAACAACATGGTCGACGCGTTTTTAGACGCCGGCTTCACGTATTTCGATACGGCCTTCGTCTATACAGGCTCCGAGGTGGCTATGAATAAGACGCTCGTTACGCGCCATCCTCGTGACACGTATACAATCGCCTCAAAGCTCAATCTGATGTTTTGTGAAACGCCTGAAGCAATGCATGAACAGTTCGAGACGTCGTTGGCGCGGCTGGGCACCGACTATATTGATTTCTATTTACTGCACGGTTTGAGTGCGGCCTCCAATGAGAAGGCCGAATCGTTTGGTGCCTGGGATTATGTCAAACAGCTTAAGGCCGAGGGCAAAGTCCGGCACTGGGGCTTTTCGTTCCACGACGATCCGGAGGCACTCGAAAGCATGTTGACGGCGCACCCGGACGCAGAATTTGTCCAGCTGCAAATCAACTACTACGATTGGGACTCTGAAGACGTCCAATCGCGCCGTTTGTACGAGATCGCGCGGGCGCATCATACGCCGATTGTCATTATGGAGCCCGTCAAGGGCGGTCTTTTGGCGAGCACCGGCTCGCCGCTGGAGGCTGTGCTGAAAAAAGCCGACCCCGATGCGTCCGTGGCGTCGTGGGCCGTCCGCTTTGCGACGACGCTTGACGGCGTCATCACCATGCTCAGCGGTATGAGCACAATGGAGCAGCTGCAGGACAACCTTAAGACCGTCAGCAACCTCCAGCCGCTTACCGACGGTGAAAAAGCTGTCATCGACGAAGCCGTCACGGTGCTCCGCAGCACGCCGCGCGTACCGTGTACCGACTGTAAATACTGTGTGGAAAACTGCCCGCAGCAGATCAACATTCCCTTGCTGTTTAATCTGTACAACAATTATCTTGTGCACAACACGACGGCCAACAGCGAGTTCCCGTTTATGATGGCCACACAAGGGCGCGGCAAGCCTTCGGACTGTATTGCCTGCGGCATGTGCGAGCAGCACTGCCCGCAGCATATCGGCATCGCTGATCTGATGAAGAAAATGGTTCCGCTGTACGAGTCATAAAGGAGACATTTCTGATGGCACAGCCTATACTGCTCACGAAGGAGCAAATCGACGAGATATTTGGTCGGTTCGCCGCGCTGTCGCTGGACACGAGCGGCATTCGCCGCAAGTTCATCGATTGCCCATATGGGGCAGAGCGACGTCAGGCGCTGGATATCTATCTCCCTAACGACGGTAGCGGTCCGTTCCCAGCCGTGCTGTTTCTGCACGGCGGCGGCTGGGCGGCCGGCAATAAAAAAGACGCGCAGATACTGCCGTTCATCGGCGGCGTCGAGCGCGGCTTTGCTGTTGTCTCCGTCGGATACAGGCTGGTACCGGATATACGTTATCCCGAGAATCTCTACGACGTCAATGCCGCGCTGCGCTGGCTGCATGACAACGCCGAATCCTATCTCATTGACCCGGACCGAATCGCGCTGTGCGGCGCGTCGGCCGGGGCACATCTGGCGATGATGGCGGCGTTCACCCAAGGGCAGCCCGCGTTTGACGGCGTTGCCGACGCGCCGACGTGCACAATTCGTGCCGTCGTTGAGCAGTACGGCCCGTCGGATTTTCTAAAGCAGCATCAGCACTATGACGCGTCGGGCTACGCGCGCATGCATGCACCCAACACCGAGAACTGGACCTTTATCGACCGGCTGATCGGCCTGCGCCTGAGCGATTTCTCAAATCTCACGCCTTTTATAAATCCCATCGCCAACGTCCATCCGGATATACCGGCTGTCCTGCTCCAGCACGGCCGATACGACCCCGTCGTACCGTATCAGCAAGCTACAGAGCTGTACGAGAAGATCATCACCGTGTGCGGTAAAGAGCGGGCGGCTCTTGATATCAGCGACACGTATACGCACGCCGACCCTGGATTTGCCGATGCTGATAGTGTCGAGCGGATATTTTCTTTCCTGTCTCAGCACCTCAAATAACACCGCTCCGTCAAATTTCAGGTAATTCTTGACATATTAGTGCCCATATAATAGTATATTTTTTGATTATTATTACATTTTAGGTGGTGATCGACAGCCGTGAGAAATAAACTTTTACTCCCCTTTCTCTTTATTTTGTCCATAGTAGTCTCTCTCGCCGTCATTTTCAGCACCTATATTACCTATGATCAAAATAACACATCGTTTGCCGGCAAGGCCGAAACGATGCTCGACGGCTGGACGACTCAGAGCGGCGAACCGTCCGTTTTACCGGGGACAATCGGCACAAACACAACGCCCACGCTCACCCGGATACTGCCGCAATCCATTGCCGACGATACGGTGCTGACGCTTCGGACGAATTACATCCTGCTGGGCACCAGCATCGACGGACTATCTATCGTGAGCAGAAACGCGGCACCGGCAGCGTTCGGGGAATCGCTGAAACAATCGTATTACATTATCCCCATCCCGGCCGACAGAGCAGACACGCCGATTACGCTTTACTTGTCGGCACCGGGTGATGTGGATAACGCTCGCATTTATGACATCAAATTCGGCGATGCCATTGCCGTCGCGGGCGCTTTTGTGCGTGAAAGCATTTATACCGTCGCTGTATTCTTCGTGATGGCTGCGTCGCTGATTTTCATCGGCGGACAAACCTTATTCCTGCGCCGGCGGTCTGCCGCGCATCGGACGCGGCGGGTGATCTGGTTGGCGTTGTTTGTTGCGCTCGGCGCCGCATGGGTGCTATCTGATTCCAGCTTAATGCTGTTATTGACAGTCAATTCGGCTGTTACCTATTATATTTCCATCTTTTCTTTTATGCTGCTGAGCGTCCCGCTGCTGTTATATGTCCAAAGCATCTTACATAAGCCACGCACTGTTTTAAACGCTGCGGCCGGTCTTATTATGCTTAATTTTGCCGTTTGCGTTATTCTAAAGCTGGCCGGATTCTACGAACTGTCCGTCACGATTGCATCAACCCATATTCTTGGCGTTGCCGCCGCGCTGACTATAGCTATCGTATGCATCATTGACTTTGTTCAAACACGCAATCAAGACGCACTTGCTGTCTTCATTGGGCTGATCGTTCTGGAGGCATTCGGCATTGCCGGCGCCGTACTGATCAATCGGACCGGCGACCCGTCGCGAATTGGCTTTCTGGCAACAGGCCTGATGCTGTTTGCGCTTACGCTTGCCGCAGCCGCGCTCCGCCACAACCTAACCCGCACGGTCGGCTCGATCAGCTTTGAAAGCCTGACCTCGCTCATACCCAGCGGTATTTGTCAGCTGGAAAACTTTCAAACTTCACAGATCGTTGAAGCCAACGAGTTTTTCTACAAAATGTTCGGATATACGAAAAAGCAGGCACTTGCCGCCGGCTTTACGTCTGTGTATTTTACTGTTCATCCGGACGACGTTGCGCCGATGAAGCAGAAGATTAAGAAGCAATTTGCCGTCAGTGCTGAACGTTTTGAAACGGAAGCGCGCCACTACACGCGCTCTGGTAAAATCATCTGGGTCATCACCCGCTATCGGCTTGATGTAAAAAGTCCCGGCTTGATTACTGCCACAATGATTGATATCACCGACCGTAAGCTGATGGAAGAGCGCCTTCGTATCAGCGAAGAGGAATACCGCATCGCAACGCGCAACAGCAACAGGATGATCCTGCGCCTCGATATTCCCAAGCGCGTCGGCTACCGCCAGCCGGACGCGAAATTCGATTTCGGCCTCGGCTTAGTCATTGACAATCTCCCGGATGTGATAACGGATTCCCGGCTGCTGGCCGAAGACAGCGTCGCAACAATGCGCGGCTTCTTTGACGCCATTTACCGCGGCGACTACGAAGGTAACGTTATTATCAGCATGCGCAGCCCGACGTCCGAGGAATATCGCTGGTATAATTTTGATTTTACGACAATCTTCGGCGATGACGGTGCGCCGGCACACTCGATCATCACCTATTACGACATCACGCTCCAGCGTCAGAAGGAGCTGGCGTTCCGGCGCTGGCAGCAAAGCTATAACGCGCTGCCGAAAAATGCAACGAACATCATCGAATACAACCTTACCGATGATGTGATCGAACGCGAGGAGGGTGAAATGATACCCAGCATACCCGTCTCCGTCCCCCGCCGCCTTGCCGACGTTGCAGAATACATCGCTAGCAACAATATATACAGTGACGATGCCGACGCGTGGCTTGAGTTTATGTCACGCGACCGTTTGCTTAAGCGCTTTGCCGACAATAACAACACCGACAAAGCAGAGTTCCGGCGCTTATCGAATGGCGAACCGATGTGGATGTCTGTCACGATTGAGTTGATATCCGACCCGTATTCATCAGATATCAAAGCCTACTTCCATCTTGAGGACATTGACGATCAAAAACAAGCGGAGCTGCATTTGCAGGAGCGCTCCATGCGCGACTCCCTGACGGGCCTGCTCAACCGCGGCTCGTTCGTCGAGCAGTTTAATGAGATCATGCGCAAGAGTGATCTGGAAACGCAGCATGCCCTCATCATGCTGGATCTCGATAACTTTAAAACAATCAACGATACGCTTGGACACAGCACCGGCGATACATTGCTCGTCAGCATTGCCAACAAGCTCAAATACGCGCTGCGCTCCGACGATTTATGCGGCCGCCTCGGCGGGGACGAGTTTGCCATCTGTCTGCGGAACATGAATCTCGGTAAACCGCTTGAAATTCGTGTGAAGGAACTGTGCAACCTGATCGGGGAAATGCAGATCAAGGGTGTAAATGTCTCGGCGAGCTTCGGCGTGGCCGGCTTCCCCTACGACGGGCTGACCTTTGAGGAACTTTACGAGAAATCCGACGTTGCCCTGTATACCGCCAAAGCACAGGGGCGCGGCGGCTACGCCGTGTACGATCCACAGCTGAGTTTTGATGACATATCTGCGCCGAACAAGTAAGCGTTCTTCGTCCCACACTATCAGAAAGCCGCCGGAAAATCCCGGCGGCTTCTTTGCGTCTTTTTTATTGCTGTAATGATAAACAAGCCGTATATTTCACAAAGCGTGTACATAGATATTATCGAGACACGATCCATAAGGAGGAGTAAGCGTGAACGAGCGCACTATTTATGAGGATATCGCTCTGCGAACCGACGGGGATATTTATCTCGGCGTCGTCGGACCCGTACGGACAGGAAAATCCACCTTCATCAAACGCTTTATGGAAACGCTCGTCATCCCGAACATCGACAACGTTTACATGCGTGAGCGCGCCCGCGACGAGCTGCCGCAAAGCGGATCGGGCCGGACTATCATGACGGCTGAACCGAAATTCGTGCCCGAAGAGGCCGTTGACGTCATGATGGACGACGGCGCGGCGTTTTCCGTCCGGCTCATCGATTGTGTCGGGTATATGGTTCCGGGCGCTGTCGGGCAATTTGAGGATGATGCGGAGCGTATGGTCACTACGCCGTGGTTTGACGAGGATATTCCCTTCACACAGGCCGCCGAAGTGGGTACTCGCAAGGTCATCGCCGAGCACTCGACGATCGGCCTGGTCATCACGACGGACGGCACGATCACCGACATCGAACGCCAGAACTACGCCGATTCGGAAGCGCGTGTTATCCGTGAGCTCAAGGAAATCGGCAAGCCGTTTCTTGTCATTATCAACTCGGCCAATCCCTCGTCGGAAAAGGCGCAGAAGCTGCGCGTGGAGCTTAGCGAACGCTATGGTGTTACCTGCCTCGTCAAAAACTGCATGACGCTTGAAAAAGACGACGTCGCGAGCATCATTAAAGCCGTTTTGTACGAATTTCCGCTGTATGAGATTGGCTTCTACCTGCCAGCCTGGGTCAATGCGCTGCCGATGGATCATTCGATCAAAAGCGAGCTGTTCCAAGCCATCCGCTCAAGTCTTGATCCGGCCTATAAGATCAAAGACGTCGAAACAGCTGTCGCCGCTGTCGGCGAGGACAACAACGTCAGCCTTGCCGCCGTACGCGATATGGATCTCGGCCGCGGCACCGTCACGGCGACGCTGGAGCTGCCGCACGAGCTGTTTTACATGACGCTCAGCGAGCAGTCGGGTCTGGAGATCAAAGACGACGGCGACCTCATTTCCCTGCTCTCGCAGCTGTCAAAAGTCAAGCGTGACTATGACCGCATCGACTCGGCCTTGCAGGACGTACGCATGCGCGGGTATGGGATCGTAATGCCCAGCCGTGAAGAGCTGCACCTTGAGGAGCCGGAAATCGTCCGCCAGGGCGGGCGCTACGGCGTCCGGCTAAAGGCCAGCGCGCCGTCGATCCATATGATCATGGCTAACATTGAAACAGAGGTCTCCCCTGCCGTCGGCGGCGAAAAATCGTCGGAGGATATCATCAACTTCCTACTGCAGGAATTTGAGGGCGACGTCAGCCGCATCTGGGAATCCAACATTTTCGGCAAGTCACTGTACGACATCGCCGGCGAGGGGCTGAGCAACAAAATCAAGAAAATGCCGGACGAAACGCAAGGGCGACTGCAGGAAATGCTCCAGCGCATCGTCAATGAAGGCGCCGGCGGCCTGATCTGCATCATATTGTAACGAAAAAAGCCCTCCCGACGGGAGGGCTTTTTATTTTCATATCCTTAATACGGAATCACATTGGAGTTGCCCAGCCGCCAAACGATGGTGCTGATCTCGGCGCGCGTGATGCTATCGTCCGGATTGAACATCAATCCATCAGCCGTTTCGACGCCGGTAAGAATATCGCAGCGGTACAGCGCATTGACAAAACCGTCCGATGTGTCTAAAAAGGTTCCTTCCTCCTCGATCGGCGGCAGGCCGAGCGATTTGGCCGTAATCTCCGCGACGGCACGCCGCGTGATCGCAACATCGAGGTTGACGATCAACGTATCGTCGGCGATGCCTTTTGACGCGGCCAGCGTCAGATACCCACTGGCCCAGTGCGTGCTCGTATTTGTCTGCTCGGAGAAACCGACGGCGCGCAGAATCAGCTTAAGCGCCTCACCGGATGTGATCGAGTTCCCGGGCCTGAACGTGCCGTCCTCGTATCCATTGACGACACCGCTCATGCACAGCGGATTGACGTATTGATAAAACCAGTCGTCCGGACTGACGTCTGAGAACATTTCCTCCTGAACGACCTCGACGGTGCCTGACGCCCATACTGCACAGACCGTTTGCGTTGTTGTCGCCGTGTCGTAGATGCTGAGCAATACGCCGTCTTCGGTCTGCCAGCCGGTGAGCGTATAACCCGCCAGTTCGGCCGGCTGGAAGGCGCCGTACGGGACACCAACCTCATAGAAGATCATGCTTTGCTCCGCTTCGCCCTCGCCGGCGTCGTATTCAAGATAAATATACTGGTGCATGTCGGAGTTGGCGTAGTCGTCGTACAGAAATATCTTCGCTTCGTGCATGCGGCGCACAGCCAGCATCGGAATAACCTGACCGCCGTACATGTGGCACCATACGCCGATCGCGTTAACGATCTCGATATCGGTGTAGTTTTCGACGCCGTTTGTCAGGTAATCGAATATCCTGTTTCCCGACCGCATCCAGCTCGTGCCGATATTGTATGTAAAGCTCATCAACGCGTCAAACTGGCCTTGCGTAAGCGTCACGCCGTATTTATCCATCTTGGCATTAAGCTCGTCTTCTTTGACCTTAAGTGCGTCGCGCATCAACGCGTCTGCGCCCTCTTTTGATATCCCGTTGGGATAATCCCAGGAATTGACGCGTGTTCCGTAACCGATATAGGCGTAGCCGCCGTCCCAGTATATGTAGGTTCTGAAGCCTTCGTATTTCTTAATGACGTCGACCATCGCTTCGCTCGTCGTCAATCCTGCCGCGCGCGCCGGTTCAGTCGAAATCGGCGATAGCAAGATGCCAATCAGCATGACTGCTGCTAATATGTAAGTTACAGGCCGTTTCAAACCGTCACCCCCAGTTGTTACCGCGCCGCTGATGCGGTGCTTATCCGAGATGCAGAATAATAGTAACAATTCGTAACAAATAATTACGCTGGGCTTTATTATAGTTCGGGCCGTCGGTAATTTCAACCTTGAACGCGTATTTTCGTGATTTTACTGGTGATTTACCGTGTTTTTCGGCTTTTCCAATCATTTTTTAACCGTATTTTTAGTTGAGCGTACCTTCTCTGGCGGTAAATAGATTGGCAATACGTGCTTTCAGCGCCGCGTGTACCGGCGCGTCCAGACCGGGATCGTCGTGCAATACGCCGAGTGCGGCGGACTGCGCGCGGCGCAGCAGCTCCATATCGCCTGCAAGGTTCGCCAGCTTCATCTCCGGCAGCCCGTGCTGACGCGCACCGAAAAAGTCGCCCGGGCCGCGCAGCTTCAGGTCCTGCTCGGAGATCTTAAACCCATCGGACGTTTCCTTCATAACCTTCAGCCGCTCGCGTGACGTTTCGCCGCCTGCACCCTCGAACAAAATGCAGTACGACTGATGTTCCCCGCGTCCGACGCGCCCGCGCAGTTGATGCAGCTGCGACAGGCCGAACCTATCGGCGTTCTCGACGACCATCAACGCCGCATTCGCTACGTCGACGCCGACTTCGATCACCGTTGTGGCGACAAGGACATCGACATCGCCGGCGGCGAACGCCGTCATGACGGCGTCCTTCGCTTTGGGCTTGAGCTTGCCGTGCACGAGTGCAACGCGCAGATCCGGGAACACGGACTCTTCCAGCTGTTTGGCATACTGCTCGACGGATTTCAGGTCAGGATCCCCTGTTTCGCTCTCCTCGACCATCGGGCAGACGATATAGACCTGCCGCCCCTCACCAACGAGCTTACGGATAAAAGCATACGTCCGTTCGCGGTGCTTTTCTCCGACAACGTACGTCTCAACCGTCTGCCGCCCCGGCGGCAGCTCGTCGATGACCGATACGTCAAGATCTCCGTAAATGATCAGTGCTAGCGTGCGCGGTATCGGCGTGGCCGACATAACGAGCACGTGCGGGCTGTCGCCTTTTTTCCCGAGCGCCGAGCGCTGTTCAACGCCGAAGCGGTGCTGCTCGTCGGTGATGACGAGGGCGAGGTCAAAAAACGCGACATCGTCGGAAATGAGCGCGTGCGTGCCTATAATCACGTCGATTTCACCCAGACGCAGCGCGCCGATGATCTCGCGCTTTTGCTTGGCCGTCAGGCTTCCCGTCAGAAGTCCGACGCGGATCCCCAGCGGCATCATCAACGCCGATAAAGACCGATAATGCTGCTCGGCAAGGATTTCCGTCGGCGCCATGAACGCCGATTGGCAGCCGGACTTCCACGCATACCAGCAGCAGGCCGCTGCAACCGCCGTCTTGCCCGAGCCGACGTCGCCCTGGATAAGCCTGTTCATCGGCACCGCTTGGCGCATATCCTCCGTCGCCTCGTTGATCGCGCGCTTTTGTGCGCCGGTCGGCTCAAACGGCAGCGTACGGTAGAAATCAGCCACGTCGGCTTGCTGCAATTCACGCCCCTGCTCGGCGCGCCGTCCGTGCCGGAACAGCGCCATCGCCGCCGAGACGACGAACAGCTCCTCGAAAATCAGCCGACGCCTGGCAACCTCCAGCGCCTCCTCCGACGCCGGAAAGTGGATATTTTCATAGGTCCAGCGTACCTGCGCAAGCGCGTAGGCCTCCCGAACCGACTGCGGCAGGTAGTCCGGCAACGTATCGCCGCAGGCGTCAAGCCCCTGCCGCACGGCATTCATCACGGCGTTTTGCGTCAGACCCGACGTCAGCCTGTAAATGGGCACTATACGGCCCGTTACATTCTGGGCCGATTCCTTTTCGAAAAGAGGATTGAGCATCTGCAGCCGGCGCGGTGTGCCGGTCGCTTTGCCGTAGAAAACGTACGTTTCGCCCTGCTTAATGGCGTCCTTGACAAAACTTTGATTGAAAAACGTCAGGTCGATCGCGCCGGATTCGTCGACGACGCGCACTTTGACGAGGTCAAGACCCTTGCGCACACGCGATAAGCGCGGCGTACCGGCCGCCATCGCGCGCACGCAGACGGTTTCGTCCGGCAGCACGAGTGCGATTGGCTTGATGACGGTCCGGTCTTCATACGCACGCGGGAAGTATTGGACAAGGTCGCCAAGCGTTCGGATACTAATCCGCGTAAAGGCTTTCGCCCGCGCCTCGCCGACGCCCTTGATGTATCGGATATCTGTCTCCAGCGCCGACATACCGTCACCTCCTCCGCCGGTTATTTCTCCCCGAATTTTACCATGCGCGGCGTCGATTTGCAAAATTTATCACGGCTCTGCCAATCAGAAATCACGCTCTTTTAAAGCACGCATCTGAACTTTTTTCGTCCTTTACAATAATCCATATTAAGCCGACGGCGTATACTCCCGACCACGCCGATCGTGCCGGTGCGTGTATCCGGCAGGCATAAAAAGGCTGTTTTTGGGAAAACTGTCGGTCGAGACACGTGAAATCACGCGTTTTCCTTGTAGATTGGCAGTTGACAGCAACATAATGATCGCATATAATCGGAACGAAGACTCCGCTTTTTTGGAAAGTCCGACAGAAAATTCGCGCCGCCGGCTGAGAGCGCGTAACGGACGAGTAGTAAGTCGGGGAACACTTCAACGCGTACAGGGCTGTACGCTTGCATATGGTGACGCGTATGTATTTAAGCCGGAACTTCATATGTAAAGTGGGCGCGGCGGACCGCGTCAATGCGGGTGGCACCGCGGGCATTATTTTATTTGCTCGTCCCGGAAATTATCACAGGATGATTTCCGGGATTTTTATATTTCAAAAGAGGTGTAAGTATGCTTCGATCACATCACTGTAACGAACTGCGACAATCAAACATCGGCTCTTCTGCGTCCCTTGCCGGATGGGTAGACACGATTCGCGACCATGGCGGCGTTAAATTCCTCGACCTGCGCGACGAAAACGGCGTTACACAGATCGTCTTTCACGATGATTCAATGCTGGACGGCGTCACGCGCGAATCGGTCATCGCCGTATCGGGCGAGATTAAAGCGCGCGACGAGGATAATGTCAATCCCAAGCTGGACACCGGCATCATCGAACTGCACGCCGACACGATCGACGTGCTCGGTCCTTGCCGACACGTCCTGCCGTTTGAGGTGCGCGAGTCGGACGCAACGCGCGAGGAAGTGCGCCTAAAATACCGCTACCTCGATCTGCGCAATCCGTCCATCCACAAAAACATCGTTTTACGCGCGCAGATCATCAGTTACCTGCGTCGGAAGATGGAGGATCTCGGCTTTCTGGAGATCCAGACGCCGATACTCACGGCGTCGTCGCCGGAAGGCGCGCGCGACTATCTTGTCCCCAGCCGCAAGCATAAGGGTAAGTTTTACGCACTGCCGCAGGCGCCGCAGCAATTCAAGCAGATGCTGATGGTGTCCGGCTTCGATAAGTATTTTCAGATCGCGCCGTGTTTCCGCGACGAGGACGCGCGCGGCGACCGCTCGCCCGGCGAGTTTTATCAGCTCGACTTCGAGATGGCCTTCGCCAGTCAGGACGACGTTTTACGCGTCGCGGAGATCGTTCTGCACGACACATTTACTGCGTTCTCCGACCGCCGTGTGTCCAAAGCGCCGTTCCGCCGCCTGACGTACGCCGAGTCGATGCTGACCTACGGTACCGATAAGCCTGATCTGCGCAATCCGCTCACGATCGTCGACCTAACCGACTTTTTCAAAGGCGTCGACTTCCCGCTGTTCAAAAACAAACCTGTGCGCGGCATCGTCGCCGATTGCTCGGGCCGCCCGCGCCGCTTCTTTGACGAATCGCTTAAATTCGCAACATCGATCGGCATGAAGGGTCTCGGCTACATCACACTCAGCGGCGACGCGTTCAAGGGCCCGATCGAAAAGTTCTTGTCCGCTGAGCAAAAGCAGTATTTAATCGACAGCTGTGGTATCGCCGATGGGCAAACGCTCTTTTTCGTCTGCGACGCGGCCGACGTCGTCGACCGGTACGCCGGTCAGATCCGTACATGGCTTGGCGAGACGCTCGAGATCATCGATACCGATGCCTTCGAGTTTTGCTTCATTGTCGACTTCCCGATGTACGAGCGCGATCCCGAAACGAACAAGATCGAATTCACACATAATCCGTTTTCTATGCCGCAGGGCGGTCTGGAAGCGCTTGAAACGAAGAATCCGCTCGATATTGTTGCGTATCAGTACGACATCGTCTGCAATGGCGTTGAGCTCTCATCGGGCGCCGTGCGAAACCATTCGCCGGCCGTTATGAAAAAGGCCTTTGAGATCGCTGGTTATTCCGAAGAAGACCTTGAAGCACGGTTTGGCGCACTCTACACAGCGTTCCAGTACGGCGCGCCGCCGCACGCCGGTATGGCGCCCGGCGTCGACCGGATGGTCATGCTTTTGGCCGGCGAGGAAACGATTCGCGACGTCATCGCTTTTCCGCTCAACGGCAATGCACAGGATCTCCTGATGGAAGCGCCGTGCGAGGTCACCGAGCTTCAGCTGCGTGACGTGCATATAAAAATCCGATAACTATTAACATCAACTGCCCATTTGGGTGACTTAAAGGATGTGACAATATGATCACCATCGACGAACTCAACAAGCTCGCTGCGCTTGCCAAGCTTTCTCTGGACGGCGAGGATACCGACGCGCTTATCCGCGACCTCGGCAGCGTTCTCGACTTTGCCGACGAGATCGCGCAGGCCGTCGTCGACCTCGACGACGCGCCGGACACGGATGCGCCGTGGGCACTGCGCCCCGACGAGGTGCGTCCGTCGCTGCCCGTTGAGGAAATACTGCAAAACGCCGGCGAAAAGCAGGACGGCTGCTTCGTCGCGCGCAAACGGGGAGGTCTCATCGAATGACTACAATCTCCGATATTAAGACACTGCTCGAATCGAAGCAGATTTCCTGCCGTGACTTGACAAATCAGTATATTGAATCTTCGCTCAATATAAATCCGACGCTCGGCGCGTATGTTTCTGTTACGGCTGACGCGGCGCGTCAAGCTGCCGACGCTGTCGACACGAAGATTAAAAACGGCGATGCGCTTGCGCCGCTTGAAGGTGTGCCTTTCGTCTTAAAGGACAACATTTCCACAAAAGGTCTGGCGACTACGTGCGCGTCTCATATGCTTGAAAACTACGTGCCGATTTACGACGCATTTGTATGGTCGCGCCTGAAGGCGCAAAACGCCATTCTTGTTGGCAAGGGCAATATGGACGAGTTCGCCATGGGCTCGACATGCGAGAACTCCTACTTCGGCGGCGCTAAAAATCCGCATAACCTTGACCACGTTGCCGGTGGCAGCTCGGGCGGCGTTGCCGCCGCCGTCGCGGGAAATATCGCTGTGTACGGCATCGGCTCGGATACGGGCGGATCGATCCGCATGCCCGCGTCGTTTTGCGGGCTCGTCGGTCTTAAGCCGACGTACGGCGCCGTCTCACGTAGCGGCCTGATCGCCTACGGCTCGTCGCTCGACCAGATCGGCCCGATTACGGCCAGCGTTGAAGACGCGGCGCTCGTATACGACGCGCTTGTCGGCAAGGACCGGGACGACATGACGTCGCAAGCCGCCGAGCCTGTTTCCGACAAGCTCACAGGCCGTCTTGACGGGTTGCGCATTGGCATCGCGTCGGAATACTTTGAAGGGCTGCCGCCGTCAATTACAAAAGCGCTCGACAAGGCAATCGACCTGTATAAAAAGCTCGGCGCGACGATCGTACCGCTGCACTTCCCGATGCTCCGCTACAGTTTGCCGACGTATTACATCCTCGCATGCGCCGAGGCATCATCAAACCTCGGACGGTTTGACGGCTTACGCTACGGCCATCGCACCGATGATTTTTCCGATCTGAACGACTTTATCAGCCGCACACGTACGGAGGGCTTCGGGCAAGAGGTTCGCCGTCGTATCCTGCTGGGCACCTACGTACTCAGCGCCGGCTATTACGACGCTTATTACAACAAAGCTCAGCTGCTGCGCCGGCGCATCATCCGCGAGTTCTCGTCAATGTTCGAGCAGTGTGATGTATTGCTCACACCGACGGCACCTGTTACAGCGCTCGAATTCGGCGCCGATTTATCGCCTGTCGAGACGTATCAGACGGATATCTGCACGTGCTCTGTGAACATCGCCGGGCTGCCCGCCGTCTCAGTCCCCTGCGGCTTCGACGACAAGGGGCTGTCCATCGGCCTGCAGCTGATCGGCAACAAATTCCGGGAAGATACGATTTTAAACACGGCGCTTGCCTTTGAGCGTGAGACGGAACGTGCGTTTATGAAAACAGCTGAGATGGGGGTGACACTGGATGTATGAGATGGTCATCGGGCTGGAGACGCATGTCGAGCTGTCTACAGCCACAAAAATCTTCTGCAGCTGCACAACACAATTTGGCGGTGAGCCGAACACACACTGCTGCCCCATCTGCACCGGCCAGCCGGGTTCTCTGCCGGTCTTAAATGAACGCGTCGTCGAATACGCGGCGACGGCAGGGCTTGCGCTGGGCTGCACGATCAACCGGCACTCCGTCATGGCGCGCAAGCACTATGTCTACCCCGACCTGCCTAAAGCGTATCAGATTTCGCAGTACGAGCAGCCGCTGTGCGAAGGCGGCGGCATCGCGCTGTCGGACGGATCGTATATTAACCTCACGCGCATCCACATCGAGGAGGACGCCGGCAAGCTCATCCATCAGGGCGGCGCGGTGCTCATGGACTATAACCGCGGCGGCGTGCCGCTCATCGAGATTGTTTCGGAGCCGGATTTCCGCAGCGCCGAGCAGGCCGTCGAGTACCTCGAAAAGCTCCAGACGATTTTACGCGCCGTCGGTGTGTCTGACTGCCGGATGCAGGAGGGCTCGATGCGGTGCGATGTGAACATCTCACTGCGCAAGAAGGGCGAAACGACGTTCGGTATCCGTGCCGAGGTGAAAAACCTCAACTCGTTCACGTCGGTCACCGCGGCGATCGCCTACGAGTTCGAGCGTCAGGAGGACATCCTATCTGCCGGCGGTACTATCGACCAAGAGACGCGCCACTTTGACGCAGACACCGGCATGACCTCCTCCCTGCGCGGCAAGGAAAATGCCGACGATTACCGCTACTTCCCCGACCCGGACATCATCCCTGTCGTCATTCCCGATACCGTCATGGCGCGGCTTGAAGCTGGGCTACCCGAACTGCCGGACGCCAAGCGCGCGCGCTACATCGACGACCTCGGCGTCCCGGAAGCCGACGCGCGCATGCTCACAAAATACCGCGCGGTCTCGGACTACTTTGAGCGCGCGTCCGACGGACTGCAAAACCCGAAGACGGCCGCGACGTTCATGGTCACGCAAATGTTTTCCCTCATCCAGACGGAAGCCGAGCGCGAAAACTGGTCGCCGCCCGTCACCGCAGAGCAGCTCAACGAGCTGGTAAAGCTGCTGGAATCCAGCAAAATCAACCGCAATCTGGCCAAGCGCGTTTTCGGCCAAATGCTTGAGTCCGGCAAGCCGGCGACGGCATTTTTATCCGAGGCGGACATGGCCGGCTTCGATCCTACAGAGATGGCGAAGCTGTGTAAAGCCGCCGTTGACGAAAATCCGAAATCGGTCGACGACTTCAAAGCCGGTAAAGAAAAAGCGATCAAAGCACTTGTCGGTTTTGTCATGCGCGCCAGTAAAGGCCGCGCCAACGCTATTGAGGCCGAAGCGGAGCTGCGCCGTTTGATCGCCGAATAAGCGCCTGACACCTCTATCAGAATAAGAAAGCTTATTGTCACCATTATCTCATTCTTGGTTGACAATAAGCTTTTTTTATTTTACACTGTCAAAACAATGAGGTGATTTAATGGAACTCAAGGATCAGATCCTGCGTGTCCTTGAAGATAATAAAGGCCGCTATGTCTCTGGCTCACAGCTGTCCGGCGCGCTCTTTGTAAGCCGTAACGCCGTCTGGAAGGCCGTCAATGCCCTGCGTGCCGACGGCCATATCATCGACGCGGTGACAAACAAGGGGTATTGTCTCTCAACCGATAGCGACGTGCTGTCCGCAGCCGCGATTGAAAAGCACTTCGCCGCATTTTCGGCGCCGTTTCAATTTGAGGTGTTCAAATCGCTCGGATCAACGAACACCTACCTCAAAGACCTTGCAGCGCATGGTGCGCCCGAGGGTACGGTTGCCGTCGCCGAGAAGCAGACGGGCGGCCGCGGGCGGCTCGGGCGCGACTTTCACTCCCCTGCCGGCACTGGCATCTATTTCAGTCTGCTGCTACGGCCGGACGCAACAGCGGCCGACGCACCGCTGATTACTACGGCCGCCGCCGTTGCTGTCGCGCGCGCTGTCGAAGCGCACTGCGGCGGCAAAGCGACGATCAAATGGGTCAATGATGTCTATTACAACGGCAAAAAAATCTCCGGTATATTAACTGAAGGCGCATTCAATGCTGAAAACGGTGGCATGTACTATGCCGTGCTCGGCATCGGTGTCAATATCGCGCCGCCCCCCGGCGGCTTTCCTTCGGCACTGGATAAGGTTGCCGGCACGCTATGCCCATCTACCGATTCTTTTGGCCTGCGCAGCCGGCTGATCGCCGATATACTTAAGAACTTCTGGCCATATTATAGGCGTTTATCCGAGAAGACGTTTCTTAATGAATACCGCGATCGCTCATTCTTGCTCGGCATGGACGTGAACGTTCATGCCCACGGGACGATACGCCATGCCCATGCATTGCGTATTGACGATGCGTGTCATCTGATCGTCCGCTTCGCCGACGGCACGGTCGAAGCACTCGGTTCCGGCGAAGTAAGCGTCCGCCCTTATGAAGGAGACTCGGCATGAAAATCCGAAATATGACGGCAACCGCCGTTTTTACAGCCGTACTGTGCGTTGTCGCACCGTTTACGATTCCGATCGGACCGATCCCCCTGACACTGGCGACGCTGATCATCTACTTGGTTGCCTCCGCGCTCGACTGGCGACTGGCGACGTTGTCCGTCGTCGTGTACATAGCAATCGGCGCCGTCGGTTTACCTGTGTTTTCAAAGATGCAAGGCGGCATTCAGGTGCTCGTCGGCCCGACAGGCGGTTTTCTTGCCGGCTATATTGCCTGCGCGCTCATTGCCGGCTTGATCATCAGTCGCCACCCGACGAACAAATGGTTATATCCACCGGCAATGCTTCTCGGTACCATCGCGCTGTATGCGCTCGGAACGGCTTGGTTCATGTTTTCAATGAGCCAGACGCTCGGCGCATCACTGCTCTTGTTCGTCCCGCATTTAATCGGTGACGCGTTTAAGATCATCATCGCTTCGATCATCGGACCGCGCTTACGTGCGATCATACAGCGGCAGCAAGCCTAATTAAAAGAAGCGAGAGACGATTTGTCTCCCGCTTCTTTTTTTGGTCTTTATTACAGGCCGCCGAGCTTCGGGTGCGAGCCGGTAATGGAGTATTCCACCCACTCTGCAACGTTGACGGCATGGTCGCCGATGCGCTCGAAGTATTTGGCGATCATGAGAATGTCGAGCAGCAGTTCGCCGCGCTGGTCGCCGCTGGACACGTATCGGATCAGCTCTTCCTTGATGCGGCTGAACAAATCGTCGACGATGTCGTCGCAGTCCATAACGGAGCGCGCAAGCGCAATGTCTTTTTTGACGAATGAGTTGACGGCATCCGTCACCATCGAAATTGTCTCTTTAGCCATCTCCCCGATCTGAATCGAGCTCTTGAAGTCTTTTTCATTCGGGATGTATTGTGTAATCTCGGCGATGTCCGCCGCTTGGTCGCCGATGCGCTCCATATCAGAGATCATTTTCATCGCCGCCGAAATCAGGCGTAAATCTCGTGCAACCGGCTGCTGCTGTAAGAGCAGACGCATGCACAATGTCTCAATGTCGCGCTCCTTTTGGTCTATCTCACGTTCGACCTCGCGCGCGTGCTTCATCTGCTGCAAATCACTGTCCATAAAACCTTTTGTACACGCCGCAATCGCTTCTTCGCACAGCGCGCCCATACTAATCAGCTCGGTGTTGAGGCGGCTTAGCTGCTGCTGGAAATGTTCTCTCATTATCCAAACCTCCCGGTAATGTAATCCTCGGTACGTTTGTCTGTCGGTACGGAGAAGACCGATTCCGTCTTGCCTGATTCGATAACCTCTCCCAGCAGGAAAAACGCCGTCTTATCAGATATACGCGCCGCCTGCTGCATGTTATGCGTCACAATGATGATCGTATAGTCTTTTTTCAGTTCCAGCGCCAGTTCCTCGATTTTTGATGTAGAGATCGGGTCCAATGCGCTTGTCGGCTCGTCCATGAGCAGCACCTCCGGCTCGACGGCCAGCGCACGCGCAATACACAGCCGCTGCTGCTGACCGCCGGACAGGCCCAGCGCGCTGCATTTGAGTCGGTCCTTGACCTCATCCCAGATCGCCGCGCCCGTCAAAGATTTTTCAACGATCTCGTCCAAGTGCGCTTTGCCGCGCACGCCATGCGTCCGCGGGCCGTAGGCGATATTGTCATAGATGCTCATCGGAAATGGATTGGGCTTCTGGAACACCATCCCGACACGTTTTCTGAGCAGATTAACGTCCATATCACCGTAGATGCTTTCGCCATCGAGTAATACTTCACCGGTGATCCGGCAGCCCTCAATCAGATCGTTCATGCGGTTGAGTGATTTTAAGAGCGTCGATTTACCACAGCCGGACGGGCCGATAAACGCCATGATCTCGTTATTTTCGATTGACAGATTCACATTTTTCAGAGCCTGAAAGTCTGTATAGAATAAATCGATGTTCTTTATACTATATTTTTCCATATCTTACCTCACCGAAGCTTTATTTGCAAGCACTTTTGATAGTGCGTTAATGCCGACGACAAGCAGCAGCAGTACAACAGCTGTTGCATAGGTCTCGTTGATATACATCCCTTCTGTGGATAGCATGTACATATGGACGGACAGCGTCCGCTGGGTACTCGTACCTGATGTAAAGATCAGCGCCGCCGTCTCACCAACCATACGGCCGATACTGAGGATGATACCGGCGATGATGCCCTGCATCGCCGACGGTAGGATGATCCGAAAAACGGTGCGCAACCGTCCCGCGCCAAGGCCGAAGCTGCCTTCCCGGAACGTATCGGGCACAGACTTGATCGACTCCTCCGTTGTGCGCATGATCGTCGGCAGCACCATAATCGATAGCGTCAGCGCGCCGGCCAGCAGCGTATAGCTGATGCCAAGAACAACGCCAAACATCAAATAGCCGAACAAGCCGTAAACAATCGATGGAATGCCTGCCAGCGTTTCTGTCGTGATGCGTACTACCTTGACGAGCTTGTTGCCGCGCTTGGCGTACTCGGTCAAGTAGATGGCAGAAAACACGCCGAGCGGAACTGAAATAATCAGCGATAGAACCGTCATCTTAATCGTGTTAATGATCGCCGGCATCATCGAGGCATTCACACTATTATATTCCCATTCAAACAGAGACCATTTAAGATTCGGAACACCTTTGAAGAGGATGTATCCGACCAGCGTTAACAATACGACAACTGTAATAAGCGTCGCTAAAACGACGAGTATAAACAGTATCAATGAAACCGGATGCTTTAAATAGTTGCGCATCTTTTGTTTGAAGGTAGTTTTATTTATAATCATTTGGCCGTCTCCTTCTTCTTAATAAGAGATACGGACAAAACAATAATCAAAATAAACACGAACAAGACGACTGCTGTTCCAAATAGTGCGCCGCGGTGCAGGTCTGCCGCATATCCCATTTCAATAACGATGTTTGCCGTCAATGTTCTAACGCCGCTTAATATGCTTTTTGGTATAATCGGTTGGTTGCCCGCGACCATGATGACGGCCATTGTTTCACCGATCGCACGGCCGATACCGAGAATGATCGCCGCCATAATGCCCGATTTTGCGCCCGGCACCAGTACGGAAAACACCGTTCGTTCATGCGTGGCACCTAAAGCCAGTGAGCCTTCGTAGTAGTGCTCGGGTACGGCGCGAATCGCTGATTCCGAAACTTGGATAATCGTTGGTAAAATCATAATACCAAGGAGTATCGACGCTGCCAATAATCCTTTACCAGTGGCCGCACCGGACAGATCCTGTATAACCGGCACAAGCACAACCATACCGAAAAAGCCGTAGACAATCGACGGGATACCGGCCAGCAGCTCGATCGCCGGCTTTAAAAGCTTATATAGGCCTGCCGAACAAAAACGCGCCATAAAAATCGCACTTAGCAGACCGATAGGCACGCCGATGATGATGGCGCCCGCCGTTACATAAATACTGCCGATGATCATCGGGAAAATGCCGAAGATCTCTTGCATCGGCTTCCACTTCATGCCGAATAAAAACTTAAAAACACCGATCTCACTGATCGCTGGCACGCCTTCAGAAAATATGAATATACAGATCAGCGCGACAGCAAGAATCGAGGTACACGCTGCTAGTAAAAACAGCAATTTCATTGATTTTTCTTTAAAGTTTTTCATCTGTCCCACCCATGGCAATGAGCCTGAGGGCATTTAAGCATCCCTCAGGCTCAAATTTATTCAGCGCTCGTTATGCAACGTCAGCCCAATCTGTCGTTGCACCGGTGAAAATCGCCGTGATCTGATCGCTGGTCAGACCGTCGACGGAGTTATCGTTGTTAACGACAACCGCGATACCGTCCAGCGCGATGACCTGCGGAACGAGACCGGCGTCAAGCTCGCTCTGCTTGAGCTCGCGGGAAGCCATACCGATGTCACACGTACCGTCTTTGGCAGATGTCATCCCCGAGGAAGAACCGCTCGCCTGAATTTGAACTTCAACGTCGGGATTGATCTCTTTGTACGCTTCATAGATTTTCTCCATCAGCGGGGAAACCGATGTGGAACCAGCGCAAATGATCGTGCCGCTCATGCCGCCGGTGCCGGCGTAGGCGCCGTTATTGCCGTTGCTGATGTAACCGTTATCTTCAGCAATCGCCTGGCCTTCTTCGCTGAAGATAAAGTTGATGAAGTCCTGTGCAACTTCTGAGAATTCGCCGTTCATGGATGCGATGTTGAATGGACGCGCGATCGGATAAGTACCAGCCTTGATGTTGTCCGCTGTGGCTTCAACGCCGTCAACCGTGACAGCCTTGACCGTATCGTTGAGCGAACCAAGAGAGATGTAGCCGATGGCCTGAGCGTTGTTTTCGACAGACGTCATGACCTGATTGGTGCCGCTGGCGATCTCCGCCATTTCGTACGTCATGTCGCCTTCGTCCGTCTCGATGCCCATCAGCTCGATGAACGCACCGCGCGTACCGGAACCTTCTTCACGGGTGATGGCGGTGATCGGGCCGCTCATGGTTTCCATCGTCGGATCTGTGCTGGGGTCCGTGCTGGGGTCTGTGCTGGGCTGCGTGCTGGGGGTCGAGCTGGGGCTTGTGCTGGTGGAGGGGCTTGTTGTCGTGTTGTTGTTACAAGCTGTCAACGCGACGAGCACCAACATAGCCGCCATGGCAATCCCAAGAATCTTTTTCATTTACTTTGCTCCTTTTTAACTATGAATTTTAGTTAAATTGTATAACACCTGTATTTAACTAATTCTAAGTAAAAGCCATTATCGCAGTTATGTTAATTCTGCGTTAAATCGCATTATTGTTAATCGGGTCATGTAAACTACTGCATAATCAAACGAACATCATGACGCGCTTTTTAGTTAATATGTTAAACCGCCGTAACGCTTCTGTGCGTTACGGCGGCTCTTTTGATTTTATTGAATTCAGTAAATGCTACTGACCGTCGGCAGTTTGCCCGTCGGCAGATGCTGTTTCCGGCGGCACCACGAAGCCCTGCGGCGTTGTGACGGTCGTACTCTGCGGCACACCGAGTTTGCGGAAACGGTCAAATCGCGCCTCGACGACCTGCGCGGTCGACATCTCGTTCATCTTCGCCGTCCAGTTCATGATGTCGGTGATGAGCGACTGATAGATCAGCTCACAATCACCGCCGCGCTCAGAAATAATGCGCTCGACGACGCCCAGCTCATACACGTCCGGCGCTGTAAGCTTCAGGTCCTCGGCGGCTTCTGCCGCTTTTTCCGTATCGCGCCACAGTATGTTCGCGCAGCTTTCCGGCGCAACGACGGAGTATATCGCGTTTTCAAGCATCCACACATCATTGGCGACGGCCAGCGCCAATGCGCCGCCGCTGCCGCCCTCGCCGATCAGGATCGACAGGATCGGTGTCTTGAGCGCCATCATTTCCACGATGCTCTCGGCAATCGCCTGACCTTGGCCACGCTCCTCCGCGCCAATGCCGGGAAAGGCACCGCACGTGTCAACGAAACAAACGACGGGGCGACGGAACTTTTCTGCCTGCTTCATCAGGCGAATTGCTTTGCGGTAGCCCTCGGGATGCGCCATACCGAAGTTACGGTGCATGCGTGTTTTGAGGTCGCGCCCCTTTTCCGTCGCGATGACGGTATACGCCGTGTCACCGAGCGTTGCCAGGCCGCCCACCACGGACGGATCGTCGGCAAAGCGCCGGTCGCCGTGCAGCTCGATGAAGCCGCTGAAAATATTACTGATAAAGTCCAGGCTGGTCGGCCGGTTCTTCGACCGTGTGTCCTTGACGATTTCGTATGCTGTCTTCATGCGCGCACCTGCCTTTTATGCATGCTCAGAAGCGACGTGATCGTAGTCTTTTGCTCCGCGCGCGGCACAATCAAGTCGATAAAGCCGTGCTCCAGCAGCGCCTCTGCTTTCTGGAAGTCCGCCGGTACTTTTTTGCGTACCGTCTGCTCCACAAGGCGCTTGCCGGCAAAACCGACTATCGCGTTGGGCTCCGAGATAATAATATCGCCTTCCATCGCGAAGCTGGCTGTGACACCACCCGTCGTCGGGTCAGTGAGCAGCGTAATATACAGCAGACCCGCATCGCTGTGACGCTTAACTGCGCCGGACGTCTTGGCCATCTGCATGAGTGACAAAATGCCCTCCTGCATCCGCGCGCCGCCGGAGACGGTGCAGCCGATGACGGGCAGACCTTCTTGAACAGCGTGCTCAAACAACCGCGTAATCTTTTCGCCGACGACAGTGCCCATGCTGCCCATCATGAAGTAGGGCTCCATGACGAACACCGCACACGCGTTACCGCCGATCGTCGCTGTGCCGCAGACGACGGCTTCGTTTTCACGTGCGGACGCCTGAACGCTTTCAAGCTTGTTTTTGTATGCCGGGAAATTCAGAAAGTCGACGCTTTCCATCTCGCCCCACAGCTCCTTGAAGCTGTCGGCGTCGGTCAGTATCTGGATGCGCTGGCGTGAGTTCATACGGAAACAATGCCCACACTGACAGACCTGCAAATTGTCCCACAACTGGCTCAGTGGCGTTTCCGTGCCGCAGCTTGGGCATTTTTCCTTCAACTCAAAGTCGGGCGGCGCACCCTTGACGGACGGATGACGCGTGCCCTTCTCCAGTTCGTTCTTCGGCTTCTTAAAAATTGAATCCAGTGTCATCAGAAGTCACCTCGCTTCTTCAATGCTCGTTCACTTGTTAACGTTTTCTGCTCGATCTTTACTCACCAGAGCAAATGAGAACGACCCCGTAATACAGACCTTGCCGTTCACCGTGCCTGTACCCTCGGCAAAGAAAAACGGTGCTTTCGCTTTCGTAATCACGCTCTCGATCTCCAGCGTATCGCCGGGCCGGACGGGATTTTTCAGCTTGACCTTATCGAGACCTGTGAACATCGGTGTATTCGTACCAATATCCGGCATCAGCACACAAACCGACTGTGCTACGATCTCGCATAATATGACGCCCGGTACGACGGGATTACCCGGGAAATGCCCTTTTAAAAACCATTCGTCGCCGCGCACATGATACGTGCCACGTGCTTTCCCGTCAACGACGTCGACGGTGTCTAGCAGCAGCATATTGTCCCGATGCGGCATGATCTCCATGATTTCCGTTCTATCCACTGTGCTTCCTCCTGACCCAATACGTCGATATACGCATCAGGCCGCAATATTATTTTAGCCGTTCATTTTTGTAAACGCGACGCACGCATTGTGCCCGCCGAAGCCCATCGATACAGAAATTGCGATCGTCGGGTCGGCTTGGCGCGCTGTGAGCGGCACACAATCAAGATCGCATTCGGGATCCTGCTCTTTCAGCCCTGCCGTCGGCGGGATGATGCCTGTTTGCAACGACAGCACCGAGACGATCGATTCAACAGCACCGGCCGCACCGAGCATGTGACCCGTCATCGACTTGGTCGAACTGACGAGCACGTCGCCGAGCCGGTCGCTAAACGCTTTTTTGATCGCCTGTGTCTCGGCGACGTCGTTGAGCGGCGTACCGGTACCGTGCGCGTTGATGTAAATACCGCCGGCCGGGCTGCCCGATTCCTCATACGCATCGCGCAGTGCGCGCGCACAGCTGTCGGACGCCGGATCGGGCGCGGTGATGTGGTGGGCGTCGCACGTGGCGCCGTAGCCGGTAACTTCGGCGTAGATCTTCGCGCCGCGCGCCTTGGCGTGTTCGTATTCTTCTAAAATCAGCGCACCGGCGCCTTCGCCCATGAGGAACCCCGCGCGACGCTTGTCAAACGGTAGCGACGCGAGATCGGGGTCTGTTGCCGTCGTCAGCGCCGTCATGTTCGTGAAGCCCGCAATCGACAGCGGCATGACCGCCGCCTCGCTGCCGCCGGTGATGATCGCATCCGCGTAGCCGTGTTTGATCGCGCGGAATGCTTCGCCGAGCGCGTTGCAGCCGGTGGCGCACGCTGTGACGATGCACTGGCACGGCCCTTTGGCACCGTACCGGATGGCGATATTGCCGGCGGCGATGTTTGAAATCATCATCGGCACAAACAGCGGCGAGACTTTACGCGGGCCGCCTTTGACGAGCTTGTTCTGCTCGTTGGTCAGCGTGATGATGCCGCCGATGCCGGATCCGAAATACGTACCGAAACGCTCCGGGGCGACTTTCCCCTCTATCCCGCTGTCTGCAACAGCGTTGACAGTTGCCGCGACGGCATACTGCGTAAAGAGGTCGCTGCGGCGCACCTCACTTTTATCCATGTACTGCAGCGGGTCAAAGTCCTTGACCTCCGCAGCGAGCTTGGCTTTAAAGTCTGTGGTGTCAAACCGCGTGATCGGCGTAATCCCGTGCCGTCCGGCAACGAGATTGTCCCACATCGTCTGAATATCTTTTCCGACCGGGGTGATCGCGCCCAAGCCAGTCACAACGACTCTTTTCATAAACTGTCTCCCCTTATGTTCATCACATGGCAAGGCCGCCGTCGACCCGGATTACCTCGCCCGTTATATACCCGGCGCTGTCTCCGGCCAAAAAGGCCGCCGTTTCCGCAACGTCTGATGTCTGGCCAACCCGCCCGAGCGGAATAGAAGTCATCATCGGATTGTCTTTTCCGATATTATCCGTCATGTCGGTTTC
Source organism: uncultured Sporobacter sp. (assembly GCA_963677825.2). Lineage (GTDB taxonomy): Bacteria > Bacillota > Clostridia > Oscillospirales > Oscillospiraceae > Sporobacter. The sequence goes on along the minus strand of CAXXEF010000001.1, from coordinate 181,339 downwards.
AATGAAACCCGGCGCGATGGCGTTGCAGCACACGCCGCGTGACGCCAGTTCTCGTGCGACCGATTTCGTCAGTCCGATCAGCCCGGCTTTTGATGCGGAATAATTGGCTTGCCCGGGGTTGCCCACAATCCCGGCGACAGAACTGATATTGATGATCCGCCCGCTGCGTTTACGTACAAAAATCGACGTGCAGTGCCGGATCATGTTAAACGCGCCCTTGAGGTTGACGGCGATGACATCGTCAAACGCGTCCTCCTTCATCGCCATGACAAGCCCGTCACGCGTGATGCCGGCGTTGTTGACAAGGATATCGATCGTGCCGAGTGCATTTTTCACGTCGTCAACGACTTTTTTTGCCGCCGCGAAGTCCGACACGTCGCACTGGAACGCTTCGGCGCGTACGCCAAGCGCCCTGGCTTCCACGGCGACGGCAGCGGCTTTGTCTGTGCTGCCGGCATAAATGATGGCCACGTCCGCGCCGAGCGCGGCAAACTTCAGCGCGATGGCCCGGCCGATACCGCGCGAGCCGCCTGTTACAAGCGCGACTTTTCCGTTAAGCATCGGCAGTTACCTCCCGCAGTGTATTCTTCAGGCTTTCTTCGTCTTCGACGTTATAGACGCGCACCTGATCCGATATGCGCGAAACCAGTCCGGACAGCACCTTGCCCGGCCCGACCTCAATAAAGGTATCGGCACCCTCGGCGATCAGGTTGGTGACCGTCTTGTGCCAGAGCACCGGGCTTGTAATCTGCTCACTGAGCAGCATCTTGTAGTCATCTTCATACGGCTGGGCCGTTACATTGGCAAACAGCGGCATCGATGGCGGCGTCAGTGTCGCTTCGTCAAGTGCCGTCAGAAACGCCGACGCGGCGCTGGCCATGTACGGCGAGTGGAATCCGCCGCTGACCTTCAGCGGCACCATGCGTCCGCCGGCTTCTTTGACGGCGTCCTTAAGCGCATCCAGTGCGTCTTTAGACCCCGACACAACAACTTGGCCGGGACTGTTGAAATTAACGGCATACGCCCCGTCGATCTGATCACACAGCGCAATGACGGCGTCGTCGTCAAGCTTTAGCACCGCAGCCATCGCCGCGGGATTATCGACGGACGCCTGCTGCATCAACGCTGCGCGCTTACAAACGAGCTTAAACGCGTCTTCATACGTCGCTGCACCCGAAAACGCGAGCGCCGCCAACTCGCCGAGTGAAAATCCGGCGACCATGTCGGCCTTTACCCCGCCCTCGCGGACAGCTGCGGCCGCGGCAAGATCAACGCAAAAAACGCACGGCTGCGTATTCTCCGTGATCGCCAGCTCCGCCGCCGGTGCATCAAAGCACTGCGTCGATGTGCCGGGACGGACACGGTCGGCCATATCGAATACGTCCTGCGCAGCCTCACTGGCCTGATACAGCTCACGTCCCATACCGGTATACTGGGCGCCCTGGCCCGAAAAAATAATTGCTATTTTACCCATTTTCCAGCCTCACTTAATACGGTTTCGGCTTGCTCAAATATCTCGCGGATCATCTCGGCCGCCGGTTGGCGCTTATCGATCATACCGGCGCACTGGCCAGCGATGAAGCAGCCCTTTTCCTTGTCGCCCTCAATGGCGGCAAGACGCAGCGTGCCCGCGCCGAGCGCTTCAAGCTCGTCGTCCGGCATGGTTGAATACTCCGCTTTAAAATACGCGCGTGCAAACGGCGTTTTCAGACTACGGACGGGATGCCCCAGCCGCTTGCCTGTCGTAATCGTGGCAATATCATTAGCCGCAATAACTTTATCCTTATAAATGTCGTGAACCGCGCATTCGTCGGCCACAAGGAAGCGCGTACCGAGCTGAACGCCCACAGCGCCCAGCATGAACGCTGCCGCGACGCCGTTCCCGTCGGCAATGCCGCCGGCTGCGATAACCGGCAGGGTCGTCGCACGGACGATCTGCGGCACGAGGACCATCGTCGTCGTCTCGCCGACGTGGCCGCCGCTCTCGCCGCCCTCGGCGATCAGCGCATCGGCGCCGCCGCGGGTCATCAGCTTTGCCATCGCGACAGACGCGACGACCGGGACGACCTTGATGCCGGCCTGCTTCCACATTTTTATATACTTGGTCGGGTTGCCCGCGCCCGTCGTGACGACGGCGACCTTTTCCTCGGCCACAACGCGGCTGACCGCGTCGACGTGGGGACTTAGTAGCATGATGTTGACGCCGAACGGCTTATCCGTCAACTCGCGCGCCAGATGGATCTGCTCGCGCAGATAGTCCGGCCCCGCGTTCATGGCAGAAATGATACCGAGTCCGCCGCCGTTTGATACAGCGGCGGCCAGTTTACCGTCGGCAATCCACGCCATGCCGCCCTGGAGGATCGGATAATCGATCCCCAGAAGCGCGCACACAGGCGTTTTAATCATTAATTGGGATCCTTTCCCGGCTTATTTCTCCATCTTTGACTCGACGAACTTTGCCAGCTCGCCAACCGTTGCGATCTTCTCCTCAAGCTCGATCTCGATACCCAGTTCGTCTTCGAGCTGCATGACCATCTCGACCGTATCGAGCGAGTCGATGCCGAGCGATTCAAACGTCGTATCCGCTTTGATCGTCGATACATCGGCGCCGGCATGCTCAGCAATAAGCTCCGCGATTTTTTCGAACACCATGATTGTTTCCTCCCTTATTTATGACCCGGCGCCTGTCGGCACGGGGTACTTACAGTAGATAGCGCGATTCGGATTACAGCGCGTGCCAGCGGATCACGCAAGCCGCGCTCGTCAGGCCGCCGCCGAAGCTGCAAAGGGCGAGATAGTCGCCGTCTTTTAACTTCCCGTCACGGTTAAGCTCGTCGAACATAATCGGGATACTCGCCGACGACGTGTTGCCGTACTTCGCGATGTTCATCGCAAATTTGTCCAGCGGTATTTTAAGCCGGCGGCTGGCTGTGTCGATGATGCGCATATTGGCCTGATGCGGTATAACCCACGCTATATCATCGACCGTCACACCGGCCTCTGCAACAACCTGTTTGAGGTCGGCAGACAGCGCGTTAACAGCGAATTTAAAGGTCTCCTGTCCGTTCATATAGATGTACGGCGGCGGTGTTTCAACTTTATAAAACGGTGACGTACCGGGATGATTGGGAATCTTGATGACCGTGTCGCCGCCCTTAGCATTCAGCTTGGACGACAAAAAGGCGTCGCCCTCACCGAGCACCATCGCGCCCGCGCCGTCGGCAAAGATGACACAGGTGTTACGGTCGGTAAAGTCGATCATACGGCTGAGGCGCTCGGCGCCGACAACGAGCATCTTTTTAACCTTTTTACGGGCAAAGAAGCCGGCGGCCGTATCCAGCAGATACACAAAACCGCTGCACGCGGCGCTCACGTCCATCGCCGGGCACGTTGCACCGAGCATATTTTGGATACTGCACGCCAGCGACGGCGACGCGTCGTCAGCGCTGATGGTGGCGCAGATGATCATGTCCAGCTCGTCCGGCGTCGTACCGCTCATCTCCAGCGCGCCAAGTGCTGCGTTATACGCCAAGTCTGACGCTGTCTCGTTCACACACACGCGCCGCTCGCGGATACCGACGCGCTGGGTGATCCATTCATCCGAGGTGTCTACCATTGTTGACATTTCTTCGTTTGTAACAACGCGCGGGGGTACGTAATGTCCGGTGCCAAGAATTTTAAAACTCATGTTTCGCTCCAACACTGCTTTCAAAAAATTTATTCAGCTTCTCAATAACACGTAGAAGTAGGTCCTGCTCGTTCTCGCCGAATTCGTCTTCAATCTCATGAATCATACTCATGTGATAGCGCTTATGGTACATATCGAGCTTGCGCCCTTCACGCGTCAGCGTCACACGGACAACGCGCCCGTCTGACGAGCACGCGTTTTTAGACACGTAACCCTTCCGTTCCAGTTTGTTGACGGCGACCGTCACAGTCGGGCGCGCAACCTTTAAAAACTCTGCGATCTCACTGACTGTTTTGCCGGCTTCTTTATCCATGCCGACACACTCGATCAGATGCATCTCGCGAATGGTGAGGTTGATGCGGCGGTTACGGCGCAAGAATTCTTCCTCGACACGCACTATGTTGTGGTAGATTTCCAGCAGTTTATTATTAAGTGTTTTGTGAAAATTCTGCATAACTCCACCCCCGTCATGTCGCGGCTGCCAATCGTTTTTCCATAATTAGTTTACGGAACTAACTAAATCTATACGAGATTGTACTTGTTTATGCCCCGCTTGTCAACAAAAAAAGCGTCGAACAAGTTTAACGCTTTAAAGTCTTGAAAATATGACTTGACAGGTTTGAACACATGTGGTAAATTGTTTTTACTTCATTTTCATCTATTGGGAGCCGATATGAAAAACGTATTTTTTGCCTATTCATACTTTTACTTTTACTTTAGCAACAAAAAAGTAAAGGCGATGTGTGCTGCAAAAAATGCAAGTTAACGGTTACCGTTGAAGTAACGAGAGATTGCAAGGGGCTGTGCAGACGAATCGCTGCACAGCCCCTTTTTTAGTGGCCGCAAATAAACCTCGGTCTCTACAATTTACAAACATGGTAATTTCGCCTACAATAAGGAGGACAAAAAAATGGTCGCAGTATTAAAACCGGGCTCGACGCCCCAACAAATTGAAAACCTCATATCGTGGTTTAAAAGCCGCGGACTCGATGTGCACCTCTCCGAGGGTAAATTCCGCACAATCGTCGGTCTGATCGGGGATACAAGCACGATCGACGTCGAACTGCTGCAGGGTCTTGAAATGATCGAGTCCGTCACACGCATCACCGAACCGTTCAAAAGCGCCAACCGCAAGTTCCATCCCGACGATTCCGTCGTTGATGTATCTGGCGTGCCGATCGGCGGCGGTCATTTCCAGCTGATTGCGGGTCCCTGCTCCGTCGAATCGGCTGAGCAGATTACCGAAATCGCTGAAAACGTCAAGGCTGCAGGCGCCGGCATCCTGCGCGGCGGCGCGTTCAAGCCACGCACGTCGCCATACGACTTCCAGGGTTTACGCGCAGAAGGCATTGAACTGCTGCTCGAAGCGAAGAAGAAAACCGGCATGCCGATCGTCACGGAGATCATGAACGCCAATCATCTGCCGCTGTTCGCCGAGGTTGACATGATTCAGGTCGGTGCGCGTAACATGCAGAATTTCGAAATGCTCAAGGAGCTCGGCAAGCTCGATAAGCCGATCCTGCTCAAGCGCGGTCTGGCCAATACGCTCAAGGAGCTGCTGATGAGCGCCGAGTATATCATGTCCGAAGGCAATAAAAATGTCATCCTTTGTGAGCGCGGCATCCGCACGTTTGAGACGTACACGCGTAATACACTGGATCTTTCCGCCATCCCGGTACTCCGGGAGCTGACGCATCTGCCGATCGTCATCGATCCCAGCCACGCGACCGGCAAAGCCACGCTCGTCGAGCCGATGGCGATGGCCGCCGCTGCCGCCGGCGCGGACGGCATCATGATCGAGGTACACAACTGCCCGTCATGCGCCCTATGCGACGGCGCACAGTCACTAACGCCCGACCAGTTTGAGTCTGTAGCGAAAAAGGTCTTTCAGATCCGCGAGGTGGTCGCACAATGATTGTCGGTATTGCTGGGCTCGGCCTCATCGGCGGCTCGCTCGCCAAGGCGTATAAAAGCGTCCCCGGCCATACGGTTTACGGATACGATCTCGACGCGTCGACGCTTGGTGTTGCGGAGCTTTACAGCGCCATCGACGGACGGCTTGACGAGACGACGATCGGCCAGTGCGACTGCATCCTCATCGCGGTATATCCCGGTGACGCCGTCGATTACCTGCGGCAAAACGCGCCGCTGATTAAAAAAGACGCGATCGTCTTCGACTGCTGCGGCGTCAAGCGCGCCGTGTGTGAGCCCTGCTTTGAGATTGCCGCCGAAAACGGCTTTGCCTTCGTCGGCGGGCATCCGATGGCCGGTACGCACAATTCCGGATTTAAGTACAGCAGCGCAACACTGTTTAAAGGCGCGTCGATGATCCTCGTGCCGCCTGTTTACGACGACGTGATGCTTTTTGACAAAATCGAGAAGGCGCTCGCGCCTGTCGGCTTTGGGCATCTGACTGTCACGACGGCGGAAAAGCACGACGAGATGATCGCCTTTACCTCGCAGATGGCGCATATCGTTTCCAACGCATTCATTAAAAGCCCGTCAGCCAAGCAGCACCAGGGCTACTCTGCCGGCAGCTATAAGGACCTCACGCGGGTCGCGTGGCTCAACCCCGATATGTGGGCGGAGCTGTTTGTCTACAACGGCGACGTACTGCTGCGCGAAATGGATATATTCATCGATGCCATCACAAAGTATCGCGACGCGCTCGCGGATAACGACAAACAAGCGCTACGCGCACTTCTAGATGAAGGGCGCAAAATCAAACAGGAGCTGGACGGATGAAAACAATCACGGTCGAAGTCTCAAAAACGTATGACGTACAAATCGGCGCGGGCCTGCTGGATGAAGCCGGCCGGCTTTTGATGGGTCTGGCTAAAAGCGGTACGGTGGCCGTCGTGACCGACGACGTGGTCGACACACTGTACGCCAGCCGCCTGCTCGGCGTACTGTCCGTCGCCGGTTTTAAGACAGTCAAGTTCGTTTTTGAGCACGGCGAGCGGCATAAAAATGCCGATACGTATATCAGGCTTCTGAATTTTCTGGCTGACAACCAGCTCACACGCTCCGACACAATCGTCGCGCTTGGCGGCGGCGTCGTCGGTGATCTGGCAGGCTTCGCCGCCTCAACCTATTTACGCGGCATCCGGCTTGTACAAATTCCAACAACCGTGCTGGCCGCTGTTGATTCATCCGTCGGCGGCAAAACGGCAATCGATCTCGACGCCGGTAAAAACCTCGCCGGTACGTTTTATCAGCCCGACCTTGTTATATGCGATACGTCACTGATGGACACGCTGACAGACGAAACCTTCCGCGACGGGCTCGCCGAGGTCATCAAATATGCCGTCATCGCGGACACGGAACTGTTCAGCCTGCTCCAAAAGCCGATCCGTCCGCAGCTTGAAGAAATCATCGCGCGGTGCGTTACCGTCAAGCGTGACGTCGTGACCATCGACGAAAAGGAAGCCGGACCGCGTAAGCTCCTGAACTTCGGACATACGGTCGGGCACGCCATCGAGGCGCGCAGCGGCTATACGATTTTGCACGGCCACGCCGTCGCTGCCGGAATGGCGATCACGGCGCACGCGGCTGTTAAGATGGGCATCTGCGGTGAGAAGACGGCGCTCGATCTCGTCGCGCTGATCGCGTCGCTCGGCCTGCCGACGACATCAGCCTTCTCCCCCGCCGAGCTGGCCGCAGAAGCGCTGCACGATAAAAAGCGCACCGGCGACACGATCACGCTTGTGCTGCCGCAGGCCATCGGCACGTGCGTGTTGCAGCAAACCCCGACTAATCAGCTTGAGCGTTTCATCTCGCTCGGGCTTCAAGGTGGTATCAAACATGAAGCTGACGATCACTAAACCGGCACTCGGCGGCTCCGTCGCCGCGATCGCGTCAAAGTCGATGGCGCATCGCTGCTTAATTGCCGCGGCACTCTCGTCAGGCTCGTCGCGCGTTGTCTGCGCGGAAACGTCGGACGATATCAACGCGACGGTTCGCTGCCTCACGGCGCTCGGCGCACAAATCACATACGAAAACGGCGTCTTTACTGTCGTGCCAATCGAGCGTCCCGTTCAAGGCGCGCGCACGCTCGACTGCGGCGAGAGCGGCTCGACGCTGCGATTTATGCTGCCCGTCACTGCCGCGCTCGGCACCGACGCCACCTTCATCATGAGCGGCCGCCTGCCCGAGCGTCCGCTGTCGCCGCTTTACGAGGAACTTACCAGCCACGGCTGTGCTATGACGGCGCCGGGCCACTCACCGCTGTATATGAGCGGACAGCTCCAGGCCGGTACTTATTCGATCCCGGGTGATATTTCCTCGCAGTACATCAGCGGTCTGCTGCTGGCGCTGCCGCTTCTCGCCGGCGACAGTCTTATCAAGGTGTCTGGGCGTCTTGAATCCAAGCCGTACGTTGATATGACGCGTGACGTGCTCACGCGTTTCGGTGTCAAAATCCGAGACGCCGCCGGCAACTATTCCGTCCCCGGCCAACAGACACTGACGGCACCGGAAACCCTCACCGTAGAGGGCGACTGGTCGAACGCGGCCTTCTGGCTGTGTGCCGGCGCGCTGTCACGCGAGCCGGTGACCGTCACAAACCTCAACCGCGGCTCGATACAGGGCGACCGTGCCGTGCTGTCTGCGCTGGAGCGCTTCGGCGCCGTTGTCAATGTCGAAGCCGACAACGTGACCGTCTCGCGTACCGAGCTGCACGGCATTGAATACGACGCCGGTGACACGCCGGATCTCGTCCCGGTACTGGCCGCCGTGGCCGCCGTGGCCGACGGTCAAACGACCATTTACAATGCCGGACGCCTGCGCATTAAGGAAAGCGACCGGCTTAAAACCGTGTCTGAGACGCTGAGCGCGCTCGGCGCGGACGTACAGGAAACATCGGACGGGCTCGTCATCAACGGTAAGCCGCACCTGGCCGGCGGCCTCGTCAGCGCACACGGTGACCACCGCATCGCCATGTCCGCCGCCGTCGCCGCGTGTGCGTGCAGCGCGCCGGTGACTGTTGACGGCGCCGAAGCCGTCGCGAAGTCCTATCCCGGCTTCTGGACGGACTACAAGGCGCTTGGCGGGTCTGTAAAGGAGGAAAGCTGATGTCGTCTAGTATTGGACACACCGTAAAAATATCGATTTTCGGCCAGTCGCACTCGGCCGGTATCGGCGTCGTCATCGACGGTCTGCCGCCCGGCGCGCGCATTGACCTTGACGCGCTCGGCGCTTTTATGGCGCGGCGCGCGCCCGGTCAGGGCAAGCATACGACGTCGCGGCGCGAAAAGGACATCCCCGAAATTTTATCGGGCCTGTCTGGCGGTAAAACGTGCGGCGCGCCGCTCGCGGCCGTCATCCGCAACACCGACACACGCTCCGGCGATTACGACGCCGTGCGGGACGTGCCCCGTCCTGCCCATGCCGACTTTACCGCTCACGTTAAATATGGCGGCTTTAACGACGTATCCGGCGGCGGCCATTTTTCCGGACGGCTGACAGCGCCACTGTGCATCGCCGGCGGCATCTGTCTGCAAATTCTAGCCGAGCGCGGTATTCATATCGGCGCGCATATTGCTGCCGTCGGCACGGAAAAAGACACGCCTTTCGACGCCGTTTCGGTCGGTAAACGCGAGTTTGATTTGCTTGCCGCCGCCCCCTTCCCCGTTCTGGACGCCGACGCAGGTGAGCGGATGCTCGCCGCTATCGAAACGGCACGCCAGGACAGCGACTCTGTCGGCGGCATCATCGAATGCGCAGCCGTCGGACTGCCTGCCGGTCTCGGCGATCCGATGTTTGACGGGATGGAAAACCGCATCGCGTCGATCGTATTCGGCGTACCGGCTGTCAAGGGCGTCGAGTTCGGTTGCGGCTTTTCATCGGCGACGATGCGCGGCTCCGAGCATAACGACGCGTTTTACATGGACGACAAAACAGTAAAAACGCGCACAAACAACCACGGCGGCATTCTTGGCGGCATCACGTCCGGCATGCCCGTCGTTTTCCGCGTGGCAATCAAGCCGACGCCCTCGATCGGGCTTGAACAGCAAAGCATCAGCCTGTCCCGAAACGAAAACACAAAACTGACGATTACCGGACGCCACGATCCGTGCATCGTACCGCGCGCCGTACCCGTCATCGAGGCGGCCGCCGCGCTCGCGATACTCGACGCACTACTGGACGACGGCAACTATATGGGAGGAACACTGTAATGGATATATCAAATTTGCGCGAACTGATCGACACGGCCGACGAGGCACTCTTAAAAGCGTTCATTGAGCGCATGGAGGTCGCGGTTCAGATCGCGCAGTATAAAAGCGACAACAATCTGACGGTTTATGACCCCGCACGTGAGCGGCAGAAACTTAATGATATCGACGGGAAAACACCGGAGCAGCTTCGCACGTATGCGACGGCTCTTTACGCGCTGCTGTTCGACCTCAGCCGCACGTATCAGGAAAAGATGCTGTACCCGACGTCGCCGCTCGTTTCGGAGATCACGCGCGCCATCGACGAGACGGATAAGCTCTTTCCGCAAAATCCGGTTGTGGCGTGTCAGGGCGTCGAGGGCGCATACTCTCAGCTGGCGTGTCAAAAGCTGTTCAACATGCCGAACATCATGTTCTGCGGCACGTTCGACAGCGTCTTTGCCGCCATCGATTCCGGCTTATGCCGCTACGGTGTGCTGCCGCTCGAAAACAGCACCGCCGGTTCGATCAACATGATCTACGACCTGATGATGAAATATCATTTCTACATTGTGCGCAGCACGCGCCTGAAGATTGACCACAGCCTGCTCGTCAAGAGCGGCACGAAGCTCGCGGACATTAAAGAGGTTTTTTCACACGAACAAGGCCTCAACCAGTGTGCCGGGTACCTCAAATCGCTCAAAGGCGTCAAGGTTACACCGGTGGAAAACACCGCCCTGGCCGCCAAGATGGTCGCCGAATCCGGCCGTACAGACGTCGCCGCGCTCTCGTCGCGCTACTGCGCAGAGCTGTACGGGCTTGAGTGTCTGGCAGAGTCGGTGCAGGATAAGGGCAACAACTATACGCGCTTCATCACCATCTCGAAAAAGCTTGAGATCTATCCCGGCGCAGACAAGACCAGCGTAATGCTCGTCGTACCGCATCACCCCGGCTCCCTGTACCGCATTCTCGGACGTTTCAACGCGCTGGGCATCAACCTCATCAAACTCGAAAGCCGACCAATCCCCGACCGCGATTTTGAGTTCATGTTCTATTTTGATCTCGATACGCCCGTCTACTCACCGCAATTTGCCGAACTGATGAGCGAGCTGGATACCGTATGTGAAGAATTCAAATACCTCGGCAGCTACTTGGAAGTGGTGTAAAATGGCGCAGGCAGTCAGTGGAAAACATTTCGGCCTGCTTGGTGAAAAGCTCTCGCACAGCTTTTCACCGCAAATTCACGCGATGCTCGGTGACTACGAGTATCTGCTGTACGAAAAAGCGCCCGACGATGTCGCCGGGTTTCTGCAAAGCGGCAATTTCGACGGACTAAACGTCACGATTCCGTATAAGAAGACCGTGCTGCCGTTTTGCGATGCCTTGTCGGACGCGGCGCGTACCCTCGGCAGCGTTAATACGATCGTACGGCGATCCGACGGATCACTCTACGGCGACAACACCGACTTTGACGGCTTTTCGTATTTGCTTAATACGCTCGGCACCGATATATCCGGTCGGAAAACGCTCGTCCTCGGCAGCGGCGGCGCGTCTGTAACGGTCCGCGCCGTGCTGGAAAGCCGCTCGGCCGATCCGATTGTGACCATTTCGCGCTCGGGACCGGACAATTACGAAAACCTCAGCCGTCATGCCGACGCGCAGATTATCGTTAATACAACGCCTGTCGGTATGTATCCAAACGTCGGTGTCTCCCCGATCGACTTATCTGTTTTTAGCGACTGCCAAGCCGTCATTGACATCGTGTACAATCCCGCCAAAACGTCGCTGCTGCTGGACGCGGCGGACCACGGGATTGCATCCGTTAACGGGCTGGGGATGCTTGTCGCGCAGGCCAAGCGTGCCGCCGAACTGTTTACAAATGCGACGATCAGCGACGATGTCATAGCGGGCATTACCGCCGTCATTGAGCGCGACACGAAGAACATCGTACTGATCGGTATGCCCGGCAGCGGTAAGTCGACGACAGGCGCGGCACTGGCGCTACAGCTGGGGCGCCCATTTTTCGATACGGATACGCTCATCGTTGAAAAAGCCGGAAAAAGTATCCCTCAGATTCTTGCCGATGACGGCGAGCCGGCATTCCGCCGTCTCGAGACACAAGCGCTTGCGGATGTCGCAAAAAAAAGCGGCTGCGTCATCGCGACGGGCGGCGGAATCGTCACGCAGCCGGAAAACCGACGGCTGATCCGGCAAAACAGCACCTGCGTCTATCTGGAACGTGATACAGCGGCACTGCCGACGAGCGGCCGGCCGCTGTCACAGAAATCCGGCGTCGCTGCACTTGCCGCCGCGCGATTGCCCCTATATAATAGCTGGAGCGACGTAACCGTGCGCGTTTGCGGCGTTGACGAAACAGTCGCGCTGATACAAAAGGAGCTGAAGCTGTGAGATTTCTTGTCATCAACGGGCCGAATATTAATCTGCTTGGCCTGCGTGAACCGGATATTTATGGTGCTCGCACCTACAAGGACCTGCTAGACTTTTTACGCGAAAGTGCCGACGAGCTCGGTGTGGAAGCGGAACTGTTCCAGTCTAACAGCGAGGGCGCGATTGTTGATATCATCCAGTGGGCATTTACAAGTATCGACGCCATCGTCATTAATCCCGCGGCATATACGCACACAAGCGTCGCGATTCTTGACGCGCTCAAAGCCGTCGCCCTGCCGACGGTCGAAGTGCATTTGTCCGACATTGCCAGCCGGGAAGAATTCAGGCGCCACTCATATATTTCCCCCGCTTGCCTTAAAACCATCGCCGGCAAGGGGTTTGACGGCTACAAGGAAGCGATGTTATTTTTAAAAGACTATCTCCAGCAGCAGCCGTAAATATCGATAGACATAATAAAAACAGGCCTTTCGGCCTGTTTTTTTATTTTTGAACCGCTATACCCTCGGCCATCTCGACCAGTTTTCGCAGTCGGTGGTTGAGGCACGATTTTGTCAGCTGTGATAGTTCTGCCAGCTCGCTCAGGCTCATCTCCGGATTATCCAGGCGCATCTGCGCTGTCTCGCGCAGCTTTTGCGGCAGCCTGTCAACACCCAGACCATTGCTAATCGTATCGATCGCCCGAATTTGCACCAGTGCGGCGTCGACGGTTTTGGTGACGTTTGCCGTATCGCAATTGACCTTTCGATTGACGGCATTGCGCATATCCTTCTCGATCTTCTGCGACATAAGCGTCATCGCGGAGATTGGCGCGCCAATCGTCGTCAAAAAGTCTTCAATCCGAGTGCTTTGCTTAAAGTAGTTAACGTAATTCCCTTTACGCGTGGCTTCTTTTGGCTCAAACCCCATGTCGAGCATCAGCGAATACGTCTCTCGGCTGACATGATAGTGGTCGGTCACCAGTTCGAGATGGTACCGCTTGACGGGATCGGTCACCGAACCGCCGGCAAGAAAAGCGCCGCGCAAAAAGCTCGTCCGGCAGCAGTCGTCTTCGAGAACACTCAGATTGACATGGTGCGCGAGCATCTGTCCGCCGGTCAGTCCAAACGCTTCGAACACCGCGTTGACCTTCGCCGGATCGCTGATTTTGAGTGTATGCTTACCCGTCGTACTGCCCGGCTTTGGAATAACATCAAACGTCAATCCAAGCGCGCGGCTGAACAGTTTGGGCAGGCGTGCCGCAAACGCACGATTCTCCGTGATAATTCGGATCTCACGCGTCGAAAACGTATTGCAGTATAGAAGCAGGCCATAACACTCCGCGATGGCGCAGCAGCTCCGAGCGAGCGGCTCGCGGCACAGTTCATTTTTAGTTTCGTTGGAAAACGACATGCCAGCCTCCCCTCGTCGCCGCCGTGGCGCTGTGTCTATGTACCGGCTTATAGCTTGGTGTTATAAAGCTTCGTCGGTGCACGCTGCTCAAAAATCCGCATGATCTGATCGGCCAGCAGCTCCGGATCATGCCGCGCCTTGTCCTCGCGGCTGTCTGCGACCGGTGCAAAAACCGCTTCAACACCAAGCCGCGCGATGGCAGATGCGTCGTACGTCAGCAGGTCGGCGCCCTCGTCGGCATACCGGCGTACGATGGTCGGCGACGGGCCGGCAGTGTTGACCAAACACACATCGAACAATTTATCAGACGAGTGTCCAAACAGCTCCATGATGTGATCGGACACGGCGTACCCTTCCGTTTCGCCGGGCTGGGTCATGATATTCGCAACGTATATCTTTGGCGCTTTGGAGCGCGTAATCGCGTTGGTGATGCCGCCGACAAGCAGGTTTGGGATAATACTGGTGTATAAGCTGCCCGGCCCAAGCAAGATCAGATCGGCCTCGTCAATCGCCTGTACGCTCTCCGGGAGCGCCTGTACCGGCGACGGGACGAGCTGGACGCGTTTGATACGGCATCCGCGCTCTCTTTTAGCCTGAACGATCCTCGTTTCGCCGTAGACGGTGAAGCCGTCTTCAAATTCGGCCATCAGGCGCACATCGGCGTTTGTGACAGGCAGTACTCGGCCTGTAATTGCCAGAACCTCGCCCATGCGCGCAACAGCCTTGTCAAACGAGTCGGAAATGCCGTTGATCGCCGCAAGTAGCAGGTTGCCGAAGCTTTGACCTGTCAGGCTGCCGTTCGTAAACCGGTAGGACATCAGCTGCTGCATCGTCGGTTCCGTATTCGACAGCGCGAGGATGCAGTTGCGGATGTCGCCGGGCGGCGGCATCCCAAGCTCGTCGCGCAGGGTCCCCGAGCCGCCGCCGTCGTCCGTGACGGCGACGATGGCGGTGATGTTCGGCGTATGGTGCTTGAGCCCGCGCAGCATCGTCGACAGCCCCGTGCCGCCGCCGATGCAGACAACAGACGGCGCGCGTGTATCCTGCTCAAAATAGTAATCCATCTCACGCCCCCGTTTCCCGTCCGCGCTCACCTGTAGAGCGGCGCAGTTATTTATCGATATCCCGATGGTGGCAGATAACGGGATACCCCTGATCGGATAGGTAATCTCCCAGCGTCTTGGCAATGGCGACGGAGCGATGGCGTCCGCCGGTGCAGCCAATGCACACCACAAGATGATGTTTGCCCTCCTCGATGTAGTGCGGCAGTAAAAAGTCCATCATGTCGGAAAGCTTGGCATAAAACTCTTTCGTGTGGTTGATGTTGAACACAAAGCAGCTTACCGCTTCGTCCAGGCCGGACAAATCACGCAGTTCCTGCACATAGTAGGGATTGGGCAAAAATCGCACGTCAAATACGAGATCGGCTTCGATCGGAATACCGTATTTGTAGCCGAAGGAGATGATATTAACATTCAGCGGCCGCTCATCGGCACTTTTATTGAAGATCGCGTACAGCCGCCGCTGAAGGCGGCCGAGTGTGAGATCGGTCGTATCGATGATGATGTCGGCCTGATCGCGCACCGGGCCGAGGATCTCGATCTCGCGGTGCACGGCGTTTTCCAAGTCACCGCCGTCCGGGTCAAGCGGGTGCCGCCGCCGCGTCTCCTTGTAACGCTTGACGATCGTTTCAAGCGTTGCCTCGACGAACAAAATGCGCTGATCACAGCCCATGTCACGGATCTCGTCAAGCGCGACGAAGAGTTCGTTGAGGTTTTCAATTGCACGGATGTCCGTAACGAGCGCGACGCGCTCATATCGTCCGCGTGTGGCCAGGCACAGCTCGGCAAAACGCGGCATCAGTGCGACGGGCATATTATCCACGCAGTAAAAGTCCATGTCTTCCAGCACAGCCGCTACGCGGCTTTTTCCCGCGCCGGACAGTCCTGATATGATGAGTATTTCCATAAACGTAACCCCCGCTTTATCTGTCCGCGCGAATAATTTTCACTTCCGGTTCGAGCGCAATGCCGAACTGCCTTAAAACAGTCTCTTGCACCTGTTCCATGACGGCTAATACGTCCCCAAAGGACGCGCCGCCCGTATTGACCACGAAGCCCGCGTGCTTGGGTGACACCATCGCACCGCCGACGGCGTAGCCCTTGAGCCCCGCCTGATCAATCAGCGCCGCGGCGTATCCGGTTGCCGGACGCTTGAAGGTGCTGCCGGCACTCGGCAGCTCCAGCGGCTGGCTTGCCCGACGCTTCTCGGCCAGTGCGCGCATTGATGCCGCGATCGTTTCCGGGTCGCCGGGCGTCAGCCGAAGCGTTGACGAAACGACAACGTTGTCCGTCTCGGAAAACCGGCTGCGCCGATAGGCAAATGCGTGGTCATCGCCGGACGTGACCGTCCGTTCGCCGCCCGTAGACAGCGACACCGTCTCGATGACGATGTCTTTCATCTCCCCGCCGAACGCACCGGCGTTCATAGCCACGGCGCCGCCGAGCGTGCCGGGGATGCCGTGCGCGAACTCTAGGCCGCCGAGACCGTGCTCCTGCGCAAAAACGGCGACACGCGATAACAGCGCGCCGCTCTCGGCGGTGATCGTCACCGCGTCAATCAGGCGAATATCCGTCAGCATGCCGTGCGTTTTGATGACGACAAGATCCAGCGCCTGATCGTCAACGAGCAGATTTGTCCCGTTGCCGATGATCAATGGCCGGACGCCGCTGTGATGCATCAGGCGAAGCAGCTCGGACAATTCGCCCTTTGTGCTGGGTAAAAACAGCGCCGCGACGGCGCCGCCGATCTTGAAGGAGGTGTGTCGGTTCATCGGCTCGTCGCGGCGGCATTCGATATCTGGCAGTGCTCTGGCGGCGGCGTCAACAGCCGTTCTGACGTCCTGTGGCATGGCGCCCTCCCTCACTCGGATTATAAAGCGGTGTCGGTCACGACAGCCGCTCGTCGAAGTGCTTGTTGATCTGCCGCGTGAACTCCAGCGCGGCGTTATAGCCCATGAACTTCTGGCGCTGGTTCATCGCCGCGACTTCTAGGATGACGGCGAGGTTGCGCCCGGGTTTGACAGGGATTGTGACCGCTGCGACGTCAACGCCGAGGATTGTTGACGTCTGCTGGCTGATACCGAGCCGGTCGTACAGCATCCCCTCCCGCCACGGTTCAAGGTTGACGATCAGATGGATGTTCTGCCGTGCTTTAACGGCGCCCACACCGAAGATCTGGCGCACGTCAATCACGCCGATGCCGCGCAGCTCAACATAGTGGCGGATCAGCTCCGGCGCCGTGCCCTCAAGCAGATTAAAATCAACCGCCTTGATTTCAACCGCGTCGTCCGCGATCAGCCGGTGGCCGCGCTTTAAAAGCTCAATAGCCGCTTCACTTTTTCCAACGCCGCTCTCGCCCATCAGCAGCAGTCCCAGTCCGTAGACTTCGACCAATACGCCGTGGCGCGTCACGCGCTGTGCAAGCGCCTTTTTCAGCACGCCGATCGTCGCGGCCATAACGCCGGACGTGCTTCGGCTCGTGGTGAAAATCGATACATCGTGTTTTTCCGCCATCGCCATGAATTCCGGCATGATCTCCGCGTCGTGACAGACAAACAGCGCCGGGAACTTTTTACTCATGAGCGTTTCGACCTTTGCCAGCCGTTCTTCGTCCGGGTATTTTCTTAAGAACGCCGTTTCCATCTGGCCGATGATTTGCAAGCGCGTGGGATCAAAGTAATCGTAAAAACCATCCAACTGGAGACCGGGACGGTGTACGTCACTGGATTTGATGACCACCTGCTCGTAGTCCGTCGATAAAAATGCGACGCTCAGCTTCAGCTCGTCTACGAGCGTTTTCAGTTTATAACTGTATTCCTGATCCATCGTGGTCCTCCCACTTCGCCTTATATATTACGCTGACTAAATTGTAACCAATACACACTTGTTTTGCAAGGAATTTCTATTTCCTCTTCGAATCCGCCGGTGGCATAATATTAAATTTATGCTTGCATTTTTACATATTGTCTGTTAATATTATAAAGCTGTCTTTTAACCGACAAGTACATCAGCATACGCAAGGAGGTGCAGCAGATGGCTAAGTGTGAAATTTGTGATAAAGGCGTGTCTTTCGGCATTCGTCAGAGTCACTCGCACCGGCGCTCGAATCGGACATGGAAGCCCAACGTTAAACGCGTCGCGGCAATCGTCAACGGAACCCCCCGCCATGTTTACGTGTGTACACGGTGCCTCCGCTCCGGCAAGGTAACGCGTGCGGTGTAAATCATAAGGCGTAACGACCCAATGCTCACAGTCAATGCTGTGAGCATGATTTTTTCCGGAGGTTTTTTATGAATATTGCCATTATCGGCTATGGTAACCTTGGCCGCTCGCTTGCCCAAGGCCTATTGAAATCCGGTGTACCGGCCGGCGATATCTGCGTTTGCGACGCGTCAGACGCTGCTCGTCAAAACGCGCAGGACACCTATAAACTCGGCGTCACAGACGATATCAACGCCGCGGCCGGTTTCGCTGACGTTATTTTCCTCGTCATTAAAAGCTATGTTTTCGACGAGCTGGCACCCACGATCGACCGTGACCTGCTCGACGGCAAGACCGTCGTGAGCTTCATGGCCGGCGTACAGATCGAGTCGATTGCCGAGCGCCTCGGCGACGGTGTGACGATCGTGCGCGGGATGCCCTCGCTGGCAATCGCCGTGTGCGACGGTGTCGTCGCGTATACAAAGGCGCCCGACGCCGTGGCAGCGCTGCTGCAGGGGCTCGGCTACGCTTTCGAAGCGGCCCCCGAGGACATTGAAAAGGTCATGGCCTTTTCGTCGTGCGGGCTTGGATTTGCGGCATATTTGATCGACGCATTCGCCGAAGCCGGCGCCAAGCTCGGCTTCTCGGCCGACGTCTGCGAGCAAATCGCCGCGCAGACGTTCCGCAACGCCATCGACCGCGGTGACTGGAGTAATACAGTCAAAGCCGTGGCGACGAAGGGCGGCGCGACCGAGCAAGGCATCTTACATATGGATGCCAGCGATGTGTACGGCATCGTTGCCGGCGCCGTGCAAAAGGCGTACGACCGGATGAAATAAATCGGCATAACAATAAAAGAGAGAGGGCTTCTGCCCTCTCTCTTTTTTTATGCAGATGCTGTTACTAGAACGTCTAGTGGCAGGCCGATCAGATTAATCTACCCATTTTTCTTCGCTGAGGCTCGTTTCATGCCGCCGTGAACGACCCATTAAGTCACGCATACCGTCCATCGGGGCTTTACCTTCGTATAAAACGTGATACGTCTCGGTACAGATCGGCATGTCGATGCCCGTCTTTTCCGACAGTTCGTACGCGGCCTTCGCGGCGTAGTAGCCCTCGACGACGGCGCCGACCTGCTTCATCGCTTCTTGTACATCAACGCCCTTGCCGATCAGTACGCCGGCACGGCGGTTACGCGAATGCTGTGATGTGCATGTGACGATCAGATCACCGAGGCCGGCAAGCCCCGCCAGCGTCGATTTCTTGCCGCCGAGTGCCACGCACAGCTCCGCCATCTCGGCTAAACCGCGCGTCATCAGCATGGCGATCGTATTGTCGCCGAAGCCAAGCCCGTCACTGATGCCCGCGCCGAGCGCGATGACGTTTTTAAGTGCCGCACCCAGCTCAACGCCGATCACATCCGTTGATGTGTAAACACGGAAGTAGTCGTTCATGAATACGTCCTGTACACACTCCGCTACCGCTAAATCCTCCGAGGCGACGACGCAGGCTGTTGGGATCTGCCGCGCCACTTCCTCGGCGTGGGTCGGCCCTGACAGCGATGCGAGCTTCACGTCTTTGCCGAGTGTCTGGCGTAATATCCGTGAAAACAAGCGCGACGTGTCTTTTTCAATGCCCTTGGAAACACAAACGACGATGCAGTCCGGTTTCAGCCGGTCTTTGAGCAGCTGAGCCGTCTGCGCAACAGCGAACGACGGTGTCGCCATCACGGCCAATTCAATGCCGCTCGCAGCTGCATCAATATCGTCGGTAACGACGATGCCGCTTGGGATCGTCACGTCTTTCAGCAACGGCGTCTGGCGCGTCTTATTAAGTGCGTCGGCTTCGTTTTTGAATTTTGACCACAGCGTGACCGCATGGCCGTTTTCATACAGCAGCTTTGCAACAACTGTGCCCCAGCCGCCGCTGCCGAATACCGATATGTTCATCCTTGCTGTTCCTTTCCGTCGGGGAGATGGTCGATTCGTGCGCTATGCCTTTTTACGCCGTAAGCTGAATTTCGATTCCTTGCCTGTTACCAGCCGCTTGATGTTCTCGCGGTGCCGCCAGAACAGCAGCCCGGCGCTCGCGACCGCTACGGCCAGCTCCCACGGTCCGCCGAGGCCAAGTAGCGCCTGCGAAATCGGATATGCGGCACTGCCGACGAGCGAACCGAGCGATACGTAACGCGTAAGGATCGTCAGCAGAATGAAGGCGCCCCACGCCGCCAGCGCGACGCGCCAGTCGACGAAGAAGAGAATTGTCCCAAGCGCCATAACGCCCTTGCCGCCGCGAAAACGATAATACAGCGGAAAACAGTGGCCGAGCATGACGAAAAATCCGGCCAGCTCGCTGCCGAAAAAGTTTAAATTAAACAGCCCGACGTTGCCGCCCTTGAAAACGTCTGCATCGACAAAATGCGCGAACAGCAGACCCCCGATGATGACCGGTACGATCGTTTTGAGCATATCAATGAGCGCAACGAATGCCGCGCCGCCCTTGCCGAACACACGATAGAAATTCGTCAGGCCGGCGTTGCCGCTGCCGTACTGGCGGATGTCCTTTTTATAGATAGTTTTTGACGTAATGATTGCGCCGTTGATACTGCCGATCGTATACGCCTGCACCGCTGTTAAAACGATCAATAATGCTATCATACCGCACCCCTCCGTATCTGCTTTTTGCCGTTACTGTATCGGTTTATTTGTCGCCTTTCTGGCGGATGATCATACGCACCGGCGTGCCCTCAAGGCCGAACACGGCGCGGATCCGGTTTTCTAAATACCGCTGATACGAGAAATGAAACAGTTGTGCTTCGTTGCAAAAGCATACAAACGTCGGCGGACGCACGCTTGTTTGCGTCATGTAGTAGATCTTCAGGCGCTTGCCCTTGTCTGTCGGTGGTTGGACGCGCGCTGTCGCGTCGGACAGGACGTTGTTGAGCATGCCCGTCGTCAGCCGTGTGGCGGACTGGTTGTCCACGTAATTGATCAGCTCAAACAGTTTGCTTACACGCTGACCTGTCAGCGCGGAGATGAATAAAATCGGCGCGTACATCATGTAGCTCAGGTCGCGGCGGATCTCCTCGCGCATGCGCTCCATCGTATTCGTCTCTTTTTCGACGAGATCCCATTTGTTGACGACGATGATGCTCGCTTTACCTGCCTCGTGCGCAAGTCCCGCGACTTTCGTGTCCTGATCGGTGACGCCCTCGCGTGCGTCGATCATGATCAGGCACACATCGGCGCGTTCGACGGCCATTTCCGAGCGCAGTACGCTGAATTTTTCAATACGGGTGTCGACCTTTGCACGGCGGCGTATACCGGCCGTGTCGATGAGCAAATACTTGCCTTGCTCATTTTCAAACGGTGTATCGACGGCGTCGCGCGTCGTGCCGGCCACATCGCTGACGATCACGCGCGTCTCGCCGAGAATATGATTAATCAGCGACGACTTGCCCACATTCGGTTTGCCGATAACGGCGACGCGTATGGTGGTGTCGTCCTCCCCTTCGCCGTCCGGCGGCGGGAAATGCTCGATGCACGCGTCCAGCACGTCACCCGTGCCGTGCCCATGTACGGCGGACACCGAAACGGGGTCGCCCAGCCCGAGTGCATAAAACTCATAAATGTCGGGATTCGTCGGCCCGACGGAATCCATTTTATTAACAGCCAGCACAACCGGCTTACCGGAGCGCAGGAGCATCGTTGCGACTTCCTGATCGGCGGCGGTCACACCTGTTGTGATGTCCGTAACGAACATAATAACGTCGGACATCTCGATGGCCAGCAGCGCCTGCTCACGCATAAACAGCAGCATTTCGCTGTCTGCCGTCGGCTCGATGCCGCCGGTATCGACGATAGAAAACTCACGCCCGGCCCAGTCGGCCTCGGCGTACAGCCTGTCGCGTGTGACGCCCGGCGTATCCTCGACGATCGACAGGCGTTTGCCGGCTATTCTGTTGAAAAGCATCGACTTGCCGACATTCGGCCGTCCGACGATTGCGATCAGCGGTTTTGCCACAGTTGATTTCCCTTCTTATTCCTCAGTTGCCATACATGGCACGGATCAAATCCGCACCATCGCGTTCGACGATGCGCACCGGCACGCCAAGTGCCCGCGATACGTCTTCTACCGTTACATCATCCAAAAAAACATGCTCGCCGCTGCGGAGCATATGCTCCGAAATCAGCAGCCGGTCTCCCAGCGGTTTACCGCGCAGCTGCGCGATCAGATCGCCGCCCGTTATGAGCCCCGTCACGTCGACAGAAGCACCGAAGAACCTATTATTTATCGTATAAACAATACCCTGTATTTTATCACATTTCACCGTTGCTTTACAAAGAACATTTTGTAAACATTCCGCCGCCGCCGCACCTGTAGCGATTGAAAAACGCGCTAATTGACAGTCCGGGGCTGTCTCTAATGCTTCGTCGGTCTGTGTCATCAGTAATCGGATTAGTCCGACACCGTTTTCCAGCTGTGGATAGTCCTCGTAAAACGCATTGTCCGGTATCGGCGCATCGGCCTTGATGTATAATTCGTCCGCCGGATATACAAAGCGTGTCCCGAGCCTTTTAAGGCACACATCGCCGAACGCGACGGTTTGTCCGAGCGTTTCACGCGCTGATAGTTGATCAAACTGTGTGAGCGGCGTCAGGCCCTCTCGGTGCTTCGTCAGCCCGACAGGCACGACGGACACGCTCACGACCGACGGATACATCGCCGCCAGGTCATTCAGGGAGCGGTCAAGCTGCGCGCCGTCGTTGAGCCCGGGGCACACGACGATCTGGCAGTTCATGACGATACCGGCGTGCGCGAAGCGGCGCATCGCGTCCAACGCTCTGGCACTATTTTTATGCCCGAGCATCATACTGTGCAGCTGGGGATCCGTCGCGTGCACAGAGATGTTTAAGGGACTTAGCCGCAGGTCGATGATTCGCTGAATTTCACGCTCACTGAGATTCGTCAGTGTAACATAATTGCCTTGCAAAAAACTTAGGCGGACGTCGTCGTCCTTAAAATACAGTGTCTCACGCATCCCTTGCGGCAGCTGGTCGACAAAGCAGAACACGCAGCGGTTCGCGCACGCGCGCGGCGCATCCATTAAATACGGCTCAAACGACAAGCCGAGATCTTCGCCCGGCCGCTTACGGATGCGTACAAAGCGCATACGGCCGTCCGCGCCGCGCAGTTCAAGGAGCAGCCGCGGCTCGTAAGCATAATATTTATAGTCCAGCACATCGCCGATCTTCCGGCCGTTGATACGCACCAACGTATCGCCGATGCGGATGCTGCGTCCGTCGGACGGGCTGTGCGGGTCGATGCGCGTGATGACCGCGTTCATAATCGCTCCGATCCGTCTGCGCGGCACTGGCGCCGCCGTTGTCTCCATAATTATAGGGCGGTATCCGACAATTCAGACCGCCCTGTATAAAATACGGCGGGGGTTAATCCCCCCGCCGGTCTTTTATTGCGCGTCGATCTTGATGACTTCGCGTCCGTTGTACGTACCGCAAGCCTTACAGGCTCTGTGCGGTAAACGCGTCGCTCCGCATTTGGAGCATGTGACGATATTGGGTGACGAAAGCTTCCAGTGGGATGAGCGCCGTTTGTCGCGCCGAGCTTTCGATACTTTACTCTTAGGTACTGCCATGGTGACACCTCCTGTTATTCGTTTTCCAGAAGCTGCCCGAGAGCAGCGAGCCTGGGGTCTGTATCCTTTTTGCAGGAACACGGCCCCTCGTTCAGGTCGGCTCCGCACTGTTGGCATAAACCTTTGCAGTCGTCCCGGCACATCGGTGCGTCGTCCGTGCGCAGGACAAACTCTGTGGCGACGATTTCACTCATATCGGCACTGTCGCCGTCGAGCGGATAAACGTCCGGATCGCCGGAATCCTCGTCCAGGTCGGCGACTGTTGTGTCGATGTGCAGATGTACCGGCTGCTCGAAATCGCGCAGACAGCGCGAGCACGCGCATTCCAGTACGGCATCAACGTCGGCCTCGACGTGGACAATCCCCGCGCTGTTGCGGATAATCCCCTTGGCGCGCGCCGGCTTTTTGACAGCCTTAACACAGCCCGTTACGGCATCCGACAGATCAGGTTCGAAGTCAAATGTAACGGAGTTACCGGGAATATTGATGATATCACGCAGATCAATACGCATAAGCACTCCTCGCACATTCGCTAGGACATTATAAGATAAATAGTAGTTGTTGTCAAACGTTTTTTAAATGATATAATCATATCGGCGGCCTTGGGATTGCCAGGCATTTCACTGTTTGATTTCACTGGTAATAAAACGCCCAAGCAAACTATCACAAAGGAGATTGTTTATGAGTAAAAAGGCAATCATCACCCTCGCGGCCACCTTCGTTGTGCTGGTTTGCTGCGTGGTCTACTTCCTGCCTCGACCGTTATCGCTGGAACTAAGCGAAAATAGTATTGAAAACGCCCGCGTTAACGCGATACTCTTTCTGTTCGACCCTAGCTCCGTCAGCAACTTTGATACGAAAAATATTGAACTCGAAGGGGACAAGAAGGAAGCCTTCCTTGACTACCTCAGCACGCTGGAAGTCCGGCGTATGCTGCCGCGGTTAGGTAACCGTGCGGTTCCCGGTGGTGATCTGCTTGCCAGTGTTATCGTGATTACCGATCAAAGCAGTTTGATAATCGAATTGGGTAACGCTGGATATATATCTGTGAATAATCAGATGGATTATCAATTTGTTGACAAAGACGAAGCCACGATGAACCTGCTGAAACTGTTGAATTACAGAACTTACTCACAGGCTTTTCTTGATTCGGCCACTGGCTAAACTCACCTAATCTCTATTATTCAACACCAAAGGCGGTACAACCGTGAAAGAATTCACCATCAAACAAAACGACGCGGGGCAACGGCTCGACCGGTTCGTGTCGAAAGCCGTGCCGTTGTTACCGGCGTCGCTCGCGCAGAAATACATCCGGCTTAAGCGCATCAAGCTCAACGGCAAGGGCGCGAGGCGTGACACAAAGCTCACGTCCGGCGACGTCATCCAGATGTACGTCAACGACGAGTTTTTCGAGCCGCCGTCCGAGGATAACGCCTACCTTAAAATCACCGCCCCCAGCCTCGACATCGTCTACGAAGACGAGAACATCCTGCTCGTCAACAAGCAAGCCGGGATGCTCTGCCACAGCGACGGCGCGTGGTCGTACAACACGCTTATCGCGCACATCCAGGCCTACTTATATGCCAAGGGCGAATGGCGCCCGCGTCATGAAAACGCCTTCTCCCCCGCCCTGTGCAACCGCATCGACCGCAATACGTCTGGCATTGTCATCGCCGCAAAAAATGCCGAGGCGCTGCGCGTCATGAACGAGAAGATCAAGAACCGCGAGGTGGAAAAATACTATCTCGCCGTCGTGCACGGCGCGCCGAAGCCAAAGACGGGACGGCTCGAGGGGTATCTGTTCAAGGACGCTGTGAAAAATCAGGTGTTCGTATCGGACAAGAGCGTACCCGGGTCGAAAACAGCCGTGACGGAATACAAAACGCTCGCCGTCAAAGATCGGCTCGCGCTCGTGGAGTGCCGCCTCATCACCGGACGGACGCATCAGATCCGCGCGCAACTCGCGCACGCCGGCCATCCCCTGCTCGGCGACGGCAAGTACGGGCGCGAGAAGCTCAACAAGCCGTACGGCGAAACAGGTCAGGCGCTGTGCTCCTGGCGGCTCGTATTCGACTTCAAGACGCCAGCCGGTGTGCTCGAATACCTTGGCGGCCGCTCGTTCCACGTTAAAAATGTGCCGTTTGCCGAGGAATATTTTGATCTGGACGCCGGCGCGATACGCCGGGAACGCTTTTAAACACGGCTTTGCGTTTATCCGTCGCAAAACGGTATTGCTCCCCGATATAAAAATCCGCCGCGGCACTTGACCGCGGCTTCATCCTGTGTAACAATATGTAGCATATGACCACTATTTAGGGAGGATTTACTTATGAATACCGTCGCCGAATTCAATCAGGCCGGCAGTGATCTGATGGATCTGCTGATGCTGCGATTCCCGCCCATCGCCTTTAAGCTTATTTTCAGCGAAGACGAAATCCCGGAAGGCTCAACTGTTCCCCTGCGCGACACGGGCAAGCACCCGGCCATGTGCCAGGCGCTGGCGATGGCGCGCCGTGACCGCAAGTCGCTCACGCTGTTCAAAGAGGACAACTGGTGCGTCTGGCCGAATATGTGCTTCAAGTTCTGCCCCATCGACGAGGAGGATACCAATTACGTCGGCCCGATGCTCTTCATGCGCGACGGTCAGAAAAGCTTAAAGTTCTTTAAAGAGAAATATCCGTGGCTCAACGTCGAGCAATACGATAAGCCACCGATCGGCTATTCCGTCGCACCGCTCGATACGTGTAACTTCATCCCCGACGTCGTTATTACATACTGCCGGATCAGTCAGATGCGCACGCTCATCATGGGCAGCAAGTATCAGGACGGCGACGTGTTTGAAGTCATGCCCGACACGATCGTTTCCTGCTGCTACGCCACGATACCGCTGCTCAACGGCAAGCCGTACAACATCGCCGTACCCGACCCCGGCGAGTACGAGCGCAGCCTCGTTGACGAGGACGAGATCATCTTCTCCGTCCGCGGCGACAAGCTTGAGGATCTGATGGCCGGCATTAAAAGTTTGGAAGCCAAGCGCTTTGGTTACCGCAACTTGAAATACGACATGAATCTTGACTACCCGCGCGCGGAGTTCTACAGCGTCCTCGCAAAAAAATGGGGACTTGACGACGGGGAAATTTGGTCGCACTAAAGTCTTGTAATAAAAAAACCGCCTCTTTCAAGGCGGTTTTTCTTTTTATTGGTATTTCACACCGGTCTCAAGGCGGCCGGAGGGCATAACCAACTGAAATGCATTGACAAATCAGCTTTTTTTAACTACAATAGTCCTGTCACCGATAAAGGCAAACCTGTCGAAAGGCAGGGACGCAAAGCTACGGGCCTACGGCATAAATGCTATGGTCGCCGGGTTGCCGAAGAGGGCGCAGACTTTCAGCTGTGTACCGATTCGGTACGCAGTTTTTGTTTTAGGAAGAAAGGAAGGTCTGCAATGAAAAAAGCAATCGCAATTACCCTGGCACTGATCCTGTCGCTGTCGTTCACGTTCTCCTCCGCCGTCGCCGTGAATAACGGCAACAACGGTAGAGGCAGCGAAAATTCCAGCAATGCCGACAAGGAAAACAAAGGCAAGAAATCAGACGAGCAGAAAGCATTTTTACGCGAGCTCAACGATCAGAAGAAGGACCTGCAGCAGCAGAAATCCGCACTGATGCAGGAAATTGAAAAGCTCCAGGAAGAGTACGACGCGCTGATTGAAGCCGGCGACACCGTCAGCGCCGAGGCGCTGCTGGAGAGCATTGCCGCGCTTCAGGAAGAGTGCGACGCAATCAAAGACCAGATTAAGCAGACGATTAACGAGCGCTTTATGATCGTCAAAACGCTGTACACCGATGAGGAGCTCGCCCAGTATGACAGCGCCGCCGATGTTATCGCGCAGATGTATGCCGATGCGTTCATGCTTCAGGCCGGCTCTGTAACCGTCAACAACAATCTCATTAAGTTTGACGCACCGCCGTACATTAAGGGCGGTGTGACAATGGTTCCGCTGCGCGCCGTGTCAGAAATTCTCGGTGCAGAAGTCTCGTGGGACGCCGAAACGCAGACGGTTTCGATCGTTAAAGACGACATTACCGTCGAATTCACAGCCGGCGGCACAACCGTCTACGTCAACGGTGAGCCGGTCGAGATCACCCTGCCAGCCGAGATCACCAACGGCAGAACGTATTTGCCGCTGCGCTTTATGGCTGAGACGCTTGAGTTCATCGTCAACTGGGACGGCGAGAATCAACTCATCGACATCGATGATCCAGACGCCGAAGATCCTGCCGCTGAAGATCCTGCCGCTGAAGATCCCGCCGCCGAAGATTCCGCTGCGGAGGAACCTGCTGCCGAAGAACCTCCCGCGGAAGATCCGCCTGCTGAAGATCCACCTGCTGAAACACCACCTGCAGAAACACCACCTGCAGAATAACGGCTTACAATCAGCAATTACAGCAAGACGGAACGGTCGTTTGACCGTTCCGTCTTTTGTTGTATCGTCTAAGACCGCCCGCGGCGTTACTCCTGCTCCCAGTTGTGCCAGACGTTTTGCACGTCGTCGTTGTCTTCCATAAGTTCGAGCATCTTGTCCATGTTCTTAACGTCGTCAGGGTCGGTAAGCTTGATGTAATTTTGCGGCACCATTTCGACCTGCGCCGACAAGAACGTATATCCCTTGGCCTCCAGTGCGTCGTTGACGGCGCTGAAATCCTCCGGTGCGGCATAGACCTCAAAGACGTTCTCGCTGGTTACAAAGTCGTCGGCGCCGGCGTCAAGCGCATCGGACAGGACGGCTTCTTCGTCCAGGTCGCCGTCCTCGTTGTCGATGATGATGACGGCTTTACGGTCGAACGACCAGGACACGCAGCCCGTCGCGCCCATGTTGCCGCCGTATTTATCAAAGTTGTGACGTACTTCCGACGCCGTCCTGTTGCGGTTGTCTGTCATCGCCTCGACGATGACGGCAACGCCAGCCGGCCCGTAGCCTTCATACGTCACGCTTTCGTAATTGTCTGCGTTACCGGCGCCGAGCGCCTTGTCGATTGTGCGCTTAATGTTGTCGTTGGGCATATTGGCCGCCTTCGCCTTGGCAATGACGGTCGCGAGTCGTGCATTATTGCCCGGATCGCCGCTGCCGCCCTCTTTAACAGCCACGATCATCTCGCGGGCGATTTTGGTGAATGTTTTAGCGCGTTTCGCGTCTGCTGCACCCTTTGTGCGCTGTATGTTATGCCATTTGGAATGACCCGACATCGTTAATTCCTCCGTCAATGCTGTTTTTCCTGCTGGTTGACCAGCATCTCTTCCGTGAGATTTTAACATATCCTGTGCCGCGATTCAAGACTGCATGCTTCGCGCCGATCATCTTGACGCCCCTGATCTTCTTAATGTACAAATTTCATTTGATTGCAGGTATATGCAGGTCATAAGCTGAGCAGAATACCATTAATTGCTATCAAAGGAGGTGAGCTTATGTCTAATAAGCGTAAAAACCGCCAGCAGAACTCAGACAGCCAACGCCAGGAGCAAACTAAAAACCCCAATCCGGACCAGGGGCAACGCCAGCAAAGTGCCAACGCAAAATAATTTAAATAAGTTTTGAGGCGGCCGTATGGCCGCCTCAATTATATCATCATTTTAGTTTTCCCGAGTATGTGGCTCGTCGCCCGGCTTCGACTGAAGCAGCCGCCGCAGCTTCTCAAACCGCTCCGACCCAAAAGCGCGCAGCGCGTTGACGACCGCCGCTGTTGTCGTTGCGACATCGATGAGAACGGCGGCCCAAACCGGGATAAGCCCCGTCAGAAGTAAAATCAATATAACAGCCTTAAACCCGACGGTTATCAGGATGTTCTGACGGACAATATCGCTCGTCTGCCGCGCGAGCACGATCGCCTCTGCGACCTTTGACGGCTTGTCTGTCATCACAACTAGATCGGCCGCGTCGGCGGCGTTTTTCGCCCCGAGTCCGCCGAGTATGATGCCGGCGTCGGCCATCATTAGGGCCGGTACATCCTGCGTACCGTCGCCGACGAAAACGAGCTTGTCGCCGCTCAGCTGCATATCGTGCAGCCCCTTTAGCCGCGAGACTTTTTCCTCCGGCTGGCACTCCGCGTAGAATTCGCGGATGTTCAATTGCGTGCAGATGTCCTCGGCAGCTTGTTTCTTGTCGCCCGTAAACAGTGCGATCCGGTCGATGCCGATGGCAGCAAGGTCACGGACGGCTTTCTTCGCGTCGGTGCGCAAATCGTCACTGAGCAGGATGCGTCCGGCATAGTTGCCGTTGACCGCGATATAGACGACGCTGGCGTCTGACTGTGAGATGTCCGGCGTGATACCGAGCTCCGTCATGAATAAAAGGTTCCCGGCTGAAACGGTCAGCTTGCCGATATCGACCTGCGTACCCTTCCCTGGGAATTCTCTGAAATCGTCGATCTTCATCTCGTCCGGCAGGATCTGCGCCTCGCGCACGATCGCGCGTGCCATCGGATGCGCTGAATGATACTCCGCGTACGACGCCAGAATCAGCAGCCGCTCATGGGACAAGCCGTGCGCTGTGATGTCTGTTACCTGATAGCGCGCGTTTGTGAGAATGCCGGTCTTTCCGAACACGACGGATGTCGTTCGTGCCAATGTGTCAAACACGTCCGCACCCTTAAATAAAAGGCCTTTGTTGATCGCACCGGCGCCGGCGTTGAAATAGGTTAACGGAATCGACAGTGCCGTGGCGCTTAGGCTTGACACAAACAGCACGCCGAACGCACGCGCAAGCCAAACGCTATACGGCAGCCCGGCGACGAACGGCACCGCCAGCCCGACGATCACGGCGACTGCCGCCGCGGCCGGCATGAATAGGCGCGCGATACTGCCAAAGGTTTTTTCCTGATGCGAACGGCGGTTTGCGGCCGCATTCACAAGCCCCGTCACGCGTGACACCGTCGATTCGTCAAAATCGGCGGTCACACGGATATTAAGCGCGGCATCAAGATTGAGCCCGCCCGATAAGACAATATCATCGACGGCGGCACGCCGCGTCATCCGCTCACCGGTCAGCGCCGATATGTCAATGGACGACGTTCCGGCTGTCACGATACCGTCAAAGGGGATATAATCGCCCGGCGACACCGAGACAACGTCACCGACTTGAATCTTGCCTGCCGCTGTACGGACGATGGCGCCGTTAACCACGGCGTTTACGATTTCAGGCCGGATATCAAAAATACTTTCCGCAGCGTTGGACGCGCTCAGCGCGATACGCTGGTTGATCACCGTACCGGTTTTAAAAACAAGGACCGCCGCCGCCGCCTGTGCGGCGTTACCCAGCAAGATCATGCCGATCGCTGCGACAACGATCAGAAGATTCTCGTCAAAATACAATTCATTGAGCAGTTTCATCACCGAATCAAAGACAATATCATAAATCAGCAGCAGCACACAGGCAGAAAACATAAAGGTTTTCACTTGTACCGGCAATTTGAGCAGCAGTCCGAGTACTAAAAAAGCCGCCGATACAACAATGCAGGCCATCAATACGATTTCCTGCGTCATGATCAGCGGATTATTTGTCTTCCGTACGTCGTTATTCACTCGAACTCCTCAATTCTGCGCGGGTACCGGCTTGATCTCGGCACCGTATCCCTGATTATCCGATCTGCCGCCGTTGAATGGCGAAAACAACTGAACTATTATTCAACTTTACATATAAAATACATCTAAATGACGTGATTTGTCAATATTTTTAACAAACATCCATCTCTATAAGCGGCTACTTTATCGCACAAGCAACCAAAACGCCTCCGACATCAGCCGGAGGCGTTTTATTTACGTTAGTATTATTTATCGTCTTCGCTGTCTTCGTCGTCTTCGTCGAATTCAAACTCCAGCTTTTCTGAGCATTTTGGGCAGACGACCTCGCCGCGTTCAAGGTCGGACTCTTCGATGATAATGTCCTCGCCGCACGACGGGCAGGTGACCTCATATGCGTACTCGTCATCCTCGCCGCAGCAGCAAGGATCGTCATCGGAGCAGCAGCAGTCGTCGTCTTCATCAGAACCGCAGCAGCACGATTCGTCGTCGTCATCCTCGTCGTCGATGCCAAACAGCACACTTTCGACGTCGGCTAAATCCTCTGTAATGGCGTCGATCTCGTCGCCGATGCTGACCGTGCTTTCACTGAGGTCTTCGATTTCCAGAGCGATATCCTCAAGCGTATCGATAATCACCGATATGAGCTTGCCTTCCTTTGTTTCCTTGTCGAGCGACAGCCCGTCGGCAAGTCCTTTCAGATATGCCACTTTTTCTGTTACTGTCATTCAAATACCCTCCTTCAGATATTGAACATTGTATTCTTTAATCAATGCCGATCTTAACCCTTGGCGCGTTCGAGATACTCACCCGTACGTGTGTCAATACGGATTTTCTCGCCCTCACTGATGAAAAGCGGAACCTTGACCTCCGCGCCTGTTTCGACGGTTGCCGGCTTTGTAACATTCGTCGCTGTGTCGCCCTTAAAACCCGGATCGGTCTGTGTAATGACAAGATCAACAAAGTTGGGCGGTTCAACGTTGAACACTTTTCCTTTATAAGCGTAAATAGTGCAAGACATGTTTTCTTTAACAAATCTGAAGCTGTCACCGAGCAGCGCCTCGTCGATCGGCATCAACTCAAAGGTCTCCATGTCCATGAAATAGTACAGTGAGCCGTCGTTATAGCTGTATTCCATCTCCCGTCGCTCAACATAAGCGTTTTCGAATTTATCCGTGGGGTTAAACGATGTTTCAACCACGGCGCCGGTGATGACGTTTTTCAGCTTTGTGCGGACAAATGCCGCGCCTTTGCCGGGCTTGACATGCTGGAATTCGACAACCTGCATGACCTTGCCGTCCCACTCGAACGTTACGCCGTTTTTGAAATCACCTGCTGATATCATGATTTATCCTCCCGTATTGTGTCTTCTTAACACCACGATTTTATCCTATCTTTCTACTGTTTGCAAGGACAAATTCACGTAAAATCAAAGCACGGTCAGAGTCTTTGAAAGACGTGTGATATTCTCGCTGCCGGGCATCGTAACATACAATACATCCTCGACGCGCACACCGAATTTCCCGGGAATATAAATACCGGGCTCGGCTGATATTACAGCGCCCTCCGGTATCGGCTCGCGGCCGATGGACGACGCGCTTGGCGCCTCGTGCACGTCAAGCCCGAGGCCGTGTCCGAACCCATGTGTAAAGTATGCCCCGTATCCGGCCTTTTCGATCACCTGACGTGCCGCGGCATCGATCTGGCTGCCGGTCGCGCCGGTGTGCACCGCTTCGATACCGGCCGTCTGCGCGCTGACGACGGTATCATAGACCCTCGTCATCTCCGCTGTCGGCCGGCCGACGCACAGCGTGCGCGTTGTATCTGAACACCAGCCATTTTTACGCACACCGAAGTCGATCGTCAGGAAGCCCTTCTCGATCTTCCCCGCCGTCGGTACGCCGTGCGGCATACTCGACCGCGCACCGGATACGACGATCGGGTCAAACGACTTATCGTCCGCACCGCTTTGCAGCATCCGGCACACCAGTTCCGCGGCAAGCTCTTTTTCCGTGATATCTGTCGAGATAATCGGCAGGATCTGCGTAAACGCCTTTTCAGCAATGCGCTGCGCGGCAATCATCGCATCAAGGTCGTCGCGCGTTTTGACGGCGCGCAGCCCGGCGATGACCGATTGCGCCGGTGCCAACTCGGCTGTCACCTTCTCCTGCCAGCCCTTATACGCGGCAACCGTCATCGTCTCGTCTTCAAAACCGAGTGTTTTGATCCCGCAATCGCTGATGAGCGTATTCAGATGCAACGAGTACGGATTGTCGCGGTCAACAAGCAGCGTCCCGTCGCTGCCGAGCGCCGCCTCCGCGGCCTCAATATACCGCGCGTCCGTCATGAAATACGCCTGCGTCGGTGTGATGAGCGCCACCCCGGCCGAGGATGGAAAGCCTGTGGCATAAAATCGGTTTTTGTCGCTGGTGAGCATCAGCGCGTCAAATGCGCTGTCTTGCACAGCGCTTTTAAGTCGGTCTAAATGTGTCATGGTGTGTCGCCTTTCTGCTCTCTGCGCGGCTTTGAGCTGAGTTTATTGCGGCACATCGCACGAAACGGCGCTTCCAGCCAGTAACGGACGTTAAACGCCGGATGATGAATCTTGATCGGCCGCACAACGATCGACGTAACGCCTGCGGCGTTTGCGGCGATGACATCGGTAAAAATCTGATCGCCGGCCAGCGCCGTCTCACCAGGTGTTTTACCGAACTGTTCAAGCGCCTGACGGATGCCCTTGGCAAACGGTTTGTTTGCGCCCTTGATGTATCCCATGCCAAAAGCGGCGGACAGCGCCTCAACGCGCTCACAGCCCCGATTATTCGTGATGATAAACAGTTCCACGCCGCTTTGGCGGATCTCTTTTACCCAGTCGGCGATGTGCGCCGGCGGCGTCAATGTGCCGTACGGCGCCATCGTGTTGTCGAGATCCAGCAGCAGCAGCGTGATACCGTGCCGCCGCAGGAAGTCGGGCGACACATCGGTGATAGTGTTAAACGAATAATTCGGGACAAGAGAAAAGCTCATATCAGGCACCTTTTAAACATAATCTTTACTGTCAACGCATAACTTTGACAGTCCGGAGGGCTTCTTATCGTGGGTACATTAAAACTGATTATCGCAGCGCCCGCAGAATCGATCGAATCGGCCGCACTGACCGGTCAGACGGTCGCGCATATGATCTACAGGATCGGGCGCGGGTACCGCTTGTTCCGCGCGCAGGGCGCGAGCGTCGTGCGCGGCGGCTTGATGGTCGTGGATACGACGAAATATACGGGCGGCGGTCCATCGTCGTCACTCGTAACAGAGATCGTCACCGAATGCCGCAAAAGCGGCTTTACCGGCATCGTGCTTGACACCGGCGGTGCGTCGTCGCGCGCGCTGATGTCTTTGACGGGCCACCTCGGCGCGGAGGCCGCCGAGTACGGTCTTTCACTGTATGTACCCGCTAAGCTTGCCGACGCAAGCGAGCACGCCGTCGCGCTTATCCCGACGGCGCTGTCCGGCGGGACGCTGCGCGAGCATCTTCAGGACGCCATCCGGCGGCACGGCGTCGGGCACGTCGCGCTCGAGATGGAGCGCGTGCGCATGGATTTCGCCCTACCCGCCAGAAACGGTACCGGACGTGAGCTGTCCGCCGGTGAACTGGATGCGCTGATCGGCCGCGTGCAGCCGCAGTCGTTTTTATCCAAGGATTTATGCGCGTATTACTTCAACTATCGCGATAAAGACGGTACGCATTTTGTTTTATACGATACGGCGGCAAGCTTTAAACGCAAGATGTCGGTCGCGGCGCAGTTTAACATCGCCGACGCGTTCGTGTACTATCCGCACGTCGCAGACATCATCGACGATATCCTAACTTAAACGGCACCTGTCCGCCGGCGCAGTCGGCCTAACCTTAGTTCCAGTACCGGCGCGGCCGTCGAATGGCGTATTCGGCGGCGCGCCGGGGTCGGCTGCGCGGGCGGTCAGGTGGTCGGCGATTCGGTGTCGCCGCCGTCGTGCCGGTCAATTTTCTTTATATGGCGCTCGATACCGGCGCGCGGTCGCATGATTTCATGACCGCAGCCGCAGCACCGGAGCTTAAAATCCGCACCGATCCGAAGCACCTGCCAGCGCATTGCGCCGCACGGGTGCT
Organism: uncultured Sporobacter sp.; assembly: GCA_963677825.2. Lineage (GTDB taxonomy): Bacteria > Bacillota > Clostridia > Oscillospirales > Oscillospiraceae > Sporobacter. Next base: position 146,064 of record CAXXEF010000001.1, on the reverse strand, counting down.
TTTTTTTCATCGTCAGCACGTCACCGACGCGTACGTCCATCGCCTCTGCGTCTCCCCTCGCCGGACTATCCGGCTTACGCCGGACCGTCGTTTTTTATCAAGTCCCAATACTTCTTGGCGGCCTGTTCTGTTTTATTGTCGCCGTATTCATAATAAACCGCGTTTTTAATCCCGCTGGGCAGATACTGCTGCTCAACCCATCTGTTCGGGAAGTTGTGCGGGTATTTATAGCCCTGTTCACGCTCAAGACCCGACGAGTCGGCGTGTACATTTTGCAATTCGCGCGGTATATCGCCGGTTTTGCCGTTTTTGACGTCGGCCATCGCCGCGTCGATCGCCAGACACGCCGTATTCGATTTCGGCGCCGTCGCCAGCAGGATCGCCGCTTCACTGAGCGGCAGCCGCGCCTCCGGTAGCCCGAGCTGTACGGCGCTGTCGACGCAGGCCTTGACGATCGCGATCGCCTGCGGGAACGCAAGGCCGATGTCCTCGCACGCGATGGCGAGCAGCCTCCGGCACGGTGACAGCAGGTCGCCGGCTTCAAGCAGCCGCGCGAGATAGTGCACCGCCGCGTCCGGGTCACTGCCGCGAACAGATTTGTGCAGCGCGGACAAGATATCGTAATGGCTGTCGCCGGCACGGTCATAGCGCATTGCGCTGCGCTGGGAGACGGCTTGGGCGTCCGTCAGTGTCAGCGCGACAGCGCCGTCTGTCCGTTCGGTGGCGGAAAATAACAATTCAACGGCATTGATCGCTTTGCGCACGTCGCCGCCGCACGCCGAAGCTATGTGCGCCACGACGCCGTCTTCAACGCTCGCGGTAACAGCCTCGCGCGCTTCCATCAGCCGGATGGCACGTTCGACGGCCGGGCGCACGTCAGACGCCGTCAGCGGCTTGAACTCGAAGACGGTGCTCCGGCTCAATATGGCATTATACACGTAAAAGTACGGATTTTCCGTCGTAGAAGCGATCAGCGTGATTTTTCCGTTTTCGATGAACTCCAGCAGCGATTGCTGCTGCTTTTTATTAAAGTACTGAATCTCGTCGAGATACAGCAGTACACCGTTAGGGGCGAGCAGCGTGTCGAGATCGGCGATGACGCTCTTAATATCGGCTGTGCTGGCCGTCGTCGCGTTGAGCTTGTGCAGCGCACGCCCGGACCGCAGCGCGATGATATTGGCGACCGTCGTCTTCCCCGAGCCGGACGGCCCGTAAAAGATCATATTGGGGATGACGCCGCCGTCGATGATACGCCGCAGCAATCCCTTTTTACCGAGAATATGCCCCTGCCCGACGACATCGTCGAGTGTTGTGGGTCTGATTTCATCAGCCAGCGGACGGTACATCGCGTCACCACCTTTCCCTACCAATCTACCCGAGATTCGGAAAAATATCAACCAATAAGTTCAATCCCCTGTCAATTTGAGCGACAGCACAGCAATTTTTAACACTGGCGCCACTCACAGGCATTGCTGCCTGTTGTGCCGCGGAACGTTGTAATTATCGCCGCTGAACGCTGTTATTGTCATTATTTGTTGGTAATAATGGAATTTTGTTGACAAACCGGGCCACTGTGCATATAATCACTGCATATACATCGATAATAGCAAACTTACCGAAAGGTAAGGACGCAAAGCCAAGGGTCTACGGTCCCGCCGTCACATGACGCGGTACTACGACAGCCGGTTGCCGAAAGTATTCATTTTATTTAATGAGCTTCTTTCAGGTAACCTGAAAGAAGCTTTTTTATTTGCCGCAAGCCAGCGATCACGACGCCCACCAACGGATCGAATACGAATTCTTATTATACCGTCCCACCACACACCAACTCAACAAGGTGATAATTATGAAATGTTTCTACAACAAAATCGTCATTCGAATACTGGCAATCGCTACGCTCGCGTACGTAATGTATTACCTGTGGTGGCGTATTTCCTTTACGCTTAATCCCGCGAACCTCGTCTTCTCTCTAATCCTTTTACTGGCCGAAATCATTGGATTGATCGAATTTTGTTTATTTCTGTACATGACCTGGGCCATCGACGACGGGCAGCAAAGTCTTGAGCCGCTTAATAGCGCCTCGGTTGACGTCTTCGTCCCGACGTATAACGAGGAGCTGGAAATTCTCGAGTCAACGCTGCTGGGCTGTAATCTGATCCGCTACCCGCATACGACGTACGTGCTCGACGACGGGCACCGTCCTGAAGTCCGCATGCTTGCCGACCGCCTTGGCTGCCGCTACCTGTCTCGGGAGAAAAACGAACACGCTAAGGCGGGTAACATCAACGCGGCGCTGAGCCAGACAAGCGGTGAATTCATCGTCGTACTGGATGCCGACATGGTGCCTCAGCCGGACATTCTCGACAAAACGCTCGGGTATTTCCGCAAAGAGAAAACAGCGATCGTTCAGCTGCCACAGGAGTTTTACAATCTTGATTCCGCACAGCACGATCATAATCCGGATCACTGGCACGAGCAGCAGCTGTTTTACCACGTGATCCAACCCGGCAAAAACAGGATTAACGCACCATTCTGGTGCGGCAGTCCGTCGGTCGTCCGGCGCGCCGCGCTGGAAAGCATCGGCGGTGTTGCAACGCAGAGCATAACCGAGGACTTTCTGACGTCGATTCGTCTGAACTCAAAGGGCTGGAATATCCGGTACCACAATGAGGCGCTGGCCTTCGGCATCGCGCCCCAGTCGATCCACGCCTACAAACTGCAACGTCTGCGTTGGGCGCAAGGCGCCATGAAGATCCTAAAAAGCAAAGACAATCCGCTTATCGCACCTGGGCTGAGCATGAAGCAGCGTATCTCCCATTTTTCCGCGATCTTTACATACTTCAGCGCCTATCAAAAGCTTATCTATCTGCTTGTACCGTCCGTTATCCTTTTCACCGGCATGATGCCGCTGGCTGTATCAAGTGGTTTCGGTTTCATGACACGCTGGGCTGTCTACTTTCTGCTCGTCATGCTGACAAATAAGGCGCTCGGGCGCGGTTATTTCAAATACTTTGAGGTTGAAAAGCACAACACCATCAAGATGTTCACTTTTATACGCGCCTCCTTCAGCCTGTTCATTTCGAAAAAGCTGGAATTTAAGGTCACGCCGAAGCATGTGGAGCAATCTCTGCAGAAGAAGGACCGGCGGGAAATGAAAAGCCAAATCGGTGTATTATTGATCGTATTGGCGTCGGTCGTCGTCGGCATTGTGGTTTTTGTCGTCAGCCCTGTTCACGGAGAAACGGTTTTGACAAACCTGACCATTGCACTTTTCTGGGCCGTTTTCAACAGCGCCGTTATTCTCTTGGCGCTGGCTGATGTATTCAAGCGCCTGTTCAAGCGGCAGGATTATCGCTTTACGATCAGCATCCCAAGCAAAATCGTCTTGCCGGACGCACCTTCTATCACAGCTGTTGCCGGTGATATATCCGTCAGCGGTTTGAGCCTGATATTGTCCGACAAAAAGAAGCTCAGCAGCCCGATCGAAATCGAGCTGACAATACCAACCGGTAAACTGCGCGTTACAGGCCGGATCGTCTATGCCGGCACATCGAACGGCGTGCAGAAGGCCGGCGTAAAATTCGATCAGATGGATAATATCACGAGAGAACGGCTGTACATATACCTGTTCGTCACGTTGCCGCGGATGATCTACGATGATGCCCAGCGCAAATTCAGTAACCCCGGCGCATCGTCACCGCAAAAAGGGTTCTTTCATGACTGCAGGCGCCGACGGTATAAAAGCGCCTAATAAATACTGCAAAAATCAGCGGGAGCGTGATGATACAATCACACGCTCCCGCCATCTTTATCGCTTATCTTATTCGTACAACGGATGCTTTGCCGTGAGCTTGCCCACTTCGCTGCGGATATAATCGGCTTTATTGTCGTAGTCTGACGCCGTCAGGTAGATCAGCTCGGCGATCTTACTCATGTCGTCCTCCGTAAAGCCGCGCGCCGTCACGGCCGGCGTGCCGAGCCGGATGCCGCTCGTCAGCGATGCGTTTTGCGGGTCGTTGGGGATTTTATTCTTGTTGGCGGTGATGTACACCGTATCGAGCAGCTGCTCCATGTCGCGCCCTGTCTTGTTGAATCTGCGCAGGTCTACGAGCATCAGATGATTATCCGTGCCGCCGGAGACGAGGTCGAAGCCGCGCTCAAGCAGCGCATTGGCCAGAGCCTTGGCGTTCTTTCGGATCTGCTGCTGATACGTCTTGAAATCCGGCTGGAGCGCCTCGCCAAACGCGACGGCTTTGGCCGCCACAATGTGCATCAGCGGGCCGCCCTGCGCGCCGGGGAAAACGGCGGAGTTAATCTTTTTGGCGATCTTCTCGTCGTTGGTGAGCAGCAGGCCGCCGCGCGGGCCGCGCAGCGTCTTATGCGTCGTCGTCGTGACAATATCAGCGTACGGTACCGGCGAGGGATGCTCGCCGGCGGCGACAAGCCCCGCAATATGCGCGATGTCGACCATCAGGTACGCGCCGACCTCCTTGGCAATGTCGGAAAATGCCTTGAAGTCGATGATGCGCGGGTACGCGGACGCGCCTGCAATAATCATCTGCGGCTTGTTTTTAATAGCGATGTCCCGCACCTCATCATAGTCGATGAGGTTTGAGTCCTCGCGTACGCCATAGGAGACGACGTTGTAGTATTTACCGGAAAAGTTGGCCGGGTGACCATGCGAGAGGTGACCACCGTGATCGAGGTTCATGCCGAGAATTGTGTCGCCCGGTTTCGTGAGCACCAAGTATGCCGCATAGTTGGCCGACACGCCCGAGTGCGGCTGGACGTTGGCGAACTTCGCGCCGAAAAGCTCTTTGGCGCGCTCGATGGCGATCGACTCGACGACGTCGACCTCCTCGCAGCCGCCGTAATACCGGTGGCCGGGGTACCCTTCTGCGTATTTATTGGTCAATACTGTGCCGGCAGCCATCAAAACGGTCTCGCTGACGCAGTTTTCAGAGGCAATAAGTTCGATATTCCGTTGCTGACGGGCATACTCCTTTTCAATCGCCGCACCAACATCGGGATCACGGCTTGAAATGAATGCCATCGTTTCCTTTATCACGGGTTTTCCTCCATCTAAAAAAGTAACAGCTAAAAAAGTAACAGACCTATTATATATAAGTCGGTCAGACTTTTCAACTCAAATACGCCAAAAAAAGTGGCATTTCGACAGCGGAAATGGTATCATATTGCATACTATTCAGACTATCGGAGAGATGTCCATGAACCCGAAAAAGTCGATTGGCGAAATTATCCGGCTTTTAGAGCTGGAGTACCCTGCCGCCGCTTGCTCCCTCGACTATGGCAAACCGTACGAATTGCTGTTCGCGACGCGCCTGGCTGCGCAGTGCACCGACGCGCGCGTCAACCTCATCACGCCGGCGCTGTTTGCCGCGTACCCGACGCTTGAGGCGTTCGCGCAAGCAGATATTCAAGACGTGGAAGAGTATGTCCGTTCATGCGGCTTTTATCATACAAAGGCGCGGGATATTGTCCACGCGGCGCAGATGCTGCTCACCGATTTCGGCGGGCGCGTGCCCGACACGATGGACGATCTCGTTCGCTTACCCGGCGTCGGGCGCAAGACGGCGAGCATTATCCTCGGCGACGTGTATCGCAAGCCAGCTGTGCCTGTCGACACGCACTGTAAGCGCTTGTCCAACCGCATCGGCCTCGTCGAGACAGATGATCCCGTTAAAATCGAAAAGGCGCTGATGGCGCTTTTGCCGCCGGAAAAGTCGGCAGACTTTTGTCATCGGCTTGTTTTACATGGGCGCGCCGTATGCCCTGCGCGTCGGCCCAAGTGCGAGGTCTGCACAATTCGCCAATACTGCAAAACCGGTCAAAAACTGAATCTGGATTAAAAAAGGACGGCATAAGCCGTCCTTTTATTACTTAGCTTTCATTATTCTGCTTGTAATCGGAGCGCGTCATTGCGTAGAGCTTACTGTCCTGAACACCGAGATTGCAGATGTAATACTCCTTCGCGTACCCCTCGTAGTTCATGCCAACTTTCTCCAGCACACGTCCAGAAGCAGGGTTGTTGACCGAGTGCGTCGCCTCAATCCGGTTGATGCCGATTTCCTCGAACATATAGCGAAGCACTTCCCGCACAGCCTCGGTCGCGTAGCCTTCCGACCAGCAGTCACGCCGCAGATTGTAGCCCATCAGTGCTTTCTGAAAAAAGTCGTTGACCTCGACGACACTGACGGACCCGATCAACTCGCCGCCGCGCTCAATGCCCCAGTGATACATTTTGTCGGACTGATAGCCGCCGTACACCTCTTTGATGTAGCCGCGCGTATAACCGGGGTGTGGGTGCGGCTGCCAAATCTCATATTGAATGACTTCAGGGTCACTCATCCATTTGAAAACCATCTCCGCGTCGTCCGGATCGACTTTTCGCAGTTTAAGACGATCTGTGTAGAGCGTTTGTGTCCCTTTGTGGTTCATTCTTCATTATCCCTTCAGCCGCTCGGCCAAGCTTTCGCTCGGTTCGGCGACAATTGTTTTGTAATCCGTATACGTGACCATGCCCGGACGGCCGCCGGGTATTTTTTTAACGTTTTTCACGCTCGTAAAGTCTACCGCGACTTTGCCGCTCCCCCGCGCCTGCGAGTAGTACGCCGCGAGGGACGCCGCTTCGCTGAGCGTTTCGTCGTCCGGTGTCTCGCCGCGCGTGAACACGATGACGTGCGAGCCGGGGATCTTCTGCGCGTGCAGCCAGACGTCCGTTTTGTGCGCGAGCTTGTGCGTCAGGCGCTCGTTTTCAATGTTGTTGCGCCCGACGGCGATTTCGAATCCCGTACCGGATGTAAACATCATCGGCGCAGTCTCTTGCGTTTTTTTACCGCGTCCCGCCTTTTGACCGCGTCCCGGCTGCTTGCCGCTCTTATCGGATTTCGGCGCTTTAAGATAGCCTGTCTCCGTCAGCTCGGCGCGGATATCGGTGATGTCTCGCTCGCTTTCGGCGCGCGCGAGTGCGTCAAGGACATTGGCGAGATAGTCGAGTTCCTGCTCGCCGGCGGTGATCTGTTCGGTCAGGTACACTTCGGCGTTCTTGGCCTTGGTGTAGTCTTTATAATATTTGGCGGCGTTTTGCTGCGGCGTCAGCTTCGGATCAAGCTTGATGGTCACGTCGCGCCCATCGTCTGAATAAAAGTCCGCTGAGGTGAGCGACGGCTGGCCCTTTTGCATCGCGTGCAGGTTCGCTGTGAGGATGTCGCCCAGCTCGCGTAAACGCTCGCGGTCCGCCGCGGCGCTCAGCTCACGCCGCTGATTTTCAAGCTTGCGGCGGACACGGTCGTGCGCGTTACGCACCGTTTTCGTCAGCGACTGCGACCGTTGGCGCAGCCGTTCTAATGCGAAACGGCGCGTGTAATACGTCTCCAGTAGCACCGAGAAACTCTCCAACTGCTCGCTCGTGCGCCGGTCGCCATATTGCAGGATGTCCATGAAGGAAAATTCAGACGGACGACCGTCACCATCGACGAGCAGCGTCGGCGTATATTTCCCGGTGCGGATGTCCGCCGTCAGACGCATAAACGCCGACTGCATCGCCGCGCCATCGTCGGCTTGACGCAGCATCGCGACGCGTGTGTCCGTCTCGCCGGACGCGCGGAACACAAGCTCGCGGCAGACGAGCGGCGACAGCCCGGCAAATGTGTCAAGCAGCCATTTGTCGGCCGCTTGCTCCGCCGACGCGGCGTTAAATAGTCGCGTCCATTCCGCTTCACTCGTGTCGAGCGGACTGTGCTTGTCCTGCGGCGGCATCGGGCGGTAAAACAGCCCCGGCAGTACCTGCCGCTTTTCGGACATCGACGCGTCGACACGGCGCAGGCAGTCGATAATACGTCCATCTCCGTCGACAAGGATGACGTTCGAGTACCGCCCCATCAGCTCGACAATCAGCCGCTTTTGCGACGGTGTACCCAGTGCGTCCGTACAGTCGAGCTGAAGCTCGCATGCGCGTTCGAGCGGCTGCTGGACGATGCCGGCGATCTTTGCGCCGCCCAGATGCTTGCGCAGAAGCATGCAAAACATCGGTGGTGCAGGCGGATTGTCGAACGACGCCTCGGTCAGATGAACGCGCGCATCACCTGTTCCGGCGGAAATAAGCAGCCGGCGCGATTGACCGTATCCGCGTAAGCTCAATACAATCTGATCGCCTTCTGGCTGCTGAATTTTATCAATTTTCAACCGGACGATCCGGTCGGACAGCTCCGTTGTTAAGGCTGTCAGGAAAACGGCGTCTAATGGCATTTATGGCTTCCTTCCCGCCGGCTGGGTCTGCGCGGTGCCGCTGCCGAGAATCAGGCCGAACAGCGTGTCAAGCCGCGCCGTATCGCCCTTGAGGTATAAATACCCCACGAGCGCCTCCAGCGCTGTCGCCGCATGATAATCGACCGGTGACGCGCTGCGCGGCACGCTCACGTGTGCGTTACGCGCGCGGCGGTAGATCGCCGTCTCTTCTTCCGTCAGCGCATTGGCGATACGTGCGGCCGCCTCCGCCTGCGCCGTCGCGGAGACGTATTTGACCGTCGCTCTGTGCAGCCCCTTGGCCGTCTGACGGCCGGACACACACAAAAAAGTGCGTATTGTTAGTTCGTATACCGCGTCGCCAATGTGCGCGAGCCCCAGCGCGGAAATTTGCCCGAGCTCGCCATCCGTCAGCCTGGGCGATAAAAAGTCATTCATTCGTTGTTCTCCGGCGGCTCGTCCTCCGGCTCTGGCGGCGCTATGGCGCAGTCCGGCTTGACGAGCTGTAAATTGTGATGATAGACCACGTAGTTAAACACGTTGCCCATAATAAGAATAATCCCGCAGATATATACCCAGAACATCAGGATGATTACCGACGTAAGTGACCCGTAAACAATCGGATACGTCGCCGCATAACCGATCAGTTTGGAAAACACCATGCTTGCTGCAACGAGCAGCACCGTTGCGATCAGCGCACCGGGCAAGCGGCGCACGCGCGTCGACTCTCTGGGCGCGGTGATCTCGTAGATCAGGTAGATCACCGCCAGCAGCAGCGCAAACAGCAGCGCAAAGCGTACCCACTGCCAGATGGTGACGATGGTATAACCGATCAGCTTTTCCAGCGTACCGAGCAGCCACTCGCCGGAGAAAATAATCAGCCCGGACGCATAAATAACGGCTAAAAATCCTACCGAGATCACCAGACTGAACGCAAACGCCTTGATGCCCTTAAATCGCGACTTGCCCTGTATATCGGCCATAATGCGCATCATAGACCCGAACGCCGTTGACGACGAGGACAAGGCAACAGCGACGCCGATGAAAATCATTGTTGTCGTCTCGTTGCGCCCGACGTACTGGAAATAGTCTAGTATGACTTGTAGAACATCTTGCGGGATGATCTCGCCAAAAACCCGATAGACACTGTCCGTCGTGATGTTAAAGCTCGTTAGCACGGCGTAGACAACGATTAAAAACGGAAAAAACGACACCGTAAGATAATACGACAGCGCCGCGGCACTGCGCATCACGCGCTTTTGTACAAATATCTCGGCCATGGTTTTGACGGTTTTCTTCACTCCGGCCATGGTTTCACTCCCGATAAAAAGCATGGGACGAGCAGCAACGCTGCCCGTCCCTTATCGTTACGTATGCTTGCGGTACCGGCGGTGCAGTCCGGTCAGCTTGTCCGAGGGTTATTTAGAGTTGAAGATCTTAAAGATCGTATCAAACGGATCTTCCTCCGGCTCCGGCTCGGCTTCCGGCTCGGAAACGGCGGTCGCGGCTTCCTTCTTCTCTGCCGCTTCCGTGAACAGCGCCGATCCGGGCGACGACGGTTTGGCGATGCTGGCCGGCGCTTCATAAGAGCGCGGCATTTCATCAAATCGGGTGGCAATGACGGTGACGCGGATTTCGTCTTCCATCGCTTCGTCAAACGTTGCGCCGAAGATGATATTCGCATCGGGGTGGGCGGCCTCCTGCACAAGGCTGGCAGCCGTCTCGACATCCTCGAGACCGATATCGAGCGAGCCGGTAATGTTGACGAGCACGCCCTTGGCACCGTTGATAGACGTTTCCATCAGCGGGCTGGCAACAGCCTGACGCGCAGCCTCTTCGGCCTTGTTCTTACCCGCGGCGTGACCGACGCCCATGTGGGCAAAGCCCGCGTCTTTCATGATGGCGGTGACGTCGGCGAAATCGAGATTGATGAATCCCGTATTTTTAATCAGCTCGGAAATGCTCACGACAGCCTGACGCAGCACATCGTCGGCGATGGCGAACGCGTTGGCAAACGTCAGCTTCTGGTCGGTAGCATGCTTGAGCCGGTCATTGGGGATAATGAGCAGCGAATCGACCTTGCCCAGCAGGACCTGAATGCCTTCCTCGGCCTGCTGCATCCGCCGCTTGCCTTCAAAGCTGAAAGGCTTTGTGACAACACCGACGGTAAGTATACCGATTTCACGCGCGAGATCGGCCACGACCGGGGACGCACCTGTACCCGTACCGCCGCCCATGCCGCCGGCAATGAAGACCATATCCGCTTCTTCGAGCGCTTTGGCAATATTATTGCGGCTTTCCTCCGCGGCCTTTTTGCCGACCTCAGGACTAGAACCGGCACCCTGACCGTGTGTCAGTTTTTCACCGATCTGTATCTTCTGATCTGCATTCGAAACGCCGAGCGCCGGCTTGTCCGTATTAATTGCAATAAACTCCACACCCTGCGTGCCGGCCTCGACCATGCGGTTGACAACATTGTTGCCGGCGCCGCCAATTCCGGCGACCTTGATAACAACGACATTGTCCGGGCCGCTTTCGTGTGAAAAAGCCATATTCTAATCCTCCTGTAATACGAATAATTCTTTTCGTATCGCTATTGTAATACTCGTGTATAGCATTACCGGAAACCATAATGATTTTCGTGTATTATTTCAATATACCTGAGTATTTTATAACGATTTATTGTTCAGGTCAATAGTTCACATAATATAAACCACAGAATTTTGTTAATATATTGTATCTTTTTGCTAAATGCCGCTCGAATGCTAGTCTTCCAGCGGTATAAATCGCGGTTCCATATCGCCGGAAACATCGATTCGGCCGGGGCCGTCTTCCGGCGTGAGCTGACCGGCAATCTCGAACAACAGCGACAGCTTATACGCGACGTCTTCCCCGCTGCCGAGCGTGACGGAATATGTGTCTGTGTAAATGAACGAGATTTTCGCGATATTCGACATATCGATAACGCCGACATCGTCGGCAATACCGGCATTTACAATTTCCGTCAGCACGTTTGTTAAAAAGCGCAGCTTCGTCGTTTCGCCGCCGACAACCAGCGGCTTGCCGACAATAACGTCCTCGACATTCATACCGATGATCGTGATCAGCGCGACGTCGCTGCCGCTCTCGGCTTCTTCAAGCACACGACCTGTTTGGTCGATGACCCAGTTGTGGTCTTCAAAGCCGACGGTCGCCAGCGGCTTGCTCTCGACGACGCGGATCAGCAGCTTGTCCGGCACGAGCTTCTCCACCGTCACATCACTCAGATACGGCAGATTGTCGCTGATCGTCTGTGCGACGTTGCTTGCGTCGACGATGACCAGATTGTCGCCGACCTTGACGCCGGATACGGAGATAATCCGCTCCGGCGTATATTTATCCGCGCCGGTTACTTCGATCACAGCGATTCTGAAAAACACACTGACACCAAACAGCACGATCACGATTGTCAGCAAAACGGCAATGGGCGTGTAGACGGCTGCGCCGCGGCGGCGCCGCGCTGTTTTTTTGTCTCTTTGCATGCCCATGCCTCCTTCGCTTGTATTTAGCCGCTGCGCTGAATGTCGGCGCCGAGCACGGCCAGGTCACCGACGATATCGTCGTAACCGCGATCGATATGCCCGATGCCGGATATCTCAGTTGTACCCCTTGCGCCGAGCGCCGCAACCACAAGTGCTGCGCCTCCGCGCAGATCGGTCGCCGTGATCGGCGCGCCGGTCAGGTGCTCAACGCCGCTGACGATTGCGACGCGTCCTTCCGTCTTGATATCCGCCCCCATACGCTGCAGCTCTGCGATGTGACGGTATCTGTTTTCAAAAATATTCTCAACGAACACACTTGTACCGTCCGCTGTCAGGCACGCGGCCATAACGGGCGGCTGTGCGTCGGTCGGAAATCCGGGATACGGGCGTGTCACAACCGGACGGACGGCCCGCCGAGGCGTCGTCGCGCGGATGTGCGCCGTATCGCCGCGCGTCACGATATCGCAGCCCATTTCAGATAAAACGTCTGTCACGGTGACGATATGACTTGGGCTGATACCGGTCAGCTCGATCTCGCCGCCGGCCGACGCCACGCACGACAAATACGTCGCCGCGACGATCCTGTCGGGAATGACCCAGTGCTCCGTGCTTTTCTTATCCGTTTTGCCGGCAACTGTGATCGTCGGTGTGCCGGCGCCTTGTACACGGTATCCCAGCCGGCGCATATAGCTTTGCAGATCCCAGATTTCCGGCTCGCAGGCGGCATTGTTGATAATCGTCGTCCCCTCGCAGCTGGCGGCGGCAAGCATCGTGTTTTCCGTCGCGCCGACGCTTGGGAAACGCAGGGTAATCCGTGTGCCGCGAAGCTTTGCCGCGCGGCAGGTAATCATCCCGCACTCTTCGATGATCTCAGCGCCCATCGCGCGCAGCGCGGACAGGTGCATGTCGATCGGCCGCGGGCCGAGCTCGCAGCCCCCGGGCATGGACAATACGGCTTCGCCGACGCGCGCGAGAATCGCGCCGAGAAAGATGACAGACGAGCGCATCTCGCGCATCAGCTCGTGCGGAATGTCGCTGCGTGTAATCGTCGTCGAGTCGACAGTGACGCTTTCGCCGTCGCGCCGGACGCGACAGCCGAGGTACTCAAGAATACGTGCCGCCGCATCGACGTCGCTCAAGTTCGGACAATTATGTATAACGGTTTCACCGCTCGCCAGAAGCGACGATGCAAGAATCGGCAGCACGCTGTTTTTAGCCCCGTGCACGCGTACGCTTCCGTAAAGACGACGTCCGCCGTCGATACGTATGATACTCATAACTAACCCCCGAAACAGCAGAATACGTTACGTATGCCGTATCCTATGTCCGAAGGATGTCTTTGGTTAATCAGATCATGGCCATCATCTGCGCGAGGATACGCTCGGCGGCGTCGCGCTTGCCGGCGCGCTGCATCGCCGCTGACATTGCCGACAGTGCCGGCTTATTTTCCAGCAGCTTGCTGACGGCCTCGTACAGGCTCTCTCCCGTTAGTTCTTTTTCCAGCAGCACGACAGCCGCACCGGTTTTCTCAAGCTGTCGTGCGTTTTTCTCCTGATGATTATTCGGCACGTACGGCGACGGAATGATGACGGCCGGTGTTCCGGTGTACGTCAGCTCTGCGATCGTCGACGCGCCGCCGCGGCAAACGGCGAGGTCGCACGCCGCCATAATGGCGGGCATATCGTCGATATACGGGCGGATGTCTATCCACTCCGGCAGCCCTGGATACCCTTCGCCGCCGACGCGCCGCCGCAGCGCGGCGGTGTCCTCTTCGTTCATGCCGGTCGCGTGGATATGGCTGAACAGGCGGCTGCCTTTATTCGCTTCGATGAAATCGACGATGATCTCGTTCATCTTTTCAGCGCCGAGCGATCCCCAAAATGACACAACGAGCGGCCGACCGTCGACACCGAGCTTCATCCGCGCTCGCTCCCGTGTCTCCGTCAGAAAGCCGCCACGGACCGGCGTGCCGGTGAACACGATCTTTTCAGGATTACGGTATAATGGCGCAACGTCGTCAAACGCGACGAGGATTTTATCCACAATCCCGCTGAGCATAGACGTCGTCAAGCCCGGCACGGCGTTCGATTCATGCAGCAGCGTCGGCAAGCCCAGGCGCTTGGCCGCTTTCAGCACCGGATAGCAAACGTACCCGCCTGTACCGACGACGATGTCCGGCTTAAAGTCTTTGAGAATGGACAGCGTCTGCCGGCGCGCCGCCACCAGATACCCCAGCGCTTTGATGTTACCGACAATCTTTTTCGGCGCTAAGGAGCGTTCCAATCCCGACACCTTAATATTCTCCAGCGTATACCCAGCCTGCGGCACGAGCCTGAGTTCCATGCGCTTACCCGATCCGACAAAAAGGATTTCGGTGTCCGGCATCGTGCGCTTGAGTTCGTCTGCCAACGCCAGCGCCGGATTGATATGGCCGCCCGAGCCGCCGCATACAAATATTACTTTCATTCATCAGCCCCCGGCCAGTCTGTCATTTTAGTGTATGTCTGCACCGCTACCCCGCCTTAGCGATCGGTATATCGCGTGACACGGATAGTATAATGCCCATTTCAGCAAGTTGAATTAACAATGCCGTGCCGCCGGAACTGAAAAACGGCAGCGAAATGCCCGTTGACGGCAGCAGGTTCGTCACGACGGCAACGTTTAAAAACACCTGTATTGCCAGCAGGCTCGTGAGCCCCGTTACAACGAGCGAACTGAACCGGTCGCGCGCATGCAGCGCCAGCCAGAACCCGCGCACGATCAGCAGCGCGAACAGCAGCAGGATCAAGATCGCTCCAATGTAGCCAAGCTCCTCACACACGACGGAAAAAATGTAGTCGTTATGTTCCTCGGGCAGGTATAAATACTTCTGCCGCCCCTGGCCGATACCCTCTCCGAGTAAACCGCCGGAACCAATCGCGTACAAAGACTGCAGGATCTGAAATCCCGTCACCAACGGATCGTTTTCCGGGTGCAGCCACGCGGAAATTCGGTTAGCGGCATAGGGAACCTTCGTTATCACAATAGCGCCAATGATCGTGATAAGTATTGCCGGAACAATAAAGTACAAAATCCGCGTACCACCGGCAAACATCATGACGATCGCGATTGCTACGGCGATCACAAACGCCGAGTAATGCGGCTCAAGCGCCAGTAATCCCCCGATCAGGCCAACAATGGCAACAAAGGGCAAGACACCGTACTTAAACGTGCGCATCTTTTTCCCGAAGTGACTGACCATAAGCGCGAACAGCAATACTTCGGCCAGTTTGACAATCTCAGACGGCTGAAACGTCGTAAATCCGAGATTAATCCAGCGCTTTACGTCTTTCGGGCCGCTGCCGATAACCAGAACGGCCCCGAGCAGAAAGATGGATACCACAAAAAGCGGTATGGCAAATCTTTTGAACAGCGAAATCGGCAAACGTGATACGAACAGCATCACGATGATCCCAATGAGCGCAAAGATCGTCTGGTTGGCGAAATACTCCATCGGGTTGCCGAGCGTATAGTACGCGCTCGCAAAGCTCGCCGAGAGCACCATGACGACGCCGATCGTTAACAGCACAAGTGTTAAAAATAAAAACGGCAGATCCATGCCGGTGCGCTTGCGCGTCTCCTCACTTCGATAGTCGTGCAACGCGCGCTCAGATCCAACACGGCCGGGCGAGTCGGTCGGCATTTGTATGACGTTCGGATGCTCCGTATTCATATCCCGGCCTCCCTCATAACGTCCGGCCTATGACCATAAGGCATAGCGTGCGCTCACTCCGATAAATGACAGTACCGCGAAGACAATCGACACGGCTGAAAAAACGAAAAACAGCTTGTACTCGCTCCAGCCGCTCAGCTCAAGATGATGGTGCAGCGGCGCCATTTTGAAAATCCGCTTGCCTTTTGTAATCTTGTAGTAAGCGATCTGGATAATGTCCGAAAGTGTTTCGACGACGTAGATAATCCCCAGCGGTATCAAAATTAGCGGCATATCCATCGCGAACGCGAGCGCACAGATGGCGCCGCCGAGAAACAGCGAGCCGGTGTCCCCCATAAAAGCGCGTGCCGGATGGAAGTTGAACAGCAAAAAGCCGACGAGCCCGCCTGCTAGTGCCGCGGCGAACACGCCGATGTACGCCTCGGCGGCGATGATTGCTACCACAATAAAAAACGCCGCGACAGGTATCGAAACACCCGACACAAGCCCGTCGACACCGTCGGTGATGTTCACCGCGTTCACGGTGCCGACAATGATGAGCGCCGACAGGATAAAGTATAAAGGCTCTGAGATTGGGATGGTGACGTTGATGAACGGGATATACAGGTTCGGCGTCAAGTAGCCGGTCAGGCGCATAAGCAGCACGAAAACTATCGCTGCAGCAAGCTGCAAAATAAACTTTTGCGCTGCCGTGAGCCCAAGGTTCTGCTTTTTCAGCAGCTTTTGGTAATCGTCCAGAAAGCCGATGCCTGCAAAGATGAGCGCAAACGCCAAGATATAGATGTGGCCGAACTCCCCGTTACGCAAATCGTCGAAACCGATGATCAGACACGCGGCGATAATGCCCGCGATAAACATCAGGCCGCCCATTGTCGGGGTACCTTTTTTGCTGGCGTGCCACGTCGGCCCGCACTCCTTGATAGACTGCCCAGCCTTTTTTCGTCGTAAAAACGGAACGAGGATCAAGCCCGCTACGGCCGTAACGCCGAGCGAAACCAAAAATGCGGACGTAAACCTCATGATCATACGTGCTACCTCTCCGTCTGCTGCTAGTCGAGCTCAGTTAAAAATTCGCGGACGATTTCGCGTTCGTCGAAATGTGATTTCTCTTTCCCGATAATCTGATACGTCTCGTGACCCTTACCGGCCAGAATAATAATATCCTCCGGCTGCGCGTTTTTTATGGCCCAGCCGATGGCTTTTTTTCTGTTCTCAATGACACTATATGGCGTTTTCGTTTCGCTCATACCCGCAAGGATGTCGTCAATAATGGCGCCCGGTTCCTCCGTGCGCGGATTATCGGACGTGACGATAACGTAGTCGGATAGCCGCGCAGCGATTTCACCCATCAGCGGACGCTTCGTCTTGTCACGGTCGCCGCCACACCCAAACACAGTCACAACGCGTCCCGTTGCGAACTCCTTGAAGGCCTGGATGATATTCTCCAGCGCAAAAGGCTTATGTGCATAATCGATGACAACGGTAAAGTCGCGCCCCGTCGGCACGACCTCCAGTCGTCCCTTAACGCCTTTGGATTCACCGAGCGCTTCGGCGATCGTCGGCAGCTCAAGGCCGAGGCACAATCCGACGCCGACGGCGGCCAGTGCATTATAGATGGAAAAGCGCCCCGGGATGTTCAGCTCAATCGTCTGGAGCTTTTCCAACGTCAGCGCGCAGAAATCAATATGATCCGGGAATACGCGTACGCGTTTGGCGACGAGATCGGCCTCATCATTATCAACCGAATACGTCAGCAGCTGCCCTGTCGCGGCGCGCACCATGTGCTCGCCGTAGGTGTCGTCGATATTAATAACAGCATGCTCGCACTGACGGAAAAGCCTTGCTTTGGCGTCGGCGTAGTCGTCCATCGTTTTATGGAAATCGAGATGCTCGTGCGTCAGGTTTGTAAAAACGCCGACCTTGAATCCGATACCGTATACCCTGTCTAATATCAGCGCGTGTGAGGAAACCTCCATGACGGCGTATGTACAACCGGCTTCGAGCATTTCGGCAAAATACCGATGTACATCGTAGGATTCCGGCGTCGTATGCTGCGCGTCATAGGTCGTATCACCGATCACGATCTCGTTTGTACCGATCAGCCCCGTCTTTTCTCCGGAGCAGTGCTCGAGCATGTTCTTAATGAGCGTCGTCGTCGTCGTCTTACCGTTGGTACCTGTGACGCCGACAATGACAAGCTTATCTGCCGGACGGCCAAACCAGTTGGCCGATACAACAGCCAGCGCGCGGCGCGTATTACTCGTTTGAATATACGGAATATCGTCAGACGGCGGCTGCTCGCACAGCACACACGCTGCGCCTTTGTCCATCGCCGTGCTGATATATGCATGCCCGTCACTTTCAAAGCCTATGACGGCGATGAACAGATTTCCTCCGGCAGTCGTGCGCGAATCATAGCTGACACCGGTAATTTCCTGTGACAGGTCGGCTTTGGCGTCCGTGATGTCAACGCCTGAAAGCAATTCAGCTAGATTCATGTACACCCTCCGTTCCGTATTGGCTTCGGCTAGTAAAGTCCAAGTATGCTCTTATCTATCAATGTTACACCAACCACCGAGCCGATCGGTACTTGTTCGTCGTTTGAAACTGTCTGCGTTGACACGACAGCGTCGGACGACATCGACAGTACACCGCCGGACTTGATGAACAGGCCGGCTTCTTCCAGCGCCCTTTTGGCTTCCTGATAGCTCTTGCCGTGCAACTGCGGCACGGTAACCATGTTGTCTGGCTTCGTACCGCCAGCGTATAAAATAATCTGGCTTGACGGCGCAACATTGATGTTTACCGACGGCAGCTGATCGGTAACCGTGTCGCCGTCCCCGACGATCCGGACCGTTAATCCGAGTGCTTCAAGCTTCTGCGACGCTTCCTCAACCGTATTATCTATCAGTTTCGGTACCGGGATGTCAAGTGTTTTCTTTTCTTCCTCGGTATATTCCGGCTGGATATCGAGGTACGGCAGGATCTCTGAAAGTATCTGTCCGACGACGGGCGCGGCCATATTACCGCCGCTGATATAGACGCCCGACTCGCCGATAATGTTGCCCGGCGCATGTTTTGGATTGTCCAGCAGCAGTAAAACAACGACCTCGGGATCGTCCATCGGCGCGATACCGCAAAACGAAACGGTATACTCCTTGGCTTCGCCCTCGCCCTGTGATGCAATCTGATTCGTGTCGGTTGAGGTTCCCGTCTTTCCGCCTACTTTATAGCCGGCAACGCGCGCGTTTTTACCGGTACCGCCTTCGCCGCCGACGACCTGCTCAAGGATATCACACATTATCTCGGATGTTTGTGCGCTGATGACCTGACGCGCCGCCGTCGGCTCGGTCGCCGCAACGACGGTGCCGTCGGCATCGGCAATCTGTTTGACGACGTACGGCTGCATCAGGTTCCCCCCGTTGACAACGGCTGAAACAGCCGTGATCATCTGCAGCGGCGTAATGTTAAACGTCTGCCCGAACGATGCAGCCGCCAAAGAAGACAAATCTCGCGGATTTTCAAAACTATCGCTCGGCCACC
Organism: uncultured Sporobacter sp.; assembly: GCA_963677825.2. Classification (GTDB taxonomy): domain Bacteria; phylum Bacillota; class Clostridia; order Oscillospirales; family Oscillospiraceae; genus Sporobacter. The sequence goes on along the minus strand of CAXXEF010000001.1, from coordinate 127,023 downwards.
AGATGCTGCCGGACTCGCCGGGCAGGTCGATGCCCGTCTTTTCAAACAGCCCGAACGCTTCAACGTACTCATAAAACTTCTCTGCGCCGACACGCAGACCGATATTAACCAGCGCTACGTTGCACGAGTGCTGCATCGCCTCCGTCAGCGTTTGGCTGCCGTGTCCCGACGTCTTCCAACAGTTGAGCGGTTTGGTGCGGCCGAGCACTTCCATGGAGCCGCCGCAGTAGAACGTATCGTCCAGACTGACGACGTTTTCTTCCAGCCCCATCGCGCAGGTGATGATTTTAAAGACAGAGCCGGGCTCGTAAGTGTCGGAAAGCGCTTTATTGCGCCATAGGGCGAACAGTGCTTCGTTGCGCGCGGCAAGCCGCTCCTCGTCGTCTTCTATTAACCCCAGCTCTTCCTGCGTTTGCTCGTCGAGCTGTAAGTAATTGTTCAGGTCGTAGCTGCCGTAGCTGGCCATCGCCAAGATCTCGCCGGTTTTCGGGCGCATAACGATACACGCGCCGCCATCTAGTACGTCGTAATCCGCAATGGCTTGAGCCATATTCTTTTCGACGAAATGCTGAATTGTCGAATCGATCGTCAACGTGACATCGTCGCCATTTTGCGCGTCGTAATAGTCCTCAAAGTCTGTAAAGAGCATGTCGGAACCGCGCCCGTCCTTCAGGCGCACAATCCGTCCGTCCACTCCCTCAAGGTAGGAGTTATACTGACTCTCCAATCCCTCAAGGCCGTAGTTCTCTTCTCCGACAAAACCGATAATATGACTGGCCAGACTGCCTGACGGATAATATCGTTTTGTATCCGGCTCAAGATGAACACTTTTGATGCCGTATTCCTTAATAAACAGGCGCACCTGTTCAGACAAATCGCTTTCAATCTTCGTCCGGATCGTTTTATACCACGAATCCGTATCTTCCATTTTCGAGAGGATCTTGTCTTTATCCACTTCAAGAATTTCTGACAGCTTGCTCGCAATCAGCTCGGGGTCTTCGTCGTATATCTCCAGCATTTCGTGCGGACTGATAAATACCGTCTCGACGGAGGCGCTCATTGCAAGCACGTTGCCGTTGGTATCAAAGATCGACCCGCGCGCGGCTGCCACGGTCGACTCGCGCGTTTGCTGCTCAACAGCCAGACGTTGATACTTCTCGTGCTCGATAATCTGGATCTGATAAAGCTTGACCGCAAGGACAACAAACACAGCGATACCGCACACAGTCATCAAAAATAGTGTGCGGCTGAGGATCGTTTTGTTCGGCCGTTGGCTTGCTTTTGAATGGCGTCCGCTGCCACCGTGATGATCAGACATAGCGTAGTCCCCTTAAGCGCCGGTTGTCGAGAGGCAGAACGGGGCACGCTGGCGCGGCCGGCTTGCCCCGGTAAAGCATTATATTAGGCTGCCTGCTTAAAATATGCCGTCAGTGAGGACAAAAACGTCGTTAGAGACTCGCCTTCGCCCGATTGCCCGGCACTGATGACGACGGCTTTGTCCTGCGCCGCGGCCGTCACTGTACCAATCTGGCTTTCCACCGGCTTGGCCATGCCAAGTACATTCGTGGCGTAATCTTCTATTTCATTAATATCAAACGCGGCTTCGTAGTCAATCTGGAGCTTTCTCTCTGTCTCGGACAACGCCGACAGCTGCGTTTTGAGCTGCGCCGTTTCATCCGATATTTCCGTGAACTTGATCTGCGCGAGCACGACGAACACCATCATTACCGCCACGAGAACAAAGCCCGTCACAGCAAACAAGGACACACCGTAGTACCGCTGTGTCTTCGAGGCTGGTTTCGCCGACGGACGCGCCTGGCGTTCCGGTGCCGGGCGTACCTCGTGTTCCGGCGCATAGACAGGCGCCGACTGCGGAATAGCCTGAGCGGCTGCAGCCTGCTTGAGGTCATAGGCGTTACTGCCGTGAACAGCTGTCCGCGACGCATATTTTACGGATGCTTGTCTGGCTGCCATTGTTTCGTCCTTTCTACACCCGCTCCGCAATACGGAGCTTCGCGCTTCTTGCTCTGGGATTGGCTTGAATTTCTTCCGCCGTCGGTGTGACCGGCTTTCTTACGACCGATCGCAGCGTCGGCTGGAAGCCACACACACAGATCGGAAAATCTCTTGGACACGTACAGCCTTTTTCGCGGCGGGCGATCGCCGTTTTCACGAGACGGTCTTCCAGCGAATGAAAACTGATCACACACAACCGACCGCCGAGCGCCAGATTGTCCGGCGCCGTATCGAGCATGTCGGCGATGGCGCCGAGCTCGTCGTTGACGGCAATGCGGAAGGCCTGAAAACTGCGTTTGGCAGGATGCTGCTTCTCGCGTAGCGCCTTTGCCGGCATCGCCGAGCGGATGATATCCGTCAACTGGCTCGTCGTTTCGATCGGCTTTTCAGCACGCCTGCGTAGGATCTGCGCGGCGATCCGTGGTGCGTACCGCTCCTCGCCGTACGTGTAGAGGATGCGTTTAAGCTCGTCCTCCGGCCACGTGTTAACGATTTGAGCGGCAGTGACCGCCGCGCTCTGGTCCATGCGCATATCAAGCGGTGCGTCCGCCATATAGGAAAAACCTCTCGCGGCGTCGTCGAGTTGTGGTGATGAGACGCCAAGGTCAAAAAGCATACCGTTTACTTGATCTATACCAAGTGATGTCAGTATCGCGCCGACATCCCGAAAATCGCCCTTTACGAGTGTGACTTTATCGGCAAGCGCGCCGAGGCGCGTTTTGGCTTCGCTGAGCGCCGTGTCGTCTTTGTCAATTGCGACGACACGCCCCTTGTCGTTCAGCCGTTCGGCGATGGCCGCCGTATGGCCGGCTCGTCCAAGTGTCCCGTCGACGTACACGCCGTCCGGGCGGATATTCAGCCCGTCGAGGCAGGCACCGAGCAGTACAGGTACATGTATCATCAGAAGTCAAGGTCCATGTACACCTGCTCGATGTTTTCAGGTGTAACCTCGGCGGCGTCAACCTCGTACCACGCATCTTTATCCCAGATCTCGACGTAGGTACCGACGCCGACAATCGTCACGTCCTTGGTCAGCTTGGCAAATTCTCGCAGGTTCTGTGGCAGAAGGATGCGCCCCTGTCCGTCGATATCGCATTTGGCCGCATGTGTAAAGATCGGGCGCGCTTTTTTCTGCGCGATCCTGTTCATCGCGGCGACCTTGTCGATCATCCCCTGCCATGTTTCAGCCGAATAAGCCGAAAGGCAGGATTCCGACGAAACCGTAACGTAAAACGTTTCGCCAAGTTCCGGGCGCAGTTTGGCGGGGACAGCCAGACGTCCTTTGGCATCGATTACATGATCGTATGTGCCGGTCATCTGTTCCCCACCTCCTTCAAATTTATGGGCTTTTGATACACTTTGCCCCACTTCGCCCCACTTATGTGCTTAATTATAAAGCGGTAGTTTGAAAATTGCAAGTAGTTTTGTTAAGAAATTTCCCTTTTTTTCAATGTTTTTCGGCATAATAACAAATTATTTACAGCGCAGACCCGTGTCGTGCTGCGAACACGTGTCCTACGCGGCGAAGAACCCCGATGCATTGCTGTCTTTACGGGCATAAACGACAAAAAGCCTCCCGACAAATGTCGGGAGGCTTACTACTCAGCTAAATTCAATTTTCTGCCTTAATTACCAATGCTTCGGATCAGTTGTCCATCGCAATATCGATTCGGCCGGTTTCATCGTCACGGCCGCCTCGGCCACGCGCCGGGCCTGCTGCACTGCGAAAACGTGACCGCGTCTGACGCATCTCATCCAGCGCGGAAGCTAACGCCTCCTCCGTACGGCGCATCGCGTCGTCGACGTACTCGTTGGCGACGCGCTTAAGCTCACCGGCAGACGATTCAGCATTGGCGACGATCTCGTTGCCGCGCGTCTTGGCGATGCGTATCACTTCCTGATCATCAATCATTTGGCGTGCGCGTTCCTCCGCCGTTTTGCGGATCGTTTCAGCCTCGCGCTTGGCGCTCGATATAAATTCAGCGCGCGCGTCGACCAGGCGTTTCGCCTCGCCGAGCTCATTGGGAAACTGCGCTTTAATCTCGTCGATCAGATCGAGCGCCTTGTCGCGCTCGATGACGCACTTGTCGGCGCCGAGCGGAATGCCCCACGCTTCGCTGATCATATTATAAAGCATTTCTAATAATTCCTGAACTCTACTGCCCATTTAGGATCACCCCTTGCTTTGTACCTTGGCGATAATATCGTCAATTGTCTCCCGTGGAACGAGGTCCCTGATATCCGCGCCGTATTTGGCCATTTCCTTGACGACCGAAGAGCTGAGAAACGTATATTTCTCACTGGAGGCGAGAAACAGCGTGTCGATCGCGGGATCGATTTTTCTGTTGGCCAGCGCGATCTGAAATTCCCAGTCAAAGTCACTGACGGCACGCAATCCTTTAACGATCACGCGCGCGCCCTTATTGCGCGCATACCGAACAAGAAGACCCTCGTTCATCTCGACCTCAACGTTGGGGAAATTCTTGACCGTCCGCTGGATCAGCTCAACGCGTTCGTCGAGTGTAAACAACGGGTTCTTACCGGAGTTTTTCATCACGCACACGTATACCTTATCAAAGATGGCCGCCGCGCGCTTGATGATATTCAAATGCCCGAGCGTGATCGGGTCGAAACTGCCGGGATAAACGGCTGATTTCATGCTGCGCTCCTCATCCGGCGGCGTGACGCCGGGTTATGTGTCCGCCTGCCGCGGCGGTATTATTCGTCCGGGAAACCCTTGTGATACAAGGTAATTTTGATCCGGCCGTACCTGTATTCGCGGCCCTTTCGATACGGCGCGGCCGCTTCCGGCAGCGTCTTGTCCGATTTAGTTTCGCAGATTATTATACCATTTTCATTGAGGATGTCAAACTGAATAATACGGTCCAGCGCTTTTGGGGCGAGCGCCGTATCGTACGGCGGATCGAGGAAAATGACGTCAAATTTAGCCGCCCGACTAACGTATCCCAACGCATCGCCGCGCACGAGCTCCCCCTGCTCGGCAAAACGCGTCGTCTGAAGATTGTCTAAAATAAGCTTCGCCGCCGCCGGCGACTCGTCGACGAACACGGCCGACGTTGCACCGCGGCTGAGCGACTCGATGCCAAGCTGGCCTGTACCGGCAAACAAATCGAGCACCCGCGCACCGGGCAGCTGAAACTGGATGATGTTGAACATCGCTTCCTTGACCATATCGGTCGTCGGGCGCACCTTATAGCCTTCCGGCTCCTTGAGCCGGCGTCCGCGCGCACTGCCGCTGATTACTCTCATTGGTCTTCCCTGCTCTCTTGATGAAAATGTTTATAAACGCTCTGGGCCGTATCTTTAGGTACTGCCGCACGTAGTTCGTCAAGCGTCGCGGCCCGGATAGCTTTAATACTGCCGAACGCCTTTAAAAGCGCGGCGCGGCGCTTGTCCCCGACGCCTGGTATCTTGTCGAGCGCCGATTTTGACACGCTCTTGCCGCGCAGCGTGCGGTGATAGTCGATCGCAAATCGATGCGTCTCCTCCTGAATCGTTCCGACGAGCGCGAAGGCGGCCGGATTGGCGGCGATACCGATTTCCGCCCCGTCCGGCGAGACGAGTGCGCGTGTGCGGTGCCGGTCGTCCTTGACCATGCCGAATACCGGCAGATCGAGCCCGTGCTCGTGTAAAACGGTTCGCGCACCCTTGGCGTGCGTCGCGCCGCCGTCGATGAGCATCAGCGCCGGCAGCTCCGCGAACTTCTCGTCGCCGCTTTGATAGCGCTCAACGCGCCGCGCAACGACCTCCGCCATGCTGTGATAATCATCCTGCCCGTCGAGCGACTTGATCTTAAAGCGCCGGTAGTCGCGTTTGAGCGGTTTACCGCGCATAAACACCGTCATTGAGGCGACAATATTGGTTGAACCGGTATTCGAAATATCAAATGCCTCGATTCGATTGGGCGGTACGTCCAGCCCGAGCGCCTTTTGCAGCCACTCCAGCGTCTTGGTTGTTTTTTCCTCGGCGGTCGAGGCGCGTTCCGTCTCCTCCCGCGCATTGAGGTTGGCCGCCTCGACGAGGCGCAGCGCATCGCCGCGCTGCGGCGTCTTTAGGTACACGCGATGTCCGGCGCTTTCAGAAAACAGCTGCTCAAGGATTTCCGCGTCCGGTGTGTCGGCCGGCAGCAGGATCGACTTGGGCCAGACGCCGCGCCGCGTGTAGTACTGGAATATCAGCTCCGCAACTGTTTCGCCGTCTGTCTCAAACGGTGTTTCGACGAGCTCAAAGTCCTTATCCAAAAGGCTGCCGCCGATGTAATGCAGTACAACGAAGCAGCTTTTAGCAGCGCCTCGGAAGAAGCCGATGGCGTCCATGTCCGCCATCGCGCCCGCGACGACAAACTGGCGCTCCGCCAGCTTCGTGACGGCGCGTAGCCGGTCGCGCTTTTGCGCGGCCAGCTCGAACTGGAGGTTTTCGGCGGCCTGCGCCATCTCGTCCGTCAGCTTCTTAACGAGATCGGATGTTTTACCCTCAAAGATGGCAACGGCCGCGTCGACTGCCTCGCGGTACTCGCCGTGTAAGTCCGCCGACTGGCAAAACGCTCGGCACGCACCCATATGGAAGTTCAGGCACGGACGCTCCTTACCGATGTCGCGCGGGAATTTGCGCGTGCACGTCGGCAGCCCGAGCGCCTTTTTTACAGCATCGATCGCGCCAAACGTGATGTGCCGGCTCCCGTACGGGCCGAGGTACTTTGCCCCGTCCGTCCCCCGCCGCCCAACGATAGAGAATGTCGGGTACTCCGCTTTCAGGTCGACGCGGATGAATGGGTACGCCTTGTCGTCTTTAAGCAGGATGTTGTAGCGCGGCATGTGGTGCTTGATGAGCGAGTTTTCCAGGACGAATGCTTCCAGCTCCGTCACCGTGACGATAACGTCGAAGGCGGCGACCTTGGAAACCATGATGTCTGTCTTGACGTCGTGATCGCCGTGAAAGTAGCTCGACACGCGGTTTTTCAGCACCTTCGCCTTGCCGACGTAGATAACTTTCCCCGATTTATCCATCATGATGTATACGCCCGGCTTTGCGGGCAGTTCCAGCGCTTTTGCGCGCAGCTCGTCGATTGTCACGGCCTCTCACCTCGCCTCCGCCGTAAAATTTCAGTGTCCTAACATTATGACACACGGGGTGCAAAAAATAAACCCCCACAGGTGTGGGGGTTTGGGCTTTCAGCATGTTTCGTTAATATCGTTAGAAATTTCTATAAGCGTATTATATTAAGCATGGTTATTTTTATATTTATACTCAATTACACAAACAGCCACAAGCTGATCGCCATCAGCGCCATGCCCGCAACGAGCCCGTAGATCGACAGATGGTGCTCGCCATATTCGTGCGCGGCAGGCAAGAGCTCGTCGAGCGAGATGAACACCATGATCCCCGCTACGCCTGCGAATAGGATGCCGTAGACGACCTCGCTCATGATCGGCAGCAGGATCAGATACCCGATCAGCGCGCCGATCGGCTCAGACAGCCCCGATAAAAACGAGTACATAAACGCCTTGCGCTTGCTCCCCGTCGCGTAATAGACCGGGACCGACACCGCAATACCCTCCGGGATGTTGTGGATGCTGATTGCCACGACGATCGGAATCGCCACGCTCGGTTCCTGCAGCGCCGATACAAACGTCGCCAGACCTTCTGGGAAGTTATGGATGCCGATCGCCAGCGCCGTAAAAAGGCCTGTGCGCATCAGCTTCTGCTGCCGGAGCTCCGCCGGTGCAATCGACTGGACCTCATGCGGATTCGAGTCTTTCGGGATGAGCCGGTCGATGAGCGCGATGAGCAGCATCCCGCCGAAAAACGCGGCGATCGTGACAAGCAGACCCGTCTTGTCGCCCATTACGGCGGACAGGCTGCTTCTGGCCTTAAAGAAGATCTCAACGAGCGACACGTAAATCATTACGCCGGCCGAAAATCCAAGGCTGACGGCTAAAAACCGCGTATTTGTCTTTTTAGCGAAAAACGCAATCGTACTGCCAATGCCGGTCGATAGACCGGCGACCAAAGTCAGCGCGAAAGCAAGAATAACGTTATTCATGGCCGCTCCAGATTCTGTCGGTACTGTTACGCGAAACTCGGCGTATCATTAACAAAAGCCCGTCTTAAGACGGGCTTTTGACATCATATCATGTGTTACTCAGCAAAATCGGAGTCGATCAGCTGACACAGTGTATCAACGGCCTGAACTTCGTCAGCGCCGTCTGCAATGATGCTGATCGTCGCGCCCTTGGCTACGCCGAGCGATAAAACACCCAGCAAGCTTTTTGCGTTGACACGACGGTCGTCCTTTTCAATCCAGATGCTGCTGCGGAACTCGTTGGCTTTCTGTATTAAGAAGGTTGCCGGCCGAGCGTGAAGACCGACCTGATTCATGATTGTTGCCTTTTTGATGTACATCGTTGTACCTCCTTATTAAGTACAGCAGGGATTTATTAACTCTGCTACTTTTCAAAGCCCTTTATATATACTACTTTACCAAAACGGCACCGTACCGTCAAGCCGATTTTTCATAAAATCTTAACATTTTACAAAAGTGCGCCTTTCAGCGGGTGTTATTTCATTTCGGCGATCGTTACGCCGTCCTCTCCTTCGCCGAAGCGCCCGAGCCGAAACGACTTGACGCGCCCATCGCGCCGGAGCGCTTGTTGGACAGCCTGACGCAGCGCGCCCGTCCCCTTACCGTGGATGATGGTGACGGTTGTCAGCTTGCCTAGCGTCGCGTCGTCGATGAAGCGCTCGAGCATGGGGATCGCCTCATCGGTCATCATGCCGCGCAAATCGATCTCCGGCTTGGCGGCGATCGCTTTGAACGCCGGCGCCTGCTTGGTCATGTACTTCTGCACGGTTTTCTTCGTCTCACCCTCCACAACGGTAACCTCGTTGGGCCGCGCGGTGATTTTCAGCGCGCCGGCCTGCAGGCTCAGCATGCCGTCCGCAGCAACAGAGACGACGTCTGCCGTTGTCCCGAGCCCTATAAGCCGTACCGTATCGCCCGCAACAGGCTGACGAGACGACTTCGGCGTCGGGGCGTCGGACGTTTCCGGTGCGCCGAGCTTGTCCTCGGCTTCATTGAGCCGCCGAAACAGATCCGACTTGGCCTCGTTTGTCTGCTGCCAGCCGTCCTTCTTAGACGCCTCGGCGCGCATCAGCTTGAGCTCGTCCATCACTTCTTCGGCAGCACGTCGCGCGTCGGCTAGGATACGGTTCGCGTCACGTCGGGCTGCACGCGCCGCGTTTTCACGCTCGCGCTGCGCCTGCTCGCGGAACGTTTCGGCCTTACGCGCCTTTTCACGTGCGCCCTCCAGCAGCTTCTTCGCTTCCGCCTGCTCCGTCTCGGCCTCGTGCCGCGCTTTTTCAAGCGTCTCGAGCACCTGCTCGAACGACGCACTTTCCGCGTTCACGCGTTTCCGCGCATCGTCGATAACGCTGTCCGGCAACCCCAGCCGCTGCGAAATTGCAAACGCGTTGGATTTGCCCGGGATGCCCAGTAACAGCCGATATGTCGGGCGCAGCGTCTCCACGTCGAACTCGCACGACGCATTCATGACGCCATCCTCCGTGAGGGCAAAAACCTTCAGCTCGGAATAATGCGTCGTCGCGGCGACGCGTGCGCCCCGTACGCGCGCGTGTTCAATAATTGAAATCGCCAGTGCTGCGCCCTCGACGGGGTCTGTGCCCGCGCCGAGTTCGTCAAACAGTAAAAGCGCGCCGCCGTCGGCTTCGCCGAGAATGCCGACAATGTTCGTCATATGCGACGAGAACGTCGACAGCGACTGCTCGATCGACTGTTCGTCTCCGATGTCGGCAAGAATTTTCGTGTAGACGGGCACGGCGCTGCCGTCGTCGACGGGAATGTGCAGGCCGCAGAATGTCATCGCCGACAAAAGGCCAAGCGTCTTGAGCGTAACAGTCTTGCCGCCTGTGTTCGGGCCGGTGATGACGAGCGTATCAAAGCCGCCGCCGAGCCGTACGTCGATCGGTATCGCTGTGTTTTTATCAAGCAGCGGATGGCGCGCGTGGCGGAAAACGAGCCGATCGTCCTCGGAAAGCGCCGGCTCGGACGCGTCGAGCTTGAACGACAGCTTCGCCTTGGCAAAGATGAGATCGAGCGCGGTGAGCACCTCGTAATCGGTGATGATATCCTCCGCGTGCGCGGCCGCGTCGGCCGACAGCTCCATCAGGATGCGCTCGATTTCTTTTTTCTCCTTGGCCATCAGCTCGCGGAGCGAATTGTTGAGCTGGACAACCGCCATCGGCTCGATGAACAGCGTCGACCCGGAGGCGGAAACATCGTGCACAAGACCGGGCACGGCACTTTTCTGCTCGGCTTTGACCGGAACGACATAGCGGTCGTTTTTAACAGTGATGATCGGCTCCTGCAAGGCTTTGGAATACGTCGGCGACGTGATAACCTTGTTGAGCGCCTGCCGGATCTTATCGCCGGCCAGACGCATATGGCGGCGAATGTCGCTGAGCTCGGGGCTTGCCGAGTCGGCGATCTCATCAACGCCGGGAATACACGAGCTGATCTTATTTTCGAGAAACTTATTCGGTACGAGCCCGTAAAACAGATGGTCGATCGCCGAACGCTCCGCCCTGTCACCGGACGCGTAAGCGTAGACGTTTTGCGTCGTACGCAGCAGTGACGCGATGTCCAAAAGTTCCGATGTATTGAGCATGCCTCCCCTGTCGGCGCGCCGGATCGAGCTGCGCACGTCGCGGATACCGGAAAAGCCGGGGCTGCCCTTGATGATCATCATCGTCTTGGCGGCCGTCGTCTCCTCGAGCCGGTCGCGGACGACGTGCCGGTCGCCCGACGGCGAGAGCGCCGACGCCGCATCTTTTGCCGCATCGCTGACGGCTTCGTCCGCGAGCATCGCGAGCACCGATGGCAGCTCCAGCGTTTTAAGCGATTTTTCGTATAGTGTCATGGTTTGTCCTCTGTGGTGGTAGGTTACTTCTCATAAACATTATCCTTATCCAGTCTCCATGGTATATTTGTGTCAATATACATCTCGAAACATGGTTTCGGGAAATCCTCTTTCAGCAAGGTGCAGTGCGTACTGAAACTAATATTAAAATTATCTGTAAGCTGGTACATGTCTTCGTCGGAGGATTTTGTTAAATCACTCTTTATGATTTTTCCGCTAATATGATACCAGCCTCCGTAAAGCAAAATGTTACTCTTAGAATCCAGATCATATACTTCTCCTGGTTTACTGATATCTAATCCGAACTTGTTAAATAGTTCTGCCACATCGGGAAATGTTTCCTTTACCGACATCTTATAATTCATACAAGCATCGCAATTGCACTCATATGTATAATTGCGATAAAAGGCTTTATTTTTTTCGACATCAATATCAAGTGTGTATTTTCCTAATGTGAATATCATTTAATTCACCTTTTGCATTCAAATGATCTGATTTATTGAGTGAATAAATAAAAGTTGTATTTGCAGCGTCGGTACAAAGTAAAGACGTTGTCGGTTCAGATCTTCATCTGTTTATAGTAATCCAGTGTCTTAAAACCCCGGTCGAGCTGCGCGGCGACGAAGCGCTCGGCAGCTTTGCCGAGGCGCGCGAGCTGCTCGTACGGGAGCGAGAACGAAAAAATCCGCTTCGGATCGGCGGACAGGACATGGCGCAGCGCGTCCAGCGACGTCGGGCACAGCGGCAGCGTCGTCTCGCCGTCGCCGATGGCGCACGACCGGCAGCAGACCGCGCCGCCGACGAGGTCGAGCATCGGGTCGGGCATGTCCGTTTTCCCGCAGTGCTCGCACGCGAAAGCGGCCGGCTCGTAGCCGGCAAGACTCATCAAGCGCAGCTCAAACGCAGCTTTGACGAGCGCCGGGTCTTTTTTACCGGACGCGAGCGCGTAGAGTGTATTGAGCCCCAGTGACAAGACATCCGGATTCGGGCTGTCCTCGTCCGACACGGCCTCCAAGAGCTCCGCGACGTAGCCGCCGAGTGCGAAAAGCGCGACGTCCTCACTCAAGCCGCCGAACAGCTCGATCGTCTGCGCTTCTGTCAGCGTCCAACGGTCGCGGCTGTGATAGAGCGTCATGTCAGAAAACGCCAGCGGCTGGACGGCGGCGGCCAGCTTGCTGCCGCGCCGCATCGCGCCGCGCGCCGAGACGGTCACCTTCCCGTCGGTTGACGTGAGCACGGTCAATATGCGGCTGGAATCCTTATACGTCACCGAGCGCAGGACGAGCCCTTTTGTATTTATGTACATCTCGTTTAATCCTGCCGTTTCCCTCGTTGGTCGGGCCTGCCGCTGAAAACAGACGGCAGACCCGCAGTATCGTCACCGAAGAGCCGTTGTATCGGCTGATCGGCGCTCGTTTTTTTCACGTGCGCCTGCGCCGGACGCGCGTTTCCTGTAGAGGATATAGTAGGCAATGTCGCCTGTTTGTGCAAACAGCTCCCAAAAACGATCCGAAGACATGTGCATCCCTCCGTAGTGTTAGTGTCAGTCCGGCTCAAGCGTATTATCAGCGGTAATTTCTGCTTTTCGACATTTTTTGAGCGTCGGCTTGCTGTTTTGCTTTGCTGCGGAGTCAGGCTCCGCAGTATTATCCTATTCACGAGGATACCCTTTCGGAAGCGTTTTTTATACGAATTCGGCGTGCACTATCGGCGCCCAAGGTTTTACTGTGTATACCCGAAATTGCGCATCATCGTCTGGCTGTCGCGCCAGTTCTCCTTGACCTTGACCCAAGTCTGCATAAAAACCTTCGTACCCATGAAGCGCTCAATATCCTCGCGCGCAAGCTGCCCGATTTTCTTGAGCATCTGGCCGTTTTTACCGATAATCATGCCCTTGTGGCTCTTTTTTTCGCAGTAGATTGTAACGTCGAGATCGATGATGCCGTCGTCTCGCTCAGAGAACTTCGTCACCTCGACGGCTGTGCCGTGGGGCACTTCGCGCTCAAGGCTCATCAGCAGCTTCTCGCGGACGATTTCGGCCACGATCTGCTTTTCGGGCTGATCGGTCACCATACCGTCCGGGAACAGCTGCGGACCGTCGATGGCGAATTTGCCCATCTCCGACAATAGGTCGTCAATGCCGTCGCCGTTTTTCGCCGATATCGGCACAATCGCGTCGAACGCGTACGCCTCGGCGTACAGTTCGATGATTTTCAACAGCTGTTCTTTTTTGATTGTATCGATCTTGTTGATGACCAGAATCGCCGGTATCTTATTTTGCGCAATCTGCTCGATGAGCAGCTTCTCCTGTGTACCGATGCGCTCCGACGGCTCGACAACGAGCGCGACGGCGTCCACGTCGGCGACGCTTTCGCGCACGACGCTGACCATATAGTCGCCGAGGCGTGATTGTGCTTTGTGAAAGCCCGGTGTGTCGAGTAAAACGATCTGTGTGTCGCCGCGTGTCAAGACGGCAAAAATGCGCGTACGCGTCGTCTGCGGTTTGGGCGAGACGATGGCGACCTTTTCGCCGGTCAGGGTGTTTACGAGCGTTGATTTACCGACATTCGGACGCCCCGCTATCGTGATCATGGTTGTTTTTGTTGTCATTTGAATATCTCCTAAAAATGAGCCATAGCGCCGGTAGTATCGTCACGGCGATTAAAACCGTCCACACAGGACGTGTTGTGATAAACGCGAGCGCCGCCGCCAGCTGTGCGGGTCTGAAAAAAAGGATCGCGCCGATGATGGCGCTGGCCACGGAAAACATGAGGACGGCACCGGCCGTCATATCTTTAACAAGACCGATGACGCGGCTGCGGTTGGGATGCAGCGCATCGCACAGCTTTTCGATCGCCGTATTAAAAATCTCCGCGCCCGTCACGGCGCCGACACACAGCAAAACGAGAATCCACTCAATTTCACTAAAGCCAACTATTGCCGCGCCGACAAGTGCGTAAAACGCAACGGCAATATGAATGCGGAAATTGCGCTCCGTGCGGTAGCACGCCATGAAGCCCTTGAACGCAAATAAAAAGCTCTTTTTCATCGCCGAATCCCCACGCAGTATAAAATCGACTCCTCGCGCGAGCGCATCAGCGCTTTGTCCGCCCCTTCATCTGTGTGGTCATAGCCTAACAGATGCAAAACAGAGTGAACGATGAGGTACACCGCCTCCGTACCGGCGCTGTGTCCGTATTCGCGCGCCTGCGCCATGACGCGGTCGAGCGATAAGATAATGTCACCCAGCGGCAGCAGGCCCGTATCGCGGTCAAGACCGCTCATGTCGGGCTCAAAACGCCCGGGCGTGAGGCTTTGCAACGGAAACGACAGCACGTCGGTCGGCCGATCGATCTGCCGGAACGCACGATTGATTTCACGGATGCCCTCGTCGCGCGTGATGCGCACGCTCACCGAGCACGGCCTGTCCACGCCCTCGCAGTCCAGCGCCGTCCGGACGCTCCGGCGCACAAGCGCCATATCAAGTATTTTGCCGGCGGCGATCACATCGCTGCGGATCTCTATCTTATGTTTTTTCACCGGGTTTTCTCCTGCTGCGCTGTGCCGTGCGCGGCCCTTGCGTCAGCTGCGGTTTATTTTCTTCATATCGTTCATACGCGGCAATGATTTTCTGCACCAGCTCGTGACGGACGACATCCGCGCCTGTCAAACGGCAGATCGACACACCGTCGACCCCATCGAGCACGCGCATGGCTTCTTTCAGCCCGCTCGTTTTATCGCGCGGCAAATCGATTTGCGTAATGTCGCCAGTGATGACGATCTTGGAGCCGAAGCCCAGCCGCGTCAAAAACATTTTCATCTGCTCGCGCGACGTATTCTGCGCCTCGTCGAGGATGATAAACGAATCGTCCAGCGTGCGTCCGCGCATATACGCCAGCGGCGCGACCTCGATATTGCCGCGCTCGAGGTATTTGTTGTAGGTCTCCGGCCCAAGCATCTCGAACAACGCGTCGTATAGGGGGCGCAGATACGGATCGACCTTGCTTTGCAGGTCGCCCGGCAGAAATCCGAGCCGCTCCCCGGCCTCGACGGCCGGTCGTGTCAGGATGATCCGGTTAACGGCCTTGTCGCGGAACGCCGCGACGGCCGCGGCGACGGCAAGATACGTTTTGCCCGTGCCGGCCGGCCCGATGCCGAGCGTGATCGTTTTCTTCGTGATCGCCTCAACGTAGGTCTTCTGTCCAAGTGTTTTCGCTTTAACAGGCTTGCCGCGCGCCGTGACGCAGATGACATCGCGTGCAAGCTCACCGATTTTGTCATCGTGGCCGGTGCGCACAAGACCGATGACGTAACGCACGTTGCGCGCATCGATACTCTCGCCCTTTGCCGCCAGGGACAACAGACCGTTGATCGACCGTTCGGCCAGCTGGATATCCTCGGCTTCGCCTGTGATGCTCAGTTCAGAGTTTCTGTCCGTGATGGCCACGTTCAGCTCGTCTTCTATGAGGCGCAGGTTCTCGTCAAAAGAGCCGAATACGCTAATGACGTGCTCGAGCCTGTCAACACTCATAGTTTTCTCCGCCATATAATCAGGTCTCCGTTTCTTCTGTAATCTCTTGTCTCGTGCCCTCGGCAAGCTCTTCCGGCGTGAACGGTCGCTCCGAGGCAATCTGTTCAAGACATTCGGCCGTGAGTGAGACGGTCACAGCCCCGTCTTTTACGGAAGTTGTAAACGCTGTCGAGACGATCTCGCCGCCCTCGGCGCGATCGTCCAGCCGATCCAGCAGCCGCTGCTGCAAATGCGTCACCGCGTCCAGCACCGACAGTGCCGACGGCTGCGGAACATATTCCTCATACGTATCGCGCACGATGACGATTGGCAGGGCGTTGCCGGTCGGCAGCCGAAGTGTCTTTTGTGTAGTGATTTTATCATAACAGTCAAACGAAATTCCACCGTTTGCATATAAATTTATTCGAAGCCCCGCGATGATCAGCGCAGTTTTTGTCTGCTTTTGGCCGGTATACGCTTTTGTCGATGTGTCGAGCACCGTCTGCGCCGACAGCTCGTACCAGGTTCGCGCGGTAATTTCGGCCATGGCATGTACCATACGGCGTCCGGAAGCGATCGAATCCATGATGCCCGTGACGAGCACATCGCCGGCCTGCACCGTATCGCCGACGGCGCACGTGTTTTGCCCTTCCATCACGCTCATCTTTGTTATGATACCCGATTTGAGCGCGTAAACCATCGTCGGGGCGTTCTCGTCAAGCAGCTCCGGCTTTTCGACGCGCTCGCGCACAAGCACGTCGGCGTGGCTGCCGCGCACATTAATGGCAATCCACGACAGCTCTGGAATCTCCAATATAACCATGTTGGATAGCCGTTCCGAAACGACAGACGGCCCGAAAGTGCCGATCCCGACGCCCTGCTGCTCCAGCGCCGCTAAAATGCGCTGCGTTGAAACCGTCTTGTTGCCGTATACGTCAATTTCCAACACAAACAGCGACAGCACCCAGACCACGATAAACGTCACCAGCGCGCCGGCTATCAGCACGTACCGCTTTCGCAGCCGCCAGAGAAATACCGGCATGCCCGTCTTCTTAACGTTTAATATTTCGATACCGGCGCGCCCTGCCAGCTCACGCAGCCGCCGGAAGCCTCCCAGGTGCATGGATAAGCTAACGACCGTGTCGTCGGCGCGCTCAAGATCCCAGAAGTCCAGATCATTTTGCGCGCACAGATTAACGAGCCGCTCAGGATACGGCGTCTCCACCTTGACGCGCACGTTGCCGCGCATGAAGTTAATAGCCTGTTTCATCGGCTGCGTCTCCCCTAATCGATTTCGACGGCGGCGATCTGCCCCTTGATAAGCAGCTCCTCGGCATTCATCGATGTGATCTCCAGCTTGTCGCCGATAATCTTCAGCAGTACCGCACCGCCATTGACGATGATCGTGTTCCGATCGTATTCAAGGATTCCTTTATGGCATTCGATATGTGCACGCATGTTACCCGTAAGCGTAATTTTGGGCATGCCGGCAAGCACTTCAGCGGGCAGATCGAAGGCGTCAACAGCAAGGCTAAGCAGTCTTTTTTCGTTATTGTCCGCTTTCACAAAACCCCTCCAGGACAGAAAATAGGCATCTCCGCATACGCCGGTACAGGCCGTGCCGCCAGCGGCGACCGGCCGTCAAGCGGCGTGTCCTTTAATACTTATGCACGTGCCGGAAAAAATACGCCCCGTCGCGCATATGCTTTCTTGGTGGTGGTTGACCGTGCGTAAGTTCCGATTTCACCGGCGCGTTTTCGACGTGCTGATTCTTCTGGCGCTCGGCGTGGCCGTGGTAGCGCTCGTTATATATCCGAAGGCGTCGATCGCGGCGGCGGCGACCGGGCTTGAGCTGTGCCTGAACGTCATTATTCCGTCGCTGTTTCCGTTCTTTGTGCTCTCGACGCTCATCGTGCGCCTCAACATCGCGCGATACTTCGGACGCATCCTTGAGCCGGTGATGCGCCCGCTGTTCAACGTCGGCGGCGCGTGCTCGACGGCGTTCGTACTGGGATTCATCGGCGGCTACCCCGTCGGTGCTAAAACGGTCATTTCACTGTATGAGCATGGCGCATGCAGCAAAACAGAGGCCGAGCGGCTGCTGAGCTTTTGCAACAATTCCGGTCCGGCGTTCATCTTCGGTGTTGTCGGCGCCGGTGTCTTCTCGTCAAGCCTGATTGGGATTCTCCTCTATCTCGCGCATACGCTCGCATCCGTTTGCGTCGGGCTCATCTTCCGCGGCTGGAAACGCCGGGAGGTGTCGTCTGCCGGTCGGCGTGTATCCACAGGAGCATCTGTGCGTTTCGCGCCGGCGTTCGTCGAATCAATCCAGTCCGCATTTCAAACAACGATCAATATCTGCGGCTTTGTTATTTTCTTCACGGTCTTCATCAAGTTGCTGGTTTTATCCGGCTTTCTGCCGCTGGTCGCTTCTGCCATCGGCGCGGTCTTTGCGCCGCTTGGATTTGACAAAGAGTGGGCGGAGCGGCTTTTAACCGGCATTATTGAGCTGACGTCGGGCGTGTGGAGCCTGCAGAACGCCGACGGTGCGCTGACACGTTCAATGGCGCTCGCGGCGTTCATGCTCGGCTGGGCGGGCTTGTCCGTGCACTGTCAGGTGCTCTCGTTTATTGGCGACAGTGGCTTGACCGTCCGCACGTACTTGTACGGGAAAGTGTTACAAGGGGCCTTCTCTGCCGTGTTCGCCGTAATTTTATCGCGGGCGTTTGCCTTGCGGCTGCCGGCGTCTGTCTACTACGCTGAGCAAGTCACAGCGCTGGCAAAAATAGACTTTCTGCCGGCATTTTTAACGTCGCTGACAGGCGCAGTGCTTTTGCTTATCGTCTTTATTATTGGTGCGCGCTGGGTGTCTTCCCGTCGTCGCAAAGTCCCTGCAAAAAAATAAAGCCTCCGTATGGGGGCTTGTGCGTTTCAGCATTTTTATTCTAACGGTTTATTTTTTCCGAGTATATAACCCAATATATCACTATACGTAGAATTAATAGCTGCGAAAAATTCCGCAACATCTTGTTCTTGCATTGCAGTTATTATATCGACACCCGAACCGTCAACTATGGCTAGGTTTGCTTTAAGATTATGATATGTCAGCATCTCATCGTCTATATTGTTAAATACAAATCCAACTTCTGAGCGAAGATGATCATAATACATCTGCATATCTACGCCCGATTTATCCGCTCTTGGTTTCACATGAACAAGTCTATCCCGCTTTTTTAGCAATGATACTAAATCATTATACTTTTTCTCTCTCGTCGGATAATTCTTATTTAGCTTATCTTTACACATTTTTTTGAGTTTCTCAATTGTAGAAAGCCGTTCCTTTTTGCTTTCATATTTCTCATAGAATTCGTCTTCACCAACCTTGATTACGCCGTATAAGTTTATATAAGCTTCAACTGATAATGCTTGAAATACTATTGCCGTTATTGCTGTATTAAGCTTGATAGCCCAATTGGTAATATACTCTTGGTTTTCTTCGGAAGAGTGTTCAAGAATATTCCATGGTCTATCCATCTTTTTACTACTTATACTCGAACAGGCCTCACGATATTGTTCGTAATAAGACAACGACATATTAGCATATGTCTCACATAATGGGTAATAGTCACTAGCTAAATAATTGCTCATACCTTTTCCCCCGTTTTTAGGTTATCATGTCTAAGCTAAAACTTCCATCCCCTTGACAAAGCGAGACCAAAAACGTACAGTGTCTTTATAAACACACTGTGCGTTTTCTTCATCATGCTGAGGAGGTATTCTCGTGCAAACACCGAAAATTGAAATTGAGAAAAGCATCCTGATCGCCGCGCGGGCAGAGTTTCTAGCCCACGGATTCGAAAACGCTTCCATCCGTATGATCGCACTCAACGCCGGCACGTCTAAAAGCAATATTTATAACTACTTCAGCAACAAGGATGCGCTTTTTTGTGCCGTTGTCGCCCCTGGTCTAACGGCGTTTGAAGCACTGATTGGAAACATCGGTCATGACGTACAGCACTTCAACACAACAGATTCGATTGATGTCTATAAAGACATGATCGAACAATTTATAATACTGTGTTTCGAACATTGGGACAGCTTTTCACTGCTATTTTTTAAGGCAGCCGGTTCGTCTCTGGACGGCTTTAAAAACATGTTGACGCAGAAGATTGCAGAAATAGCGACGAGTTGGGTCACTACACTATGGCCGGGCAAATCTGTTTCCAGTATGTTTTACCGCGCGTCAGCCGGCTTTTGCGTATCTGCTCTTGAACAGCTGTTTGGTGATCGCACCGCGCAGAACGTCGAACAGTATATGGATGAATTCATCAAATTCCTTGTCGGCGGCTGGTACGCATTGCTTAACGATAACAACGCTTCATAGCGCAGCCGCGTCCCATTCGCTTTGCTTAAACCCGACGAGCGTGACGGCGCCACCGACGAGAATTGGGCGGCGGACGAGCATGCCGTCGGTCGCAAGCAGCGCGAGCTGCTCATCCTGCGTCATATCCGGCAGCTTATCCTTG
Organism: uncultured Sporobacter sp.; assembly: GCA_963677825.2. GTDB lineage: Bacteria > Bacillota > Clostridia > Oscillospirales > Oscillospiraceae > Sporobacter. The sequence continues at coordinate 107,014 of CAXXEF010000001.1, read as the reverse complement.
ATTGACTGCGCCCGGTATTGCTGTCCGCTTGTATTCCAGAATCGTTTTAGCGGCAAGCCGCTGGACTGCAGCCAAGCGCGCAGTTCTTCAAGCGTCGGATTGTCTTCCCGGATGTCGCGAAACGTGTAAGCGATGCCCTGCGCGTCCAGCCATTGCCTGGCTTTAGCGCATGTTGTACATTTGGGATGGCAAATAAATGTATAACTCATACTGAACGCTCCTTCAATACATCAAGAAACCGCCTGCTTGCAGGCGGTTTCTTTGTTTGTTCACTGATCGACTGCCGCTATGCAGCCGGCCCTGTCGTCGTGCCGGTAACGACCGACGAATCACGGAAATCGATAATCGGATTAGCGTCGCCGCCCATAACCATCGGCAGCTGACCATCCCATTGATGGATCTTCAGGTACTCCAGATACGCTTCACTCTGTGACAGCTGCTCCTGGACAACTTCGATCGCGTACGCTTCGGCGTCTGCCGTCGCTCTGACTGCTTCGGCCTCGGCTTCGGCGTTGACGACCTTCTGCTGCGCCTCGATCTCGATACGCTTGAGCTCCTGCTCGGCTTTGAGCGCTTCCTGCTGTGCGGTCTGCTTGGCTTCGATGGCTGCGTTGAACGCTTCTGAGAAGTCCAGATTCGTGATGTTGAACACTTCAATGACCAGACCGTAGGCGTTGATTTTATTCGAAAGCTTTTCAGAGATGCTGTCGCTGACGAGCTGGCGCTTCGTGATCAGCTCCTCGGCACTGTACTTCGCCGTGACGGCCTTGACCGACTCCTGGATCGCCGGCACAATGATGGTATCTTCGTAAGACTTGCCGACTGTTCTGTAAAGCGTCGGCGCGTAGGCTTCGGTTACGTGATAGTTGACGACAATCGTTGTGCTGATCATCTGCAAGTCACGTGAGGCAGCCGCGCTGACCGCTTCGACCTTCTGCGTTTTGGTGTTCATCCGCGTCACCTGCGTGATAAACGGGACGACCGTATGCAGGCCTTGGTAAATCGGATCATCCTTAACTGCGCCGAAAACGGACACGACGCCGACCGTACCGGAGTCGATCGTTTTAACTGCAGATAATGCTGTGATGAGCACGAGAAACGCGGCGATGGCCGCGATCACGATGGAACGCGTCTTCTTACCTGTCGGTTTCGTATGTATAACGGTTTCTGCCATAATATTACAATCCTTTCAAAATCGTACTATGAATGATTATATCAGAAAGCAGCCTTAAACTCAATGCGATAAGTCTGCCAGCCGCTCAAGTGTTTGCATTACGGCTTTAACGGGAACTCGACGGCGATACCGAAATGCGTCCGGAGCGCGCGGCGCAGCTGCTCCGGGTTTTCGAGCACCGTTTCCGTGACCTCCCCGCCCTTTCGGATCGTCAGCTGATTGCCGGTCAGCGAGACGCTGCCGTCCGGCGTCGTGAGGTTGACCATACGCACCTTCCGGAAACCGGAGGCCGGATTTCTCGACTGAAACTCGTTTGGTGCCAGAAAGTCGACGTTATCGCACCGGCGGTCGGAAAATTTTAATAGCCGCTCGTTCTCCCCGTCCTTGACGCGGCAGATGACGAAGTCGCCGTCCGGATCCTTTATAGCGGCAAACGTGTCCGCGCCGGAGCGCTGGGGCGACGGATCGTCAAGCTTCAGCGCGCCGTCAGGCGACGGGCCGCCGAAACCGACGTCGACGAAATAGCGCGTTCCGTCGATCGTCACAATACCGGCACGGTGCGAGATCGGGCGGTACTCGTCCGGCCCCGACATCCACACAACGCGCGCGCAGACGGGATACACATCGTATCCGAGCGACGTAAGCAGGCCGGTAAACAGCGCGTTGAGCTCAAAGCAGTAGCCGCCGCGCCGCCTGTCGACGATTTTGTCAAAAAGCGCTTCGGTGCCCAGCGATATTGCCGCTTCGGCATCGTATACGTCGAGGTTTTCAAACGGGACGTGCGCGCGGTGCGCCGACACGAGCGCGCTCAGCGTTTGTACGTCCGGGATCGGTGTGCCGCCAAAACCAAGTCGGTCCAGATATCGCCCGGCGTCGGGCAGGGGTGCGTAAATTTCGCCAAACATGGCTTCCCTCCGTTAGTGTATGTTTTTAAATCGTATTGAAAGAATCTGTCAAAGGCGTTATAATGGTTTCATCCTTTTAATGCGGAGGTTTTGTATGCTGTTCAGCCGCAACATTCCGCCGTCATGCTCATACTGCCGCTACGGCGGTTCTATTGGTGACGGCGAAGTAGCCTGCTCAAAACGCGGGATCGTTTTGGCCGATAACTTCTGTAAGAAGTTTCGCTACGATCCAATCAAACGCAGCCCGGAAGCACCGCTGCCTCATCCCGGCGTTGCGCTCCCTGAAGGTTCGTCCAACGACCGGACGGAATTCACCCTTTAAGATTTAGATTAATAATCCTGCTTTTTATGGCGCCGTTCTCGATCTCGAGAACGGCGTATGTTTTTTCTCCGCGTCCAGTGCTGCCCGGATTGACGACAAGCAGCGTATCGGCCCGCGCATCGTGCGCACGATGCGTATGACCATACAACAGCACGTCCGCGCCGCGGATCATCGCGGCGTTGAGGACGCTGCCCAGCCCCGTCTTGACATTATACAAATGACCGTGCGTCATAAAAATACGCTGATCGCCAAGCACGAACTCGTCCGTCTCCGGCGCGGCGGACATCGGGTCGCAGTTGCCGCGCACGGTGCGCACCGGCACGTCGGGCATCAGGCGGCGCAGGCCGCGCACGTCGCTGTCATGGTCACCCAGATGCAAAATGATATCCGGCTTTTCCCGCTGCGCCGCTTTCGCGACGGCGTCGAGGTCGCCGTGGCTGTCGGATAAAACGAGTACTGTCATGCTAACGCCTCCGTGTGCGTCGTCTGTCACCAGTTGGCGCACGCTGAATATACTGATTTAGTAGGAGCCCTATATTATCGCCGGCCGACAGGGCCGCCAAGCGGGCACCGCGGAAAGGAGATCCTATGGCAGCCGATTTCAACAAAGCAGCAAGCGACTTCCTGAATACGCCGTCCGGCAAGAAAATTGCCGGTAAAAAAGATGATCTCGAAAAGCTGATCGGCTCCCCCGAGGGGCAAAACGTTAGAAATATGATGCGCGGCAGCGAGCAGAAGCTCGTCAACGCCATCGAAAATAACGACACCGAGACGCTGCGAAAAGCGCTCTCCGACATACTTAAAACGGAAGACGGATCAAAAATAGCCGAGCAGCTCATCAAGCTGATGAACTGACGCCGGCAGAAAGGCAGGCGCGGTATGAGCGAGCTTGAAGACAAACTGAATAAAATCCTCTCATCACCGGCGGAAATGGAAAAGATCATGAACATCGCCCGCTCGCTCTCCGGTTCTGCAGACAGCCAAAGCGCGCCGACGGACGCTGCGGCAGGCGCGGCAGACGACGGCGCAGCGGCGGACGCATCGTCGCTTGGGTCGGCGCTGGGCTCGATCGACCCAAAGACGCTTAATCTGATTGGCCGTCTCGCGGGTGAATATACGTCGGGCAAAAATGATAAAGCGGTACTGCTCAATGCGATCAAGCCGTATCTAAAAGAGGACCGCCGCGCAAAGATCGACCGTGCTGCCGAGATCGCCAAGCTTGCGCGGCTGGCAAAGCTCGCTTTTAAAGAGTTCACCGGGGGTGACACGGATGTATAATCGTTACATCGGTAACACAGGACAGTATACGCGGGTGGATGACGCGCCGGAACAAACGCGACCATATGGCGGCCGCCCGTTTCACGAGCCGTCTCCTCCACCGGCACCGCCCCCTGCGCCGTCGATACCGAGCAGTGGTTCAGGCGGGCTCGGCGGCCTCAGTGGACTTGGCGGTCTCAGCGGACTTGGTAGCCTCGGCAATCTTTTCGGCGGGCGCGGCGGCGGCTTAAAGGGATTGTTCCCCGGCGGGCTTGGTGGTGGGCTGGGTAGCGGACTAAAAAACAGCCTCAAGGGGCTCGGCGGCCTGTTTGACAATTTGCCGTTCGGGCTCGACGTCGGCGACCTGCTGCTGTTTTTACTGCTGTTTTTCTTCTTTATCGAAAGCGGAGACGAGGAATTCCTCATTATTCTGGCTGTAATTGCCTACGGAATTTTCCAGGACCGCTAGTGCCGGTCTTTTAAGGTGTGTCCTGGTCGGTCCCGAGGACGTTTAGCCCATCCGGCAACGTGAACGCGGCGATTTCCGGCAGCTCGGCCGTATAGTCCGACACTGTCATCCGGTACACAAGCGTATCGCCGTCGTATTGCTCGGCGCCTGTTAACAGCCCGCTCACAATTGAAATATAGCATGTCGTCCGGTATTTGAAATACTCGGATTCATAGGTCACCTTGATGCAGTTTTCACCGTCATATTCTTCGTAAGCGGCATCGAGGATATCTGCTGTTTTAAGCGCCAGCACGTCCTCGTAGGTCAGTATCATCTGGTATTCGTCGGCATTGCGCGGCGTACCGTCAGACGCCATACCACTTACGGTGTAATAATCATCGTCACCGGCGTACCAGATATAAATCTCTTCGCTGGTCATAACGACATGCTTCGTTTCGTCTGCGGCGTCAATCACAAAGGACTTGGCGCCGTCCAACACGGCAGCAGTGATCGTATAGGCGGCGGAACCGCTGTCAAAAAAGCTTTCGATATGTATCGTACGCGAATAGCTCATCGGTCGGTATAGTGTCCTGGCGATGACATCCTGCACGGTGTCGGTTGTGACCTCAACTTGGACAAGTCCGCCGTCTGCCGACGTACTGGGGCTTTGCCCGCCCGACGGTGCGGACGCACTTGTCGTAGGCAGCGGCACCTCGATTGTCTCACGCAGCGCATAGCGCAGCACCAGACCAACGGCGACTGTCAGGACAATCAGCCCCGCGCCGATCAATACGATCAGACGTAAACGCGCTGTGCTCACGACGGATCCTTCGGCTGTGCGTCACTCGGCTTATCCGACGGTGCATCATACGGCTTATCCGACGGTTGATCTACCGGCGGCTCTGCCGGCGCCTGACCGTCGTCCTCGCTGTTTGAACTTTCTTCGTCTTTGGCCGGTGTGTCCGGCGTTTTTTTATCGTCAGAGACGCGCGAAATAATCGCAACGATGACACCGGCAACAAATACGGCTGACACAAGAATGATGGCACGCATCTCGCCGTTTGTGGTGATGACAACGGCGGTCAGGCCCAGAATACCGCTGATTGCATACGCAATAGCGACGGCCTGCTTCTGGTTGAAGCCCATGTCAATCAGCCGATGATGGAAATGCCCCCGGTCGGGATGCATCGGGTTCTTGCCGCTGAGCAGTCGGCGTAAAAACGCAAACGCCGTATCGAATAGCGGCAAACCGACGACAAGAAACGGCACCGCGAATGAGATAACGGCGTACATTTTAAACAGACCCATGATCGATACCGTCGCCAGCACGTAACCGAGCAGCAGCGCGCCCGTGTCCCCCATGAAGATTTTTGCGGGGTTACGGTTGTACGGCAGAAAGCCGATGCACGATCCGGCCAGCGCCGCCATCATGATCGCGACGTTGGTGTCGGAGACGAGCAGCGAGATAATCAGCATCGTAAACGACGAGATCGTCGAAACACCGGCGGCCAGCCCGTCCAGCCCGTCAATCAGGTTGACGGAATTGGTAATCGCGACAATCCACAAAACGGTGATGGGCACAGAAAATCCCCCGAAAATCAGGTAGTCGGACGCACTCCAGATGACGGGGTTGGATAATATATTGATGACGACGCCGTGATACACGGCGATGAGCGCCGCACCGATTTGCACGACGAACTTAACGAGCGCGGGCAGCGGAACAATATCATCGATCGCCCCGAGGATTACGATGACGACGGCGCCGAGTAAAATACCCTGTACTTCACGGCTGATATCCGGGAGAAAAAGCACAACGCTGAATAAAAACCCCATGAAAATCGCCAGACCGCCCAAGCGCGGGATCGGCTGGGAGTGCATACGCCGATCATCTTTAGGCACGTCAATTGCCCCGACCCGATTGGCAAACATTTTGACGATCGGTGTCGCGGCGAAGCTGATGACGAGCGCCGCTGCAAGCGCAAATATTACCGGTAAATACTCATTATTTAGCATACTTAGCTCCACAGGACGGCTGCCGCGGAAATACCCCGGGCAGCCGATCGTTTGCTATCGGGCTCTCGGTACAAACCCGACCTTTTTATAAACCTTTCTAAGCGTCTTATACGCAGCGGCAGCGGCTTTTTGCGCCCCGTCTGTGTAGACTTTTTCCAGGTATGCTTTGTCGGAGAGCATCTGCTCGGCGCTCTCGCGTATCGGGCGTAACAGCTCAACGACGGCTTCGCCGACCGCGGCTTTGAATTCGCCGTAACCCTTGCCGGCGAATTCGCTTTCAATCTGCGCGAAGCTTCGCCCCGTCGCGACGGCGTAAATCTGCATCAGATTGGACACACCGGGCTTTTCTTTGACGTCGTACCGCACTTGCGTGCCGCTGTCGGTAACGGCGCGCTTGAACGCACGCATGATATCTTCAGGTCTATCCATGAGACAAATACTGCCGCCCTTGTCCTGCTCGGACTTCGACATCTTGTTCGTCGGCTCCTGTAGACTCATGATGCGAGCGCCGACCTCCGGGATGAACGGCTCGGGGATCGTGAAAACATCACCGTAAATACCGTTGAAGCGGCCGGCAATGTCGCGTGTTATCTCGACATGCTGCTTCTGGTCGTCGCCGACCGGCACGAGGTCGGCCTGATAGAGCAGAATATCGGCGGCCATCAGCGCCGGGTATGTAAACAGCCCTGCGTTGATGTTGTCGGCGTTTTTCTGCGATTTGTCTTTAAACTGTGTCATACGGCTCAGCTCACCAAACATGGTATAACAATTAAGCACCCACGCCAGCTCTGCATGTGCAGATACTTGACTCTGAATGAAAATGACGTTTTTGTCCGGATCGAGGCCGCAAGCGATGTACTGCGCAATCTGCTCCAGCGTTGTGCGGCGCAGCACCGCCGGCTCCTGCCGGACGGTGATCGCGTGCAGGTCGGCCATCATGTAGTAGCACTCATAAGTGTCCGACAGCGCCACCCAGTTTTTAATCGCACCGATATAAGACCCGAGCGTCAGTGCGCCGCTGGGCTTAATGCCGGAAAGTATCTTTTTTTTATCGTCCATGGAAATCAAATCCTTGCTGTTTACTTTTTACTCAATTGAGCACACCGTGTATCGGATACTCCTAAAACTTAAACCAGGCCGTAGTCCTCGGCAAGCTTGCGGAACGCCGGGAGCGACCGCTCGATCGTTTCCTTTGTCACGCAGTACGCGATGCGCACATAGCCGCGGCAGCCAAACGAGGTGCCGGGTACGATCAGGATGTTATGCTTTTTAGCCGCCTTGACGAAGTCTTTATCGTCCTCGGGTGTACGCATCCACATGTAAAACGCGCCCTGCGGATACACACACGAAAAGCCGAGATCGGACAGCCCGTTGTACAGGAGCTTGCGGTTGATGTCGTATTTGGCGATGTCTGTTGTTTCGTCAAGACAGCGCGCGGCAATCAGCTGCTGAAGGCTTGGCGCGTTGACGAAGCCGCACACGCGCGTGGCGATGCAGACCGCGTCAAACACAAGCTGATAGTCGTCGATCTCGTTTGGTACGACGACGTAGCCGATCCGCTCGCCGGGCAGCGACAGCGACTTCGACCACGAGTAGCACACCAGCGTGTTATTATAGAATTTCGTTAAGTACGGGACCTCAACGCCGTCGTACGCAAGCTCACGGTACGGCTCGTCCGACACGATGAAAATCGATGTGCCGTATTCCTTCTGCTTGTCGTCGAGCACCGCCGCCATCTGACGGATCGACTCGGCCGAATACACGACGCCTGTCGGGTTGTTCGGCGAGTTGAGAATGACAACCTTCGTCTTTGCCGTGATGGCTTCGGCGAGTTTGTCCGGATCGGGCTGAAAGCTGTTCGTATCGGCCGGTACGACGACAAGCTTACCGTCATAATTGGCGACATAATTGCCGTAGTCAACAAAATACGGTGCGAGCACGACAACCTCGTCGTCGGGATTGAGCAGCGTCTTGAGCACGACGTTCAGTCCGCCTGCGGCGCCAACAGACATGACGATATTATTCACGCCAAAAGCTGTGTCGAACCGCTTGTTCAGCGACGCGGCGACGGCTTCACGCACCGACTCGAAACCGCCGTTGGACATATAGCCGTGTACGGTCGTCGCATCCATGGTACTGAGGATATCCACGGCGGCCTTTTTAACGGCGTCCGGTGCCGGAAAATTCGGATTGCCAAGGCTGAAATCGAAAACGTTTTCACGCCCGTACTGCTCGGCCATCTTCTTGCCTTCTTCAAACATCGCGCGGATGGCGCTGTTGTTGGCTGCAAGCTTCTTCATTTTGTCAGATATCATCAATACCGTCTCCCTCCGGCGGACTTATGTTCCGCCGCGGTATTTTATCATATATCGGCGAATTTGAAAACAACAATCGGTCGTGCCTAGGCGTCTGCATCCGCGACAACTGCAACACCGTCGATCTCGACAAGATACTCAGGATTGGCAAGTCCCGCGACAAAAACCACCGTAACAAGCGGCGGCTGTGCTGTCTCGCCGACAACCTCTCGGAACGCGCCGAATCCGTCGCGCGGGTCAACGCCCGGCGCTAGATGGATGTTCAGCTTCACCACGTCGTCAAACGTCGCGCCTTGCGATGTCAGTATCGTTTTGATATTTTCAAGCACCTGCCGTGTTTGTGCCGCCGCGTCGCCGCTGCCGACAAGGCTGCCCTGCGCATTAACGGCATTCTGGCCGCCAATATAAATCGTCTTGGCACTACCGCGCACGGTTACCGCCTGACTGAAGGCCGGCGATTTAAAAAGTCCATCCGGACTGATATGTTCTTTAGAAAATGTGGTCATTCCCCCGCCTCCTTTGCACCATCGGCTAATTTATGCGTCATTTGATTACTTCTTGTACTCAAAATCGAGGTTATAGAGGCTCACTGTGTCGCCTTCCTTGATGCCCATTTCTTCCATACGCTCAAAGATGCCGGCCGCGCGCATCGTGCGGTCGAAAAACGCGAGCGACTCGGTGTCGGTGAAATTAACATTGCGTACGAGATGTTCCATCCACGCGCCCTCGACCGTCCAGACGCCGTCGTCCTCGGTGATCACGAGATCGTCCGGCGACTCGACGATCACCGGCTCGATGTATTCCGGCTCGTACACGACGACCGGCGGCAGCTTTGCCAGTTTCGCCGCGGCGGCATTTGTTAAATCACGGACGCCCTTCTGTGTTGCAGCGGAGATTTCAAACAGCTCGAGGCCTTTCCCCTTAATAAACGCACGGAACTTTTCCAACTGCTCCGGGTCGGCAATGTCGATCTTATTAGCGGCGACCAGCATCGGCCGCTCGGCGAGCGCCGGGCTGTAGTCGGCCAGTTCCTGATTAATTTTTTCAAAGTCCTCGATCGGGTCGCGCCCCTCGCTGCCCGACACGTCGACGATGTGGATCAGCAGCCGGCAGCGATCGATATGGCGCAGGAAGTCGTGGCCGAGCCCCGCCCCCTCCGACGCGCCCTCGATGATGCCCGGAATGTCGGCGAGCACGAACGAGACGCCTTCTCCGGCATAGACGACACCGAGATTCGGGAAGAGCGTTGTAAAATGATAGTCGGCGATTTTCGGGTGCGCCTTGGATACGACGGATAAGAGCGTCGATTTACCTACATTGGGGTATCCGACAAGCCCGACGTCGGCTAAGAGTTTAAGCTCTAAGACGAGTTCTTTTTCTTCACCGCGCAAGCCGCTTTTGGCAAAGCGCGGCGCCTGACGCGTGGGCGTGGCAAAGTGTTTGTTGCCCCAGCCGCCGTTGCCGCCGCGCGCGACCACATAAGTTTCGATGTTTGTCATGTCCTTGATGACCGCGCCGGAGGCCTTGTCGCGCACAAGCGTGCCGTTGGGCACACGAATGACGAGATCCTTGCCGTCTTTGCCGGTACGTAACCGTCCGCTGCCGTCGCCGCCGTTTTCGGCGGCGTATTTACGCTTGTAGCGAAAGTCCATCAGCGTCGACTGGTGCGCGTCCACGCACAGCACAACGTCGCCGCCGCGCCCGCCGTCGCCGCCGTCGGGTCCGCCGGCCGGTACATATTTCTCCCGATGAAACGACACGGCGCCGTTTCCGCCGGAGCCGGCCTTGATCTTAATTGTTGCTTTATCCACGAACATAGGTATATTCCTCATATTTCTGAAGTGTATCGACACTTCCATCATTGTATCCTGATTTTACGTACTTACGCCGATATAATCGTTACGCCGATATAATCGTAAAGTAAAGAAGCTTCGCCATTTGTGCACGCGTGATCTCGCCGCTTGGATTGAGCCTGTTGCCTGAACCGTCGACTATCCCCATCGTGACGAGCGCCGCCGTCGGCTCAAAGGCGTAATCCGATAGTAGCGCCGCGTCGGCAAAGCTGCCCAGGCAGTCGTCGTCGACGTCCGGCTTTGTAATGCCCAGCGCAGCCAGCGCACGGTAGACAAGCGCAAACGCCTGCTCGCGCGTCAGATTATCCTGCGGACGAAACAGCCCCGTACCGTCGCCGGTCGCGATATTGTTCGACTCGGCCCACGCGATGGCGGCCTCGTAATAATCGCCTGTCAAGACATCCGTAAATGTCGCAGCGTCCGCAGCGGCCGGCTTGCCGGCGGCACGGTAGAGCATCAAGACGAAGTCGCCGCGCTTGATCGGGCTTTCCGGCTCATACGTATGATCCGTCACACCGGTGACAATGCCCATTTCCCACAGGCTGCGGATGGGATCCTTTGCCCAATGGTCGGCAGTATCGGAAAAACCGGTTATATTGATGGGTACCTCCGCCGATTTGTCGCCGACTGTAACACGTATACGTCCATCGTCAGATCCTTCCGGCGGGATTTCTCCTGCTGCCGTAAAGACACCCGTCGACGTCACTGTACCATAGCCGGTCGTTACGCTGAACGTGACGGCGTCATCGTCAATGGTGATCGGCAGGCCGTAATAGGACATCGCCGTCGTCAGCTGCACCGTATCACCCGGCCAGACTGACAGTCCGGATATGGCGTTACCGGCGCTGTTACGTATGTTCAGCGCCGTCGGGCCGGACACGACGTGGATCGTTGCCGTGCCGACAGCACCTGTCGACGGCGAGCGCAGGGTGATGGTATCGATCACGGGCGTCATCCCGGCCTTGTAAACACCGCCCGAGACGGTCCCGAGGCCTGACGACGCAACCGACGTATCTGCCGGCACACTCGTCTGCTTGTAGCCGCCGTCGGACGCCACGAGGCTCAACGGTACGGACGATCCGGCCAGCACAACGACGCCGTCGTTTTCGATGCCGAGCTGCGCGGCGCGGCCGTTGGGCGTTTTATCTGTCACGAACAGCAGATACGTTGCACATTTGCGTGCCGTACCGTCGGACGGTTTGTTCATCACGGCGCAGGTGCTCAGCCCTGTTTGGCGCACGCTCATCACCGACGAGCCGCCGCCGTCGAAGTTGATGGCCGTAACACACCCCATCGCGCGCATCTGTTCCGCCAGCGCCGTAAGCGTCAGGCCGGCGGAATGAGTCGATTCGTTCCCGTCGCACACGTAGGTGACGATCGTACCGTCCGCGCGCACGCCGAATGCTGTGCGTGGGTTTTTAGCCGTAATATACTTGTCCCAGCCGGACGAATCGGCCACCGCACCGTTATCGACAAGCAGGTCGCCGCCGCCCGTCGCCCACTGAACATCCGCAAGCGCGGGGTCAGAACAGGCCGTCGTCAGCGTGACGCGGTCGCCCGGGCTAAATTGCGTGAGTGTTTCTGCGTAACCGCATTCATTGGCCGCAGAGAGGATAAGCTGCCCTTCACCAATCTCGATCGCGCCGTCGCTCTTGAGCGTTTCGGCGACGGTGAGCGTCATTGTACCGTCCAGCCTTGGCGTACCGTCTTCAATGTCGAACACGACGAACCAGCCCGGCGTCGACGTACGCGTCGATACCGTCGAAAACGCGTTGCTGAACAGATACAGTCCGCCAGTATCGGCGCGGTACTTATTAAAGTTATGTACGGTGACGGACTGTCCGGCGTTCGTCGTATCGTCCTCACCGCCGAGATTATCCAGCGTGATCGTCACCACTGGCGCGTCGGAAAACACGACGCCGCCATCCGGCCTAAAGCCGACAGCCGGAAACCCGGATGAGCTGGACTTATACACCCCGTCTTCAACGACGAGGCCGATCGGTACACCTGTTTGCATCGAAAAAAAGTCCGTATTGACCGCCGCGAGGACATTATTGCCCATCCGCTCGGCATATGTAACCATTTGTCCGACCGTCAGGCGCCCGTAGATTGTGTCGCAGGCCATGACGATTGGATACGCGTCGCCGTCCGTACCAAGTTCAAGCATGTAGCCGGCCTGACGCGCGGCACCGTCGAGTGAGATCGTCTGTGTGTAGGACAGGTTGTCCGCAACCTGACGCGTATTCGTATAGACAGTGCTGCCAGCGCCGGCGGCACTGACCGGTACGGCGAGAACCGTCATCATAAACACAAGTGCAGCGGCGGCGCTGATAAATTTTTTCATTATGTACCCCTTTTGACACGTCCGGTCGGCGGGCGATAAATCTATTGGCATTATACAGAAGATACCGCATCATTTCAACCGCGGAGCCCTGTATAAGCCGGTTTATTTTTAGTACGCCATACAGCCTATCTGGGCGGATTACAGCGTGCGTTCATCAAGCGCCCCGGACGTCTAATCACCATATTTTAATTTTAATATTGTTGAAATATCCGAGCGGGTAAGGTAAAATACAACAGTTATTGACGGCGGTGCGCCCGCCTGTCAGATTATGCGAAAGCTGGCTCAATATGGCAGATAAAAACAAGAATCCCGTTAAAACAATCAGCCTTGTTATGGTTATAACGCTGGCTGGCAAGCTGCTCGGCCTGCTGCGCGACCGGCTGATGACCGTGAATTACGGCAGCGGGATGGAAACAAACGCGTTTTTAACGGCCAGCCGGATTCCCCGCGTTTTTTTCGACGCTGTATTCGCTTCGGCCGTCGCCGCGAGTTTTATCCCTGTTTTCAGTGAATTTTTAGCAAAAAAAGGGCGGCGCGAGGCCATAGCGTTTTCCGGCAACTTCATCACGGTTGTCGGCTTGTTCTCGCTTGTGCTGACAGTTATCGGCATGGTCTTTACCGAGCCGCTCGTCACGCTTTTTGCCGACGGATACGACGCCGAAACAGCCGCGCTGTGCGTGTCGCTGACCCGGATGCTGTTTCCAACCGTTTTTTTTACAGGCCTTGCGTTTTCATTCGTCGGCATCTTGCAATCGCTGGACGAATTCAACATCCCGGCGCTCATCAGCGTCGTGTCGAACCTTATTGTCATTGCCTACTACTACACCTTCAACGAGCGCTTTGGTATCTTCGGGCTGGCGGTGGCTTTCTTAATCGGCTGGTTTATGCAGGCCGCTGTTCAGGGCCCGTCCCTTGTTAAAAAGGGCTTTTTCTTCAAACCGTCGCTGAAGCTAAACTCCGAGGGTATGAAAAAAGTCTTTACGCTGATGCTGCCGGTAATGGTCAGCACTTGGGTGCAGCCTGTTAATCTGACGATCAACACCAAATTTGGTTCCCGATTGTTTAACGGCTCGGGCGTTGCCGCCATCGAGTTGTCAAATACTCTGTACCTGATCATCATCGGCGTATTCATTTTATCGGTCGCCAATGTCATCTTCCCGCGCTTATCAAAGATGACCGCGCCAGACGATCAATCCGCCTTTCGCGATACGCTGCGCCGGACAGTACGCGTATCACTCTTTCTCGTCATACCAATGACGGCCGGATTGATGGCGCTGGCACGCCCTGTCGTCGAGCTGGTATACGGCGACGGCGCGTTCGGTGAGTTTTCTGTTTCGATCACGTCGCGGGCGCTCGTTTTCGTTACACTCGGCATGGCCGGCTACGCGCTGCAGATTATCCTCACGCGCGCGTATTTCGCGCGCCAGAGCGGGCGCGTTCCGCTGATCGCCGGCGCCGTGTCGATCGCCGTTAACATTGTTTTATGTATCCTTTTGACCGACCGGCTCGATGTTGCCGGCCTCGCGCTCGCCTCCGCCGCGGCGTCGACGGCCGGCGCACTCGTACTGATCGTACCGCTGGAGCGTCAGGGTGCCGGTTTCGTGGATAAGTCGTTTGTCTTGGATCTGATCAAGATGATTGTTTCCGCCGCCGTTATGGCAGCCGGTGTCATCGGTCTGCGCGTCGTGCTCGCGGGCTCACTCGACGGCCTGGCGGAAAAGCTCGTCGTCACGGCAGTCCCTGCCGTTGCCGGTGCGGCTGTCTATTTCGGTCTGACCGTCTTGCTGCGCGTCGATGAAGCGTCTGACGCCGCCGCGATGCTCCGCCGTCGTCTGTCCCGTCGCGGTGACCGCGACTAATACGCCCTGCCGGCTTGGCTGCGCCGCTGCCGGTCGCGGGTTTGAGGTGAATCCATGCAACAAATCCTGAAAAGCAGTATCTTTGTGCGTGCATTGTCGGCCTTTTTCAGCTGGATCGGTGTTAAATGGCACGAAAGCTGCATTGTCTCGCGCTATTTATCGCCGCGCATACACAATACGCCCAAATACAGTGTTACCATGCGCGCAACGCACGCTGCGCGTCGCTTTTGGTCGGCTGTTTTTAAATCGCTGCGGCTTGACAAATTCTTTGCCGGCAGTATTTTTCAGCAGGCGTTCATCTGGTGCCTGCTGCCGGTGGTGCTCGCGCCGCTGCTGCCGACGACGGCCGCTATGGTGCTCGTTATGGTCGGGATTTTCGCCGTGCTTGTGCGTTTTGGCTCTATGCCCGACGTGCGCGCGCCGCGTTCGCCCGTCAATAAATATGTTGTGCTTTTTGCTATTGTCTATCTGATCGCCACACTGAGCTCTGTCACGTTGCGCGGCAGCCTTTTCAGCGGCCTGCTGACGGTATTGACCATCAGTTTCACACTCGCCTTTTCAAATGCCGTTACCTCGGCACGTCAGGCGGACTTTGCCGTACGGCTTATAGTTTTGGTCGGCGGCGGCGTCGCGGCTTATGGGCTCTATCAGTACTTTTTCTACGACCCGGCTGTGGCCGGTGCCTGGATTGACGACGACATGTTTTCCTCGATCACCCACCGCGTCTATTCGACACTGGGCAACCCCAACGTGCTCGGCGAGTACCTGCTGCTCGTCACACCGCTGGCGGCGGCATGCGCGCTGACCGCGAAAACGACGCTGCGTAAACTTTTTTTCTTCGCCGTGCTGGTTGTCATGGTCTTATGCATGTTTATGACCTATTCTCGAGGCGGGTACATCGGGCTGATTCTAGCCGCCGCCGTTTTCATTGTTATGCTCGACGCACGCTTTATTCTCGTCGGCCTGCTCGGACTGGTCGCGCTGTACTTTGTCCTGCCACCGGAGATTATCGAGCGGTTTACAAGCATCGGCAACTTGCAGGACAGCTCCACGTCGTACCGGGTCTCCATCTGGCTCGGGACGATCGCTATGCTGCGCGACTACTGGTTCACCGGCGTCGGCCCGGGCAACACCGCGTTTAATCTGATCTATCCGGCCTACAGCTTTAATACCGTCGCCGCGCCGCACGCACATAATCTCTTCCTTCAGCTGACCTGCGACACCGGGATCGTCGGGCTTGTGCTCTTTTTATTCGTTGTCGGTAGCTTTTACCGCGAAACATTCTCCGCCTTCGCACGTCAGAAAGACCGTCGGATTAAAATCCATCTCGCAGCAGTCGCGGCTGCCGTCAGCGGCTTCTTGCTGCAGGGCCTGACCGATTACTCCTTTTACAACAGCCGCGTAACGCTCATTTTCTGGGTCGTCATCGCGCTGGGGATGATCTATGCGCGCGTCGGCTCCATGAAGAAAGGGCATTTCATATGGTCAGAGTCTTAAACGTCATCAGCGACTCGAATATCGGCGGCGCCGGGCGTGTTTTGCTCAACTACCTCAAGTATGCCGATACATCGCGCTTCGAAACCGCCGTCTGCCTGCCCGAGGGCAGCCTGCTTGCCAATCCCTTACGCGCGGCCGGTGCCGATGTGTATGAACTGCCGATAACACCGGATACGTCTTTCGCGCGATGCGACGTACCGGTCATTAAAGACTTGATCCGTCGCGTGGACCCCGACATCGTACATACACACGGCTCGATGTCCGGTCGTATTGCCGGCCGACAAGCGCACCGCGTCGTAATCTTTACGCGCCACAGCGTTTTCCCGTTATCCCGCCGGCTTAAAAGTGCACCGGGTCGGCTGCTGAACAAGCTGATCAACGAACGGTATGCCGATCGGATTATTGCCGTCAGTCCGGCCGCGAAGGAAAACCTGACGGACGGCGGCATCCGCCCCGACATCATCGACGTCATCATGAACGGCGTCGAGCCCGTAACGCGGGCCGATGCCGAAACCGTTGCTGCGCTGCGGGCGCGTTACCATATTTCAGACAATGAATTCGTGCTCGGTATCCTTGCGCGTATCGAAGACTATAAGGGGCACCTGATCATTCTCGACGCCGTCAAATCGCTGACGAACGACGGACGGCACGTCAAGCTGCTGATTGCCGGCGCCGGTTCTTTTGAGCAGACCGTACGCGACCGCGTCAATGCCCTCGGGCTGGATGATGCCGTCGTCTTTCTCGGCTTTGTCACGGATGTCACGCCTGTCCTGAGTATGTTGGATATACAGCTTAACGCATCGTACGGGACGGAAGCGACGAGCTTGTCGCTGATCGAAGGCCTGAGTATCGGTTTACCGGCCGTCGTGAGTGACTACGGGGGCAACCCGTACGTCATCGACGACGGCGAGACGGGGCTTTTATTTAAGAGCGGCGACAGCGCTGCGCTGACTGATTGCCTCCGGCGGCTGATGGACGAACCGGAACTGCTCGATTGCCTCGGTAAAAACGCCGGACAAGCCTATACCGATCGCTTTACCGGGGAAATCTTCGCCGATACGGTCGAAAGCATCTATCTCAAGGTGCTGAAAGGAGACACCGATGAACAAAAACGAATCTAAGCCTCGCTGGAAGCTGAATATCGCCGACATCATCATCATCGCGGTCATTGTGATTGCTGCCGGCGCGCTGATCTTTATATGGCGCGGCTCCGGTAACTCCAGCAGGACTGTTGCAAACACAAAACCCGTCCACTATTCGATCGAGCTATCCGGCATGATTGACGGTTCAGCCGAGCTGATCGGCGTGGGCGATACCATCGTCGATAACGAGAAAAAATTCGTCATGGGCGAAGTGACGTCTGTCGTGATATTACCCGCCACAACATCTGAAAGCGATTATGAAACGGGCAACACCGTAGAAGCGGAGATCCCCGGAGAATACACGGCGATTATTGAGATCGTCGCCAACTGCGCAACAGACGGCCACCAGATCACAACGGAAAGCGGCTACGTTGTACGTGTCGGCACACCGATCTTCGCCGGCGGCCCCGGCTATGCCGGCACCGGTTACGTCGTCGAAATTAACAGAGAGGAGGCCGACGCATGAAAAAAATCATCGATCAGCACGGCCGGCTCTTTGGTAAAATCAGTATCATCGATGTGCTCGTACTGCTTGTTGTGCTGGCTGTTGCTGCGGTTCTATTTGTCAAATTCAGCCCGTCCGGTACCGTCGGCAACACCAGCGACTTAAGCCCGATTACCTATAAAGTTACCATCAACGGCGTCCGCGACTATACACTTGACAGTCTCATGGCTGGCGACGCAGTTTACGACAAGGACAGCGGCAGCACCATCGCCATCGGTACGATTACCCAGATTGAAACGGCGCCTGCTCAAAAAGTATCCTCGCTGACCGACGGCACGCTCGTACTCGGCGATTACGAGGGGCGCTATGACGTCACAGTGACAATTGAGGCCGAGGGTATCGTCAGTGAGCGGCGCACGCTCATCAACAAGACGTACGAGCTCAATGTCAACTCCACACGCAATCTGATCACAAAATACACCAGCTTCAGCGCCGTCATTTCGGAGATCGGTTAATGGGACTGAAGATCCTGATGGCCACGATGCAGCTGGACATCGGCGGCGCGGAAACGCATATCGTGGAGCTGGCTGCCGAGCTCGCGCGCCAAGGGCATGAGGTGCTCGTGGCGTCCAACGGCGGCGTCTACGTTGAGGAGCTGCGCGCACAGGGTATCCGGCACTTTCAAGTCCCGATGCACCGCAGACGCGCCGGCAACATACTGCGCTCCTACCGGCTGCTGCGGCGGATCATCCGTGACGAAAAGCCCGACGTTGTCCATGCACACGCACGCATCTCGGCTTTTATCTGCGGCCTATTGCATAAGACGATGCGCTTCCCCTTCGTGACGACGGCACATTGGGTCTTCAATACGAGCGGTTCACTGAAATATTTGACAAACTGGGGTCAGAAAACAATCGCCGTATCGGACGATATCCGGGACTATCTGATTGCCAATTACAACCTCTCGCCCGCCGATATTACCGTTACCATTAACGGCATAGACACGGACAAGTTTTCACCGAATGTCTCGGGCGACACGGTCGCTGAGGCCTTCGGTATTGACACGTCGATGCCGGTTGTCGCCTGCATCAGCCGTCTTGACGGCGACCGCGCACTTGCGCCAAGCCTGCTCATCGACGCGGCCCCCGCGCTCGCAAAACAGCTGCCCGGCGTACAGATCGTCATCACGGGCGGCGGCGGGCTGTATGATACGCTTGTCAAAAAGGCGGACGCCGTCAACGCCGAGGCCGGGCGCACGCTCGTTATCCTGACCGGCCCGCGCACCGACATTAACAAAATCATCGCGGTGTGTGACGTCTTCGTCGGCGTGTCACGCGCTGCGCTCGAAGCAATGGCGGCAGCCAAGCCCGTCATTCTGGCCGGCAACGAAGGCTATCTCGGTCTTTTCGGCCCCGACAAGCTCGACGTCGGGCGTGAAAGCAACTTTTGCTGCCGCGGCAGCGCGATGCCGACAGCCGATGTGCTTTCGGCAGATATCTTCGACACACTCACACGATTATCCATCGCCGAACGGCGCGCTCTTGGTACATTTGGCCGCGCCCTCATCGAACGTGACTACTCGGTGCGTAAAATGGCAGACGACTGCCTCTCGGTCTATAATCATGTGCGTCATAAACGCTTCAACGTCGTCATGAGTGGCTACTACGGCTTCGGCAACGCCGGCGACGAGGCGATTTTGCAGGCTATTCATCAGAATATCGGTGCACTTGGTGCAGATATTAAGATCACCGTATTATCCAACGACCCGGCCGATACGACGAGCCTGTACGGCTACGACGCCGTCAACCGGTTCCGGATTTTTGCTGTCCTGCGCGCGCTCAAACACTGCGATGTACTCGTATCCGGCGGCGGCAGCCTGCTGCAGGATCATACGTCGACACGTTCACTGCTGTATTATCTGATGATCATCCGGGCCGCAGGTATTTTCGGCAAAAAGGTCATGATCTACGCCAACGGCATCGGTCCGGTAACCAAGCCCGGCAACCGGCGGCGCGTGGCGCGCGTCATCAGCCGCGCTGATGTGATCACGCTGCGCGACGAGGCCTCCCTGCACGAGCTGCGCGCTATGGGGCTCAAGCGCGACGATATCTGTATATCCGCCGATCCCGTATTTACGCTCAAAGGCATCCCGGACGACGTTGCCAGCCGGATACTCAACAGCGCCGGCATTCCGTCGGACAAGCCGTTTGTATGCGTATCCGTCCGTGCGTGGGCTAATGCCGGCGATTTTTACGACAACCTCGCCGCCGTCTGCGATGACATCACCGCTACGCTTGGGCAAACAGTTGTTTTCGTTGCCATGCAAACGCCTGGTGACGTCACCGTCAGCCGTGCTGTCGCGTCGCGGATGAAAAACGCGTCTTTTGTGCTCGACGCGCATCTGACAGCGGAGCAGCTGATGGGCATCATCGGTTTAAGCGCGTGCACATTGGCGATGCGTCTGCACGCGCTGATTTTCGCCGCACGTATGTGCGTACCGCTTGCCGGCATCATTTACGACCCGAAGGTCGACGCATACGTTAACGCGCTCGGTATGCCGTCCGCTGGTGACGTTCCCAACTTCACACCGGACACGGCCTTGTCGGCTGTGCGCACGGTGCTGACGGATCGGGACCGTTATGAAGCGCTGCTATGCGAGAAATCGCAGGCGTTTGAGGCGCTTGCGCGCACCGACGCCGAGCGGCTCGTCGCGCTGCTCAAGAAATAAAGCAATATATGAGAAAAGACGCCCTTTCGAGGGCGTCTTTTATTTATGCTTTTTACGTCAGACAGTATCAGACCGCCTGATTTCTTATAATCTCGACGCGATCGCGTCAATAAATGTTTCGGTATTGACGGCTGTCGCGTTAAAATCCGGGTCGGTGAGCGTAGCAAGCTCTTTGGGCATCGTGCCGGACGTGAGCGTATCGATACAGGCCTGCTCCAGCTTTTCACCGAAGGCGACAAGCGCGTCCAGCCCGTCGAGCTCGCCGCGTTTTTTCAGCGCGCCCGTCCAGGCGAATATGGTCGCCATCGGATTCGTCGACGTTTGCTCGCCGTGGAGATACCGGTAATAGTGGCGCGTCACGGTACCGTGCGCGGCTTCGTATTCATAAACACCGTCCGGCGAAACGAGCACGCTCGTCATCATCGCCAGCGACCCGAACGCCGTGGAAATCATGTCGCTCATCACGTCGCCGTCGTAGTTTTTACACGCCCAGATGAACCCGCCTCTTGAGCGGATGACACGCGCCACGGCGTCGTCGATCAATGTGTAGAAATACTCAATGCTTAATGAATTGAATTTCTCTTCAAAGTTCTTAAATTCCTCTGCAAAGATCTCCTTGAACCGACCGTCGTACACTTTGGATATGGTGTCCTTTGTCGAAAACCACAGATCCTGCTTCGTGGCGATGGCGTAGTTGAAGCATGCGCGCGCGAACGAGCGAATGCTGTCTTCCCTGTTGTGCATCCCCTGCCATACGGCAGGACCGGCGACCTTTTGCACCGTCACAGACTGCTCCTTGCCGCTTTGCCCCTTAAACGTCAGCGTGCACTCCCCCGCTTCGTCCGTGTTGAGCTCGACAGCCTTATACACATCGCCATATGCGTGACGCGCGACGGTGATCGGCTCCTGCCAGTTTTTCACGACAGGCTTGATGCAGTCGATGACGATCGGCGCGCGGAAAACCGTGCCGTCCAGAATAGCGCGGATCGTCGCGTTGGGCGACTTCCACATCTCGGTGAGCTGCGGATACTCCTCCATGCGCTGGGCGTTCGGCGTGATCGTCGCACACTTTACGGCAACGCCGTACTTTTTTGTCGCGTTTGCCGCGTCAACGGTAATCTGATCCTGCGTCTCATTACGGCTGAGCAGTCCGAGGTCGTAATACTCCGTTTTCAGCTCGACGTACGGCTCGATCAGCTTGTCTTTAATCATGCGCCATAGGACGCGGGTCATTTCGTCGCCGTCCATCTCGACCAGCGGCGTCGTCATCTGTATTTTGGGCATCGTTTTTCCTCCGGGATTATTATCATTTAATGTTTTATTCGTATTGAACAAGCTTTGAGCGGCTCCAGTTCATCAGTTGCGCAAAGTACTCCGTTGCACGCGACTGCCGCTCGTTTTTCATCGTCGGCCAATGCTCATAAATACGAAGCATCTGTTTGTCGGTATCCGAAAGATATTCTTCCAGTGCATCCCTTTTTGAAATATATAGTCCGGTCTCAAGGTATACGCACTGCCTAAGTATGAAGAATACGGCTTTATAAGCCGGCTTAAGCTCTTCTATCTGCTCAGACAAGTCACCGCCAAAGACATAGCGGTGGCAGATCTCATGGTATAGATTGCCCGCGCCGAGTTTTACCGCATCAATCCAATCGCACCGGTCAAACGGGCTGACAAAACGGTGAAGCTCCCCGTAATACGAAATAGTGTCATACACCAACTGAAGCAGATCGCTTTTTGGCCAGGCCAGCAGTTCCGACCTGCCGCAGATGAAGCCGCACGCTTTCTCGGCGCTCGGCATCGTCTGGATGATCGTTTTGTACGTCGACAGGTCGTCAACGGTCAGTTCGTTGAGGATAAAAACAACATCAATGTCGCTTTGCTCGGTTGCTTCTCCCCGTGCGTAGCTTCCTTGCAGACCGACAAAAACAATCCGCTGTCCAAATTGATCGGTCAGCTTTTTTAAAAGTGTTGTCATCCAAGGCGATATGTCTCGGGTCATGTTATCTCCTATGAGCACAGCGCCGCGCGCTTCACAGTCAAGGACGCTATTTCCCATACCCAGCGGCGTAGAAATTCATGAGGCACCCTTCGGTGAGGATGATCCGCTCGTCGGGGCTGAGGCCCGCGCACGTCAGCGTAATGTCGTTCACGCCGTCGGCTGTAATGACCTTGCCTTGCACTGTCTCAACACCGTTTAACAATGCCTCGCGAATCCCCGGCACGTAAACCCAGTCGCCGTCCGTATACTCGAACGTCTCAGACTCATCGATCGTAAATGGGACGAGGCCCCAGTTGATGCAGTTGGAGCGGTAGCGTTTCGTCGCGTACTCATAGCAGATGTTCGCCCAGCCGCCAAGTACTTTCTGGCAGGACGCCGCCTGCTCGCGCGCGCTGCCGTCGCCCGGCTTTTTAGCGAAGATGCACGATCCGACTGACGTTTTATCCACGTCGCCGCCGACCTTGTTGAGCACCTGTGCGACTTCCTTCGGCACATTGCCTTCACGGCGCGCCTCTTCAAGCGCGCGGACGGCCTTGCTGCGCTCAACATATTCCGGCACACGCCGTGAGAGTGTGAACTCCGACAGCGCGATCGGATTGGAGCGGTAAGACGACGTCTCGCCCGACGGGATTAGCTCGTCCGTCGTCGTGACCTCGTCACGGATGACGGCGCACAGCTTCACGAGCAGGTCGTCGTTCATTTTCGGCATCGTCGGCCAGTCGGCGATATTGGGGCCAAAACGCAATTCAACAGACGGATCGGCTTTGCCGAAGCCGTTGTAAACGCGCTTTTGGTAAATTTCGGGATCGTAATGGTACGTGCGCGGCGTTACGTCGTACGCGATATCGGTCGCGGCGGTAAGGATACCGCCGTTCGCGGCCGTTGCAGCAATCGAGCGCGCGTCCATCAGCGCGACGGCCGCAATCTGCCCGCCGGACGGCTTCGCGCCCTCACGGTTGGCGAAATTGCGCGTCGCGTGGCGGATCGACAACGCGTTATGCGCCGGAGTGTCGCCAGCGCCGAAGCACGGTCCGCAAAACGCGGACTTGATGAGTGTGCCTGTTTCCATCAAGTCGGCAGCGATGCCGTCCTTCGTCATCGCCAGACCGATCGGCGATGAGGACGGATAGACCGACATGGAGAAATAGTCGTCACCGACAGACTTGCCGCGTAGAATATCGGCGGCTTCGGAGATGTTTTCATACATGCCGCCCGCACAGCCGACGATCACGCCCTGATCGACGGCGATTTTGCCGTCCGGCGTGATGTGGCGCCGGAGGTCCAGCGTCACCTTGCCGCCAAGCTCCTTGTTGCAGGCGTCCTCGATCTCTTTGAAGATGCGCTCGGGTTCTTTTTGAAGCGCATGCACCGTATAGGCTTTTGACGGGTGAAACGGCAGCGCAATCATCGATTCCATCTCGCTGAGATTGATCGTGACCATGCTGTCGTAATACGCGCCCTCCTCGGGGTTCAGCGTCTCATACGCCTCCGGGCGTCCGATGGTTTCATAGTATTCTTTGACCTTATCGTCCGTCGTCCAGATAGAGCTCAGGCAACTCGTCTCCGTTGTCATAACGTCGACGCCGATGCGGAAGTCCATCGTCAAGGCGCCAATGCCCGGGCCGACGAATTCGAGAATCTTATTTTTAACGAACCCGTTCGGGAACGTCGCCCCGACGAGAGCAATCGCCACGTCGTGCGGACCGATGCCGTGCGGCACGTCGCCCTCGACCCAGACGAGCACGACCTCGGGTGCGTCGACGTCGTAGGTGTTCTCCAAGAGCTGCTTGGCGAGCTCGCCGCCGCCCTCACCGACGCCGAGCGTGCCATAGCAGCCGTAGCGTGTGTGCGAGTCGGAGCCGAGAATCATCTTACCGCAGCCGGCCAGCGCTTCACGCGCGTATTGATGGATAACGGCCTGATTCGGCGGGACGAAAATGCCGCCGTATTTTTTCGCGGCCGACAGGCCGAAAAAGTGATCGTCTTCATTGATCGTACCGCCGACGGCGCATAGGCTGTTGTGGCAGTTCGTCAGCGCGTACGGGATCGGGAACTTCGTCATACCCGACGCGCGCGCCGTCTGGATAATGCCGACGTAGGTGATATCATGCGAGACGAGCGCGTCAAACTTCACGCACAGCTTTTTGGGATCGTCGCTCGTGTCGTGTGCGCGTAGTATGCGGTACGCCATTGTTTTCTCGCGCGCGGTATCAGGTGCTCCGGCGCCGGACGCTTTATCGGCTTTAACGGGTTGTCCGTTAATCAGATATACACCTTTATCATACAGTTCGGTCATGGGCATGGTCGTTGTCTCCTTTGATCTTTCTCGTACCGCGCTAATGTCGGCATCGCAATAACAAATTCACTTCATGGCGGATTGGATTCTCTTCGGGGCGGCACTTTTCGTACCGGACGAAAAGTACCCAAAAGGCCGGCATAAGGGGTAGGCTTTTTATAAAGCCGCCTCCCCCTTATGTATCCCCCACGCGAATACATAAGCTTTAGGCGTAAAACAGTATAATACCGGTTTTACACAGCCGAAGTAACAAAAGATCACACTTCTTTTCCCGGCCTTCGGCGGCCTGCCTCGGTGCAGTTTTTACAGTTCTAAAAATTACCCGTTTGGTACATCAGTGCCGACAGCGCCGCTATCGGTGCCGTTTCACAGCGCAGGATGCGCGGGCCGAGCGAGACGATCGTCATGCCCTTTTCAGCGGCAAGTGCCGCTTCTTCGGGCTCAAAGCCGCCCTCAGGGCCGGTCATGATCGCCGCCGTCTTCGGCTCGGCGCATGATTCCAGCGCCTGCCGGATATGGACGGTCTGCTCGTTTTCATACAGGAACAGCGGCAAGTCGGTACGTGCCGCGCGTAAAACCGCCTGCTCGAACGACGGCGAGACCGTCACCGACGGGATCTTGCCGCGACCGGACTGCTTGGCTGCCTCCTCGGCGATTTTTTGTAGACGGCTCGTCTTTTTCAGTGACGATACGCCGTCCGGGCGTGAAACGCAACGCGCCGACGGATAGAGCGCCAGCTCCGACGCGCCGAGCTCGACGCATTTTTGCACAGCCGTTTCCAGACGGTCGCCCTTGGCGAACGCCATGAACATCACACAGTAAACCGACGGCTCTGTGCGCGTCGGCGCTTTGTCGAGGATTTCCGCCTCGGCACCGTCCGGCATGATCTTTTTAAGGCGGCAGGTGTAGTCGGTTCCATCGCCGTCGCAGACGGTGAAGCTTTCCCCGTCGCGGATGCGCAGCGCGCGTATATGGTCGGCCTCTTTAGCGCTCAGGTACGCCGCGCCGCCAAAGATATTGGACGCGGTGATGAAAAATCTCGGCATACAATCGCCACCCTTGCAGTTTTTCGTCGTTTTATTTTAACAGATTGGCGGCACTCTGGCAACAAGCACTGCATAGTATGAAGTGATCCCGACGTGCGAAAAATCCGCCGTCGGACAAGACAACACGATTAACCATTCATTGAGGACTGATGTTTATGGATACAAGCCCGCTTGATTTCGACAAGGGTAAATTCGACGCCGTCTGGCGCCGTGTGATGAAGGCCGGCAGCTACACGCCCGATGCGCCGCCCGTTCCCGCTGTCCCCGGCGACGCCGAAACGCTGCGCGCTTTTATGGACGATGAATACTGCGACGCGCGCGTCTACGCGGCGCTGTCGGCAAAAAGCCGCGGCAGCATGCGTCAAACGCTCCAGCACATCGCCGCCGACGAGCGCTATCATTATAAGAAGCTCAAAGCCAAATATTACATCCTGACCGGCAAGACGTATACGCCGCCCGGCTCGTGTCCATACGTCCGGTCGGTAGCCGAGACGCTGCGGCTGCGCTATACCGCCGAACGTCAAGGCGCCGAAGCGTACGCGGACGCCGCCGCCGAGACGTACAGCGCGGAACTCGCGGCGCTGTATAAATCGCTCGGCGCCGAGGAAGCGCAGCACGCCGAACAGATCGGCAGTCTGCTGGAAGAGATGCTGTGAAAACGCAACAATAAACAGGCCATGTATTTGCATGGCCTGTTTGTGTTGGACTAAGTATTAAAATTTAATGTAAGACTTAATGCTCTGAAGTAGTGTCTCGTCAGAAATAACGATACCTATAACTTCAATTTCTTCATATTTCTGTTCAGAATGAACATTGAGATTTATACGCCTTTCAAGCTCATTTTGCGAGGTAAATATCCATGTATTATTTACAATAGAAATCTCACCTAGCCATGCAGTCCCGATTGGCAATTCATTATAGCAGATCTTAATGGAAAACGTTTTTGCAACCTCACTTGTATACTTATATGTTTCGCCCTGAATATTGAGGAGAGAAAGAAATACATTTGCAGCCTTGGCGCTATTTATATAATTTTTTTGTATGTAAACGCCTGTTGCGATATCTGTTTTAAAAACATTCTCAGGGTATAGTGCATAAAGCGAAGGGAAGCCATCCCATGTGCGTGTGCATAAGAACGCTGTTGAACCATTGACATCATATACGCTATGCCCATTATCTGTTTCCCCAAGATACCTGTTGCTTGCAAATTGACAGACTTTATCAGGCGGGATTGAAACATAGCTATATGCTTCATTTTTATATACTATTGCATCAATGTCTTCGTTATATTGCAGTTCTTTATTAACGCCACATCCGTATATTGTAACAATGAAAAATACTATAATTATTACCGCACCGGTTTTTTTGTTTAGCATTAGCTTTACTCCATACGATAGTATACTGATTGGCTACTTCTTCAAGTTTTTTAGCACAAAAATATCTTTTGACTATTAAATTTTAGCATAGGATAATTCTCAACAATTATAAAATTATCGAACCGATCATACTTCAATAACCATTATTTTGAGTTAAATTCATAATTTTGTCAAATGCGTCATGCTGAATAACCTTAATTCCTGATTTTAGCCAACTTAAATAAGCCTATTCTTTTGTCGCAAGCGTGGGCATGAGAAAAGGGCCGTCTTCTTTCGAAGACGGCCCTTGCTTATATGGTCGTCATGAGTCAACTCAGTTTCGATTATTGAAGCTAACTGCCGCTTTCTTCAACTACCCATTTATTTTCTTTCCAGCCAGAGTAAACAGTTACCCAACCTATACCTTCATCTGCAGGAATTGCCTTTAATGACGGAAAATCTGTTACGTTTGTCCATTCTTCAGTATCGGTAGCTCTGCTATAGCACGTCGTTTCTTTTCCCGATACAAAGTATACATGTGGGATACTAAAATTCGCAAAATATATAAGCACCCCCTCTTGGTAAAAGTCTTGAGCGTCGTCGTATATTAACGTAATACCACTACTCATTTCATCCCCAAATTTTACATCAATTTCCACTTGTCCATTATTTAGTTTTGGCAGTTCATACCACTGCGGTTCTTGAATGAAAACCCCCGCTTTTATCTCAAGCGTATAATTACATATATGCGAACCGTTAACATACTGCTTTAGTGTAATCACCGGTTTATTGGGGAAACCATATGGTCCTGAATAGCGCACAATTGATAACGTGTTCGGAGAGCTCTTTGTGGGCAAGATAGTTGATGGGACTAAGTGTATATATAAGAAGAATAATGCAATTGTAACACAGCAAATGCTTATAATTATTAATACAATATGGGTAATGCGTCTTCTCATTTCATTCGTATCCTCCCATTAATGTGGAGCCGGACCTGGTTTAGGATCAGGATTAGGCCCACCGGGGTAATAAGCATTCAGCCTCGTAAAAGATAGCTTGCACGCGGCATTGCCCAGGCCTCACTAAGCTTTGCCTCAACGGGACCACGTTTTCTCAATCAGTCTTTGTACGCTTCTGATAAATAGTATGGATGTCCATTTATATCCGAATATACTGATCGTCCATTCCATCCAGTAAATGCATTAGTTAATCCATTTGTTTTATCTGCCCACGCTTGAGTAAAATTACCATTTTCGAACGTATTTCCAGTACGGCACGGTTTTTATCATTAGCTTTACTCCATACGATAGTATACTGATTGGCTACTTCTTCAAGTTTTTTTAGCACAAAAATATGTTTTGACTTTTAAATTTTTGCATAGGATAATTCTCAACAATTATAAAATTATCGAACTGATCATACTTCAATAACCATTATTTTGAGTTAAATTCATAATTTTGTCAAATACGTCATGCTGAATAACCTTAATTCCTGATTTTAGCCAACTTAAATAAGCATATTCATTTGTCGCATCCCATGAACGGCGGCGAATAATTTTAAGTGTTGCTCCAATTGACATTGTCGGGCCGAGTCTCTACAATTTATGTATATAAATTAACGACGCGTATCGAAAGGAGCCCTACAGTATGAGCACGACAAAATACCCGCACTTATTCCAACCGATTAAAATCGCCGGTGCGCTGTTTAAGAACCGCATCAGCGCCTCGCCGCAAGGCTACTACAACATAGGTCCCGACCTTTTCCCGACCGACGACATGGTCGGCTTTTATGAAATCAAGGCACGCGGCGGCTTCGCCTCCGTATGCATCGGCGACTGCATGGTCGACTGGCAGGACGGGCGGCATTATGACTGGCTCTTCCCCATCAACGACCCCGCAATGCAATCGGGCTTCTCAAAGGTCGCCAGCGCGATTACGCGCCATGGCGCGATGGCGTCTGTCGAACTCTCACACGCGGGGATGTATTCACACGCCTCGCACGATCACGGTGTACCGCTCTACGGTCCTGTCGAGATGGATAATAAATACGGGCATGTGCTTGAGATGCCCGAGGAGCGCATCCTGAAGATCATTGAATCGTACGGTACGGCAGCGGCGCTCGCCAAGCAATACGGCTTTAATATGGTCACAATTCACGGCGGACACGGCTGGCTGCTGCCGCAGTTCTGGTCGCGCCAGATCAACACCCGCACCGACAAATGGGGCGGCAGCTTTGAAAACCGTATGCGCCTGCCGCTGGCTGTCGTCGAGCGCATCCGGCAGGCTGTCGGGCCGAATTTCCCGATTGAGTACCGCATGAGCGGCTCGGAAACGAACCCGGACGGGTACGACATCGACGAGGGCGTCGCGTTCGCTAAGGCGCTCGACGGCAAGGTCGACCTCATCCACGTCTCGACCGGCAATCATGAGGTGCTCGAGGCGACGATCATCACGCATCCGAGCATGTTTTTACCCGACGGCGTCAACCTCCAATTCGCCGCCGAGATCAAGAAAAACGTCAAGACGCCGGTCGCAACGGTTGGCGCGTATACCGATCCGGCAATGATGGAAGAAATCGTCGCGTCCGGACAAGCCGATATCGTCGTGCTCGGGCGGCAGGCGCTCGCCGATCCCGAACTGCCAAGCAAAACGCGCACCGGCCGCGATGACGAGATCCGCAAATGCCTGCGCTGCTCGACGTGCTTCGCCAGCTGCGGCGCATACCGCATTTTCTACTGCGCCGTCAACCCGGTGATCGGCCACGAGAACGAGGCGCGATTCCTCCCGCCGGCGCGCGAGAAAAAGGATGTTCTGATCGTCGGCGGCGGCGTCGCCGGGATGCAGGCGGCGCTGACGGCTGCCGAGCGTGGACATCACGTCACGCTGTGCGAAAAAAGCGACCGGCTCGGCGGCGTGCTGCTTTGCGAGGAGAACATCTCCTTTAAACAAAAGCTCAAAGATTATCTCGCCGTGCAGGCGCATCTGCTGTCGAAAGCGGCCGTCGATATCCGGCTGGGCACGGAAGTCACGCCGGATTACGCCGCGTCTCTCCGGCCGGACGTGATCATCGCAGCGCTCGGCGCACGGCCGGTAAAGCCGCCGATCAAGGGCATCGACCTGCCGAATGTCGTCAGTGCGGAAGATGTCTATTATCATCCGGAAAAGGCCGGGGAAAATGTGATTATTCTCGGCGGCGGGCTTGTCGGCGTCGAGCTGGGCATCCATCTGGCGATGGAAGGCCGGTCCGTTGTCATCGTCGAGCAGCAGCCGGAACTGTCGGTCGACCCGTTCAGCATGCACACGCTCGCGCTGGAGGATCAGATCAAGAAGCTCGGCATAAAGGTGCTGACATCCACAACGGTCAACGAGATTACACCGACCGGCGTTTCAGTCTCCGGGTCCGA
Organism: uncultured Sporobacter sp.; assembly: GCA_963677825.2. Classification (GTDB taxonomy): domain Bacteria; phylum Bacillota; class Clostridia; order Oscillospirales; family Oscillospiraceae; genus Sporobacter. The sequence continues at coordinate 76,610 of CAXXEF010000001.1, read as the reverse complement.
CGGGCCGACGGTGCTGTTCTCTTCCGACACAACAATCGTTTACGCCGTCGGCCAGAAGCCTCTACGCGAGGAGGCGATCGCGCTATCAGGCTGTGCGGACGAATTCCATCAGATCGGTGACTGTGTCACGCCAAAAAACATTTTCGCCGCCACACAAACAGCTTGGACGATCGCCAGAGCAATCGGTCAATAACACACAGAAAAGCAGGGGCAAACGCCCCTGCTTTTTAATACTTTTAATTCACGGCAATGCGTTGTTACTGCTTCGCCTGCCGGTTTAGACGGCTGGATACACGGCGGTACTTTTGCGCCGGTCAACGTCGGCCACATAGCTTTTCAGCTCCATATCGAAGCCCATGATATGACGAATGAGCCAGTTCGTCACCGTCTGATTAACAGAGCGCACCATCGGCACCGTCGCGCCCCATGTAGCGATCTCGGTCTGGAGATCGGTGATTTTTTGCCGCATCATATCATGCTGCGCTTTGTGCACCTCATAACGCGGATAGTTCACCTCGCGCTGAAGGCTTTCTTCGGCTTTGAAGTGTTCGTTCGTGTACGCTCCCAAAAAGTCAAGAAAGCGTAATACTTCATCAGCGCCCTTGCCCTGTGTGCAGGCATCGTAAAATTCGTCCAGCATCTCGCAAAGCTTTTGATGCTGGCCATCGATTTCCGAAATACCTATTTTCATGCTGTCATTCCATGTCATTTTCATTCTCCGAGGCAAAGCCTCCCGGTCGATTTTCCGACAGCCGTAAAGTTATCATAACATTTTTTGTCACTATTTGTAAATAAAAATCGAAAAATAGGTAAAATTTCTGAATAAGGGGTCTTGAAAAAACGAGTCAACGGCATACAATAGGTTTAAATTGACCGATTCGGTTAAACCGTTTCAGTTAAACTGGTTTTAAAGGGGGGTACCGATACGAACGAGAAATTCTTTGAGCTGCCGGAAGAAAAGCAGCTGCGGATCATTAATGCCGGCTTTGAAGTATTTGCGCAATCCGAATATAAAAAAGCCTCGACCGAAGACATCGCCATAAAAGCCGGTATATCCAAGGGGCTGCTCTTTTACTACTTCCACAATAAAAAAACGCTCTTTATGTTTCTATTCGATTACGCCGACAAGCTGTTAACTGAAAACGTGGTCGATGAGCGTTTCTCTCAAATCACCGACCCGTTTGAGCTTTTTGAGTACGCCTCGGCAAAAAAATACGCCGTACTCCTAAAAACGCCGTACGTTACAGAATTTATTATGCGTGCGTTCTTTTCACACAAGGAGCCGGTCACTGAGGAGCTTAATAAGAAAATCGAGGTCAAAACGGCGGAAATATACAGCCGTATGCTCTCAAATCTTGACTTTTCCAAAGTCCGAGACGGTATCGACATGATGGAGATCCTGCGTATGCTCACCTGGGCGGCCGACGGCTACATCCATGAGCGGCAGCGATACGGACCTATCGATATCGACGAATTAATGGATAGATACAGAACCTGGGTCAAACTTTTCAAAAAAATGGCTTATAAGGAGGAATACCAATCATGAGTGCCGTTATCGAAACAGTCAACCTGACAAAATACTACGGCAAATCCCGCGGTATCATCGACGTGAACCTGACCGTCGAGCAAGGCGAGGTGTTCGGCTTCATCGGCCCTAACGGTGCTGGCAAATCGACCACCATCCGCACACTGTTGTCGCTTATTTACAAAACGAGCGGCGAGGCGCGCATCTTCGGGCTCGACTGCGAGCACGACAAGGTCGAGATCCTGAAAGAAGTCGGCTATTTGCCGGGCGAAGTATTCTACTACGACAACATGCGCGCGAGCGATTTGTTCAAATACTCGGCAAGCTTCTACGGTAAAGACTGCTCGGCGAAAATCAAGGAACTCGCCGATACGCTGCAGCTCGACCTGAACAAAAAGATCGAGGATATGAGTCTGGGCAATAAGAAAAAGGTCGGCATTATTCAGGGGCTGCTGCACTCCCCCCGCCTCATCATCCTTGACGAGCCGACGAGCGGTCTCGATCCGCTCATGCAAAAAACGTTTTTCGATCTGATTAAGAAGGAAAACGATCGCGGCGCGACCGTTTTGTTCTCCTCGCACATTCTCGGCGAGGTTCAGCGCATCTGTGACCGCGTGGCCATCATCAAGGAAGGGCGCATCGTCAGCACGCAGAAGGTCGGCGAGCTGACGCAGCACGCGTATAAAAAAGTCTCCTTCAGCGTCGACGGGGCTGCGCCGGCCGATTTCACTGTTGACGGCGCAACAAACATCACCGTATCCGGCGCAAGTGTGAACTTCATCTTCAAGGGCGATGTCAACGCGCTGCTTGGTGCTCTGTCGGCGATCACGCTGAACAACGTTGACATCACCGAACCAACGCTTGAGGAGATCTTCATGCACTACTACGCCGAATAGACAGGAGGCTGACAGTGAATATTTATATATTTGAGCTTAAAGCGCAGCTGAAAAGCCTGATCGTCTGGACGCTCAGCATCTTGCTCATTCAAGTGCTGTTCATGTCCGGCATGTACTCGACGTTTGTGGCCAGCCGCGACGCGGTCGAGGCCGCGCTGCAGGGCATGCCGCCGATGTTCGTGGCCGCCTTCGGCCTGCATCTGGACACGATCTTCAGCTTCGGGGGCTTCTACAGCTTTGTATTTACGTACATCGCGCTGTTCGGCGCGATCATGGCAGCGTCGATGTCCATTGCCGTGTTTGCCCGGGAAAAGCGCGCTAAATGCACCGACTTCCTGCTGACGAAGCCTGTCGGCCGCGCGCGAATTTTTGCAAGTAAAACGCTGGCTGTCGTCACGCTCTTACTCATCACAAACGTGCTGTTCGTCGCCGTGACCATCCTCCTTTTCTCTACGTCCGAACAGAGTTCGACGTCAATCGGCACGGTGATCTGGGCGTCCTGCGCGCTGTTTTTCACGCAGGCCGTTTTCGCCGTGATCGGCCGGTTCTACGCTGTTTTCGCAAAAAAAGTCCGCTCCGTCTCCGGCGCGGCGACCGCCATCGGCTTCGCCGGCTTCATTTTGTCGGCGCTCCAGAGCATTCTGGAAAAAGAAGAGCTGCGCTACATTGCGCCGCTTAAGTATTTTGACACCGCATCGGTCTTCGTCGACGGCGGCTTCGAGGTCAAGTACGTGCTAACGGCTGTCATTGTCATTGTCGTGCTCGGCGCGCTGGCTTTAGTCCGCTACAGCCGACGCGACGCGCCGTCGTTATAAGGGAGGCGATCGAATGAATATTCTTAAACGCGAACTTAAGGCGGGCCTTAAACCGTTTATTTTCTGGATGATCGGCATCCTGGTTCTTGTCTACGCCGGCACGATGAAATACGAGGGCTTCAGCACCGGCGGCGTAGACATGACGGAGCTGTTAAGCCAGTTCCCGCGCGCGTTTCTGGCGGTCCTCGGCATGGCCAATGTCGATATCAACACGCTGAGCGGTTACATGTCCATCCTCTTCTTCTATACACTCATCTGCGTGGTCATTTACGCGGTGCATCTCGGTTCGAGCGCAGTCACGCGCGAATCGGTCGACAAGACCTATGAGTTTGTGTTTACCAAGCCGCGTACACGTACGCACGTGCTGGCGATGAAGCTCGCGGCGGCGTGGATCTATCTGCTCTTGTTCTGCATATTCACTGTCGTGTTTGCGGTCATGGCGACCGCGTCGCTTAATACGACGGAGCAGATTTTGGACGTGATTGTGCTGTTTGCGCTGTCCAACTTCCTCGTTGGCTCGCTGTTCATCGCGCTGTCGTCATTTCTGGCTGCGGCATCAAACCGTCCGGATAAGGGCTCGTTGTGGGGTAACCTCGCGTTTACGTACGCGTTCATTCTCGGCATCGTGTACGACATGCTGGAAAACGGCGGCATTTTACGCGTGATCTCACCGATGCGCTACTTCCCTGCCGCCGAGCTCGTCGACGGTAAGTTCAGCCTCGTTTATACGGCGCTGACGCTTGTTCTCACCGTTGTATTTTTATTCGGCGCACAGCGTCTGTTCCAGAAAAAAGACCTCGTATAATCCGCGTGTACCCGTCATAAAAGGCCCGCCATCCGGCGGGCCTTTTACGTGCCTATGATGTGATCTTATTTTTTGTCGCCTCTGGTCGCTTTGGCGGCCGTCGTCGCAATCTCGCCGATTGTCGCAACAATCATCAAAATAATGATCACGGTCACGCCGGTGCGGAAGTAGCCGGCCATCGTTTCTGCGGTAATATTGACCTTATCGGCAAATTTGGCGATGAACGCGTCTGTGAAAACACCGGGCCGCGAGATAAACGCAATGCCGACGGCGATATTTGCCAAACTGTACAGCATCTGCGCGCCGGCCGTCAGCGCTGTCCAGCGGCCTTTGAGCACCTTGACGGCCGTTACAACCGTCAACAGAAGAAGAACGAAAATGTACAGCGGCAAAAATCGCTGTACGATCGCCGGGTCAAACAGCGGCGTGGGCGGCATACCGATTTCGTACCAGGCAATAAACTGCGGCTCGCGCAGCGTGCCGATGAGAAACACTAACGTGAATAAAATGGTAAACATCAGGTTAGCCATCGCGTCACCGCGTTTGATAAGTGCCTTCTTATTGTACGGGATTTCCGGGAGTGACTTCGGCGTCCACGACGGGAAATCTTTGCGCCCGAAATAGTCGACAAGCGCGAAGATGACCGTTACCCAGAAAAACGACTGTACGATCCCGTTAAACGCGCCGCTGAGGAAGCTCGTCAGCACGGCGAGAAGCGTCTCGCCGACGGTCACGCCGTCCATATTGCTGAAGACGAATTTGAATACGGCGATAGCCGCCAGCAGCGCCGTGAGTGTGACGGCGACGACCTTGAGCACCGTCATGTAATCGTCAAACAGCTCCGGCGAAATGAGATATCGCGGCTTTGGATGGTACCCGACGGCCAGTTTAGCCGGGCTGCCCATCTCCGTCAGTACGCGTTCGATCTCCTCGTCATTCGGCTCGTCCGAAAGCATATCCTCGATGTTCGAGCGCAGCTCCCGGCTGACGTCGTCGCGCATCTTCTCAGGCAGCCGCCGCGTCACATCGTAAACATACCGTTCAATCAAGTTTTTCATTGCTCTTCCCCCTCCAGAAGTTTTGTAACCGCTCGGCTCGAGTCTGCCCACTCCTGCCGCAGCGCTCTAAAAATCTCGCGCCCGGCGTCGCTGAGAACGTAATACTTGCGCGGCCGCGCCGACGACGTGTCCCATGTGTTTTCTAAAAGTCCCTGCGTTTCCAGCCGCCGCATCAGCGGATACAGCGTATTGGCTTCAATCTGGATGCCGCGCTCCTCCAGTCGTTGCAGCAGCGAGTAACCATACTGCGGTGTGTCAAGCTGGCTCAGGACAGCCAATGACAGTGTCCCACGGCGAAGCTCTGTGATCATACCGGATAACAGATTCTGATCCATGACGATCACCTCCTGAAATTATTATACTGTACGTCACACTATATAGTCAATATAATATATTATAATTTTAATATTATTTTAACAAAGCTTCTACTGTACAATACTCATATCTAAAAACGACGAAACAGGCGGTGACAGACATGAGCGACACAGCGCGCGTCTTAAACGCGATGCTCGACTATTACGCCGGCGACATACGGCGCGTCAATCATTTTCTTAAGGTTTTCGGCTTTGCCAAAGCGATCGGTGAGGCGGAAGGTCTTGACGCACGTCTGCAGGAGATCTTAGAGATCGCCGCACTGACACACGACATCGGCATCAAGCTCAGCGAAGTCAAATATAACAGCGCTGCGGGCAAGTATCAGGAGACCGAAGGGCCGCCCGAGGCTCGGGCGCTGCTCTCCCCGCTCGGACTCAATGACGAAATTATCGAGCGTGTGTGCCATCTGATCTCGCGTCACCATACGTACGATGAAATCGACGGTCAGGATCTGCAAATTCTCATCGAGGCTGACTTTCTCGTCAACGCGCATGAGGATAAGCTGTCTGAAAACGCCATCCGGGCAATGCGCAAACGCGTTTTCAAGACGGTGTCCGGCATTAAACGGCTCGACAAGCTGTACCTTGGCGGCTGACACGGCATTTACAGCAAAAAGCAGCGTGTTTTCGATTGAAAACACGCTGCTTTTATATAGTGAAGTCTTGTTATCCGAGGATTTTCTTCAAATCCGCTTCCGGCGTAGAGACCGGCGTAATATTAAAGTTTTCGACAAGGAAATTGAGTACGTTGGGCGATACGAACGCCGGCAGCGTCGGCCCGAGGTAGATATTCTTGATGCCAAGGTAAAGGAGCGTCAGCAGGATGCACACGGCCTTTTGCTCATACCAAGACAGAACGAGCGTCAGCGGCAGATCATTTACGGGCACGTCAAACGCCTCTGAGAGCGCGAGCGCAACGCGGATGGCGCTGTACGCGTCGTTGCACTGCCCCATGTCCATCAGGCGCGGCAGGCCGCCGAGCGTACCGAGGTCGAGGTCATTGAAGCGGAACTTGCCGCACGCCAGTGTCAGTACGACGGTGTCGTCCGGTGTCTGCTTGACGAAATCCGTGTAGTAGTTGCGACCGGGCTTGGCGCCGTCGCAGCCGCCGACGAGGAAAAAGTGCTTGAGCGCACCGGCCTTAACCGCATCGACGACCGTACCGGCAACCGACAGTACTGTGCCGTGTCCGAAGCCCGTCGTGACGGTTTTGCCGCCGTTGATGCCGGTCATCTGCGTGTCCTCGGCGTAGCCGCCGAGCTCAAGCGCCTTATCGATGACGGGCGTGAAATCTTTATCGTCGTCAATGTGCGTCGTGCCGGGATACGCGACGACTTCCGTCGTAAAGACGCGGTCGAAATAGCTGTCCTTCGGCGGCATCAGGCAGTTCGTTGTAAACAGGACGGCGCCGGGGATGGCGTCAAATTCCTTCTTCTGATTCTGCCACGCTGTTCCGAAATGTCCTTTCAGATGGCTGTACGCCTTCAGCTTGGGATATGCATGCGCCGGGAGCATCTCGCCGTGTGTATAAATGGCGACGCCCTTGTCCTTCGTCTGCTCGAGCAGTTTTTGCAGATCGTACAGATCATGCCCGGTAACGACGATGAACGGCCCCTTTTCGACCAGCATCGAAACGGTCGTCGGTTCGGGCGTACCGAATGTGTCGGTATTGGCGCGGTCGAGCAGCTCCATGCATTTATAGTTGATGCGCCCGACTTCCATCACGGCCGGCAGCAGATCGTCCATCGTTGCATCCGTCTTGGCAATCGCCTGCAGTCCTGTGAAAAACGCGTTGTTGACTTCGTCGTCCGTATAGCCGAGTACGGCGGCGTGATACGCGTACGCGGCCGTACCGCGCAGTCCAAGCAGCACGAGCGACTTGAGCGAACGGATGTCTTCATTGACGCCCCAGAGCTTGAGCGGCTCGTTTTCCGCGCCGCAGTCGAGCTCGACCGTCGGGTCGGCAGCCTGCTGTTCGGCGCGCGCCGTTGCCGTCAGTTCCGCGATTGACTCGGCGTCAAAACTGACATTGGTGACGGTGGTAAAGAGGCCTTCCAGCATAATCTTAACGGCAGCCGCCGTGGGGGTCTTGCCGTCGTAGGCGCAGGCTAAACCGATTAACGCGCGGGTCAGATCGTCTTGATGATTGGCGACGTCTTCCGTCTTGCCGCATACACCGACCTTACCGGTACAGCCGGTGCAGCCGGCGGTCTGCTCGCACTGGAAACAAAACATACTCATCTGATTTCCTCCTATAATTGTGTGTTACTGTTATTTGAATTTAATTACTGGCCGATACTGTATTGAATCAGTCTTCCATGATGCGTCCGTCTGCTGAGATAACAACGACGCGCCACGGGATGAACTTACCGCTTTGCTGCAAAGCCCGCTTGACAGCGTTTTCCATACCGCCGCAGCACGGCACTTCCATCCGGACGACCGTCACGCTTTTGATGTTATTGCGCGCAATGATCTCGGTAAGCTTGTCGGCGTAGTCGCCCTCGTCGAGCTTCGGGCAACCGACGAGCGTCACGTGATTACGGATAAACTTGCGGTGGAAGTCACCGTAGGCAAACGCTGTACAGTCCGCGGCGACGAGCAGGTTGGCGCCGTCAAAATACGGGGCGTTGACCGGCACGAGCTTAATCTGGACAGGCCACTGGCGCAGTTCGCTTTCGACCTCGCCTGTCGGCGCGGATGCCGGTGCGCTCGTCGCTTTGCCGAGCGTGCGCGACTGCGTCCCCGGGCAACCGCACGGGAGCGGCTCTGGGGTTGATTCTTCCTTCTCGGCCTTGGCGGCCATCACCGCCGCGTGATCGTACGCCGGTGCTTCCCGCTCTTCAAAGGTGATCGCACCAGTCGGGCAGGCCGGCAGACAGTCGCCGAGGCCGTCGCAGTAATCTTCGCGCGTCAGCTTGGCTTTGCCATCGATCATCTGGATGGCACCTTCGTGGCAGGCGCTGGCACACACGCCGCAGCCGTTACATTTTTCGTCGTCTATTTTAATGATTTTGCGGATCATGTTATTGTCCTCCTTGCTTTTATGAGCCAATCATACTACAATGAGCACAGCCTGTATGTTGTTTTTACAACAATTATATTTTTTGACTGGAGCTGAGCGCATGACGCCGTATCTACCCATTTTAAAGAAAAGCCCCCTGTTCGACGGTTTTGACGAAGCCAGTATCGGCTCGATCCTGCCCTGCCTATCGGCAAGTGTCCGTCAGGCCGATAAAAATACGTTTGTTCTCTCGGCCGGCGAAACACTGTCCGACGTGGGGCTGATTTTATCCGGCTCATTGCACGTTGTCAGCGAGGACTACTGGGGCCGCAAGGATATCTTGTCTAATCTCGGTCCGGGCGAGCTGTTTGCCGAATCGTTTTCCTGCGCCCACGCCAAGCAGCTGCCCGTCAGCGTCGTCGCTGCGGAAGACACGGCGTACATGCGCATCGACTGCGGCAAGATCATCCGCACGTGCTCGTCGGCGTGTGTGTTCCACACGCAGCTGATTAACAATCTGCTGCAGATCCTTGCCCGTAAAAACATCCGCCTGACGCAGAAGATCACGCAGCTGTCGAAGCGGACGACGCGCGAAAAGCTGCTGGCGTACTTGTCTGACGAAGCGCAGCGGGCTTCCGGCGCGTCGTTTGAGATCCCGTTTTCGCGTCAGGAGCTGGCCGATTACTTGTCTGTCGACCGCAGCGCGATGACGACGGAGCTGGGCAAAATGCGCGACAAAGGCCTGCTCGAGTTCGAGCGCCGGCACTTTACGCTGCACGCCGAAGACTTCACCAGCGTTTTGTAACGGACGTCGCCGCTATATCCAGAATTTTTCATTTTTTTGGAAAACTCCTTGTATTAATCCGCCCGGAGTTGTATTATATTGTCATAAGATGTCAAAAATGATCGAAAAATCTGGAGGCTCCATGAAAAAGCGACTTTTAGCCGGCCTGGTGGCCGTAATTATGATCATCGTCATTTTGCCCGCGTCGGCGCTCGCCGCAGGCGGCTTGTCGAATTTTTCTGAGGTCCGGCCGTATACGACCGGTCAGTTTCAAGATGTACCGACCGATTCCTGGTACGCCGAGGACGTCCGCATCGCCTATCAGTACGGCCTGATTGACGGCAAGCAGCAAACGCCGCAGATGCTGTTCGCGCCCGACGCCAACCTTAAACTCTCAGAAGCGATCAAACTCGCGGCCTGTATGCACGAGATTTATCACACCGGCACCGTCACGCTCACAAACGGCGAGGCTGCCTGGTATCAGCCGTACGTCGATTATGCGATCGCCAACGGTATCATCGAATCAGCATATCCCAACTACGACGCGTACGCCACGCGCTCTGAGTTTGCGCTGATTTTTGCTGCGGCAATACCCGAGGAGGCCCTTTCCCCGCGGAATACCATCAATGACGACGCCATCCCTGATGTACAAATCAGCTATGAATATGGTCCGGCCGTATATCTATTGTATCGTGCCGGTGTTTTAACCGGCAGTGACGCCGTGACGCATGCTTATCTGCCCAACAACAAAATCAAACGCAGTGAAGTCGCGGCCATTCTCACGCGTATGACCGACAGTGACTCACGTAAATCGTTCACCATGACGACCGGCACCAGTGTCCTGACAAAAGCCCAGATCGCCCAGCAATGCGCTCCCGCTGTTTTCTACATAGAGATATACGATCAGTTTGATACTTTTCTCGGCACCGGCAGCGGCTTTTTCATCAGCGACAGCGGCATTGCCGTAACAAATTATCATGTGATTGACGGTGCGTCCTCGGCAATAATCACCACGGAGGACGGCGGAATATATGATGTACAGGGCGTTTACGATTACAGCGTGGAAAATGATCTCGCCCTGCTGCAGATTGACGGCAGCGGCTTCCCGTATCTGGCGCTCGCTGATTCCGACACCATCGTCACGGGAGACGATATCTTTGCCATCGGCTATCCGCTGGGCATCGACCAGACAGTCACAGCCGGTGCGATAACTAACGCTTCCCATCTGATCGACGGGCTGGAATATTTCATGATCGACGCGTCCATCTCGCCCGGCAGCAGCGGCGGTGCACTGCTGGACGACCACGGTCAAGTTGTCGGCGTGACCAGTGCGTCCTATACTTACGGACAAAATATGAATCTGGCCGTCCCAAGCAATTTGATCGGCGCGCTGTCGCAAGGCGGCTATACGGCACTGTCAACGCTGTTCCCGCAATCTAACGCTGATTTTTACGCCACACCGTCAACGATCACGGTCGCCGCAGGCAATATCGAGACCGTGACGATCACCGATCCGTCTGGCGATCCATATAATTCGGTCGACCTTATGATTACCGATCCATCTATTGTCTCCTGTTCGTGGGGCGACTGGATCAATTATGAAGATTGTCCGCTGTACCTCCGGGGACTGACGGCCGGCACAACGACGGTACGCGTCAATCTGTACGACGGTAACGATACTATCATCGCGCAGACTGTCATCACCGTCACTGTCACCGGCACCGCCGCCCCGACCGTCTATTATAGCGGCTATGATCCGGCGCCCGACTGGGGCGCGTTTACCGGCACGCCGCTGTATATGTCGTATCCCCTATCAGACGGCAGTATGGTGTACTTTTATCGGATCGCCGACATTTCTGAAAACGCCTACCCCGCCCTTTACAGCTATGCGTTTTTACTCGAGGAAAACGGCTTTGTGTACATCGGCAGCTTTGATAATAGCGACGGCTACCTTGTCGACGCGTATAGCAACGACACCTATTACATGTTTTTAGAGCAGGTTTATGTAAATGGTGTTTTATGTGTCAGCGTAATGGTCACTCCCCTGTAACTTTTCTTAAGACAGCAAACCGCCCGGGCCGTCGGCCCGGGCGGTTTTATTTGGGAAGCAGCGCGTTTGGCGGCGCGGGACAAACCGTCCCGCGCCGTTTACTGAAACATCATGTTCGGCAGACTGACCTCGTGCACGCTCAGGCCGGGCATTTTCAGGTCGCCCATTAAAACAGCCGGATAGATCGCCCGCTTGCCGAAGCGCGCACGGATGTCCTCGACGGCGTCCTCGATCTTCTCGCGCTTTTCACGGCGTGCGGGATCGTCAAACAGCGTCGTCTGCACGGGCTGCGACTTCGGGATAAGGTTAATGGAGCGGATCGTCACAGCGCGTACAGGCGCGTGCCAGTCGTACTGCCGGTCGAACAGGCTGCGGCCGCAGCGCGCGAGCTCCATCGGACTTTGCGTCGGCGCCTCAAGCATCGTCTGATATTGCTTGTACGCGAGTGCGTTGTCCTTGACGGTGATCATCACGCCGCGCGCGAGAAAATCGTTCAGGCGCAGCTTGCGCGCGACATCCTGCGCAAGCTGAAGCATGACCTTAAACACCTGCTCGCTGTCGGTGAGATCCTCGATACACGTGATACCGTGCCCGATCGACTTGATCGTCGTGGCGTAATCCATGTGCATCACGCGCGACGTGTCGTTGCCGGACGCATACGTCCACAACGACGTGCCGTTGACGCCGAACAGCCGCTTGAGAAAGTCCGGTCCGGCCTCGGCAATATCGCCGATCGTGTGGATGCCGTATGTGGCGAGCTTGCGCGTCGTCGCCCGCCCGACGTAAATGAGGTCCGAGCACGGCAGCGGCCAGACCTTATCCTTATAATAGTCCGTACTATGGTCGTCGGCACTGATAACGGTGACGGCGTCGGGCTTTTTCATGTCGCTGCCGAGCTTGGCGAAAATCTTATTGAACGACACGCCGATGCTCACCGTCAGTCCCAGCTCCGCCTTGACCGTCTCGCGGATGATGTGCGCCGCCGCTTCGGCGTCGTGACAGTACGGCGGGCAGCCGGTCAGGTCGAGCCAGCACTCGTCCATGCCGAACGGCTCGACGCGGTCGGTGAACCGCTGATAGATTTCACGCGTCAAGCGCGAGTATTTGACGTACTGCTCAAATTGCGGCAGCCGAACGATCAGATCCGGACACAGCCGACGTGCCTCCCACGTCGCCATTCCCGTTTTGACTCCCGCCTCTTTGGCTTTTCCCGATTTGGCCAGCACGATACCGTGCCGGTCCTCCGTCGAGCCGCACACCGCAACGGCCTTACCGCGCAGTTCAGGGTTTTGCATAACCTCTACAGATGCATAAAAACCGTTGAGGTCGCTGTGCAGGATCGTGCGCCGTTGCGCCATTGTAAACGCCCTCCTAAATAAAAGACAGCCGCCGCAAGGCTGTAAATTTTGTTGTTGACAGATGAAGTTTCGTCGGTTATACTAGGTGCATAACTTCGCTTTCTTCACTTTTATCATACCCAATCAATGAAGTTTTGTCAATCGCCAAAAAACGGCGAAACCCGCCGCTGGAGAACCGGTCAAAAGGAGCCGCTATGAAAATCGGATCGCAGGTCTACGTCAAAGGCAGCGCCGAAGCCGTCGCGCTGTACCAAAGGGCATTCGGCGTCACGCTCGGGTATCATGTCCTCAATGAAGACGGCTCTTTTTTCCACTCAGAGCTGATGTCTGATGAAGATTTTTTCCTCGCCGTGAGCGAAGCGACGACGACCGTCCCAGAGGGCTATGCGCCGCCTGAGCATTACGGTCGGCTTCTGTCCGACCTTGAGCGCTCTAAAGCCGTCGGTCGCGCAGGCATCATCCCGACAATGCAGTTCGGCGCGGAATTCCCAGACGAATCCGGTGTTTTAAACGCTTTTGAGGTCTTGAAGCCCGGCGCGCAGATTACGATGCCGGTCGGCCGGCTGCCGTGGAGCGATTGCTGTGCGAGCCTCATCGACAAATTCGGCGTCAACTGGTATCTGACGGGGCCGCAGCATCCGCCTGTGGACTGACATTAACATCCGAAAGGAGTATATCCTCGATGAAAACATTTTCCGAAAAGGTCCGGGAAGCACGCCTTTTGCTTAATCTGACGCAGGAGGAGCTCGGCGAGCTGATCGGCGTATCCAAGCGCGCCGTACTGGCCTACGAAACGGAGGGCGTGCGACCGCGCCGCAACGTCAAAACGAAGCTGGCCGAAGCTTTACGCGTATCGCTCGATTACCTCGACCGCGACGATATTGACGATCCGACCTACGGGCTTGAAAAAGCCGACTACATCGCCGAAACGCGCGAACGCTTCGGCGGCCGCGCGGCCCGCGAGATGGATTTTCTGCTCGAACGCAACTCCGCGCTCTTCGCCGGCGGCGCACTGGAGCAGGAAGCGAAAGACGCCTTTTTCGAGGCCGTCACAAAGGCCTACTGGGCGGCAAAAGATGAGGCGCGCAAAACGTACGGTAAAAAACGCTCGTAATCTGTCGAAAGCGCGGATTGATCGTTAAATCCATGTTAAATGTAAAATTCAGGAGCCTTCGTTATGGTATATGCGGTTGATTTTGACGGCACTCTGTGCGACAATAAATACCCAGAGATCGGTGCGCCGCGTCACGAAATTATTGATTTTGTCAAACGCCGCCGCGCCGCCGGCGATCAGATCATCCTCTGGACGTGCCGGAGCGGTCCGGCGCTGGCGCAAGCCGTCTGCTGGTGCGCGGCACTGGGGCTGCAATTTGATGCCATCAACGACAATCTGGCCGATAATATCGCCAGCTTCAATAATAACAGTCGCAAAGTAAACGCCGACTTTTACATCGATGACCGCAATTTCCATCCGGATGGCAGCGCCGATTTTTTACGCCAGACAGGCTAGTCACAGGGTGCGACCATTAATGATTTATCTTTAAAGGCATGAATTGTCCCAAGCACAAAAAAGGAGGTGATCGGGTGTCAATCGACTACATCAGCGGTGAAGTCAGCCGCGTTATTGAAAAATACGCAGAGACCGACCCGATCCGCCTCTGCCGAGACATGAATATCCTGCTGCTGCACGAGCCAATGGGCGCGGGCGAAAACGCTTGCAAAGGCTTTTACTTTTCACAGTCGCGCGTACGTGTCATCACCGTCAATTCGGACTTAACACCGGAACTCAGCCGCATCATTCTCGCCCACGAACTCGGTCACGCCGTGCTGCACAGCAATCTTGCCGGTGTTCACGCGTTTCATGATTTTCGTCTGTTCGACGAAACGTCGGTCTACGAATATGAGGCCAACATCTTCGCCGCCGATCTGCTGATCGACGACGAGCAGGTGCTCAGCTTGCTCGTCAGCGACATCTCTTTTTTCGGCGCGGCCGCCGAGCTGAACGTACCGCCGGAGCTGCTGGACTACAAGTTCCGTATACTCAAGCGCAAAGGCCATGCGGTCATTGACGCACCGATTTCGGCACGCTCGGATTTTCTTAAAAAGCTGCACTGATTTGGTGCGCAGCTATGAACAACAAAAAGGTTTACGTCAAGGTGATTGCCGCTTTTTCCAGCGACGGTCTGCTTATCCCGCTTTCCCTAACCTGGGAGGACGGGCGGGAATATCCTATCGACCGCATTCTAGACGTTCGCCAGTCGGCGGCGCTGAAGGCTGGCGGTCAGGGCGATCGGTATACGATCCGCACATGCGGTCAGGACAGCTTCTTGTTTTTTGAACGCAGCCCAAAAATTTCAGATTCTAATCTCGGTCGCTGGTTTGTTGAGCGGCGGCGGTAATTTTAAAGAAAGTGAGAATATGCAGCCATGCGAGTTCAATCTGCTGTGGATATCTGGAGCGAAGCGCTGATTTTTTCGGCCATCGCCTTTATGTGCACCGGTGCGCTTTTTGTTACCGCGATGCTTGAGTTTTCCTTGCGCGAAACGGTCATCGGCGGCGCATCCGTGCTGCTTGCGTCCTTGTTTTTACTCTGGCTTTTATTCGGGACGTATTATGACATGCGCCGGCGCTATTTGTTATGCAAATGCGGTCCGTTTACGGCTAAAATCTACTACGACGACATCCGTTACGTCGGTTTGAGCACCAACCTGTCAACGTCTCTTGCTCTTTCGTCCCGCCGGATCGAGATCCGGCAGTATGACGGCGACGTCATCTGGACGGTGATGATCTCGCCTGTCAACCGGGAACTATTTCTGGATAAGCTGCGTGCACGATGCCCTCATCTGGACGTTCAGGCGCAGGCTGAATAGTCAATTACAAGCCCGGCTTTGGCCGGGCTTGTCGTTTTATGGACCGTTTTGTCGATTAAAAGGAGGACTTGGATGATGCGCGCACGCTCGGCTTCTTATCGCGGTTACTATATGATAACGTTCGGTCTTGTAATCCTCGCGCTTTTCGGCGCTGCCTTTCTGCTCTCCCGCCTGTCTGTCGGTACGCTCGGTACCTTCATCATCATTGCAGCCACTGTCATTTTCTCGGTGCTGCAGCTTTGGATGGCGTTCGGTACATACTATGAGCTGCGGGATTTCTGTCTGTTCTGCCGGTTTGGTCCTTTTTCTGACCGTATTCCGTACGCATCAATCCAATCCTTGGCTTTGAGCGCAAAATCCGATACGTCGGCATCACGGACCAGCAGCCTTTTCGCTGCCAAGCCGCAGGAAATCGAAGTTCGGCGGCATAAGCGTACGCTTTGGGGATCAATCACTTCAATTTCCCCGGAAAATCCGGAGGATTTCTATAATCAGTTGCTGTCACGCTGTACAAGCCTCGCGGCTTCGCAATCCGACTTTACGGAGGTTTCATAACACATGTGCGGACGCTACTATATTCCCGTCAACGATGATGAGGCCGCGTTTGAGGCCATCATCGATCAGCTCCAGCATCTATACGGCAGCACGGACACGTTTCACAACATGCGCCGCGGCGAAGTATACCCGACGAACATCGCGCCCGTCATTACCGCTGAAGCGCCGGCCTTGATGAAATGGGGCTTTTCCCGATACGACGGAAAAGGTCAGATCATCAACGCGCGTGTCGAATCAGCGGCTGAAAAGCCGATGTTCAAACACGCGTACAGCGCCGGGCGCTGTCTGATCCCCGCTTCGTACTATTTTGAATGGCGCAAAGACGGAAAGGCACGCTTCAAATACGCTATCGGGCACAGTGAACCGATTTTTATGGCCGGTCTGTACCGTCGTGAAAAAGACAGCAGCTTACCTGTATTTGTCATCATGACAAGGCCTGCGGCTCCTGGCATCGCATTTATCCATGACCGGATGCCGGTCATCGTGCCGGCGTCTGCCCAGGCAATGTGGCTGGCCGAGCCGATTCCGCCGCAGGCGCTGAATGACGTCAGCGACGAGCAAGTAACTTTTCATGAAGTCGGCTGATCGGTTTAACTACTATATTTGTTGATAAGGTGTCAATAACACGCAAAAAACCGGCGTATCCGTAGATACGCCGGTTTTATTCTTTATTGTTTTACCGCTCCCATTTGTCTGCCAAGGCGATAATTTGCTCGGCAAACTGCTCAAGATCCTTGTTCGGGACGCCATAGTTATGCGAAACAACATCCAGCAGACGCGTACCGGCAGAAACAAGCTCGCGGTAAGCCGGTGATTTTCGAAACGCTTTGCGTGAATCACGGCGCATATCTGATTCCAGCCCTTCGTGTATGAACATGTCAGACAACAAATCGTAGGACGAGGAGAATTTCGGCGCGTACGCCTTATACCCTTCAGAAATAAGCGTTTCCGTATAAATATCGCAGACGTCCTCCTCGCCGTGCACGACGAACACCTGCGTCGGCTTCGGTTCAAATGCGTGGATCCATTTGAGTAGTCCGTCACGATCGGCATGCGCGCTCATCCCACGGAAGCTATAGATCTGGCACTTGACGGCAATTTCCTCGCCAAAGAGCTTGACTTTGCTGGCGGCACGGTCGACTAAAATACGTCCAAGTGTCCCCTTCGCCTGAAAACCGACGAACACAACGGTGCATTCCGGTCGCCAGAGATTGTGCTTGAGGTGGTGCCGAATACGACCGGCCTCACACATGCCGCTCGACGATATGATGACCTTTGGTGTGTCGACGAAGTTGATCGCCTTCGAGTCGTCGGCTGTCTCAGAAATGTTGAGGTTCGGAAAGCTGAGATACTGCTTGCCCGCTTTGATCACGTCAAGCGTCTCCCGGTCTAGATATCCCTCCAGATCGCCCTCATAAATGCGTGTGGCAGCATTCGCCAGCGGACTATCAACATAAACGGGGAAATTCGGCGTACTCTTAACGAGCCCGCGTTCTTTTATCTCGCGGATGAAATACAGCAGTTCTTGCGTTCGCCCGATGGCAAACGACGGAATGATGACGTTACCGCCGCGTGCAAACGTCTCATCGAAAACTTTCGCCAGATCCTCTGTATAGTCCGGCGGCACCTCGTGATTTCGGTCACCGTATGTTGACTCCGTCAAGACGACGTCGGCCTCATGGACATACTGCGGATCACGAATAATCGGCTGCCCTACATTGCCGATGTCTCCTGAGAAAACGATTTTTTTGGTCACATCGTTTTCTGTGAGCCACATTTCAACAAATGCCGAACCGAGCAAATGACCGGCGTCGATAAATCGGACTTTAACACCTTCGGCGATGACGACTTCTTCTTCGTAGTGACACGGCACCATATACTGAAACACACGCTCGGCGTCTGCTACTGTATACAGCGGTTCAATCTCATCACTTCCGGCGCGCTTATTACGCCGTGATTTCCACTTTGCATCCATCTCCTGGATGTGCCCGGAATCGCGCAGCATGATCTGCAAAAGCCTGATTGTTGCGCTTGTAGCATAAATTTTACCCTTAAATCCCTCTTTGACGAGCAGCGGCAGACGTCCGGAATGGTCAATGTGCGCGTGCGTCATGACCACATAGTCAATCTCCTCTGGATTAAACGGAAAATCCTGCCCGTAACTATTTTCGCTGCCCTGATACATTCCGCAGTCCACAAGCAGGCGAATACCGCCGACTTCAACACCGTGGCAGCTGCCCGTTACCTCTCGATTGGCACCATAGAACGATAATTTCATGTTTATACCTCTCTGCAATTAATGTCGTTTCCGACCAGTACGGCGCACTGACTAACTGCTTTGATTTCTCGGTTAGGCGCACCGTATTTATGCATTATTCTAGTTTTATCGCTATAATACTTGTATATTGAACTTATATTCATATTATTTCAGGATGACGTTATCCGTACCGAGCAGTCCTTCCAACTCCTCAATGAGCGCTTTATGGATGACGCAGCTGGTCCCGAGCTTCTTTTTCGTATCATTAAAGTAGCAAATCATCTTATCTCGACCGGGAAACATGATCAATACGTTTTTTAAGCGCTCATACGCCGGATCGTCTTCACCGGCAAACCGGACATATAGACTTTGCTCAACCGGGCGGCGCTCCCCTTCCATCGGATCGAGATCACTCAGCGGACGGATTACGTCAGCGATGAGCTGCGGCTCCTTCTCGTCGCGCGCGGAGACTTTACCGGTGATGTAAACCGGCAGGTTGTCCTGCACATAGCCGCCTCCCTGATCGAGCACACGCTGAAACGCAAGAATCTCAATGCTGCCGGTGCCGTCTTCAAGCGTGATGTAGGCCATCAGAGAATTGTTGCGCGTTGTCTTGGTCTTGACGTTGGAAATGACGCCCGCGATCGTCACCATCTTCTCATCGGGGTAGTCTGACGGCCCGTCCTCACGGGCATGGTCGGACAGAATACGCCCGATGTTCACCGCACCTAGTGTTTTTACAGCGCGCACGTATTCGTCCATCGGATGGCCTGTCAGGTACAGGCCGGTAACGTCGTGCTCCATCGCCATCAGTTCGCGCGGTGTGTATTCCTCCACACTGGGTAGGACGATGCTGTATCCGTTTTGCTTCGGCTCGTCCGGCTCGCCTGTGCCAAACAGATCGAGCTGACCATCGACATTGTTACGCCGCGACGCGGCAACGTTGTCGATGACGGCGCCGGCGATCATCATCAGCTGCCGACGTTTGGCGCCAAAGCTGTCAAATCCACCGCACTTAATGAGACTTTCGACAGCACGGCGGTTGAGGTCCCCGCCGTACATACGGCGGCAAAACTCCTCGAAATCTTGAAACGGTCCCTTTGCGGCGCGCTCTGCCATTAAGTCGCGGATGAATCCGCGCCCGATATTCTTAACGGCAACCAATCCATAGCGGATATTCGGCCCGGACACGGTAAACATGTCGTTGGATTCATTGACGTCCGGCGGCAGCAACTCAATGCCCATTTCACGGCACGTCTGGGTGTATTCGGCGACTTTTTCCGGGTAATACAGAACCGACGATAAGAGCGCTGCCATGTATTCTTTCGGGAAATGGCATTTAAGATACGCTGTTTGATACGAAATAACAGCATACGCGACGGCGTGTGCCTTATTAAAAGCGTAATTAGCAAAATCGAGAATTTCATCATAGATGCTCCCCGCGACGTCGCGCGGGATACCGTTTTTAACGGCGCCTGCAATCTGCCGTTCGGTATCACCGTCGATGAACGCGATGCGCTCGCGCTCGATCTCCGCCTGCTTCTTTTTACTCATCGCGCGGCGGATCATATCGGCCTGACCAAGCGAAAAGCCCGCAAGCTTACGGAATATCTCGATGACCTGCTCCTGATAAACAATGCAGCCGTAGGTGACTTGCAAAATCGGCTCCAGCGACGGATGCTTATACGTGATCCGCTCCGGGTGCTTATTGTTGTATAAAAACTTTGGGATCGAGTCCATCGGGCCGGGGCGGTACAGCGCAATAATAGCCGTGATATCCTCAATGCTTTTAGGCCCGAGCCCCGTACAAACGCCGGTCATACCCGTCGATTCTAGCTGGAACACGCCGGACGTTTTACCGGCTGTGAGCATTTCGAATGTCGCCGCGTCGTCGTCGGGTATCGTGTCGACAGAAAAGTCCGGGGTCGTTTTTTGGATGTCCAGCTCCGCGTCACGGATGACCGTGAGGTTGCGCAGCCCGAGAAAGTCCATCTTCAACAGCCCGAGCTCTTCGAGCGTTGTCATGGTGAACTGGGTGGCAATCGAGTCGTCTTTTTTGGACAGCGCCAGCGGCACGTACTCGCTGACAGGGTTTTTCGTAATAACGACGCCTGCAGCGTGCGTACCGGAGTCCTTGGGCATATCCTCGAGCGCCATCGCCGTGTCGATCACGCGGCGCACACGCTCGTCCTCGTCGTACATCGATTTCAGGCGCTTGGACTGCTCGAGCGCCTGTGCAATTTTGATATTCAGCACGCTTGGTATCTCGCGCGCGAGCTCGCTTTCTTCGGCAAACGTCAGCGCGTGTGCCTTGGCGACGTTCCGCACGGCGTTTTTGGCTTTGAGCGTATTAAACGTCACAATCTGCGCGACACGGTCCGCGCCGTACTTGTGCTTAACGTAGTCGATGACTTCGCCGCGCCGGCGCTCGCAGAAGTCGATGTCAATATCAGGCATGCTCACGCGTTCGGGATTAAGAAAGCGCTCGAAGTACAGCCCGTATTTGATCGGATCGACCGTTGTGATGTCCAGGCAGTATGACGCAACGCTCCCAGCGGCTGAGCCGCGCCCCGGGCCGACGGGAATCCCCTGTTTTTTAGCATACGCGATGAAGTCCGAGACGATAAGGAAATAATCGGTAAAGCCCATTCGCTCAATCATATCAAGCTCATAAAACAGCTGGTCCTTGACGTCTTGCCGGTCCGAACCGTATCTTTTTTCGAACCCCTCCAGACAAAGCTTCCGGAGATAGTCTGACGACGTAAACCCGTCCGGCGGCGTAAATTCCGGTAGATGATGCTGACCGAACTGAAACTCGACGTTGCACATTTCGGCGATCTTCAACGTGTTGTCGGCCGCTTCCGGATATTCCGGAAACAGCGCGCGCATCTCGTCCTCGGATTTAAAATACAGTTCCTGCGTATCGAAGCGCATCCGGTCGCTGTCGGAGACAGTCTTTCCGGTTTGAATGCACATGAGCACATCCTGCACATAGGCATCCTCGCGTGTAATGTAGTGCACGTCATTAGTGACAACGAGCGGAATGCCCGTTTCACGATGGATTTCAATCAGGCCTGCGTCGACGGTTTTTTGCTTCTCGTCACCGTGATCCTGTAACTCCAGATAAAAGCTGTCCGGCCCGAACAGTTCGGAAAGCTCAAGCGCCCTGGCTTTGGCCGTCTCAACGTCTCCGGCTAAAATGAGCGACGGGATCTCGCCGGACACGCATGCCGACAGCGCGACAAGCCCCTCGGCGTTCTCGTGCAGCAGATCAAGATCGATACGCGGCTTGAAATAAAAGCCCTCCGTGTATGATTTACTGACGATACGGCAAAGATTCTTATACCCCGTCTCGTTTTTACACAGCAGGACGAGATGGTGCCGGGCGGAGTCTGGACCGGGCTGCATGTCAAAGCGCGTGCGCGGCGCAACGTAGACCTCGCAGCCGATAATCGGCTTGACGCCGGCCTTGACGGCCTCTTTATAAAACGCGACGACGCCGTACATCGCGCCGTGATCTGTCACGGCGACGGCCGGTGCGCCGTGCTCCTTTGCCTGCGCGACGAGGTCACGGAGACGGCAGGCGCCGTCCAGCAGGCTGTATTCGCTATGTACGTGCAGATGCACAAAAGCCATATCCGCTACCTCCAGTTTCCTTACTATCCATATTAATACTAAATACGGTGAAATTCAACAGCGGCGTTCATCGATTTTCATACGGACGGCCGGTGTGCCGTCACCCTGCCACTGCCGGTACGGTGACGTAGGGCGCAAGGAGTTGACATACATTGAATTATTGCATATAGTCTTACCATAATGCTTTGTTTTTTGAGAGGATTGCTATGAAAACGCTAATCGTCTACTATTCGCTGGACGGCCACACACGACTGATTGCCGACATCTTGGCCGGATCGCTTAATGGTGCGTCGTCCGTGGACGTATTTGAGCTGCGCCCCTTACGCGAGACGCAGCTCAATGGCTTTTTAAAGTATTTTGTCGGCGGTATGCGCGCGATCTTCGGCGCAAAACCGGCACTTCAGACGCCGTTACCGGACGCCAAGGCGTACGATCTTATTTGTCTCGGTACACCTGTCTGGGGCGGGCGGTTCACACCGCCTGTCAACACGTTTATCAGCGGGACTGATCTGGCCTGCAAAAAAGTGCTCTTGCTTGCTACAAGCGCCGGCGGCGACGCGTCAAAATGCTTTGCCAGTCTTAAGGCGCGGCTGGCGTCTAGTGAAATCATCGGCGAGATCGGCTTTAAGTCACCGACACCGGCGTCGCGCGCCATATTGGAAACGCAGATCAGCGCCAGCCTCGCCGATCTGGATATTTAATCCTCGCCGCCGCGACGCGCCCGTCGTCTTTCGAGTAAAAATACAGGGATTATCACTAGATTAAGAACAAGTGAAGCTATATCCCAAAAGCCAACATCATCCGTAATGCTCAAAACGGCATTGGCAATCACAAACGGCATAATCAACACCCGTGCCCACTTAATATCAAACCCCAAGCCGACAGCGAGTGCACAATAGCATAGCATATCAACCACGAGCAGCACTGCGATAAGCGTGTAAACATCCGCGCTACCGCTGAAGAGCCGTCCGATATACGCCCATATCAGTCGCGCCCAAAAAAGCATCCCGACAGTCAGCAAGACGATTGTTACCTTGTATTTTTTAAAGGATTTCATACCATCACCTATATTAAGAATAGAGCATACTTGACGAGAGATCAAGTATGCTCTATTTTATTTACGTTTAGTTTACAAACCGGCCTTCTTCTCATTTTCCGTCATAATCAACCGTCTGTTTTCCTGCAGGCGTACGTCTCCTGGACTGATGGCGAGCGCTTTTTCCGCGTGCGCGAGCGAGCGCTCAAGCATCCCGAGCCGGTAGCAGGCAATCGCCGCGAGATCGTCCGGCGTGTGATCCCACGCATAGCCCATGTTAACATACGTCTTTGACCGCTCGGCGATCCCCAGCGCCTGCTCGGCCATACAGAAGCAAACCGCCCAGTCGCCGCGTCGATATGCTACGCGCGCGAACTCAACGTATGCGTCGCGCATGTGACCGGCTTCGGCGATCGCGCGGTAGTACCACGCGTAGGCCTGCCGATAATCGCCCAGTTCAAAGTACGACTTGGCGATCCAACGCATCGACGCGCCGCGCTCCTCGTTCCACCGCGCCGTCGGCAGCTCTAAGTGGCGTTTAAGTGTATCAATGCACTGCCGCCAAAGACCTTTGTACATGTACTCGCGCCCGAGATAGTACCGTACTCTGTCGCCCAACGGGTCTTCCTCCACAGCCATTTCAAGCAGCGGCAGATACGACCCACGCGATTTCTTGGCATCTGGATAATGATTAAGCACGACGCCGTCCGCAAAAACGGTGACGAGCGGCGCGGTGCCGATGTATTTTAGCCACTCGTGTACCGGATAGTGCCAGTGGAAGTCGTGCCGCGTATGGATTTTTGTGTAGTGCATCTGGACGTACGGCGTCCCGTCCGGCTTGATGCTCCAGTTGTAAATGTACTTGGCGTTTTTCGCCGCAGGTGTCCAGGCTGCCTCAAGCCGACCGCGCCAGCCCGGCTCAAAGATTTCATCAAGGTCGGTACACACGCAGATATCCGCGTCGTCCGGGACATGGTCGAGCGAAATGTTCCGCGCTACGTCAAAACGCCACGGCGTTACGGGGTCAATGTAGACGGTCGCACCACGCGCGCGTAATCGTTCGACCGTCTCATCCGTCGAGCCTGTATCCGTAACGACGACGCTGTCGGCTTCGGCCATTGAATCCATCCATCGATCGACGAAGGCTTGCTCGTTTTTACAGATCGCATAGACGCAGATTTTGTAGTTCCTCATAAAATAATCACCCGCTTCATTGTCTGACGCCCGTACCGGTACGGCGCATGGCAAACGGGAACCGCTTCCGTCGAAGAAAGCGGTTCCCGTCCGTTCAGCGCGCGCGCCGTCGGGGCCGCTACGCTATTTGAATAATATTAAGCTGCGCGCCGATATTCGGATCCTGATCCACTGCAAACGGCAGCCCACCGGTATTTTGGAGCGTCACAAC
Organism: uncultured Sporobacter sp.; assembly: GCA_963677825.2. GTDB lineage: Bacteria > Bacillota > Clostridia > Oscillospirales > Oscillospiraceae > Sporobacter. The sequence continues at coordinate 52,185 of CAXXEF010000001.1, read as the reverse complement.
ATCGCTGGCCGCCAGCACCAGCATGGCGGTGCCGATGAGGTTGTCGTTCGACGTTGGCGCCGAAATGTTGGTGGACGGAACCGGCGTCCCGTTGACGGCGATTGCGATCGCCGCCATTGCCGCGGCTCCAACCAGATTGACGCCGTAGTCAATCTGATAGGTGCCTGTACTCGGCACAACGACATCCGTTGTGGTCTCCGTATGCGTCACGCCGCTCAGGGGCCCGTTATTGCTGAACGGTACGTCTGCGCCGGCGGCGACAGTGTCCGTTTCATCATCCGCCAGAAGGTAAACATACCCGTAGGACGCGACGGGGCCTGTCGGCCCGGTATCACCCGTGTCACCCTGCGGTCCTGTCGGGCCGGTTTCACCGGTGTCGCCTTGCGGTCCCGTTGGGCCGGTATCGCCCGTGTCGCCTTGCGGTCCCGTTGGGCCGGTTTCGCCGGTGTCGCCCTGCGGTCCTGTCGGGCCGGTTTCACCGATGTCGCCCTGCGGTCCTGTCGGGCCGGTATCACCGATGTTGCCCTGCGGTCCCGTCGGGCCGGTTTCACCGGTGTCGCCTTGCGGTCCCGTCGGGCCGGTATCGCCGGTGTCGCCGGTCCGTCCTGTCGGGCCGGTGTCGCCGGTGTCGCCTTGCGGTCCTGTCGGGCCGGTTTCACCAATGTCGCCCTGCGGTCCTGTCGGGCCGGTATCACCGATGTCGCCCTGCGGTCCCGTCGGGCCGGTATCACCGGTTTCGCCTTGCGGTCCCGTCGGGCCGGTATCGCCCGTGTCGCCCTGCGGTCCTGTCGGGCCGGTATCGCCCGTGTCGCCCTGCGGGCCGGTTGGGCCGGTATCGCCCGTGTCGCCCTGCGGTCCTCTGGGGCCGACACAGCAGATGCAGCAGCAGTTAACCGGATGGCGGCCGCATCGATCGCAGTCGCGATCGCGGTCTTGATCTCGGTCATACCAATCATCTTCCGGCTGATCCGGATACTGATCATTGTCATTCCAAGGCCGTCTGCAGCCGGCATCGAAAGGCTCGTCGCGACCAAAGTCGTTGTGATTGTAGTTATAGTTGATGTTGTAATTGTGGTTGCTGTTCCGGTCACCATCACAGTTTTTTAGGGGATGGCGATTTTCTTCATGCTTGTATTGCTTGTCGCAATCGCAACGTTTCTCGTGTTTGCGATCACGGTCGCGCTCGCGGCACTGTTTGCAGTATCTATCGGTGTCACTTTGCTGTTCGCTGTAGATTTTTGTCCTTGCATACCTGGCGTTCAGGCCGTCGCGCGGCGCTTCCTCCAGATATCGATATTTAAACATATATTCAAAACCTCCATTGTCTAAGGCAAAATCGACATTACAATAAGGCCGTTATATCATATGTTGTACGACTACTTATAGTGAACAGCCCTGCCCCGTCGCCTGACAGCACAAAACACCCCTGACGGATGAACGAGCATCCGTCAGGGGTGTTTGATCCATTGATACCGTATCAGATTGTCAGTGTACCGGTCTCATCCTCGATCAGAATCAGAATTTTTTCCTCTCGGCCTGTTTCAGCGTTGATATAGACGATATAGTGGCTGCCGTCGGTGTTCTCACATTTGAATTCGTGGCAGAAGATCTCGTTTTTACCGCTTGTCGGGATCACGGCCATCTGATGCGACAAAACGGTTAGATACGGCGAGATCTTGGCTTGCGCTTCGTCTTCGCCGACTGTTGCCTCGGGGATCGTACGCGCAGTATGATGCATCACGTAACCCTGCGCCTCAAATCCGATGACTTTCCCGTTATCGAGCGCAACATAGACTTTGATGAGATCGGTGTAGCATACGACATCCTGCTCGGTGTACGCGTAGTTGACGATCAGCGTGTTGCCGTTTTCGATCTGATAACTTTGCTTCATGCCCGAAAACCCTCGGTCTTTAAGGAATCGCTCAGCAAGGCCGACGGCTTCATCCGCTGTCAGGACGCTTTGCTTAACGATACGCGAGTTAAACGCGCTGACCACGACGCCGCCCTGCACCGTCACCTCGATACTCGTCGTACCGCCGTCGGTGTTGGCATAGAACATATACACCGGCAGACTACCCGCCCGTTCGCCGTTGGATTTGACAAGGCGTTCATTGATCCCCATGAAATCGGCGGCTGTTTTCCGCGCCTGCTCGGCGGTGACAGACGGCTCGTTTTCAATCATTTTCGGCGTCATTCCGGCGATGTGCGACGAAAACGGCCCGTCGTAGATGAGTGACGGCGTTTCTGGAAACTCCCCTTCCATCAGTGAAAAGCTGCCCTCAACACTGCCCTCTGTCGCAGCGTCACCAAGCTCAGCGGCTTTTTCCGATACGCTTTTCAGCTGCGCGGCTGTCATACTCTGCATCCCAACGTCCATACGCAGCTGGTTGAGGTTACCGGCCAATACCGTCGCCGTTTGCGACAACGACGCGAGGTTATCATGCTCTTCCTGCGACCCCATTTCTTTTGCACCAGCCTTTTTAGCAAGCATCAGTGCGTAGTCGCCCGCGCGTGTGATGAAACCGGCCGTGTTCTCGTATTCGTAGCTCGAAAACGGCATCTCACTCAGCGCATACTGCGCTGCCAGCGCGCAGCCGTACACCTCTGTACACACCGAGCCAAGCATCGACGGCGTACCGGCGTACAGCGTTTTTTGCAGCGCGTTATCCAGATCGGATACGTTCGTTACCAGCTCGCTGAATGCGTGCTGATACGTGTTTTCCAGCTGTAGCCGGTAACCCTCCGCGCGCGCGTTAAACATCAGCGCCAAACCGCCCATTGCGGTAAGTGCCGCCAAGACGTAGCTTGTAATCACAATCTTTGTCTTCTTTTTCATCGTCACATCACCATCCCAATTTCAGCAAAAAAAGCCCCTTTATGGATTTATCGTTACCATAAAGGGGGCGTGTATGTGATGCAATTTATGGCGCTCAGCCTAAACTTCGCGCGTTTTTTAACGGTCGCTATGAGCCGTAGCCGTACGACTGCGCAATGATCTTGATCGACGCTACAGCCTTCTCCAGCGCCGGCAGATCGCTCAGCTGTACAGCGTCCGGCGACTGTATAACGACGGCCAGCACGCCGCTTTGCATGTCGACAAGCCATGCGGTCATCGTCACCTCGTCGTTTGCGGCGACGATCATCTCGCCGGCGATGTCCGTGCCGGAGATGGCACTCAGCCCGGATTGCTCAAAGCTGGTATAGTTCATATACGCGTCTAAAAACGACGGTGCGAGCGACGTGGCCTTCCCATCAACAATGAAGGTCATCATCAGCAGCATATCAGTAATTTCGTTCGACGAAAACGTATACACGCCGCGCTCTGCGCCAAACGTCAGTGCCGTCTCGTCCGCGACGATCGAAAACGTGAGAAATTCGCCCGGCACCGTAATGGTAAACTGCGTGCCATCAATCGTATACACCTTTTCGATCGTGCCGGAATCTGTCGGCGCGGGCGTGGACGGCGTCGCTATATCGCTCGGCGACGCCGACGCTGTCTCGTCCGGCGTTGCCGACACCGACGCACTCGGCGACGGTGACGGATCGCCGGCCTGTTTGCTTGTCAGCAATATCTGAATCAAAACAACCGCGATCACAATGACGATTAAAATCGCCAGAAATATCAGTATTTTCTTCACGGTCTTGCTCATTGGCTTCTCCCGTCAGCTCAGCTTATGGATGCCCGCGTCGATACGCCGCAGCGTTTCGTCCCGTCCGAGGATGCGCACGATCTCCACCGCGCCGCCCGGTGTAACGGCTTTTCCGGCCGCGGCGATCCGTAGCGGCCACAGCAGCGTGGCATTTTTAACACCAAGTCGCTCGGCCAGGCCGATCAGCGCACTGTGGATGCTCTCCTGCGTCCACGGATCAATCGACTCGATCACGGGGCGCACGGTTTGGAGCATTTCCAGCGAGACTTCGTCGTTCGTCTTGGATTTTTTATGCGTATACAGCGCCGTATCATAGTCCGGCAGCGCGTCGAAAAAGTCGACTTTTTCAGGAATATCGGTCAGCTTTTCGCAGCGTGCCTGCAGAAGCGCTGCAATCTCAGACGCGTCAATGTCAGCCCTTTTGACGGTTTTACGGATAAAAGGTTCCGCGATCGCCGCGAATTTTTCACCCGGCATCGCGCGGATGTACTCGGCGTTGAAATACGTCAGCTTATCGATATCGAAGATCGCAGGCGACTTGGAGATGCCCTTGATATCGAAAACGGCCGCCAGCTCGTCGAGCGTAAACAGCTCGCGCTCACCGCCGGGGCTCCAGCCGAGCAGCGCAACGTAGTTTACAATCGCGTCCTTAACATAACCCAGTTCGATCAGATCTTCATACGACGGATCGCCGTGCCGCTTGGAGAATTTATGCTGCGCGTCGCGCATGACGGGCGAACAGTGCACATTGACGGGCGTCTCCCACCCGAACGCGCTGTACAGCAGATTATACTTCGGTGCCGACGCAAGATACTCGCTGCCGCGCACAACATGCGTAATTCCCATCAGATGATCGTCAACGACGTTGGCGAAATTATATGTCGGCAGGCCGTCCGATTTGATGAGCACGTTATCGTCCAAGCTATCGTTGGGGACGGTAATCTCGCCGAAAACGATATCATTGATCGTCGTCGAGCCTTCGCGTGGGATCTTCTGACGGATCACATACGGTATGCCGGCGCTGAGCTTCTCGTCGATCTCAGCCTGTGTCAAGCGCGAGCAGCGTCCGTCGTATTTGGAAAACGATGTCGGTGCCGCTTCTTCATGATCGTCTGCGCCGCAGAAGCAGCGGTAGGCGCCGCCTTTTTCGACGAGCAGATCCGCGTACTGTTTATAAAGGTCGCGTCGGTCGGATTGGATATACGGCCCGACAGGCCCACCGACGTCCGGCCCCTCGTCGTGCAGGATACCGCACTCTTTGAGTGTTTTATAAATGAGCTCGATCGCGCCAGCAACATACCGCGCCTGATCGGTATCCTCGATGCGCAGGATGAACGTGCCGTCCTCTTTTTTTGCAATGAGATACGCGTAGAGCGCCGTGCGCAGGTTTCCGACGTGCATATACCCCGTCGGGCTGGGCGCGAAGCGTGTGCGCACCTTGCCCTTAGGGATTGCGGCCTCGTTGTCGTCATACCATGTCTGATTAAATGCCATATTGTTTTCCCCGCCGGGCGGGTCTCCTTCCGGATCGTTATTGTGCTGATTCATCATTATCGTCTGTATCGTCAGCCGCGTCGCCGATCGGCGCGGTGCCCTGCACGTACTGCATCTCGTGCCACTGCTGCCGTGTAACGAGCAGCTGGCGTGGCTTCGAGCCCTCAAACGGCCCGACAATGCCCATCTGCTCCATCTGATCGACAATGCGCGCCGCGCGCGAATAGCCCAGCTTCAGCCGTCGCTGCAGCATCGACACAGAAGCCTGCCCCGACTCCATGAAAACCTCGACAGCTTGCGGCAGCATCTCGTCGTGGTCGGGCGCGTCGGCTTTGCTGCCATCGCCTTTCGAACCGGACGACTTACCCTCGGCGGCTTTGTCGATCTGGTCGATAACGTCTTCGTTATACTGCGCCTCGCCGCTTTGCTTGATGAAGTTCACGACCTGCTCGCGTTCGGCGTCGGATACCCACGTGCCTTGTATGCGGATCGGCTTATTAACACCGATCGGCGCGTAGAGCATATCGCCGTTACCGACGAGCTTGTCGGCGTTGCCGCCGGCGTCGAGAATGATGCGCGACTCGAGCGCGCTCGACACCTTCAGTGAAATACGCGATGGTATATTCGCCTTCATCAGGCCGGTAATAACGTCGGCACGCGGGCTTTGCGTGGCGATGACAAGATGCACGCCGGCCGCGCGGCCCATCTGTGCGACACGGCAGACCGATTCCTCGACCTCTTTGGCGGCTGTGAGCATAAGATCGGCCAGCTCGTCGATAACAACAACGATCTGCGGGATTGTTTCGCCCTCGTCGGACTTGGCCATCAGCTTGTTATAGCTGGATATATCGCGCGCGTTTGACTCAGAAAAGAGCCGATAGCGTTTCATCATCTCTACAACGGCCCATTGCAATGCGCCGGCGGCCTTTTTAACCTCGGTGACGACCGGTACAAGCAGATGCGGGATGCCATTATATACACGAAACTCGACCATTTTCGGGTCGATCATGATAAACCGGACTTGCTCCGGCGTCGCCTTATAAAGAATACTCAGAATAAGCGAGTTGAGGCAGACGGACTTACCCGAGCCGGTCGTACCGGCTACGAGCATATGCGGCAGCTTTGAGATATCGCCCACAATCGCCTCACCGCCGATGTTTTTACCGATGGCAAACGTCAGTTTTGACGGCGCACGCTTGAATTCCGGCGAATCGATAATGTCGCGCAGGTTGACCTTGCTGACGAGCTTATTGGGCACCTCGATGCCGACCGTCGAAATCTTGTTGGGCATCGCAGCGATGCGCACGCCGTTGGCGCCGAGCGACAGTGCGATGTCGTCGGCAAGGCTCGTCAGGCGGTTGAGCTTAACACCGGCCTCCAGCTCGCCCTCGTACCGCGTGACCGTCGGCCCGCGGGTATAACTCGTGACGCGTACGTTGATGCCGAAGCTGCGAAACGCCGCCTGTAGGCGGTCGATTGTCAGGCGGACTTCCTCCGTCCCGTCCTGACGGCCCGAAGCGGAGCCGGCAGCCAGCAGGTCGAGCGGCGGATAGGCATATTTCTGTTTGGACTTGTCCCCGTCGGCCGTGTCGGGTACCGTAAATACGTCCTTGTCCGTTTCGGATGATTCCGGCTTTTTCGCTGCCGGTGTTTTATCGACTACCGGCGTTTTATCGACTACCGGCGTCTTGTCAACAACCGGCTTCTCCGCCGGCTTACCCGGACGCTTTTCCATAAACGGGATGTCAAGCGGCACGTCCTGCTGCGTTTCTTGCTGGGCCGACGGCGCCGGCTCTTGCGCTGGCACCGGCGTCGGTGTCGGGTTCAGTACCGCGTCGGGTGTCACGACGCGTGGCTTTGAATTGTATAACGGCTCAGACTTTGCTTCACCGAGCGGATTGGCCGACGGCTGTACGTCGGGATCGTCCATCGGGATGTCAATCACCTTACGCCGACCGCGTTTTGGCGGCGCCGGCGGTGGCGTCGGCTTTTTATACCTGGGCGGAACAGCCGGTTCCAGTTCCGGTGCCGTCTCCTCGTACAGTGCCAGACTAGCGCGGCGCGCCTCGGCCGTACGTCGGATGGCCTCGACAATGCTAGCAATCGTCTTATTGAGCGCAATAAGCAGCAGCGTCAGCGCCGCGGCAATCAGCAAGACGGCCGCGCCGGCTTTACTGAACAGGTATGTAAACGTTTCAGACAGTCCGCCGCCGATGGCACCGCCGCCGCTTAGCGACGTACCGGCTGCCCACAACGGCTCGAACATGTGCAATGAAATCTCGTACGTCAGCTTGCTGAAAAACAAATGCCCGATCGAGCCGACGGCTATCGGCAGCATCAGTGTACACAACACGCGTAAACGAACCGGCCGTCCTCGATGAAACAGCAGAACAAACGCCGCGAGCACGAGCGACGGCGGCACGGCAAAAAAGCCCCATCCGACGAGGCCTTTAAGTAGATTAGCGAAGAATCCGATGAAAACGCCGCTTGCGCTGAAGTAACCGATCAACGAAAACACGCCGAGCAGCAACAGTGCAATCGCGCCGATTTCTCGGTTGCGCGCGCGGCGCGCCGCGGCCGTTGATCGGCCTGACGCGGACGCCGGTGTCTGCTTTGGCGGCGTTTTACGGGTGGTCGCCGTGCTTTTTTTCTTACTTTTCGTCTGAGCCATATAACACCTCAGCTGTTAGACAATATAATTCAGAATAATCATAACGATACCAACGACGAACAGGTAAACTGCAAAATACCGCATCTTGCGCTTGCGCACGCAAATACGGAACGTCTGCAGCGCGAGATACCCCGCCGCTATCGAAACGATAAATCCGATCAGGTATGAGAAAAAGGATGTCAGTTGCAGTCCGTCCTTAAACGCCGAGAATAACGACACGACTATCGACACAAGCACGCTTGGCAGTGATAAAAACACCGCAAAGCGCACCGAGAAATCCTTACCGAATCCGCGTACAAGACCGACAGACGTCGTCACGCCGATACGCGACACGCCCGGAATAAGCGCAATGGCCTGCGCGAGGCCGATAAACAGCGCATCGACACCGGTCATCGTCCGCTCGGTGCGCCGTCCGGTGACGATAAGCTTGTCCGATACGAACAAGATGACGCCGGTCAGGATCATCGCCGCGCTGACGAATACGGTATAGGCCGTCAGTGCGCCGATACGCGCGCTGAACGGTACCGACAGCACGAGCGGCAGCGTACCAATAACGACAAGAATGAGCAGACGCATCGGCCCCGACATCCGCCCTTCACTGACAGGGTCGTCGGGTATGCGGCCGCGCAGAAAATCTGCGCCGTCACTTAAGACCGCGCTCAGCTCGCGCCGGTAAACGAGGCTGATCGAAATGAGTGTACTGATATGCATCAGCAGCGTAAAAACCCCATGTCCTTCCGGCACATCTAAACCGAACAGATTGTAAAGCAAGGCCCGATGTCCGGTTTCAGAAATCGGCAGAAACACGGTCAGCCCTTGCAGCAACCCAAGTAGCAGTGCTATTAATACCGGCAAGCCTATCCCCCCAACCGATCGACCGACGTGATGTCCGGCCTGCTCCGGCCTTCGGCTATCGCCGCCACGCTCCTGTGTGTATGTTTGAAGCGCGTCAAGCCGGGGCTTTCATTAAGATATCATATCACTAATTGATATTGATTTCCAGTGTTTTATCGGGGATATCGGCTTGCCGGTACGCACTCAGCGCAGCGCAGCTGCTGCGTCGTTTTCTTTATTTTTCCGCACCTCGGCGATCTGCTCATGCAACCAGCCAAGCGCGTCGGACAGGCCCCCGAGCGCATCAATCAGCCCGCTTTCCACCGCTTCAGCGCCGTAGATGATCGAGCCGACATCGGCGGCCAACTCGCCTGTTTTAAGCATCATACCGATGAACCGCTCGCGCTCGATCCGCGAGTTTTCCGTCACGAACGAAACGATGCGCTCCTGGATCTTACCAAAATAATTATACGTCTGCGGCACGCCGATCACGACGCCTGTCAGTCGTACCGGATGGATTGTCATCGCTGCCGACGGTGCAATGATCGAACGCTTGGCTGCAACAGCCAGCGGCACGCCGATAGAATGTCCGCCGCCGAGCACGAGTGAGACGGTCGGCTTGGTCATGCTTGCAATCAACTCGGCGATGCCGAGACCGGCTTCGATGTCTCCGCCGACCGTGTTCATGATGACAAGCAGCCCTTCAATCTCGTCGGACTCCTCAATTGCCGCCAACTGCGGCATAACATGCTCGTATTTCGTGCTTTTTGTATCCTTCGGTAAGAGCTGATGCCCTTCAATTTGCCCGACAATCGTCAGGCAGTGGATGACGCCCTTGTCGGTACGGGTCGTCGTCGAACCCATGTCTTCAATCTGTGCGCGCTGGTACATGCCGACGATCTGTTCCTGCTGTGTATCACAGCGCTCCTCTGTCTCGATCGCCGTCGAATTCTTCTTTTCAGTCAAAAAAAATCACCTCGCGTTTCAGTGTTTGCAAACGCGGGTAATTCGATGCATTTTATCAAATTACTATATATCATTAAACATAAAATGCCGAATTGCAATGTGAAACAATTCAAGATCATTTCCATATTTCTTCATTATTTCACGTATGTTATCTATCTTTTCAGAACCTGTCATTTCATATAAACTTATTGTTTCACCATGTTTATCATAGGTTTCCAAAGTCAAATGCTCACCATTACTGGCAACGATATACTCTTCAACAAATTCATTCCCATTTAGAGTTTGCTTAACCAATTCTTTTTCCTCATCATGCAATTGGTTTTTTGAACTTGGGTACCTAAAGTAATCACTACCTTTATCATACTCTGAAACTAACAGCATGTCGCTCAGATAACTCATATTATAAAAAGGCCAGTCATATGTACCAGTTATATGATTTATTTGTTTAGCGTAAGTATTACATAAGCTAATCAAATAGTGAAACATACTCGCTAAATCGTGTTCATTATGTAGGTTTATTATTTTTCCGTTTGTATTCCTATACAAAGGTTTACTGGAAGAATCATTTTCACTAATTTTCACCTCAAAGTACTTATGTAATAGTATTATTACAGATTTAAGAAAAAGCTCAATGCTATGCCTGTATAAATAACAAATAGTAAAATCTTCATAGCCAAAAGCATAGTTTGTTTTCTTCTCTTTTTCAAGCACCCTAGCAGCTGACATGAATGTTTTGGCAAACAAACCAAACCCACTATCACTATGTTTACCAAACGGCAGTAAGTTATATATCATAAGTCAACTACCTAACATGATTTATTGTGTTTAGTATTCTTAGGAGCACATATCAATAATAACCTGCGTATACATTTTTGCACTCAGGAGCAATTCGTCGATGCCGATGAACTCGTTGGCCGCGTGCAGTCGGTTATTGACGCCGGGAAACGCCGGGCCGAATGCGACACCGCCGTCAATATCGTGCACATACGTCTGCCCGCCCATCACAAGGCACTCACCCTTGTCGCCGGTGTAGTCCTCGTACACGTTTAAAAGGGTCTGAACAAACGGCATGTCCGCCGGTGTGTGATGATGTGCCGTTTTTGATACATCGGTGATCGTAAATCCAGCGTCCGCGAGGGCCTGTTCAGCAACCGCGTCAAGCGTCTCGGATGTCGCGGTTTCCGGCGTGCGGCAGTCGAATCCGGCGGTGACGCCCGTATTATCTAGCGTTAGCACGCCGAAATTAAGCGTCAGCGGGCCGGACGTTTCGTCTTCCATCGCGACGCCGAGCGCCGTGCCGGACGTATCGCCGAACGGGAACAGCTTGGCAAGCGCTTTGATCGCCTTTCGGCAGCCGCCCTGCGGCAACGGCAGCTCGCGCAGTACGCTTAAGAGTGCCGATTGCGCATTGACGCCCGTTTCCGGATGCATCGCATGCGCGCCTTTGCCGACAGCGCGGATTCTAAGTCCGTTTCGGAATTCAACAGCCCATATTCGCGCGCCCGTCTTCGCCGACATTACGACGCACAGCGCCTGTATGTACGGGAACGGCAGACCCTCGAGATATGCCTCCGCTATATTCGGTACAACATTTTGCGTCGTGCCGCCGTTTATCTTGATGATGCGCGGCAGCGCGTCATTTTCCTGCCACGAGGCCGAAAACGTCACGCTGTAGCGCCCTTTCTCAACATTGACGACGGGATATTGAGCGTCCGGTGTAAATACGTTCGGCGGGATTTCGCTCTTCTGGCGGTAATACGCCAGATCCTCGTGCCCTGTCTCCTCTGCTGAACCAAGGATCAGCCGGCAGCCCTTTGTCAGCGACGGTACAAGTTCGCGTGCGGCGCGCAGCGCGTACACTGCTGCGACGGTTGGCCCCTTATTATCAATCGCGCCTCGCCCGTAAATTTTCCCGTCACGTGTGACGGCGATGTGCGGGTCGGTGCTCCAGCCGTCTCCGGTACCAACAGTGTCAACGTGCGTGAGGATCCCAAGCACCGGCTCAGCGTCGCTCAGATCCGCCGTTACGACGTGATGGTCGTGATTGACTGGAGAAAACCCAGCGTTCTTCAGGATTTCCTGCGCCTTGTCGAGCGCGGCGGCCGGCCCCGGCCCATACGGCATTCCCGGCTGCGCCTCACCTCGCACGCTTTCAACGTCGATCAGTGCGCTGAGGTCACGCAGCATCGCCTGCTTGTTTGCGTCAAACCACGCATCGATTTTGGTGCGTAAAGCTTTTTTCTCATCAGTGGTCATTGTACACCGCCTTGAGACCTTTATAGGTCATATAACAATCCAGCTTTGATGTGAGCTCATATGGCGCGTGCATGGACAAGACGGGCACGCCTGCGTCAATCGTGTCGATATTGCGGTTGGCCATATATTTGGCAATCGTCCCGCCGCCGCCTTGATCGACCTTGCCCAGCTCCGTCGTCTGCCAGACGACGCCGTTATCGCCGAAAACCGTCCTTAGCCGCCCGACAAGCTCGGCCGACGCGTCCGACGAGCCCGACTTGCCGCGCGCGCCGGTGTATTTCATCACCGCCATACCGTAGTTGAGCCGCGCGGCATTGCGCTTCTCAGACACCTCGGCATAGTTTGGATCCAGCGCGTTGCAGACGTCGGCGGACAGGCAGATCGATTGCTCAAAGCAGTGGTGCATTTTGACGTTTTGGCTGTCGCATAAATCGTTCATAAAGCTCTCGAACATGGCCGACTGCATACCGGACACACCGTCCGAGCCGACCTCCTCTTTATCGGCCAGCACACAGACCGCTGTTTTTTCAGGTGTGCCGACATCGAGCAGCGCGCGCAGCGCGGCGAACGCACAGGCGCGGTCGTCCTGACCGTACGCACCGATCATCGAGCGGTCCAGCCCGACGTCGCGCGCTTTCGCGGCCGGCACGGCCTCGATCTCGGCCGATAAAAAGTCGTCTTCAACAATACCATGTTTCTCGCTGAGCAGTTGTAAAATCGCATGCTTGACACGGTCGGCGTCTTTTGTGTCGCCCACCGGCATACTGCCGGCGAGCAGGTTGAGGTTTTCGCCGGGAATCGCCTCGCCGAGCGTCTTTTTATCCTGATCCTTGCCCAGATGCGGCAACAGGTCGGTGACGTGGAAGATGGGATCGTTCTCGTCCTCGCCGATGGCGATTTTCACAGTCTTGCCGTCCTTTGTGATGACAACACCGTGCAACGCCAGCGGAATCGTGACCCACTGGTACTTCTTGATACCGCCGTAGTAATGCGTTTTTAAAAACGCCAGCTCTGAGTCCTCGTAAAGCGGCGCCTGCTTGAGGTCAAGCCGCGGTGCGTCGACGTGTGCGCCGCCGATGCCGACGCCCTTGGACAAGGACTCTTTACCGATCACCGCCAGCATCAGCGCCTTGCCGCGGACGTTTTGATAAATCTTCAGCCCCGGTGTCAGCGCCATCGTGCGCTCATACGGCACAAAACCCTGTTTTTCGGCCATCGCGATCGCGACTTCCACCGCCTCGCGCTCCGTTTTGGCTGCGTCCAGAAACACTTTATAATCCGTACAATATGCCTCGATCTCGGCGCGCTCGGCGTCATTGATCAAGTCGTATGCATTCTTTTTGGCTGAAAAAAGCTCGTCGCGCTGCGTCATGACTGATATCCTCCTATTAAACCGGCGAAAAATTCCCGGCATTTGTCTTCAAAATCCTCGACTGTCGCGCCGTCACTGACGAGCACGTAGTCGCAGTTTTCCTCGTAAAAGCTGTTTGGCTTCTGCGCACTGATCCGCAGCCGCGCGTAGTCCTCCGTCACACCGTCGCGCGCCATAATGCGCCGAACGCGCACCGCCGGCGGCGCCGTAACGGCAACGGTAACGTCGCATCGGCTGCCCCGCCCGCTTTCGATGAGCGCAATGGCGTCAATTGCGGCGATACGTCCACCGGACTTTTTGCAATCCCGTAGCAACCGCGCGATCTCAGCGCCGACAGCCTTATGCGCAATGGCATTGAGGTCTTCGAGCGCCGCCGCGTCTGAAAAGACGATTTGGCCGAGCGCCTTGCGGTCCAGCACCCCGTCATGGACGACACCGTGAAACCGCGCGCTGATTTCAGCAATCAGGTTTTTATCGGTTTCAAGCAGCTCGTGATAAACGGCGTCACTGTCGATGACGCACGCACCGAGCGACCTGAGCGCACGCAGTGCTGACGTTTTACCGCCGCCGGACGGGCCTGTAATACCTATTATGAACATAATGCCTCCGCATCAGACTTTTATCCGTGTGCTAAAGTGCCGATCACGCGCTCAATCTCCATCCGTGACAGCCCGCCCTGCCGGAGAATCGCCGGCGGCGAAACAGTCAGGTCGACGATCGTCGATTCGGTGCCGATTGCGCATCGTCCGCCGTCGACAACGGCGTCGATAGCGCCGTCAAACACGCGTAAAACATCGTCGGCTGATTTCGGGCTCGCCTGACCGGACAAATTGGCCGACGGCGCAGCCAGCGGCCGACCGGCCGCACGGATAAGCGCAAGCGTCATCGGATGAGCAGGACAGCGCACGCCAAGCGTATCACCACCTGCCGTCACGATGGACGGAACAGCGTCGCTTTTGCGTAAAACCATCGTCAGCGGGCCTGGCCAAAACGCGTCGGCTAGTTTATAAGCTGCGTCGGGTATCTCCCGGCAAAGCTTTGCCACGTCGGTCATACCGGCAACGAGCAGGCTGATCGGTTTTGTTGCCGGCCTACCCTTTACAACATAGATTTTATTGACTGAATCAGCGTTCAGTCCATCAGCAGCGAGACCATAGACAGTTTCTGTCGGCACGCCGACAAGTCCGCCGTCTTTGATGATTTCGGCGGCGGCGGTCATATCGCCATCTGAGATGATCAGCGTTTTCATTGGCTTATTTAGTCGTCGTCGCCGACGGCCTTGAGCTTTTCAGTCTGCTCGGCCATAATCAGCGCATCTACGACCTCATCAAGATCGCCGTTCATGATCTGTTCAAGCTTATACAGCGTCAGCCCGATGCGATGATCGGTCAGGCGGCCCTGCGGAAAGTTGTAGGTACGGATGCGCTCGGAGCGGTCACCTGTGCCGACCTGGCTTTTACGCTCGGCGGCCTGTGCGTCGCACTGCTTGCGCCGTTCTTCTTCGTATAGGCGCGAAACGAGTATTTTCATCGCCCGCTCGCGGTTTTTATGCTGGCTGCGCTCGTCCTGACATTCGACGACCGTGCCGGTCGGCACGTGCGTTATACGAATGGCCGACTCCGTCTTGTTGACGTGCTGGCCGCCCGCGCCGGACGCGCGGAACGTATCAATCTGCAAGTCTGCGGGATTGATCTCGAAGTCAAGTGCCTCCATCTCCGGCAAAACGGCAACGGTGACGGTACTCGTGTGGATGCGTCCCGACGATTCGGTATCCGGTACGCGCTGCACGCGGTGCACACCACTTTCGTACTTCAGGCGTGAATATGCGCCCTCGCCGATGATCATGAAGCTCACCTCTCGGATACCGCCGAGCTCTGTTTCGTTAAGATTGGCAATCTCCGTTTTCCAGCGTCTTGAGTCGGCATACATCGAATACATGCGGTACAAGGACTGTGCGAACAGAGACGCTTCTTCCCCGCCCGCGCCGCCGCGGATCTCGATGATGACGTTTTTATCGTCGTGCGGATCGTGCGGGAGCAGGAGAACCTTGATTTCCTCTTCGATCTTTTCGATGTCGCAGCGCGCCTTGTCGAGCTCTTCCTGCGCCATTTCCTTAAAATCGGGGTCGCTGAGCAACTCGCAGGATTCTTCGATGGTTTTCTGCGCTGTTTTGTACCGACGGTACGCGTCGACGACCGGTGAGAGCTCCTTCTGCTCACGCGCAAGCTTAGCGTATGCCGACGGGTCCGTATAAACATTCGGGTCCTGCATACGCTGCTCGATTTGGCTAAATTTCTCTTCTATCTCAATAAGCTTGTCCAGCATCTTGATGGTTTCCTTCTATCATTGATATCGTTGTAACGCACTGATCGTACCGCACCATACAACGGTCGGTATTGACTCGGCGCATTCATTGTAAATCCGTTGAAAATAGTATCACACGCGGGGTTAATTGTAAACACCGCGACGCCCCGTACACCATGTAAATATGCGTATAAAAAACCGCCGCCCCGCATCTGTCCAACGCAGATGCGGGGCTATCTCCGGTTTTCACCTATCAACTGATGTCTTCCGCCTTTCTTCTCTCTGTTGTCTTGATATTACCGTTCGTGCCTCTGTCGCAGCGCGCGCGCCGTCCTTCTTGGGTTTCCGATGGGCATTCGCCTATCGGCGGCGCAGTTGAGCATTGTGCCCTGCCTGCCGTAAACGCGTTGGATCTCTCAAGAGTCTTAGAGAGTCTCTATTTAAAGGGCGAAGAGCGCTCCACCCTTTCTGTTTATAATATACTACTATTTCGCTTTTTTGTCAATACCATTTAGCTATATGTAATAATGATTTTATACTTTTCAGTGACTTTGTCTTGTTATGCTTGTATTCCGGTGGTATGATGCGCACATCAACACTTAACTGTCGGGAGACGCAAACAATGCTGAAAATTTCAAACCTTAAAATACCGGCCAAAACGCATGATGCAATGCTGGAAATGTCGGTCGCCGACATGCTCGGCGTACCTGTTTCGGAAATCCGGGCGCTGAGGATCTTAAAGCGCTCGGTCGACGCGCGCCATAAAAGCGGCGTCTTATTTGTCTATACCGTCACCGTCGATGTCGACGACGAGGCTGCTGTCTTAAAAAATGCGCCGAAAAACGTCACCGTCTACGCACCGCCGGCACTGTACGCCTTTCCGTACGCCGGACAAACCTCGAACACGCCGCCTGTCGTCGTCGGACTTGGGCCGGCCGGGCTGTTCGCGGCGCTGTGTCTGGCCGAAGCCGGACTGCGTCCGGTCATTCTTGAGCGCGGCGCGCCCATCGAGCAGCGCGTACATGACGTCGAGCAGTTCTGGCAGACCGGCAAACTCGACATACACTCAAACGTCCAATTCGGTGAGGGCGGCGCCGGTACATTTTCCGACGGCAAACTGACCACCGGCGTTAAAGACGCCCGTATTCCTTATATAATTGAGCGGCTGATCGATTTCGGCGCGCCGGACGATATCCGTTATCTCTCCAAGCCACACATCGGTACCGATAGGCTGCGCCGCGTCGTCGTCGCAGCTCGCAAGGCCCTGACGGCGCTTGGCTGCGACATCCGGTTCGGCCATCGGCTGAGCGATATCACACAAAACGCGGACGGATTGCTCACGCTGCACGTCGACTCGAGCGACGGCGCGTACACGCTTGACATATCGCGCATCGTTCTTGCGCCGGGCAATGCTGCGCGCGATACGTTTGCGATGCTCGACCGGCGCGGCATCCAACTATCGGCAAAGAACTTTTCCGTCGGTGTTCGTATTGAGCACCGCCAGTCGGATATCGACGCGGCGCAGTACGGCAAGGCATCGACGATCGGGACATTGCCCGCGTCGGACTACAAGCTTGCCGCCCATCTTAAATCGGGTCGATCGGTTTACACGTTTTGCGTCTGCCCGGGCGGACATGTCGTCGCCGCCGCATCGGAGACGGACGGGCTTGTCACCAACGGCATGAGCTATTATGCCCGCGACGAGGTTAACTGCAACGGCGGCTTGCTCGTGTCTGTCACGCCGGATGATTTTGACGGCACGCTAGGCGGCATCGCGCTGCAGCGGCAGCTCGAGCAGTCGGCCTTCACCGCCGGCGGCGGCGATTTTTATGCGCCCGCGCAGCTTGTCGGCGACTTTCTGTCCAAAACATCGTCTACCGGGCCGCGAACCGTTATCCCGACATATCGGCCGGGCGTGCGCTGGTGCAATCTCTGGGACGTTCTGCCCGAGTTTGTATGCCAATCGATCGCCGATGCGCTGCCTGTCCTTGGTCATCGCGTACGTGGCTTTGACGCAGCTGACGCCGTGCTCACCGCGGTCGAGACGCGCTCATCGTCGCCTGTGCGTATCGACCGTGAGGATGCCCGCTCCATCAGCTGCCCCGGACTGTACCCCTGCGGCGAGGGCGCAGGTTACGCCGGCGGCATCATGTCGGCCGCTGTGGACGGTATCCGAGCAGCCGAAGCTGTCTGTGCATCACTGGAAACGCCGTGAGCGGCTTCGATAATACAGAATATACTGATAAAACCGGGGCGCTAAATAGCTGCCCCGGTTTTTGATTGAGCTG
Organism: uncultured Sporobacter sp.; assembly: GCA_963677825.2. Classification (GTDB taxonomy): domain Bacteria; phylum Bacillota; class Clostridia; order Oscillospirales; family Oscillospiraceae; genus Sporobacter. The sequence continues at coordinate 34,350 of CAXXEF010000001.1, read as the reverse complement.
TCCCCTTCCGGCCTTTTGGGGCTTTGAGCGCGTTTAACTTACTTTTTTGTTTTTGTAATATTTTTCGGACATTTGGTATAATACGAATTTAATGTCGATTTTCTACAATGGAGGCGTGCTAAATTTGGAAACTTTGTTGATAATCCTACGTTAATTAGTTAATTATTTAACATTTTCTTGTTGATTTCTAAACGATCTTGGTTTACTATATGTACTTGTTGTGGTTTTTTGTGGTCTCAGATACAAGATAGCACACAACAGGTTTCCAAGGTATTACATATAGGACAAAGGAGATAGGACATGAGCACGACGCATAACCACGCGCCCTGCTGCACGCCCACCGAGGAGGAGCTTTTAGACAGCATCCGCCGGCTGGCAGCAACATACAAAGGCAAAGACGGGAGCCTCATTCAAGTGCTCCACACCGTTCAGGGAATTTACGGGTATTTGCCGCTTCATATCCAGAAGATCGTGGCCGAGGAGCTTGAGCTGCCGCTGTCGACTGTTTCTGGTGTTGTCAGCTTTTATTCGTTTTTTGCCATGAAGCCGCGCGGCAAGCACACGATTCGCGTGTGCATGGGCACAGCCTGCTACGTCCGGGGCGGCGACAGCCTCGTCGCTGAGCTTGAAAAATCACTTGGTATTACGGCGGGCGGCACGACGGAAGACGGCGTGTTCACGTTTGAGATCGCGCGCTGCATCGGCGCATGCGGCCTAGCGCCGGCTATTACGATAGACGACACGGTTTACCCCGAAGTCAAGGCGTCCGACTTGTCCGGCATCCTCGAGCCGTGGCAAAACGCGTGAAAGGAAGAGGTGAATCGAGTATGACTATTAAAACAAGAGAAGAACTGATCGCCCTGCGTGATAAAATCCGCGCGGAGGTCGAATCGTATAAATATGCCGTCTACGTCTGCGGCGGCGCCGGCTGTGTCTCGTCACACTGTGATGAAATCGTCAAAGCGCTTAAGTCAGCTGTTGAAAAAAGCGGCCTCGGCAAAGACGTCCGTGTCGTTGTCACGGGCTGCATCGGCCTGTGCGCGCACGGCCCGTGTATGGTCGTCGATCCCGACGGCGTCTTCTACGGTGATCTGACGCCGGAAAAAGTACAGACAATCGTGGACAAGCACCTTAAGGGCGGCACAATTGCCCGCGAGCTGTGCTACTTTGATCCCGAGCAAAACGACTACATACCTTATATGAAAGACATTGGCTTTTTCTCCGAGCAGGTCAAGATCGTTCTGCGTAACTGCGGTCGTGTCGACTTCTCGTCGATCGACGATTACATCAGAAACGACGGATACTTTGCCCTCGCCAAGGTGCTCATGGATATCGGCCGCGAGAAAACCGTTCAGGAAATGATCGATTCCGGTCTGCGCGGCCGCGGCGGCGCGGGCTTCCCGACAGGTATCAAATGGCAGTCCGGCATGAACGCGCCGGAAGGTCAGAAATACATGATCTGCAACGCCGACGAAGGCGACCCGGGCGCATTCATGGACCGCAGCGTGCTTGAAGGCGACCCCCACAGCGTCATCGAGGCGATGGCGATCGCCGGTTACTGTATCGGCGCCGATAAGGGCTATGTCTACGTGCGTGCGGAGTATCCGCTGGCCGTCGACCGTTTGTCCGTGGCGCTGGAGCAGGCGCGCGCTTACGGCCTGCTCGGCAAAGATATCTTCGGCACCGGCTTTGATTTTGACATTGAGATCCGTATCGGCGCAGGCGCGTTTGTCTGCGGCGAGGAGACGGCGCTCATCAACTCCATCGAGGGCAGACGCGGCGAGCCGCGCCAGAAGCCGCCCTTCCCCTTCCAGTCGGGCCTGTGGAGCGCGCCGACGATCATCAACAACGTTGAAACGCTCGCAAACGTTCCGGCCATCATTCTCAACGGCGCCGAATGGTTTGCGTCTTACGGCGTCGGCAAGAGCCGCGGCACCAAGGTCTTCGCGCTGGCCGGCGACATTAACAATCCCGGCATCATCGAGATTCCGATGGGTATGTCACTGCGCAACATCATCTACAAGATGGGCGGCGGCATGAAAGACGGGCAGGCGTTCAAGGCCGTTCAGTCCGGCGGACCGTCCGGCGGCTGCCTGACGGCCGATCACCTCGACGTATCCGTCGACTACGAAAGCCTCAAGGAAAAGGGCGCGATCATGGGTTCCGGCGGTCTGATCGCTATGGACGAGAACACGTGTCTTGTCGATACGGCGCGCTACTTTATGGAATTTGTTCAAGACGAAAGCTGTGGCCACTGCGTCCCTTGCCGTAACGGCACCAAGCGCATGCTTGATCTGCTGCTGAAAATCACATCCGGCCACGGCGAGATGGCGGATATCGACGAGCTCGAAGCACTGGCTGAAACCATCGGCGTCACGGCGATGTGCGGCCTCGGCCAGACGGCGCCGAATCCCGTACTCACAACGCTGAAATATTTCCGCGACGAGTATCTCGCGCATGTTCTGGATAAAAAGTGCCCTGCGCACATCTGCCGCTCACTGAGCTCGTACAGCATCGACCCCGACAAGTGCCGCGGCTGCACGGCCTGCGTCAAGAAGTGCCCGGTCGGCGCGATTACCGGCGAGCTGAAGAAGCCGCACGTTATCAACACCGAAATCTGCATCAAATGCGGCGCGTGTATGGACGCGTGCAAATTTGACGCGGTCGCTATTTAATGGAGGGTTCGTAATGTTAGAACTGACGATCAACGGAAAAACCATAACGGCTCCCGAAGGCTCGACGATCCTCCAGTGCGCCAAGAAAGCCGGCATTAAGGTCCCCACACTGTGTAACCTGCCCGGCATCCACACCAACGGCTCGTGCCGCATGTGCGTCGTCGAAGTCGAAGGCCAGCGCAATTTGATGGCCTCGTGCATTGTCAAAGCGCAAAACGGCATGGTCATTAATACAAACACGGAAAAGGTTCAAAAAGCACGCAAGATCATTTACGATCTGCTGATTTCCAATCATCCGCGCGACTGCATGAACTGCTCGCGCAACCAAAACTGCGAGCTGCAGGAGCTGGGCTACACACTCGGCGTATCCGAGACGAGCATGCCCAACACCGCCAAATGCGAGCCGAAGGACATCAGCCCGTCGATCACGCGTGATCCGTCTAAATGCATCCTGTGCCGCCGCTGCGTCACTGCCTGTAACGAAATTCAGGGCGTCGGCGCGATCGGCAGCCAGAACCGCGGCTTCGACACAACGATCTCCCCCGCAATGGAACTGCCGCTCGAAGGCGTCAACTGTACGATGTGCGGCCAGTGCGCCGTCGTTTGCCCGACGGGCGCGATCGTCGAAACAGACGCGATGGGCGACGTTTGGTCGGCGCTGCAGGATCCGACAAAGCGCGTAGCCGTTCAGGTCGCGCCGGCCGTGCGCGCTGCGCTCGGCGAAGAGTTCGGCATGCCGGTCGGTACCCGCGTAACGGGTAAAATGGCGCAGGCGCTGCACGACCTCGGCTTTGACGATGTCTTTGACACCAACTTCACCGCCGACCTCACCATCATCGAGGAAGGCACCGAGCTGCTCGGCCGCTTGCAGGCCGCGCTCACCGGCGGCAAAGCAACGCTGCCGATGATCACCAGCTGCTCCCCCGGCTGGATCAAGCACATTGAGCATGCTTTCCCGGAAGAGCTCGATCATCTGTCCAGCTGTAAAAGCCCGCACACCATGATGGGCGCACTCATCAAGAGCTACTACGCCCAGAAAATCAACGTCGATCCCAAGGAAATGTACGTCGTTTCCGTCATGCCGTGTACGGCGAAAAAGTATGAGATTCAGCGCCCCGAGATGAAAAACGACGGGGTCTTCAACGTCGACGCTGTCATCACCACACGCGAGCTTGCGCGGATGATCAAAACGGCCGGCATCGATTTCGTTAACCTGGAAGACGGCGAATTTGACGATCCGCTCGGCTTCTCCACCGGCGCGGCCGACATCTTTGGTGTCACCGGCGGCGTTATGGAAGCCGCCCTGCGTACTGTTTACGAGCTGACAACAGGCCGCGAGCTGCCGTTTGACGGCCTGCACGTTACGCCGATCGTCGGCCTTGGCAATATCAAGGAAGCGGCTGTGACGTTTGAAAACGTCAAGCCGGACTTCAGCTTCCTCGAGGGCGTCACGGCGCGCGTTGCCGTCGCCAGCGGCCTGAAAAACGCCGACGTCATCATGAAGCAGATTGCCGACGGCACAAGCCCGTATCACTTTATCGAGATCATGGGCTGCCCGGGCGGCTGCATCAACGGCGGCGGCCAGCCGCGTATGGCCGGCAAGACCGAAGAGTACCGCTCGCTGCGTATGAAAGCTATTTACGACGAGGACGAGAGCAAAGAACTGCGCAAATCGCACGATAATCCGTGCATCACAGCGCTCTACTCCGACTTCCTGCACGATCCCAACGGCCACATCTCACACGAGCTGCTGCACACACATTACACGAAGCGCGGCAACTTCAACGAGTGCACCGAGGTGTAACCGGAATTATCACCTTTGTTGGATCTACGATCCATCCAATAGCACAAACCCCCGCCGGATGGCGGGGGTTTGTGCTATTGCCACGCTATGCAGAAAGTGATACATTATATAAAAATGCTGTATAATCCGTGAAAAAGGATCGTTTTAATGAATAGACCCATTTCAATTGTTTTGACAGTCGTTTTGCTGCTGGCAACGCTCGCCGGATGCCGGACGATACCGAATCCACCGCCTGTTGTGTCTCCGTCTGCTTCGGAAGCAGCACCGACGCCTTCCCCGTCGCCATCTGAATCACCGTCTGAATCACCGTCCCTCGAGCCGACGGTTTTCGAGCCGGTCATCGAGATTACGATAACAGAAGCAGGCTGGACGATCTTTAATGATCTGGAAGCCTTTAAAAGCAACCCGCCGCTTCAGCCGATCGATGTGCCGGTTTTGTACTATCACAGCGTCAGCGACGAGCCGATCGGCATCCGCATCCTGTCCGTTACGACGGAAAACTTTGAAGCGCAGGTGCGCCATCTGCTTGAAAACGGCTACATGCCGATCTATATGGACGAGGATCCGTCACTGTATGAAAAGCCCGTCATCCTGACCTTTGACGACGGCTACGCCGACAACTACACGAACTTATATCCGATTTTAGAAGAGTACAACGTTAAAGCGACGATCTTTATCGTCCGAGACTTCGTCGACACGCCGGGTTACCTAACAAGTGAGCAGATACAAGACATGCCGCTCGTCTCATTTCAAAGCCACACGGCGACGCACCGCCTGTTGCCGGAACTCAGCGAGGCGGACATCCGTGAAGAGCTGGCAGAGTCAAAAGCGTTTATCGAGCATCTGACCGGCAAAGCCGTTTACGCGCTTTGCTACCCTGTCGGTAAGTTCAGTAATACGGTTGCGCGCCTCTCATCGGAGTACTACAGCTGCGGCGTGACGATTATGGAGGGTGTGGAGCGCAAAATACTCGGCAACTTCTATATTGTGCGCGTGTTTGTATCTCGTGACGATACGCTTGAAACCTTTAACCGCGCACTTCTATACGGAACATGACCATGCAAAAAGCGCGCCGTACGGCGCGCTTTTTTTAATATCGGTCAAGCCGGCATCGAATGGTGCGTCAGGCGGTAGACACGGCGTCGCAACAACCGTCGATGTATCCTAGTCCGCGTAAACCATTACTTGAACATAGTCGACACCGCCACTATTTGTAACGCCGTACGCGACAAGCATATCGTAGACGTTATGCCTGTAGTAATAGAAAATATCCCCGTTCTCGATCGCATAACCCAGCTCGGTAAACATATTCTCCGTCAACAAGGCACTGTAGCCGGCAAGCGCCGACTCGACAGTCATATTTTGCTCGATATCGCTCAAACGGTATTTATAGACGCGCGCGCCGTATTCGTCTGTTGTATAGCCCGCGACGTTAACCCCGGCAAAGCCGCCGAAATCCGGTATGGGATACAGGTTCTGATAAAAGACCGTCTGATCCAAGTATTCATCGAGGGTCGTCAACTCAATCGCCATCAGTCCCGACAGCCGATTGATCGGTATTACGAAATTGAGATTTTGCGCGTCAAGCAGCGTTGCCGTCGTCACACCGACGACCTTACCCGCCGCATCAAGCAGGACGCCGCCGCTGCTGCCCGGTGAAATTGAGGCTGTCGTCTGGATATACGTGACACCGTCGATCACACGGTTGAGACCCGAGATGATCCCCTCGGAGATCGTATTCTGATATCCGCGCGGTGAGCCGATCGCGAATACCGACTCACCGGTGGCGATCGAGTCGGAATCGCGCAGGCTCAGGTATTCAAAGCCTGTGCCGTCAATCTGGATGAGCGCAAGGTCGTTGTGCTTGTCCACGTCATACACCCCGGCTATGTCGTACTGCGTACCATCGGCCGCCGTAATCACGGCAGACGATGCGCCGGCAATAACATGGTAATTCGTCACGGCAAGGCCTGTATCGCTGATGAAAAATCCGCTGCCGCTTTTTACCTGCGTGCCAAGCCGGTCATATACGGTGACGGTAAACACGCTCGGCGCGCACTGTACATAGATCTCTTCTGCTGATAAAGCACTTGTCAACGTCAGGCTTTTCCGGAACGATGCGTCGGCCATTCTGGTGACGACCGCCGCCGCCTCGCAGCGCCGGAGTGTCTCGTTGGGGTAAAAGTGGCCGTCGTCCGTCATACCGGTTAAAACGCCGGCACGGTACAGCCGGTAAACGACCGGTGCATATGAAAAGTCTGCCGGTACGTCGGGGATGGCGTTATCCTCCACCGTATTACGTGCTGAAAGCGCCTCCGGCGGCAGCGCCGCACCGAGAATTTCGGCGAAATCCGAGCGCGTGATCGGTGCGTTGTAGTTTGGATATGCTTCATCGAGTATACCGCTCTCCAGCGCATATGTAACGTATGTTGAGTACCATGGCTGACCATTTACAAAATCGGCCGAACCGGTATAATAGATGCTGTGAAGGCAAGTGGCAAGCTTGATTGCTTCGGCGACTGTCAGCATACCGTCCGGCTCGAAAGCGCCATCCGGCGTTCCGTCAAGCAGCGCGTATTCATAAGACGCCTGCACGTACGGCGCAAACCAATCAGACGGTGCTACATCGGAAAATTGCCCCGTCGAATATGTACGCGTACACGTGAATCCGTTCAGTGTGCCAAGGGCCGCCGCCGGCTGCGCCATCAGCGCCGCCAGCAGCGTGACGGCCATCACAATGGTGCCGAGTCTTTTTTTCATAAATGCCTCCAAGTTTGTGACGCCTGCGTGCTGGCAGGTCGATCGTCTTTGTGTTCTATTATAACGGCAACCAATACTCGAACACAACAATAATCGGGCGTTAACTTGTACTTTTTCCCAGCCGTGGAGTCGACGCGGCTTTATTGTTCACACTTTGTTCATAAAGCGGTCGGATAATTACGTTAGAATATTTCAGACTGTATACACAGTCGACGATCAGCATCATGCGAGGGCAGGTCATGTTGGGACAGTTTCTCCATCAGCAACGATCAAAAACGCGATTTTTTCATGGATTTTATACGTATGTCTGGCTTTTTGCCGGACTATTTGTCGTTTATCTGATCGTCTCACCGCTCGTATCGCTGCCGGCATACACGTCCGACGCGTCGTTTCATTCTTATCTGCTGACCGGCGACGTATCCGTACGCCTATCCATGGCTGTCGCGCTGGCTGCACTGGCACTCTTGGCGCTTGTTTTTCGCTTGCGCGGCGTTCTGACCACGTCACGTGCTATTATTGTGCTGATTGCAGCCGGTATCGTCATGCGTTTCGGCACGATGCTGTACACGCCTTTTTTCATTCACGGTCACGACGTTGGTTCCTTCGACGATTACGGCCATCTTGCATACGCCTTCAACATATTCAACGGTAACGGCCTGCCCGACAGTAACTGGGGGCAGTTTTATCATCCGCCGTTTGCGCATATCGCCGACGCCATCGTCGCCAAAGCTTTTGCGCTCATCACCGGACAGACCGATAATTTCACAATATTCGAGGCGGCGCGGCTCGTCCCGTGCTTCGCTTCGTGCGCTCTGCTGATCGTCAGCGTACGCACGTTCACCGAGCTGGCGTTTTCCGCGCCGGCCAAGCTCGTGGCGTCGGCGCTCGTCGCGTTTCATCCGACGTTTTTCATCACCGCCGCGAGCATCAACAACGATATGCTGATGACGCTGTTCGTCATGGCGGCGTTTTTATACACAATCCGCTGGTATAAAAACCAAACCTACAAAAACATCTTATTGATTGCCGTATTCATCGGCGCGGCGATGTCGACGAAATTCTCCGGCGCGCTGGTCGCCGTATACACGGCCGTCGTCTTCTTGATCGTACTGATTCGTCGCACGCGGGAAAAAACGGCGGTGCCGCTGCTCGCGCAGTATGGTGCGTTCGCGGCCGTGTGCTTCCCGCTCGGCTTATGGTATCACATCCGCAACCTGATTCTGTTCGGTCAAGCACCCGGCTATGTCGCACGGATTCCTGAAACAAGCGGACTGTATACGGGGGATCATCCGCTGCTTGAGCGCTTGTTTGGTTTTTCCCTGCCGGACATGCTCCAGCGCGTCTACTGTTCTCCCTGGGACGATTATCGTCTGCCGGAATATGTCGTTATGTGCGCGCTGTATGGTGAGTTCTGGTTTTCCGACGCACACCGGCCGCTCGGCGCTGTGCTGATCGTCGTCAGCCTTATATTAATCGTTCTTTCGCTCGGCGCAATGGTCTGGTTCGTCTTTTTTGACCGTAAAATGAACCGGCTCGCCGTGCTCAGCTTTAGCGGGCTGTGGCTGATACTGATGCTTTCGTACGTCTTTTTCTACATTCAGTATCCGTTCGGCTGCACACTCGATTTCCGCTACATTCTCCCAACGGTCATCACGGGCGCTGCTTTCCTGGGACTGGGCTACGACGCACTTTCGCATAAAAGACGCGGTAAAATCCCATCGCTTTTTCTTGTGGGCGTATTAACGGTATTTTGTGTTTTATCCGCGGCGTTTTATATCATATAATCGGAGTATTTCATGGAGAACAAAACAGATATTAAGCAGCTTTTTTTCGAGTTTGTGCGCTATCTTCTCGTCGGTGGGACGGCGTTTCTCGTCGATACCGGCGTGCTTGCCTTATTCTATGACGTGCTCCTGCCAGAACTGGGCGGCTTTAGCCTGTATATCGCGACGGCGATCGGCTTCATCGCGGGATTGATCGTCAATTACATACTCTCGCTGGTTTTCGTATTCAAATCGGCGCGCGGCACGCAGGTCGGCCGATCTGTCGGCGCGTTTTTGATCTTTGCGGTCATCGGCGTAATCGGCCTGGGGCTGACGGAACTGGGCATGTACATCGGCACGGAGAAGCTCGGCCTCCACTACCTGCTCGTCAAGTTCGTTGTCACCGGCATTGTGCTGATGTGGAACTATCTCGGGCGAAAAATTTTGATTTTCAAGTAGGAGAGACAAACGCATGACCAAAAAAACGGCGCTGATTATCGGAGCCGGCCCGGCGGGCCTGACGTGCGCGTACGAGCTTTTGCGGCGTACAGACATCCATCCGATTATCGTCGAGGCGTCGCCGTATATCGGCGGTATCTCGCGCACAGCTGAATACAACGGCAACCGGATGGATCTCGGCGGCCACCGTTTCTTTTCAAAGAACGACGAGATCATGGCCTTGTGGAAACAAATCATGCCCGTGCAGGGCGCGCCGGCACTGGACGACAAGCTCCTCGGCCGCGACAAGCCGCTCGGAGCAGGCGGCCCCGATCCGGAATCCAACGATCGCGTCATGCTCGTACGCGGGCGTGTGTCGCGCATCTTCTACCTGCGCCGGTTTTTTGATTACCCGATCTCTCTCAAGGCGCAGACGTTTAAAAACATGGGGCTCGGGCGCACGCTGCGCGCCGGCTTTGGTTACGTCGGCGCGGCGCTGTTCAAGCGGCGCGAGCAGACGCTGGAAGACTTCTATATCAACCGTTTCGGCAAGCCGCTGTACGAGATGTTTTTCGAAGATTACACCGAGAAGGTCTGGGGCGTACACCCGTCGGAAATTGCGCCGGATTGGGGCGCACAGCGCGTCAAAGGCCTGTCGCTGATGAAGGCCGTGCTGAACATCGTAAAAAAGCCGTTCGTGAAAGCCGACGGTAAAAACGTCGAGACATCCCTCATTGAGCAGTTTTATTACCCGAAAAAAGGCCCCGGTCAGCTGTGGGAAACGCTCGCCGATCTCGTGCGCGAGATGGGCGGCGAGATCCGCATGAACACAAACGCCGTCTCGTTTGACGTTCAGGACGACAAAGTAACCGCCGCCACTGTTGAGGCGGACGGTAAAACCAAAACGATTGAAGCAGACTATTTCATCTCCTCCATGCCGATCAAAGACCTTGTAGCTGGTATCGGCGCCGCCGCGCCAAACGAAGTGCGCGAAATTGCCGCGGCTCTCCCCTACCGCGACTTTATTACCGTCGGCCTTTTACTGAATAAACTTGAGATCACGAACCAGACCCAGCTCAAGACCGTATCGAACATCGTGCCCGACTGCTGGATCTACATCCAGGAGCGCGACGTGCGCATCGGGCGGTTGCAAATCTTCAACAACTGGTCGCCGTATATGGTTGACGATCTCGAGAACACGATTTTCGTCGGGCTGGAGTACTTCTGCACCGAGGGCGACGACATGTGGACCATGCCGGACGATGCCTTCATCGACTTTGCCATCGGTGAGCTTGAAAAGATCGATGTCATTAAAAGAGAGAACGTGCTCGACTCTGTGCGTCTGAACGTTAAAAAAGCGTATCCGGCCTACTTCGGCTCGTACGAGCACTTCGGCGCGGTGCGAGAGTATCTCGACACGATCGGTAACCTCTACTGTGTCGGGCGCAACGGCCAGCATAAATACAACAATATGGATCACTCCATGCTGACCGCCATCGAAGCCGTCACGGCCATCAAGGAAAACAAGACGAGTAAAAACGATATCTGGAACGTCAACACGGAAACCGACTACCACGAAACAAAACAGAGCTAAAGCTTTCCATATAGAAGCCGGAGCGGACTGCTTGTCCCGCTCCGGCTTTTTGTACACTGTTGACTTGGTTTCTATATTGCCGCTTCATCCGACGCGCACAATTTTGAGACCAGACTGCTTAAATAATAACCTTTTTGGTTTTCTGGTCATCGTTTCTCGTTTTCAGCACTTTTTTAGGTTCAGCTTTTGTCTCTGATTCAAGCTCTATGCCGGTTTCGACCTCTTCGGGTTCCTCGTCGTCCCAGGAGATCGTCAGCCCATCCATCTTGACGGTCTTGCCCTTGAGATGATCGTTTTTTTCAACAAGCGCCACTGTCCGCACCTCCTTTATCTGATCTGGATACTCGTATCATTTGCATGAAGTCTGTTAGTCCGCCTGACCGTCTGTACCGGACGGCGGCAAATCGCCGGGTATGTGCTGGCCGGTATATAAACTGTCGTCCATCGTGCGGCGGAATGTCTTGCTCAGGAGCACGTACGCGCCCGTCAGAAAAAACAGCGCAACGGCCGCGATAACAATGATACCGCCAGCCTGCGCCATCTGCTCCGTCGTCACAAACTGACCAAGCAAAACCGTCGAGGCGTTGATGCTGATGTGGATAATAATCGGCGCAATGATGGAATTGCTGCGATAATAGATGAATCCCAGCAACAGACCAATAATAAACGCATAGGTCCCTTGTACGACGTTGAGATGAAACGCCCCGAACAGCGCCGCCTGCACAACGATGGCCAGGCGCACCGTCATGATCTTGCGCAGCTCGCCGAAGATGAGACCGCGGAACAGCAACTCCTCAAAAATCGGCGCAGCAATACCGATGGCGATAAGCGACACCGTAAAGCCGCCGCCCAGGATCGCCCCCTCGACAGTGCCGTACTGCTCAAAAAACCGGCCGAACGCCGGCACTTCACTTAAAAAGCCGAGCGCGACCTCCAACATCACGTTAATGGACAGCGCCATCAGAATCAGCATCGGGATACTGATCGCGCCGACGCGCTGTACGCGCACGAACGTCAGCAGCTCCTGCCGCCTGTTTTTGTATAGCAGATAGGACGTCGGTACGGCAATGACGATTGCCGACAGCACGATCCATGGCGTCAGCGATAGGATGACCGCCGTCAGCTGCTCGGTCAGGGCCGCGATATCAAGATTTAGATCTATACCGCCCGACATCATCGACGACACAACGGCAATACCGCCGATAACGACGCCGGTGAAGCTTTGCGCCACGAAATAAATCGCTAAAAGCGCGAGAATAATAAGCAGACCCTTGGCTGTTTTGTGCATACGCTCTCTCCGTCCGGTACTGTTTAGCTGACTATTTCATCTATTATATCGCACGCACCGTTGCCTGTCGAGACGCGACGGTAAAATACCGCTGCGTCAGACGATCATCAGCCATTTTAGTAGCAGAATGAGCGCGACGCCGGGCACGCCAAGCACGCCGACGATCACGGCATTAATCCAGTTGACGGCGACCGTCACGCCGATATACGCCCCCAACCAGTTGACGACAAACAGCGCAAAAAATCCGATGACCGTATTCAGCGCAAGCTTCAGCACGATTTTCAGTGGTTTTCGTAAAATCACAACAACGACGAGCGCTAATATCGCAATGATGACGATAATGCCGGTCGTCTGTAATGCCTCCATACCCGACCCTCCCATTTTTAACGGCTTGTTCCAATATATTCATCCGACTGGCCGGACTTGCAGAAAATTCACGTTTAATTGCCGCGCATCTGTCTATACTAAATTTGGACGTGAAAACCCGGTTGTTCATCAGGCCGGTGCTGACCGCCGGTATTTGAGCAAAAGCGTTCAGAGTATCGGCGGCGGAAGCGAAAGGCCAACAGCCGGCAGGTTAAAATGGAAAGACAATCGTCGGAACATTGAATTTTCATGTCCGGTGCGGCGGCTGCCATCATGGCAGCCGCCGTTTATTGTTGATAAACCCGTTGTGGCCTGAAAATACAGTGAAAGATTGATTATCGACGAGCGCCGCTTCATAAACGGCATTTCTTTCCGCTTTACATAATCGGCCAAGTGTTGCGGTATCTTATCCAGGAAGCGCCGATTACGCTTGTCTGAGCATAAAATTTCCCGGTGCTTATTGATTTTATAGTTTTCTTCATATATACTATATATCCGATAGGTACTATCATTTTATACCAATATATAGGGGATATACATGGCAGCAGCGGCTCGAAAAGTATCATACGGCAACGAGAGCATCTCCGCTCTAAAAGGCGCCGACCGCGTCCGCAAAAGGCCGGGCGTCATCTTCGGCTCCGACGGGCTGGAGGGCTGTCAGCATGCCGTCTTTGAGATTCTCTCCAACGCCATTGACGAAGCGCGCGAGGGACACGGCTCGAACATCGTCGTCACGCAGTACGCCGATAAATCGATCGAGATCGAGGATTTCGGGCGCGGCTGCCCCGTCGACTGGAATCAAAATGAAAACCGCTGGAACTGGGAGCTCGTCTTCTGCGAACTATACGCCGGCGGTAAATACGAGAACAACACCGGTGAGAACTATGAGTACTCGCTGGGTCTCAACGGTCTTGGCTCGTGCGCCACGCAGTACGCGTCCGAATATATGGACGTCACCGTCTGGCGTGACGGCAATAAATACGCCCTGCATTTTGAAAAGGGCGAAAACGTCGGCGGGCTGACGAGCGAAGTGTATAAAAGCCGACGTACCGGCACCGTCATTCGCTGGCGGCCGGACATCGATGTTTTCACCGATATTGACATACCGACCGACTTCTTTCTCGACACGCTTAAGCGCCAGGCCGTCGTCAACGCCGGCATAACGTTTACCTTCCGTACGCAAAACGGTTCGGGCTTCGACACGACAGAGTTTTTGTATCCCAACGGCATCGCCGACTACGTCGCCGAGCTCGCCGGGGGCGACGCGATCACCCAGCCGGTGTTCATCGAGTCCGAGCGGCGCGGGCGCGACCGTGCGGACAAGCCGGAGTATAAGGTCAAGCTGTCGGCGGCGTTTTGCTTTTCCAATAAGGTTAACGTCATTGAGTATTACCACAACTCGTCGTGGCTTGAGCACGGCGGCGCACCTGAAAAGGCAACAAAAAGCGCGTTCGTATCCGAGGTGGACGCATACCTGAAAAAGACGAACAAGTATCAGAAAAACGAGAGCAAAATCAGCTTCGTCGACATACAAGACTGCCTGATCCTCGTCACCAACGGCTTCTCGACGCAGACATCCTACGAAAACCAGACGAAAAAGGCCATCACCAACAAGTTCATTCAGGAGGCCATGACGGAGTTTTTCCGCAGCCAGCTGGAGGTTTACTTCATCGAGAACAAAGCGGAGGCCGACCGCGTCGCCGAGCAGATTCTCGTCAACAAGCGCAGCCGTGAAACAGCCGAAAAGGCACGTCTGAACATAAAAAAGAAGCTGTCCGGCAGCATCGATTTGAGTAACCGGATCGCCAAATTCGTCGACTGCCGGACAAAGGCTCTCGACAAGCGCGAAATCTACATCGTCGAGGGTGACAGCGCGCTCGGCGCGTGTAAACTCAGTCGTGACGCCGAATTTCAGGGCATCATGCCCGTGCGCGGTAAAATCCTCAACTGCCTGAAAGCCGACTACGATAAAATCTTTAAAAACGACATCATTACCGATCTGTTAAAAGTACTCGGCTGCGGCGTGGAGGTTCAGACAAAGCACTCAAAGGATTTGAGCACCTTCGCGCTCGAGAATCTGCGTTGGCACCGCGTCATCATCTGTACCGACGCCGATGTCGACGGCTTCCAGATCCGCGTATTGATCCTTACCATGCTCTATCGTCTTGTCCCGACGCTCATCCGCGAGGGTTTCGTCTATATCGCCGAGTCGCCGCTGTATGAGATCGAGTCGAAGAACAAAACATATTTCGCCTACTCCGATCGCGAGAAAAACGAGATCGTCGACGGGTTCGGCGGCGCGAAACATACGATCAGCCGCTCAAAAGGGCTCGGCGAAAACGATCCGGCCATGATGTGGATGACGACGATGAATCCCGAAACACGGCGGCTCATCAAGGTCATGCCGACGGATATCGAGACCATGAGCAACGCGTTTGATCTCTTTCAGGGCGACAATCTTGCCGGGCGCAAGGATTTTATTGCTGAAAATGGCTACAAGTATATTGACATCGCCGATGTCTCGTAGCGTCGGCTCTTCACGGGCCAAGACACCCGATGCCCGTTAAACACCGGACCATATACAGAAAATAATCTTCAGGGGTTTCGTATGGCAAAAAAGAAACAGCCTCCAAAAAAGAATATCGACACCCCGGACGTTGTCGGCCTTCACGCGCAGGTGCTTGAGCAGTCGATTACCGACACGCTCGAAGTCAATTTTATGCCCTACGCGATGAGCGTCATCATGTCCCGCGCCATCCCGGAAATCGACGGGTTTAAGCCCTCCCACCGGAAAATCCTGTACACGATGTACAAGATGGGACTGCTCAATGGCGCGCGGACGAAGTCGGCCAACATTGTCGGACAGACGATGCGGCTCAATCCGCACGGCGACGCGGCTATTTACGAGACAATGGTCCGTCTGTCCAAGGGCTACGAGGCGCTGCTCGCCCCGTTCGTCGAATCCAAAGGCAACTTCGGCAAGGTCTACTCGCGCGACATGGCGTATGCCGCGTCGCGGTATACCGAGGCCAAGCTCGCGCCGATCTGTCAGGAGCTGTTTCGCGACATCGAGCGTGACACCGTTGATTTTGTCGACAACTACGACAGCACGATGAAAGAACCGGCACTGCTGCCGACGACATTCCCGAACGTGCTCGTCAGCTCAAACACCGGTATTGCCGTCGGGATGGCGTCGAGCATCTGCGGCTTCAACCTCTCCGAGGTCTGCCAAACAGCCATCGACTTCATCGCCGACCCCGACCATAACATACTCTCTACACTCAAAGCGCCTGATTTCCCAACGGGCGGTGAGCTGATCTATAACGCACAGGAGCTTGATACGATCTTTAAGACAGGCCGCGGCAGCTTCAAGGTGCGCGCGCGCTGGCGCTACGTCAAGCAAGACAATATCATCGAGATCACCGAGATCCCCTACACCACGACGGCCGAAGCCATCATCGACAAGGTTGCCGAGCTTGTAAAGTCCGGCAAAGTCCGAGAAATCAACGACATGCGCGATGAGACCGATCTGAACGGCCTGCGCCTGGCCATCGACCTCAAGCGCAGCACCGATCCCGACAAGCTGATGGCCAAGCTCTTTAAGATGACGCCGCTGATGGACAGCTTCTCGTGCAACTTCAATATCCTGATTGCCGGCATGCCGCGCGTCATGGGTATCGCGGAAATTCTTGAGGAATGGGTCGCGTGGCGCACCGAATGCGTCAAGCGCCGCGTTTACAGCGAGCTAACTAAGAAAAAAGATAAGCTGCACCTGCTGTACGGTCTTAGTAAAATTCTGCTTGATATCGACCGAGCCATCGCCATCATCCGCGGCACCGATGAAGAGGCCGAGGTCGTACCAAACCTGATGATCGGCTTCGGCATCGACGAAGTACAGGCCGAATACGTCGCAGAGATCAAGCTGCGCAACATCAACCGCGAGTATATTCTTAAGCGCACCAACGAGACGAGCGAGCTCGAAAATGAAATCGCCGATCTCGAGGACACGCTGGCCAAACCGCGCCGCATCAAGGCGCTCATCGTCGACGAGCTCAAAAGCGTCATTAAAAAGTACGGCGCCGAGCGGCGCACAGCGATCGTCTACGACGAGGATGTGCAGGAGTTCATTGAGGAAGAGCACATCGAGGACTACGCCGTCAACATCTTCCTGTCGCGCGAGGGCTACTTTAAAAAGATCACACCGTTGTCGCTCAGAATGGGTGGCGATCAGAAATATAAAGAAAACGACGGGCCGTTTTTAAGCTTCGAGTCGCAAAACAAAAACGAGCTGCTCGTCTTCACCGACAAGCAGCAGGTCTACAAGGCGCGTATCTGCGACTTCGACGATACAAAGGCCTCCGTACTCGGCACCTACCTGCCGACGGCACTTGGGATGGACGATGACGAAAACGTCGTATTTCTGCTTGACCCGGGCGATTATTCCGGCCATTTGGTTTTCTTCTTCGAAAACGGCAAGGCCGCACGCGTCGCGCTGGACGCCTATGCCACAAAAACAAACCGACGTAAATTGACGGGCGCGTACTCCGGTTCGAGCGTTCTCGTCTCCATCCTGCACCTGACTGAGGAGACGCAAATCGCGTTGTTCTCCACCGAAGGGCGCGCGCTCGTATTCTCCTCGTCGCTTCTCACACCGAAGACAACGCGCACGACCGTCGGCGTCGGCGTGATGACGCTTAAAAAGAAGTATCGTCTTGAACGTGCTGAAAAACTCAACGATACACCGATCCAAAACGTCTCGCGCTACCGCGTCCGCAGTATTCCGGCTGCCGGGGCACTCTTAAAGGAAGAAGACACTGAAGAACAGCAGCTTGAGCTTGAATTTGAGTAAGGAGTTAATTCTTGAATATTGATTCAACCATTAACAATCTTCAAAAAAACGGCTTTCATGTTACCTATTTGCCGTCTAAGCAGGCCGCGCAGACATACTTGGTATCACAGCTCTCCAACCGCACGATCAACCTCGGTGATTCTGCAACCCTGGACAGCATGAATCTTAAAAAGGCGCTATCCGGAGCTAACACCGTCTGGAACGACTGGTTTACAGATCAAACCGTCTCCCGGCGCAAGGCTGCTGAAGCCGATGTGTTCATTACCTCGGCCAATGCCATAGCCCAGACCGGCGAAATCATCAACATCGACGATACCGGTAACCGCGTATCCTCGTCATTATACGGCCCGGGCGATGTTTATTTCGTCGTCGGTGTCAACAAAATTGCTGAAACCTACGATCAGGCACTCTGGCGCGCAAGAAACGTTGCAGCACCGAAGAACGCGCAGCGTCTTGGCCTAAAAACACCCTGTGCCAAAAGGGGCGATCGCTGCTATGACTGCCAAAGCCCTGACCGCATCTGCCGCGGGCTGGTCGTTTTATGGCGCAGCATGTCGGGCGCGGGCCGCATGGAAGTTGTTTTAGTCGACGAAGCGCTTGGGTTTTAGCGCGGCACGGAGGTCCCGTATATGAGAAAACACCTCGCAATTTTGCTGATCAGCAGTATCCTCCTGTCGCTCCTTAGCGCCTGCTCGTCCATACTGATCGACGAGACGCTGTCTGTTTCTCCGCATGATGAACCGATCCCGACCGCGACGAGCAGCTTGATTGAAGCCGGCTCGTACGAAGAGCTGCTGGATGATATGGTCGGCTTTGTGCTCAGCGGTGATGAGCTTGGTGTAATCCGTGTCAACTCGTACGACGGCGACATCGACGCAGACGTGAATAAAGCGTGCACGGAAATTCAGGACAAGATCCCGATCGGCGCCTACGCTGTGGCCGACATGTTCGGCACGGTTACGCAAATCGTGTCGTATTATGAAGTTGCGGTCAATATTACATACAATCAAAACATTGCCGTCGACGATTTATCCTCGATTATCACCATTTCAACAATCAGATACTTGAAATCGGATCTTCAAAGTCATTTATCAAACTACGCCACGTCCATGACGGTTCAAACGAATAATATCGGCATCACGGCCGAATCGGCATTGAATCTCGTTACGGATATTTACTATGATAATCCGCTGGAGCTTGTCATGGCGCCGGTTGCAAGCGTTGAATTCTATCCTGAGCTTGGCGCGGGCGGCCTCAGCCGAATCATGGAGTTCACGTTTGGTTATCTATACAAGCCGAGCACGCTGCGCGTCATGGAGCAATCACTTGTTGCCGCAGCGCAGGCCATCGCCGAATCCGTCACCGGCAACAGCGACGGCGCAATTTTACTGTCACTGGCAACAAAGCTAATGGAAACGACGGTGCTCGACGAGCAGACGGCGATCAGCGGCGATTTAACCAACCAAAACGTCGCAGCGACAGCCTACGGCGCACTTGTTACAGGCTCGGCCATCAGCGAAGGATATGCTATGGCATACAAAGCACTGTGCGACGAACTGGACATCGAGTGCTATGTTGTACTCGGCGAGTACAACGATACGCCGCGCACCTGGAATATTATTGCGCTCGACGGCGCTTACTATCACGTTGATATCGGCCTGAGCGATCAGATCGGGCTTGAAACATCCTTCTTAAAAAGCGACGACGCGATGCTGGAGTCAGGATATGTCTGGAATCGTGCCGTATACAAGATCTGCAACGGGCCGCTGACCTATTACGATGTTGTCAGCAACGCAGCATAATAACAATGGGTAGAAAGGAGCCTGGACTATGAGCGGAGATGTCAGGCATTTCAGGCGCAGACTGTTTGGTTTTGATACCAGCGACGTCATGGCGTATATCGAGGAGCTGGCAGCACAGCGCAATAAATATAAGCTCAATGGCGACAAGCTCGAATCCGAGCTGAAAAGCCTGGGCGAAGAAATGCGTCGCCTTCAAGCCAGCGTGGACGACGCCGACCGGCGCATTAACGACATCCGGATTAACGCGCTCGATCAAGCCGGGGGCAGCCTATCCGCCGTCCGGCAATCCTATGCCGGTATCCGTAATGAGATGGAAACAACGACCAGCACAATCGCAAACGAGCTGACGCGCCTGAACGGTTCACTGTCTGTACTGTCCTCTGTTTTAGACGATGCCGGCCGGAACTTCTCCGAGCTGCAATCACAAGTCGAGCAGGAAAAAGCCGAGGCGATTGCGGCGCTGGCCGCCGAGCAGTCCGAATCATGAGCATTCACACGCTTACGACGCAAGCGCTGCGCCGCGCTGCACCGCAGCTGCGCGCCGGTGATCGTGTGCTACTCTCCGGTACTGTTTACACAGCGCGGGACGCAGCACACAAGAAACTATTTGAGTTGCTTGACGACGGCCGCGACCTCCCCTTCCGTCTGCAAGACGCTGTTATCTACTATGCCGGGCCGACGCCGGCGCACGGCGACCTCGTCATAGGCTCGTGCGGACCGACAACCGCCGGCCGGATGGACGCCTTTACGCCGCGCCTGTATGATCTCGGTCTTGCCGCAACGATCGGTAAAGGTGAACGGCACGACAACGTCGGTGAAGCGATCATCCGTAACGGCGGTATTTACCTGTGCGCCGTCGGCGGTGCCGGCGCACTCATCTCACGCCATATTACTGCTGCTGAAGAAATTGCTTTTGCCGAGCTCGGGTGTGAGTCAATCAAGCGCCTGACTGTAAAAGACATGCCGCTGATCGTCGCACTTGACGCATTGGGCGGCAACATCTTTAAGCAGGGCCGGGCATCCTATATGGTCAGCTAAGCGTCTTGTTTTGGCTCGCCGCATATATACTTTGTACTCTTTGTCTTTTACATGATCGATATAATTACTAAAAGAATGCCTCCGGCGCAGTAGCGCCGGAGGCATTCTTTCGTTTTTACACATTATAAATATATGGCTGCAGGTATCCGGGAAAAATCATATGCATTGTCGAAGTCCACAACAACCGGACTAAACGCCTAGGCTCTCGGTGTGTAAAAGAGCTGCGAACAGTAGATGCGGCGGCCGTTATCAAAGTAGCCGATCCCTATATACTCATAGTCTGTATCCAGCAGGTTGGCACGGTGTGACGGCGAGTCCATCCAAGCCGCGACGATGGCCTCCGGCGTTCTGAATCCATATGCCAGGTTTTCGCCGGCCGTTTTATAACGCATGTTATATTCAGAAAAGATTGTAAAGCAGCGTGTTCCATCCGGACGGGTATGCGAGAATCTTTCAGACGATTCTTCCGCACGCACATTGGCCATGACATTTAGCTGCTCCATCAATTCCAGCGGCGCAGCGTCGTAATTTGCACGCTCGATATTGACCAAACGGAGAATCTCCAGCTTGAATGCTTCGATCGGATCAATCGCTTCCGTTTCTTCCGGCTCGATCTCTTCCGCTTCTTCTGGCTCGGCCGCCTCTTGCACCGCTTGCGCTAATTTCGCTTCGTGCGCTGTCATCGTCTCTTCTTGCTCGATCTGAATGATCTCTATTTGCGTTGCCTTTCGTCTCGCGGTCTCGCTTGGCGCAGAATACAGGTGCTGCAGCTGCATATCCGTAGCGGTAGCTTCCCCCATCCCGGCAAGCAGTGTCAGCATAGTCGTCGCAATCAGAGCACTAGTTGTGAGTAAGCGAATAATCTTTTTCATGGTTAATACCCCCTGCCTTATCCGTTCCGATTCGGACGAAATGCTAAACAGGGATATGCCCCATCAAGCACTTTCGGTAACCGGCTGTCATCGTTGCGATGCAACATTAGACCCTTGGTTTTGCGTCCCTGCCTTTCGACAGGTTTGCCTTTATCGTTTTGCTGTCAGATTTTTCTTCTTCATACAAAAAGCTTCGTTCAGGTTACTGAACGAAGCTTGACAGACTAATACAGTCAAACAGTTCGGCAACCGGCTGTCATTGTCGCTGTGCGACATTAGACCCTTGGCTTTGCGTCCCTGCCTTTCGGCAGGTTTGCCTCTTTTCGTTTGTCAGACGTTTTTCTCCAAAGACGAAAAAATACTGTGTCCGGATAACCAAAACACAGTCACATCAATCGTGTATGTTTGGCAACCGGCTGTCATCGTCGCTGTGCGACATTAGACCCTTGGCTTTGCGCCCCTGCCTTTCGACAGGTTTGCCTTTTTCATTTTTTGGGTAGTCTTCTTTTCGACTTCATAATACTTCAGTCGACATAAATTGTCAATGGTTTGCCACATATTTTTATAATACGCTCGATTATTTGTCTACTTTGCGCTATATTTTTGCTTATTATTGTGCACTATACCGTTTTTCGAGCTATATTTGGGTTTAAATTCATTCTTTTCAGGGCTCATTTTTTTATTATTTTTGAAATTATAATGAGAATAGGCAGTATTTCTCATGTGATTTCCACCCATTTTTTCCTGTCCGCTTTTTTCGTAAGTGGATATGGCACCAACCAATGTATATGATAACATTTAACATATTACATAATTGACATTTTGTGTTATTAGTGTAATAATTAGTGTTGCACTTTTATGAACCGAGCCCCCAACTTAATAGTAGGCAAACTTGTTGAAAAACGAGGACGCAAAGCTCAGGAGCCTGATAATTTTGCAGCGATTGATGTAATGCAAACAGGTAGTCCGGCCGCACTGGATACGCACGATTGCGTATACTGTGCGGTTTTTTATTTCTGCGGACAGCCGTGTGGTGCGGGTTGTTGCGCAGTCTATATTATCCCAGCAACTTATCGAGCAGTATAAACAAATGAAAACAAGGAAAATGGAGGCTACATAATGAAACGTAAAATCTTAGGTATTCTGTTGGCTTTTGTTCTCGTATTTTCGCTTTTGCCGGCAGCAGCACTGGCAAGTTATGCGGACACCGAGGATCATTGGGCCGAAACCGCCATTGACAAATGGAGCGATCTGGGGATCCTTGAAGGATGGGATGGCTCGTTTAAGCCGAACGATCCGATAACGCGCGGCGATTTTGCCCTCGTCGTTGACCGGATCATGCAGTACAAGACGTCGTCCGACACTTATTTTGGTGATCTGGACAACACGTATTATACGGAAGCCATTCTTCACGCCAACAACGCCGGGATCATGACCGGTGACGCCGGCTTGATTCGCCCCACGGACGATATCACACGCGAAGAAGCTTTCAAGATGCTTGCGATGGCGTTTGGTGTTATGACCTCCGACGTGTCGGCCGGCTATGACGACCAGGCGGACATTTCCTCTTGGGCTGAAGGCTATATCAATGCGCTGACGGCTCTGGGTTATATTGAGGGCAACGACAACATGTGTATGCCTCAGGACACGATCACCCGGGCTGAAGTTGTCACCGTGCTTGACAACGCAATCTCCCTGCTGTGCAACACAGCGCAAACGTATTCAGACATGAATCTCAGCGGTATCGTCATCATCAACACACCGGGCGTGACGCTGGATGACGTTGTCATAGACGGCGATCTGATTATTGCCGAAGGCGTCGGTGACGGCGAAGCAACTCTCAACAACGTTACCGTCACAGGCAGCACAATCGTCCGCGGCGGCGGCGAAAACTCCATCTATATCACCGGCACCAGTGATATTTCGATGCTGATCATTGAGAAAACAGACGACGGCAAGATCCGCGTTGTAACAGAAAGCGGCGCCACGGTCGATGTCGTCTATGTCGATGACGGCAGCGACGAGATCATCCTGACAGGCACGTTCGGCAGCGTTACCATCGACGCCGGTGTAACGGTCCGAGCCGTCAATGCCGCAGTCGACATGGTCACGATTAACCATGAGGACGGCGTGTTCATTATTGATGAGCTGTCTTCTGTCGGTACGCTGGTTGCTAACGCAGCCTGCACCATCGAGAACAATGGTACGATTGACACCTATGAAAAGAATGTCAATGACGTTACCTTCACCGGCAACGAGCCCGGCGAAACACTCTACGCCGAAGGCGTCGCCGGTGCCAAGGATGAAGATCCTGAAGATCCAGCCATCGTTTTCACAACAACAATTGATTCTCTGACAGTACTTGACGCTTCTACGATCACGTTCTACAGCGACAATGGCAACGAAATTATTAAGTGGAACGGTCAGCAGCTGTCTACGTTGACCACGGTCGGCATGAACACCGTCACAGTTCCGCTGATGGAGTCCGGTGTGGCGAACACGGTTTCATTCAGCCAAGCTGACCATGTAACGTACACCACAGATGTCACGTGGGTTGAACCGTATGACACAACGGCTACACTCGGCTCCTGGGTACAAGACAGAACTGACCCGTTGGTCTGGGATATAACGGATGGCTGGATCACGCTAACAACAAAAGAAGAACCCAGCAACAGCTGGTATGCCTGGCAGGGCAGATCTGCCGATACCGGCATGGGCCCGACAACAGACTGGATTGTCGAAACCCAGTTTGAGATTACAGAAGACATGGCAACACGGGACGGTGTCAGGGCGTCGATGTGGCTGTCAACCGAGGGCTTCGATGGCTTTAGGTCTTCTGGCTGGGGCGGCGTCATTGATTGGACAATACTTCAGTATAAAAGAGATTCCGCCACAGATGTTGCCGGCTGGCAGTGGTGGGACAGCAATGGCACAGGCACCTGGAATGACATAACCGGCATTCCGACCGAGGCTGGTATCTACGACATTACAATGACCTGCAGCAACGGTCTGATCAAGCAGTACATCGACGGCACACTTGTCTACCAGTACAGTGTTGATCCGGGCGACGGTCTGACTGCCCCGACACATATTATCATGCAGTCTTACAGCTTTGGTGAGTCGTATACCATTAAAGCCGCCGTTCCAGAAGTACGCTATCTCGACATGTATCCCGCTGATGCTGTTTACATCTATGACGTTGAAGATCTTGAAAACGCACTGCTGAATCAGGCAGACGGTCAACTATGGTTGATGGCTGAGGGCACTTATGAACTGGATGCACGTGCGCAGATCACCACAGCTATTACAGTTAAAGGCATCGGCGACGTTGTGATTCAGCCTTCAGACACCTTCATCAACGATGGCAGCATCTCCGGCGGCGAGAAGAACCTAATCGCTGTCCAGAACGTAGCAGATCTGGTCGTGCTTGAGAACCTAACGATTCAAAACGGACTCCGCTTTGGTTTGAGTGCTTATCAGTCAGATGACGTTGTACTTGTCGACGTTACAATCAAAGGTTGCGGCTTTACCGATGGGGTTGCCGGCCTCGGCGTCACAGGCTCATCTGTTGAAGCCAACAATCTGTTATCTTTGGTTAACAACAGCGGCGTTAAAGTCGACGATCACGGCGCCAAAGATGCGGTCTTCATTTTCAGTAACAGCACATTCAATGACGCACAATATCAGATCTATTCTGAAAACGGGAACGTTACTGTTTCCACGGTAGACGCTGGTTATCAGGCTTATCAGCCCGATCCGAACGATCCGTTCATGTTCTGGTCCAACATGGGCAATCCGTTTGATATTTCGATCACAAAGGGCGGCGTGACGACGCAGTATGCCACAATCCAGGCAGCCGTTGACGCGGCAGCTGACGGCGACACGATCGACATTGCGGCAGGAACTTATGAATTGACACAGCAGCTTAACATTACAACCCCACTGACACTTAACGGTATTGGTAGCGTCACTGTCAAAGCAGTGACGGATACGTTGGGAGGCTGGCCGACCGATAACAGTCATAAGCATCTAATCAAATTCGCGGCCGGCGACGCTTCTAACCCTATCACCGTCAATAACATAACATTTGATGCAGATGGGGAGTCCGCGGGTATCAACACCTACGACAACGCCTACCTCATTTTAAACGATGTGACGGTGAAAAACAGCAGAAACGCCGCGATGATCGTCAATGGATCAACCGTCACTGCCACAAACTTCAATACAACCGGCAATTCTTGGGGCGCCGTAAATGTTGATCCAGGCAGCGGTGTTGCAACCCCGTCCGTCTTTACACTTGTCAGCGGCACATTAAGCGAAGCAGGACAGATCTGGTCCGACGGTAGCCACGTCGAAGAAGCCGCACCGACGGCGACCGTCACGGTTAATGCACCTGCTGGCTATCAGGCTTACCAGCCCGATTCGAGTGACGCGAACACACGCTTCTGGTCCAATATGGGCAATCCGTTTGATATTTCGATCACAAAGGGCGGCGTAACGACGCAGTACGTCACGATCCAGGCCGCCGTTGACGCGGCAGCTGACGGCGACACGATTAATGTCGCAGCGGGGACTTATTCAGAAGCCGTCACCGTTTCAACAGCAGGAATTACACTCAAAGGCGCACCCGGTGCTATAGTTGATGCCGGAAACCCAGCAACAAATGTTGCATTTAGTGTATTAGCGGACAATGTTAAGATCGATGGTTTTACCATTAAGAACGCGTATGCAGGTGTTTATGTGCCGAACGACGCCGATGGCATCAAGGTCAATGGCAATACAATTGTTAGCTCCTCAAACGGCGTTGTATTCTCTCAGTATTCAACTGGGGGCACAGTCACCGACAACGTAATTACCAGCCCATACGGTTACGGTATCGTAATTGGCTACTATACAAGTAATACCGGTCCGTTCGCCACAGGATTTACAGTATCGAATAATACGGTTTCCGGTGCTGGTTTAAGTGGTATTTATGCCGACATCTACAGCCATGGCAACACCTATACATATAACTCCGTGAGTGGTTGCAGTGGTAATGGTATCGATCTGTATAAATCCAATAATGACATCGTTCAGGGCAATACTATCACCGAGTGTACTGGGCATGGCCTATGCTTATTCGGTTCCTTTGAAAACGTTATCGCTGAAAATACGATTTCAGACAACGGCGGGTATGGTGTGATGATTCGCTTCAGCTGGGGTACTGGCGATCCGAGTGAAAACGGGGGCAACAACTTTAGCTTCAACACCATCACAAACAATGATACCAACGGCACACAGCTATACGAAGAGCAACATGAATCAGACACTAATTTCTATGGCCGCAACTACTCTGACAATGATGATTTCGGAACAGCAACAACTCCAGTCGTCTCAGAGTTTGATACAGACCACATGATTTTAGTAGCGGTAGGCTAACCAAAGCACGCTAACTCAATAAAAGAAGCCGGGGCATTAATGCCCCGGCTTCTTTATAGTGTTTTCTATTTCCCGCCCATGAGCAGGTACATGATCGCCTTCTGGGCGTGCAGGCGGTTTTCCGCCTCGTCGAAAATCTCGTCGGCGTGCTCTTCGAACACCTTTTCCGTGATCTCTTCGCCGCGATGCGCCGGCAGACAGTGCTGAATCATGCAGCCGGGGTTCGCGATCGCCATAATCTCGTCATTGACCTGATAGCCCTGAAACGCCTGTATGCGCTTCTCGGCTTCGCCCTCCTGCCCCATCGACGCCCAGACGTCCGTGAAGATAACGTCGGCACCGGCGGCGGCTTCAGACGGCTTGTTCGTCATCGTAAACGATGCGCCCGTTTGCTGCGCGGCGAAGTCGAGGATATCGGGGTGCGGGCGGTACTCGTCCGGACAGGCGACGGCGACGTCCATGCCGCAGATCAGTCCGCCGGCGATGATGGAGTTGGCCATGTTGTTGCCGTCGCCGATGTAGCAGATCTTGAGTCCCTCAAGCGTTTTCTTGTACTCGCGGATCGTCATGAGGTCGGCGAGTACCTGACATGGATGCTCGAAATCGGTCAAACCATTAATGACGGGAACGCTTGCGTGCTTTGCCAGCGACTCAACCTCGTCCTGCTCAAATGTGCGGATCATGATGATGTCGCAGTAGCGGCTGAGCACGCGTGCCGTGTCTTGAATCGGCTCACCGCGACCGAGCTGGCTGTCTGCACTCGACAGGAAGATGCCCGTACCGCCGAGCTGGTAGATGCCTGTCTCAAACGACACGCGTGTCCGCGTTGAGTTCTTTGAGAAAAGCATTGCCAGCACCTTGCCGTCTGGAAAATCGTGCTTCTTACCGGCCTTAGTTTCCGCTTTCAGCCGATCCGCCGTATCAAGGATTTTAATAATATCCTCTTTCGAGGTATCGAGTAGTTTCAGCATATCTTTTTTCATTCGAATTCCTCCAGTACCTTTTTCAGGATTGCAAGACCCTCGTCAAGCTCGGCATAGCTGATCGTCAGCGGCGGCAGCATCCGCACGGCGTCCGTACCGGCGGTGAGAATTAAGAGGCCGTTCTCGATGCACTTGTTGACAATGTCTATCGGCTTATAGCACTCGGCGATCGAGATGCCGAGCATGAGGCCAAGGCCGCGCACTTCTTTTACCGTATCCGAGCACCAGCTGAGGATCGTCTCGCGGACGTATTTGCCCTTCTCGGCAACGTCGTCCAGAAGCGCTGGGGTCAGCTGATGAAGCACCTCCAGCGCTGCCGCGGCGCCGATCGGGTTACCGCCGAACGTCGTCGCGTGTGTACCGGCGGACAAAACGCCTGCGCACTTGTCGCCCGTGAGTACGCCGCCCATCGGCATGCCGCCGGCTATGCCTTTGGCGAACGTCACGACGTCGGGCGTGATACCGTACTGCTGGAACGCAAACAGCGATCCCGTCCGGCCAATACCAGTCTGCACCTCATCCACGATGAGCAGAAGATCGTTTTTCTCACAAAAATCGGCGACTTGCTTCACGTACTCGGGATCAAGCGGCAGCACGCCGCCCTCCCCTTGCACAAGCTCAAGCATAACAGCGCACGCGTCATGTCCGGCAGCAGACTTGAGGCTTTCCATATCGCCAGGGTTGGCGTGCACAAATCCGGCCGTAAACGGGAAAAAGAACTTATGGAAGTTGTCCTGACCCGTCGCGGCCAGCGTCGTGATCGTCCGCCCGTGGAATGAGCGCACAAGCGTGACGATCGTGCTGCGGCCGGCGCCGTATTTATCATAAGAATATTTACGCGCGAGCTTGATCGCGCCTTCATTGGCCTCCGCGCCGGAATTGGCGAAAAACACGACCGACATCCCCGAGCGCGTCGTGAGCTCTTCGGCGAGCTGACCGCCAGGCCCTGTATAATACAGATTCGACGTATGCTGAAGCGTAAGCGCCTGCTTGTAGATCGCCTCAGCCCATTTCGTGTTGCCGTAACCGAGCGCGTTAACGCCAATGCCGCTCGTAAAGTCGATGTACTTTTGTCCCTCCGGGGTATAGAGCGTCGCGCCCTCGCCACGCTCTATGACGACGTCGAAACGCGCATAGGTTTTCATAACGTGTTTGTCGTATTGCTGCTTGATATCGCTGCTATTCATTTTAATCACTCCCTGAAACAAGCGGCTATGCCGCCTAAAAAGATCGCGCGGGCCGGTTTTTCCGGCCCTTGCGCTTGAATATGTTGGTTTAAAGTCGCTTAGCTGATCATCGTGCCGGCGCCTTCGTCGGTGAGCATCTCAATCAAAATGGAATGCGCGATGCGCCCATCGAGGATGTGTGTACGCTTGACGCCGCCGTCGATCGCTTCGGCGCAGCATTCGATCTTGGGGATCATACCGCCGGTGATGATCCCGTCGTCCATCAGCGCCGGAATCTCCTGGCGCTTGATCTGATGGATCAGCGTCTGGTCGTCCTTCGGATCGCGTAAAACACCGCGTGTATCGGTCAAAACGATGAGTTTCTCTGCGCCAAGCGCAACGGCAAGTTTCGACGCTGCCGTGTCGGCGTTGATGTTGTACGCCGTATCGGCGTCGGTGCCGAGTGCAACAGTCGCGATAACAGGCACCAACGCGTCACCAAGCGCCTCATTTATGATACCGGGGTTAATACGCGTGATGTCGCCGACGAGGCCATAGTCCTCCCCGTCTCCGCGATCCATCTTAACGGCTTCGATCAGCCGCCCGTCAATACCGCACAGACCGACAGCGCGGCCACCCTTACGGTTAATCGTCGCGACGAGGTCTTTATTGACCTTTCCGCACAAGACGCCTTGGACAATGTCCATCGTTTCCGCATCGGTATATCGTAGCCCCTTGACGAAGCGCGATTCTTTGCCGATTTTTCGCAGCATCTCGCTAATCTCCGGTCCGCCGCCGTGAACAAGCACAACACGAATGCCGACGAGCTGCAGCAGGATAATATCCTCCATCACCGCGTCGAACAGCTCGGGGCTGATCATGGCATTGCCGCCGTATTTGATCACAACGACCTTACCGTTATACTGCTGAATATACGGCAGCGCTTCGACTAGCGTGCGCGCGCGTTCCTGATTGCTGTTAGCCATGCTGACACCTCTTTTGTTTATACTCGTGCTATTACCGCTGCATGTTCTGAAGCGTACGAGCGGGCGTTACGTTGTTCTAATGAAGCGTGCCGTTTGACGATCGCCCCTGTTGCTTTATCACTCGTCGTCTATATCCATCTTTTTTTCTACGATTTCCAATGTAACCGCCTGAGTCATAAACTGAAAAGCAATGACCCAATGATAGGGCTGGTTAATGGCGACATGCGCTTCGGATTGGTGCTGCAGGAACCAGGCCCTTATACCCAGAATAACGAAAAGTACACAAAAGCAGGCACAGGCGATCTTCCAGCCCTTTACCCATTTCATCCATCACGCCCCCTTGAAAACCTTTTTAAGCCGTTACGTCCTGTAGTCGCCGTTAATTCGAACATATTCATAGGTGATATCACAGCCCCAGCATGTGCAAGCCGCGCTGTTACCACCACTGAGCGTAATGTCGATGACAATATCGTGCTCGGTGAGAATCTTCTTGGCGGTTTCTTCGTCGAAAACAAGCCCGCGTCCGTCGCGGCACACGTCAATGCGACCGGCGGCCGATTCGAAGGCGACGGAGACCGTATTGGGGTCAAAGTCGACGCCCGAGTAACCCATCGCACACAACACACGCCCCCAGTTGGCGTCCGCGCCGAAAATTGCAGCTTTCAGAAGCGTTGACGAAATGACCGACTTGCTGATCGCCTCGGCGGCTTCGTCGTTCGCCGCACCGGTAACGGTGCAAGTAATCAGATGGTTGGCACCCTCGCCGTCAGACGCGATCTGTATCGCGAGCAACACGCAGACTTCTTTGAGCGCTTCGACAAACGCCTCATAGTCATCGCCATCCGCCTCGATCGGCGTATTGCCGGCCTGCCCGTTGGCCATTACGCTGCACATATCGTTCGTCGACGTATCTCCGTCTACAGAAATGCGGTTAAAGCTGACCTTTGTGATGAATTTGAGCGCTTTATCGAGCATCGCTGATGAAATTGCGCAGTCTGTCGTAACAAAGCTGAGCATCGTGCCCATGTTCGGATGGATCATACCGCTGCCCTTGGCGATGCCGCCGACTGTTACCGTCTTGCCGCTGATCGTCGTTTGAACGGCGTGCTGCTTGACGACGATATCCGTGGTTAGGATCGCCTGCGCGGCGGCTTCAGAATTGTCTGCAGCAAGCGCACCGACGAGCGCCGGGATGCCGTCGATAATGACGCCGGACGGCAGCTCCTGCCCGATCACACCTGTCGACGCAACGATCACGTCGTGCGCGTCGATGCCGAGCGCGTCGGCGGCGGCGCGGCAACAGTCGACCGCATGCTGCTCACCGTTGGGCGCGCAGGCGTTGGCGTTACCGGAATTGACGAGCACGGCACGCGCCGTGCCGTCGCTGAGATGCTTTTTAGTGATCAGCAGCGGCGCTGCCTTGACGATATTCTTCGTATATACAGCCGCCGCCGTGCACGCCGTGTCGGACACGATGAGCGCGAGGTCTTTTTTATCGGGATTGTTCGATTTTACACCGACGTGGATGCCGGCGGCTTTAAATCCCGCGGCGGCACAGACGCCGCCGTCAATGTTTTTCATATCCTTCCCTCTCTTTTTCGGAAAACGGCAGCGTTGCCACCGTTGAATCTTTGTTCAGTTATTATTCCAGTCCGGTTTCCTCCGGAAATCCAAGCAGAATATTCAGGTTCTGCACGGCAGAGCCGGACGCGCCCTTACCCAGATTATCAAAGCGCGACGTTACGATCGTCTGCTCGTCGTTCCCGTTGACGCTGATCTGCATATTGTTCGTACCGGCGCCCCAGTTGCTCTCCAAAAGGCCGCTTTCCGGCTGTCCGATGACGGAAACAAATCGCTCATCCGCGTAGTACTCCTGGAACATACCGAGGATCGACGCGGCGGTCGGTTTCCCGCTGAGCAGATCGTTATGCAGCATCAGCGTGGTCGCCATACCCTTGTAGTAATCGTCGATCACCGGGCAGAACACCGGCGTACGCGCGACACCTGTAATGGCCGTCATTTCCGGTAAATGCTTGTGGTGCAGGTCGAGCTTATAGAGCATAGGCGCGTACAGATCCGGTGTTTTCTCCTGCTCATACTGCTTGATACGTGACTTGCCGCCGCCGGAATAGCCCGTCAGCGAGAAGCATGTGAGCGGATAGTCTTTGGGTAAAATCCCCGCCGACACGAGCGGATACACAAGCGACACAAACCCGACGGCGTGGCAGCCGGGATTGGCTACACGCTTCGATGCTCGGATCTTTTCGCGCTGATTTCTTGTCAGCTCCGCAAAGCCGTAGACCCAGCCGGGCGCCGTGCGGTGCGCGGTCGACGCATCGATGATACGCGTCGCGTCGTTATCGATGAGCGAAACGGCTTCGCGCGCGGCATCGTCCGGCAGACACAGGATGACGACGTCGGCAGCGTTTAAGAGCTTTTTGCGCTCGGCTTTATCCTTACGCCGCGCCGAATCGATCTGCAGAAGCTCAATATCGGTACGTCCACCGAGCCGCTCAAATATTTGCAGCCCGGTCGTGCCCTCCTGTCCGTCGATATATACTTTTGGTTTCATATGATACACCTCACTCGGCGCGCTCGGCCAGAAAGTCTCGTGCGCTTTCGATCTGCACCTGTACGGAGCTTTTCGACGGTCCGCCCGGTACTGCCCGCAGCTCGACACATGTCTCAAGATTCACGGCGTCGTACACGTCCGCGCCAAACAGCGGCGAGAACGATTGGTATTCCTCTATGGTAAGCGATTCTAATGTTTTTTTACTTTCAATACAGGTGCTCACAAGCTTGCCGACGACGGTATACGCATCCCGGAACGGCAGTCCCTTTTTAACGAGATAGTCCGCACAGTCGGTGGCATTGATAAACCCTTCGGACGCTGCACGTCGCATGTTGTCGGGCTTTACGGTCATCGTCGCGAGCATGGGCGTGAATACGTCAAGCACGTTCTTGACGGTATCGACCGCGTCGAACACTTGTTCTTTGTCTTCTTGCATATCCTTGTTGTACGCCAGCGGCAGCGCCTTCATGACGGTCAGCAGGCTCATCAGGCTGCCGTAAACGCGCCCTGTTTTACCGCGCACCAGCTCGGGGATATCGGGATTTTTCTTCTGCGGCATGATCGACGAGCCCGTCGCGTATGAATCGGACAGCTCGACGAACCGGAATTCCCACGAACACCAGAAAATGAGCTCCTCAGAAAAGCGCGACAGGTGCATCATTAAAATCGACAGTGTGCTTAAAAGCTCAATCGCACCGTCGCGGTCGCTGACACCGTCGAGACTGTTTTGCGTGATACCGGCAAAGCCGAGCGACTGGGCGACGGCCATCCGGTCGATTGGATACGTCGTGCCCGTCAAGGCGCCGCTGCCGAGCGGCGACTCGTCCAGCCGTGCCGAACAGTCTTCAAGGCGTGTGACATCGCGCCGGAGCATGCTCGCGTACGCCATCAGGTGATGACCGAGCGTCGTCGGCTGCGCACGCTGGAGATGCGTGTAGGCCGGCAGGATCGTCGTCAGATGCTCGCCTGCGATGTCGCAGAGCGTTTCGAGCAGCGCGAGCACGCCGCCGCGGATCGCCGCGATCTCCTTTTTCAGGTACATGCGGAAATCGAGTGCGACCTGATCGTTACGGCTGCGGCCCGTGTGCAGACGCTTGCCCGCGTCGCCGATGCGCCGCGTCAGCTCGGCCTCAATACTCATGTGGATGTCCTCGTCGGACAGCTTGAACTCAAAGTTCCCGGCGTCGATGTCCTGTTCGATCGCACTGAGCGCCTTGACGATCGCTTCGGCGTCAGCCTGCGGGATGATGCCCTGCGCGCCGAGCATCGTCGCGTGAGCGATCGAGCCTTTGATATCTTCTTTGTATAAGCGCTGATCGAAACCGATCGACGCGTTAAGTTCGTCAACAAGCGCGTCCGTGTCGCTGGAAAACCGCCCAGACCACAGTTTCATGGCACGCCGCTCCCTTCTGCTGATGTTTTACCGCATCGCCAAAAAGGCGACACGATGGTTATTTCTTCTTTTTCTGTTCGTCGAGGATTGCTTTCGTCTGAATCGGCAGGCCGAACAGATTGATAAAGCCCTCGGCCTCAGCCTGCTTGTAGTCGCTCTCGCCGAACGACGCAAGCTCCTCGCTGTAAAGGCTGTCGTCGCTCCACACGCCGGCGTTTATGATGTTGCCCTTGTAAAGCTTGAGCTTCACCTTGCCGTTCACCGGCTCCTGCGTCTTGTCGACGAAGGCGCTGAGCGCCTCGCGCAGCGGCGTGAACCACTGGCCGTTATACACCAGTTCAGCAAAACGGATGCCGAGCTGCTCTTTCATGTGCGCGGTGTCTTTATCCAGACAGATCGTTTCGAGCACCTCGTGCGCGTGGTATAGGATCGCACCGCCCGGTGTTTCGTACACACCGCGGCTTTTCATGCCGACGAGGCGGTTCTCGACGACGTCGAGCAGGCCCACGCCGTTGCGCCCGCCGATATCGTTAAGCACGCGGATGATGTCGGAGGCTTTCATCGCCTTGCCGTCCACCGCGAC